>CAVTWI010000001.1:0-840304 GCA_963738345.1 Bryobacterales bacterium
TAAGAATATCAGAACAGTTACAAGCACGCAAGCCCGCGGGAAAAGTTTTTTCGCGAATGCTGGCTCGGAACGCCGAACTTACCCCGGTATCTTCATAGAATCAACAGCTTGGCCCTGAAATAAATTTTGAGCGAAGGCCCGATTTGAGCACCGGACCCGGGAAAAACTTCCCCTTCTCCTGTCCTCGGACCTCTTACTGCCCCCTTTTCCACACCCGAATCGCTTCAAACACCAAGCAGATGGAACGATATGATAGCCATATGCGCGGAAATCGAGTCCTCCCCGCCCTCTTCGCCCTCGCGACCAGCGCTTCTGCCCAGACTCTTCCCGAAATCCTAGGCAGGCTGTCCGAAGAAGCCGCTGTTTTCTACAACGTAGCCCCTAAAGTGCTGGCTGAGGAGACTTTGACCCAACGCGCCCTACAAGCAACGCCCCGTTTCCGCCCCCGCATAGGCTCCGCCGCCGCTCAGCCAGTTGCTCCCACCCGGCAAACACGAGAGATCGTCTCGGAATACTCCTTCGGCAAGATGAGTAGCGCGCCCGGCCCCCTGCACGAGTTCCGCGAAGTCACTTCCGTCGACGGCAAACCCATAGCCCCCGCCCCCGCCGCGCGGCATTCGCTGGCCCTGGGCCTCGCCTCCGCCAACGACCACGCCCGCAAACGTATGCTCGAGGAATTCCAGAAGTACGGCCTGGCCAAAAACCTCGTCGCCGTCGATTTCGGACCCCTCCTACTGCTCTTCACCCGCCGCCAAACCGCAAACTACCACTTCGAACTGGCCGGCGAAGACCGGATCGGGGCCGATCGTGTCAAAATCGTATCCTATATACAGGTTTCCGGACCTGACCGCATGCTGGTCTTCCAGGACCACCGCACCATCCACCAACCCATTCAAGGCCGCATCTACGCCCGCGTGCCCGACGGCCTTCCGCTGCGCATCACCATGCTTGAGACCCGCGAAACGGGCAAGGGCGTCTTCCGCGAGGAAGCCGTGGTGGACTATACACCGAACGCCCAAGGATTCCTGGCGCCCGCAGCTATCAACCATAAAGGATTCGCCGGCGACCAACTGATCGTCGAAGACGAATTTCGATATAGCGCATTCCGCAAGTTCGGCGCGGAAGCCGCCATTAAGTTCGACGTCCAACAATAATGCATGCGTCCTGCAACAATTCCGCGTACCATAGCGGAAAGAGGTACACCCATGCAGCACCCCGTCCATCTAGCGCTCTACGCCGCGGCCACCCTTACACTCCACGCACAGACTTTTACCACTCTGTTCAGCTTCGACGGCACCGACGGCGCAAACCCCTATTACGCTTTGGTCCAGGCCACCAACGGCAATTTTTATGGGACTACCGTCGAAGGCAGCGCCACGGAAGTTGGAACTCTGTTCAACATTAGCCCGGCAGGCAAACTCACCAGGCTGCACAACTTCTGCTCCGAGCAAAATTGTGCCGACGGCGCGAGTCCCGAGGGCGTTCTGGTGCAGGCCACCAATGGAGATTTCTATGGAACCACTATCTGGGGCGGTCACGCCTTCTCTTCGATTTGCTCAACCGGTTGCGGGGTTATTTTCAAAATCACAGCCGGCGGCACCCTGACCACACTCCATGAGTTTTGCGCCGCCGGCCCCCCCTGCGTAGATGGAGAGGCCCCCTTCGGAGGGCTGATCCAGGCCACCGACGGGAATTTATATGGGACCACGGCATCCGGCGGTAACACGTCCGGCTGTGAAGACGGATGCGGCACCATCTTCAAGATCACCCCTAGCGGTGTCTTCACTACG
Source organism: Bryobacterales bacterium (assembly GCA_963738345.1). Classification (GTDB taxonomy): domain Bacteria; phylum Acidobacteriota; class Terriglobia; order Bryobacterales; family Bryobacteraceae; genus Bog-159. The sequence goes on from CAVTWI010000001.1 coordinate 1,791, forward strand.
CTTCACACCTTCATCGCGACAGAGGGCCAGCGCCCGTTGGCGCCGCTAATGCAAGCCACGAATGGCGATCTTTACGGCACAGCCAGTGCGGGTGGCGCCCGGGGCGCCGGCACAGTCTTTCGAATCACTCAGTCTGGCGAGCTAACGGTGCTCTACAGCTTCTGCACGCAGGGCGGCGATTCGTGTACCGATGGCGAAGATCCCTACGCGGGTTTAGTCCACGCTCCTGACGGAAACCTGTACGGAACTACAACTTGGGGCGGCGCTTATGGCTATTATGGCACCGTGTATAAAATTACCCCGACGGGCGAATTCACTACGCTCTACAGCTTTTGCCCGCAAGCGCCCGCCTGTCCCGATGGGTATGGGTCTTACGGCGGGCTGACGATAGCTACCAACGGCAACCTTTATGGCACCAACTGGGCGGGCGGGGGCCCCGCCAGTGCCGGAACCATCTTCGAGATTACGCCCGCCGGAGTCCTGACCACCCTATATAGTTTCTGTTCCCAAGCGAACTGCCCGGACGGCTCCACTCCCATCGCCGGGCTCATCCAAGGCACGGATGGCAATCTATACGGCACGGCCTCGGGGGGCGGAGCGTACGGCCAGTTCGGCACCGTCTTCAAACTCTCTGTCGGTCTCGACCCTTTCGTCGAAACCCAGCCCACCATCGGCTACACCGGCATGCCCGTCAAGATCCTCGGAACTGACTTGTCCGGCGCCACCAGCGTCACTTTCAACGGCACTGCAGCCGCGTTCGAAATACTGTCGAATTCCGAGATTAAGGCGACCGTTCCCGCAGGCGCCACCACCGGCACGGTGCAAGTGGTAACGTCCAGCGGCACACTCTCAAGCAACACCGCCTTCCGCATTCCGGCACCATGAGTAACCCTCGAGATTGGCGTACGGACTTCGAACTCTGGCGGCTGCGCTTCCACTTCCACGCGGACGAACCAGTCGCATTCCCGCCAGGCAAAGCGGCCAACATCCTGCGCGGCGCCTTCGGCATGATGCTGCGCCAGACCGCCAGCCCCGCGGACTACGCCCGCCTGTTTGCCCCGACATCCACCGGTGAAAGCCCCAGCGGACTCGCCGCCCCCCCCCGCCCCTTCGTCTTCCGCGCCGCCCACCTCGACGGCCAGACCATCCCCGCCGGCGCCAGTTTCTATTTCGACATGCACCTGTTCGATACGCGCCACCCCGCGAGCGATGCCCTGCAACACGCCTACCGCCAGTTGGCCACCGCGGGCTTGGGTGCCGGACGCGCGCGCGCCAGCCTGGTCTCCGTGGGCAAGGAACACATTTCGATTCCGCTTGCCCCCCCCCAGGAATCCGCCGCCTGCATCCGCGTCCGCTTCCTGACCCCCACCGAGTTGAAATCCGGCGACCAGCTTGCCGCCCGTCCCGAATTCCCTATCCTCTTCGCCCGCCTTCGCGACCGCATCTCCACCTTGCGCGCCCTCTACGGCGCAGGCCCCCTGGATATCGATTTTCGCGCCCTGGGGGAACGCGCCGCGGCCGTAGCCCTCACCCGCTGCGAACTTGCGTGGCACACCACCGAACGCCACTCCAGCCGCACCGGCCAGACCCATTCCATCGGCGGCTTTACCGGCGAAGTGGAATATGCCGGAGACCTGGGCGAATTCCTGCCCTACCTGCGCGCCGGCCAGTGGACCGGCGTGGGCCGCCAGACCGTCTGGGGAAAAGGAGAAATATGTTTCCAGCTCTGCTCTTAGCCGCGCGCACCTACACCCTGCCGCCCGACAAACTGGCCAAGGCCATCGCCTACGCCGCTGCCCGCAACCGCCTGCATTTCGCGGCCGTCGCCTACGGCATCGCCGTACTGCTGGCCCTGCTCGCCTGGCACGTCGCCCCGCGCCTGCGCGACCTCGCCGAATCCGTCACCCGCCACCGCATCCTGCAGGCCTACATCTTCGCACCACTGTTGTTGCTCGCCATCGACGCCGCCGAATTGCCGCTCAGTCTCTACGGCCACCACCTCTCGCTCGAATACGGGCAATCCATACAAGGCTGGGGCTCCTGGTTCTGGGACTGGACCAAAGGCGAATTGCTGCTGTTCGCCCTCGCCGGCATCGCCCTATGGGTACTCTACGGGGCCATGCGTCTGAGCCCGCGCCGCTGGTGGTTTTATTTCTGGCTGGCGACAGTGCCCATGGTCGTCTTTCTGATGTTCATCGAACCATTCGCCATCGAGCCGCTCTTCTTTAAGTTCCAACCGTTGGCCGCCACCCAACCCTCCCTGGTCGCGCAGATCGAGAAGGTAGTTGCGCGCGGCGGTTTAACAATCCCGCCCGACCGCATGTTCGAAATGAATGCCAGTTCCAAACTGAATTCGCTGAACGCCTACGTCACCGGCATCGGCGCATCGAAGCGCGTGGTGGTTTGGGATACCACGATCCAAAAGATGAACACCGGCCAGATCCTGTTCGTGTTCGGCCACGAGATGGGCCACTACGTCCTCGGCCACGTCTGGATCGGCATTGGCGCCGCCATCGCCGGCATCCTCGTATTTCTGTTCCTGGCATACCACTCCATGCGCTGGGCCCTCGGCCGCTGGGGCGCTCGCTGGCAGGTGCGCGAAGGCAGCGACTGGGCCTCTCTGCCCGTGCTGCTGCTGGCGCTCGCCGTCTTCGGCTTCCTCTCGGAGCCTGTATCGAGTTCCTTCAGCCGCATGCTGGAGCACAATGCCGATATCTACGGTCTGGAAGTGATTCACGGCATCGTGCCCAACTCCGCGGAGGAAGCCGCCAATGCTTTCCAGATCCTGGGCGAGGTTTCGCTGGACGATCCGAACCCTAGCCCGTTTATCGAATTCTGGCTTTATGACCATCCGTCGATTAGCGAGCGCGTGCGGTTCGCGTCGGAGTATGTTCCGCGGGGCGCGCCGTAGATTTCTCGGCCCTCCGTCGCATTATCCACACTGTATCGGCGGTAACGGCATGCCGCTGGCGTGTATAGTAGTGAAAAGTGCTCGAAGCCAAAGACGAGATAGAGGGAGTAGCCGCGCTGGTCAAGTGGTTCGGCCAGTGGCCGTCGTTTCACGACGCCGAGATTCTAAGTCTGGAGCTCAACCGCGATCAAGCCTCTCGGCTGCGTATCCGCACATTTGACAAAACCGATCAGATCGACAGTCAGGGCTTCTATATCCTACGCAAGCATGTCATCGTCACCTTCTGGCTGGAAGGCATAGCCGACCTCCATTTAGATGGCTTTAGCTCGCAAAACGTTATCGCGGGGCTTTCTTTTAGACAAACAGACCCAGGCTACGAGATCACCTTAGAGGACTGTCATGGACTCAGCGGGCGGCTGCTCGCAGCGAAAGCAAAACTGGAATGGGAGGAGCTTGGTGGCACTTAAGCGAAACGCCCCCCGGAAGTAGGCGCGCGAGGTGGCGACGCATGGCGGTCTTCTTCGCTCAGCCCTCCTCATGTTCGTCGCGAATCATCACTTCGAGCAGCTTAACGATCACTCAGCCGGCATTTGTTCACCAATGTGGAATCCCCGCAATCGGGGATGGTCCTCGCATCTTCCTTACGCCCGTGGTGTATACTCGCAAAAACGGCAGTGCCATCAGACGCGCACCGGATGAGAACCTCTAATAAGCCATTCCCCAAGCGAACACTCGTCATCGCAGTGGTTTCCCTTCCTTTTTGGTACGCAGTCTTCGTGTCCCAGGGCAAGCCGCCGAAGCTCGTGATGTATGCATGCGCCTTTGCCTTCGTACTAGTTCTCGGCATCCTATGGTTTGTGTGGAGAACTGCCAGACACGATAGTGACAAGAACACCAAGGCGGCCCCGTGAACTTGCGTATACGCGGAGTGTTTCCCTGAATGTCGCCAGAGTGGTATCGCCGCTGGCGTCATGCCGGTGAGGCGGACGCCTTGTCCATCTATGCTACTACTTCTTGGTGGTCCGCACCGGTCTTCGCGCTAGCGCTGGCGGCAGCGCTCTATTTCGCACACTTGCGTCTCACTCCGTTTTTGGGCCTCGCCCTGGGAATCGCCTCGATCGCCGGGGCCGACCTGCGCAATCTTCGCCGCGCCATTATTTTCGCCCCAGGGGTGATCAGGTATCGCCCCACCTTTGGTCCCCTGCGCGAAGTCCCGACCAACGAAATATACGTCGTAAGGCGAGCAGCCGTCACCGAGGGCACCTACATGGGCGGCTCTAGTGTCCTAGCCGCCAATTTGACCCTCCGATACGGTGAGATCCTGATTATCCCCCTGAACATGGAAAAGGGCGAAGAAGCCCTGCAACGCCTGATCGAGATCGCCAATCCGGCCCCTATTGCGCGCCCGGCAAGACGCCAGAAAGACGATTAGGTCCGCGGGGCCCGGATCGCTGTATGCTGGTTTGTGCGAACAGCATTCGGAGCACTTGCTATCATCGCCACCGCGCTCCAACCGGGCGGTGAACTCCGTGTGCTTTCGGTGAGCATGCGTAAAGGAAATGGACGACACTGTTTCTCTCGGGGTGATGGTCATGCCTGGAGGAGACCACGTTTCGGCGATAGGGGTTTAGGATGTCGCACCCGGAGGAAGCGGTATCTGGCCGCGAGCCCGTGGTTCTGCTGACTTGAATCGAGGTACAGGCGCGAGTCCCACTGATCGCTAATGGCCTATCGATGAGCACCGGGGACGTTGTCAGCCACCGATCCAATCTGCTGACCCCTCAATGCCCCTCCTTCTTCGCGGCCGTCTGCTTGATCTTCTGCCGCTCCGCTCGGACCTCCGCCTCCGGATAGATCCCGCCGCACCGCTCAAACATCTGGCGCATCCGGTCCAGCCCTGCCTCTGAGCCGGCATGCGATTTCCGCAGCTTCAGTTCGCCTGCCTGCTTCTCGGCCCAGATCACGCGCTGCATCTGGACAATCCGGAAGAATCCAGCATTGCCCAGTTTTTCCAGTGCGCTTTCGGCAGCGGTAAGCGACGCTCCGAACGGCAACTGCATCACCATGGTCCATCGCCCGGGAGCACCGTCCGCCGCCGTCCATTGCTCAATCGTGTAGTAGCCTTGTGGCATCGCAACTCCTATTAAGGGATTTGGACTGGATCAAACTTCGACGGCGTGGCGGCCTCCAACAGCTTCTCACGGGCTTCTTGATTGGCCGCACCGGAGCCAACCTCACGGACGTTTCCTGCGACGGTCCAGCCCCACCGGGCAGCATACTCCAGCATGGCACGACTCTGCATGGGCAGTATCTGCCGATCGTTCGTGGAAACGCGGGCGTAAAGGCCAACGCGAAATATTCTAGGAGATTCCCGTGCCTGCCCAAAACGTTGCCGGATTTTGCCCTGGGAAAGGGCTGTTTGACGGACATCTCGGAGCGTCACTCAACCATGGCCGCCAACGGGCATTTTGGCCAGGAAAGGATTATCGTACTTCAGCTCCGCTCCATTATCTCGCGATAGTTTCACGGCATACACTCCGCGGGATTGGCCGTCAGTTCCCGGGCATGGCGCTGCAACTCCGCCAGGTAATCGAACGGTTTGGCGCCACATAACTGGCAGGTGTGAATCAGCGTCAGGAACAGGTCGCCCACCTCAGCCCCGTGCAGCGTCCTATATAGAACAACGCATTCTTCCAGTGCAGCACCGCCCGTTTGAGAGCGCGTTCGCAAAGATTATTGTCTAATGGGCTCGGGCCTCTGGAAGGAACGTGTGGTCTTCCAGTGCCGCAACAGATAGGTGTTCGCCTTACCCAAACCGGAGTTAGGCTCTGTCTTCCCTCGGCGAACTGCGCCTCCGGCCAGCCGTGCAGTTTCTCCATCACCGGCCCGGCAACCGCTCAGACGCTGTCAGGTCGCCCGGGAACGCATCACAGTGGCGAGCCCGATAACGGCCGCCTGATCCGCGCTAATTCCATTCCACAAACTTTATTTCCCCAGACCCTGCAATCGCTTGCCCGCGCAAGGCCCCCCCTTCGTCGAGCCCGCATGCTGTCATGAAGGCGAGGGAGAACCACGCCTGCACGCCATGAGAGTTCCAACTGGAAACCTGCCCAATTTTGCCCAAAGCGCCGGCGCATGCATCAAAACGCAACACGGCTGTTGCTTATCGGCGTCCATCGGCGTTTATCGGCGGCCTTTCGGCCTTGGCCTTCCCGCAGCTCGACAGACCACCCACTGAACCACGCCACAAACCATCGTGAACGGAAATTTCAATTGGCTTTGTTCGCAACCCACTCCCTATCCCGCCCCAAAACCCGAAAATCCTGCCCAATTTTGCCCAATCGCAATCCAACGCAACCGAATGTCGCGCTTTCAACCCGACTGGCCCCCGCCAATCGGAGCCGCCACATACCACAAATTCCCCGCCACATCCTTCACACTGGCAGTGCGATCCCCATACGCCTGGTCCGCCGGAGCCCCCAACCCCTCCGCACCGGCCTCCACCGCCCGCCGGTACGCGGCATCCACATCCGCCACATACAAATAAAACATTCCCGGCACCGGCTGATAAATCCCATTCGCATCGAACAGTTCCATCGCCGACGTGCCAATCTTCAAAGTGGTATGCAAGATGGTCCCGTCCGGCGCCTCCGCCCGCCCCAATTCCTCCGCCCCAAAAGCCTTCGTCAAAAACTCGACCACCGATGCACCATGCAGCGGTTGCAGGAAAGGCTGAACCGTCGGCGCGCCTTCCGAAAAATAGCTCTCCCCCTGGAACGTCGCGATGTACCAGAAATTGCCCGCCGGGTCCTTCACGTTGGCCGTGCGCTCGCCCCAATCCTGGTCCTTGGGCGCCTGCAGGGATTCCGCGCCCGCCTCCAAAGCGACCCGGTATGTGGCATCCGTATCCGGCACGTAAATATGGAACGCCATGGGACGCGCTTCGCCCTTCCACCCCACCTCCGGTCCGCCCCCGCCAACCATCACCAACGTGTCGCCGATTTGAACCTCGGTATGATAGCCGCCCGCACCCCCAATAGCGCGCAGCTTTTCAACCGCTCCAAACACGCGCGCCAGGAAGCCATTCAAGGCCGGAACATCGTGAACTACAGGATACGCAACCAGGGTTTGCTTTGGCATATTCCTCGATTGTACGCTCAGCATCGGCCGCTTCCGGACAGGTATGATAGATACAGAAGGCCTTCCCGTATTATGCCCCTCAAATCAGATCCTGAACTGGGTATCAATAGCTGGCTCGAAGACGAGCTATATCAACAATATTTGAACGACCGCACCGCCGTAGACGAAAGCTGGAAGCACGTCTTCGAGGGCGTACCCAACGGTCATTCCACCACCGCTCCGCCGCCCGCAGCCCCGCCTGCCCGGCCCAGCGCCAGTGCGGAAGCGTCCGAAAACGTCCAGCCACTCCGCGGCATCGCCGCCAAGATCGCCGAGAACATGAACGCCAGCGTCGCCATTCCCCTGGCCACCTCCCAGCGCATCATCCCCGTCAAGGTGATGGACGAAAACCGCCGCATCATCAACCAGCACCGCACCCTGGTCGGCAAGAGCAAAGTCTCTTACACCCACCTGATCGGCTGGGCCTTGGTGAAAGCCCTTGAAGATTTTCCCGGCATCAACCACGCCTATGCCGAATCGAACGGCCAGCCGGCGCGCATCGTCCACCCGCAAGTCAACCTCGGCATCGCGGTCGACGTCGCCGGCAAGGACGGCGCCCGCAACCTGCTGGTCCCCAACATCAAGAATGCCGGCGCGCTTGATTTCGCGCAGTACGTCGCCGCCTTCGACGACCTGGTCGATCGCGCCCGCAAAGGCAAACTGACGCCTGCCGATTTTCCAGGGCACCACCATTTCGCTCACCAATCCCGGCACCGTCGGCACCATGGCTTCCAGCCCGCGCCTGATGCCCGGCCAGGGCGCCATCATCGCCGCCGGCGCCATCGATTATCCCGCCGAGTATCAGCGGCGCCGCGCCCGAAACCCGCTCCATGCTGGGCATCAGCAAGGTGATGACGCTCACCTGCACCTACGATCACCGCATCATCCAAGGCGCGGAATCCGGCATGTTCCTGGGCAAGCGTGCAGGCGCTGCTCGACGGCGAGGACGGCTTCTACGAAGAGATCTTCGCCCACCTGAGAATGCCCCATCAGCCGGTGCGTTGGGAGACCGACCGCCAAGTCGCATGCTGCCCGGATGGCAGCGGCCGCACCGCTGAGATCGCCAAGGAAGCCGGCGTCCTGCAGATTGATCAACGCCTATCGCGTGCGCGGCCATCTGATCGCCGATCTCGACCCGCTCGGCGGCGAGCCCAGCTACCATCCCGAACTCGATCCGGTCACCTACGGCCTCACCATCTGGGATCTCGACCGCGAATTCCTCACCGGCAGCCTCAGCGAAGCCATCGGCGAGCGCGGCCCCAAGCCCGTCGCCACCCTGCGCGAAATTCTGGAAACGCTGCGCCAGACCTACTGCGGCAAAATCGGCTGCGAGTACATGAACATCCAGCATCCCGAGCAGAAGCGCTGGCTGCAGGAGCGCATGGAGCCGCAGGCCAACAACTGGCCGCTCGATCGCGAGACCCGCATCCGCATTCTGCAGGCGCTCCTGAAGGCCGAAGAGTTCGAACATTTCCTGCACGCCCGCTTCGTCGGCCAGAAGCGCTTCTCCCTGGAAGGCGCCGAAACCGCCATCGCCATCCTGGACGAATTGCTGGAGCGCGCCGCCGGACGGAACGTCCACGAAGTGGTCATCGGCATGGCCCACCGCGGCCGCCTCAACGTCCTCGCCAACGTGGTCGGCAAACCGGTGGCCCAGATCTTCGCGAGTTCGAAGGCGAACTCGATCCCGCCAGCACGCAGGGCTCGGGCGACGTGAAGTATCACTTGGGCGCGCGCGGCGTCTATCGCTCCGACTGCCGGCACGCGAGGTTCTGGTTTCCGTCGCGCCCAATCCCAGCCACCTGGAAGCGGTCGATCCGGTGGTCGAAGGCATCGTGCGCCCCAAGCAGGACCGCCTCGGCGACGACCATCGCGAGCGCGTGATCCCCCTGCTGATCCACGGCGACGCCGCTTTCGCCGGACAGGGCGTGGTGGCCGAAACACTGAACCTCTCGCAACTCGATGGCTATTCCACCGGCGGCACCATCCACCTCATCATCAACAACCAGATCGGCTTCACCACTCTGCCCGATGAATCCGCTCCACGCCTTATTCCACCGACGTCGCGCGCATGGTGCAGGCGCCCATCTTCCACGTCAATGGCGACGATCCCGAAGCCGCCATGCGCGTCGCGCAGATCGCTTTCGATTACCGCCAGCAGTTCAAGAAGGACGTCGTCATCGACATGATCTGCTATCGCCGCCACGGCCATAACGAAGCCGACGATCCCAGCTACACGCAGCCCATCCTGTACCGCAAGATCAAGGAGCATCCCTCGGTAGGCAAACTCTACGGCGAGCGCCTGGTGCGCGAAGGCGTTCTCACCGCCGAAGAAGTGGCGGAGATGCGCAAGGGTTTTACGCAGACCTTATCCGCGGCTTACGATGCGGCGCAAAAGAGCAGCGAACGTTTCGAAGGTGCAGGAGTTGGCCGCCGTTCCCAGCGAAGAGATTGCCAGCTATCTGCCCGCGAACTACGGTGAACAAAGCCACCATCGATCGCGTCATCCGCGGCCTCACCCACTTCCCCGAGAATTTCCACCTGCATCCCAAGTTGCGCGGCTTTATCGAAAAACGCCGCGACGTGATCGAAAAAGGCGGCCCATCGATTGGGCCTTCGGCGAAGCGCTGGCCTTCGGTACGCTGGTGTTGGAAGGAACGCCGGTGCGCCTCAGCGGCCAGGATTCCGGCCGCGGCACTTTCAGCCAGCGGCACCTGGCCTTCTACGATTCCGAAACCGCCCGCAAATACATGCCGCTGCAGCACATCTCGCCCGACCAGGCCCGCTTCGAAGTCTTCGACAGCTCGCTCAGCGAATACGCCGTGCTCGGCTTCGAGTTCGGCTACAGCGTGGCCGATCCCGCTGACGCTGGTGCTGTGGGAAGCGCAGTTCGGCGATTTCGCCAACGGCGCGCAGATCATGATCGATCAGTTCATTTCGAGCGCCGAATCGAAGTGGGGCCAGCCCAGCGGCCTGGTGATGCTGCTGCCGCACGGCTACGAAGGCCAGGGGCCGGAGCATTCCAGCGCGCGCATCGAACGCTTCCTGGTGCTCTGCGCCGGGAACAATATGCAGGTGGCCAACTGCACCACGCCCGCTCAGTATTTCCACCTGCTGCGCCGCCAGATGTACGGCGGTTCGGACCGGCGCGGCATGCGCAAGCCGCTCATCATCTTTACGCCGAAGAGCCTGCTGCGCCATCCCAAGGCCGTGTCCACCGTTGCCGAATTGACCAGCGGCGGCTTCCGCGAAGTGCTGCCCGACAGCGTCGCCGTCGATGCCGAACAGAGTCACGCGCGTGGTTTTCTGTTCCGGAAAGATCTACTACGATCTGCTGGCCGCGCGCGAAGCGCAACAGGCCAACCACGTGGCGCTCGTGCGCATGGAGCAGTTGTACCCGTTCGCCGAGCACGAAGTCAACGACGTGCTGATGCGCTATCCGCTGACCGCGGAAGTGGTTTGGGCGCAGGAAGAGCCCCGCAACATGGGCCCCTGGCGCTTCATGCGCGAGCAAATCCAGCCGCTGCTCGACGCCTCTGGCCGCGATATCCGCTACGTCGGCCGTCCGGAAAGCGCCAGCCCGGCAACCGGTTCTGGCCGTCGCCACCAGGAGGAACAGGCAGCCATTACCAGCGAGGCAATGTCGGAACGTCCGCTCGCCGCATCCCGGCGCGTCCGTCTTGTCTCCCGCCGCTAAGTATGCTATCCTTACCTCAGGAAGTAATGCAGTAATACAGCAAGGAGGCCACGATGAACGCCAGTAAAGTTACCACGAAAGGCCAGGTCACCATTCCGAAAGCGGTACGGGAGCGCCTGAAAGCCCAGGCCGGTGATGTCCTTGTGTACGAATTCCAGGACAACGGCTTGGTTGTGGTTCGCAAGCTGGAACCCTTCGACGCCGGATGGCACAAAGCCCTCTCCAGCACTATGGCCGACGAATGGAATTCGCCGGAGGACGACGAGGCTTTCGGTGACCTGTGAGCCGTGGGATGTGGTTGTCGTCCCATTTCCGTTCACCGATTCGCCCGCCAGCAAACGCCGCCCCGCCTTGGTCCTCAGTTCCCTAACCTTCAACGGCGGCTCTGGACATTCGCTGATGGCGCAGATCACGAAAGCCAAACAGTCCAGTTGGCCCGGCGATTTTAGATCGAGAACACTCGAGGCCGGCTTGCCGGAGCAATGCATCGTCCGCATGAAACTCTTCACCATCGACAACCGCCTCATCCAAAAAAGAACAGGGCGGTTGAGCGCCGGCAGACCAGTCCGCATGCGCGGCGCACTGCAGAAACTGCTTCCTGTCTGATCTGATTTGACATATTTCCCCGTTTGCAGTTACTCTGAATTCGTTCCGAAGATTGCCGGTGTTTTTTTGGGAAGCTGGTGCAAATCCAGCACGGCCCCGCCACTGTAAGCGCGGAGGACCGGTCGAAGTAGAGCCACTGTCCAACGGATGGGAAGGCTGACCGGTCCGTGGAAGCGCAAGTCAGGAGACCGACCGGCAAGACTCCGTAATTGCGGCTCTCGAGGGAGGAGCCTACAATGCGTTTTCTGGTCTTATGGCTCGGGCTGTTGCCCGCGGCCTTCGCCGCTTCATTCACCGTTCACGGAACCGTGCTCGACCCGTCAGGCGCCGCCATCGCGGGCGCACAGGTATCCGCCGTCAACCGGCTGGGCGTCGCTCAACAAACCACCACCGACCCGGCCGGCGGCTTCACGTTGAAGCTCGCCGAAACCGGCGAGATGCATCTTGCCGTTACCGCCCCCGGATTCGAAACCAAGAACATTCCGCTCGCGCGCCGCCGGCGCGGAACCGATCACCGTGCATTTGAATATCGCGCCGCAGGTCGACTCGGTGCGCGTGGCGGGCTCAGCTATCGACGTGCCGCTCAGCGAGCAGGGCAGCAGCATCGCCATCGTGCCGCGCGAGGAAATCGCCGAGCGCAACGAAGGCCTGGCAGTGGATCTGCTTCGCTACCTGCCCGGCATCACCATCGGCCAGACCGGCGCCCCGGGGGGTGTAGCCGACATGTTCATCCGCGGCGGCAATTACAATTTCAATCTGGTGCAGATCGATGGCGTCCCCGTGAATTCGTTCGGCGGGGCTTTCGACTTCGCGCATATCCCCACCGATTGGCTGGATCGCGTGGAGGTGATCGAAGGGGCGCAATCGTCGGTTTACGGCGCTTATGCCAATAGCGGTGTGGTCAATTTCGTGACGCGCTCGGCCACCGATTCGCCTCAGATCGAGGTGCTGGCCGAGGGCGGCACTTACGCAGGAGCATCGCTTCGCTCTGGGTGGATCGGGCACGATGGCAGGATTCGGCATCGCGGCCTTTGCTTCGCAATTTGGCGATAACGGGCCCGTGCCCAACAGCGATTATCGCAACGACAACGTTGCGCTGCACGTGACCCGCGCGTTCGGCCGGCAGAGGCTTTCCTTCGGCGGCGACTACAACGCTAACGATGTCGGGAGCCCCGGCCCTTATGGTTCCGACCCGGGCAACGATTTCACCGGCATCGACACCATCAGCCGCGACAAGAACAATTTCTCCGATTACTTCCTGCATCACCAGATCGATTTCTCGTCGCGCTTCCGTCAGGAAACTTTCGCCAGTTTCTTTCTGGAAAATAGCGGCTACACCAGCCCCTATGGATTCAGTTACGAGAAGGATCTGCGCGGCCAGTTTGAGACGCGCAGCATTATCAGCGTGGCGCCTTGGTACACCGCCGCGTTCGGCGTCAGCCTGGCGCGCGAGGAAGTGAAGAACACTTACATCAGCGGCGATAACTTCAATCCCTTTTCCATCCGGCGCGACGATGCGGGCATCTACTGGGAGAATCGTTTTCAGGCCGGCAGCCGCTTCTTCTTCAATGTGGGTGTGCGGGGCGAGATCATCGGCACGCCGTTCATTCCGGAAAATCCTGGTCGACGGACGTCCAGCGTTCCCGGCTCATACCGTCGCGAAGGTCAATCCGAAACTGGCCGCCACTTATCTGCTGCGGAAGGATCCCACGGGGCCATGGGCAGCACGCGCGTGCATACTTCGTTCGGCACCGGAATCCGTCCGCCTGCAGGACTGGAACTGGCCTTCACCGACAATCCCGCACTGAAGCCGGAGCGCACCGCCAGTTTCGACTTCGGCGTGGAACAGCGCGCCTTCGGCGACAAGCTATCGCTCGACGCGACTTACTTCTACAACCGCTTCTACGACCTGATCGTGTCGCTGGGCGGCAACTTGGCCGTGCTCAGCGCCTTTCAAACCGATAACCTGTCGAACTCGCGCGCGCAGGGCGCCGAATTGTCCGGCCGGTTCCGCCCGACCCGTTGGATGTCGCTGGCCGCATCTTACACTTATCTCGATACCGCGGTGTTATCGCTCAATGGGTCGACGCGGTCTGGCGCCCCTTCCCTTTACCGTTGGGCAGGAACTCATCCGGCGCCCCGCGAATTCCGGTTCGTTCGTATCCACTTTCAATCGCGGACGGGTTACGGCCAATGTGACCGGTTACTTCCGCGGTTCCGATCTGGACGTCGATCCGACCTACGGCGCGTCGGCTGGCTTGTATCCCTCGCAGCGGATTCTTTTCGAATGGGAGTCAATCTGAACGTCCGCCTGGCCGCAGGGTTGACGGCGTACGGCAATCTGCGCAACGCGCTGAACCAATCCTACGAAGAGGTGCTCGGATATCCCGCGCCCAAATTGAATTTCGTAGCGGGATTGAAGTGGGCTCTGCCCAAGGGCGGAAAATAGCACAAGCCGATCCTGTATACTCCTCTGTATGGGAATTGCTGGTCTTCAACGCTCGTCGGCGGCTTTGCTCGCTGGCGCCATTATTGTGGCAGTTTCGGCGCACGCCGAGCAGCATTTAACGATGACGGCCCACGTGCCAGCGGCGGTGGCCAACCACCAGGCGCAGCGCGTGGGCGAACTGCCGCCCGCTGAACACATGACTCTGGCGATCTCCTTGCCGCTACGCAACGAAGCGGCTCTCGACGGATTCTTACAGCAACTCTACGATCCGCAAAGCGCAAACTACCGGCAATATCTGAGCGTGGCGGAGTTTACCGAGCGCTTCGGCCCTTCCCAGGATGACCGCGATGCGCTGGTTCGCTTCGCGCAGGCTAACGGTCTTACCGTGACGCGGACTCCGGCGAACCGCCTGGTGGTCGACGTGGAAGGTCCCGCCGCGAAGGTAGCGGCCGCCCTCCATGTCACTCTCGGTGTCTATAAGCACCCGACCGAGAATCGCACATTTTTCGCGCCGGACAGAGAACCCACTCTGGATCTAGCGGTCCCGGTCCTGCATATCTCCGGCTTGGATAACTTCATGTTGCCGTTTGCCAAGAACATACGCGGCGCTATGGCTGCTGAAGGCGTAGGCAAGACCACCGGATCGGGTCCCAACGGGCAGTTCGTCGGCAGTGACATGCGGGCCGCTTATTACGGCTCAGGGCCGCTGACTGGCGCGGGACAGTCTGTTGGTTTATTCGAATATGCCGGCTACGAACTGAGCGATGTGCAGCTTTACTTCAAGAACCTGAACCAACCACTGAACGTACCGGTGGTAGGCGTGTCACTCAACGGCGTCCCCCTCGGGTGCCCGCCCTCCAAGTGCGACGATAGCGAACAGGTGCTGGATATCGAAATGGCGATCGCCATGGCGCCGGGACTGAGTCAGGTAGTGGTCTACGTAGGTGGCAGCGATGTTTCTATCTTCAGTCAGATGGCCGCCGACAACACATCCAAGCAATTGAGTTGTTCATGGGGCTGGAAGGATGACGAGAGCAGCCTGGACCCCATCTTCAAAGAGTTCGCGGCACAGGGGCAAAGCCTATTTGTGGCCACCGGCGACAACGGTTCCAGCACACCCGCCGGTACCGTCTGGCCGGCAGACGACCCATACATCACAGCAGTCGGCGGCACCGATCTGACGACTGCCGGACCGGGCGGACCCTGGGCGTCGGAAACCGGTTGGAGCGGCAGTGCCGGCATGCCTTCGAAGAACAACATCCCGATTCCTTCGTATCAGAAACTGCCGGGGGTGATCACCGCCACCAACCACGGGTCGACCACCTTACGCAACATTCCGGATGTGGCTGCCGAGGCCAATACCAATCAATACAGTTGCTATGACGGCGGCTGTTACGGAGGTAACGGCGGCACCAGCTATGCCGCGCCGCAGTGGGCGGGCTTCATGGCCATGGTGAATCAACAGGCCGCCACCAATAACATGCCCGCGATTGGTTTCCTAAATCCAACGCTATACCGATTGGCCCTCAGTTCGGGATACGGCAGTGATTACCACGACATCACAAGCGGCAGCAACGGCAAGTATTCCGCCGTCACTGGCTACGATCTGGTTACGGGTTGGGGCAGCCAGATCGGCGCCAACCTACTGAATGCGATCATCGCCGCGCACTAAGTCACTTATAGCGCATCCAGGCAAGAAAGCCGATGATGGTTTTGCCATCTTCGATTTCGCCATCGCGAATCATTTTGTCCAGTTCTTTGCGTTTGAACCAGCGGCATTCGATGCGCTCGTCGTCCATCGGCTCGGCGTCACCAGCGGATAGTCCGGTGGCCAGGTAGATGGTCATTTTCTCCGCGACGTATCCGGGGCTGGCGAAGTACGAGGCCAGTTTTTTCCAGTTACGCGCCTTGTAACCGGTCTCTTCTTTCAACTCGCGGCGGGCCGCCTGAAGCGGCTTCTCACCTTCATCCAGCCGCCCCGCTGGCAGTTCCCAAAGTTCTTTCGCGGCAGGCAGGCGGAACTGCTTCACCAGCAGGATGCGGTTCTTCTCATCGACAGCCATCATCACCGCGGATCCAGCATGCCGCACGATGGATCGCTTGATGTGGAAGCCGCCGGGATCGGTAGCTTCTTCCTCCACCACGCGAAAGAGGCTACACTTATAAACTTCACGCGAAGAAACGATTTTCATAGTAAGTTACCTGCGAATGGCCGCCGCGAACTGATCGAGCGGCAGCGTATTCATGATATCGGACGGAGCCAGCCAGCCGCGCCGCGCGGTGATCACACCATAGCGCATGCTCCACAAGCTTTTGGGATGGTGTGAGTCAGTCGAAATAATGAAGCGTGCGCCGCGCGCTTTAGCCGTTCGAATCAGATGCGCGCCTAGGTCGAGGCGCTCCGGACTGGCATTGATTTCGAGCCACACGCCGCGCCGTACAGCCTCGTCGACTACCCGCTCGAAATCGAACGGGAAGGCGTCGCGATGCAGCAGAATGCGCCCCGTGGGGTGCCCGAGTACTCGCAGCGACGGGCATTCAAGCGCGCGCAACAGGCGATCGGTCATCTCAGCTGATTCCATGTTCATGTGGCTGTGCACGCTGCCGATTACGATGTCGAGTTCGGCCAAGGCATCGTTTGACAAGTCCATCGCGCCATCTTTCAAGATGTCGCATTCCAGGCCGGAGAAGATACGGATGCCGAGCCCATCGCGGTTCAAATCGCGCACGTGGGCGGCAAAAGCCACGGCGCGCTGCTCGTCAAGGCCGAACGTCATGGCTAGGGATTTGGAGTGATCGGTGATGGCGATGTATTCGTAGCCGTGCTCGCGCCCCGCGGCAGCCATTTCTTCGAGCGAGGCGCGGCCATCGCTCTCGGTAGTATGCATGTGAAGGTCTCCGCGGATATGCGATAGCTCGACGAGAGTGGGCAGGCGGTCTTCAGCGGCGAGTTCGATCTCACCCAGGTTTTCGCGCAACTCCGGCGGTATCCAGCGCAAGCCCAGCGCTTCATAGACGCCCGCTTCGGTTTCGCCGGCAATCCTCGATTCGTCGGCGCTGCGATAAAGTCCGTATTCGCTAAGTTTGAAACCCATCTTCACGGCGCGTGTGCGGACCGCCACGTTGTGGTCCTTGCTACCCGTGAAGTATTGCATAGCCGCGCCGAAGCTTTCGCGGGGAAGCGCGCGGACGTCCACCTGTAAGCCTTCACGCCCGACTTTCGCGCTGGCCTTGTTCTCGCCGCGTACGAGGACCTCTTCGACCCGGGGAAAATGCACGAAACGTTCGAGCACCTCCGCGGCCGCCGGACCGGTGACGAGCAGGTCAAGATCGCCGACGGTTTCGCGTCCGCGGCGCAGGCTGCCGGCAGTGCTGATCTGCTCAATGCCGGGCGTTTCGCCGAGGTATTGGGTCAACTCGATGGGCCATGTCTTCGGCGTAACTGAGCAGATAGCGGCCGGTGCGCTGGCGATACTGAGCGATAGACTTCAGGACCTTCTCTTCCAGCTTGGCGCCCATGCGGGGCAGCACGCGCAGCTTCTGTTCGATGCACAAGCGCTCCAGATCGTCGATGGTTGCGACCTGATAATGCTCAAAAAGTAGCGCGATACTTTTGGGCCCGAGACCCTGGATTTTGAGGAATTCGAGAGCGCCGGTGGGGAACTTTTGCAGCAACAGGTCGCGGCGCTCACAGGAACTGCGCGCCACGATTTCCACGAGCACGAATGCCAGACCTTTTCCGATGCCGGGGATATCGGTAACCTTGCGCTCAGGGTCTTTCAAGATGTCGGCAATACGTTCGGGGTGGCCTTCGACAGCCGTGGCGCCGTTGCGGTAGCTGCGGATTCTGAACGAATCTTCCGCGGCAATCTCCATCAGGTCGGCCGTTTCCCAGAGGATGCGCGCGATCTCCTTGTTTTCCATCCGAGGACTATTTTAGCGTGGGGCCGACGCCCGCGCCGTGTCCCGGCAGACACGGGCCTTAGGGGCGCCGCAAACGGAATCAAGAGGATAGCGCGTGGTACGCGGGCTGCAATTTATGCAGGCGTGAACGGAGGCAGCAAGATGCGAGACACGCGGTGGCAGCTCAGATATTTTCAGGCATTGGCGGCGGTGGTGGTGGCCACAGGCGAGGCGCTGGCGCAGGACACGCGGCCGGTGGCGCGGCGGATTGTGGTGAGCATCCCGGATCGGGAACTGGCGCTGCTACAAGATGGACGCGTGACGAAGATCTATCCGGTGGCGGTGGGCGCGGCAGCGACTCCGAGCCCCGAAGGAAGCTTTACGATCGTGGGGCGGATCCCGCATCCGACGTGGTACGGACCTGGCAAAGTGGTGGGACCGGGCAAGAGCAACCCGCTGGGGCCGCGCTGGATTGGGCTGAGCCGCAAAGGATACGGTATCCATGGGACCAGCAATCCGCGATCGATCGGTCGGGCGGCATCGCACGGATGCATCCGGATGCGCAATGCCGATGTGGAGGAATTATTCGAGCAGGTAGAAGTTGGGGACGCGGTAGAACTGGTCGCGGAGCGGACGGGCGAAGTGGAGCAAATCTTTGGCGGATCGGCCGGGCAATAGAGGAGGGACTATGAGTGCGGGCGGCATGACAGCATTGGTAGTGATGACGGCGATGAGCTTCCCGTTGGCGCTTGGGATATCGCGCGCTTGTCTGATAGGTGTGTTGCGATTGTTGGAGCGGCAACCTCGCGGCCGGTGAGCGGAATGGTAGGCGCGGCGGGACTCGAACCCACGACCACCTGCTTAGAAGGCAGGTGCTCTATCCAACTGAGCTACGCGCCCGTGACGGGTATTCGATTCGATTTTAGCAGGTCCGGCGGCTATTTCCCGGGTACCGGCAACCAGCCGCGGGTGCCGAAGTCGGCCAAGCTAAAGACAAGCAGGATGGCCAGCCAGAGCATGCCGCCGCCCACCACGACTTTGGTGAGGATGGTGCTGTAACGCAGATGCATGAAAAACAGTGCCACCAGCATCATCTTCACGACGGCGATGAAGAGCGCCATCACTACGTTGAACGGCCCCAGATCGATGGTTGCGACCACTGTGGTGGCCAGGGTCAGCACCAGCAGCGAGGCAAACACCAGAACGTAAGATTTAACGGATGCGATGTGGTCAGTCATGTTAGTGTTGATGCCGCGCTATAAGATACAGCAGCGGGAAGAGAAAGATCCAGATGATATCAACAAAGTGCCAGTAGAGTCCGCCGATGTCGACCGGCGTGTAATAGGTTGGACCGTACTTACCGATCCAGGCCTGCCAGAGTAGGAACACCATCAGCCCCTCGCCTATGATCATGTGGAGAGCGTGGAGCCCGGTCATAGTGAAGTACAGCGAGAAGAATAATTGAGCGGGCCCTTGCGCTTCGGTGCCTTCCAGGTGGAAGGTTGGACCGGGCACATGATGCTCTACGAATTTCTCATTCCATTCATACGCCTTTACGCCTAGAAAGACGCCGCCGAATAGGATAGTCAGAATCAGAAAGACGACTAACGCTTTGCGGCTACCGATCTGAGCGGACCGTACGGCCATCACCATAGTAAAGCTACTGCAAATCAGAACCGCGGTATTGGCAGCACCGATTACGACATTTAATGTGTTACTCGCCAGCGCAAAGGTAGCGGTGAACTCTTTCCGGTAAATCGTATAGGCGAGGAAGAGGCCGCCGAAGAACATGACCTCGGTCACCAGGAAGATCCACATACCGAGCGTGGAAGCCTCTTTCTGTTGAGAGGGCGTCTCGAACTGTTCCTGCAATTCGGGAAGATGCGTATGGCTAGACAACCTTTGCCGCCTCCATCGCGGCATAGTCATAGGCGTCGGTAGTCACTATGGGAGTCTCGTCGAAGTTATGAGCCGGCGGCGGCGAACTTGTCTGCCATTCCAACCCGGTCGCACCCCAAGGATTCGGCCCGGCGATCGCACCGTAGCGCAGTGACCACATAAAGTAGATGAGCGGCATCACGTAACCCACGGCTAATACCGACGCGCCGGCGGTAGACATGACGTGCAACACCTGAAACTCTTCGGGATAATTCCAGTAACGGCGAGGCATACCGAGGTAGCCGAGAATGAACTGGGGAAAGAAGGTCAGGTTGAATCCCAGATAGATGACCAAAGCCGATAGCTTGGCCCAACCTTCGGGATACATTCGGCCGGAAATCTTAGGCCACCAATAGTGCAGGCCGCCGAGGTAGGCCATGATCGTTCCGCCCACCATAATGTAATGGAAGTGGGCTACTACGAAGTACGTGTCATGGACGTGGACATCCACACCCAGGCAAGCTACAAACAGACCGGTCAATCCACCTACGGTAAATAGTCCGATAAAGCCAAACGCGTACAGCATGGGCGTGGCGTAAGAGATGGATCCTTTGTATAGCGTGGCGGTCCAGTTGAAGACCTTGATGGCCGACGGGATGGCCACGAAGTAGCTGAGGAAGGAAAACACGAGTCCCGCGTAAACTGATTGGCCGGAAACGAACATATGATGTCCCCAGACCAGGAAGCCAAGGACGGCAATGGCTACGCTCGAGAAGGCCACTACTTTATAACCGAATACTGGCTTGCGGGAGAAGACGGAGATGAGTTCGCTGATGATACCCAGGCCGGGCAGCACCATGATATAGACCGCGGGATGCGAGTAGAACCAGAACAAGTGCTGAAAGAGCACCGGATCGCCGCCGCGCGAGGGATCGAAGATCCCGATATGCAGAGTCCGTTCGCAGATCAGCAGAACCAGTGTGATGGCGATAACCGGAGTACCGAGCACCTGAATCAGGGCAGTCGCGTAGTTGGACCACACGAACAGCGGCATGCGGAACCATGTCATTCCAGGCGCCCGCATGCGGTGCACGGTGACGATGAAATTTAACCCGGTCAGGATCGACGAAAAACCGGCGATGAAGATACCCAGACCGGTAGCGATCACATAGGTATTGGAGTAGTTACTGCTATAAGGTACATAGAACGTCCAACCCGTGTCGACGCCGCCTGCCAGCATGGCATACATGGCAAAACAGCCGCCGATTACCAGTAGATACCAGCTCAACAGGTTAATACGCGGGAATGCCAGATCTTTGGCCCCTATCATCATAGGGAGGAAGAAGTTCCCTAGCGTAGCTGGAATGGACGGAATCAGGAAGAAAAAGATCATGATCACGCCATGCAAAGTAAATAGCTTGGCGTAGGTGTCCGCCGTGACCATCCCACCCTTGGGAGTCAGCAACTCCAGGCGGATCAGCGTAGCGAAGATACCGCCGAGAAAGAAGAAGAACGTGATGGTGTGAAGATATAACAGGCCGATGCGCTTATGGTCCTTGGTGAGCAGCCAGGACTTGATGCCGTAACTCGCATTGAGGTATGTTTCGCGCTCTTGTGCCGCTGCGGTAATCATAGTCTTATTGTTTCGTCGTGTCAGGCCGGGGAGCCGGCGTCCGCGCCGTGCCCGCCGCTGTGGGGGCCGGCTTGGGGGTCAAGGATTTGATGTACTCAATCAACTGCAACACATTCTCCTCAGTGATCAGCCCCTGGAAAGTAGGCATGATCGGCGTATAACCCTTCACAATCTTAGCCGACGGATTCAGGATCGACTCGCGAATGTATTCTTCGTCGAACTTAACGTGCGCCCCGTCGGCCAGTTCCACGGTAGTGCCATACAGGTTGCGTAGATCCGGCCCACGGCCAGGCGCGCCGGTGAGGTGATGACAGTTGGCGCAAGCGAAGGTCTGGAACAATTTCTCGCCGCTCGACGCCAGAGACCCGGTAGCGCCGCCGCTTAACCACGTTTGATAATCCTGCGGCGCCATCACATAGACCCAGCCGATCATGGCGTAGTGATTGGTACCGCAATATTGCGAACAAAATAAGTGATACTTGCCAGGCTTGGTCGGCTTGAACCACACCGTAGTGTAACGGCCAGGAACAACGTCGGCCTTGGTGCGGAAGGCGGGGACAAAGAAATCGTGTATGACATCTTCCGAGGTCATGGTCAGCTTGACCGCCTGATTCACAGGGATATGCAGTTCGTTTATCTCGCGCTGGCCTTCCATGTGTTGTAACTTCCACATCCATTGCTTGCCGACAACATAGATTTGTTGAGCGTCGTCGGGCGGCCTCGAGATAGTGAAGAA
This sequence comes from Bryobacterales bacterium, assembly GCA_963738345.1. Taxonomy (GTDB): domain Bacteria; phylum Acidobacteriota; class Terriglobia; order Bryobacterales; family Bryobacteraceae; genus Bog-159. The sequence goes on from CAVTWI010000001.1 coordinate 23,783, forward strand.
TATGCTGGCGCCCCAAACGAACATGATCATCGTCAGGCCGAAAGGGATGACGCTCCACAAAATCTCGAGACTCATGACGCCATGCACGGCCGCGGGCAATTCGGAATTAGACCGGCGCCGGTACCGAATGGCGAAGTAGAAAATCGTGAGAAAGATTCCGACCGCGAAGAAGACGGCAACGGCCAGCAGGAAATAGAGCAGATGGTCGACACTGGGGGCGACGCTGGATGCCTGTACCGGAAATAGAGGTAGTTCGGAGCCCATGAAGTTATCTAGCTTGCCTCAAAAACTGACGATCTTTGCGCCAGTCGCGGCGCCATGCAATTAGCAGGAACGTACCGCAAATTAGGACGAAAGTAGCGCCACCGAACCGAATCATGTTCATGGCAATGGCGCCATATTTACCAGTCGCCGGATCGTAGTGATAGCAGAACAGCAGGATTTGATCCACCGGCGAGCCGATCTTGTTTTGGGATGCTTCGACTAAACCCAGGCGCACGTCGCGCGGCTCGTATTCCACGCCGTAAAAGTATCGCGACAGTTTACCCTGAGGGGTCAGAACCATAATCGCGCTGGCGTGCGCGTACTGACCCGTGGAGGGATCCAACTTATAATGAAAGCCTACTGATGAAGTCAGGGCTTGGATATTGGCCTCGTCGCCGGTCAGGAAATGCCAGCCGTTCGCGGTATCTGGACGGCGGTAACGCTGCAGGTAATTGGCACGCTTAGCTGCGGCAATTTCGGGAGTGTCGTGCGGATCGAAACTGACGGCGACGATTTCAAAATCGCGGCCGGGGTTGAGTGAGATGGCGCGCAGGCTGCTTTCCATACCAGTTAGAACCAAGTTACAAAGCATGGGGCAGGTGTAATAGACCAAAGCCAGGATCACCGGCTTATTTCCACTGAAATAAGTCGAGAGCGGCATGGAGCGGCCGAACTCATCCTTGAAAACCAGGTTAAGCGGGATCTGATGATTCAAATTCTGTTCGATAGTCACGCCCTGCAGGCCCGCCGGTAACGGGGCTGGCTTCGAATCCGCATTGCGCATCAACGATGGCTGCGCGGGCGCGGGCTGCGCCGGTTGAGCCCATGCGGAGCCCACGGCAAGCAGTCCAAAGAACGCGTAACTAATAACGCTGTGTAACTTCAACTTCATTTTGTTTTTCCAGCCGGCTGTGCAGGCTGCGGAAGCCCACGCTGAGCGACCAAATCCATGGCCCGTTCGACCGGAATCCGAACAATTCCTTTATCCGGATCGATCAGGGCATACTGACGCAAAACCCGATTCTGGTCAGCGCGCAAATCGCGCATGTCCTGTGCCGCATAACGCTGCAACCGGGGCTCAGGAGGCAGTCTTTGCGCGTTTACCATAGCGGACGGCGACATAGGCCGGCCTAATTCCGCCTCGCGGTTCTTGAGGTAGTCGAACATAAACCACAAGCCGAATAGGAAGATGACAATCAAGGCACCCATTGAAACGCCGAACTTAGTGAGGGCACGCGCATTGACGTCACCGATCTCGTGCCGGACGTCCGGATTACGGGGTTCTTCCGTGTGACCGTTATTCGCGGCCATGTTCGAGAGCCTCCTCCAAATGCGGATCTCCGACCGGCATAAGCGGACGCAGTTGTAACTGCCATAGGAAGACAGCCAGCCAGACACCACCCAAGCCCACGGGCATCAGGAAATCCATCCAACTTACAAAAAATTGACCCTTATGAAAATCAGGGGCCACCATCCAATACAAGTCGACGAAACGCATCACCAGAATGCCTACGGCGACGGTCGTAAGCAGGCGGAAGTTCCGCTTCAAGTCGCGCGATAACAACAGCGCGAAAGGTAAAGCGAAGTGAAGCAATACCAAGGCCACCCCGATGTATTGCCATCCACCGGCAAAACGATTGAGGTACCAGGGAATCTCTTCGGGCAAGTTGCCGGACCAGATGACTAACAATTGCGAGAAGGAAAAATACGCCCACACCATCACGAAGGCCAGCAGGAGCTTGCCCACGTCGTGCATTTGCCGGTGAGTCAGCACGCCGGCGAGCGGCGGCCGGTTGCTCAAGATTACCAACAGAGCAATCAAGAAGGCCAGCGCCGACAACCCTTCGCCGGCAATGAACAGCAAACCAAAGATGGTGGAAAACCAATGCGGATTGATCGATAGAATCCAGTCGATGGCCATGAAGGTGACGCTGAATCCGAAGAAGATCAAGCCGGGACCACTGATGGCAGCCATGCGGCCCAAAGCGCGGGTATCGCCGCGATCCAGATCTCCCGACCATTTATACAGCAAGCGCGAAATCAGAAGCCAGCCGACAAAATAGAGTGCCGCGCGGATCAGGAAGAAGGGCACGTTCAGATAGACTTGTTTGTGCTTCAGCACAGCATCGTGGGCCACGATATCGGCATGTGACCACTGATACAGGTGCGGGATCCCGATGACTATTGGAATAAAGAGAATCAGCAAGAGCGGCAGAGTCCGCCCAGCGGCTTCGCAGGGACGGCGGATAATCATACCCCAAGCGCCGCCTGTAAGGTATTGCAACATCAGCAGCGCCGTAGCTCCCAGCGGCACGCCGATGAAGAACATGTAACACCAGACGTAGGAGCGGTAGAACTGATCCGGATTGAAGAATCCGCCAGCGATGCAGAGTAGCAGGGCCACCACACCCACAATTAAGGAGCGAGTGCGCCAACCGCGCATATCCGTGGCGACATTTTCAGGGATGAGAAAGGATTGTTCGTGGACCGCGGATGGCATTACTTCGACCCTCCCTTAGCTAGCGCGGCGCGCTGATCCGGCGGCACATCGTTGAGCGAAGCATTCTGGCTTAGCTGTAGCACGCGCACGTAGGCAGCGATGGCCCAACGGTCGCGGGGGGGGATCTGAGCCGCATAGTCCGGCATGGCGCCCAGTCCATTAGTCATCACGTCGAAAAAGTAACCAACGGGGACCTGGCGCAGACGGTCGGTGTGATAGGACTGCGGTGGCGGATGATTGTAGCCACGCCGCGCGATCATACCGTTGCCGGTGCCTAACAGGTCGTGACAAGGCGAACAGTAGATGTTATAACGTTCCTGCCCGCGCTCCAGAACGGCACGGGTAACCGGGAACGGAACGGCATCCACCAGTTTGTTATCCACTTTTCCAGTGTAGAAGGCGGTATCGGCGTTCAGGTGACCGCGAGCCACGGTACCTTCAACCAGCGGTCGCTCGGAGCGGCCGTCATCAAAGAAAGAGCTGGGACGTAGTGCGATGTATTTCGGCTGATCCTGCATATCCTGACGGCAGCCAGTGAGCAGCGCGGCACACACGACGAGCAAGCCAATGAAGCAGTTAATGCGCAACTTCGCTGACCTCCCGCGCATCCAGACTGTCCAGGAAATCCTCGGTGCCTTTGCGATCGAACAAAGGGTCGGTGGCTTCGATACATAGGAAAAAGCTATTACGTGAAGCGCGCTCGAAGCGGGGCACATTGAACGTTGGGTGATACGGCATGGGCAGCCCGCACAAGGCCAAGAGGCCGAAGACGGCCGCAGTTGCCGCGAACAAGATAGTCAACTCGAAGGTAATGACGATATACATCGGCCAGCTATGCAAGGGGCGGCCGCCGATATTGATCGGGAAGTAGATCACAGTGACATAGTATTGCAACAGATAGCCGGTCAAGCCGCCGAGTATTCCACCGATCAGCACGATGAGCGGCAATTTGCTCTTAGGCAAATGCAGCGCTTCAGTCAGGGCTTCGATGGGAAACGGCGAGTAAGCGTCCATCTTGCGGTAGCCGCGGGAGCGCGCTTCGCGGGCGGCATTGACCAAGGAGGTAGGATTATCGAACTCGGCCATTACTCCATAGATAGGAGGCTTGTTCATTTGCCCTCCTCTTCGACTTTGGCTTGAGGCAGCAGCGTTCGCACTTCAAAGATTGAGATCATCGGCAACAGGCGAATAAACAGGAAGAACAGGAACGTGAACAGTCCGATCGTTCCCAGGTAGGTAGCCCAGTCCCAGCGGGTGGGGCTAAAGATACGCCAGGAGGAAGTCAAGAAATCTTGCGCAAGGCTGGATACGATGATGACATAGCGCTCCAGCCACATGCCCACTAATACGATGAGTGAGGCGATGAACAGCAGGGTCGGAGTACTGCGCACTTTCTTGAACCACAGTAACTGTGGGGCCACGATGTTACAGCTAATCAGGGCCCAGTAGACACTAGCGTAAGGGCCGGTCATACGGTGCCAGATGGCGGCGTTTTCGTAAACATTGCCGCTGTACCAGGCTGTAAAGGTTTCCAGGATGTAAGCGTAGCCGACAATCAGTCCGGTGGCCAGCATGACCTTTGCCGAGTTATCCAGATGCTTGTCGGTAATGAGGCCTTTCAAGCCATAGACATGCCGCAACGGGATGGCCAGCACCAGCACCATGGCGAAGCCGGAATAAATAGCGCCAGCTACGAAGTAAGGAGGGAAGAAGGTGCTATGCCAACCGGGTACAATGGCGACCGTGAAGTCGAAACTGACGACGGTGTGTACGGAGAGCACCAGCGGCGTTGCGAGGCCAGCCAGCAGCAATGAGGCTGTATCATGATGTAGCCAATGCCGTGCCGAACCGCGCCAGCCCATGGCCAGCATGCCGTAAGCCGCACGCGCGAAGCGATTGGTAGAGCGGTCACGCAAGGTGGCTAAGTCGGGTATGAGTCCGACGAACCAGAACAACAGTGAAACCGTGGCGTAAGTGGAGACGGCGAAGACGTCCCATACCAGCGGACTGCGGAATTGCGGTTGCACGCCCATGGTATTGGGATAAGGGAACATCCAATAGAAGAGCCAGGGCCGGCCCATGTGCAACAACGGGAACATACCGGCGCAAGCCACGGCGAACAGCGTCATGGCCTCGGCGAAGCGGTTGATGGAGTTGCGCCAGGACTGATTCAGCAGCAGTAAGATCGCCGAAATCAGCGTACCGGCGTGTCCAATTCCGATCCACCAAACGAAGTTAGTGATCGCGAATCCCCAGCCGACCGGAATCTTGATGCCCCAAATGCCCACGCCTTTGGCCATCAATAGGACTACGGACCAGAGGAACAGCAGTAACAGCGAGAAACCGCCGGCGAAGCAGGCAATCCAGAATACAGGCGTGCGGCGGGTGAGTACAACCGACGCGATCTGGTCGGTAACGGTACCGAACGTATAGCCTGGCGCGATCACCGCCGTGGACCGTAACTCTTCGTGCTCGATTTGTCTTTCGTCAGCCATGTTCGACGGTTTAGCCTTCTATCTCCGGATTAGGGTTGCGCAGCGCCGCCAGGTAAGTGGTGCGAGGCCTGGTATTTAGATCCGCCAGCAGGCCGTAGTTGGTCTTTTCAGCTTTCATTTTCGCGACCTCGCTATTAGGGTCGTTAATGTTTCCAAAAACGATTGCTTGAGCGGGACAGGTTGCCTGGCAAGCGGTTTGAATCTCTCCGTCGCGGACTTTTCTATCGTCTTTCTCCGAATCGATTTTCGCCCGGTTAATGCGCTGTACGCAGTACGTACACTTTTCCATCACGCCGCGGCTGCGGACCGATACGTCCGGATTGCGCTGCAGCTTCAGACTCGGCGTTTTAAAGTCGGAATACAGGAAGAAATTGAACCGGCGTACTTTGTAGGGGCAGTTATTGGAGCAGTAGCGAGTGCCCACGCAACGGTTGTAAACCATGTCATTCAGGCCCTCGCTGCTGTGATTGGTAGCCTGAACCGGACAGACCAATTCGCAAGGCGCGTTCTCGCATTGCATGCAAGGGACCGGCTGGTTGTAGATCTCGGGATTTTCGACGGCGCCGTGATAATAGCTATCCACACGCAGCCAATGCATATGGCGGCCATGGTGGACTTCTTCTTTACCTACCACGGCGATGTTATTTTCCGCCTGGCAGGCGACCACGCAGGCGCCGCAACCAGTGCAGGCACTTAGATCGATAGCCATGCCCCAGGCATATTTATCGTAAGTGAAGCCGGGATAGAGAGTGAGTCCGGGGGCGGGCTGTTCAAAATCTTCCTGAATTACATTTGGGATTCTTGCGGTACTCCTCGATATTGGCCTTTTCGATGGTGTGCCGTTCGGTGTCGAGGGCGTGATAATCCTGGACGGAGACCAATAGATAGTCGCTACCGACCTTATGGACGTCGAGGCCGTAATCTTGCCAGAGAGCCGAGGAGGTGCGCATCCCGTAGGCGTTGAAGCCGATGCGGGTGCCGACGTGTCCGGCGCGGGTTCTACCGTAGCCAAGGTGAACGGTTACGGAGCCATCCGCATGGCCTGGCTGAATGAAGACCGGGGCGCGCATCTTGTAGCCGCGGTATTCGACTTCCACCAAGTCGGTAGTGACGACGCCTTTTTCCTGCGCGGTCTTAGGGCTGAAGATGGCCGCATTGTCCCAAGTTAATTGAGTGATTGGACGGGGCCACTCCTGCAGCCATCCGTTGTTAGTGAAGCGGCCATCGTAGACAGCCGGGTCGGGCCGGAAAATTACTTCGAGGCCCTTCGGCGTAACCGGTTGGGGGGCCGAGGCAGCCCATCCGGCGCGAACCGCGACAGTCTTAGACGGCAGCGCCGAATCCGCCACCACGCCGTCGTGCACCGCTTTACGCCACCAGGCTTCGAAATCTTCGCCTTTATGCTGGGTGGCCCAATAGTCTTTTACGATCTGGTAAGAAGTGCGTTCCAGTTGGCCGGTCAACATACCGAGCACTTCGTGCGCCGACTTACCCGCGTACAAAGGCGCGATCAAAGGCTGCATGATGGAAGTCGTGCCATCGTGCGCGCGGCAGTCACTCCAGGTTTCCAGATAGTGCGTTTGCGGCAGGTGCCAGTGGCAGAGTTCGCTGGTTTCATCCTCGTGCTGGCTCAAATGGACGCGTAACGCGGCTTTCTTCAAGCGGTCGCGGAAGCCCAACTCGACGGGGACGTTGTAAGCCGGATTGCCGCCCAGGATCAGCAACAGATCCACGACGCCGGCATCCAGATCTTTCACTAAGTCGTAGAGCGAAGCCACTTGGTCGACCGGTTCGGCTGCCACCGGATCGGTATAAGTGACCGTTTTTCCGACATTACCCAGGGCAGCATTCATGGCATGCGCCAAGGCGTGGACGGCTGCGCTCTGGTGCTCGCCGGCCATCACGACACCTGCGCCGCGGTGCTTTTGCAGATCGCGTACGATGGGGCCGATCCACTTATCCGCGGCAGTTGGTGAACCTTTGCGACCACCGGTATCCGCCCCCACGGCGGATGCCAGGCTCCAGGCGAATTGCTCCACATCGGCGGCCCGCAAGGCCAGGCGATGATCGGCCTTGGTGCCGGTGGGGGTGGGCATAGGCTCCACCACGTACAGCCGGCTCATCTCGGTCTGCGCGCCTCGCACTTTGCGGCGGATTGAGAACTGACGCGTGTACTTCAAGCTGCCCGGACCGGAAGAAAGGAAATCGGAATCCAGTGAGACGATCACGTCCGCAGCGCTTAAATCGTAAACGGTGTTGACCGGCTGTCCGAACGCGAGGCGCGCACCGGCGAGGGAGGAATGCGCTCCAGCGGGCTCCCATTGATGCCACTTGGCCTCCGGATAAGCCGCCAGGAGCGCCTTGATCTGGGCTGCCATGGTGGGCGAAGTTACGGTCTCGGTGAGGATGCGTAAACCTGCGCCGCGCTTGGCTTTCTGCTGATTGATGGTGACCTGGATAGCGCCCAGGAACGCGCCCCAAGAGCGAATTTCGCCCTCAAGCGTGAGGGCCTGCGAACGGTCCGGATCGTAAAGGCCAAGTACAGAGGCCTGCGCATAGACATCGCACGCGCCCAAGCTGGACGGATGGTCAGGATTGCCTTCTACTTTGGTGGGGCGTCCTTCGTGGCTTTCGACCAGCAAGCCGGTAGCGCCGGAACCCATGGGCATCGCCGTTGCGAAAAACAGGGGACGTCCGGGGACCAATTCCTCGGGCTGGCGCACATACGGCGTGATCAATTCGGTGGGTTGGCGGGTACACGCGGTCAGTCCAGCGAGGGCTAGCGACGCGCCCATCAGCTTGATGAAATTGCGGCGGCTATCGCCATCGTCCCATTCCGACGCATAGCGCGGGAATTCGCGATGCATCAGATCCTGGAATGCGTCGGTCTGTGCGAGGTCTTCCAGGCTGCGCCAATATTCGCGCCCATGCGATTTTTCCAGCAGCGCACGCACGCCGGGCAGGTCCAACTTACGCGCCGGTTGCTCCGCGGCCTCACCAGCGTGGTCGTCATGGTGGTGGTCGTGGTGATGCCCGGCGTTCCCGAGCACGTTCAACGGATTGTTAGATTCGCTCATCTTCAACTTTAACGGTGGCAAGTGGAACAACTGGTTAGCGTACGCGGGTCTTGAATCTTATATTCCGCTACCAGGCGGCGGCCCAACGTTTCCTGATCTTCTTTCGGGCTCGTAACCCATGGTGAACACTTCCGAGCGCGGCCGCACATGCTTCTCGGGGTTGCGGTGGCAGTCGAGGCACCATTCCATCTGCAGCGAATTCTGCTGATACATCAGCGGCATCTTGTCCACTCGGCCATGACAGGTTTCGCAGCCCACGCCTTTATTCACATGAATGCTGTGATTGAAATAGACATAGTCCGGCAAGTCGTGGACGCGCGTCCATTGAATGGATTCGCCGGTGCGGAAGCTTTCGCGCACGGGCTCCAGCATGGGGGCGGTATTCCAAATCTGCGGTATGGCAATTCATGCAGGTCTTAGTCGGCGGGATATTGGCGGTGTTGGAAGTTTCGACGGTGGTGTGGCAATAGCGGCAGTCGATCCCATCGTCCGCCACATGGTGCACATGGCTAAACGGTATCGGCTGTTCGCGTACTTCGCCTTGACGCGTCGCATAGCCAGACTGATTCAGCGTGGCGAAACACCATACTCAAGAATGCGACGGCGAATACCGCGCCGTATATTGTGATGCGCGTGAGAGTATTCGTGCTGTGATGAAAGATTTGGGCCATTCGTCAGATGTACTGATATTCTATCCAACCCTGGATGGGCGGATTCAAGCTTTTCGTTCGAATAAATACACGCTGGTCTCTAACCGGCTGGCTGCCGCCGCCGTCGTTGACCGCGAAACGTGCGGGTCTGAGCTTGCCTGCGCGTATATCTCCATTCCACAGCGCATGCGCCGGCATATTCGCCATCTGTTGCGCAACGCATAAAAATTTAAATCGATTTTTTCCAGACGCGCCATATCATTATCGAAATTCCGCGCAACACGTTTCAAAGCATCCAGACAAGCGTCCTGCGGCGACATTCCATGGCGCATATTTTCCACGATAGTATGGCCGCCAGCGATCCGAATATTCTCTTCGCCGCGGCCGGTCGATCCGGCGCGCCCGACATCCTGATCCACATACAATCCCGCGCCGATGATCGGCGAATCGCCGACCCGTCCGGCGATCTTCCAGGCCAAGCCGCTGGTGGTGGTGACACCGGACATCTCGCCTTTCGAGTTCGCGCAGAGGCAATTGATGGTGCCGTGGGTGGGATGTCCCGCCATCTCCCAAGCCCATGCCAGGTTTCCTCGTCAGCCTGCGGAAACATTTCCTTCAGTCGCGACATGGTTTTGGGCTTGGGCGCATCCAGGCCCGGTCCCCAGTTGCTATGGCCCTCCGGATCGCGCAGCGACATCTTCCAGGTGAGCCAGGCCATGCGCGATTTTTCGGTCAGCAGATCCTGCTCCGGATAGCCCATCTCCTGCGCGAACTTCCCTGCGCCCGGCGCCCACGAGCATGACGTGGTCGGTCTGCTCCATCACCAGTTTGGCGATTTTAGACGGCGTCTTGATTTCCGCGGATGGAGGCGACCGATCCGGCCCGGCGCGTAGGACCGTGCATCACGCTGGCGTCCAACTCCACAACGCCTTCTTCGTTGGGGAGCCCACCGTAGCCGACCGAAGTATCTTCCGGATCTTCTTCGTTGATATTGACGCCGGCGATCACGGCATCCAGGGTATCGCCGCCGGACTTCAGAACCTCCATGGCCCGGGCGCAGGCGCGCTCGCCGTTGGCGCTGGAAATGACAATGGTCTTTGTCTGCTGTGCGGAGGCCATCCCCAGCGCCGGCAGCAAGGCCGAGCCGAGCATGACCGCTCTGCGGCTGATCCCTTTCTCGTTGTTCATCTTCCGCTCCACCGAGCACCGTTATGAATGAGCCATTATGGCACAGCTTTAGCGGGAGGATGTACTCCTTTTTTCGAACCGGTTTTTGAAGGCGGCCGGGAATTCGTTTACACCTTTTACAAAATATTTACAAAACCGAAACCTCTCCATGCGGGCCGCCCGTAGGATCAGTATAGGAAAACGCTGAAAGGAGATTTTGGATGGGACCCTTGCCGATGACCGCAACGCACGAGCAACGCTATCAGGACCAGCACCTGGACCTGGACTTCGAACACAAGACCGCACTGCTGGACGCCAAACCGCTGGGCCTGACCCGCAAAGAATACGACCTACTGGCATTGCTGATTCAGAACGCCGGCGAGGTGGTGACCCGCGAAACTTTGCTGCTGCGCGTGTGGGGTTACAGCAACCAGATCCGCACGCGCACGCTCGACGTACACATCCGCCGCCTGCGCAAGAAGATGGGCGAGCACAGCGGCTCTTACATTGAAACCATCTTCAGCGTGGGGTATCGATTTCAGCCCTTTCGCGCGCCGCGACTAGTGCCGCAGATGTCGCAAATGATGGCGGTCGGCGCGTAAACATCGGGACCGCGCCCTCGCCACGATAGAATGGGGATTCCCGATGCCACAGAGAATCCCCCCCGCGCATTCCCTCTCCGGGTCCATCACGCTGCCCGGCGATAAGTCGATCTCCCACCGTTACGCCATGATCGCCTCGATCGCCGAGGGCTCCAGCCGTATCCAGAACTATTCCACCGGGGCCGATTGCCACTCCACGCTGGGGGCGATGCGCGCGCTGGGCGTACCCATCGAAGAGAACGGAACCGAAGTTGTGATTCACGGCCGCGGCCTGGACGGACTGAGCGCTCCGGCTACGGCTCTGGACGCGGGCAATTCCGGCTCGACGATCCGGATGCTTTCCGGAATTCTGGCGGCGCAACCATTCAGTACAAAGATCGGCGGGGACGAGTCGCTGTCGCGACGGCCGATGGCGCGGATCATGGAACCGCTGGCGCGGATGGGCGCATCGATTACCGCCCGCGACGGCCGCTTTCCGCCGCTCGAAATCCACGGCGCGCCGTTGCGGCCGATCGACTATGCGCTGCTCGGTCGCTAGTGCGCAGGTGAAGACGTGCGTACTGTTCGCCGGGCTGTATGCGGAAGGCGAGACCATCGTGCGTGAACCGGTGCGGTCGCGCGACCACACCGAGATCGCTTTGCGCGAATTCGGCGCGGATTTGCGGATCGAGCGGAGGACTATCGCGCTGGCAGGGCGGCCGACGTTGACGGGGCGCGACTTGGTGGTGCCATCGGACCTTTCTTCGGCGGCGTTTTTTATGGTGGCGGCACTGCTGCTGCCGGGCTCCCGACTCACTATCCGCGGCGTAGGGTCTGAATCCGACGCGATCGACGCTGCTCGATTTCCTGGTGGGCATGGGGGCCGCCATTCGCATCACCGATGTGGAGAGCCAGAACGGGGAGTTGGCCGGCGAGTTGCTGATTTCGAGCTCGCCGGTGCGCGGTGGGGTCATCGAAAAGGAAACCACGGCGGCGCTGATCGACGAGATCCCGGTGCTGGCGGTGCTTGGCGCGGCGAGCGATGAAGGACTGACGGTGCGGGATGCCGGGGAACTGCGAATTAAAGAGACCGACCGGATCGCCACTATCGTGGAGAATTTGCGCCGCATGGGGGTGCAGGCGGAGGAGCTGCCGGACGGCATGGTGATTCCAGGGCGCCAGCGTTTCCACGCGGCCGAGCTGGATTCGTTCGGCGACCATCGCATCGCCATGGCGTTCACTGTGGCGGCGCTTTGCGCGGATGGCGAATCGGTGATTCACGGGGCGGAGGCAGCATCGGTTTCGTTCCCGGAGTTTTATGAAACGCTGGGCTCGCTTCGGGCGCGCAGTGATTCAAGCGCGCGGGCTCGCGTAGATCGACGATTAGAGCATCGAGCGCGATGGACTTCTGGATGTTGCGGCGGATCAGCGCCGGCCAGATCGTCCACTTTCTTCACGGCTTCGCGGATCCACCCGAACGAGACCTTGCGCGCCACGGTATCCAACTCGGCGCGCATATCTTCGTTGCGCACTTCGCCGCCGAAGATTCGCGCAGCACCAGCACATCGCGCAGCAGATCGTAAAGCACTTTCAGATGCAGCTCGAGCTTCTCGCTCTTGCTGCGGCCGATGGATTCCGAATACGGTACCCACGCGCCGAACGGCATTACGCCGGCCGCTACTTGCAGCAGCGTGAACATGGCCGTGCGGCGCTTATCGTAGGCCTCGAGATCGAGCGAAACCGCCACACCCGGGCAGCCACCGCTTAAAGCCGCGCGCCGCTCCGGCATGATCCAAGCCGCGCTGCGCGCACGAACCCGCGCGTCTCGTCGTTCGATAGCGGCGTAAATTGAAACGGCACCGCGCGCGAACGGATGGTGGGCAGCAGGTCGTAGGCATTCTCCGCGGTCATGATCAGGACCAGGTAGGGCGAAGGCTCTTCGAGGGTTTTCAGCAGGGCGTTAGCGGCGTGCTCGCCGGCGCGGTCGACGTGGTCGATCAGGAAGACGCGCCGGGTGCCGTGGTTCGGCGCGAGTTTGGCCCAGTCACGCAAGCAGGCGCGTCTGGTCGATCGAAATCTGACGCAGCGGCCCGTCCGGAGGAAAGGTCACAAAATCCGGATATGTGGCGAACAGCAGCGGATCCTGATTGCGCTTTTCCGCCGGCCAGCGTTCGCGCTCCGGCGATTATCTCCAGGTTGTCGGGCAGGCTCAAGTCATCGCGCTCGATCTGGTCGTCGTGACCCAGCAGCCGGGCAGCCAGCGCGGCGCGCCATGGTGGCTTTGCCTACGCCTTCGGGGCCGGCGAACAGCAGCGTTTGCGCCAGGCGATCGCGGGCGATCATTTGTTCCAGCGCTGCGGTTACGTGCGGGTTGCCCCAGAAATTGTCAAACATAGGGCTCGACGGCCTTCCAGATTTCGGCGGCGATGGGTTCGATACCGGCGCGCCCGTCAATCACGCGAAAGCGGTTTGGCTCGCGGGCGGCCAAGGCGTGGTAGGCCTCGTATGCGCGGCGGTGGAAGTCGAGCGATTGTTCGTCCATACGGGTCTCGCTATTGGTCTCGGAGACGTTACGCGCACGGGCGCGGGCCAGGCTGGTTTCGGCGTCGATATCGATGAGCAGGGTAAGATCGGGCACCAGGCCGCGGCAGGCGATGCGGTCGAGGGTCAGGACGGTCTCGGCACCCAAGCCGCGGCCGCAGCCCTGGTAAACCAGCGTGGAATCGGTGAAGCGGTCGGAGAGCACGATTTTGCCGGCGGCCAGCGCGGGCATGATCCATTCGTCGACGTTCTGCGCGCGGCAGGCGAAGTAGAGCAGCATTTCGGCGGTGGGACGCAATTCCTGATAGGCAGCGTCTAGGAGGATGCGGCGGATCTGGATACCGATGCGCGTGCCGCCCGGTTCGGCGGTTTCCAATACTTCGCGTCCGGCGGCACGCAGGCGGTCGGCCAGCAGGCGCATTTGGGTGGTTTTTCCCGAGCCATCCATGCCTTCGAAGGTAAGAAACAGGCTTCGCTTGGGCATCACGCTACCGGATTGCGCAGCACCCCGACGTGCTCGATCTCCACTTCCACCACGTCGCCTTTGCGCATGGCTTTGGTGCTACCCGGGGTGCCGGTATAAATCACATCGCCCGGAAGGAGGGTGACCCAGCGGCTGACCCAGGCCACGATGGCGGGACAATCGAAAGTCAGGTCCGCGGTAGATTGCTTTTGCATGACTTCGCCATTGAGCCGCGTTTCGAGCATGAGGTTGCCGTAGTCGAGGCCGGTGACGATGGCGGGGCCCAAGGGAGCGAAGGTGTCGGCACCTTTAGCGCGCCACCACTGCAGATCTTTGTGCGGTCCATTTTGCCAGTCGCGATCGCTGACGTCGTTGCCGCAGGTGACGCCGAAGATGGTTCCATGCGGGCCGACGACCATGGCCAGTTCACCTTCGAAATGCACGTTGGCGGCTTCTTCGGGAATCACGATTGGATCGCCAGGATTCTGGAGCGCACTTATCGGCTTGTAGAACATCTCGGGACGCTCGGGGGCCTGACGGTCGCCCAAGTGACTTTTGTAGTTGCGACCCACGGCTAGGATTTTGGATGGCTGGCAGGGATAGAGTAGCTTCACCGCGGCGAGGGGATGGGTGGCGCCAGTCTGCTCGTGGGTACCGAACAGGTCACCGCGAATTTCGTGGATGGTGTCGCTGGCAAGCACGCCGTACGACACGACGGATTGATGGAGGAAGCGAACGTATTTGGTCAATCCTCAATTGTACAAGGCGGCGGGGGCAGGCGCTTTTGCTGGACGAACGAAGCCCAGGTTGTTGGATGCAATGCAGATAGACGGGCTCGCTTTCGCTCGCCGGGGCCGGGAGCCGGGGGACGGGGGCCAGGGATTAGATTTTTTGGTGATTTGGGAGGGTTCTGACGGGACTTGACGGGATTTGACGGGATTTTCTTGGGGGGGAAGAGACAATACGGGCGCACCCTTCGTTGACGGGCGCTGGGTTGTCAAAGATCGCACTACGAAAAAGGTCAGCGGGTGTCGGCAGTGGTCGGCGCGCAGTAGACGGGGTGGTCGACGGGTTCCGACATGACGAACCCGGGATGCGGTTTCACTTGGTTGTTGCGTACTGCTTGCAAGGGTTCGACAGGGGCCGCGGGACGCTGCTTCTGTAGCTTTTGCAGGTAGTCGATGGCGGCACGAAATTCCTTTTCGAATTTGGTGCGCTGCCTATCGACTTCGGCGAGCATGGCAAGGCGCTGCTCGCCGAAGGGGATTTCCAGGTAGATCCGGTTTTCGGTATTAGCGTTGCGGATGAGCCGCCTAGTGATTGCCACGTTATTTGTCAATTAGTGGCCTTTGTTGGCACCAGGTGGCAAGGTAAGCCTAACCAATTGCAAAGACAGCCGGTTACAAAATCGTAGCCTCGCCATTTCAGGACAGGGGAGTGTCATCTTTGGCTGTCACAAGCCTGTGGATATCGAGGCGGCTCAACCAGGAATCAATAAGTTAGCGCGGTTGGCAGAAGCAGTAACTTGATATTAATCGCCATTGTCGCTACTGGGGGAGTTTAAGGAAGCAGATTAAATACTGCACTTACGTAGCCTTGGGCTTTTCGGGTTGGCGATGGAGATATTCGCCTGCGTCCTCTAGGCGTGACCAGATGGCCACCTTGTACATGTATAAGGTGCGCGTGATTGCGACTACATCGGATGGCTTCCCAGATGTGAGGATGAAATCGAGAAGGTGATGCCATACGGCTGCATCCTCCGCAAGTCCGCCCCATTCGGCGGGGTTGGGTGTGCGATCAAAGCCGGACTGCGGCAAATAGTGTTGGGCGACGGAAAAGGCTTCGATCCTCCTTGCAATCTCGACCAGGCCATGTTCAACAGCAATCCCCAAGAGACGGCCAAAGACCTCAATGGGAACTCCTGTAGCTCCTCGCTCATATACCCGAACTGAACCCGTCGATTTTCCGACTGAGCGAGCGAGTTTCTCTTGACTCCATCCGAGATCTTTACGTAAGTCTCTGATAATAATAGCGCCCGTATCAGTATTTGGCTTCGGTGGGGGTGTCATAAATATAGTTTGACTTAACGCTAAGATTTGCGTTATCTTTGACGCATACACGTACAGGTTATCGTTATGCGGAAGGATACCACGGAAACTGTAGGCCCTGCACAGGTGGACGGTACTACGGTCGCGCAAGCCATTGTTTTGATTCGCTCTAGGCTCAACCTGGGGCGCCGTCATCTAGCGGTGAGGCTCGATTGTCCCTACGGTACTGTTTTGAAGTGGGAGAACGGCAGAGCATGCCCGAGCCCTGGCTACCTCGTGAAGCTAATCACTCTCGCAAAATCCACTGAGGAACGCCAGCCATTGGTTAATGCCTTGGCGAATCGCGGCATTGTGATCGGTGAACTCGCGTCCATGATTTGACGCCCCCTGGCAGATGAGCCAAGTCTCACAATCCGCCCTGCGCCGCCTCGATGCGATCATCGCGCTTGTCGAGCCGGATAAGTTTCCCCGCCTCCATGCACAGTTTGCAGGCCGAGGGAAGCGGCTGGAACTGATCCGCCTTCTCGCGCGCCAGGCCGGAATTTCTCAGCGCACTTTGTATTGGCGATTGAGTCGTTTCAAAGAGGGTGGCGTAGAGGCCCTCGCGCCTGCCAGGCTGGATCGCGGCCGACCGCGCCAGATCAATCAAGCCGCTGCTGAGTTTCTTCTGAATATCGCGCTGCCGGTGAGGCGCGGTCTGCGAGAGCCTTCGATAACCGAAATCTGGGACGCCTACTGCGCTGAGCGCGAGTGGAGGCAAGCCCATGCCGGACGCCCGCTGGACGGCGAATTCGAGCGGCACAAATACAAGCGGTGGCTAGACCGAAACGGAAAGCTACGACCCGATGCCCAGATGCCGAAGACGTGTCATACGACCGTGCGGACCTGGCTGCATCGGATTTCAGACCTTGCAAGGTTGTTTGGAAGTCGAGATGTAAACCTTAAAATTCGCAAAAGTGGGGGACACAATGCCAATGGTAGCTGAACAACGGAAGGTGAGGAAGGTTAACAGATACGCGGGTATTCCGCACCTTCGCCAAAAGCGAGAGGTGGAAGCGTGCGCTAAACAACCCGATCTATGGATGAACCCAGATGTAAACCTCACGGTGAGAGCAACGCTCTTGCATAGTGATACCGTCGCGACTCTTCGCCTTCACGGTGTCGGCTCCGGCGCTGGCCTGAGCATTTCCGTGGGTGAACAACTCGTGGGGGTAATCGGCGGGGAGGACCTTCTAGGCTTTTTGACTAAGTCACTCGCCCGACTTACTTTTTACGTTGGCGGAACTACGGACATCGATTCCGAAACGGCCCCCCCAGTTGAGCCAGATTGCACATTTGTTTCACTGGGCGGCGAGTATCCGGAACTCCTGGAAGCTTATCTTCTGCGCGAAGCGGCCAAAACACAGCGTAGAAGCGCCTGGGCGGGATTGCGGCTTGTACCTGGAACGAAGGGAGCGCGTCAATGACTAAGACGTTGGTGGGGGGGGCGGATTTACAGCCCCCAACCCTGCCGGATGGGATGAATTTGGCGGTATACGAGTTCATCCATTTCTTGACTGCGGCAAAGTACCAATTGCCCACAGAAATCATCTGGAAGGCTTACCGCCTGGAGTCCGCCTGGCGCGCGCAGAACGCCCGCGCCATACTGAAAAGCGAATTCAACCGGCGCAAATACGAAGGGTACATTGGTCCAGACGGCCGCCTCACCCCCGAGGCCCAGATGCCCCGCGTTTCGGAACGGACATTCGCCCAGTGGTGTGACTGGGCGAGGGAGTTGCCGCGTTGAGCGGGAGTCTGGCAAGAAAACGGGAAACCGAACCACTCAAGCTCGACCAGGCGGCGGGTTTCGCCGCGCTGGACCCCTCAATTTCGCCTGGTAGGTTAGCGATTTCACTTACTGCCCCAACTGGCGACAACCTGAGCCCCGAGAATCAGGCCCTTGCCGAAAAGCGGTTTCGAATCATTGAGCCCTTAATCTCGCCTGACAAGCATCCCCTTCTCTGGCTTCAATGCGAAAAAAAGAGTTCCAAAGTCGCACTCGCCGTCGCCCAACAGCATGATACTACGCCACGAACGCTGTATCGATGGATAAGCGCTTGGCGAGATGGAGGTTTGCCGGCGCTGGCAGAAAAAGATCGCTCAGACAAGGGCAGTTTGCGGGCGATGAACGATGCGGCGCTGGACTTCTTGTTGTCTCAATCTCTGCCGAAGCATAAGTGCTACGGCGAACTTACCGTGTCCGAGATTTTCAGGAGTTACGAGGAGGAGCGCAACTGGAGGGCTTCGCACGCAGGCAAGAAACTCAACGATATCGATGCCGACCGGTACGCCCGTTTTCTAACGCCAGAAGGTTGCCTAGGCCAGCACGCGCAACTACCAAAGGCCTCCTATAGAACCTTCATCCGTTGGTATCTGCGAATTCCAGAGGTCGCGCGAGTCATGGCGCGCAAGGGTAACGAAGCCTTCGCCAACACCCAGGAAATCATTTCATGGCGAGACCTCGGGGCCTTGCAGCCAATGGATTTTCTGGTGATGGACCATCGGATGCTGGATATCGCGGCTCTTGTGCCTGCGCGGGGTTCGTGGCGGCTCATCCGGCCTTGGGGAACGTTCGCAATTGACATGCGAACCCGCAAATGGCTTGCTTGGGCAATCGTGGAAGTGCCCAGCAGCGACTCGATAGCGGCGGTGCTCAAAAAGGCGTTAATTCGCTATGGCATACCGAAGACTCTCTATATCGACAATGGGAGAGATTTTCGCGCTCAAATGTTCGAAGGTAAGAAGGAAACCCGAGGCGAGGCACAAGCCGATGTTGCGCTCAAAGACGGCTGGCCTGGCATTTTGGAATCTCTTGGCATCCGGGTTACTCATTCCATCGTCCGCCGCGCACGAAGCAAGATCATCGAACCGGCCTTTCGCGCGGTAGCAGAGTTTGATCGGTCCCTTCCGTTCTGGACCGGCCATAAACCAACCGCGCGCCCAGAGCGATTCCAGCGTCTCTTGGACGAAAACGAGCGGTTTCTGCAAGGTCAGATTGCCGAGCCGCCGTTCCCCACGATCGAACAAGTGGCGGCTATTTACGACGATCAAATGGAGGCCCTGAACGAACGGGAGCGCGTCGGTGCAGAGGGCATGAACAAGATTACCGCCACGGGGCGCGGCTGGCTCTCTCCAGCGGAAGCCTTCGAACGGTTCACGGCAAATATGCCGCGCCGCGAAGTGCCGGAAGATATTCTCCAATTCGCGTTTCGAAAGCGACGGGAAGTCACGGTTAAGCACGGAGAAATCCGCAGCACGTTCGCGGGCCAGTCGTTTCACTACCGTATGGATGACGGGGACTTTCGGCTGATGGCTCTGAACGGGGTTCGGTTGAGTTTCGCTTATGACCCCATGGACCTCGAAACCGTTGCCGTCTACCATGAAAATCGATTCTTCGGCATCGCGAATTGCGTGGAACTCCGGCGCATGGGTGAAAGTGATTTTGTTGGGGATGAGCGCGCCAGACGCACGGCACGGAGGGAAACGAAGAACTTTATCAAAGCAGTTCACGCGATGTCTTGGGTTCCCGATTATAAGGAGCGCGCGAATCGGCGGCGCGAGGTTCTTCCGGCGCGGCCGGATCTGCGGCCGGCCGTTGCGGCGCCTGTATCGCAGGAAACTTTGGAAGGCGCGCGGGAGTTAGCTAAGCAGCTTAAGGAGTTCTCGTTTGATGCCGTGGACCCCGCGAACATAATAAGCGTGGCCAATGCCTCGGCATACCGCGATGACGATGACAGCGCGTTTCAGTTTTTCTCGGACGAAAAGGAGGCATGAGAACAGCGATGGTTCGCCAATGCTCTGACAGTGTAGTGGACGCGACGCGCGCGGCCGCCAAGGCGTTTCTTGCCAGTCGCCCCGACCTCGGCCCAGCGGATCTGGCCCAATACAGCACCCTGGCCGAATCAACCGTGCGGTGCTTTCTGAGGGGCAACCCAGGCGGTCATGAAGTAATTCGCGAGATGGACCGGGTTATGTCACAGGCGAAGGCGG
Organism: Bryobacterales bacterium; assembly: GCA_963738345.1. Classification (GTDB taxonomy): domain Bacteria; phylum Acidobacteriota; class Terriglobia; order Bryobacterales; family Bryobacteraceae; genus Bog-159. The sequence continues at coordinate 43,598 of CAVTWI010000001.1, forward strand.
GCGAAATACTTCAGCCGGGTGGCCAGAATGGCGCGGTTGTCTTAGGCGTGGACGATGCCGCGCCAGTCAGGCGGGTAGCCAAGGTCAACAACTTTTACCAAACCCACCTCGTGCGCCAGGTTGGCGAGGTCTGTGATTTTTGCCTGGAAAACCGCACGATTGGCGTAGTGACTTCGAACTTCGGAAACGGCAAGACTGAGGCCATCGCGGCGTGGCGGCGCGGGCCTGGCCATCGTAATAACTCCATCGTTTTTGAGTTCGACGAGTTCAGTTGCAGGAACGTGGTGGACTTCGTTAAAACCTTCGCCTCGATGTTGGATGTCGAAGTCACAAAGACCGACAACAAGAGCGCTGGCGAGGTCTTTCGCCGGATCTGTGACAAGCTTCGGGAAACGCCGATGCTTCTGATCTTCGATCAGTGCGAGACGGCCCGGCCGCGGGTCTTTCAGTGCATCCGGCAGATTCACGACCGCACGCACGATGTGGGCGTGGGGGTGGTGATACTCTCAGCCCCAATTCTGCTGGCCCGGATGAATGCCATGGCAGATCTCGGGGCACTCTCCAGTAGGGTCGGAATCTGGGCTCCGCTGCCCGGCTTTTCAAAGGGCGAGATGGCGGCCATTGTGAAGAAAGAAGGCCTCACGGATATTGACGAGTCGGCCTTCGACATTTGGTTCAAGCTCACGGGCGGAAGCATGCGACGGCTGATGCGTGCCGTTGATCTACTTCGCGCAAAGCACGTCGGCAAGCGGATCACGGAAAAGACCATCGCCGGCGTGGCCGGCCACTTGTGGGGCATGACAGTACAGACTTCGGAAGAAAGGTAAGGATCGAACGGAGATGGAACAAGCGGAAACACCTCTCATGAGCGCAAGTGACTGGATTAGAGTGACCGCAGCCGACGCGCTCAGGAACGCCGTTGACCTGAAGCTGCCGACTGGTATGGTGATCAAGGCGCGGCGGCCGGAATCGATGCAGTTGGCCTCTTGGGGGCTGCTGCCGTCTGGTTTGGCCAGCGTAGTGATTGGCGATTCATCGGCACGTCCGGACGCGGAAACGATGCTGGCCTTTATGTCCGGCGTGCGCGATCTGCTGATCTACTGCTGTCTTTACCCACGGGTGACTTTGACGCCTCAAAGTGACGATGAGATTCACCCGCGCCAAATCTCCGACAAAGACCTGATGTTCTTGCTGAGCTGGGCCATGCGAAAGGATGAGGCTGGCCACCTCGAATCCTTTCGTAACCAGCGATCAAATGATCGCCCTAGTGATAACGGCGCAGAAATTCAACCAGCGGCCGAGCCAGTTGTTGGCGATAGCGGACCCGGTGTTGGCGCTGAATTTCGACCTGGCGGCGGCGATGGTGCTGAAACGGTTGCAGGCTGAGCAAGAGGAAGACCGCGAAGAAAAGGTAGATATCGAAGATGGAAGCTGAAGGCGAGAGCGTAAAGGTCGAACAGGCGCGCCGTCGAGAGCGCCGGCCGAGTGAGAGGCCTTCCCGGAGGCGAGTCGTACTGATGGGGGTATGCTCCGCTCGTTTGGGGAACGCGCGGAATGTTGCTGGCGATAGCGGACCCGGTGTTGGCGCTGAACTTCGGCCTGGCGGCGGCGATGGTGCTGAACGGTTGCAGGCTGAGCAAGAGGAAAACCACGAAGAAAGGTAGATATCGAAGATGGAAGCTAATGAAGACAAGAAAGTAAAGGACGCCGTGCAGGTTATTCTGGCGGCGGGAGAGCGAACGCAGAGGGAGGCGCAGAGGAGCGTTGTCGAGACCTGCGCCGGCCTGGTGGAGGGCCTTCCCGAGGGTGTTAGTCGAGCAGAAATCGCGGCGGCGCTCCGCTCTTTCGGGGAACGCGAGTACGTTTTGCAGAACGAAGGTGTAGGGCAAAAGGAGGAAGTAAACGACGATGGCAAACAATGACAGACCGTATCTGCCAGGCGGTTCACAAGATTTAATCTGGGGTACAAAGGGTCCGGCCCCAGACGGCTATGGCGCAATAACTGATGCCAACCGGGACGCGGTTTTAGCCGCGCAAAAAGAAATGAATACCGTGCCTGGTTGCCCAGTGGGAGTGACGCCCAACATGCAATGCGAGTTAGTCGCCTGGCCCGAACGTCAGCGGAGTTCCCCGGATGCATGGAAGGCGAAACCGGGACGGTTCTAACCCCTTGGCGAGGACAAAAACGATGACAAACAAAACTCGAAAAATCGCGATTATTGCCACAGCAGTTTTAGTGCTGGCGGCCTTGTGCCCAGGCCAGATCTTTGCGCCTCGGGCGGTCAGTGGAAACATCACAGCGACCAATAGCGGGTGCACCCCCACAGCATGCGTGCAAATCTATTCTAGCCCCGAGGGCGGTACGGTGACCTGGGCTATAACCGGCACCTTCACGGCGACCCTCACCTTTGAGGCTACCGTGGATGGGACCAATTGGTTTGCCTGGTCCGCAATGACAACCGGAAGCGGGACCACGCGAAACTATACAGCGGCGGCCACCGCGCCGGGGATATTCCAGATGAATGCGGCAGGATTTTCTGCTGTACGCGCCAGATGTTCCGCCTATACGTCTGGGACGGCCGTGGTGTTGGCTAAGAACTCAAGGGCGCAAGCCGCACCATAGCGTCTCCTTGAGGAATAACGAAATGCTGGCAAGGACTTGGGCGGCACTCAAAACGCTTGTCTCCTCAACGAATGTCACGAGTGTCGCCCTGAAGCCGGAAGGCCCAAGGGAGGGTAAATTGAACGATCAGGAAGTGAGAGTTTCACATTCGCCGGAAGTCATGCGCTCGCTGGAGAATTTGCGCCTGGCCCGCGAGTCGGTTGCGGCGCTGTTAGTAGAGCGGAAACAGGCCGAAACTGTGGTCCTTGAGCTAACCACAGCGAAGGGTCACCTAGAATCGGCGATGGCGGCGCGCCGGCACCAGCTCGCGGATCGCGCCGAGCTGCCGCAAGGGGCATTTGAAGAAGAGGCAAAGCTAGTAGACGTGGAGCGCCAGATGCGCACGGCCGGAGTGCGGCTCCAAATGCTCGACAAGAGGCTCACGGAAAGCAATAAGTCAGTGGCCGATGGAAAGCGAGCCCTGGCGGCGGCCTTTGACCAGTTTGTGACCGAGAGGCTATCGGAGGTTCGCGCGCGATACCGAGCTACGGGATCGAAGTTGCGGGAACTGTATCTGGAACAATTGACCTGGCTGAAGGTGCCCACACCAAGCGCGAAGATAGTGGGCACGGGCTTTGCTCTTGTCATTGATCCTGAGGGCGATAAAGCGCTGATCGATACCCGCGATATGGCGTTTTCAGGAAAGGTCGTAATTAGCGGCCCGCTGCGTGATCTGCATGATCAGATACAGGCGCTCCACTCCGAGGTCAAACTTGCCATCAGCGGCCCACAGGTGACGTTGCCAGCAAGCGCCGCCAAGCCATCGCCCACATCAACGGCCACTGATTACTCACCAGAAGCGAAGTTCGTTTACAGTCAGAGCCCAATAAACACGGGGTACGTGCGACGCACCCAGGGCGAGGGAATCACAGACCTCGGCAACCTGGGCGCACAAGTTTCCGTTTCCGAGGGTAACTAAAGTGAAAAACTTAAGAACTGAAACCGGCTTAAACTATCGCATCGGCGCGCTGCGCGAAGCGGTTGGGGGAAGGCTCAGCGAAGCGAATGCCCAAAGGCTTATTGCGGCTGAAGCGAAGAGCGCCCATGCAGCCCTGGTTCCAATCGAGACGCTGATTAATCTGAAGCAAGCGCAGAACAAAAACCTCAGCTACGAGGATGCCTGGAAACAGGTAGAACGGGAACAACCGGATCTGATCAAGGCTTTCAACAAGGCCGCAGGGCTTCCGGTAGATGGGACCACGGAAGAATTAATAGCCCACAACGAAGCGCTGATCGCCCAGAAAATTCGGGACACGATGCAAAAGAATCCGAAGCTGCTTTTCCCCCAGGCGGAAGCGATGGTTGAGAAGGAGTTTCCTGATCTGTTCAAAACGAAGTACAAGTTGGGGATGCGAACAGGTCTCGCTCCCCACGTCCACCCAGTTGCGCTGGCTGAAATCGATCTGCGGTTAGCGGCAATCAATGCCGAAATCGGGACCATGAGAAGCGGAAACCCGGCGTTGAGTTACGGTGCGGCCTGGCGGCTTGTGGCGAGTGAACGCCCGGCGCTCATCGCAGCCTATAACGAGGCGGCATCACGTCGCTGAACATCCCAGCACTGGCGCTACCGCATAATGCCGAGGACCGCGCCGAAGCGCTCCGCTGCATCGTGGAGACGCGTTGCGGCTTCGAACTCCGGCACCTGGTGAAGCTGTTCGGCGCTTCGCCGCGCCAGGTGGGGCAATGGGTCAGCCGTGGGCTGTTTGTTGACTACAAGCCGGATTCCCTGATCCCCGAATCATCGGTTATTGGTTTCATCCATCATCACCCCTCTGAGTTCAGCCTGAAGTCCGTTCACCAGGAATGGTTCACCAGCTTGGTTTTCGGAAACCTGAAAGGAAATCACTAATTATGGGCTTCGATTCTGCCGCCGAACTGCTCTTCAACATAGGTGCCAACACGGATGACGCTGAATCAAATGTGCAGCGTTTCCGCGGGCTGCTAGGCACGGACCTCGACCAGTTGGGAGAGCAGTTTGCGAGTTGGTCTGAAGAGGTCTTCGGCGATTTGGAAACGGTTCGTGGCGCTTTCCTGGGTATTACGGCGGCCGCCGGTGCGGCGGCCGTAGCGGCCATTGGCTTCGCTGTCGAGGCTGGGAACAAGGCCGAAGAGTACGCTTTGCAAATAGGCGACGCGAGAGACCAGACTGGTCTAACAACCGAAACGCTTTCCGCGATGCACGTAGCGGCGCATGAGGTCGGAATAGGTTTTGATCAGGTTGTAGGTGGAGTGAGGCGCTTGGAGCGTGCTGTATTCGAGGCCCAAGACCCCACATCGAAACAGGCCCAGGCACTCGGGCGTATGGGATTTTCTACGGCTCAGTTGCGGGCAGCGGTTACCGATGTCACGCCCTTCCTTCAGGACTTCGCTAAACGGTTTAAGGAGTTGCCGGATGGCCCGGAAAAGACCGGCATTGCAATGGAGTTTATGGGCCGCTCCGGCACCGAGATGATTCGGTTCTTACAGGCGTGGGGTGACGAGACGGAGAGATTTAGAAAGACTGCCCGCGCTCTCGGTATCCAGTTGAGTACGGAGGACATTAATGCCGCACGCCAATATCAAGCGGGCATAAAAGAGCTATCGGCCGAGTGGGAAGGGTTTGTTATCACGCTGGGAAACAAGGTCATGCCAGCGATCAAGGCAGTTGTTGTTGGCATCGGCGGCCTTGTGGAGGCGATTAAGTCCGGCGCGACCAACGTTTTCAGTTTTAGCGCGGCGTTCGCTATCGGCGCCACTGAGATGACGCAAAAGATGGAGGAAATAGCGAAACTCGGTCGTACCTCCGAGGTCATCAAGGCACTCGCGCCAAAACCCGCCGAAGTGAAGGCGGCGTTAGAGAACTTCCATAGCCTCACCGGCGTGCTCGATGAAATGCGAATCAAGGTGGCCGCACTGGACGGCCCGGAATCGAAGCTGGCCGCTGAGATGGACCAACTCCGCGATAAGGTTTCGCAGTCGGTTGTTGAACTCAACAAACTCAACGACGCGCACAAGCTTGCTCCGGGCGTCCTGGAGCGGGAGACCGGCGCTTGGGTGCAAATCGGCGCTGCCGTCGCGAAGTATTCCGAGAGCATGAAAAAGGCCTTTGCCGAAAAAGAGCTATCCGAGATGCAACGGTATCTCGATGCCATCGAAGCGGCGGGCAAGGACCTGGCTGGAAAGCTCGATGCACAGGCCGAGGCAACCTACCAACGGCAGTTGGCCCGATGGGCGGAGGAAATTGAAGGTCTGCGCCAAAAAATGGCGAAGGAGCTGACGCTCACTACTGAAAATCAGGCCGCGCTGGAAAAGCTGAGGGAGGCGGGTATCAAGCGTATTCAGGACCTTCAGCAGCAGAACTATAACCACGCGCTTCAGGCGGCTCAGGATCATTCAGCAAAGCTCCTGGAAGCCAACATGACGACGGAACAGAAGTTGGCCGTCCAATATCAGCTTGACCTGGAAAAATTCAGCCAGGCGGAGGCCGCCAAGGTGGCCAAGGTCGCGCTGACAACGCAGCAAGCGGAAGCGCTGGAAAAACAGTATGCCCAAATCCGAAGCCAGTTGACTCTCCAGCATCAGCAAGAACTTCAGAAGCTCTTCAACTCCCAGGGTTGGCAAGGCATCTTCGGTAATTTCTTCGCTCAGTCTATCCGAGGCAATGCCAACCTGATGAAGGAATGGGCCGAAAGCACTAACCAATCGACGCTGATGGTCAAGGTAGCGATCCAATCCCTCAAAGAAGACTTCCAGGATTTCTTCAACCAGGAAGCCCAGGCAATGGGGCAATCCATCGCTAACGCGCTGGTGTATTCAAAATCTATTGGCCAGGCCTTCCAGGCGGGCACGGCAGCGGCATTGGAGGCCCTCGCGGCGCGCGCCGCTACCCAAGCAATTTACGCCACCGCGGAAGGCTTTATGGACCTCGGCAACCCTGCTACCGTTCCGTTCGCCGCGCCGGCGTTTCAGGCCGCCGCGATGTTCGCGGTGATCGCCGGTGCGTCCGGACTTGCGGGACGGGCAATCGCGCCCAGCCAAGGCGCTTCAGGAGGCGCGGGGGGCGGCGCAGGCGCTACGCGGTCGGGAAGCGGCAGTGGCTCGTCCTACGGCAATTCTGGCGGCACTATGGGCCAGTCTGGCGCGCGGGTTGAAGTGAACGTCTATGGCCACGTTTTCGGGACCTCCGGCGTTGACCAGATCGCGGACATGCTTAACCAAGCTGTGCAGGGAAGAAATGTAAAGCTACTTGCTACTCAGGTTAAGAATCTGACGCCACTTCAGCACTGAAGCCTTTTTTATGATCGGCTACTTCGCATTGATTATCCACAGCAGATACCAGGATGGCCAGACGCGGGGCGCGGTCCTCACGGATCGGGACGCCGACCGGTTGCCCGTTTCGGAAACGGTGGATCAGATCAAGCGCAAGATGTTTTCGACTCTTGTTTCTGTTGGCAGGTTTTCCGTAAGTCCCCTTGGCGATGAGCCGTCTGTAGGCCCGTCAAGGCGCAAGTGATTTGTCGTAAGTAGGTCAAAACTACTCTGCAACGGAGTGGCCCCGCCCGTAGTGTCCCTTCCCGAAAACACCGTTTTGTGACACGTAACGTGACATTTTTGTGACACGTAACGTGGCGGCCTCTACCGCCATTGCGCGACAACGGGTTTCGAAGCAGCACGTTTCGGTGCGAGTGCGGGGATTCCAGTCGGCGAATAGTTCGTCCCAAAGTTGGGAGTAGGCAGCGGCGTTTTCGGTGGGTAGGATGGTGGCGCGGGTGCGCAGGCCGAAGGTAAGGGCATTGAAGCGGATGGCTTCACGACCTGCCTCTGTTTTCGGGCCGCAGGACTTCTGGGCATTCTGTTGATTCGCGTGATGTTGCTTTTCGGAGATTAACATATGGTTAGATCCTTTCATCCGGTTTGAGTAGAGCACGGGCGCGTTGGGAAAGCGGGGGTGGAGTGGTGCAAGTGGTTGCATCGATGAGGGAGGATTATTTTCGCGGGGCAGTGACTGCTATAGTCTTTCAATGAAGATTGCGCTCCTCGCCTCCGTTTTCTTAACGCTTCCCTTACTCGCCCAGCCGCGCCCGGTCAGGGACGCCACACAGCCCGTCGACGAAGAATACACCAAGAAGATTCGCGAGTACACGACGGAGCCCTTCTTCAACTCACCACTGACCGATTACCTGCCCGCATCGAAAACCGTACCGACGCCCAAAGCGGTGTTGGGAGATGTGGCGGGCGCGCCAGGAATTCTGCCTTATTCACAGGACGTGTACCGCTATATGCGGATGCTCGAGGCGGCCAGCCCGCGGGTGAAGGTGTTCAGCATCGGCAAAACCGAAGAGGGCCGCGAGATGATCGCGGTGGCGGTTGCCGACCAGAAACTGCTCGCGCATCTGGACGAAAACCGCGCGCGTCTGACCAAGCTGGCCGATCCGCGCAGCATCCATATGGATGATGCCGAAGCCGAAAAGCTGGTGGTGGCGTCCACTCCTATTTACTACATCACGGGCACCATTCACTCGCCTGAGACAGGCGCGCCTACAGCGCTGATGGAGCTTGCGTACCGACTGGCAGTGGATGACAGTGTGTACATCAAATTCATCCGCGAGAACACCATCACGCTGATCACTCCGATTGTAGAAGTAGACGGCCGGGACCGTATGGTGGACATCTACCGCTGGCATCTGGCGAACCCCGGGAAAGAGTGGCCCTCGCTCATTTACTGGGGCCACTACGTGGGCCACGACAACAATCGCGACGCCATGGGACTGACTCTGGCGCTTACCCGCAACGTGTTGAAGACCTTCGTGGGATGGAAGGCGCAGGTGCTGCACGACCTGCACGAGTCGGTTGCCTATCTCTACGACAACACTGTGGGCGACGGTCCTTACAATGCGTGGATCGATCCGCTGCTGGCCAACGAATGGCAGATGATGGGCTGGAACAATGTCGCGGAGATGACTAAGTTCGGCATGCCCGGCGTTTTCACGCACGGCACGTTCGACACCTGGTCGCCCAGTTACCTGATGTTCATCGCCGCGATGCACAATGGCATCAGCCGCCTTTACGAGACGTTCGGCAACGGCGGGGCCGATACTGAAGAGCGGACTCTGCAGCCCGACGAGTTCGCACGCACGTGGTATAGACAGAATCCGCCACTGCCAAAGGCGAAATGGTCACAACGCAACAACAACAACTACGAAGAGACCGGACTGCTTACGGGACTCGCTTACTTCAGCGCGAATAACAAACTGTTCCTTCGCAACTTCTATTTGAAGGCCAAGCGTTCGATCGAAAAGCCGCGCACGGAGGGGCCGGCGGCGTATGTCTTTCCGGCTGACGATCCGCGTCCGGGTGCGCAAGCCGATCTGTTGCGCATGCTGCAGGAACAGGGCTGCGAAATCTCCAGGGCCAGCGCGGAGTTTACTGTTCTGATGCCCGCGAAGAAGGCTAAGACGAAGCCGAAGCGGGGCGCGGACAGTACGGCAGAAAAGTCCGGCGGAGCGGACAGGGACAGCGACGCAGCGGAGGAAAGCGAGCGCCCTTCGACGGACAAAACCAAGGCTAAAGAGAAACCGAAACCGGAGCCGCGCACGTTTCCGGCAGGTAGCTACATATTGCGCATGGACCAGCCGTATAGCCGCATCGCCGATGCCCTGCTCGACTACCAATACTGGGCGCCCAACGATCCGCAAAAGGACATTTACGACGATACCGGGTGGACGTTCGGCGAACTGGGCAACATACAAGTGTCGCGAGTGACGGATGTGAAGGTGCTGGAGGCGGGCATGAGTTTGGTGCAGGGGCCTGTGGCTGCGCCAGGTGGCGTGGAAGGATCCGGCGATATTCTGCTGATCAATCACAATGCGGACAATTCGTTGATCACCCTGCGTTACGGGTTCCCGAACGCTACGTTCGAATCCGCAGAAGAACCTTTCGAAGCGGCTGGGCACAAATTCAATCGCGGGTCGTTTATTGTGCGAGGGGTAGCGGCGAACGAACTGGGAAAGGCCGGCGCCGACCTGGGCGTACGGGCGTATGCCATAGCCACCGCGCCTACGGTGAAAACTCATCCGGCCCGTGCCGCGCGCATTGCGGTGATGCACACCTGGCTGACCGCACAGAGCGACGGTTGGTGGCGCTTGGAATTCGACCGGCTGAAGATTCCTTACGATTACATCAGCACGCAGACCGTCGCGGCTATGGCTGCCGGGGGTTTGCGTTTGAAATACGATGTAGTTATATTTCCGCCTGGAATACGCAACGCGCAGGCGGTGGTGAGCGGTCTACCGATGTACGGAAATCCGCTGCCCTGGAAAGTGACTGCGCTGACGCCCAACCTGGGACATACAGATGAGACCGACGATATGCGGCCGGGACTCGGCTGGACGGGTGTCGAGCGCCTGCAGGAATTCGTACGCCAAGGCGGCCTGCTGGTTACGGCCAGCGACAGTACGAACTTCGCGGTCAACTACGGATTTGCGGCGGGGGTGGCCATTGGCAGCGCTCCGGCGCTAAAAGTGACGGGGTCGGCGTTACGTTCCAAACTGGTGGATGCGGCCAGCCCCATCGTATACGGCTATGCCGATAATCTGGCGATTTTCGCTTCGAATCCACCCGTGTTCAATGTGTCGAACATGGCGGGCGGAGGCGGAGGGCGGCGGAGCAATTCGGAGGAGCGGCAGCGTCCCACGGGCCGCGGCACGGCCGACGATCCGGATGTTCCGCAGGGGCGGACGCCCGCAGAAATTCCAGAGCCACCACACGCGGAGAAGTGGGAAGCACTGCCGCTGACCGATGAGCAACTGCGCAATCCCGTAAACGTGATTCCTCCGTCTATGCGTCCGCGGGTGTTGCTGCGATATGCCAATTCGAGTGACTTACTGGTCTCGGGGCTGCTGGATGGTGGAGGCGAATTAGCTCAGCATCCGGCGATAGTCGATGCGCCGTTTGGCAAGGGCCACGTCGTGCTCTTTTCCAATAATCCGTTCTGGCGCGCCGAGACAAAGGGTAGCTACTTTCTAGTGTTCAACGCGATTATGAACTTCGACAGCTTGGATGCGGGGCGCAAGCTGGCTGACAAATAGCGCGAGTCAGGTCCGCGGTTTCGCCAAAGTCCAGAAAGTGCTCCAATGGCTTCCGAGACGGAGAAATTCCGAAACTATACCTAAGAAAGATTCCCCGGCTTCGGCCGGCGGGACCATAAACAGGCCTTTGCGATCTTCAAAGTCGCCCCAGCGGTCGGGATCGTTGGAGAGCGGCAGGAAACCGATTTGTACGGCCGGAGGGCCGACGCGCTCCAGGTTTGCAGCGATGCGGAATTGGCGGCTGTCTATATCAATGGTGTCGAGCAGGATGCCGACGAGGTAGTAACCTTTGACGGCAGTCAGATATGGGTAGGTTTGCCTTAGGATGCGAGTGACATGACCTATGGCCTTCGCGCCTTTGGGTATTACAACTTTGCCATCCTTTTTAACATCGTGTAAGACGGTGAAGGACAGCGTGCTCTTTTCGGTGGTAGTGCGCTCGTCGATCGGATCGTCGAGCATCATGTCGAGGCGGGTTTTTTCGGGCAGCAATTCGTCGATTGAGGGGAGCGCTTGGGCGGCGGCGGTTGGCGCCACGGGGATCTTTAATCCGTTTTCGACGAAGCGGTCGCCGCGCTTCGATACGAACTCGTGGCAATTGGCAAAGTGGCCGGCCACTCCGAATTCGCGGGTGTTCGTTTCGATTACGGTAAGAGCAGTCGCGGCGGGGAGCAGAACGGAGAAGCCTAAAATACTGCCACGTTCGTAATCGATCGTCTGAGTGATTGCTTTGATACCGGAGTCCTGGGGTAAGTCATTAGCTTTTAATAAGACGCGCGCCACTTCGAGATTGCGTGGGTTCGTCCAGATGGACCCGGAGTAGGCGAGTGGGAACGACTTGCCACCGGTATTTATCGAATAGTGGCTGACTTCTCGCGGCATGGTGAAATCCATGCGTGCCAGGGTCCGCCCGTTGAGTGATTCTTCAGGGCCGCCGTAGTAAGTGGCCTCAGTGGTCAGGAAGAGACTTCGCGCGTACATTGCGAAGCTACCCGTGCCGGCTTTGCGGTATAAGGCCAATATATTCTTTAGAATGTCTTCGTCAGTGGGGGTGGATGGCGACCGATAGATCTCGATTCCGTTGACGATACCTGCGTCCAAATGCAGAGGGGGAAGCGCGGTTGAGGGGCCAGTGCCCGTTCGCTCGGACCGCTCGATGGTTGCGGAGCACATAAAGTCGGGCGTACTGTTGATGGTGTCGGCCATTTTCTGCCGGACTTTGCGAACGGGTGCTTGGGCGGGCGCGGGCGGTGTTAGGGCGAGAGGCGCTGCCACGCAAGTTATCAGGCAGGCAATGAGCGGTCTCGGCATAACAGAGAACAGTATCACACGCTGGGGGAAAAGGGCCTTCCCTTACTCTCGGTGCAATGGGACATCCACAACAATCGTGTGTATATTTCAATTGTCGAAACCAACAAAGCAACCATTCGCCATGAGCAAACGCATCAACATCGTTTTGCCGGATAAGACCGTCGCAGTACTTGACCGCGTGGCGGCCAAATGCAGCCGGAGCCGCTTCATTGACCAGGCGGTGCGGCATTTCGTGGGAACCCAGGGCACGCAGACCCTCCTTGAGGAACTCAAGACCGGCTACCGCGCGAAATGCCGAGCGCGATCTCGCGATTGCGGCCGAGTGGTTCCCGCTCGCAGAAGAAGCGTGGCGCACCTCCGAGACCACCCGCGCGCCAAAGAAAAACAAAACCAAACGCACATGACATTTCCCAAGAGGGGAGACTCTACCTCGTCGAGTTTGATCCAACTCGCGGGCATGAGATCCAAAAGACGCGCCCGGCGCTCGTGATCCACAACGACATCGGCAACCAGTACAGCCCGGTCACCATCGTGGCAGCCATAACCTCGAAACTGTCACCGACTCCCTATCCCGTCGAAGTGGTTGTGGCGCTCAGCAAGGGAAACGGACTTTCGGTGCCGTGGGCGATCCAGTTGAGCCAGATACGCTCCGTGGACCGCCAGCGTCTCGTGAAGCGTCTCGGGACGATTGACGCGGCGGAAATGCGCAAAGTTGATCGGGCAATAAAGATAAGTCTCGGACTCGTTGCCCTCTGAGCTTACCGCGCACGGCGTGTGTCGTTGCCGCACTGATATCCTGTCAACCCGCTAGAGTAGTCCGAGAGTGACATCCATGGGCCTCGGGAGTAACTGCTCCAATTGCGCATACATGGCAATCACCGGGTCCGCGCAACGCCGCAGATCGCGCACCGTGGTCTTCATGGCGGCGGGATTGGAGAATGCTTGCACGATCAGCGCGTTCACGGGATAGAACCATTCGGCACGATGGTCGCGCGCGTAAGCATTTTGCTGCACAAACGCCAATAGCGCGCTGAGCACTAAGTCGCGTTCCGGCCCCTCGGGTGCGAGGCTGAATAGTTGCGTATAGAAGCGGCTCTTGAACTGGAAGTACTCAGCGGGATCGTCGTCCTGAGTCCAAGCCGCCAGGGCGGCCAGGTATTGCCGCAGTTTAGCGCCCCATTCGGCGGTGGATTTCTGCTCAGCCGTCAAGCCATAGCCGCTGGGCGCCATCACCAAGGTGGTGAACTGTTTGGCCAGTTGCCGGCACTCGGGCGTTGCGCATTGTCCGGCGGGTTTCGGATCGCCGCAGCGGGTCTCCTTTTTCTGGCGCGCCACGTAACTGTGCCAGGCATCGAGCAGCGGTTGGGCGTCGATGGTGCGGCGGGCAGCGGCCTCTTGTAAGGCGGCGATGGCGGCATCCGTATCGCCGGATAACGCCGCGGAGAAGGAACGATCATCACCGGAGAGGCTTTGGAGGACGCCCGCCAACGTGCCCACTAGCGCTTCCAATTGCTGGGCTTTGAGCGGCGCGCCGGCCAGCATGCGGGCAATAGGTGCTATCTGCTCCGGCGAAGTGAGGTCGCTGGTGTAGCGCTGCAGTAAGTGGAAAGGCTGTTCGTCAGCGATCTCTTTGGCGTTAAAGGCGCGGGCCGCTATCTCGCCGGCCGCAACATAAAAGATGGAGACATCGTAGACCATCGGATCGTCGCAGGTGAGGGCGGGAATGCGTGGCGCGGGCATCTGGGCAAACAATTCACGCGCCTTTTTGTAATCGATGGCCAGCATGGCGTGGATGGCCTTCGATTGCAGCGTGTAGCGTGTCCGAGACCCTGCTCGTAGGCTTTATCGAAGAGGCTGCCGGGTTTCCCCGTCCAGTTGCGACGGGCGATAGGTCTGTTGCGATCCGGCGGCCAAGTGGAAGGCGTCTTCCAAGACCTCGCGCTTCCAGGCCACATCGTCGATGCCGGTGGCGTCGGCGATGCGCAGCAGCGCGTCAGCAGCGAATTCGGCAGGCAGAGCGCGTGCGCGGTCGGCCAGATCGGCGAATACAGGGACGGGCGCGATGGCCGCCGTAGACGCGCCGACGGCGAGGCCGGCTAATCACCAGGAAACGAAACCAACCCATACGCGCGGTCATTACGACTTCAACGTCATGGTCTCCGGATCCCACATACAGACGCGCTGCTCGAAGTAGCTCACGTTCGACAGCAGCGCCGGACCGGCGGCGCGGAATCCGAAAACAGGATCTTCCACCACCGGCTTGCGGCTGCGCACGGCCGCGATGAAGTTGCGATGGTGATCCAGATGGTCGCTGTAGCCGCGCGGCGCCTGAGTACTTGTCCTCCACATTGGGACGCATGCTGTCGGCATTCGGCGTCTGCGGCGGATACTTCTCGCGGTAGTCCTTCAGGAACGCTTCCTGCACGCGCTTTCGGAAACGTATCGATGGTGTAGCCGGGTTCGGCATCGCGCGGCGTCTTGGTGACGGTAACGCCGCCGCCAATGGTCAGAATGCCTTCCGAGCCTACGAAACGGAAGCCCGAATTATCGCCCGCGCCGGAAACGAAATTCACGCGCAGCGCCAGATTGAACGCGGCGTGCCGGTCGGTCGCCGGATAATCGTAAAGCCCCAGAAACACGTCGGGCACGTCGCGGCCATCTTTCCAGAAGCGCAGGCCGCCGGTGGCGAATACGCGCGTGGGGCCGATGGCGCCGGTAACGAAATGCATGCCGCTGAACAGGTGGACGAAAAGATCGCCGGCCACGCCGGTGCCGTAATCGCGATAGTTGCGCCAGCGGAACAGGCGCACCGGCTCGAAGGGCACCTTGGGCGCGCGGCCCAGGAAAGTGTCCCAATCGATATTCTGCGGGCGTGGCGTCCGGCGGGATGGAATACTGCCACGCGCCGATGGCGTCGTTGCGATCCCACCATGCTTCCACCATGTTCAATTCGCCGATGGCGCCGGCGTTGCATCAATTCTTGCGCCTTCTTGTAAACGATCGAACTGACGCGCTGGCTGCCCACCTGCATGATGCGGCCGGTTTTCTTCTGCGCTTCCACCACGCCGCTGCCGTCGTCGACGCGCTGCACCATGGGCTTCTCGCAGTAGACGTCTTTGCCGGCGTTCATGGCGTCGATGGAGATCTTGGCGTGCCAGTGGTCGGGCGTGGCGATGATCACGGCGTCGATATCGGGCCGCGCCAGCACTTCGCGATAATCGCGCGTGGTGAATAGATGGTTGCCCCAGCGCTCTTTGGCGCGGATGAGGCGGCCATCGTAGATATCGGAGACGGCGACCAGTTCGACGCCCGGACTTTTTGCGAGGACTCGGCATCGCCGGAGCCCATGCCGCCCGCGCCGATCAGGGCTACGCGGACGCGTTCATTGGGGGAAATCTTCTTTTCGCCTTCGTCTTGCGCGTTCATGGCCGAGGCAGCCAGGCCGGCGATGGCAGATGCTTGGAGAAAATGACGTCTGGTGGACATGGGTTTTCCGTGCTGGTTGTTTCCAAAATAACAGAATGCACCGGGAAGAGGCGCGCACGGTGGAGGCCGGTCAGCGACAGGCGGTTTGGACCTCCACCGCCAGCGGCAGATCGAGAGCGCCCGGCACGAGGGCTAGCGCCATACCCAGTTCTCTCACTTTCGATTCGAGCGAGGCCAATTCGCCGGCGGTTGCGCCGCGCAGTTCGGGGAGAAGCATCTTGGCCCGGGTATACACGGATTCGGCTTGCACTCGGAAAACGGAGTGGCGGCTAGCGGCTACGTTGGCTAAGGCGAGACTGCGTTCGAGGTCCGCATTCAGTATGCGCACCAGGTCGCGGTCCGTACGGGCGCGCAATTCAGCGAGTTTGGGGAAGTGCATCAAGGTTCCCATGGCGATACTGATTAGACGCGCGATGGTGGGAAATTGTTTATCAGTGGGCGGGCCGGTACGGTACTGTGATTTTTCGCCCGAATGCGGACCTAAGGAACGGGCAGCAATTGGATGCCATTCATTTCCGGACTGGGC
This sequence comes from Bryobacterales bacterium, assembly GCA_963738345.1. Classification (GTDB taxonomy): domain Bacteria; phylum Acidobacteriota; class Terriglobia; order Bryobacterales; family Bryobacteraceae; genus Bog-159. The sequence continues at coordinate 59,649 of CAVTWI010000001.1, forward strand.
TTCTCCCGTTGTTCCTCGGGAGCCGGCGGTTCGATTATCTTTGGCGGCGGGGGCTCATCCTGGTAGGGCGATAGGCGAGGCGGATGGGCGTCAGGTTCCAGCAACCAGTCCTTCCGATCGGGATAATAGCGCCGCAGTTTCTGGTTTTCGGCGGCGCCCCGATCGAGAGCCCACACGACGCGTGCGGCGTCGATATCTGCATCGTTGCGCACCCATTCTTTGAAGCGGTGGCGCGGCCAGTAACGCACGAACACCAATTGTTTGCCCGACGCCTGGGCCAGTTGGTCGCGAACGGCGATGCGGCCTTCGGGGTCGCCGTGATTTACGTCGTCCCACGAATCGTACTGCAGAATGGCGATGGAAGCGTTGGAATTGCCGAATAAATGGAAGCCAAACCAAAACAGGAATTGGGCGGCGCAGAGCAAGAGCAGCAACTGGGCGGCTTCCGCTCCAGCGGGATAGCGACCGATCACGATGCGACTCAGACGCTCGAGCGCGGTGACGCTGACGAGCAGGAATAGACATGTGGCGGCCGCGACGTAGTGCGGGTAGAAGTAGGGATAGAGGTTCGTGCCCAGGGCGAATAGCGCGAGCGCTGCCGCCACCCATACGAAACGCCAGTTCCGCAGCGCGGGAAGGAAGAAGGGCAGCGCGAGGTATAGGGGAGGCAGGAAGAAGAAACGATAGAAGCGGGCACGGTAAAGCAGGCGCTCAAGATAACTTTTTACTGTATCGGTGCCGGGGCCATGGGTGGCGGCTTGTTCGTCGTAGTTCAGTTGCTGGCTAGCCGTTAGTTCGCGATGCGGTATGGGGTTGGGTTGGAACGTAAATGTAGCCGGGACGCCGTATTGGTACTGGCTCAGCATGTAGGGAAGGGTTGTCCAGCTACTGGTGACTTGTTTGTTGTGCAGGAGCGTCAAGCCGGCGGCCGGCAGGATGGCGAGCAACACCGCTGCCGAGACTCTTGCAAGCTTCGCCCAGTTTCTTTGTCCGCGCATGGCGGGCAGGAAATACAAGGCTACGGCGGCGATCAATAGAAGCGACTCGAACGGCCGGGTCAGCACTTGGATGCCGATCCCAAGGCCTAGGAACAGGGCATCGCGGGTGACCGCGCGCTGGCGAAGCCGGGGCAAGGATCCAAACACGAGGCAGCCCGCCACGGCCGAGACGGCCCCCCCCCAGTATGTGTTCATCCAGTATCGAAGAGGGCCGAACTGGATGACGGCGAGCAATCCGCCGACGAGGGCCCAACCGGGCGTGGTCCAGGCTAAGAGCATCCAGTAGCAGAGCGCGCACAGGGCCGCCACGGAAAGCAACACGCCGGCCCAGGGGTGTCCGAAGATGGCGCGGCCCACAGCCAGGACAATGGCCTGGCCGACCGGGAAGATCGAGCTATAGCTGGGCTGTTGCAACACGAATGTAGTTTCGAAGAACTGGTGCAGAGGATGCACCGGATTCGCCAGACGCCCGTGGCGCAAAGTGTCCGCGGCCAGTAAGTGCGAAAATTCGTCCGAGCCGTTAGGGACCGGCGCGGGGCTCTGCCAGAGCAGGGCCAAGCGGAGCGCGACAGGGAGAACCGCCAGCGCCAGGAGGGCCCAAGGGGTACGGGCCGCGAGTTTGCGGGCCCAACCGCCGACACCGGCATGCAAGGCGATCAGTAAAACCAGCAGGATGGCGACTTCCAACTCAACAAAATCAGTGGCGCCGAAGCCGATCGGGTTGTGAAGGGGCAGGAAAGATCGAAAGAGCTCAAACATCGAACGTTTTCATTCTAACCGTGAAGCGAGTCACGGCACTCAAAGAATCGCGGCGACCTGTTGTTTCAGTAGCTTGCACCTGGCGGCCGGCTGGGGAATGAAACGGCTGTGCTTACCCTGAAGCTGAAGAGCCTCTTATGTCACAATTGCAACCTATACAACCGAACCAACCGCAGTATCAATTATCCACGCTGGATCTGTTTCCGGTATACACAACGCGCGCCGCCTGGCTGCAGGGTACCGGACAGCAGGCGCCGCCGTTTGACGCGACGCAACCGCTGAAAGGATGGTCGGACCCGGCGCCTTCCGGCCAGCCCTACCTGATCTTCGATGCCACGGCTCCTGCCACTGGCTTCGTCGGCCAGATGACCCTCACTGCCGCGGAGGCGGGCAGCGTGAATCTGCCTGGCACGTATAACTATCCGGCGTATGTTTCCGTGCCTACGGACGCCATGGAGGTAGGGCCCTATGGCCCCATCGGTTCGGCCAATCCCGACCAGGTTTGCCTGCAGGCAGCCGCGCAGGCGGTCGCGAACCAACTTGCGCCGCTGTATCCGGGGCAGGCGGTTTCCGTGGTCCAGGAGAACAACGGATTGTTCCACTATGTTTATGGGCTCGATCCGCGGCGCCAATGGTACATCCAGGTGGGGAACCAATCATTCGCCGCACAGCCCCTGATCGAGGCACAGAATGCGCATGGCGTGGGGGCGCCTGGCCACTGGTCGGTGACGACCGCCGGCTTGAACTGGATCTACGATCAGCCGGTGACGGCCGCGCCGGCGAATGCGGTGACCATTCCGGTGCCGATCCGGCCGCTGATGACCAACGAACAGATCGTGAATCTTCCGGGATCGCCATTCAACCCGGGGGGCAGTTGGGTGGTTGAGCGCACGGATTTGTCACCCGCGCCGGTGGCGGAAACCAGCGATCAGCAATTTGCCGATTTGAAGGCGATGCTGGCGGAGATGCAAGCGACTTTGAATGCTTTGGCAGCAAAGCAATAGATTCGAATTCAAGGAGAAAGCATATGGCAACAATTTCAATTGCGACGCCATCGGTTAGTTCGACGGCGGCCCTTATCGTGGCAGTCCCATCCGATCCGGCCAGCGCTGCGGCATTTGCGGCGGGTAACCTCTTCGTATTTCTATGCACTCCCGTAGGGCAGACTATCGCCGGCGATGCGGCAACTGCGGGCAAGGCTGTCGGGGATGTGGTGAAAGGCTTGGCGCAGGACGTGATCAACATTTTTCGCGGCATCCACCTGTAGCCGTTTCTCCGAAATTGATCGGGGGCAGTCTGGTGAGGCTGTCCTCGATTAACTTGTAACGCGCCGGCCCTGGTCCGCGCCTATAATGGATTAACGCTTCAGGAAACGTGAGACTCGCAATACTATTTCTATCGGTGGTGTGTCCGCTGATCGAGGCGGCGGAGCCCCCGCTGCAGCCCGTGACGGTCTGCGAGATCATGCAGGATCTCGCGGCTTATGACGGTAAAGTAGTGGCGGTGGTGGGCCGGTTTTCATCGCGGCAGAGCGGACGCTGGCTCGGCGAACAGAAATGTGCACGCAAGTTGGTGATCGGCGACCAGGAATGGCCTAACGCATTTTGGATTACTTACGATCCTGCCGATGCACCGAAGCCGCCCGCCGTATTAGCGGTCGATGCTCCGCTGCTTTCACAAAAGCTACGCGCGGTAAAAGTAGGGACATCGCTGACGAAACTGCGCTTTGGTAGCGGGGACGTCGATAGCTGGGCGGTAGTTTACGGGCGTGTAGAAACTCGTAAGGATTTAGTTACGGTAACCGCCACGGGCGCACGGAAGAACGGATTCGGCTATGGCGAGTCCTCTCCCGCGCGCCTGGTATGCCATGGCGATGCGATGGTGATTATGCTCGACGAAGACGCTACGACGCCCGCTTCGCGATAAACTCTTGTCCCTCTCCCTGGCCCCCTTGACGCATCCTGACGAACTTGATCTGGTCGCCGGAAATGGTTCCCTTGTAGATCAGTTTGACGGAATTACCGTTAAACTCCATGGTTTGCGTGAAAGAGATTTGGTCACCGTCAATTTTGCCATCGGAAATAGGCATTTCGCCCATCCGCCCGCTGACCGTACCGGTCAGCGTATTGCCGTCAGCCTTGAGATTGAAGGTAGCTTCGCGCGTCTGCCCGCCACGTCCGGGCATCTGCGCAGTCCATTTGCCGCTCACATCCGCAGCCATAGCCGCGAGTGAGAGCAATCCGATAAGAAAGCCTGTGGTCATTAATTTCCGCATGCTGAAAAGGCGCATGCGAAGCCCCGAATGTTACTCTCCCGCAATGGTTTACAATGTCTTAACAGGTAACGACGGAGGGTTTTCAGTCGTCCTTGTTACTTGAGGCATTTGGATAATTTGCCCTTGTATCGTTTACTCACTCCAACTCTGGCATTACTACCGCGGCGGGCCTGTGCGCGCAAAGCGGTATGGTCAAATCAGCCAACCAGCCTATTCCCGGCGCCACGGTGACTGCCACAATCGGTGACCAGAAGATAGTTACTACTACCGACCAGAGCGGGCCACTATGCTTTCACTGGAGTTCCCGCCGGCGATTGCTCGATAGAAGTGCGCATGTTCGGTTTCGACGCGGTCACCAAGAAGGCTAGCTGCGCGGCAACGGCGAAGGTCGATTTCGCGCTGTAAATGCAGGAGTCGCCCATGATGCAACGGATGGCCCGCATGGGCGGCGCGCAGCGCGCACCGGCGAATCCGCTTGAATCGCAATTGCAAAGCGAAATCAGCGCGCCGGAGACGCCCGCGACAGCGGCCGCGACGCCGGCCGGCGGACGGCCAGAACAGCAGCGAAGCCTTCCAGGTATCCGGCAGCCTGAGCCAGGGCCTGGCGCCAAAATGCGGCAGCCCGATTTCGTCATGATGATGGGCGGCCCGGGTGGTCCGGGCGGTCCGATGGCGGACATGGGGCAGGGTGCTCCGGGCGGTGGCGGTTTCGGCGGCAAGGGCGGAGGCGGGTTCGGACGGACCGGGGGGGGGCGGCTTTGGCGGCCCGGAGGCGGCGGTTTTCGGCGGACGCGGTGGCGGCCAGGGTGGTCCAGCGCGGCAATCGACGGCAGGGGCAGGGCCAGCGCGGACCGGGCGCGCAGTTCGGCAATCGCCGCGGTCCTACCCAGATCCACGGCATGGCGTTTATGACTCTGGCCAATTCGGCCGTGAATGCCAAACCTTTTTCCATTACTGGCAAGCGAGGTTCCGCAACCGCTTATGCCAGCAGCCGCTTCGGATTTCTTGCTGGGCGGCCCGCTGGTGATTCCCAAGATCGTAAAAGATACTTCCACATTTTTTTATTTGAACTATACCGGCACGCGTTCGCGCCAGCCGTACGCCGCAGTGGAGACCGTTCCCACCGCGCACGAACGCGCCGGGGACTTCTCGCAAGTGTTGCAGACTTCCGGCCCGGTGCAGATCTTCGCTCCGGGGACCAACGCCCTTCCCCAATAACTAGATTCCGGCAATCTGATCTGAATCCGATTGCCGCCAGCCTGCTGCAGTTATTATCCCGCTGCCCAATCAGCCCGGCTTGGTGAACAACTATCAATACCTGGCATCCCCGCCCAATAACACGCGATAACTTGAACGGCCGCGTGATGCGGAATGTCGGCGAAGAGAGACCGGCTGGCTTACCACCTCTCTTACCAGCGGCGCGACGGCGACAATCGCCCAGCCCTTCGCTTTCTTCGACACCGTGAGCGGCTACGGCATCAAGACCGATCTCACTTGGACGCATAATTTCTCGCCGACCACGATTCTGAGCTCACGCGTGGCGTTCAACCGCAACCGCAGCGAAACCACTCCCTTCTTTCGCCTATGGACCGATGTCGCCGCGGAGTTGGGGATCGCAGGCACATCCTCAAATCCGGTGGACTTACGGTCCGCCGAACTTGAACTTCACGAACTTACGGCTCGCTGAGCGATGCGAACCCGGTGCTGACGCGCAACCAGAGCCAAAACGTGACCGAAAGCGTGATTCTTTCGCGGGGCAAGCACACGCTCACGCTCGGCATGCAATACGGGCGCAACGATTTCAGCACCGAGACCCAGCAGAACGGACGCGGTACTTTCAACTTCACCGGCGAGGCTACCAGCCAGTTCGGCGCTAATGGCATGCCGGTCCAGGGACACGGGTCTGGATTTCGCCGATTTCCTGCTGGGCTTGCCGCAATCCGCTTCGATCCAATATAGCCCGGCGATGTACTTCTCGCAGAATATCTTGGAACGGTTATGTGGTGGACGATTGGAAAGTGGGCGCCAACCTGACCGTGAACCTGGGCGTGCGCTACGAATTTTTCGCGCCGCTGCAGGAAAAGTACAACGAGATGGCGAATCTGGATATCGCCCCGGGCTTTGCCAATGTGGCGGTGGTTGCGCCTACGGTGCCGGGGCCTTACTCCGGGATGCGTTTCCCGCGGGGCTGATCAATCCCGACTACCGCAATTTCTCGCCGCGCCTGGGCCTTTCTTGGAAGGTGCCGTTCATCAAGCGCTCCACCATCGTGCGCGCCGGCTATGGCATCTATTACAACGGCCAGGCTTACATTCCGTTCGGACTGAAATTGGCGCAGCAGCCGCAGCCCGCGGGCCTGCCGCCCTTCGCCGTTTCCGAGAGCGTCAACACCAGCCCCGCCGTTCCGCTGACTCTGGCGGATGGACTGGTGGCGGTGTCTCCGCTCGCGATCACGAATACCTTTGCGGTCGATCGCTACTATCGCACGCCTTACGCGCAGACCTGGAACCTCACCATCCAGCACGATCTGGGCAGAGGCTTCTTTATGGAAGTGGGCTACCTGGGCACCAAGGGAACGCGGCTGGACGTGTTGACTTTGCCGAATGAAGGCCCGCCTGGAACCTCGCTGCAATCCGGGACGCAACTTGCCAACGCAACAGGATTCATTTACGATTCGCCCGTGGGCGATTCCACTTACAATGCTCTGCAGACGCACTTGATGCGCCGCTTCCGCGGGGGCATCTCGATGAATGCGCGGTACACCTTTTCTAAGTCCATCGACGATGCCTCCAGCTTCGGGGGAGTCGGCGGCACGGTGGCGCAGAATTGGCTGGATCTGGCCGCCGAACGCGGCTTATCGAGCTTCAATCGCACCAACGTGTTCAACATGAGCTGGGTTTATACCTCGCCCTTCGGCAATCCGAATTCGCGCTATTTGCGTCGAGCGGCTGGGCCGGCCGTCTGCTGCGGAATTGGTCGTTGAGCGGTGGCGTAACCGCCGAAAGCGGCACGCCGCTGACGGCGCGCGTGCTGGGCAAACGGAAGTCGCTGGCGCAGACTGGCGGCGTGGGCAGCGAGCGCGCCGATGCTACGGGCGCGCCGGTGAATACCGGCGTCGGGCTTCTTCAATCTGGCGGCATTTACGCGTACCGCCCACGGGACAGTTTGGCAATGCCGGGCGCAATACCATTCCGGGCCCGAACCTGGTATCGGTGAACGCCGCGTTCGGCACGGTCGTTCCAGTTTGGCGATACGCGGCGCCGTCTGGAGTTTCGCGCGGAAGCCAATAACATTTTGAATCAGGTCGACTTTACACGAATTTGGGGACGGTGGTGAATGCCGTCGAACTACGGTCTGCCGATCTCCGGCTGCAGGCATGCGTATCACTCGACATCGTCATGAGGTTCCGGTTTTGAAATATCTGGCAATCGTATTGACGGCGGCCCTGCTGGCCAGCCAACTGAGTTCCCAGCAGATGGCGACATTCTCTACCACGGCGAACGTGGTGGTGGTGAACGTGACAGTGACCAGCCGCGACGGCAAGTCTATCGGCAGCCTGACTAAGGGCGATTTCCTGCTGTACGAAGACGGCAAACTGCAGACGCTGCAAAGCTGCGAGCTGCAGAAGATTGAGAGTCGAAGCCGCTCGAGCCCATCTTGCCGGCCAAAACTCTGCAGACCCGCGAGGCGCCTAAGCCCGCTCCGACCCCGGCGCCCGCGCCCGACACCCGCCAAGGCTCCGGATCTGCGCGATCGCCGGCTGATTGTGATGTTGTTCGATGTCTCGTCCATGCAGCCGCAGGAGCAGATCCGCGCCGTGGACGCCGCCATCAAGTTCCTGGCCACCCAGATGACCACCAGCGATATGGTTTCGATCATGACTTTCGGAACCGAGTTGAAGACGGTTCTCGATTTCACCGCCGATCGCGACCAGTTGATTTCCACGCTGCACTCTTTTCACGTCGGCGAATCGAGCGAACTGGTCGACGCAGGCGGACACCGGCGCCGATTCGCAGGATATCAGCGGATCGTTCGTCGCCGACGAGACCGAATTCAATATCTTCAATTCGGACCGCAAGCTGGCGGCGCTCGAAGATGCGGCGCGACGCCTGGCGCACTATCCGGAAAAGAAAGCCCTGGTCTACATTTCGAGCGGCATTCAGAAGACGGGTGTCGATAACCAGTCGCAACTTCAGGCAACCGTAAACGCCGCCATCCGCGCCAACGTGGCCTTTTACCCGATCGATGCGCGCGGCCTGATGGCCAGCGCCCCCGCAGGTGACGCCAGCACGGCGGCTTCGGTGGGCACCAATCTCTATAGCGGGTCGGCCCAGCAATCCATGATGGATAGCTTCCACAATACACAGGAAACGCTGGACACCCTGGCCGCCGATACGGGAGGCAAAGCGCTGCTCGATTCGAACGATCTGACGCTGGGCATGACGCAGGTTCAGAAAGATATCAGCAGCTATTACATGCTCACGTATGCGAGCTCCAATGCCGCGCAGGATGGCAAGTACCGCCGTATTCAAGTGAAACTGGCGCCGAAATCGGGCGATTTGAAAGCCAAGTTGGATTACCGGCAGGGTTACTACGGCCCCACTACCTTCGCCAAGATGACCGGCACCAATAAAGAAGCGCAGTTGCAGGAAGCCTTGCAGAGCGATAATCCTGTTACTGATCTGCCCATCGCGGTAGAGGTGGATTACTTCCGCCTCGCGAAGGCCAAATACTTCGTGCCCATCACCGTACGCATTCCGGGCTCGGCACTTGCATTCCAAAGCAAGGGCGCCAAAGCTGCTACCGAACTCGATTTCATCGGCGAGATATTGGACGCGCGCGGCCGCCAGGCTTCCGTAGTTCGCGACACTATCCCGCTCAAGGTGGCTGCCACCACGGCCGGCGAGGTGACGCGTAAGCAGATTCAATACGACACTGGCTTTACGTTGGGACCCGGCAAGTATACTCTGAAATTCGTGGCGCGAGAGAACGGTGAAGGCAAGGCCGGAACTTTCGAATCTCCCTTCGTGATTCCCGATCTGGGCTCTGGCAGCGCGCTGCGGCTCAGTTCCGTAATCTTAAGCAACCAGGTGCAGGCGGTGAAAGAACAGATTGCGGGCGCCAAGAATAGCAAGAAACTGGTAGCCGAAGATCCGCTGATCGACGAAGCCGGGGACAAGATCATGCCCAATGTGACGCGTGTCTTCCGGCCCGCGCAGAAATTGTCGGTGTATCTGGAATTGTACGACCCCGGTGTGATGCAGTTCCCTGGGCAGGGTCAGGGCGGCGGTCAAGGTCAGGCGCAGGCTGGTGAACTCGCCAGCGTCACGGCGACAGTGGCGTTTTATCAGGGCGACAAAAAAGTGTTGGAGACGGCTGCGGTGCGGGTCAACCGGACCAATGCCAAGCGTCCCGGCGTGATTCCTTTGCGGCTGCAGACCGTACTGAAAGGTCTACCCGCGGGGCAGTATGTCTGCCAGATTAATGTGATCGACCAACTGGGCCACAAGTTCGCGTTCCCGCGCAGTTCCATTGTGGTGCTGGCAGACGAAGCGGAAGCGAAACCGGCGGTGCCTGCCGCGGATCCGGCGCGGAAAATAGGCTAGAGGGATCGCCGTGAGTTCTCCGCTGCCGCTTTCCGCCCTGTTGTCCCAGGCGTTAGTCGCGTATACGATTGAATTCGACAACGAGTTCGAGCAGCGGATGCCGCATCGCATCACGAACCATGATGAGGCATCAGGTCCACAGCGCGGCCCTTGGCTTACGTCGCTAGTGATGTGGTCCAACTGCATGCGGTTTGTCAGCGAAGAAGGAATTACGGTTGCTCGCCTGGAGCAACTTGCCGGCACCTCGACCAACCTGCACGGCATGCAGCGTTGGCGATACATCGTGGTTGAACCGGGCGCGTCAGGCCTCATTCGGCCCACCAGGGCGGGACGCAGAGCGCAAGAAATCTGGGCCCCCTTATTTGGCGAAATTGAAGAGCGCTGGCGCACCCGTTTTGAGGAGGGCGCATTTGACCGGCTGCGGAAATCTCTGGAGGCGCTGGTCCAGCAGTTCGATTTCGGGTTGCCCGACTGTCTGCCTATCCTAGGCTACGGGTTATTCAGCCGGGTAAAACTAATGCCCAAACCGGCAGGTTCGCCGGACCTCACACTGGCTACCCTTTTATCCAAATCGCTGCTGGCATTCGCTATCGAATTCGAACGGAAATCGATTGTGTCGCTGGCCATCGGCGCCAATGTTTTGCGGATGCTGACGAAACAAGGCGTGCGCGTGCGAGACCTGCCGCGCTTATCCGGCGTTTCGAAAGAAGCGATGGCGATGGCGTTGGGATACCTGCAGAAACGTGAGTTGATCGTCATCGGGCCGGATCCCGAAGGCAGCCGAAACAAAATCGTCGCTCTCACCTCAGCGGGGATCGACGCTCAAACCGCGTACCGTAGGTCGCTCGCCGCTATCGAGAAACGTTGGGAGGCGCGGTTCGGTTTAGACACAATCCATAACTTGAGGGAATCCATAGAGGGGATCGCCGGGAAGTTGTTTCTGGGGTTGGAACCGTATCCCGGAGGATGGCGGGCATCCGTACCCAAACCCGGCACACTGCCCCACTATCCGATGGTGCTGCACCGGGGCGGGTACCCGGACGGCAGTTAAAGGGAACCGGATTGCGCTTTTATACGACAATAGACTATATGAAGTTATGCCGCATCGCTGCTATTTATGTGATGTGCTTGGGCGTTCTGGCTGGTTCCGGCTATACGGTTGAGCAGATCAAGCAGTTTATTAAATCCGCGATTGAGCTCAAGAATCCGGACAAGGAAGTCGCCGAAACACTGCGCAAGATGAAACTGTCGGAGCGCTTGGACCTGGATACCGTGGAGTCGCTGCAAGGTGAAGGCGCGGGTCCCAAGACGGTGGCGGTACTGAAGGCAATGGCCACCGAGTCGGCCACGCTCCCGGTTTCGCGGCCGCCCGCGCCGAAAGCCGCCTATGTTCCGCCTCCCCCCCCATCCTCGGAGGAGCAGGCCAAGCTTCTGGATGAAGTGCGCGATTACGCGATCAACTATACCAAGCGGCTTCCCGATTTCATCTGCCTGGAACAGACGCGCCGCTACGTGGACACTACTGGGCGGGAGTCCTGGCGCCAGGCCGATATCCTAACCGCGAAGCTCAGTTATTTCAACCAGCGCGAAGATTACAAGCTGCTCTCGCAGAATGACCGGGTGATCACAGATCAATCATATGCATCCGTGGGCGGCGCTTTGTCGATGGGCGATTTCGGCACCGGCATGCGCGACATTTTCGATCCCAAGAGCCACGCGGAATTTGCGTGGGAACGCTGGACCACGCTGCGCAATCGCCGGACCCACGTCTTCTCATTCCGGGTTCCGCTGGAATACACGAGCTACACCATTGAATATCAGGGCGAATCCAAGGACGACGTGCAGAGGATCAAAGTCGGCTATCATGGATCGATATTTGTGGATAAGGAATACAACACCATCGTCCGCATTACCCAGGAGGCCGATAATATCCCGCCCAGTTTTCCCGTTCGCGAAGCCAAGGAAACGTTGGACTACGACTTCACCAAGATCGGCGATAGCGAATTCTTTCTACCGCTGGTAGCGACGGTGCGCATGCACGGGGGCAGGCTGTGGACCAAGAACGAAAAGGAATTCCGGTTGTATCGCAAGTTCTCCGCCGACGCCGTGATCAAGTTCGATGGGCAGGAGTTGCCGCCGCTTCCGGACGATAAGACCAAGGAACAAGCACCGCAGCCCCCCAAGTGAGTGTCTGGCAGAAGGTCTTTCAATTTCAGAAGGAAAAGATTTCTCCGTGGATCGCGGCACGGAACACTCTCGGCTTTGCGTTGCCCCTGGCCGCGGGCATTGCGTTCGGCAATGTTCCCGCCGCACTGATCGCCGGTATCGGCGCCCTGAACGTATCGTATTCCGATGGCCACGATCCCTATTTGCAGCGTGCCCGGCGGATGCTGGCGGCTTGCGCCCTGGTCGGCTTGGCTGTATTCGCCGGAGCGGTCTGTGGCAACCACCACCTGCTGGCAGTTCCTATAGCGGGCGCATGGGCATTTGCCGCCGGCATGCTGGTAGCGCTCAGCACCACTGCGGCAGACCTGGGGATCATGAGCCTGGTGACCCTGGTGGTCTTCGCCGCCAAGCCCTTGCCGCCCGAATCGGCCGCGCTTTCCGGATTACTGGCCCTGGGCGGAGGGCTGCTGCAAACCGCGCTGGCGCTCGTCTTCTGGCCGGTGCGACGATACCTGCCCGAACGGCGCGCGCTGGCCACTTTATACGGCGAACTGGCGCGTGCCGCGGTGGCGCCTCCAGCGGTACGCGAGGCTCCGCCCGCAAGCGCCCAAAGCACCGACGCGCAGGCCGCGCTTTCGTCGCTCGCAGGCGACCACAGCATAGAAGGCGAACGATACCGTTCGATGCTCAGCCAGTCGGAGCGGGCGCGACTGGCCCTGTTTGCTTTGGGCCGGCTTCGCGTGCGCATCACGCGCGAGGTTCCCGATAGCCCTGAGAACGCATTTCTGGACAGCTATCTCAAGACTGCGGCGCGGGTGCTCCAGTCAATCGCGGATGCCCTACTGGCTACGCAAGCCCAGGAATCCGTGCATGCCCAACTGGATGAATTGCAGGCGCTCACCGAGGAATTCCGAACGCTTTCGGCCGGCATGGCTCCCGAACCCGCCGCCACCCTGGGGGACGCGCGACTCCAAATGGATGCACTCAACGGGCAACTGCGCGCCAGTTTCGAATTAGCCGCGCACGCTACGGTTGAGGGCCTGGATGCGTTCGCCCGCCAGGAGGTCCGGCGGCCCTGGTATCTGCGGGTGGGCGGTACGCTCGCTACGTTGCGCGCGAATTTGAGCCTGCGGTCGGCAGCGTGTAGGCATGCGATCCGACTGGCAGTTTGCGTAGCGCTTGGCGATGCGTTAGGCCGGGGTTTCGAACTGCACCGGTCCTACTGGCTTCCCATGACCATCGCTATCGTCCTGAAGCCGGACTTCTCCTCTACCTTTACCCGCGGCGTCCTGCGACTGGCCGGAACGTTCGCCGGGTTAATCTTCGCTACCGCGCTGTTCCACATGCTGCCGGCGTCGGCCATCGCCCAAGCTGCAACTATCGTGGCGTTGATGTATGTGTTGCGGTGCTGGGGGCCGGCCAATTACGGCATCTTCGTTACCGCCGTGACGGGCATGATCGTTTTGTTGATCGCCATGGCCGGTGTATCGCCTAAAGAGGTGATGGCCGCGCGCGGATTGAACACCGCCATTGGAGGAGCGATCGCGCTGATGGCGTATTGGTTGTGGCCTACCCGCGAACGAACCCGGGTGCAAGACGAGATGGCCCTTATGCTGGATGCGTACCGCGACTACTTCCGCACCATCCGCCAGAGTTATATCCAGCCGGTCACTTCGTTCGAAGAGGCCCTCGACCAGACGCGCCTGGCTGCCAGAAGGGCGCGATCCAATTTGGAAGCCTCGTTCGACCGGTTGCGCGCGGAGCCTGGAACTACCGCCGAAACCATGGCGGCGCTTTCCGCGATTCTGGCCAGTTCGCACCGCCTCATCCATGCGGTGATGGCGCTGGAGGCAGGACTGCATAGCAGCCGTGCAGTGCCTGCGCGCGCGGCGTTCAGCCGGTTTGCCAACGATGTGGAATTAACTCTCCACTCACTCGCCGAGGCGCTACGGGGATCGCCACTGGCACACGCCGACCTTCCCAATCTGCGCGAAGATCACCACGCTTTGACACAATCGGGCGATTCGACCGTCGAACGTTATGCACTAGTAAATGTAGAGACGGATCGAGTAACAAACAGCTTGAACACGCTGAGCGAAGAGCTACTGAAGTGGCTTCAATGGGGCCGGCCGTCGGGCCTGTCTTCCGGGGGAGGAGGAGGTTCGTTAGGTGGATGAGCCTTCATTTTCCGCTCGAGCGCGGCCAATAATCGCGCTTCGATATCCGGCGCGATGGGATGCGTCTCCATTCCTTTATAAATACGGATCGTCCGCTTGGTGGTGTCGCAGACCACCCAACAGTTGGGGCATTCCGTAATGTGCTGCTCCAACTTTGCACGGATCTCCGCGTCGACATTTTCGTCAAGATAGTCGCTGAGTTCCTGCAAGAACTCCTTACATGTAAGCAAAGGCGTCATCCTCCTTATGCTTGAAAAAGCGCGTCAGTTTATCGCGAAGCTGTAGGCGCGCGCGCAGCAGCCTGCTCTTTACCGCGGGAATGGACAAATCGAGCGCCTCGGCGGTCTCTTCCGTGGACATCTCTTCGATATCCCGTAGCACAAAGACCGCGCGATAGGGAGGCGCCAGGCTATCCACGGCGGTACTCAGAATCTGGTTGATTTCATCGCGCGAGTAACGCTGCTCGGGATTTTCGTCCCAAGCCGCAATTTCACGCGCGACCGTATCTTCTCCGGTATCGATGGTCTCGTCCATCGACACGGTTTTGTCCGTCTTGCGTTTACGCAGCTTCATCAACGCCTGGTTGACGGCGATGCGTACGATCCAGGTATAGAACTTCGAATTGCCCTGGAACTGGTCCAAGTGTTCATACGCTTTGAGGAATGTCTCCTGCAATACATCCTCGGCGTCTTCCCGGTTCTGGGTGATGTGCATCGCCAGCCGAAAGATCTTATTCTCGTAGCGGCGCACCAATTCCGAGAAGGCCTTGGCGTCGCCTTCGCGCGCCTGCAGGACGACAGATGTCTCGTCCGGAATCTGGGTGGTGGCTTGCATCCTTTAGTCTTAGTATCGCATAGGCGTCAATCTTCGCATTTTGTACGCCCGGAACCCTACCGATTCAGCCTGCTGGCGATACCTGCCAGCATTTTGCGTGGCGCAAAGCGCGTCGAATATACCGTAAGCTTGTTGCTGACGCCCGCGATGGCCACGCGTTTTCCCGCCATCAGAGCATCGAATCCGACACGCGCCACTGCCGCCGCGCTCATCACCGCCCCTGCGCGGAACAGTGGCGTATCCTGGTTGCCGGCCGTGACGGCGAAGTTGGTTCCGGTAGGTCCTGGAATCAGCGCCGTCACCGTCACTCCGGAGTTCTTTACCTCTTCGGCGATAGCCTCCGAAAAGGAAAGCACGAAGGCTTTCGACGCATAGTAGACGGCCATGTAAGGTCCGGGCACATACGCCGCTGTCGACGCGACATTCAGGATTTTTCCACTACGGCGCGCCAGCATGCCCGGTAGAAACAGGCGAGTAAGATGCGAGAGCGCCATGATATTTACCTGAATCATGCGCGACTCCACCTCGAAATCGATTTCCGCGTAAGCGCCGCGCGCGCCAAAGCCGGCATTGTTCACCAGCACGTCGAGGTGCGCTCCCTGCTGTGCGAGGGTCTCGAAAATCCGCGCCGGCGCCGCAGAGTCTGCCAGATCCGCGGCCAAGACGCGCGCTTGAATTCCGTGCGTGCGCGCCAGTTCCCCGCTGAGCGCCTGGAGTTTGTCTTCGCTGCGCGCAACCAGGATCAGATCGTGCCTGGCGGCCGCAAACAGTTTAGCCATTTCTGCGCCAATGCCGCTCGATGCGCCCGTAATCAGCACGGTAGAATTCATATGGTTAGGCTAACAGCTATGCGAGCCCCAATCGCGGCGCGTTTCCCATGCTGAAGGCACAAAAACGCAGCACTTCGGCTTTCGAATGCCAGGGCAGTTGGCCGGCATTGGCCAGTTTGGCAATCCCATGCACTAGCGACCAGGCGTGATAGGCCAAGCGTTCTGCGTCCCCCCCCGGCATCTCATCGGACTCCTGGCATTGGCGGACGAAGCCGAGCAGTGTCTCAAAACATCGCTGCGCCGCGGCCGCGCATTCCGGATATTTCGCTTCGTTCCATGGAGCATCGAACATGGCGGCGAAGTGCTGCGGCCAACGGAGGGCGAAATCCACGTAGGCCAAGCCGCTGCGGCGCAGGCGATTCATGGCGCTGTTTTTTGAGCCACCCCGAGACATGGCCCGCGTCAAACGGTCGAAGCCGTCGGTGGCCACCGCCGCCAGCAAATCGTCCCGGTCCCGGAAGTGGCGATACGGGGCATTGTGCGACACGCCCGCGCGCCGCGCCGCCTCGCGCAACGTGAATCCATGCGGCCCGGTTTCCGAGATCAGTTCGACGGCTGCTGCGAGGAGAGCTTCCTTTAGATTGCCGTGGTGGTAAGGCTGTGGAACGGGCACTTGCTAATTCTATCAAAACGATGTTGACAGCAGCAACTTAATCGCCTTATAATGTTGCTCATGTCAACATTTACATTGAGCGCTGGCAACGTAGGCTTATCCTACAAACAACATCCCCCGGAAGGGGATTACGACGCCATCGTCATTGGCTCCGGCATCGGGGGCCTCGCCTCCGCGGCCCTGCTGGCACAGCGCGCCGAAAAGCGGGTACTCGTCCTCGAACGGCATTACACTGCCGGTGGATTCACGCACGTCTTCCACCGCCCCGGATACGAGTGGGATGTGGGCGTGCACTACGTCGGCCAGATGGTTGCCGGAGATCCTATGCGCAGGCTCTTCGATGAAATTACCGGAGGCCGTCTGCAGTGGAATGCCATGCCCGCTGTCTATGACCGTATCCAAATTGCGGATCGCGCGTACGAATTCACCGCCGGAGCAGATGCCTTTGTCCAGGGGGTGTCCCACTGCTTCCCCGATGAGCGCGCCGCGATCGGCCGCTACGTCAAAGAAGTACGCCAAGCCGCGGGCGCGCTGCAACTGTTCTTCGCGGAAAGGGCGATACCGGCAGCGGCCGCCCGATTCGCCGGACCGCTCCTCCGGCGTCGATTCCTAAAATATGCCCGGCAAACCACGGCAAATGCTCTCGCCCGTTTGACTTCCAACACTGAACTGGCCGCGGTACTGGCCGGGCAGTGGGGTGACTACGGGCTCCCACCGGGACAGAGCAGTTTCGGAATGCACGCCATCATCGCGGAACATTATATTGAAGGCGCGTTTTATCCGGTGGGAGGCGCATCGCGCATCGCCGCCAGTATCACTCCGGTGATCGAACGCGCCGGTGGCCGCGTAATCGTCGGCGCGGGCGTGCAGCAAATTATGGTCGATGCCGCCAATCAGGCCGTCGGCGTACGCATGGAGGATGGCCGTGAGTTACGCGCACCGCTGATCTTCAGCGACGCCGGGGCCTGGAATACGTATGCCAAACTGCTTCCCGCCGAGACGCCGGGACGGGCGCAATCGCTGGCGGAGATCGAAGGCATTCCCTCGTCGATGGGACATCTGTGTCTGTACGTCGGCCTCCGGCGCGACGCGGGCGCACCGGAATTCGGCGATACGAACCTTTGGATTTATCCAAGCGCCGATCACGACGGTAATCTGGCGCGTTACCGATCCGATCCCGAGCAACCGTTTCCGGGCATGTTTATTTCGTTCCCCTCGGCCAAGGACCCCGATTTCATTCGCCGCTACCCCGGCCGCGCCACCATTGAAGTAGTGACCCTGGCGCCCTACCAGTGGTTCGAACCATGGGACGGCACGCGCTGGAAGCGGCGCGGTGCGGATTACGAGGCCTTCAAACAACGCCTTGCCGAACGCCTTCGCACCGAACTCGAACGGCATGTACCCGCCGTTCGCGGCAAGATCGATTATTGTGAATTATCCACCCCGCTTTCCACGCAGCAGTTCGCTAACTACCATCAAGGCCAGATCTACGGCCCGGCGTGTACGCCCAAACGCTTCCAGGTGCGGGCCTTGAGCACGCGTACACCGGTGCGCAACCTTTACCTGACCGGTGCGGACGCCGCGGTGCCCGGTGTGGTGGGAGCGCTTGCGGGCGGAGCATTGGCCGCATCGTGTGCGTTGCGGCGCAATCTGGTGCCTCGATAGAAGCGGGTAAACTGGGGAAGTGCTTTCTCTTCTCAACCCCGATGTACTTGCGCACGTCGAGGAGTTCGCTCGCCAATTCAGTGCCGCGCAGCCTTTCCGTTATGTCGCTATCGACCAGTTTCTCGATCCGAAATTCTGCCAGGAACTAATCGATCAATTCCCTGCCTTCGAATCCGGCAACGCCCGGAACGAACACGGCGAATTGGCCGGCAAGTCCGTGATCCCGGATATCGCGCGGCTAGGGTCCGCCTACTTCCGCTTCGATCGCCTCATGCGCTACGACGACTTTCTCGCCTTGATTTCACAGATTACGGGCATTGCCGCCTTGCTTTACGACCAGGAATACGTGGGCGGCGGGACACACGAGAATCGCTCCGGGCAGGAACTCGATTCCCATGTCGACTTCAATTTCCATCCGCGCTTTGGCTGGCATCGCCGCCTGAATTTGATCGTGTTCTTGAACTCCCATTGGGATGAATCGTGGGGCGGATGCCTGGAATTGCTGCGCGAGCCTTCCGCCGACTCGGATGAAGATCGCAAGATCGTGGCGCCGGTGGCGAATCGCGCTGTGATTTTCGAAACCACGGAAAATTCCTGGCACGGTTTCCGCGTCATCCGCACGCCGCCGGACTCGGGGATCACGCGTAAGTCGCTGGCTGTCTATTTCTATAGCCAGGACCGGCCCGCTGCTGAAATCGCGCCTTCGCACGGCACGTATTATTATCAGCGGCCCCTTCCCAGTCACATCCAGCCAGGCTACACCTTGCGTGATGACGACGTTGCCGAACTCCGCAAACTATTCGCACGGCGCGACGACCAGATCCGCTTTCTCTACGAACGCGAACAGGAGTTCTCCGACGTGTTGCAGGGAATTAGTAGGTGGAAGGCCTTTCGGGTAGCGCGTGCGCTCACTTGGCCTGCACGAGCGCTAAAGCGCGCGGTGGGCCGGTGAGACAGACGAAAGATTCAATACTTCGTTCAACGACCCTTGCCGGTATCCTTCCAGGTCAAGTGTGATGTATTTGAATCCGAGGGATTTGAAAATGCTGGTAAATCGCCGCGCCATTTCGGGCGTGAGCGCTTTGGGCAATTCCTCAGGCGAAATCTCGAGGCGCACCAGTTCGCCGTGGAAGCGCACGCGGAATTGGCGGAATCCCAGCGCCTTGATGTCCTCTTCTCCCCGTTCGACGGTCTTGATGTTCTCGATCGTCACGGGTGTGCCATATGGGATGCGCGAACTCAGGCACGCCGACGCAGGACGGTCCCAAGTCGGCAAACCGGCTATGCGCGACAGTTCCCGTATCTCGGCTTTACGTAACCCGGCTTCCACCAACGGCGCCTTCACTTTGTGCAATCCGGCGGCGTTCTGGCCGGGGCGGTAGTCGCCTAAGTCGTCGGCATTGACGCCGTAGATAATGTTGGTGATGCCGCGCGCGCGCCCAATCTCCTCCAGGCGGGTGAACAATTCGTCCTTACAGTGGAAACAGCGGTTGGCGTCGTTCTTCAGGTAATTGGGATTCTCGAATTCGTGCGTTTCGATGTACTCGTGGGGGATGCCGAACTGTTGCACAAACGCTTCGGCGTCACGCTTGTGCGATTCCGGTATCGAAGCCGAATTCGCGGTAACAGCTACCGCATTTCCGTCCAGCACCTGATGCGCGGCCCAAGCAAGGTAAGCCGAATCCGCGCCGCCGGAATAAGCCACCATGACCCGATCGAGGTCCCGCAGGACGGAAAAGAGCTTCTCTTGCTTTTCGTTCAAGAGCGCGGGTTGGGATACGTCCACCAGAGAAGCCATATCCGAATTATATCGCGCGGCGGGAAGGCGCTAGCCCAACAACTCTTCGACGCTGGTAGCGTCCAGTACCCGTTCGCTGAGATCTTCCAGGCTCGACGTCGAAAGCGACTCGAGTTTGTCCGAGGCCCAGCCAGGGAGGGCGCCGAAGCGCCTCTGGATCTGCCGGCGCAGGACGGCGACTTCTCCCTTTTGCACGCCTTGTTGCACGCCTTTCAAGAACAAAGGTCCGAGCACATCGTGTTCCAGAATGCTTGTCTCAATAGGCATTTTAGACGACTCCTCTTCCACTACACTAGCCAATCGCCGTAATCCGGCCAGGATGAATAACTGGCTTAAGGCAGCGTCCCGCTGAGCCGCGTTCAACCCCGCGATGCGCCGCACAACCCGATGTACCGCCCTTCTATCATCTCGCAGTCGCGCGAGGATGGCAATTAAGTTATCCCCAATGGCGTCGCTTTCGAGAAGTTGCTCACCATCAAGAGTGCGAATGTCGATTAGATGGTACGCGAAGGACACTTCCGCTCCACGGAGTTTATCGTCCATGCGCATCTTTGCCTGACCGACATACAGGACTACCTGCAGAGGAAACTTCTGAAATAAACGAAAAACGCCCAGCGCATATTCCGCCATCCGCAGGGGCATCGCCGGATCATTGGTACTCTGCAACTCCAAGTGGATCAGATCGCCTTCCACCGTTTCACCTAACAGGTCGAGGCGCAGGTTTTGGACTTTAGGAAGTTCGACATCCAGCCATTTCGCAACCGTAGTGCCGGTCAGCGCGCGCATGGTCACCGTGGCGGAGCCCTGCAAAAGCAGTTTCAGTGCGACATCATATTCCTGCATGCCTTAAGAACAAAGGTGGAACGATCGGGGAGTTTCTCTCAAACGGGGGGGACGACAGAGGAAATCGCGTGGGCAGGTAGACTGCCTGCCCACGTTGTGGATACGCAGGAAAGAAGTTACTTCTGCGGAGGGGTGCTGGTGCTGCCGGTGCCAGTCTTTGTCGCACTGGTCTTTTTGTTGGTGCTGTGCTTTTTGGTCTTGGTCTTCTTTGCTGTCGAGGTCGACGTGCTGCTCTGGTCCGGCGTCGCCGGGGCAGGCGTGGACTGCGCAAAGGTCAAAGGCAGCGTGGCGGCCGCGAAAACGATTCCGAGTAAGCTCTTTTTCATTTTGATTCTCCTTGTGGGATTTTTCTTCCCGACAACTCTATCTTCAACTATCCGCAGTTTTTGTACGATAGACTCGAAAGGCTATCCTGGAACCTAAAGAAGACTGGGGAATCGCCCAACCATAGCCCCGATTCGGTCCCCCGATTAGACCCGCTTGGGGATATCGACCTTGCGCCCCATAGCGCCATCATGGAGTTGGAGGAGTGTGAAGGAACATTCACCTGCGCCCGCCCGCCGCATCACTCACCGCAGCCTATTGCGCGTCCTGATCGTTGGATTCAGCTTAGTGATCGTCCTGCTATTGGCCGGAGCCTTCATTGGCATCGGTAATATCCACACGATTAAGGAGAGCGCCGCCCGCCTGGTGCAGGAGCAGCAATCCACCAATCGCCTGCTCGAAGAAGTGCACCGGCAACAAGCCAGCTTTAGCGAAGTCTTTTCCGTCCTGGCGCGCGATCCCGATTCCGTCGACTACAGCAAGATTCTTGCCCAGTTGGACGAAGCCGATCGCAATATTGCCCGCATCGTTACGGAAGGTTCGCAAACGCCGCAGCGCCATTTGTACGACCAGTTACGTCAGACTTCCGCGGCCTTTTCCGCCGAAGCTCAGCGTCTATTGGCCGTAGAAGAGCCCGAAACTTTTTCGTCGCAGGATCTCTTTCGCGATCACGAAGCCTTCATCTCCGTGGTGGCCAAACTCATCGAAGCCAGCTATCGCCGCACCGTCGTGGCTCAGAACCAGATCGACCAGCGCTCCGCCGACTGGTCAAGCAGTCCGCTGCATTCCTCGCCGCATTCCTCACGCTTGGCCTTGCTCTGCACCGTACTCACCGTGCGCATGACGGCGCAATTGCTGCGGAAAATGGAATGGCAGGAGAGCGAGTTAAGCCGCGTCTCCTGGCACATGCTCGGAAGACCAGGAAAGCACCGCGCGCCGCTTCTCCCATGAACTGCACGACGAACTGGGACAATCGCTTACCGCGGTGAAAGCCAACCTCTCGTCTCTGCGCGGCGGAGGCTGCTCCCGAGCGCGGCCCGCCTGGACGACTGTCTGCGGCTTGTGGACGAATCGATCGGGAACGTGCGCCAGATGTCGCAATTGTTGCGCCCCACGATCCTGGACGATTTTGGTTTGGAGGCCGCTCTGCGCTGGCTCTGCGAAGGCTTCGCCCATCGCACTGGGATCCAGACGGAGTGTCAAGTCCAGCCTCTCCGGCCGCCTGCCGGATGAAACCGAAACGCACTTGTTCCGTCTGGCGCAGGAGGCGCTCACCAATGTCGCGCGGCATTCCGGCGCGCAGCACGCCACCGTTACCCTGGAGCCCGGAAGCGGCGAAGTTTGCCTTTCCATTCGCGACGATGGCCGCGGCTTGCCGGTGGCTGGCGCTGGACAGCGCGGCATGGGTATGATCGGGATGCGGGCCCGCGCGCGCAGTGTGGGCGGCGACTTGAGCGTACGCTCGAAAGACGGGACAAGGGGTCGAGATCGAAGTCCGCGTACCGTCGAGCGGCGCAGATCATGAGAGAAAAGATTCACATCTTGTTGGTTGACGACCATGCGGTGGTGCGCCAGGGATTTAAAATGATGCTGGCTGCGCAGCCCGATATGGAGATCGTCGGTGAAGCCGGAAACGGCCGCGAGGCACTGGAACTTGCCGGCCAATTACAGCCTGACGTCATCGTAATGGATGTTGCCATGCCGGAGTTGAATGGAATCGAAGCGACCCGTCGAGTGGCCGATTTGTCTCCGCGCACGCGTGTGCTTGCCCTGAGCATGCACAAAGATTCTGTATACGTGCGCGAAATCCTGCGCGCCGGGGCACGCGGGTACCTATTGAAAGATGCGATCTCGAGCGATCTGTTGGCGGCCGTGCGCGCTATTGCTCGCGGCGAAGGCTACCTCAGTCCAGGCGTTTCAGACGCCGTACTCAACGACTATCGCCGCCATGTCACCGATCCCATCGACTTGCTGACCAGCCGCGAGCGCGAAATCCTGCAAATGATCGCCGAAGGCAAAACAAACAAAGAAATCGCCACCATCTTGAATCTAAGCGTCTATACCGTGGACGCCCACCGGGGCCGCATTATGGAAAAGCTGAATCTCCATAGCGTCACGGATTTGGTGCGCTTCGCTGTTAGGTGCGGTTTGGTGGACTAGCCTGCTTTCGCGCTAGAATAGGGCATCACTTTCTAGGAGATTCGATTGGCTGAAGACAAAACATATAAGGCCGAATACCTCGGCAGCGGTACTTTCATCATCAGCAAGCCCAAGCGTACCAAAGCTAAGCGGCGCCAGACGGCGCTGAAGAGCCCGCGGCGCGGCTCTCGTAAGTAGTCCGGCACAGTACGGAGGCCCCCCAATTAAGCGCTTGCTTCCCGGCCTTTTGTGCGAGAATGGGAGAACGTTACAAACGCATTTCGCAGGTGTAACCCATGGAGGTACATGTGAGCTACGATCCTGAAACGCCGTTTGACAGTATTGAGGGTTCCCAAGAATACGTTTCTCTCCTCGCGGAAGCCATTGAAGAGGCTCGCAAGGATGTGGACGCCGACATTGAAGCGGCCATCTCGGATGGTGCCGACCGCCGGCGCGAAGCACTCCAACTGGTTGGCTATAATTTGGCCAAGCTTGACCTCCACATCACCACCAGCCGCCGTATCCTGAATGATTTGCGCACGTTGCGCCGCCTGCTACTGGATGAGCGGCACGGCGATGGCGCGAAGACAGTGAAGCACGTCGCAGGCGCCGGCGCGTAATTTAAAAAACCACCAAGGAGTGGTAATGACCCGAAGATCGGCCTTGCAAGCCTTGCTGGCGAGCGGAGCGGTGCTCCGCGTGGCAGCCCCCAGAAGCCGCGGTCCGCGGATCGGGGTCACCGATTGGAATCTCCAGCAAACCGGCAAAGTCGAAGCCGTCGCCTTGGCTGCCAAGCTTGGGTTCGACGGCGTACAGGTTAGTCTCGGCCGTACGCCCGTATCCGATAAACTGCCCTTGGACGATTTGTCGGTCCAAGATCGCTACCTGGCTGCCGCGAAAGACCACGGTATTGCGCTGGCGGGCACCTGCCTGGATATCCTCCACGTCGACCATCTGAAAGATAATGCGCGGGCCCAGAAGTGGGTAGCCGATAGCATCCCCATCACCGCCAAGCTAAAAGCGGAAGTCGTGCTGCTGCCGTTCTTCGGAAAAGCTGCGCTTATGAATCATGCCGAATTGGATTATGTCGGCGACGCTTTGAAAGAACTAGCACCCGCGGCCGAAAAGGCCGGCGTGGTCCTCGGCTTGGAAGATACCAATTCGGCCGAAGATAACGTGCGCATCATGGAGCGTTCGGGTTCTCCAGCCGTCAAAGTCTACTACGACGTCGGTAATTCCACTGGTGGCGGATTCGATGTGGTGAAGGAAATCCACTGGTTGGGTGCTGATCGAATTTGCCAGATGCACCTGAAGGACAATCCCCATTATTTGGGCGAGGGCCGTATCGATTTCCCCGCCGTCATGAAAGCGATCAATGATATTGGATTCCAGAAATTTGCCAATCTGGAAACCGATTGTCCGTCCAAATCGGTCGACGCGGATATGACCCGCAACTTGAAGTACGTTCGGTCGCTGCTCGCTTAGCCGCGGGTCTGCCAGCAAAGCCGCCAAACTTTTCCCTTGACAGCTTCCTTTGCTCGTGCTAATTTTCTAGCATGCTGCTAAAAAACCAGCAGGGTGCTGGACTCAGTCGCCGCGAGCGGCAGATCATGGATATCCTGTACCAGCGCGGTCCGTCTTCCGCCTCCGAGGTCAAGGACGCCATGCCCAGCGCTCCCAGTTATTCGGCCGTGCGCGCCATGCTTCGCATCCTGGAAGAGAAAGGCCATTTGACGCATCAGACGGAAGGCCCGAAGTACGTCTACGTGCCAACGGTGACACACGACACCGCTAAACGTTCGGCCGTGAAGCACCTGATGGACACCTTCTTCAAGAACTCGCCCGAGCAGGTCGTAGCAGCACTGCTCGACGTATCGGCGGCCCGCCTTACGCCTGAAGAGTTAGACCGGATGGCGGCCATTATCGAGAAAGCCCGAAGGGAGGAAAACTAAAATGCTCGGATGGAACGAAACAACCTCTTTCGCAATATTGACTGGCGTGGCTTTGAAGAGCACGGCAGTTCTGATTGCCGCTTGGATGCTGGCGCACGCACTTCATAGACGATCCGCCGCATCTCGGCACATGGTTTGGACCGCTGCATTCGCGGCTATCCTGGCATTGCCTTTTCTTTCGGTGGGCTTGCCGGCACTGCGGGTGCCGCTCGTAAACGCGATACTGCCATCACCCGCAGCGGATTTTCAGGTGGCCGCTGGATCTGCCCTCCCGATCAGCACTACCCAGGCAGGTTCGTCTCACGCCGTGTCCGGCGCGGCCGCAGCCAACGCCCAACGTCTGGACTGGCGCATGGGGCTACTGCTTTTGTGGGCAGCGGGCGCAGTGATTGCCGCCGGCCGCACCATCATCGCCTACACCGTTGTCTGGCGCATGCGCCGCTCCGCTCGTTCCTCGACGATAACCGAAATGGGTGTCCTTCTGGCGCGAACGCTCGGCATTCGTCGCGCCGTTGAAGTACTCGAAATCGATCCGGGAGCGATGCCGTTTACGTTTGGCATGCGTCGCGCGGCCGTCCTCATACCCGCGGATGTTTCCGCGTGGGACGAGGAGAAGCGCCGTATGGTCCTTCTCCACGAACTTGCACATGTGCGGCGCGGCGATGCCGCTACGCAAGTTCTTGCCCGCGCTGCCATGGCTGTCTATTGGTGGCATCCACTGGGGTGGACGGCCTGGAGAGAGTTCCTGAAAGAGCGGGAACGCGCCGCAGACGATTTGGTGCTCAACGCGGGAACGCGCCCATCAGAATACGCCGGCCAACTCTTGGAGGTTGCTCGAACCCTGCAGTGCTCACCATGGCTAATTTGCGCTACCGCTTCAATGGCGCGACCGTCGCAACTCGAAGGACGTCTGCTGGCCATCTTGGATAAAAGCGCGAATCGTGGCGCGCCCGGCCGTGTTCCTAAGCTTGCGGCAATTCTGATAGCGGGCGTGATGACCGTACCTCTCGCCGCCATCCGCGCCCAGGCTCCGGCGGGCGACCCGGCGCCGCAAGATACGGACGCCGCCATCAGCGTGGCGCGCTCCCAGAAGAATTACGAAACGCTCGACAGCGCGTCGCGCATTGCCACCCTCGCGGGCCAATATGAAGCCGCCCAAAAGTTAGCGGAAGCGGCGCTTGCCCTTCGCCGCGAAGTTAAAGGTGACCGGAGCGTCGAGTATGGCATCGGGCTGGTGAAGTTGGCAGAGGCGGGCCAGAAGATCCATCCCAAATCAGGCGGAGACCTATACACGCAGGCCGCGCAAATACTGGGTGACCGCCCCGAAGCGGCGGGTGCGTTGATGCATCTTGGACTCGAGGCAATGCGGAACCACGATTTGGTGGCCGCATTCGAATCATTCCAAAGGATGCAACAGGTCGCGCCCGCCCAGTCCAGTGCCGCCCTCATGTGGATGGCCATAGTGCGGCAACACGAGAAGAATCCCGACGAAGCCGACCGGCTCTATCAGAGCGCCATCGCGGTGCAAGACCCCAATTCTTCGGATGCTGCCATTACTATGGCGGTGTATGCCGGTTTCCTCCGGCTACAGAACCGCGAGGATGAGGCCAAGGAACTGGATGCGCGCGCTGCCGCCATTCGCAAGGCCAACCTCACCTCCCCCGTGGTGGTGCCGGAGGGCGTGTATCGCATCAATAAGGCTATCGCACCACCGTCGGTGGAAAGCAAACGCGAACCTGAATACACCGAGGCCGCACGTGAGGCCCGCCTGCAAGGCACAGTAGTCCTGCAGATTATTGTCGGTACGGACGGGCGCGTGCACGACGCCCACATTCTACGCAGCCTGGGATTGGGGCTCGATGACAATGCCATTGAAGCGGTAAATCAGTGGCGTTTCAAACCCGGCGTCAAAGACGACCAGCCGGTGAAGGTGCTGGCCACCGTCGAAGTAAACTTTAGATTGCTCTAACGCAGGCAGGGCAGGCGCCGCCGGGTAGCCTGCCCTAAACCGCGTCGGAAATGCTGGTGAACGAGAAATCTTTCACCACGATGGCCGGCGCGATCATGCCCTGCCCTTCCCCGCCGCGCACGCGTACAGGTACACCCATCGCCTGCGTATTCTTCAGCATCTCCACGGGACTCTGGTTGAAGCGGAAATTCATCACCGGCGACGTGACTTTGCCTTGCTCGATCAGAAAGACACCGTCACGAGTGAGTCCAGTTACTTGCATTGTTTGCGGATTCACCACACGGATGTACCAGAATCGCGTGATCAACAGCCCGCGGTCCACCGAAGCGATCAAATCCGGCAGGCTCTTGCCTCCGCCCTCCAACACCAGGCGATTCGGAAACGGTGTCGGCTGTTTACCGGCCTTGGCCGCCCAGTAGCGATCGTAAAATAGGTTCTTCACCACGCCATTTTCGATCCAAGCCATTTTCTCCGCAGGAAGACCGCCGGCCGCGCCACCGCCCCCCCCGCCACCAAAACCGAACCCACCGCCGCCCCCCCAGGGCAGAGCCGAAAACAACGGATTGAATGGATCGGATCGCAGGGTGACAAACTCCGGAAACAGTTTCTCGCCCGCCAGCGTGCCGCCGCCCTTTTTACTCAGGAAACTGCGGCCCTCTTCCGCGCCTCGCGCCTGCATACCGAACCCCATCAACTGCACCAGATCCCCCGTGGCCGTGGGTTCCAACACCACGGTATACCTACCCGGATCCAAGCGCTTGGGGTTCTTCCAGCGCAGGCACTTGTCGATGGCCGTCTTAGCCACAGCGGCGCCGTCGATGCTTTCGATCTGCACCGCCGGTTGCGAAGCCCATCCCGAACTGGTGCCCTCGGCGTTACGAATTGTGGCGGAAAGGTTGGCGTCTGTCACTCGCCCATATCCGAAATTACCTTGCTTGTTGGCGATGGCTGCCGTTTCCGCCGAGCGCTCGAAGAATCCCGCGGCTATCAGGCTATTGGCTTTGGCCCCGTCAATGATGGCGCGGATGTGGGGAACCATGGTCTTGCCGCGCGCCCCCGCGGTAGTGGTGGCGAAGTTCTCGAACGCCGGATACTTCTGCTTCTCGAGAGGCGGCACGCGCTCCGGATTGGGAGGCGCGATTTGGGCCAATTGCTCGGTGCGCTTGACCGCCGCACGCAGGGAATCGTCGTCGAACTCGTCCACGCGCGTGCTGCCGCTTTGGCCGTCGCGAACCGACGAAATCGACATCGACTGCTCCACGGTGAAGCCGGAAGTCGTAACATCGTTGAGCGCGAAACGGATGAACGCACGCTCGGAACTGGTCACGCTAATGTCGCATTCCGGAAATGTAGAAAACGACAGGGCCTTCTCGGTTATCTTTTGCGCCTGTTCTCGTGTAAGCATAAGTCCTAATCCGTTTGAATCACATTCACTTGGCGGAAGCGTGCCGGCGAGCAGCCATGGCTTACTGAGTTGATCTGCTCAGGCTCGCCCTTGCCGTCGTTGGGCGCGCCCCACTGCTGCCAGTAACTTGGCCCCGCAATCAAATCGAGTGACTGCCAGAAATCCGTGGTGCGCGATTGATAAGCCACGCGCGAAACCATGCCGCCTTTCTTGCCGTTCTTGATTTCCCAGAACGCATCGCCGCCAAACTGGAAATTGTAGCGCTGCTGGTCGATTGAGAAACTGCCGTCGCCATCGATGAGGATGCCGTCTTCCACGCCCGATATCAAATCGTCCAGGCTGGTCCCTTGCTGGCCAGGTTCGAGCCACACATTAGGCATGCGCTGGAAGGGTACGCTCGCCCAGTTATCCGCATAGCAACAGCCGCGCGATTCGTGCTCGCCGATCAGGTGCGCCTGGTCGCGAATCGTCTGGTAGTGCTTGAAAATGCCTTTCTCGATAATCGGGAACTTAGTGGCCTTCACCCCATCGTCATCGAAGCCGGTAGTGGCCAAGCCCCGATCGGTGGTGCGGTCGCCCCAGATATTCATCAAGTCGCTACCGATGCGCTGCTTGCCCATCTTGTCGGTAGTCAGGAAACTGGTGCCCGCGAAGTTGGCTTCATAACCCAGCGCGCGGTCCAGTTCAGTGGAATGCCCGATACTCTCGTGGATCGTCAGCCAAAGATGGCTGGGCATCAATACCAGATCTTTCTTGCCCGGAGTGACAGGCGGCGCATTCAAGTGTTCAATAACCTCGCCCCGGATGCGTTGCGCGTTTTCCACCAGATTCATTAAGGGCACGTACTCATATCCGGCGGTTACTTGCTGCGGCTGATAGCGCCGTGACTTGGTGAGTCCTCGTTTGAAGTCAGTAGCCGTTGCGTTTACTAACCCATAAGTCTGCAGGTTGAGCTGTTGGATCGAAGAGCCTACCGAAGAGGCGAAGTACTTGTCTTCCGACCGAAACGACAAATTGCAGCCCGACGAGAAAATGCCCTTCTCCTTCTTCACCTCTGCCGCGGCCCGCCGGATCAGGTCCAGTTTTTCTTCGAGCGGTACGGCAAAGGGATCGCGTTCATGCGGAGTCTGCCACCGCTCGCGGTAAACCGGGACTGGCGCCAGTTCAACCGGCTTGGTGCGAATCGCCGCGTTGGCGCGTGCCACCGACACCGCCTCGCCCACCATACGCGCGATTTCTTCTTTGGTTACCAGCGGCGAGGCTGAGAAGCCCCAAGCCCCGTCCGCGATCACCCGCACGCCAAAGCCGAATGAGCCGCCGTCAGACACCACGGGGACTTCGAGCGTCTTGCCTGTGCCTCGCTCAGGGTTCAGCCGCACCGTGAGGAATTGCTGGCGATAGCGAATGATGCGGATATCGGCGTAAGTCGCCTTCAACCTTTTTGCTTCGTGCAACGCCGCCGCGCCCAGATTCTCCAACTCCGGATTCGGTTTAGTGGAACCTTCCGGAGCGGCGAAAAGGCGCGTAGCCAGTGCCGCGGCAGCGCTGGACCCAATAAACGCACGCCGGGTAACCCCCCTTTTAAGCCCGCTGGTGAACATAGTCTTCCCCTTGCAAAATATTGAGTATACACAGGCCGGGCCTGCGCGTGGAAATGGAAAAGGGACAGTATTACATTAGCGGTTGCCGGAACGCCCCCGAACGCATACAATAAACTCCGGCGGTATTTCCGCCGCTCCGAGGGGGAGCCCATGTCCGATCGTGCAATTCTGTTCCTATTCAGCGTGGTGGTGGAGATAGCAGCGCTGGCCGCCGCGGGATGGCTGCTGGCAACCGGTCAAGCCGCGTCGGTCGATGGATTGTTCCTGCTGCTCACTTGCCTGCTGGTGGCACTGTCGTTCGGCTTGTACCTGGTCTTCATGATCCGCCGAGCTATGGAACCAGCGACCCCGGCGGTCAAGAAGGCTACGCCCGCCGTCCAGGTGTAGCCCAGAAACGCCTCGCCGCTATTTCTTCGCGGGCGGGGCGGTCTTCTTTGCCGCGGGATGGGCCGTCACCGGTGCAGGGCCTTCGCGCGTGATCACCACGCTGATAATCTTTACGGGCGTCAGCGGTTTACTGTCCGCCGGAGTCGCCGGCACGCGGGCAATCTTCCCTACCAGTTCTTGGCCTTCCACTACCTGGCCGAAAATCGTGTGCTTGCCATTTAAGTGCGGTGTCGGCACTTCCGTAATAAAAAACTGGCTGCCTCCGGTATGTGGCTGGCCGATATTCGCCATAGCCAACCGTCCCGGCTTATCGAAGGTCAGCGATGGTACGAATTCGTCTGGAATGGTGAAGCCCGGATCGCCCATGCCCGTCCCTAACGGATCGCCGCCCTGGATCATGAAATCGGGAATCACGCGATGAAAAACGGTGCCTGCATAAAGCGGACGGTTCACCATCTTTCCGGTCTTGGGATCTTTCCACGCCTTCGTCCCACGGGCCAGCCCGACGAAATTCTTCACCGTGATAGGCGCTTCCTTCTCGTAAAACTTCACCGTGATGGAACCCATGCTGGTCTTGATGGTCGCGTACAGACCCGGCTCACGCGCGGGAGTCGCAGCGGGGGCGGCCGCCGGAGGTGTCTGGGCCAGCGCCCCGGCAAGTATTACGAACAAACCGATGGTAGTCTTCATAAGGATCGAATGAACCCTCATTCTATCCTTTTTCGCCCGCGGCATTAAATACGGGCAGACACCAGCGCCTGTGCCACGCGTGCGATTACCAGTTCCCTGGCCGGCAGATCGTGCCGGCTGCCCTTCAGGTAGACCGCCAGCGCCAGTTGTCCGGAACCGTGCGGAAGTGTGATCACGCCGACGTCGTTGGTCGAACCGTTCAAGCCCTTCACCGTTCCCGTGGTGCCGGTCTTGTGCCCTACCACGCAACCCGCCGGGAGCAAACCCTTAATCCGCGCCGGACCGGTGGTTGTGGCTGTCAATATCTGAATGATGCGAGCCGTGGATTGGGCCGATAACAGTTCCCCGCGGCACAGCCGCCGCAATAACTCCACGGTGCTGTCGGGCGTGCCGGTATCCCGCGGATCGGCGATGAAGGCCGGCATGGACCGGTCCGCATCCAATCCGCACTGGCGCTCGGTCCGATCAATGCGAATGCCGTCGACGCCCCAACCGCGCATCCGCGCCGTGATCGCCTGTGCGCCGCCGCCAATGCGGTAAAGCGTTTCTACAGCAGTATTGTCACTCTTTGCGATCATCAACAGCAGCAATTCGTCGAGCGGAAAGTGGCGTTGCTTGGGCCATCTTTCGCCGACTTCGCTCACATGCGTGGTGACGTCTTGTTTGATGATTTCGACCGTCGCACTGCCGGACAGTTTCCCTTCGTCCACCATCGCCAGAATGTGCATCCCAATCGGCAATTTGCAGACGCTCGCCAGCGGGAAACGTTCATCGCCGTGCAGGCTGATGCGCTTGCCCGATGCCAGATCCAGCGCGGTTGCTCCCAGAGTCCCGTCGGTGCCGTCCGCAATTTGGCGCCAGCGTTCGAGCAGCGTATCCGTTGCAGCGGAGGCCAGGGCCGCGCCGAAAAGGCCGAAATATTG
Organism: Bryobacterales bacterium; assembly: GCA_963738345.1. Lineage (GTDB taxonomy): Bacteria > Acidobacteriota > Terriglobia > Bryobacterales > Bryobacteraceae > Bog-159. Next base: position 91,603 of record CAVTWI010000001.1, read on the forward strand.
CCTTCGCGAATATAGCGGAAGTGACATCAATACCATCAAACCACTGCGAAGGCTCGTACCGGAAACGTTCCGAACCGTTTAACCTTTACCGGCGCCGCGAAGAATCGGAACCCATCCGCCGGCAATGCCTGCAGATTGCAAAGATGCTCGGCGATTGGAATTCCAGCACCCAACAGGATGGAATGCGCGGGACGTGCCCAATCGGCTGTATTATCGATATTCAAAGAATCGACCCCGGCCATGGCCGCACCTGCATCCGCGATATACTGCGCCGCCTCTGCCGTCAGAAACGGATGCCCTTCGAAGTATTGCGCCGTCGCCCAATGGCGATCCCAGCCGGTATGAATCAGAATCGCCTTGCCTTTGAGGTCCGCATCGCCCAATGCCGCGCGGCCGATGGCGCGGCCGGAAGTCCGCACCACGACGCCTTCCAGATTCGCCAGCGATTCCAGTCTTAACTCGGAGAGATCCGCGCCATCGGAATACCGGTGGAACGGCGAGTCCACGTAGGTGCCCGTGTTCGCTACCATCTCAATTTTGCCGATGTGGAACTCGGTTCCCGGCGCGTAAATCTTGCGCGAATCCTCGCGACTCAGGAAGTCACAAATGACTGGCGCGGGCAAACCTTTGTAAGTGATCAGTCCGTGCTCAACCGTATGACTCAGATCGATCAGGATCGCCATTCGCCCTTATACGCTCGCTGATGCAGCCACGTAGATTGGCGCAGGTTCGCCGCCGCTGATTTGTCGCATCAAGCCCATCTCATCCCAGTTCTGCCAGGCTTCGATCATGCGCCCCTGGGCAAATCGAATGACAGAGGTTCCAGTACATGTCAAATGCTTGCCTGTCGCCGGAACGCCAAGCGCGTCTCCGGTATGTCGCATCGTGGCTGTCCACCGCGCGCAGCACAGATCGCCTTCGGCGATCACCATCGAGACTTCGACGTGGTGGTCGGAGAATGCCGCTTGCATTCGGTCATAGAAAGGCTTGAATCCGTCCGGACCCGCGGCGGATACGTTTCCGTCGTGCAGGACGCATTCCGTAGGCATCATCTCATCAATAGCTTCCCGGCGGCCCTTATTCCATACTTCGTCAAACCAGCGCTTCGTTAGTTCTTTGTTGTATTCGGACATGAACCCTCCCGCGGGTGCCACTATATCACAACCGTATGAGTCAGATCGATCACAATCGAAATGCGATCAGGGCACCAGACCGCTAAGCCACCACTCCAGCCGATAGCTCCGTCTCTCCCCCCGGCAGCAGGGCGCCTTTTTCCAGATGCCGGACCTTTGTCGCAAAGCGCGCCGCGTGCGGATCGTGCGTCACCATCACGATGGTCTTGTCGTACTCTTTGTTCAGCCTTGAGAGCAGTGTGCGAACTGCGAAGGCTCGCACGGAAAGATTTCCGAACGCTTCTGCGCTCCTGTCAACGCTTTGATAATGCGGGCCGATCCGCCACAAACCGTCGCTGCGTCCCAACTCCGCCACGGCCTAAGCCAATGTTGCCGGGCGGTCGTCAATCCGAAGCGTTTTCATGATCGAGGAGTCCTCCATCACGCCTTTGGAGAGTTGAATAATTTTTACGTTAATATTACTTGACACGTCGATGAGCCTCATGTAATCTCGACCATACGGAAGGCTTCATGCCAAATTATTCCTTGTCCTCGCGCGCCGCTGGCCGGTGCGCCTATTTGGTGCTGTTAGCCGCCTGCTGGCTGGCTCCCCCCCCCCCTGCGAGCGCAACCGTGCTCCGGCGCGTTTCTTCCCTGCGTTCTGACCTCTCAATACGGCAACCAGCGCCAGGCATACAACCCCAGTGAGGCCGTCCTGACGACTACTACAGTCGGCAATCTAACGCAACTTGCGTCTCTACTGGTCGATACTCCGCCTTCCGGAACCGGCCTCGGGGGTTACAATCCTATCTACGCCCAGCCGCTCTACGTGGCAGGCATCACGATGAGTTCCGCTTATCAGCAGAACTGCCAGAACCTGACGAACAACGGCAAGAAGGCCTGCAACATGCTTGTCGCGGTGACACTCTACGGCAGCATCTGGGCATGGAACGCCGACACCGGGCAAACTATCTTCTCGCGGGCCGCGCTGTGGAACGACTGTGGCCCCGGCAGTAGCATCGCTACAAGCACCGACGGCGGCGCGGGGAGCCTCCCGGCCGCGGGCATCGTCTCCACACCAGTCATAGACCCGACTCTATCGCCGCCCGCAATGTTCCTCACCAGCCTGTGTGCGAGTTCGTCCGGCACGCCGTCTTGGTATCTCCACGAGGTGGATCTAACCACCGGGGGGTACGATGTCTGCGTCGGAGGAACCTATGGAACAGGGGGAACTTGCGTGGGCGGGACGGCCCAGGACATACCCATCAGCAGTACCACAGCCGCCTACGACGGTGCCGACGATGAGTCCAACGGTACTGCGCCGTTTGTCTCGGCCGAAGTGCTCCAGCGGTCTGCTCTATTGGAAACTCCCGCGGCATCTGGTACGCCGCCTATCGTCTATTTTTCCTTTGGCTCAGCGGTTCCCGAAGGCTACGCCGTTAACGCCAACGGGGTCCTCTCATACTGGAAATATCACGGCTGGGTTTTCGGTTATCCCCTTGGCGCGGGCGGCGCGCTGGGTGCGCCCTACTCCTTCGATCCGACTCCGACCGGTTACAATGCGGTGGGCACGCCGCCCTGCAGCCAGAATTGCGCTACCCCCGGCAGCACCAGTTGTGTGCCATCGGGATACCAGAATTCCCCGAACTGGTGCGGGCATGGCGGCGGGGCCTGGATGTCCGGACGGGGCATGGCTGCCGATACCATATCGTCGGTCTCGCACGCGTTCTTGGGCATTGGCAACGGGGCGTTCCAAAACGGCAATGGCTCAGCCAACAACTGGGGGCAGAGCATCGTGGATTTTCAGTCCACTAGCCCGGGTCAGCCGTCTTCAAGCAATTACTTCACTGCGCACGGCGGCAGCGCGTTAGCCGTTGCGCCGACTTTGGGGACTTACACGTGTCCAAACGAGCCCGGCAACACTTGCAAGTATACGGTGGAAGTCCAAAACGAGAACGACTGGGACATGTCCGTGGGCGGAATTCTGCTCTTTCAGGGGCCCACCGGGGGCAACTGGCTCGTGACAGTCGACAAGGCAGGTTACGGATATCTTTTGGACCAGACCGCGTTGGGCGGATTCGCCCCCAACGATACCGGCAATTTGTTCCCTTTCGGAGCCGTCTCCCAGTTATGTCCGTCGTTGGGCTTCGGCGCGGCCGCTAATTGCCACCGCATTACTAACTTGGCCCTCTACAGCAATGCAGGCGCCGGAACATACACGCTGTACTACTGGCCTTATAATGAGATCCTGACCGGCATCCAGTTTTCGTATAACGAGGCCAGCAACGCCGGGAACGGTACGATCCAATCAACCGGAACGACGGTGGCCCTAACCAGCGCATGCACCTTTCGTAGCTCTTCAGCCCCTTGTTTTACTGACCAACTCGTGGTGGGCGACGTGCTAGTCGCAGGTTCGCAATCGCAGACAGTTACCGCGATCGATCCAGCCGGCGCGTCGATCACCGTCAGCCCCGGATTTAGCCCAAACGTCAATACGGCTACCTGGAGCTACAGCGGTTATTTCGTAAATCCGGTATACGACAATAAGCCCACCACTGGCAGCCCTGTGGACCTAAACGTCGGGTATGCCGGGGGGGCCGTGGAGGTCACCTCGAATGGCGGTAATACCGGCAGCGCCCTTGTGTGGGGCTTGGCGACATTGCCAACGTCCAACTCTCCGAACGGCGCTGGTGTGCTGAATGCTTATAATACAGCGTTGAACCTGCAATGGTCGAGCAATAACAGCGCATTCGATCCGACCTTCACTGTTGTGTACCCGCCCTTCAACTGCCCCGGTATCACCGGTGGATGCGCGAGTCTGGCGGCGACATTCGCTATGCCGACCATCGCAAAGGGGAGTGTCTACATCCCGACTTTCGGGATCAGCTACACTTCCAAGAACTCCAGTTGCACATCCACCTCGCCGTGCTCCGGCCTGGTAGTTTATTGCGGTCCCGGAACAACGGCGTGCAACGGCAGTTGGCAGTGACGCCGTTCGGGCGTGCCTAGCCAGATGATTCGCATTTTGCCGAAGGGAGTCCTCAATGAAACTGACTAATTCTATCTCACGTTGCTTCATTCCACTTACACTTTTGGCCTCGTGTGCCGTAATCTTCAGCGCACCGCCGGCGGGCGGACAGGCGACCTTTCGGGTCGTCTCGTACTTGAACCAGATACAATACCCAATAGGCCTCACTGAATGGTCCCCCGGTTTATTCTATTCGATCGCTGGGGGGGGGAGCTCCCGCTCTGTTTTCAGTTGATACTCAAGGGGCCAAGAGGGTCTTAGCCACTTTCCCGGCAGGTAATAACCTCTCGTCTATGCTAGTAAACTCGGCTAACGGCCGGTTTTATACCGCCGTGGTGGCCCAGATTAACCCCGCCAACGTCGTTTCCGTAGCTTCTGCGCCCGGCACGAAGCGAGTCTACTCACCTTTGAACCTTTTCCCTGAGTTCACGCAGGGATTGCCGGATGGCCGGCTGCTGGGTGTCGCGATAGCCCTTTCATCAAACCCGTACTACCTGGTCAGTGCAGACCAAACAGGAAACGTAACTCCGATTTACACATTTCCGTCGGGCGAGCGGCTTCCCATCACCGCGTTATACGCAACCGATGGAAACTACTACGGGATTTCGTACCTGCCGGATACCTCCGGTTATGTGTACCGCGTGACTCCCGCGGGGGGCCTGACGAAATTGTCGACCTTCCCCCCAAAGACCTTCCTCATGCCCGCCTTCTCTCCGCTCCTCCAGAGCACCGACGGTAATCTCTACGGCGCCACCCAATCGGGAGGCACTAACGGCACCGGCACGATTTACAAGCTTACGCTTGCGGGCGACTATACGCTGCTCTACACGTTCCCCAGCGGTGGATACTACCACCCCAGCACGCTGATCGAAGGATCCGACGGCAACCTCTACGGCTCCACGCTGGGCGCCGGGAGCCAACTCTTTCGGATCACCAAGTCGGGCCAGTATACGCTGCTGTACACCATGGCTCTCGGCCTTGATGGGCAATGTCAGTGCCAGTTGGTCCAGGGCAGCGACGGCACGATCTATGGGACCGCAGCTACCGGGGGGAAGACGGGCGCGGGGGATGTGTTTGCGCTCAATGCGGGTCTTCCCAAGCCTGCGCCACGGGCGCTACGCTTTACGCCGGAATCGGGCGCAGCGGGCACGCAGGTCCTGCTTTGGGGGGCCAATCTGCTCTCGCCTACCGTAGAGTTCAACGGCGTTGCCGCCTCCGCGGTGGCTAATAGCGGATCGAACTACATTATCGCGACCGTTCCGGCCGGCGCGACCACCGGGCCGATCACGGTGACAACGCCAGGCGGCTCGAGCTCCACTACCTCCAGTTTCATTATCAAGTAGCCGTTGCAGGTCAGAGGATAGCGCGAACGAGCTGCCAGCCCCAGTTATGACATGTCGCGCGTAGAGCTTGCACGAGTCCTCGCGCGTCAGCAAGTCGCAAATGACCGGCGCGGGCAAGCCTTTGTAAGTGATCAGTCCGTGCTCAATCGTATGACTTAGATCGATCAGGATCGCCATCCGGCCAGCGTACCAAACTGCTAAGCCACCACTCCAGCCGATAGCTCCGTCTCTCCCTCCGGCAGCAGGGCGCCTTTTTCCAGATGCCGGACCTTTGTCGCAAAGCGCGCCGCGTGCGGATCGTGCGTCACCATTACGATGGTCTTGTCGTACTCTTTGTTCAGCCTTGAGAGCAGTGTTAGCACCTCTTGTGCCGAGGTGGCGTCCAGGTTGCCGGTCGGTTCGTCCGCCAGGATCAAGTCCGGATCAGTGACGATGGCGCGCGCGATCGCTACGCGCTGTTCCTGCCCTCCGGATAACTGACGAGGCAAGTGACCTAGTCTCTCGCCCAATCCCACCAGGCGTAGCGCCGTCGACGCATGATCCATCCGCTCCTTCTTGCTGAGGTTGGTCAGTTTGAGTGGCAGTTCCACATTTTCGATCGCCGTCAGCACCGGAATCAGGTTAAATGATTGGAAGATGAAGCCTACGCGCTCGTTCCGCCAGCGGGCGATTTCGCGGTCACTGAGCGCCCGCAGATCCTGCCCGAGCACGCGGATCTCGCCGCCCGTGGGCCGGTCCATAGCGGCAATCAAATGCAGCAGCGTGGATTTCCCCGAACCGGACGGTCCCATTAATGCGACGAATTCGCCGCCCGAGATAGAGATGTCTACGTCTTTCAAAGCGTTGACGTGAAATTCGTCGCGAACATATTCCTTAGTTAGACCGCGCGTTTCGATGACTGTGTCCGGCATGTTGTCACTCCTTTAAGATTGCTTGGGCCGCACCCGCTGCCCGTCTTTCAAATCCGCGGGAGGATTCACAATCACGTCCTCACCGCCAATCAGCGCCTTTGTTTCGCGGCGCACCGCTTTTCCGTCGATTACCACGAACACGCCCCCATCGCGCACCGCGGCGCTAGGTACTTCCAGGTGCGGCTTCGCCTGCATCGCGGCCTTTCCACTGGAAACAAATGCCACGCTGGCGTTCATCTCCGGGCGTAGATATTCGTCGGGCTGCGCGATCTTCACCTTAACTTGCACGGTAGCTTTTTGGCGGTTGGCCTCCGGCGCGATCTCCTCGATATAACCTTTGTATTTGCGGTCGGGATACGCATCCGTAGTGACTACGCCCTCCTGCCGCGCGCCCAGTTTCGCGAAATCGTTCTGGCTGATATCTAACTCCACTTGTAAGTCGTTTAAGTCAGCCAGCGATACCACATATCCCTTGGCTCCTTTATCGCCCACAAAGCCGGTGGTCACGAACTCGCCCTTCTCCACGTTACGTTCGAGGATAGTCCCCGAGACCGGCGCGCGGATCACGGTATTGTCCAACTCAGTCTGCGCATAATCCACGCTGCCCTGCGCCTGCCGGACTTGCGCGCGCATGGCGTCGATCTGCTCCTGTCGTGGCCCGATGCGCACCAGTTCGAACGCGCGGTCCAGCGAGGTGACATTGGCGGCAGCCGAATCGAACTTAGCCTGTGCATCGTCCAGCGCTTGTTTTGAGAGAACTCCTTCGCCGGTCAGTGACCGTGTGCGATCGAGCGTCACTCGCGCGTTTTCCTGGGTGGCGCGCGCCTGCGCCAAATCCGCTTTGGCCTTGGCGACTTCCTCCGGTCGCGATCCGTGCGTCAGTTCTTCCAGATGCGCCTTCAGATTGTTCAATTGCCCCTGCGCTTCCAAAAGGTGCGCGCGATATTCGTCGTCTTCGAGGCGAACCAGCGCCTGGCCTTCCCTCACTCGATCGCCCTTCTCCACGCCGATCCACGAAACCTTGCCTACCACCTTGGCGGCCAGTTCAATCTTGTGCGCGGCGACGATGTAACCCGTCGCGTTCAAGATCGCCGATTCGCCGGAAGCCGTGGTAGCGGCATGCACGCGGGCCAACTCCACTTCGGGCGCGGCGTTCAAACGCGCGTAGACAAACGTGCCCGCGCCCAATAGCAGACACAACAGCGCCAGCGGGATTATCCAGCGGGGCATTCGCGTGGGCTGCTTCGAGCCCCGATCGATTTGCAAACTCTTCAATTCGGCATCCATGATGATTAGCCCTCCCGCAACGCCACCAAAATCTCCTGCCGCGCGGCGGACCGTGCCGGTAGCAGGCCGCCCACTGCTCCCAGACCCAGCGCGAAGAGCACGCCCGGCATCATCACTGCCGGGGTCACGCGGAAATTGAATGCGATCTCGCTGAAAGTGGTAAAGCTTCCCAAGCCGGTGGTCATCCCGTTCAGCGGCAGAGCCAGCAGACAGCCCAACAGTCCGCCAATACCGGCCAGCAGCAGCGATTCGAAAAAGAAGCTCGCTAGGATGGAAGATCTCGAAAAGCCCAGCACCCGCAGTGTGCCGATCTCCATCGCACGCCGCGAGACCGCTGCGAACATGGTGTTCATCGCCGCGAAACTGCTGCCCACCGCCATGATGATTGACACGAAGATTCCCAGAATCTGGAGCGGCGCGCCCGCGTTGGTCTGATTGTCGTAATAAGTCTGCTCGCGCACAGCCGTTACATTCAAACGGCGGTCGTCATTCAGCGCGTTCACCAGGGCAGCCACCGCGGCGGGATCCGTTGCGCGCAACAACACGGAACTGGCGGCATCCTGACGGTTGAAGTCAGACGTGATCTGATTCAGATCGCCCCAGATCTCGCTGTTAAACGCTGATGCGCCGCCATCCATCACGCCCACCACGTCCCACAAACCCTTGCCGAACCGCAGTTGCTTTCCGATCTGCGCTGCCGGATACCGCTTGCGTATCGACCGGCCCACCACAATCTCGCGACGGCCGGGTTGGAACCAACGACCATCCACAATGTGGACGTCGCGCATCTGCCGGCCAACGGTATCGAGTCCGCGAAGCGAGATACTCATCCCGTTAGGCGTGTCGATGCCCGCCAAACTGATGACGGTCACGATTTCGAGCGAGGCCGCCGGCTGGCCCGAGCTATCGCGCGCAATTCCGGGGTTCGCTCTTAAATCCTGAAATGCCGCGCGTGACATTGCACTGCTTACTTCGGCCGTCGCGCCCTTGCGCATCACTAGGACGTGCAACGGATCGCCGGTCGATTGAAACGCTTCCTTCAGCCCGTTCACCAGCGCCAGATCGGCAACTAACACAGCGACAGTAAGTCCTATGCCGAGCGCCGTCATGATCGTGGTAGTCTTGCGAACCACCAGATTTCGAAAGTTATAAGCAATTGGTATGGCCATAACGTTTAACCCGTATAGCGAAGTGACGACAGAATCGGCGTACGCGCGGCCCGTACCGCCGGCCATAGCGCGCTCACCATGCCTGTGAAGAGAGCGATGCCGAGCGTGATAGCCGCAATTTCCGGAGTGATCCGCAGAATCTTCAGGAACTGCACCCCTACTACCGCATTGCGCAGCAGACTGCACATCCAGGCAGCCAGCGCGCAACCCAGCACACCGCCGCCCACAGCCACTACGCCCGCTTCGCCCAGGATGATACCCAGTATGGTGCCTGAGGTGAAGCCTAGCGTTTTTAGAATGCCGATCTCGCGCACCCGTTCGCGAACAGCCATGGAAAGCGTGTTGCCCGATACTAACAAAATCGTGAAAGTGACCGCGCCGCAAATGGCCATTAGGAATAGCTTCAAGTTTCCCAGGAACGAGACAAAGCTAAGCTGGAAAGCGCGTTCCGTTTCTGATTTAGTCGGGGCCGGCGAGTTATCGAACATACTGTCGATGGCTTGTGCCACCAAAGGAACATCCGCCCGCGTCTGCGCTTGAATCATAAAGGCGCTGACGATGTCTCGCGAGCCCGCCGGCAGGCTTTCGCGCAAATAATCGTGGTTGAAAATCAACAGTTCCACGTGCTCGGGAGTGTCGAAGATCCCATCCAGCGTCAGTTCGAGCGTCACTGGGAAGATATCGCCAACTATGGTGATGCGTTGGCCCAGTTTCCAGCCCTGCCGGTCAGCCAGTGCCTTGGCGGCGATACACCCGGTTTGATCGTGCTGGAAGGCTTGCCGCTGTGGTTCCGGCATCTCCGCCTCCGAGAGGATATTCAAGATCTTGGCCGGCTCGGCAGCCATGCGCATAAAGAAGTTCTTCGGATCGCGTGCGTCTTTGTAGGTCCCGCCAAACCATTGCCAGCTTGAGATCGCCTTTACCCCCCGCATCTTGGCAATCTTATCCTCATAGGATGCGGGCATAGGCTGCGCCAGGGACACCCGATGGTGAGTAAGAAGCCGCAGCGCCTGCGCAGGCGTCGGGTCGTTGCCGAAGAACAGGACGCGATACATTGCCAGCAAGAAACCTAACAGACAGAAAGACACTGCGATACTGGCCACTGTCAGGCTGGTACGTTTGCGGTTACGCAGGCTGTTTTTCAGAATAAGTGGTAGATACTTCGTCATAAGTTCCTCGACTGACTGTCAGCCTTTTCCTAATTTGCAGAGTAACGCCGGAGTGGCAATGAGTCCCGCGTTTTTCGGCGAAGAGCATCGCGTTACCGGTGAATGCCGAGTCGCGCTTCGCTACCCGAGACGTTGGTGCGGGCGCCATAGCGCTGAACGGCAATGTCCAATTTGTTCTCCATCGCCAGCGCAACGCAGTCAATTAACGACAGGTACAACCGGCCCGCACGCACCACCGATTCGAGACGGCGCGGTATCGCGTCCGCCCCCAACAGAGACGTCAAAATCGCGGCTATAATAACGCATCGCGCCTTCATGTCCCGGTACCGATGCAGGTACACGCCCAATCGCCGGTCCTCTGCAAGTGATTGAAGGGCTTACAATCGTCCAAAAAGATCACAGCCTCAATTCGCAAGTTCTTGCGAGTTCACCATCGCGCATAAACCTGCTAATCTCGAATTGTGTCTGCCCATCACTCGCTGGTTCTACGTGTCTGGGAAGCCGTCAACGCCGAGCGCGATCTTGCCGGTGTCCTCACCGCGGTCGCCGATCTCATCACCCCCGTAGTGCCTTTCGGCGCACTCGGCATCGTCTCCTTTGAAGGCGCCAAACACGATCTTTACGCCATGCATATCGTGGGAGCGTCGCCTCAACCGCTCGCCGTCGACGTCATGCAAGAGATGGAACACCAGGCATTGCCCCTCGAATGGGAAGGTCACAAACTAATTTCCTATATAGGTAGTCAGCCATGGGAAGAAGGTGAAGTACATACTGTCAGCGACATCATGTCTCTGCGCGAATGGTATGAGCACGATTTCTATCTGGCCTACGGCGGTGTTCGTTCCTACGCTGCCGCGCCGCTCTTTCTAAAAGGCGGTCTCATCGGCACCGCGGTTTTCTCGCGCAAAGAAGCCACGCCATTCACCGCCGAGCAGAAGACTGTGCTGGCTGCGATCTCTCGCGCCCTCGCGGTAGCCGTCGCCAATGCGCTGGCCAACGAGGAAATTCGTAAGCTGCGCGATCAATTGGCGGCGGAAAATATCGCGCTGCGCGCCCAGTTAGGCCAGTCACCCTGGTTTGAAGAAATCATCGGCGATTCCTCCGCGCTCCGCTCCGTACTCGAAGCAGTGGATCATGTCGCGCCCACCGATGCTTCCGTGCTCGTCACGGGAGAAACCGGCACTGGCAAGGAACTCATTGCCCGCGCCATTCACCGCCGTTCTCCCCGCGCGAAAGGTCCGCTGATCCAGGTAAATTGCTCGGCCATCCCCTCCACCCTGCTGGCCTCCGAACTTTTCGGGCACGAGCGCGGCGCGTTCACTGGAGCCGTCGAGCGCCGCAAGGGCCGCTTCGAGCAGGCGCATGGCGGCACGCTATTTCTCGACGAGATCGGCGAACTGCCGCCTGAGATGCAGGTGCTGCTCCTCCGTGTCCTGCAGCAGCGTGAATTTGAACGCCTGGGCGGAAGCCAGACCTTGCGCGTCGACGTGCGCCTGGTGGCCGCCACCAATCGCGACTTGGCCGCCGAAGTACAAGCCGGCCGCTTCCGCAGCGATCTTTACTATCGCCTGAACGTGTTCCCTATCCGCGTGCCCGCCTTGCGCGAACGCCCCACCGACATTCCCCTATTGGTGGCGCATCTGGCCGCCAAGCATGGCGCGCGCTTCGGCCGCCCAATTGCCCGCATCGATCGCCGCAGCATGGCGCAACTGGAGTCCTATTCGTGGCCCGGCAATGTGCGCGAACTCGAAAATGTGGTGGAACGCGCCGTCATCCTTTCCCGCAACGGTACCCTGCGTGTCGAACGCGATGTGCTGCCGGGCAGCGCCGGGGGCGATGTGACCGCCCATCTGGAAGCACACTTGGAGACAGAGGAGCGCCAGGCAATCGAATCCGCCTTAAGCGTCTCGCGTGGACGTATCTCCGGCGCGACCGGCGCCGCACGCCGCCTTGGCTTGCCCGCATCCACCCTTGAATTCCGCATACGCCGCCTCGGTATCGACAAGTTCCGTTATAGGAGTCACAAGCCATGAGTAACCCGAAGTATGAGCTATACGGCACGGCCCGCTGCCCCTATACCGCCGAAATGCGGGACTGGCTAGAATTGCGTAAACTCGATTTCGTGGAGTATGACGTGGAGAACGACGCGGCCGCGCTCGAACGAATGAAGGCTCTCGGGGGCGGTCAGCGCTCCGTGCCGGTACTCGTCGAGGACGGACGCGTGACCCAGATTGGCTGGCAGGGTAGAACCTGTATTGTTAGTTGAAAGTCTGCTGAGTCTACATGTACAGGCGAATTACCCACTCCGCATACAATGCCGGCTTGCGCCCACCTTCGATTTCCATGGTGACCACCCACACCACCTGATACCCTGCGTCGAATTTTTCGAGCGACTGCAGCGTAAAACGGGGGCGAACGCGCGCGCCCGATACCACCGGGGTGGGGAACCGTACGCGGTTTAACCCATAGTTGATGCGCATCTTGATGTCGCCGCCGATCTCGAAGCACTCGTGTGACAAATTGCTCAGCAGCGAGAGCGTCAAGAAACCATGCGCGATGGTGCGGCCAAATGGCGATTCCGTTTTGGCGCGCTCCACATCCTGGTGGATCCATTGGTGGTCTCCGGTGGCATCCGCAAACGCGTCGATGCGCACCTGATCCACCACCACCCACTCGCCTACCGCTACTTCCTGGCCCACCAGGGATTGCAATTCTTCAATGGTCTCGATCACTCGCATAATGTTTACCGGAAAGTCCGCAGCCGCAAGTCGTCCAGGTGCGGCACGTTGTTGAAACTGAATAGCATCGATTCGTCGCCGCGCACGCGCATAGTGGTGACCGCCGAATTCAGCATCACTCCCGCCAGTTTCATCACCTGGCTATCCGACACGCCCAGCGACGCCGCAACCCAAATCGAAATCGGCGCAGCCGACGTAAACACCGCCACCGTGTCGCCCGGTTCATACTGCGCCAACTCGGCATGTGCACTGAGCACCCGCTCCCGAAACGCCAGCCAGGTCTCTGTGCGGCATGGGTAGCGTCCTTGCATCCAGGCCCGCATGGTAGCGGTATCGCATTCCGTCCAAGCCTGGTGGATGGGCGAATCCGCAACCTGCAGTTTCAGCATCAATTCGTCATAGTCTTTCTTGAATTTCGGATCAGCCTCACACAACAGCGGGGCGAATTCACTGAACACCGCGGCCATATCGAATTCGTTCCACTTCGGCTCCGATACGATATCGGGAACCGGAATGCCTGCCTCGCGATAGGCGCGCCAGACTTCCGCGGCAGTCTCTTTTTGGCGATTCCGTCCGCCGGCGATGAACGCTTTGAATGGGATTTTGCGCGCGGCCAGATGTTGGCCTAGCAGGTACGCCTGCTGGTGGCCCAGATCCGAAAGCGCATCATAGTCCGCGCGCGTGCCGGCCTGCCCGTGGCGGATCAGATAGATCGAACTCAACCGGCTCTCTCCGCCAAACCGGCCGCAATTTCTACCAGTCCGCGCACGCGCTGGTCGAAGTTCCGGAAACGCTCGTCACGCGTTTGTCCGCGATGATAACGAAAATAGATTTGTTGAAGGACCACGGCGATCTTGAATATTCCGAATACTTCATAATAGCCGAGCGCGGAAACATCCCGTCCGGTGATGCGCGCGTAGCGTTCCACAATTTGCGCGCGCGTATACCAACCGGGCCGCGTGGTGATATCACTGAGCGCGTCGCGCCGCACCGCCGGATCGCCCGCCTCCGGCCAGTAGCACATCACGCACCCCAGGTCCACCAGCGGATCGCCCACCGTGGCCATCTCCCAATCGAGCACCGCTTCCACACTCACCGGCATCGAGGGATCGGGACTGGCGTTCAGCATCATGTTGTCGAGCTTGTAATCGTTATGTACCAGCGTGGGCGCGGGCGATTCGGGCCGGTGGTCGTGCAGCCACCGGATCAGCTGGTCCATCTGCGGCAGCATTTCCGTTTGTGCGCGCTGCCATCGTTCGGCCCAACCCGTCAACTGCCGTTCCAGGAAACCAGCCGGTTTGCCTAGCATCACGCGGTTCACATCCACCGCATGCAGCGCTGCCAGGCAATCGACGAACGCTTCGCTCACCCGCGCGCCGAAATCTGGATCGCTCGCATATTCCGCGGGAATCTCGCGGCGCAGCACCAGTCCGCGGCGCCGTTCCATCACGAAAAAAATAGCGCCGATTACCGAAGCATCGTCGCACAACAGGAACACGCGCGGCGCTTGCGGGAAAAACGGGTGCACCGCTCCCAGCACGTTGTACTCGCGCGCCATATCGTGCGCCTTCGGAGCCACCGGCCCCAATGGCGGACGCCGCAGCACATATTCGCGGCCTCCTGTCTCCAGCAAATAGGTAAGGTACGAGTGGCCGCCCGGAAACTGGCGCACCTTGAGTCCCTCTTCCACGCGCGGCAGTTTGCCCCGTAAATAATCGGCAAGCGCCTGCGTATCGATCTGTTCCCCTTCGCGAACCGGTGCGAAATCGGAAGGTGGTCATACCAGCGCCAACGGGCGGATGGGCGATCCCGTGCCCCCGCGGATCTTCAACGGCGTGGCCACGAACAGAAAAGTGAAACGCCTCTCCGCCGCCAATTGCTCCAGGTTCAGGCACTCGATAATGTGGATGCCGCTCTCCACTAATAGATGAACGTGCACCGGCATGTTCGAATCGGGAACTTTCTCGAACGCCACCGTATCCGATCCTGCCGCGAAGATGCCGCGCTTGCTCAGCCATCGCGCCCCGGCAATACCCGGCCCGGGTCCGTGTACCTGTGCGATGAAGCGCGCCGCATTGTCCCAGAATCGCGCCCATCCAGTGCGCAACAGCACTACATCTCCCGGCCGTATCTCCACTTGTGCCGCGGCCGCCGCTGCTTCCAGATGCGCGGGCGTCACTTCGAAATCGGCGGGCAGCGCATCCCCCCCCACCTGACCCGCGATATCCAGCAGCACGCCGCGGCGAAAAATCGGAGCGATGGTGTCCACCGTGTGCCGCTTGAGTCCGCCGGCGTAGCTCTGCAGATCCGCCACGTCGCCCCCGCCGTGCAATTTCCCGCCACACGAAAAATGGCAGAGCGCATCGATATGCGTGCCCACGTGTCCGCCTAGCGCCAACCCCTCCGACGCCGAACTTGACCCGTTGCGCGCCACGTAATCGCCGTGCTTCTTATTCAATCCGAACAGGAACGGCGGGTGATTCGGATGATGCGGCATGCCCGGGTAGTAAGGCTGCGCCAGATCGTAGATACAGGCCGATTCCACAGCCGCCAGCAATTGGTCCATAACGATAAAAGTACCGTTCTCGATTCTCCCACAGCGCGATACAATCGGAGCAAGAGTCGTGAAAATCACCATTTCAAAGGAAAATTACCTGAAGGCTATCGCCGAAGCGGAGTCCGAGGGCGAAACTGTAAAGGCGGCCACGCTGTCACGCTGGCTCAACGTAACGGCGCCCGCGGTGACCATGGCCATCAAACGGTTGAAGCGCGACACTCTGATTCTGGTGGGCGATGAAGGCCACATCACGCTCACTTCCGCGGGCCGCGAAATTGCCAATCGGGTTTTGAATCGGCACCACCTCATCGAACGCATGTTGACCGAAATTTTCGGTATGGAATGGTATAAGGTTCACGAAGAGGCGGAGCAGTTGGAACACGCCGTATCGGGCGAGTTCGAGCGCAAGCTGGTGGAAAAATTAGGCGCCGGAGAAGCCTGCCCTCACGGCAATCGGGTCGGCGTAGACACGCCCGCCGACCGCCGACGCCGCGGTCTGAAGACCCTCGATGAAAGCAACGGCACCGAAGCAGTCGCGGTCACCAGCGTATACGAACGGGACCGCCGCCTCCTCGAATATCTGGAAGGTCTAGGCGTGCGCCCTGGCTCGCGAGTGAATGTCGAATCGCGCAACGCCGACGATACGTTAACCCTCAATGTCGAAGGCCAGCGCATCCAACTGGGCCGGTCGGCGGCGCAAAAAGTTTGGGTCCGCGCCGCCTGACTGGCCGCGATCACGATCGCCCGTCGGCGTGCAAGATCTGAATGTTCACGTTCGGAAAGCTCGCCGGGCTTTCGTACTCCTGGCTGAATTGCTGCAGCGTCAGCACGTACTGGCTGCCGCTATCATGCGTGTTCAGATACGGTCCGGGCGCGCCCGGAGTCCCCGGCGTGCGGTCCCACGGATCGCTGATCCGCACAAACGTATTGTCCACGTCTCCATCGCTATAGATGCCCGTGACCACGATGGCATGCAGTCCCGGCACTGCGGCCGCCACCCACAACGGACCCGAAGCCTGCACGAGATCGCGCAGGCCATCGATGCTGTAGCTTTGCGGCGGCTCCGCCGTGAGCCCCCAGGCACTGGCCAGCGTTGGTATATCGGAGGGCGCCAACCCGTTCGCATAAGCGGCCCAGTTTCCCGTACCCGCCGCGATGGCCGCCGGATCGATGCACACGCGGTCGCGCCAGCCCACTATCATCGCCGCCGATGCGGCCCAGCAAGACATGTTCGTCGGTTGATTCGTGAGAGGCACGTCCGGCCAGTTCACGTCGAAAGATTCGTTTGGCATTCAGTTGTCCCTGATGAGGTTAAGTTGTAAAACTGGTACAAAGATTCCACGTGCTCTGGCTGGTGAGGAACGTTTGCGTATCGTCGCTGGTGGCGCTTTTACGCACCACGTTATTGCCTTCAAAACACATGCAATCGTCGGCCTTGCACGCCTTCTTCACCACGTTGAGGTTCATCACAGAGGCCACCCCGGCCGCCGCCATGGTGCCGTTCAACGCCCCTGCGATCTTATCGCCCAGCGGCGCTGTAACCGTTGTGGAGGCAACCGTCCCATCGTCGTTAAACTGAATGCTGACGAATCCGGTGCCGCTGATACAGTCGCTGTTGAAGTTCTGATTGATCCAGCCTTCGTAGAATGCGACTTCGATGACTTCCGATTTCGGCCCCGTAACGGTGCGCATGGCGGCCAGTTCATTCTGGATGCCGGCGATGTATCCGCCCCGCCCACCTTCATCGTTCTGGTTGTATGCGGTGGTCAGTTGGTTGCGCAGATCCTCTCCTGTCTGGCCCTGCGTATAGCTATTGCTGACGCTGGTGCGCACGCTCTTGATCCACTCTCCCACTGCCAGGCTTTGCGCCGCCTTGGCAGCCCGGTCGATCTCATCCGAAATCGCATGCAGCATATCCACCATCGGCCCCAGATCCGCATCCGTGGCCTCCTTGACTGCGGTGACTGCCGATTTTTCGATAGCTTTCAGTCCACTTTTCAGCACCGCGCCAAGCAAGTCGGGCTTGGCATCGGTGGGCGACGCGGTAAGCACCGTGGTTTGGAAATTATCCAGCGCCGACGTGTATGACGTCGCGATCTTCGCTTGCGCTTCGACGACCGACTGTACATAGTCGCGAATCGTCTGCATGTCTGTATCGAAATCAAGTGATTGACTGGGTGTAGCCATAATTCCTCCTGCTTAACCTGTTGGAGTTGTCGTCGCCGGCGGTGTCCCCCCCAATTCAGCGAGGGATCCGGATTTGGACATAGCGGCAGCCTCTTGCAAATGAAAGCCAGCACCGATATTTGCGCACCGCTCGATTGCGTCTGCGTAGTGGGGGGGGGCGGCGGCGCGGGTTGTGTGGGCGTTGGTGTTACAGGTACCGGCGTCGGCGGCCTTTGGATGACGCCGCCGAACCTTCCTGGAAACGTGGCCGCGCCTAAACGCGCTTTCAACGCCGGGTTGATCGCTATGTCCTCCGGCACCGGTCGTGGCACCCCGACTGTCGCACGAAAGGCGGTCATCGGGACCGCTGTCCGCATCGGCGCCGCTGCCCGCATCGCCATCAGGGGATGTTGCGCAATCACCGGCGCCTGCGTGACCGGGGGCCGCGGCGCTACCGCAATCTGCGGTCGCAACACCACCGGCATCGGCCTCGCCGCGGGCGGCGGTTCCAGATGCAAATTCGAAACCATTAACGGCGGAAAACCGCGCACCGGTTGCGGTTGCACTGCCCCTGCCACCCGGGACGTCACTACGATATTGCGCGCCAGCACCATCGCCGTTATGTACGCCGGCCAACTTCCCGCCGGCGGCACGTTACCGTCGCTCAATTGCACCGTCGCATCCGGCAACCGCCAGAAGCGCGCTGCAAATAATTCCGGCCGGAACCACGTGCGGCTCAGCGCCACGCTGCAATATTCGAACGACATCGAATCAATTGTGGAATTCCCCGTGGTGGTGCCGAAAATCGACTGCAATTCCGGCGGTGCCTGTTTAATCAAGTTGGGAATATCCGCGCCTGCTATCGAAAAGCTCGGCCAACTCCCCTGATCGATGATGTCGTAAGGCGCGAAAACCGTGGGCCCGAAAGTCGCGTTGGTGGCCGGATCGGTCAGAAAATCGATCGCCGGATTGCAGAGCGCCGTCCAACTCTGCCACTTGAGTTGCGGCGACTGCGCCGCATAGGTCTGTTCCGTTTGCTGGGCCTGCTCTACCTGCGCCTTGAATCCCTTGGTCTCCCAATCGCTCTCCGCCGCTTGCACTTGGGCACGGGCCAGCGGTTCGCCGCTGCTCTGCCAAAGCGATTGAACGTTCGGATCGCTCGACGCCATCGCCGTTATCTTTTGATTGTTGTAATTCTGCGTCGCCGCGAACCAAGCCTGCTGGTACTGCTTGTAAGCCACCACCGCCGGGCTGTCCGTCAATAGACCATCAGCCCCAGGCGCCGAAAGAAACGTCTGGGCCGCCTGCAGATCCGCGGTCTGCTGCGCTGTGAGCGACCCTTCCGCCAATTGTGCGTTCTGCAGGACGCCTTGGTAGACGTCCCACAGCACGTGATCCAAGGACGGCTGAAACAGCGTCCCTTGCGGCAGTGCGTTCGCCAGCGTCGAGAACTCGGAGAATACCTGCATCTCCGCGCTCGACGCCGCCTCCGCGAACTTCAACTGCTCTGGCGTGTAGCTGATCGGTGTCAGCGCTGGAAAACTCAGAAAAGTGTCCGCGCTTTCGAAGACCAGCTTCGCCTTCGTCATCAATGCAAGTTGCGCAAGAGCGTCCATGGTAGTTCCCCGTCTTCGCGAAGCGTTATACCCAAGCCTTGATGCTGGGGTCCGGATTCGGGCATTTGGTTGTGATCACGTGGCACTTGAATCCCGCAATCTGCATGCCGGCCACGCTTAAACCCTGATCGTTCCACGTCGTGTTCAGGTTTTGGCTCGAATATCCGCTCTTCGAATAGTGCGATGCGCTGCCGCCAAACGAGAAAGGTCCGAAGCCTATGCTCACTCCGCCACCTTGCGCCGATTGTGATTGCTGCGTAATGTACTGGCCGGCCGCCGAGTCCTGGCGAATACCCAACACCAAGTCCTTAATGAATACGACCGCCGTGGGGTACGCGGGCAGATATCCTGTGGGAGGGCTCCCGCCGTCGCTGATCATCAGGTTCTTCGAATCCGGGTTGGATTGGTCGAACCGCCATGATTTGCTGAGCAGGAAAGCATCCTTGAACCACGACTTGATAATCGGGATCTGACAGATCGAAAACGAGAGCGAGAAGCTGTCCAACTCAAATCCGCTGTTGAATTGTGACCGGCTCTGGCTTCCACTAGCGCCTCCGCTCGCGCCCAGGCCGAAGAAGCCTCCACTTGCCGCTACCGACCATCCCGACTGGTTGAAACTGGAGTTGCTGTACTGGTGGAAATCGCCGCTACTGAAAGTAAAGCGGCTCCACCCCCCGGCAGTCGCAAAATCAGGAGGCGCCAGCGCGGTGTAGAGGAAATCGCTGCCCGAGGAAATCCCGGTGAGCGTGGCGTTACCCAAGTCCTCCTCGTACTGCTGCTTCAGCATGGACATATCGCGCCCCATCACCTGGTTGATGTACGCCGCGATCTCTTCGTAATCCTGCTTATAGCCGTTCGAAATCCAATCGTCCATCGCCGCATTCACCTGGTCGCGCAGGATGCGTGCATTAATGGCCCAATTTTGCACTGCCGCCGGATCATTCCCCGCCAGCGCATTAATACGTGCCTGGTTATAAGTCAGTGCGGCATTATCGTACGCCGCCATCTTCGTGTTATAGGCCTGCACCAATGGGCTGGGACCGGTCACTTGCGTCACATCGCCGGTGACCAGATCGGTCTTCTGCGTCGTAGTCTGCAGTAACCCGCGGAACTTGGCGATCTTGTCCTTGGTAGCCTGGTCCAGATCCTGATCCATTACCTGGCTCATGGTGAGAATGAACTTATAGCGATCCGATAGCGAACCCTCGTTGTTGGCGACGCTGAATGACGCAAATTGCTGGTTGTTCATCTTCGTCAGGTCGGGAACGAAGTCCAGTATCCGGGACAACATTTCGGCCTGCTGATACACCTGGTTGGTGTCGGATGCGCGCAATTGGTTTAGTTGATCGGGAGTCAGTCCGCCGCCCGAACTGCCGCTGGCGCTCCCGCTGGCGCTGCCTACCGCTGTGGTGGTGGAAGATCCCGAGGAACCTCCAGCCGATGTCGCCGAGACCAGAGTGGACGCGGCTTGTGGTGTCACAACCCCGGATAGGCCTTGTGAGAGGAACCGGAGATCTTCCGGCGTGATAGGAATTCCTGGGGTGCACCAACTGAAGAAGTTGTCCGCCGATTTGGGAACAGTTGCGTCTCCGTTGGTAAGTACGTCATACAGCTTACCCATGATCGCGTTCGCGAGTACGTCGGGTTGAGTGATGGTTGCCATGTTACTTTCTCCTTCTAGCTTTTCGAGCCGGGTTCGAGTATACGACTATTTCGATTTTGGGTCAATAGGTTTTACTGGTAATGAAAGTCATTTATCCGGAATATACCCGTATATTCACTCACTGCGTGGAGCAACTGTGTCGAAATGTGCACCATAACGAAACGCACGAGACACACAATCCCGCCCGCACGATCCTCTCGACCGAAGACAGCGTTAATTACGAAGCCATGCAGAGAGAAACTGAGTCACCAGGGAATTCCCGTTGATCGCCGCCGTAATAGCTCTTCGCAGTACTGTGGGTACCGTGATTAATCAGCGAATGACTGGTGACTCGGTAAGCATGAAATCGATAAACACGCTAACCGGCCAGCCGTTATCCTGACTGAGCCTAGATCAGTCTAAGGCGCATTCGGTGTTGTGTCAATAGTTATTTCCCGATTAAGCGAAGTAATTGACAATTCGTTTGCACTTAAATCGCAAAATGCGGGGGCCTTATCCCCGCCGCCCCGGCCGCCCCTTCCCGTCGTGGTACCTTATGACAACTTGCCCGCTTCCCAACTCCGCCGCCAACTCGGCTTCTTCGACGCCACCATGATCGTCATGGGCGGCATCGTCGGCTCCGGCATCTTTATTAATCCGTATGTCGTCGCGCAGCAGGTGCATACCCCCTTCTTAATCCTGGGTGTCTGGCTAATCGGCGGCGCACTGGCCATGGCAGGCGCGTTCATTTGGGCCGAACTGGCCACCCGCATGCCCGATTCCGGCGGCCAGTATCTTTACCTCCGCGAGGCTTACCATCCCTCCGTAGCTTTCGTCTACGGGTGGGTTCTCCTCCTGGTGACCCAGACCGGCGGCATGGCGGCCGTGGCGGTCACCTTCGCCCGCTACTATCGGGAAATTACCGGTCTCCAAGCCGGTGACGGACCCATTGCCGCTGCTGCCCTGCTGGGTCTCACCGCCATCAATTGTCTGGGTGTCCGCGCCGGCAGCAACGTACAGAGCGCCATGATGTTGCTGAAGTCCGCCGCCATCGCGACCCTGGTGGTGGTCGGCATCTTCTGGGGCGGTGGCGTCGTACACCCCCTCCCCGTGCTCGATCGCCCACTATCCTTCGGTCTGTTGCGCGCCATCGGCGCCGCCATGATACCCGTAGCCTTCGCTTACGGCGGATGGCAGACGTCCACCTTTGTCGCCGGCGAAATGCGCAACCCGCGCCGCGATTTGTCCCGCGGCCTCGTCGCCGGTGTCATCGGCGTGATCGCGCTGTACCTATCCGTGAACTATGTCTGCCTCCGCGTCCTCGGTCCCGCCGGACTGGCCGCCTCCCACACTCCGGCATCCTCCGTCATGCGCGTGGCGCTGGGCCCCCGTGGCGCCGAATTCCTGGCCGTGGGTATCGCCATCTCGACTCTCGGCTTCCTCAGCCAGGGCATCCTCACCGCCCCCCGCGTCTACTACGCCATGGCGCGCGATGGGCTTTTCTTCAAAAGCGTCGGCTGGCTCTCCCCGCGCACCGGAGCGCCCGTCGTCGCCATCGTGTTGCAAGGCATCTTCGCTACGGTCATTGCCATATCCGGCCGCTACGAACAAATTCTGAACTATGTGACTTCGGTGGATTTCATTTCTTTCGCCTTCACCGCAGCCGCCCTTTTCGTCTTTCGCCGCCGCGATGCCGGTGCGCCGCCCGTGGGGATTTACCGCGCCCCCGGCCATCCTTACACCACCGCCGCCTTCGTCCTGGTGTGCGCCGGCATTGTCGCCAGCACCATCGCCGCCTATCCCGCCCATAGCGCCGTCGGACTTCTGATCCTCCTCGCCGGCATTCCCGTATATTGGTACTGGAGCCGCCGCGCCGTCTGAAATGAGACAACGATATTCCGATTACATGCATTGGGCCAAGACCCAAAGCCGCGCACCTTTTAATCTGGCCACCAGCGGCGTAGGGTCATTCCCGCTCGCCGAACTCCCCATCCAACCCGCCCTCGAAATCAATGGCGACAGCACCTATGGCTATGCCCCCTTGCAGCAGGCCATCGCCCGCAAATGCGGTGTCGATCCCGATTGCGTGGTGGCCGCCGCCGGTACGTCCCTGGCAAACCACCTGGCCATGGCTGCTCTCCTCGAACCCGGCGACGAAGTTCTGATCGAGCATCCCGCCTACGAGTTACTGGTTTCCACCGCGCTTTATTTCGGCGTCACCGTCACCCGATTCCCGCGCCTGCCGGATAATGGCTACGCCCTGGAACCTTCCGCCGTCCGGGCCGCACTGACGCCCAAGACCAAGCTGATCGTCATCACCAATCTGCACAATCCCTCCAGCGTACTTACCCCCGATCCTGTGCTTCGCGAAATCGGCAGCCTCGCCCGTAGCGTCGGCGCGTACGTCCTGGTCGATGAAGTCTATCTGGACGCCGTGTACGAAAACACGCCGCGCTCAGCCTTCCACCTCGGCCCGGAGTTTATCGTTACCAATAGCCTGACCAAGGTCTACGGCCTAAGTGGCCTGCGCTGCGGCTGGATCCTGGCCCAACCCGATCTGGCGCGCGCCATGTGGCGGCTCAACGATCTGTTCGGATCCATCCCCGCACATCCCGCTGAACTGCTCAGCCTCGCCGCCTTCGAACATCTGGATTTTATCCGCGATCGCGCCCGCCGGATCGTTGAAGCCGACCGCCTGCTGCTCCGCGATTTCCTCGATCGCCAGCCTGCCGTATCAGCGCCGCGCACTCCCTGGGGCACCACCGTCTTCCCGCGCCTCAACGGGGGCGGCGTCGACCAGTTCCTTGCCCGCCTGCGCACGGATTACGAAACCAGCGCCGTCCCTGGACGCTTTTTCGAAATGCCCGACCACTTCCGCCTGGGCATGGGTGTGAATACAGAGATGTTCCGCGAAGGCCTGCGCCGCATCGATCTCGCCCTGGCTTAGCAGGGCCAGCCAACCGTCAAACTAATTCGGCGTCTAACCAAACATGCTCGTGCCGCGCGTCTTTCGCAAAAGTCCGGGGTTTGCCCTCGCCGCTGTATTGGTCCTCGCCCTCGGGATTGGCGCCAATACCGCCATCTTCAGCGTGGTCTACTCCGTACTTCTGAAGCCTCTGCCCTATCGCGATCCAGCGCGCCTCCTTGTGGCCTTGCACGAAGGCCGCTATCCTGTCTCTCCCGCCGACTTTCTCGATTATCGAGCCCAGGTCCACGCTTTCGACCATCTGTCTGCCGCGCAAGCCTGGAGTGGATCGTTGACCGGGGTCGATAAAGCCGAAGAGATTCCCGGACTGCAAGTCTCCGCGGATATGTTCGCCACCCTCGGCGTCCCTCCCCTGATGGGCCGCACATTCCTTCCGGGTGACGATTCACCCGGCGCGCCGCGCGTACTTGTCATCGCCCACGGCCTGTGGCAGCGTCAGTTTGGAGGCACTCCCAACGTCATCGGCCAGACCATTCAACTCACCAACCAGTCCTATACCATCGTGGGCGTAATGCCGCCCCAGTTCCAATTCGCGCCCTTCTGGCAGACGCAAGCCGAAATGTGGACGCCGCTCGTTCTCGGCGACCGCGTGACCGATCGCGCCGGAAGTTCCCTCCGCCTGTTTGCGCGCCTCGCCCCGGGCGTCTCCCTGGCGCAGGCACAGTCGCAGATGAGCACCGTGGCCCGCCGTCTCGCCGTCGCCTATCCCCAGACCAATGCCAGCCTGGGAATCGACGTCGTTCCCCTGCAGGAAAAAGTCGTGGGCGCCATTCGCCCCACATTATTATTGCTGCTCGCCACCGTCATGTTCGTGCTGGTCATCGCCTGCGCCGACATCACCAATCTCTTCCTAACCCGAGCCGTGGCACGCCGCAAGGAGATCGCCCTCCGCCTGGCCATTGGCGCCAGTCGCCTGCGGATCATGCGCGAACTCGCCGCGGAAAGCCTGGGATTGGCCCTGCTTGGCGGAGCCGGCGGATTACTCCTAGCGCATTTCAGCCTGAAATTCCTGAGCGCCATGTTGCCCGCTGCCAGCCTTCCGCGCCAGCAGGAAGTCTCCATCGACGGCGCAATTTTCGCCTTCACCCTGGTCGCTTCACTCCTGGTGGGTCTGGTCTCCGGACTCGTCCCAGCGCTGCAGGCCTCCCGCCTCGATCTGAACGATAGCCTCAAAGAGGGCGGACGCACCGCCACCTCCGGAGGCGGCCGCCGGACCCGCACTACTCTGGTCGTCGCCCAAGTATCGCTCGCCCTCGTACTGCTGGTCTGTGCGGGCCTGATGATCAAGACCCTGCGCAATTTGAACGTAGTGGATCCCGGCTTCGACCCGCGTAACTTGCTTTCGCTCCAGGTGCACGCGCCCGCCGCCTCTTACGATACGCCCGCCAAACGTGTCGCGCTTTTCCAACAGGTCGAAGACCGTCTGGCCGCGATCCCTGGCGTCCATTCCGTCAGCGCCATCAACCACCTTCCGATCGGCGGCGACATCTGGGCCCTGGGCTACGATGTGGTCGGCCGCCCCGCGCCTCCGCCCGGAAAGGAGTTGGGCGCCGTTTACCGCGTCATCCGACCCGGTTACTTCGATACAATGCGCATCCCCTTGCTTCGCGGCCGCACCTTCACCGCGCGCGACGACCAGCGCTCCCCCGCCGTCGTGATCGTCAACGAAGCCATGGCGCGGCAGCAATGGCCCGATGGCGATCCCGTGGGACGCCAGATCGTGTTGCGCGAGCCCAACGAAGCGCCCCTCCAACTGACCGTGGTCGGCGTAGTGAAGAACGTCATCCAGTCGGACTGGACCACTCCAGCCGATCACGAAATCTATCTTCCATACCTGCAGCGTCCCGCTGCCTTCGGACTCACCGCGCTCACCTTCGTGGTGCGTACCGCGGTGGCTCCCGAGTCATTGGCCAAGTCCAGCGAATCCGCCGTGCGGACCTTGGACCGCACCATCCCCATCTCGCAGGTCGAGACTATGCAGCGCGTGATCGCCGATAAGTTATGGCGATCCCGTGTGTCGGCCATGTTGCTGGCAGCCTTCGCGGCGATCGCCCTCGCTTTGGCCGCCGTTGGTATCTATGGCGTGATCTCTTACGGGGTGCGCGAACGAACGCGCGAAATCGGCATTCGAGTGGCGCTCGGCGGCACGCGTGCCGGCATCATCCGCCTGGTGATGCTCCAAAGCCTTAAGCCCGTCGCCGCCGGTGTCGCCCTCGGACTCTGCCTCGCAATTGCAGCTTCCCGCCTCGTCGTGACCCTGCTCTATCAGGTCACCGCGACCGATGTGCCGACTTACATAGCGGTGAGCGCCGCGCTGATCGCCACCGGCATCCTCGCTACGTGCATTCCCGCGTGGCGCGCCATCCAGGCCGATCCGCTATCTGCGCTGCGCCACGAGTAACCACGTCACTGCGCGGGCCAGAACGGTTCCGCCGTAGCAATGAAATCCACGCGCGCCTCGGTCACGAAACCCTTGATCCATTGCGCGCAATCCTCCATGCCCGCCTGCTCGGAAGGAATGTGCCCCAAAATAATCAGCGCCTTGTGTTTGCCCTCGGCCGCCGCATCCGCGCCGTATTCGATGGTCTCCCATTCCAGTCCTTCGCCCATCACCAGGACTTCCACATCGTCCCGCTGCAGCGTATGCCGCTCGTCGGTGAAGCCGGGATAGCCTGGATTCAATGCCAGTTTGGTCACCCGCAATTTCGGATTTCCCACCACCCGCAGCGTCCGGATTCCCATCCGCTTCTTGATGCTGCTGGCTAAACTTTCCACCGTGGTCTCCGGGATCGTAAACAGTTGCCCGTCACTCCCGTTCTGAAACTTCTGCCATCCCAACGCGCGGATCATTCCGGTTTGAATGCCATCCGGTTTGCGTTCATGCCAGTGGTCGTGAAAACGAAAAATCACCAGGTGATGTTTCTCGATGAACGCCTGCTTAGCGGCTAGCACCGCATCGCTCTCTCCCGCCAGTCCCGCCGTCTCGTCCAAGTGGCCGTAGAAGGTGGGTTCGTGCGTGATGATCAAGTTGTCGCCCGCCGCGGCCGCCCTTACCAGCACATCGTAAGTGGCCATCATGGTCGTCGCGATCCCCGTCACAGGCGTGTTCGGATCGCCTGCCTTAAAGGTGTCCACCGTATCGGTGTGCCATGCCACGCCCACGTTTCTCTGAATGCGCTCGATCACCTGCCGCGCAGTCAAACGATTCTGCGCCGCCGACGGTGCTTGCAGCAGCGCCCCTAAAAGCAAAGCACTCCATAACGTTCTGATCACGACCTGATCGTATCAGAAGTCCAGTTCCACCTCGTCCACATAACACCAGCCCCAATCTTCACCCGGTTCAATCGACCGCATGATCGGATGCTTGGTCTTGTGAAAGTGCTTAGTGGCATGCTTGTTCTTCGACGAATCGCAGCAGCCCACATGGCCGCAAATAAGGCATAGCCGCAGATGGACCCAAGTGTCTCCCATCTTCAGGCATTCCTCGCAGCCCTTGGTATGAGGCTTGACGTCTTGTATCTGGTTCAGATGTGTGCAAGTGCTCATGAGGGGCCTCCCGCGTGCTGCGGCAATGGCAGCCGGATTTCAAAGCGCGTGTCGCCGGGAACCGATTCCACCCGGATCTCGCCGCGATTCTCGCGTACGATGCGAGCCGCTGTATCGAGGCCCAGTCCCGTTCCCTTACCCACGCCCTTAGTAGTAAAAAATGGTTCGAAAATGTGCTGCTGGACTTCCGGCGGAATGCCCGGACCGTTATCGCCGATTTCGATCAGCATACTGTCCAGTTCGCGCGCCGTGCGGATCCGCAACTCTCCCTTGCCCTGCATGGCGTCTGCCGCATTATCGATCAGGTTGGTCCAAACCTGGTTCATATCGCTGCCGCGCACGCATACCTTCGGCAGGCTGCGGTCGAAATCCAACTTCACATTGATCCCGTTCTTCAGCCGGTGCCGCAACATGGTCAACGTACTCTCCAGGCCCTTGTGGATATCCACTTCTTGCTCGGCCCCCTGATCCATGTAGGTGTACTCTTTAATCGCGCGAACCAGGTCCGAAATCCGGCTGGTGGAGTTTTCAATCTCTTTCAACAACCCGCCCACCGTAAGCGAGGCTGCCATGCGCCGCAGTAGATCGGGCACCACCTCTTGCGGGAAATGCGCCGACAGCCGCTCGAACCATGATGCCTCGCATCCGGCATCCACCAGCGCCGGAGCCAGATCCCACGCGTGGGCTACCCCATGCTTTTCCAGGCACGCCGCAATGGCTTCCTCGCAATCGCTGCGCTCGAGCGAATCGATTGGCGCCGAGTCGGCCGTATTCTGCGCCAGTTCCTTCTCCCAAACCGGAATCGACGTCCGCTGCTCCACAGTAAGCGGATGCGCGTCCAACCGCGCTGCCGCCTCGCGATAGGTTTGGATCGCCTCCCGCAGGCTCGCCACTGCACGCCCCGCCGCCGCTGCCGGATTATTCAGTTCGTGCGCCAAGCCCGCAGAAATCTTCCCCAGCGCCGCCATCTTTTCGTTCTGGTCTTGCAGCTTGGTGAAGTCCCGGATGCGGTCCGATAACACCCCCACTAAGCGTTGCACCAGCACCGGCAACCGCGCCTGCATCTCCGGGAACCGCGCCGCCGGAAAGCACGCCACGCGCGCCGCAGTTACCGCGCGAATGGTAGCCGGAAAATGCGTCATGCGCGAATACGGCAGCATCCCGCTCACCGTCCCCGGCTTGAAAACGCGTGTAACCGTGTCCGCACTGGATGATTCCACGCGGATCCGCAAATCCCCCGACAGCACCACGAACATTTGGTCTGCGGGGCTGCCTTCGCTGATCGCCGTGTCCCCAGCCGACAGTTCCACAACAGTCATCTGCCCGGCCAGCCACTCGAGATCCTCCGCCGATAAATCGGCAAAGACGGGGACCGTCCTCAGCTCATCAGCTAACGTTGCTGCCGCTACGTTTCCCATAACGAATCACTCACGCTTTACTCAAATATTGATGCACAAACTGAATCGCGATCGAGCCTTCCCCCACGCCCGATGCCACCCGCTTCACCGAGCCATGCCGCACATCCCCCACCGCGAAAATACCCGGCACACTGGTTTCAAGCAGCCCCGGTGGACGGTCGAGCGTCCATCCCTGCGGCGGCTTACCGTCGCGCATCAGCGCTTGCCCCGTAAGAATGAAGCCCTGCTTGTCCCGCGCCACCAGTCCATTCAGCCAATCCGTGCCCGGTTGCGCGCCAATGAATATGAATAGCGTACACGCCGCCACTTTTTCGCGCGTGTTGGTCCGTCCGCATTCGATGGTGATCTCCTCCAGGTGCTCTTCGCCGTGCACCTCCACCACCTGCGTTTGAAATTCCACCTGAATGTTCGCCGTCCGGCCGATTTCATCGATCAGGTACTGCGACATCGTGGCCGCCAGCGATTGTCCCCGCACCAACATCACCACCTGCTTGCCAAAGCGCGAAAAGTTCAGCGCCGCTTGCCCCGCGGAGTTGGCCCCCCCCACGATATAGACGTTATCGTCCTTGCAGGAAACCGCTTCCGTCGATCCGGCCCCGTAGTAAACGCCCGCCCCCGCCAACCGGTCCATACCCGGCACGTCCAGCTTGCGCCACTGCACTCCCGTCGCGATCAGCAGCGCCTCCGACGAAATCTCGCTGCCATCGGCCAGCGTCACCACCCGGTAGGGATCTTGAATGCTTCAAGCCCCACCGCTTCCTGCGGCGCCAGAATCTCCGCCCCAAAACGCCGCGCCTGGGTCACCGCTCGCCGCGCCAGATCGCTGCCGCTCAGCCCCGATGGAAATCCTAAATAGTTCTCGATCCTGGCGCTCAAACCGGCTTGGCCACCCGGCGCCTCCCGCTCCACAATCACCGCGCGCAGACCCTCCGACGCGCCGTAGACTCCCGCTGCCAACCCCGCCGGACCGCCGCCCAAAATAATCAAATCGTATGACGCCGCACAAGCCCGCGTGTTCAGGCCGATGCGCGAAGCCACATCCGCGTGCGAAGGATCCGGCAGTTTGCTGCCATCCGCCAAAAGCACCACGGGGAAATGCCGCTCCTCCGGCGTGAGCGTCTCAAGTACCCGGCGTACCTCCGGATTGCCCTCTGCCGACTCCACATCCAGCCAGTGATACGGCACTTGGTTGCGCGCCAAGAATTCCCGCAATTCGTACGACCGTGGCGACCATCGCGTCCCCAAGACGCGCAATCCCTCGAACGGAGCGCGGTACGACCCCTGCCAATCGCCCAGCAAATCGTCCACTACCGGATACAAATTCTGCTCCGGCGGATCCCACGGCTTCAACAAATAATGATTCAGTTTGATTTCGTTGATCGCCCGGATCGCTGCTTCCGTATCCGAATAAGCGGTCAACAGAACCCTTTTGGCATCGGGATACAACGGAATGGCGCGCGACAGAAATTCGATTCCCGTCATTTGCGGCATCCGGTAATCTACAAGAAATAACGCCACCGTCTCGCCGCGCTGTTGCAGTTTTGCAAGCAGGTCCAAAGCCTCTTGCCCGGAATTCGCCGCGAGGATCCGGTAATTCGCCGCATATTGCCGCCGTAGATCCCGCTCCACGGCCCGCAAAACTTCGCGATCGTCATCAATCGTCAATAAAACAGGCTTAGCCATAGGCACACTAGACGCTGAAGTTTTCGATGCGCGTAAAGCGCCGAAGGTCGCAGCGGGATACAATGATCTTGATGCCAGAAGTTACCGGGATCGTCGAAACCTGTCTATATGTGGACGATCTGGAGCGCGCCGTCCGCTTCTTTGAAGATGTTTGCGAATTTAAGAAACTGATCGGCGACGAGCGTTTCTGCGCCCTCAACGTGGCGGATCGCGACGTCCTGCTGCTGTTCAAGAAGGGCGCCACTGTCGATCCCATCCCCACCCCGGGTGGCGTCATCCCGCCGCACAATGGCTCCGGAAACCTCCACGCCGCGTTTGCTATCCCCGCCGCTGCCGAGGCGGCTTGGCGCACGCGCTTGGAGCAGCATGGAGTTGTAATCGAAAGTACGGTCGACTGGCCGCGTGGCGGTCGCAGCATGTACTTCCGCGATCCCGACCAGCACCTCCTCGAGTTGATTACACCGGGCTGCTGGTCAATTTATTAGACCCGCTAACCTAAAACTTCTTCGTAATATCGCTCGTATTGCGGAATAATTTTATCCGCGCAAAACCTGTCCGATGCCGTACGCCGTGCCGCTCGCGACAAACGGTCGTGCAACTCATCGTCCGTCACGATAGCCGTCACTCGTTCCGCTTGCGCCGCGATATCGCCCACCGCCTCCAAGTAACCGTCCACCCCGTGCGTGATCAACTCGGGAACCCCGCCTACCCGCGTCGCCACCGGGGGAACTCCGCAGGCCATCGCCTCCAGCGCGGCAAGCCCGAATGATTCCAACTCGCTAGGCATCAGCAAAGCGTGCGCTAGCGGAATGATCCGCTCCACATGGTTCTGCTTTCCCAGAAACGAAATATGCCGGTCGACCCCCAATTCCCGCGCCAGGTGTTCCGCCGGACCGCGCTCCGGACCGTCCCCCACCATCAGCAAATGCACCGGCGCCCGCTTCACCACCTCCGCCACAATCCGCACGCAATCCTGCACCCGCTTCACCGGCCGGAAATTCGATACGTGAATCAGCAGTTTCCCTTCGGCCTGCGCATAACATTTCGCCATGGCCTTCTCGCGATCCGGCTTGTACACATCGCAATTCACGAAATTCGTGATCACCCGAATATCGTTCTTCACCCCGAACACATCCACCGTCTGCCGCCGCAAATATTCGCTGATCGACGTAATACCGTCCGACTTCTCAATCGAAAACTTCGTGATCGGAAAATAGGACCGGTCGGTCCCCACCAGCGTGATATCCGTCCCGTGCAGCGTAGTGATAAACGGTAGCCGCCGAACGCCCGCCAGCATGTCCTTCGCCAGCATCGCCGAAATCGAATGCGGAATGGCGTAGTGCACGTGCAGCAGATCCAGATTGTACGACTCCGCCACCTCCGCCATGCGCGAGGCCAGCGCCAGGCAGTACGGCGGATATTGAAATAGAGGGTACGACGACACCTCCACCTCGTGATAATGAATGCCCGCTATCCCCGGATCCAGCCGGATGGGGTTCGCATAAGTAATGAAATGGACCTGGTGGCCGCGCGTGGCCAACTCCAGTCCCAGCTCCGTGGCCACGATGCCGCTGCCGCCGTAAGTCGGATAGCAAGTAATGCCAACGTTCACACCGCCAGCCTACCACGCCGGGAGTTCCGCGCGAGCGTGGAATCAGCGTGAACGGCTGACGAAGGGATTGCCCTTAATGATAAATCGCAGCGGCCAATCCGCGCATTGGCGGATCCCGATACGCGGCGTGACTTCGATCTCGAACGGGTCTTCGACGGGCGCCGTGCGCACGGTGAGGGATCCGCGCGTCACGTCCACGCCATTCTGGGCGCGGGTAACGCCCAGCGCCAGCGTCAGGCGGCCCGGTCCCGAAGTCAGATCGTGAATCTTGCGGGCCGTGGGGCGGCGGCGCTGCATAGCCTCGATCCCCGCCACGGGTTCCAGGGCGCGGATAAGTACGCATCCGGGGCTGCCTACCCGCTCCGCCACCAGGTTCAGGCACTCGTACATGCCGTAGATGAAGTAGACGTAAGCATGGCCCGGCGGTCCGAAGATGACACGGGTGCGTGCGGTGATGCCGCGCGCCGAATGCGCCGCCAAATCGTCGCCGCCCAGATAGGCTTCGGTTTCGACAATCCGTCCGGACGTGCGGCCATGTACCAGAATCTTGCCCAGAAGGTCGCGCGCTACTTCTACAGCATCCCGCGCATAGAAACTGCGTGGCAGGATCATCGGACTTCCGCGCCGGTCTTCAATGCCACGCTGCCGCCCGTGGCACTCTGCGGAGGCTCGCCGCCGGCCATTTGTGCGGCGGCAATTAAGCGGCGCGCGTCCATCCGCAAACCCGGCAGGCGCCAACGGAAGATGGCAGCGGCTGCCATGCAGATGAGGCCACCGCTCGCAATCGTGATCGGTGCGCCCCATTTACCGGCTGCAAAGCCGCTAAGCACCGCGCCCACAGGAGCCATCCCCATGAACATCATGGAGTAGACCGACATCACGCGGCCGCGCAGGTGATCCGGCGACATGCTCTGGATCAGCGTGTTCGAGGAACCCATTTCGACCATCATGGCGAATCCGACTGGAACCAGGATGCCACAAGATAACCAAAACGAGCGTGACAGGGCGAAGGCAATGAGCGAAGCGCCGAAGGCAATTCCGGAGAGGGCCACCCAGCGTCCCAGCCCATAAACGGTTTCGCGGGATGCCAGCAGCAGAGCCCCCGCCAGCGCGCCGACTCCGGACGCGCCCATCAGGATGCCCAGGCCTTTGGCGCCGCCATGCAGGATCTGGTCGGCGAAAATGGGCATCAGCACCGCGAAGGGCATGCCGGTGGAACTCAAAACGCCCAGCAGGATCATCAGGTAGTGAATCGGACGGCTGCCGATTACGAAGCGGAATCCCTCGATGACGTCGGCCAGCGGCGAAGCGGTACTGTGTGCGCGCTTGCTGCGGCTCCACGCGCATCATCAGCAGGCCCGCGATCACCGCGATATAGCTGGCGCCGTTGGCGAAGAAGCACCACCCCTCGCCGATGGTCGCCACCAGAATACCCGCCACTGCCGGACCGATTACGCGCGAGGCGTTGAACATCGACGAGTTCAAAGCGATGGCGTTGATCAAATCTTCGCGGCCCACCATTTCCACGAAAAACGATTGCCGCGCCGGAATGTCGAACGAATTGACGATCCCCAGCAGCGCCGATAAAACGAAGATGTGCCACACCTGCACGGTGCCAGTGAGGGTGATGGCGGCCAGCGCGAACGCCAGCAGCATGGAGGCGGTCTGCGTGGCGATCACTACGCGGCGGCGTGGGAATCGGTCCGCCACAATGCCGCCCAACGGCGACATCAGGAATACGGGGATCTGGCTCGAGAAGCTCACCAAGCCGAGCAGCACGGACGATCCCGTCAGCCGGTAGACCAGCCATGCCTGGGCGACATTCTGCATCCAGGTGCCGATCAGCGAGATCAACTGTCCGCCAAAGAATAGTTGGAAGTTGCGATAACGGAGGGCGCGCAGGGTAGCTGGAAACGTCAAGCGGTGGAACCCTCCCGGTGCGCCATAGGAATTACTACTATGGTAAAGGACACATTAGGTTCCGCCCATGCCCCTGGTTCCCCCATATATTGAATCGCTGCGGCCGTACGAGCCCGGCCGCTCGATCGACGAAGTGCGCCGTGAATACGGTTTGACCGATGTGTCGAAACTGGCATCCAATGAAAACCCCTTGGGCCCGTCGCCTCTGGCCGTTGAAGCCATGCGGCGCCAGATGGGCGGCTTGAATCTCTATCCCAACGGCGGCCTGGATCTGCGCCGCACGCTGGCGGAGAAGTTCGATTTGAAGCCGGAAAACGTAATCGCCGGGAGCGGTTCGGAAGGTATTATGTCCGGCATCATCAGGACCTTCCTCTGTGATGATGACGAGGTATTGACCACGGATGCAGCTTTTATCGGCTTTCAGGTGCTGGCGCGCTCGCGCGGAGTGAAGTACCAGACCGTTCCTTATCGCGAGTGGCACTACGATCTTCCTGCGCTGGCCGACCGGATTACCGAGAAGACTAAGATCATTTACCTGGCCAATCCCAATAACCCGACGGGCACCATTTTCACCAGACAGGAATTCGATAGTTTTTACCGGCATGTGCCGGAGCGCGTGCTGATCATCCTTGACGAAGCCTACTTCGAGTATGCCAAGGATAATCCGCGCTATCCGGATTCGATGCATTATCGCTACGACAACGTGATCACGCTGCGGACGTTTTCGAAGATCTACGGACTGGCGGGGATTCGCATCGGGTACGGATTCGCGCATGAGGATTTGATTGCCAATCTGCTGAAGGTGAAGCTGCCGTTCGAGCCCAGCACACTGGCGCAGGCGGCGGGAATCGGAGCGCTGGCGGACAAGGAATTTCTGCACCGGTCGCTCGAACTCAATGCGCGCGGGCTGCGGCTGTTGACCGATTCGTTTCGTGGAATGGGCCTCGAAGTGGTGCCGTCGGATGCCAACTTCATCATGCTGCCGCTGAAGAGCGCGGACGAGGCACGCGCGCTGACCGAGGGACTGTTGCGAGAGGGTGTCATTGTGCGGCCGCTGGGGGCGTTTGGACTGCCGCAATGTATTCGCATTTCGACCGGCACGGATGAGGAGAATGCGCGCTGCGTCGGAAAGGTAGGGGAGCAATTATGCAAACGTTAACCGAAAACAAGACAGAGGTGCGGAAGGATTTTCTTCCTTTGAACGGCACCGACTATGTGGAATTTTATGTAGGCAACGCCAAGCAAGCGGCCCATTTCTACAGGTCCGCTTTCGGGATGAAACTGACGGCGTATCGGGGTCCGGAAACGGGCACGCGCGATTGCGCCTCGTGGCTGGTGGAACAGGGCAAGATTCGGATGGTGTTCACCACAGCGCTCTCGCCCGATCATCCGGTGGCCGAGCATGTGCGGTTGCACGGCGACGGCGTGCGGGATATCGCATTGTGGGTGGACGACGCCGACTCGGCGTTTCGGGAGACGACGGGACGGGGCGCGGGCGAGATCCGGCAACCGGAGACGCTTAAAGACGAGCACGGGGAAGTGCGGATTTCGGCAATCGCCACTTATGGCGATACGATCCATTCGTTCGTGGAGCGACGCAATTATCGCGGCGTTTTCCTGCCCGGATTCGTGCCGGTGGAGCATGCGGACGCCGTCTCGCGGCCGGTGGGTTTGAAGTATATCGACCACATGGTAGGCAACGTGGGCTGGGGGGCGATGAACACATGGGTGGATTTTTACCGCGACATCATGGGCTTCCGGCTGTATCAGCACTTCGATGACAACGATATCTCGACAGAGTATTCGGCGCTGATGTCGAAGGTGATGGCCAACGGCAACGATCGGGTGAAGTTTCCGATCAACGAACCGGCGGAAGGCAAGCGCAAGTCGCAGATCGAAGAGTATCTGGATTTCTATCATGGCCCGGGCGTGCAGCACATCGCCATGGCCACGGATAACATCATCGATACGGTGGCGAGGCTGCGCGACCAGGGCATCGAGTTCCTACGCGTGCCATCTACTTACTACGATGACCTTACGGCGCGTACCGGTCCGATCGAGGAGCCCATCGATCAGTTGAAGGAACTCGGCATTCTGGTGGATCGCGACGATGAAGGCTACATGTTGCAGATTTTCACCAAGCCCGTGGAAGACAGGCCGACGCTGTTTTACGAAGTGATCCAGCGGAAGGGCAGCCGCAGTTTCGGAAAAGGCAATTTCAAGGCGCTTTTCGAAGCGCTGGAGCGCGAACAGGACCGGCGTGGGAATCTTTAAGACTTGGCGACAGCGCCTTTATGCCATGGCGAAAGCCGGCGCCCGGTTGAGTGGCGACGCGCGACTCACTTTTAAATTGCGCGACGGATCATTCGGCGGCAAGGGATTGTGCGCTGACGGTGACTGGCCCGCGTTACGGAAGGCAATCTACGCGGGACGCGGAGAATGACCGCCGCACACACGAGCATATTGGTCTAAGAGCACCGCGGCGATTCCGAGTGCCACACCGCAGCCAACCCCTGTCTGGCGATCGCTACAAACCCGCGACTCTACCGGCCGCCGGCATCCGTCGCCAACGCAATACGACAAGTCGAGATCTGAATGGAATCGCTGTCCCTCCGCTTGCTCGGTGAATTGCAGGAACA
This sequence comes from Bryobacterales bacterium, assembly GCA_963738345.1. Taxonomy (GTDB): domain Bacteria; phylum Acidobacteriota; class Terriglobia; order Bryobacterales; family Bryobacteraceae; genus Bog-159. The sequence continues at coordinate 128,145 of CAVTWI010000001.1, forward strand.
TTGGCCGGGACTGCGCGATTTACTGTCGGCCGATCGCGAAGCGTTTCAAGTATCAATCCAGTTTATAGATTGTCAGACCCGACAGCAGTTTGGGATAGAAGTCCGTGGACTTCTGCGGCATTACGCCGCCACTGAACGAGATGCGTGCGACTTCTTCCACCGACACGGGCTTGAGCAGGAACGCAACTTGCGCGGCGCCGGTGCGGGCGGCTTCGAGGGCTGCGTCAAGACCTCGTACGTAGCGCAGGTTCTTTTCGTCGCGGACGGCTTCTTCGCCGATGCCGAGCAAGCGCAGCAGGCGCTCGTGCAAGACGCGCACATCGAGTTGGCCTCCGGAATCGCGCGCCTCGATGAGGTATAAGCGGGTGCCGATGGCGGCGCCGATGATGGCGCGGCCAGGAGAATCGGTCCAGGCGCGCTGCAATGCGTCTACGCCTGGAATCTGCGCCACCTCGAAACCGGCTGCAGCCTGACGGATGAACTCGCCCGCATCAAAGCCCGCCACGCCGCTGACCAGACGATGTGTGGCTAGGATCTTCAAGCCCGGCGCATGCATATTCACGAAGGTCATCATCACGCGATCGGCGCCCGGAAGCGTGGGGTTTTCGTGGCGGAAGGCTAAGGCGGTTTCGTAGCGATGGTGCCCGTCGGCGATGAGTAGCTTTTTATCCGCCATCAGTTCGCGGATGCGCGCGACGTGGGCGGCATCGGAGATTTTCCAAAATGTATGGCGATCGCCATACTCGTCGGTGACATCGCCGGTGGGCGGCGCTTTCGCGGCCTCGTCGAGCAGGTGATCGATTTCGCCCGCGGGATCGGGATAAAGCAGGAAGAGTTGCCCGAAGTGTGCGTGCGTGTGGCGTAGCAATTCGAGGCGGTCCTTCTTGGGACCGGACAGCGTTTGCTCATGCCGGTACACGACGTTGGCGGAGTATTCTTCCACCGCGCCAAGACCGATGAAGCCTTTACGCACCAGGCGTTCGCCGCCATCAGGCAAGGTGAATTCCTGGAAGTAGGCGAATAGAGCCGGTTCGGCGTCTCGCGCGAGCACGCCCCGCGCGATCCAATCTTCCAGGTGGTGTTCGGCGCGCGTGTAGACGTTGTCGGTATCAGAATCTGTTTCGTGGCGTTCGCCCAGGATGATGCGTACCAGGTTGTAGGGGCTGGCTTGCAGATAGCGCTGCCGCATCGACGGTGAGATTTTGTCATAAGGCTGGGTCACCACATTCTGCAGCGGACCGGCCTTGGCGGTGTAACGGTAGGGTTGGAAGGGAAAGATATTAGCCATGGGGAACGAAACTTCAGGATAACAGGCAGGCGCGGCGGTCTGCCTCGCTTCTGATAGACTGATATGCCGAAACCGCACTCACCTTATGAAACATCTTGCCTTGCTGTGCTCTGTTGCCGCGGCCTGTGCGCTTCCGGCCGCTACGGTCAGCCATCCGGCGGAAATCGCCCGATCGGTGACTATCTACCGCGACACTTACGGCGTGCCGCATATCTTTGGACCGACCGATGCCAGTTGCGTGTTCGGCTACGCCTATGCGCAGGCGGAAGACAACTTCTGGCAGATCGAAGACAGCTATTTGCGGGCCTTGGGACGGGCTTCGGAGGTTTACGGAAAGAAGACGCTGGAGGACGATCTGGTGATCCGGACGCTCGAGATTCCGCGCCTGGCGAAAGCTGAATACGAGCATGCGGCAGCGCCGGTGCGGGAACTAATGGATGCCTTCGCGGAAGGCGTGAACTACTATCTGGCGCGGCATCCGGAAGTGCATCCACGCCTGATCGCGCATTTCGAACCGTGGTACATGCTGGCGTTCAACCGTTACGCGCTTTATTACCTGTTTCTCTACGGCGAGACGGGAATCCCCAAGGAAGACACGGCGAAATTGGCGGACCAGCAAGGCTCCAACATGTGGGCCATCCGGCCGTCGAAGAGCGCCACGGGACACGCCATGCTGTTCATCAATCCACACCAGCCGTTCTTCGGACCGGGCCAGTGGTATGAGGGCCACGTACACAGCGAGTCCGGATGGGATATGTCTGGCGCGTCGTTCTTCGGTTCGGGATTTCCGACCTTGGGACATAACGAACACTTGGGCTGGAGTCACACGGTGAATAAGCCGGATGTGTTCGATGTATGGGAAGAGACTTTCGATAAGCCCGGGGATGCGCTGGCTTATCGCTACGACGGCGGCTACCGGCAGGCTACTGCCTGGAGTGACTCCATCACGGTGAAGACGGATGGCGGGCCGGTAACGCGAAGCTACAAGATGTTGAAGACCCACCACGGACCGGTAGTTGCCGAGCGCAACGGCAAGTCGACTGGCGGTGCGATTCGCACGGTTTGAAGAAGGCGGCCAGATCGCGGAGTGGTACGCGATGTCGAAAGTCGCGCAACCTGGCGGAATTCAGGGCAGCCATGTCGCCGCTGGCGGTGCCTATGTTTAACGCCATGTATGCGGACGATGCGGGGAACATCTTCTACCTGTACAACGGAGCGGTACCGAAGCGGTCACTGGAATTCGATTGGTCTAAGCCGGTCGACGGAAGCACGCGGGCAACGGAGTGGCAGGGCTTTCACACTATTGACCAACTGCCGCAGGTGCTGAATCCAAAGTCAGGTTTTGTACAGAACTGCAATTCCACGCCGTTCACGACGACTTTCGAAGGCAACCCGGATCCGTCGGAATATCCCAAGTATATGGTGGGTGAAAGTGACACAGCGCGTGCCCGAATTTCCCGACGGATTCTGTGGAATAGGGAAAAATTTACATTCGAGGATTGGGCGCAAATGGCGTTCGACACTTATGTGATCGAAGCCGAAACTGAGATCCCGCGGCTGGTCGAACGGTGGGAGGCGCTCAAGAAATCCGATGCGCCGAGGGCGGCGAAACTGGCCCACGCCATCGCGGAACTGCGGGAGTGGGACCACATCAGCCGGAATTCGTCGGTGCCGATGACTCTGTTTTCCTTGTGGTACTGGAAGCAGTTACAAGATCCCAAGGCCAAGCAGGATCCGCTGGGAACGCTGGAGGGAATTGTGGCGGACCTGGAGAAGGATTTCGGTACGGCGGATGTTGCGTGGGGAGAGATCAACAGGTTGCAACGCGCGCAATCGGGCGGTGAAGAACCGTTTAGCGATGGGCGCGAAAGTTTGGCAGTGGCGGGCGGACCTGGGCCGATGGGCATCGTTTTCAATTTCTACGCCCGGCCGGAGAAGGGTCAGAAGGAGCACTTCGGCGTGGCGGGGCATTCGTTCGTGAGCGTGGTGGATTTCGGACCCGAAGATTGAGGCGCGGTCGATTCTGGTATTCGGGGAGAGCGCGGACCCGAAGTCGCCGCACTACTTCGATCAGGCGAAGCTATACGCGGGGCAGCAGTTCAAGCCGGCATGGTTTTACCTGGCGGACATCCGGGCGCACGCGGAGAGAACCTATCATCCAGGCGAGTAGAAACCGTTGGCAACGAACGTGCAAGATTGCACGGAGTCATGGCAACGGTCGCGAACATAGCGGCGAGTCAGGCGGGGTATGTCTGGGAGGATCCCGGCGATTCGATCATGATCCAGGTCAACCTGGATGTGATTGAGCGGTTGGGATCTGCCGTCCAGCAAGGGCTGGGCGGGAGTGCGCGCGGCAACGAGATCGGCGGGATTTTGCTGGGGCGGACGCTGCCGGGTCTCGGCCGGGCGGTGGTGGTGGAGGACTTCGAACTCGTATCCAGCGAGCATCTGCGTGGCGCCTCGTACACACTATCGCCGAAGGACCGGCGGGTGCTGGGCGCGCGACTGTCGCGACGGCCGGCGCAGCAGGTGGTGGGTTATTTCCGGAGCCATACGCGTCCCGGGATGTATTTGGATCAAGACGACTTTTTGGCTTTCAGCCAGTACTTCCCCGAGGCTTGGCAGGTCTTCCTATTGGTAAGGCCGTCGGCCGATGGGACGGCGACGGGTGGCTTCTTCTTCTGGGAAGACGGAGACATCAACCGCAGGTCGACGTATCGACAGTTTCCATTTGATGTTGCCGGATTGGCGACGGGCGGTTACCCGATCACGGGGGAACAGGCGCCGCCGGTGATGGCACCGCGCCCGATGTTGGTACCGCCTGCGACGGTGCCGAAGGCGGAGGTTCGCGAAGCGCGTCATCTGCCGCTACCGTCATTGCCGTGGGTGGTGGTGCCGATCATTGCGGTTCTATTTCTCATAGCGGGAATCTTCGTATCCGAGAATCAGACGCCTACGCGGGCGGTTGTGGCTGGGCCGAAAGCGACTCCAGCGGTGGAACCGTTGCTTCCTGAACCGACCCCCGTTGCGATCAACCGGGAGCCGGAAGTGAATGTCCCGGCGCCCGAAACGCTGGCTCCGGCTCAGCCGGCCCAGCCCGCGAAACCGATCAAGCCGGTTAAGGTAAAGAAGGTGTTGCCGCAGGTGGCCGCTCCGGTGACGGTGGCAGTGGAACACACTCCGGCGCGACCGGTCGATCCACCTCCCGCTTTGGCGGCACCGATGGAAAGGATCGAGCCGAAGGTGGCGGCAGTGCTGCCCGTGCATGTCCAAGCGGCCCCTCCACTCGAGGCTGAAGTGAGTTACGAGGCACCCCAGCCCGGCGTTTTCAAGCGGGCATTCCGGAAGATCGAAGGCGGCAATCCGGCTTTCGTTCCGGCTTCGCCGATACGGAAGGTTTTGCCGGTTAAGCCGGCAGGTGACGCCGAAGCCCGGCCGGTAGACGTGAAGGTATTCATCGACGAGGCGGGCAATGTGTCAAAGGTACAAGCCTTGACGAAGGGCAGCGATCTGGCGTCGGCAGCACTGAACGCCGCGCGGCAGTGGCAGTTCACGCCGGCGCGCAAGCACGATAAGCCGGTGTCGAGCGAGATGGTGCTGCACTTCCACTTCTAGGTCCGCACCCAGCGGCGAGCTTTCATTTCAAATCGCGGCAGGCTTCCGGGCGGAGCTACCGAAACCGGTATCCGCATGGCGAAGGCATTCGTCAGAGCGGCCTCCAAGCGGTGCGGGATGGCAGGGTCGACGGATTCCACCTGAATGCTGAGTTCGGGCAAGGTGCGGTGGTTCTGAATTTCGACGCGATATTCGGTAATGGCGTCGAAGCCTCGCAGTATATTCTCCACGGCGCTGGGATAAACGTTGACACCCCGTATAACCAGCATGTCATCGGTGCGGCCGAGTATTCCGCCGTCCAGGGCTAAGTCCCGAGAACCACATTCGCACACTTCGGCGGGCGCAGCTTGTACGATGTCACTGGTACGGTATCGGAGTAGTGGAGAGCCGACGCGGCCCAGGTTAGTCAGCACTAACTCACCGGTAACTCCGCGCGGCACTAACTGACCAGTCAGTGGATCGATGACTTCCGGGATGTACGAATCTTCGATGACGTGCAGCACGCCGGGTCGCCGAGGGCAGCCATAGCTGACCGGACCGATTTCCGTCATGCCATGGTGATCGACCACGCGCGCGCCGCGCCAAAGCTTAGCGATGTGGGCGCGGGTGGCGGGCACGCTGCCGCCGGGTTCTCCGGCCACGATCAGCGTATGAATGCTGGCCGACGCGAGATCGATGTTCTCTTCGGCAGCGACTTCAGCCAGACGAATGGCGTAAGTGGGGGTGCAGCACAGCACTGTCGCAGAGGTTTCAATGATGGTGCGCAGGCGGGCTTCGCTGCGCATACCGCCGCCGGGGATGGCCAGGCAACCTAAGCGGGCAGCGGCTTCGAAGCCTACCCAAAAGCCGAGGAACGGGCCGAAGGAGAAAGCGAAGAAGATGCGATCGCCGGGACCGATGGCGGCGGCCTGGTAGACACACACCCAATTGCCGATCATCCAATCCCAGCTTTCGGGAGTATCGAGCCAGCGCATGGGAGTGCCGGTAGTGGTGGCGCTGGTCTGGCAGAAACGGGTGTAACGGCCGATGGGGTACGTCAGGTTAGAACCGTACGGCGGATGCTCCTGCTGATCGTCGATCAATTCTTGTTTGTAAGTGAAGGGAAGAGTTGCAAGCGCGGAGTCAGGGGTGGCACCGCGGAGTTTGCGTGCGTAGAAGGGGTTGTCGCGAAGGACTGTCGAGAGGAGAGCAGGCAGTCCGGCTAGCGGCATGACTCCAGAACTTCTCCGGCGGTTAGGGGCTTGCCGTGGGGCACCGGCGCGGGCACGGCAGCAAATTTGGCGACGGCATCGAAGAGCGGTTGGAAATCGCGGAAGAGGTTACCCATCAGACAGTCAGTCATATCGCCCTTGAGTTGGGGGAACTCGGTGATGAAGACGCGGAAGCTGAACACCTGATTGTAGAAAGCGTAGACCAGCTTGCGCATGGCTTCGATTCCCTCGCAGACCTGCGCGCCGTAGGCGGCGAAGCGGGAGGCGGAAACATCGCCTGCAGTGAGCGCGGCGTCGACGGCATCGGCGGCTAATTCACCGCTGCGAAGCGCCAGGAGAACGCCGGAAGAGAATACGGGATCGAGGAAGCCGAAGGCGTCGCCGGCAAGCACCAAGCCATCGGCAGCACAGTAGCGGGAGCGGTAAGAATACTCTCCGGTGACGCGGTAGGGTCCAAACTGCTGCCCGGCCGCGAGATGCTTTTCGATCCAGGCATTTTTCCTGACTTGCGTGTGGAAGATCGTCTCAAGATCGCGGGTATCTTTGTAGAGATAATCTTTTTCGGCGACTACGCCGACACTTACTATGTCATCGGCCAGAGGAATATACCAGAACCAACCTTTTTCGGGTACATAGGCGACGGTGGTGGCGCCTTCATCGATACCAGGGTCGCGCAGGGCGCCCTTGTAGTAAGTCCAAACGGCGATCTTATTCAGTTGCGGGTCGCGGACTTTCCAGCCATTCCGAGTGACCGTGAAGGCATCGCGGCCGGTGGCATCGATGGTGACGGGGGCGTGAAATTCAAGCGCGGCGCCGTCCGCGGTAATGGCTTTGACGCCGGTAACTGCACCATTCGGTTGGATCAATTCGCGAACGATAACTTCTTCGCGAACTTCTGCGCCTTTTTCGCGGGCATTATCGAGCAGTAGTTGATCGAACTCGCTGCGCAGGACCTGCCAAGTGGCGGAGGCTTCGTGCTGAAGTTGCTGCGAGAAATAGAATGGCACGGAGGCACGGCCGCTGGCGCCAACGAATTGGACGCTGTGCTTGCGGGTGAAGTGGGAGGCTTTCATGCGGTCGAGCACTCCGATACGGTCGAGGGTGAAATAGCCGTAAGGTAGCAATGACTCGCCGATGTGATAGCGCGGAAACTTCTCTTTTTCGAGAACGATGACGCGGCGGCCTTTCATGGCCAGGACGGCCGCTGCGGTGGAACCGGCGGGACCTCCGCCGATTACGATGGCATCGTAGTTATTGCTTTGCATATGCCAGTTTGTGTTCGGGCAGGAAGAATTCGTAGAGCAGGCGATCGACCTGGAGCAGACCATCGCGAGTGAGGTGCATACTATCGGCGTCGGTGGCGAGGAAGCCGCGATCGCGCAGAACACTTACAGGAGCGGCGAATCTCTCCTGGATACGCACACCGAACTTGTCGTCGAAATACTGGTCGCGAACATGGCCCAGTTTCATTTGCAGGATCAGTTCGCGGATCAAGCGTTGTTCCTGAGTAAGAGTCAGAGCGCGGTAGATCGGAAGTACACCGTTGCGCAACTTGTCGGAATAAGTTTCGAACTCGTGCTCGTTCTGGAAGTGAGTACCTTGCACGTGAGAGAAGGAAGCGACGCCGAGGCCGATCATATCCGCGCCGGACCAGAGTAAGTCGGTATAGACGAAGCGCGTTTTGACGGGATTCTTAACCGCCGTATAGGCGCTACGGACGGTGTAACCGGCTTTCTCAAGTTCGGCGAAGGCATAGCTGACCCAGTCACGTTTGGTGGTCCAAGTGGCCACGGGCGCAACCGACTGACCCATCACTTTCATCTCTTTAAAGATTGTGGTGTTATAGGGGACTTCCATCTGATAGATGGTGACGCTATCGGGATCCATCTCGATGGTTTTGCGTACGCACTCTTGCCAGTTGGCGGTAGTTTCGCCAACCATACCAGCGATGAGATCGATATTGATTTGGGGGAAACCGATGGAGCGGGCGTAGCTATAAGCCGGGCCGATTTCTTTGGAAGTGTGGGCACGGCCGTTGATTTTCAGAATATCGTCATCGAAGTTTTCGATACCGAGGCTGAGGCGGGTGACACCGAGATCGCGGATGATGCGCAGTTTACCTTCAGTGAGGGTGCCGGGTTCGCATTCGAAGGCGACTTCTTCGGCTTCGTCCCAGGGGAGCAGGCGCTTCATGCGCTCGACCAGGCTGGAGAGTTGGCGGGAGGAGATATAAGACGGAGTTCCGCCGCCGAAGTAAATGAACTTGGGTTTGCGTCCGCCGATGAAAGCTTTCTGTGAGTAGAGAGTCAGTTCCTCAATGGCGGTATCGAGATAGCCTTCCACTTCGGCTGCGTTCTTATCGGTATAGACTTTGAAGTAACAGAAGTGACAACGCTTGCGGCAGAAGGGGATGTGGAGATAAATGCCCAGCGGGGTGCCGGGCGCGGGCGGACGATCGAGCGCCGCAAAAACATCGGTTACGTGGGACGGGCTCCAGAAAGAATACGGAGGATAGTTAGAGACAAAGTAACTACCACCGGTGGTTTGTTCGGTTTCAGTTTCAGTCGGCATCCAGTTGACTCATTATACCGCTCTGTCCTACCAGAGGAATTTCAACGCCAGTTGCACGCGGCGCGGGTTTCCTGCCGAGAGGATCTGGCCGAAGGTGGGCGAGCCGATGAAGTTATCGGGCAGGCCGAAGTTGGTACGGTTCAGAATATTGAAGGCTTCGACGCGGAACTGCACGGTGGCATGCTCGCCGATGGCGGTGTTCTTCACCAAGGACAAATCCACGGTGGCCGAGGCGGGGCCTTCGAGAATGTTGCGGCCGGCGTTGCCGAAGGTACCGTATGGCGCGATGGAGAAGGCCGAAGTATTGAACCACTGATTGGGTCCGGGATTCGCGACGTGCGGGTTGCCGACGACATTGGGGCGGTTGTTGGCGCCGAAGCCCAGGCTATCGATGCCGGTATTGCTGTTGTCGTCATCGGGCAGCAGCGATACGGTGAAGGGCTGGCCGGTCTGGAACTGCAGGATACCGAAAGTCTGCCAGCCTTTGAGCCAGCGGGTGGACTGATGGAAAGGCAGATCGTAGGCGTAACTGGCGACGAAGCGGTGGCGCACGTCGAAGTTCGAAAGGCCGCGTTCGGCGTGGAGATCGTAGCTATCCTGCGGATAGTTGGGATCGCCGGTGCTCGAGAAAAAGCTGGATCCATTATCGATGGATTTGGCGAAAGTATAGGAAGCCAGGAGCGACAGGCCGAAGTTCAGACGCTGTTCAAAGCGGGCCTGGAGGCTGTGATAGATGGAATTGCGATTGGATTCGAGGAGGTTGATATCGGCGAACTGGGGCACGGGACGCTCGGCGTTCGGATTCACGGAGGGGGCGGGTTGATTGATGTCGCGCGCGCCGATGAGGCCGGTGCCCTTGGAGCCGACGTAACCGATTTCGACCATACGGCTACCGCCGAGGGAGCGTTCGACGTTGAAGTTCCATTGCTGCACATAAGGGGTGCGGAGATCGCGTTGGAAAGCCAGGGCCGAGGATGGAGATGGGTAGGGAAAATTGCTGGGAAAGGGGTTTGAAAGCAGGAGCGGGGCGGTAGCGCTGAGCGGGTAGTACACGTTGAAATTGAAGTAGGGAGGGCTGAAGTACAGGCCTTCACCGGGGGCGAGGGAGGACTGATCGTAGTAGATACCGTAGCCGGCGCGGAGGACGGTTTTGAGGGAGGCACCCGGGGTCCAGGCGATACCCAGGCGGGGCGCGAAGTTGTTGCGATCGGGGAAGTAGCCACCGCGAGGCATGCCATCGGTACCGACGGGGATGAGCGACTGAGAAGCCGGATCGTAGATATTGGCGTGGTTTTGGGCATCGACGCCGGGCGTATTGAATTCGTAGCGCAATCCCAGAGTGAGGGTGAGATTGGGACGCACACGCCACGTATCGTTGGCGAAGAGGTTATAGCTATTCGTGCGCAGATGCTCGGGGTTATTGAGGGTGGCGACACCGGAATCGGTGGGAATGCCGAGCAGGAGTTCTTCGAGGGCGTTGCCGGTGAAGAGGCCTAGAAAATCGATGAAGCCGCGGGACTCGACATCGCGGTAGGCGTTTTGTTGCAGGACGCGGACGTCGACGCCGAATTTGGCCTGGTGACGGCCGTGAACCCAGGTGAGGTTGTCGGTCAACTGGTAGATGTTTGAGGTGCCGTGCTGCGGGTTATTGGACTCGTCGCCGAGGGGGGAGAAACCGGTGACGGAGATGGAAGTGAGTCCGAAATCGCGCGGGTTGGTGGAGATCTCGGGTAGGCCGACCTGGCCATTCACGTCGTGTCCGGTGTCCTGCTGATAGACGCCCAGTGAGACGCGGTCGAAGCCGAGGCGGAATTCGTTCAAAACGGTGGGAGTGAAGACGTGAGTTTCGGCGATGGTAGCGTTTTGATCGCGGCTGGGAACGTTATCGCCATAGCCGGGAACCAGCGGAAAACCGGGACCGGTGAATGGTTCAAAGAGGCTGTTATCGGCGAAGCTATAGCGGAAGCTCAACTGCGACGCGAGGGAGAGCGAGTGATCGAGGCGAACATCGAACTGGTCGGCGCGGAGGCGGCCATCGGGGGACGAGACGTAGTTCTGGTTGGGGACGTTCCGGTTGGGCGCGGGGTAGAGTGCGGCGATGGCCAATCCGGTGGGGTTCATGTAGTAGCTGGGGATTTTCAGGCCGGGAAAAGGCGCGCCGGTGGTGGGATCGATGGGGACGAGGGTGCTTTGCGAAAAGTCGCCGGTACGTTCGGCAAGGGTGGGGACGTTCGTGACTTGAGTGATGCCGGTATTGTCGCGAGTGCCCTGGTAATCAGCGAAGAAGAACGTCCGGTTGCGGGCGATGGGGCCGCCGAGGGTGGCACCGAACTGATTGCGTTGATCCTGGGGGGCGGCGACGCCGGTGGGCGCGAAGTAATTGCGCGCGTCGAAGACGGCGTTGCGGAAGAAATCGTAGGCGGTGCCATGAAACTGGTTGCTGCCGGAGCGTAGGACGACGCTAACCTGTCCACCGCCATTGCGTCCGAAGGAGGCATCGTAGGTGCTGGCGAGGACTTCGAATTCGCGCACGGCATCGACGGGGGGGTGACCGCTACGCCGTTCAGTTTGGGATCGCCGTTGTAGACGCCATCGAGCAGGAAATCGTTGGCATCTTCGCGCGCGCCGTTGATGTTGATGGCGAAGGATCCACGAACGGAGGCGGCGGAACCTTGGGCGGCCGGCACGACGCCGGGTAGGAGCAGGCTGAGATCGTAGAAGTCGCGGCCGTCGAGGGGCAGTCCCTGGACCTGGCGGGTATCGATGACACCGCCGACGGTGGCGGATTCGGGGCGAAGGACGCTGCGGGTGGCGGCTACGGTGACCTGCTCAGTGGTCTTGCCGGGGAGAAGGGGCACTTCGACATGGATTTCCTGATTGAGGTCGAGCACCAGGGTTTGGAGATGCGCGCGGTATCCGGCGAGATTGACTTCAAGACGGTAGGTGCCGGGATCGAGGAGGGTGATCAGGAAGGCGCCTTGGGGATCGGAGGCAGCGGTGCGCGTTTTGTTGGTTTCCTGGTTGACGAGCGTCACGGCAGCGCCGGAGAGAGGCTTCTTGGCGGCGTCGGTAATTTGTCCACCTATAGAACCGCGGGTGGACTGCGCGTATAGGGATGCGGCGGCTAATAGAAGGGCGATGAAAGCTGATTTCACGAGATCCTCGGGTGACACTTTGCCTGGACTTTGCTGGACTTTATTCAATATAGCCCGATCAGTGGATAGACGCGTAGCACCGGAGGAAGGTAGTCAACTGGTGGGCGGTGATTGGTGGCTTGTGGCTGGGCTGGTGGCTGGTGATTGGTGGCTGGTGGCTGGGCTGGTGGCTGGTGATTGGTGGCTGGTGGCTGAACCGGTGGCTGGTGATTGGTGGCTGGTGGCTGGTGGATTAGCCTTTACGTTGGGCGGAATTGGGTTTGAATGGCAATTTGTTTGATTCACTGGGTTTATGGGCTCTGGGGGCGCTTCCGCGGGCTCGGATTCGGGGAGCGCCGGCTCGGCGGCGGCCAGGCGGGCGGCTTGATAGGCTTTCAGTTGGCGGAGGGCTCGGTCGATGGAGCGTTCGAGGCTGTTTTCGTAGCGCGTGAGTTTGGTTAGGGCGTCGGTCCCTTTGCAATCGCCGGTGAAGGCGCGGGCGAGGGCGTCGCGGCCGTCGGGTGGGGGGGGCGGCGGGACCGTTTCGGGGTTCGCCTCGTAGATCTTCTGGTGTCTGAGGTATTCGGGCTGGCGGTTGGCATCGGTGGTGGCGACAAAGCGAACCTGTTCGCGGAGGATGCCGGCTTCGATTGGGAAGGCGCGGTTGAGGCGCCACTGATTGGCGGCGATGCGAAGGACCAGCATTTCTTCGCCTGGGCCTACGGGTTGGAAGCGGGTGAGGAGATCGTCGAGGAGGGCTTGGAATTCGGCGGGGTCTTCGTCGAGGAGGATGTGGGTGTTGGCGCGAAGTCCGTGGACCAGGCGATTGCGGCTGGAGGCGGCCTTTCCCGTGGAACTACGTGGTCCCGAGGAGTGCTGGGCGTTGCGGCGATTGGCATCGATTTGGGCTTGAGACGTGGTGCGCGGTTCGTTTGTGGTGGGCATACTATTCTCCGCCTTTAGGGTAGGGGCGGAACTGTGGGGACGCGGGGGTGATTGGCGCCATGCGGTTGATAAGAAGGCGAAGATAGGTGCGGCGAATCTTGTGACTGAGTTGGCGAGGCCGCCCACGATGGCGATGCGTCGCTTTATTTTAGGCGGTGTCAAGTGGTTTGTGTAAACGGTTCGGATTCGCGCCATTTTTTTTGAAGTTTTTTCCTTGCTGCCGCAGGCGCTCGGGGTTGTGGGAAAGTGGGAATCCTGCTTTTGGATTTCCACTTTTCCACAACCCACACTTAAGAATTCTTGGTTTTGTTTTTCTTGATTTTTATAAATTGCTTTCTTTGATCGTTCGACGGCCACAGCTCCGCTATCGCCATCCTCGGGTTTTGCCCCCCCTCCTACGCGTTTTGTCCCCCCCCCCGCTTTATTAAGCGTTCACCGCCGGCATCCGTTCTGGCCACTGAATACTGAACCGGTTTAGAGCTTCCCGCCAGTTCTGTACCGGCATGCTCCACTTTTTCGACGCGTTCCGTAACGCCAGATACAACAACTTGAAAGCGGCTTCATCGTTGGGAAACGAGCCTCGCATCTTGATAATTTTCCGGAGTGACATATTCAGTGACTCAATCGCGTTGGTCGTGTAGATCACTTTCCGGATCTCTGCCGGATAAGCGAAAAATGGCGTGATTCGCTCCCAGTTGCGCCGCCAGGTCTGACTGACCATCGGACACACTCCATCCCATTTCTTTGCCAATGCATCCAGGTGCAGTTCCGCTTCCATCGCCGTGGCCGACTGATACACCTGTCGTAGGTCGCTGGCCACCGCCTTTCGTTGCTTCCAACTGACGTACGCCAACGACGCCCGCAACATGTGCACGATGCACAGTTGCACTTCCGCATTCGGAAATGTCGCTTCTATCGCCTCTGGAAACCCTTTCAATCCGTCCACGCAAGCGATGAAGATGTCCTTCACCCCTCGGCCCTGGATCTCCGTCATCACCTGCAGCCACTGCTTGGCCCCTTCGTTTTGCGCCGTCCATAACCCGAGGATCTCCTTACGCCCTTCCATGTTCACTCCCATCACCACGTGGATCGCCTTGTTCTGGACATGTCCCCCATCCCGCACCTTTACCCGCAACGCGTCCATGTACACGATCGGATACACTTCCTCCAGCGGCCGGCTTTGCCAGGCCTTCACTTCGTCCATCACCGCTTCCGTCACATTGGAAATCAGCGTCGGCGAAACCTCGATCCCGTATATCTCCTTCAGGTGACCCTCGATCTCCCGCGTCGTCATCCCGCGCGAGTACATCGAGATAATCTTGTCATCGAAGCCCGTGAACCGGGTCTGCCCTTTGGCTACGATCTTCGGCTCGAAGCTCCCGTTCCGGTCGCGCGGCGTTTCCAGTTCGATCTCCCCGAAGTCCCCTTTCAGGTTCTTCTTGGTTGTACCGTTCCGCGAATTGCCACTGTGGTTCCCGGCCGGATCGTGCTTCTCATAGCCGACGTGTTCTGTCAGTTCGGCCTGGAGCGCGCGTTCCAAAACGGCTTTCGTCAGTTGCTTCAGAAGTCCGTTCTCGCCAATAATGTCTTCTGGTTTCTTGTAGTTGACCAGCAGTTCGTCGATCAGTTTCAGGTCTATTGCCATCGGTTCTCCTAGTTTGCGCTATCCGATGGCCGTTTACACAATCTAATTTATACCCTCTTATTTTAAGGTGTGAGCTTGAACATTACTCCGTTTCCTTTGTCGCCGCCTTTTACTGTACCGCCGTACAAATCGCCCCCGGGCGTAAGGTATAGGCCACCTTGCACAAGAGCCCCGTTTGCGCCGCCCGTAAATTTGTGCAATACAGTCTCATTTCCCGACGTGTCCACACGATAGACGACGCCGCCGCCGGTGGACCCTACTGGTACGTAGCCGCCCAAGTACGTAGTGCCGTAGATGTTTCCGGCGGGATCGAGAACAACGCTGGAGTATGGGTTGCCCCCATCGCTCAAATTCGCAAAAGCATAGAGAACGGTCTGCGTCCCGCTCTTATCAAGCTTGTAAACGACGCCGTGGCCGGAGGAGCCGAACCCAATGCCGCCTTGGAATGTAGTGCCATACAGATTACCGGTGGAATCCATTGCCAGCCCCGCATACGGCGTGCCGCCGTCCGTGCCGCCAGTGAAGCTGTAAAGCACTGTCTCGTTGCCTGCGGTATCGACCTTAAAAACAACACCGGAGCCATACTGGCCGCCGTTAGGAGTAGTGCCGTAAAGGTTACCCGCATCATCGCGGATCACGCCGGCCCAGGGATACCCGCCGTCTGCCCCACCAGTGAAAGTATAGAGCACCGTCTCATGACCGGCGGGATCTATCTTAAAAACGACACCGCTCCCGGTCCCTCCAGCGTATGTCGTGCCATATAAATTGCCATTCTTATCCCTAATGACTCCGGCAATCGGCTGACCTCCGTCCGCGCCCCCCGTGAATGCGTACAAGACCGTTTCCACGCCTGATGGATCGAGCTTGTAGACAACCCCACAGTGTTGAATGGAACCCGAGTCGCACGACGAATTACCTCCTGCGGACGCGGCGCCGTAAAGATTGCCATGTTGATCCTGTGCCAACGGGCCGACCGGCGCCGCCCCGTCAGTTCCGCCCGTAAAGCTGTAGAGTAATGTCAAAGCGCCCTTTGGACTCATCTTGAACACGCAGCCGCTGTCAGATCCACCACCTCCTGAGGTTCCGTAGAAGTTCCCGTTAGCGCCGCGGATCAGAGTGCCAATAAACCCGATCCCGTCAGACGGCGCGCCCTCGAAACGGTGAAGCACCTGATAGGCGTACGATTGCGCCTGGAGCGGCAACCCGAGCACTCCGGCCGCAATGAGTATCATCAAACGCTCCCGAATACCTTTACCCGTCATGACTGACCTCCTTTGCCCACTTTGGCGACAGCAAATGTTCCCCATTCCAGAGGCCTGTCCCGCTAGGCAATGCTCGACAAGTGTACATCCGTTGCGAAATGGGTTGGAGCAGGGCACGAGTACGCGGGAAGTAAGCCTACCGGGTCAAGCGATTTTTGCTCGGGTGGCGGCGAGGCTGCCCACGATGGCGATGCGTCGCTTTATTTTAAGGTGTGAGCTTGAACATCACTCCGTTTCCTTTGTCGCCGCCTTTTACTGTACCGCCGTACAAATCGCCCGCAGGCGCAAGGTATAGGCCACCTTGCACAAGAGCCCCGTTTGCGCCGCCCGTAAATTTGTGCAATACGGTCTCATTTCCCGACGTGTCCACACGATAGACGACGCCGCCGCCGGTGGACCCTACTGGTACGTAGCCGCCCAAGTACGTAGTGCCGTAGATGTTTCCGGCGGGATCGAGAACAACGCTGGAGTATGGGTTGCCCCCATCGCTCAAATTCGCAAAAGCATAGAGAACGGTCTGCGTCCCGCTCTTATCAAGCTTGTAAACGACGCCGTAGCCGGAGGAGGCGAACCCAATGCCGCCTTGGAATGTAGTGCCATACAGATTGCCGGCAGAATCAGCTACTAACCCCGAATACGGAATTCCTCCGTCCGAGCCGCCAGTGAAGCTGTAAAGCACTGTCTCGCTGCCTGCGGTATCGACCTTAAAAACTACGCCGTAGCCATACTGGCCCCCGCTGGCGGTGCCATAGAGGTTACCAGCTCCGTCCCGTATGAGCCCGACTTCGGGATACCCGCCGTCTGCACCACCAGTGAAAGTATAGAGCACCGTCTCATGGCCAGCAGGATCCATCTTAAAGACGACACCGCTTCCGGCACCCCCAGAGTACGTCGTGCCGTATAAATTGCCATTCTTATCCCTAATCACTCCGGCAGCCGGCTGCCCCCGTCCGCGCCCCCGGTGAATGCGTACAGGACGGTTTCGACGCCCGACGGGTCGAGCTTGTAGACAACGCCGCAATATTGAGTGGTTCCGATTGAGCCGCATGTTGGATTACCCCCTGAGAGCGCGGTGCCGTAGAGATTGCCCTGCTGATCTTGTGCTAACGAGCCGGCTGGGGACCCCCCATCGGTTGTGCCTGTGAAGCTGTAAAGCAACGTCACAGAGCCCTTCGGACTCATCTTGAACACGCAGCCATAGTTCCATTCACCACCCCACGAGGTTCCGTAGAAACTGCCGTTCGCGCCACGGATGAGAGTGCCGGCAAATCCGCCCCCGTCCGACGGCGCGCCCTCGAAACGGTGAAGCACCTGATAGGCGTACGATTGCGCCTGGAGCGGCAACGCAAGGACCCCGAACGCGATGATTACAATCCAACGCTCCGAGAAATCTTTACTCGTCATAGTTCGCCTCCTGTGTCCACCTGGGCCACGCTCGACCAGTGTACATCCGTTGCGAGATGGGTTGGAGCCCGATCTCCAATTTCAGGGGAGCGCACGAGTACGCGGAAGTAAGCCTAGCGGGTCAAGACGAGCTTTTCGGTTTCTTGCGATTGACGCTCGTCGATGGGTACGACTTGGCGTTCGGCGTGGCCGGTATATAGCTGGCGGGGGCGAGCGATTTTTTGCTCGGGATCCTGGAGCATTTCCTGCCACTGTGCGAGCCAGCCTACGGCGCGGGGGATGGCGAACAGCACGGTGAACTTATCCGGGGTGAATCCCATGGCCTGATAGATGATACCGGAGTAGAAGTCCACGTTGGGGTAGAGTTTCCGGCTGATGAAGAAATCGTCTTCGAGGGCGATGCGTTCGAGTTCGAGGGCGATATCGATTTTGGGATTACGGCCGGTGACCTCGAAGACCTCTTCGGCTACGCGTTTGATGATCCTGGCGCGCGGGTCGTAATTCTTGTAGACGCGGTGTCCGAAGCCCATCAGCTTGCCGTGACCCTTCTTGATTTTGGCGATGTAGGCGGGTACGCGATCCTTGGCGCCGATCTCGTCGAGCATGCGCAGGACTTCTTCGTTGGCGCCGCCGTGGATGGGTCCGGAGAGTGCGGCGACGGCGGCGGCAGTGGTGATGTAAGGGTCGGCGTGGGAACTGCCGACGACGCGCATGGTGCTGGTGCTGCAGTTCTGTTCGTGATCGGCGTGGAGGATGAACAAAACTTCTAAAGCGTGTGCGAGGACGGGGTTGGCGCTGAACTTAGGCTCCGTCCGGCGCCACAGCATGTTCATGAAATTCTTGGTGTAGCTGAATTCGTTATCGGGGTAGACGTAAGGCAAGCCCAGGCTGTGACGGTACGAATAAGCAGTAAGGGTAGGCATTTTTCCGATCAGGCGGGTGATCTGGAGTTTGCGGATGGCGGGATCCTGGATATTACGGGCGGTGGGGTAGAAGGTGGAAAGGGCGGCCACGGTACTCATGAGGATGGCCATGGGGTGGGCGTCGTAGTGAAAACCTTCCATGAACTTCTTCAGGTTTTCGTGGATCATGGTGTGGTGGGTGACGTCGGACACCCAGGTGGCCAACTGATCTTGGTCGGGCAACTCACCATTCAATAGAAGGTAGGCGACTTCGAGGAAGCTACACCGTTCGGCTAGTTGCTCAATGGGATAGCCGCGATAGCGAAGGATGCCGCGATCTCCGTCGAGATAGGTGATGGAGCTTTGGCAGGAGGCGGTGTTGAGGAAGGCGGGATCGTAGCTGAGGAGTCCGAAATCGTCGGGGGTGGACTTGATCTGGCGCAGATCGATGGCGCGGATGGCGTCCTCATAGATGGGGATGGTGTAGGTTTTTCCGGTACGGTTATCGGTTACGGTTAGGGTCTGGTCGGGCATGTCGATCGGCGCTCCTTGACAGGGTGGACGGTTTCGCCCTGTGCATTTGGGTTTCCATACTCAGAATAGGCGGAAATTGGAGGGGGAATGGGTACGCGCGAACCGAGTTTAGCGGGAAGGTAGGGTGTTTTCGCTTCCAAGTGGGTGTAAGGACGCTGTGCGCGACTGAATGGCGCGGACGGTCAGGAGGGCCTGTTCCTGGACTTTCTCGGGCATGGAGGCGACTCCGCGGGCGTAACGTTCGATGGGCGCGAGGTCATCGGCGGTGCCGACGGTCCAGAGGGCGCGCAGGGCTTCCCATACGTGCTGTTTGTCGGCGGAGAGGTCTACCAGAGGGTCGCCGGGGGCGACGGTGGAACCATCGCGGCGGTTGAGATCGAGGACTTCGCCGGGGAGGGGCGAGCGGACTTCGTGTTCGCCCACGTGCGCGACCAGGGTTCCGGGGTTGACGTATTCGCCGAGTTTCAGGCGGTAGTGGATTGTTCCGGCGGCGGGTGAGGGCATGGTGAAGGGGCGCAGCATGGCCAGGAGTTCGGGCCGGGCGGCGGGATCGCCAAAGTTCGAAAGGGCGAGGGCAGCGTTGCGGCGGACCATGGGCTGGGGGTCGGCGATCAGCTTGAGCAAGGCTTGGTGGAAGGGCGAGTAGGTGTGGTCTTGCCCCATGATCCAGGCGGCGGTCTGGCGCAATTCGACGAGGGGGCTGGAGGCTAAGGCAACGACTTGGGGATACCAGCGCGATACGGCGGCGTCGTGATGGTCGAGGCGTTCGCCGATTTGTACGAGGGCATGCTGGGCGTGACGGGGCTTGGCGGTGTCGGCGAGGTATTCGGTGATCTGGGTGTCGGTCAGTTTGCGGCCGAACCAGGTGTTGTACCAGAAGAGGAAGGGGAACAGCACGAGGAGGAGGGCGAAGACGGCGACGATGAGGTAGATGCGTTGGCGAGACATGGGATTAGACGCTTGCTGACGCGCGCGGCTCGGTAAAACGCGGGTCGGCATTACGCGGGTCGGCATAAAAACTCTCGCCGGCGGCGGCGAGGCGTTCGAGGAGGGGGGCGGGTTGCCAGTGGCCGCCCAGGCGCGTGCGGTATTCGTTCACTTTGGCGAGCACGTTGGGGAGTCCTAAGGAATCCGCATAGGCCATGGGGCCACCGCGATGGCGCGGGTAGCCGAAGCCGTAGGCATAGATGACGTCGATATCGCCGGGGCGGATGGCGATGTGTTCGTCGAGCACGTTGGCGCCTTCGTTGGCGAGCGCTACCATGATGCGGGAGAGGATCTCGTCGCCGGAAATGGGCTGGCGGGTGATGCCGCGCTCGGCGGCGGCCTTGGCGGCTAATTCTTCGATGAGCGGGTCGGGGATGGGAGTGCGGCTGCCGGATTCGTAGCGATACCACCCGGCGCCGGTTTTCTGGCCATAGCGGCCCATATCGTAGAGCCAGTCGGGAACGGGCGATTCAGGGCCTTCGGCGCGGCTCTTGCCGATGGAGCGGAGGTATTGGCGGATGCGCGCGCCGACGTCGATACCGGCGATATCCTGCATGCCGAAGGGTCCGACGGGCATGCCGAAGGCGGTCATCACCTGGTCGATTTGGGGGACGGTGGCGCCTTCTTCGAGCAGCAGGTAGGCTTCGCGCATGTAGTAGGCGAGCATGCGGTTGGCGACGAAGCCGAAGCAGTTTCCGACCACGACGCCCACCTTGTTGAGTTTTTTCGCGAGTTTGAGGGAGGTCGCGATGGTCTGGTTGCCGGACTCGCGGCCGCGCACGATTTCCATGAGCTTCATGACGTTGGCGGGGCTGAAGAAGTGGTGGCCGATGACATTGGCGGGGCGGCCGCTGGCTTGGGCGAATTGATCGATATCGAGGGTGGAGGTGTTGGAGGCGAGGACGCAATCGGGCTTGGTTACGCGGCCGAGGTCGGCGAAGACGGACTTCTTGAGGTTCAGGTTTTCGAAGACGGCTTCGACCACGATATCGACCTGATCGAATCCGTCGTAGGTGAGGGTGGGGCGGATGAGGGCCATGACGCGGGCGACTTGATCGGGCGTCATCTTGCCTTTGGCGGCGGAGGCTTCGTAATTCTTGCGGATGGTGGCGAGGCCGCGATCGAGGGCGGCCTGGTCGGATTCCTTGAGGAGGACGGGAATGCCGGCGTTGGCGTAATTCATGGCGATGCCCCCCCCCATGGTGCCGGCGCCCACGACGGCGGCGGCGCGGATTTCGGTGGTGGGGGTGTCTTTGGGGATGCCGGGAACTTTGGAGGCCTCGCGTTCGGCGAAGAAGAGGCGGATGAGGTTGCGGGATTCGGCCGAGAGGACGCAATCGGCGAAGAGTTCGATTTCGCGGGCGGATCCGGCGTCGAAACCGCCGTGGACTCCGGCGGCAATGGCGTCGAGGGCGGCGTAGGGGGCATGGGCACCGCGGGCGGTCTTTTTGAGGCTGGCGCGGGCGGCGTCTAGCGCGGCGGCGGCGACGGGGTAGTCGGAGATTTTGGTTTCCTGTTCACGGACTTTGCGGGTTTCGCCGGCAGCGGCTTTGGCTTGGGCGAAGGCGATAGCGCCGGCGAGAAGGTCGCCATCGACAAGGTGGTCGAGGATGCCTTCGGCGAGGGCGCGCTTGGCGGAGATGTGCTGGCCGAGGGTGCAGAGTTCGGCCGCGGTGGCGACACCGCAGAGCCTGGGCAGGCGCTGGGTTCCGCCGGCGCCGGGGATGATGCCGAGGAGGACTTCGGGCTGTCCGACTTTGGCGGTGGGAACGGCTACGCGGTAGTGGCAGGCCATAGCGAATTCGAGTCCGCCACCGAGGGCGGTGCCGTGGATGGCGCAGACCAGGGGCTTGGGCGAATCTTCGAGGCGGCGGAGGAGGGCGTGGACGCGGTGGGAGCGATCGATGGAAGCATCGCGATTGAGGATGGCGCCGAACATTTTGATGTCGGCACCGGCGATGAAGGTATTGCCTGCGCCGATTAATACGATGGCTTTGGCGGCAGTGTCGGCAATGGCGCGCGCGACGCCGGCATCGATGCCTTCGGGTACGCCGGGGCTGAGGGCGTTGACGGGCGGATTATCAATGGTGATTACGGCGACGTCGTCTTGGACGGTGTAGTGGATTAGTTCTGGCATGGGGAGTTGATCCGATCCATTATGGCACTGGCTTGGGGGGGCCAAGGCAACCGCTCCCTTCCGGTCACGGCTCGGATTGGGGTTTCCTCATCCATCGGTTAACATGTCGCGGCCATTGAGCCGCATCCGGTATAATGGGAATGTCCCACTCTGAGAGGAATCGTGTCCCTTCGCACTTATTTCCGTCTTTTTACCCATATACAGATGATGCCCATCCTTGAAAGCGGCGAGGAGACGCTGGTCGGCGGTCAAGCCGTGATCGAAGGCGTAATGATGCGCGCGCCCCACAGTTACTGCGTGGCCGTCCGCAAACCGAACGGCGAAATCGTCACCGAAGAAAAGCCCCTGGCCCGCATGTCCGAGCAACACAAGATCTTCAAGTATCCGATCGTACGCGGCGTCGGGACGCTCTATCAGGCCATGACGTTGGGGCTCAAGGCGCTGAAGTTTTCGGCCAACTCCATGTTGGAAACCGAATCGCCCAAGGCCGAAGCTAAGGAGATTCCGAACTGGGCGATCAGTTTGAACCTGCTCCTCTCCTTCGGATTCTTTGTCTTCCTCTACAAATTCGTTCCCCTGTATGCGGTCACGGCGTTGGGCAAATGGTACCCGGTTTTGAAAGGCCGGATCGCTTTCAACGCCACCGATGGAGTGATTCGCATCGCCATCTTCCTGTCATTCTTATTTATCGTTTCGCGCATGAAAGATATTTACCGCGTGTTTGAGTATCACGGCGCAGAACATAAAGTGGTATTCAATTACGAATCCGGCCAGCCGGTAAATGTTAAAAATGCCCAGGTTTTCACCACCTATCATCCTCGCTGCGGCACGAGTTTTCTGATGGTGGTGATGGTGGTTTCGATGGTGGTTTATACACTCATCCCGTTCTCCGGTTTCGGCATGAAATTGCTGAGCCGGGTGATTCTGCTGCCCTTTATTGCGGGGATCAGCTACGAGTTGATCCGTTTCGCCGCTAAGCGCCGCGGATCGTTCCTGGCTACTCTCACGGCGCCCGGTTTGTGGCTGCAGCGGATCACCACTAAGCCGCCGTCAGACGAACAGGCCGCCGTAGCCATCCATGCTTTGGAAGGCGCCATGGCGCTCGAAGAAGCTCAGGGTGGCGAACTGGTAATCGCTTAACCTCCATGCAATTCGTTCCCAGACTTGAACAAATCGAAGTGCGCTTCGAAGAACTGACGCGCCAATTAGCCGATCCCGCTTTAATCGCCGACGCCACCGAGTATCGCAAGGCCGCCAAAGCCCGTAGCGATTTCGCGGAAGTGGTGGATAAGTTCCGCGAGTGGAAAAAGATTTCGAGCGAGTTCGAGCAGGCCCGCGGCATGCTGCAAGAGCAGGACCCGGATCTGCGACAGATGGCTACCGACGAAGCCGCCCGCCTGGAACCGGAACTGGCGCGCGTCGAGCAGGAAATCAAGTTTCTGCTGTTGCCCAAAGATCCCAACGACGAGAAGAACGTGGTTCTGGAAATTCGCGCCGGTACAGGCGGCGACGAAGCCACCCTATTCGCTGCGGAGATCTTCCGCATGTACTCCCGGTATGCGGAAACGCAGCACTGGCGCATCGACGTAACATCGGCTAGCGAGTCGGCTGCCGGAGGGTTGAAGGAAGTCATCGCCCTGGTCAACGGCGACAAAGTCTTTAGCAAGCTGAAGTATGAAAGCGGCGTTCACCGCGTGCAGCGCGTGCCGGTCACCGAGCAGCAGGGGCGGGTGCATACGTCTGCAATTACGGTGGCGGTTCTGCCCGAAGCCGACGACGTGGAAGTGAAACTGGAAGCCAAAGACATCCGTATCGACACTTTCTGTTCGTCGGGACCGGGCGGGCAGTCTGTGAACACCACTTATTCCGCAGTGCGCATTACGCACCTGCCGACGGGGATGATCGTCTCCTGCCAGGACGAGAAATCCCAAATCAAGAATCGCGCCAAGGCCGAGCGCGTACTGCGGTCCCGGCTCTACGAGATGGAGTTGGAAAAACAGCAGGCCGCCCTCGGAGCGGAGCGCCGGACCATGGTCGGTACGGGCGACCGCAGCGAAAAGATCCGCACGTACAACTTTCCCCAGAATCGCGTGACCGATCACCGCATCGGGCTAACGCTGCATCAGTTGGATATGGTGATGGAAGGCCGGCTCGACGCCATCATCGACGCGCTGACCACTTTTTACCAATCCGAGAAACTGAAACAGCAGGGCGATTCCGCCGCCGCCGCTTAAACCCGCATGACCGCCAAGGCCGCGTTGCTCCAGGGCACCCAGCTACTGGATGACGCCGAAGTTGGTGCAGCGCGACTGACGGCTGAAGTGCTTCTGGCGCACGCACTCGGTCGCGACCGGGTTTATCTCTTCAGTCATCCGGAACACGAACTTTCCGAACTGGAGTGGCTGCACTACGGCCGTTATTTGCATGAGCGCATGCAAGGCAAACCGACACAGTACATCACCAAGCGCCAGGAGTTCTATGGCCGCGAATTTCGGGTGACGCCGGATGTGCTGATTCCTCGGCCCGAGACGGAGCATGTTGTCGAAACCGCCCTGCGCCTTGCGCCGCAGGCTACGCGCATATTGGATGTCGGCTGTGGTTCCGGCATTCTGGCGATCACGCTGCGGCTTGAAACGGGCGCGGCCGTGTGGGGCACCGACATTTCGCCGTCAGCCCTTTCGGTAGCGGCGCGAAACGCCCGGCAACTGGACGCGCCGGTGTCGTTCCTGGCGTGTGACCTGATGTCCGCGTGCGCCGCGGGCTCGATGGATCTGATTGTGTCCAATCCGCCTTACGTCCCCCTGGGCGATAAAGCCGGATTGCAGCGCGAAGTGCGCGATTGGGAGCCGCACGAGGCTTTGTTCGGCGGCATCACTGGCCTCGAACTTTACCAGCGAATCGTAAGCGATGCCGAACGGGTTTTGCGCCCGGGCGGTTGGCTCATCATGGAACTGGGATTCAGTACCAGCGGCCGCGTTGCCGCTATGTTCACCGACCATTGGACTGGCCTCGAAACACTGCCAGACCTGGCCGGAATCCCGCGGGTCATCGCCGCCCGGCTGGATTCCGGCGGCAAGGTCGCGGCCTGATGGCGTACGCGTGGCTTCTGGCTTCCGCGGCCCTGGTGTGGGCTCTGATCTATCTCGTAGTCAGCCGCGTGATCTATCAGCCTACCCGTTTTCCCGGCGGATGGTGGCATACGCAGGCGGACTTAGGCGCGCGCGATGCGTGGATTGATACCAGCGATGGTCTTCGCCTGCATGCGTGGTTCGTTGAGGCGGCGGGCAGTCCGCTGGTCACGCTTTATTTCCATGGAAACGGCGGCAACCTGGCGAACCGCCCTGGACATCTGCGCGCCATTGCCAGCGCCGGATCCTCCGTTTTAATCCTGGATTATCGCGGCTACGGCAAGAGCCCCGGACGCACTACGGAACGCGGAGTGTATCGCGATGCCGACGCGGCTTATGCGCACTTGGCCGGCATGGGCTACACACCGGATCGAATCGTGATTTTAGGGGAGTCGCTCGGATCGGCGGTGGCGGTCGAACTGGCCAGCCGGCGCCCGTGTGCCGGCCTGATTCTGGAATGCCCATTTACTTCGTTATCGGCCATGGCCGGAAAAGTGGTCCCCTGGATTGGGCGGCCATTCGCCAGTGGATACAATTCGTTGCGCAAGATCGGCCGGGTACACGCGCCACTGCTGGTGATTCATGGCGATCGCGACCGTACCGTGCCCTACGAAATGGGACGCCAACTGTACCTGGCTGCCAATGAGCCCAAGACTTTCTGGACTATCGAAGGCGCTGGCCATCAAAATCTGGTGGATAAGGCCGGCCCACTGTACCCCGCCCGCCTGCGCGCGTTTTACGAAAGCCTGCCAACATTCCGGAACTCCGGCTCCATTTAGACGTATTAGTCAATATGAAGCCGATCATCCGCCGTCTGGCTCACTCGCCAATGTTCACGGTCATCACCCTGATCACGTTGGCTATCGGTATCGGCGCTAATACTGCCATTTTTAGCGTACTGAACGGCATTCTGTTGAAGCCGCTGCCTTATGCCAATCCGGACCGCCTGGTGGCGGTTTGGGAAACGGCCAGCCTGCAGGGCATGAATGAGGTGAATGCGTCGCCGGCCACTTACTTCACCTTCCGCGAGGAGAGCCGCGCGTTCCAGGATATCGCTCTGTGGCGCAACGATTCGGTGAATATCACTGGCGCGGGCGAGCCCGAGCAGATCGACACTTTGAGCGTCAGCGATGGCGTGCTCCCGATCCTCGGAGTGCAGCCTATTCGCGGACGCTGGTTCACGCGCAAGGACGATTTGCCCGGGCGCACCGAAGACCGTCGATTCTGTCTTATGGCTACTGGCAGCGCAAATTCGGCGGCGATCACCTCGGTAATCGGGCGGCGCATGATGGTTGACGGCTGAAGCGAGCGAGGTGATCGGGATCCTGCCGCAGGGACTTCCGCTTCATGAACTCGCACGCTGCGATCTTCGGCCCTTTGCAGCTTGATCGCGCCAAGGTCTTCATCGGCAATTTCAGTTTCCAGGCCGTAGCGCGGCTGAAGCCCGGCGTGACGCTGGCGCAGGCCAATGCCGACGTGGCGCGGATGCTGCCCATGATGCTGGACAAGTTTCCGCCGGCCCCGGGCATCAGCCTGCAGATGTTCAAAGAGGCGCAGTTCGGACCCAGTGTGCGGCCGCTCAAGATCGGATGTGGTCGGCGATATCGGCAAAGTGCTCTGGGTGCTGATGGCCACGATCGGCGTGGTGTTGTTCATCGCCTGCGCCAACGTAGCCAACCTGATGCTGGTGCGCGCCGAAGGGCGGCAGCAGGAACTGGCCATCCGCGCCGCGCTGGGCGCAGGCTGGACGCGCATCGCACGCGAACTGCTTGCTGGAAAGCTGTCAGCTTGGGCATGGCGGGCGGAGCACTCGGCATAGGCTCTGGCTTACGGCGCGCTAGCGCTGCTGGTCGCCATCGGGTCCGGCGAATCTGCCGCGGCTGAAGAGATTTCCATCGATCCGCTACGGTGCTGCTGTTCACGCTAGCGATTTCGCTGCTGGCGGGCTGCTCTTCGGCTTGATCCCAGTCTTCAAATATGCCGGTCCGCATCTGGCCGGTGCGCTGCGGCAGGGCGGGCGCAATTCGAGCGACGGACGCGAGCGGCACCGCGCCCGCAGCGTCCTGGTAGTCGTGCAGGTGGCTCTGGCGCTGGTGCTGCTGATCGGCTCCGGGTTGATGATCCGCACCGTGCGCGCTTTGAAACAGGTGGCGCCCGGATTCACGCAGCCGGAGCAGATCCTGACGCTGCGCGTCTCTATTCCCGATGCTGAAGTTCCCAAGCCGGAGGACGCCGTACGAGCGTACCACAACATGCTGGAGAAGGTGGCGGCGATTCCGGGCGTCAAATCGGTGGGCTTGACTAACTCCATCACGATGGATGGCAATAACGACAACGATCCCATCCTCGCGGCTGACCGAAGCCTACGTTGAGAACAAGATTCCGCCGCTGCGACGCTACAAATTCATATCGCCGGGCTGGTTCAAAGCCATGGGGAATCCGCTGCTGGCTGGACGCGACTTTACCTGGACCGATATTTACGAAACGCGGCCGGTAGTGTTGGTTTCGGAAAGCTTGGCGCGTGAACTGTGGCACGAACCCGGTGCGGCCATCGGCAAACAGATTCGCGAAACCCCTAAATCGCCATGGCGCGAAGTGGTGGGCGTGGTGGGGAACGAACGCGATGACGGCGTCGACCACAAAGCGAACACCAGCGTATATTGGCCCATGA
Organism: Bryobacterales bacterium; assembly: GCA_963738345.1. Classification (GTDB taxonomy): domain Bacteria; phylum Acidobacteriota; class Terriglobia; order Bryobacterales; family Bryobacteraceae; genus Bog-159. The sequence continues at coordinate 155,579 of CAVTWI010000001.1, forward strand.
TGCTACGCAATTTCTGGGGTCAGCCGCTCTTCGCACAGCGGGGGCAGGCTTTCGCAATACGCAGCAGTCGCACGGGTTCCGCCGGATTCTTGAACGAAGTGCGCCAGGCGGTGTGGTCGGTGAATCCTAACTTGCCGATCGCCAATGTGCGCACGGTGAAAGAAGTTTACGACTGGTCCATGGCGCGCACTTCCTTTACGCTGGTGATGTTGAGCATTGCGGCCGGAATGGCTCTGTTGCTGGGCATCGTGGGGATCTACGGCGTGATCTCGTATGCGGTCTCGCAGCGCACCCGGGAAATCGGCATCCGTATCGCTCTCGGCGCGCCGCAGCAATCGGTATTGCAAATGTTCGTGCGCGAGGGATTGATACTGACTGCCATCGGCGTGGCCTGCGGTCTGATCGCCGCAGCGGGCCTGACCCAGATGATGAAGACGTTGTTGTTTGAAGTGAGTCCGATGGACCCCGCGACATATGGCGCTGTGTCCCTGGTCTTAGCCACTGCCGCGCTGGCCGCCAGTTACATACCGGCCCGCCGCGCTACATCGATCGAGCCCGTCGAAGCATTGCGCGTCGAGTAGTTTTACAAAACTCTTGACAATGACGAAGACCTTCGTCATAATGAGCCCATGGAATCCACCCGGCGCAGGCCTACCGAGGCCGAACTCGCCATCCTGCGGGTCCTTTGGGACGGCAAAGCGCAAACCGTGCGCGCGATTCACCAGGTCTTGAACGAAGCGCGCCCCACCGGTTACACCACAGTCCTGAAGCTCATGCAGATCATGACCGAGAAGGGACTTGTGGAGCGCGATGAAACCGTCCGGCCCCAAATCTATCGTGCCCGCTATAGCCAACAGCAGACCCAGCGCCAGTTGCTGGGCGACCTGTTGAACCGGGCCTTTGATGGATCGGTGAAGGCGCTCGTGTTGCAGGCGCTTGCCACCAAAAAATCGTCCCCGCAGGAGTTGGAGGCCATGGAAAAACTTCTGGATCGAATCGAAGGAGGCAAAAAATGACCGCGATCGCCCAAGTGCTCAGCACAGCGCTACTCGATTTCGTTTGGCAGGGGTTGCTGGTAGCTCTCCTGCTTTGGATGACACTTTTCGCCCTGAAAAATCGTTCGGCGCGCGCCCGTTATGCGGCAAGTTGCTTCGCGCTGGCTACGATGGCGGCACTTCCAGTGGTCACCGCCTGCGTGATCTACGCGTCGTCCGCCGGCCCAGCCCCCGGCGCGCCGTGGATCAGTCTGGCATCGCATAGCGTGGCCGCCGCGTCGCCCGCCCAAGGCGTGCAGGCCTTCGATTGGGCCGGATGGCTAGCGCGTTGGGCGCTGCCAGCTTGGTCGGCGGGCGTACTGCTTTTCTCTTTGCGCTTGATATGGGCATCCCGCCAAGTCTCGGCGTTACGCCGCCACGCGAATCCGGCTGAAGGCTTCATACTCGCCATGGTGAGCGGCCTTGGAGAACGGCTCCGGCTCACGCGCCCCGTGCGCGTGCTGGTATCGGCCGCGGCCGATTGCCCCAGCGTGGTCGGCTGGTTCAAGCCAGCGCTGCTGCTGCCGGCGGCTACGGTGGCGGGGCTGACTCCGCAGCAATTGGAAGCGGTGCTGGCCCACGAGCTTGCTCATATTTTGCGCTACGACTACCTGGTGAACATGCTTCAGACGGTGGTCGAAACGCTGCTGTTCTACCATCCGGCGGTGTGGTGGGCATCCGCGCGCATTCGCCAGGAACGCGAACTATGCTGCGACGATGTGGCAGTGGAATCGTGCGGTGATGCGATTTGTTACGCACGCGCCCTGACGCGTCTGGAGCGCTTGCGGGTGAACGCGCCGGCCATGACTTTGAGCAGCGCGGGAGGGCCGCTGATGTATCGCATCCAAAGGCTCACGGGCGATCCCCGCGGACAAGGCGCTTTATCCAAGCCTCCGGCGAAATTGCCCGGCATCCTGGCGCTCTCGCTCGGCTTGGTCTGCTTTGCGTTTAATATGCAGCGCGCGCACGGGCAGGAGCATCCGGCGCCCGCCCCGCAACCCGCCGCACATGACGACATCATGGCCAGCGATGACGGAGTGCGCGTCGATCTTCGCGGCGCTGCCATCATCCACCGTGATGATGTGGAGTATCCAGAAGCGGCCCTCGAGAAGCATGTGCAAGGCACGGTTACGATAGAGGCCACGCTCGACGCAGAAGGCGCGGTGAGCGATGCGCGCGTGTTGAGTGGACCATCGGAGCTGCGCAAAGCCGCCCTCCAATCGGTCCTGCAATGGCACTTTAAGCCGGATGCGGCGGCGGGCGACACGCGGCAGGTGGCCATCGATTTCGCGATGCCGGCCGAAGGGCGGGCGCTGCTTGAAGCGCAGCGCGAGCAGAATTCAGTCGATCTTTTGGTGCGCAAGGAACTGGCTGCGCAGATGGCGGAACAGGCCCGCAAGCTGCAAGGCATAGGCTCCATCGATGCGTCCAAGCTGGAGGCCGAAGCGAAGCAACTCCGCGACATGATGAAGAAGCAAAGCGCGGACTTAACTTCGTCGCAATTGGCAGAGTTGTTGGAGCAGCAGGACTCGCTCCGCAAGTTGGGCCTGGATTCCGAACTGGCCGCCCGCAAAAGTCAACTCGACGATATGCAAAAGCTGATGGCGGAAATGAAGGAGCGCTCGGCCACATTCCAGCGCGATGCGATGTTCGCCGGTCGCCGCGTGAAATCGATCCGGGTGCAGGGTCTTAGCGCCGAATCGCGCGATGCCCTGCTGGCGACGTTGCCGGTACACCCGGGGGACAACTTCGACGAAGAGGCTTTCGACAAGGTGGAATCAGCCGCGAAGCGGTTCGACGAACACCTGGGAGTTTCCCTGTCGACCAGCCGTGATGGCCAGGTGGAAATCCGAATTTCGCGCGAGCGATAATGATGGCGTGGATAGGCTCAAAGGAAAACGCGCACTCATTACCGGGGGGACCACCGGCATCGGTCTGGAGACCGCCAAGCACTTTCTAGCGGAGGGCGCCCGGCTCGCCATAACCGGCAGGAACCCGGCGACGCTCGATGCTGCCCGCAAGGAACTGGGCAGCGGCGTACTGATCATCCCATCCGATGCCAGCGATAGCGCGGCGCAGAAGAGCGTCGCCGAGAAACTGCAGCAGGAATTCGGAGCCCTGGATATTCTGTTTGTGAACGCGGGGATCGTCGAGCTAAAACCGGTCGAGCAGTGGGACGCCGCCGCTTTTGACCGGTCGTTTGGAAGCAATGTCAAAGGTCCCTTTTTCCTGATTCAGGCGCTCTTGCCGGTGTTCGCCAATCCGGCGTCGATTGTGCTGAATGCCTCGGTAAACGCGCACATCGGCATGCCCAACACCAGCGTCTACGGCGCCACTAAGGCCGCGCTGCTCTCGCTGGCGCGCACACTGTCGGGCGAACTTTTGCCGCGGGGCATCCGCGTAAACGCCGTCAGCCCCGGACCGATTTCGACGCCGCTCTATAGTAAGCTGGGGCTGTCAGCCGCCGACTTGCAGACCGTGGCCGCATCTATCCAGAGCCAGGTTCCGCTCGGCCGTTTCGGCAAGCCCAGTGAGATCGCCCAAGCCGTAGTCTTCCTGGCCTCCGATGAATCGGCTTTTACCGTCGGCAGCGAACTGTTGATCGATGGCGGCATGAGCAATATTTAGGCGGTTGACTTTTGTTAAGCTGCTGATGGAATGCGGCTTCGCCTCGCCAGTGCGCTCTTAGTGTGCCTCTCCGCGGCTGGGGCGGCATCCGTCCCCCAGCGGGGTTTAGAAGGCTACTCGCGCCGCATCTGGCAGACCCAGGACGGGCTGCCCGAAGAGCCTGTGCAAGCGTTGGCGCAAACGCCCGACGGTTACTTGTGGATCGGCACCAGCGGCGGATTGGTCCGTTTCGATGGCGCCGAGATGGTGGTGTTCAATCGCGAAAACACTTCGGCGCTTCGCGAGAACAGCATCTTCTGCCTTTTCGTCTCGAAGAACGGCGATCTGTGGATCGGCACCGAGGGCGGCGGTTTGGTGCGGTACCGGCAAGGGACCTTTCGGCGATTCGCCGGCGAAGAAGGTCTCTCCAATGGGTTCGTGCGCAGCGTGCTGGAAGATAGCCGTGGACATTTCTGGGTAGGAACCGATGACGGTCTTTATCGCTTAGAAGGCGACCGGGTGGCGCGGGCGGATGGACGCGCCGGCATCCCGACCATAGCAGTACACGATATCCGCGAAGACAGCCGCGGCAGGCTCTGGGTGGGCGGATCGTCGCTGTTGATGTTGGACGGGGGCCGGACCGTCGAGTATCCCCTCGAGGGAGGCTCGAGCGCGCGCGTGAAGTCGATCCTACAAACCCGCGACGGAGTGCTTTGGGTCGGCACCGTGTCGGGCCTGGAACGCTTGAACGCAGGCGCGACGGGGCGATTCAGCCGCGTGCCGGAGGTGTCAGGCACCGTGCGCGTGTTGCGCGAAGCCCGTGACGGCGTGCTGTGGGCCGGCACGATCGGCGAAGGTGTCTTCTTCTTCCAGGCGGGCCGTTTTACGCGCATGCGAGCGCCGGACTACCTGCCCAGCGATACAGTGCTCTCGCTGCTCGAAGACCACGAAGGCAATCTGTGGGTAGGCACGCAAACCGGGCTGATGCGATTGAGCACCACGCCGGTGAGCACCTTTCCGCTGCCGGGCGCGGCCGGATCGGATTTCAGCACAATTTATCAGGACGTCGACAAGAGCTTGTGGATCGCCAGTACGCGTCTTTACCGGTATTCCGGCCAATCTGCGCGACCGTTTCGGTTCTCGGGGCCGCTGGCGGATATCCGCATTCGCAACCTGTTTCGCGACCGCGCGGGCGTGCTGTGGGTGGGGACGGACGGCCACGGATTGTGGCGCATCGAAGGATCCCACACGGTGCAGTATACGAAACGGGATGGACTGATCAACGATTTTGTCCGGGCGGTCTATCAGGGACGCGACGGCAGTTTGTGGATCGGTACCGACGAAGGTGTGAGCCGCTGGCGCCAGGGACACTTCACTAACTTTGGCGTGCAGCAGGGCCTCTGCTATTTCAGCATCCGCTCGCTGGCCGAGGATCGGAACGGCGATCTTTGGATTGGCACCGATCGCGGCGTCAGCCGTTTGCACAATGACGTGTTCGTACGCGACGCGGTGATCGAACGACTGCAAAGGGAGAGAGTCTGGGCTCTGCACGAGGATCCCACGGGCGGCCTTTGGCTGGGAACACTGGGCGCCGGGCTGTTCCGTTGGAAGGAAGGCAAGCTCACTGCCTACACGCGGGATCAGGGGCTGGCGAACAACAGCATCTATCATATCCTCGAAGATCCGGCGGGCATGTTTTGGATGAGCGGGCCGAACGGGATATCGTCGGTGAGCCGGCGCGATCTGGAAGGCTTGGTGGAGAATCCGACCGCGCGACCGGCGGTGACGCTATACGGAATTTCCGATGGTCTCGAAACCACACAGATGCATGGCGGCACCCAGCCCGCCGGTTGCCTGGGGGCCAATGGCGAGGTCTGGTTTCCCAGTAATAAGGGACCGGTTCGGATCACGCCGGCCCAGGGGACCATCGGCAATCCGCCGGCAGCGGTGATCGAGCGCATCGTGGCGGATGGCCGGACGCTGCCCACGAATGGCAATCTGGAATTGCCTCCGGGCGGCGGCAAACTGGAGATACAATACAGCGCCATCCGCTTACGATCGCAAGAGCGCATGCGGTTTCGGTACAAGCTGGAGGGTTTCGATACCGAATGGACCGAAGCCTTCGGGCGACGTCTGGCGTTTTACACTAATCTGCCGGCGGGACCCTATCGCTTTCGTGTAGCGGCCTACGAGATGAACGCCCCGGCCAGCGTATCAGAGGCGGATGTGGCCCTCTATTGGAAGCCGCATTTTTACGCGACGGCCTGGTTCCTGACGCTGTGTGTGGTGGCGGCGGCCGCGGCAGCCTTAGCCGTACATCAGTTCCGCTTGCGACAGATACACGCGCGCTTCGAGGGCATACTGGAGGAGCGCAATCGCGTGGCACGCGAACTGCACGACACTATCATCCAGGGCTGCGGAGGTGTGTCGGCGCTGCTGGAGGCGTCGGCGACTCTGGGCGAAGCCGACCCCGCCATGAAGCAGGAGTTACTCTCGTGCGCGCGAACGCAAATCCGCGGCACCATCGACGAGGCCCGCCGGGTGGTATGGGATCTAAGGCAATCGCCTGCCGCGGGTGGCGAGTTGACCGCCACGGTATCGAAACTGGCGGAACAACTTAGCCAGGAATCCCACATCCCGATCGCATTCGGTACGGCGGGCAAGCAGCGCGCGGTGGATCATGCGATTGAGCACGATCTGGTGATGGTGGCGCGGGAGGCCTTATCGAATGCGGTGCGGCATGCAGCACCCGCCAGCGTGCAGTTGCGGTTGTGGTTCGGCGCGCGGGAATTGAAGATGCAGGTGGACGATGACGGCTGCGGATTCAACCCATCGTCGCCCTCCAACGGACACTACGGCATCATCGGCATGCGCGAGCGCATCGAGCACCTGGGCGGCAAGTTCGTGCTCCGCAGCGGTCCGGGCGAGGGCACGCATCTGGAAGTAGCGGTTCCCCTTACCAAGCGTCCGGCCAGCCCCGCGGCGAACGGAGGCGTGGCGTGAGCGCGGAGGAGAAAATCCGGGTGATGGTGGTGGACGATCACCCGGTCACACGCCTGGGCGTGACAGCCATGATCAATGCGCAGCCGGACATGCTGGTGGTGGCGCAGGCGGGTACCGGCCAGGAAGCCACCGAACTGTTCTGGCAGCATAAACCGCACGTCACCCTGATGGATCTGCGGCTTCCGGGGATGAGCGGCGTGGAAGCGATTCGCATCATTCGAGGGCGCGAGCCGCATGCGCGCATCGTGGTGCTGACCACTTACGAAGGCGACGAAGATATCCACCAGGCACTGGCGGCGGGGGCGCAGGGCTACCTGTTGAAAGGCATGTCGCATGGCGATCTGATCGATGCCGTGCGCAAGGTCCACGCGGGTATGCGCTTCCTGCCTCCGCCGGTGGCGCAAAGCTTGGCCTCGCGCACGCCCAACTCGGACCTCAGCGGCAGGGAGCGCGAAGTTCTGATCCTGCTGGTGCGCGGCAAGAGCAATAAGGAAATCGCAGGCATGCTAGGCATCGCCGAGGCCACTGTGAAGAGCCATGTGGGAGTCATCCTGAGCCGCTTGGGCGTCGAGGATCGCACGCAGGCGGTAGTCACGGCTTTGCAGCGCGGCATCGTACACATCGATTGATCGGGAGGATCCGTATGAGATTTGTGGCGTGGCTCGCCTTAATCGCCGCATCGTTATCGTCTGCATGGGGCGCGGTTGGCGCAGATGTCGCAGGCACTCCGCCGATGGGCTGGAATAGCTGGGACAGTTACGGCACGACGGTGACCGAGGCAGAGGTAAAAGCCAATGCCGATTACATGGCCCGGCATTTGAAGCAGCATAGCTGGCAGTACGTGGTGGTCGACATACAGTGGTCGGAGCCTAACGCGCAGGCGCACGGCTACCGTCCCGGCGCGAAGTTGGCGATGGACGCTTACGGGCGGCTGATCCCGGCGGTGAACCGGTTTCCTTCGTCGGCGGAGGGGCGCGGATTCCGTCCGCTAGCCGATTACATTCACGGGCTGGGGTTGCGGTTCGGTATCCATATTATGCGAGGAATTCCGCGGGAGGCGGTAAAGGCTAATCTGCCCGTTTTCGGCAGCCATGCGCGGGCCGGCGAGATCGCGGATACAGCTTCGATCTGCCCGTGGAACACCGACATGTACGGCCTTGATTTGGGCCGCACGGGCGCGCAGGATTACTACGATTCAATCGTGAATCTGTACGCCGGCTGGGGCGTGGATTACATCAAGGCGGACGATATCGCGCGGCCGGCCCATCACGAAGAGATTGCGGCACTGCATCGAGCCATTCAAAAGACGGGCCGGCCCATCGTGCTGAGCCTGTCGCCGGGACCGGCCATGATCAAGGACGTCGCGTTCCTGCAGGAGAACGCCAATATGTGGCGCATTTCCGATGACTTCTGGGATGACTGGAAGGCGCTGCGTTTGAACTTCATTCTGATGTCGATTTGGAGCGGGGTGGCGCGGCCGGGTGCATGGCCCGACGCGGATATGCTGCCGCTGGGCCGGATCGGCATTCGCGCCGAGCGCGGCGACAATCGCATGACTCGCTTTACGCACGACGAACAGCAGACCCTGGTGACGTTATGGTCGATTGCGCAGTCGCCGTTGATGTTCGGCGGCGATTTGCCCAGCAACGACGATTTCACACTATCGTTGATCAGCAATGATGAAGTGCTGGCGGTCGATCAGCATGGCGCGCACGGCGGCGCTTTCGCGGAGGGGGGCGATAGCGTGGTGTGGACGGCGGACGGTCCGGCGATGGGCGAGAAGTATGTGGCCGTGTTTAACGTGGGCGACCGGGAGCCGATCGACATTCGTGTGGATTGGGCCGCGCTGAAACTGCCGGCGCAGTGCGAACTGCGGGACTTATGGGCGCACAAGGATCTGGGCGCGGTTTCAGGCGGGCATACTTTTCGGGTGAAGGCGCACGGAGCGGGGCTTTATAAGGTAACCGGCGCGAGCGGGAAGTAGTGGTTGCCCCAAATTAAGAAGGCCCCGGTTGGATAACCAGGGCCTTTTGCACTCAGAGGGTTGGCGGCGGGAGGGGACTCGCCGCCAGGGATGCTGTCTGTATTGATTCAAGATTATCAATTTCAGACCTGTTTGTCCAGTAATTTCTGAAAATATTTTTGGGGGGCGTTTATTGCGAGACAAAAATTAAAAGGCCCCGGCTGGGTATCCGGGGCCTTGCACTCAGAGGGTTGGCGGCGGGAGGGGACTCGCCGCCAGGGATGCTGTCTGTATGAGCTCATAGTATCTATTTCAGATCTGTTTGTCTAGTATTTTTGAAAACTTTTTTGAGATATTTTGCCGGGGCGCGGCTTTGTAGAAAAGCTCGACACTTGGGATCAGCCGCACGGTGATAGAATCCACGGCATGGACGATCCAAACACGGCCCGCAGGCAATTTCTTAAGACGGCAGGGGTGGCGCTGACCACGTCCCTATTCACTGGCAAAGTCAGGGGCGCGAACGATCGCGTATCCGCGGCGTTCATCGGCATGGGGCGCATGGGCACAGGCAACATGGAGTATGCCATGCGGCAACCCAATCTGCAGGTGACGGCGTTATGCGATGTCTATCAGCCGAACCTCGACGAAGCCATGGCAAAGGCTACCGCCAAAGGGCACACGCCGCGCGCGACGCATGATTTTCGCGAAATTCTAGCGGACAAGTCCATCGACGTGGTGAATATTTCAACGCCGGACCACTGGCACGCTTACATGACGGTCGAGGCCTGCAAGGCAGGTAAGGATGTTTACGTAGAAAAGCCGGTCTGCGTGGCTGTAGAGGAGGGCCGCAAGATGGTGGAGGCTGCCCGCAAGTACAATCGCGTGGTGCAAGCCGGTACCATGCAGCGCTCGGCGGTACATTTCCAGGAGGCTTGCAACATCGTACGGCGCGGCGAACTGGGAAAAGTGGCCTTCGTGCGCACTTGGAACTACGGCAATTCGCCCGCGGAAGGCATTGGCAATCCGCCGGACAGCGATCCGCCGGCGAATCTCGATTGGGATCTGTGGCTGGGACCGGCGCCCAAACGTCCGTTTAACAAGAACCGCTTCGGGGTAGATCCTAAGGAATTCTCGCGATTCCGTTGGTTTTGGGACTATGCGGGCGGCATGATGACGGATTGGGGCGTGCACTGGCTGGACATTGTGCAGATGGCATTTGACGAAGCGATGCCCCGCTCGATCGCAGGCATGGGCGGCAAACTGTGGTTCACCGACAATAGGGAAACACCGGATACGGTGCAGGTGACCTATGAATATCCGGGGTTCATCGCCACCTATGAAAACCGCAACTCGAACGGGCAATCCATGTTCAAGAAGGGCGGCGGCATTCTATTTTGCGGCAGCGAGGCGACGCTTTATCTGGACCGCGAAGGATACAAAGTGATCCCGGAGGGCAAGGGCCGCGCTGAGACTGAAGTGAAGTCCACATCCAGCGGGAATTTGAACCATTGGGCCAATTTCCTCGACTGCGTGCACACGCGCCAGCGCCCGGCCAGCGATATCGAGAAGTGTTTTCGTTCTACTTCTACGTGCCTGCTGAGCAATGTGGCGATGCGGAGTAAGCTACGCCTGGATTGGGACGATCGGGAAATGACCGTATCGCAGGCGGATGCGCGCTCTTATCTTACGCGGGAATATCGCGCGCCGTGGAAACTGGAAGTCTAGGAAAGAGGAAGGCCGGCTTATGAGGCAGTAAATCTCCCAAGGGGGAGGAGGATGTAGAAGGCAGATAGTTGGTTAACCTGGCAGGAGGGCAGGCGGACCGCAAACTTCCTCTTTCGCCTTCACCATAAGCTGGCGACGCCCCGAAAGGTTGGGGTCGGCTGCGCCAATCGGTTGAAAATAAGGCGCAAAAGAAAGTTTGATCTTTGGTGACTCGGGATGGCGCCGGGAACTGAAATTCCCGACGCCCAAGCCCTGACACTGCTGCAGGCCTACCAGACGCGGACGGAAGTGACTCGGCCCACGTCGCGAAGCAAGGGCTGATCGTGATCGAAGCGGGCGCGACGTCCACCAAACTCTTCATCTCCGAAGATCGCGACGCCACGCGCGCGGCCGAAGAACTTCACCGAGGCGAAGTGATCGACGAAGGGATCGGGCAAGCGGCGTACGGAGTCACCGACGGCAACGCAGAATGACCGGCCGCGGAAGCCGGGTTCACGATAGAAGCAGGCGCCATCGCCCTCCATGCCCCAGCGATGCTCGCGCTCGTCGAAGCGGCCGTAATAGCGGGCCCAGCGGTGCTCACGATCCCAGTCGTCGCCATCCCGATCATGATCCCTGTCTGGACCGCGGCGGTCATCGCCACGGGCCAGATCGGCCAGGCGGCGAAATACGAAACGTTGATTGGGATTGCCGTTGACGTCGTAGGTCTGGACGTTGACACCGTCGCGGACCATGCCGTTGGGGATGTCCAGGGTTTTCCCGAGGCGGTTGGTGATGAGGGCATTGCCATCCATTGCGGGAGTGATCCGCCATTGCTGGCTAGGACTGCCGGTGAAGGGCGTACCGCGGACGGGCGTGCTGTTGCCCGGTCCCATGGCCTCGAGCGCGGCGCCGTTCATGGCGTTGCGCAGATACCAAAAGCCGGATTCGGCCGGCACAACATCCCACTGCTGGTTGTCGGTGTTTCGCGCGGAGAACTGGATGACGCCGGTCTGGTCATTGCGATCCAGGTCGATGACTTTGCCGGACCGGACGTTGGTAATTTCATAGCGGCCGGGGCCGTTGAAGCCGCCTTGTGCCCATGCCGGGCCGGGCAGGAAGGCGGCAGCGGCCAGAGCGATGGCGGCAGTTAGACATAGTTGTGATCTTAGGTTCATAGAATCCTCGTTAACGATTTAATCCACGATTTAATCCAGGATAACCCGCCACGGATGCGCCGCGCGATACACTGGGCGCGAGTCCTCATGAACTATACCTACGAAGACATGGCCAAGATGATCGACCACTCGCTGCTGAATCCCACGCTCCCGGTGGATGATTTGGAGCGGGGCATCCAGGTGGCGCTGCAATACGATGTGGCGAGCGTCTGCATCATGCCGTTTTACTTGAAGCGGTGTGCGGAGGCATTGCGCGGTAGCCGGGTAAATGCCAGCACCACGATTGGTTTTCCGCACGGAGGCCACACCTCCGCGGTTAAAGTGGCGGAAGCGCGGCAGGCGCTGGCGGACGGCTGCCAGGAACTCGACCTGGTGGTAAACATCAGCCGGGTGTTGAGCGGCGACTGGGGCTACGTACAGCAGGACATTGGCGGAGTGATCGACGTAGCGCACGCGGCTGGGCAGAAGGTGAAGGTCATCTTTGAAAACTGCTATCTGAACGAAGCGCAGAAGATCCGGCTTTGCGAAATCTGCGCCGACTTGCGGGCCGACTGGGTGAAGACGTCGACCGGTTATGGCACGGGCGGAGCGACCAAGGAAGATCTGGTTTTGATGCGGCGGCACTCGCCGGATTATGTGCAGGTAAAGGCGGCCGGCGGAGTTCGCGATTTCGATGCCTTACTGGAGGTTCGCGCGCTGGGGGTTACCCGGGTGGGGGCGACGCGTACGGCGGCCATGATGGACGAGTGCCGGCGGCGTTTGGCTGCGGTTACGGCCTGACGGACGCGGCCGCGCGACGGCATGGGACACTGGGAGCAGCGCATGCCTCAGTCCCTTTCCCCTGTAGTCTTCAGCCAATCTAATTTTCGCTATTACCTGATGGTTCGCGTGCTGACGGGCACGGCGACGGAGATGCAGGCGGTAGCGGTGGCTTGGCAGGTGTATGCGCTGACCCATCGTCCGCTGGATCTGGGGCTGGTGGGGCTGGCGCAGTTTCTGCCCGGCATTCTGCTCTTTCTGGTCACTGGACAAACTGCTGACCGTTTTCCGCGGCAACGAATTCTGCAAGCGTGTTGTGCGGGTTTTGCTTTGTGCTCGGTGCTGCTGCTGGTGCTGACGCTGCGCGGATCGCCCGCCGTCCTACCGATCTATGGCGTACTGCTGTTGAACGGAGCGGTGCGCGCGTTCAACGGTCCGGCGGGGCAGGCGTTCCTGCCGCTGCTGGTCTCGGCGGAAGATTTTCCGAGGGCGGTGGCTTGGAATTCGTCGGTCTTCCAATCCGCCACCATTGTGGGGCCGGTGATCGGCGGGTTACTGTACGGCTGGACGGCCAGTCCCAAACTGGTTTATAGCTGCGCGGCGGTCGAATATGTGGCGGCGTTGATCGTGTTGGCGGCCATCCGGGTTAGCGCGCCGCAAGGGTTGCGGCCGGCCGCGTCGTTCTGGATGGCGTTGGAAGGGTTGAAGTACATCCGGCGGAACAAATTGATTTTGGGCGCGATTTCGTTGGACCTGTTCGCGGTGTTGTTGGGGGGGGCGGTGGCGCTGCTGCCCGTTTACGCAAGCGAGGTTTTGAAGATCGGCGCATCCGGCCTCGGCCTGCTGCGCAGCGCGCCGGGACTGGGAGCGGTAATTATGGCTCTGGTGGTCGCGCGTTGGCCGTTGCAACGGCATGCGGGAGCGATCATGCTGTGGTGCGTTTGCGGCTTCGGCATTTTCACGGTGGTGTTCGGATTATCGCGGAGTATACCGCTGTCGCTAGCGGCCCTGGTGTTGATCGGCGCGTGCGACATGGTGAGTGTGATCGTTCGACACACGCTAATCCAACTTTCGACGCCGGACGAGATGCGCGGACGCGTGAGCGCGGTGAACGTCGTGTTCATTGGCGCGTCGAACGAGGTCGGTCAATTCGAATCGGGCATCACGGCGCACTGGTTGGGAGCGGTGCCGGCCGTGGTCGTGGGCGGCTTGGGCACTGTGGCGATCGTGGCCCTATGGGCATGGCGATTCCCGGCGCTGCGGCGGGTGGATGCGCTGGTGCATAAGGCTTAGCGGGCTGCGGAACCTGCGTACCCTACTGGATAGGTATAGAGATGCCGGTTTGGGTCTGCACTCCACCTATGGTCGCCACCACTGCGGCATCGCCTGATGGTAGGGTAGGCACGGTCACATTGAATTGATGCTCTCCGGAAGCCGCAAGGCCCGCGAAGACAACCGTAGCAGCCACGCCGCCGATGGTGATCTGCACCGCGCCATCGGGCAGCGGTGCGGCGGTCGAAACTAGTTGGCCGGTAGGTGTGGGGGGGGAGGTAGGCCCGAACCCCGTGCCATATAGCAGTACCGTTTCGCCGGGCTTCGCAGGGGAGGCAGTATTCAAGTAGGTGTAATCCGAGTGCTCCGCGGCCACGTACTTCCCGCTATCGAAGGCGAAGAACGCCGGCGCGTACTGTTGTTTTTGGGCCGCAAAAACGTTGCTCTTCTGCCCGGCAGCGGTCACCTGAATATTCACCGAACCGGTGGCCGAGTCATCCGGCGCCAGCACGTTAATCTGCGTGGGACTGATGTATTCGACGTACGCGGGGATGCCGTTGATGGTCACCGACACGCCATCGAGACTGGTGGGCAGGATGCCATTCACGATGTCAGCGGATCCCCACTCCACGGTGCTGGTGGACAAGTTGGAGCCGAAGATGGATACCCATTCCGCTGAGGCGAAGCTTGGCTGAAAACTGGCCGCATTAGTGACATTGGAGATGATGCCGGCAGGTTGCGTGCCTTGCACCACCAGGGTCACGGTGACCGACGCGGGGCTACCGGTAGCGCCTGCCGCGGTGATGGTTAGGTTGCCGGTGTAAGTGCCGGCAGCCAAGTTAGCCGGGTTCGCGGTAACCGACAGCGAGGAGGGTGCGGTGCCGGAAGCAGGCGATACGGTGATCCAGAAAGCGCTCGATACGGCGGTCCAGGTCAGTGTGCCCGATCCGGAATTCGCAATCGAGACGGTCTGGGCGGCGGGCGTGGCACTTCCTACCGCGTAGTTGAAAGTGAGTGAGGCGGGAGTGACAGCCAGCGTGGCGGTGGGGGTGCTTGCGGTGACAGTGAGTGCGACGGTTATGGTGACAGGACTGTTCGTAGCACCCGAGGCGGTAATGGTGACGTTGCCGCTATAGGTTCCGGCCGTAAGTGCGGCAGGCGATACAGAGACGGAGAGGCTGGAGGGCGCCGTTCCCGATGCCGCCGAAACCGTCAGCCAGGATTGATCGCTGGTGGCGGTCCAGGCGAGCGTGCCGGTTCCGCTGTTGCTAATGGCGACGATCTGGGCGGCAGGCACCGCGCCTCCGGAGGTGTAGGCGAATTGCAAACTGGTTGGGGTAGCGGCTAAGGCGGGCGTACTGGTGGGCACCGCCGCCATAATCGTGATGGCATCCGTACCCGGTACGGCGACGACTTCGATCGTAATCATTCCTGTTAGGGACGAGGGAAGGGTCGCTGAGATCGCAGTATTGCTCCACGAAGTGATGGTAAGCGCGGTTTGCGTAGTGGAGCCGACGGGGATGGCCAGCACCTGGCAACTGTTACATTGCGATTGAAAGTCGTTACCGGTGAGGGTGATGGTTCCACCCGCGGCGACAATCCTGCCGGACTCGCTTGTAATTAGCGGGCCCACCGAGAAGATGGCCGTATCGATCTTACAACGCGCGGCCACCGTGTAACCCAACGGCTGAGTGATGGAGCCGCAATTGATAGCGCCAAGTGACGAACTAGTAGCCGTGTAGGCGCCCGTTCCGCTGACAAAGTCGGTGTAATAGATGGTGTCCAGGTCGCCGCCGGGAGTGAGTGCGACGGTTCCCCATGAAACAGAGGTCAGATCGCTGACAAAACTGCCCGTCTGGCTTTGCATGCCAAAGATAATTCCGCCTTTGGTGGACAACCAGGGATCCTTCGTGGAGACTACGCCGGTCGATTGCCAGACGGTGGTGCCGCTGAGAAACGAGCGCACGATAATACCGGTTTCGTGCGATGTGCTGGTGACATTGGCAATCCCGATGGCATTGCAATCGAAGGTGCCGAAGATGGTGTTGGTAAATGCGGAAGGGTCTACGTGGCAGTAGGGGACCACTTGTGTGGGCGTAGTATCGGGGCGGGCGAAACCGAGAGATGCGCTGGTTAGCGAGACGAGACCATCGCTGGCGTTGTTGAGTTGGGAAGTGGCGGACAGACTGCCCAGGTAGGGTCCGGCATTACCGGCTATCGCCAGCGCGTTAACGCCGCGAAGGTCGTCGCCGCGCTGATTCCAGGTGGCCAGATTCCAGAGCAGCGCACTGCCGGGCACCATCTCGGCATCCTGGGTCCCAGGCTGGGCCGAAAGGGTGGTGGCGTAGTTGCCGGCCACGAAGGAACCGAAGTTGGGAGTAGCAATCAGGATCAGGTCGTGCACCAGGGTGGCGGAGGGCGGAGTCGCGGTTTCGCTGGGTTGAAGACCGGCCAGGTACGAGCGGGCGATCAATCCACCGAGACTGAATCCGACCAGATCGATTTGGGTGACCTGGTCGCCGTTATCGTATTTGATGGTGTTTAGGAATGTGGCAAGGTCGTTGCCCAGCACTTCGACGGTTTCGTTGGGATCCACGGCGCAGTTGTCGAAGTAGTAGACGACCGGAACGCCGTCCGAAATCAGGTATTGAGCGAGGTTCCCGAAGGTATCGGACGAACTGGAGGAAATGGGGCAAGTGCCGGTGAAGCCGGTCTCCCAGCCATTCAGCAAGACCACCGGGGCGCGGGCGGAGCCATTGGGTACGGTGACGCGGAGCTTCACGGTTACGGACAAGGTAGTGGTGCGCTGCTCGCCCGTGGCGCTGGTGGCCGACACTTTTGCGGTGTAGGTGCCCGGCTTAGTTTTAGGGCGGGCGGCCAAACGCAACTGGGTACCGGAGCGGTCGGGTCCTGCAACCAGGGTAGTAGCGTCGGCGTCGTCCAATTGCACGTTGAGGCTCTTCGATTTCAGCAGGAAGGCGACGGTTTCGTCAGGTGCGGAAACTTGTACGGATTCGCCCGCTTTCATCTCATAGCTGTTCTGGTGCACGACCAAGGGGCGAGGGGTTTGGGCGGGAGTCGGGGCGGCGCAGCATAGCAGCAGCGCTACGGCCCATTGAAATTTGGCGTCCAAGAGAGTAAGACGAGCGGCCATAGGGAAACGCGCAAGCGGGATTTCCGCGCGATACTGTACTTTATGTACCGAATTCTTGGCGCACTTCTGCTGCTGGCTCCGTTCGCCGGCGCCCAAACCCACTTGCTATTGCGGAAGCCGGCCCTCAGCCGGACACAAATCGTATTCACGTATGCGGGCGATCTCTGGAGCGTCCCGCGCGAAGGCGGCGACGCCAAGCGACTGACGGCCGCGCCTGGCGTGGAAACCGACGCCGTCTTTTCGCCGGATGGATCGAACATCGCGTTCACGGGCGAGTATGACGGCAACGTGGACGTTTTTGTGATGCCTGCGGCAGGTGGCGTGCCCCGGCGGTTGACGTATCATCCGGGGCAGGACGGAGCTGTCGGGTGGACTCCCGATGGTAAGCGGGTATTATTCGTATCGGCGCGCGCGGTAAGCAATGACGGCGCACGGCTTTATACCCTTCCCGCGGAAGGAGGCGGATTGCCGGAAGAGTTGCCGCTACCCATCGCGATCGAAGGATCATATTCGCCGGATGGCTCGCACCTGGCCTACGTGCCCTTGTTCCAGTGGCAGGAGGCATGGAAGCGATATCGGGGCGGGCAGACGAAAAAGATATGGCTGGCGAACCTGGCCGATTCCAGCATCGTGAAGATTCCCCGCGACAATTCGAACGACTTTAACCCGATGTGGGCCGGCGACCGGGTTTACTTTTTGTCGGACAGAGAAGGGCCGGTGACGCTTTTCTATTACGACACGAAGACGAAGAAAGTGACGCGCGCGGTGGCGAACACAGGGCTGGATTTCAAGTCGGCGTCATTGGGGCCGGGCGCGATCGTATACGAACAGTTCGGTGAACTCTATTTATACGATTTGAAATCGGGCAAGACCAAAGCTGTCCCGGTATCGCTGGCGGGCGATCTGCCGGAACTGCGTCCGCGGTATGTGAACGTGGCCAAGCGTTTGCGCAACGCGGATATTTCGCCCAATGGCGCGCGGGCCGTGTTTGAAGCGCGCGGCGAGATCGTGACCGTCCCGGCGGACAAAGGCGACGCACGCAATCTGACCAACAGCACGGGGGTGATGGAGCGCGAACCGGTGTGGTCGCCGGATGGCCAGAGTATCGCTTACTTTTCGGATGAATCGGGCGAATATGCTTTGCACATTCGGAACCAGGATGGCACTGGCGAGGTTAAGAAGATCCCACTGGGAGGCAAAGCGTTTTATTCGACGCCACGCTGGTCGCCGGATAACAAGAAGATTGCCTACCTGGACAATCAGAGCCATCTGTATTACCTGACGCTGGAACAGAAGAAGCCGGTTGTGGTGGCGACGGATTATTACTATAACGGCAACGGACTGGCGCCCGCATGGTCGGCCGACAGCCAGTGGTTGACTTACTCGAAGACGCTGAAGAGCCACATGGCGGCGATTTATCTGTATTCGCTAGCGGATGGCAAGACTACCCAAGTGACTGACGGTATGAGCGACGCTGAGAGTCCGGTGTTCGACAGGAATGGTAAGTACCTCTACTTTACGGCCAGCACCAATTCGGGCGCAGCCATGCAGCCGGATATCGAAGGATTTTCGCGGCCGGTGACAGCGAGCGTTTACATGGTGGTGCTCTCGAAGAGTGAACCATCGCCGCTTGCGCCGGAGAGCGACGACGAGAAGAAGGAAGAGGTCAAGAAAGACGACGCGAAAAAGGACGACAAGGACGATAAAAAGGACGCGGCAAAGAAGGACGATAAAGACAAAGTCGAAACCAAAATCGATCTGGAAAAGATAGGCCAGCGGATTCTAGCGCTACCCTTACCGCCGGTTCGCTATTCCGGATTGGTGGCCGGCAAGGCGGGCGTGGTTTATGCGATCGAAGCGCCGCCGCCTTCGCCGCAAGGTCCGCCGGTTTTCACGGTGCACCGGTTCGATATGGGCAAGCGGAAAGCCGACGTGGTGGTGGGGGGGGTGAAATACTTCCAAGTGTCCTTCAACGGCGAGAAGATGCTTTATCAGCAGGATGATAAATGGTCGATCGCGGAACCGCCTCCGGTTCCGGATGGTCCGGACGGTCCGCCGGCAAAGCCGGGTAACGAGAAGACGCTCAAGACCAGCGATCTGGAAGTGCGCGTGGACCCGCCTGCGGAATGGAAACAGATGTTCCACGAGGTGTGGCGGATTGAGCGGGACTTTTTCTATGATCCGCATTATCACGGGCTCGATCTGCAGGCTGCCGAGGAGCGCTACGGGGTGTACCTGGGCGGCTTGGCATCGCGCGACGATCTGAATTACCTGCTCACGGAGATGTTGGGCAACATGACGGTAGGGCATATGTTCCTGGGCGGCGGCGACCGTCCCGAAGTGAAACACGTGCGCACCGGCCTGCTGGGCGCGGACTACACCATCGAGAACGGACGCTACCGTTTCGCGCGGGTTTACGACGGCGAGAATTGGAATCCAGATTTGAAGGCGCCGCTGACTCAACCGGGCGTCAACGTGAGCGCCGGCGAATACCTGCTGGCGGTAAACGGGCGCGATCTGCGTGCCAGCGATAATATTTACAGCCTGTTCGAAGCCACCGCCGGAAAGAGCACCATTCTGAAAGTGGGTCCGGACCCGGCCGGTGCGAAAGCACGCGAAGTGAAGGCGGTCCCGGTGGATGACGAATCCGGACTGCGGCATCTGGCATGGATCGAAGACAATCGCCGGAAGGTCGACCAAATGACTGGCGGACGCGTGGCGTACATTCACATGCCGGATACGGCGTTCGGCGGATACACCAGTTTCATGCGGTATTTCTTTGCGCAAGTGGATAAGGACGCGGCCATCATCGACGAGCGGTTCAACCATGGCGGCGAACTGGCCACGGACATTATCGAGTATCTGCAGCGCAAACTGATGAGCGTAGCTACTTCGCGGGTGGGCGCCGATTTCCTGCAGCCGCAGGGCGCGATCTTCGGGCCGAAGGTGATGATCATCAACCAATTCGCGGGCTCGGGTGGCGACGCCATGCCGTGGTATTTCCGCCGCGCGGGCGTGGGAAAACTTATCGGCGAGCGCACCTGGGGGGGGCTGGTCGGACTGAACGGCTATCCGGAATTGATGGATGGCGGGGTGGTGATGGCGCCCAGCGTAGCCATCTGGAATCCTAACGGCACCATGGATGTGGAGAACCACGGCGTGGCGCCGGACATCGAAGTAGAACTCGATCCGGCGGTGGTGCGGCAGGGGCACGATCCGCAGTTGGAGAAAGCGGTGGCGGTGGTGATGGAGGAATTGAAGACCAACCCGCCGGCAGTGCTGAAGCGTCCGGTGTTCCCGGATTATCAAAAAAAGTAAGCATGGCTGCCGGCACGGATCGACTCTCGGGAACGTTTTGGCTCCTGTTTCTCTACGACGTATGTGAAGAGATCCGGCTAGAGGAACTGCGCGCCATCCTGGGGGCGCAGCCGGCCGGACGGGAACCGAGTTTCCGGCAGCCCACGCCGGAGTACGTACGTTTCGAGAAGCCGCCGGTGATCGAATCGCTTGAGCCGGTATTGCTCGAAAACGGCGAACGCCTGGAAGCGCAGATGCACTACTACGAATACGGGGTAGTGAGCATCGAGCTACGGCTGCCGTTTGAGTTCGACTGGCGCGCGTTAATGCACCTCTCCAGCCGGTCGATCGCCGCGCCGGAGATCGAGAAGCAGGCTGCCGATAGCGTCCGGCGCAGCTTGGCGCGCGCTCATCCAGCGCTGGTGAAACCTTACGCGGACTGGCTGACGGAAGACTATTACATCATCCAGCTTCGCCCCATCGTGAAGAGCGACGGTAGCATTGTGACGGCAGACGAATTGATCGCCGAGCGCGGCGAGGAGATCGCGCAAGTGGTACGCGGCGAGGAAATGCGGCTGGCCGAGGACGAGCGTACTGAGATTTTGCAGACACGACGTTCGTATTATCCGGATGACTTAGTGGTGATTGGCTGGACCGCCGCGCTGGTCTACGACACACCGGAGGATGCGCTACCGGTGATTCAACTGCTGGAGTATGCCAACTCGCAGTTGATCGAGTTCCGGTATTACGACGAGACGCTGACGCGCCTGCTGGCGGGCGTGTACCGGTCACTCGAGAGAGGTACGGGCGTGTTGGCGCGCTGGCGATTGGCGCGCGAGGCCGGGCGGTTGAACACCATTCGCCTGGACGTGCGCGAGTTGACGGAGCGGATGGACAATTCGATCAAGTTCCTGAGCGATATGTACTCGGCGCGCGTGTACCGCTTGGCGGCGGGCAAAGTCGGCGTGACGGATTACCGACGCTTGGTGGACGAAAAATTGCACACCGCCGGCGACTTATACCAATTCATGGTGGACCAGTTTCAACAAGGGCGCGCGTTCGTATTGGAACTGATGGTGGTGGTGATTCTGGTGATCGAACTGGTATTTCTGTTCGAAGGCAAGATGTGAGCGGCGTCAGGCCAGGGTTTCATCCAGCCAGTTATAAATTTGGAAGTCGCGGTAGCCTGGGGCGGCCACTTCGCAGTGTTCGGCGGCGCCTTGTTCACGAGTGAACGAGACGATTTGTTTGGGACACTGCAGCGCGTCGTAGAGCTTACGCGCCTGGCCGGGAAAGAACTGCTCGCCTTCCGGATCAGTGATCAGCATGGGGCACTTGATGCGCGCGGCGACATCGGCCAGATTGTATTCGCGAACGGCGTGGAAGGCATCATAGTAAGACGCCATTCCCAAGGGACGCATGCGGAAGCGCAGCATGGCTTTGGCGCGAGCGTTAGAGGCGGTGCCCACCTGAATCATCTGATCGAAATTGGCTTTCTTGCCGGCATCCAGTATTTCGCGTACAAACTTGGGTAGATTGCGCAGCCAGGGATCGGACACGTCCCAGACGCCAGGGTCGGCCACACCCGCCGCAATGCGATGTTCGAAGGCCAGCGCGCGGGGAACCCAGTATCCGCCCTGGCTGACGCCTAGCAACACGATGCGCTTGGGATCGACTTCGCGATGGCGGCGCACGGCATCCACCACGGGCATGATCACCTTCTCCCAATCCGGACGGAAGTAGAGCTTGCGAACCCACAGGGAATCGCCCTGGCCGGGGCCGTTGAGGATGAGGCAATTGTAGCCGCGCGCCAAGGCTCCGGCGCCGCCCAATACGTACATGCTCTTTTCCAGGCCGTCGGCACCGGTGTTGAGGATCACGAGCGGACGGCGGCGGCGGGAGGAATCCACGCGCAGGAACCAACCGGTGAGGGCGGTGTTCTCGTAGGGTATTTCGATGCGCTCAACGGGTGGATTGAAGAGGGCGCAGGCGGCGGACCAGCAGTCGTTATACTCGCGCCAACAAGGCAGCATGCGGTCGGGATCTTTGGTGCCATCGAGAAAGCGCAGCGCGGCGCTAAAATGTCCCGCGGCCCACAGATAGGCCTCGCGGGCACTGACGCTGTGGCGCTTGGCAGCGGCCTGTTCCGCCAAGGTACGGGCTTCGACGCCGGCATCATGATAGGCCTGGTAGGCAGATTCGAAATCTCCGGCTTTGATGTGCGACACGATCGCCAGCAGTTTGCCTGGGTCGCCCCCGCCATAGTAGGATGCGCCGATGGCGATTTGGGCGGTGAATCCGAAGTCCGGATCGTCGAATGCAGAAATGGGCTTGGCGGGTTCGGCTGCGGCAGCGGCGGCCGCGGAAGCTCCGAAAGCGAGGAAGGAGCGGCGAGGAATCATTTGAGTAGAGTGGAAATGAGTAACGAATCGGCCGGCAGCGAAGCTTGCGCGCCGGTGCAGCAGTCACCTTCTGGGATGGGGCTACCGTGCGGACAGGTCCGCGGGTGACCCAGAAAAGTGCAGATGCGGTCGGTAACTTCGGGGCTCAGGATGTGCTCGAAGGTGCAGGCATTCTTCTCGATGGAACCTTCGTCGCGGATGGCCAAAACGTCCATGAAGAGACGCTCGGCCAAGCGGTGGCGCCGGATGACGCTGCGGGCGCGTTCTTCACCGCGCGGAGTGAAGGTGATCTCCGCGCCATGGATTTCCACGAGGCCGATGCGCGCCATCATGGTGCACACTTTGCGATGCTGGGCGGCGGTGAAATGTTCGGGCTCTTCGTGGAAATCATCTTCGCGGGTGGCCCAGATCTGTTCCAGCACTTCGTCAAAATCCTGATTCATCTCCATGCTGAAGTGGGTGGTTTCGACGATGCGGCCGTGTTCGAGGTCGAGGCGGATATCGGCGCAGCGGCCGACTTGTTCGTCGTGCGTCACCATCAGAATGGTGCGGCCCTGCTGGTGCAAATCGCCTAAGAGTTCGAGGACGATTTGTTCGTTGGTGGCGTCCAGGTTGCCGGTGGGTTCGTCGGCCAGAATGATTTTGGGATCGTTAACCAGGGCGCGCGCGATGGCTACGCGCTGTTGTTCGCCGCCGGAAAGTTGGGAGGGCAGGTGGCGGGCGCGGTCGGAGAGGCCCACGCGGTCGAGGGCGCGGCGGGCTTCGGCTTCGTCGGTCATGCTGTGGAAGTATTGCGCCAACATCACGTTTTCTAGAGCGGTAAGGTGGGGGATCAAGTGGAATTGCTGGAAGACGAAACCGACGGTCTCGGCGCGAAAGCGGGCGAGTTCGGCGCGGGTCAACGTGGAGGTGTCGACGTTGTTGATTCGCACGGCGCCTTCGGTGGCCTGGTCGAGGCAGCCCAGGATATTCAGCAAAGTAGTCTTGCCCGAGCCTGACGGCCCCATGATGGCGATCCACTGGCCGGCTTCCGCGGTGAGGGTGACGCGGTCGAGCGCCTTGACTGGCGCGGACCAGCCGCCATCATACGCCTTAGTTACGTTCTCCAATTCAACAAATGCCATTGCTTCTATTCTCCGCGCAAAATCACGGCGGGGCGGATGCGCCAGATGCGCGCCGCCGCTGCCAGGGTGGCGGCCGTCGCCATTGCCAGGGTGACTAACGTTACAGGCAGGAACACGCCATAGTTTACACCGACTCCGGCGGCAGCGGATTCGGGAAAGATTTGGTGGCCGATCCACCAGGCGACCAGCAGTCCGACGGCATAACCCGCGATAGTGGATACCAAGCCGAGAATCAGGGATTCGGAAAGGAAGAGGGCGGCGATCTTTCGTTCGGCTGCGCCGATCGCTTTCAGGATTCCTATTTCCTTGCTGCGCTCGAGCACCAGGGCGCTGAAGTTACTGCTGACGCATAGGGTGGTGATGGCCAGGATGAGAGCGGTGAGCATGAACAATGTCGAGCGGAGTTTCAGCACTACGTTGGCTTCGGTTTCGGCAACGGCGTGGAGTGTCCGCACATCGGCTCCGGGCAACTGGCTAGCGAGGGCGGCTTGAATGGCGACCAGACGTTCGCCATCGGCGCGCACCTGAACGAGGCTGGCGACATCATGTAAGCCTGCCAGCTGAGAGGCGACTGCGAATCCGAGGATGACTTGTGCATCTTCCGCGCCGCCGCTCGACACGATGCCACGGATGGTACAGGGCGCGGATTCCAGTTCCAGCGCCTGCCCCGGTTTCAGCCGGAAGTGAGCGGCCACGTTGGCGCCCACCAGGCATTCGCCCGGGCCGGCGGTACGCGCGCCATCGACGCGCCAATAATTGGTGAGCGGGGCGGCGCGATCGAAATCCACGCCAGCCACCACAACGGGTTCGGATGCTACGCGTCCCACTGTATAGATAAAAGGGGCAGCCACGGCGCCTTGCTTTTCGGCAAGACCGACAGCGGTGAGCGGAACGGTCTGAGCGCCTCCGGCGGGAGCGATGATGATATTCGCGCCGAAGCCGCGAAACTGGACGCGCATCTTGCGCTCGATATCGGAATAGACAGAGAACAGCGCGGTGGCGAGAGTGGCCGATACGGCCAGGGCGGCAAAGGCCAGAGCCAGGCGGCGCTTGCGGAATTGGACGGCGCGCAGGACGAAATTCCAGAACATTACTCGCCGCCTCGCAGGGTTACGGCGGGTTCCAGCAAGAGGGCACGGCGCAAGGGTTGGGCTGCACCGGCGATGGAGGCCAGCACTGCGGCACCCACTACAACGGGCCCGAGCATGGCGGGGATCTCGAGCGACGTCTGGAACACGGCACGGCCCACCCATCCGGCCATCAGCAGGCCGATCCACGAGCCGATCAGGCCGCCGGCCGCGCCTTCGAGCGCGACCTCGGTAGAGAACAGCGCAGCCACCAATCCGCTACTGGCGCCGGTGGCCTGCATGATGGCGATTTCGCCGCGGCGTTCGAGCACCGTGGTGGCCATGACGCTCCAGACCGTGAGTCCGGCGGATGCCAGCGCAGCCAAGGTGATGAGCAACATCAAGCCGCGGATTTTGCCGAGCACTTTGCCTTCGTTATCGGCCACTCGCCAGATGGGCCGGGCGACGGCCATGGGCAGCACTTCCTCGATTTGGTGGGCGATGGAACTGATGTAGGGCGTGCAATACCAACGGTCGTAATCCTTCGGCGTCATCTTGGTGGGATCTTTACGGGCGAAGTCGTCTTCGGGCTTGGTGAGGGCTCCCACTTGCACGGCATCCACTTGGCCTGGGCGGTTGACGAGGTTCTGCAAAACTTCCAGGCGAACGAAGATGCGGTCTTCTTCCTCGCCGCCGGTGGAGACGATGCCGGCGACGGTAAACGTATGTCCGAAGAGTTGGAGGGTGGCGCCAGGTTTGAGATTAAGCCGGCGCGCTACGGCACCGCCGACCATGGCATCCTGCGCGGCGTCGTTGCGGATGCGATCGTCAACCCAGCGGCCGTCGACTTTCCATTCTCCGTTGACCGTGCGCAATCCGGCTTCCTGGGCGGAGTTGTCGGCGCCGCGAAACGCGTGCCGGAACCATACACCTTCGACGGGCACATTGCGGCCATCGAGCGAGGCGGAGGCTTTCAGCGATGGGGAGAAGCCGGTGATATTCAACTGCCAAAACGTGGACTTGATCTTAGTGACTTGGGATTCGGGAATGAAATCCTGGGTGGTGACGGGGCGATAGCTGATGCCGCCGATCTCGACGGGCAGGGAGCGCGCTTTGGGCGTGACCATGAGGTTCGCGCCAAGGCTGCGGAGTTCGCGATTCACGCGGTCACCGATGTCGAGCATTACGCCGAGCATGGCGGTAGCGACCGCGGTACCCATGGCGACAGCGGCCACGGTCATAGCTTTGCGGCGCGGAGAGCGGCGGATGGACTGGCTGACGAAGCGAAGGAACATGCGGCTAACTGGGATTACGGAAGATTTTTGCGCCGGGGACGAGTTTGTCGGCCGCAATCACCAGTTGGCCCCCTTCCACCTGCGAAGGGATCGGGATAGGGTTACATCCGCCGGGGGAACCAATGCTGGGAATAAAAATGGCGGAGGCGCAGTTCTTACAAATCACGTTGGGACCCTTTTGATAGTAGCCCTGGTTGCCGCAGATATTGCAGGCGTCGAAGGCGGCGGTCAACGACTGATCGGGGCGGCGGATGACGATGAAACGCACATGCACGCCGGCTTCGTCGATGGCGAAGCGGTGCAGGTTGCCATCATTCACGGTGTCTACGGGGATATGGACGGCGCCATTCACCAGAGAAACCGGGACGGCGGTGGAAAGTTCGGTGACGGATTTTGCGTAAATGAATTCGGCGGTAATGCTGAGAATAAAGAGGCCGGTGGCGAGGCAGGAGGCGGTCATCCAGAGGCGTTCGCGCTGCACAGTCCAACGGGCTTTACGCAGGGCGGCGCCTTCGAGGCCGGCGAGAACCGGGGCACGCCGTTTGCGATATTCCATCAAGAGCATGGCGCCGGCCAGCGCCAGAATAGCCACGAAGAAGAACACTTCGTTACTGACGATGGGTCCGATCAGAGCCATTTCCTGACGGCTGCTGGGCAGCACCTGGCTTTCGGACAATTCATGCAGGCCGGTGATAGCCAGTTGCACCACAATGACCATAAGGATGACGGTGGTCATGCGAAAGAAACTGCGTAGATCGATACGGATGGTGCCACGCACGAAGCTGACGCCAAACAGGATTGCCAAACCTAAACCGATGATAACGCCTGCAATGTCGAGCACTCCGGAGGTGTCGAACTTTACGGCGGTGAGCATGAGGACGGTTTCCACGCCCTCGCGAAAGATCATGAGAAACACGAACAGGAAGATGCCCCAGCGGCTGGCGGAACCACTCCGCTGTTGCAACTGAGTTTCAATTTCACCTTTCATGCCGCGCGCATGGCGGTTCATCCAGACCACCATGGAGAACACAAACACGGCGCTGACGAGGAGCGTCCACCCTTCGTAAGCGTCTTCGCCAAGGCCCAGCTTGGAGAGCAGCCAGGCAAAGCCAAAGCTAGCAACAACAGCGGTCCCGAAGGCGCGATGGACGGCCGGCAGGAGGTCGCGGCGGCCGATTTTACGGAGATACGCGATGGCGATGGCGACTACCAGGGCGGCTTCGACGCCTTCACGAAGAGTGATGATCAGTGTCTGCAACATAGTTGCAAGTGGCTCACGAGTCTATTGTAGTGCATTTAGCCGTATTTTGCGATACGGTGGCAGAGCTGCCGGCATTATTTGACGGCTGACTGGATAGCTTCGAGCATCTGGTGGCGATAGCGTTCCAGGGTGAAGTCGAGGCGGGCTTGGGTGCGCGCGCTTTCGGCTATTTGGCGCAGGCGGTTTGGCGTGGCTAGTGCGTCGATCAGGGCTGACGCGAGCGCTTCGGGGGAAGGCGGGGGCGCGAGGAGTCCGGTCAGGCTATGGCTGATCAGTTCCGGTATACCGCCGGTTGCGAAGGCTATTACGGGCACACCGGCGGAGAAGGCTTCGAGGATCACGCGCGGCGTGGCATCGGCCGAGACGGATGGTACGGCCAAGAGGTCAAGCCGGGCGAGCACGGCTTCTATGTCTTCAGTCCAACCCGTGAATTCGATGGGCAGACCCGCGGCGAGGGATTCCAGGGTGGCGCGACAGCGTGCGGCGGCCGGATCGGAAAACAGGGGCGCGCCGCAGATCAGAAAGCGGCAGTGGGGATGGGCGGCGTGAACTATGCGGGCGGCGCGGAGGAACTCTGCCTGCCCTTTTTCGGGCGAGATGCGGCCGATGACGCCGATGCGGAATTCGCCGGCGGCGGCGTGGCGGGGCGGCAGGGTGATGGGGCGCACACCGTTGTAGATAATTTGGATGGGGTGGCGGGCGTAGGACCGCAACGGTTCGGCTACGAAGCGGCAAGCGGCAACCACAGAGGCTCGCGACATTTGCAAGGCGCGTCCCGCTGCGCTTAGTGCAATTCCATCGAGCAGGCTATGGGCGTGGAAGAGCAGGGAAGTGCCGCCACGAGCGGCAAGGGCTGCGGCAGGGAGCAGGCGCGGGCCGTTGACGTAAAGTAGATCGACGCGGTAGCGCCGCAGCAGTTCGCCGATCTGGCGCGACAAGCGCGGCGCCTCGGTGACGAAGCGGGCCATGTCGGCAAGGGTTTTTCGGCCGGATGTGTAGGGTCCGCACACGATGGGGTCAAAGGTGGCGGAGAGAGCGGCGGCATGATCGCCTAGCGGTCCCGCGGGCGCGGCTAGATGGATGTTCCAGTCGCGGGCGGCCATGGCGGGCAGCAGATCCAAGAGACAACGCTGCGCGCCGCCAAGTTCGCCGAACTGATCAAGACACAGAATGTTCATGACGAACGGCGAGGGCGAGCACCCAGAAGTAGAGTGGCAAGACGCGCCAGTAGGTGAGTAAGTCTCCGGTAAACATTTGGACAATCTGGCCGCTCCAAAAGGCGAGGATCCAGGTGCCGAAGAAGCGGCGGCGCGGGTCGGGTGCAATCGCTGCGCGGCCGGCGGAGCGGAGGATTTGAATGCTCAGCCAGATCATAGCGGCCAGACCTACGAGTCCGGTTTCGGCGAGGAGGCTGAGATACATATTGTCGGTAATGACGGTGCGGCCCAAGTAATCCGAGTAAGGCAAGGTCTTGTATCCGATGCCGAAGAGGGCGTGCCAGGGATGGTCGGAGAGGAAGCCGAGAACTGCGCGCCAACTGGCGAGGCGGCCGGAAAGCAGGCCTTCGGTTTCGGAGAGGGCATATTGCACCGAGGTGGAGATCCGCATCCAGTAGGCGCTGGTGAAGGCGGGCAGCAGCAGGCGCAGAGACAGAGCGCCGAGAAGGGCCGCGCCGGCCAGCGCCCCGAAGGAACGACCGAGACGGATGCGGCGGCGGTGGCAATAGACGAGGACAGCGAAAGCGACCAGCACATTCAACAGAGAGCCGCGCGAATAGGAGAGCACCAGGGCGGCGGCGAAAACGGCGCCACCGAGGGCCAGGCCGCGCCTGGAAACGGGCGACTGATCGCGGGGGGCGAGAAGGGCGGCGGCGATCATGGTGAGGAAGAACGCACAGAAGTTGCCGAGGGTACTGGCTTCGTAGAACAGGCCTTGGGCGCGGCGGTAGACGCCGGATCCGAGCCAGACATACTGTGCGCCGAATCCGGCGGGCGCGGGGAACTGGAAGTAAAAATCGACGCAGGCGAAGAGCGCGGAGCCGACTGCAATCCAATAGAGCCAGCGCGTTTTGGTAAACGAATCTTTCGGAGTTCGCGAGGCGGGTCCGCCGGCGGTGTAGAAGAAGACATAGACGGAGACGCCGAATAACAGTACGCGCATGAGGCTGCCGAGTCCGATGGCAGGGCCGGAATAGAGCATGGCTTCGGCGGCACTGGCCAGCAGGATGAGGAAGAATATGCCGAAGGCGCGATTGAGAGGCGCGGGGGGGGCGCTCCAGTCGCGCAAGCTGAACAGTCCCGCGACCAAGCCCAGTGCGATGAAGACGAGCGATGGGTGCGGGCCGGAGTTGCCGAGACCCAAGGGGAGGGGGGGGAGCAGCAGGGCTGCAGCGAAGAACAGCATCAGCCAGCGGTCGCGCTGCAGGATCGCCCAGTAGGCGAAGGGTACGGCGATCAGCGGAGCAGCCAGAGCCAAACCGATGACTGGCTTAGGTGCGAGCGCGATGGCGGCTGCGTAACCTCCGGCGAGCACCGGCGCCGCCATCCGCCAGGGACGCACGGCGGCGCGATCAAACATCTCCGGTTCCGGTGGCGCGCAGGGATCGGGGGGGGGCAACCGGGGCTGGCAGGGCGACGGCGCGCTGAGTGCGGAAACTGAGTTCGAGGGTCAGATAAATAACCGGCACCACCAAGCCCAACAACAGCGAGGCGAGCACACGCAGTGGGATATTGGGCGCGGAGGGTTGCTCGGGCACGATGCCAGGATCGATGATCTTGAGCCGTTCGCTGCGATATCCGCGGTCGGCACGCACCTGGCTCAAGCGCGTTTCGACGGTGGCATAGGCTTCCTGGCTGGCAGTCTTTTCGGCATCCACGCGATCGCGTTCGGCCATGCGGCGCGCCAGCAGTTCTTCGTTGGCGGCGAGATCGCGCTCCACTTGCGCCAGTTGTTTGCGTAGCGTTTCGGCGCGGGCACGGCTGGCGGCCACCTCTTCGGCGCGGCCTTCGGAGGCGTCCGCTTCGGCGCGTAGGAACTGACGCTGCAAGCTACTCTTGGTTTCGCCGCCGGCTTGCACATCCTGCTGGAGCCGGTCGATGGGTTGCTGGGCGACGGTGCGAGTCCACGCGGCTTCTCCACGGTCAAGGCGCTCGCGGGCGCCGGCCTCCTGCTTCTCGATGGCCTGGGCCAAGTCCTGGTCCGCTTCCTGATCGACCGAGCGGCTGAGCTTTACGGTCTCTTCGCCCAGATACTGCCCGAGTTGTTGGGCGGTCTTGGGGTCGGGGAGAGTCACTTTGATCTCGAGGATTTTGGTGTCTCGCACCATGCCGACTTTGAGGATGGCGGCCTTGAGGGATTCGACGGGGCGGTCAGGGAAGCGGTGGCGCAATTGAAAACGTTCGAGGGCGCGCAGGAAAAGGCTGTCACTGCCGGCGAAGTGTTCATAAGTCTTCAGCGATTCCAGATAGATGGGACTTACTCCCAGGGCGCTGCGTATGTCGGTGCCGGCGGGCGGTTCGATGAGGATACGGCAAGTGGCGGTGTAGAGTTTGGGCCGGGTGAGGCTGACTACCAGGGCCAAGCTGACGGAGACGGCGCAGGCAGCGGCGATGAACTTCC
Organism: Bryobacterales bacterium; assembly: GCA_963738345.1. Classification (GTDB taxonomy): domain Bacteria; phylum Acidobacteriota; class Terriglobia; order Bryobacterales; family Bryobacteraceae; genus Bog-159. Next base: position 186,317 of record CAVTWI010000001.1, read on the forward strand.
AACGCGAGGCGAGGAATGTGAGATAGCGATAAGTGTTTACAGGTTGTGACATGCAGGCGAGGGGGCCTGTGAGATAGTGTAGCCTAATGGTCTTACTACTGGCCCTCGTCATTGTGTTAATTCCTTTGGCGATGGCGCCTGCTTCCTTCTTTTATTACGATGTCACGCCTAAGATCGTGTGCCTGTTGTGGGGGACGGCGGCGGCTGCCGTATGGTGGGCGGCAGCGGGTGGAATCGGAGGGTTGTATAGAGGCTCGCGGGCGGCGCGTTGGTTCTTACTGGCCTTGGTTGGGATGAGTTTGTCACTGGGGATCTCTACCGTTACATCTGTAAATCCTGCGTTGTCATTGGGTGGAAGTACGTGGCGCGATTGGGGGCTGATCGTACAACTGGCGGCGCTGGGCTTCGCATTCCTGGTGGCGTCGGGGTGCGCAGGGGCACCGGAGCGACTGAGGATGTTGTTGCGCGGCGTGGCTTGTGGAGGCGCTGGCGTCGGGCTGTACGGCATCGCGCAATACTTCGGCTGGGACCCGCTGCAGGATGCGCGCGGCTACCATGTGGGCGAAGGGATCTGGGCGATCGTACGGCCGCCTTCCACGTTGGGCCATGCGGATTATTCTGCGAACTGGTTGCTGTTCGCGGTGTTTGGGTCAGTGGCGCTGGCGGGTCTGGAAGTCAAGGCCTGGTGGAAGCGGTTCGCTTGGATGGCGGCGGCGGTGGCGGTGGTCGCCATTGTCTTCAGCGGGACGCGCGCGGCGATGTTGGGACTGGTAATCGGCGGAGTGGTGTGGCTGGTAGGCCAGAGACGGCGGCGCGGACTGCGCGGGAGATCGGTGGTGCCGGCGGCGGTGGTAGTAGCCGCACTGGCAGCCGGCTTTTACGCGTCGCCGGCTGGAGAGAAGATGCGCGCACGAGTGCATTGGGCGCTGACCGAACCGGCGGGTGGAGCGCGCTTCTTGTTGTGGCGGGACACGCTACGCATGGCTGCTTCGCACCTGCCGGTGGGCTATGGGCCGGAGACTTTCATCTCCACTTTCGCGCTGCATGTTTCGCCGGATTTGGCGCGGGCGTATCCGGACTTTTATCACGAATCGCCGCATAACATTTTCCTCGACGCGCTGGTGGCGCAGGGATTGCCCGGTCCACTGCTGTTGTTGGCACTGGCGGCCAGCGGGGTCGCGGCAGTTTGGCGCGTGCGGGGGGGGGCCGCGGCGGGGGCGTTGTGCGCGGGACTGATCGCCATGACTATCAGCGAACAGTTCACTTCGTTTACCATGCCGACGGCGCTGGCGTACTACGTAACCATTGCGATGCTGGTGTCACTTAGCGTGACGACGCCGGTGGCCGCAGCGTTGCGGGATCGGCAGTGGATGCGGTGGGCGGTGGCGATTCCTTGCGCTGCGATACTGGCGTTTTTTGGTTGGAGGCTGGCGATGGCCGAAACCGCGCTGGCAGCTACGCGCACCGAATTGCACGACAACCGGCTGAGCGAGGCGGCGGATGACTACGCGGAGTACGAACGCTGGCGGTGGCCGGGCACCAGTTCGGACTTATGGCATTCGCGAAGGTTGGCACAGATTGCCGCGAGCAATGCGCAGCCCATCATTCGAGCGCAAGCCTTCCAGCAAGCCGGCGCGGCAGCGTTGCGGGCGGTCGAAACCAGCGATGCGGTGTTTAACGCTTACTACAATTTATCCGCGTTCTACGCGCGCGAGAATGACTTTGCACGGACCGAACAGAGCCTACGATCGGCCATCCGGTATGCACCGAACTGGTACAAGACACATTGGATGCTGGCACAAGTGTTACAGGCGGGAGGGCGTCTGAAAGAAGCAGAGCAGGAGGCTTCGACGGCGGTTTCGTTGGACGGCGGAAAGCACTCTGAAGTTACGGCCACACGCGATCGAATTCGCACCGCGCAGGCCACCAGCGCGGTGGAACCGCAGCACAAGTAAACTCTTGCCTGGAAGCTTGGGTTAGCGCGGGGGGATCAACTAAAATCGAAAGCGGAGGGGAATCATAATGCGGTCGATTTGTTTGGCACTCGGAATCATAATGGGGGCGGGTCTGGCGGAAGCACAAGCTCCGGTGGTGAATGCCGGGGGGGTGGTCAACAACGGCAGTTTCTCCTCACAAGGCGTGGCGCCGGGTTCGATTGTGGCTATCTTCGGAACCAGTCTAGCCGGTGGCCTGGCATTTACCGATACTGTGCCACTATCTAGTAACTTAGGCACTGTTACATCGGTGACATTCAATGGGGTGCAGGCTGGACTGTACTTTGTCAGTCCGACACAGATGGACGCGCAGCTACCGTGGGAGGCGTTGGCGGCCGGCGCCAGCAGCGGCACGGTGAACATTGTGGTGACTACGAGCGGCGGAAGTTCGACGCCGCAAACGGTGAATGTGTTGCCAGCGCTGCCCGGCATCTTCACGGTCAGTGCGAATGGTTTGGGGCAGGCGATCGCGACGGATAGCTTCGACAACCTTATCGTGGCGCCGACGGGTTCGATTGCGGGTCTGACGACGCATCCGTTCTCGATGGCATCGATTGCGGCGGGCCATGCGGTGGTTTTGTGGTGCACAGGTCTTGGCGCTGTGACGCCTAGCCTGCCGGACGGCCAGAGCCCTGCTAATGCCGATGGCGTGTTGCGCAACACGGTATTGCAACCGACGGTGACTATCGGCGGTGTTACGGCACAAGTGGTAGGTTCGGTGTTATCGCCGCAATTCGTGGGCGAGTATCAGATCGGGATAGTGCCGGGTGCGGGTACGCCGACGGGAAGCGCGGTGCCGGTACAGATCACGCTCAATGGGGTAACCACGTCGATCCAAGTTACGATTGCGGTGGCGCCGTAGGGTTGGTGCAACACGAAAATCGCCGTTTCGTGTAACATTCTGTTGCATTGAGTTGCATTCGAGCTCGGAGTTTTCGGCGATGACACTCAAATTCGGGAAAGTTGTTGCATCGGTTGCATTCGGCTGGCGGGGGGCGGCTGGGCAGGTCAGCTACTGAAGCCCTACAACTCCGGGAATTGTGTAACATTTTGTTGCATCGTGTTGCATCCGATTGCGCGGTTGCGGGTCGAGCGCCGAGTTAGTTTTGGGCGGTGATGACCCTCAAATCCGGGAAACGTGTTGCATTCTGTTGCATCGTGTTGCATTCGGCTGGCTTGGCGGGGCATTAGTTTGGGCGGCACGGTGACACTCAAAATTCGGGGAAAGTGTTGCATTATGTTGCATCGGTTGCATTCGGCAAAGGGGAGCCATGCCGGTAAGAAGAACGGCGACCTCTATCCATGAAAGTAGCACGCGATTTTTTGCGGGCGGCTACGGTTCTGCGACTTTCCCCGTGTTTTCAGAGACGTAGAAAATGCGCAGTGATGTGACTGGCGATTACCAGGCGTTGCGGCCGTTCCAGATTTCGGGGAGGGTCCACAGCAGGATCTGGAAGTAAAGTTTGAGCGAACGGTTGCGCACTAAGGCCAGGTCCAGATCGCGGCGCTGCTCGTAGGTGAGATGGCTACGTCCCCCGATTTGCCAGAGACCGGAGAGACCCGGCTTTACATCGAGCACTTCGGCTGCGTGCGCGCGATAGTGCAGGTCCCATTCGGCATTGGTGATGGGGCGAGGGCCGACCAGGGACATTTCGCCGCGAACGACATGCAGGAGTTGCGGCAATTCATCGATGGAATGGCGCCGGCAGAAGCGCGCAAAGCGACTGCAGATGCGATGATCGCGGGCGATCTTGGTGCGCGGACCGGTGTCATCGACGATATATTCCACCAGCGCGAAGCGGGCGGCCGGTTGTGCGCCGCGCCGCCACATGGTCCGAAACTTCAGCACCCAAAGTGGACTGCCACCCAAGCCCAAGCGCCGATGGGCGATCAGCGGAGAGGTGCGCGACAGCAGCGCGGTGAAGATGGCGACCATCAACAAGAAGGGCGACAGGGCTACCAGGACGGCCAGCGCGGCGATACGTTCCGACAGGTCAACCAATTTGTGATGGGGCATTCCCTGTTCATTGTTTCGCTCGCGGCACGCGGCAGTGTGGCGGATTCGTAAATAATTTGTGAAATCGGATGGAGAGGGTCAGATGGTGGGGGTTAGCGGGAGCCGGGCAGACTTGCGGACGGGGCGGGCGGCACGCTCCCGCAGGCGCTGCTCACGCCGGCGCAGGTCGGGCGAGTCTTCGAGAGCCAAAGCGCTGTGGGTCATTTCGAGGGCCATGGCATAGTTGCGCTCGCGGCGTTCGTAGTGGATGGCAAGTTCCCGCAGCGCCCGCACCCGGTAGGCATTACGAGCGGTGGCCAATTCGGTGAACTGGGCGAGGGCGGCGTCGGAGCGGCCCAGGCGTTTTTCGATCGTGCCGATATCCCAAAGGGTCCGGAAGAGTAAGTCGTCGGGCAGGCCGAGGTCCACGGCGCGGCGCAGCAGGCGCAGGGCTTCGTCGTGACGTCCAGCTTGCAGCACCCAGCGGGCAAGGCCGATGACGTCGGCGCCATGGCGGAAGACGATGTTCCTCCGGGCGCGCGGAAGGCGAAGGGCACGATGGCGGTGAGGCAGGCTAGGGAAAGGATATCGATGGCGTTGTGATGGAAGATGGGCACCAGGCGGAAGGCCTGTTGGTTGCGCAGATATTCGAAGTAATAATAAGGGATCATTTCGCCGGGGAGATCGCCTTGGCGTTCGACGCCTAGGATGCGATTCTCCAATTCGACGAGGCGGCAACTTTCGAGGCGTAGTTTCCAGAGGCGGCGGGCGCCGAACAGGAGATCGAGATGCTGCAGACGTTCGAAGGGATGACGCGCGCGCGACATGCAGGTAGCGGGTTTCGAGCAGGGGCTGATCGTAGGTCTTGCCGTTGTAGGTGATCAGGACGTCGAACTGCGCGAGATACTCGGACAGGCGGCGGAGCAGGGAGGCTTCCTCGCCGTAATCGCGCATGAAGAACTGGCGCAGGCGGAATCCGGCGGGCTCGATACTGCCGACTCCGATCAGGAAAGCATAGGTGCCGGTGCCTCCGGCGAGGCCGGTGGTTTCGGTATCGAGGAAGGCCCACTTGGTGGGATGCGAGGAGGCGATGGCGCCGTCGGAGAGGGAATCAAGCAGGTCGGCCGGCAGTTCGTGGAGGTTCGGAAATATCCATGCTGCCATGGCGGCGGTGGCTTTCGAAGAGTTTTTCGGTTTCAAAGTGTTCGCCGCAAGCGGTATGGACCACTTCTCCGCTCATGAATTCTTCGATGAAATAGCGGGCGGGGCGTTCGTCGGCCAGAGGAGGAGCGGGGGTGGGCTGGGCGCAGCGGGAGCCGCGGTGGCCCACTTTTTGTCGATGTGCGCGATGCGCCGCCGGAGGATCGCGAGTTGTTCCTGGATATCCTCCACTGTTCGCCTTTTATTTGCCCATCATACCCCAATCGGCGGGTGGATCAAGGTACCATAGCCGTTGGCCTTTGGAAAAAGGTTGTGGGCATGGCTGTGGGATGGTGAGCACGCGCCTTTTCTTTCTGATGCTGTTCGCGGCGTTGCTGGCGGCGCGCCTATGCCACGTGGATATTCTTGTGGGCGGAGGAGACGTTGCCGCTCGCCGCCGCGCTGCAGGCCGGGCATGGAAAGGTGCTGTATCGGGATATCTGGTTCGATAAACCGCCGCTGCTGGCGTGGACTTATCTGGCATGGGGCGCGCGGGACGGCTTGGCGCTGCGTCTGGCAGGTGCGCTGTACGCGCTATTGGCGTGCTGGTTGGCGTGGCAATTTGCGCTCGATCTGTGGGGCCGGCGGGAGGCGTGGTGGGCGGCCGGATTGCTGGCGTTCTTTCTGGTGTTCGATATTCCGTCGTCGGTGATGCCGCTGGCGGCGGACCTGCTGATGCTGGCGCCGCACTTGGCGGCGGTGTGGCTGGCTTGGCGCGGGCGGGCCTTCTGGGGCGGTATGCTGGCTGGGGTAGCGTTTCTAGTCAATGCGAAGGGCGTGTTCGTGCTGGCGGCGTGCGCTGTGTGGAATATCGTGCGCTGCCACTGTTGCTGGCCGGCTTTGCGATTCCTAATGCGTTCGCGCTGGGCGGGTTGTGGGCGCAAGGGCGCGTTGGGCGCGTACTACGAGCAGGTGTGGAAATGGGGCCGCGCATATGTGGCCGGTCGGTTTCATCGAGAATCCTGGTGCGGGTTTGGTGCGGACGCGCGCATTGGCTGGGCTTCCACGCGGCGCTGGCGATTGGCGCGTTGTGGTTCTGGTGGCGCGATCGCAAGGCGGATCGTCAGCGATGGGTCGCATGGGGGCTGCATTTCGTTCGCCGCCGTCGCTGCGGGATGGCGATTCTTTCCTCGCTATTATTTCCAGCTTCTGCCGGTGGCGGTGCTGGCGGGCGCGCGCTGGACTGGTGATGCTGGGTCAGCGGCGGGCTATGGCGGTGGCGGCGCTGCTGGTGGTTCCGCTGGTGCGTTTCGGCCCGCGATATGCGCTGCTGGCTGGCGACTTGATAGAAGGGCGCGCGCAATCGTGGGTGGATATCGGGATGGATCGGGATAGCCGGCGAGCGGCGCAAATCGTGCGGCAATGGAGTCGGGCCCGGCGATACGCTTTTCGTGTGGGGGTTCCGGCCGGAGATGTATGTTTATACCGGACTGTCCGGCGGGCACGCGCTTTCTGGATTCCCAGCCGCTGACGGGTGTGTCCGGCGGACCGTCATTTACCCAGTCACGGGCGGTGGAGCGGCGGATGCACATGGACGCGGCGGGCGGAAATGGCGGGCACAGACCAATCGTTCGATTATCTTGGATGGGCTAGGGCCCATCAATCCGCGCTTGGCAATCGGGGGTTATGCGGATTTGGGGGCGTGGCTGGCGCAATACCAGGAAGTTGCGCGTACGCGGTATGACGGTGATTTACCGGCGGCGGTGAGGGCGGGCGGTGTTCAGAAACCCTCCAGCATCCAAGCCTCTGCTAAAGCGCCCGCGCCCCCGGATGGATGGATGTATTGAGTGGCGATTAGTCATTCGAACGCGAACTACCTTCGTTTCGCCATCTCGACGCTTAAAGCGCCCGCCTCCGGTTATTTCGCGGGTTTTCCTCCACCTCGGCCAGCCCGAGCTTTTTCAGCACCATCGGAACATACATGCCGAACCGCCCGCGATAGCCTTTCTTCAAGCCCATACCAACCGCCCACCGGGTTCTTGGGCGAGCGTCCCCATGCCTCCACGGTTCCCTCGGCGGCAGGCTTCTGTTCATCGGCGCTGCCCAACAGCATCCATCCGCCATTCGCCTTCAACATGGCATGCAAGTCTTCGATGCACCGCAAGTGATAGCGTAATTGAGTAGATCCCACCTGAACCACCAGCGCCGAGTGGCTCCGCGGCCTCATCTTTATACGCCTCGAATTCCGAGGTTCCCGGCGGCGTTTTTAGTTTCCACGGATTCTCTTTGGTACCTGTTTCTTTGGATGACATTTGTCTGCTATGGCGCCTCAGCGGCGCGTTTCAAGTCGTCGGCGAATTGGTCGAACGACGGTTGCAAATCTGGAATGGATCGGCCGATGAGCGGCGCCAACAGGCCCGTGTACTCCTCGCGCATCGAAAACTGCACTTCACCGTTTGCACCGGGCATCAGGGTAAAGGTCCTTTCGCCTTTGAAGAGGCCGAACGGCATGCCGCCAGCCCACACCATTCGGCGAGGTGATTGAAACTCGGTGACTTTAACAGGAAACGCACGACCCGGACTCATCTTAGGATATACGGTGACTCGTTCGCGGAGCGCAACCTTGCCCTCAATTTTCTGGACCGTGCTATTCCAGTGAGGGTATCCGGCCGCGTCCGTAAGGAGATCCCAAATGCGTTCGGGCATCGCACGAATCGAAGTCTTGACGTCGAATGCTTTCATAGGTGAAGTTATTTTCAACCCAACGAGCCGAGCCTGTCAACGAACCTGAAGGTGCGAAGCCTGATCTACCGTGCAAGGGGGAGCTTTGTTCCCCAAGTCAGTAAGCTTGCGAATGTTGGCATCAGCCCCTCACCGACCTAGGTGAGTTCGTATTTCGCGATAGGGCCCGCTCCAGAGCTCCGCGTCACCAGCCCAGCCTCAGTCAATTCGCGCAAATTTCGCGTGAGTTCCTTCTGGCTGATTGCCGTCACCGTACTGAGTAATTCGTTGTATCGTTGCGGGCCGTTCAACAGCAACGACCTCAGGACCAGCAGCTTCCATTTACCTCCAATGATCTGAATCGCTGCCTCAACTGGGCACCGCTCGATGGGTTGGGCCATTTGCCTCGAGAGTAGTTCCTTTCTCCTTGCGCCGGCCGCGATGACACAAAATGAACACCTCAGTCGATTGTCCGTCATTTTGCCTGTTCCTGGCCTGTTAGCAGGCGTTCAGGATCGTCTGAGGCCGGGCTCAGGTGACGCTCTACCACCTAAAATGGGACCTGCCTTACCGGGCGATCTCAACGGCTGGAAGGTGCTGAAGTAGGCAGGGCAGCCTACATCGGGGCTGCTGTAGGCGGTCGCCTGTCAACCTAAAGGGAGCGACCACCCCTGAAAACCATCAAGAGGAGGTTTCTTTCTTCGCGTGCGGGTGGTTGCCGGACGGCCGAGACCCGACGGAGCTAGACGCAACAAGGGGCTCGGGACGTCGCGCTGACGCGTCCGCTACGACGGCGGAAGCTGACGCCGAGGGCAGGCAGGGGCTTTCACCCCGTCCATGCAGTTCCTTCGCTCAATGAGGCGAACCCCCTCCTTCGGGGAACTCAGAAGCCATCGACGTCGATCACAGCCTGCGGCAAAAGCCTGGGAGCTTCCTGCGGCAGATTGTGCCCGATGCCGCCCTGGATGACCCGGTGCGCATATTTGCCCGAGAATTTGTTGCGCATAGGAACTGGCGTCCGGGTGCGGCGCACCATTGGCATCCCCTTCCAGCGTGATGGTGGGCACGGTGATGACGGGGCTTGCGGCAAGCCGCTTTTCCAGGTCGTCGATATTTCGGCTCGCCTTCCGCCAGGCCGAGCCGCCAGCGATAGTTATGGATCACGATGGCGACGTGATCCGGGTTGTCGAAGGAGGCTGCGCTCCGGTCGAAAGTGGCATCATCGAAGTTCCACTTCGGCGAAGCGAGCTGCCAGATGAGCTTCGCAAAATCGTGCCGGTATTTGTCGTAGCCGGCCCGGCCGCGTTCCGTGGCAAAATAAAACTGGTACCACCATTGGAGTTCAGCCTTTGGCGGCAACGGAACCTTGCCTGCTTCCTGGCTGCCGATCAGATAACCGCTCACGGAGACCAGCGCCTTGCAGCGTTCCGGCCAGAGCGCCGCCATGATGTCGGCCGTGCGTGCTCCCCAGTCAAATCCGGCGAGGATCGCCTTCTCGATCTTGAGAGCATCCATCAAAGCGATGATGTCGAGAGCCAACGCCGACTGTTGGCCGTTCCGGAACGTTTCGCTGGAAAGAAAGCGCGTCGTGCCATAGCCGCGCAGATACGGCACGATCACCCTATAGCCCTCCGCCGCCAACAAGGGAGCGACATCGACAAAACTGTAAATGTCGTAGGGCCAGCCGTGCAGAAGAATCACCACGGGTCCATTGGCCGGGCCAGCTTCAGCGTATCCGATGCTCAGGAGGCCTGCATCGACCTGCTTCAACGCGCCGAACGATGTATTCGTGCCCGGCTGAATCGGCGGTGCCTGCGTCGAGGTTGGCTTGCTGGCCTGTGCGTTCGCAGACCTGATTGAGGTCAGTTCAGCAACGGTGAGAGTCGTGGCCGCATTACGCAGAAAGCGGCGCCTATTATGATTTATTTGTTCGGGCAAGTTATCGCCTCCATTTCCATTCAACTTATCCGCTTCGAATTGCGCTGCCGCCCTAGTCATTTTCGTCCATAGTTTGGACGAACGAGTCACCGTACGGGTAGAAGGGTTTCCCGACCCGAAGAATCTACAAAATCGCCGACCAATGCAGCTATCTCATCCGCAGCCGTGTCTAATGCGAAGTGGCCTGCGTCGAGAACATGGACATGCGCCTTCGGCACGTCGCGGCGATAGGCTTCCGGCTCCGAGAGATCGAATGAGAGGTCGTACCTGCCCCAGATCACCAATAAGTGCGGCTGCCTCTCGCGCATCCATGCCTGCCACTTGGGATAGGCCTCGACGTTCGTACGATAGTCGTAAAACAGGTCGCTCTGTATGTCAGCCTGGGCGGCCTGGCTCAGAAAAGCAAACTCATCGTTCCAAAGGTCGGGGTGGTAACGCTCGATATCGGGATCGCTCCCGACGTGGCGCGTCCGCGTGGCAGCCATTGAGAGGAGATTGGCGCGAAGGGCGCTTTCATTAGCCGCTCGGTCGGCCCAAAAGGCCCGGCGAGTCTTCCAATTCGCTCCCAGCCCTTCGTTGTGAGCAACGGCATCTTGTACAATGAGCGACTCAATTCGCTCCGGATGCTCCAGCGCCATCCGAAAGCCCACGGGGCCCCCATAGTCCTGCATGTATAGCGTGTAGCGCGGAATGGAAAGCACTTCGGTGAAATGGTTCATGATCTCTGCATAGCGGTCGAACGTGTACGCAAAATCATTCGGGTTCGGCCAGTCACTATGCCCGAACCCAGGATAGTCCGGCGCCACCAGATGATAACGGTCGGAAAGTCGGCTGAGCAGCGGCTCGAACATCCGCGAAGACGACGGCAGCCCGTGGAGCAGCAGGATCATCGGAGCCCCTTTTGGCCCGGCCTCCCGGTAGAAGATGGAGATACCATCTACGCGCGCCGTTCGATAGTGGGTTAAGCACTTCATGGACAGTTCACGCATGCTTCGACTCTTATCGCAGTGGTTAGCATCGTTGTCACAAACGTAGGCCCCGCTACCACTTCTCGTTATACAGGGAGCTCCGCAGCGTTTACGCAGCCCCGCTTGCGCTATGACCGAAGCAATGGAGTGGCCATTGCTAAGTCAGTGAAAACGCGCGCACCCGCTTGCCGTTCGATACACAACGTCCATAACATGTGTCGATCATTCGACGCGGTATGATCGGATGAACCGCCGCCGCTTGGCCCTGTCAGCGGCTTCGGAAGTCTAAAATCGGCCACGTCCGCTTTGGCCTCCAGGTACGGCCCGCCGGTTGACGAGCAGCTTACTATCGGGCTCTGCCCGCCGCGATTCGCTTCGTCCTCCAGGGGCGGGCTTGCTTCGGGGCGTTAGCGCTCGACGCCGATGAGGCCGGTGCTCAAAGCAATCAGGCCATCGACGCTATATCGACCGGGCCCGGAGAAGATGAGCCATACAAGGATCAACACGTATAGCACCTCGGGGAGGTAGAGGAAGTCATCGAGCCACTGAAGAAAACCTTTCGCCTGGATGCTGCGGACGGAAGTAGTGGCGATGGCGACGATCATGTCCGCCGTGAGCATTGCAGCGCATAGCGGCGTAAGGAACCCTAGCGCAAGGCCTGCTCCGCATGCGAACTCGACGGTGGCGACGAAGAGCGCAGTGGCGTGCGGAAATGGGACCCGTATTTGGACCATGGTCTGCTCCAGCACGCCGAACTGGGCTTTCACGAACAGCTTGGTCCCCCCTGAAATACAGAAAAAGATGAAGATTAAGACGCGGGCAGCCGTTACCGGCATCCATTCCGCGGCGCGGAACGTGGCCAATACGCTTTGGATCAAGTGTGTCATTTGATAGCCCCCTAAGTACTTCGCTAACCCACAGCCACCCCGCCGGCCTTAGGATCGTTTGTGCGAACGATGAAGGACAGCAGAAACATAATACTTCCCGCGATGGTGAGCACCAAAAAAACATCGATGTAGGCGAGAGTCTTCGCTTGTTCTCCCACCGCCCGGTACAGGAGGCCGTAGGCCAGCTTGGGTGCATCGGCAACACCGGCGCCGGAGTGCACCAATCGCTGGCTGAAAGCCTTGATCTGGTTTCGAAGGACCGGATCGAACGGGGTGGTGTGCCGCGACAGCACCACTTGGTGAACTTGTGCTCGCCGTGCCAACAGTGTGGTGACCATGGAGGTTCCCACGCTGCTGCCGATATTGCGCATGAAATTGATGATGCCCGCGATGCTGTTGGCTTTCTCGGCTGACATTCCGATGTAGCCCGCCATGGTTACGGGCACGAACAGAAGGCCGAGCCCCACCGATTGCATTAGACGAAGCACCGCAGCCGACTGGAAACTGATCAATGCGTCCAGCCACACTGTAGATGCATACATCCCGAGCGCCAGCGCCAGCCAGCCCGCGGCGATGATGTATTTAACCGGATACTTCCCCGCGAGCAGGCCTACGATAGGCATCTCCAGCAGCACCACGAGGCCGCCACCAGATAGAACAAGCCCTGCGTTTTCCGCCGTATATCCCATTACCGTTTGGAGGAACTGCGGCATGGTCACCAAAGCTCCGAATAGCAGAACCCCGAAGATGAACATCATGACGTTGGCAGTGGCGAAGTTGAAATTCTTGAATAGACGCACTTCGATGATGGGTGTCTTATGACGCCACTCCCATATCACGAGAGCAACCAGAGAAACCGCCGATATGATGACAAGCTCAGTGATAAACCGCGAACCGAACCAATCTTCTTCCTGTCCCTTATCGAGCACGACTTGGAGCGCGCCTACTCCCAACACCAGCAGCGAGATCCCAATATAGTCAACGCCCACGCCCGCCCTCCTCATCAGCCGCACGTACGGCGGATCTTCCACCAGATGGATGACTAACAATATGGCCAATATTCCGACGGGTAAGTTTATGAAGAAGATCCAACGCCAGCTATAGCTATCGGTGATCCAACCGCCGAGAGTGGGACCTACCGTGGGCGCCATGATCGCCGTGATTCCGTAGAGCGCAAAGGCGAGGCCCCGTTTCTCCGGGGGAAAAACGTCAGCGAGGATCGCCTGTGCCATCGGCTGCAAACCGCCGCCGCCTACGCCCTGCAGAATCCGGAAAGTAATGAGTAGACCCAACGAGGGAGCAACGCCGCAAAGAAGGGAGCTCACCGTAAACAGAAAAATACAGAATAGAAAAAAGCGCTTGCGGCCAAACAGGCTGGCCAGCCAGCCGCTGATCGGAAGAACGATAGCGTTCGAGACGAGATAGGAAGTGAGGACCCAGGTACTTTCATCGTTGCTGGAGCCGAGGCTTCCCGCCATGTACGGCAGGGCGACGTTCGCAATGCTAGTGTCGAGCACCTCCATGAACGCCGCCATGGCCACCGCCACGGCGATGAGCCATGGATTGTATTTCGGCCGCCAGGGTTCGCCAGATGAAAACGGGGCGGGCGGCGTGGGACCGCCGGCGCTACCGGACATAGACTTTGGGCTCCACGGACATCCCCGGCCGCAGCCGGCGGTCGCTGTTTTGGTTGGGGTCTATATCGATCCGAACAGGAATACGCTGCACCACCTTTACGAAGTTTCCCGTGGCGTTCTCAGGTGGCAGGAGGCTGAGGCGCGAGCCGCTCGCCCCACCGATTCCGGTGACCTTGCCGCGATATTCACGGCCGTCAGCGTCGACACTAAAGCGGACCCGGTCGCCCGGCTGCATCAGGCGGAGTTGGGTCTCTTTGAAGGCGGCCGTGACCCAAATATCATCCAAGGCGACGACCGCCATAAGTTGCTGTCCTGGAGAAACGTTCGCGCCGGACTCCACAGTCTTTTTGCCGACAATGCCGCTCACCGGCGCGACAATCGTGCAGTAGCTGAGGTTGAGTTCCGCTTGTTCGACGAGCCCCCGGCGCTGAGCCACCAGAGCTTCGGCGGCTTTGGCGCGCGAACGGCTCACGGCAACCTGCTGGGGCGCGGTTAAAGCGGATTCGATGGATGCCTCCGCTTGCGCGATTCTTGCGTTCGCCTGATCGATGGCGCTCTGCGCGGCGCGAACGTTCTGTTCGGCCTCCGCGACCGCGGCTTGCCGGGCATCGACGGTCGCCTTTGCGGTGTTCGATAGGGAGACGGCTGTGTCGTAGCGCTGCTGAGGAATCTCTTCCTTCGCTATTAGGATTTTGTAGCGCGCCACATCGTCCGCGGTGTTCTTATAGGTTGACTGAGCCTCGCGGACCTGCGCTTGAGCCGTATCGAGGCGTGCTTGGGCCGCGCTCAACCGGCGCTGCGCCCCAAGCATCGCCGCTTCGGTATCGACGCGGGCGGAACGTGCACTTTTCAATTGGCTGCTCGCCGTGGCGGATATAATCGGGACGTCAGTGCGGGAACTGAGAAACGCAGCCTCGGCAGCGGCCAGGTCGGCGCGCGCATTGGCAAGCGCCACACTGTAGTCTTTTGGATCGATCCGAACGAGCACCTCGCCCGCTTTGACATACTGCTCGTCCGCTACCGGGACGTCCAACACGTAGCCGCTAATCCGTGCGCTTATGGCGTCGATGTGCCCATCGACTTCGGCATCGTCGGTAGATTCGTACGAGCCGAAATATTTCCAGGCGTAAAACGCGCCAGCGGCCACGGCGATCACTCCGGCTAGCACCACCACTCCTCGAAGGATTGCCTTGCGTCGCCGACCCAGCGGCTTGCCCGCGAACGAATCGGATTGCCCTGTGACTGGGGCTGGGCTTTCCGGCGCTTTGACATCTGACATGGCTACTTCGCCTCCATGAATTTCTGAAGCCGCTGCTCAGTGGATCCCAGCGCTCGCGCGAGTTGGACCTTCGAGAGGTTGTGGGAATACAGGGCGGAGATCAAATTATCGTTGGCAACGGCAACCGATCCTTGGGCTTGCACTACCTCAATCGTGTCGGTGACGCCGGATCCGAAGCGGTCTTGAGCCTGCGTCAGAGCCTGGTTGGCGAGGTCGAGATTGCTCCTGGCTACGGCCACTTGATTGGCTGACGACTGAATGTCAAGCAGAGCCGCCCGGACTTGATAATCGATTTGGCCGCTAAGATCGGCTAGCTCATCCCGCCGCTGCTTCAAGGCGGCGCGGGCTTGGATGATGTCGCCATTGACCCGGCCACCGTCGAAAATATTGAATTTGGCAGCGGCTTGAAAGGTGAACGTTCCGTTGGAATTGTTGAACGCCATTCCGGTGTCGCCGTAATCCGCGCTAACCGAGACGTTCGGGTAGCGCTCGGCTCGAGCAGCGCTGACCGTGTCCTCGGCGGCGCGCACGAAGGCCTTGGCGCTTTGGAGATCAGCGCGCTGATCGTAAGCTGTTCGCAGAGCTTCATCCAGAGTCAACGCCGCGAGCGGCGAATACGGTTCTGTGTCGGCGATTGCCAACTGCTGGCCGGAGGGTAGGCCGATTACTCGTCCTAAGGCCAACTTATCTTTGGCGACTTGGTTTTCCTGCGTGATCAGTTGCTGTTGTTCCTGCTGTAACTCGACGTGCGCCCGAAGCACATCAATCGCCGCCGCTGTGCCTGCGCGTTTCTGGTCAGTGGCGCGTTGGTAGATGGCCTGATCGGTTTCCACCTGCGCGCGCAAGGCTTCTACCCGCGAAGAACCGGCAACCACCAGCAGGTAGGCATTGGCCACCGACTGCACCACCAAGTCCCGGGCGTCCAGGAAGGACAGTTGAGCGGCGCGCTCGACCTCTTGAGCGGCGCGATAGCTTTTGCGAACACCGTAATCAAACACGCTAAATGAGGCATAGGCGCGCGCATCGACAAAATGGAATGGGCCGACGATGGTAGGAGTAGAGAAACCGGGGAGATGAAAGTTGATTCCGTGCGTCTTCAGGTCTATTTGCTGGATGTTCTCGCTTAGTTCACCATTGACCTGCGGTAGCAACGCGCTTAGTGCCCGCAACCGGCCGCCCCGCGCGACTTCACTGGCTTGGCCGCTGGTCAACAAACCGAGGTTTGTGCGCAGGCCGCGTTCAATCGCCTCGTGCAACGTCAGAGAGATGGGTGCGGGAGAAACGACTCCCTCCGGAACGCTGCCTTGAAACCGCGCCTGCTGCCCGGATAGCGCAGAAGCAGCGAACAGCGCTACGCAGGCTCCAGCCACGGCCACGAGATTGGCGGAGCCGCTGAAATTCGCGTGATTGACGAGATCCCGCATTGGACGGAGCCGGCGTCAGTTCGATTCCAACGTCCAGGAAGACAGCGCCGAGAGTTCTTCCCTCGCTAAACCGTGCAGCGCTCGCATCAGAAGTATTTTCATGTTCGCGATCCTCTCCGTTCGTCCCTCTTCACTTTTTCGATGCAGGTCGCGCACCATCGGGAAAGCGCGGAAACAAAAGGATGAACTAAGTGCCGTCAGATGCTATTGTTCGCGGACCGACTCAGCCGGTTGACGCGACCGGACCTTCCGCAAGATGCGCGAGATCGGCTTTTTGGCGACGGACCAATGCGAAGGTTGGCGATCCGGCCCGCGAGATCAGGCGGACTGAGACATGGAACCCGCTGTTTCGGTCCCTTGATTCACGAGGTATGCCAGATCGCCGACTTGGAGCAATCCTGCCTTAGTCACGGTCGCGTAGACCCCGAGGCATCCACGATGATGCTGCGCGGTGGTCCGAAGTATACTCAGGTCGCGCGGGAGATCTTGTTGGGGCAGCGTTGAGGTCACGCACCAGACCGTAGGCTGGAAACCCTCCACCCTGACCGATGCACCCAGGCTGAGGGCGCCG
Source organism: Bryobacterales bacterium (assembly GCA_963738345.1). Taxonomy (GTDB): domain Bacteria; phylum Acidobacteriota; class Terriglobia; order Bryobacterales; family Bryobacteraceae; genus Bog-159. Next base: position 202,872 of record CAVTWI010000001.1, read on the forward strand.
CCCAGCCAGGAATCCTCAACAAAACCGCCCCGTTCCGCCTCCGATTGGATGTAGATGTTCGGCCTGAACCGGCGCCGGTCAATCTGCGCCGTACCCCCCTGGAGCTTGCGCAGGTGGTCGACGGAGCCGCTGGCTAATAAGTAAACTGCTCCAATCTCAAAGAACGTACCGGTCATCAACTGGAAATAGTCGGGCATGGTCTCGGGGGTCCAGTCCGCTTTCATCGTGCTCACGGGCACATCGCCGAAGACCGTGGCGCGATCAATGCCCGTCTTTTCGTCACTGCCCGGTTGATTCTCCAGGCGCACGCTGTGACCCAGGCAATCTGAGACGATCGCAGATGCGTCCGGATCGTCTGGATAGATCGCTCGCCCGTCCGGCAAAGTGATGCGGATCCGTCCAGCGGACGAGAATGTGGGTTCCACTTCGTACTGGGCTTGGAATGCGAGCAACTGCGGGAACCTCTTGGCGCTGGCGATCCGTCCCGTGGCAGTTTCACGAAGAGCCCAGGCCCGATCCCCCAGGGCCCCACGAGCCGTAAGCGGCATCTGGTCCCTCCGCTCTCCGAGCATCGACTTCACGGGATAGCGCCACAATTCGGCCACGCGGCCGACAAAGTGTCCAACCATAACAACCTCCAAACTTCTACCATTCCGCTCAATGGCTGTCGTCAACCTGGGAATTGGCGCTCTGCGATTTAGTCCAACTCCCGCCCCAGGTCTCGTACAGTTGATTCAGAAATTCGTGCCAGGCCGCCGGAGGACGCGAGGGTGGATAAGGCTCCGGGCGGATTGGCTTTTCGGAACTCCAGATGACTTCGAACTGCCCACCCTCAACGATCCTTCCCAAGCGCATCGTCTTCCAGGTGTGTTGATTCTCAGCATCGATTCGAACACGTCCTCCAGGAGCTTCAAAGCTCTGGTTCGGCAGCGCTCGCCGGATCGCCGCTACGTCATCGGGATTCGCCGCGTGCGCGGCTTGTGCCCACAGGTGCACTCCGGAATATCCGGCTTCCATGGTATCGGCCACCACGCGCTGGCGGCCGTAGCGAGAACGAAACCTTTCTACAAATGCGTGATTCTCAGGCCGGTCCAAGCTGTGGAAATAGTTCCAAGACGCGTAGTCCCCCACGATTTCGCGTGCCGACAGACTCTGCAATTCAATTTCACCGACACTAAAATAAACGGTCGGGATTTTCTGGGGCGTGATTCCCGTGGCGCGCAGCAGGCGCGTGTAGAACAGGTTCATATCGCCGACGAGCGAATTGAAAATGAGATCGGGCTGTGTTTGCGCGATGGTTCGAACGACTCGAGTGACCTCGGTGCTATCGGGGAGCACATATTCTTCTCCCACAATCTCGCCGCCGGAGGCTTCCACCTCGTCCCGGATGATCGCATTTGCAGCCCGCGAATAAACCGAGTTCCAGCCCACCAGAAAGAAACGTTTTTTTCGAAGGAAGCCTACCGTCCAGCTAACGGCGGGAATGATTTGCTGGTTCGGCGCGGCGCCCGTGTAGAAGATATTGGAGCACTGTTCCATGCCCTCGTACTGTGTGGGATAAATAAGCAGATGATCCCGCTGCACGACGATAGGGAGCACCGACTTGCGGCTGGCGGAGGTCCAGCAGCCAAATATCGTGCAAACCTTCGCCTCGGCGATCAGGGCCGCGGCGTGACGGGCGAACGCCCGCTCATCCGAGGCGCCGTCGATCACCACGGGCTGAATTTCACGACCCAGAATCCCACCGCGCTCATTGATTTCCTCGATCGCCAGTAAGGTGGCGTCGACAACGGGTCCTTCTGTTGACGCCATAGCGCCGGTCAGGGAATGAAGGATCCCCACTCGCAACTGCTGTGGGGCTTTCGCAGGTTTCGGCTTCGAAGACGCCGTTGGAACGAGGGACTCGTCGTTTACCCCCGGCAGGAAGCGGTATCCGCGCGTTGGGACTGTCTCGATGTAACGGGGTTGTTTGGCATCATCGCCTAGTGCGTCGCGCAGTTCGCGTATGTATCCCCTGAGTAATTCATCGCTTACGCTGGCGCCGCCCCAGACGCTTTCAAGCAGTTCCCGCTTGGTCACCAACCGTTGAGCATTCTGCAAGAGGTAAAGCAGAACCTCAAATGTCTTCGGCCGCAGGTCCACCAGGACGGATTCGCGCCAAAGCTGTTCGTTGGCGGCATCCAAGCGAAAGGGTGGGAATACAAAAGTAGACCTCGATGGCACGGTGTCTCAGCGTCCCCAGTGGCCTCCGGCGGGCCAGTCCCTATATTAACGGAACTTCCACGGAACTTCCACGCTCCTTCCATAGATCCAAACGCAGTTTAAGGCTATTGTTAAATACGTGCCGAACGGCCGCAGGACCAACGGATCTAAGAAAGGACGGCCAGAAGAAAGCGCGAAACCCGATTCGCCGCCGAAGAACTTGCCGGATCTGGTCTTCGTCGTTCAGTTTCGCGACCGCACAGAGCCGGAGTCAGCCCGTTTCGCCGGACGAGCGGAGCACGTAATGTCGGGACAAAACACAGCCTTCGAAACGCCCGACGAACTGATCGAGTTTTTCAGGCGCGTCACGAATCAATTCAAGCCGCGATCCCAAAAGGGTCGAAGACATTGAATAAAGACCGGGTGAAAAAGCGGAACAAATCTTATATCCATAAAGGAGTACTGCCATGACTGCTTTAGATTTGATTGGGTCCAGTCCGAAATTCCGGGCATTGCTGACAGATGTGGCGCGCGTAGCGCCGGTAGACTCCGCTGTCTTGATCCAGGGCGAAACGGGCACTGGAAAAGAAGTGATTGCGAGAGCCATTCATGAGGGCAGCCCTCGCCGCAACAACCGTTTTGTGGCGCTTAACTGCGCAGCGATTCCGAGTGCCTTGCTCGAGAGCGAACTGTTCGGCCATGAAAGAGGCGCTTTCACGGGCGCGTGGGCGCAAACCAAGGGGCGATTTCAGATGGCGGATGGGGGCACGCTCTTTCTGGACGAGATTGGCGATATGCCGCTGGAACTTCAGCCCAAACTCTTACGAGCCCTGCAAGAGCGGGAGTTTGAGCGTCTGGGCAGCGCCCAGTCTGTCAGGGTCAACGTGCGGGTGGTGGCGGCGACCAATCAGGATCTAGGGCAACTCGTCGCGAAGAAGCTGTTTCGGGCCGACTTATTCTACCGGTTGAACGTAATTCCAATCTGCCTGCCGCCATTGCGTGAACGCGTTCAGGACATCCCAGAGTTGACGGAGCACTTCGTGGCAAGATTTGCCGCCAGCCTCAACAAGCCGATCGACTTGATTCCCGATGAAGTGATCGCGGTTCTCAAAGCGCACGACTGGCCTGGTAATATTCGCGAACTGCAGAATTTCATCGAGCGCGCAGTGCTCTTTTCGCCGGGGTCGGTGCTGCGCCTACCGCTTGACTTGCGGCCGGCGGTAAAGCAGAGCGCGGAGCGCGATGCACGCACGCTTGCCGACGCCGATCGGGAGCATATTCTGGAAACATTGAACCAGACCAATTGGCTGATCGGAGGGCAGGACGGAGCGGCCAATCGGCTCGGGTTGCCGCGGACTACGCTGATTTATAAGATGCGAAAGCTTGGAATTGAGCCACGCCGTTCCTTGGGGACGCGCCCCGTCCGGCAATTGGCGGAAGAACAATGCAGGGCCGCCGCGAGCTGTTGAGCGGGCACCCGCGCAGGCTCAGCTCGGACGGGATTACCGAAGACCCGCGAGCGTAAGCGTATACCACTGTCGCGGATCCGTCCAAGTCTGCTTGATCGTAAAGCCCGCATCATTCAAGAGGGTGCCCAGCGTCTTCCGGGTGAATTTGTAGCTGCTCTCGGTATGGATGGTTTCCAACGCTGCGATTTGAAGGCTGAGTTCCGCGGCCGGGATATCTACCGTTTGATCGCGCGTGCTCTCCAAGTGCATCTCCATGCGTGACTCCACACGATTCCAACGGGCTCGGTGCCGGAAGCAGCCGGTATCAAAGTTCGCACCGAGCTCTCTGTTCAGGCGATGCAGGACGTTCAAATTGAACGAGGCGGTGACGCCCTCCCTATCGTCATACGCCCGCACCAGGGTCGCTTCGTCTTTTACCATATCCGCGCCCAAGAGCAGAGCATCACCGGCCTTGAGCTGAGACCTCAGATTACGAAGAATGCTGCGAGCCTCTTCCGGCGAGAAGTTGCCGATGCTCGAGCCGATGTACATCGCGAGCGTAGTCCCCTTGAAGCGCTCGAGCTTAGGCGGGTGAGTGACATAATTCGCTACCATCGGCCGCAGGTGCACCTCAGGCAACAGGCAACCGATGCTGTCGCACGCCTCATCAAGTGCGTCGGACGAGACATCCACCGGAATATAAGTTACTTCGTCCTGCGATAAGGCCGCCGCTCTCAGAAGAATCCCGGTCTTAGCGGCTGTCCCGGCACCCAACTCCAGCAGGCGGAGGGGCCGTGAGCAGTCAGAACCAGTCGCTCTGATAATGGCTTCGGCATAGTTCGCCAAAATGTCGCGCTCAGTTCGGGTGGGGTAGTACTCCGGCAGGGTTGTGATGCACTCGAAAAGACGTGAACCCTCGGAATCATAGAGCATCCACGGAACCAGGGATCGCGGTTGCTTTGCCAGCCCCCGCCAAACCTCATCGATCAGCGCCTCGCGCGTATCTAACGGGGCAAGACTTGGCGCGACGCTTGTGCCTTCGAATGTCCGGAAATCAGTCGCGATATTCATGTTTGAGGGTCCTTAAGCGGCCAAGCGTATTCCGGTGAATTGCCACCGCGTCGCCGGATGAAAAAAATTACGGTAGGTTGCGCGCAAGTGACTCGCGGGCGTTACGCAGGATCCTCCCCGCAAAATCATCTGACCGGACATAAACTTGCCATTGTACTCGCCCAGGAAACCGGGGAGAGGCTTGTAACCCGGATAACCCGTGTAGGGGCTTGCTGTCCACTCCCATGTGTCCCCGAAGAGTTGGTCGATGCCATAGCCGGACGCGATTGCGGGATGTAGCCTTCCGGTGTCGAGCAAGTTGCCAACAATCGAACTTCCATCCGCTGCAAGTTCCCATTCGGCCTCGGTAGGAAGCCGGCAGCCTCTCCAGCGCGCGAATGCATCGGCCTCAAAAAAGCTGACGTGGCATACGGGTGTATCGAGCAACGCGGAGAGCGGATGCCAACCCCGAAGGGTGAAGATACGCCAGCCCGTGCTGTCGGTGGAATCGCGTTCCCAATAAAGCGGCGCTCGCCACCCCTGTTTCTTTACTGTCTCCCAACCCTCGGAAAGCCAAAAGTCGGGCCGTGCATACGCGGCATCGGACATAAATTCGAGATACTCACGGCACGTCACGCTTCGGTTTGCGATCCGGAAGGCTTCCAGGTACACCTTGTGCCGCGGCGTTTCGTTGTCGAAGCAGAAATCCAAGCAGTTCGTCGGGTCTATGGAATAGCCAATCTCGACAACGCCGTTAGAAAAGCGATGCCACCTGAACTCCAATGCTCCATGGCGCGCGGGCGCAAAAGGGGAGGAGCAGTGCGCCGGATGCAGAGGATTCGAAAAGAAGGCATGCTTAATATCGGTAAGCATTAATTCCTGGTGCTGCTGCTCATGGTTCAGGCCCAACACGACGCGTCCCGCGGCCTCGTCACTAATCCCGGCAGCAAGCAGCCTCTCCATCGCGTGGTCTACATGCAAGCGAAAAGCGATAACATCATCGAGCGACGGACGCGAAAACGAAGCGCGCAGATGCTTCTCCGGAGGCTCCTCTCCAATCGAGTTGTAGTAGCTATTGAATAGCCAGCGAAACTCCTCGCGAAAGGGCTTATAATTCGGGAGTAAAGGACCCAGCACGAACGTCTCAAAAAACCAGGTTGTATGCGCCTGATGCCACTTCATGGGACTGGCTTCGGGGCAGGACTGTACCATCTGGTCCTCTGGCGAGAATCCCGCGCCAAGTGCGCGTGTTACCGATCGGACAGCCTGATATCTGGCGGTAAGGCAGCCATCGGTCTGCTTCAAGTCCGCGGGCTCCGATGGTAGGGCTCGAGTGAGTGAGGTAATTTGCGCAGTCACGGCGCTTGCGGAATGCACTTCAACAGCCAGCGCGCACATATCGTGCGGGAGCGGTAAGGCTCGTGAATTCAGAGCGCTTGCGGGCCGTCGGGGGACACACCGATTGAATTGAATGCCGGAATAGCCTTTCGCCTGACACCGGCAGCCGACTGTTGACACGGAGATCCGCAGTCTCGTTCCCCAGAACCTTGACTTGTGCGGTGGCCACGCACGTGCAGTCTGGGGGCGGAAGAATCCATGACCAAGACGTTCGACGCGATCATGTCTCATGATTCGCGCGTGGCGTTTTCAACATGAAATTGGGGCTCACATATGACGACACCCGAAACGGAAAGCCTTTCCCTGGAGAAACTGCGCGGACTTGCGTCGGCTGGTCCGCCGTGTATCTCGATCATCCTTCCCGAAGGCGAGGCTCGCGATGCGCGCATAGCCTTCAAAGACGCGCTCGCCCAGGTTCGCGCCATCCTGGCAGCCAGCGCAACCAAACATGAAATCGGCCCCCTTCTCGATCCCCTGGAGCTTGCGGCTGGGAATGTGTTTGATTCTTCGAAGGAACCGGCGACATTCATTTTTCTCCGCTCACCGGACGTGTGCGAATCTTTCCGCACGCGATATCTGCTCGGCCAGCCCGTCGCTTCAGTTGGTGGGTGCTTCCAGCTTCGTCCGCTGCTGGCGCTTGCCAACAAACACATTGACTTCTACATTCTGGCCTTAAAGCTGAATGAGACGCGCATCTTCAAATGCACGGACCAACATTTTGAGCCCGCGAGATTTCCGAAACACGCGTACACCGAGGCCGCCGGTTTCGTTCCTGGCGCATCCCAAGCCTCCATTCGCGCTGAACCCGTCCACGATCGTGATCACCATGAAGACCACCTTGGCCATTTTTATCGTGAGGTTGACCGCGACGTTAACGCTTTATTGAAGGATGGACATCCGCCCTTGGTGGTTGTGGGCGTCGAACACGAGGTCGCGCGCTTCCTCCGTTCGACGACCTACCCCGCGTGCGTGGAACCCGGAATACGCGGGTTACCCGGGCAGCATCTTGACGACAATGAAATGCACCGGCAATCCTTAGAACTGGTCAGGTCGATGATTACGACGCGCGCCCTGGAGAAATTCGACAAGCACATCGGTACCGGCCACGCTTCCACCAATGTAGAGGAGATCGTGCGAGCCGCTTCCGCAGGCAGAATCGAACATCTATTCCTGCCTGAGGACGCGGCCGTTCCGAACGCAGACGACCTTCTGAATACAGCCGCAGTGCAAACCCTTCTACACGGCGGCGACGTCCAAACAATACCGCGAACCAGCATGCCTTCCGGAGGCCTGATTTGCGCGATCTTCCGGTATGCGTAGGCGGCATGATTGACGTTCGTCGCCTTCGGCGCCTCCGTCGCGCGGAACTGCCGGTGGATACCGCGGAGTTGGCGCGCTACCTGATCGGCAAAACAGCGGTGCACGTTACCGATGAGGGCAGGCTGAGTGGGCGCATCGTCGAGACGGAAGCTTATCCGGTCGGCGATTCCGCCGGCCACGCATTCCGCGGAGAGACCCGTCGCAATGCCTCACTATTTCTTGGGGTGGGGCACGCTTACGTATATTTCACTTATGGTTCGTCGTTCATGCTGAACGTGACGAGCGAGGCGGCCGGAGTCGGGGCGGGAGTTCTCTTGCGCGCCCTCGAGCCACTCGATGGAATCGATCGGATGCAAAGGTTCCGCGGAAGGGCGCGTCTGCTCGATTTAGCGCGGGGACCAGGGCGCCTGGCCCAGGCGATGCAGATTGATTTCAGGCAAGATGGCCTTGATCTATGCACCGCCGGTCCGCTCTGGCTCGCAATAAGCGAACGAAAAACAGGCGCGATCGGTACAAGTGTGCGCATTGGTCTGACGCGCAACGTAGATCTCAAACTGCGCTTCTACGAGCGAGGCAATCCCTACGTGAGTGGTCCAAAGCGGTTACGCGAATAGCTTAGTTCTGCCCTCCAAATAGCCGGATCCTCGCGCTCACGACGTCGTGGATCGCGCCGACGGCCGGCGAGAGGATCTTATAGGGCACCACCTCATCCTGGCGCAGCGCGAGACCAGCCTCGAGTCCGTGTTTCCAAGCCACACGCAATTCCGTACTGATGTGAATGATATCGATCCCAGCATGGATTGCCCGTTTGAGATCCTCATCCGCGGTCCCGGAACCGCCATGCAGAGTGAGAGGTACACCTGTCGCGACCTTGATCTCTCGAATTCGGTCGATCGCAAGATGCTTTCGCTCATTGCCGGTAAGCATGCTCTTGCGCATGCCGTGCGAATTGCCGACGGCGGGCGCCAGCACGTCCACCTTTGTCCCGGCAACAAACTGGCGGGCATCTTCAGGAGTCGTCAACGCGCGGTCAGGGTTAGGACCGTCTGCATGTATCTCGGAGCCGGTGCCGATGTCCCCGATTTCTCCTTCTACGACCACCGCTGGATTCAGGGACTTGAAGGCCTCGACAGCCTGCTTAGTCGCCTGGGCATTCTCTTCTAGCGGCAGCGCTGACAGATCGAACACAATTGAATCGAAGCCCGCCTTCACGGCTTCCAGTCCTCCTGCCAGCGAATGCGTGTGATCGGCGTTTAAGAAGATGGGAAAGTCGAACTCCTCGCGCAGACTCCGTACCAGAGCCGCGACTTGCCGCGTTCCCGTAAAGGCCCGTTCTCCCTCCGAAGCACCAACTATAACCGGCACGTTCTGTTCACGCGCGGCTTCGAAAACACCTTTCAGCAGGACGAGATCGGCGATGTTGAAGTGCCCGATGGCGACACCCTTTCTCCCCGCGTCCTGAATTGCTTGCATAAGATTCTTCATTTACGTTTCCCCCGGCGGCGGCCTCACAATCACAGATCAATTTCTACATCGCCAGACGGCGTCGAACAGCAGATCAACAAGTTACCTGGGGCTGGTGGCTCCAATGGATCAGGCTGATATTGGACAGACCCGCCGATTAGTGCACATTCACAGGTATGGCAGACCCCTGTACGGCACGACCATTGAACGGGGACATCGCATGCTTCCGCAAATTCCAATAAACTGGAAAACCGTGAGTCCCATGGAAGCGTTAGCCCGCTTCGCGTAAACGAGGTCTGCGGGCCGGCGCCGGGTCTTCCCGCGGGAGGGTGAACCGGCGGGCGGGAGGATGACGCAATTCCCGGCGTGATCGGCGCTAACTGCCCAAACACCTCCATGTGGATTCGTGTGGAATCCGCACCCCACGTTTTCAAACCTGCCGTCAGGTCGCTAAGGAATGATGGGGGACCGCAGAGATAGAAATCGGCATCGCGGGTTACACCCAGCCGGTCGAGCAGCGGGACATCTACATGTCCGACCGAATCGTAGTCCGTGCCGAGTGAATCCCCGGCATCGGGCTTACTGTAGACGATGTGGCTTCGGCTGTTCACCAGCGTTTGCAAGAGTCCACGAGACTCCTTTGCAAACGGGTGCTCTGCGCGGTTGCGCGCTCCGTAGATCCACCAGACCTCACGATGTGACTCCGCGGAAGACAGCGAGTGCAACATAGCAAGTACAGGGGTTGCCCCAATCCCGGCGCTGAGCAAGACCACAGGAGCATCGCCGGATTTCAGAATGAAATCGCCGCGAGGTGCGCTCACCTCCAGGGTATCCCCCGCTTTGGCGTGGTCGTAAAGATACGAACTGACGACCCCGTTCGTCTCCCGTTTGACGCTTACCCGATAAGCGTTTGTGCCGGGCAGGCCAGACATCGAGTAATTCCGGAGCAACAGCGGGCCGCCGGGTGTTGTGCGCAACCGTAGCACCAGAAACTGTCCTGGTAAAGCTGCCGGCAGCGATGCCCCGTCCGTCTGTTCGATGGACAACGACACCACATTGGCGGCTTCTCGATCTACCGCGGCTACCCGTAGTGGCCGAAAACCTGGCCAGGCCGGCGGCGGGCTGCTGGGAGCCTTGAGTCCCGGGTTCCCACCCCCTGACGTCTTCTCCTCTGCGATTGCTTTTAAAGACGTCTTCCAGCCCAGGCTGAGTGCCGGAATTCGCAACGAACGTTCCAACTGGTCGCGCGAGGGGTCCGGCAAGTACAGCAAAGCATCAATATCTGCCACTGTGAGGTGTTCGGGGCCATCCGCCACTTTCGTGATTTCGTCGCCGGCGCCCACTTCACCCTCTTCCAACACACGAAAGTAGAACCCGGGACGGTGATGTGACACCAGCAGCGACGCCATTGCCGGCTCGGCCATCCGGATACCCACGCGATAGCAAGTGACGCGCGGCTGAGAGACCTCGAAGAGCGCGCTTCCGATGCGGTATCGATCGCCGACGCAAACCTCACCGTCGGGTAAGCCGGCCACTGTGAAGTTCTCGCCAAACTGTCCGAACGAAAAATCGTTGCGGCCGAGCTGAGCTTCCCAGTAGTGATATGCCTCCATTTGATACACCATCACCGCGCGGTTCTCGCCTCCATGCCCGGCGAGATCTCCTTGTCCATCGCCTTCTACATTCAGGCGGCGGACTGCAACCCTGCCCGGCACGGGCTGCTTCCAAATCGCGGTGTGGACCCTCTCTCCCCTCCACGCCACGTCCCGAGGAAGCCCGACGTTGATTGATAGAAGCTGTCCCATTAATATGCCTTTCGGAGGGCAAATCTGTTTCCACGTCTTCAGCGTGCAGTATCTCATGTATATCGGGGGGACTGAGCGCGATGTGACGGCAGTTGGTGTCGAGGGTTAGACGCTATATGACGGTAGAGTTCGCCGGCCGCTTCAAATGGGCAGTCGGATTGAGTCGACCCGCTGAGTCGGTCAGCGAACAATAGTGCGCTGCGGTCGCTGACTCAGTGTTTCTTTTCCATAATTTCGTCGTGGCGAGCGGCTTGCCTATAAGAATCCGAGCAGTCGCTAGCAATGCTCGCAGTCGATTGTAATACCAAAACGAAGGAGAACGAACGTGAAGATACTGATGATCCTGACCTCGCACGATCAACTGGGTAACACCGGTCGTAAAACGGGTTTCTGGCTGGAGGAATTCGCGGCCCCGTACTTTGTCTTTCGTGACGCCGGCGTCCAATTGACGCTCGCATCCCCAAAGGGAGGGCAGCCCCCAATCGATCCGAAGAGCGATCTGCCGGAGAATCAAACTCCCGCGATGACGCGCTTCAAGCAGGATCAGGTGGCCCAGAAGGAACTCTCCGAGACGGCAAAGCTTTCGGACATGAAGTCGGAGGATTTCGACAGCATTTTTTACGTCGGTGGCCACGGCCCGATGTGGGACCTGGTCGATAACCCTGATTCCATTGCGTTGATCGAGTCTTTTTACAACTCCGGAAAGCCTGTGGCTGCGGTCTGCCATTCGCCGGGCGTCTTCCATCGCGTGATGTATCAAGGCGAGCCTCTAGTGAAGGGCAAACGCGTGACTGGTTTCACCGATGGCGAAGAAGCCGCGATGAAATTGACCCACGTTGTGCCTTTCCTAGTTGAAGATGAGTTGAAGAGGATCGGAGGGCTCTACGAGAAGGCAGCCGACTGGGCACCCTTTTGGTTAGTCGACGGCCGAGTTGTGACCGGCCAGAATCCGGCTTCGTCGACTGGTTCGGCCGGGGCACTCATCGAATTACTCGGGGCCCGGAAGGCTGCTTAGTCGCTGGGCAGGAATGCGGCCACGAGTAATTGAAGGATAGCGAGATATGCCTGCAACGACATGGGAACCTCACGAGAAACACGGATGGCTCACGATGAAGAGTGATCTGCCAGACAGTGTCTATGCGTTTCCGAAGCAGCGTAAAGAGCCGCTAACCGACGCACAGCACGTACGTAACGCGGTCGCGCGGTTCAATCAGGTCATCGACGTCTCCGACGCCGAGCGGGCTTTAGCGTTCTCGAACATCGAGAAAGCGGCAAACTACTACGGCGTCAACCTGGCGGAGACTTCGTGGTCGCAACTCACTAAAGGCGCTGTGGCGCCTGGAGATTTGAACCGGCAAAACGCGACATTTGAAAAGGAGAGAGAATATGACAGATACAAACGCAGTGATCGCAGTGTATGACAACCACGCGGCAGCGGAAGTCGCAGTGAAGGAACTTCAGAAGTCCGGCTTTGACATGAAGAAGCTGTCAGTCGTGGGGAAGGACTATCACACGGACGAGCACGTGGTTGGCTACTACAACGCGGGGGATCGCATGAAGTATTGGGGAAAGCAGGGCGCTTTCTGGGGGGGCTTCTGGGGTTTACTTTTCGGCGCCGCATTCTTTTGGGTGCCGGCCATAGGTCCGTTGGTGGTTGCCGGCCCACTGGTGGCCTGGATTGTTGCCGGCCTCGAGGACGCGTTGGTGGTCGGCGGTTTGAGTGCCGTCGGCGCCGGGCTGTTCAGCATCGGTATACCAAAAGACAGTATCGTGACCTATGAGACCGCCATAAAGGCCGGCCAGTATATGGTGGTTGCTCATGGGACCGCCGCTGAGGCGGATGCGGCCAGAAATATTCTGAGCTCATTGAAACCGGCCGAACTGTCCGACCATATTCTCAAGCCTGCCGCGCGAGCGTCAGTTGGTTGAAGGCATCGTGTTGCAGGGAATGGCCCGTTTGTGTAACCGCGCCTCACGCCAGTTGCTTAGCACCGTGCGAGGAGATGAAATATGAAAGCTATTGTTGTCCACCAGTATGGCGGTCCCGAAGTACTGAAGTATGAAGATTACCCTGATCCGGTGCCGGGGACTGACGAGGTGCTGGTGCGGGTCGCCGCGGCGAGCGTGAATCCGATTGACTGCAAACGGCGCGCTGGATTAACGAAGGATTTTTACCCTATCAAGTTCCCGGGCCTCATAGGAATCGATATCGCGGGGACTGTGACCAAGACCGGGCCCGGTGCTGATGGCTTTTCCGCCGGCGATCAGGTTTTCGCTATGGCCGATAATACCTACGCTGAGCTGTGCGTCATAAACGCGGCGGTTTTGGCGAAGATTCCGAGGGGACTCGATTTGATCAAGGCGGCAGCGCTGCCGCTGGTGACAACGACTGGCAACCAGCTCAGTTCCGCCACGGGGGTCAAAGCGGGCCAGACGGTCATGGTGTTAGGTGCTGCGGGGAACGTCGGGCGTTCGGCGGTATTCACCGCAAAGCAAAGCGGGGCGACTGTGATCGCGGGTGTCTTGAAGCGCCAGGTTGATATAGCGCGCACTATCGGCGCGGATGACGTGGTCGCCACCGACGACGACACCGCGATCGCGAATCTTCCGCCGCTCGACGCGATTGCGGATGCGGTCGGTGGAAGGACCGCGCAGAAGCTGATCGCCAAGGTCAAGCCGGGAGGAGCGTTCGCTTCGGTCCTCGGGAAACCGCAGAACGCAGCGGAGTATCCGTCTATAAGGGTGATTCCAGTATTTTCAAAATTCGATAGGAAGACGCTCGAGTTCATGGCTGAAGCAGTGCGAGATGGCAAGCTGGTAATTCCGATTAGCCAGACCCTTCCGCTAAGCGAAGCGGCCCAGGCGCAAGCAGTGGCAGAAAAGGGCGGCAGTGGTAAGATCTTGCTGGTAGTCTGAGTTCTTGCTGGATATTCATCGTCTAAAGGAAAACTTGAAAATGAAGAAGGGTCAACCGGGAGTTAATCTTGCTTCGAAACCAAGCGGCGATGGATGTCTGGAGTGCCTGGCATCCTCGAAAGGCTGGTGGTTTCACCTCCGCCGGTGTGCAGAGTGTGGCCACATCGGGTGCTGTGATAGTTCTCCGAGCCAGCATGCATCCAAGCACGCGGCGGAAAACGGGCACCCGATCATAGCCAGCTTTGAACCGGATGAGGATTGGTTTTTCGACTACGAGAAAGGCGGGATGATCCAAGGTGTGGAGTTGCTTCCGCCCCACGCGCATCCCAAAAGTCAGCCCGTACCCGGGCCCGCGGGAAGAGTGCCAGCCAACTGGGAATCGCTCCTGAAGTAACTGCCAGTTTATGGGTCACCACCAGGTGAAAGATTGGCTTTGGCGCATCGTCAAGGTGAGGAGGATGAGCCTTGAAAGCAGCCAGAATCCATACCTTCGGGCCGCCCGACGTCGTAGTTGTCGAGGATGTGCCGGTGCCATCGCCCGGCCCCGGCGAAGTCCTGGTGCGCGTGATGGCCGCCGGCGTCGCTCCCTGGGACGCGATCATCCGTGAGGGCAAGAGTGCGGTCAGCCCGCAACCTCCCCTCACCCTCGGTTCCGACCTCTCCGGCGTCGTCGAAACGGTCGGTCCCGGCGTTGCACACTTCGGGTCCGCCGACGAAGTCTATGGCGTCACCAACCCGCAGTTCTGTGGCGCCCAAGCCGAGTTCGCCGTGGCTAAGGCGGGGATGGTCGCCGCCAAACCTCGTTTGCTGAGTCACGTCGAAGCTGCGTCGGCGCCTGTGACCGCCGTGACCGCATGGCAAATGCTCTTCGAGTATGCAGAGGCGATGCGCGGACAAACGGCGATGGTCATCGGAGCCGCTGGAAACGTCGGAGCCTACGCCGTGCAGATGGCAGTAGACGCCGGGATTCAAGTCATCGCCGTCGCCCACCAAGCCGACGAAAACCTGCTCCGTTCAATGGGCGTGAAATCCATCATCGACTCCAGCAAGCCCGCGTTCGAGCGGGATCTCCCGCGGGTTGATGCCATCCTCGACACGGTGGGGGGTAACACATTTCAGCGCTGCGTCGCTGCGTTGAAACCCGGAGGCAAACTCGTCACCTCTGTCTCCACACAGCCGAGGCCGGCCGGTGCCATCTTCTTCTATGCCGAGGTGACCACCGCGCGCCTGCAGACGCTCACAGCATTGTTCGATACGGGCAGGATCACAACGCGTGTGGGTTCAACCTTGCCGCTTTCGGAAGCGCGCCAGGCGCAGGCCATGCTTGCGGGCGCACCTCACAAACCCGGCAAGATCGTACTTGAGATCGGGCACCCGCAACAGTAGCCTGGCTTTGTTAAACTCGCGGCTCTGACACAACTGACAAACAGCCGACTTAGTGACGGCCCACCATCCATCGTACGATAACCGATACCGCCATAGCCCTCGAGGTTTAACGCTAAGTCACTCAGGTAACGGCAATTCGTGAACTTACGATTGACTTGTAAGACGTGGCCCGAAGCGTGCATTAGTCAATACGAACAAGCTGTTGCGGCGCACAGGCGCAATGAGGAGAAGGAAGTTATGTTTGCCAAAAGGTTTTTGCATTCACGTTGTCTACGAGCTATTTCAGCCACTGTACTTGGCATAGCTTTTGCAGTTCTGGGCACGAAGGGCTTCTCCGCGCAGGACAAGTACACAGTCCGCGTGCCAAATGGGCTCGCATTCTCCGACTTCCGGGGGTACGAGAACTGGCAGGTTGTCGCCGTCAGTCAGACTGACGATCTGCTGAAGGTAGAAGTCGCCAATCCTACGATGATGGAAGCCTACCGGGCCGGTATTCCCGGCAACGGCAAGCCTTTCCCTGATGGCTCCAAGATTGCCAAAATCGAGTGGAAACCGAAAAAGAGTACGGAAGCGCCTTTTTCAGTCAGGATACCGGACGTGTTGCAAGACGTTTTCTTTATCGAGAAGGACAGCAAAAAATATCCAGGAACGAAGGGCTGGGCGTACGCCGCGTTTGATTATGAAGCCGCGTCGGACACGTTCAAGCCCGATCCGACCGGCGCCGTCAGCTGCGGCTTCACGTGTCATACGATCGTGGCCGGCAAGGATTACATTTTCACGGCGTATGGCAAGAGGTGAACCGAGTGAGCGAAATCATGACAACAAATAAGAACACAGACGCGGCCACTGCGAGTGAAGCGCCGCAACCTACAGACGCAAATCCTCTCGATTTTGTGCCCGATAACATTCCTTTCGATACTCCGTATGGCCGACCGATATCGCTGGACCGGGCCCAAGCGGTCATTCACGCAGCGGTGGCACGGGCGCAGGAACGAAATTGGAAAATGAACATCGCGGTTGTCGATTCCGGTGGCAACCTCGTCGCCTTCCAGCGGATGGACGGCGCGATGCTTGCGTCCATTCGGATCGCCGAGCACAAGGCACGGGCAGCCGCGACCTTCCGGCGCGAAACGAAACAGTTCGAGGACGGTATCCAGCTAATGCATCTCAATTATCTGCTCGCGTTCGATGGGATCATCGCCTCTCGAGGTGGAATCCCACTGATCGAACAGGGGGCGATTATCGGCGCAATCGGCTGTTCGGGAGGCACGGATTCCCAGGACGAGATCGTTAGCCAGGCAGGCGCAGCACTAATCAACCAACTGCCGGCATGAAACAAAGAATGTTTAGACAGGAGAATGCTATGAGCACCGCAAGCGCACTTACGAAACCCGCACAGGTACGCGTGACCCGGCGGTCGCCTGCCTATTGGCGCGTCACCATAGACAATCCGCCCATCAACGTGATGGGTCCGGAAATGGTCCGGCAGTTTCAGGAGACTATCGACACTATAGAGGCCGACGAGAACGTCAGAGTCGTTGTCTTTGACAGCGCAGTCGAAGGCTACTTCCTGAATCACTCAGATTTCCTCGCCAAGCTCGAGGACCTTACGGGAATGCCGGCCGGTCCCACAGGCCTGCCGCCTTGGCCAGACTTTCTCGCGCGTTTGACTCGCGTGCCGGTTGTCTCCATCGCCCTGATCCGCGGCCGAGCGACAGGTAACGGCAGCGAGATCACGCTCGCCTGCGACATGAGTTTCGCGAGCCGCGAGAAGGCTATCCTTTCGCAATGGGAGGTGGGCGTGGGTATGGTTGCCGGGGGCGGCCCCATGGCTCGACTGCCCCAACTCATCGGCCGAAACCGCGCTCTCGAAGTGCTCTTGACCTCGGAAGACATCAAGGCCGACCAAGCCGAGGCCTACGGCTACGTGAATCGCGCGCTCCCCGACGCCGATATGGATGCGTTCGTCGAGGCGCTCGCGACGCGTATCGCCCGGTTCGACAAATGGGCCATCGCCAACACCAAACGCCTCGTGAACACTAGCCTGCCGCCGGATGTCGAACTGGGCGCGGGATGGGATGCTTGCATCGCTTCGCTCGGCCGGCCCGCCGCTCAGGATGGGATCAAAGCGCTAATGGCACGGGGCTTTCACAAGCCGGGCGATGTCGAAAATCGGCTCGGATACTACTTGGGCCAGATCGGGCGCTAGGCAGGCGCCGCTAACCAAAGGAGCTATCAATGGACGGCGTACAAGTCGAACAGAAGAGTTATGAGATGCCCCCGCGCGAGGGGTTCACCGTCGCACATTTTCTCACCGTCGCCGACATCGGCCGGTCGGCACGCTTCTATGAGAAGGTCTTCGGCGGTCGCATTTTGAGCAGTGGCGACAGCGAAGGCGCGCCAGCGTACATTCAGATCGCGAACACCTGGCTGCTTGTCAACGTCGGGGGTGGCCCGACCCCCGACAAGCCATCAGTAACGCTCAGCGTGCCCAACCCGGACAAGATTAACAGCTTTATGAATATCCGCGTTGCAGACATCCGAGCGTGCTATGAATTGTGGAAAAGTCGAGGAGCCGAGTTCATCACGGAGCCGATACCCAAATACGGGGAGATTCGCTGCTATATCCGCGATCCTGATGGCTATATTATCGAGGTCGGACAGAGCACGGATCTCAAATACGGTTAGGACTCCGAAATTCACGAGGAGATAAATAATGAAACTCTTGCAAATGTACTTAGCCGCCTTGATCGCAACAATGATGGCGATCCTGTCACCCGGGCTGAACGTGATAGGATTCGCTCAGGCGAACTCCCCGCGAGGGGTCAGAAATATTGTTCTGGTTCACGGCGCGTGGGCAGATGGATCGTGCTGGTCCAAAGTGATTGCGCTCCTGCAAGCCAAGGGGTTTCATGTGGTCGCTGTGCAGAATCCTTTGACCTCGCTGGCTGACGATGTAGCGGCGACGAAGCGTGTCATCGCGTTGCAGGACGGCCCGGTAATATTAGTCGGCCATTCCTACGCCGGCGTAGTCATTACTGAAGCCGGCAATGATCCAAAGGTTGCCGGGCTGGTCTACGTGGCGGCGTTCGCGCCTGCGGAGGGTGAATCTATCAACTCCGTCACCAAGCCGTACCCACCTGCACCGCTGGGCAGCGAGCTCCGGCCCGACGCTCAAGGTTTTCTAACGGCCACTCGAAAAGGGATCGCCGAAGACATGGCCCAAGATCTTCCGTATATAGAGCAGCAGATACTCACTGCGACACAGGGTCAAACGGCAGCAGCTGTTTTCGGAGCCACCGTCACGAAAGCTGCGTGGAAGAGCAAGCCTTCATGGGCCGTGATCGCGGGCAACGACCGGGCGATTCCGCCGGAGATCGAGAAAGAGGAAGCAGCTAGAATAAAGGCGACTTCGGTCATCTTGCCGTCTAATCATCTGGCTATGATTTCCCATCCGCGTGAGGTGGCCGAGGTAATCGAGCACGCGGCAGCCAGACACTCGCTCTGATTTCGAAAGGACTACCAAATGGACGGCACAAACGGCGTAACCGCGCCTGCCGCGTCGAACGCGCTTAGTGTGAACGTTTTTACGGCCCCGGGAAAGACAATGGTGGGCGAGCGCCCAAAGCCCTTCGGCGAAGCGCTTGGCTTTGACCCGATCACGTCTACTTTAATCTTCGGCGAATACGACGCAGTGCTGGTAGATGCAATGACTACGGTGGCTGAGGCCGAGGCTCTCGCGGATTGGGTTGCGCTGCACAAACGCAACCTGGAGACTATCTATATAACGCACGGTCATTTCGACCACTTCTACGGCCTGAGTATTCTGCTCGACCGCTTCCCGAGCGCTCGCGCGATAGCAACGCCCAAGACGGTGAGCGCCATGCAGATATCTTTCACCCCCCTGGTAGAGCGGTTGGCCCGCCGGTTGTTCCCTGGGCAAATAGCCACTCAATTGGTTGCACCTGAGCCCTATGAGCACGAGACGTTCACTCTGGAAGGCCAGGAGTTGCGTATCATCGAGCAGGGCCATACCGATAGCGCCGATACGACGTCTCTATACGTTCCATCGATCGGCCTGATCGTCGCTGGCGACGTTGTCTACAACCAGTGCCGCATGTACGTCGGCGATACCACCCCGGAGAGCCGGCAGAATTGGATCGTGGCGCTGGACCGGTTAGCGGCGCTGAACCCGGCGATGGTTGTCGCCGGTCACAAGAAGCCCGGAGCGCCCGACTCTCCCTCGACCATCCAGGACACCAAACGTTACCTGCAGGACTTCGATCGGTTGAAGAAAACCGCGACATCCGACGAGGAGTTGTTCGATCAGATGACGGAGTTGTACCCGCATTGGGTAGCCAATCAGTCGTGGCTGATGTTCGGATTCCCGCAGCCATAGCTTATATCGGCGGCTGAAGCTGATGTGAGTCTTCGCCCAGCTTAGTCGATAGCAGGTAGGCGTAAGAATCGGTCAAAAAGAGCTATGATGGCCCGCGACGGATTCACTGTCACACTTCATCGCACGCAGGAGGTTTATATGTCCCAGGAAGCCGGCACCGTAAAGAGCGCCCAACAAAGCGCAGTTCAGACTCACCAACCCGGGCAGGAGGTTTTCAAGGCTGTCTTGTCTGAAGATGTCGATTGGAAACCGTTCCCGGCGTTTCCACCTTCGGTTCGGCTGGCAGTCGTCGTGGGTCAGCCCTCGAAGCCCGGCCCTTACACGATCAGAGTCAAAGTGCCCCACGGCGAAAAGCTGATGCCTCACAAGCACCCGGAGGATCGAGTCTACACCGTGATTTCCGGCATCTTCTATATCGGACTGGGCGATGAATTCGACGCGAGCAAGTTGGAGGCCTATCCACCCGGCGCCGTGATCATTCTACCTGGCGGGACACCTCATTTTCACTGGGCTAAGTCCGGCGAGTACATTTCGCAAGTAACTGCGGTTGGGCCGCTTGGACTCGAATACCTTAGTGCGAAAGACGATCCGCGAAACAGCCGCTCGTATTGATGGAAGCCGGTGCAGCGCTAGATCCATTTGTGGCTCCCCCGTGGGGGGGCAATGAGTTCCCTGACCGTGGGCTTCCTGTCGTGCGTTAATCGCTCGCAAGCCACATCATGGTGGTTGAAGGAGAAAACAGAATGCCTCGCACGCGACCGAAGTGTTGGCTGAGATACCGCACTTCCATCCGCTAGCCGCGAAGCACTGGTTTTTCAGGCAACAACACATGATGCCTTAACAGGCTTGCTGACTGGCCGGGCCATTCTCGGGCGTCGTAAGCAGAAACTGTTGGGCGCCCGCCGCAGTGGCGAAGGCGTGGCTGTCAGTATGTTTGACATTGATAAGTTCAAGCAGATCGACGAAAGTCGTAGAGCAAATCGTCCCCATACGATTGCGCAGGGCGCAGAGGCGGGAGGAGTTTCTGGTGATTGCTCCGATCATCGCCGGCGTGGACGTTCCATCCGTCTTTGAAAAGTTGTTGCGACAAGTCGCCGAAAATAAGTTCGCCACACATGCGGGAATGTTGACGGTCACCGTAAGCATCGGTGCAAGCCGTGTTGCCGCCGGAACGTAGGCCGACCTGATGCTGGGCGCTATCGATATTGCGCTCTATCGGGCTAAACGACGAGCCCGCAATCGCGCGGTCTTCCTTAGCGACTTTGTATACCCTCTTGCTGGTTGCAGGGCACGCTTCGGGAAAACGCAGGAGATGGCGTCTATACCAAGCCGAGTTGAAAATCTGCCGTCGTGCCGAGCGGTTCGCTTCAACTCGAAATCTCGAGCGATTCCTGCCGGTATCGAATAATGTTTCCCCACCGATAGAATTGGGGGCCGGCACCGGTTCGGCGCCAACGCCGGATTTTGGAGAGCGAAACGGCGAGGTAACTGGCGACTTGCTTTTCAGAGAAAAAAGTGGATTTCGATGACAAAGGGAGGGAATCCTGAATCTGTCCCATGGGTGGCGTCGGATCTGGAAGATGGGGTTGTCAGGCGACGAACACCCGGATCGGAGTTCCCCGCGTATGAAGCGCGCCACTCTCGGACAGGCACGGGGTAACCGCGCATTCAAGAGGTCAGAGAAAACCACACTACCGCCCATGCCATACCACCATGAGTGGATTTTGTTAACTCTTTTGTGTGGCGAGGATCCCGAAAAGATATGTGGGTGTTAATGTGGGTGGGTCGGACCTTAATCTTTTAGACGGCCCGCAAATTGTTGATTTGGTTGCGGGGGAAGGATTTGAACCTTCGACCTTTGGGTTATGAGCCCAACGAGCTACCAGACTGCTCCACCCCGCATTCACATCCTACCTCCATGCCCCCCCTAACGTCAAATCGCAGCCGCTCTACCCGCATGAACCATTTGCCCGGCATAGTACAATATCAATAAGGGAGCTAACCAAACCCAATGAAGTATCGAACTGCCGCAGTCGGACTGTCGATTGTGGCGTCCCTCTTCCCCCTTCTGGCCGCCGATCTCGCGCCCCAGCGTCCGCAAATCGGCAAAGTCGATGTCTTCAAAACCGCCGACCTCCGCCCCGGCATGCAAGCCATTGCCTGGACGGTCTTTTCCGGCACCGAGCCCGAAGCCGTCCCCGTCGAAATCCTGGGCCTTTGGAAGAATGCTTGGGGTCCCAAACAGGACGTCATTCTAGCCAAACTTGGCGGCAAGGCCATCCGTACTAATGTCGCCGGAGGCATGAGCGGCAGCCCCGTCTACATCGATGGCAAACTCGTCGGCGCGATCGCCCTCCGGCTCAGCGTCTTTTCGCCCGACGCCATTTGCGGCATCACCCCCGCTGAACTGATGCTCGAAATCAACGACCTCGACAAGTCTCGGCCGGCCGACGCCCGCACGCCCGACCGGGTGGCCTCCCGCAGCCAGGTGGCGGTCCCCGGCGATCTGCTCGCCCAAGCGGTTGCGGCCGGCGACTCCCCTTCCCTGCCCCGCCAGAACCAGATGATGGTGCCCATCGCAACTCCCCTTATGTTCGCCGGTTTCCACGATAACGTGCTGCGCGATTTCGGCCCGCTTTTCGATCAACTCGGTATTACCGCCGTGCAAGGCGGCGGCGCATCCAGCACGACTTACTCCGCGAAACCTGCCGCAGGATGGCAGACTTCCCTGCGCCCGGGCGATCCCGTGGCCGGTGTACTGGTCTCGGGCGATATGAGCATTACCGGTCTCGGCACCGTCACTTATAACGACGGGCAGCACGTGCTGGCTTTCGGCCATCCCTTCTTCAATCTGGGCCCGGTCGACATGCCCATGAGCAAGGGGGAAGTGGTTATGACACTGGCCTCCCTCTATCAGCCGAATAAATTCGCTAATGCTACCGAAATTGTGGGCGCACTACATCAGGACCGCCATAGTGGGATTATGGGTGTGCTTGGCGAAGCCTCCGACATGATTCCGGTAACCGTGCAGGTCCGCTCGCTCGGCGATAACAACGCCGTACGTAGCCAGAAGGATCTCCACTTCAACGTGTTCGTGCACCAGAAGTGGACTCCTTACCTGATGATGGTGACGCTGTTTAACTCCCTCTCCGAACTTAACGAGTTCAAGGAAGAGGCGACCTACCGTCTCACCGGAAACGTGGAGATGAATAGCGGTCCTGGCATCTCCCTCTCCACCATGCAGGCCTCTGGCGAAATGCCTATGCCGGCTCCCATGGTGCTGGCCGGATGGTGGGGCGATAAATTCAATCGCCTGTATTTGAATGCCGTCAATCCGCCTAGCGTGAAGCGTGTCAGCGTCACGGTGGACCTGCTGCCGGAACGCCGCGTTGCCAGTATTGAGAATGCCTGGTTGGCTAGCCCTGAAGCGCGGCCGGGTGATGAAGTGGTCGGCAAGGTCTTCCTGCGGCCGTATCGCGGCGACAGCATTGAGCGCAACTTTTCGCTCAAGATTCCGGAGGGGCTGGCGCGCGGCGAGCATAAAATCGTGCTGAGCGATGCGGAGACCCTCAACCGCATGCAAACCGTCGCCGGCTTGCTCAACCGCTACATCGACCAACCGGAGACCGTCTCGCTCATCAACCAGGAACGCAGCAATAACAAACTCTACGTTTCACTGCTGGATGCCAGTCCCACGGCTTACTACGACGACAAGACCCTGCCCAGCCTGCCTGCCTCGGTTTTGAATGTGATGCAGTCGGGCCACGCCGCGAATCGCTCTCTCATCACCTCGCCAGACACCGCGTCGGAGCAGATGTCTCTGCCCTTCGACTATGTTATCAGCGGCAGTTACACGCTCAAAATCATCGTAAAGTAAGGGAGTAGATACCTCTAACAATGCCATTTCAACCGTCCGGCAGGCTGGGGTCGCTGGCCCTGGCTCTGGGCCTGATCGTCACCCTGCCTGCTCAAGCCAGCCAGACGCGTACCTGGACCGCCAGCGATTACGCCGATTTCGAGAAAGGCAATCTAAAGAACCTCTCGCTGCGCAGCGATGGATTGGTAACGCTGGCGCCTCAATTCCAGGAGATTTACGATACGTCATCCGCCTATTTGTGGGCCCTGGCGCGCGATTCCAAAGGTAATCTCTACGCCGGTGGCGGCCCTGGCGCTAAACTGTACCGTCTCACCTCCGGCGGAGAAAAGAAGACCTTGGCCGACTTGGACGCTCTGGAAATTACGGCCATCGCCATTGACACTCGCGACCGCGTGTACGCCGCCACGGCGCCCGAAGGCAAGGTCTATCGCATCGCCCCCGATGGAAAGCGGGAAATCTTCTATGATCCCAAATCGAAATACATCTGGGCGTTGGCGTTTGACAAGGCCGGCAATCTGTTAGTCGCCACGGGTGACCCCGGGTCCGTACATCGCGTCGCGCCCGACGGACACGGCACGGTTTTGTACCAGACTGACGAAACCCACGTGCGCTCCATGGCGCTCGACTCCGCCGGCAACGTGATTCTTGGTACCGATCCCGGGGGCTTGGTGGTGCGTGTCTCACCCTCCGGCCAAGGCTTCGTTCTGTACCAGTTGGCCAAGAGTGAAGTTAGCGCGGTCGCCGTCGCCAAGGATGGTACCGTGTACGCCGCTGCGGTCGGCAGCAAACAGGGTGCCTCATCGGCTCCGCCGCCCGCTCCCGTATCCGCACCTGCGGCATCAGCCAGTCCGGCCGGTGGGCAGTTGACGCTGCACGCCGCCGCTCCCCCCCCGCTTCCCTCGCGCCTTCCGGCAGCGGAGTTTCGGTTACGGGATCGGACGTTTACCGCATCGACCCCAGCGGCAATCCACGTAAGGTCTGGAGCCACGCCCAGGATATTATCTATGCCATTGCTTTCGATGCCGAAGGCCATGTACTGCTGGGTTCCGGCAACAAAGGCTGCATCTACCGCATCGATTCGGATAGGCGTTACACCGCGATGCTGACTGCGCCGTCCACGCAGATCACCGCTTTCCAAAGCGGCGCCGATGGCGTACTGTATGCGACTACAGGGAATGTAGGCAAGGTCTACCAAGTGGGCCCCGGACTGGCCCACGAGGGCTCCCTCGAAAGCGATGTCTTCGATACCGATTTCTTTTCTCAATGGGGCCGTCTCAGCTTCGAAGCCAACTTGAACGGCGGCAGCATCTCCATCACCGCGCGCAGCGGCAATCTCGACCGGCCCCAGAAAAACTGGAGCCCCTGGTCGGCGCCGGTTACTGCCATAAAGGGAGATCGCCTCGGGATCCCCGCGGCGCGATTTATTCAGTGGAAAGCGGTCCTCACCGGACAGGGCGCGCAATCGCCCGAACTCGAATCGGTGGACGTGGCCTATCTGCCGCGCAATGTGGCGCCGCGCATCGAGGCCATCGAGAGCACCCCCCCCAACTACAAATTTCCAGCGCCTTCGTTACTGCTGGCGCCTTCACCGACCTTGACATTGCAGCCCATCGGTAAGCCGCCCTCCAGCCCCAGCATGTCGCTATCGTCCGACTCCAGCACCCCTGGCATGCCATATGCGAAGGGGTTCATTGGGGCGCGCTGGGCAGCCGCCGACGACAATGGCGATAGCCTTGTTTACACCGTCGAAATTCGCGGCGTGCGGGAGACCAATTGGAAGCTCCTGAAAGACAAGCTGCGCGAAAAATTCTGGAGCTGGGATTCCACCGCCTTCCCCGATGGCGAGTATCGCCTGCGCGTGACGGCTTCAGACCTGCCGGGCAATCCGCCCGCCGAGGCGCTTTCGGCTTCGATGGTCAGCGACCCGTTCCTGATTGATAACACGCCTCCCGCGATCGCTAACTTCGCCGGCAGCCAAACGGGCGCCAAGTTGCATGCCACCTGGAGCGCCGCCGATGCCCTCAGCGACATTAAGAAAGCCGAATATTCGCTCGATGGCGGCGATTGGACCTTGGCCGCGCCCGTTACTGGACTGTCCGATTCGCACGAATTGAACTACGATCTCACCCTCGATCACATTGTCCCCGGCGAGCACACCTTGGCCGTACGCGTCGAAGACGATTACGATAACCAGGCCACTGCCAAAGTCGTGGTCAAGTAGGTTCCGCCGCGATAACCGCTGCGAAGAATCCATCGCCGGGTTCGCGTCCCGGCAGTCGCTGCACGGTCTGCAGCACTAGAGTAGGCGGAACGGCAGCCACTACGTCTTCGTTCTCTTCGCGTTCCAGCGAGCACGTAGAGTAAACCAGCAGACCGCCGGGCGCCAATGCGCGCCTGCCCTGCTCCAGCAGAGCCACTTGGCGCGCGTGTAGATCGGCAAGATCTTCGGAGCGCAGCCGCCATTTGATTTCAGGATTATGCGCCAGCGTACCCGTACCGGAACAGGGCGCGTCGATCAGTATCCGGTCGAAGCGCTGACGGAACGGCAATGGACCGGTGCCGTCCACAACCACCAGTGGTACACCCAGCGGCTTCAAGTGCGCCAACCGGCTGAAATGCACATCGCACGCGATGGCGCGGGCACCGGCAGCCATGGCTTGCGCCGTCTTATTCCCGGGCGCCGCGCATAAGTCCAGAAACGATTGTCCGGCAGCCAGGCGCAGCAAGGGCACAATCGACTGAGCGCCGATATCTTGTATGCGCGCCGTCTCGACGTTTACGTAAGTCTCCGGCACTCGCAGGTTGGCTCGTGCAACAGCCTCCGCCGTTTCAGCTCCGTATTGCCGCTCCCAACGTTCCAACAGCCAAGCCGGGTGCGAGAGTTCGACGGCGCGATCGGGCCATACTACCGGTTCGCGATCCACCTTGCGCAGAATGGCATTGGCAAACCCCGTGGCGGAACGCTTCTTGGCGCGCTTAATCAACTCCACGCTTTCCGAGACTGCGGCATGCGCGGGAATCCGCTCCAAATGCCGGAGCTGATAAATGCCCATCCGTAGTGCCTGCCGCACGGCATCATCCAGCCGCGCCGACGGCTTTCCAGAATAGTGCCCGATCAAAAAATCGAGTTGAGCGCGATATCGCAGCACGCCGAAAACGATCTCCGACGCCAACCCGGCATCGCGCGAATCAAGCGGTGCGGCGCGTGCGGCCAGCAGATCCGCCGCGTAGCCGCCCCGTTCCACGGCGGTAAGAATCTCGAATGCTAAGATGCGCGCGGGGGACACTTGTTTGAATGTAACGCGTTCCCCGTGAAAACGGCTTAAAATAGGTTAATCCGCGTCCACGAAACCGCCCACACTTGTCGGGGCGTCTATGATTTTGGTTTTCTCCGCGAGAGGTGTCCTGGATGCCGCAGACCGCGAAAGCTCCGCCCGGCCGTATCAACGGCCAGATGATCATCGATCAGCTTGTCCGCAACATGGAACTCGGGCAGTTCGAAATGGGCTACAGCGTCCTGGTGCCTTGCATCTTCAGCGTCTACCTGCATCCCGAAGATTACCAACGGCTCGCCAATATCCAGGACCTGATCAAGGAAGACGCCGGCCGCGCGTTGGCCGCCTGTCTCACGCAATGGAACGCTAAACAACCGCTCTTCAAGCGAGGTAAGAAACAAAAGCTCTACCGCATCGCCCGCCACGATTGGTGGATCGAATTCTTTGCCGATAGCGAAAACGTTGTACCCGCGGGCGACGTTGAAATTCACTCCGAATTGAACGACGTCCCCCAACCCGGATACCGCGGCGTGAAAACAAGCCTGATCGATCGTGAAACTTCCGTTACCGAAGCGCGTGTGGCGCGCGACCGGACTTTAACCCGGCGCGGTGCCGACCAGATTTTCGCCGAGATCCGCTACGAGGATGATTCGGGTCCGCAGAGTTTCTTCATCACGCAAAATGAAATCACTATCGGGCGCGGCGGCCAGGATCTGTCTGTTGACCTGCCCTTGTATACCAACGACGAAGTATCGCGCGAGCATCTGCGGTTGCGGCGCGATCCGTCCACGGGGGCATTTACAGTATCGGATAACAGCCGCAACGGAACATGGCTAAACGGTCGCAAGTTGGCGCGCGGAACTGAAGAACCGTTGCCCGATCGCGCTCGCATACAGGTTGCGGATGTGATCACGCTGTCGTTCGAATTGAAGAAATAGTGAAATCGATTATGCCTGCCGCAATCCAGTGGCGTTCCGGAGTGGCCAGCGATACTGGTCTTCTGCGCGCCTCGAACGAAGATCGCTACTGGATCGACGATCAAAACGGCGTTTTTTTGGTGGTGGATGGCGTGGGCGGCCAAGCTGCCGGCGAAGTTGCGGCTGAGACCGCGGTAGAGGCCATTCGAGAAGAACTGGGGGCGGGTCCCGATGCCGGCGCCGAACCGGCCCTTGCCGAAGATCGCGTGCGCCGCGCTATCGCTGCCGCCAACAATCGCATCTATGCTATGGCGCATGACTCCAGAGAACTGCGCGGCATGGCCTGCGTTCTCACCCTCGCACTGGTCGATGCCGATGAACTGGTGATCGGCCACGTGGGCGATTCGCGTCTCTACCTGATCTGGAACGGCGCCATCCGCAAACTCACGCCGGACCACTCACCGGTGGGTGAAGACGAAGATGCCGGTGCGCTCACCGAAGAAGAAGCTATGCTGCATCCACGCCGCAATGAAGTTTTCCGCGACGTGGGCACGCGGCCGCACGCGACGGACGATGACGGTTTCATCGAGATTCGGCGCTGCCAATTCAAGCCCGAAGCAGCATTCCTGTTGTGCAGTGACGGCCTTACCGACGTGCTGCCCTCGCTAGCGATCCGCGATATCGTCGACCGCTACCAGGGGGATCCCTCGCAAGTAACGCGCGAATTGGTGGAAGCCGCCAACGAGGCCGGCGGCAAAGACAACATCACGGCGTTATTTGTGGCGGGGAGCGAATTCCGTCCGCAACGGCGCGATCCGCGTGCGCGTCACGCTACCACCCGCATCCGCCCGGAACCCGCGCCTGCGCCGCGCCGGAGCATCTTCGCGAGCCGCTTCGCATTTCTGCTCTATGGTGCCCTTTTTGGATTCTTGCTCGCGGCGGCGCTACACGCGCTAAGAGGTTGAACATGCCGGCCCTTACGCGCTTTGGACCTTACGAAATCATCCGCCGCCTGGGCAAGAGCATGAACGACGTGTATCTCGCACACGATACCCGTGGCGATCGCCAGGCCGCCCTCAAGCTGATCAAGGATGGTCCGGACGCGGCTACGCAAATGGTTATGCAAGCCGAGCGCCGAGGGGCCGAGATTCAACAGCGCCTTCGTTCGCTCGATCCGCGTGTAATCGAAGTCTACGATTACGGCGATCTGGATGGCTACTTCTTCGTCGCGATGCAGTATGTCGAAGGAAGGAACCTAGCCGAAGTTTTGAAGCACGATGGGCGCATGAGCGCTTACCGGGCGGCACGTATCGCGCTCGAAATTTGCGTGCAGTTGGAGAAGTTCCACGCCTTCCGCCCCGGCGAAGATGCCGCCTCCTCGGTAGTGCACGGCGATATCAAGCCGTCCAATATTCATCTCGGCCTGAACGAAACGGTGCGCCTGCTCGATTTCGGCATTTCTAAAACGCTACGCCCCAATCACGACTTCACTATCCACAATTTCGGCAGCCCCAGTTACTGCTCGCCCGAGCGGCTGGGCCGTTCCGTGCTCGACCAGCAGGCCGACCTGTGGGCGGTGGGCGTCACCTTGTACGAAATGGTGGCGGGCGCGCCGCCCTACCAGGCCGAGGACACCCGCAAGCTGGAACGGCTTATTCAATCGCGCCGCCCGCCGCGTGCCCTGCCGTCGGCCTGCCCTACGCCGCTTAGGGCCGTCATCGTCAAATCCCTCGCACCCGATGCGCATCGTCGTTATCCATCGGCGGCAGCACTGGCCGAAGATCTGAGAGCCTTTCTCGAAGGCGCCGAAACCGCCGCTGAACGCGAGAAGCGGGGAGGCTGGAAACCCAATCCTACAGTCGAAGCCGGACAGGCTGCCAAACCCAAGCGGTCGAGTCCGCGAAAATCGTGGCGGATAGCTGGCCGTATCGCAGCCTCTACCGGCTGTGTGTTGGCGGGCATGCTGCTCTTCATCGCCACCAGCTATTGTTCGCGGTACTGGCGCGCCACTCACAATGCGAACCTGGAAGCGCAGTGGTCCATCTTCAACGATCTCCAATCGCAATTCGCTTTTCTGGGCCGCTATTCGCCTCGCGAGCTTTTGCGCGAACCTTTGCGCGCGGCCTACCGGGGCAGAGCCGCCCGGGCGTTGGCGCGTTCCGATTGGGATGGTGCGGAATTCGATCTGACGCGCGCGCTCGATCTAGGCGCTGCCCCCGAAATTGCCGGCAAACGGGCATCGGCTCGCGGATACCAAGCGCTGCAGTCCGGGCGTAGCGACGAGGCCCGCGCGCAGTTTGCCGAAGCTGCGCGTCACCTGCCGCAGTGGGCCGATCCGCACCTGGCCTTGGCGCGTGTCGCCTTGAAAGCTTTCCACCCCGAAGAAGCGTTAAGGGAATTGACCATTGCCGAAAAGCTGGGACACACTCTGGCACCCAGTGAGCTCGACGAAAGAACCAAGGCGTTCCAGTTGCGTGCATTCGAGGAGTTGCAGTCCGGAGACGTCGCGGCGGCGCGCCTGGATTTCGCGGCTGCCGGCCATCCCATGCCGGACCCTCCAAGGGCGCGGCCGCAGGCGGTTAAACGGCGCAAGGGTCGAGTCAAAGCGCATCATTCACGCCGATGATACGGACCAGAAGCTGGGAGACCGGCACGCCCCAACCCGCGGCACCATCGGCGCGGCATTCGCGCGCTCCCGGAATATTCTGGCTGGTGGCCGCCTCCGTCCTGGTTGTAACGGGGCTGGCATACGTCTACCACGCCAAAACGCTAAACTTCGCGGATGTTTCGGACCGGCTGCGCCACGGCGACGTGCTCAACCTGAATGCCGTCTCAAGCGCTGAACAGATAATGCCATTTCTCGACGTGATTCAGGATCGCGATGCGCGCCAAGCGGATGCGCAAAAACTCTTCGACTTTCTTGTAGCCGCCCATCCGCTGCGAAATGTGGGAACCGTCTCGCGCCTGCGCCAGGAGCGAAAACCCCTGCTCCCCGTCTCCCGGCTGAAGCCCGCCTGGATCGTCCGCACCCCTATCGAGTTCCGCAATACCTATCTGCTCTGGTCAGCCATCTACCTGAGCGGATTCTATCTGGTATGGTTTGCCTGGCGCATGCGCCGCGCCCGTTATGATACCGCCATCCTGCCGGCGCTCCACCTGCTTTCGGGCATCGGCTTGATCCTCATGGTGAGCCTCCGCGATCCTTTGCGCGATACGCTCGAATTCCGTAAGTTCGCGCTGGGCGTCTTCCTGGGTTGCTTGTTGCTGCTGCTCCCCCTGGTGCCTACGCTAGACTATCGCCGCCTGTCCGGCTGGATCTACACCCCCCTGTTAATCGCCTTCGTGCTCTTCGCCCTCCTGTTGCGCTTCGGCACCGGCCCCGGCACCAGCGACAACAAAGTCAACCTCGGACCCTTTCAGCCGGTAGAAGCCATCAAGATCCTTGTAGTGCTATTCCTCGCCGGGTACTTCGCGCGCCATTGGGAGCGCCTGCGCGATCTCCGCCAAAAAGGCCTCCGCGGCGTTGGCCGCGCACTAGAAGTCCCCCGCCTCGCGCACCTGATGCCGGTGGCATGCGCCGTCGCCGCGTCCATTCTGTTGTTCTTCGTATTGAAAGATCTGGGGCCGGCATTGGTTTTATTCTTCCTCTTTCTCACTATGTTCTCGGTGGCCCACGGCCGGCCCATGCTGCCGCTGCTGGGAGTCGCCATCCTGGTGGCCGCGGTCTTCATCGGCTACCGGTTCGGGCAGCCGCATACCGTGGTCGACCGCATCAATATGTGGCTCTCGCCGTGGGATAACGACGTACACGGCGGCAATCAACTGGCGCATTCCCTGTGGGCTTTCTCTACCGGTGGCGTGCTGGGTTCCGGCCCCGGCTACGGCGATCCCGGCATGATCCCCGCTGGCAGTACCGATCTGGTCTTGCCCGCCATCGGCGAGGAGTGGGGTTTTGCCGGCGTCGCCGCGGTCTTCGTGCTCTTCGGATTCCTGATCTACCGCGCATTCCGTATCGCCCTGCGAACTGTCTCCGATTATGCCTTCTTCCTTTCAGTAGGCTTGGCGTCGCTTCTGGCTTTTGAGATGCTGCTGATCTCCGCCGGAGTGTTGGGCGTACTGCCTCTCTCCGGCGTCGTATCGCCCTTTCTCAGTTCCGGCAATACCGCGATGCTGGCAAACTTCCTGATCTTCGCCCTGCTACTCTCCGTCTCCACATCCGCCCCCCAGACCGAAGCGCATGCCCTGTTTCGCGCTCCCCTTCGCTGGACTGGGGCCGCGCTTGCGGCCGGCGCGATAGTGCTCTTGGCGTTCGCCGCCAATTACCAGATTCTGCACGACCGCGACTACCTGGCTCGCGACGCACGCGTCTTCGAAGACGATGGCGTCAAGCGCGCCCAGCACAATCCGCGCATCAACGCCATTGCGCGCGAAATTCCCCGCGGTGATATTTACGACCGCAACGGCGTCCTGCTGGCCACCAGCGATTGGAAGAAATTGGAACAGCGCCGGGCCGAATACCAAGCCCTCGGTATCTCCATCGATCAAGCCTGTTCGCGCCTGGATTCGCGCCACTACCCCTTCGGCGCCGCCGCTACGCATATCCTGGGCGATATGCGCACCGGTGAGAATTTCCATGCGCCTAACGCCTCCCTGGTGGAGCATGATTCCAACGCGAGGCTGCAGGGTTATCAATATTCGGAACTGGTCTCGCTTATCCGTTACCGACATCGACCCAACAATCCCGCCATGCGCAGCCTGCTGGCGCGTGCTCGCGACGTCCGCACTACCCTCGATATCCGGCTGCAATTGAGAGCGACGGAAATCCTCCACCTGCACCTATTGAAAGCGATTAAAGAAAAGGGCGCAGCGGTGGTGATGGATGCCGCATCTGGCGACGTGTTGGCCATGGTGAGCGCGCCGGAACCCGCCCCCCCCGCGGGCCGCAATGCGCCGCCCTCCGATGACGATCTTCTCGACCGCGCCCGCTATGGCCAATATCCGCCCGGCTCGACCTTCAAACTGGTCACCGCCATGGCGGCCCTGCGCCTCGATCCCAATTTGAAAAACCAAACTTTTACCTGCCGCCGTTTGCGCGATGGCCGCGCTGGCGCCGTGGTCGAAGGGTATCGGCGCCCCATCCGCGATGACATCAAGGATGAACCCCACGGTACGCTCGCCATGCAGCGCGCCATCGAAGTCTCCTGTAACGGCTATTTCGCCCAATTAGGAACCTATCGCGTCGGTGCGCAGGCCTTGCGCGATACCGCCGGCATGCTCGATATATCCTCCGGCGAACTGGCCGACCTGCAAGCTACCTTGCCGTTTGCCTCTTACGGGCAGGGGCCGCTACTCATCACGCCGTTCAAGATGGCGCGCGTGGCCGCTACCATCGCCGCGGGAGGCGCTATGCCGCAGGGCCGCTGGGTGCTCGATGAAAGCAATGCCCGCCTGGCTGCTCCGCGCTCCATCATTCCCGCCGATCAAGCCGGCTTCATCGCCGAAGCCATGCGTCTGGTGGTCACCGATGGCACCGCGCGGCACGCCATGGCGGGAACGCCTGTCAATATGGCCGGCAAAACCGGTACCGCACAGATCGGTGTGGGCGAACCCCACGCCTGGTTCGCCGGCTTCGCCCCCTACGATGACCCATCCCACCGCCTGGCCTTCGCCGTTTTGGTCGAACATGGCGGCTACGGCGGACAAGTGGCCGCGCCAGTCGCGCGTGAGATTATGGAAGCTGCGAAAGATCTGGGATTAGTGCCATGAACCTGGCCGACTTTGTCGAGAAATTTGGACGCACCGTTTTTGAAAGCCCTTTCGCCCATGGTCAAGGTGAGGAACCGCCGGAAGTCGCCGAGATCCGCCTCGCCATCCTCGATCAGGTCCGCGAGAAAAGTTACCGCCTGGGCGGCAAAAACGTATTCCCGTTCAACTTGGTCCACATCCATCTACTGGGCATCGAGGAGAGCCGCGCCTCCACCTTCACCGGCCGTTTCTTTCGCACCTACTTCGAACAGGAACTGCGGGCCAGTCTGGATCGCAACGAGTGCCGCTATCCGGAAGATCTAAGCGTCGATGTGCATGTCTCGCGCGAACTTCCCACACCGGGCGAAAAGTGGGTCTCGATCCAGGTCGAATCCCAGGAACGCCCCGAAGCTCCGGCGCGACGCAGCGCTCGTTTAGTTATTGTTGAAGGCCAAGCCAACGCGCGCGAGATTGCGCTTTCGAAAACGCGCACCAACATCGGGCGCACAGTTGACGTCTATCGTTCCGAGGGCATGATCCGCCGTAACGACCTGGCATTTACGGAAGATACCGAGATCAATCGCACCGTATCGCGCGAGCATGCTCACATCCTTTACGACAAAGCCGCGGGTGAGTACCGCCTCTTCAACGATCGCTGGTATAAGCGCGGCGAAGCGGGAGTTCCCGCCTGTGGCATCTGGATCGTACGCGACGGGCTTAGCCAGGAAGTGCATCGCAATCCCCGCGGCACAAAACTGGAGCCCGGCGATGAAATTCACTTCGGCAAAGCCGTAGCGCGCTTTCACTTGAAGTGAGAGCCTGTGTGTACGTCCTCTGGCCTCGGGTCTTCTCCCAGGCCTTCCAGATCGAGCGCCGTCCATCCGGCCCGCTGCACATAATCCGAGCTCACCGCCGGCAGGTACAACGACCCATGACCTTCCCGGCACATCAGTTCGGTTCCGGCGTGGTCAAACAGAACCGCCCCGAGCGAGCCAATCCGCACCGGATACTGCAAGATATTCAGGCATGCCCGGCAGCGTGCCCATTGATCCACCAGGCACCACCATACAATCGCCCCACATGCCAGAATTACCAGCCAGACGAAAAACGGCTCGGCCACGAACCGGGCGCCGCCGGTCATGGTGAACGAAGTGGCCCGGCTAAACTCCCAGATCACCAGCGCCAGCAACAGCGGCAGCGAAACTGCTTTGGCGCAGAAATACGCCCAGTACCAACCGCGCACCCGCCCGATCCTGCGCCGGTCCGTCCGCATGCCGATGCCGGCCGCCGCCAGCAGCAGTAACGACG
Source organism: Bryobacterales bacterium (assembly GCA_963738345.1). Lineage (GTDB taxonomy): Bacteria > Acidobacteriota > Terriglobia > Bryobacterales > Bryobacteraceae > Bog-159. The sequence goes on from CAVTWI010000001.1 coordinate 237,382, forward strand.
TCACCGAACAGACCACCGCATAAGCCCAAAACGGTTTGCGCGTCCTTGCTACCAGCCCCATGGCCTGCGCCTGATTCGCAACCGGCAGATGTTCATTGTTTCCGAATTGTGCCTCCATATTGCGTAATTCTGCCTGCGCCGCCGCAACGGTTACGCCCGGTTTCAACCGACCCACCACCGCCAGATCCTGCCCCGGTAGCGCGGGTTTCCATTCGCGAATACGATGCAGCAGGAACAGGTGCGGCTGGCCGCCGACCACCTGGAAGAATTCCGGGGTCACCCAGGCGGTTCCGTGCGAGTCCCACCGATAGCCCGCCAAGCCTGAAAAACTTGTGTTATGCGCCTTCCAATAGTCCAACAGCGGTAACGCTACCGCTTGGCGCCCGTTTGGCAAAGCGCCCCCCTCGCTGATCAGCACCAGGCTATGGGCGTCGCGATAAGGAGGCGCCAGCATTGCGCGGGTTACACTCAAGCCATGGCTCGCGGTCGCTATCGCCGCCACCGCCAAAATGATCAAACCCAACGAAAACCCTGGCGTACTGACGATCAGCCGGAAATTCCGCATAGCGGGCCGGTCCGAGAAAAGCCGCCAGGCATCCCGCATTGCGCCGATAAGATGGTGTAGGATGCGGGCGCGCACATAACGGCCCTGCATTCCACGTTTCCATAGCAACGTGGCATAGTGCTGCAGTTGGGAAATCCACTGGCGGCGCCAGGCACAACGGATCGGAGCGGGTATCAGGCATGAGGCCGCCAGGATGGCGATCCTCGAAACTATTAGCAGCAGAAGACCATAGTTCAGTCTGGCTCTTTGCGGCATCGCGGCCTGCATTCCAATTACCAGGATACTACGCGGCATCTTGAAGCCAGCAGTACTGGTACCGGCATTTTTGAAATGGGGGATTTTAACTTGCGTTACGGCCACATGCGATTTAGACTCCTGATAAGCGGGGGGTGGAAAGGGTTAGTCAGCGCCACCAGGATTTGTACACTTTTCAACACAGGAGATACGGAATGCCCGAGATGACCGAATTGGAGATTTTTGAAAAGTTTTCTCACATCGTGGAGCGCAGCCTGCGGATCGATGGATCCCAAATTACGCCGGATGTCTATTTGACCGATCTCGGCGCCGAGTCCCTCGATCTGATCGAAATCTCGATGGAGACGGAATCCCAATTCCACATCTTTTTGCCTGATAAGTCGATTCTGGAAACTGCCGTCGAAGTCTTCGGGTCCGACATCCTCGAAAAAGAAGGCTATGTCACGGACGAAGGCAAACGCCTGCTGTTGCGGCGTATGCCCGAAGCCGACGCCCAAACCTTTGAAGGCGCGGTCCCGGTCAAAGATCTGCAGCGCTACTTCCTAAGAGTCAATACCTGGGTGCGCATGATCCAGGGGTTAGTTCGTTTTACCCCCTCTGACTGCTCGGCATGTGGCGGCACGATGGCGGCCTCCATGGGCTTTCGTATGAAATGCACGCAGTGCGGCCATGAGATTACCTTGCGTTCCGGCGAAGAGTTGAACCGTGAGTGGGTCCGCGAATACTACGAGCAGGAATACTGTCCGCGCATGGGCATAGAAGTGCCCGTCACCTCCGAGCGCGTGGCGGCACTTTAGTCTAGATCGGCCCCTTACTTATTGAAACGGTAAGCTACGAAAGTCATCACTCCGGCGGCACCCAAGCTCAGAATGTCGGCGTTGTCTACATACACCTGGATCTTACATTGCGGCACGTAAATCAGGCCAATGATGAACGTGATGGCGCCGATCATAACAGCGCGGATGGCTCTTCTGACACTCACTCTGGTGTGCTCCGTTGGAGAGATTTTAGTACGATTACTGACAAACAGCAACGCTAACCGAAGTTAGCGATCGGCCCACGATTTTTCTGAACGTCACTCCTTCGAGCGAGCATCCTCTGGGCAAATACGGCCTGCCGCCGGCCTCTGCTAAAATCGTAGAAATGGCAAAACAAAAGCAACCTAAGGAGCCAATGCCGCCCATCAGCGTCTGGGCCGGGCCCGTCGCCCTCGGCTGGCTGGTTCCGGGTGGAGGGCATTTTCTTCTCAAGCGCCACGGCCGCGCCGCGCTGCTCTTAGTCTCGATCACCCTGATGTACCTCTGCGGGTTGATGATGCGTGGGGCCATGTTTCAACCCCAAAGCGGTGACCTGCTCACTATCCTGATCAACACCGGCGGCTTCATTGGCGACCTGGCCTCCGGAATTCTGTATCTGCTCACCGTCTGGCTCGGGTACAATCAGCCCGATGTCGCCGGCCTGGTGCACGACTACGGAACCAAATTCCTGGTGACCGCGGGCCTGCTCAATATCCTCGCCATGGTCGATGCTTTTGAAATTGCCGCCGGGAGAAAAAGCTAATGCCCAAGATGAACCTCTCCCACTTTGAGGCTTCCTTACTGTTTGCCCTCTTCACCGCCGTGGTGATGGGTGTGGTGACCAAGCGCGACGATCGCGAACGCCTGCGCTACGGCCTGTATGTCTTCGGTTGCTTCGTGGCCGCGCTAGTCGGCATCGGCTGGTTGATGCACTTCGGCCACGGGTAGAAAACCGTCCCGCGCTCAATCGTAAAAGTTACGATCCCAGGCATGCCGGCGCAGAACCGCCAGCGTTTCCTCCGGCAGTGGACCCTTGCCAGGCACCGCGCAATTCGCCTCCGCATTGCACATACTTCGCATCCCCGGAATCACCGTCGACACCGCCGGATGCGATAAGCAAAAGCGCAGCGCAATCTCGGGCAAACTCGCCGCATCAACGACAAGATCCCGCAGCAGGCTTTCTACGTGCTCCCTTACCTGCTTCTTCCGGTCGCCTTTGAAATAACCCTCGCGGAAGTCGCCCGGCGGAAAGACGGTGGTCTCGTCGATCTTCCCGGTCAGGCTCCCTTCGTCCAGAGGCACGCGCGCGATCACCCCGATATTCTGCGCGATCGCCAGCGGAAACAGTTTGTGCTCCGGCGTCTGGTCGAACACGTTATAAATCACCTGCACCGTATCGATCAGTCCCGTCTCGATCAATTCCAGCGCCGAATCCGGCTGATGATCGTTGATGGAAACACCCACTGCCCGCACTTTGCCCGCACTTTTCAAATCCTCAAAAGCGCGCTTCCATTCGTCCCGCGCGATCCACTCCGGATTCCACACGTGCAGTTGCTGCAGATCGATGGTCTCCATGCCCAGATTCTTCAAACTACGCTCCGTCGAGCGCACAATGTAATCGGCCGGAAATACCTGTTCGATCCCAATGCCCGGCCGCGCCGGCCATAATTGGTTCTTGGGCGGTACCTTGCTGGCCACGTAGATCTTACGATCGGCATCGCGCACGACCTGCCCCACAAGTTGTTCGCTGTGCCCCGCTCCGTAGGCGAGCGCCGTATCGATGAAGTTCAAACCCAGGCCGATCGCGCGCCGCAGCGCCGTCAGCGATTCGTCGTCCGTCCCGCCCAGCCACTGGCTTCCGCCGATGCCCCAGGCCCCATACCCAATCTCGCTGATCTCGAAATTGGTTCTTCCCAGCTTGCGATATTCCATAAACTCCCATTATAAGAATGAAACTGCCGGGGAGCTAAACTAGTCGATAGAGATATGCGGCGGGCCATTCTTGCCTTCTTCGTCCTGACCCTCGCGGCGTTCGCCGCCAACGTCAAGCTGTATTTGAAAGACGGCGGCTATCACCTCGTTCGCGAATTCCAGGTGCAAACCGACCGCGTCCGCTATTACAGCGTCGAACGCAGCCAGTGGGAAGAGATGCCCCTCGAATTGATCGACCTGAAACGCACGCAGACGGAAATGGCCGAGAGGCAATCGCAACTGACCGAAGAGAACAAGGTGGTCGCCGAGGAAGAGAAGGCCCAAAAGGAAGCGAAAGCCGAAATCGCCAAAATTCCGCAAGACCCGGGCGTCTACTATCTGGACGCCGGAGCGGTGAAGCCTATGAAGGCAGCCGAGTCCAAAATGCATACGGACAAACGGCGCACCGTGCTGCAGGTCCTGTCGCCCATCCCCGCGGTCACCGGAAAATCCACGCTGGAGTTAGACGGTACGCACTCTCCGAATATTCTCGCCAATCCGGAGCAGGAATTCTACATTCAGCTTTCCACCGAAGAGCGCTTCGGCATCTTGAAGCTGACTCCGGAGAAGGGCATACGGCTGGTGGAGAAAATTACGGTCATCCCTGTTACCAAGGAAATCGTGGAAGAGCCCATCGAAGTCCAGGTCTTTCGCAAGCAGATGACCCAGGACGGACTTTATAAGCTGTGGCCCATCAAGCCCATGGAAGACGGCGAGTACGCTGTTGTTCAGTACACTCCCGGCAAAGCCAATATGCAGGTGTGGGACTTCGCCATCAAACACTAACTAAATATTCATGGCCCGGCCGGCAAGCCCCAGCGCCTCCGCCCAGAACGAATTTGACGTGTGCGCTTCTTCCACGACTGCTCGAATGGCGGCCACGAATTCGTCGAGCTGGTGTTCCGAAACGACCAGAGGCGGCGCCACTTTCAACACCAGGAAGTTGTTGCCGCAAACCTGCGTGAGAATGTTCCGATCGCGGAATAACCGCATCACCAGCACCTGTCCGAACATTCCCGGATGAATCTTGCGAAACGCCTTGAAGGGCAGGCGCAAACGTATTTGCCGGGGCGCGATGAATTCAATTCCCGATAGCATCCCCAGGCCGCGCACTTCCTTTACCATCTCGAAACCGGCCAGCGCTTCCCGCAGTTTGCCCCGAAGAGCGTCGCCCAAGCCAATGGCGCGCTGGCCCAGCCCCTCGCTCTCGATAGCGTCGAGTGTCGCTAAACCCGCACGCATTGCCAGCGCGTTTTCGCTGAACGTGGACGTGTGCACGATGGCGCGCTTCAGCGACCCGTACACCGAATCGTAGATCGCATCCGTGGTCAATACCGCGCCCACCGGTATCAGACCACCGCTCAGGGCCTTGGCCAGAATCACCATGTCCGGGTCCAGCCCAAAATGGTGCGCCGCCAGAAAGCGGCCGGTGCGGTACATGCCGGTCTGTACTTCATCCAGCACCAACAGCGTTCCGTAACGCCGGCAAAGCGTTTGCGCCGCGCGCAGATATTCCGGCTCCGGAACCACGATTCCCGCCTCAGCCTGCAGCGGCTCCACAATATAAGCCGCAAAACGCTTCGTCGCCAGCCGTTCTTCGAGGGCCGCCAGGTTACCGAATGGGATAGCCTCAGTACCCGGAAGCAGCGGACCGAAACCCTCTCTCCAAAATGGATCGCCCATCAGCGAGAGCGCCCCGCAGGTGAGCCCGTGGAAAGCGCCGTGCGCGTATAGAAGGCCCGCTCGCCCGGTGTGCGCGCGCGAGAACTTAATAGCTGTCTCCACGCCTTCGCTGCCCGAACTGCAGAACGACGCCTTCGTCAGACGGCCGCCCGCGCGCTCGCAAAGCCGCTGCGCCAGTTCACCCGCCAGTTCTGGCACGTGGCTCTGTAACATCGCCGGACCAAAGCCATTCAATTCCCGCTGGAGCGCGGCAACGATGTCGGGATGATTGTGCCCGGTATTATGAACGCAGTATCCGGAAAGGAAATCGAGAATCCGCCGTCCATCGGCGGTGAAGAGTTCCGCCCCCTGGCAGCGCTCGTAGCGCACATTCATTTCGAGCAGATTCAAAAGGCGAACCCACTGTGGGTTCACGTGTGTGGAATACAGCGTATCCGCGCCGGTGGCTTGTGAGGTGAGCATTAGGATGAAACATGGAAGACGGGTGCCGTCGCCAGTGCGTTTCCGATTTGCTCAGGGCGCGTACTAATGCGCGCAACAGATTTGCGTGGAGATCAGCGCGGGCGGGGTCAAGGTTCGCTTGGCGAAGTAGTTCCGCTGCGCCAGGTTGCGGTAGACTTCACCCGCTACACCTGCTGCCAGCGGCCCAATCGCGGGCCGTCCGCCAGTAAGCAGAACCACCACCACCAGCTTGTTGTTCCCAGCATCGTTGAATGAGCCGAACCAGCCTAGGTGAGTGTGGCTGTCGGTGCAAGTCCCGGTTTTGCCGGCAATCGGTTCATCCTGCAGAGCGCGCCGTGCCGTGCCGTATTCGACCGCCGCGCGCATGCCCGGCTTCAACTCGGGAATCAGCTTTTGGATATCCAACTGTCTTTTTACCCGCGGCACGATCTGGCTGGCTTCCTGGGCCGACCGTGGGTATTGCAGGTAATACAAGGTGCCGCCATTCGCCAGCGCGGTCATCAGCGCGGCCAGTTGCAGCGGCGTCTGCGAGATCTCCTCGCCGAAGCTCGTTAGCATGCCAACCCCACCGTTGGCCGGCGGTTCGGTCGGATAATGGCCGGCGCTCTCGCCGTTAATATTCAAACCCGCCTTCTCGCCATATCCAAAAAGGTGAGCGTAATAGCTGACCTTATCGAAGCCTAGTTTTGTACCCAGCGTCGCAAAGTAGTAATTATTGGAATGCGCCAGCGCTTGCGTCAGGTTGTAGCCGCCGCGGCGGAAAAGTTTGCCGTCACCTGCGATCACTTTTTCACTTAATGCCGCCAACGCGACCGAAACTTTAATGGTGGAACAGGGTTGGAACCCGCTGCCCAAAGCTAACTTCTGGTTGACGATGGTCAGGATGCGTCCCGTACTCGGGTCTACTACTACCACCGATCCGTTGTACTGGCCCAGCGCGTCTACTGCCGACCGGCGCACGTCAAGGTCTTCGCCGTCGGCATTGTCGCCAGCCGTTGAGTCCGCATACGTCGGCTCGGTCCACGGTCCGCCCCGAACCACTACCGGAGGCGACGCTGGCACGCGATACGAAGCCCTTTGCACCACAGGCGCGCTGGCGTGATGAACGGCAACCGCATGCTGAACTGCCACGGCGCGATGCGTAACGTGATGCACCACATGATGCCGCCGGCGCGTGGGCGCGGCAGACATAACGCTGGATATCAGAAGAAAAATAATGGCGAACTGAGGCAGCCGGGGGAGGCTAAATGAAGGCTTCATCGTACGTCCAAACGAGCGCCAGGTGCTGACACCTGTAATTTCCAGAGCCTGTAATGCAAAAATCCGACCGGAGCAGCCAGATACCTTAATTGTGCATGGCGAACTAACCATTCGTCAAGCTTTCCTAGATTAATTATCGGCGCGAATTCGTACTTTCTGCGCTAAGAAACTGCATAAATCAAATTCGGCCCGACTTATCCGATTAACCCGGTCACGCCGCTGTCCACCCTCCATCGATGGTCATAACCGACCCCGTAACGAATTCCGCTTCCGGTGAACATAGATACAGCACCATGTTGGCGATCTCTTCCGGACGCCCCAGCCGTCCCACCGGCTGCCGCTGATTCAATTCCGCCCGTACCTTGTCCTTCTCGTGCCGGTGGTATTTCTCCAGGTACCCTTCCACGAACGGCGTATCCACAGTCCCTGGACAAATGCAATTAACCCGCAGTTCGGTTGGATATTCCACCGCCACCTGCCGCGTCATGGCGATCACCGCCCCCTTCGTGGCGCAGTAGGCGAAGCGCTTTTTAATCCCCACCATTCCCGCGACCGACCCGATACTCACGATCGATCCGCGCGATGCCAGCAACAGCGGCATGGCGGCGCGGGTCACCAGAAACGTCCCCGTGACATTTACCCGGAACAGCCGTTCGAAATCCGCCAAGTCCGTTTGTTCGATCCCGCCCACCATCCCGATTCCCGCGTTATTCACCAGGATGTCCAAGGCGCCGATTCCCGCGAATGCCGCCGCTACCGCCGCTTCATCGGTAATATCAAGTATGAGGACCGCAGCACCGGATAACTTCCGCGCCAGCGTTTCGGCGCCCGCCCGGTCGACATCGGCAATAGTCACTTGCGCGCCTGCCGCATGTAGCGCCCGGCAGGTTGCCGCGCCGATTCCACTGGCTCCGCCGGTGATAAGGGCTTTGCGCCCATCGATTCGAAAAGGAAGATGCATCGTTTGAATTCTAACGCCCTGCACGTGCTACAAGACGAAGTGGTTGCCTGCCGCCTCTGCCCGCGCCTGATCGAGCACTGTTCCGAAGTCGCCCGCGTCAAGCGCCGTGCGTATCGCGAATGGGAATACTGGGGCAAACCCGTACCTGCCCTCGGCGACCTACACGCGCGCGTGCTCATCATCGGCTTGGCCCCGGGAGCGCATGGCTCCAATCGCACCGGACGCATGTTCACCGGCGATAAGTCCGGCAACATGCTCTATCGCGTGCTCTACAATACCGGCTTCGCCAGCCAGCCCACTAGCGTTTCACGTATCGATGGACAGCGCCTGATTGACGCCTACATCACCGCCGTTGCCCGCTGCGCGCCACCCGGCAACAAGCCCTCCCGGGACGAGATCGCCAACTGCCGCCCTTTTCTCGAGCGCGAACTCGACCTATTGCGGAATGTAAAAGTGATTGTCGCGCTGGGGCGCGTAGCGTTCGATAATTATCTGGCCATCCTGCAAAGCCGCGGCTTAATCCGCAGCCGCGCCGCCTTCGCCTTCGGACACGATTGCGTTTTCAAAACCGCCGCTGGCCAGCCGATCCTCATCTCTTCCTACCACCCCAGCCAACAGAACACCTCTACCGGCAAGCTGACCGAAGCCATGTTAACCGCCGTATTCCGCCGAGCCAAGCAGATCGTCGGCTAATCCCGAATCAATTCAAGCTGTAAAGGCTGGGCATGCGCCAACCCCGGTATCCGCCCGGTCCCTGCACTTCCACCCCGCCGGTCTCAATGGCATAGCCCTCAATCCCTTTCACCGTAACCACCAGCGGCGCTTGAAAGAAATAATTGCCATTCGAAAGAGTCTGCGCGCTACCGTCCGCCGCCGAGTAGACCCCCAGATCCGTACTGAGCACCGGAGTGACGGTCATGCCGGTCTCGCTGAATTGCAATACCATGCCACGGCTGTCGCAGTCGGACGGTCCACAATTAAAACCCAAACCCACCGGCGGCGGCGATACCCGCGTGTCGCCATTGTCAAACAACAGCACCGTGCTATTGTTCGCGATCAACGAAACGTCGTGCTGGTGCGAGAACCATGGCCAAGGGTCCAATGCGAGGTTGTTGAAGTTGAAATCGCCCCCAGGCCCCATCCGCCACAAAATATTACCCGACCCCGTACCATTCCCATAAGCCACCTTCATCACCCAATCCTGATCCTTCGATGACCAGATGAAATCGCCGCTCTGCTGCCAGTAATAGATACTGTTGGCGTGTAGCCAGTCCTTCGCTAGCGGCGCGATGCCGGTGCCCAGCAGCAGTACCGGCGGGCAACCTGCTTCACCAGCCGTGCAGACTTCGCCTAATACCGCCGGACGGCTGATGTCGAGTTGCGGCGCGCCGCCCGCGTGTTCGAAAGCGTCGAAGTACCACGTAACTTGCCAGCCGGAATTCAGCACCACGATCATATCGCCGATGATATCGACGGGAAGGCCGCTGGTATCGCCTTGCGTTCCCGCCGGGAAGATTTTCTCTATGTCGGCCATAATCGCGATTCCGCCGTCTGGCATGGCAATGGCTTCGTGATGAAAGCCGCCCATGCATGCGGAGCCCACGGGGGCAGGACGAGAAATGGCCGAGCACGGACCGGCGTCCGCCGCCCCCAACGCAAGAAGTTGCTGCTGTAGAATTCCCGTATTCGTCTCGCGTGTGACGTTACCCGCCAGGTCGATCTGCCGCACCAATTGTCCGTTCTGCGTGGATGGATCCCAGGCGGCGCCATTCTGAAGTGTCAGCATCCCGCCCCCCGTCAGCGGCCGCGTCAGCAGGTCCGGATATTGCAGGGGCACGTTGTAATACCAAATAATCTTGCCCGCCAGATCGGTGGCCACGTCGCGCCACTGCGATTCCATGCCCAGTTCGCTCAGCCCCCACAGAATTACTGGTTCCGCAGTATCCGTTTGCGGACCCACGGGAATCACCACGTTGAACGTCGGGAAAGCGATATTGCCCGGCAAGCTCCCGGTCGTGAAATTCACGTTCGCGCCGTTTGTCACTACGCCGTTTGTACGCGTCTGCGCGTGCATCACATACGTGCTGGCGGGATACATGCCGGCCACTTCGAACGTCATGGTCGCCGCGCCGTGGCAGGCGGACCACCCCGTCGTCGTCGCCACGCTATTCGCCGTCTGCTGCCGGAAGGACACCCGCATCGAACTACCCGTTGTACATGCCGGTGCGCTGAAAAGCGCCACCAGCGGATTTGCCGTAGCCTTCACCACCGGTGCCCCGGCCGTCACCAGTGGCGTCAGCACGAACGATGCTGTCTTCGAAGCCGTCTCGCCCGTCACAAAATCCTTGGCCACTACCTGGACCTGGTATCCGCCCTCCGGCCCCGTGGGCACCCAGCCGAAAGGTTGAGCGGTCCACGTGCCGCCGCTCAACGTGCCCGCATTGAAGTCCTTCACCAGCGACATCACATGGCTGCTGCCCGCCACGTTGAACTGGAATGTGAGCGGCCCCGCTCCGGTATCTGTCGCCTTCACGGCCCAGGTGATCGGCGTGCCAATCGCCTGTGGCGATGCGGCCGACGGCGTCATAGATGTAATGCGGACAGTTGCCAGCGCCGGCATGGCAGCCAATAGAACCGCAAGATAAGAACAGTGGCGTTTCGACATGATTTTAGCCAGTGTATACTAACGCGCACGCCGCCTGTCTTTCTTATACAAAGCGGTTGCGCCGGACAACCCTGCTACAATCCTTCTTCATGGCTCAGCGGGTCTCGATATTCGTCACCTGCATTGTGGATCAGCTCTTCCCGGCCGTCGGCCTGGCGATGGCTGACGTACTGCAGCGCCTCGGCTACCACGTTGACTTTCCCGAAGATCAGACTTGCTGCGGCCAGCCCGCCTTCAACACCGGCTACCGCCAGGAAGCCTGCCAGGTGGCGCGCCACTTTCTGAAAGTTTTCCGCGATGCCGAATACGTAGTCGTACCGTCCGGCTCGTGTACTTCCATGATCGCCCACCATTTTCACGATCTGTTTCCTGGCGATCCCCAAGCCCGCGAAGCTGCCGAAGCCCTCGCACCGCGCGTCTGGGAGTTCTCGAAATTCGTACTCGAAGTTGCCGGCGTGGAAGATGTCGGCGCACGCTTCGATGACGTGGTCACCTATCACGATAGCTGCCACGCCCTGCGTGAATTCGGAATTAAGGACGGTCCTCGCCGCCTTCTGTCCCACGTGCGCGGCCTCGAATTGCGCGAGATGGATTCCGCCGAGGAATGCTGCGGGTTCGGCGGAACGTTCTCCGTAAAACTCCCCGAGCTTTCGGGCGGCATGGCCCGCACCAAGATCGATTCCATTGTGCGTACCGGCGCAAAGACGGTAGTCAGCCTGGATTCCAGTTGCCTCATGCAGATCCAAGGCGCCCTGTCGCGCGCCGCGCTGCCGGTCCGCACCATGCATCTGGCGGAAGTCTTGGCCAGCCGGTAAACCAATGTCAGTCGCATTCGACGAAAAAGTTCACAACACCCTGGCGGATGCCAATCTGCAACTGGCCATCTACAAAGCCACCGCCCGTTTGATCGATCATCGCAAGCATGCCGTAGCCGCGCCCGCCCTGCCCGATTATCAGGAACTGCGCACGCAAGCCAACGCCATCAAGCGCCACACCATCGATCACCTGGACCACTACCTCGAAGAGTTCGAAGCCAACGTCACCGCGCACGGCGGCCACGTGGTTTACTGTCAGGACGCCACCGAGGTGGCCGATTTCGTGCTCAAGCTGGCCAAAGAGCGCGCCGCGCACCTGATCGTGAAATCGAAATCGATGACCACCGAGGAAGTCGATCTCAACGAGCGCCTGGAGCATCATCAACTCGAATCGGTGGAGACCGATCTGGGCGAATACATCCTGCAACTCGCGCACCAGCGCCCCTATCACATCGTCGCCCCGGCCTTGCACCTGACGCGCTACGACGTAGGCGATCTGTTCGCCCGCAAACTGGGTGTGCCCAACGAGACCGTAGTCGAAAAGCAAGCGCTGATCGCCCGCGCCGTGCTGCGCGAGAAATTTCTGGCCGCCGACATCGGCATTAGCGGCGCTAATTTCCTGGTGGCCGATTCCGGGGCCGTGACCATCGTCGAAAACGAGGGCAATGCGCGCCTCACCACTTCCGCGCCTAAGATCCACATTGCCGTGGCAGGCATTGAAAAATTGATTCCCCGCGCCCAGGATCTCGCCGTATTTCTGAAACTGCTAGGCCGCAGCGCCACGGGCCAATCGCTTACGGTCTACACTTCGTTCCTCTCCGGACCGCGGCGCGCCGGCGAAGTCGACGGACCCGAAGAGTTCTATGTGGTGCTGCTCGACAATGGCCGCACCAAGCTTCTCGCCGACCGCGAAAAACGCGAATCGCTGTATTGCATCCGCTGCGGCGCCTGCCTGAATCATTGCCCGGTCTACCGCAAGATCGGCGGACACAGTTTCCCATGGGTCTATTCCGGCCCGATCGGCGCCATTATTACGCCGCAATTTATGGGCGTCGAGCACGAGCCCAGCCTGCCCTTCGCTTCCAGTCTTTGTGGCGCCTGCGCCGAAGTTTGCCCGGTGAAGATCGACATCCCGAGGATCCTGCTCGAACTGCGCGCCGAGGTAAAGCAAAACGAGGAACGCAAGGGCGTGAACCGCCTGGAGCGCATGGCCTTCAAATTCTGGGCCTGGGTGATGTGCCATCCGCGCCTCTACGAAATGGCGGCGATGGTCGCAGCCGGGGTGGCGCCTCCGGGCGATGGCAAGTGGTTGCGTAGCGCGCCAGCCCTGATGAATTTGCCTCCCGTGCGCGCCTGGCTCAGCCAGCGCGATTTGCCGCCCTCGCCACCCAAGAGTTTTCGCGCCCTTTGGAGAATGCGCTGATGTCCCGCGAAGCCGTGTTGAATAAGGTGCGCTCCGCGCTAGGCCGCGCCGCTGGTCAATCCATCGCCCCCCCCCCACCCGTTCGCATCCGCGTGAATGAAATGGATACGGAAGCGCGTATCGCGAGTATGCTTCGTGCCGTCGAAGCGCTGGCGGGAAAGGTCTACCGTGCCGTTACGCCGCAGGATGCATGCGCCTACTGTGCCGCCCTTCTGAATGGGAAAACCGCGGTGGCCTCCAACGCCCCTTATCTGTGTGAATGCGGGATCACCTCGTTGCCTGGCGTGCAATCCAAGTTCACTGACGCCGCGGCCCTGCGCGCGCTCTGCGCCACTGCGGACGTGGGCATCACCAGCGCCGACTACGCCCTGGCTGACACGGGCTCGCTGGTAATGCTGGCCAGCCCCGCCGAAGCCCGCCTCGTCTCGCTGCTGCCGCCTGTACACGTCGCCGTCGTACCTAAAGACCGCCTGCTCTCCGGTCTCGATGAACTGTTTACCATCCTGCCGCTGCCTGCCGAACAGACCAGTTCCATGGTCCTGATCACCGGCCCCAGCCGCACCGCGGATATTGAGCAAATCCTCGTGCGCGGCGTCCACGGGCCCGGCGAAATTCATGTGGTCGTGGTGGGTTAGTCGATGGAGAAAGTGACCCGGCAGGAATGGAGAGCGCTGTTGACCCTGGTCCTCTCGCAGCGCCTGGAAATTAACGCCATCGAAAGCGCTTTGCTGCGCGACCATGCCTTGACCGATGCCGAATTAAAACGCATCCGCACACAAGCGGCATCCACCGCCAAAGCCTGGGGATCGCAGGAAGACGACGATCTGCTGGCGCTCATCCGCGCGCATTCCTCGCCCGACGCCACCATGCTCATCCCGCCGCCCCAGGAGCTCTGAGTCAATCTCGTCTAGCAGCCTGAGGCTCCCGCAGATCCCGTAGCCACGCCAGTTCCGCCCGCTTTTTCCTCCGATACCAAACCAGGAATCCGTAAAACAGCGCCGCCCCCCCCCACACCATTCCATGGAACCACGAGCTAAAAAGCCACTCCCAAATTGGAACCCGCGTCTCCTCATGCCGGTAGATCCATCCCAGGCAGAAGACCATCTCGCAAACGAAAAGCACCCCTCCGAACGCCGACGCCTTCATCTGCGCCCGGCACCGCCTCGCCGACAAATCCACAAATGCCGCAGTGTTGACGGCCCTGTGGGACCACAGCCCGCGTGTAGTCAACAACCGGAATGCCCAAGCGGCCGCGATGAAGGTCCACGTGACCACCGCCAGCAACACCATATCCGGCTGCGGCGATCGCACCGCCAGGGCCAGCGTCCCCCCCCCGATCGCAACCGTTACCAGAACATCGCCCGCTAAACTGATCTTCAGCCGGCGCGATTGCCGCTCCACCTTCCGCCGCAAATCCGCGGGGACCTCCGCCTTCGCCTGCCAGTCCCGCTTCCAATCTTCCAATTCCGTATCCAAACTCATTTCTGCTTCTCCAGGGCGTCGCGCAGCAATTGCCGTGCGCGGCTCAATCGCGCCCCTACGTTGCCCTCCGAAATCCCCAGTACTTCGGCAATCTCCCCGTATCCCATGTCTTCGAGCGCCAGCATGATGGTCTGCCGGTAGACCAGGGGCAGCCCATGGATTGCCCGGCGCAGGCGCTCGGCATTCTGCTCCTGCGATAAGCCACGCTCCGGATCCGGCGCTGGATCGCGCAGTTCCACCTCCGCCCCTGCCTGAACGCGCGTCTGCCCGCGCGCCAAACTGCGCGACAAGTAGGCAATCGCGCGGTTATGCGCGATACGGAACAAAAACGTCCGCGCCGAGCATTCGCCGCGAAACGTCCGAAGCGCCTGCCACACCGCCAGCGCAATCTCTTGCAGCAGGTCATCGCGATCGCTGGGCGAGTTCGTATAGCTCGCCGCCAGGCGCGCCAGCGCAGGCCCGTTTGCGGCCAGCAGTCGGTCGAATTCTTGCTCGAGCGCAGCGCGTTCCAAGGTAGTGAGGGTCCTGGCGTCCGGAAATACGTCAGCTTCCGTAAACGATTTCATCACGATGTAGCCGGTTCGCGGCGACCTCCAGTATCACCACTGCCACGGCCGCCGTGAAGCAGCCCAGCGCGGCCGCGGGGCCGAACGCCGCGCCCCCCCCTTTTATCCAACGTTCCAGTTGCACTTGCTGCCCTAATACTGGCAGGAAAGCGAACCACCCCTGTGCCCCCGCTGGAAAGAAGACCTGAAACATGCCCAGCCCCATGGGCAGAAAGACCAACATCGAGAGATACGTCTGCGCTTCCTTCGCTGCCCGGCAAACCGTCGAAATTAGCAATTGTAGCGATGCCGCCAGTAGCGCCAGCGGCACAATTCCGGCCACTACCACAGGTAGTAAGCGCAGCCCGGAAAGGTGCAATCCCGCGCGCGCAAATACTACCGCAAAGCCCGCCAGATTCAGCACTAGCCCGGCGCATGCGAACATGCCGACCGCCAGCCATTTCCCCAGCACGATCTCCCGTCTTTTCACCGGATTCATCAGCAGCGGCAACAGCGATTGCCGTTCCCGCTCGCCCGCCACCGTATCCATAGCCACGGGCATCCCCCCCACGAACGCCGCCACCAGCGTGAACACCGCCATCATGGCAATCAGCACCGCGTCCATTCGCGTCGCCAAAGAAACCATGAAAACCACCACCGGTCCCATCAGCGCATACATAAGTGACGAAATCACTGATCGCGTATCGCGCAAGCTGTCGATCGCCTCCTTGCGCGCCACCACTAATATTGGATTCAACATACGGCTTGCTCCTCCTTGCAAGTGAGTTTTACAAACGCG
This sequence comes from Bryobacterales bacterium, assembly GCA_963738345.1. Classification (GTDB taxonomy): domain Bacteria; phylum Acidobacteriota; class Terriglobia; order Bryobacterales; family Bryobacteraceae; genus Bog-159. The sequence continues at coordinate 253,065 of CAVTWI010000001.1, forward strand.
TCCTCCAGGGACGCACATCCGGTTTCTTCGCAAAGTTCCGCCGGCGAACCCTGCGCCGCGATGCACCCGCGATCCATGATCACAACCTGGTCGCATAGCGCCCGCACTTCGTCCAGCACGTGGCTCGAAAACACCACGCACGCGCCTGTATCTCGAAACCGCCGCAGGATCTCCCGCAGCGAGCGCACCGTGGGAATGTCCAGGCCGTTGGTGGGCTCATCCAGCAGGAGATTCCGAGGCGCGTGTAGCATGGCGCGGCCCAGCGCGGTCTTCATGCGCTCGCCTTGCGAAAAGCCGGCCGTGCGCCGGTCCGCGATCGCCTCCAATCCCAGCATCATCAGGACCCGCTGCACCCGTTCGTGCAATACCGCCGGAGCCATCCCCCGCAGCATGCCGAAGTACTCCAAATTCTCCCGTACCGTGAGCCGCGGATAAATCCCTATATGGTCAAGCAAAGCGCCCAGGTGCGCCTGCCGCTCGATGGGGTCGCCGGTGGCGGCGCCATCCACCGTAACCGTTCCCGTTTCCGGCGCCAGCACTCCGCAGATCATGCGTAACGTGGTGGTTTTACCCGCCCCATTAGCGCCCAGCAAGCCCGTGATTGCCCCATCCTTCGCCGTGAACGAAAGACTGCTCACCACTTGCCTGTTATCGAAACTTTTAGCGAGATTTTGAACGTGTATCATATCTTTCGCTGGTTATAGTCCCGTCGGCGCCCGCTTCCTTACAAGAAATTTGGCGAATGTTGGTATTATGTTTCCTCCTGACAACCTCCGGTTTAGTCATCGCCAGCCTCGTCTGCTTCGCGCCCTCAATGAGTGCCGCTCTCGACGACCCGCCCGCCATCCTCGGCGCCACGGTGGACTACGCCGCCAGACAGGTGACGCTTACCGGCTCTAATTTCAGTCCGTCCGGGGTTCCGCCCGCCGTTGCTTTGGGAGGCGCGCCGCTCCCACTGCGGTCTTTCACCGGCCAGACCGCCGTCGCCGGCCTCCCGCCCACTTGGACCGTGGGTGCCCACAACGTGGCTCTGACGAACAGCCTCGGCCAGACCGCTGTGTACCAGGTGGCACTCGAGGCCGCCCCAGTACCGCCGCTGACCGCGTTTCAAAAGCTGCGGTTCCACGCCTGGGGAGTCTACGGACCATGGGCCATCACCGGAACCCTCGCTTATGCCGGATTGCTTCAGGAATTAAATGCGCCTACGGAATGGGGCGATGGCTTAGCCGCCTATGGCCGGCGCGTCGCTTCCACGGAAGGCGGCGTCGTAATCCATGCGGTCCTCGCCGTCGGCCTCGACACCACCCTGCATCAGGATCCCCGCTATTTCCGATCCACCCGCAAAGGTCTTTGGCGCAGGATGGCGCATGCCGCCCGCGAAACCGTTCTCACTCATACCGATTCCGGCCGCGAGACCTTCTCCACCTGGCGCGTTGGTAGCGCTTATGGTGAAGCTTTCCTCTCCAACCTCTGGTATCCCGATCGCCTCGACACCGTAAGCCTAGGTTTCGAACAGGGTTCGCTCCGCCTCGGCTTTGACCTGGTCAGCAATCTCGCCGCCGAATTCTGGCCCGATATCCGCAAGAAACTGCGCCGCCACAAATAGTTTCGTCTCGCCCAACCGTCGCTTAGGTCGCTCGTCTAACGGTACGGGAGCAAAACCATGAAAAGCATTCTGATCCTGGCCCTATGTCTGGCGCCCGCCGCGCTGCCGCAAGAAAAGTCCATGACTTGTGACGAAGATCGTGGCAGCGATCGGGGCCATTACTGCGAAATCCGCGAGGCGACCATGCCCACTGTAGGGCAACTGGACGTGGACGGCGGTACGAACGGTGGAATTTGCATCAAAGGCGCCAACCGCAACGATATTCTGGTGCGCAGCAAAGTGCAGGCTTACCAGGACGATGAATCGGACTCTCGCCGGGTCGCCTCCGAGATCCGGGTGGAAGCCTCCAGTGGGCGTGTACGCGCCACCGGCCCTTCTTCAACCCACCGCGGTTGGGGCGTCAGCTATGAAATCTTCGTGCCCATGAAGACCGATCTGGTGCTGCGAACCCATAACGGCGGCATTAACATCGTGGGCGTACAGGGCCGCATCCAATTTGACGCGGTCAACGGCGGCGTATCTTTGAAACATCTGGCGGGCTCCGTAGAAGGCCACACCACCAACGGCGGATTGCACCTCGAACTGGCCTCCGACCACTGGGATGGCGACCGTTGCGATGTCTCCACCACTAACGGCGGCGTGACAATCCGGGTTCCGTCGGCTTATTCGGCGCACCTCGAAACCGGTACTATCAACGGCGGCATGAGTATCGACTTTCCCGTGACCGTACAAGGCGATATCAACCGGCATCTGGCCGTGGACTTGGGCTCTGGCGGTAACCTGGTGCGCGCCACCACCACCAACGGCGGCGTCCGCGTCGAGCGCATGTAATCTTTGCCCCTGCTATACTCGCGGGCATGAAATTCGCTAAGGTCGTGTTCTGGATAGCGGGCGCGTTCGGAGTACTCGCCCTCGCGCCACTCTACTTTGTCTTCGATATGGTGGGCCGCATCGACCCGCCGCCCATCACCCACCCGCAGTTCTATTACGGGTTTGCGGGCGTCGGGGTGGCTTTCCAGTTCGTCTTCTTTTTGATCGCCACCGATCCGGCGCGCTTCCGCCCCATGATCCTGCCCTCCATCCTGGAGAAAGTAAGCTATGCAGGAGCGGCTTTCGTTTTATACACGCAGGACCGCATTTCGCCCGCACAAGCCGCCACAGGCGTGCCCGACGCGCTGCTCGCGGTCCTATTTGTGATCGCCTATTTGAGGACGCCCCCGGTAAAGGCCCCACTACCCGCTACGTCGCATTCACCACAGGTTTGTTAGGCGTGGTGATATCGTGCGCCGTGTCCCGTATCTGCTGGCTCAGTTGATTCTGCTGTTGGTTGATGGCCTGCGCGTCAGCCTGATTTAATTTCCCCCCATCGGCCTGCTCATCAGTAGCAATCTGCCCCTGAATAGTGGTCAATTGCGATCCCAACTGCTGCGCCTGATCGCTGGTCAGATTACCAGCCTTTTCGTTGATCGCGATCCGGCCCGCCTCCGTCGTCTCCCGCACACCGGCTTTGCTTCCCTCCGGACGTGCCGGTGCAGTGGATGCGCCGTGCGTATCCCCATAGATCGTCTGGCTCAACTGACCCAGCGATTGGTGGATAGCCTGTGCATCGCTCGCCGAAAGCGTGCCGCCATCGGCCGCCTTGTCGGTAGCGATCTGTGTATGGATTGTGGCGACCTGACCGTAAAGTTGTTGCGCCTGATCGCCGGTCAAGTTTCCGGCCTGCGCGTTTTCCGCGACGCGCCCGGTTAGATCGGCCTCGCCCATGGCGGCGGGGCTCAATTGCACGCTATCCGATACCTGGGCGGCCGGAGCGGCCGTCTTCGTCGCGGATGTGGTCGCGTGCGTTTCCTGTGTTGTGTGATTGAAATGAACTGGTGACAATGTGTGATCTCCTCGCCCGTAAATCGGCTGGTAGGGGATCAGACTTTAGAACCGACCCTACCGCAGCCCCGGCTGGTTCTTCCGCACATACGGCTCCGGGATCAACAATGTGAGAGCATCTGGCACAATCTCCACGCTTGCCGGAATGTGTCCCGCGTATTCCCCGTCTACCTGAATATAAACGCGCCGGTCCGCCGTCCCCGGCATGCAAACCGAGCCTGACCGGATCAGCGAAATGCCCGGCACGCCTGCAATCTTCCGCACCGCCACCCGCGCCAGGTAAGTCAGAAACCGGAACGAACTGCGCCCTTCGAAGAGCACCACTTCGAATTTATCGTCCAGCAGACTGGTGCTTTGCGCAATCTCCAGATCCCCGCCGTAATTCCGCACTTTGCTGATCAGTGCGAATGCGCAACTCACCCGCCGCCCATCCACCAGCACGTCGAACTCGTCCAACTTCCGGCCTACCATGCCGAAGCCTCCGATCCAATACGCCAGCTTCCCGATACGCGCCTTCAACGGCAGGTTGATATTGTAAACAATCCGCGCATCCAACCCAATGCCCGCCATCAACAAAAACAGCCGGGTACGTTCCGAGCCGTTCACACATTGCAGCCTTCCTACCGAAATGCGCGTCGGGATACACTTCGCCAAACTCGCCGCCGCCCCCGTGATGCTCGCACTCAGCCCCATCTCGTTGGCCAGCACGTTAGCCGTGCCCGCCGGCAGAATACCCATCGGCACGTCCGAAAAAGCGACCCCTTCGGCGATCTCGTTTATAGTGCCGTCGCCGCCCGCCGCCAGGATCAGTTCGGCCCCATCGGCAATGCTGTGCCGGGCAATCGCCCCGGCCGTCCCCGGCCCCTGTGTAGGAACCAGCCAGGTGTCGTGCCCTGCTTCGCGCAGGATCTCGGCGGCGTCCGACAGGCGCTTGAGTCCCTTTTCGCCCATCTTTCCTGCAAAGGGATTGTAAATGATGATGGTCTTACGTGCAGCGGTTATGGCATTACTCCAGACATCTCAGTTTAAACTATAAAGAAAAGCCAAATGCCGAAAGATGTTGCCGCCCGGATCGAGACGCTCCGCGAAACCTTGCGTCACCATGAGCACCTCTACTACGTGCTCGACCAGCCCGCCATCGAGGACTCCGAATACGACGCCCTCATGCGCGAATTGCGCGACCTCGAAACCGCGCATCCCGAACTCCTCACGCCCGATTCCCCCACCCAGCGCGTCGGCGGCAAGCCCCGCGAGGGTTTCGTCAAGGTCGCCCATAGCGCGCCCATGCTCAGCCTCGATAACGCCCTCGACGAAGCCGAACTCCGCGAGTTTGACCGCCGCGTGCGCGACCTGCTGCGCGGCGCCGACTTTCAATACGTCACCGAACTCAAGCTGGACGGCTTGTCCATGGCCGCGCATTATCGCCACGGTCTATTCGTCCAAGCCATCACCCGCGGCGATGGATCGGTGGGCGAGGACGTCACCGAAAACGCCCGCACCATCCGTTCCCTGCCCCTGCACGTGAAGTCCGGCCTGCCGGCCTTCGAGGTGCGCGGCGAAACCGTCATGAACCGGGCCGCCTTTGAGCGCCTGAATACCGAACGCGACGAACGCAGCCTCTCGCGCTTCGCCAACCCGCGCAACGCCGCTGCCGGATCGCTACGTGTCCTCGAACCCTCCATCACCGCCTCCCGCCGCCTGGATTATTACACTTATTTTTTCTACGTGGATGGCGCGCCCGCCCTGCCCACCCATTGGGAAGCGCTCGAAGAACTGGTGCGCCTGGGCTTCCGCGTCAATAAGGACCGCAAATTGTGCGCCGGCGTGAACGAGGTCATCGAATTCTGCGCCGCGTGGGAGGCTAAGCGCGAACAGTTGCCCTACGAGATCGACGGTGTGGTGGTGAAGGTGAATTCCATCGCGCAGCAGCGCCAGCTTGGCTACACTGCCAAAGCGCCGCGCTGGGCCATCGCCTACAAATATCCGGCCCGCCAAGCCGCCACCACCGTCGAAAGTATCGAGGTGCAGGTCGGCCGCACCGGTGCCCTTACCCCGGTCGCCTGCTTACAGCCGGTCCAGGTCAGTGGCGTCACCGTCTCGCGCGCGACCCTGCACAACGAGGACGAAATCGAGCGCCTGGGCTTACAAATCGGTGACACCGTGGTCATCGAACGCAGTGGCGACGTGATCCCCAAAGTGGTGCGCGTGCAAACTCAGGGTTCCTACCGCAGGCCGTTCCGCATGCCGGAAAAGTGTCCGGTCTGCGGCGGCAACATCGTGCGCGAAGAGGGCGAATCCGCCTCCCGCTGCATCAATACCAACTGCCCCGCCCGCCTCAAAGAATCCATCCTCCACTTCTCCGCCCGCGGCGTGATGAACATCGATGGCTTAGGCGACGTCCTGGTGGACCAGTTAGTCGATCGCGGTCTCGTCAAGAGCGTGGCCGATATCTACGGGCTCACCAAGGAGCAATTGATCTCGCTCGAGCGCATGGCCGAAAAATCGGCCGGCAATGTAATCCGCAATATCGAGAAGTCCAAGGAGAGCCCGCTGCCGCGCGTCCTCGGCGCCCTGGGGCTGCGCTTCGTAGGCGGCCGCACTGCCGTATTCCTGGCGGAAGCTTTTGGCAGCCTCGACAACATCGCTAAGGCCAGCGTCGACGAGTTGCAGCGCGCCGAAGAGGTAGGTCCCAAGGTCGCCGAAAGCGTCTACCAGTTCTTCCACGAACCGCGCAACCAGGAACTGGTGGAACGCCTTCGCGCCGCGGGCTTGAGATTCGACTACCAGGTAAAGCGAAAGGAGGGAGGCCCCTTGGCCGGTCTGACCTTCGTCTTGACCGGTACCCTCCCGACCCTCAGCCGCGAGGATGCTACCCTGCTGATCGAATCTGCCGGCGGCAAAGTCAGCGGCTCTGTCAGCCGTAAAACCAGCTATGTGGTGGCCGGCGAAGATTCCGGATCCAAACTCGACAAAGCCCGCGGCTTAGGCGTGCCGGTCATCGGCGAGCCACAATTGCTCGAACTGGCGAGTAAGTAGCCCGCCGCGACCGAAACAGCTTACTGGGTGATGATGTTAGTCACCGGTACCGCGGTTATCTGGGGGTAATAGATATAGACTGCGGGCGTAGGCGCAGCTTCGCATTGCAGGGACACCGATGTGGTGCCGCTGAAGGTTGCGGCTGCCTCCAAAGGCAGCGTTTGCAGCCAGATTCCTACGCTGGAATTGTAAGGTTCGAGGTCCGTTTGAGAGTATGTCCCGGTAGTGTTAGATAGCTGGCACACAACCTCGACGGGTGAGCCACCCTGGTTTCCGGCAGACACCTTGGAAGTGATCCAGTAGCTTCCCGCGGGAAGGGTCAGGGTAGCGATGGTGTAAAAAGAGTTGGCTACCGTGATCCCGAAGGGTGTTCCGTTGGAGTTGGGAGCCGTATGGTAGACGGTGACTGGACCGGCAGGTCCGATTGGGCCCTGCGGACCGTTGGCCCCTTGCGGTCCGGTTGCGCCTTGCGGTCCGGTGGGGCCCTGCGGACCTGTGGCGCCCTGAGGGCCTGTGGCGCCCTGAGGGCCGGTTGCACCTTGCGGTCCGGCAGGGCCAGCGGATCCCGTGGCGCCGGTGGCTCCCGCAGGTCCGGCAGCGCCGACGCTGGCCGCCAGGCTCCACGCGGCCGGCGTCGAATCCGGTTGGTTTCCAGTATTGTTGGCGATCAAGCTAATGTAGCTGGAGCCATTGAAGCTGACCGCGTCGTTGAACGCATAAGTCCCGCCCGGATTCCACGGTCCCTGCCAAGTGAGCCCCTGCGGACCTGTGGCGCCCGCTGGACCTGTCGCCCCCTGTGGACCTTGCGGCCCAATGAGTCCGATTGGACCCATAGGTCCGGTCGCACCCGTAGCCCCAGTGGCCCCCTGGGGACCGGTAGCACCTTGCGGTCCGGCAGGGCCAGCGGGGCCAGAAGGACCAGCGGGGCCCGAAGGGCCGGACGGACCCGCAGGTCCAGCCGATCCCGTGGGTCCAGTTGGGCCTGTAGGACCCGCGGGCCCCACCGCGCCAATAGTGGCGTCGAATGTAGTCTGGGTCTGCTGGGTGTGGTTGGTCAGCACTAATTGATAGGTCCCCGGAGCAATATTCGATGGAAGAAGCGCCGTAACCTGGTTGGAAGTGTAAGTTACAACGGTTAGCGGCATGCCGTCGAGTGACACCCCCGGCGTGAGGGCTCCGAAGTACCTGCCGGAGATGGTGATGGTCGGCGGATCCACCGTATAGTTGGTGGTCACGGCGCTGATTACCGGTTGGGTGGCCGCCCGGCCCGGCAAGACGGCGAACAGCGACAGACCGGCCATTGCTGCGAGAGTTCTGAAGATTTTCCTGTGGCGTTGAGTGCTATGGGTTGACATTGGTTCTCCTGTGGTTTGTTTGAAACGACCTCAGGATAAAAAGCGTAAATAGAAAGGAAAAAGGGACACTCAACTCGCCAATGCCGGCACGTCCCAAAACCGGACACAGCCATCCGAAACCGCAACACGCCGCGTCGATTCCGGCCCACAACTCCCTTGTTTCCCCCATATTCCATGTGGCATTGTAGTTGCCCATCCATCCGTGAACATCATGCGTAGCCTCTATGACGATCTCCGCTATGCCCTCCGCGTCCTGCGCGGCAGCCCCGGTTTTACAGCCGTCGCCGTTCTCACCCTGGCGCTAGGCATCGCCGCCAATGCCACGGTCTTCGGATGGATCGACAACCTGCTCTTGCGCCCCTTCCCCGGCGTGGCCGCCGGCGATCGTCTGGCCGCCATCGAAACCGTTTCCCCAAGCGGCGAATACTCCACTACCTCCTACCGCGACTATCGCGATTATCGCGACCGCCTGCAGTCCTTCTCCGGACTGGCCGCTTCGCTACTGAATGCCTTCACCGTCGGCCCCGTCGACAACCCTCGCCGTATCTATGGCGAATACGTCTCGCCCAATTACTTCGCCGTACTGGGTGTGAAGCCCGTCCGCGGACGCGCCTTCCTGCCTTCCGAATATAGTGACCACGCCGGAGCCACGCCCGCCGCCGTCATCAGCTACCGCATCTGGCAGAGCCTATTTCAGGGCGATGCGGGTTTGGTTGGCCGTACCATCCGCGTGAATCGCTTCCAACTCACCGTCGCCGGCATCGCCCCGGAAGAGTTCCGCGGCACCATGCCCGGCATGCAGGTCGAAATTTGGATCCCCGTAAACATGGCCCCCCAGATGAATGGGCAAGGTAACTGGCTGCTCGAAGACCGTGGCGCACGCCAGATGTGGCTGACCGCCCGCCTCAAACCCGGTGTCGCCGCATCCCAAGCTAATGCCGAAGTCGAAGCCTGTGCGCGCCGCCTGGCGGATGAATCGCCCCAAACCAGCCGAGGTTTCCACGCCAGCCTTATGCCCGTCTGGAAAGAACACATCGGCATGCAGGCCATGCTGCTCGCGCCGCTCCGTATTCTGATGGCCGTCTGCTTTGTTCTATTCCTGATCGTTGGCGCCAACGTCGCCAACCTGCAACTCGCCCGCGCCACCGCACGACGGCGCGAGCTAAGCGTTCGCATGGCCCTGGGCGCCAGTCGCTGGCGTGTGGCGCGTCAACTTCTTACCGAGAGCCTGCTGCTGGCCGCCATGGGCGCCGTCGCCGGCATTCCACTTGCCGCCTGGCTCGGGCGTTCGCTGCTATGGCTGCTGCCGCCCGTGGGCTTTCCCGTTACTTTTGATTTCAACCTCAACGCTGATATGCTCGGTTTCACCGCCGCTCTCTGTTGTGCCGGCGCGCGCTTAACCGGCTTCGCATCCGCCATCCATCCCTTGCGCGGCGGCCTGATGGAAGCCTTGAAGGAAAGTGGCCGTAGCGGAACCGCAGGCTTGGCTCAGAACCGTACCCGCTCCCTGCTGGTCATTGCGGAGGTGGCCCTTGCGCTGGTCGCCATGGTCGGCACCGCCCTCTTTGCCCGCAGCTTTCAGAACGCCCGCGCCATTCAACCCGGATTCGACGCCAACAACCTGCTCTTCGTCCAATACCACCTCGATACGTTCTGCCAGAACACCGAACAGCGCGCCCAGTTCTGCCACCGTCTGCGCGATCGCATCCGTTCCCTCTCGGGCATAGCTGCCGTCAGTTTCGCTAACTCCGTACCCCTCGCGATCGGCACCGGCCAGCGCTCCGCCATCCAAGTGGACGGATACGTTCCAGGTCCCAATGAACAAATGCAGGTTTCGAGCGCCATCGTGGCGCCCGGCTTCTTCGATGCCCTGCGCATCCCCCTGCTCGAAGGCCGTGATTTCACCGAGCGCGACGATCTCGATACCGCGTCCGTTGTCGTCGTCAACGCTACTTTTGCGCGGCGCTATTGCAAGGGCCAAAGCCCCGTGGGGCGCCGCATGCTGGTGGATGGCGCCTGGTCCACCGTGGCTGGCATGGTCAAAGACAGCAAGTACTACACCCTCACCGAACCGCCCGCGCCCTATATCTACATGCCCTATCGACAGCGGCACGGCGGCGAATTCTGGACCGCTTTCTTCATCCGCACCGCGGGCCCCCCCCGCAGATCCGCCGCCTCCATCCGCCGCGAAGCCGCTGCCATCGACCCCAACGCTGGCGTGGCAGATGTAGTCGAATTCAACGAGATGGTGGCCGCCTCCCTCTACGCCCATAAAGTGGCCGCTACCCTGCTCGGCGTCTTAGGATCCGTTTCGCTGCTGCTCGCCGCCATCGGGATGTACAGCGTGCTGGTCTATGCCGTCAGCCAGCGGCAGCACGAGTTCGGCATCCGCTTGGCGCTGGGCGCTACGCCCGCGAATGTGGTGGCCCTGGTGGTGCGCAGTGGCATGCTGCTGACGGCTGCCGGCATCGTGGTGGGTATCGCCCTCGCCATGGCAGCCATGCGGTTGGCTGGAGGTCTGCTGGTAGGCGTCAGCCCCGGCGATCCCCTGGCGATTACAGTATCGGCGATCTTCCTGGCCCTGATCGCCCTGCTCGCCAGCTACCTGCCTGCACGGCGCGCCACCCAGGTCGATCCTATGGTCACCTTACGCGACGCCTGATCAGTAGCTGATCTTTCCCAATATCACCGGATGCCGCGCGCCCGTCGCCGCCGGCAAGTTCGACGGCTTCTTGTGCCACGTGCGATACGCCAAAACCGCGAACGCGATAGCCTCCTTCGCATCCACGTCGATCCCGTAATCCGCGGAAGTCGCGATCCGCACGCCCGGCAGAAATCCCGCCAGGTGCGCCAGAATCTGCGGATTGTGCGCGCCCCCTCCCGATACGATCAGTTCATCCGCCACGAAGGGCCCCGCCGCCATCGCAATCGTCGCCGCCGTCAATACCGTGGCTGTCGCGATCAGGTCCGGCAGCGCCAGTCCGGTCTCTCGCAAACGCGCCACGAACGCCGCCCCGTACTGTTCCCGCCCCGCGCTCTTCGGCGCTTTGGCCCGGTAGTACGGATCAGCCAACAGTTTGTCCAGCAGCGGCCGGTTCAACTGGCCCTTGGCCGCGATACGCCCGCCGCGGTCAAAGCTTTCCCGCCCGCCTGTATACTCCCGCACCAGCGCGTCGATCACCATGTTCCCCGGCCCCGTATCAAACGCGATCCCCGACGGAATCACCGTGAGATTGGCGATTCCCCCAATGTTCAAAGCGATCCGCGTCTGCCGGGCATGCCCGAAAAGGAGCGTATCCACAAACGGTACCAGCGGCGCGCCCTGGCCTCCCGCGGCAATATCGCGCGTACGGAAATCCGAAACCACAGGCACGCCCGTGCGCTCCGCGATCACCGCCGCCTCTCCAATCTGCAGGGTGTTCGCGCCGCCTTCGTGATAAATCGTCTGGCCGTGGCAGCCGATCAGTTCCACCGCGCCGAACCGTTTGCAGGCCCGCAGCACCGCGCGCGCATACCGTTCGCCCAATGCGAAATTCAGCCGCGAAATCTCCCGCGTCGCGGCATTCGTATCCGATACCGCCAGTACCCGGCGTCGCACTTCTTCCGGATACGGCGTCGATTGAAACCCAATGGTCGAAACGCGCTGCCCCCGAATCTCCACTACCGCCACGTCGATCCCATCGAGCAACGTGCCGCTCATCACCCCGGCTACACGCACCCGCGCCTCAATTCGTCTTGCAATTCCGCCAGCAGCCGCAGCGCCTCCACCGGCCGCAACTCGTCGATCTGCAACTGCCGGATGCGCTCCGCAATTCCGTAATTGAGCGGCTCGAAAAGCTGGATCTGTACCGGTTGCTGCGGCACTGGCGAGGTCGAAAGCTCGCCCGTCACCGCGTGCTCGGTTCGCTCGTGTAGCCGCAGTACTTCGTTGGCGCGCTCGATCACCCGCGGCGGCAGCCCCGCCAGTCGCGCCACCTCAATGCCGTAGCTGCGATCCGCCTTGCCCGGTTCCACCTTGCGCAAGAAAATGATCCGGTCGCCCGCTTCCTTTACGGACACGCTCAGGTTACGAATTCCATCCAACTGATCGGCGAGTTCCGTCAACTCGTGATAATGTGTGGCGAATAAAGTCCTCGCCCGCGTCCGCGAATGGATGTGCTCCACCACCGCCCAAGCCAGCGCCAGCCCATCGTAGGTGGCCGTGCCGCGGCCGATTTCGTCGAGCACCACGAAACTGCGTGGCGTTGCCGTATTCAAAATAACGGCCGTCTCCGTCATTTCCACCATGAACGTGGACCGCCCCCGCGCCAAATTGTCCGACGCCCCGATCCGCGTGAAGATACGGTCGGTCAGCGGCATTACCGCCGCATCCGCCGGCACGAACGAACCCATCTGCGCCAGAATCGCGATTAGCGCCGCCTGCCGCAAATAAGTGGACTTGCCCCCCATGTTCGGTCCCGTAATAATCGCGATCAGGTCGGTATCCGAATTCAGGTACAAATCGTTGGGGATGAATCGCCCCACATCCTGTTGCTCCAGCCGCTCGATGACCGGATGCCGCCCCGCCAGAATCCGCATCTCGCCGTTGTCCGAAAACGTCGGACGCACATAGCGGTTTTCCGCCGCCACCTGCGCCAGCGCCGCCGTTACGTCGATCTCCGCAATCGCCGCCGCCGTCGCCCGAATCCGCTGCGCATGCGCGGCCGCGAACTTTCGCACCTCCGCGAAGAGTTCCTTCTCGAGCGTCAGAATCTTGTCTTCTGCATCTAAAACCTTGCGCTCGTAATCCTTCAATTCCGGCGTAGTAAATCGCTCCGCGTTCACCAGCGTCTGCTTACGCTCATAGTCCGCCGGAGCCAAATGCTGGTTCGCCTTCGAAATCTCGATGTAGTAGCCGAAAACATTATTGAAGCGGACCTTCAGCGATTGAATGCCCGTGCGCGTTCGCTCCCGCGCCTCGATCTGCGCGATTACCTGCCGCCCGTTCCGGCTCAAATCCCGTAACTCATCAAGCTCGGCGTTACAACCTGCCCGGATAGTGCCGCCATCCGCCAGGTTGATCGGCGGTTCGTCCGCGATAGTTTCGAGAATGCGATCGCGCGCCTCCGCCACTTCGTCCAGGCGCTCGCGCATCTCCCGCAGTCGCGCCGCGCGCTGCGTCTCGAATACCGCCTTCAGCGCCGGAATCTTCTCTAGTGATCGCCCCAGCGCCAGCACATCTCGCGGGTTGGCGATCCCCATGGTGATCTTCGCCAACAACCGCTCCATATCCAGAATGCCGCCCAGTTGCTTCCGCAATTCCGCGCGCAATATGGTTTGCTGCAGCAATTCACCCAGCGGCATCCAGCCGTCCTTCGATTTCCGCCCGGTCGAGCGACGGCCGCAATAGCCGTTGCCGTAGCAGCCTACCACCCATGCCTGTCTCGGTTTGATCCAAAACGTGCAGCAGCGTGGCGTCCGTGCGCTCGCCCGCGAATAAGGGTTCCACCAGTTCCAGATTGCGAACCGTCACGCCGTCGAGCATCATGCTTTCCGAACGGTCGTAATGCGTGGGGCGGTCCAGATGTTCGAGCGCCGCGCGCTGTGTTTCCCGCAGGTAATGCAGAATCGCCCCCGCCGCGCAAACCGCCGCCTGCCGGTTGGCCAGTCCGCATCCATCGAGCGAGAGTAAGTGGAAGTGGTCCCGTAGCGTGCGGTCCGCGTAGTCGAAGGTGAAGACCCAGTCCTCAAGATCCGTACGCAGATACCGCGCACCCTGGTCTTCGCCCGCGAAAAGCGGCAGTTCCGCCGGATATAAAACCTCTCGCGCGCCCAGTTGCTCGATGGCCGCGTTCACTTCGCCCGCGTCCATCTCCGTAACCCGGAATTCGCCGGTGGATACATCCACGTGTGCCACCCCCGCGCGATTGCCCTGTCGTGACACCGCCGCCAGAAAGTTGTTTTCGTGCGGCCGCAGCGCTAGCGTATCGGTAGCCGTTCCCGGCGTGATCACGCGCGTGACTTCGCGCCGCACCAGTTTCTTGGCCACAGCCGGATCTTCCATCTGGTCGCAGATGGCTACCCGGTGGCCCTTCTGAATCAATCGCGCAATGTAGCCTTCCGCCGAATGATAAGGCACCCCGCACATCGGTATGGGCGTGCCTTTTTCCTTGTTGCGCGAGGTGAGCGTGATCTCCAGTTCACGCGCCGCCAGCACCGCGTCTTCGAAAAACATCTCGTAGAAATCGCCCAGGCGGAACAGCAGCAGCGCTTGCGGCACCTGCTGTTTGATGGCATTATACTGCCGCATCAGCGGCGTCGAAGCGTCCGTGCTCATCGGCAGTTTCGTGGACTACGCGTAAATCCCTCGCAGTTTGATCGCTTCCGCCACCCGGTCGAGCGCCAGCATGTAAGCGGCGGTCCGGTTGTTCACTCCGTGCTTCAGCGCATACTCCACCACCGCGCCAAAACTGTCGACCATGATCTCCTGCAACCGCTCGTTCACCAGCTTTTCGTTCCAGAAGAATCCCTGCCGGTCCTGCACCCATTCGAAATAGGAAACCGTTACCCCGCCCGCATTGGCCAGAATATCGGGGATCACGAATATTTGTTTATCCGCCAGAATTTCATCGGCCACCGACGTAGTCGGGCCGTTCGCTCCTTCGCACAGAATCCGGCATTGCAGCTTGTGCGCGTTCTGCGAGGTGATCACGTTTTCCGTGGCCGCCGGCAATAGAATGTCGCACGGCAGGAACAAAGCCTCGGCCGGGTCGACATTCTCGCCCCCCGGAAAATCGCGGATCGATCCGGTATCGTGGCGATGGTCGAAAAGCGCCCGCGTATCGAGACCGTGCGGATTGTAAACCGCGCCGTCATATTCGATAACGCAAATGATCTTAAAACCTTCGCGCGACATTAACTTCGCCGCCATGCCGCCCACATTGCCGAAGCCTTGAATCACGACATTAGTCGACGTGCGCGGCTTCTTGAACCGCTTCAACGCCTCTAGCGACACGATCAGGCACCCGCGCCCCGTTGCTTCCGGACGTCCACGCGACCCGCCTAACGCCATCGGCTTGCCCGTAACCACCGCCGTCACAGTATGCCGCGCATGCATGGAATACGTGTCCATGATCCACGCCATCACTTTGTCATTGGTGTTCACGTCCGGCGCGGGCACATCCCGTTCCGGCCCCAGAAACTCCATGATCTCCGACGTATACCGGCGCGTCAGCTTTTCCAGTTCGCTCAGCGACAGCAGGTTTGGATCGCAGATCACCCCCCCCTTGGCGCCCCCGAACGGAATGTTGACTACCGCGCATTTCCACGTCATCCAGGAAGCCAGCGCCCGCACCTCGTCCAGGGTCACGTCCCGGCCAAAACGAATGCCGCCCTTTCCCGGCCCGCGTGCGATCGAATGCTGCACCCGGTACCCCGTGAAAACCTCCAGGCGTCCATCGTCCAACTGCACCGGAATGTGAACCGTGATCTCTTTGGCCGAAGTGCGCAAAACCTTGCGCAGGCCATCATCCAGATTGAGGCGCGTGGCGGCCTCATCGAAGCGGGCTTCAGCGGCCAGCCATGGATTCTTCTCTTGCTCGAGCGACAACGTGGTGCTTGCCAAAAGTCAGACCTCCGGTTTCATTATGGCATTTGTCTATTACGGCAGGATTGCCCGGAAGACCTAGTCCGGCAAAGTAAATAAATACGCCACCAGATTATCCATCTCGCGCGGCGAGAATCGGTATGGCGGCATGAAACTGCCTGGCGACATTGCCTCCGGATTGGCAAAATGCTGCGCCACCCAAGTCTTGGTGCGCCGCCGCGACAGCCCGTTCAACGGCGGCCCCATCTTCATCCCCACTCCATTCACCTGGTGGCATCCCCCGCAATTCCTGGTCTGACACAACAGCGCCCCCTGTACCGCGAAATCCGGCGCGTTCCCCAGCGCCTCTGCATTCCGCGGCGTCAGTTTCAAAAGGAACGCCGCCAGTGAATTCAATTGCGCGTCGCCAAGCTGAATCGCCGGCATCGAACTGCCCGGAACCATGGCCGCCGGATGCTTGAAATGGTCGATCATCCATGCCGCCGATTTCTTGATCGGCACGTTAGCCAGGTCCGGCCCAATCCGCGGCTTCCCCGCTTCCAGGCCGTGGCAACTGGCGCAGTTTTCTTTGCGATAGTATCCAATGCCCGCCAGTTCTTGTGGCGACAGTCCCATCCAATCGGTCGGCGCACCATAGTCGATCGCCACCGTATTATCCGCTTTCGGCGTGGTCGCGATGGCCGCCGCCGTCAGTCCCGCCCACCCCAACGCTGCCAGCACGACGACGCCAAACGCCATCGTCCGCCGCGTCACCCGCATCACCTTGCCGCGGTCGACGAATGGCGCCAGCATCAATGCCAGCACTGCCAACCCCGGCAGGATCACGCTGCCCACAATCGCCAGCGGACCCTCGAAGAACTTCAGCGTTTGAAACAAAAACAGGAAATACCAATCCGGCCGCGGAATGTATGTCGTATCCGTCGGATCGGCCAGTCGTTCCAGCGGCACCCGTACCGCCACCGCCAGCACGAACAGCACGACGAACGCGGCGAAAATCGCCACCGTATCCTTGAACACCTGCTGCGGATAAAACTTCTTGCTGAGTTTCACCTCGTCGCCCGGCGCCGGCGCCACACCATGCTTGCGCACCAAATAGATGTGGATCGCAATCAGCAATCCTGTGGCCGGCGGCAGCAGCAATACATGCAGACCGTAGAATCGCGCAAACGTTACCACCCCGATCCCCTGGTCCCCCCCCAGCAACCGGCTCAGATAAGGTCCGGCCAGCGGCACATGCGCGGCGATCTGCGTGGCCACCACCGTACCCCAATACGCGCGATTGTCCCAAGGCAACAGGTATCCCGTCAGCCCATAAGCCATCGTCAGCATCAACAGGATCACCCCTACCATCCAGGTGGCTTCGCGCGGTTTCTTATACGCGCCGTAGAGGAACACCTGCGTCATGTGCAGCACCACGACGACGATCATCATGCTGGCGCCCCAGTGGTGCAGGCCGCGGATCAGGTGCCCGCCGGTAACTTCAGTCAAAATGTAACGCAGGCTGTTATAAGCATCCCCTGGCGTGGGCGCATAATTGAACGCCAGCAGCGCGCCCGTAAATGCCTGCACCAGAAAAAGGAATACCGCCACGCTACCGAATACCTGATGCCAACCGCTCGACGCCGGAATATCTTCGTACAGAAAATTCCGCACCGCGGTCTCGATCCCAGTGCGGTTCTCCAGCCAACTCACGACTTTTCCTTCGCCGCGCGCAGCGGTCCCAACAGCAATTTGCCGTTCTCAATTTTGGTCTCGTAACGGTCCAGTGGACGCGGCGCCGGCCCCGAGATCACCGCCCCGTCCACGCCAAAAATCGACGTGTGGCAAGGGCACACAAAGTGGTCGCGACCCTCGTCCCAATGGTATGCGCAGCCTAAATGCGTGCATTGAGGCCCGTACGCGGCCAATCGCCCGCCATCCAGTTTCACCACCCAGGCGGTCGTCTTTTCGCTCTGGATCTTCCAGCCGTCCACCCGGTTCTGCCGGAAAACCATCTCCACCGGCATCCGCGCTTCCAGGTTCGAAACGTCCCCAGCATCCACCCATTCGGGCGATTTCCGCAGTTTTGGCGGGATCAGCAGGTAAATCGCGGCCGGTAGAGAAAGCGCTGTTGCGATCAATCCCCACAGACCGTAAATCATCGAGACGTAGAACCTTCGGCGAGTGACTTCGGGGGCTGCCATTCCCTCAACAATAGGCCCGGGCCCGCGCCATGATGTCGCGGTTTTGTAAAGTTTTGGCAACTTCGCTATGCTGTAGCTTATGGCCGACGAAGATCTCAAAGCTGAGCTGGAACGGTTGCGCGCCGAAAATGAGGCGCTGAAAAAGCCCGGACGGGGCCAGATATCTGTCCGCGTGAGCGAGAAAGGCGGCGTATCCGTTTACGGCCTGGGCCGCTTCCCCGTCACCCTTTACAAAGAACAGTGGGATAAATTACTTTCCGCTTCGGAACAGATCAAGGCCTTCATCGTCGAAAACGATCACCTATTGAAAAAGAAAGAGGCTTAGGCGACCGCCGCACTTTGCCGTCCGCGGATCGAATCGAGCATCGCCGTAGCCGACAAAGTGCCCGCCCCAAATCCGCAAGCCTGCAACATCGCGCGGATCTCTGGCAATCGGGTTTCATAAGCCGGGAACTCGACCACCGTCGCCGGACCGGCGGCATGGTAAATCTGTGGGTTAATAGGGAAATCAAGATGCGCCAGCGCATCTAGAAGTCCTTCTAAACGGGGCGGTTCGACGGAAATCGACACCGAAACCAGGGCTCCCTCGCTGCCTGAAAGCGGCAAAGAAGCTGGAACCGTATTCGACCAGACGCTCATCAAATCCTCCAGCATCCGGCGGATCGGCCCAACACGAAAAAACCCTGGGGCCAAAGGCTCCCAGGGTCGAGAATTTCGAACAGACCGACTCACCTTTAGCACTTTTTAGCGTGGTTGCAATTAGATGGACCCTGCCAACCGGGCCCTAAATCAATCCACGTTCAACTCTAGTGTAACCGAACTAGATCGGGCCATGCAAGCCTCTTAATGATTGTAAAGAAGACGCGCCACCAAGCCCCCCGGCTTGTCCCGCCCGTCTGTTCAATGCTAATCTCACGACAGACCTGGAGGGTTTATGAGAATAACGAGACTACTGTCCGTAATGCTGGCTGTCCGCTGCCGTGGCCGCTACTCTCGCCGCGCAACAAGGCGCACCCGAAGCGCCGCCTAAGACCACCTGAAAGTCGGCGACATGGCGCCCGATTTCACCTTGCCCTCAACCGCCGGCAAGCCCGTTACGCTTTCCTACTTTCCGCGGCAAATCGGCAGTCGTGCTGGCCTTCTTCCCCGCTGCTTTTACCGGTGGTTGAACGAAGGAAATGCTGGCGTACCAGGCTGGTATCGCCCACTTTGACACTGCCGAAACTCAAGTTTTCGGAATCAGCACCGATAACATTCCGTCCCAAAAAGAATTCGCCGAGAAGCTCAAGCTCACCTTTCCCTTATTGAGCGATTTCGCCAAACGGCAGGTGGCCGCATCCTATGGAGTGCTTTTCGTGGACCGTGGATTCGCCAATCGCGCCACCTTCGTGATCGACAAGGACGGACGCATTCAGCACATTGAAGAAGGTAGCGGAGCTATCGACCCCACCGGCGCAGAGACGGCTTGCCTCCGCATCCATCACAAGCCTAATCCCTAGGGTCCTGCGGATCAGGAACTCGGGGCGACTTCGGTGATCTCGAGTTCCAGCACCGCTCCGCACTTCGCGCAAACCAGCCGGCCGTCTGCCATCCCATACACCGCCGTCGAATCGCATTTCACACAAGCTACCGTCGGATCCGATGCCTCCGGCAATGGCTCCGGCGGCTTCACACCCCCCACCTTCGCGCCCGTGAATTTGGTGACGGGCTCAAAGGTGGCGCCGCAATCCCCGCACACATGGTTGAAACAGCAGTTCGGGGTGCAGCTATAAAATACGTCGGTCGACTGGCACACCGGACAAACCAGCGACAATTTGGCGGTTTTCACTACCTGTAATCTACCGCATCGCGGCCGCCCCGCGCCCTCAAGCCACTGCCTCCAATTCCACGCACTCTTCGACTAACGGCAACCTCGCGGCGGATTCCTCCACCCGCCCCAGCCACAACGTCATATCGTCGTGCTGTGGACACGCTCCCGCGAACGTCTGCGCCGCCTCCAACACCCGGTCCACAATGTCGCAAGCTTTCCGGTAGCTGCTGGCCTGAATCGTCGAAATCAGCCGCCGGAAGCCCCACTCCTCGCCGCGCGAGTTTACCGTCTCGCACAATCCGTCCGTATACGCCACCAACAAATCGCCCGGCGCCAGCGTCACCACGTTCTCCTGAAAGTGCGACTTGCGCAGCATGCCGATCACCGGTCCGGTCGGCTCCAGCGCCACCGGACGATAGCCCGTCGCCGTCTTCCGCAGCACCACCGGCGGTTCATGTCCGGCATTGACGAAATGCAGGAAGCGGGTGGCCGGATCGTACCGCGCCACGAACATAGTGGCGTACGAACTGTCTGGACAGACTTCGTAAAACAGTTCATCGATGGCCGTCGTCAGATCGGACAGGCTGCCGTGTTGATAGTGCCGCAGGGCGCGCGCCAGGCTGTGGAGCGACGACGTCAGCAGCGCCGCCGCCAGTCCCTTTCCGGCCACATCGCCAATTGCCAAACCTAAATTGCCCTCCGGCAATTCGAAGTAATCCAGATAGTCACCGCTTAAGCCGCGCGCGGGCCGCCAGTCGCTGTAATAATCGAGTCCCGCAATCCGCGGGCGCGCCGTCGGAAAAGTGCGGTTCTGTACCTCGCGTGCTAATTTCATTTCCCAGTTGGGACAGCTATTGTCAACGGGGAGTGCATCACCAGGAGTCAGGGGATAGTTAGGTTGTTGAAAAGTGCCGATCATCATCAGGATTAATCTCCTTTCATATATTGATGACGACCCCACTCGCCGAAATGGGCACCGCTTTAACAAAGCTTTACAGTACTGAGCATCACGCCCGGTACCATGTGCCACGAGGCCACAGCGTGACGCTACCGCACGCCCGGGCAAAGCTTGAAAAACTATCAGGTTATGACGTATAGGGCAGAGGAGTTGCGTCTCTCTTCTGACCTCTTCAGTTCGCCGTTGTGCTATGAAGCAGAAGCGTAGCATTACCGTTGTCCTGCGAACCCACGATCCACACGTTGCCCGGCGACGGAGATACTCCCCCGAACAGAGTGTCTGGATAATCCGGACTCGGACAAGGAGCCACACTCCACGCCGTGCCGTCCCAATGCTCCAGCAGCGTTTTCAGACCCGTTGTTGTCTCGTGGTCCCCGAACGCCCAAATATCCGTTGCCGAGACAGCCACCAGCCCGAATAATTCATTCGGGTAATACGTGCCCTGCTTTATGTTAGGGCTGGGCACCACGGACCAACGCGTACCATCCCAATGCTCGATCAGGGTTAATGCCGACGACTCCGCCGGCGGTGGCTCGGGTGTGTAGTAGCCGACAGCCCAGACGTTGTCGGGAGCCAACGCTTGTACGCCCCACAACTCGTTGGAGCCCTTCCCGCGGTTGGGGCTGGGCACGGTCTTCCAACTCGTGCCGTCATAGTGTACAACCAAGGTTTGGAACTGATCGACAAAAGGTTCGGAATATCCCACGACCCACACATCGTTCGTAGCGTCGGCGAAGATACCGAGCGGCGAAACAAAGCCACCTGAATTTCCCGGATTAAGAATGGTTGGGGTCCAGGCGGTACCGTCCCAGTGCTCAAGCAGCAAGCTTGCAAGCTGGCCCTCATTGCTCAACAGCGTCCCGGCCGCCCAGATATCGTTGGCGGAAATCGCGGTGATGCTGACCAGGGTGGACTCATCGCCCGGCCCGAATACCGGACCTGGAAATAAGCTCCACTGGGTCCCATTCCAGCGGAAAATTGTCTGGTTATAGGCGCCCACGAAGCCGACTGCCCAAGCATCGGTGGGGGATATGGCCGCCACACCACTTAGGCAGTTCGGGTAGGGGACCGAAAACGCGGTCCACGCGGTGCCGTCGAAGTGCATCAAGAACTGATCCTCGATGCCTACGGCCCAAATATCGCTCGGTGAGGAAGCGGACATAGCTTCCATCCCGCCCGGAGAGGGAGCCGGCACTACTTTAAAAATCGATTGACCCGCTGCGTTGGACTGCATCATGGGAAGACAAAATACGGTTACCATCCCGGTCAACAACAGATGAGTTGCACCTCGATTGGCTTTACGCATGGCTGGATCCTACCAAGGAGAGGCGCGGATCCGTGTGAAGTAAGAGTAAATAGTTTGTAAAAGGTGCTTGTGGCGCTGCGGGCGAGATCGGCGCCGCACCACTGGACGAACATTCGCTATACGCTTTTCGCCCCCGTGTCGACTTCGGGCCATCTCATACCCTAAACATTGCTTTTCACGCTTGATATAATTCCCGACCGAGGAGGGTTTATGACCACGACCACGCGCACGTTCGTAGTGTTGCTGTTTACGATGACCTTGTTTCTGACGCCCCGTTTGGCGGCGGATTCCTCAAGTCCGGCGCAGCAGCCACCGCCGTTACCCACGGGATGCTGGAATGTGAACGCTAACGGATATCAGGGCTTGCTCTGTATTCCGTCGATCCAAGCCGATGGAAGCTTTGTAGGAAGCATGGTATTCGCAGGGTACAGCAACGTAATCACTGGACTCTGGAGCAGCGGGGCGCAGCAAATCAGTTT
The DNA here is from genome assembly GCA_963738345.1 of Bryobacterales bacterium. Lineage (GTDB taxonomy): Bacteria > Acidobacteriota > Terriglobia > Bryobacterales > Bryobacteraceae > Bog-159. The sequence continues at coordinate 275,264 of CAVTWI010000001.1, forward strand.
TCTGCGGCTTGGCATTCCCGCCAATCCACTCTCGTATCAATCGTACACGGGGTTCCTATTTCCGGCGGATGCTTCGAATCCCTCCGGACCGCAGGTACTGGCAGGTTCGTTCAGCGCCTACGGGCCATCAGGCGGAGGCGTACAATCGCGAAATCTCTTTGGCTGGACTGCTTCGCACTGACCTTTTTCCGCGATTCAAAAATGGGAAGACGCGGGCATTCCAGGTCCCGCACCAAAATTGAGTGAACCCGCCGGCGACTACTATGCCTTGCAGTACGGTCTCAGCTATCTGCTCATATTTCCCAATGATATCGAATGATCCGAGAACCCCACCGGTTGGCCCAGCCCGCTTGGCGAGAGCCATCCGCCTGCATCCGTCTGATACAATCGTTTTTCCCGCAATGGCGAAGACCGAGCAAGAGTTCCGGCAAGATATCGTCGATATCGGACGGCTGGTGTACCAGAAAGGTTGGGTAGCCGCCAACGATGGCAATATCACCGTCCGGCTGGATGCGCGACCGCATTCTTGCCACGCCCACCGGCGTCAGCAAAGGCATGATGCATGTCGACGATCTCATCGTCATCGACATGCAAGGTAAAAAACTCAGCGGCCGCAAGGAGTGTACTTCCGAAGTCGCCATGCACATGAAGATTTACGAGATGCGGCCCGATATCCATTCGGTCCTGCATGCGCATCCGCCCGTAGCCACCGGATTCGCCACCGCCGGCCGGCCGCTGAATCTGGCGCTGCTGCCGGAGGTGATCATCGGCCTGGGCTGTGTGCCCCTGGCGGATTACGGCTTGCCCGGCACGCCGGCGCTGACCGATCCGCTGGTGCCTGTACATTCCCGAAGTACGATGCCATCATGATGGGCAATCACGGCGCGGTGAGTTACGGCGAAGACGTCTACAAGGCGTTTTTCCGCATGGAAACGGTGGAGCATTTCGCGCGAATCTCGCTGGTGGCGGAGTTGTTGGGCGGCGCCACCGTGCTGCCCAAAGTGGAAGTGGAGAAGTTGTTCGATTCGAGAACGCGCTATGGCGTGAAGGCGCGCGCCGCCATGGAGCCGGGCTGTCCGGTATATGCTGAACAAGTGCCGCAGGCTGCGCCTCCCCGCAATGAGTCAGGGCCGATCAAAGCCAGGGGCAGGGGAACGGTTCTACGTCACGCGCGAAGAACTGATCGGCATGGTGGACGAAGCGTTGCGGGCGCGCGGCGTCAGTTAAATCGAATTTTAGAGCCGCTGCCTTTTCAGGGAGCGGTTGGGAGAGTCATAGATGGGTGAAGCGTTAGGAATGATCGAGACACGCGGACTGGTGGCCATGATCGAGGCGTGCGACGCCATGGTGAAGGCCGCCAAAGTGATCGCTGGTCGGCTGGGAGAAGATCGGCTCCGGGTACGTCACCGCGATGGTTCGCGGCGATGTGGCGGCCGTGAAAGCGGCTACCGATGCCGGCGCCGCGGCGGCGCGCCGCGTGGGCGAACTGATCGCCGTGCACGTGATCGCGCGTCCGCACCAGAGCCTGGAAGACATTCTGCCGATCGGCAAGACCCAGACCACCGCGGCCGGAAAGTAACCGGGCGCATCAGGAACACGATGATATCTGGCCCGCGTAGTGGGCACCGTGGTGGCGACACGGAAAGACCCGCGACTGGAAGGCAAGAAGCTGCTCATCCTCAAGCCCGTGTCGCCCGAAGGCAAGGACGAAGCCGGCTACGTCGTGGCGGTGGACACCGTCAGCGCCGGATTCAAGGAACGCGTCCTGGTGGTGGCCGGCAGTTCCGCCCGCATGGCGGACGGGCTGCAAAGACCTGCCTGTCGACACCGCCATCGTCGGCATCATCGACGATGTGCAGTTGGATTGACATGCTGCTCGGCCGCGTCGTGGGATGTGTCTGGTCAACCGTGAAGGATACCCATCTGGAAGGCCAGCGTCTGCTGCTGGTCCAGCCCCTCACGCCCGAATTGAAGCCCACCGGCAAGCGTCTGGTTTGCGCCGATTGGACCGGCGCCGGCGCGGGCGAATTCATCTACTGGACGCGCAGCAAGGAAGCCAGCTACGCGTTCTTGCCCGCCGAAGTGCCCGTGGATGCCACCATCATCGGCATCGTGGATTCCGTCCACTTGAAGAGAGGCTGAACCATGCTGATCGCGCGCGTCATCGGCGAAATGGTCGCCACCCAAAAACATCCCAGCCACGAAGGCCGCAACCTGCTGCTGGTGCAGCCGCTCGAACTGGATGGTTCCAATCGCGGCGACGCCGTGGTGGCGCTGGATGCAATCGGCGCCGGCGTCGGCGATAAGGTCTTGCTGACTACCGACGGGTTTGCCGCCATGAGCAGCGTGGGCCGCACGCAGTCGCCCATCGATATGGCCGTCATCGGCCTGATCGACCGCGTCGATCTCAGCTAGCCCCGCCTATCGCGCGCGCGCGTCCAGAGCCTCTAAGTCCCGCTCTGCGCTCCTTCTCCTCGTGCGCAAAAGCAGTTTGCCCGCCAGGATCACCGCCAAAACCAGGTTCAGAAGTTCCAGGCCCACAAAAGCATTGTGCAGCATCCAGAATCGGGACCGTTCGGGAGACGGCTGATCGCTCGGAATCCAGTCGATGATGCGCCCCAGAAATACAATCTGCGGCGTCAACGCAAATCGTTGCACGACGGCCACCAGGATCATCAGCAGGACCAGCAGCAGCGAAAAATTCTTCTCCGTGCTGCCGAACAACAGAATCATCAGCAGCAGGCCGCCGATCACGATCGCCGTGGTGCCCCAGGTTTCGAAATACCAACGGTTTTGTTCCGATACCTGATGGCGCAACAGTATGCGTGTGGCATCCGGACCCAATTTGCTGAATTGTTCCGCTGCCTGCGGCGCGGGCTTGGCCAGAAGCCGGTCCACCGACCGGAAATTCTGGGTGGCCACCATGTCCATGAATAGGCCGCCGGCCACCCAGGCGCCTAGAAGAAGACAAGCAAGTCTGCGGAAGTGCACGGGGCAATTCTAACGCGATTCGCTGCTGCGATGAAGGCGCCGGTCAAGCCAACTCGCGCAAGTCTCCAACCCAGTAATCGGGCGACCACCTGGCGAGTTCCTCGGCCTTGCCGTACCCATACCGCACCGCGCAGGTCTTCACTCCGGCGCGGCGTCCCGCCTCCATATCCGCCGGAGAATCGCCTACGAACAGGCAGTCTTCCGGACGTGCGCCCAGTGCCGCCAGCGCGGTCAACACCACATCCGGCGCCGGCTTACACGGGAACCCATCCGTACCCTGCACATGGTCGAAATATTGGATCAATCCGAATTGCTCCAGCACGGCGCGCGTGGTCGGCGATCCCTTGGTGGTGGCCGTAGCCTTGCGTGCCGCCCAACGCCGCCAGCCCTTCCGCCACGCCGGGATAAACCTTGGTCTGTGTGTGGCCGCGCGACAGATAATTCGTGCGGTATTGCAGGATCAGGTCGTCGATCTGTTCGCGCCGTATAATCCGGGATAAACATCGGCGAACAGATCGATCAGATGCAGCCCGATGAAGCTCTTCAGATAGTCGAACGGAAACGTCTTTGGGCGACGGCGTGGATGCCAGCACAAACTGCACAGCGCCGCAGATGTCCGCGGCGCTGTCGAGCAATGTGCCGTCAATATCGAACAGGTAAACCGGAAATCGCGGGATCACGCCGGCTGCGGCCGCTCGCCTTCCGAGAGTCCCGGCAAACGGCGGCTCGGCTCCGGACGCAGCACCTGCTGCGTGCCGCATCGCCGCGTATCCTTCGGCGGTTTGGCCGCGTCATCTGCGGCAGCGTCTCGCCGCGGATGATCTGCATCACTTCGTTGCCGTCCAGGATCTCGCGCTCCAGCAGCGCTTCGGCAATCCGCACCAGCGCGTCGGAATGCTCTTCGATGATCTTCACCGCCGTGTCGTAGCCGCCCTGCACCAGCTTCTTAACCTGCTCGTCGATGCGGATGGCGGTCTCTTCGCTATAGTCGCGATGCTGCGCGATCTCGCGGCCCAGGAAGATCTGCTCTTCCTTCTTGCCGAAACTCAGCGGACCCAGTTCGCTCATGCCCCACTCGCAAACCATCTTGCGCGCCATATCCGTGGCGCGTTCGATGTCGTTGCCGGCGCCCGTGGTCATGTGGTGCATGTAGAGCTCTTCGGCGATGCGGCCCGCCATCAGAATGGCAAGCTGCGCTTCCAGATAGTCCTTGTTGTAGGAATGCTTGTCGTCGATCGGCAACTGCATCGTCACGCCCAGCGCCATGCCGCGCGGAATGATGGTCACCTTGTGCAGCGGATCGGCATCCGGAATGATCGCCGCCACCAGCGCATGGCCCGCTTCGTGATACGCGGTGTTGCTTTTTCTCCGCGTCGCTCAGGATCATCGACTTGCGCTCCGCGCCCATCAGGATCTTGTCCTTGGCGAGTTCGAAGTCGACCATCATGACGACTTTGCGATTCTGGCGCGCAGCGTTCAGAGCCGCTTCGTTCACCAGGTTGGCCAGATCCGCGCCGGCCAATCCCGGCGTGCCGCGGCCCAGCACCGAGAGATCGACGTTGTCGCCCAACGGGATCTTCTTGGTATGTACCCGCAGGATCGCCTCGCGGCCATCCACATCCGGACGCCCCACCACCACGCGGCGGTCGAAACGGCCCGGGCGCAGCAGCGCCGGGATCGAGTACATCGGGACGGTTGGTGGCGGCCACCAGGATCACGCCTTCGTTCGATTCAAACCCGTCCATCTCCACCAGCAACTGGTTCAGGGTCTGCTCGCGTTCGTCGTGCCCGCCGCCCAAGCCTGCGCCGCGATGCCGGCCGACGGCGTCGATTTCGTCGATGAAGATGATGCACGGGGCGTTCTTCTTGCCCTGCTCGAACAGGTCGCGCACGCGGCTCGCGCCCACGCCCACGAACATCTCCACGAAGTCCGAACCGGAAATCGAAAAGAACGGCACGCTGGCTTCGCCCGCAATGGCGCGCGCCAGCAGCGTCTTGCCGGTTCCAGGAGGGCCGATCAGCAGCACGCCCTTGGGAATGCGCCCGCCCAGCTTCTGGAACTTCTGCGGCTCGCGCAGGAACTCGATGATCTCCTGCAGTTCTTCCTTGGCCTCTTCCACGCCGGCGACGTCTTTGAACGTCACCTTCTTCTGCTGCGTCGAATGCAGCCGCGCGCGGCTCTTGCCAAAGCTCAGCGCTTTGTTGCCGCCGCTCTGCATCTGCCGCATCATGAAGATCCAGAACGCCAGCAGCAAGAATAAACGGTGATGCCTGTACCAACAGCGAGAACCACGGGTTCGAGTTGGTGTCCTTGATCTCGACCTTCACGCCGTTCTGTTGCAGCAAATCGTAAACCGCGGGGTAGTTCGCCGGAATCAGGGTACGCAGTCCCTTGTCGCTGCCCACATATAAACCGTGGACTTCGTTCCCGGTGATATTCACCTCTCTGACCTTGTGATCTTTCACCTGGTCGATAAACTCGGTGAACGCGATCTGGTCCTCGGTGGCATGTTTGCCCTTACTGACGATAGTCCAAAGGAGCACCGCCAAACAGATCAGGACTACCCAGAATATTGCTGTTTTGATATTAGAGTTCACGAAAACCTCCCACCAATCGGGCCCATGGGGTCAGATGCTATTAGCATAGACGTTAGAAACATGCCAGTCGATTCCAAATACGTTACGTTTCGGTTTCCCGGATTCCAAGTACGGTCCCACGCCACTTTTCGCGGCGAATTCGGCTGCCGGACCAAAACGGCGCGCCCAAAGAATCGCGTCACCCATGGTGATTACAGGCCAATGACGGCGCTCCCACAACGGAACGCGGGCTTGTTGAAACAGGAATTTCACTTTCTCCGGCCCCGTATGCCCGGCTGGCTGGTACTGATCTCCAGGCCGCCAGTTCCGAACTTCCAGGGACCCGGACAGCCGGTTCCAGTCCAAACCAACCACGCTTCCATTATATACGTCCGCTAACATTTCCGTTACGTTCGTATTTTCAAATAGTTCCGTATGCAGTACCATCTTTTGGCCAGGTAGCGCCACCATCCCCGGAACCATCAAACGCATACGGTAGTTACGATTCTCCAAATTATCGAGCCCCGGCGGCGCGATCCGCAGCCAGTTGAAAGACCGGAAAATGTCAAGACCCGGGATCTGCAGCCGCCCGTGCCCCTCGCCCGCCGCTGCCAGTTCCAGAACGCCGGCCAGATGGTCGAAGCCAATACTCCGTAGGTCCCCCTTCGCCAGTTCCACCGCTCGCCGGATCAGTCGCCGCTGCACCGCCGCATGCAGACCGGCGATCCCGTCGACCCGCAGCAGAACAGCCGGCGGATCGAAAGTAAGCTGCTCCGGAACCAGCCTCGCCATCTCGGCATCCCAGTAGGATTCTTCAACTTGCGCCCAGTCGGCCGTATGCGCCAGCGTCTCCGGCATCGCCGGATTCCACTCGCGCACCAGTTGCGGCAACAATTCATGGCGGATTCGGTTGCGCGCAAATACCGTTGACGCGTTGCTCGAGTCATCGCGCCACGGGATGCCGCGTTCCTTCAGGTATTCCTCGATCTCCGCACGGCCCACCTCGATCAGTGGCCGGACCAACCCATCTCCGGTCACCGGGCGGATCCCCGCCAACCCCGCCGTCCCTGCCCCCCGCAGAAAACGAAACAGCACCGTTTCCGCCTGGTCCGACCGCGTATGCCCAGTCGCGACGCACTCCACCGATCCAGCCCGCCGCAAACGCGCGAAGAATTCCAAACGGACCGCGCGCCCAGCCTGTTCCAGATTCTCGCCCGACTGCCGGCAATACTCCGCCACGTCGGCCTCCTGCAATTCGAAAGGCAGATCCAGTGCCGCGGCCAGGTCGCGCACGAAAACCGCATCCCCCCGCGACTCGCTGCCGCGTAGTCGATGGTCCAGGTGCAGCACCGTCAGCCGCAGGTTCCAGCGCGGCGCCAGTTCCCGCAAAATGTACAGCAGACACACTGAGTCCGCCCCCCCGGATACCGCCACGCCGACCCGTTGGCCGTCCTGAAACATGCTATAACGGGCTATAGTTTTCGCGACTTGCTCGAGCATTACCGGCCGTACTTCATATTCTAAGCCTCGCCGGGGAGGCCCTTAACCAAGTGACAACTGAACCGACCCAATTAGCCGCCAAGATCCGTCTGCTATTGATGGATGTCGATGGCGTACTCACCGACGGCAGGTTGATTAACGTGCCGGATGCCGTCGGCAACATGGTCGAAACCAAAGGTTTCGATTCACAGGATGGCATCGCCCTGCAATGGATGAGTTGGAAAGGCATCGCCACCGGGCTCATCAGCGGACGCGTCTCGCCAGCCACCGCCGAGCGCGCCAAACAGTGCAAATTCCGCTACGTCTACCAGGGCCACATCGAGAAAATCCCCATCCTCGAAGAGATCATGGCCGACGTCGGCCTGCATAAAGATGAGGTCGCCTACATTGGCGACGATCTCACCGACGTCGTTGTAATGCATCGCGTAGGCCTCGCCATCGCCACCGCCAACGCGCGCCCCGAGGTGAAAGCCCACGCGCACTACGTCACCACAGTGCCGGGTGGCAGCGGCGCCGTGCGCGAGGTCGTCGAACTCATCCTGAAAGCCCAAGGCTATTGGGAAGAAATCCTGAAGAAATACGAGGCCTGATCCGCGCATGGTGTTAGCCCGCAAGCCGGCCGTCTGGATCTTCGCCGCTCTCGCTGCCACCGTCTATACCGTCGTCTTCCTGGTGGCCCGCTCCCATGCCGCCTCAGCTAACGCGGGAGTTGTCGGACTAGGCGCTGCCTCAGATCTCACCATCACCGTTCCCCTGCTCTATTACTTCCTGTTAGTGCGTCCCGGCTACGCGTCTTGGATCACATTGGTTGCTCTGTTCATGGCCGGAGCGCGTGCCGCTGGCTTCCTGCTGCCCGCCTCCGAACAAACCTACCTGCATGCCTTGCGCTGGCTCGGTGTGCCCCTCGAAATCTGGATCGTAGTAAACGTGGTGCGCCGCCGCAAAGCCGGCAAGCTAAACTGGGCCGCGCGGTTACTCGCGGCCGAAGCCGCAGTCTTTTATTACGCCCTCTTTTCCTGGCGCGCCCGCCCCCCGCAATCAACTCAAAGCCGTGCCTTCCCCGTGGCGCAAGCCAGCGGCTACGACATGTTTTCAGTGCTCCTGATGACCGCCGTAGTCGTCGAAGGCGTGCCCGTTCATTTATTAGTCCACCGCTGGAGTCCCACGGCCGCCTGGATCCTCACCGGCATCGGCATCTACAGTTTCCTGTGGATGGTGGCGCTCTATCGCTCGTTGACCTTACTTCCAAGTACGGTCGATAGCGGCAGCGTCGTTTTGCAAATCGGATTCTTGTGGCGCGCCGAGTTCCCCCGCAGCCAGGTTCAAAGCATCCGCCGCTTCTCCGCGTCCGACACCGGCCACCTGTCCTTCGTCGTGCTCAATGACCCGCAATGGTTGATCGAAGTTCATGAACCGGTAACCGTCCACGGGCCGCTCGGCCGCCAAAAGACCGTCACGCGTATTGCATTCGCAGTCGACGATCCCGCCGCCCTAGCCGCCGCTCTTCAGCCGTAACGCGCTACCCCACCCGTGCCAGTCGCCGTACAGCCACCGCCGTCAGCACCAACGTCACCCCCCCCAGTACCGCCGTATGCGTCCACGCGCTACCCGCGAAGGGCTGCCCCAATGCCTGCATCGAAAGTTGCAACAGATGGTACGCCGGCCAAATCGGCGCGGCCGGTATCAACGATTTCGGCAACGGGATGAACAAGCCCGAAAGCCACATCATCGGCAAATAGACCAGATTCACGAAACCCGGCGCGCTCGATCCACCCACCCACACCCCGATAAATAATCCGATCGCGCAAAAAGGAAGTGCCCCCGCAATATTGACGGCCGCCAATCCGGCCGCCTGCGCCACCCCCAACGGCAAATGCGCCGCCCATAACGCAGCCGCAATCATCGTGACCATAATGATGGCGTTGAATAGCATCGCCATGCACATCTTCGCCACGAAATAGCCGGCCCTCGGGGCAGGCATTGCGCGCTTCAGTTTCAATAGCCCCTGCTCCCGCTCCATCGCCACCGCCACGCCGAATCCGAACAGCCCCGGCCCGATCATGCCGAAAACCGTGAGCCCCGCGAATACGCCCATGGCCGCCTTTGGATCGCCGCGCAGCGCCGCCCCGAAGAACACCACCCCCATCAGCAAATAAACCATCACCGGTATCAGCAGAAACGGCACCGCGAACGATGGCGATCGCAGCATCCTCAGTGATTCGTACTTCGCCTCCGTCACGTAAGCGTGCAGCGTCCGGCTCATCATCACGCCACCTCCTGTGTCAGTTCGGTGAAGGCCTCGGCCAGCCCGGCACGATGTACTTCCAATTCCTCCAACTGCGCGTCCGCCGCCAGCAAATGCCGCACCACCGCCTCCGCATTGCTGGCACTAATCTGCAAATGCCGGCCCTCCCGGCTTACCCGGTCCACACCCGGCCACCTTTCCACATCCAGCGCCTCGAGCGCACTCGCGCACCGGATCCGCTTCCGCGCCACCACCGCGCGGATCTCCGCCACCGTTCCGGACGCCATCAAACGGCCCTTCGCCAGCACCGCTACCCTGTCCGCCAGCGCCTCCGCCTCTTCTAAATAATGCGTGGTCAAGACCACGGCAGTCCCCCCCCGCACCAGTTCAGAGATTGTGTCCCACAGCGTTTGCCGGGTCTGCACATCCAGACCCGCCGTGGGCTCATCAAGAAACAGCAGCCGCGGGCGCCCACAGATCGCCATGGCAAATTGCGCCTGCCGCTTTTGTCCCCCCGAAAGCTTGCCATACGGCCGGTTAGCAATCGCCTCCGTATGGCTCATCTCGATCGCCTTGCTGACCGGCATCGGCGCCGCGTAATAACTGGCGATCAGGTCGATATGCTCGTGTACGCGCAGTTCCGCCGCCAAGCCGACTTCCTGCATCATCACGCCCGTTTGCCGCCGGTCGAAAAGATGGGCCTCTCCGCTATCCGTCCGCTGTAATCCCAGCAGGATGGAAATCGCCGTGGTTTTGCCCGCGCCGTTCGGCCCCAGCAGTGCCAGCAATTCTGCCGGCCGCACCTGTAAATCCAGGCCGTCAAGCGCCGTAATCTTCCCGAACCGCTTGCTCACGCCGCGCAATTCGGCCAGGCATCCGTCGTTTGGTTTGTTCATGAAAGCCCCAATGGTCAAAAGAGAAGTACGCCAGCGCGCCCATACAGTTCGCGCCATTCGGCGAAGACCGTTGCTTTACCGGCGAACCGCGAGTGGCGCCGGTCCACCGTCCGCTTTGCCCCGGACCATTTGCCGCGCCTCACGCACCGTATCCACCAGCATGCTGATTGAGGCGATACTCAGCCCGATCGACATACCCACATTGGCCCAATGGTTGGCATTCGCTACTCCACTCGCCGGCAGAGCAGGCGCGGCTACTCGTACCCACGGTCCCATGTTCAGCAGTGCCCCAATCAGAATCAGACTGGCTGCATCGCACGCCAGCCGTACCGACAAGCGCGCCTTCGGCCACCACGGGCGCAGCCATCCGGCCAGCCCGGCGGCCGCCCGGCCCGCCAGGATCAGCAGTACCGGCCAGAAGAATAATCGCCACATCGCCGTCGGCGCCATATAGACGCCGTTCACTTCAAGGCTCTGGAAAAACCATATCAGTTCGACCCACCAGATACCCGCCGCAATGCTCGCCAAAAACTCGACAATTGCCGTAAAACGATAGACCGTCGGTCGGGCAGGTGAACTGGTTGCCTTAGGCACCCGCGGCAGACGTCGAGGATCCCACCGCAGCGTCGATTCGTGCGGATACCGATCCAGGATCGCGAAAACCAAAGTGATGACGCCGAATGCGAACACCGCCGCCATCAGCAGCGTCCACCCCGTCTCAATCAGACCGCGCCCGGGATTGCCCCCCGATAGGATCGTCGCCGGCCCCACCACCAAAACAAAAATCGGTGTCAAAATCCAGAGGATCACCAATTTCAAAACAAACTGATAGCCCGGGAACAACGCCGGACCAATCAACGAACGCTGCGGCAAATAGCGGCTGGCCACCAACATCGGATGGCCCCGTTGCCGCAGAATCGTGGCGATGGCATCGTCATCAAGCGCATGTCCGGCAGCGGCCTCGCGCTCCTCGATTTGCGAGCGCAGGTCTTCCCCTAGCTCCGCCAGAATGTCTTCCTGGCTAGCCTTGGGCAACCAGAATCCGACCGCGTGTAAGTAACGATTCAGCAGTTCCATAACAGCTCATCTCTTGCTCTTGGTTTCCGCATCCACAATGCGGGTGAGGGAGGCGTTGATACTCCGCCACTCCTCCAACAATTGGTCCAGAATGCGCTGGCCCTCTGCCGATAGGCGATAGAAACGCTTATTGCGCTTCTCCTCTTCGCGCCATTCGCTCGCCAGCAGGCCCTGCGTCTCCAAACGCCGCAACAGCGGATAAAGGGTGTTTTCGTCGATCGCCATTCCGCGGTCGGCTAAAGCCTTGCGCAGCGCGTATCCGTAATGCTCTTCCCGCAGTTGGGCCAGCACCGCCAGGATCAGGCACCCGCGCCGCAGCTCCAGCCTTAGGTTTTCGAATTGATCTGTCGTTGAGACTGTTTGCGACACAGTGTATATAAAACACTATATGGCAACGTGTAGCGTATGTCAACGGCTGACGAATTTTAAAGTTGGGTTAACGAGTTGGTCCCCACCGAATGCGTTCGTGCTAATCGGAGAGGTTAATAGATAGCGGGCGAAGTGGCGGACCGGGAGACGAATTAGACGAATGGATCCGCCAAACTTTATATCGCAACTGGCCAAAGCACCGACCAATTCGAACGGCCTTGAATGGAAACATCGTCCGCACAGGCTTTCCCACGCATCAACCGCGTAAAGTTCCGAGGGGATGACGGTACCTGAAGCTAATCCCAAGATCCGAAAGGTGATCGGTCAACGCACAGCTGTGGTGTTCGCTCCTTGGAGAACTGCCTCAACCTTCGCCAAGCGTTCTTGAAGGGACTGGATCTGTTTCCCTTGCTCCCTTATCTGCTCCTTCTGAACGGCAATCGTGGCGTTTTGCTTCTGCAATTCGTTCAAGATCATGGGACCTAACAACTGGTACTTAACTGTCTCGATCTGGCCGTCAGTCGAGCGTGCTACCAAGTCCGGATAAACTTCGGCTACCTCTTCTGCGATAAGTCCGTATTGGATCGGTTTCGAGCCATCTTCGTACGGCTTCTTGTAACGAAAGGTCACTGGGCGCAGTCGCAACAGGCCGCTACTGGCATCGCTCATGTCTCTAATGTCTTCCTTGTAACGCCGTGATGACGACACCGTACCTATCTGCCCGTTCGAGTTAATTAGCACCTGTACGCTACTGCCGATGTTGACGCCATAAATACCGGCGATGAACGCGGCGGTTTGGGCGCCCCCCGCGGTCCCTATTCTAATTACGCCATTGTCGCCAGTAACCCCGTTGTTGTTGATGTCGATATTGTTGCTTGTGGTAGTAATGTTTTCGCCCGCTGCGTACCCGATTGCGGTATTGTTGTTCCCGGTCGTGGTACCGTTTAGAGCCAAAAAGCCGATTGCGGTATTGGATGTGCCGGAGCTATTTTGTGCCAGTGATTGGCGTCCTGCAGCGGTATTATCGGCGCCAGACGTGTTGTTGTTAAGGGCATTGGCTCCGACCGCTGTATTGTTGCTGGCATTGCCGTTGGATATGAGGGCATCCCAGCCCAAGGCAGTATTATAAGAGCCCGAGGTATTCACCAGCATCGCGTTAGTACCAACGGCAGTGTTGGTCTGCCCCGTCGTGTTTTGATTCAGCGCGGAGCTTCCGATTCCGACGTTCTGCCCCCCGGTGTTCCCCGAACTGACGCTCCCGGCATTGCTCCCCAAAAAGGTATTCCCGCCCAAAGCGCAGCAAGCGTGGATAAAAGGGCTCGAGCCCATGTAGATTACTCCGGCTCCTGAACTCGTGGTCTGAGGCAGATTTACATTTCCGTTGTTTATCGACAAGTCCCCGCTACCAATTGACTGCGTGGCCGAAAAGGTGTTAGGCGATCCCAGTTGTGGAATCTTGTTTGTATCGAGACTCAGTGTAACGTTGCCTGCGGTGCCGCCCCCAAGCAGATCGGTACCTGCGGTGACGCCCGTGATGGTACCGCCCCCTCCCCCGCTGACATTAGCGCACTGCCACACTGTGCCTGTCCAGTTCAGAACTTGTCCGTTCGCGCAACTCGTTGTTAGACCAACCGTCGACCCGCTGACCTGCAAGCCGCCTCCAGCTGTCACGCCGGTAAGCGTGTCGGGAAACGTTTGGCCTCCTGCGAACGTGGCTATTCCGTCGAACTTTGCCGTCCCGTTTACCTCAAGGCTCGCTGTGGGTGTCGTCGTACCAATGCCAACATTACCGGTGCCGCCCTTGACCGTCAGTCGCGCGACCAGCGGTTGGTTCCTTTGGCCCAGCGTACCGGCCGTATAAAGGGTCTGATCGGCCGCGAACCCACCGATATCCTTCGCCTGCCATTGTGCAGAGGGTACTGTTTGATTAGGGTAGGTGTAGAAGTTCACCGACCCAATTCCAAAGCCGGTGGCTGGCGTGTTTCTTAGATCCAGCGCCGGCCCTGAGGTCGGGCCGCCGTCCAGTTCTGCCGTAATACTACCTTCTACGTGCAGAGTGTCCAACGGAGTGGTCGTGTTGATGCCGATGCTGCTGTTATTTTGATACACCACCGAGTTGATCACGTCGGTCGTGTTGGTAAACTTCGCGATGTAACCTGGCGTACCGCTGCTTGTCAGTGGTATCGCGTTTCCCGCTGACGTCCGCGGAACTAGTTGGTCCGACTGCGATGCGCCCGCTGGGCCTAGCGGCACGACGAATGTTGAAGGGTTAGTTAGAGCGTAGGCAGACGCGGGCCTACCTCCCAGCGTGTCCGCGTCGCTCGCTTTCAGCGCATAAGGCACGCTCACCAGCAAGACGCGGGGTAGTATCACTTCGCCGGGCACGTGAAAGTTAACCTGCAACCAGCGATCCTCACCGGAACTAAACAATTCCAGGGGCACACCCTCGTTCTTAGTCGATCCAAGGAGCACCGAGTAATTACCATTGCTGTCAATGTCGACGTTTTGATCTTCGCTCCAAACCGGCCCACCACCCTCCTGTTGGCTGTAAATAGCGAAAGTTGCGCCAAGCGGCCCCGGATTCTGGTTTGCAGGAGGGTGAAACGAGCCGGCAAAACGCACGAGTTTAGGGACGGCCGGAACAGGCACGCTCGATGTTTGCTGTGCATTTGCGGCGAAAGCAAGGCACAGCAACGGAGAAACGCACAGTTGACTAATACGGTGTATGCTCATCTGACCTCCAGGTCGCAGACAGTTTATCACTTTCTCATCATGGTGGATAAATATCTCGCCGACCGCCGAGATAAGGCCGCGTTCCTCCGCTACGCGCCTTGCTATTATGAGTTGCATCATGCCCGATCTGAGTTCGGTATCCGCCCCCATGTCCGAAGCCGTGACCAACGATATTCGCGTGGAAGTGCTTTCGCGGTACGCGCCGGAAAACTCCCGCCCGCTGCAGGATGAGTGGGTTTTCCAATACACCGTGCGGATCACCAATCAGAGCGCCGAAACCGTACAACTGCTCAGCCGCCACTGGATCATTACGGACGCGCTCGAACACGTCGAAGAAGTCGAAGGTCCCGGTGTCATCGGCGAACAACCCGTCCTGTCGCCGGGCGAATCCTTCAAATATTCCTCCTGGTGTCCGCTCAAAACGCCCATGGGAATGATGCACGGCACCTATCAAATGGTCCGCACCGACGGCACGCGCTTCGATATCGCTATCGCTCCGTTCGCCCTGCGCGCCCGCTACACCGTGAACTAAGCGTAGTGGGGTAGATACCTAAGCAAGTCCGACGCGGCGAACTAAGTCGGCAAAGCGAGGATCGGCGCGGATTGGGTCGAAGAACGGATGCACCTTAAGGAACTGCAGAATATTCGACTGTTCTTGAAAGGCGTGCTCCAACCAGACGAAAGCTTGCTCTTTATCGCCCAGTCCCAAATAGGCGTTCACAAAGGCGCCGGCGGGAACGTAGCCTGCCTTTTTGCGCTTCTGCAATTCGCCGAGGAGCCTGAGCGCATCCGCTAGCCGCCCGGCATGTGCGTAGGCTCGAATCAGCACGCCGGTGGCGGCAGGACTTCCCCTAGTAATCGAGACCACTTTTTCCAAAACGGGTATCGCATCCCCGGGTTGGTTGTTAGCGGTCAGGGCGAACCCAAGAAGCGACAGAGTGCCTGCGTCGTCCGGATACACCGCGAGCGCGCTACGGAACTCGTGTATGGATTCATTGAAACGGCGAGACTGAAAGAGAATCCAGCCTATGCCGTAGCCGGAGACAGCCAGTGGGTCGAGTTCCCTGCCCCGGCGCGCCCAAGCCACAGCCTCGTCCGTGCGTCCCCAGCATACTAGCCATAAAGCCAGCCCGGCATGCGCGTCTGCGTCATTCGGATTCAGTTCGAGGGCGCGCTTATATTCGGTCTCCGCCTCGGCCCAGTGAAACTGCTCCTGCGACACAGTGGCCAGTAGGACGTGCGCCCCGGCAAGATCCGGCTCAAGCTCGAGCGCTCTCCGTGCGGCGCTGATTACTTTTGGCCGCGTCTCTTCCGGAGAAACTCCTACGAAAACCGTGCCGAGGTTGTTATAAGCCTTGGCCAGGCCCAGGTAAGCCGGGGCAAAGGTCGGATCCATCCGGATGGCGCGCTCGAAGTAAGCGATACTCTCCTCAATACCGGCCCGATCGCCGCTCTTATCGTAGATAAACCGGCCCTTCAGGTAGCTCTCATAAATCTCGGGCGCGACGGGGCGCGCTGCCGTAAGCCTTTGGTGCTCCTCCCCGGTAGCCGTCACTTGCACTTTCTTGGCAATGGATTGAGCCAGTTCGCTCTGCACGGCGAAAACATCGCGCAGTTGTCGATCATAGGTTTCCGACCAGAAATGCGCGTCGGTGGCGCCGCGGATTAACTGGGCGGTAACGCGGATCCGGTCACCCTGCCGCATGACGGTCCCTTCGACAATGGCATCTACGTTCAGCATTCTGGCGATCTCCGGCACTGACAGTTGCGGATTCCTGAATCGCATGACGGATGTACGAGAAATCACGCGAAGGTCGTGCATTCTGGAAAGGCGGTCGATGAGCGCCTCGGTCATCCCGTCGCTTAGGTAGTCCTGAGTTGGATCAGCGGAAAGGTTCTTCAAAGGCAGTACCGCCAGCGACCTGATTCTTGGTGGTGCTGCGTTCCCCGTGCGGCCGCGAGACAATACGTAAGCAAGAGCAAGTAGGCCGAGCACACCGACGCCTGCCAGAATAAGCCAATTGCGACGCCTCGACGTTGTCAGTTCAGGCTTCCGCTCTGGCTCTGGCTCGTTCGCCTTCTGCCCGGCTTCCTCGGTCGCGTCCAGTTCCACGCCGTTAGACAGGCGGCGGCTTTGCAACCATGCATCCAGTTCTGGCACCAGGGCGTAGACGGAGCCCCTTTTATCGTGCACGTGGCGGTGTACCGGCATCGCCTCGCGTTTCTCCCAACGCTGGACCGTGGTCACGTCGCAGTTCAGGTATGCCGCAATCTCCTTCCAGGAATTTAGCCGGTCATCGGACATCTTCATGAGGGACGGTTAATCGATTGTAACCCTCCCGCCCCGCGGGCCGCATAAGACGGTATTTGGCTGCATTTCACTGTAAACTCGGCGGTTCCGCGCATTGCTGTTTGACTCTGGACCTCCGCGGATCGATTCTGAATCTACGGTTCAACGCCTGGCGCAAAACCCGGCGATGCAAGCGTAATTTTCAAACTTGGAGGCAATTATGACTAGCAAACTTTTCTGGCGCGCAGCCAGCGTTACGGCGGTAATGACCCTGGCCACAGCTACAAATGGCGTGGCCCAAACTTCCACCCCAACCCGGTTCAGCGGTATGATCCAAGACTATTCGCCCGCGACTACGGTGACGCCCACCGGTCCGTGGGAAATGCGGGGTTCGTGGATTCTCACGCTAGACGGGCAATCTGGCACCGCAGACTTTTCGGCGGCCTTGACCATGGAGCTTTCCGACTACACCCGAAACTCTTCGAACGTGGACACGGGGTCGGGCTCCGCTTCCCGCATGCAGCACACGCACAACATCGCGATCCACGGTGGCACGGTTTCACAAATTGCCACGGGCGGGTTCCAGGTGACCGGTCCGGTCAGCATTACGAAAGATGGCAGCCCCGCGCCGCTCGCCTCGTCTACCCTGACCGTAGCAATCACCGGGGGCAAGGCCATTGAGTATTCCAATATCACGTTGCAGTTTCAGGGCGGTGCGCCTGTGCATTTCGGATCGCAATTGATACACGGCGTGGTGAGCAGCCCGAAACCCGGTTGTGTGCAGGATGCCGCCCCGGTTTTGTCGGCAGTGACGGAT
The DNA here is from genome assembly GCA_963738345.1 of Bryobacterales bacterium. Classification (GTDB taxonomy): domain Bacteria; phylum Acidobacteriota; class Terriglobia; order Bryobacterales; family Bryobacteraceae; genus Bog-159. Next base: position 292,759 of record CAVTWI010000001.1, read on the forward strand.
AGTAACTACGGGACGGCGCTCTCGGCTGGCGCCACCATCATCGTGTGGGGCCAAGGATTCTCCCAATCGGGCGGAAACACGCTTGTTTTTCAAAGGTCCGGATCCCCGGATGTTGCCTTCACCGAGAACGACGGCCTTTACTATTGGGACCTTTCCGCGGATCAAATCAATGCTTCGCTTGGCGGACTACTCGCCTCCGGATCCTGGACGGTAACGGTACACAGCGCATGCTCCAGCACGCCCTCAAACAACCTTTCAGTAACCATCGAGTGACGCTGTCACGGCGTGATCGAATCGTGCGGCCTCATCTGGTGATGGGCGCTTGGAATACTTGTCCGAACCGGGCAGGCCGCACACGATGATTAGTTTCATTGCTTCGGCGCTTGCGTCGCCCCGCTCAGGCCGCCGTGGATCTCGTCGTGCGGCCCGCTCAGGTATTCATCGAGCTTCTTCTTCTGGTCGTCGCTCAGAAACGCGCGGATCTTCTTGTCAGCCTGCATGCGTTGCGGCCTCACCTTTGCCAGGCGCTCTTCGCGCGACAGACTTTCGTCCTGCATGAGTCTTTTCGTAGCGTCATCCAGCCTCTGCAGAATGGGTCTCAACTTTGCCTGCTGAGCGGCGGTCAAACTAAGCCTTTCGGCGAGCACCTTCGCTTGCTCGTCGACGGGCGGCGTAACAGGCGTTTGCTGCGCGAACCCGCCAAGCCCGAAAGTCAACAACGTCCCAATCGCAAATGCACAAATCCGATTCATAGCGTTCTCCTTTGCCCTATGATTAGCAATGTAGCCGTCGAATGCTTTGGCGTCGAGCACTATTTATGAGAACGACGGAGTTGCTGAACAAACGGGCGGACAATGTCCAATAACTACCGCGCCGCCTCGCCAGCGAAGCTCGATCGGCGCATAGAGAGTACACGGAACCGGCTGGGCAACGCGCTGGTCGCGTTGATTGAGAAGAAGCCGATCGAGGAAGTGACGGTGCGGCAGGTGCTGCACCACGCCGGCGTGGGCCGCTCCACGTTCTATGTCCACTACCGCGATAAGGATGACCTGTTCCTAAGCGTGATGGAGCAGGGCCTGGAAATGTGGAGCACGATGCTCAGCCGCCGGCAAGAGAAATCGAATCGCGTCGCGCCAGTGGCCGAGTTCTTTGCGCACGTCGCCTCGGCGAAGAGACTCTATCGTGCGCTGGTTGACTCTGGGCGGATCGAAGCATTCTTCGAGCTTGCGCAAGGCTACTTCGCGCGCGGGATCGAACAACGTATCAGACAATGCGCGGGCCTCCGCAGCCCGCAGCCACACGAATTGACCGCCTGTTCCAATGCGTTCGCGGGCGCGCTGCTGTCACTCCTGCGCTGGTGGCTTGATCGCGGCGCGCAAGAATCTCCGCGGGCCATGGACGAGCTTTTCCACCGCATGGTCTGGACGGGATTGCAATAGCGCCAAAAGCAAAAAAGCGGACGCCGATAGCAGGCGCCCGCCGTAGTCTACGCTATTGGGAGAACTAGCCTAGTGACTGCCGGTATAGGTCATATATCCGATAGCCAGGGCGTCCGGCGAATCCGGAGAGGCCCACAGTCCTTTCAACAGTTGCTTGCGGCTGGTCTTCAACAACGCCTTCAAATCTACGCCGCATTCGAATCGCAGGTGGTTCATGCCACTCATGCTGTTGTATGCCGAGGCTGATACCGGCGCGATACCCAGCGAACTGGATACTGCCGGATCGCTGCTCCCCGCCGGAGTAGCGGCGAGGGCGGTCGTGCCGAGTTGATCCATCGGGCGGAATCCGCGGACGCCCAACCCAACGTGGCTGAGGGAAGCCGGCGAGGCCACGGGCGTGATGCGCGCCGCAGTGGTTGTGGGCACCGCCGCCAGAGTAACTGTTCGGCGGGTCGCCACGGAAGGTCCGTAGTGGCTTTGGACCGCTGAGCCATGACCGATCGGTGCATGGATCAGCGCCACCTGGGTGTTGGTGTTCGAAGTGACATTAGAAGCCGGGAGAGCCCCGCTCACTACCGTCAACACCACGGTGCCGGCATTGTAGGTAATGGTGAAGTGCTCGCTGCCATTAATCGCCAGGCCGTTGACCGTGGCAAACGTGCTGCTCACCGATGAGGCCGTGAGAATCGTAAACTTCTGCCCCACCGTCGGTGTGAAACCCGTTCCCAAGGTGATGTTCAGCGTGCCACCTAGAGTCGCGCCCTGAGTTACTTTGAGCTGATCATACTTCGTACCCGCTGTCGCGCCATTGATTTGTATGTCGAGCGCGCCCGTGGATTTCTGAGTGTAAGTGTCGGCCACTGTCAGGTCGCCGGTCTTAGTTGCCGAGTCGCCGGGGTTTAATGTTCCCGAATCGACCAAGTTGTCACCGATTGTGCCGGCGCCCAGGAATGTGCCGCTGTTAACCGAGACTGTACCCAGACTGGTTGAGGTTAAGGTGCCATCCACCGTGGTGGTGCCGCCGGTTTGTGTGAAGTTGAAGGTGGTGCCGCCTACGCTAAACGTGGTGCCGGTTCCAACAGTGAACAAACCCGCATTGGTGAAATTCCCACCGGTGGTGGTTAGCGACGCACCGGATGCCAGTTGGAACACGCCGGCCGTTGCATTGTTGTTGAAGCCGGCCAGCACGTTGTGGTTGCCGAAGTCGATTATTTGCCCAGCGCCAGCCAGCGTGATATTGGCTGCATTGGTGGCGATGGTAGTACCGCTTGCGCCGAATTGCAACGTCCCCGTTAGGTTGTAAGTACCACCCGTTAGTGTGGTGCCGCTGAAGTTAGTCAGGGCGCCACCGGCCGAGGTGCCGATCTTCATGGTATCTCCCGCACTGACCGAGAGTTTGCCCGTGTTGGTTAAACCACCCGTCCCCGGCAGGATCACAAGCGGCGCCCCCTGGTTAGCAGCGAGTGTACCGCTGTTGGTGATGTTGAGGTTCGAAATCGTGCCCGAACCTTGGATCGTGCTGGAATTGGTGAGCGTGAGTCCGGATGTCAGTCCGGTAATCGTTCCACCCGTCAGTGTGAGGGAGCCTGCGCCGCTGAGCCCGGTCGCGGCTTTGATGTCCAGCGTGCCGCTTACCGCGATGGCGCCCGCATTCGTATCCGTCCCCGCGGTCGCCAGTGTCAGTGTAGCCCCGGTATCCACGGTCACAGTGCCTGAGTTAGCCAGCGTTCCCACGGTAGCCTTATCGGTAGTGTCATTGTTAGCGCCAATCGTCACCGTTGCGCCGGTGTTGTTGGTCAATTTGCCGGAAACCGACAGGGTGTTGGCTGTCCCGCCCTGATTCGTGCCATTAGTCGTCAGCGTACCGGCATTGGTCATGCCGCCGGTCACCGCGAGTTTGCCGCCGTTCTCGGCATCCAGCGTTCCGGAGTTAGTGAACGTGCCTGCCGCAATGCTCATACCGCCGCCGTTCAGCGCGATGGAGCCGGTGTTCGAATCCGCCCCTGTCGCCGTTAGTTTGAGCGTCGCGCCCTTATCCACTGTTACTGTGCCGGCGTTGGCAAGCAAGCCCACGCTGGCCGTATCGGTAGTGTCGTTATTGGCGCCGATGGTCACGGTATCGCCGGTATTGTTGGTCAGCGTGCCGGTTACCGTTATAGTATTCGCCGCTCCGCCCAGATTCGCGGCGTTGGTCGTTAGCGTGCCGGAGTTGGTCAGATTGCCGGTAACGGTGAGCGTCCCCTTCTGTTCCAGGTCAGTGGTGCCGGAGTTGGTCAATGAACCGGCTTGTACGCTTAGCGTTCCGCCGTTCAAAGTGACTGTTCCGGAATTGGTATCGGCGCCCGTTCCGGTGAGTTTGAGCGTAGCACCTTTATCCACTGTGACCGTACCCGCATTGGTTAGCAGTCCCACGCTGCCGGTATCGGTCGTATCGTTGTTGGCCCCAATGGTCACGCTGTGGCCGGTCGTGTTGTTCAGCGTTCCGGTTACGGTCAACGTATTGCCCGCGCCCGCCAGATTGGCGTTGTTGGTGGTGATGGTGCCGTTGTTGGTCAGGTTGCCGGATATCGTTACCTTTCCGCCGGTCTCCTCATCCATGGTGCCCGAGTTAGTCAGCGAACCGGCCTGTACGCTCAGCGTGCCGCCATTGACTGCGAGCGCGCCGGAATTGGTGTCCGCACCCGCCGTTGTCAGTTTCAGCGTAGCTCCTTTATCCACCGTAACAGTGCCCGAGTTAGCCAGCAGTCCCACGCTGGCCGTGTCGGCGGTGTCGTTGTGTGCACCGATGGTCACAGTGTCACCGCTATTGTTGGTCAGCGTGCCAGTCACTGTCAGCGAATTGGCGCCGCCGCCCAGGTTGCTGGAATTGGTCGCGACCGTGCCGTTATTGGTCAAGTTGCCGGATACGGTGAGGGAACTGGCCTGCTCCAGATCCATGGTTCCCGCGTTAGTGAACGCGCCGGGCGTCGTGTAACTGCCCGCCGCCGCCACCGTGAACACGGCTCCGTTTGCGTTAGCATTAAAACCGCTGAGCAGGTTACCGCCGCCCAAATCGAGCAGGTGATACCCTGTCCCCGCCAAGGTCAGATTGGCGGCGTTGGTCACCACCTTGCTACCGCTGGCCCCGAATTGCAAGGTGCCCGCCACATAGTAGGTTCCGCCGCTCAGCGTCGTACCCGCAAAGTTAGTAAGGTTGCCGCTTACCTTGAACAAATCGCCGCTACCCACATCGAGCGTACCGGAATTGGTGAAGTTGCCGGCCGTTGTGAAGTTCGCTCCCGGGCCCAGCGTGAAGGATCCGCCCGCGGCGTTCGTCGCGAAGTTAGCCAAGGCATTCGCATTGGTATTGCTGATGATCTGCCCCGAACCCGAGAGAATGATATTGGCCGCATTGGTGACGATATTCGCCCCGTCGAACTGCAGCGTGCCGCCATTCACATTGTAGGTTCCGCCGGTCAGGGTATTGGTGCTGCTGTTGAAGTTGGTGAATAGCCCGCCTATGATATCGAGCAAACTGCCGGTATTCACCTGAAAAGTTCCGTTGTTGGTCACTCCGCTACTGTTCGGCTGGATGACTAACGCGGTGGGTTGATTGGCCAAAATGGTTCCGCCGGCGTTATTCACCAATCCCAGAGTGCCGCTGCCGATGAATCCGCCGCCTTCGATGGTGTTGCCGTTGTTGGTCAAGACCTCCGTGCCGACCGCGCCCCTCACGAAATTGTTGTTGTTGTTGGAGAGATCGATCGTTCCGTTGCCATTCAAAGTCACGTTGCCACTCATATAGAGCGCAGTGAAGTTGCCACCCGAATCCACACTAATGGATCCGTTGTTGACGATCGTTCCGCCCAAATCGAGTGTCTGGTTATTGGGAAGTAGAATAGATCCGAGATTGGTAAGTCCACTCAAAGTGGAATTCTGCGCGGTCATAGAACTGGCATTCACCCCGGTGCCCAGCGTATTCAAAGTGCCGCCGGTAATAGTGGCGGCGTTGATGAACACATTGCCGCCTGCGTTGCTGCCGGTTCCGGCCAGCCCTTCGATCGTGCCTCCAGTGTTGGTCACCGTGCCGTTCACCACCAAAGTGCCGCCGCTCGAAGCCTCCATCAGTCCGGTATTAGTCAGGCCCAAGATTCCGGAGTTAAGAGTAAGCGCATTTCCGTGACTGGAAGTCGCATCCACGATACCCGCCGACTGATTGATGAACGCCATGTTACCGTTACCGATGTTTCCTGAACCGGAAATGGTGTTGTTCACATTCGTCAAGCTACTGTTGGCGACGCCCGACTGCATGTAGTTGTTCTGATTGTCGGACATGGTGACCGTACCACCTCCGGTCAAAGTGACAGCGCCGCTGGGGTCGAGCAGGGTGTTGTTGTTATTTGAATTAATCTGCAGGGAGCCCGTGTTGGTGATGGTTCCTTCGAGAAAAGTGGTGGTGTTATTGACGACCTGCACAGTCGAGGCATTGGTTAGATTATTGAGTGTCGTGCCGCTTTGCGAAGTAAATAATCCAGACCCATTTAACGTGCCGCCCGTCACCGTCACGCTGCCTTCGAGCGTTACGTTAGAACCGCTGCCGGCCGTGATCGCTCCGCTGCCAGTATTGGTAAACGTTCCGCCATCAAGCGCTAATGAACCTCCCCCGGTTGCCTCTATCAGCCCGCTGTTGCTCATTGTTCCGTCGGGCTGCACAATCAGGCTATGGCCCCCCGGCGAGTTAATTGCGTCGATGGTGCTCTGATTCACCAACACCAGGCTACCGTTACCGATATTCCCGCCCGATCCTGAAATGGCTTGCGCGATAGTGAGTTGGTTCCCGGTGGCAGCAGCTTGTATGTAGTTGTTGGGGCTGTCCGAAAAGGTTACCGTTCCCGTGCCCTGAAGGGTCGCCGTCGTGCTGTTCACCAATAGTTGGGTGTTGTTGCCGTCTGAAAGCAACTCAATCGTCCCATTGTTCTTTATGGTTCCATCGATGTAGATATTGTTGTTATTGGGAACTTGCAGAACCCCCGCCAAGGTCACGGGATGAGAACCTGAGCCGTCTAATTGCGTGTTATTAGTCGCGATGAACGTGCCCGCGCCGTTTAGTGTACCGCCCACGATATCCACGCCGCTATTCAGATCCACAAATGATCCGCTACCCGCTGTAATGGTCGCGCCGGTGTTGGTGAACGTGCCACCATCCAGGGCGAGCGTCCCGCCCCCGGTGGCCTCCAGCAGACCTTTGTTGGTAAAGGTCGCGTCGGGATCGATGATTAACGCGTTTCCGTGTGCGGACGCCGTAGCGTCAATGGTGCTCTGGTTGGTGATCACCAGGCTGCCGTTTCCGATGTTGCCACCGGGACCCTGCACCGTCTGTGCGATGGTGAGCTGGTTTCCGCCCGTCTCGGCAAGGATGTAGTTGTTGCTGTTATCCGAAAAAGTGACCGAACCGCTTCCCGATAAGGTTGCGGTCGCGCTATTCACCGCGAGTTCGGTGGCATTCCCGTTGGAATTCACCAGAATCGTACCGGTATTATTCAGAGTGCCGGTGAACTCGAGGATGTTGTTGTTGGGAATCTGCAAATTTCCGGCGTTAGTTACCGCATTGGTCGAGCCATTTAATTCCGATACGCCTTGGGCATAAATGACCCCCGTGCCGGCTGTAGTCAGCGTACCGCCGGTGACCGTCGCTCCGTTCAGAGTTACGACGCCGCCATTGAGCGCTTCGATCGTGCCGTTCGTAGTTCCATTGGTGTTGACAACGGTATAGTCGAGCAGCAGAGTGCCGCCGCTGCTGGCTTCCATTAGACCTAGGTTGGTGGCGTTCACGGCACTACCGGTACTAATGGTCAGAGTCTGGCCAGTCGAGGACGTAGCATTGACCACGCCTCCCGCATCATTAGTAAACGCCATCGATCCGTTGCCGATATTACCCGCCCCGGAGATGGTGTTATTGACGTTGGTCATCGAGCTGTTGGCAACCGATTGTAGAAGGTAGTTATTCGTGTTGTCGGACATGGTTATGGTGCCCCCGCCCGTGAGCGTGACGTTGCCATTGGCCTGCAGTTCCGTCGCATTCCCGACCGAATTCAGTTGGATATTGCCTTGGTTGTTTAAGGTACCCACCAACTGAGTCGCATTATCGTTGACGACCTGATACGTACCTTTGTTAGTGACCCCGTTCAGCGTGGGGTTGCCGTTGCTGTCTTGGATCACGCCGCCACTGGCCGTGTTCAGCGTACCGCCGACGATCGTCATACCGTTGCCTTGCAGTGCCACTACCGAGCCGGCTCCGGACGCCAGAATCGTGCCGCCCGTATTGGTGTAAGTGTCGCCGCCGGTAATCACCAACGTGCCGCCGGCCGTCGCTTCGAGCGTACCGGTGTTGGTCGTCCCGTTCGTGGTGTTGATGTAGAGGGGGCCCGATAAATTAGCATCGATGATTCCAGCCGTCTGGTTGACCAACGCCAGCCCCAGACTGCCATTGCCGATTTGGCCCGATCCCTGGATGGTGTTGTTGACGTTCGTCAAAACATCGGTGGGCGCAAGACCGTAAATATAGTTATTGGTGTTATTACTCATCGTCACCGTACCGCCGCCCGTCAGCGTTACGTTGGAACTGCCTAAGCTCAGGCTGGTGAAGTTCCCTACGGAGTTCAGTTGCATGCTGCCGCTGTTCGTAATGGTGCCGATCAGGGTAGTGCTGTTGTTGTTGGGCAACTGGTAGGTGCCGGTGTTGGTCACTCCGTTCAGGGTGGGGGTGCCAGAGGCTTGAATCAATCCACCGCCGGTAGTGTTCAGCGTACCGCCCACGATAGTCGGATTGAGTAGGGTCACTACGGAGTTCGTCCCGGATGCCAGTATGGTGCCCCCGGTATTGGTGTAGGTGTCGCCCTTAAGAATCAGATTGGCGCCATTGGTGGCTTCCAGCAATCCCGCGTTCGTCGTTCCGTTGCTGGTCTGAATCGTCAGTGGGTTGGACTGATTGGCGTCGATAATACCCGCGCTCTGGTTAACCAGGCCCATCTGGTTGTTTCCGATGTTGCCGGCACCTTGGATGAGATTGTTGGCGTTGGTGAAAACGTCGGCGGCCGCTGCCCCCTCGATAATATTATTGCCATTGTTAGAGAGAGTCACCGTACCCCCGCCGGTGAGCGTGACTGCCGAGCTACCGAGAATCAGCCCGGTGAAGTTGCCCACTGAACTAAGGGTGATGCCTCCGCTTCCGGTCTTGTCGGAATTGGTGATGGTCGTGCCGCCGACGGTGAGCGAATTGTTGTTATTGAAATTCAAGACGCTGGTGCTCCCGATCGTCAGGTTATTAATAGTGTCGCCGATGTTCAATTGCACTACCGCGGCCGGCGATGAATTATTGATGATGGCGTCGTTGCTGGAATTGGGCTGAGCGCCGGTCGACCACGAAGTCCCCGTGTTCCAGTTTCCCGCGCCGCCTAGCCAATTATCCGGCGTGATGGTGAGAGGACGGGCCAAGGGCTGAAAGCCGCGCGCGTGGACCACGACGCCTTTTCCAAGAATCAGGCGCCGTAGCGCCTTTTGACCTAGATCGCTGATGGGCTGCGGGGCAGGCGCGAGCGGCGTCTGTGCCCATAGACCTGACACACTGGCAATCAGCACGGCAAGCAAAGGCCTGCACAGGTGCGACAAGAATTGATGATGGCGGTCGTGGATCGTCACTACGTGGTTCTCCTCTGATGGGAAGGCGTGAAGGGCTGAAAAACACCCTCAAAGGAGTTTCAGTTCTAGAAAATCTCGGTGCCCCCGCCAATCGCTGACGGACGTCTTACGCCAATTAACATTGCGCTGGCGAGACAGGCGGTCCGGCCCCGCGCGGCATCCCACCAGGCTGGAAGAATTTCCAAATGTTTTTCGTTCGCTTGACGCGGTAGGGTATATACTAACCAAAGCCTGAGGCTTCGATGACGAGTTCGGGCAATTTCCAATCAGGATAAATCCCTACTCGTTTGAGACCCAATTGTTCCGAAACTTTCAACAGGAGAAATGATGATTCGAGAATTAAAGACTACGTTGCTAAGCACCTTCGCCCTCGCGTCGGTCGTTACCATGGTCTGCCAGGCGGGATCGCTGCCGCCTTTGACACACCATGTATGGAGTTTCACGGCCAACGGACAGGCAACCCAGGTCGGGACTCTTCCCGGCTCGCAGAACATGCGTCTTGTACTCACGTTGCCACTGCGCAACGAGGCAGCTCTACAGAGCTTCCTGCAGGATGTTTACAATCCGTCGAGCCCGTCGTTCCATCAGTTCCTTACGGTGGATCAGTTCACCGCGGCTTACGGCCCCACGCAGGAAGACTATAACGCTCTTATCGGTTTCGCGCAAAGCCACGGCCTAACGGTTGTGGGAACTTCGAGCAATCGTCTCAACCTGCAAGTGACGGGAACTGCGGCGGCTGTGCAGACCGCGTTCCACGTAACCCTGGGGCTCTATAAGGACCCGGAGAATGCCGGCCGTACGTTCTTTGCCCCCAACACCGAGCCCATGCCGGATCTTTCGATCCCGCTGTGGCACGTATCCGGTTTGGACAACTACTCGGTCCCGACCACGGCCCTCTCCAAGCGGCCTGCCACGGTTGAGCCGCAAGCCACCACGGGTTCCTGCCCCTCCGCTTCTTTCTGCGGCAGCGACATGCGCGCGGCCTATTATGGCAGCGGACCGCTGACCGGCACCGGTCAATCGGTTGGGTTGTTTGAACTCGCCGGCACCGACCTTGCCGACCTCAGCACGTATTACACGAACATTCACCAGACCCTGACCGTTCCGGTTTCCTTGATCTCGGCGGATGGCAGCCCCACGAGTTGCCTGGCAGCATCGGGATGCGACGATACCGAACAGACCTTGGATATGACGCAGGCTCTCGGCATGGCCCCCGGCCTCGCCGCCCTCAGAATGTACATCGGCTCTTCCAATCCCGTGGGCGATGCCGCCGTTCTTAACGCTATGGCGACCAATGTTCCTCTCGACGCGCAGCTTGCCTGCTCGTGGGAATGGCGTCCTTCCGATCCCACGGTCGACGATCCCTATTTCCTGGAATTCGCCGCACAGGGTCAGAACTTCTTCGTAGCCGCCGGCGACAACCGCAAGTGGCCGGGTGGCAACTTCTACTGGCCGGCCGATGATCCGAATATCGTATCCGTCGGTGGAACCGATCTGACCACCTCCGGCGCCGCGGGCCCCTGGGCTTCCGAAACCGCATGGTCCAACAGCGGCGGCGGTATCTCGCCCGACAAATTCGCGATTCCGTCCTGGCAGGTCGCCGCAGCCGCCGGTTGCGCAAGCTGCTCGCAGACCTATCGCAATGGCCCTGACGTAGCGGCCAACTCGAACTATACGTTCTATGTGTGCGCCGACCAAACCGCTTGCACCGCCAATCTGTATGGCGGCACCAGCTTCGCTACACCCATGTGGGCCGGCTACCTCGCTCTCGCCAACCAACAGAATGTTGCCAGCACCGGCAAAACGCTGGGCTTCATTAACCCGGCCGTCTACGCCATTGGCGGCGGCGCGAATTACACCAGCAACTTCCATGACGTTACCAGCGGCAGCAATGGCTTCTCCGCCACTGTCGGTTACGATCTGGTTACCGGTTGGGGCAGCCCCAACGGCGCTACCCTGATCAACACTTTGGCACCGCCGGCTACGGGCGGCTTCACCATCACCGCCGCACCCCGCGCCATTACCGTTGCCCCGGGCGCAAAGGGTGGTTCGAAGATCACCACCACCGTCTCGGGCGGCTTTGACTCCGCAGTTGCGCTGACTGCCACAGTTACCGGCACCGGCGTCAAAATCGGCTTCAACCCTGCCTCCATCGCCGCACCCGGTAGCGGGACGTCAAACATGATCGTTTCGGTAGGCGCCAACGCCGCCGCAGGTACCCGGCAGATTACAGTTACCGGCACCGGCGGAGGCAAAACGCACACCGTGACCCTCAAGCTCACAATTAGCTAAGAACCTGCAGGAAGTGTTCTAAGTTGTATTGCCCAGGCGCGGGGTTTAGCTCTCCGCTCCTGGGCTTTTTTATCTCAGAAGCACAGCAAGGAGGAGCGCAAGGATTGCGAACGCGTTGGTGGCTGTTGCCCATCTGGATCTGCTTTCTGCTGCGCGGCTGGTTCTATGCTTCCATGTTCCCCCTATGGGAAGGCTACGACGAGTTCGCCCACTTCGGCGTAATCCGCGCCATGGCTTCTCAAGGTTTGCTGTTGCCGCCGCGCAGTCAGGCCGGGCCGCGTGATGTAGAGGAGTTGCTCAAGCTGGCGCCGGTGCCATGGGAAGTGCGCGGCTGGAACGTGTTCCGGTCGTCGCTCACCGACGAAGATTACTGGCGTCTGCCCGCGGCTGACAGGCAGCAGCGCGAGTCGCGTCTGCGCAACCTGCCGCACGAATGGCAGGCGCACGATTCGACCGCCGGCATATCCGCCTACGAAGCCCTGCAACCGCCCCTTTATTACTGGCTAATGGCTCCCATAATGTGGGCATCCCAAAGCTGCGGACTGCTGGCACAGGCTATGATGCTCCGCTGGATCGCTATCGCCATCGCTTCCCTGGCAATACCCTTCGTCTTCCGTGTCGCCTCTGCAGTGATGCAATCTGAGGCCGCCGCACTGGGATGCGCGGCACTGGTCGCGGTGATGCCCGGTTTCGCCACCAACGCCGCACGCGTCAGCAACGAGCCACTTTCCATCGTGCTCTTCACGCTTCTGGTATGGGTGGGTCTGCGCATTTTGCATAAGCCCGCGAACCATCGCGATGCGGTGCTGCTCGGCGCCATCCTGGGGCTCGGCCTTCTGACCAAAGCCTACTTTCTAACGGCCGTACCGGCGGTTGTCTTACTCCTGATCTATAAATATCGCAAGGCTTGGACTTACTCTCTAACGCCGTGCGCAATCGCGTTGGCGATCGCGGGCTGGTGGTACATGCGAAACATCATCACCACCGGAACTCTCTCCGGGCTCGCCGAGTCAGTCACATTGCGGGATCACGGCGCCGCCGGCATGTTCGCCGCGATCTTCCAGATTCCCTGGATGCGCGCATTGGATGTAATTCTGGTTTCCCATCTCTACTTCTGCGGATGGAGTTCCCTGGGCGTACGCAGTTGGATGTACTACATCTTCTTCGCCATCATCATAGTGGCGGCAATCGGACTGATCCGGCAACTGCGGCGCCCACCCGTGGCATGGTTGGCGGCCGTATACATTTTCTTCTGGCTAGGCCAACTCTACAATGTGGTGCTCCAATATCTGACCAAGGGACTGGCGGGATCCATGGGCTGGTATATGTACGCAGTGGTGGCCTGCGAAGTGGTGCTGTGCGCCGTAGCGTTCGGCCGGTTCCGCGTGTGGGCAGTCGCGCTAGGAACCTTTTTGTTCGGACTGCTGGACCTTTACGGGATCGGCTGGCTGGCGATTCCCTACTATACGGGAATCATCGCCCACAAGACCAATGGCGCGCTGGCCGCATTTCATATCAGTGCGGTCCGCACGATAGGTTTTGGTGAGATCTTCGATCGCCTCGCAGCCAATAAACCGGCCCTACTGTCTCCACCAATTCTGTTGACCTTGTGGATACTATATCTCGCCGGAACCTTCCTGCCGATTGTGCTAATCTGTTCCAGGCTCTCGCCCAATATGTTACGGTTGTCTGCGCCCGCAAGGCCGTATTAAAGGAGCAACTAGCATGAATACCCGACGCTTCGCATTCAATCACCGCGCAATGTTTTGGGCAGCGTTTCTGCTCGTCACTGGATATTCATCTGCCCAGACTTCGCCGCCGCAGTTGAATACCCTCTACAATTTCACGGGCATCGGCGGAGACGGCTCTGATCCTTCGGCCGGCGTCGCCATCGGTAAGAATGGAATGCTATACGGCACCACCACCCAAGGCGGCACCGGGAATCCTGGCGAAGGCACCGTTTTCGAGCTGACGCCACCGATTGCCCCGGGTGACGGCTGGACCGAGACGGTCCTGTATCGGTTCCTCAACAGTCCACACGCGTCGGCGCCAGAAGCCAGCGTTATCATTACCGACGCTGGTCTGCTCGGGATCGCGCAGGGCGGCGGCGGAGTAGTCTATGGACTCACACCACCTGCCGCCGGCGGCGCTGCATGGACGTATCGCTCGCTTTACAGCTTCCTCAATAGTCACGATGGCCGTGGTCCTGTGGGCAATCTGACGATGGGCTCGAACGGAATTCTCTATGGCACAACGTACAGTGGGTTACAAGCGGGAGGCTTCGGGACTGTGTTTGCATTGATTCCTCCGGCTTCCGCTGGTGCAAGCTGGACGAAGAAGGTCATACATAACTTCAAGGGTGGTGACGACGGATCGTTCCCTATGGCTGGGCTGGTGATGGGAAAGGACCAGGCTCTCTACGGTACGGCCAGCGGAGGGGGAACGGGTTTTGCATGCGGCGGGTGCGGCGTGGTTTTCAAACTGATGCCGCCAACTATTCCTGACGGGTCCTGGACTGAGAGCGTTCTCTACAGCTTCCAGGGTTTTAACGACGGTGCGCAGCCACGCACAGCACCAACCCTTGACCGGTCAGGAGCTCTTTATGGCACGACTTTTTACGGCGGCCCCGCCAACGCCGGGACGGTATTCAAGTTAGCGCCCCCCGCTTCGCCTAGCGGAGCGTGGACCGAGCAGGTACTTTACAGCTTCCAGGCCCCCAGCAGCGGGTTGTCCAGCGTTCCAAACAGCGTGGTACTGGCGGACGATGGCGTTATCTACGGCACGGCTCAGAACGATGGTGACAACGGCACGATCTTCAAATTGACGCCGCCCACTTCCGCAGGCGGCGTGTGGACTGAGACCGTGTTGTACCGCTTCACGGGCAGCTTCGACGGAGCTTTTCCTTCCGCGCTGGCACCTGGCCCGGATGGCATACTTTTCGGTACAACATCCAATGGCGGGACAGGTTGTTGTGGCACGGTTTTTGCCTTCGTGCCATAGGCTGCACAGGAGCTCTTCACCGCCGGAGCCCTACTCGAACTGCTTCTTGAATTCGGCGAACTGCCGTTTCAGATCGCTGACTTCCGCTTCCAGCCGGTCCACAGTACCCTGCAACCGCGCCACTGCATCGTCGCGAGTTTCACGCATCGGAGCCGCGGCTGGTGCCGCTGCGGACGTCAAAGCAACCGGTTCGCCCGCAAGCAAATGCGCGTAGCGAACCTCTTTGAATCCCACCTGCCGGGGAAGCCGCGCCACCAGCGGATCGGGCTCCCATTCCATCAGGCGCGTCAGGCAAGCGTCTACCGCTTCCAGATCGTCGAACTGATACAGCCTCTCCGTGCGACCGCGTAGCTCGCCCGCGGTTTGCGGTCCGCGCAGCATCAGGACGCAGAGAACCGCACCTTCCCGCCGCCCCAGATTAATGACTTCGGAAAACCGGTGCGCATGCTTTGGTACCCGCATGTCATGACCACTGATGCGCGCCACCAACCCCTTGGCGCGCAGGCCGGCCAGCGCGGTTTCCACGGTATCTTCGTCGTAGGAAACTACGGGTTCGCGGTTGGATTTTTGATTGCAAGCATTCACCAGGGCATTCAAGGAGAGAGGATAATACTCCGGCGTGGCCACTTCCTTCTCCATGAGCGCGCCCAGCACCCGAACTTCGGCATCATCCAAAAGGATGGGCATAGCGGCTAAGCCTGGCTGGCGCTCTTCGACTGCACCAACGCCATAAGGCGATTCTCAAAACTGAAATCCGGTTCGGGATAGCGGCCATTGCGATTGCGCAGGTACCACTTCCAGCTTTCTTTCAGCCCTTCTTCAAATGGCGTGGGACGAACGCCCAAAATACGCGCGGCCTTCCCCATTTTCTCGGTAATGGGCGGCAGATCGAAGTAGAAGCCGAAGTAGGCCGGATCGCCCATCGGATTGCCTCCCGCATGCACAATGGCATCCCGGGGAATGCGCACCAGGTGCGGAGTTTTTCCGGCGGCCGCCCCGAACGCTTGCACCACCTCGGCTTGCGTAAGCGGCCGGTTGTCGCCGATGTTAAAAGCTTCGCCGGCGGCGTTGGGAACTTCCATGGCGCGTACCAGTGCCCGCACCAGGTCCTTCACATAAACGAACTGCATCAGGCGGTGGCCGTCCCCAGGGATGATGATGGGACGCGCCAAGCGCATGCGGTCCCAGAAAAACGCTTCCCGGTAAAACGGATTTCCCGGGCCATATACAAACGGCGGCCGCAGGGTAACCACCGGCAGGCTATAGCGCTGATGCAGGCGGAACAGCATGCGCTCAGTGGTCGCCTTATTGCGCACATAAGCGTCAGGATGATTGTCCGGAGCCAGCGCGTCCCCTTCATAGTGGTTCAGCCCATCGCCGTACGCCGCCACGCTGGACATAAAAATGTAACGCGACAAGCGGTCGCCGCAGGCCAGCACGGTGGCTTGCACCTGGGCGGCCGTCGTGCCGCGCTCCCAGTCGTAGACGTTATCGTAGACCACATCGAAGCGCCTTCCATCCAAGGCCTGTTGGACCGATGCGGCATCGTTGCGATCCGCTACAAGGTTCTCGACTCGCTTCGCCAAGCCGTGCGTAGGCTTGCGGTGCATAACGGTCACATCATGGCCGGCCTCGCACAGTTCCTTTACGAGTTGCCGGCCGATAAACAAAGTACCGCCGATGACAAGAACCTTCATAGAGGGTTATGGGTCCTGGGTGATGGGTCGTCGCTGACCGGCACCTGAGTCGTAATGTTAGTCGTAATATTCCTGGCCGAGGTGCGTGATCAGATCTTCCCCGCGCATCCAGCGTAAGGTATTTTTCAGCTTCATTAACTGGATGAAGATGTCGTGCTCGGGATATAGCTCGGGCGCATGCATAGGCGCCTTGAAATAAAAAGACAGCCATTCCTGAATGCCCCGCATGCCGGAGCGCTGCGCCAGATCCATGAAGAGCACCAGGTCGAGCACCAGCGGCGCTGCCAGGATCGAATCGCGGCATAGGAAGTCGATCTTGATCTGCATGGGATAGCCCAGCCAGCCGAAGATGTCGATGTTATCCCAGCCTTCCTTGGCGTCCCCGCGCGGCGGATAGTAGTTGATGCGGACTTTGTGATAGAAATTCTTGTAGAGATCGGGATACAAGTCCGATTGCAAAATCTGGTCGAGCGCTTCCAGCTTGGACTCTTCCTTCGACTTGAAAGAGCCCGGATCATCGAGCACCTCGCCGTCGCGATTGCCAAGGATATTGGTGGAAAACCAGCCATTCAGTCCCAACATGCGCGATTTCAAACCGGGCGCGATCAGGGTCTTCATGAAGGTCTGGCCGGTTTTGAAATCTTTACCGCAGATGGGCACCTGGCGTTCCCGGGCCAATTGCAGCAGCGCGGGGGTATCGGTGGTCAGGTGCGGCGCGCCATTGGCATAAGGAACGCCGGACTTCAACGCGGCATAGGCGTAAATCTGGCTGGGCGAAATTTCGGCATCGTTCTTCTGCAAGCCGCATTCGAAATCGGCCAGGGTTTGGTGGACGGCCGCGGCGCGGTGAAAGACTTCCGTGGAACCGCACCAGATCATCGCGAGGCGCGCAGCCCCGGTCGACTCGCGGAAATTGCGGATGTCATCCATCAACATTTCCGCGTGGTCCATTTTGGAGCCTTTGGGTTTCTTGTTGGGTCCATCGATGCGGCGCACGAACTCGTGGTCGAAAACCGCCGGCATAGGCTTGATGGCTGACAACGGCTCGCGCAGCTTTTCGAGCAGCGGTAAGTCCAGCACGCCGGCCTTTTCGGCGGCTTCGTAGCAGGTGTCGGGATAGATATCCCAAGTTCCAAAAACCAGATCGTCAAGGTTGGCGAGTGGTACGAAATCCTTGATGCGAGGGCTGCGGCCGTCAGTGCGCTTTCCGAGCCGAATCGCCGCCATCTGGGTGATGGAGCCGATGGGTTTGGCAAGATTGCGCTTAATAGCCTCTACGCCCGCGATGAAAGTCGTGGTGACGGCGCCCATACCGGGAATCATCACGCCCAGCTTTCCTTCCGCGGGTGCGATCGAAATGTTCTCTTTTTCTGGCAAGTGCTCTATTCCTTTCAATTTAGGCGCCATTCGAGCGTGCCGGAAACGCACGGACCCGAAGGGTTCCCCGATTGGCAAATGGGGGTGCCTGGCCGCACATCGTCCAAATCTGCCGGTGCGGGGCGAAATGTTATAATACCAACTCGATGCGAGAGCGCGCGACGGCCACCTTGACTACCGTCATTGTCGACGACGAACAACTGGCTTGCGACGAGCTGGCGTACCTGCTGCGGGACTTCCCCGAAGTGGAGGTTGTAGCCACCGGCAGGAACGGCTTGGAAGCAGTCCAACTGATTCGGAAAGCGGAGCCGGACCTGGTTTTCATGGACGTCCACATGCCCGGCCAGGACGGCATGTCCGTGGTCCGCGAACTGCGCGAATCCGGCATGGAGCTTCCTTTTTTCATTTTTGTGACCGCCTACGATCAGTATGCGGTCGAAGCTTTCCGGCTGGAAGCCATGGACTATCTGCTGAAGCCGGTGGATAAAGCTCGCTTGGCCGAAACCATCGACCGGGCCCGCCGGTCGGCGCAGGAACGCGACAAGAAAAATCCCGAAACCGCCGCTTCCCTGCCTGCGGGATCGCCGCCCCATCGCACCAAGCTTCTGATCCGGAATGCCAACCGCAACTTCATCGTGGACGCCCAGGATGTAATCTACGCCACCATCGACAACGGATTGATCACCCTCGTGGCAACCAATGTCGAGGGACATTCCAACTACCGCACCATTGAAGATCTGCAAGCCAATCTGGACAAGGACACCTTCTGGCGCGTGCACCGCTCCTTCCTGGTGAATATTCACAAGATCAAGGAAGTGGTGCCGTGGTTCAAGTCCAGCTACCAGCTCCGCATGGACGATAAGAAGCACACCGAAATTCCCGTCAGCCGGGTGCAGACCAAGCGGCTACGGGAGTTGCTGAAACTGTGATTCGTGTTACCCTCAGCTAGCGAGGGGATCCCGGAATCATGACCAAGACGATTCGTTCACAATTCGACTACGACGTCGGCAGTACGGTCGAGGGATTCACCATTCTGGAGAAGCGTGCGGTGGTTTCCCCCAACCCGCTTAAACCACAGCGCGTGCTGTTCGAATACCTTGTCGACAGGCCCGCCGTAGCGATGAAATCGGCCCCCGTTCGGAAACCAGTAGCGCCCGAAGGCGGATCGTTTACACGGTCTACGCCAGAGGAAAGAAGTGGCGTTGTCCGCCGCGTTCCTTCACGGTAAATCAGAATCTTCATGAAAGCGAATAAAGCTCACAAACGGCTGGCCCACGCCGAGGAATTGATTGCGGATGTGCTGGAACGTTACGCAGCCGATGCGCCTGATATCCGCCAACACCTTCTCGATGCGAACGCCGCGGTCGGGCAGGCCAAGAGTGTTCTGAAACTGCTGGCATCGTCAGAGAAGAAGAAGGCTCCGAAAAAGCCCTCTTCGAGAAAGTCTGCCGTAACAACCCCACCCGCCAAGGCGGCGAAAAAGCACGCGACAACCAAGCGGGATTACGAAGGATAGATTCGTCCGGACATGACCGTTCACGAGAAATTCGTTGAAGACATGAACGGTGCCGGCATCCACACCGAAGCCTACCTTGGTCGATTCTTTTGGGAAGGCCCCGCCGCCCGTTCCGATGAAAAAAACGGACCCACCCTTTTGGACATCATTGCTGAAACTAAGGTCCCTCTTCAGTGGGATCGAGTCGATCTCAACTACGTCGTGTACCCGGTCGGCCAAGCCGACAACGAAGAAGTAGAAGTGGATGGCTATAACGATGGCTATGCCACTCGAACTCCAAAAGAAGAAGACGAAGAAGAAGACTAGCCGCTCAGAAAATCAGGTGCTTAGTGGCATCCACCAGCGCATGGCAGGTCACCGAAGAAAGCACGCTGGACGATTTCCGGAACGCTGTACCATACGCCAGGCCAGCCAGAGTCGCCAGAATCATATAGCGCCAATTGGGCAGCGCCTGCGGACCATTATCCAAATGCGCGGCGCCGAAGATGAGCGCTGAAACCACTAGCATGCGGTTGCCAAAGCCGAAGCGTTGCATCAGCCAGTTTTGAATCAACGATCGAAACAGAATCTCTTCCGGTAAGGCAGTGCCCACGAAGATAATTCCGAAAGTCCTGAACACCGGGGCCAAACCGGGGTGCGCGGGAGCATGCGGCGCCGGAATGAAATTGAGTAAACGGCCCACCACAATCAGAAAAGGCGCGATGGCCAGGAAAGCCGCCACACCGTAGAGTAAGTCGCGCGGCAAGGGCAGGTTAAATTTCATGCCCGGCAATTCCCGAAAGCCCCGGAAAATCGTCAGCGCAAGCAGGATGGCAATGCCGTATGCCACGCTATGCAGAAACCCTTGCGCCGGTCTGGGAATGAGGCTGGCGCCGGCCGAGAACTCGAGGGGCAGCCAGAGCATCAGGATGATTAGGAAATCAAGCCACGAGGCCGGCGCCGTGCGTCCCTGGGCATACGCCGCCATCACCGGCGCAAAGCAGTATAGAAGCACCAGTAGCGCCAGCGGCAGACTAAAAGCGCCCTCCCGCCAAGCCAGCAAGCTAAAGATACCTGTGAGTCCTGCCGGCACGGCAAACAACAATACAGGAGAAAACTTTCGGACCAAAGGGGAGAGAAACGAAAGGATCGAACAGAGGAGAACAACGATAACCAGGGTGTGCATCCGGCAAAACTACCTGCAGAAGGGGCAGGCGCTTAGACCCGCCCCGCAGCAGATAATTGCTACTTGGTATCCGCGGTGATGCCGCCGCCGGCAGGTTTCCGGTCAGCCTTAATCTTCCGCGTATCGATGGTCTTTTGGAAGAAGTCGTTGGCCTTGTCGATATCGGCCTTGTAAGCATCCGATGCATCTTCCAAATCAGCCTTCTGGCGATAGAGCAGGTTCTCGTAAGCCATGGCATCGTCGTATTCCGGGTCGATCTGCAATGCGCGATCCAGATCTTTAATACCCTCGTCGACGACGGGCGCATTCTTAGCCGCCACCTCGGCGCGGACCTTCTTATCTTTCAACGGCCCCGGATCTTCCGGCTTCATGTTCAGGTGCGCGCGGGCTTCCCCGTCGGCCACCAAAGCCTTCGTCCAGGCGATTACGCCCAAGGTATAGTAGGCTTCCTTGGATTTGGGATTGAGCGCAATCAGCTTCTTGTTCCACTCTTCGGCTTGATCCAACTTCTTCTCATTGAACAGCAGCGAAGCGATGGACGCCACAGCCAGTTCGTTCTTCGGATCCTGCGCCAACACCTTCTGGAACTGATCGTAGGCAGCCGCCGCCATTTGATTGTTCTCCGGGGAATCGGCGCCCGGAATGTACTGCTGCATGTAGGCTGTCGCCAAATAGAGGCGCGCGGTCGAGAAGCCCGGGTCGTATTCAACGGCAGTCTTAAAGCGCTCTACCGCTTGCGGGTATTGCGCATTCTTGAAGGCCTGCACGCCCTTGTTCAATTGGTCGCGCGCTTTTAGTTTTTCGCAACTGGTGGCGAACACCGACATCGCGGCGATCGCCAAAACCACCAGGGCTTTGCGTTTCATTACTGTCCAGCCTCCATTTGTGGAGTCATCAGCCCGACCTTATCGATACCCGCGCCGTGCGCGATGTCGATGGCCTTGGCCACATACTGGAATTCCAGGTCGGGATCGCCCTTCACGAACACTACACGCTCCGCGCGGGTCTTGAAGATTTCTTCCAGACGCGTGCCCAGGTTAGCCTCCAGAGTGGCTTCCTGGTTGATCATATAGCTCTTGTCCTTGTTGACCACAATCACCACGGTTCGCGTATCCGACGCCGGCGGTGTTCCCGGCGGAGGCGGTTGCGGAACCAGTGCCTCCAGACCCTTCGGCGTCAGCGGCGTGATCACCATGAAAATGATAATCAGCACCAGAAGCACGTCGATCATGGGCGTCATATTGATGGCAGAGATCGCGCCGCCCGATCCACCTACTGCCATTGCCATAAGAATTACTCCTTTTCGGTCCCGGCTAAAATTCGCTTTTACTGGCCGGCCGGCGCAGCCGCGCCCGCCGTCTTCTTTTGCTGCAACTGTTCGGTCAGCAAGCCTAGTTGATCCACGCCCGCCGCCCGTAGATTGTTCACGACGTCCACTACCGCCTCATACCGCGCCCGGGAGTCCGCCCGTACGTAGCACATCTTGTCCAACCGGTTCGTCAACATATCCTTGACCTTACCGGGGAGTTGATCGGCAGGCATCTGCGTCGTGTTGAGATACGTCTTCCCATCGCGTGTGACGGCGATGATGATGGCGTCGCTCTTGTCCGCTGCCTGCATGGATACCGGATTCACCGTCTTCACCATATCCACGCTGATGCCCTTCGACAACATAGGCGTGATAACCATGAAGATGATCAGCAGCACCAGCATCACATCCACCATGGGAGTGACGTTGATGTCGGCCACCGGCGGCGGCGATTTGTGCTTCATAACTACCGACATAGTAAAGCCTCCAGTTCAGGCAGGGTTTGGTGCGTCCCGGAAGGAGCCGGGACGCCCCGATTCAACTCGCCTTGAGAATTGACAGGCCCGCGGGCCCGTCCTACCTGCTACTTACGGGCACCGGCCTTTTGCGACCGCTTCAGGAAGTAGTCGATCAACTCGGAGCTGGAGTTACCCATCTCCACATCGAAAGCTTCAATCTTACCGGTAAAATAGTTGAACATCCAGACGGCCGGGATAGCCACAAAGAGACCGATAGCGGTGGTCACCAGGGCTTCCGAAATACCGCCCGCCACAGCACCCAAACCGGTCGATTTCTCAGTCGAAATTCCCTTGAACGCGTTGATGATGCCCACAACCGTTCCGAACAGTCCCACGAAGGGCGCCGTCGAACCGATGGTGGCCAAGCCGCTGATGCCGCGCTTCAGTTCCGCATGCACGATAGCTTCGGCGCGCTCTAATGCGCGTTGAGAAGCTTCGATGTCATCGCCCGAAATTTCATTGCTCATCTGATGAGCTTGAAATTCCTGCAATCCAGCCACAACTACTTTGGCCAAATGGCTCTTCTTGTAGCGATCCGCGATCTTGATCGCTTCGTCCAACTTACCTTCCTTTAAAGCGCCCGCCACGGCCGGGGCGAACGCGCGAGACTGTTTACGCGCGGCGCTGTAGGCCAGCAAACGGTCGATCATGACGCCGATAGACCAGGCCGACATGATGAACAGACCGATAACTACCATTTTGGCGGGAACGCCCATCTGTCCCCACAAAGAGCGAGGATCCCATCCGATGGCTGCCTGCTCCTGTAGCATTAAGAACGCCCAAACCTGCGTTTGCAAAAGCATTGTCCTGTTCTCCTGCGAGTTGAATTAGTTTACTAACTACTGGCTCAACGTGAAATTCACGTCAATCTGAGTTACCACTTCTACCGCCTCGCCGTTAAGCAGAGTCGGCTGATATACCCACTGTTTTACCGCTTCCATCGCGGCCGGAACCAGTAGGGGGTGCCCGCTGGCTACCGTTAGATTCTGAATCGTACCATCCTTACCGATGATCGCGTTAAGACGAACCACACCCGCGATACGCGCCTGCTTGGCGAGCGGCGGATAAATCGGCTTCGGTTGGCGAATAAGCTTGGCCTGCTGTACGTTGCCACCCACACGGATGCGCTGCGGGGTGACCGGCTTGGGCGCCGACGGTGGAGGCGGCGGAGGAGGAGGCGCCGCGGTTGGCACCGAACCGATAATGCCGCCGATCACGCCGCCCGCGGTGCCGCCCGGTACGCCACCAGGCACGCCACCGACCACGCCACCCGAAGACGGCGGAGGCAGTTCTTCTTCCTTAATCATGGCCACTTCTTTGGGGACCACTTTAGGCGCCATCAAACGGCCGGCATCGAACTGGCGCGGGATGACTTTGACAACATGCGGAGGAGCGGCAGCCGGGGGGGGAGGAGGCGGAGGCGGGGGAGGCGGTGCTACCAGAAAACTGCTCAACTGGCTCTTCGGCAAGGCGTCGAAGTAAATCATCGGGATCAGGATCGCTACCACGATCACGCAGATCTGCGCGATGAAGGATACCAGCACGGTCCAAGTCTTATTGGTCTTGCCCCCGGCGTCCACGAACGTTTGTTCAAACATAAAATCCTCCCAACGTTGCTATTTCACGGCTTTGGTCGAACTCTTTCTGGCCGGCTGAAGCGGCTTGGCCGCTGCCACCGGAACCGGCGTCGTCCTCTTCCGGTCGTCCGCCCAGTTATGCCAGAAGAGCACGATCGGGCTGGCCACGAATACGGAAGAATACGTGCCGATAATAATACCTACCACTAATGCAAAGGAAAATCCATGCAGTACCGGACCGCCGAAGAGAAAAAGGGCGATCACGGTCAGGAAAGTCAGGCCGGAGGTCATCACGGTCCGGCTCAGGGTTTGATTCACGCTCTTGTTGATCAGCGATTCCAGAGGCTCGCGGCGCAGCAGTTTGATGTTCTCGCGGATTCGGTCGAAGATGACGATCGTGTCGTTCATGGAATACCCGACCAGCGTTAACAGAGCCGCGATCACCGTGAGCGTGATCTCTTTATTGAAAAGAGAAAAGAGCCCGATCGTAATGATCGTGTCGTGGAAGCACGCAATCACCGCCGCCACGCCGTAAATCCATTCGAAGCGAAACGCTATATATACCAACATTCCACCCAGCGCGTAAAGGGTGGCCAAAATCGCCTTAGTCCGTAACTCCCCGCCAACCTTCGGACCCACCATCTCAACCTGCAAAATCGAGAAAGGCGCGAGCGAACACTGCTGTTTGAGAACGTTAATAATAGCAGAGTTTACGCCGGGCACTGCCGACAATTGATCGAAGTTCGAAATCAATCCGGAACGCGGCGGGCTGTCGCGATAAGCGCGCAGATCGGCCGCCAGTTTCTGGAGTTGTTGATCCGAAAGTTGCACACCGGCCTGCTGCAGCGGCACTGTGATGCGATCCGCAATCTCGGTTGCGCCCGCATTATTGAAGTCCAACTTGCCGCTCTGGGTATCGCCGAAGGTGGCCTCGAGCGTATCCTGCATAGATTTGCGGGCCGCCGCCATCTGCTGCTCGCCCATACGCTCGGTGCCGATGACGATTTCGTCCTTGGCCGCGATATCCGTAAAAGGCTGCACCGTGACTTCGCCGTTGATCTTCTTCGAAAGGGCGGAGCGGATTTGGTCCTCGGGAGGAGCGCCGTTCCACTTCACGGTCATCTGCGTGCCTTCTTTGAAGTCAATGCCGTACCGCAGACCGCCATGCGCGACGATGCTGATGAGTCCCGCCACGGAAAGCACCAGCGAAGCGCCGATGAACGGCCACTTGTAGTGGAGAAAATCGAAATTCGTGTTCTTAAAGATTTGCATGCAATTTATGCCATGCCGGTGCTTAACATAACTTGGACACCGGCTTTTTCAGATTTGTTCCCGTTCGTCAAATACTTAACTCGGCCAACTGCCGGCGGCCGGACAGTTCGTAGTCGAAGATCACCTTCGACAC
Organism: Bryobacterales bacterium; assembly: GCA_963738345.1. GTDB lineage: Bacteria > Acidobacteriota > Terriglobia > Bryobacterales > Bryobacteraceae > Bog-159. The sequence continues at coordinate 317,731 of CAVTWI010000001.1, forward strand.
AAACACGGCCGTGAAAACGTTCGCAATCAAACCAATCGTTAGGGTCACCGCAAAACCGCGCACCGGGCCTTCTCCGAAAATAAAGAGAAACGCGCATGAAACCACGGTCGTAACGTGTGTGTCAACGATCGTCCACCAGGCTTTCGAGAAGCCCGCATCCACCGCGGATACGATGGCCTTCCCTGCCCTCAATTCTTCGCGTATGCGTTCGAAGATCAGTACGTTACTATCCACCGCCATACCAATCGTCAGGATGACGCCCGCAATTCCAGGCAGCGTCAGCACGGCTTTGAAGTACGATAGCGCCGCCATCAGGATCACAGTATTCAGAAACAGCGCCAACACCGCGTTCACGCCGCTGCGCTTGTAGTACACCAGCATGACCACGATTACAGCGGCCAATCCGGCTAAGCCCGCGACGATGCCTGCATGGATGGAATCCGCACCCAGCGACGGACCTACGGAGTTTTCGTATTGAATCTGAATGGTGGCCGGCAGAGCACCGGCGCGCAGCACCAGCGCCAGATCCGAGGCTTCCTGCTCGCTGCCTATATTCTCGATCTGTCCACTATCCTCAATGCGGCCCTTAATCGAGGCCACGCTGTGGATGGCGTTATCCATGACCACCGCCAGGCGGTTGCCGATATTGGCTTCCGTATAACGGCCGAAGCGCTTGCCCGCGTCGGGACTCAGCGAAAACTGCGCGTTCCATTTGCGAAACTCGTCCTGCCCCGCGCGCGCATTCCGCAAATCCGTACCGCGGATGATGGGCGTCTTTCCCAGCAAATACCAACTCTCGCCGCGATCTGCCTGCACCGGCTCGCGCACCAGTTTGGTGCCTAGCGGAAGGATGCCGCCCTTCTGCGCCAAAGCAGCTTCGCGGCTCTGGAAGGGACCTTCCTTCACGTCGTCGATCTCCAACTGAGCGGTGGTCTGCATGATTTCTTTCACGCGCGCCGGATCGTCAACACCCGGCAGTTCCACCAGGATTTCGTAGTCCGTACCCGCCTGACCGTACTGCTGCACGGTAGGCTCGGTCAAGCCAAGCTGGTTGATACGATTGCTGATGGTCTGCAGCGACCGTTCCACCGTGTCGCGCTTGAGGGTGACCAGTTCCGACGGCCGCATATTCAGCTTGTAGTCCGTGGAATTGAGCGGCGTCAGCACCCACTGGCTGAAGCGCTCGTTCACCAGGTTGCGGAAGGCGGTGGTTTTGGTCGCCGGCACGCCTTTCACATCGATCTCGATCTTGTCGGCGTCTTCCACCGTGGCCGGATCGTTACGGTCGATCGCCGTATAATCGATAGTCTGCTTGCGCATCTCTTCTTTCATGCGCTCGATGGCCCCATCGGCCTCGGTCTTGATGGCGTCCTGAACGTGGACTTGCAACACCAAGTGGCTGCCGCCCTTCAGATCCAGCCCCAGCCGGATGTTGTGTTTCAGGTTCTCAACCAAGCCGGCGCCCGACTTGGGAAAGCCGATAATGCCGAATACACAAATCAGGATCGTCACAACAATGACTACGGTCCTACCCGTCACATTTTTCTTCATGAGGATTTTGCCTTGCTCAGTAAACGCTATGTAAAACTATGGCTTCTTCACTTCGCCCGTGACCAGGTTGGAAACCGCGCTGCGGGCCACCTGGAGTTTGATATTGTCGGGCTTAACGCGCAATACCAGCGTATCGTCGTCGCCGATGGAAATGATGGTCCCGACTATGCCACCACTGGTGAGCACAGTATTCCCGTTCTGTAACGAGCTCAACATTTTCTGCTGATTCTTCTTCTGGCGCTGCATGGGAAGGAACAGGAGAAAATAGAAAATTCCGAAAATAAGAAGGATCGGAAGGAACCCCAGCAGTGAACTGCCTGAGGGCGACGTTTGGAGAATTAGGTTTAGGACCACGTTGGCAAACTACTCGATTTCAACCGGCGCGGAGCGTACGGTTCGCAAATATTGGATATCTACCCGATAGTATAGCGTGCCTGATAGCACGCATGATGTCAAGGCGGATGGGGTCCCCCGTACTGGCATTCCATCCCCGCCCACCTTCGTGTTCTACTATGAAAACATACGCACTGGGAGAGGTACGGCTATGTCTGCTGAATTTGATTTCAAGAAGACCTATGACGCCATCGTAGTGGGCTCGGGCGCCGCCGGCGGCATGGCCGCCCATGTCCTCACTTCCCACGGGCTGCAAGTCCTTCTGCTCGAAGCCGGCAAAAAGCTCGACATCAACAAAGAATTGCGCTCGATGGAGTGGCCCTACGACCACCCCCGCCGCGGCGACATGCCCCCCACGTCCCACGCCCTCTCGGGACGCGAATACACCGTCCGGCAGCCTCCCTACGCCAAAGATTCCCCTTACAAGCATGTCTACTCCTACGTCGAGGATGGTAATGGCTCCGACTACGCCAAAGACATCGTGGTCGACGAAAAGGACCACCCCTACACCGGCACCAAGTACGCGTGGGTGCGCGCCCGCTGCCTGGGCGGCAAAACCAACATCTGGGGTCGCTTGGCGCTGCGCCTCTCCGACTACGATTTCAAAGCGGCCTCGCGGGACGGCTATGGCGAGGACTGGCCGATCTCCTACGCCGACATCTCGCCCTATTACGACAAAGTCGATCTCTACCTCGGCATTTCGGGGCACAAGGAAAATCTGCCCTATCTGCCCGACAGCCTCTTCCAGCGCGCTGTGCGGCTCAACCCCGCCGAAGTGAAACTGCGCGAAAGCCTGGGCCAGATGGGGCGCGTGCTTACTCCGTATCGCGCCGGGGTTACTACCGACGGCCTGAAACACAACAAATATCGCGTCCACTGCTACGGGCGCGGGGCATGCGATCGCCGCGTGGGCGGATGCGATATCCACGCGGCCTTCGATTCTCCCACCGGCTTGATCTATCCGGCGCTCGAAACCGGCAACCTCACTCTTCGGACCAATTCCACCGTTGCGGAAATCACGGTGGATAAGAATACGGGCAAGGCCAGCGGCGTTTCCTTCATCGATACCGATACCGGCAAGACTTATACCGCCAAGGGCCGGGCCGTGCTGCTGGGCGCATCCACTCTAGAATCCGCGAGACTGATGCTGCTTTCGAAATCCACCCTTTATCCGAACGGCATCGGCAATTCGAGCGGTCATGTAGGCCACAACTTCTGCGAACACCTGATGGGACCGGGTGTTTACGGCCTGGATAAATCGCTGGTCGGTAAGGCCCGCACACTTGACGACGGCCGCCCCGGATCGTTCTACGTGGCGCGCTTCCGTAACCTAAAAGATCGGAGTTCGAAATTCCTGCGCGGCTACGGCTTCGAAGGCGGCAGCGGTACGGGCATGTTCCCTGATAACGCCTACAGCACGCCGGGCTTCGGGTCCGCCTACAAAAAGACTGTCCGCGACCACGCGGGCGCCTTCATCGGTATGGGCGGATTCGGCGAGGTGCTAGCGCGCTACGAAAATTACGTTGAGCTCGATCCTGACACGAAAGACCGCTGGGGAGTGCCGGTGCTGCGCTTTCACATCCAGTTCGGCGACAACGAAAAGAAGATGGCGGAAGATATGGCCGATTCCGCCCGCGAGATGTTCCATGATGCCGGTTTCGAAGTGCTGGCGGTTAACCGGGAAGTGCTCACCGAAGGTTATTCCATTCACGAACTGGGGACGGCCCGCATGGGCGCCGACCCTAAGAAATCGGTGGTCAATCAGTTCCAGCAATCGCACGACGTGAACAACCTGCTGGTGGTCGATGGCAGTACGCACGTAAGCGCTTCGTGCCAGAATCCGACGTGGACCATCATGGCGCTTTGCTGGCGCTCGTGCGACCACTTGGCCGAAGAAATGAAAAGGGGGAATGTCTGATGGGCTACCAGATCGACCGCCGGGATTTGATCCGCATCGGCGCGGGCGCCGTCTTAGCTGCGCCCGCATTGTTCGCCACGGAAACGGCACCCAAATTCTTCACCCCCGCCGAGTTTGCCCTGCTCGACGAACTTACGGAAATCATCATTCCGGCTGACGATCATTCGCCGGGCGCACGGGCCGCCAAGGTGGCGGCTTACATCGATATGCGCGTGGCCGAAGCCTTTGACCCCAAGGAGCGCGACGACTGGCGCAACGGCCTGAAACTGGTCGATGAACTATCTACCAAATCGCATGGCCACGCCTTCATGGACGCCACCCCCGACCAACGCATCGCCGTGGTGGAGCATATGGCCAAGAGCGAGATGAAGCCCAAGAGCCCCGAGGAAGTTTTCTTCGTCTTGTTAAAGCACGCGACTGCACGGGCCTATTACACTTCGAAAATCGGGATCCACCAGGAGATGGAATATAAAGGCAACGTGATGCTCGAACAGTTCGTTGGCTACGAAGTGAAGTAGCGGGCCCGCCGACCTATAACAGGTCGTCGCGCTTGCGCTTCTCGAGGGCCTTCACTACTTCGCCTACCTGCTGCGCGCTGTCCCGGTCGACAATCAGCAGCGCATCCGGCGTATCAATCACGATCAGATTTGAGACGCCTACCAGGGCGACCATCTTCCCGCCCGCATCCACGTAATTACCGCCCGCGGCCTGGCAAATAGCGTCGTGCAGCAGCACGTTGCCATCGCCATCATGGGGCAGCAATTCGTAAACTGCGTTCCAGCTTCCCACGTCGTTCCAGCCGATCTCCGGACACGCAATCCCTACTACGCCTTGGGCCTTTTCCATCACGGCGTAATCGATCGAAATGTTCTCGCACAGTGGGAACGCATCGCGGAGTTTTGGCAAGAAACTGGCATCGTCGAAGGCCGGCAGCGACGCCAGGATGCTGGCCGTGCGCGGCATGTTTTTGCGCAACTCGTGCAGCATGACGCCTGCCCGCCAGAAGAACATCCCCGCGTTCCAGAAGAACCGCCCAGACGCGACGTAGCGCTTTGCCGTGCGGGCATCCGGCTTCTCTTGAAACCGCCGGATGGCGACAGGCTTGGCGCCCGCCACTGTACCGCGCGGAAATTCGATGTAGCCGTAACCGGTCTCCGGCCAGCGCGGCAAAATGCCCAGCACGACCATCTGCCCGCGCTCCGCCGCCCGGAATGCGCCGCTGACCAACTGCCGGTAGCGGGCTTCCTTCGCAATAATATGGTCGGCCGGAAAGACGCCCATGACCGCGTCCGGATCGATCGATTGCAGAATGTGCGCCGCCAGTCCGATCGCCGGCGCCGTATTGCGTTGGGCAGGTTCGGCCAATATCTGGCGCGATGGAATCTCGGGCAACTGGCGCACGATCTCGTCGCGCAGATGATCGTTGGTGAGCACCCACAGGCGTTCGGGTGGAATCACCGGCCGTAGACGCTCCATGGTGTTCTGGATCAACGACCGCGAGCCCACGACGTTCAGGACTTGCTTGGCGGTCTTGCGGCGGCTGCGCGGCCAAAAGCGCGTACCGCGCCCGCCCGCCAGAATCAGGCCATAATGATGCGGATTTGTCATTGCCAGGTGAGCGCGCCCGCGCCTAATTGACGTTCACTCCGTGCACCAGACGGAACGTGCGGCTCCAGCGGGTCTTGGTGAAGAAATGCTCCATCAGGTCGATCAGGTGGTCCACGCCGATGGTGGGATTCGACAACGCCTCGGTGGGCGCGTCAAACGACCAATAGATAATCAGCGGCTTACCGATGATGTTCTCGCGCGGGACGAATCCCCAGTAGCGGCTGTCGAGCGACGAATCCCGGTTGTCGCCCATCGCGAAATAACTGTCCGGAGGCACGATCACTTCGCCGTTCGTCACGTGGTGTTCCAGCATATCCTGCGCCGGCTCGTAGACCCGGACGTTCGGATCGCTGGGAAAATTGTCACGGTACGGCTCGATGTATTCGGTCTTGTGGTAGACGTACGGCTCGGCCAGTTTGTGGCCATTCAGGTAAACTTCCTTGTTCACCAGTTTGATGTGATCGCCCGGGACACCCATGCAGCGCTTCACGAAAGTCTGCCGGATATCGACGGGATAACGGAAGACGATAATGTCGCCGCGCTTGACGTCTTCATAGGGCAGCAGGTGCTTCGATACGCGCCCCGGCGGCGCATAGGCCATTTTGTCAACCAACAGGTGGTCGCCGATCAGCAGGGTGTCTTCCATGGACCCGGTGGGAATCACGAAAGCCTGCACCAGCGTGGTGGTGCCGAAGAGCAGCAGGATAATGGTTACCGTCCACTCGGCAATGAATCCACGCGGCTGATCGCCTTTGGCCGGGGGCGGCGAAGGCAGAGGTTTCACTTCGGCCACGGTTGCTGCTTTCTTTTGTTCCACAGACACCTATTGTAGCGAAAGCCTGATATTCTGTGTGAAGCCGGAGTGCATGATCTGAGCGCCGCAAGCGTCAATTCCACGCCTGTTTCCGAACAGCCAGTTCGGCGCCAGCCCGTGGGATTGGTGTTCTGCTGCACGATTCTGGGGGCCGCGGCGCAGGTGCTGATGAAGACCGGGGCCAATCATATGGCGCAACCCGGCCTGCTTGGCATGGCCACCAATATCCCGTTGATGGGCGGCTATTGCCTCTACGGTCTTTCCACGGTGCTGCTGGTGCTGGCGTTGAAGGACGGCGAACTCTCGCTGCTCTATCCGGTGATCGCCCTTACCTATGTGTGGGTGACGGTGCTTTCTTTCCTGATCTTTCATGACGACGTCAACCCCTGGAAGATTATCGGCATCATCCTGATCGTGTCGGGCGTCACGGTGCTGGGCAAAGGCGGCAAGCGTTGAAGACTCCCATCAGCCACATGCTGCTGGTGCTGCTGGCGTCGTTCATCGGATCGTTTGGCGCGGTGTTTTTGAAGTCCGGCGCGGAGAAACTGCACCAAGGCTGGATGTACCTGGTGATCGCGCGCGAACCTCCCTTCTTTAACTGGCGGCTGGCCTCGGGCGTGGCGCTGTTCCTGCTCTCGTCTTACTTTTTCGTGCAGGGTATCCGGCCGCCGGGACAGCTTTCGGTGCTGTATCCGATGGTGTCACTGGGTTACATCTTCACATTGTTGTGGTCGCGCATCTTCTTCAAGGAACCTCTAACCCGACTCAAGTTCGCCGGACTTTTTCTGATCGTGGCGGGCGTTGTCTTCGTGGGCTTGGGCAGCAACTGAGTAAGTGGCTCGCTTTGCTCGCCGGAGCCGGGGTTCGGGGGGCGGGGGCCGGGGATTATTCTGTTCTGTACGAACGAAGCCCAACTCGATGGAGAGAAAGGGCTCGCTTTGCTCGCCGGGGTCAGGGGACGGGGGCCGGGGGACGGGGATTAGCCTTCGATTCACTTTCCATTAGCCTTTTTGTGGGGGGGGACTGCGATTTGGGGTGGGAGATCGGTTTTTGGGACGGGGGACAGGGTTATGGAAGAGGGATCGGACAAAGTACTGGCGCACCCTTCGTTGCAGGGCGCGGGGTTGTCAAAGATCTCGGTGCGGAAATCAGTTAGCGGGTGTCGGTGGTGTCAGGCGCGCAGAAGACGGGATGGCCGACGGGTTCGGACATGACGAAACCGGGATGCGGTTTCACCTGGGGGTTGCGCACGGGCTGCAGGGGTTCGGCAGGTTTCGCTTCGGGCTGCGCGGGACGCTGTTTTTGTAGCTTTTGCAGATAGTCGACAGCGGCGCGGAATTCTTTTTCAAATTTGGTACGTTGTTTATCGACTTCTGCGAGCATGGCAAAGCGGTGTTCGCCGAAGGGGATTTCCTGGTAGATCCGGTTTTCGGAGTTGGCGTTGCGGATGAGGTGCCACTGCGCAACGACGATGGTTTCGAAGCAGCACATTTCGAGGCGGGTGCGGGGGTTAAAATCGGCGCACAGTTCGTCCCAAAGTTGGGAGTAAGCGGCGGCGTTTTCGGTGGGAAGGATGATGGTGCGCGTGCGCAGGCCGAAGGTGAGGGCGTTGAAGCGGATGGCCTCGCGTCCTTCGGCAGTCTTCGGGCCGCAAGACTGCTGGGCATTCTGCTTATTGGCTTCATGTTGTTTGTCGGATACCAACATATATTTACTCCTTGTGGGATGGCGGGTTAGAGCCCTCTATCCGATTTGAGTAGAGCATGCGGTTTCCGGCTTGGGCGGTGCGTATGCGGCTAAGTGATGGTAAGGATTAGGCGAAATTAATTTCGCCGATGTGTCACCGTTGCGCGGTCTTGACGATCTCGACGCAACGGGCCGTTAGACAACCGAGTGTACTTTTATTCTGTGACGTGGCAACGGCCCGCCAACTGAGGGACAACGAAGTCGTGGTATACGCGATCAATCAAGATCCCGAAGTGATGCACGGCATACCCGTCTTCCGTGGAACACGAGTGCCCGTACAGACGATGTTCGAATATATCGAGGGTGGGAAACCCTGGAGTACTTCCTGGCAGGTTTCCCGACTGTTCCGCGCAGTGTAGCCTTGGAGGCGCTGGGCGAAGCTCGAAGACTTTTATTTGCCCGCGCCTCATGAAGCTTCTGAATCGACAAAGTGGGAGGGCTGTCTGGAGGGACGAAGGTCCGGATATGGCGGTTTTGCAGCCTCGGCCGGGTCATCGTGTGTCGAGATGGGCAAACGAGCGTGTTTGCGCTTCGCCACCACCTTGCACTACAGCGTCGCCACGTCGATACGCACAATCCGTCCCGCCTGCACAAAATCAACGGCGGTGGCGATCCGTGCTGCTATTCCCCGCAGAGTAGGCCAGTGATTCGAGGAGAGAACGACAAGAGCGAGCTTACGGTTGGTAAAGTTCTGCTGGTACCGGACATTCTGGTCGCAAGTCAGCAGCAGTTCGAATCCCGCTTGCTCAGCAGCGTCTAACAAGGCGCCGTTCTCCAGGCCTTAGCCAGCCAAGTTCGTCCGCCCGAACCACCTCGTGCCCCCGCAGAAACCGCGCCAGGGGAGCCGGTGTGTTCGCGTCGAAAAGAATCTTCAAGCGACCGCCGCGGGCTGATCGAGAGACTCGTTTGCAAAGGCAAGGACCTCATGCACCTGTTCCCTGCTGACGGACGGGAACCATTCCAAAAACTCGTCTATCGTTGAATCTTGGTCCAGGTGCTCGAACAATGCGGCAACCGGCAGGCGTGTTCCGCGGAAGCACCATGCCCCACCAAGCCTCCCAGCCTTTCGATCAACAGCACCACAGCGGCTCCAGTCCATACCGTTAGTTTATCCTTGATTTGACTGCTGCCGGATTCACTCTGACAGTTTGTCGTCACGTCGGACCTTTGCCCGGGCCACGGTGCCGTTTCATTTGGCAATTCACCCGAGCGGGAATCGGCCCACCAAGTCTTCCCACGAACTATCTTTTATGGGATGCTGGATTTCATGGGCGGGCGGACGGAGGCGGAGACTTCAGACCAATCTCTGAGAAACTCAGTGGACGCCATTGTCGACAACGACGAGGCGCGCTTTTGCAGCCTCATTGCGGAGTCGCCGGCACTTGCGATTGCGACCTTCTTTCAGGGAGCCAAGCGAGAGGGGCCGGTACCGTTCTTCATAAAAGAAATCGGGCACTACGTCTATGCGGGCGATACGGCGCTGCATTTTGCCGCCGCAGCGTATCGCCGCAAGATGGCGGAGAAATTGGTCCAGGTGGGAGCCGGCCCTCGAGCGAAGAACCGGCGCGGGTCTGAACCGTTGCATGCGGCGGCGTTTGGAAGTCCGGGTTCCGAGCGCTGGGACCCAGGGGCGCAAGTGGAGACCATTACATGCCTCATTAAAGCTGGGGCTGATCCGAACGCGTCGAATATGGACGGTGCCACGCCACTGCACCGCGCCGTTCGAACCCGTTGTGTGGCCGCGGTGCGGACGCTTCTGGACCACGGGGCCAGCCCCGCAATCCGCAACAAAAACGGCTCGACGCCGCTGGAAATAGCCTCCCGTACGACCGGACGCAGTGGGTCCGGCTTACCCGAAGCCAAGACTCAGCAACAAGAGATTCTGCTGTTACTGCAAGAGCGATAGCTCGCGCGGAACGCAGCCGAGATTGGTATTCTATGAACCCACGGATTACAGCCGCATTGCTGTTTCTTGCCGCCGCGCCCGCCGCGGTTGCGCAGACGACGTATACGTTCACGACGTTCACGGTACCTAACGCATCGTACACGGATACGGTCGGGATCAACGAGAGAGGGGATGTGAGCGGCTACTACGGCGTGCCATCCACCGGCCTGTTCCTTGGCTTCTTGAGAAGGTCGTCCGGTGAGTTCATCACAATTTCGTATCCAGGCCAAAGCGCGACGGCGGTGTACGGGCTGAACGATTCTCTGGTTGTAGCGGGCAATTACTCGACCGGCAATAGTGTAGGCGGCATGCTCTATTACGATGGCGCCTATAGGAGCATCGTTATAGAAGGGCAATCGACGGCGGTGAACGACATTAATGACCAAGGCTACTACGCGGGAAGCTATGGAAGCCCGAGTTCCTCGGGGTTTATTGCCTCGCCTAGCGGCCAGATTACAACGCTCAATTATCCTGGCGCCTATGCGACGGGCGTGAATTGGATTAAGAATAACGGTTCGGCAATCGGCACTTACGAAGACAGCTTCGGCAAGCTACATACGTTTGTATGGAGCGCCAAGTTGGGTTACAGAGCTGTTTCTATCCCCGGAGTGCCGGGTGCCACTATTGGGGACATCAATGCAAGCGGTGTGATGGTGGGGGGATACTTTAACGGTGTAACCGACCGCGGCTTCGTTTACCAAAACGGGGAATTTCAAATCGTGTTGCCGCCTGGGGCAAGCGACAGTGCTATTAGCGCGATTAATAACAAGGGCCAGTTAGCGGGCGTATACTCGATTGCGGCCGTGCCGGGTAATGTTGGCTTCATCGCGACGCCAGTGACTGCGTCCGCGAGCAAGGGTGTATCGCTTCGTTGACGGATAGGGCATGGTAGGCTCTACGGAAGGCACTCTACGGAAGGCACTGCGAATGGGTCGCCAGTTTAGCAGCCTCGCAGAATCAACGAAGCGCGGCAGTTAGCGGGAAGGATTGTGTAGGTTAAATGACTCGCGTTGAAAACCCAACACATTGGAACTCGATTGCGATGTGTGGCGGCGTAGCGGAAGAGGGGACGCTTCCTTAGAAGCTGTGAAAAAATAACAACTGTCCGAGTGTAAAGTACTTTCAATTGCGAAGAGGAAGATTGATAATGAGGCTATGGATTTCGTCCAACCGAACTTGGTGGAGCTTCCTGAGCAGCCCGCTCTGCCAAAGACCGTCGCGCCCGAGCCCAATATTCCCCTGGATCAAGTCAAGCTGAGGACGGTGAATCGCAACCAAACCAAGTTGGCCACTATCGAGGTGGAGGCATTGGTCCCAGCCGATCATAACGCCCGCGCCGTGTGGGAGTTGGTCTGCAAGATGAACTTGAATGAATTCGGCAAGCGCTTGCGCACCCAAAAAGGTTGTGTGGGGAGGGCCGCCTGGGATCCGCAATTGTTAGTCAGCGTGTGGGTGTACGCCTACAGCGAGGGAATTAGTTCGGCTAGAGAAATCGAACGGCTGATGGAGTGGGAACCAGGGCTGCAGTGGTTGAGCGGACTGGAGACGGTGAATCATCATACGTTGGCTGATTTTCGGGTGGATCACAAGAAGGCGCTGGACGAGTTATTCGCGCAGTTGTTGGCGCTGATGGAAAGCGCCGGGATGGTGAGCCTGGAGCAGATCATGCACGATGGGACCAAGATCCGGGCGCAGGCTGGAGTGGATACGTTCCGGCGGGAACAAACCATCCGGGAACGCCTGCAGCAGGCACGCGCGGCAGTGGATCAGATGGCCGATCCGCGAGAGGAGCAGACATCCAAGAGCCGCAGGGCAGCGGCGCAGGAGCGCGCAGCGCGGCAACGAGCCGAACGCCTGGAAGCGGCCTTGCAGGAACTCAGGGAAGTGCAGGCGGAAAAAAAGACAGAAGCAGAGAAGGAACAAGCGCGCGTGAGTGTGCAGGAGCCAGAGGCGCGGCTGATGAAGCACGGAGACAATGCGATAACGCCCAGCTATAACGCGCAGATCAGCACCGAATCGACAAACAAGATCATTCTGGGAGCGCAGTTGACGCAGTGCAGTAGCGACGCGCAAAGCCTCATACCGGCGATTAAGGAAGTGACCCGGAACATGGGGAAGCCGCCGGAAGAGGTGGTAGTGGATGGCGGCTACACGAACCGAGACAATATTGTAGAATGCGCGGCGCGGCAGATCGATTTAGTAGGTTCGTTGCCGGATCCTAAAGAGCGCACCGCGGCAGCCATGAAGGCGCTCGGCATTGCGGCGCAATTCGCGCCCTCGGAGTTCCGCATTCTAGACAACGGGAAGAGCTTAGAGTGTCCCGCAGGGCGGATATTAAAACGACTGAGGAAGAATCGAAAGCGTGGGGATTTGTACCAACAGTATCAGGCAAGCGGGACCGACTGCGGGAGTTGCCGACATCAACCACAATGCTGTCCGAGTAATCCGAAGGGGGGGCGAACGGTATCGATACGGTTGGAAGAGCGAGCGGAAGTAGCGGCATTTCGGAAGAAGATGGAGACGAAAGAGTATCAAGAGAAGTATCGGAAACGAGGCGCGGTAGCGGAATTTCCAAACGCCTGGATCAAAGAAAAACTGGGCGTGAGGAAGTTCAGAGTAAGGGGATTAGCCAAAGCGGGAGTGGAGCTGATGTGGGCGTGTCTGACGTACAACATCATGCAATGGGTGCGGTTGGCCTGGCACCGACCGGCCACGGCGTAATTCAGGCGGGGGGGAGCAATGCCCAGCGGCGCCCCAAAAGCAAATATCAGACAAATGGGTCCTAACAATCAGCCACTTATGGCCGTTGTTTGACAACTGCCGACGAACGCGTTGAGCCGCAGCGTGGGGGTCATTTAATCGATAGAAATCAGGTAACGCATCGTTTAAGGGGTGAGTCGGCAATAATTCACGCCTTCTTACGGTCGCGGCTCGGTTATTTGTCGTGATCGTTATCGTGATCGTTTGTCGCGATTGGTTATCGTTGCGGTTATCGTGGTTGGTTATCGCGGTCGGTTGTTGTGATTTGGTTATCGAGATTGGTTATCGTGGCGGGTTATCGTGATCATTTGTCGCGATTGGTTATCGTTGCGGTTGTCGGGATTTGGTTATCGTGATTGATTATCGTAGCGGGTTATCGCGATCGGTTGTTCGTGATGTTATTGCGATCAGTTGTCGCGATCCGGCGGCGCGGTTTTAGGCCTTGCTGGCGGCGGCGTCGAGGCGGGCTTGGGCGCGGGCCATGGCGCCTAGGGCGGCGGCGGGATCCACGCCTAGGGAAGGATTGACCATTTCGTCCTGGGCGCGCTTCAGTGCGGCTTTGGCGCGCTCGACGTCGATCTCTTCGGCGCGCTCCGCGACAGTCGCTAGAATGCGTACGCGGTTCGCGAGCACTTCCAGGTAACCGCCGTGGACGGCGAGCGACCAGCGCTTGCCTCCGCCTTCGAAAGTGAGGAAGCCGATACCGAGTTCGGCGAGCAGCGGAGCATGGCCCGGCAGGATGCCCAGGTAGCCGGTGGCGGCGGGGACCTGCACGGCGGTGACGTCCTCCTGCACCAGCAGGCGTTCGGGCGTCACGATTTCGAGTGACAGCGCGTCGGGCATGGGTTATCCGTGCAGCGCTTTGGCGCGTTCGACCACGTCTTCGATGGTGCCTTGCATGTAGAAGGCCTGTTCGGGAAGGCTGTCGTGCTTGCCGTCCACAATTTCCTTGAAGCCGCGAATGGTGTCGGCCAGTTTCACATATTTGCCGGATACGCCGGTGAATTGTTCGGCCACGTGGAAGGGTTGGGAGAGGAAGCGCTGAATCTTGCGGGCGCGCGACACGCTGAGCTTGTCTTCGTCGGACAGTTCATCGATACCGAGAATGGCGATGATATCCTGCAGATCCTTGTAACGCTGCAGGACGCCTTTGACGCTCTGGGCGCATTCGTAATGGTCGTCGCCGATGATGCGCGGATCGAGAATGCGCGAGGTGGAGGCGAGCGGGTCGACCGCGGGGTAGATGCCTAGTTCCGAGATGGCGCGGGAGAGGTTGGTGGTGGCGTCCAAGTGGGCGAAGGCGGTGGCCGGCGCGGGATCGGTATAGTCGTCGGCGGGCACGTAGATGGCTTGCACGGAAGTGATGGAGCCGCTCTTGGTGGAGGTGATGCGCTCCTGCAATTCGCCCATTTCGCTGGCGAGGTTGGGCTGGTAGCCGACGGCGGAGGGCATGCGGCCGAGCAGCGCGGAGACTTCGGAGCCGGCCTGGGTGAAACGGAAAATGTTATCGATGAACAGCAGCACGTCCTGTTTCTGTTCGTCGCGGAAATATTCGGCGACGGTCAAGCCGGTGAGGCCGACGCGGAGGCGGGCCCCGGGCGGTTCGGTCATCTGGCCGTAGACCAGGGCGACTTTCGACTTATTGAAATCGTGGGGGTCGACGATGCCGGACTCCTGCATTTCAAGCCAGAGGTCGTTGCCTTCGCGGGTACGCTCGCCCACGCCGGAGAACACCGAAACGCCGCCGTGCTTCATGGCGATGTTGTGAATGAGTTCCTGAATGATAACGGTCTTGCCCACGCCGGCGCCGCCGAAGAGGCCGATCTTGCCGCCGCGGAGGTAAGGCTCGATGAGATCGATAACCTTGATACCGGTCTCGAACATTTCCTGGCGGGTGGATTGATCTTCGAACAGAGGCGCGGGGCGATGGATGGGATAAAATTTCTTGGCGTTGATGGGCCCCATCTTATCGACAGGCTCGCCGATGACGTTCATCACGCGACCGAGGGTCTCATTGCCGACGGGCACTTCGACGGGGTGGCCGAGGCTGATGGCTTGCATCCCGCGGACCAGGCCTTCGGTGGGCTGAAGGGCGATGGTGCGGACGCGGCCTTCGCCGATGTGCTGCTCGACTTCGCAGATGATGTCGATGGGGGTGGGGACGTCGAAGCCCTCGCTGGTAATGCGGAGGGCGGTATAAACCAGGGGGATTTGGCCTTCGGGAAACTGACAGTCCACGGCGGGGCCGGCTACCTGGACGACTTTGCCGATTGGGTTACCGTTATTCATGTGATTCCTAAGTCTCTTTACTCCGCGGCGGCGGCGCCGCTGACAACTTCGATGATTTCCTTGGTGATACTGGCTTGCCGTACGCGATTCATGTACAGCGTGAGGGTGTCGATCATGTCGGCCGCGTTGGAGGTGGCGGCGTCCATGGCGGTCATGCGGGCGGCATGCTCGGCGGCGGCGGATTCGAGCAGGGCGCGGTAGATTTCGATTTCGACGTAGCGCGGCAGGAGGCTGGCCAGCATTTCGATGGGCGATGTTTCGAAGATGAAATCGAGCGGCTCGGCCTGCTTGGGCAATTCCATGGGCAGCACTTGGGAGAGCGTGACCTTTTGGGCCATGACCGATTTGAATTCGTTGTAGAGCAGGTAGACCGCATCGATCTCTTCGTTGCGGAAGCGCTCCATCAGGGATTGGGCGATGGCGGCGGCGTCTTCGTACTTGACCTTGGACATGCCCAGGTGTTCGCCGGTGATGGGGACTTCGCGTTTGCGGAAAAAGTCGCGGCCTTTACGTCCGATCAGGAGGAAGTCGGTAACGGCGGGCTTGTGTTCTTCGGCGAAACGTTGGGCGGCCTTGAGCAAGTTGGAATTGAACGCAGCGGCGAGGCCCTTATCGGAGGTGATGAGGATCAGTTGGATGCGCTGTTCGGGGCGGCGGGCAAGCAGGGGATGGGTGGAGACGCGTTCGTCGGATCCGGCGGCGGCGGCCACGTCGGCCAGCAATCCGCGCAGGGCGGCGCCATAGGGGCGCGAGGCGATGACGCGATCCTGGGCGCGGCGCAGTTTGGCGGCCGAGACCATCTTCATGGCCTTGGTGATCTGCTGCGTGTTGCGCACCGAGCGGATGCGCCTGCGGATATCGATCAGGCTAGGCATGCTTGGCAGCCGCGGCGTGTTCGGCGACGAAGCGGTCCTTAAATTCCTTGATTACGGCTTGGATTTCACCGCGCAGGGCATCGTCCAAGGCTTTCTTTTCGAGGATCTTGGCGAGCAGGGCGCGGTGGGCATTGTCGGCGAAGCGGTAAAGCTCCTCTTCGAACTTGCGGACTTGTTCGACCGGCAGATCGTCAAGATAACCCTGGGTGCCGGCGAACATGATCAGGATTTGTTTTTCGACGGGCAGAGGCTCGTACTGGCGCTGCTTGAGGATTTCGACCAGGTGTTTGCCGCGATTCAACTGGGCGGTAGAGGCTTTGTCGAGGTCGGAGCCGAACTGGGCGAAGGCGGCGAGGTCGCGATACTGGGCCATATCCAAACGCAAGCTACCGGCGAGTTGGCGCATGGCTTTGATCTGAGCGCTACCGCCGACGCGGCTGACGGAGATGCCGACGTTGATGGCGGGTCGGACGTTGGAGTTGAAAAGATCGGATTCGAGGTAGATCTGGCCGTCGGTAATGGAGATGACGTTAGTCGGGATGTAGGCAGAAACGTCACCTGCCTGGGTTTCGATGAAGGGTAGAGCGGTTAGCGAGCCATTACCGTTTTCGTCGTTCAGTTTGGCGGCGCGCTCGAGGAGGCGGCTGTGGAGATAGAAGACATCGCCGGGGAAGGCTTCGCGCCCCGGGGGACGGCGGAGGAGGAGCGAAATTTCGCGATAGGCGGCGGCGTGTTTCGAAAGATCGTCGTAGATGCAGAGGGCGTGGCGTTTGGTATCGCGGAAGTATTCGCCGATGGCGCATCCGGCGTAGGGGGCGATGTACTGCATGGGGGCCGGGTCGGAGGCGGAGGCGAGGACCACGATGGTGTAATCCATGGCGCCCGCGTCGGACAGCGTTTTCACGACCTGCGCCACGGTGGAGCGCTTCTGTCCGATGGCGACGTAGATGCAGATGACGTCGCCCCCCTTCTGGTTGATGATGGTGTCGAGCGCGATGGCAGTTTTGCCGGTCTGGCGGTCGCCGATGATCAGTTCGCGCTGGCCGCGGCCGATGGGGATCATGGCGTCGATGGCCTTGATGCCGGTCTGGAGGGGCTCTTTGACGGGCTTGCGATCGACCACGCCGGGGGCCAGGCGTTCAATGGGATTGAACTGGGTGGTTTCGATGGGACCCTTATCGTCGATGGGTACGCCGAGGGCGTTGACGACGCGGCCGATGAGGGCTTCGCCGACGGGGACGGACATGATGCGTCCGGTGCGGCGGACTTCGTCGCCTTCCTTAATTTCGGTAGCTTCGCCGAGGAGGACGGCGCCGACCTGATCTTCTTCCAGGTTCATGGCGATGCCGGCCACGCCGTGGGGAAACTCGATCAACTCGCCGGCCATCACCTTTTCGAGGCCGTGGATACGGGCGATACCGTCGCCGACCGAGATCACCGATCCGGTTTCGGAGACGTCGATCGCTCCCTCATAATTTTCAATCTCCTGACGGAGGAGAGTTGTAATTTCGTCTGCTCTAATCTGAGCCATTCAAACCTCTTTTATTCCGCGGTCTTATTCCGCGGCCAGGCGCTTACCCAGGGCCTGTAGTTGGCCCCGCACGGAGCCGTCGTAAACGGTGGAACCGATGCGGGCCACCAATCCGCCGAGCAGGCGGCTATCGACCGAGAAGCGCATGCGCACTTTCTTGCCGGTTAGCTGCTCGAACTGGTGCGAGACGGAGTCGCGCTGCCGCTGATCTAATTCGCGCGCGGAACTGATATCGGCGCGAGTGAAGCCGAGGCGCTGGTCCAACAGGAGGTCGAAGGCTTCCAGGACTTCGGTGAGCATGGCGAGGCGGCGATGATCCGCAAGCACGAACAAAAAATTACGCGCGATGCGCGCGATATTCAACTTGTCGCCCAAGCCGCCGATGACGGCACGTTTGCGGGCGGGGGGAACGGCGGGCGAAGTGAGGGCGTTGCGCAATTCGGCGGAGCCGGCGAGGACTTGTTCAAAGCCGCGCAGGTCGGTGAGCAACTGGTGAGGGTCCACCCCTGATTTTGGGCCAGTGGCCACATCCACCAGGGCATTTGCGTAGCGGGAGGCGAGGGCGGAGTGAGTCATTTAGTTGCCTTGGACTCCGGCGCCAGGGTTGATTCCGGCGTGCAGCATGGTGACCACAAACTGGCGCACCAGGCGGTCTTGCGTGTCTGGGGTGAGGCGGGAAGTGATGCGTTGTTCGGCCAGGCCGAGGGCCAGTTGGGCGGAGTAACGGCGCAGTTCCAGGCGGGCGGATTTGGTGGCGGAAGCGATCTCTTCGGCGAGGTGGGTTTGCACTTTGGCCATTTCGGCGGTAGCTTCCTGGCGGATGCGTTCGGCGCCCGCTTCGGCTTCCTGCTGGGCATTGCGGCGCAGGGTTTCGATTTCGGTTTGGAGGGTGGCGAGGCGGGCGTTCACTTCGGCGACCTTGGCGTCGGAAGCGGCGCGGGCGGCATCGGCCTCGGCCATGCCCTTGCGGATATCGAGGGAACGCTGGGCGAAATAGGGGCCGGCGTTTTTCTTGATGAGGTAGCCCAGGCCGCCGGCGAGGATCAGGAAATTGGCCCATCCCCAAATGATGTTGGGACCGTGTTCGGTGACGCCGGTAGACTCTTCGATCTTTTGCGCTTCGGATTCGCGCTTAGGCGTTTGGGCGGGAAGGGGCGCCGTCAGGAGCAGCAGCAGGGCGGCGGAAGAGAGGGCGACAGCGAGGCGTTTCATGCGGCCACTCCGCGATTCAGAATGGCGTTGGCAATTTCATCGGCGAGGGATTCGCTTTGGGCGGCGAGGTCCTGTTTGGCCTGCGCGATTTCGGCGGCGAGTTCTTCTTTGGCGATGCGGACGGCGGTTTCAGCCTGTTCGCGGGCGGCCTGCACGCGGGCGGTTTGTTCGCTCGAAAGCAGGCGGTGCATTTCTTCCTGCTTCTGATAGATTTCTGCGCGGGCGGCGCGAATAGCGGCTTCGTATTCGGCGGTCTTAGCGGCGGCTTGTTCCAGGCTTTCCGCGGCGCGGCGGCGGGAGCCTTCGGTGGCTTCATAGCGCGCGGCCAGTACCTTCGCGAGAGGCTTGAAGAACATGTACTTCAAATAGAAATGCAGAAATATAATGAGCAGGAAAGTGGGGATCGCCCGCAGCAAGATCCCACTTAAGGCGTGTAAAGTAGCTTCCATTTTGGGTGAACTGGAAATGCCTGAAAAGATGCAGCTTTAAGCAGGTAGCTTAGCATCCGCCGCGCGGCCCCGTCAACCCGGCAAAGGGGGTACAAAGCGCGTGATTTCAATGCGCGGCGGAGGGTTACGCCGGAGCGTGCCGAGGGCTCATTGAATGGTATAGGCGGCGCTGGCCACGGCGCTATTCAAATATCCGGCAGCCACGGCGATCGCTTTCAAAGTAAGCGAGGCGGAAACCGACACAGGAACGGTGTACCGCGTCGAGGCCGTGGTGGGCGTGGATCCGTTGGTGGTGTAATAAATGGCCGCACCGGGCGTGGCGCTCGAGATGGCGACCTGTTGCGCGCCGGTGTAGGTGCCAGCGGGCGGATTGAAGATCGGTAGCGCGGCTACGGTGCCGGCGTTCGATATGTGTTCCCAAGTGAGAACATCCTGCGTAGCGGTGGCGCCGCCGGTGCCGCCGGTGAAGCCTACATAGGCGGTGGAGGACGCGGTGGTGGCCGGGATATCGATGGTGAACAGCGTGGAAAAGTATTTAGTGCCGTCGGTGGTGTCGACGATTTCCAGGAGCAGGTTGGGATCGTAATACTGCAGGCGGGCACGCAGAGTATCGCCGCTATGCAGATCGATGCCGGAAGGGGTCAAGTCGATGGCGGGAACTTCGGGGGCCTGTCCATCGGTATAGATTCCGGTGGAATTGGTTCCTTCGCCGGCGTTGTTGTAGAGATCGAACTTGATGGCGACGCTATTCGAGATGGCGGGCGATTCGCCGTATCCAAGATCGCCGCCGTTCCCGCCGAGAGCGGTGGGGCCCTGATTTTGCAGGGTGATGGTGAAGCCGTCGGCGGTGGCGTTGGTGATCTGGAAGGTGAAGTCGCTGGTGAAATACGAAGTATTTACGGGAGAGTTGAAAAAGGCGCTGGACGCTTCGTCGAACCCGCCATCGGTGAGACGCAGGCGGGTGCCGCTGAGGGTGGTGTGACCGTTAAAGGTGAGGCCGCTCGAGGTGAAGCCGGTGCCGAAATCGGGTCCGCCGCCGGTAGAGGGCGCGATGGTGTAGAGCGCATTCGCGGCCAGGCTGGGGCCCATGCCGGTAGCCACGGCGATGGCTTTCAGGGTGTCGGTTTGGGCGATGGTTACCGGTCCGGTGTAGGGCGTCGAATGGATCGTAGGGGTGGCGCCGTTGGTGGTGTAGTAGATAGCTGCGCCCGCAGTGCTCGCGATGGTGACTTTCCGGGCCGATGTATAAATGGCGCCCGGCGGGTTGAAGGATGGAGTCGCGGTGATGGGCTTGCGCAGACCGAAAACGGCCAGTTGGTTGGTCGTGCCGACGTAGACTTTGCCGTGGGCCACGGTGGCGGCGGCGAATTTTACAGCGGGGCCGGGCGTATCGCGCGAACCGTTCTGGGTACTGTTGTAGAGTTCATGGCCCAGATTCGTGGCGTCGTAGGCGCGCAGGATGGCCGAGCCATTGGAGCCGTAGGCGTCGGTCTGGATGGCCCATAGAATTCCGTTAGTCGCGCCGTTTGCGGAGATCGACGGCGTGGGTCCGGGGAAGGCAAAACTCTCGGCCGATACCGAGGTGGGCGCAGCCGACAACAAACCACTGCCGCCGGCGTTGAAGGAATAAGCTTTCAGGGTGTCCTGCTGGGCGCCGAAATAGACCGTGTTATTCCAGTAGGCGGGCATGCCCCAGACGCCTCCATTGGCGCCGGAAAGTTCCTGCACGATCTGGTCGGCGGTAGTGTTGTAACCGCCCATGGTGTCGCGATCAACCAGGTAAATGGTGCCTTCTTTGCCGCACGCGACCAGCAGATGTTGGTGCCCGGAACCGGCCGGCAGGTCGGGCAGCAGGAGGGTTCCGCCGGCGCCGAGGTCGATATCGAATTCGGCGAGCATGGCTTGGTTGAACGGCGTGAAGTAGCTGAGCATGGGGAATTTGCCGGCCGACGGAGCGCCCAGTTTCACGATGGTGTCGCCCGCATCCAGACCGCCGCTATCGAGGTCGAAGGTGCCGTTGCCGGTTGCAAAATAGATACCGGTGGAGTCGGACGCGGGTCCGCCGCCGCTCTGCCAGATGCCGCCGAGGCCGCCGTTGGGCGTGGAGTTCCACATGGCGACCTTTTGCAGATTGGAGGCGTTATAGCCGAATACCCAGGCGTGATACGGGCCGATATCGCAGTGCGATGCGGAGGCGATGTACACGATGCCACCGCGAAGCAGCAGGCCGGGGCGCTGGTTTTGCTTCAGGGGATCGAAGACGATTTTGCCGCCGGAACTGCCGTCGCCGGTGCCCGCCACGGTGCCCTGGATGGCGACGGGTCCGCCGAACTTCTCGGCGCCGGTGGTGATGTCGAGGGCGTGCAGGCGCTGGAAGAAGACTCCGTTTTCCTTGGTGTTGGCGACCACGTAGAGGGTGCCGGTAGAGGCGTCGATCACGGGCGTGCCGGTGATGCCGATCTCAGGGACCAGGTCGCCGCATCCCGCGTCGTTGTTGCTATCGACGGTGGTTACCGACGGCGGATTGATGAAGCTGACGTGCCAGAGGGGGGTGGCGTCGGCGCCGGCGGCGCTATCGGCATCGAAGGCATAGACGCTGTCGTGCTCGGTGGCGACGAACACTACGTTGTGAGTCTGCCCGGCGATGGAGACGTTGGGCAGGTATAAGGGCTGCGCGTAGATGACGCCGTCGACGGGCTGGACGAATACGCGTCCGAAATCGCTGGAGTTGACGTTGGTGGGGGTGAGGGTGGATTCGTGCAGGTTCTGGCCGGTGCGCGAATTATCGTTGTGATAAGTGGTGACGCTGACTTGGGCCGAGCCGGATTGCAGGGCGATGAAGGCGAGACAGACGGATATCCTCAAAGAGAGCATGTGTGTTTTCTTTCCGAATCGAGGGTGATTGGCAATTTTAACATGCGGGGTGCGGGGGGCCGTACGTTTTGCGTGTAAGATCAATAGTTAATTTCATGAGATCGCGACGGCCCATAGAGATCGTTCACACACCCAACGCGCGGCTGTTGGACGGGGCCACGTTCGGACGGTTATGCCGGGCGCGCGACTATCTGGCGGCGAATTTCGCTCGGCCTGTTTTTTTGGAAGAAGCGGCGCGGGAAGCGTGCCTCTCGCCGTTCTATTTCAACCGGCTGTTCACGCAGGCGTTCCAGGAGACGCCGCACGAGTTCGTCACGCGACGGCGGATGGATGCGGCCAAGCGGCTGTTGCTGGCCGACCACCACAGTGTGACGGAGGTCTGCCTGGAAGTGGGATACGAAAGCCTGGGCTCGTTCAGCACGCGCTTCCGTACGCTGACGGGCATTTCGCCGGCAGCCTTCCGCGGCGAGGCGCGGCGCATTTTCGGCGGATTGGGAACGCGGTGGCCGCTCTATTATATTCCCGCCTGCTTCCAACAGTTTTGGGTTCCGCAAGAATCGAGAAGCAACGACGGGCCGGGTTGAGTATTCTGGAATCCGGAGGAGAACCTTACGATGGTGCAAAGGCTGAGTTATACGCAGATCTACGTGCTGGACCAGGATGCCGCGCGCGACTTCTATGTGGACAAACTGGGTTTCGAAGTACGCGCGGACAATAGCATGCCGAACGGATTCCGCTGGTTGACGGTGGGTCCCAAAGGGCAGCCGGACCTGCAGATTATTCTGATGAAGATCGACGGACCGAATCTGGACAAAGATGCGGGGGACGCGTTGAAGCAGTTACTCGCAAAAGGGATTTTGTGCGGCGGGGTGCTCGAGTCGAGCGACTGCCGTCGCGATTACGAAGAATTGAAGGGCAAGGGCGTAGAGTTCAAAGCTCCGCCGGTGGACCGGTTCTACGGAGTGGAAGCGGTGCTGAAAGACAATTCGGGTAACTGGTTCAGCCTGACGGAGCGCAAGGCCTGAGCTATTGAGTAGAGAAAGACGTGCCGCAACTGCACGTTTTTTGCGCGTTGGGATTGTCGATGACGAAGCCGGACTGGATGAGCGACTCTTTGTAATCGAGGGTTAGGCCGTCGAGATAGACGAAGCTCTTGGGGTCGATGACCACCTTGGCGTCACCCGAGCCGAAGACATGATCGGTGGCCCGTTCCCCGGCTTCCAGTTTGAACAGATACGACAGTCCCGAGCATCCGCCGCCTTGCACGGCGAGACGCAACGCGCCGGTCCCGCCCTCTTTGGCGACGATTTGCCGAATGCGCTGCTGTGCTTTTTCAGTTACCTGAACCATAATCCCCCCTTAACTCACGCAACTTACTAACCGCCTCGATTACGCTGGCGGCCGCCGCGTCTACTTCTGCTTCCGTGTTGAAACGCCCCAGGCCGAAGCGCAGGGCGGTGCGGGCTACCGGGTCAGCCACGCCCATGGCGCGCAACACATAGCTTGGTTCCATGGTAGCGGAGGTGCAGGCCGATCCGCTGGAGACGGCGACGCCGGGCATGCCCATCATCAGGGCTTCGGCCTCGACATCGCCGAAGCTCATGTTCAAACTCTGGGGCAAACGGTGCGAGAGGCTGCCGTTGACGGTGACGCCATCCAACCCGGATTGTAGGGCGTCGTGCAGGCGGTCGCGGAGGCGGGCAAGGCGCTGGCTCTCTTCCGCCATCTCGCGCGCGCAGATGGCACAAGCCTCGCCCAGGCCAACGATGCCGGGAACGTTGAGCGTGCCGGACCGCATGCCCCGTTCGTGGCCGCCGCCATCCATCTGGGCGCTCAGGCGGACGCGCGGGACGCGCTGCCGCACATACAAGGCGCCGATGCCTTTCGGCCCGTAGATTTTGTGGCCGGAGATGGATAGCAGATCGATGCAATCGGCATCCACGTTGATGGGCACTTTGCCCACGGCCTGGGCGGCGTCCGTATGCAGGAGCACGCCGCGTTCCCGGCAGATGCGGCCGATCTCGGCTACGGGTTGGATGGCGCCGACCTCATTGTTGGCATACATGACGGAGACCAGGATGGTGCGTTCGCCGATGGCCGCGGCGACGGCGGCGGGATCGACCAGACCGTCGCGATCCACCGGGAGCAACGTGACCACGAGGCCATCCTGTTCCAAACGGCGGCAGACGTCGAGCACGGCTTTGTGTTCGATGGCGCAGGCGATGATGTGATCGCCTTTATCGGCATAGGCCTCGGCGACACCTTTTAGCGCCAGGTTGTCGGATTCGGTGGCGCCGCTGGTGAAAACGATCTCGCGGGGATGGGCGCCGATCAGCCGGGCGATTTTCTTGCGGGCATCGTCGACGGCCTGTTCCGCCTCCCAACCGAATTGATGATTGCGGCTGGCGGCATTGCCGAATTTGCCGGTGAGATATGGCATCATGGCGTCGAGCACGCGAGGGTCGAGCGGCGTGGTGGCGTGATGGTCGAGATAAATCATCGTAAATCGTTAGGTACCTTTAATTATCGCAGTTTGGCGGGCAATGCGGCTAAAATAGCGGTTTGTCACGAGTCTTCGTACCCGTCGGGGCGCTGGCCCTTCTCTTTTCCGAAATCCTACTGATTTCCTCCTGTTTCCTGGTGGTCACGTTTCTGATTTTGAACGTGGATCCGACCGTGTTTCTCTTTTCGAATAACGGGATTTGGCGCATCGGATTGGCGGGCGCGAGTATCTTGTTCGGGCTTTACTTCGAAAATTTGTATGGCAACTTACAAGTGAAGTCGCGGGTGTTGCTGATCCAGCAACTCTCGCTGGTGATGGGGATTGCGCTGCTGGCGCAGGGGATTCTGGGATATATCAATGACGGCTTCCGGCTGCCGCTGCGGCTGATGGTACCGGCTTGCGCGGTGCTGGTGGCGGCGCTTTACGGGTGGCGCGTGGTGTACAGCGTGTTCGTACTGCGCGTGGTGGGGCCGCAGCGGATCCTGCTGGTGGGGATGTGTCCGCTGCTGTGCGATATGGCGGCTTACATTGGCGAGCATTCGGGGCTGGGCCTCGCGGTGATCGGGTACGTGGACGATCGGGAGATGGAGGAGGCGCCGCCTGAGGTGGGCAAACGACTGGGCGCGATGGGCGATCTAGCGCGGGTGACGGCGGAGACGGTGCCCGACCGCCTGATCGTGGGTCTGGACGAGCGGCGGGGGCAGATGCCGATACCGGAGTTGCTGCAGTTGCGCTATAGCGGGATGGCGATCGACGAGGCGTCGGCGGCTTACGAGCAGTTGTGCGGGCGAGTGCTGCTGGGCGAGTTGCGTCCTTCGGAAATGCTGCTATCGGGAGACTTCCGGCCGCGCACTGAGCGCATGGTTTACCAGACGGTGGCGCACTGGATTGTGGCGCTGATTCTGGCGGTGGCGACGGCGCCATTGCTGCTGCTGGCCGCCATAGTGTTGAAGGTTTCGGCGCGAGGGCCGTTGTTGCAGCGGCGGACATGCAGTGGACTGGGGGGGGAGCCGTTCGAACTGTACAGTTTGCGATTGGAACGGGATAGCGAGCGGGGGCTGAACGGGGTCGAGCGATTCGTGGCGCGATGGCGGCTGCATGGTCTGCCGAAGCTTTGGAACATCCTGCGGGGAGAGATGTGTTTCGTGGGGCCGCGGGCGGAGCGCGCCGAGTTTTCCGCGGTATTGAGCGAGCGCATTCCGTTTTACCGGCAACGCTATGCGGTGAAGCCGGGCTTGACGGGGTGGGCGCAGATTAATACGCCGCGGGAGAAGCCGGAAGATACGCTGTTGCGGCTGGAATACGATTTGTTTTATCTGAAGCACTTTTCGCGGGGGCTTGACGCTTATATTCTGGTGCACACGATTCGGGAATTTCTGGTTTCCCGGGCGGCTTGAGGCGGGGAACTTGTGCCGTTCACCCATCGCTTACGCATGTCAGGTCGCCGAAGCTGTGTACTTACTTACTTGGTTCATGGTCTGACATTGCGCTAATCCGATCGAGGCCGCAGCCAAGAGACAACCAGGCTCTGCTTTCAGGCGCGTAAGTAGTCATCACTTATCATTGCTTACGCAGCGCGCCGCGGTGGCGATATGAAAAAGTCGCTCGCAAAAACTTTACCGTGATCAATTCACTACTGACAACGAAAAGATCGTTCCGGAATTCGAAGCTCCGCCCGCCGACGTGGTCCCATAGAACAGCCCCGTGCCGGCTTGGACCAGCCCAGACGTAGGCCGCGCTCCGTCCGGCCCGTAAAAGTTGTAGATTGTCGTCAGCGCGCCCGTCGAAGTCATGCGGAAAATCGTCCCGAAGGAATCGCCGTGAATTCCGCCATAAAGCGTCGTCCCGAAGAACGCGCCGATTCCATCCAGATTCTGCACCAGACCAGCCTGCGGATTAGCCCCGTCCGCGCCGGTGAAGCTATCGAACATCGTGAACGCGCCTTCTCGCGTCACCTGAAACGCCGTGCCGAGCCCGTCCGTACCGCCATAGCTGGTAGTGCCGTAATACGTGCCATCCGTTCCCCACAACAACGCTGCCATGGGCACCGATCCGTCCGCACATTGCGGTTCAGCGCAGAAACTGTGCAAAGTCGTCAACTCGCCTTGCGCCGTAATCTTAAAGACCGTCCCGCGTGGTTCCTTCGCCGTCCCGCCTCCGCCAGTCGTGCCAAAAAAATCTCCGTACCTCGGATCCCGCACGAGCCCGGACCCCGGAGCCGCTCCGTCCGTGCACGGCGAGCCGCCGTCACAAAAGCTATGCAGTGTGGTGAGCGTCCCGCGCGTCGTGATCTTGAAAATCGTTCCGTTACCGCTCACGCCGCCGCCGATCGTCGTACCATATAAAAATCCGTTGCTGTCCCGCACGAGCGACCCATTCGGCCAAGCCCCATCCTGCCCGGCAAAACTATACAGGACAGTGAACGCGCCGTGCGGCGTCAGCTTGTAAATCGTGCCGCTACCGGACCCGCCAAACTTCGTCACGCCGTAAAAGCTCCCATCGACGCCCTGCACCAGGGCGCCACTCGGTGCCGACCCGTCCGCGCACCCCGCAGCCGCACAGAAATTGTGCAACGTAATCAAAGTCCCGCCCGGCGCAATCTGGTAGACTGTGCCGCCGCCGTATTTCCCTCCGGCGGCTGTTGTTCCATAAACGTAACCGTCTGTCCCCACTAACGGCGGCCCGGAAGGCGACTTACCATCCCCATCGTGAAACTCATAAAGAGTAGTCAGAGACTGCGCCTGGAGCAAACCGGCCATGCAAGTCAAAGCCACCCATTTTGTAAGTGCCATTTTTGTAAGAATATCACACACCGCCGTTGAGATAGTCTGCAAGTATTCTGGCTATCTTCCTCCCAATCCTGGCGAGGCGGGTGTGCGCAGTATGATGGGCACGCCGCAGCGCGTTGAAAAGTAGGAAGACGGATCATCCACAAATGCTTGGGCGGTTACAGCCTCTCTCAGAACCTGATGTCCACCGTTATCGGTGGGTATTGTGGCTCGGGCGGCCCGTTGCGCCCCCCTCCGTGCTGACCCTTTACGGGTTGGCCCGTACGCGAATCGCCATCGGCCAGCGATTCTTCTTCGCAGCTCTTAACGCCACGGACCTTTGCCGGCAGAGGGGATGCGTTGAGCGCCATCGCCGTTAGAGGCGGCATCGCATGCTCACGGACGCCTGCGCGAGAACTCACGGTGTGATTTCGAAAATAGTCCCTGCTCCCGTGGCGCTCTCGGAAGTGACTCCGTACAGATTGCCCTTCGAGTCGATGACCACGCCTCCCGGTGGGGAATAGGCATTCTCATCGAAGCTATGCAGAGTCGTGAGCGTGCCAGTGGCGTCCAATTTGAAGACGGTTCCGAGGTTGTTGGCGCCGCCTGCCGTGGTGACGCCGTAGAGGTTCCCGGCGCCATCGCCAACGATGCCGTTCGGCATGCAACCGTCTGGACCGCTGAACGTGTGTAACACGCGCATCCGGTGAGACTGGTGTACCAGCGCGTAGATTATGCCGCAACCATTTCCGGCGCCGGCGCCCCCCCATGGTGTGACCCCATAAAGATTTCCGCTTGCATCCCGAATAACGCCAGGCATTTGATTGTACCCATCCGACGATCCTTCCCCACCCGCGCCTCCAGAGAAACTGTGCAGAACGTACTCGCTGCCTTTGGAGACATTCATCTGAAAAACGGTACCGTAGCCGGATCGCGTGCTGGTGGGATGGGTGCCGCCAAAAGCGGTCGTGCCGAACAGATAGCCGTCGTCGTAGAGCAAGGTAGACGCTGGATACAAGCCGTCAGGCGGACCTTCGAATATGTAGAGGGTGGTCAGTTCGCCCGAGGGCGTTAGGCTATAGACGGTACCACCGCCAGTGCAACAAGGTCCCGAGGTCATCGTACCGTAGAGGTTGCCGTCGGGGTCACGGACGAGACCGGCATTTGGATCGTATCCGGCTTGGTTTCCATTTACCGTGTACAGCATCGAGAATTGTCCGGTGGGGCTCAATTGCCAAACGCCCGAGAGGCTGAACAAGGTAACGCCGTAAAGATTGCCGGCTGGGTCCCGCACGAGATTGCCCAGCAAGTAGTAGCCGGAGGGCGAGAGAAACAGGGTGGTCTCCGTGAAGTTGGCGAGGTCGAACGCGAAGATCGTACTGTTACTAAAGCCGTTCTGGCCGACGCCGTACAGCTTGCCGTGATCGAGTAGCAAAGGGCCGTTCGGCGGAGCCGCCCCGGTACCGCCGCTGAACTGGTACAGCACCTTAAATGTCTGGGCTGAGATTAGCTCCGGTAACAACGCTGCCACAACTATCAACAAAAGGCGGATGCGTTTGGGCATCCCAACATGTTACTCCCCGGGTAGGCGACTCCGGCACCGGCCCGGGCGTGGGATACTATTTCGTAGCGAGACATGCCCAAGACGACGGTCGCACCGGAGACGCGCAGTGTCGAACGCGAACTCATCCTTCCGCTCTTCAATGTAGTTCTGCTCGACGACAACGACCACAGCTACGACTACGTAATCGAAATGCTGCAGAGGCTTTTCATTTTCACTTTGGACGAAGCCTTCCGGCATGCCGAAGAGGTGGATCGCTGCGGGCGTACGGTGATCATCACCTGCGAGCGTCCACAGGCGGAGTTTGCGCGCGACCAGATCCACGCTTATGGTCCGGACCCGCGCCTGCCGCGCTGCGTGGGCTCGATGTCGGCTATCGTCGAACCGGCCGGCTAGTGGTTTCTTCCTCAGTCAGCGGATCGTACATCTTGTCGGCGTAGGTGCGTTGTTCGGCGGAGAGATCGAGCGCGTGCTGGCGCTCCTCGTCGTTCAGTTGAGGCTTACGGGAACGTTTGAGGAGATAGAGCGCTCCACAGACCAGCGCGCCCGTCAGCGGGGGACGCTCAATGAAGAAATCGAAAAGCTGCAATAGGCGGTCGCCCATACCCTTATTGTAGGTGTATTGCAGGTGTT
Source organism: Bryobacterales bacterium (assembly GCA_963738345.1). Lineage (GTDB taxonomy): Bacteria > Acidobacteriota > Terriglobia > Bryobacterales > Bryobacteraceae > Bog-159. The sequence continues at coordinate 347,161 of CAVTWI010000001.1, forward strand.
CGTCAGCGGACGGGGGTGTCCCATCGACGGACGCCGCGCGGCGGCTGGATCTTGCGAAACCGCGAGTTTAGGCCGCCGGCTTGTGGCAACCGGAGTGCATCCGCCGACCGGATGCGAATCATTCTAACCCTGCTGGCCGCTGCGGCATTGGGCACGATGCCCTCCATCGGGGAGCAGTTCCCCGTTACGGACCTTTCCCGTCTGAACCTGAAAACGGTGCGGGCGGAGACTACGGTTTACCGCGGGATGCCGGCGGTAAAGATTACCGAGGCCGGATCGGCGCCGAAGGAAGCCATGGCCGTCTTGAAAGACGTCACCTTTCATAACGGCGCGATCGATGTGGACGTAGCAGGCGCACCCTCGAAGACGGCGAATGCGCAGGCGCGAGGATTCATCGGCATAGCCTTCCGCATGGCGGCGGGGGGCGGGCGCTTCGAGGAGTTTTACATCCGTCCGACGAATGGCCGGGCCGACGATCAACTGCGGCGCAACCATAGCGTGCAGTACGTATCGTTTCCGGACTGGCCGTGGGAACGGCTGCGGCAAGAGAGTCCGGGCGTGTACGAAGCGTACGCGGACATGGCGGCGGGCGAATGGACGCACATGCGCATCGAGGTGAAAGGCAAGGATGCGGCGCTGTATGTGAACGGCGCGGGGCAGCCCTGCCTGGTGGTCCACGATTTGAAACTGGGCGACGGCGAGGGCGGTGTAGCGTTGTGGATCGGGCCCGGAACGGAAGGCTACTTTCGCAACCTGCAGATTGCGCGGGAGGGTTCGACCGGGCCGGAATACGGCGCGGAGGCGTCGGCGGGACACTACGTGCAAACGCCGGACGCGAGGATTTACTACGAGCGCTATGGGGAAGGGGGCACGCCGCTGGTATTGCTGCACGGGGGCGAGTACGGGTATATCGACGAATTCGGCGGGCTGATCACGGAGATGAGCAAGCGGCGCACGGTGATCGCGATTGCGACGCGGGGATATGGGCGGTCGGAGCGGGGGGGGGGACCGCTTTCGCACAAGCAATTCGCGCTGGACGCCGCGGCGGTGATTGCGTCGATTTATCCCGGGGGCGAGAAGGTGGACGTGCTGGGGTTCAGCGAAGGCGCGATCACTTCGTACATTTTGGCGGCAACGCATCCGGAGCGGGTGAACCGATTGATCGCGATTGGCGGATCGTTAGGGCGATACGGGGAAACCAAAGAGGCGTTGGCGGCGGAACCGTTGACTCCGGAATCGATGCAGAAGCAGGTACCTGGATTGGTGGCGGCGAGGAAGAAGGTGATGGCGCGGCCGGAGGAGTGGGAACCGCTGATCCGGGAATTGGAGCGGATGTACAGCGCGCCGATTTATGTGCCGCAGGAGCAGGTGCGGGCAATACAGGCTCCCACGCTGATCATGGCGGGGGACCACGATTATTACAATCGTCCCGAGCACATCGTGGAGATTTTCCGCTTACTGCCAAACGGACAGATGGCGCTGATCCCCGGCTGTGGGCACGTGGTGCTGGATTGCAAGCCGGAAGTGGTGATTGGCTTAGCTACAGCGTTTTTGGATCAGCGCATGGAGCACTAGCTAGAAGAGCGCCGTAATCACGTACTCTTCGAATCCGAGGCCGACGACGCGAACGATCTCGGGACGCACTTCCAGCATGTTGATCGGCGGAATCTGGTTTGAGCGGGCGGTCAGGCTGGCAAGAACTGGAGCGACTGGTATAGGGCCGCGCACTGTGGCGACTTTTATGCCGTCCTGATTGGACCAGTCCTTTTCAAGGACGCAGCCGCCGGCCAAAATAACGGTTAGCAAACGAGTAGCCGTCCGATAGCTTGCGTCTTCCCGGGCGGTGCCGCGCGGGTTGAGATCCAGCCAGTCGGTGATCAAACGGTAGGTGAATCCCCAGAGCGGGACGCCGTTCAAGTCAATCGCTGGAAACCGGATTTCGGGTGGGACACCGGGCACGGTGCTGATGGTGTGACGGTGCGGATCGCGCAACATGGTTAGGGGTACCCAAACCGCCTCTACGGCTTCGCGCGGATTCAGCCTTGGCAAGTGCTCGGCGTCCACGCGGAAGACAAACGGCGCTACTAACAGGAATCGGCCCACTCTGCGCCGGGCCGACGAAAGTGGGAGGGCCACTTCCAATTGGTCGCGCGCCAGCAGGATGCCGCACTCTTCTTCGAGTTCGCGGCGGGCCGTATCCAAAAGATCAGGGTCGACCGGCTCGCGGCGTCCGCCGGGAAAGGACCAGTGTCCGGACCACGGGTCGGCATCGCGTTCGGCGCGCCGGATTAGCAATACCGAATCGGCCGGGCCGCGCGCGTGGACGATGGCCACCGCTGCGTCAGTCTCCGGCATTTCCGCTAACCTTGATAGGTGGGGCGCGCAAGTAACATTATCTCCGAGGATCCGTCGTGAAGATTTGGTGTGCCTCGCTGCTGGCGTGCTTCGCCTTTGTTCCGCTGCAGGCGGCCGACCTGGTAGTTACGGGCCGCGCGATCGACGAAAACGAGGCGGGAATCGCGGGGGCCGAAGTTACGGCGCGCAATCCGAGCGGGGAACAGTGGCACGCCACCACCGATCCGACCGGGGGGTTCAAGATCACTCTCCCCGCGGACGGGCGGTATTTTTTCGCCGCTACGCAGCCGGGTTACCTGCCGGTGAAGAATCTAGAAGTGGAAGTGCATGGCGGCATGGGCGAGGTGGACCTGGTGCTGAACCATGCCAAAGAGGTTTTGCAATCTGTGGATGTGCGCGCGTCTCCGCAGGCGGTGGACGTGGAGCAGACCCAATCGGAGCGGGTGCTCACGGGTATTCAGATCATGGATATTCCGTACCCGGCGACGCACAGCCTGCGTGAGGCGATGGCGCTAATTCCCGGCCAGGTGGAGGATGCCAATGGCGGCCTCCACTTCGATGGGGGGCGGGAGAACCAGACCAACTATTTGTTGGACGGTTTCAATATCAGCGATCCGCTGACCGGCAATTTGCAGACTACTGTCAGTGTGGAAGCGGTAAGCTCGCTCGACTACCTGAGTGGGCGCTACTCGCCGGAGTTTGGACAGGGTTCGGCGGGTACACTACAGATCAAGACGCAAACCGGCGACGACAAATTCCGGTATTCGGCGACCAATTTTATCCCGGGCGTAAGCACGTTTGAAGGGCCGCACCTGGGCGATTGGACACCGCGCTTGAATTTTTCGGGACCATTGTTTAGGGGGCGGGCGTGGTTTTCGGATAATCTGGACGCGGTCTACAACGTGACCGTAATTCCGGGCTTGCCACACGACGAGAGCAATACCAGTTCGTTGCAAGCCAGCAACATGCTTCACACCCAGGTGAATTTGACGCCGTCCAACATTCTTTACACCGACTTCCTTTTCAATTATCAGAGGGCCACGGAGATTGGGCTGGGTACGCTCACGCCGCCATCTACTACGCTCGACGAGCGCGGGCGGACCTGGTTTTTGGGGCTGAAGGATCAGATTTACGTGGCGCGGGGAACTCTGCTGGAGGTCGGTTTTTCCGAGATGTTCACGCTGGCGCGGTTGGTGCCGTTCGGCACCGGCATATACATTATTACGCCTGACGGCAACCAGGGAAACAATTTCCTGAACTCCACACAGCACTCACGGCGCGGCCAGATCCTGACCAATCTCTTTTTGCCGGCTTGGCACTTGGCCGGAACGCACAATCTGAAGATGGGGACTGACGTGGACCGTCTGGATTATTCGCAGGGCATCAGCCGGACCGGGTACGATCTTTACGGGGTGAATGCGAACCTGCTCCGCTCCGTGACCTTCGAAGGAAACGGTACACTGAGCCGGCCCAATCTCTCGGTGTCATCATATTTGACGGATCACTGGCAGGCGCGCAAGAATCTTTTTTTGGAATTGGGGGTACGGGAGGATTGGGACGAGATTCTGCGGCGCTGGCTGTGGTCGCCGCGCGCGTCGTTTTCTTATGCGCCGTGGGGCTCCGGCAGCACCCGCATATCGGGCGGTTTTGCGATACTGTACGATCCCACCATTCTGCAGCTTTTTACGCGGCCCTACGATCAATACACGCTCACCAATATTTATGCGCCGAACGGCACGCTGCTGCTGCCCGACGCACTATCCTTTTATACGCTGCCTAACGAACATCTGAAGGCGCCGCTTTACCAGAACTGGAGCGTGGGTTTCGATCACGAGTTTCCGTGGCACATTCGCGCAGGACTGAGTTTGCACCGGAAGCGGGGCGGGGATGGGTTTGCTTACGTGAACACGCTGCCCATCGCGATTCCGGCATCGCCGGAGATCGCCGCGCAATACCACGCCCAGTATGTGGAGCAGGAATTCACGTTGACCAGTTCGCGGCATGATCGCTATGACGCGGCGCAGGTGATCGTGCATCAGGCTATTGGGGGACGCTACGAATGGATGGCCAGCTATACGCGGTCGCATACCTATTCGAATGAAGTGCTGGATCCATCGCTCGAACAAACGCTGCTGTTGGGACCTAACAATGCGGGACCGCTGCCGTGGGATGCTCCCAACCGTTTCCTCAGTTGGGGTTATTTGCCGACGTGGTGGAAAAACTGGGCGGTGGCTTACCTGCTGGAGGAGCGAACCGGTTTTCCTTTTTCCATACAGCATGACAATGGACAACTGATCGGCGCGCCGGATACGCAGCGTTATCCCGAATATTTCAACCTCAACCTGCATCTGGAATGGCGCGTGAAGATCGGCAAATACCGGTTTGGTATTCGGGGAGGGGTAGACAATGTGACGAACCATCGGAACCCGACGGTGGTGAACAACACGGTGGAGTCCCCTTATTTCTTGAACTTCTATAGCAGTGAAGGGCGCCACTTCCTGGCGCGGTTGCGGTGGCTGGGGAAAGAGTGACATGCCGGAATTGCCCGATATCTCCGCCTATATAGAGGCGCTGCGGCCGCGGGTGATGGGCCACGTATTGGAACGGGTGCGCATCAACAGCCCGTTTCTGTTGCGGTCGCTGGAGCCACCGGCGGCGAGCGCGGAGGGCCGGACTGTTACCGGACTGCGCCGGATCGGAAAGCGTATCGCCATCGGGGTGGAGGGCGATCTTTGGCTAGTGCTGCACTTGATGATTGCGGGGCGTTTGCACTGGCGGCCGCCATACGCCAAGTTGGGAGGGCGGCAAAACCTGGCGGCGTTCGATTTTCCGCACGGCTCGTTGACTCTTACGGAGGCGGGCAGCCAGCGGCGCGCTTCGCTGCATATTGTTCGGGGCGAGGAGGGGCTGGAAGCGCTCGACCCGGGCGGTATTGATGTGTTCACGGCTGATCGGAAAGCTTTCGGCGGGGCCTTGACGGTCGAGAATCACACTTTGAAGCGGGCGCTGACCGATCCGCGGACCTTTAGCGGGATCGGCAACGCGTATTCGGACGAGATTCTGCACGCCGCCCGGCTATCGCCGATCGCGCAGACGCGCAAGCTGAGCAGCGAGGAGATTGACCGTCTGTACGAGGCCACGCGCACCACCCTTACGGAGTGGCTGGATCGTATGCTGGAGGAAGCTCGCGAGAAGTTCCCGGAGAAGGTGACCGCCTTTCGAAAGGAGATGGCGGTACACGGGCGCTATGGGCTGCCATGCCCGCGGTGCGGCGAAAAAGTACAGCGTATCCGCTACGCCGGCAACGAAACGAATTATTGCGCGCGATGTCAGACGGGGGGGAAGGTACTGGCCGATCGGGGGCTGTCGCGTTTGCTGGGGAAGGACTGGCCGCGCACACTGGAAGAATTAGAAGCTTTGAAACGGCGGTGATCGCGCGTTAGGGGTGTGCTAAAATTCAAAGTGCAGCCGTGCGTTTAGGTTCCAAGACCTGTAACGTTTCCAAAAACTGTAACTAAGCAGTCGGTCGTTGCGTCGAATGGCTGTGAGCGGCCCTCTGACGCCATCGGAGGCGCCTGGGGACACGATGTCGGAGAACATGGAGACCACCCCGTTACCGGAAGATCATAACGCTGCAAATTTGCCACAGCACGATCCCAGCGAACACCTGGATCGGCTGCTGGCGCCGGACGTCGAGACGCCCTGGTACAAGTCGCTGATCGAGAGCGTCCGGGAGTTGGTTCATCCAACGCCTCTGCCCCCGCTTGAAGTCACATCCAAGCCAATTGCCGTTAAGGACATTTGGGGTCTTTACGGACGCAAGAAACAATCGGGCGCGTATTCGCTAGCGATCCACGTTACTGTAATCGTCCTTTTGTTTACGCTGGCTTCTACCAAGGCTGTGCAGCAGGCTGCTAAAGACGTGACTGCGCTCATTGCGCCAGTGGATCTGGAGGCGTACAAGCCGAAACCCGGTCCGCAAAAGCCGTCGGGTGGCGGCGGCGGTGGTGGCGATCGTTCGCCTTTACCGGCCGCAAAGGGACGTTTGCCGAAGATTTCCCCGCGGCAGTTTACCCCACCTGTTCAGGTCTTCAACAATTTGAATCCGAAGCTGCCGATGGAGCCGACGATTATCGCGCCGCCGGATGTGAACATGCCGAACGTGAACATGAACCAGTATGGCGATCCGCTGGCTAAGCTTGGGCCTCCTTCAAATGGGCCGGGGTCGGGCGGCGGTATCGGGTCTGGTTCTGGCGGTGGTATCGGTTCGGGTAAAGGCGCTGGATTCGGTCCTGGAGAAGGCGGTGGATTTGGCGGCGGCGTGTTCCGCGTAGGCGGTGGCGTTACCGCTCCGGTGCCGCTGTATCGTCCCGAGCCGGAATATTCGGAAGAGGCGCGCAAGGCCAAGTATCAGGGGACCGTGGTGCTTTACGTCGAAGTGGATGCCAGCGGCAAGCCACGCAATCTGAAAGTGATGCGTAGTTTGGGGTTGGGATTGGACGAAAAAGCGATCGAGGCGGTGGAGAAATGGAAGTTCCGCCCCGGTTATAAAGACGGCAAGCCCGTCACGGTCGCCGCTACTGTTGAAGTGAACTTCCGGCTGCTGTAGTTCCGGCTATTGTTTGGTGGCGGTCCAGGTGCCCTCGCCTAGATCGCCAATTTCCACCTTCCCCTTCATTGACTTGTCGCTCTCGATCGTGCCGGTATAGTGCGCGACGCCGCTCTGTCCGGAGTACGAGAAATCGAACTTGAAATCGATCTTGTCACCTTTGACCGAGCCGGTCACATCGGCTTTGCCTAATAGCCCGTTGTAGGTGCCGGTGAGCTTCTCGCCATCCTGTTTGAATACGAACGACGGACTTCCGCTGCCTGCCGCGGTTTCCACAGTGAACTCCCAGCTACCCGAGACATCGCGAGCGAGCAACGTGGCGCAAGTAAGCGCGGCTACGAGGATAATCCAAAGGAATTTCGACATGCGGTCGAGGATAGCACAACAAGGCTTCGGGGGTAAGGGGATGAGAGGCAGGACTGCTTAGGTGATGCCGGACTGAAGCCCTCCGCGACTTCAGCCCGGCCCACCCATCTACGACAAACTACTGCTGCGACGCGGGGGCGCCGCCGCCCAATATACCAATCGCATCGCCAGAGACGACTAGTTCCACGCGGCGATTTTGCTGCCGTCCGGCGGCCGTATCGTTCGAGGCAACCGGATCAGATTTGCCCAAGCCCGTGGCTGTGATGTTGGCGGAAGATACGCCCTGCTCTGTCAGAAAATCGCGGACGGCGTCTGCGCGCTGTTCCGAAAGTTTCTGATTGTATTCGTCGGTGCCGACGCTGTCAGTGTGACCTTCGAGTTGCAGTTTCAGCCCGGGATAAGCCAACAGAATACCGGATACTTTGGCCATCTTCTCGCGCGCGCCCGGCTTCAGCGTGTACTTGTTGAAATCGAAAAGCACGTCGTTGATGTTGACGATGAGGCCACGCGCGGACTCGCGGGTTTCGAGCACGGCGTTCAACTGCGCTCGCAGGCGTTCGCGCATCTGCTCCTTCTCGGCTTCGGCTTGCTGGCGACCGGCATTCGCAGCGGCGGCAGCTTGTTGGGCGCGCTCCGCTTCGGCTTGGGCGGCCTGCTGTTGTTGCAGCGCGGCGGCGCGAGCAGCGTCCGCGGCGGCTTTATCCTGGACCGCTTGGGCTGAGGCAGCCTCCGCTTCGCGGCGGGCCTGCTCGGCGGCTAAGCGCTGAGCTTCGGCGGCGGCGCGGGCAGCATCGGCGGCCTGCGCGTTAGCCTGCGCCTGTTCCGCGTTGGCCCGTGCCTGGTCGGCTGCGGCACGCTGCGCGGCGAGTTGTTCTTCCTTCATGCGGCGCTCATTGGCCAGTTGCTCTTCTTCCATCTTGCGATAGGTGATGATGCGGGCGTCTTCAGCCATCTGGGCCGCTTCGCGGGCATTGGTTTCGACGGGCTTTCCGCCGCCGCGGTTGGGGCCGCTCATGAAGTCCTCTGCATTCTGCAGGGCAATGGTGGCCTTCTGGAAGGTATCCGCAGCGTACTTGTCGGCGCCAGCGAGCCGTGCGATCTCTACCGCATTCTCGGCTTCGGCCAATTGCAGAGGACCTTTGGGCTTGATTTTTACCGGCACATAGGCAGTTTTGTTCATCACGTACTGGCCGCGCTTCAACAATTCGTATTTCGCGTCCACGTGCTCCATGGTTCCGGTGGTGTCGTTGCGGACGAAGTTTTCCATCACGACCACGTCGCTCGGCTGGGTGACCGCGAAATAAGGCTCGGCCGTGACAATCAGGCCGAACACCTGCAGGGAGCTGGTTGCCAGCAGGCTGCTGTGATCACCGTTGAGCGCCAGTTCGCCGATATTCTGGGCACGCCCTTCGGGCGTAATAGCCCACAGGACGTATGTAAGATATTCGGGGCCGAATTGGCTGGCCGGCGTCATTTTGTTTACTTTTACGTCGATCTTGGTGGAGCCCATCTGGCTTTCGACGCGGGCCTCGCCGCGCGCCATTGGCATCAATTCGGTACCGCGGAAGTCGATCTGGGTGGTGCCGCTGCGATGGTGATAATTGATCGCGCTGATGGTGCGGGACACTACCGTCACCCGAAAAATAGGCATCGGCTGACCAGTCTGGTCAGGAGTCATAGCGGGTTGCTGCTGCGTCGGATTCGGTACCTGCGCGCACATCGTAGCGAGTGCGGCGAAAAATACTGCTGCGGCTTTCATGTCTTTAATCGAACCTCCTTGGCAAGGTCAAGCAATCGGCTCGCCGCTGTATGGGAAAATACTGGTTCTAACGAAGTGCGGGGGAAGGCCCGCGCAGGCCGGACCCTGCCCACATGTGCGCACAGCAACCTTTTTCCTTTGAAATCTTAGCCGAGTGTCCGGTGACGCGGGCTCGCGCAGGCGTGCTCCATACGCCGCACGGGATAGTGGCAACTCCGGTGTTCATGCCGGTGGGAACGCAGGCCACGGTGAAAGGTCTGTCGCCGCGCGAACTGGCGGACGATCTGGATGTGCGGATTTTGCTGGCCAATACTTATCATCTGTATCTGCGGCCGGGGCCCGACCTGATTCGCACGATGGGCGGTCTGCACCGGTTCATGGCGTGGCCGCGCGCGATACTTACCGATTCGGGCGGGTTCCAGGTTTTTAGCCTGAGCGGATTGCGCAAGATCACCGACGAAGGTGTCGTATTTCAATCTCACCTGAATGGCGATACGCACAAGTTCACGCCGGAGAATACGGTCGAGACCCAACTGGCTTACGGCAGCGACATCATGATGGTGCTGGACGAGTGTCCCGAGTATCCTGTGAGCCACGAGTATGCGCGCACATCAATGCGGCGGACGGTAGATTGGGCGCGCACCGCTTTCGCCTATTTTGAACGGCGGCGCGTCGAGTTGGACACCCGTCACGCGCTGTTTCCGATCGTGCAGGGCTCGATGTTCCCCGATCTGCGCAAGGAATGCGCCACGCAACTGGTGGAACTTGAAGCGGATGGATATGCCATCGGAGGGCTTTCGGTGGGGGAACCGCGGCCTTTGAGCCTGGAAATGGTGGAGCTGGCGGAACCGTTGCTGCCAAGGTCGCGGCCGCGCTACGCCATGGGCGTGGGAATGCCGGAAGAACTCCCGGAGTACGTAGCGCGCGGCGTGGATATGATGGATTGCGTGCTGCCGTCGCGCAATGCCCGCAACGGATGCCTGTTTACCTCGGAGGGCGCGGTTCGGATTAAGCAGGCGCGCTACCGGGACGATCCGCGACCGGTGGATCCGGCTTGCGGGTGCTACACCTGCGCCACTTTCTCACGCGCCTACCTGCGGCATTTGTTTCAGGCGAGTGAGATCCTGTATGCGTCGCTGGCCACGCTTCACAACGTTCGGCGCTATCTGGACATTATGCGGGAAATCCGGCAAGCCATTCTGGAAGGGCGTTATCCCGAGTACTTGCGCCAGGTGCGGGACATAGCTGGGCAAGAGCCTTTATAAGGTATGGGGCCGGCCACCTCGTGGACGCTCGGGCTTGGAGATTGGAGACCGCGGCGCCGCATCGCCGTGCTACATTGTAGAGTCTAATTCCCAGATGCGAAACGTACTGATTATAGGGTCCGGCTGCGCGGGAAACACGGCTGCGGTTTACGCGGCGCGCGCCAATCTGAATCCCCTGGTAGTATCCGGAAAACATGCCGGGGGGCAGTTATCGCTGACCACGCTGGTCGAGAATTTCCCAGGCTTTCCGGAAGGGATCAACGGTCCCGACCTGGTGGAAAACATCAAGCTGCAGGCTCTCAATTTCGGCGCCGAATACATCCATGGCGATGTGATCGACACGGATCTTTCGTGCCACCCGTTCCGAATCAACGTGGAAGGCGAGTGGATCGAGACGCTGACATTGATTATTGCGTCGGGCGCATCGGCGCGCTGGCTGGGGCTCGATTCTGAGCAACAATTGATCGGGCACGGGGTGAGTTCCTGCGCCACGTGCGACGGATTTTTCTATCGCGGCAAAAAGATCATGGTCGTGGGGGGCGGCGACTCCGCCATGGAGGAAGCCAACTTCCTCACGCGCTTCGGTTCGGAGGTATCGCTGGTACACCGGCGGGACCAGTTCCGCGCGTCGAAGATCATGCTCGACCGGGTGAAGCACAATCCCAAGATCAAGATGCTGACCAATACGGTGGTGGAGGAAGTTTCGGATCCCGCCAAGCAGATCGTCACCGGAGTGCGGCTGAAGAACGTCGCCACGGGCGCGATTTGGGAGCAGGAGGTGGACGGGTTCTTCGTGGCGATCGGTCACATTCCGAACACGGCTGTCTTCAAGGGCCAGATCGATACCGACCTGGACGGATATATTCTGTCGAAGGGCGGCGCGAAGACCAACATTCCCGGCGTGTTTCATGCCGGCGACGTGGAAGATCGCGTGTATAAGCAGGCCATCACCGCGGCGGGTGCGGGGTGCAAGGCGGCTATGGAAGCGGAGCGGTATCTGGAAGCGGAGGGACATTGATGATCGAACGATTGAGTCCGCCGGGCGTGCCGGCGCCGCGCGGTCCATATTCGCCGGCGGTGCGCGCGGGCGATTTCATATTTGTATCGGGACAAGTGCCGGTGGATCCGGCGACGAACAAGGTGGAGTTGGGCGATATCAGTCACGAGACGCGTCTCGTGCTGACGAATATCAAGCGCATTCTGGAAGGTTGCGGCGCGAGCATGGCCGACGTGGTGAAGTGCTCGGTGTTTCTGGCGGATGGCAAGGATTTCGGCGCGATGAACGAGGTTTACACGGAGTTCTTCGGCGCGGATAAACCGGCGCGGACTACGGTGGCTTGCCAGTTTGCGATGCCTGGGTTAAAGGTGGAGATCGACTGTATCGCGTACCATCCTTGCGCAAGTTAACGTCGGGCATCAGTCTTAAGCCTGCCCGCTGGGTCTCGAGCGCATCAGAACAGGTACTTGAGTCCGAACTGGATCAGTCGCGGGGCGACGGCAGTCTGGGTGATAACGCCAAAGGTGGCCGAGCCCAGCGTAGTCCCTGGATTCGAAAACTGCGGATGGTTCAAAGCGTTATAAAACTCCGCGCGGAAGCCCAGTTCGGCCGCTTCGCGGAGTCCGCCGACGCGCCAGCGCTTGCCCAGCGAAAGATCGGCATTTACCTGTCCGGGTCCGTTCATGATGCTTTCGCCCGCGTTGCCGTAGGCCGCCGAACCGTCGGAACCCAACACGGCGGGGGCGCAAATCGCGGCCTGGTTGATCCACTGGTTCAAACGGGCGGAGACGCTGCCGCTGGTGGCGAGTGACGCATAGGTAGCGCCGGGACACATAGTAATGGTCGATGTGGCGGCGCGGCCGTAGACCGTACCGCCGTTGGGGTCCGTCAGCGTCAAAAGCAATCCGCTTTGCACTAGCACGATGCCGGTGAGAGACCAGCCCTGGGCCAGGGCGCGCGTGAACTGCGTGCCGCCGGCGAGGGCGGGTAATTGGTAATCGAAGTTGGCGATCATGCGATGGGTGCGGTCATAGCCGGCGCGCGACTTACTCTGTGCGAGGTCATACTGGTCGTTCAAGACAGTCACATCGTTCTCGGATTTCGAGTAAGTGTAGGCAGCTTGCAGAGTCAACCCTTTGGACATCTGCTTGCGCAAGGTGGCTTGCATGCTGTTGTACCAGGACGTGCCGGTGAACTCACTAGTGACGAGCGCGGTCTGGGTCTCGCCCAGGACCGGCACGCGCTGCGGCGCATTTGCAGAGGTATTAGTGGTGATGCAATCGGTGGCGACACCGTCGTAACCGCAGTTCACCGGTTGCTCGGCGCTGGCCAACAGCGGCTGGTTGAGGCCGCGCGAGAGCAGTAAGTGGTCGCCATGCGAACCCACATAGCCTAAGTCAAGAGACAGGCTGCCCACTAACCGGATCTTAGTCGTAACATTCCATTGCTGCAGCCGCGGAATGGCATACAGGGGACCGGCGATGCGGTCGGAAAGCTGCGAGGTGAGGGTGCGCGGCACGTAGCCGAGGGTAGTCGTGGGGAAGGGTTTGGCAAGAGTCGAGAAGTTGTTGCTGGAATCGGCGTTGGTGAATCCCTGGGCGAAGGGCACAGAAGTGAATGGCGGCGCGGTAGAGGCGTTCCCGCCGGCGGGAGGATTCTGATAGAACCAGCCGTATGCGCCGCCGAGGATGAAGCGTCCGCTCGATCCGAAGGGCTGCGAGGAAAAGCCCAGCCGTGGTGCGAACTTATCCAGCGGCGCGCCGTTGGCATAGAAACTTTTGGAAGTGCGCACCACTACGCCGGCAGGTGCGGGTCCGAAGGGTTGGCCCGTGTAGGGATCGATCAGTTGCGGATTGTAATTCGCCGCGACCGTGTTACCGGCCAGGGTGCCTCCGGCGGGCGGCAGGGCATTCGCCAACAGCATCGCAAGCGACTCGTTGCCGATGGTCCCGGCTTCGTCAAGGGAGGGTCCGATATATTCCCAGCGCAGCCCGAGGTTAGCGGAGAAGCGCGCAGTCAGTTTGACATCGTCCTGGATGAAAGCCGCTCCATAATAGCGGCGGTAGCGGTACTGGACTTCGCCATTCGGACCGACACCCTCGTTGGCTTGCACGGACTCCACGTTGCTGAGTCCGCTGGGACTCTGGTTCTCGGCGGCACTGAGTCCGACCAGGAAATCTTCGAAGGTCTGGAAGGTGATTTTGCCGCGAGCGCCGCCGGTGTCGGAACGGCCGTTGTACTGGTCGAGGAAGAATGCGCCGCCGCGCAGACGGTGTTTGCCATGGACCCACGAGAGGTTATCGCCCCACGAATAAGTGCGCGTCTCGAAGTGGTTGTCGTTGGGGTCGGATCCGAAGAGGCGGAAGGAGCCCATGGGTCCGAGCACGGTGATCTCGGGCGGGTCCGCAAAGAGTGGATCGACCGGCGTGATTCCGGCCTCGGCCGCGCTGGGCATACCGACGGCGTGGGTATCGGTGCGGTTGCGGGTGAAGGTCATTACCGCTTCATTCACGGTATTGGCGCTGGCTTGGGTGGTGAAGCGGAGACTGGTGGCCACGTCGGTAGCTGCCAGGGCCTGCGGGGATCCGAAGCCGGGCACGATCGGCGCACCCGGATAACCGCCCGGCGATCCGAAGGTGCGCAGTTGGTCCACCGTGGCGGTGAACACACGCGCGGAAATCGTGTTGCGAGGCGACATCACGTAGTCGCCGTTGGCCAAGTAATGATTCTCGTTGTAAGTGGACGGCATGCTGTAAGACGAGAAGCCGAGCCCGGCATTGGGTCCACTTGCAATGATGGTTTGCGGGGAGGGAATCAGGTAATTGCCGGTAGCATCCTTCATCTGCAACAAGCGGAGAGCGACAGGATTGATAGCGGCGGTGCTGGCGGTGTTTTGGTCGTGGCAGTCGAGTTGTTTGCCGCCGGCGTAGGTTTGATAATTGGCGTTGTCGGCATGATTGGCGGCGCAGAATTGGGCGGAGAGCGCGGCGGCGGAGCGGTCACTGGTGAGCGCTGGCAAGATCGGGTTCGAGACAGAGGTGGGGTCGAGCCCGTTGACCTGCCGCGTGCCTTGGTATGACGCGAAGAAGAACAGCTTGTCGCGAATGACCGGTCCGCCGGTGGTGGCGCCGAACTGATTCTGCTTCAGGTCGGGCTTAGGCTGTCCAGCGATGTTGCGGAAGAAGGCGTTGGCGTTGAAGATATCGTTGCGTACGAATTCCCAAAGGTCGCCATGCAGGCTGTTGTCGCCGCGTTTGGTCATCAGATTGGTGTTGGGCACCATGGCGCCGAACATGGCATCGTTCTGCGAGGTCTGAATTTTGAATTGCGAGATGGCGTCCGGATTGGGCACGGTGCTGGGGGCATAGGCGCCGTCGACGGTGTAACCACCCGCGGTGGTGTTGCCGTTGACATTGACGCTGGGTGTGCCGCGGCCGAGCGTGCCGGCGTTGTTGACGCTGGCCACCGAACCGGAAGACATGGATAGCACCTGCGTGAAATTGCGGGTATTGAGCGGCACGGCAGTGATGGTCTTCTGATCGACCAGGGTGCCGGTGGAGGGCGCCACCGTGCGCGTATGGCAGGCGCACTCGATGGTGATGGCAGTGTCGCCCGGCGCCAGCACGGCGTCGAGCACAGGCACTTCCGCAGCGTTGAGGATCAACTCCGCGAAGCGCGCGATTTTGAAACCAGCGTGCGAGAATTCGATTTCGTAAGCACCTGGCGGCAACAGTGAGAAATGGAAAGCGCCCGATGCATCGGTCATCGCAGAGAAACGCTCACCGGTGGCGGCGTTGAGGATAGCGACTGAAACCTCGGCCACGGGCTGAGCCGAGGTATCGGTTACGGATCCTTCCAACGCGCCCGCCGAGGCCGACTGTGCGAGGGCGGGGATAGATGCCGCAACAAACAGCAATAGGGCGGCGAACAGCTTCGAAGGGGACAAACCAGATGTTATCACCCTGAACTCCTATTGCCCTGATTTATTTGTGAGCCGGATAGGATGGAGAGATGGTGCGAGAAGATATCCAAATTCAAATGACGGCGGGGATTACGGACGCGGTGATTTACCGGCCGGAAGGCGATGGGCAATGGCCGGGGGTTTTGTACCTGACGGATATTGGCGGCATCCGTCCGGCTTATCACGAAACGGCGCAACGGTTGGCCGGAGAAGGATACGTGGTGCTGATGCCCAATGTATTCTACCGGACGGCGAAGCCCCCGGTGCTACCGCGCAATCCCAGCGACAGCGAGGAAGATTTTCGCAAGCGGTTTACGAAACTGACCTCGCCGTTGACTCCGGAGGCGGTGGAGAGCGATGCCGCCATCTACGTGGATGCGTTGGAAGGGCTGCGGGGTGTAAGGTCGGGGTCGCGATTGGGCGTGGTGGGCTACTGTTTCACGGGCGCTTTTGCATTGCGGGTGGCGGCGGTGCGCCCCGGGCAGATAGTCGCGGCGGCATCGTTTCATGGCGGCAGCCTGGCGACGGAAGCCCCGACGAGCCCGCATCTGCTGCTGCCGCGCATCAAAGCGCGTTTGTATTTTGGACACGCGGTAAACGATCGCAGCATGCCGGAGGAAGCCATTCGAAAACTGGAGGCGGCGCTGAAGGAATGGGGCGGCCGGTATGAGAGCGAAGTCTATGATGGCGCTTATCATTCCTGGACGGCGTTGGACAGCCCCGTATACAATCCCGCGCAAGCGGAGCGTGCGTTTACGAAGCTTACGGAGTTGTTGGCCGCGACGTTGCGCTAGGCGTCAAGCGAACCAGGGTCGGTTTATGGAACCAGGTTTCATCGCCGATGATGAAACAACCAATTGGAAATCCGCCTTCGTGGTCGATGATGAGGCCAGCAACGCGGATACCGGCGGGCACGTTGAAGCGGCGGGTAGCCGCAACGGAATCTCCGGGACCAAGTCTAACGGCTATCGGGACTGCTGCGTCATCGGGAACGGGGTCGTAACGGTGGCCGCTTGGGTCGGTCAGGTATACCACCACGTTCTTTTCGGACTGCGATATGCCGCGCGCGGTGCTAGAGATGCGGAGGGTCACGAGGTAGGATGGCGTGGCGCTTTCTACCGCGATACACCAGTCATCGAAACAGCGGCGTTCGCCGATTTGGAGTATGGTGCGGGGCCAGAAGGCGGAGGAAACGATTACGACGGCCATGTACGCGGCGGCGCAGATGGCGTAATTGCGCAGTACGGCCAGCGCACGCGAGCCCCGGCCGCGGAGGGCGAGTGAGGCCGCGATGAGCAGCGTTACTACCGATGTCAGGAATAGAAGGATAAACAGGAGGTCAAATATACTCATAAGCGCTCCTCACCAAGGAGTACTTTGCAGTATAGAGAAGGCGTGCCGGAATTGCAAGCCCTACTTCATCAAATCGAGAATGGCGGCGGTCATGGCGATGACGCCGGTACGAATGGCGGGCTCCGGCAAAGGCGCAAATAAACTGGAATGCAGGGTCGGTAAAGGGTGCCCTGTACGGCGACTCTCTTCCAGTTTCGCGGGGTCGGCAGCCCCCAGCCAGAGCATGAAACAGGGTATTTGGCGGCCTTCCAGGCCAAAGAGGCCGAAGTCTTCACTCACCATGGAAGCTTTTCCGTCCAGAACATTCGCATCCCCCAGGGCGGCGCGCAGGGAGTTTTTCACGCGCGCGGCCAGTACCGGATCGTTATACGTCACCGGTACGGATTCCGCCTGGTTAACCTGCACGATGGGCGCACGGCTTTCAGGAACCCCCGCGGCCAACGCGATGCCGCGTGCGGTGCGATCAATGGCGGCCAGCACGTTGGCGCGCACCTCCTCGCTGAATGCGCGCGTGGAGATCTGCAACTTCACTTCGTCGGGGATAATGTTGGGCCGAGTGCCTCCATGGATGGAACCGACGGTGACCACGGCAGGATCTTGCGGAGCGGTCTGGCGGCTCACGATGGTTTGCAGCGCAAGGACAAACTCCGCGGCCATCACGATGGGATCTTTAGTGCCTTCGGGCCGCGCGCCATGGCCGCCTACGCCGCGGATGGTCACGTCTACCGTGCTGGCGCCTGATAGGATCGGGCCGGCCAACACGCCCACCTGTCCCGCGGCGATCTCGGGCGTATCATGCTGTGCAATGCAAAAGTCCGGACGGCCGAAATGCTGGTAGAAATCGCCCGAGAGCATGGCGCGCGCGCCGGTGACCCGCTCTTCGGCAGGCTGCCCGATCAGCATCAGGGTGCCGTGCCAGCGGTCCTTCATGGCGGCAAGCGTACGCGCCGTGCCCAGAAAGGCGGTCATGTGAAGGTCATGCCCGCAGGCGTGCATGGCGCCCACGGTCTGGCCGGCATCGTCTTTGGTGTGCACTGTACTGGCGTAGGGCAGGTCCGTCTTTTCCTCGACCGGCAACGCATCCATGTCGGTGCGGAGCAGTACGGTAGGGCCTGCCCCATTGCGCAGGATGGCGACCACACCGGCAGCGGGCCGTCCGTCGGAATACACGCCGACGTGTTCGGTTACGGTGAATCCCGCGTGGCGCAGTTCCACGGCCAGGAAAGCCGCGGTATGCTCCTCGTGCTGCGAGATTTCAGGATGCGCGTGCAGTTCCTTGTAGATGGCGAATAGAGCGGGTACCTGCGGATCGACGGCGGTGCTAAGGTCGCCGTTGGCGGCAAGCAGAGCGGCGGGGAGCAGGCCGAACAGAAAAAAGCGCATGGATGTAGAGTAGCGCCTGGCAGCATTGGCAGGTAACGTGCTTGGCGAGATCAGGGGGTACGTGTATGTCCTTCGGAATTTACTTGACCGGTTTCATCATCCTGATCATCGGGTTGGCCATTGGCGCGCATTTGGCGCATGTGCCGGATCGGTGGATCGTGGTGGGCGTCATCTGCATGGCCGGGCTGGGCATTCTGAAGGGCGCCGTTTCGACCCGCCGTCCCGACGCCTAGCCGCTTCCAATTACAATAGTTGCTTGATCGTCACTCTGACAGTTAATCCAGCGCTCGATCGCACCATCTCGGTGGACCGGCTGGCGTTTGAAGACCGCGCCTATATCGAGTCGCGTCACGACTCCGCTGGGGGCCGCGGCGTGAATGCCGCCTGCGTCATCCATTCATTCGGAGGCAAGCCACTCGCCATCTTTCCCAAAGGCGGCAAGAATGGCAAGCGCATCGAGGAATTTCTGATCTCCTACGGCTATCCGACCTTGGCGGTCCCCGTCCAGCACGAGATCAGAACCAACCTGACTATTACCGACCGGCAGGGCCTGACGGTGAGCCTGAACGAGCGCGGTCCCCACTTGGATCAGGCGGATGTCGACCGGCTGGAAAAGGCCGTCCAAAAAAGTCTGGATGGCGCGTCGTGGCTGCTGTTGTGCGGCAGTCTGCCGCCGGGCGTACCGTCGAATTACTATGCGCGATTGATCGACATGGCGCGGCGCAAAAAGGTCAAGACGCTGCTCGATACAGACGGAGACGCGTTGCGCGAGGGCATCGAGGCAGGGCCCACGTGTGTTTCGCCCAATCAGGGTGAAGCGGAACGGTTGCTGAACCGTGCGCTGGTGACGCGCAATCATTTTCTCGACGCGGTGGCCCGTATACGCGCCATGGGTCCGGAGACGGTAGTGCTCTCGCTCGGCAGTCGCGGAGCCATGGGTGCGATCGAGGGAACGATTATTGAGGCGATTCCGCCGCGCGTGGAAGTGCTATGTCCAATCGGCGCTGGCGATGCTTTGGGCGCCGCGTTCGCCTGGTCGATGGAACGCAAAGACGATTTCACGGACGCGCTGCGTTGGGGGGTAGCCACGGGTACGGCGTCCGCCACGCTACCGGGTTTGCGCCTGGCCTCGCTCGAACAAGCCACCGCGCTGTACAAACAGGTCGAAGTACGGCGCATCGAATAGGAATCCGGTGGCCTACACAAAATCCAGCGGCGCGGCGCGCGCGGGAGGCGCGTCCAAGGGCGAGAACGTCATGCGTTCGGCGGGCATCGTGTCCGCCGCGGTCTTTTTAAGCCGCATCACAGGGTTGCTGCGCGAAATGGTGATGGCGCGGCTATTCGGCGCGGGACAATCGTACGACGCATTTCTGCTGGGCTTCCGCATTCCTAATCTGACGCGCGATCTCTTTGCGGAAGGCGCCCTTTCTTCGGCCTTCGTGCCGGTGTTTACGCAATACCTCGCGACTAAGGGCAAGCGGGAAGCCGCGGAACTTTCGAAACTGGTGGCCACGGCGCTGTTGATGGTGGTGGGCGGCCTCTGCGTGCTGGGAATCATTTTCAGCCCGCAATTGGTGTGGCTGCTGGCATCGGGCTTCGCGCGGGTACCCGGCAAGTTCGAACTGGCGGTATCCCTTACCCGGGTGATGTTCCCGTTCCTGCTACTGGTGGCGCTATCGGCGCAGGCCATGGGCATCCTGAACGCAATGAACCAGTTCGGCGTGCCCGCGCTTTCGTCCACGTTCTTCAACATGGGCTCGGTGCTGTTTGGACTTACATTCGGCTACACGGTGGGGCGTTGGATGGGCGTGAGCCTGGTGATGTCGATGGCCTTCGGCGTGGTGTTCGGCGGCGCGGTGCAGTGGCTGTTCCAAGTGCCGAGCCTCTACCGCGCTGGCATCACGTACTGGCCGCGCATCAACTTCGCGCATCCGGGCCTGCGCAATATTCTGCGGCTGATGGGGCCCGCGATTTTGGGTAACGCGGCGGTGCAGATCAACGTTCTGGTGAACACTAATTTCGCTTCCAGCATCACTGATGCCGCCGGGCACGTGATCAACGGTCCGGTGAGTTGGTTGAGCTATGCCTTCCGCTTTATGCAATTGCCGTTGGGCTTGTTCGGCGTAGCGATCGCATCGGCCACGCTACCGGCGATCTCGCGTAGCGCCGCGCTGCAACAGATGGACGAGTTCCGGCTGACGCTGTCGCGATCGCTGGGAATGGTGCTGCTGCTGACCATTCCGTCATCAGTGGGGCTAGCGGTGCTTGGACCCAGCATGATCGGCGCGGTGTATCAGTGGGGAAAGTTTAAAGCGTCGGATACGCACCAGACGGCCATGGCGCTGGCGTGCTACGCGGTGGGGCTGGCGGGGTATTCGGCCATTAAGATTCTGGCGCCGGCGTTCTATGCGTTGAACGATGCGCGGACGCCGATGCTGGTGAGCCTGGTATCGATTTTGGTGAATCTGGGCATGGCGTCGACCATGGTGAAACTGGCAGGGCTGGGACACCTGGGGCTGGCGCTGTCGACATCGGCGGTGGCATTGTTCGGATCAATGGCGCTATTTCTGCTGTTACGCAAACGCATCGAGCGAATGCATGGTCGGGCGCTGGCACTGAGCGTGGTGAAGATACTATGCGCATCGGCGGCGATGGGCGTTGTGTGCTATTTTTCGAGCCGTGAAGTGCATCAGATTCTGGGAATGCGTAAGATAGGGCAGATCGTGGATCTGGCGGTATCGATTCCAGCAGGCGGACTTGTCTACTACGGAGTATGCCGGGTGCTGCGGGTGGCGGAGTTGGAGGCGGCATGGAGCGCGCTGGCGGCGCCGATGGCACGGAGGCTGGGGCTAGGGCGGCGGTGACGTGAAAAATAAAATCGTGTTAGTTCTCTTGACGGTGGGCATGCCTAGAGGCATACGCTACGGCCAAAACCGCAGACAGTGGGTCCGTCGAAAACATCATCGTCTTGGAGAATAATATTCAAGAAGATTCGCATACGAGGGAGATATTCCCTTCCAGGATTGATTCTTCCACCGTCGAATACCTGACAAGCAAAGCCATCAAGGAACGTTGCCAGAGGGCTGCAAAACCGGTCCCCATTGTGGAACTCCTGCCGATGAGAGAACATCAGGGCTCGCTGATCGTGCGCTGCGCAGAGTTCAGCGCATCTGTTCGCCACGGCAAATTGATTCTGGGCGTCTATGGCGGATACGAGATTTACTGGCGCTTTGACTGCTCGACGAACGAATACGTGAAGGCGAAGGTGGACCGTTAACTAGGCTTAGTCATGTAGCCGCCGGTGAAATCCGCAGGCGCTATTGGTGCAGCGCGCGCACCGTGTTAAACTGCCAGAAGAAATGCTTCCCGATCTGCAGTTGGCGGTTCGGTTGCAGGAGCTTGATCAGCGGGTGAACGAATTAACTCGCGAAATCTCCTCTCTGCCCAAACACACCGCTGAAATCGAAAAGAAATTAGAGATTCATACTCGCAAACTCGAGGCTGATCGCGCCGCGCTTACGGCGAACCAGAAAGACCGCAAGAACACCGAAGCCGAGATCCAGAACCAAGAACAGAAGATCTCGAAACTGCGCGGTCAGATGCTCGACGCGAAAACCAACGATCAGTATCGCGCCTTCCAGAATGAAATCGAATTCTGCGAGAAAGAGATTCGCCGGGCTGAGGATCACATTCTGGAGTTGATGACCGAGTCCGAACCGCTGGACAAGAATGTGAAGGCGGCGGAACAAGCGCTGAAGAGCGAGAAGTCCCATGTGGATGCCGAAAAACAGCAGGCCATGGCGCGTACCGCGGAAGACAAGAAGGCGCTCGACCTGCTCCGCCAGGAACGCGCCCAGTTTGTGGCGCGCATGAATCCCAACGTCTACAGGCAGTATGAACGCATTCGCAAAGGCCGCGGCGGTATCGCAATCGCCGAGGCTACGGACGGACGTTGCAGCGTCTGCCAGATCGCCGTACGGCCGCAATTCTTTCAGGATTTGAAGAAGGGCGAACAGGTCATGTACTGCGAAAGCTGCGCCCGCATCATCTACTACAATCCGCCCGTATCCGTAGAGGATCTGGCGGGAGAGTCCGCCCCCGCCGTCCAAGGTTGAACCTGCTTACGAGCGAGATTTGTGGGCGGCTTTGGCGCTCTTCACCGGCTCTTTGAGCAGTGTATCCAACTGTTCCCGAATATTCTTTTCCTGGTCCTTGAAGAAATCGTCGCCACCGTTGTGTTGGGCGCGAATCACGCGTCCGCGGTCGATGAAGATCAATTCAGGAACGTAGTTGGGCTTTGCAAGCGAAGCCTGCTCATATTCCAGAACGGAATCGCGTTCGGCCGAGCCGACTGGGAAATTGGGCTTGAACTGCGCGATAAAGCCCGGCACCAGTTGCGCGGCATCGGGATTGAAGGCCGCGGCCAGAAACTGGACGCCACGCGGTGCGTATTCGTTTTGCAGGCTGCTCAGAAGTTGGGTGGTGTGCTGGCAATGGGGACAGGTGGTGGAAATGAAAGCCAGCACGACGACCTTGCCCGAATACTGGCTGAGCAAGGTGACTTGGCCGTTAGGCAGTTTGATGGCGAACTCGCCCGCGGGACGGGGAACCTGTTGCGCATAAGCCGCCAAGCCGGTCAAAAAAAGAGCGGATGTCAGGAGCAAGGACCGAAATCGCATATCCTCAGTTTACCCCAAGTGGCTTAGTGAGGGATGCGCGCGCAGGGCCGCGTGCGCTGCGTGGAAACCGCACATCCCGTGGACCGCTCCGCCCGGGGGCGTCGACGACGAGCACAGATATACGCCCGTTAACGGCGTGCGGTAAAGCATGCGCGTGGGACGCCAAACCATCTGGCGCAGATCTTGCGCGCCGCCCGTGATATCTCCGCCAATGAGGTTGGCGTTGTGCGCTTCGAGGTAAGCCGGATCCATAGTGTGACGCGCCAGGATGCGGCTGCGGAACCCGGGTGCGAAGCGCTCGATTTGGGACTCGATGGGCGCGGTCATATCCGCCGTTGAACCGTGCGGCACATGGCAATAGGCCCAGGCGGTGTGGCGTCCGGCGGGCGCGCGGGTATCGTCGAACAGGCTGGGCTGGGCCACCAGCACGAAGGGCCGGGCGGACGGCGTGGCGCCGGTGATGGCGCGTTCGGAGGCGACAATGTCATCGAGCGATCCACCGACATGGACCGTGCCGGCCCGCGCACACTCGGCAGCGGTCCACGGAATGGGCGCGCTTAAAGCCCAATCGACTTTGAACACGCCGGGACCGTAGCGGTAGGCTTCCAGGCGGCGGTGGAAGGAATCCGGAAGTCGAGATCCGGCGATGGCCGCGAATTGGCGCGGGGTTACGTCGCAAAGCACCAGGGCGGCGCCGGCCAATTCATCGAGCGAGGCGATCGGGCTGTTGGTGACGATGCTGCCGCCGAGGGACTCGAAGTAGGATGCGAGGGCGTTTGAGATAGCCTGGGATCCACCGCGGGGAATGGGCCATCCCACGGCGTGGCCGGCCGCAGCCAATACCCAACCGAAAGCCGCCGATCCGAAAGCGTCGAGCGGCCGGACGGAATGTGCGGCATTACCTGCAAACAGCGCGCGAGCGGGTTCCGTATGGAAGAGCAGGCGGGCCAGGCCGGCGGCAGGCCACCCGGCGAGAGCACCGAATTGAGCCATCAGCCAGGGGTGTGCGGGCATGCGCGGCAACGGTGCCTGGATCATGGGGATGAAGTCGCGCCAGCGCCGCACTAAGGGGCCGATGGCGCGGCGGTAGGCCGGCCCGTCTGGTCCCAGGCTGGCGCAGGTTTCATCCAGTGATCTCGCTAGCGTGGCTGCCGAACCATCGTCCAGCGGATGGGCCAAGGGTAGCGGCGGATGGATCCATTGAAGGCCGTGCTCCGCCAGCGGGAAGGCCGCAAAGGCCGGCGAACTGACCGCCAGTGGATGGACTGCCGAGCAGACATCGTGTAGGAATCCGGGAAGGGTTAAGGCTGCGGAACGGGCGCCGCCGCCGATGGTGGACTGGGCTTCGTATACCGTAGTGCGCAGTCCGGCTTGGGCCAGGACAATGGCAGCGGTCAGGCCATTAGGGCCGGAGCCGATCACCGCGGCGATACCGGTGGGGGGGGGCATGGTTCGGGGCGCCTGAACCGGCGCTGCCCGCGGTTAGAAGCCGCGCAGTTGCGCCAGTCATTCGATTGTAGACCGGATCCCCTGCCATACGTGGTGGCGCCGCGATACGTCCTGCATCGCGGCGTGCTGCATACTAACCGTTGCTTTTGCGGCGGCGAATCAGACCCAGGCCGAGAAGTCCGGACCCGAGCAGGACCATAGTGAACGGTTCGGGAGTCGCCGAGCCAGTCTCGAAACTCTGGGTAAACTCGCTCAACTGTCCATTGGCGCCAGTCTCGATGTCTTTAAAGATATACACCGGAGACGTACTGGTAAACGGGGCTGAAAACACAGGCTGATTAGGTGCGCCGGAGGCCAGTGTGATTTGTCCTAGGGGATCGACCGAACTGGTGCCGGCGGAATTAGTACATAGGACTGCCAGCGCGCCGGCAGTGGAGATCGGATTCAGGCAGGCACGTTCAGTGATGGTTGCATTATTGCCGCCGATCGACATATCGATCTGGCTGATGCCGCCGGTTACTTCAAAAAGGAATTGTTCATCCTGATTGGCCTGCAAGTTGGGATTGAAATTCAGGAACGTCGCGCCGGTTACGGAATCATAATCCGAACCTGCCAGAATGTCGATAACCCCAGCGGCTCCTCCCGTCGCGTTGGGGACTTCAAAATTGGAAAATGTCAGACCGCCGCACGTAATTACGGTAGCCGACGTCACCGCGGCGTCGACGGCTGAGCCGGAAACCAGCAAGGTATCAGGGATGCGTTTGCCAACCCTACCGAGAACACCGAGACAGCGGACAATAACAGAACTTTCGTTACAGACTTTGTTAAGAAAAAAGTTTTCACCTATATTTCCTCCGGGACTAGCTTAGGCACGGTGGGGGCCAAATGCCTAGAGCTGAGGTTTTTAACAAGAAGGATCGAACTTAGATGGATAGGCCCTAAGTTATGTTATACTGGATCGTAATCCTTTTCCCTCCTGATCTAGTTTCCGCGCGAATTCGAGTCTAAATATGTCAAGCCATGCTACTAGCTTTCAACATAAGGCCGCCGCAGTTAATGGTAAGCCGGTAATCGACTGTTTAAAGGGTACCGGAGTCGTCATAACGGGGCGTGGTAAGGAGATATCCGTCCGATATCATCTTTCCCTGACTCAAACCGAGGTGAATTCCCCATCTGGCAAGCAACCAGGTATTGGTCCTAAGGACTTTGCCGGCCAGGTTTGGTGCCCGCACGATGGCTCTTTCGTGGCCATTTATCAAGGGCAAAACATGATGCTGCGTATGGAAGACGGACGGAAGCTCCGCTTCGCGCATCTGAATCGCGACGGCGGCATTACCGTTACGCAGTGGATTGGCTAGGGGGCCCTAGTGACCGCCCGCTGTCGTTTGACCGCATAGCGTTATCTCCCTCGCCGCCGCTACTAGAATACTTAGTTATTAATAAGTATTGTTAAGTACTGCCATACTATCCGCGGGACTCTTGGCAAGCTCAATCAATGTGGTAGTTGTCGAGAATCCCGCTATTGACGTGCGGCGTTAAAGAGCGTATAGTCCTTGGCTTGAGATGATCTTCCCGGCGCTAGCTCTCCTGAAGCGGTGCCCACCGATCTTTGGGGCCATACCCTGCGCGGCGGCGCTGTTCATGGCGGCACTCTCGCATACCGCGGCGCAGATCGCGGTTGGACCCACCTTCCGTGTTTCGGTCGATCGGGTCCAAATCAGCGCCGTAGTCACCAATGCCAAAGGGCAGCACGTGACGGATCTGGGCATCGCCGATTTCACCGTATTGGATGACGGAGAACCGCAGCAGCTCACCTCTTGCGAGTACATCCGCCTGGTGGGCGTGGGGCGGGAGCCTGCGGTCGCGCGACCACCGCAGGGTCGGCCGACGCCATCGCGCGCGGCCTTCGGCGAGCTGACCCCGGAACAGGTTCGGCGCACCATCGTTTTTCTAGTGGATGACGAATCATTCGCGCCAACGGCGGTTCCCGTCGTCCGGCAAGCGATCAAGAGTCTCATTGAGCAGCGCCTGGAGCCCGGAGATCTGGCTGCCCTGATCCGCACCAGTTCCGGGAGCGGCTCGCTGGAACAATTCACCACGGACAGGCGCGTCCTCCTGGAATCATGCGAGCGGGTTCGATGGAGGCCGGAGAGCCGCGGAAATCCGGGCCTGCTTCCCCAAACGTCGGGCTTCGTTTTCGGCGAGGAGATGGGTAGCTACCTCGTAGCGGACTCGATCAACCGGACCACTGCCGTGCTGAAATACGTCATCTCGGCGCTGCGGGAGCTCCCGGGCAGGAAGGCGATCATCTTCCTGTCGCAGAGCCTCCCTTCCGGGCCGAAGTATTCTGTTGGCGGACGGTTGTCAGCCGCAACGGATTTGGGCGCACTCGTGGACAGCGCACTACGGGCCGGAGTCGTTATCTACGGTATCGACCCAACTCCGCTATCCAGCCTGACTCCGGGCGCGGACTATGATGTGACAAGGGACGCCCTGGCACAAGCCGCCGGGCAGTCCCCGTTTAGGTTGGACCCGGGCATGACGATATCCAGCCGGGGCGCGGCGGCCCAGCCTCTCGTGATCGCGAACCGGGCGCGCGACCTGCTCGAATACTTCCGTGGTGGCCTGCGCGTGCTGGCCGACGGAACCGGCGGGATGATGGCTGCGGACACGGACGTCGTCACCGCGCTGGGGCGCTTCGCCGACGATCTTCAGGGTTATTATCTGTTGGTTTATAAGCCGAAAGCCCCGGAGAGGTACTTCGCCGCAAGCGGCAGCCAAGGACCGCCGTTTCGAAGCATCAAGGTCCGCGTGGCGCGCTCCGGCACGCATATCCGGACGTACGCGGGATATATCGCCCAGGCGGAAGCCGCTCCGCCGGAATCTTCGCGCGATGCGATCGCCAAAGCCCTCTTTTCGCCTTTTTCCGCCTCGGGAATTGGCCTGAACCTTACGCCCGTTTTCACCGTGCCGAAACCCGCCTCGCCCGAACTGAATGTTCTTATGCACATCGACGTGGGCGGCCTCGCCTTTACGCCGGGCGAGGGTGGGCGCCATAATGCGGCGTTCAAAGTGATAGCACGCGTGGCGGGCGAGCGCAACGAACCGGCCCAGATGGTGACCAAAGAGGCAGTCCTGGGGTTGACGGAGAACAGCTTCCAGGAGGCGACATCGGTCGGTATGACCTACCGATTCTCCGTTCCGGCGCCGCGCCCGGGTATGTACGAAATCCGGGTAGCAATTCAAGACGCAGCCAGCGGCAAGTTGGGGACCGCGCGCGAATACGTTGAGGTTCCGGATTTGAAGAACGGACGTCCGGCCGTGTCGGGCGTGCTGGCTTACAGCGCGACCCAGCGGGCCCCGGATTCCAACGCACCCGGCCTGGCCGAATTACGCACCTTCCGGCGGCAGGACACTCTCGCCTGGGCTTGCCAGCTATTCAACGCGGAGTCCTTCAAGGCTGAAGCGTGGATCCTGCAGGATGGCAAAAAGGTGACCATCGCGCCGGGCCAAGTCTCGGAGAATGGCGATGGCACGGCCACCGCCACGGGTCTGGTCCCGCTGGCCGTGCTGGAGCCCGGTAGCTATATTCTCAAGATCGTGGCGAGGCCACCGCAAGGCAATGAGATCGCAGCCTCGCAGTGGACGGACTTCGAGGTTTTCGAATAGCCTTGCATCGGCGCGATCCCCCCTGACCACCGGCCGCCAACTGACCGCATTACGTTATGCCGCTCTTCGGGGACTACCGGAATAGCTCTTATTCGCAGTATTGCCGTTTGGATCGGCCCGTGCACTATCCAAATTGATGCTCAGTCCTTCCCCGCAGGATGTAGTCACCGAAGTGCGGCGCGCAGCCGCATTGCTCAAGACCGGCGCGCTACAGAACGCCATCCTCAATAGCGCCAACTTCTCTAGTATCGCCACCGATGAACGCGGCGTAATTCAACTGTTTAATGTAGGCGCGGAGCGCATGCTTGGATATTGCGCCGACGAGGTGGTCGACAAGATCACCCCGGCCGATATTTCGGATCCGCAAGAAGTGATCGCACGCGCCAAAGCTCTCAGCCTCGAACTGGCGACTCCCATTACTCCCGGCTTCGAAGCGCTGGTCTTCAAAGCCTCTCGCGGCATCGAAGATATTTACGAACTCACTTACATCCGTAAAGACGGCAGCCGCTTTCCCGCGGTCGTGTCAGTGACTGCCTTGCGCGACGATGCCGGCGCCATCATCGGCTATCTATTGATCGGCACAGACAATACCGCACGCAAACGAGTGGAGGCTGAGCAAAAACAGCTCGATCAACGCCTGCGTGATCAACAGTTCTACACCCGCTCCCTGATCGAATCCAATATCGATGCATTGATGACCATCGATCCGGCGGGCATCATCACGGATGTGAATAAACAGACCGAAGCGCTCACCGGGTGCACGCGCGATGAGTTGATCGGCGCTCCTTTCAAAAACTGTTTCACCGATCCGGAACGGGCCGAGGCGGGCATCAAGCGAGTGCTCAATGGAGAAAAGGTCACCGACTACGAACTGACCGCCCGGGCGCGCGACGGTAAAGAGACTGTGGTTTCTTACAATGCCACTACGTTCCACGATCGCGATCGCAAATTGCAGGGCGTCTTCGCCGCAGCGCGCGACGTCACCGAGCGCAAACGCTTCGAGCAACGCCAGCAGGAAGATAACGTCGAGTTGGAGCGGGCTAAGGCAGCCGCCGAGAAAGCGAATCTCGCCAAATCCGAATTCCTCTCCAGCATGAGCCACGAGTTGCGATCCCCCCTGAACGCTATCCTCGGCTTTGCCCAACTCATGAGTTCCGATACTCCGCCACCCACACCGTCGCAGATGTCCAGTATCGATCCGATTCTGCATGCGGGCTGGTACCTGCTCGACCTGATCAATGAAATTCTGGATTTGGCCCAGATCGAATCCGGCAAACTGGCCTTATCCCTGGAACCCACTTCGCTCGCCGAAGTGATGTTGGAATGCCAGGCAATGATCGAACCGCAAGGACAAAAGCGCGGCATCACCATGATTTTTCCGCCCTTTGCCACGCCCTGTTTCGTGGATGCCGACCGCACACGTTTGAAACAGGTGATCATTAACCTGCTTTCAAACGCCATCAAATACAACCGGCCGCAGGGCACTGTGACCGTGGAGTGCAAGCGCACTACGCCGGAACTGGTCCGCATCAGCGTGCGCGATACCGGCGCGGGACTGCCGCACGAAATGCTGGTTCAGCTCTTTCAATCGTTCAACCGGTTGGGGCGCGAGACCACCGCCGAGGAAGGTACCGGCATCGGCTTGGTCATGAGCAAGAAGCTGGTGGAATTGATGGGCGGCCACATTGGCGTCGAGAGCACCGTGGGAACCGGCAGCGTGTTCTGGTTCGACCTCAACTCCGCGGATGCGCCGAGTCTTTCGCCGGACGATTCCTATGAAGCGGCCGCACAGGTAACCCTGCCGCCTCAGGCCGACCAGCGAACCTTGCTCTACGTCGAGGATAATCCTGCCAATCTGGAATTGGTCGAACGCTTGATCGCGCGACGCCCCGATATGCGGCTGCTGAGCGCCAAGGAGGGTAGTCTGGGCGTCCAACTGGCGCGCGCCCACCATCCCGACGTGATCCTGATGGATATCAACCTACCCGGCATCAGCGGGATCGAGGCGCTGCGAATTCTTCGCGACGATCCGGCCACCGCGCACATCCCCGTCGTGGCGCTGAGCGCCAATGCCATGCCGCGCGATATCGAAAAGGGTCTGGTAGCCGGGTTCTTCCGCTATCTGACCAAACCAATTAAGATCAACGAATTCATGGATACCCTGGACCTGGCGCTTGAATTCGCCGCAACCACGGTGGTGCGTGGTTAGCGCGGCTGACATCCTGGCCGCCAAGATCCTGGTGGTCGACGATAAGGAAACCAATATCCGCCTGCTGCAGGGGATGTTGCGCATCGCCGGCTACACTGATGTTGACTCCACCACAGATCCCCGCGCAGTCTGCGAATTGTATCGCGAAAAACGTTACAGCCTGATCTTGCTCGATCTGCAAATGCCCGGCATGGACGGTTTTCAGGTGATGGAGGAGTTGAAAACAATCGAGGGCGATGGCTACCTTCCCGTCCTCGTGATCACCGCCCAACCGGCTCATAAACTACGCGCGCTCGAAGCGGGCGCCAAGGACTTCGTCAGCAAACCCTTCGATCTGGCTGAACTGCGGGCACGCGTTCATAACATTTTGGAAGTGCGACTGCTGCACCTTGCGACCAGGAAATACAGCCGTGCGCTCGAAGAAACCGTGCAGCAACTGGAAGACAGTCGCGAAGTGATCCGCCTCAAAACTCTGGAGGACGACATCCGGCGCGAGCAGGAATTCGTCCTGGCGCAAGAGACGCAGGAGAGCTTGCTACCCCGCAGCATCCCGCACTTCGAGAATTTCCACGTGGAAGCTTTCAGCACTCCTACGCGCTATGTGGGCGGCGATTTTTACGACTTCCTACCGCTCGATCGGGGGCAATGGACGGGGATCCTGGCGGATGTGTCCGGTAAAGGAATGTCCGCGGCGCTACTGAGTTCCATGGTGCTGGGCGCATTCACCATGGAATGCCGGGCAGGAACTGCCATGCCCGATATTTTGCACCGCATCAACCAGTTGGTCTTCGAAAAATCGCTCGGCTTCCAGTTCGTCACGATTTTTCTTTTCCGGCTAGGCGCGGATGGCAGCGGCGAATTCATTAGCGCGGGTCATAATCCCGCGTACGTCTTTCGCGCAGCCACGGGCAAGATCGAAAAGCTTTTTTCAGAGCATGCATTGGTCGGGATGTTCGAAGGCGTCAGCTATGAATCGCGTCCGCTAACGTTGGGACAGGGAGATGTGCTGGTGGTGAATTCCGACGGCGTAACCGATGCGCAAAATAACAACAACGAAATGTTTGGCGAAGCCAGGTTGCTGAATATCGTGCGCCAGCAGGCCGGGGCGGGCAGCGTCGCCATCAAAAAGGCGCTCATGCAGGCGATCGAAGAATTCACTGGTGGCCGCGCCCAGACCGACGACATCACTTTGGTGGTCGTCGAAAGATATCAGTAAGCTTCGATTCTCTGGCGTAACGAACTCAGGTGCGGCATGGCCACGCCCAGTTCTTCGCCGGTGTTGAGCACGTCGAAATAATAGCGTTTCATCTCTTCCGGGCTATGGTCAAAGTGGCTCGCCCCGAGCAGGCGGCGGCCTCTGGCAGTGAATCGCACGCTATAACCAAGAGCCAACCAAGCAACCCACGGCGGTGTTCGCAATACGCTCCGGGCATCGGGATATTGCTCCAGATTCACGCCCCGCGCGGCCGCTACCTGCAGCGCTTCACGCGTTGCCGCCACACCCAGCTTGATATTTTGAAAGCTCCCCGTAGCTGCGGCAATCCCTCCGGCCCACAGCGCCAGGCCGATGCCACCGGCATTGATGGCGTGGTGGATCCACAGCCATTCGACGATGTTGGCTTTTCTATCGATGGTGAAACCGGCGCGCTGGAACAACTCTGTCACGCATGCGTATTTCTGCGGATCGGAACCTTCCAACATGCCGAAGCGCACCGTCGGATTCACGGTTGCCACCACTAGACCCGTGGCGTCCGGTCCACCGCTGGCCGCGGCATAACCCCAGAGCATCCGGGAGCGCGGCAGCAGGGCGTCGATTTCCGCGGTGCCTTCCCAATTGGCGGTGAATAGCAGGAACGTGGCGTCCGGCGCTCCGGGAAGGTATTGGCGGATGGCCTCCGCGGCCTGATAGTGTTTGGTGGCGACGATCACCAGGTCATAAGCGGCGTCCGGCGCGATCTGGGTGACGGTCTTCGCAGCGTAGGTGACGCGCGAATTTGCGGGATAGCCCGGGCGCAGGTCCAACAGGTCGAGTGTGGTGCTGCCGGGAACAGCATGCCGCACCACGTGGGTTACATCCACGCCAGCCTGGGAGAGTGCCCAGCCGTAGATGGTACCGACCACTCCCCTGCCGACGATCAAGACTCTCACGCTAGCCCAACTTGGGCGGCAAATCGGTCATGGGGCCCATCCACTGCAGTTCGCGTTCGATATCTTTGTGAAGTTGGTATTTGCGCCGCACCGTCGCGATTTTCTCGCCGCGCACTTCGATCTTGTCCAGATCGAATTGGCCCAGTCCGAATTGTCCGCAGAAATTCAGATACCCGATCCACTTGGCGTCGATTCCCATGGCTTCCACGCCCACGCGGTCGGCGGCGATGAAGTCCGTCGATGCAATGGCCACCCGCGATGGCACCGGTGTGCCGGACGACGGGCCGTTGCCTTCCATGCCCTCGAAGCCGTCGATCAACGCCGCGCCCCAGAAGGGCCGCAATTTCTGGGCAGTCAGGAACATGTCGTAATGCGTCTGCCGAAGGCCCACGTGGTAGCGGCGCTTGTCATTCCAGTGCGGCGTTTCTTTAGGCGCGTAGTGCAGGGGCGCGCCCAGCACCATGTTTTTCACCGACAGCGTAGCGACCACGGTATTGTGAGTCTTCAGCATGGCCGAGCAAATGATGAAGGCATCGGGATCGAGCAGGCGCGCGGCCAGCCGTACCGGCGTCGGATGAATGTCAAAATCCACCAGCGGCATGGTTTCATAGCGCGCTTCCTGGTTCAGATCGAGCAAACTGATATGCTGCGAGCGGCGTTCGGCGGCTATCCGATCGTAGTGGAAATTCTCGAAGCCCTCCATGGTCTCGCCGGCCGAGGACTCCGCGATAATAACCTTGCCCTTGAACCGCGGTTCCAGATAATCCAGGATGCCTTGCAGCGTATCGGCGTTGGTGGCGGCCAGCGGATTCACCGTAGACACGTTGTTCGGCTTGATGATCACATACCTTTTGGTCTTCAACACCGGCCGGATCTGATCGTCAATCGCCGCCAGAGCGTCGTGCGCGTTCTTGCGGCGGTCTTCGCCCTTAATCAGGGAAACCGCCGCGCCGGGCGCCGTTTTGGGTGCCGATTTGGCGAACAAGCCGTGGGCCAGCAACGCACCCGAGCCGCCCAGGAACAACCGTCTGGAAAAATCAGTTGGCATAAAGAGTCGCTCCGATCTAAAATAGGATTTTAGCATCTGATACGGAGGAACTCCATGCCGGATTCATCGCGCCGCAATTTTCTGCTCGCCGGGCTAGCCGTGCCCGCCGCCGCTTCCGCCGCCCGGCCGTCCGCGGACGACCAAAAGCATATCGACACGCCGCATCCGCTGGTGGTTCCCCCCGCGCTGCGTTACCGCACGCTGGGCAAGACCGGCCTGCGGGTGACCAGCGTCGGTTTCGGCTGCATGATCACGTCGGATGCCAGCGTAATCGAGCGCGCCGCCGATATCGGCATCACCTATTTCGATACCGCGCGCGTGTATCAGAGCGGCAACAACGAGCGCATGGTAGGCGCGGCCCTCAAGGGAAAGCGCCAGAACATCACCCTATCGAGCAAAACTCCGTCGAAGACCAAGGAAGCCGCGCTGGCCGATCTCGACACCAGCCTGCGCGAACTGGGCACCGATCATCTGGACATCTGGTACCTGCACGCGAAGGACAAGCCCGCCGACGTGACGGACGAACTGATCGATGCGCAACAGACCGCCAAGAAGGCCGGCAAGATTCGTTTCGCCGGCGTCAGCACGCACAAGGGGCAAGCCGAACTCATCCCCGCGCTGACCGCCAATCCCCACATCGACGTGATTTTGACGGCCTACAACTTCAGCATGGGCCAGACGCTCGACCCGGTGATCGCGGCCGCCCACGCCGCAGGCAAAGGTGTAGTGGCCATGAAGGTTATGGCGGGCGGATTTCGCAATACCAAGCCCGGCGAAAAGATTTACAACACTTTCAAAAAAGATGGGGCGCTGCTCTCCGCGCTGCGCTGGGTGCTGAAGAGTCCCGATATCGATACCACGATTCCGAGCATGACCGACATGGATCAGCTCGACGATAATCTGAAGGCTATGACCGGTGGCTTCACCAAGTCGGACGAAGGCTTGCTCGCGAAGCACCTTGAGTTTCTGGCGCCGCTCTACTGCCGTATGTGCGGCCAGTGCGACGGCCATTGCGCCAAGGGACTGCCGGTTGCCGATCTCCTGCGCTACCTTACTTACGCTGATGGATACGGGCAGTTTTCGCTTGGCCGGGAGCGATTCATGGAATTGCCGGCGGAGGTAGCGCAGGTGCGTTGCGAATCGTGCGAAACCTGCACGGTGGCGTGTCCGCATGGTGTACGCGTGTCCGAAAGGCTGCAGCGCGCGCAGGAATTGTTCGCGTGAAAACGTTGTTGGCGGCCTTGGCCGTGGCGGCGGTGTGCGCGGCGCAGGTTCCTAAATGCGCCTTGGTCGAAGGTTGGACCCAGCAGGGCTCCGCCCGCGCATACGAGGCATCTAACCTATTCGAATACATGGATGGCAACGCCGAAGGCTACCTGCTTTACGGCTTCGTGGCTATGCATGGGGTCACCTGTGTGCGCGGCGGTGATTCCATCCTGATCGATATTTCGGAATTCGCGGATGCCGATTCGGCGTTCGGCATGTACAGCGCCAATCGCGATATGCGCCTGCCGGCCGAAGCCCTCGGCGCTGGCGGACAGGTTACGCAGCGGCGCGTAATCTTCACCAAAGACCGCTTCTATGCCGAACTGGCCGCCAATCCTGATAAGGACCATACGCCCGCATTGCGCGCCTTTTCCGCGGCGATCGAAAAGCTGATGCCCGGCAGCAATGCGGCGCCGGTGACGCTATCGTGGTTCCCCGCGGAAGGCCAGAAATCGGCGCGGCTCATTCCCGAAAGCGTGCTGGGCCTGCGGTTGTTGAAGCGCGGCTATGTCGCTGAATACGAATTCGGCAAGGCGTTCGTGGTGCAGGAAGCGTCGCCCGCCGCCGCCGCCGCAGTGATGGAAAAAGTGCGCGTCCGTTTCCCGGATGCGCCGTCCGGTATGCCCCTGCAATTCACCGATCGGTATCTCGGCCGTCTCTGTTTCATCTTGAAAGGCCCGTATATTGTGGGCTACGCCAATGTCGCCGAAGGGCACGACCCCGCCGCGCTGGCTTCCGCGTTAGCCGCGCGCCTGCCGTAATTTGCCATAATATTGCGCATGGCATCCGACTCCAAGCGCGACCTCTTTCGCCACACCGTCGCTACCCTGGCTTATCGCGGCGGTAAGGCAGTGCGCGGCGCCGCACCTGACTTCGCCTCTTACCAGCCCTCGTCCAACGGCCGTACGCCTGGCCAAATTCTGGCTCACATCGGCGATTTGTTGGATTGGTGTCTCTCGGTTGCCAAGGGCCAGGAAGAGTGGCACAATGCCAAACCGCTGCCGTGGGATGAGGAAGTCGCGCGTTTCTTCAACGCGCTGGAACGATTGGACGCTTACCTGGCATCGGATGCGCCGCTTCAGGAATCGCCGGAAAAGTTATTCCAGGGGCCCATTGCCGATGCCCTGACGCATGTGGGGCAGATCGCCATGCTGCGC
Source organism: Bryobacterales bacterium (assembly GCA_963738345.1). GTDB lineage: Bacteria > Acidobacteriota > Terriglobia > Bryobacterales > Bryobacteraceae > Bog-159. The sequence goes on from CAVTWI010000001.1 coordinate 382,834, forward strand.
CGCATGGCGGGTTGCGCAGTCCGTGGAGAGAATTACCATCGCGCCGAAGTCGCCATCGGGCGCGTGGGGCCGGACCAGACCCCGCCGCGCCGCGAGTTCGACTGACGCCCTATTGGTCCGACTCGACCGAATACCCGGCGGGTATCTGGAAGAGCGCGGGATCCGGTTCGCCCCGCCGCACGTTGGTGAGGCGCTCCACCCGATCGCCACTCAACGGATCGGTGTGTTTGGACAAAATCGTCACATGCAGGTCCGGCGATTCCCAGCGCTCGTGCGACATCTGCAGCGGACGGTCGTTGCCCATTTGTCCCAGTGGAATGGTTTCGCTGGTTCGTGAGCCCTCCACCTGCACGCCCTCCATGACCTGCCTTCCCAAGTCCTCATGTTTCTCCGGCGCCGGCTTGGCTAGCGGTCCGTTCAGCGCCTTGGCTTGCGCCTCCGCCTTCATCTTCACAGCCATGGCGGCCGGTGTTCCCGGAGGCGCTTTGTCGTACACCACCGTATTCGATAGGCCCAGTTTACGCGCGGACTGCTCCTTAGTGTTCAGGATGAAAGTGGTGTTCGCCACCGGATCCGTAATCCAGACCTGGTCGCCGCTCTCGCGCCGGATGCGTCCCTCGCCGTCGCGATAGATCGTGTAGGTTTCCTGCCGGTTGATGTGGGTGCCATCGCCAAGCGTTTGCGTCGTTTCCGTAATGCCATCGGCCGTGTAAGGAGCGCCCTTTACCGCCGGACCGACCACGCCGAACTTGGCCATCCCGAACACTCTGGTCATGCCCTCGGCCCGTATCTTCCCGGCATTTATGTCACGGGTAACTACCATTACCCTCGCGCCGTCGCTCTCTTGTGCCCAGGCGCTGCAGGCCGCTAGAGCCGCCACGCCCACGATTTTCGTAATGCTCGTCATTCTTGTTTTCTCCTCTACGTCATGAATTCTTACTGCACAAATCGAAATGCCCGGGCGCGCCCATCTTCGCCGATCACCAGGTCGGCGGCCACCTCGTGGGAACCCGTCAGAGATGGATCCGAAACGGGCAGCATCACCCGCACCACCATGCCCATCTGCATCGGCTCGGCATCATCGAACGCCGTGAATTCCTGCGATGCCGGCCGCGGTTTCGGGCGCGGCGCGATGGGCCGTCTCTTCACTGCGGCAGCCCGTATCGCCGCCGGTTGCACACGCGGGGACGGCGAAAGGGCCAACTCGGCAGGTGCGCGGGCTATCGGCGGCGATGCTTGTGACAACGCCTGGGGCGCCGGCGCCGAGCCAAAGAACAGTGCCAATGATGCTGCCAACGCGGCGGCCGCCCCCGCCACCCAGGGCCAGCGCACTACAGTCCGTTTCACCGCGCGCGGCGCCACCCGGCCCACCGCGAGATCGCCGGGGGCCAGCAGATCCAGCAACTGGTTCACCCGCGCGCTAGCCGCTTCCATGGCGGCGAGGCGGGTCCGGCAATCCGCGCAACTCTCCAGGTGCGCGGCGGCTTCCAAAGATTCGCCGTCCAAATAAGCCTGCAACGTTCCTTCATCGAGACAATTCATCTTTCGCCCCCATGCAACGAGCGATACTTCTTCTCAAAATCCGCCGTGGCCCGCGCCAGCAGGGTGCCCACCGATGCCGGCTTAATGCCCAACGCGTTCGCCAGTTCCGCATAAGAAAGACCTGCATGGCGCAGCAGCAACAACCGTGCCGATACCGGCTTCAAAGCGGATAGCGCGCCCTGTACGCGGCGCCGCTGTTCGGAGCGCAGCATGTCCTCCAGCGGATCTCCGCCGCTTGCATGCCGCGAAACCTCGGCGCCGGCCGCTTGCTCGTGGCGCCGCCGTCGGGCATCCATCCGTAGCGCGTCCAGCCCCAGGTTGACCGCTGTTCGATACAGCCATCCGTGCAGATTGGTCTCCGGACGGAACAAAGCCGGCCGCGACGAGAGCCTGCAAAATACCTCGGACGCCAATTCTTCCGCGCGGCCGCGGTCGCCCGTGATCCGCGCCAGCAGCGCGACCAGCCGCGGATATTGCAGCCGGAAGATATCCTCCAAGCTGTCGCTTGTCGCCGCGCCTTCGCAGGAGAAGCTTATCGGGATCTCTTCACTGGCGTCCACACTGTTACAAACGACGGCCGCCGCCGGAAAATGACAGCCCCTGGCGGACGAATGTGCTAATCTTTGAAACATGCGTGGGCGTCTTTTTCTAACTGCCCTGCTTATTGCGTGTAGCTTCGCTTTGCTGCTTCACGCGAATGGTCCGGACCGCGATTTCTCCGGTAAGTGGGTGCTCGATGCGAACGCCAGCGACACCGCGGCGCTCGGCCAGGTGGAGACTACACTCGATGTTACTCAGGGTGGCGGCGGCATGCTGTGCGCCACCGGCGGCGTACAGTGGTCTTACGCGCTCGATGGCAGCGAAACGCGCAAACAATTCGGCGAAGAAAATAGAAGTTCGATGACCAAGTGGGAAGGTTCGGCGCTGCTGGTCAATACTCAAGTTACCGGCCCGCGTCACTTCACCATCATGGACCGTTGGGAAATTTCCCGCAGCGGCAATACCTTGACCATCTCCAGGCAGATCGTCACCGCCGGCGGCGAAAAAGAAGGCACCTTGGTTTTCCGGCGGGAAGGCGCGCCCGTTGCAGCCGCCCGTCCGCCAGCCACCGAAGCCGCTAAGGAAAGCGACGCTCCTCCGGCGGGTTGGCGCCAAGCCGAAGCAGGCAACAATCCATCGCAACCCGCATTGGCCACCCGTCCCGCCGCGGTCGGTCCGCCTGATGTGACCGTTCCTACCGGCACGCGCGTACTGTTATCTCTGATCGGCGAAGTGAACACGAAATACGCCAAAGAGGGCGATCATGTCTACCTGCGAACCGCCGCTCCGGTAGCCGCCGGAGGCCGTGTAGTCATCCCCCGAGGCAGTGACGTACAGGGCACCATCACCAAAGCCAAGGCTGCCGGAAAAGTGGTGGGCAAGGGCGAATTATTCATACGCTTCGACTCGTTGATTCTCCCCAACGGCGTATCGCGCGATTTCCGCGCGCGTCCCATGGGCGACGAAGGCGAGGTGAAAGGCGGAGGTAAGTCCGCCGACGGACGCACCGTAATGGAGGGCGCGGGCATGGGCGCCGCCATCGGCGCAATTACACGCGGTTTGCCGGGCGCTGCTGTAGGCGGCGTCGGCGGCGCGCTTGCCGGAGTTCTGTTGTCACGCAATCAGAATGTGGTGCTACCTGCCGGCACTCACCTTGAAATGATACTGGATCGCGACCTCGTGTTTCACCCCGAAGAGCTTCCCTAGGTCAAGTCAGATTTAGCGGCGTCAAATTCCCGGCTACCTTGAGGAGGCGCCTATCGTGCCGCAAGGCGCAACAAACTCAACGGCATTGTGTTAGCCTTGTTTGCCAACCGGACCAACCGCTCGAAAGGAAGTTATGACAAAGTCGCGACTAGCCTGGCTATTGCTCCCCGTTTGGTTATTGACGAACGCAGTAACATCCGCGACCGCTCAATCTACGTACACCGAAACGGTCTTACATAACTTCGCGATCATAGCGCCAAATGGCAGCGACCCTTGGGCTGGCGTGGTTCGTGACGGCGCTGGTAACCTTTATGGAACCACTGAATCCGGCGGCGAATGGGACGCCGGCACTGTTTACAAGATAGACACGACCGGGCGCGAAACCGTCCTGCACAGCTTCACTAGCGGCACCGACGGCGGAAAGCCCAAAGCTGGCGTAATCCTGGACGCCGCCGGCAACTTATATGGAACAACCACACAGGCCGGTAGCTTCCAGGGAACCGGGTGCAGCACGTACGGTTGCGGCGTGGTGTACCGGTTGGATCCGTCGGGCCATGAGACGGTGCTGTACAGCTTCCCAGGCGGCGCGTACGGCAGCGGACCGGGATCGAGACTGGCGCGCGACTCGGCGGGAAACCTTTACGGGACCGCCGGCGGGGGCGCGTCCGGTTATGGTGTCATATTTAAGCTGGACACGGCCGGGCACGAAACTATCCTACATAATTTCGCGGGCGGCGATGACGGAGAATATCCCAACGAAGTGACTCTCGATGCGGCGGGCGGCCTGTATGGGACTACTTATGAAGGCGGCGCATCAAACTTGGGGGTCGTATTCAAACTGGCTCCCTCCGGGGCTTTGACGGTGCTACATTCCTTTTCGGGAGCCGACGGAGATCTACCTTACGCGGGCGTAATCCTCGACGCATATGGAAACATCTACGGTACCACTTACGGGGGCGGGCCAAACAACTACGGCGTGGTCTTTAAGCTGGACACCGCCGGCAATGAGACCGTGCTGTGGAACTTTACGGGCGGGCAGGACGGCGGATCTCCGCGTGCTGACCTGTTGCGGGATTCGGCGGGCAACCTATACGGAACCACCCAATGCGGAGGCGCCGCAATCCAGGGGTACTACTGCGGCGACGGTGTTGTATTCAAGTTGGATCGTTCCGGCCACCAGTCCGTGCTTTATCGTTTCACCGGCGGTGCGGACGGTGCTCAGCCCTTCTCTACGTTGATCGCTGACCAGGAAGGCAACCTCTACGGGACCACTTCCGCCGGCGCTTCGGGGACCGGCGGCTATGGTGCGGTCTTCCAACTGAACAAGGCCGGGCAGGAAAGCACGGTGTATACCTTCCCCCAGGAAGTCGACGCGAGTAAGCCTGACGCAAGCGTGTTCCGCGACGCCGCAGGCAATCTATACGGCACCACAACCCTCGCTGGGACATTCAATGACGGCGCGTTGTACAGGATTGACATGTCCGGGGGTGAAACCGTTCTCTACAGCTTTGGGGGGGCCAACGCCTCTAATGGCTGCCAGCCCTATGGGGGCGTGGCAGGCGACGCGGCAGGGAATCTTTACGGCACCACGAAGTATTGCGGAACGCTTGCCGGCGGATTCACGTACGGAACCCTCTACAAAATGGATCCTGCAGGCAATCTGACGGTGCTTCATAATTTTGGCGCGACGGGCGATGGCGCATATCCTGCCGGAGGTGTAACCCTGGACGCGGCCGGAAATATCTACGGAACCACCTTCAGCGGGGGCGCCTACTGCCAAACCGGCGATTGCGCGGGTGTGGTTTACAAACTGGACGCCGGCGGCAACTATTCGATCCTGTACAGCTTCACCACCGCATCCGGCTGGTACCAACCGGAAGGGACGCTGGCCCTCGACTCGGCCGGCAACATCTATGGGACGACCACGACCGGAGGTGCCTTCAGGCTCGATCCAGCCGGCAACTTCACGCCGATACACGTTTTCACGGGCGGTGCTGGCGGCTTCGATCTGGTAGCCGGCGTGGTTTTGGACGCCGCCGGCAACATCTACGGCACGGCTTACCAGGGCGGCACAGGCACCTGCAAAGACCTTACCGGTTGTGGCGTAGTTTTCAAACTCGATTCTTCCGGCAATGAGACGGTGCTGCACACATTCACGGGTGGGCCGGATGGAGGCAGTCCTCTGGGCGGCGTGGTGCTCGACTCGGCGGGCAACCTATATGGAACTACCCAGTATGGCGGGTCAGCATACGGCAGCGCCGGGCACGGCGTCGTGTTTAAACTGGATCCGTCCGGGCATGAGACGGTAATCCATACCTTCACGGGCAAGCCCGACGGTGGCACTCCCGGGGCGGGTGTAATCCTCGATCAATCCGGCAATATCTACGGGACGACGTACGCGGGAGGCGCGGTGAATCGGGGTACGGTTTTCAAGCTAAAGTTGCAGTAATTCGAGGAGAATCCTGAGGCGGCGGTGCCGCGGTACAAAGTGGAACTTACTTCGTGGTCTTGGCTAGCGTTATCGCGGTACTCGCGCAACACGGCCTTTCTGGTGCGCATACGCGTTGATGAAGGACAATGCCTGCTCACACTGCCGGCGGGCGGAAAACGCGGCGGCGGATGAGAGCGCGCGCTACTACGTGGTGTAAGCGGCAGCCTCGGCCAACATCGCCAACATTAACGCGCGGGCCGCGCTATAGGAGCGGCTCAAACCAAGATGTCATGGACCACAGTCCCGGCGACATCAGTTAGACGGAAGTCACGGCCGCTGTATCGATAGGTCAATTTTGTGTGATCCATGCCGAGCGCATGCAGCACCGTGGCGTGCAGATCATGAATGTGCACGGGATTCTCCACTGCCTTGAAGCCGAACTCGTCCGTGTTGCCGTACGTGATACCGCCCTTTACGCCGCCGCCGGCCAGTAGCGTAGAGAAGCCGTGGCTGTTGTGGTCGCGCCCATTTTGGACTTTTACCAGACCGCTCACTTCGAGCACCGGCGTACGGCCGAATTCGCCGCTAATGATGACAAGCGTTTCCTTTAGTAGGCCACTCGCCTTGAGGTCAGCCAGCAAGGCGGCAATGGGCCCGTCGCTATCATGTGCAAGTTTGCGATGGATGAGGATGTCATCGTGGTTGTCCCACGGCTGGCCGTTGCCGTAATACACCTGCACCATGCGGACGCCGCGTTCCACCAAACGGCGGGCCATCAGACAGCCGCGTCCAAAATCGTGGTCGCCATACCGGCTGCGAATCGCGTCGGGCTCTTTGGTGATATCGAAGACTTCCGGCGCTTCGCTTTGCATTCGATAGGCGATTTCAGCGGCCTGGATGCTGCCTTCTAACTGGCTATCCTTGCCTTCGCGCTTTTCTTCGATGAGGTTTAACTGGCGTAGCAGATCCAGCGCTCGCCGCTGCTCGGTCAAAGAGGTCGATGGATTACGGATATAACTGATCAGCTTGTCGGCAGTTTTTTCGCTGTTCGGAATGTAAGTGCCTTGGTAGATCGCGGGCAGAAAAGTCGAACTCCATAATTGCGTCCCCACAATCGGATAGCCGGGGCACAAGACCACAAAGCCGGGCAGGTTCTGATTTTCCGATCCCAGACCGTACGTCAGCCAGGAACCCATAGATGGACGGCCCGGCACGCGGTGGCCACAGTTCATGAGGAAGAGCGATGGCTCATGATTGGGGATCTCCGTGTACATCGAGCGAATCACACAGACATCGTCAATCGAGTCCCCAAGCTTAGGGAAGATTTCGCTGATTTCGATGCCGCTCTTCCCGCAGCGCCGGAAGGCGAAGGGCGAGCCGAGCAGATTGCCCGTCTTGCGCTCAGTCTTCAGGTTGCCGCTGGGGATGGGCTGGCCGCTATACTTCTGCAGCATCGGCTTGGGATCGAAGGTGTCCACCTGGGAGGGACCGCCGTTCAGAAATAGAAAGATGACATGTTTGGCCGATGCCGTGAAATGCGGAGCCTTGGGCGCCATGGGGGCGGCTGCAGTGGAGGCAGGGTCTGTCCCCGCGCTCTGCCATCCGTTGAGGATGCCAGCAAGTCCGGCCATGCCGAAGCCCGTCCCCATGGTGCGAAGTATTTGCCGTCGCGATGCCTGGAATATCATACTGTTCTCTTATCAGTCCAGATAGATAAACTCATTGGAACTCAAAAGGGTCTGGGCGTATTGCTGCCACGCCCCTTTGTTCTGGCTAACGAATTCGCGAGCCAGCCTCCGCTCTTCCGCCGTGGGAAGACGCTGCAACACGTAGCCATAAATAGCCGTAATCCGTTGATCGTCACTCGATGCGGTGACCGTTGACCGTGTTGCGAGAGCGATCGACTGATCGATAACGAAAGGGCTGTTCATGAAGAAGAGCTTCTGCAGCGGGACCGTAGTTTCCAGCCGCTGCTCACTGGTGCTGTTCGGATTCGGAAAATCGAATAGCGCCAGGATCGGATCGATTTGGCGACGGGAGACGAAGCCGTAGACCGTTCGGCGCCGGTTGTCTTTGTCGTCGAGGCGTACTGCGCGGCCACCTGCCTGCGAGTCGAGTTTGCCCGAGACATATAAAAGCGAATCACGAAGCGATTCGGCATCGAGGCGGCGCCGGTTGTAGCGCCAGAGCAGCCGGTTATCCGGGTCTTCGGTGTAGTTGCGATCGGAGTTTTCATCGCTCAACGCATAGGTGGCAGTCAGCATGATTTCGCGATGCAACTTCTTGAGTGACCATCCTTCGCGTACAAAGCGGTCCGACAGATAATCGAGCAGTTCGGGATGCGAGGGGCGGTCGCCCTGCATCCCAAAGTTACTTGGAGTTCGCACCAGCCCGTAACCGAAGTGGTGCTGCCAGACGCGATTCACAATCACGCGCGCGGTCAGCGGGTTGGCAGGACTCGCGATGGCCTCCGCCAGTTCCAGGCGCTCTTTGCCCCGGTCGAAGGGCTGCGGTTCCGCGGGAGACAGGATTGCCAGAAAGTGAGGGGGCGCAGGCTCACCCTGGTTACTCTGGTTGCCGCGTATCCAGACGCGTTGTTCTTCCGGCTTTGCCTTGTCGACAATGGTTTGCAGCACGGGATAGGCAGGCGGAAGGTCTTTCTTTAGCGCAGTCAACTGCGTGCGCAGGCGCGTCACCTGGTCGAGCCAGACGCCCGATAAAAACCGGTCTATTCTGTCCTCTTCCTTTTTGGAATCTCCGTAGTGCAGTATGCCGTGATCGCCAAGCATGTCTTCCCACAGCCCGAACTTGGCGCGGTCAAGTGAAACGAGGTTGGCCTTGGAGAGGTCGTCGCGTGTGGGGTTCAGACCGAGTCGAATATGGTTCTCATCATCCACGTGCGCTTTCTCGGCGATGACACTGAGGACCTGTGCCTGGAACTCCGCAGCTGCCTTGGTGTGCTGCTCCCGCGTCGTGGCTGCGTACCAATCTTTCAGGAATGGATGTTGTTTTTCGGGCTCAGCCAGATACTTCTTCCATCTAGCCAGCGTTCCAGCATCGAGCCCACGCTCGGGCGCTTCTTTTGCGTCTCCATAGGCCAGCAAGAACCGTGCAGTGTCGGAGGCGAGGATCAGGCCCAACTGTGTCGATTGCGCTTCGATGTATTCTTTGAGTTCCTTTTCCTTCTTCTGAATCAATGCGTCCTGTCGTTTGTACGCATCCACGACTTCTTGGGGAGCCAGGGGCACTTCGTGCGGATCCGTATTCCGGAAGATGCCCATCAGAGAGTAGAAATCGCGCGTGGGGATGGGATCGTACTTGTGATCGTGACATTGAGCGCAGGCTACCGTGAGACCCAGGAAGGCACGCGAGGTGGCATCCACACGGTCGTCCTGCATCTCCGGGCTCAACGCGTAGAAACCGAGACCGGCCTCGTATTTTTCGTGATCGGGAAGGTGATCGCCGGCGATTTGAGCTTTCACGAAAACGTCGTAGGGCATGTCGTCTTGAATCGCTTGTATAACCCAATCGCGATAGCGGAAGGACGCTGGGTAGGGGTTGTCGCGCTCCGAGTCGAGCCGATCATCGGAGTAGCGCGCCACATCCAACCAGAAGCGGCCCCAGCGTTCGCCGTAGGCGGGCTGCGCCAGCAGACGATCGACGACTTTGGCGAATGCATCCGGCGAGTCGTCATGTTCAAATGCTTTGGCCTCCTCGGGGGTGGGTGGAAGGCCGATGAGATCGTAGGTGGCACGTCGAATCAGCGTGCGGCGATCGGCGCGGCCAACCGGGTGCAGCCCGCGTGCCTCAACCTTCGCGGCGATAAATCGATCGATATCCGTGCGCGCCCAATTCGGATCCTTTACCTCGGGCGGAGATACCGGCTTCACGGGTTGGAACGCCCAGAATGCGCGCTGCGCAGCGTCGATCTTGTAAGACGCCGGTTTCAGCGCGTCGCTCTCCTTTTCGGGCCACACGGCTCCGGCTCTGATCCACTCTTCGACCGCCATGACTTGGCTATCCGCAAGTTTGCCCGTAGGGGGCATCTTTGGCTGCGCGTCGTAGCGTAGAGCTTTCACCAGAAGACTCGCGTCGGGGTTTCCCGGGACCACAACGGGGCCGGACTTTCCGCCTTTGATAAAGTGCTCGCGGGAATCCAGTTGCAGGCCGCCCATGTGCGTTTCGGCGTGGCAGGCGTAGCACTTCTCAACGAAGAGCGGGCGGACCTTGGTTTCGAAAAACTCTCCGTTATCGGAAGCCGTTGCGGACTGAGCGGACAACCCGAAAGTGAAGGCAGCCAGTCGAATGAGGCTGCCGACCGCTGATCGCATACTTGGATTCTACAGCATTGCCAAAAGTTGAGCCCAATACTATCGGAAAATGCGGAGGCTTGGCGTCAATGACAATCTCGCGCCATGCGCCGCCACAGTTGCTCCCTACGCAGAGTCTTACGCAAGTTCTCCAACAGGTTCTCCAAAGAGAAATTGCGGACTGCTGGCGTCTGATGGTGATATAGGTTGAGCCTTCATGATAAAAACATCACCCAAGGCGTACGTGTTCGTTTTCCTGAGCGTTACTACGGCCGCAGCGGCCCCACAAGCGCACACGATGTCATCCGAATCTGTGCTGCATAACTTCCAGTCGCCACCGAACGGAGTCTACCTCGACGCTGGTGTTCTGGCAGATTCCGCGGGCAATCTGTACGGCACAAGCCTATCAGGCGGTAAAGCTAACAAGGGGGTCGTCTTCAAGGTTGATCCGTCGGGTCGCCAAACGGTGCTCTACAGTTTCACGGGCTCGGGCGGGAGTGAGCCCGAGGCGGGAATGACCCAGGATTCGGCCGGCAACCTGTATGGAACAACGCGCGCTGGAGGGGCGGCAAACAAGGGCGTAGTGTTTAAACTTGACAGCACTCTGAAAGAGACGGTGCTGCATAGTTTCACGGGCGGCGCCGATGGCGAAGTGCCACTTGCAGATGTGACTTTCGACGCCATGGGCAATCTTTACGGAACAACGTCCAAAGGCGGTACGGCGAACTGTGGAGTGGTTTACCGAATCGATGCGGCAGGACATGGGACGGTTCTATACAGTTTCCAGGGGGCTTCGGACGGCGCTACGCCTTTGGCAGGCGTGGTTGTCGACTCCCAAGGCAACCTCTATGGGACTACAGACTATGGCGGTGGCGCGCCGAATGCCGGTGTGGTTTACAAAGTAAATGCTGCCGGCAATGAAACGGTACTGTATCGTTTCGGTGGAGGCTCCGATGGTAAGTTCCCTGTAGCCGGGGTCGTACTCGATACGGCGGGCACCCTTTACGGAACCACTAAGAATGGGGGGAAGAGCCCGAACGGAGGCGTGGTCTTCAAGCTAAGCACAAACGGGCATGAGACTGTCTTACACAACTTCACTGGAGGAAACGACGGCTTGGCGCCTAAAGCCGGGGTTGTCTTGGACTCCTTAGACAATATCTATGGAACCACCTGGGAGGGCGGCAGCCATGGCGCCGGCGTCGTATACAAGGTGAGCGCGTCGGGGAAAGAAACGGTACTGTACAGCTTCATGGACGGAGCTGACGGCGGATTCCCCTTGGCGGGCGTCATCCTGGATTCGTCCGGTAACCTATATGGCACGACAAATCAGGCGGGTGATTCCCATGCGGGTGTAGTGTTTAAGATTGGCGCGACGGGCGGCGAGACCGTCTTGGCGAGCTTTCCGGGCGGCGATGGTAATTACCCTTCCAGTGCCTTGACCCGCGACTCTAGCGGCGACATGTATGGAACTACGAGTGCCGGCGGAACTGCCGGCGAGGGAACACTGTACAAGCTAAATGCAGCCCATCAAGAGACCGTACTTTATAGTTTTAGCGGAGGGCTGGACGGCGGGTATCCCGCAGGGGGCGTGGTCCTGGATGCGAAAGGTAATCTCTATGGCGTGGCCGCACATGGCGGGGCGTGGAATGCGGGTGTCGTATATGAAGTGAATTCCGCCGGACTCGAAACAGTGCTTTATAACTTCACCGGAGGATACGACGGAAGTGAGCCCCAAGGGGGTGTTGTATTCGGCCCTTCTGGGAACCTGTATGGCGCAGCTGGTGGCGGTGCTTCGAACATGGGTGTGGTGTATACAGTTGATCTGAGCGGGCAGGAGACTGTACTTCACAGTTTTAACGGTACCGACGGATCGAATCCGGCCGCCGTCACATTCGACGCGGCGGGCAACCTGTACGGGGCGGCCAGCCAAGGTGGCATATCCGGCGAAGGCGTTGTATACAAGATCGACGCCGCCGGCACGTTCAGGGTGCTCTATACATTCATGGGTCTAAGTGATGGGGGAGAGCCACTGTCGAGCCTCACACTCGATTCGGCAGGCAATTTATATGGCACGACTTTTGTTGGCGGCACGGGACATTGGGGCGTTGTCTATCTGTTGTCTCCATCCGGGAATGAGTCGGTCCTGTACAATTTCACGGGTGGTGCCGACGGAGGGGCACCATTAGCTGGCGTGACTCTCGATGCCGTGCGAAACATTTATGGGACGACTTCTAGCGGGGGCGGCACGGCGAATGCCGGGGTCGTCTTTGAACTGAGTGCCGAAGGCCAGGACATCATTCTTCACTCATTTACCGGCGGGGCGGATGGGAAGAAACCGGCCGGCGGTGTGATCCGAGATTCGGCAGGTAATCTTTACGGCGCCACTGCCGATGGCGGAGCAGTAGATTTGGGCGTGGTGTTCGAGCTCAAAGCGCAATGAGCCGGTGAGATCCCCGAACATCGCGTTTCGTTATGCGGTGTTGTCGCTAGGAGTCGTTGAATAGAATCAGCGGCCCAACTGCCGCAGTGAACTCGCAAGACTCTTGATCACAGCTTGCGCCAACTGGACGGCGCGGCCGTTTAAGAGAAAAATATGGACATTGCCGCTGAAGGCAGCGAACCGAACACAAACAGGCATCCGTGACAGGCATTACCGCCGTGGGAGCGGCATGCTGCGAAGACTCTCGTGCCAGCGTCAATCGGTCATTCCACCGTGAATGAACCGGATCCAAGGGCGCCGCTCGTCTCGCCCACTCCAAAGATGCCGTTCTTGCCCTGTGCAGCCGGCGGCACCGTGAATTTAAGCGCGGCCCCACCACCAAATGTCCCGTGCACATCGGCACTGATAACGCCCAACAGTGTGCGCGGGCTATTCCACCAGACCTTCACAGTCTCCTGGACGCCAAACCCAAACCCGTTGACCGCGGCTGTACTTCCGGTGGCCCCGGACGGGGGATTGAGAATCAGCCGTGGTGCAATCGAGAAGTTGGCCGTCGCCTGCTTCCCACTTTCTCGTCCAGCAGCGATGAAAACACGCGGACCGTAGGCTGAATCTGGAGCAACCGCCCCCACCGTAAACGAACCGTCTGAGCCTGCAATAGCCGAAGCCAGAACCGCGGATCCCAAACCGCCGCTATAAATTTGAACAGTCTCGTCAGGCGAGAACCCACTGCCCTCAAAAGTAAGCTCAGATTTGTAGTAACCGTGGGAAGGGGTGACGGTCAGGCCTGCCAGAAAAACTATTTCGCCGATCTTGTTGCAGACGTTATCGGTGAACCATAACGTGCCGTTCGGCCCGGCTGTCATTCCGTTTGCCATGCAATTGCCGGGCATGGGATAAGTGGTGATCGCCCCGGCGGTGGTGATGCGTCCGATCGCATTCTGGCGATTCAGTTCCGCAAACCAGAGCGCGCCGTCCGGTCCTGCCGTAATCCCCTCGGTGCCGGTGATCGCGGTAAGCGGAAACTCCGTAATCGCGCCCCCGGTCGTGATCCGCCCGATTGCTGCCCCGCTCGTCTCCTCATTTTCTGCATACCATAGTGCGCCATCCGATCCCGGCGTGATGTAGAAGGGCAATGTATACGGAGTGGATTCAACGAATTCAGCTATCGAACCGTCAGTTGTGAGGCGTCCGATCTTGCCGTTAGAAAGGCCATCGTCGGAAAATTGCGTAAACCACATTGCACCATCTGGCCCGGCGGTGATCCACTCCGGATAGTTGCCGGGTGGCAACACAAACTCGGTGATCGTGCCGGTAGTGGTGATGCGTCCAATCTTGCTCGCGTTCTGTTCGGTAAACCAAAGGGCGCCGTCCGGCCCGACCGCGATCCCGATAGGCCAGCTATTGGCGCTTGGCACAGCATAATCTGTGATCGCCCCTGCGGTAGTAATACGTCCGATGTTGTTACCCAACACTTCGGTAAACCAGAGCGCGCCATCGGGTCCGGTGGTAATACCCCACGGTCCGCTCCCGGCAGTGGGCACCTCATATTCGGTGATGATCCCGGCCGTAGTAATGCGCCCGATCCTGCCCACGTTTTCGGTGAACCATAGCGCGCCATCCGGGCCCGCCACGATGCCGAGCGGACTGCTCTGCGGATTGGGCAAGGCGTACTCGCTTATAGCGATCTGTTGCGCTGGCAAAATCGCCTGCATCATGATCCAAATTACTGCCAGGCGCATTAGCTTTCCCTCCGGGAAAGAACCATCCTCGCAGCTTATCATCATCCCGACTTCCAAACGCCTTCGGCAGTACCCGATGCCTTGTAAGTAGTACCGCGTCCCGCGACGCGCCGTGAACCCAGCATCGTGTCTGGCGTTCTATCGAAGAGATGGTGATGGAGCGCTGTGTTATGTTGTCGGCCGGTCTAGCCGGCGCAGGTAGCCGCTGAAACGTCGCTCATGGAACGGCGGGGAAAACCCTGTCATCATTGGCGTTCGCCGTGGAGCATTCTGGTTGCGTTGACCGTGCGCGACTCCGAGGACGTAGTGCATGGCAGCAAGATTGGGGCCAACCATGGAAGCGCTTTCACCGATGGCCTGCTTTTAGACTCATTTAATCATCTCTTCCTGATGATATAGTGAGTAAGCGGTTACGCAGCTTGGCTGCATCTTTGGGGAGAATATGCGACTTATCGCAATGATGGCAGTGATGTTAGCGCCGTTCTGTTTGGCGCAGGATTCGGGCGATTTCAAACCCGCCACATCCAACGTTCTGGACGCGCAGTCTCCGCGCGTCGATGGCAAGTCACGCGTGCAGATTCGCTTCAAGGCGCCGGAGGCCAGCAAAGTCAGGGTAAATTTCTGGAGCGGTCCGAAGGCCGAGATGGAGAAGCAGGCCGACGGATTCTGGACCTTCACCACGCCCCCCATGGCGCCGGGCCTGCATTACTATATGGTCGTCGTGGATGGCGCCGAAGTGAGCGATCCGGGCAGCACGGCCTATTTTGGCGGAAGCAAGTGGGCCAGCGCAGTCGAGGTTCCCGAAGCTGGTGTGACGTATTATCTGCCGCAGGATGTTCCGCACGGGCAGGTGCGCGAAGCCTGGTATTACTCGAAGGTGACCGGCACGTGGCGGCACGCGCTGGTCTACACCCCACCGGCCTACGACACACATCCGAAAGAACGCTACCCGGTGCTCTACCTCCAGCACGGCGGCGGTGAAGACGAATCCGGGTGGACGCGTCAAGGCAAGGCTAACTTCATCCTCGATAATCTGATTGCCGCGGGCAAAGCGAAGCCGATGATCATCGTGATGGCGAATGGCTACGCGCGGCGCGCGGGCCAGCCCGCTCCCGATCTCGCGGGAAAATCATTCGGCTCGCCGGAGATGAGGAAAGCCATGGAGGACATGATGTCTGCTTTCGAAGACGATATGACACAGGCGTTGATCCCCTTCATCGACTCGACATTCCGCACTACAGCCGATCGCGAGCATCGCGCCATGGCGGGTCTTTCGATGGGGGGCATGCAGACGTTCCACGTGACGTTTGACCATCTCGATCTTTTCTCGTATATCGGTGGATTCAGCGGAGCGGCCAACGTATTTGCGATGGGCAACGACAAGTTGGATACGAAAACGGCGTTTAACGGCGCCATGGCGGAACCGGCAGCGTTTGCCAAACGCGTGCACCTGCTGTGGGTCGGGGTGGGAACGAACGAGCCTGCGCGGATGAAGCAAGGTATCGAGAAACTGCACGCTTCCCTTGATGAAGCGAAAATCCCACACGTGTTCTACGAGTCACCGGGTACGGATCATGAGTGGCAGACGTGGCGTCGCGACTTGAACGACTTCGCGCCGCGACTGTTCCAAGAACCGCCGTCCGCGCGGCGGAACTGAAGAACCGCCATCTACCGGAACAATTTGGGGGAAAACCCAACCGGAGCCATGCGTGAAGCGCCGCGGGCGAGGCCGCGCTGCTATACTGGCACCAGATCCGCAGCGAGCCGCAAATGAAGCGTTGTAGCATTTGTCACGCCACGTATCCTGCCACGTTCACGCATTGTCCGCATGATGGTTCCCTGCTGACGGAAGCCAACGAGTGGACAGACGGAGCGGTGATCCGTGGCAAATATCGCATTCTGGGCAAGCTTGGCCAGGGTGGGATGGCGACCGTTTATAAGGCATTGCACGTGGGTTTTGACGAAGTGCGCGCGTTGAAGGTGATCCATCCCGAGTTGGCGAGCGACCCGGCCTTCGTGAAGCGCTTCGGGCAGGAAGCGGCACTCACGCGCAAGCTGCACCATTTTAATGCGGTGCGTGTGGAGGACATCGACCAGGCGGAAGACGGGCGTCCGTTCATGGTCATGGAGTACATCGAGGGGGAGAGCCTCCAAGACGTGATCCGGCGGCAGGCGCCGCTGCCGGTGCCGCGAGTATGCCGGATCTCGAAACAAGTGGCTGCGGCGCTCGAAGCGGCGCATCAACTGGGCATGATCCACCGCGACATCAAGCCGGCGAATATCCTGTTGGCCCATGCGTCATCAGGCGGCGAGGAAGTTGCCAAAGTCCTTGATTTTGGTATCGCCAAGATCAAAGAAGCACATGCGACGGAGGCCGGGGTCACGCTCACCCTCACCCGTACCGGCACCTCGATCGGCACGCCGGCCTACATGTCTCCGGAGCAGGCCATGGGCAAGACCGGGGCGGAACTGGATGGCCGCTCCGATCTTTACTCGGTGGGTGTGGTGATGTATGAAATGCTAACCGGCGAGTTGCCCATCAAAGCGGAGTCGGAGCTACAAATGCTGATCGGGCACATCAACACGCCGCCGCAGCCGGTTCGGGTGAGGCGACCGGAAGTGCCCGCCGGTGTCGAGGCTGTGGTGATGCGTTGCCTGGAGAAGGACCCGGCGCGCCGGCCGGCCAGCGGCGCCGCATTGATCGCACAGATCGAGGCTGCTGAAAGAGGTGGCGCTCTAAGCGCTGCGCCGGGCGAAATGCCGACAGTGGCGACGGCACGGCCAATACCGCTGGCAATCCAAGGTGCAGGCCCGGCGCGCCGGCGATCCCGGTGGGTTTGGGTAGCGGTGGTAGTTGTCCTGGTGGCGATCGCAAGTAAGATTGGCGGTCCCGAACGTTTCGGATCGCGGCGAAGACACGACGCCAGTTCGCCGCGCGCCGCCGCGCCCCAAGTGAAGTCAGAACCATTCCCGGACCTCTCGCCATCTGCGCCGCCGCCTCCGCCCTCGTCTATGCAGCCCCCTACGCAAGTCCCCCAGTCTTTTGCACCGCCGGAGAGGTCGGCCGCCCCTCACTCGGGTGGGGAGCAGAAGTCGAACCCAAGCGACGATATTCAGGGGGCGTTCAATGCCATTCCCTTCGACTCCGCGACAAAGAAGCAGGTGAAGGACATCTGGCGTGATGCGAGCGATCTGATGCAAAAAGGCGATTTCGAAGGGGCCACCGCTCAATACCGGCGGTTGGCGCAGTTGCGGCCAGGATTTGGGCCGGCACTTGCGGCACTGACCGCGTTATCTGCCCAGGGAGCTGCAGCGGGGAGCGCCGGGCGAAAGAGTGCTCGAAATGGTGACGTGGCGGCCATAGCGCGTTATAGCATGGAGGCCAGTCTTCACCCGGACGTGGCGAGTAACCACTATAAGCTGGGCACCGCACTCGGTAAGATCGGCGACCTGGACGGGGACATGCGCGAACAGCAGCAAACGTTGCGACTTGATCCAGGGATGGCCGCGGCGCACGCTGAACTCGGCGCGGTTCTGGCGCGCAAAGAGAGCTGGAGTGACGCCGCCCGCGAGTACAGCGAGGCAATCCGGTTGAAGCCAAGTTCGGCCGAGGCCCACAGCGGTCTGGGAGAAGCGCGCGGGCACATGGGCAATTGGCAGGACGAGATCAACGAGGAACGGATCGCCATCCGGCGAATGCCGGCCCTGGCCGTCGCGCATTTTCGGCTTGGCACAGCACTAGAGCGGGAGGGCGATGTCGCGGGTGCGCTGGAAGAATACCGCCGGGCAGCGGAGTTGAAACCTGGCGAAGCTGAGTTCCAGGCTAACTACCAGCGGCTGGCGGCGGGCAACACTGCGAAATAGGCCCATGCGGAGGTCAGGTGCCCGTTCCAAGACATTTCGACGGCAAACGGTACTTTAATCCGGGCGCACCACAGGCGCGCGGATTTCCGGACGTGCTGAGATGGAAGTTCACCAGCCGGCCGGACCCGTCGCCACGCTTTGTTGACGACGTGATTCCGTCCAAGCCGCCCGCCGATGCGGAGGGCAAGAACTTGCGGGTGACCCTAATCAACCATTCCACAATATTGTTGCAACAGGGCGGCGCGAATCTGCTAACGGATCCGGTCTGGTCGGAACGAGTCAGCCCGATCACCTGGATTGGTCCCCGCCGCAAGCGGAAACCGGGCGTGCTCTGGGAGGATCTGCCGCGGATCGATGCGGTATTGCTGAGCCACAACCACTACGACCATTTAGATTTGCCCGCGCTGCGGCGACTGGTGCAACGAGACCGGCCGCGGTTCGTGGTTCCGCTGGGAGTGGCGGCGCTCCTGGAATCGCAAAGCATCGGGCCGGTGGATGAAATCGACTGGGACGATGCATTGCCGCTCGGTGGCGGGACGATCCACTGCGTGCCGGCGCTACACTTTTCGGCGCGGGGACTTTTCGACCGCAACCGGACGCTTTGGTGCGGGTATGTCATCGAGGCCGAGGAGCGCACGATATATTTCGCCGCCGACACCGCCTTCGGCGATCATTTCGGGCAGATTCGCGAGCGGTTTGGACCGCCCGATCTGGCGCTCCTGCCGATTGGGGCGTACAGCCCGAGGTGGTTCATGTCGCCGGTACACATGGCGCCGGAGGAAGCGGTACGCGCGCATAAGATTCTGGGCGCGAAGACAAGCATCGCGATCCATCACGGCACTTTTCAACTGGCGGATGAGAGTCTTGATGCGCCAAAGCACGAACTACTGGCGTGCCGCGCAGACGATTCGTTTTTGGTGTTGGACAACGGCGGATCGGTAACCCTCGCATGATCGCGCTGGCATGGGAATTCTCGTGCGTCTCACGAAACGAGTCGAAATCGGGGTTCTGGCTAGACACGGCGATGAGCGCGATTCGCGGGTGCGGTTTCGCGCTGGGGACAGCTTATTCGTTCGGCGCCGCCCGGTGGTCGAATACAAACCCGCCACGCGCCATCGAGTGACGCGGTTCCAGGAGCGGGCGGCGCTGAATCGCACGGTTAGTCACGGCGCTGGGGGGGCATGCACGCCTTTCATCGAGTGGCTCGCAGATCATGTGACGGAGCGAAGGATGGGGGTATTTGGGATTGGGCTGATTCTGACAGGCTTCGCTCTGCGATCGGTACATTGCCCACCATTATCGACAACCACAGTAAAACTGTAAGTTCGCGGCCTTGGCCTTAGTTCAGCGCCGGCCGAAAGGAACGGAAATTCTCGCACCGTCCACAGGAAGGAGCGAGGCAAAAGCGCTGGTGGGCCAGTCGGTCGACTTCTGGCGTAATGATGCTAACCACGTCAGCCTCCGGCCCGACGCGATCTACCATTCCAACGAAGTCTGCCCACGATGCGTCAGGTTCCCCCTTGACGTAAACCAGTTTCTCAGCGCGGTAGCGCAGAATCTCCCGGAGACGAAGAACGAGATGGTCAAGCGACACGTCCGCCTCCGCGTTCAACCTGACTCGCCCATTCCTGGCAGCGATGGCGACGATGTAGCGACTGTCTCCACATAACATGTGTATCGGGGCCAGCGGTTGGGGTGCCGGCACCGTCGCAACGTCGAGAAAATAGCCGTAGGCGGGCGGGTGTTTCGAATGCCACGTGGAGGATTGACAAAGCAGCAACAGGCTCAGCAGCGGTGCAAATGTGCGCGTCGAGTCCACCTTCTTGAGTAGACACCAAATGGGCATCGAAGTTCCGGGACAGATGCTCGATGGACGATGCGGCGATTGGGAGGTCCACGACCCACGCATCCAGTTCCGCGCAGGTCGGCGTCGACTCCCATCTGGGCGATTTCTTGGCATCCGTGCGCGCGGGCAATACGAAGGTAATTTTGGACGCCGTAGGCAAAACGCAATTGAAGACTGCCGGCACAAAGGTGGATTCGGGCGGCCCCGCGAACTCGAGTTCATATTGTATTTTCAGGTGCCGCATCGGCGCAGACGGCCTCATAACGGCTTGGTTGCCCCGCAGTTGGCCGGCGCGAAAAAAATTCTTCGGCCGCGCGCTAAATCTTCGCGCGCATTCCGCAGGTTAGGCAGGAGAATTTTGATGAAACGTATCCTTTGCTTGTGTTTGTTCTTTATTGGTTCGGCATTCGTCTTGCCGGGCCAGACCACCGGAAAAGCCGTAGCTACTGTCCCGCGGCTGGTGAAGTTTAGCGGCACTCTGCCGGACGCCGGCGGCAGTGTGCTGGGCGGAGCAGTTGGCGTAACCTTCGCACTCTACGAAGAAGAACGCGGCGGCATTCCGCTGTGGACGGAAACTCAAAACGTGCAGGCCGATGATAAGGGCCGCTATACAGCCATGCTCGGATCCACGCGCAACGACGGCATTCCAGCCGAAGTCTTTGCTTCCGGCCAGGGGCGTTGGCTAGGCGTCCAACCTCAAGGGGAAGCGGAAGGGCCGCGCGTGCTGATGGTCAGCGTGCCCTACGCACTCAAAGCCGCGGACGCCGAGACTGTCGGCGGATTGCCTCCTTCTGCATTCGTACTCGCCGTGCCTGCGACCGCTTCCGCGAGCGGCGTCGCGGCAATGAGCCCGCGCGCGGATTCCGCGTCTCCGGGCGCATCCCCCGCGTTGAGCGGCAGTGGCACCGCAGATTTCGTCCCACTCTGGCTGAATAGCAGCGGAACGCTGGGTAATTCCGTATTGTTCCAGTCCGGCACGGGGAATACCGCCAAGATCGGCATCAATATCACCAGTCCTGGAACCACCCTGGACGTCAAAGGCGCCACCACCCTCCGGGGAATTCTGACTCTTCCAATCACAAGCGCCGCCACGGCGTCTACCGGAGAACCGTCGCAACCGTTGAACCTCGCCTCTTCGGCGTACAACAGCGGCAGCCAGAGCGCCATCTCGCAGAATTTCAGGCTACAGGCCGAACCGGCCGGTAACAACACCGCGGCGACCAGCGGTACGCTCAATCTGCTTTACTCCCCTGGATCGGCCACACCGGCGGAAACCGGATTTCATATCGCCAGCAACGGCCAGATCTCTTTCGCGGCCGGCCAGACGTTCCCCGGCGCCGGGACGATCACGGGCGTGACCGCCGGTTCCGGCCTCGTTGGCGGCGGCACCACCGGCAATGTGACGGTGGGGATGACGAACTCGTGCGCCAGCGGCCAGGTTTTGCAATGGAATGGAAGCGCGTGGGCTTGCGCATCGGTGGGCACGGGCGGAGGCAGCATCAGCGGTGTGACGGCGGGCATCGATCTCACGGGCGGCGGCACCAGCGGCAACGTGATTCTGAACCTGGATACCAGCAAAGTCCCCCAGTTGGGCGCCGCCAACGCCTTCACGGCTAATCAGACGGTGAACGGAAACTTGACCGCGACGGGGGTAGTGGCGGGCAGCAGCTATCAAATCGGCAGTAATCTATTCGCTTTCGGCGATCTGGCAAACGACAACGTATTTCTGGGATTTTCGGGGAACCCCGCGACCACCGGTTTCAATAATACAAGTACGGGCGCCGCAGCGTTGTCCCGGGTTACCTTTGGCGCCAACAACACAGCCAACGGCAGCGCGGCGCTCGATGTGGATACCTCGGGCTCCAATAATGTGGCCATCGGCGCGCTGACCCTTTGGGAAAACACCACCGGCAATAACAATGTGGGCGTCGGGTCATTTGCACTCGACCTAAACCAAACGGGGTCGGATAATGTTGCCGTCGGGCACGAGTCCCTGAACGGCAACGGCTCCGGCATTGACAATATCGCGATCGGCTCCCAAGCGCTCTATTTCAATACTGTGGGAACACTGAACACCGCAGCCGGGTTCCAGGCGTTGTACAACAATTCCACCGCCAGCGGCAACACGGCCCTAGGGTCGTCGAGTCTCTACACCAACACTACCGGCGCCGGAAATACCGCCCTGGGGCAATCGGCGCTGGGCGCCAACACCAACGGGAGCTTTAACACAGCGGTTGGTTGGGAGGCCGGGAATGCGGCGTCGAACACGCAAGTCTCAGGAAGCAACAATACTTTTATCGGTTTTGCGGCAAGCACTTCCGGCAATGTTAGCTATTCCACCGCCATCGGCGCGAACGCTATCGTAGGCCAATCGCATGCGTTGGTTCTTGGCGGCCAGGGCGAGGATGCGGTGACTGTGGGTATCGGCACCCCCACCCCGTATTACGATTACGCCCTCGATGTAGAAGCCACTCCGGGCGGCCAGATCAATGGCGGCGTGGTGGCCGATTCCACCGGTGGCAATATCTATCTTGGAATGACCAACGGGGTGCATAAATTCCGCGTCGACGTCAACGGCGTGGTCTACGCCAATGGTGGATTTCAGTCGAGCGGCGCGGATTTTGCCGAGTCTTTTGCCGTCCGGGGCGAGCGCTCAGAATACCAACCCGGCGATGTGCTGGTCATCGACCAGAAAGCCAAGCGGCACCTGACGCTATCGACGGAGGCCTATGCCACGTTGGTGGCCGGAATCTACTCGACCAAGCCCGGATTGCTGGCGTCACCGCATCACATCGACGATGAGACGGTCCGGACGAGCGAAGTGCCACTAGCTGTGGTCGGGATTGTGCCCTGCAAAGTCACCACCGAAAATGGAACTATTGCGCCCGGCGACCTGCTGGTAACATCGTCGCGCCCGGGCTACGCGATGAAGGGCACGGATCGGCCGCGCATGCTGGGAGCAGTAGTCGGCAAGGCGCTCGAACCGCTGTCCGCGGGGACGGGAGTGGTTGAGGTGCTCGTCACATTGCAATAGACCGACTGTTCGTAGGCGCGGCGGCAATTTATGGCGCAGACTGCGTGCCCAAACGTGACGTGCGAGGATCGACAAATCGCAATCGAATTGTAGCGAACCGGGCGTGCCGCCTACTTGTCAACGCGCCCATGCTTTGCATATTGCGAACAATCTCCTTTGGAATTTGCGATTTGAGCAATTCGGGCATGGTTCAGGTTTGGGCTAGATGTCGATGGGGCGGGGGGCCGCGGCTAGGCGGCAGTGGGGGGCTTGGGGGACTTCGAAAAGTCGCCGAGGATTTCGCGGGGAATTTCGCGCCAGACGCCATCGAGGCCGAGAACTTGAGGGAGGACGGCGTAAATGCCGCCTCCGTCTTCATGGGTCCAGAGGAGGCCTTGACGCAATGTTTCCGGCTCTTTAGAGTTGTCCTCATCCTGGCGGGCGATGCGTTCGGCGCGATAGCGGGCGAGGTCGGTGATGGTTTGGGAGATGGAGCGTTCGAGGCGGCCTTGGGTAAGGTAGAGGCGATGGATGGCGGTGGCGAGATCGACGGGGGACATCTCGGTATCTTCGTTGAGGCGGGCCTCATGGCGGTCGATGCGGGCCAATTTCCACTGATTGGTGGCGATTTGTTGGACGAGGGAGGTCTCCATATCGTCTTTGGGTTGCCAGGCTTCGTGGAGGCCGGCGACGAGGAGGTTATATTTCTCGCGATCCTCGCCGGGGAGCATGAGGGTATCGGCGCGGATGCCGTGTACGAGGGCGTTGAGGCTAGTTTTTTGCTTTCCGGCGATACTGGTGGGTCCGGAAGACTTCTTGGCATTGCGGCGGTTGGCGCGTATCTGGTTGATAGTTGACATAGTTACCTTTCTGTTCGAACGAAGCCAATTTTAGATTTAGCTGTCAGGGGGCGCCCGGGGGGCGGCGGATGACCGCTAGTAAGTGGTGAGTTATGCTGCTTACTCGATTTAAGAGTAACTGGTGGGTTGGGGATCAGACGGGGGGGCAGGCGGAGGGTGGAGTGGTAAGTGAGTTAGTTGGAGTTAGTTGTGGGGGCGAAATAAATCGGCTCGACGTGTGACTCGGGTTCTTGGGGGTGCCGGGATTTGATGCTGGGTGGCTGGGATCGATTAGCGCGGGGCCAGACGGGTGCTGAGCGGGTGATGCACACATTTGCCCAAGTTTCCCGAAGGGGCGAACTCGCTTTGGGTTTGCGTGACGCTAGAGGCAAGGTTTACGGCGCCCTGAGGCGGCGCGGCTGGTGGACACAAGCGCGTTCATGGGGAGCAATCGGGCCCATGAACAGCGCCCGATGCCGAAATGTAGCAAGATGGAAGCATGCCGCTCTTTGATCGCCTCACGTGGAACCCGAACCAGATGAACGGGCAGCCGTGCATCCGTGGTATGAGGCTCACGGTGCGCCGGGTGGTCGAGGCCGTGGCGATCTACCCAAACCGAGAAGATCTTCTCCGAAACTATCCCGAGTTGGAACCAGAAGACATCGGGCAGGCGCTGGCATTCGCCGCTGCGAGCCTTGAGGACAGCGCGACGGAAAGTAACGCGGCCTGACCGGTCCGCCATGCACCTGGTTTTGAATCAGGGCGTTCCCCGCGATGCGGCGGCCGTTTTGCGAAGTCCCGGACATGACTGTACGCATGTGAGCGAGATCGGGATGAGCAAAGCCGCCGATGAGGAAATCCTTGCATTCGCGTGGGCAAGGAATGCCGTGGTTGTAACGCTCGATGCGGACTTCCACGCCATCCTGGGAGTCTCTGGGCAGCATGGCCTTCCGTAATACGTATGCGGTTGCAGGGTTAGGCGCCTCGAAGGTCGTTGCAGTAGTTCGAAAGGTCCTGGCCAACTTCGATACCGAGCTGACACGCGGCTGCTTGATCACGGTGAAGGTGCTCAAAACAACGTGCCACCTGCTGCCGATTGGCTTCTCTGAGTGAAGTGGTAAGTTCACAGCGCGTTTACCGGGAAGTAGTCCAGCGAGCCTCCCAGGACGATTTCGGCGCCGGCACCCTAATCCGGGCTTCGTACGAGTGGTGCGTGATACGCCCCGGGGTGCGGTCCGATGCTTCCCAGATGCGGACTTGGGGACCGTGACACCGAAATCCAACCTTTCTCCGAGTGGTGCGTAAACCGCCCGAGGCGATCGACCTCGTTGCTCCAACCGCGAGCGGCGACTACAAGGTCAACTGAAACGCCAAGCAGTCGGGCGGCCAAACGGATCAAAGGAAAGGAACCCGTCTCACAACCCTCGCTTCGACGAAAGCCTAAATGCGCCCGACAGAGGACTGTGCGTTGCACTGATATGTATGCAATTCAGAATGAACAACTTGCCGGTGCCCGATGCGGATGTTCATCGCACCTGCGCGGCGATGCCGAACCCCCAGGAAACGCGCGCCGCGACGGCTCTAAGGATCATTCTACTGATATCATTTGATATCCCACTCCCGAAGAAACCTCTGGGCTATTGCTCGTTAAACGATCATATGATATTATTTGAGATGGGAGCACATGGCTGCAGATTCCCTTCCTGATCTCGTGGATGTAGCACGACGGCTTGCTAACCTTGCCCGCTCGCGAGCTACGCGCATCGTTCCAAAGAACTTGCCATGTGACTGGCGACCGCAATGCATCATTAATCCGGTTTTAGGTGCGTATTTCACGACTCACGGGGCGTGGGAGTTCATTGTCGATCTTCTCGATCAAGGTTTTCCGATCACGGAAAAGGCGCTAGACGTTCCGCTAGGATCGCTTGGATACGAAATGAATTATGCGTCCGGCATGACGACCATTTACATCAAGGTCCAGTTTGGCCACGGAGTCATCATGGGAAGGAGCTTCCATCCTCCCTACTACCATTTCGGGAGTTGAAATGAAAAGGCAATCAGTTAATGTCCTCAGAATCGCGTGCGCACTTTGCGGTGCAGCATCGGTACGCACAGAGGTGCGTCCCGAAAGCTTCCCGTACGGATCTGGCGACGACGCAGTCAAAATCGACGTCGATATTCCAGTCCGGGTTTGTGAATCATGCCACTTCGAGTTCACTGATGCCGAAGCGGACGACATCCGTCACGAGGCAATCTGTCGTCATTTGGGTGTACTCGTGCCCAGTCAGATCAGTGGGATACGAAAGAACTACGGCTATTCCAGAGCGAGCTGGGGTGAGTTGACCGGGCTCGGAGAAGCGTCGCAAGCGAGATGGGAGAATGGACAGATCATTCAGAACGTCGCGAATGATCGCTTTCTCTATCTCTTAATGTTTCCAGAGAACGTGCAACGCCTTCGGGAACGCCTGAAGACGGTGGACGTAAGGCTGGAGAATACTGCAAAGAACGTAGAGAAGGATTCGCGATTTCCATATCTCCCGAATATCGAGATCGCACGTCGCGAAGCCGATAGTTTCTTACTCGTAGTCTAGCAAATTGAGGCAAGTCATGTATGTGATGACATTCTATTCATTCAAGGGTGGCGTCGGCAGAACGATGGCGCTGCTGAACGTCGCTGGTGAGTTGCTCCGTAAAGGCCGAAGCGTACTCGTTGTGGATTTCGACCTAGAGGCACCAGGAATTGACACGTACAAGCTCCCCAGGCCGAGTACTCGTACTCCCGGGATCGTCGAGTATGTCACAGAGTACCTACAAACCGGCGTAGCCCCCTCGTTCTTGGGCTTCTGCTACGAATCTCCTCGCGTCGTGGAGGGAAGCGGGAGGTTGTGGATTATGCCCTCTGGCCGTCAGGAACAACCGGAATACGCGGCAGAATTGGCCGCAATAGACTGGCAAGATCTTTACGCCAATCGTGACGGTTTTCTACTGTTTCAGAACCTTCGCGCCGAGTGGGAGAACAGGTTGCAGCCTGATTATGTACTAATCGACTCACGAACTGGACACACCGATGTCACCGGAATCTGCACTCGTCAGCTGCCGGACGCCGTCGCCGTTTTCTTCCACCCTGACGAACAGAACCGTCGCGGCCTCGCCAGCATTGTCCACCAAATAAGAGACGAGGCGACTTCCCCGAGGCACAGGGATATCAAGCTCTACTTTGTAATGTCGAACGTTCCTGATCTTGATGATGAAGACGAGATCCTCGCTCGCTCTATGGAACAATCGAGAGAGTCCTTGGGTTATCGCGAACTTACAGCTGTCATACATCGTTATAACAGCCTTGCACTTCTGAATCAGGTCATCTTTACGATCGAACGGCCGAAAAGCCGCCTTGCTGCTGAATACCGTGCGTTAGTTGAAGCATTTGTAAAGGACAATCTTGGAGACCGAGAAGCCGCCCTCGCACTTTTAGCGTCGATCTCCAGACCCGGACGCTTGCTCCGCGAGGTCAAAGCGTCGGATCTTGAGCAAAAGCTATCTCGTATTCGCACTGCCCACAGCAAGGATGGCGAGGTAATGCTCCGGCTCGCTCAGATTCGTCGGCGGCAAGGAAAGAGGGCTGAGGCGCTCGCCCTGTTAGACGAGGCTGAGCGACTCGCGGCACCTCTAGTCGAGGTTTATCTCACTCGGGCTGAGCTCCTGCAACAAGCAGGCGACTCGCAAGGTGCTGCGGACAATGCGGCAAAGGTACTGGACTTTAGCTCGGTAGATTATCTGGCACTTTCTGAGACAGTCGGTATTTTACGGAAGACGTCGTGGCTTAATAAGATAGCTTCATCGGCGGCAATACGAGGATTGGATCCAGATGATAGGTTTGAGCTCGCGACAGAGCTACATACGAACCGAGACGAGCTACTGATTTCAGAGCGGATTCTGAACGATGCGTTGGACGACCCGCGCACGCCCCCCCACACCTCCGAGAATATCAGGGCGGAACTAAGGATGGTCCTAGTTGGCTTGCGAGCGTTCCAGCGTGCCATTCAAATGGAAGAGGAGGCGCGGATGTCACCTGAAAACAGGGAGAGAGATGCCTTCAATCTCGCCATGGCTCATTGGGGGGCTGATGGCACGCCTAGCACAGAATCGTTCCAGCGGTTTCTTGTTTTGGCAGTGTCGCGGCAAGAGAGGCCGAGACAGAACGCCAACTATGCTCAATGCCTTGCTCTCGCAAAGGCGGTAGTTGGATTGACAAGCGAGGCGTTCGCTGACATTGACGCTGCTCGGAAGTTGGCTCATTCAGGCTCCGAGCCGATATTCAGCGCTTGGGTATATCTGGAGGTGCCCCCAGAGGAGTTCGCACGTCACGTCGACGAACAAGAAATGATGACTCGCTCAGGAATAGTTCGACCGCCGATTGTGTATTCGGGCGAGCAAACGCTTTTCCCTGTTTGACGTTCGACCGCTTGAATCGAAGAGCCGTCAAATGTTGACGAATCGTGACGGACGACTTTCGTGAACCGTTTGGTCAGCTCCGTGCCGTCTAGGGCACGATAACCTGCGATTCACGGATCTGGTTTGCCAGCTCAGGTTGGATCGTCGGCGAGTCGCACAAAGCTCAAATTGATCCCGCGGCCCCCAGCGACCTTCAGCGACCTCGCAATTGGCCGGAAACGGGGTTCGGGGAAGTCTCGCTCGCGCTCCGAGTGGAGCGTCGGAGACTCTTACACTGGTCCAAAACGACCGTCTAAGTAAACGCGCCCCGATCCCGTGCTTGGACTAGTACCCAAAAGTCGGCCTGTGACCTCGAATCGCCTACAGGTCCGCGATGATCGCGTCACGCTGGACGCCCTTATGGTGGGCGACGGCGCGAAGGATCGCACTGAAGGTTCCGAGCCTGAGGGGGTGGTGGTCGGGAATCGCGATACGGTGGTGAGTAGGCTGGGCGGTCTCCAGGATGATGTGGCTGCCAACCTGATGCACCTTCGCGTACTGACATTTTCGGCACAAGAGGTCGGCGAGGCGGGCGCCGGAAACGTCGCGAGGAATCTTCATGCCACGAGGAGTATTTCGTCACGGACAAGGTGAAGGCGAACCCGCTCGGGCCGGGGCCTATCGAAAAAGAACGCGGAAGTCGCCTCCAGCACGTTCTTGCGCAACTCGTCCCACGTGTCCCCTTCGGTGAAGATGCTTTCCGTGAGGCACTCGGCACAGTAACCGCCATCGGGCTCCTGGACCACCTCAAACACCAGCTCGACCATACGTCTATGATACGGCATGAATTCCCGGGACCGGTGCATCAGCCACGAAAGCCTCGCGGCAGGCAATCAGTAAACTACAAGCCGGCATGCAAGATGCCATGATGCACTACGCGCTGGCGGGCTGCGTAGGGCTATGAGGCGTGGTGGCGAGAAAGACCAGCGGGACCGCGATGGCATAAATGACGACCAGCGAGAGCCAGATGGCGCCGGGCCATTCCTTCTGGACGAGAAAATAGAGAGTCGAGAAAGCCAGCGGCGCGACGATGGAGGCTAGGCTCATGGCCGACGCCAGCACCCCCTGAAACTGGCCTTGGCGGGCTCGGTCAAACTGCCGGGTAGCTAGCGCCTGAAGAGTTAGCTAGAGTTGGTTGCGGGGGGGAAATAAATCGACTCGATGTGTGACTGGGGTTTTGGCGACTCCACAGTTTCACCGTGGTTTTCAAGCGGCCACAGGTTTGGCTACAATTACCCGCTACATTACTTTTGCGGGTCGATGTGTTTCGCGCCAGTCGCCAGGCGGCATGCCTTCCCAGTTGCGGAAGGCCCGTCCGAACGAGTTGGGATCTTCAAAGCCTAACAAGTAAGCTGCTTCGTTCAGCTCAAGGGCGGAGTTGCTGAGGTAGTACCGGGCCATCTGGTGACGTGCCTCATCAAGAACGCGCTGGAAGCTGGAGCCGGAATCCTGTAGGCGACGTTGCAGCGTGCGGGGGCCCATGTGAAGAGCGTGCGATACCGCGTCGATCGAAGGGCGTTGGCCGGTGAGCATGTCCTGAACCGTGCGGCGCACCTGTTCGATGAAACCGTCCTCTTCCTTATATTGCCGCAACTGCTCCTCGAACTGAGGGGCAAGAAGATCGAGCAGTTCGGCATTGCGGGTGGTGAATGGTTTGGTGGCGTCTGAGGCGCGAAAGATGATCACGTTGCGGGGCGCGCCAACAACGACTTCGCAACCGAGACTGCGCTCGATCTGGCGTATGTTGGTACGCTGCTGCACGTACTCAACTCTAAGAGGATTCAATTGAGTTCCACTTCCGTGCCGGGCTAGGGAACGCATCCAGGAGAAGCAATAGTCAGTGAGAGCAGGTGGCTCGGCATCCACGGCGAGCAGCCAGCGAAAGCCAACGGCGAACTCTTCGCCATCAAGTTCTACAAGGATCTCTTCCGGCGCTGTCAGTTTCTTGTAGCGGGCCAGGTGTTGCGACGCCGCCACCAGATTCTCAGTGGATAGCGCTGCGATGGCCATGGGATGGAAGCGTTCTGTTTTGGTCTCAATGCCCAGTTTGACGCCAATGAGGGAATCAGAGCTTACTTGATCGATGGCCCGCCACAGCGCAAACAACTCGCTGGTGGAGACGAGAACGCGGGTCTGTTCGAAAAGGCCGCTTGGAAGCCCCGCTCTCCGCAGTACCGCGGGAACAGAAACGCCCAGTTCCTCGAGTTTGACGGCGAGGCGTCCGGGAACCCGGAAATGCTTGAGCATGGCTTAGTCCTCCTGTTCCAGGGTAGCGAACCCGGCGCCGACCGTGCCATGCAATAGACGTCAAGAGGTCTGCAAAACGCGTCAAACTGTGGCTTGCAAGTTGTCGTGATCGGCAGAAACATTGTCGTGTCCCGCAGGGTTGCAAAAGCGCAGGCGGGCTAATTTGAGAAATATCAGGACCGAAGAGGATGAACATGGACGACTTCAAAGGCAACAGCCGCCGCTCATTTCTGCGGGTCAGCGCGATGGCCGGCGCGGCGGCGCTAACGGGCGGCCTTTCGATTCCGGCGATGGCCCAGAAGGGTGATTCGCTTTCTTCGCGGGGTCGAGTAGGTGACCGGCGTAAGCTCGGTTCTCTCGAAGTTTCCAGTGTCGGGCACGGCTGCCAGGATTTTACGGGCACTTTTTATGCGACGGCGCCCGGCGGCGCCGAATGATCGCCCTGGCTCGTGCGGCGCACGACCATGGCGTGACGCTGTTCGATGCGGCGGAAGCATACGGTCCGCTTGAGGTGGAGCGCATTCTCGGTGAAGCGCTGGCGCCGATTCGCAACGAGGTGGTGATCGCGTCCAAGTTCGGATGGGATATCGATCCTGAAACGGGTAAGAGGATGGGCGGCCTAAACAGCCGCCCGAGCACATCCGGTTGGCCGTCGACGGCATGCTGAAGCGGCTCAAGACGGATCGCATCGATCTGCTGTACCAGCACCGTGTCGATCCGAAGGTTCCAATTGAAGATGTCGCCGGGACGGTGAAAGATTTGATCGCGCAGGGTAAGGTGCTTCACTTCGGTCTTTCCGAGCCCGGTCCGGCGACGCTGCGGCGTGCGCATGCAGTGCAGCCAGTCTCGGCCGTACAGAACGAGTATTCGATGATGGCGCGCGACCCCGAGGCGCAGATCCTTCCGATCTGCAAAGAGTTGGGCATCGGATTTGTCTGCTGGAGTCCGCTGGCGATGGCGTTTCTGACGGGTGCGATCGAGCAGAACACTCCCATCGCACGGGGTGATTTCCGCGGCATGGTGCCGTGGTTTGCTCCCGAAAATCGTGTTGGCAATCTGGCGATCGTCTCGGTTGTCAAGGATTGGGCGCGGCGCAAGGACGCGACGCCTGCGCAAATTGCGCTGGCCTGGCTGATGGCACAAGAGCCATGGGTGGTTCCGATTCCCGGTACGACCAAGATGCCGCATATGGTCGACAATATTGGTGCGGACAGCGTGCGCTTCACGCCCGAGGAACTCCGGGATCTGAATGCGACATTGGTACGTACTCCGGTGCATGGTGCGCGGTTGCCGGCAATGGTGCTGTCTCTATCCGGTGTGGAAGCGCCGGCAAAGCTGAGCAAGTGAGAACGATTTATGCAAAAGCGCAAGTTAGGTAAGGATCTGGAAGTATCTGCTCTCGGCCTCGGATGCATGGGGATGACCTCGGCCTATGGGCCGGCAGCCGACAAGGGCGAGATGATCGGGATGCTTCGCGCAGCCCACGACCTTGGCGTTACACACTTCGATACGGCTGAAGCTTACGGACCGTTCGCGAACGAAGAGTTAGTGGGAGAGGCGCTGGAGCCGATTCGAGACGAGGTTACGATTGCTACGAAGTTTGGCTTCGATATCGATCTCGATACGGGCAAGCGTAGCGGCGGGACCAATAGCCGGCCCGAGCACATTAAAGCGGTGGCAGACGCCAGCCTGAAGCGATTGCGGACCGACCGTATCGACCTCTTCTATCAACATCGCGTAGACCCCGACGTACCGATCGAAGATGTGTCGGGAGCGGTGAAAGAGCTGATTGCGGAAGGCAAGGTCAAACATTTCGGCATGTCGGAGGCCGCGGTACAGACGGTTCGGAGAGCGCACGCGATCCAACCGGTCACGGCAGTGCAGAGCGAGTATTCGCTTTTCTACCGTGGGCCGGAGGGTGAGCTTTTGCCGGCGCTGGAGGAACTTGGTATCGGGTTCGTTCCGTTCAGCCCGCTGGGTGCAGGATTCCTCACTGGAAAGATCGACGAGAACACCCAGTTCGATCCCAGCGACTTCCGCAACATGGTGCCGCGATTCTCGCCCGAAGCACGCAAGGCGAATATGGTGCTGGTCGACTTAGTGAAGGCTGTCGCGGAACGCAAGAGTGCGACGCCGGCGCAAGTGGCGCTCGCCTGGCTGCTGGCGCAGAAGCCATGGATCGTGCCGATACCGGGTACGACCAAGCTGCACCGGCTGGTGGAGAATCTGGGTGCGGTGAACGTTGAGCTGACTGAGACTGACCTGAAGCAGATTGACGATGCTTCCTCCAATTTGAAGCTCGAAGGCGCACGTCTTCCTGAAGCCATGTTGAAGATGACCGGACGCTAGCAGGTTGCGGAAGGGGGGGGCCACTCCCTGACGGCCGGGCTCAGCAGCCGCGGCCGCAAGACAAGAAAGGACTACAAACGTGAAATCGAAGTTGCCCACACTTGAGTTGTGTTTCTTGCTGAGTGTGCAGTGGACGTTTGCGCAGACGGCGCCGGTGACGGCAACGGTTCGGACCTCAACCGGAATGGTGCGCGGTGTGACCGAAGGAGATGTCGCGAGTTTCAAGGGGATTCCATTTGCCGCTGCCCCGGTTGGCGACAACCGTTGGCGCCCGCCCCAACCGTTGGCTCCGTGGCAAGGGGTGCGCGATGCAAGCAAGTTCGGAGCGGATTGCGCGCAGGCGGCATTCCGTCCCGGCGCCGTTTCGATGTCGCCGACTTCGTCGGAGGATTGCTTGTTCGTTAATGTATGGCGGCCATCGGGCCCCCCCGCGGGTGCGAAGCTGCCAGTGATGTTCTGGATTTACGGGGGTGGGTTCACGGGCGGCTCGAGCGCCGCGCCTTTCACCTCGGGGACGCAGTTCGCCAAACACGGAGTCGTGCTGGTGGCCGCCAATTACCGGGTGGGGCGCTTCGGATTCTTCGCATTCCCGGCACTTACCCAGGAACACCCTGATGAGCCGAAGGGCAACTACGCATACATGGACCAGATCGCGGCGCTGCAGTGGGTGCAGCGGAACATCGCCGCGTTCGGAGGCGATGCGAACAACGTCACCATTTTTGGATTTTCCGCGGGCGGGGTTTCGGTGCACAGCCTACTAGCTTCACCGATGGCGCGCGGCCTGTTCCACAAGGCGATCGTCGAGTCTGATGGTTCGCGGGACAGCGTGCTGACCGCACGGCCGATGAGCAGGGACGGCGTCGATCCAAACTATCCGGTGTCGGGCGAGACGATCGGGATCAATTTCGCGCGTTCTTTGGGGATCGAAGGAACGGATCGGGCCGCGCTTGCCAGACTGCGGGCGCTCAGTGCCGAAGAGGTCCTGCGCGGCGGGCCGACGCAACCGGGGGGGCGCGTTCAGCCGGACGAAACGACGCCGATCCTTGATGGCAAGCCGGTCACGGAAACGGCGGAGACCGCCTACCAGGCTCGCCACGAGCCGCGGGTTCCACTCATGCTCGGAAGCAACAGCGCCGATACGGCGGGCAACCGGATAAGAGCGGCTACCAAGGAGCAGTTTTTCGCGCGGTTCGGCCAGTGGAGCGCCCAGGCGAAGGCGGCCTACGATCCCGACGGATCAACGGACTTAGCCACGATCGTTGCAAGGGCCAACGACGACTTCGGCCAGGCGGAACCGGCTCGCTTCGCAGCCAGAGCCTTCGCGGTGAACGGTTCGCCCGTCTATCTGTACCGGTTCTCGTACGTTCCGACTGCGATGCGGGAACGGATGCGGGCGGGGGCGCCGCACGGGGGTGAAATCGGCTTTGTGTTCGGCACGCTGGGCAGCGCAGGGTTTGGGCCGCCTGGACCTCCGCCGACAGCCGAGGATCAGTCGGTTTCACGGATGGCGCAAAGCTACTGGGTGAATTTCGCCAGGACGGGCGATCCGAATGGTGCGGGCTTGCCGGCTTGGCCGCGTTACGATCCGACGAAGGATTTGATCTTCGATTTCCATGCGGACGGCACGGCCAGCGCGATTCCGGATCCCTGGAAAGCGCGGCTGGACGTGATGCAGTTGGCCACCGAATCGGGAAAGCGCGCCGATTACTGAGCTGGTGGTATAGATGACCGCAATCGGATCGTTGGGGCGCTGGCTCGGGCATGCGAGGTGGGCGGCGTCCTTCCACCGCGTTCCGCAGCTTACTGAAAAGACCAGATGGAGCGGATGAGAACATGAGAACAACAACACTTCCAATCGTCGCTTTCGCAGCAACCTTTATATT
The DNA here is from genome assembly GCA_963738345.1 of Bryobacterales bacterium. Classification (GTDB taxonomy): domain Bacteria; phylum Acidobacteriota; class Terriglobia; order Bryobacterales; family Bryobacteraceae; genus Bog-159. The sequence goes on from CAVTWI010000001.1 coordinate 417,577, forward strand.
TATTTTTCAGGCACAGGCACAAACGGAGGGAACGGGTTTCCCCAAAGGAGAACTGTCCACCGTCAAGAATCACTCCGGAAATATCTGGCTCAAGGAGTTGGTTGCTGGAGACAGTACATTCGATCCCAGTATTGCTATCGCAACCTACGATGCCGGTGCAAAGCTGGACTGGCACATCCATCCAGGAGGCCAAGTTCTACTCATCACCGAAGGCACTGGCTATTACCAGGAACGAGGAAAGGCGTTACAACTCGTTCACCAAGGAGACGTAATAAAATGCCTGCCGGGTGTGGAGCATTGGCACGGCGCATCACCGGGAAGTGCATTTGCTTATATGGCGGTTACACCGACTCAAAAGGGGAAGACGATTTGGTTAGAACCAGTTAGCGACAAAGACTACAACAGCCTTAAATAAAGATATACCGGGCTAACGGCGACTGGGGGACAAATCCGGTGATGGCCCTGCGTCAAGTTCCGCAAAAGGTTGGCTTCGGGCGGATCCCTCGCTATCCGGAGCTTAACCGGCTGGCTGATCTCCCAGAAGGCGTAGGTTTTGCCAGGACCCAGGGATCTGAAGATCGCTCTGCATGATCTATAGGAGCGAAGGGATGTTCTTGTTTAGCTATCCCGCTAAGTTTAGGGGCGGCACCGACGGGCCGCTTCATGGGAGTTTGTCGATCTCGCTCACGTGGCTACCGATGGCAAAGACGCGCGCTGCGTAGGGCTAGGAGGCTTGGTGGCGAGAAAGACCAGCGGGACCGCGATTGCATAAATGACGACCACCGAGAGCCAGATGGCGCCGGGCCATTCCTTCTGGACGAGAAAGTAGAGAGTCGAGAAAGCCAGCGGCGCGACGATGGAGGCTAGGCTCATGGCCGACGCCAGCACGCCCTGAAACTGGCCTTGGCGGGCTCGGTCAACCTGCCGGGTAGCTAGCGCCTGAAGCGCCGGTGTGCCGATGCCGGTGAGCGCGAAGACAGGCATGATGGCGAAAACGATCCAGCTTTTGGTGGCGAAAGCCATGGCGACAAGGGCGATGGAGGAAGAGGCAATTCCGACCAGGACGGCCCACCGTTCGCCAAGTAATTTGGTCGCCGGGCCGGGCAGGAGTGCCTGCGCCAGCGTTTGGCAGACTCCGAACGTAGCGAGCGAAAGGCCGATCCAAAGGCCATTCCACCGGAAGGTGTCAAAACCCCACAGTGCCCAGCAGGTTCCATACACTTCTCCGGCGGCGCTTAAGATGAAAAACACGAGGACGATCGGCAGAAGCCCCTTCATCGAGAAAACCCAGCGGAGTGGCCGCAGTGGGTTGAGTTCGGCCAGACCGGTCTTCTGGCGTACCGTTGTGCGAGATTCCGGCAGGATGAACAAAGCGAGCAGGAAATTGCAGGCGTTCAGCGCGGCGGCGGCGATGAAGGGGAGTCGTAGCCAGTAGTCGCCGAGCAGTCCGCCGAGGACCGGTCCGATGATGAAGCCGATCCCAAACATGGCGTTGAATAGGCCGAAGCGACGGGCGCGCATGTCGTCGGGCGAAATATCGGTGATATAGGCACTTGCCACGGGGACATTCGCGCTGGTGAGGCCGGCAATGGCGCGGCTGAGTACCAGCATCCAAAGCTGTGGGGCAAAGGCCAGGACGACGTAATTGACCGCTGCGCCCGTCAAAGAAATGAGAAGCACTGGACGCCTGCCGAGTTTGTCGCTCAAGGCGCCGAGCATCGGCGCGAAGATGAACTGCATGACTGCATAGAGGGCGGTCATTATCCCGATGTAGGGCGCGATATTCCGGGTGTGCGTCACATCCTCAAGAAGCCGCGGAAGAATAGGGAAAATCAGGCCTATGCCGATAGCGTCGAGACAGACAGTGGCGAAGATAATGACAAGGGGCCTGTTCATAATCGGGTTAGGCTGACGGGCTTTCCGTCGAAAAAAAGCCCGCCGGTGGGCCCGCCCGGACCGAGAGTTGCTGCCCAGATGACGCCCTTGGCGGCTTCGGCCGGGGATCGATCATCGCGGTCGTCTCCTCGTTCAGGATGGCTTGCGACGCGCCCCGGGTCGACGGCATTGATCAGGATCGGTGTGCCAGCGAGGGCTGCCGCGAGGCTGGTGGTCAGTGCGTTGAGAGTGTACTTGGCGAGCGCGTGGGCTGGGGAGAAGAGGGGGGCGACGCCGGGCCTTCCGATCTGCTGTGCTGCGGCGCTCGAGACGTTAACGATGCGGGCGGCAGGCGCCCGCCGGAGCTGGGGCAGCAGAGCCTGGATCAGTCCCCAACATCCAAATACACTGACCTCGAAGGCTGCGTGGAGTGCATCGGGATCAACGTCGAGGGCCGAACGGGTGTGGAAGTCGGGCATGTGGCTCGCGTTGTTCACCAGCACGTCGAGGTGGTCGAAGGTTCGGGTGAGGCGATCTGCCGTTTGGTAGATGCTGGTGCGGGCGGCGAGATCGAGGCGCAGAGCGCTGGCGCTAAGGTGCGCCCGGCGCAACTCCGCGGCGAGTTCTTCCGCCTGGCGCACATCCCGCGCGGTCAGGATGACGTGGTAGTCCTGCTCGGCGAGTTGGCGAGCAACGGCGAATCCGAGGCCGAGCGGGCGACTTACGCCGGTGACCAAGGCGGTCTTAGGTTTCATTTTGATTCTGCTATGGCTGAGCGACGGAGATAATGAGCTTGCCGGTGACGTGCCCCTTGGCGCTCATTTCTTGCGCCGCGGCAGTCTGTTCGAGGGGAAACACGCGGTCCACGTGCAAGCGAAAGAGGCCGGCGGAATAAAGCCGAGCGACCTCAGCAAAGATCCGTTCCGGATTTCTTGGGGGCCCGTAGCAAAACCTGGCGCCGTACTGCGCAGCCGAAAGATCCGCGGCGGAAAGAACGCGCGCAGGATCGCCGACGATTCCGATCAACTCCGGGATGGTGCCGGAGCCGGCGAGATCGAGGGCGGCGTCGACCCCCTGTGGCGCGAGCTTTAGCACGCGTTCCGCCGACCCCGGTCCGTAGGTCGTGGGGATGGCGCCGAGCCCGCGCAAATAGTCGTGTTTTTGGCTGCTCGCAGTGCCGATGACGGTGATCCCGCGCAGGCATGCTAACTGGACAACGGCCGTACCAATCCCGCCTGATGCTCCACTGACCAGAAGCGTTTGACCGGATTTCACTCCCAGTTGCTCAAGACAGCGCGACGCCGTTTCAGCGATCACTGGCAGACCGCCGGCAACCTCGAATGGTAGACCTTCTGGCTTGTGTGCCCAGTGCGTAAGGACCGCATATTGGGCCACTGTGTTTGCGCCGTAGCCGAAGACAGCGTTGCCGACTGAGACGTTCGAAACTCCTGGGCCGACCTCGTCCACTAATCCCGCCGCCTCGAAGCCGACGCCTGAAGGCAGACTAACCGGGCTGGAATCGCGGGCGTCTCCGGCGCGATCTTTCCAGTCCGACGGATTGACCCCGGCGGCGCGGACGGCGATGCGCACTTGGCCTGGGCCTGCATGCGGATCATTGACGTCGACAACATGCAGGACCTCGGGACCACCATACTTGCTGAACTGAACCGCCTTCACGAGCTTCTCCTTTACTTATACTGAATACTATTATATACTCAGTACATATCAAAAACAAGGACGATAACTCCATGTCATCTGACCGCCGATCCCGTAAGCGCCTGGCTACGAGGCGCGCCATCTCGTTGGTTGCCGACCGCCTTTTCCGGAAGAGGGGGTTCGATAATGTGACCGTCGATGAAATCGCGGAAGCTGCCGATGTGGGGCGGATGACGGTGTTCAATTACTTTTCCCGCAAGGAGGACATGTTCTTCGATCGGGACGAAGAGGGCCGCGAAACCCTGCGCGAAGCCTTGCGGCAACGCGACGCCAGCGTCAGTCCGATCGAGACGCTACGCATGCTGGCGCATCGGCTGGTTGCGGAAGAGACCCCCTACCTTGAGTTTTCTGCTCGGAGCCAAGGTTTCATAGAGACGGTCGGGCGAAGCAAAACGCTCATGGCTCGGGCGCGGGAAATACGCGACGAGATAGCGCAAGTTGTGGCAGTGGCGCTATCCGAAGGCGCAGGGCGAGAACTTACAAATCCCGACGCTGATCTTGCGGCCAATCTTCTTCTGGCGACGTGGACTGTGGCCTTCATCCAGGCTCACCGAACCTTTCGACAGAAGCGAAATACGAAGAAAGCGAAAGCGATCTTTCTCGCTATTGTTGACAGGGGGACGGTGGGCATAAAGGCGGCGATGGCAGGGACGCCTTACGCTTGAGAAACCGGGTTCCCCGACGGCTCGGGCGGCTTTCGGGTGCCATTCGAACGTTGTGGATCGCCAGAATGTGGTTGCAAACGACCCACTCCCTGACGGTCGGGGCTCAGAGTGACCCCGAGGTGTGTCAGTGCATGGTGGATGGTCCCGGCGTGCCGTCGGACCAAGTGCCGGCCAATACCATGAAGACGGTCACCCGTTCTTCGGGATCATCCGCGGCTATTACGGGCGAGCCGGGCAGATTGGCTCCCCAGCTTTTGGCGGCGTTGCCCGAAACGAAAAACATGAGGTGGGGGTGCCAAGCCATGCCCTCGTCGTTCAGGTACTGCTGCTTCGCCATCATGTAGCACATCGCTCCGGGAGCGAGCGCGGGCAGTTCTTTTTTTTCCAATGCGGCCGTAGTCGCGGTGAGGATTTGCGCTTTCGATTTTCCGGCCAGCACAAGTTTCGTTTTCTTCAGGTAGATGGGCAGGAACGTGTTTGCGGCTGCTGGATTGAAGCAATGCGGGGCGCGGACTTTGGGACTCCAGAATTCCGAGTCATCAGTCGCCTTCCCCCAGGATCGCTCGACGATACAGACGAAGCCATTCGAGCCCTTCACGGCAGTTGCGTAGCCATCCGGCCGCAGCACCATCACGCCGGCAGCGTCCGAAATCGATGCCGGGGCCGCACTGCGGGCCAGTGCTATCTCGGCCTTCTCGTCGGGAATTAAATACTGTTGGAGAGGAGCCATGGCCGGATACGGAGCCTTCGCAGGTTGCGCTTGTACATAGTCCAGCCGGAGGAAAAGAATCGGAATAACGAATGCTAACGCGTTGATCCTGATTTTGTTTTTTCGCATTGATGCACCACCAATGATCGTATCTTATTCGGATTCTACCGGGGCGCACACGAGATGTAGAATGGTTGGAATCACTCACAGCACCAGGGAGGAGTCGTGATGTTACTCAGGAGCTTACCGGTCGTCCTTTTTGTGACGGCGATGGCCTACGCACAATCGGGCGCAGGCACCTACTTCCACAAGAACGGATACGTGATTCCGAATCCCAGCGCTTTTCCGGCGGGGATAACAGAAGGGCCGGACGGCGCCATGTGGTTCGCGGAGAGCGGGTGCTACGGCGGGACGTGCTACATCGGGCGCATCACAACAGAGGGGGCGATCACCGAATACGTGGTTCCGACCCAGTACAGTGGGCCCAACGCGATCACGCCGGGCCCCGATGGGGCACTATGGTTCACGGAGATCGGCGCGGGCCGAATCGGCCGAATCACAACGTCGGGCACGGTGACAGAGTATCCGGTACCGACGGCGAATAGCGCACCGAACGGCATCACGATGGGACCCGACGGCGCCTTATGGTTCACCGAGGCGCACGCCGGCTTGGGACGGATCACGACGGCGGGCACGGTCACGGAATATCCAGTTTCAATTACTAACGAGAACCAATACCTGGGTGGCATTGTCACAGGACCGGATGGCGAATTATGGTTCACCTGGAGCGGTTACAACGGTTCGGGTTTGGCGGGAGTGGCCAAGATGACTACGGCCGGTACGGTGACTTGGTACCAGTCGCCGGCAAGCTACGGGCCGTTCAACATAGCGGCGGGAATCGCGGCGGGAAGTGACGGGGCGCTTTGGTTCGCGGACCTGAGCGGCAATATGTGGCGCATCACGACGGGGGGTATCATGACGCAGTATCCGGTGCCGGAGAGGCCATCCGGCGGGGGAACGGGGCCGATCGCGGCAGGGCCGGATGGGGCGCTGTGGTTCACGGTTACTTGCAATCCGTGCGCAACGGATTGGATCGGACGGCTGACGACGGAGGGTGTCTTCACCGAGTATCCAACTTCCCGGCAGGGCACTTTGGGTGGCATCGCGAAGGGGCCGGGCGGGTCGATGTGGACTACGGGGACAGGGTACGATCTAGAGATTCAGAGAGGGCTGTGGCGGACGCCGGCATGTGGTTCGGGGATGAAGACGAGTTACGCGAACGGCACGCTGACGGTGAGTTTCGATTTGAGCACGGCAACGGCCGCGATGTGGACTGTGTCGATCGGGGGGACGACGGAGATACAGACGCAACTGCCGCGGGTAGCGCCGCCGCGGGCGTTCACGCTCCACTTCGATAATGTGGCGAGCCAGGGCGAAGTCCGGGTGCAATCGGAGCTAGCGAACGCCAGCGGCGACGTGCTATGCGCTGAGTGGGAGACGGTAAATACAGGCACGGCACGATAGCGCGGCAGTGGTTGCGTCCTCAGTCTACCGGACGGGTTGGATCGACGAAGAACCAAAGACCGGCGGCAACCAAGGCGAAGGCGAGTCCGGTGACAAACGCGGCATTCCAGGCATGGTGACCGGAAAGGTAGGCGACGATGGGAATGCCGACGACGCCTCCGAGATTCGCGCCCGTATTCAGGACGCCGGTCGCAGCCATGGTGTCGGCGGGGGCGGAACGCATGGTGGCGGCCCAGTAAGGACCCTCGGTCATTTCGGTGGCGAAATAACTGCAGATCAACGCGGCTACGGCGAGGAGCGGTCCGGGAGCGTCGACGGCAGCCAGCAGCATGAGTCCGGCCAAGGGCAGGAACACTAGCGGGACGAAGGCATAGCCGCGCCTGGCACCGAAGCGCGCCACCAGAAAATCAGCAGCGAATCCGCCGGCAGCGGCGCCGATGGATGCGCCGATGGGTGGCAATGTGGCGAGAAAGCCGCTTTGTAGTGCACTTAGATGACGCTCCTGGACGAGATAGAGAAACGACCAGTTAGTCAGCAGATAGAATACATAGTTCATGCAAGTGTAAGAGATGGTCAGCAGCAGGACGTTGCGGTCCGCGGCGACGCGTCCGAGGCGTTTCCAGGTCATCGGCGGCGCCTGCGCGGTATTTAGTTCGCCAAGTTCGGCAAGTTCCTGGGCGGTGACCGACTTATGCTCGGGGGGGGAGTTACGGCCGTACCACAGCCAGAGCAGGGTGAGTGCGGCCGCCGGTAGCGAGATCCATAGGAGCGCGCCTTGCCAGCCGAACGATTGGGTGAGCAGGACGATCAGGGGGGGGGCTAGCGCGGTGCCGAACCCTTGGGCGCTCGATAACACGCCGTTCGCCATGGCCCACTGCCGGGCGGGAAACCAGGCTTCGCAGACGCCGGCCCAGGTGGGATACACGGGCGCCTGAGATACACCGAGCAGGCCCTGAAAGAACACCATCGCAAGGAAGAGCGCGGTTCCCGCCAGCAGGAGTGGGGCTAGGGAAGTGCCTACCATAGCCACGAAACCAACGAGGCCGATCAGGAAGAATGTAACGCGTGCGCCGTAGCGCTGGCCGAAGACGCCGCCGGGCGCTTGCATGATCATGTACATGACGGTGAAGGCCCACATCATCCAGCCGATCTGCATCTGGCTGAAATGCAACTGGGGCTCGATGCGTTCGGCGGCGATGCCGATGCTGGTGCGCTGCACATTCGAAAGAGTCGAGAAGGCGGACATGTAGAGGAAGATCCACCAGCGGATGCGTACGGGTTGGCGAAGGGCCGGCACGGGGTGGGGGGGGGCTTCTTAGTGACTTAGCGCGCCGGTAGGGTCGTGCAGGAACTCCTCAAGCAAGCGATGAAAATGATAGACGCCATTTTCGCGTTTGACGGAGTAGCGGCCGCGGTCATAGCTACGGGAGGAAAGGCCTTTCTGCACGTTTTCGCAGATGCGAATATCTTCTTGCTGGATCTCATCGCTAAAGGCCACGGTTTCGGGCGCGATGTCTGTGGCCGCGCCGTCCTTCGGATAGGTGAACCACTCGAAGATAGTAAGAGTCTGGTCGTGGCCTACGGGAAGAATAATGTTGCTGCTGAGATTATCCGGATAGACATTCAGCATGAAATTTGGAAAGATCCAGAAATATAAGGCGCGATCGTCGCGATCGACCGCGGAATAGCGGCGCTGCTCTTGGTGGCCGGGGCGAGGCGGGCGGATGGGCGCAAACTGCGATGAGTAATAGCGAAAGGTGTCGACGCGATATTGGTTGTAGTCCAGTTCACGGAAGAGGGAGGGGTGGGCGGCCGGCAGATGATAGCCTTCGAGATAGTTATCGATATAGACTTTCCAATTGCAGTGAATCAGATAATCGCGGCGGTATGAGAAATGGAGTTTATCGACGGGGCAGCCGAGTGCGGCGACTTGACTTGGAATGTCGCCCAGGACTTCACGTAGGGCCGGCATTTGCGGGTCGACGTTGACGAATACGAAAGGGCCCCATTCCTCAACGCGCATTTCCGGGAGGTGTACGTCGCTTCGATTCCAGTTTTCCACGCCTTCGAATTCGGGGGCTACGAGGAGCGTGCCATCGAGTGAGTAAGTCCAGGCGTGATAGGGGCAGCGTAGGGATTTCGCACAGCCGCTGCCGGCGAGGATGGTTGAGGCGCGGTGACGGCAAACGTTCGAGAAGGCGCGCAAGACACCGTCGTTGCCGCGCACGATGGCGCAGGGCTCACCGGTGATCTCGGTGGCCAGATAGGATCCGGGTGAGGCGACGGTGGCGGCGTGGCCGACTGGCTGCCAGGTGCGCCAGAAGATTTTTTCTTTTTCAAGGGCGAGGAACTGGGTATCGGTATACCAGTTGGATGGAATTGTGTGGGCGGTTGCGAGGCCACTAGTCATGGGAAGGATGGTAGCAAATTGGCGGCTGTTCCACGGAGTTGGCGCGGCGGGATCGGTCTACGCTCTGTACGAGTGGGCGACGATCCGGACGGAGCACATAATCTCCCTTGATCGACTCGGCCATGCCGTTTGCTGTTATCACGGAGCTTTAGTTAGGCGAGGTTTTACGCCCTACTGCCCAAGCTTGACGTGGCGGGTTCAGCGCACGTGTCGGAGAATTCGAGAATTCTCGGTTATCGCGGGTAGAGTTCTCGGGGGCCAGGTCAGGAGTAAGAGGGCCGCTGCCGACAACAAAAGGACTATTCTGCTTTAGAAACAAGGCCATCGGCGTAGCCGAGAAATTCGATTTGGACGGTGCGCGCTTCGTCCCAGCGTTTCGTCGCCGCTTCCGGCCGTGGCCTGTGGTCCACGGATGTAAGGGCTAACCGTCTCTTGGCTCGGGAGATCCCGACAAAGAAAGCGGCCCGCTCGTCATCTATCTTTCCGAAGAAGGCTTGGTTCTCAACCCCCATCAAGATCACGGAGTCGAATTCTAAACCCTTGCTCTTGTGGATCGTCAGAATCCGTATTGCCCGATCTTCCGAAAAGCGGTGGAGGCCCTGAACTAGACTTCCGCTCTGCTTCCAGAGCTCCTCAATCCGATTGGCCGTCTCTTCGATCTTCGACTTAAGATACGACCCGTGTTCATATTCTGCCGACAGCGAGCGAAGGAATGCAGAGCCTAGCCTCTTCAAAAGACGCTGCAAATGCGTTCGAACCCCTGCCGGCTCGATATTACCATTGGCCGATAGCGACCTCCTTTCGGCGTCAAGAAACCGTTGCCACTTCCCCTGATCCTCCGACTGATCGTCATCTTCATAGAAGCCCCCCAGAGCGGTCATGAGGCGGTAAAATGCATCAGGTTCCCGTTCACCAAAGAGGACCAGCAGGAAGTCGACAAGTAGCCGTGCAATTGGTTCTGGCGAGACGTCCTGGAGGTTCTGTTCATTTCGAAACGGAATTGCGCGGGCCTCTAGCTCGGCCATCAATACCCCAGCATAGAGATCAGGCTGTTTCGAAACCAGTACCGCGATTTCAGCGAGCGGAACTCCCTCGTTGATCCAAGCCTCAATCCAGTCAGCTACCGCGGTTGTCTCCTGAAAGGTATCGTCAAAATGCTCCCTCAGTATTTCCCCTTCGTCGCCCTTAATATCGTTCTCATTCAGCCCTGCAGACGGCTCCAACACCTTCACCATTCTGTTCTGCATTCTTCGAAGGCGTGGTTTGGAGCGGAAGTTCTGATACAAATTCAGGCCCAGTGCACTGAAGTCTTTGGCGTAACGTAAGAAAATTCCCTCAAGAGCTCCGGCCCAACCCATTATGCGTTGCTTAGTATCCCCTACCGCGGTGAGCGGGATTGACGTTCCGTGGAATGCCGTCTTGATCAGAGAATACTGCGCATTTGTACAATCCTGGAATTCATCGAGGAAGACGTGGCTATAAGTCTGTCGAACCGCATTCCGGGCAACATCACTGTTCTTGAGAATTTCAGCAGCCAGGGGAACCAAATCCCCAAATGTGATTGAAGTTCGCATCACCCGATGCTCACCGATGGTGTAGTTCGGATCTAAAGCGTCCTTGCCCGTCAAGACCGGCCGAAAGCGGTCAATCAAGCGTTTTGCGAATGCATGAAACGTGTGACTGTCAAAGCGAGAGGCGAGTTGACTTCCGCATCGTCGTCTGACTCTTTCCCTAAGATTTCGACTAGCATCAACCTTGAAGGAGATTGCAAGGATGCGCTGCGGATACGGGCAGAGTCCTGTGCGCAGAAGAAAATCGGCGCGTTGGGCTAGCACCTCTGTCTTGCCGGCGCCTGGCCCGGCGGTAAGAGCGAGCGTCTTGGAGGCCTCTTTAGCTGCCCGCAGCGCGTTTGGTTCTAGCACAAGGCCATCGGCGGGCTGCCACTGATCTGGCGACATCATTCGTCTAGCTCTTTCAGTGTTTTCTCGACAGAATCCAGAAGGCGAGAGATAAACTCAGGCGTTTCGTCCTTGAGCTCCGAATCATCTAGCTCCGCCAACGCCGAAAGGTGCGCGACGGGTTTGCTGCCTAATTTGAAGCGCGTCTGATAGGCTCTGAAAAGCGAGAGCTGCTCTTCAGAATATTGGTCTTCGCTATGGTTTTCGGGACCCAATACAGCTGACAACACTTTGTCGTCCGGAGCTTCCAGCTCGTCCTGTTCAACATTGTAGTTGTCTGCAAAGTTCTGAAGCATCGCAAAGTCAATGTCCAAGGGCGAGGAAAAGAAGACGCCATATGACTCAAGGTCTGCCAACCACTTCTTGCCAAGCTTTGAAGTGAGCACCTTGTCGCCGTTATTCCACTTTGGAAGCGCAGCGATGTCAGTATTCTTGAAAGTAATGGGAGATGTGGAAAACTGAAGAAGTTGCGTTGCAGCGTAACGAACCCTTCCCCAGCCACCCTGGTGACGGGCAAGATCGAGGTCGAGCAACGTTACGAAGGGAATTTCAAGAGCATTGAGAAGTCGCCAGAAGTGGTTTACGTGTCTCCCGCCCAGAGGCACGATTGAGATCGCGGACGAATCAAAATCCACGCCTCGCGCTTCGAAGATCTTCGGCAGCAGGATCTCCTCACTGTCGCCCTCGCCCAGAACCACAAGCCTGGAGAAGTAGAGTTCCGGATAGGCCTGAACAGCTTCACGAACAAACTTGTGAGCGTCCGATTCCTTGGTCGGCAAGGTAATCTTCTTTACGATCGTTTCCCGTTCTGTATTTAGCCTGAGATAGCGGATATTCTCTGGTGCAACACGTTTCAACAACGAAGGCGAGTGCGTTGCGATGACGGCCTGACCGTCATTATGGCCGGCGAAGGAGGACAACGACTTGACGATACGTCCGAGATTATGTGGGGCGAGACTGTTTTCGGGCTCCTCAACTGCTAAGAGAGTGAAAACGGGCGGCTGAAGCTTGTTGATGTTCCATCCCTTGAGTTTGCCGCTGAGAAGCTGCCGACCAAGTTCCTGAACGGAGATGACGAGAGACACGTACAAGAGAGATTTCTGGCCGTCCCCCAGCCGCGAAAATCCGACTACGCCCTCCTCGTGGCCTGGCGCAAAAGTGAGCGTCAGATGCTTCAATAGGCCGTCAATCTCGCTCTGGCCGAATGATACCTCTGGTTGAGTGTAATAACTACCCTTGTGTAGAGCGCTCCAGGTTGTTGCGATCAGTGAGTTGATGCTGGATACCGCTTCATTTCCACCCAATGCGGAAGTGATCTTCTCGGTCAGTTCGGTAATGTCGGCGGCTTCTTTGGACCAATCGGCCGCTCGAAACACACGTCCCAGAAGGGAGTTCGCCGCATACGAAATGTGATCCGTCGGATCTCGCCGGGCAGGGAGATAGTGCACTTGAATCGATGCGCGATCGTATTTCGATACGTCTGCCTGTTTCTTAGGGAGGTTCTGCGCATCGGTTTCGAGAACGTAGGTCAGCTTTTCCTCAACGTCTCCGTCGAAGTCGAGTGTGGCGTCCAGCCGAAAACGTACGATGGGCACGCCATCTTTGTCTTCGAGACGCATATGAGCGAAGTTGCTGGGAATTGTAGGATGCTTGCCCTTTGAATCTTTCAGTTCAGGGAACTCGAAATCGGCCTCAATCCATAGTTTCAGAGGGAAGCACGTTTCATCCGCAAAATCGAAATCGGCTGGAACATGAAAATCGCCCTTTTGAATCCGACGCATCCCGCGCTCAAACCCGAACATTCGAGTGAGTGCCTGTAATACGGCGGTCTTTCCGCATCCATTTGGTCCAAGCAGAAAGGTGATTTTGCGCAGGGAGATTGTCGTTGGGGTTTCCCCGAAGCAGCGGAAGTTGCAAAGGCGTACATGAGTGAGCTTCATATCGGAATATCCGCGCGAGACATCTGTTAATCCTTAGCAGAACTATCCACGGTACCAAAACGACAGGCTTTCCGCGCTGGCGTCCCGGTGGTCCGACAACAGTCAAGGCCGGCGCGAAGCGGAGCCCGAAGGGTTGGTTCACTGCTGTGCCCCGCAGTGGCAGGGTGCTTCATCCGCACATTGTTTCCGGGCGGATTACGCGCCACTCGTACGAAGCTCGGACAGGCACGGACTGAATTAGGTATCTGCAGATTCGTAACGGGAGTCATGCGCAGCAGATAGCTATGCACAGCAGACGCCTGAGGCATCCTGTATGCTGCCGAATCGGAGCTTCTCGCTTCACATAATTCCACTGCCGATCCGAGGCGCCGGCTTTTGGTAGATTTGAGTTACCACGACGCCGGTGTTGCCCAAAGACGTTGAGGCCCAAGTCGTTTTTCTTCCGACCGACGAAGGCGGAAGACACGGCCCGCCTTTTCCGGATATCGGCCGCAGTTTTACTATGACGGTCATGATTGGGACGCCATCCAGACCTATCCCGACGTTGAACGTGTGAACCCGGGTGACACGGTGAGAGTCTATTTGACCTATCTGAGTCCCGAAATGCACGTGGGTAAAATCTGCGCGGGAACGATGTTCTTATTGCGCGAGGGGCACAAGACGGTGGGCTACGGCAGGGTGACGCAGGTGCTTGAACTGGAACAATCGGCGCAGCGCAGTCGCGACAAACGGGGCAGCGTAGGGACTTCGCACAGCCGCGGCGAGGATGGTTGAGGCGCGGTGAGTTGGATGGAATTGTGTGTGCGGTTGCGAGGCCACTGGTCATGGGAAGGATGGTAGCAAATTGGCGGTTGTTCAGGGCCGTTGGTCTAACTAATCCTCTTCGACTTCGATATCCACATTGATTTGCCCATTAAATTCAACCCTCGGAAAGTTTTCATTCGCACCCATGATCGGAAATGCGGTGGTGGCTTGGTTTTGGCTGGTCAACCCGCCAATGAGGAAGACGTTTCCGTCGAATTTGGCTTGGCCCACCCATTTCGTGCGGAATTTCTTGTTCAGTCCTTCCAAACGAGCAAGGTTCTCCTGTCTCATTTTCGGGCCATTGACTTCGGGGTCAGCGAAACTGTTCCAATACGCGATCGCCTGCGTCACCGCATCCTTAACCTTCGCTTCGCCCCAACTGTTGGGAAACATGGTGCTCCACTTCTTGGGATCCTGCTTCGCAGGATAGAAGTTCCATCCACACAGGTAGAAGCCGTGATTCACCTGCGTTCTTAGCGCTCCTGGCACATTGCCTGTTGTGCGTTGCCGGCCATACGCACTCGCCCTTGGTATAAAAGTCCTTTTAATCTTGGGAACCAGCTCTCCTGATCTTGCGTTGATCGTAAGAGCGGTACTGTGAAAACCGCTGAGCTGTTTTTTGTCGTTATTCTTGTCTTTGAAAATGTGATTCCAGAGATGGGTTCCGGGGGTCAGGGCAGGCATATGCGTCCTTTCCTAAAACCGGTTGGGCCAGGATTTCCATTCTCGTTCCCGGTTTTCGGCAATTGTATCACGGGCGGCCAATACTGAATTGGACGGCTGGCTGGATGTGAGGAGCACACGCGGCAGGTTTCAAAGGCGAATTTAAACTTTGCAATTCAACGACCATGGCCGGGAGCCGTCCGTCGCTCCGATCCCAGTTTTCCACGCCCTCGAATTTGGGGCGCTTCGAGCGGCGTGCCGTCGAGTTAGTAAGTCCATCCATGGTACGGACTTCGCACCGCCATCGCGCGCGAGAATGGTTGGAGGCGCAGTGACAGCTCGTTGCCGCGCACGATGGCGCACGGCTCACGGGTGATTTCGGGGGCCAGATATGATCCCGGTTAGGCAACGGTGGCAGTGTAACCGACTGGCTGCCAGGTGCGCCAGAAGATCTTCTCGTTTTCTATGGCGAGGAACTGCGAGCTTGATACAGCGCGGGGGAGGGCGGCCCTGCGCGTTGTACGAATGCGGACCGTACTGCAGCCGCGGGCGGGAACAAAAAATCGAGTTATGTCTTGAGCGGCTCCTCGCCAGAGTTAACCAATAATTCGTTTACCGTTTCCCAGGGTAGGCGTACCCCTCGACTCCGTAGTAACTCAAAGCAGTTTCCCAAGCCTGAAGGGAGCAATCCGAGTTGGTAGAATTGCTGAAGAATCCAGACGGTACCGTGAAAATCAAGATCGAAGCGCGCGGCCAGACCCCGGCCCCATCGATCGTCAACAATCACGGCGGCGCCGACCTGCGACGCCTGTACGACTGCTTCAACCTCTCCCCGATCCCTCACGCCGAGTCGAGTTCGTTCCGCAAGGAGCACATCAACAGCGCCCTGATCGTAGCCGTCGCAGCGTTGGAAGAAACCGTAACTACTAAAAATAAATTTCAGGCGGTCCTTTGTCGCGCGGCGTCTAAATAGTTCGTTGCGAACAGCCTTGGGAACAAGGATAGGCGAAAATAGCAAGCTGAGCTGAGGCACCAATTGAAGGTGGTCCAGCGCGATGATGCAGGAACTATCAATTGTGCAACGGCGGGACCGCATTCATCTCAGCTTCGATCCGCCGGGGCCAGCAAAAGCAAGCCAAGAGCCAAGGTCCCCATTGCCAACAGCGCGGTCTTTGCGGTCTGCTGAGCATCGAGGGCCTTCAAATATTGCACGATGCCATACTCAGCATGGTCGGGATGAGAAGGGTCGACTACTACGAGATTCTGCCCAAACTGCGATTGAAGGTGCGCGAACTCGGGGTACACCATCACAATCATATTCTTGTGAAGCGCCAGACCGGCATTGAGTTCTTGGCGACAGGCTTCCGTAAGACCCACGCCGACGACCCCAAGAACGACGTCAGCCCGATGGAGCTTTTGGCTCACCTCCGGATCAAGAAGTGCCGGCGCGGTTTGACGGGTATGGACCGGCGGCACGTATACGGTTAAGCCGTTCACTGCGCCCAGTGCCTGAAGGCGAAGCCCCGTGACCTGATCTTCGACACTCCCGTATGAAATGAACACCTGCATAATAGTCGCTGCTTCAATTGTAGCCGCTATTGGTTAGATGTACGGTTGTCTGTGCTCCGGCCTTATCACGCGCAATCCGAACGACGCCAGCGCCGAGTGGTCGCGATGTGCTCGGAGGCGCGCTGGGCTGCTTCCAAGCCAGAATCAGGCCGTGCGGCATACCAAGTATCCTACTGATGGCGAGATGCGCCCCGCCGTGGAGCGGCCTAAGCGTCCCTACGCGGCAGGACCCTTTCGATACGCCGGTCGGGAATCAGCCAGATCAGTGCAGCGGCCACATAAATGGCTTCGGCGATCCGCGGCGAATACAAGGCGGCAATGACGGCAAGTATGTACAGCACTGGCGACAGCTTGCCTTTCCAGTCACGGCCTACCGCTTTTTTCAAAATGGAGTCCGGTCCTTGCGAGCGGATGATAGCGCGCTGGAGCAGGTCATACGCGATGGCTGCCATCAGCAGCACCACGCCGTAGAGCGCGCCCGGTAGTGGGCTGAAACGGTTCTCCCCCATCCAGCCGGTAGCGAACGGAAGCAACGACAGCCAGAACAACAGGTGCAGGTTCGCCCACAGGATTGTGCCCGTTACCATGGTGGTGGCATGCAGGAGGTGATGATGATTGTTCCAGTAGATACCGACATAGACGAAACTGAGGACGTAGCTGAGGAAGACCGGCAGTACAGGGAGTAAGTCGCTCGGGCTGTCGCCGTGAGGCACTTTCATCTCCAGCACCATGATCGTGATGATGATGGCTATGACTCCGTCGCTAAAAGCTTCCAATCGTCCCGTTGGCATCGCTTCAAACAAACTAGCACGAGGAGAATCCGGGGGGCAGAGAGGCCTCAAGATTGATTTGTTCTCCGGTGATGGGGTGGTGGAATTTCAGGAATTGGGCGTGCAGGAAATAGCCTCCATCGCCGGGAAGGCCGGGCAGATTTGCAAGAGGCTGGCCGGTCGACCCGTACAGAGGATCGCCTACCAGGGGATGGCCGATGGATGCCAGATGAATTCTGATTTGATGAGGGCGGCCCGAATGTAGGCTTACCTCAAATGTGGTGGTGCCGGCGGCGCGCGAGATCACCTTGGCCAGTGACTTTGACGGTTTGCCACTTGGGCTGGCGGCCCACACGGAACCGATGAGCGGGTGCGGTACCAAGCCGATGGGTGTGAGGATTTCGTAGGCGTCGTGCTGTGCAATGTTTTGTGCCAAGGCCCGGTAGATCTTTTGAATTTTGGGTGTGTTCCAGTTCGCGAAAAGATTCGAAGCCGCCTGCGGTGTTTTGGCGAAGAGGACGATGCCGGTGGTGGCGCGGCCCAACCGGTGGACCGGGTTTGCGTTGGGTGTTTGCTTTTGCACCAGACGCAGGAGGGTGTTTTCCATGAAGCCGC
The DNA here is from genome assembly GCA_963738345.1 of Bryobacterales bacterium. Classification (GTDB taxonomy): domain Bacteria; phylum Acidobacteriota; class Terriglobia; order Bryobacterales; family Bryobacteraceae; genus Bog-159. Next base: position 434,795 of record CAVTWI010000001.1, read on the forward strand.
CGCCGGGGAGGGTGGGCAATCCGCAGGGTTTGTTGACGGCCAACAGATGGGGGTCTTCAAACAGGACTTCGAAGTGCCGGGGGGCGTCGGGTTCGATCCAGGGTGGACGGTTCCAGATAAGCGTTTGGCCTAAGGCGACTGATTCGCCTCCGGTGGCGGTGACGCCATTGAGGGTGACTTCGCCGGTGTTCAGTTTTTGTTGCCAGGCTTCGGGAGTTGAGTGCGGATAGAGACTTGCTAAGTGGTAGAGCAGGGCTTGCCCATGGTATTTGCTGCTGATGATTGTGGTGTAGGCATAGCCCTGGTTGAGCATGTAGGTCGAGTTTAAGTTATGCTGTCTGTGTTTTCCGGCTGCGGCGCTGCTCGCTGGCCTTAATGATTTCGCTCATATCGCCGATCGGCCGAATCTCGAAAATGGTGCCAAATGCCAGCGCGGGATGCTGGCCGATCAGTTCTACGGCATGGTTCATGTTCGTGGCTTCAAGGAACAGAATGCCGCCGATTTGTTCCTTGGTTTCGGCATAGGGACCGTCGGTCTTCACCACTTTGCCATTCTTCGAAGACAGGGTTGAGGCGGATTCCGAACCCTGGAGCGCTTCGCCACCGACCCAGTGGCCGTTGGCGCGAAGGTGATCGTCGTATGCAAGGCATGTGTCGAACATGCCGTTTCGCTCGCTTTCAGACATGGCCTCGAACTTATCTTTATCGTAGTATCCCAAACAGATGTATTTCATCGTTTCTCCCTATGACGGTTTACTCGCCTCCGCCGGATCCGGGTTCGGGAGCCGGAAAGAAGAGCAGTTCGCGCACCTCGCCCACTGCATCGCAGGAGATGGCACCCTTGCGGGCCCATGCCAGCGCCTCTTCGAGGTCTGCGCATTCGAGGATCCAGAAACCGCCCATGTGCTCCTTGGTCTCGGTGTACGGTCCGTCGGTGACGAGCACCTTGCCGTCGGGTTGCTTCCGCAGCGTTTTGGCGTTGGCGGCCGGCGAAATTCCGCAGGCGAACTTCCGGATGCCGGCGGCGATCAATTCGCGGTTGACGGTGTGGATCTCCTCGATCATCGCTTCGGTTACGGTGGACGGGTCAAAATTGTCGGGCAGGTAGTTCGCGATTAGATAGTGTGGCATGACGTTATCTCCTTGGTCTGTGGTTTTTTCCGATGATTCGCGCTTGTGTTCACTCAGGAATCGCAGATCATCGTCCTTTTGTCTTGTAGTCGTTGGGGAAACCGCAAAATCGACAGGCACTCCAATTTTATTTCAAGTGCCGAATTCGCGCCTGGGATGGCGGTGGACGTTCCGCAGTTCTCGGCACCGGAGTTTCCACAGCGGCGCCGGTAACCATTCTCGGAGGATGCTGTGGGTTAGCCGATCACTCCGTCACAAGGCCGATTTCATTGCCTTCGGGATCGTGCAGGGTGAGGTGAACGATGCGCTGTTGGGCGTCGCGGTCGATTTTTACGTCGGTGCCTTGGGCGACCAGGTATTTGTAGGCGATGTCCAAGTCGGGTGTGTTGAATACGATATGCAGCCAGCCTTGCTCGAAGGGGCCTTTGGCCTGCTGGTGGCGGGCTGATCCCTGCTGCCAGACGAGGTCGATGCGGTTTCCGGGCATGGTCATCTTGAGCAGGCCGAAGTCTTTTCTGCCGCCGAGCAGTTCGCTGCGGTGAAAGCCCAGAACACGCTCGTACCAGTCAGCCTCCAGGTTTAAATTGGCGACGGAAGCGGTGAAGTGATTTGTGGACAGATGGAGCGGGTTGGAGTTGGCGGATTGAGCGGCAGACTGGGCCCAAGCGGGAAAGGCCAGGGCTAGGAGTAGCAATGGGCCGGCCAGACTAGATTGGTTGCGAAGCATTAACGTATCCTGAGTCAAGGAGAATGTTAGCACGAGAGAGTGGCGGTACCTTTCGTGCGGTATAGGAGATCTTTATATGCTGTTAATCAAGGCGGCAATCTTGGTGGTACTTGCGGCGGCGACCGCGGCGGTTGCGCAGACGACCTATAAGTTTACGACGTTCACTATTCCTAACTCGTCGTATACGGATACGGTCGGGATTAACGAAGCGGGCGCAGTCTCAGGCTACTATGGCGTGCCCGGGACATCGTTGTACCAGGGCTTCGTACGGAGCCCGTCGGGAAAGATAACTATGGTGTCCTACCCTGGCCAGGACGCCACGACTGCAGGGGGCATCAATGATTTCGGTGTGGTGGCGGGCGGATATGCTTCGGGAAGCGTAGTGGGCGGATTCTTTTATCGGGACGGGCGCTATCAAAACGCCGTTGTTAAGGGGCAGCCAGCGACGTTGAACGACATCAACGACGAAGGGTACTACGTGGGGAGCTATGGCAGCATCGGCTCGTTCACAGCGTTTTTAGCGTCGCCCAGCGGCGTGATTACCGACCTGCGGTATCCGGGGGCGGTGTGGACACAACCACTGTGGGTTAAGCCAAAGGGCGTGGTTATTGGCTTGTATACGGACACATACGCCAAGAACTATACATTCCTTTACAGTCCGGCGGGTGGGTATAAGACACTTTCTATACCTGGCGTGCCGGGAGCTACTATCGTCGACGTCAATTCCAGAGGGGTGATGGTGGGGGGATATTTTAACGGTGTAACCGACCGCGGCTTCGTCTACCAGAACGGGGAATTTCAGATTGTGCTGCCGCCGGGGGCGAATGATGGTGCGGTTAGCGCAATCAACAATAAAGGGCAGTTAGTTGGTGTGTATACGATTCCGGGCGGCGAGGGTAATTTGGGCTTTGTGGCTACGCCGGTGAGTGCCGGCGTCCCGTGATACGCTGAGTGATTGTCCCACCAACAGCACTCGAGCGCCTACTTAGCGCTGGCTGCCGTCTGTTTTTTCTGGGGTACGACTTACCTCGGGATCCGCATGTCCCTGGAGTCGTTTCCGCCGGTATTGGTGGTGTGCGCGCGGTTCATCCTTTCGGGATCGCTGATGCTGGCGGTGATCGCTTTTCGCGGCGAGAAACTGCCGCGCGGGCGGGACCTGCGGGCCGCTTGTTTCAGCGGGGTGCTGGTGCTGGGAATCGGCAACGGGGGCCTGGTTTTCGCCGAACAATGGGTGCCCAGCGGACTGGCTTGCCTGATCATCACCATCTCGCCGTTCTGGATGGTGGGGATCGAGGCGCTGCTGCCGGGCGGTGAACCGCTGCACCTTCCGGCTGTGGTCGGAATGCTAGTCGGCCTCGGCGGGGCCGCGCTACTGTTTGCTCCCGAGATGCATGCCCACACATTCCCGGCAGGACTGCTGAACGGTTTCCTGCTGTTGCAACTGGGCATGGCCGCGTGGGCTTACGGCTCGCTCTATCAGCGCAGGCAAGCTACACGCACACATCCGATCGTGATCGGCGCGGTGCAGCAATTGTCAGCCGGCCTCGCGTTCCTGCCGTTCGTGTTTCTGTTTCCGGGCCATCCGATCCACTGGAGCGTGCGCGGTGTGAGCGCTATCTTCTACCTGGTGGTGTTTGGTTCGATCGTGGGCTATAGCGCTTATATTTTCGCGCTGGACCGTCTGCCGGTGGCGGTGGTTTCGATCTACCCTTATGTAAATTCGGTGGTGGCGGTGAGCCTGGGATGGCTTTTCTACCGGGAGCCTTTTGGGGTGCGGGAGGCGGTAGCGATGGTCATTATCTTTACGGGTGTGGCGTTGGTGAAAAGGTATAGCCGTCCGGCTAAGGCGCGGACTTCGGGCGCGGGCCGCTAACTCCACCTACCAGTTTGGCGCCAAGCGCGCCGCCCGCGGTGCACAGGAAGGTAATGATGAGGAACAGGAAAAGCAGCGCCATAATGACGAATACGGCGAGCCCGCTGGGACTTTCCATCATTTTGATGGCTTCCTGCATATTGGCTTCGTTGCCCGGCATTTTGCGGGCTTGAGCCTGCAGCATCTCGGCGATTCCGCCCTGGTCGTTCAGCGCCACGACGCTTACGGTGAATAATACGGAGGCGATGGTGGAGCCGAGGAGGCCGGTGATCCAGCCCATGCGGAGCCCGTTGTCGACGGTCAGCAACTGGCCGGTACGGCGGCGATAGATATAGACCGAGAGGAACCCCGCCGTCATCCACCAGATGGCGAGGCCGGCCAAGCCCAAGGCCATGGCGGGGAGAGCGCTGAGCAAGGAAGCCATACCGGCCATCAGCAGGCCGATTCGGACGGCGGTGGCGTTGTGGAAATTGACGCGGGGGGGCGTGCTGGCGGCTTGCACGTCGAGCAACACCGGGATGGCGGCGCGCACCGCATCAACCGAAACCTCCGGAGCGGCTTCCGCTTCCATCGCTGCTTCTTCGCGCTGCGGTTTGCCGCAACGATGGCAAAACCGGGCGTCGGGCGGCAGTTGTGCGCCGCATGTACAGAATTCTGGCATGATGGGGGGCGTTAGCCCCCTTCAGTCAGTTTGACGCAGGCTCTCCCATAGAAGCAAGCGCGATGCGGGTTTCGCCGTCGCGGTCGAAGATGGCGACGAAGCGCTTATAGCCGCCGCGGGTGAACGACAATTGCATGCAGCCGTTCTCTTTCTGGCTGACCAGCCAGTGGGGCAGCTCGCCGCGGTAGAAATCGGTGACCTGGTCGACGGAATCGGATGTACGGTATTCGGCGGCTGAAAGGGCGAAGGCTTTATGGACGTCGCCGAAATCGAAACGCAGGCTGGCCAGTTTGCGCGCGTCGTGTTCGCGGACGGCGCCCGGATAGATGGGCACACCGAGATGTTTGGGGTCGAACCGGGCATTGTCGCGGACGCGGAGGCTGCCGAAGGGGGTTTCGACGGTGGCGCTGTTGCGGTCGTCGTGGTCGGTCACGCGGATATTGCGGGCTACGTATAAGCCCGTGGAGACAAGGGCTGCGATGCCGACCAGTCCCACGATCAGGATCATAAGAATAATTCCGGCTATGGCGCCGCCGCGGCGTTTGTCAGGATGCATAGACTGCTCCATTCTGGAAGGAATACGAACGAGGTTGCCCGAAAGTTCCTTTATCTGGAGCCGTGGTAAAGTAGCGCAAAATGGAACATTTACAGTCCGAGCGGAACGGCAGTTTGTCGATTCTGACGTTGTCGCGGGGCAAAGCGAATGCCTTGAATTACGCGCTGGTCGAGGAGTTATGCGTCGCGGTGGCGGCGGCCGCAGCCGACGATGCGGTACGCGGGTTGGTGCTGGCGAGCGACCGTCCCCGGTTCTTTTCGAGCGGCTTCGACATACGCGAGGTGTTTACTTATGATCGCGACGGAATGGCGGCGTTTTTCGGCCGGTTCATCGATTTATACGAGAGCCTGTACAACTTCCCCAAGCCGGTGGTGGCGGCGCTGAGCGGACATACGTTTGCGGGCGGGGCGATTCTGGCGATCGCGTGCGATTTCCGGATCATGGCGGAGGGCGATTTCGGCTTTGCGCTGAACGAAATCAACCTGGGGCTGGCGCTTTCGACGACCATCCGGCGAATGCTGGCCGATGCGGTAGGGATCGCACGGGCCCGAGAGGTGCTTTTGTTCGGGGAACCGCTGACCCCGGCGCGCGCTTTGGCGATCGGGTTGGTGCGTGAACTGGCTCCGGCCGAGGAGGTACGGGCACGGGCCATCGCTTGTGCGCAGTTCCTGGCGGCGAAACCTCCGGTGGCGTACCGGGAGATCAAGCGCTCGCTGCGGGAGTTTGGCGGGCGCGAGGAGGGCACGGACCGGTCGACTCTGAGCCATTTCCTGGATATGTGGTTTTCGGCGGAGGCGCAAGAGGCGCGACGGGCGGTGGCGGCGAGGGTGTAGGGCGGGCACGGCTCGGATGCCCCGATCCCTGTTAAACTAGGTACGAATGGAAGTATTAGAGGTACCTTTGGAGGGGGACACTCGGGCACAGTCATGGAGCAACAAGGACCCCTTCCGTTGCAACGAGCCCGATTCCGGATCGCTGGCTACGCACGGGCATTTCCTCCTACCGCACTGAAAAATATCGAATTGGCGTCGCAATTGGGCGTGGATCCGGAATGGATTCGAGCTCGCTGCGGGGTCCAATCGCGCTTTATTTCAGGTCCTGGAGACACCACCACGACGTTGGGGGTGCGGGCCGCGCGGCAGGCGCTGGCGAACGCGCCGTCGTTCCGGCCGGACTGCCTGGTGTGCGCCACGTTTACGCCGGATTATCCGCTATGCCCTTGCGGACCGGCCATCGCACACGCCTTGGAACTTGGGCCGATACCCGCATTTGACCTGAATGCCGCCTGCTCCGGTGGCGTGCTGGGCCTGATTACGGCGCTGAGTTTTATCGCTGCAGGTACGGCGCAGCGGGTCTTGCTGGTGGCTAGCGATACGGTGACCCATCATTTGGCCGACGACGATGCGCATACGCGCATTCTTTTTGGCGATGGGGCGGCGGCGTTCCTGATTGAGGCTTCGCCTACCGGGATCGCGTTGCGGTCGTGGTTGATGGGGTCGGACGGGGCGGGGGCCAAGCTTTTTCACGTTCCGCACGGCGGGTCGGCGGCACCATGGCAAGCGCCGGGGAATGGCGATGCGCGCGGGGCTACGGTATCGATGCAAGGCCGTCCACTATTCCGGTTCGCCTCGCAAAGGGGCACGGAGATGCTGCTCGAAACCTGCCATCAGGCCGGGATCAAGCCGGACGATTTGAACTGGGTTTTGGTGCATCAGGCGAATATCCGGATCGTGGAGCAGTTGCAGGAACGGACGGGGATTGCGCCGGAAAAGTGGATTGTAAATATGATGGGGATCGGCAACACCTGCTCCGCGTCGGTATTGCTGGCCTTGGGCGACTTGCTCGATCGCAACGTTACGGTACGGGGCGACCATGTGCTGCTGGCAGGCTTCGGCGCCGGACTGACCTGGGCCGCGGCGCTATTCGAATGGGGCGAGCCCCGCACTCCGCAACGCCAACCGTCGCCCGGCGATCAGAAGCGGCAGTGGCCGGTGCAGCACTTACCCTGACAAGTCTTGCAGGAAAGCTTTTTGGGTGGCACGCGCCGTTGGGGCGCGGCGCCGGCGTTTGCACCGAAGGTCCGCAGGGCGTTTTGCCCCATTGTTTTCGAAGTGGTGACGGCCGCTGGGTGAAACTGGGGCCTTTCGCTCAATACGGTGGACTGGTTTAACATAGCATCTCCCCTCAAAGTCGCTATCTCCAGGTATTCCAACGATTTCTGCATTTTCGTCAGAGCCCCTGTTGTTTCTGCACCGTTCGAAATAGCACGGCTTGTGCCAAAATAGAGGGGCGATGACATCTCTTCCGGCCGTTCCCTTAACTCTTGAAGGCGCCAGCGTCCTGCACCAGATGATGCGGTTCCGGTGGACGGCGTGGAAAGCGCTGATGCCTGAGCACAAGAACGCACTTCTCGCAGAAGCTTCCGCCACTTTGAAAGATATGCAGGGAGCATCGAAACAAACCGGTGTATACTCCCTCATCGGACATAAAGGCGATTTGATGTTCGTGCATTTCCGCAAAACGTTCGAAGAGTTGAACCATGCGGAGGGGATTTTAGCCCGGCTGCGCATCGCGGAATTTCTGGAACCGACCAGTTCGTACCTTTCGATGGTGGAACTGGGGCTGTATGAATCCAGCTTGAAACTTTACAGCAGCTTGGCGGAGCGGGGCATCGAGGCGCATTCGCCGGAATGGAATCAGGAGATCGAAGCGCAACTGGCACGCCAGCGGCAGGCCATGGCGCAGCGGTTGTGGCCCGAGATTCCGGACCGCAAATACATCTGCTTTTATCCGATGGACCGGCGGCGCGGCGAATCGGTGAACTGGTACCAGGTGCCGATGGCGGACCGCCAACGCATGATGCACGACCATGGCATGATCGGGCGGCGGTACGCGGACGAGGTGAAGCAGATCATCACCGGGTCGATCGGCTTCGACGATTGGGAGTGGGGCGTGGATCTTTTTGCGGAAGATCCGCTGGTATTCAAAAAGCTGATTTACGAGATGCGGTTCGATGAAGTGAGCGCGGCGTATGCGCTGTTCGGGACTTTTTATGTGGGGGTGCGGGTGACGGACTTGGTTGCCCTGCTGAAGTAGCGGGTTACCGTTCCGTGACCGATTTGGCCGCCAGTTCGCCGATCACGGGCAGCGCGAAGGCTTCGTCGTGACTGGCCTTGATGATCATGAAGACCGACATGCCGATCAGCACGAGTTGGATAACGCCGTTCACGTGCATGTGGGGGATGGCGCTGAACATGGGCTTCAATACCCAGTCCTCAATCAGGTAGGCGACGAACAGATACAGGCCCTGGAAGGCATGGAATCGGACGACGCGATTTTCGCGGAAGCGTTCGGAGGCCAGCACTACGATGGAGCAGATCCAGCCGATGCCGGGAATGTAGCAAAGGACTGAAGCAGTGCGCGGGGAAATGGACCGGAAGGGATCGGCGGGCTGGATGGGGGGCGGCGCGGGGATGGGCTGGCGTGTTCCGCACTTGGCGCAGAACACGTCGGCCGCGTCCACCTGATTCCCGCAATGGCTGCAAAAGGGCATCCGTAACTTGATACGTTAAAATATCACGGAATGTTCCGGCAACCCAATGTGCGGGAAGCACTTGCTATCACTTCGCAGTGAAATTCACGGAAGCGATGTGCTTGTCCCACTCCAACTGCAGTTTCCCCTTGTTCCCGCCTGAGCTCGAGAGCGTCATTTTATAGACTTCGATGGGCTCCGGCGGTACGCTCATAGCCATTTTGACGCGGCCCAAATCCATATTCGCCTTATAAGCCAGACCCCATTCCTTGGTGTCTTTGCTGACGATGAGTTCCCAGTGGTCGGGATCGGCCACGTTCACGAATAGGGTGTAGTCGCCGGCAGGTACAGCCAGACCCTCGATGTTCAGGTCGGCGTCGGTATGTAGGGCGGTAGCGGAGTTCGCACCTGCGCGCCAGACGGGATAATGCGGGTCTTTCGAAATTCTTCCACCGTCGCCGAACATCTGGCGGCCGTGCAGGGAAGGCGCGGAATACTTGATGCCAATGTTCTTACCGGCGATGGTTACGGAGGTTTCCGCGGCCGGACTGGTGAACTTCTGGGCGAAAGTAACGGTGGCCGTAACGGCGAGGACGGCGCTTATTAAAACGGACTTGGTCATTCGATTCACTCCTTTGCGTTTGGGGTCGAGGCTACTTCACTAGACTAGCCTAATCCATATTTGTTAGCGGGTGTGTCATCCGGCGATCGTGCAATTCTGCCCAGGCCCGGCCCCACTCCCTGACGGTCGGGCCTCGGTTCGCTACGATACGGGAACCGCGATGAGGTCTTTGGCAAAGTCCCAGGTGACTTGGCGGCGCTGCTGCGCGGAGAGGTTGATCATGTGGGCGCAGGCGGCGGCATGGTGGCCGGCGACTTCGTTTTCCCAATAGGGTTGCCGGGAGCGGACGGACTCGAAGAAATGTCCGAAGTGGGCTACCGTGGCTTCCGGGCCCTCATCCTTAAAATGTTCGGGCTGCTTTTGGGGGCGTTTGGCGGGTTCGACTTCAGTGGCGATGACTTTGGGATCGCGGTAATAGGCATCTTCGAGCGGCTGGGCCCAGGAATCCACGATCCAGCGATTGTCTTCCACGGCGTTCTCGGGGAAGAACGACATGCCTTCGAAACCCAGGGTGATGCTGCCCTCAGTGCCCAGGATCTGGAACGCGGCTTCCGAACTCATCTCGTTGTTGAACGACGAACTGAGGTTTACGGTGAAGCCTTCCGGATATTCGAGGATGGCGTTCAGGGTATCGGGCACGTCGCGGCTTTCCTTCCAGCGGTAGAGTTCGCCCATGGCCATGGCGCGCGCGGGCATCTTGGCGTCCAGCAGGAAATGGATGGTGGTGCAGAGATGCACGAACAGGTCGGTAGCGATGCCGCCCGAATATTCCTGATAGCAGCGCCAGCGGAAGAAGCGTTCCATGCTGATGGGGCGGGGCGCTGCCGAACCTTGGGCCGAACCTTGAAACATGGCCCAGTTGACCGTTTCGGGCGAAGCGTCGGGCGGGATGGGATAGATCCACGCGCCGGAGGCGGTGTTGCGATTGTATGCCGCGCGAACCATAGTGATGCGCCCCAGTCTGCCGGACTGGATCATCTGCTTGGCGCGGCGCTGGGTGCCGGAACTGATGCCCTGGCTGCCCACCTGCATGATGCGGCGGGTGGAAGCGACGGCGGCCTTGATCTCCAGGCCATCGGCGGGAACGTAGGTGAGAGGCTTTTCGCAATACACGTCTTTGCCGGCGCGGAGGCAATCGACCACTACGGCCTTATGTAGATGATCGGGGATGGCGACGACCACCGCATCGATGGACTTTTCCGCCAGCAGTTCGCGATGGGTGGGATAGATTTTGGCACGGCCTTGGGTGCGGCTGAGGGCGCGGTCAAGCCGACCTTTATAAGCATCCACCAGCCCGACCATTTCGGCTTGGGGATGCTGCTGGATGGCTTGCATCAGTTCCTGGCCGCGCGCACCGGTGCCGACGACGCCAACGGTAATGCGGTCCGAGGGTGCGGGACGCGCTGCGGGCGCGGCGGCCAACAGCGCGCCGGCCTGCAAAAGAGTGCGACGTGTGATTTCCATAAAAGGCGATTATAGATGGGGTACGGCAACCTCCGCCGGATAGAGCGCTTGGGCCACGCGCAGGATTAGCGCTTCGGCGAAGGGGGGGGCCACGATCTGCAATCCGATGGGAAGTCCGCGGCGGTCGGCGCCGCAAGGGACCGATACGGCCGGCAAGCCCAGCGCGTTGATGGCGCGCACCAGGCGGGTGGTGGCCAGGCGCACGTCTTCTTCGTGTCCGCCGGCGCCACCGACGCATACCGTGGTCTCGCCGATGCGCGGCGCGGTGATGGGGGTGGTGGGGGTGAACAGGCAATCGATGCGCGACCAAATCGCGGCGAACTCCTGCTGCATGTTGCGGCGCAGGCGCTGCGCATTGATGTAATCGGTGGCGGGAAGCATGCGGCCCTGATCGAGAAGCGCGAGCACGTCCGGACCGAAGCGGTCGCGCTGCTCCATGTAGGGTTCCATGAGGGCGGCGGCTTCCGCCAGCAGGATCACGCGCGCCACGGTGTTGATGGCGGCGATATCCGGCACGGGCAGGGGCACGATCTCGGCGCCGAGCGATTCGGCGGCGCGGAATGCGGCGCGCACGGAGGCGTCCACATCAGGGTCGAGCCGTTCAAAATAGAAATTCTCGGGCAGGCCGATGCGCAGGCCGCGGATGGATGGCTCCAGTTCGGGCACGTAGTTCTCAACCGGGCGGCGGGACGAGGTGGAGTCGCGCGGATCGTATCCGGCGATGATGTTCAGCACGGCTCCGGCATCGCGCACGGAACGGGTGAGCGGACCCATGTGGTCGAGCGAGAATCCCAGCGGCATGGCGCCGTAGCGGCTCACGCGGCCATAAGTGGGTTTCAATCCGACGACGCCGCAGTAGGACGCGGGAATGCGAATGGATCCGCCGGTATCGCTGCCCATGGCCATGGCCACCATGCCACCGGCGACGGCAGCGCCCGAACCGCCGCTCGATCCGCCGGGGATGCGGTCGCGGTCCCAAGGGTTGCGGATGGCGCCGAAGTGCGGGTTGCTGGAGGTGATGCCATAGGCCAGTTCGTGCATGCCGGTCTTGCCGATGAGCACGGCGCCTCCGGCTTGCAGCCATTCGACGACGGTGGCATCGTGACCGGGCACATGATCGGCGAAGAGGTTCGAGCCGCAAGTGGTGCGCACGCCCTTGGTATAGAACAGGTCTTTGACGGCGATAGGGATGCCGTGCAGAGGTCCACGGCCTTCGCCGCGCGCCAGTTCCTCATCCGCTTGTTTGGCGCGTTCGCGGGCGGCCTCAACCATGAGGGTTTGCATGGCGTTGGTGGATGGATTGAGGCGCTCGATCGCGCGCAGGGCGGCGGCGGTGAGATCGACGGAGGATGTTTCGCGGCGGCGTAGGGCGGCGGCGGCTTCAAGAAGAGTCACGCTCCATCCTCGACTTCGGGAAGTAGCCCTGCGTGGAAGGCGATGGCCGGTTCGGTTTGCGGCGGCAGGGCGCGGGTGAGCGGGCGAAAGTCGGCTTCTAATGCGTCGAGGGTTTGGGCGATGCGTTCGAGCGCTGGGGCGGGGATGGTCAAGCCGGACGCGCGCGCCAGAGCCTTCCAATCTTTCTGCCGGTCGTTTTTGGAAGCCGGTTTGGAAGCGGGCTTGGCTGCGGGCTTGACGTCAGTCTTCGGTTCGGACATTTTGTATCTCCATTGTAGCGGCCCAGTGAGCGGCGGCCAGAACCACCATGGCGCTGGCGAAACTCCAGATGAGGATCGTGGCGGAGTTGCGGAATACGCCGTACTCGCGTTCGAGCTTGACGCCCAGGTAGGGCCAGATCAATAGGAATACGTATTTCATGGCCTCCAAAACCAGTCCAGCGAGAATCGCCACTGGGGCCACGCGGGCGGCTGAGATGCGGCGGTTCGGCAGAATCCAATAGATGAGGAACAATACCACGATACCGATGGGTATGGCGGCGAGCTTGAAAATGAGCAGGTTGGTGCGGAGGTCGAGGCGGGCATGCGAGGCGTTGAGTCCGCGGGCCCATTCTGAATTCATGCCGGTGAGGACGAGGGAGAGCAGGGCCAGGCCGCCGCAGAGGAAGATCATGCCGAGGCTGACCAGTTGATTGCGAATGTACGAGCGATTCTTGGTGACGCCCCAGGCGCGGTTGAGGGCGACTTCGAGGGGCTCGAAAACGCCGTTGGCGGTGATCAGCAGCAGGAGCATGGCGATGGGCTGGAAGGTGCCGCGCGTGGGCAGGTTGCGCTTGAGGAAGGCGCCCACATCGCCGGGCAGGTAGTCGTTCAGGGCGAGGTAGATGGCGTCCACGGCGGCGGGCCAGTGGAGGACGTCGCGACAGAAGGACAGCATGACGTTCAGAAATGGATAGAAGGAGAGGAGCACGCTGGCGGCGACGGCGAGGGCGTAGACGTGGACTTCGGTCTGCATGCAATAGCGCAGGGTGGATCGCGAGGTGGCGAGGGCGCGGGACCAGCGGGTGGGGGGCGCGGGGGAAAACAGAGTGGGCAATTGACTAGCTTAGCGCCGGTGGCGGCGATGCGGTTAGCGCCCGAAAACACCGCATCGTTTCCTGCTTCGGATCCTCGGGCAGTTCTTCAAGATGAAAAACGTTAAATGGTTTGTCGCTGCGCCGAAAGAGGTGCTAGAGATTTCGCCACACGGCTGAAAGCTACCTTATCAAGAGAGCGACGGCCTTTCCAGACGAGGTTCTATGTCGCTGCGATCCATACGGGGCAGCGGTTAGCTAAAATTTATAGAGTCGATAGCTATTGATTGTTGACATATTGGCCATCTGATGTATATTTAATATAGCTGGAGATCGAACATGATACCTCAGAAGAAGACCATGACGTTGAATCTCACTGACCAGGAGATGCGGGTTCTGGACGAGTTGTCGGAACAGAAGGATCTCAGCAAGACGGCGCTTCTGCGTCAAGCCCTCAGGCTCTATCAAATGGTTGATGCCCGTCTCGCGCGTGGGGAGAAGCTGTTCTTTGAGGATGACCAAAAGGCAAAGGCGGAGTTGATGGTTCTGTGAGAGTTCCGGTCAAACTCGTCGAAAAGGCGAGTGGGCAGTTCGTCGACGCAGAATTGTTTGACGAGGTGACCGAAGAGCACCTGCGTCTCGCCGAGGAGCAATGGCGGCCGATGATTCGGGAGGCCAGGCGAAAACTTCCTCCCGAACTTAGACCGCGCAATGCTCACTGGGACTGGACCTCAAAAGACCGCGAACTCGCCCTCCTTGCAAACACCTTTTACGCGATACAACTCGCAGACAAGATCGAAGGCCTGATGAAGGTCGAGACCGTCGGGCACGTTTGCAGGCTCCCGGAGCAAAGCCGTAAAGAGTTGGTATACATCGATTATGTGGAGACTGCTCCCTGGAATATCAAGGTGCTGATGGACGCCCTGGGGTAGCAGCCGAAGTATGCTCTGGTTGGCACGCGGTTGATTGAAGCCGCGGTGCGTCAGAGTTTCGAGGAGGGGTTTAAGGGGCGGGTTGGGCTTCACGCAGTGCCCACATCCCATGACTTTTACATCAAAGTCTGTGGCATGACGCCGGTGGCACTCGATCCAAACAAGGAGAACCTGCTCTGGTGCGAATTCACGCCGGAACAGGCTGCGAAACTGTGAGGAGATTAGCATGAGGGATTTTAATAATGATCCGGAATGGATGAGGCGGAAGGCCGCCGCGGAGGATGGGTCCTTCGTTTCTGTTGCCGGATCTTTGTACAAGGCTGATGAGGAGAAGCGCAAGGTAGGCGATGCTACTCGCGTCTCCTTCAGCCGTTTCGTCCATCTTGCGCGCAAGGAAAAGTGGCTCACGCTTGAGCAGTTTGCCGAGCGAGCCGATATCGATCTCTTCGAACTCGTCAATATCGAGACTGAGAAGGCAAGGCCGAAGGCGCGGACAGTTTATCAGATAGCGGATTTCCTGGGTATACCGGAACAGCGGTTGATGGCTCTTGCGGGTTGCTTGAACTGAAAGACGTTCAGTTCCAAGAGGAGTCTGTTCGCTTTGCGGCTCGTGCGGAGACGCTCGAAGCGCCGACTCCGGAAGAACATGCTGCTTTTGAAGCCTGGGTAAACTTCCTTTCTAAAGCTTGAGAAACAAATTCCTTGACGGACGTAGCGCGCGCGACATCGACGCCCAGGTCGCAAAAATTCTGCGGGGGCTTGGAAACCCCGAGCCGCCGCTGGACCTGGACGCCGTTAGGGAACTTTTGCGCCTGGACCGGCAATACTACTCATCTACCGATGACGGCGCCATCCGGGAGTTCGTGAGCAGGGCGGTCATTGCCGGGAAGCAGATCGCCCTGCGGCCGATGCTCGTCATTGACGCGGAAATGGGACCTGAAGGCGCTTTATCTGCCCGAGCGATGGAGGATTCTGATTGATGACGGCTTCTATTTTTGCAGAGCGTCTTTGACGAATTCGCAAGAAGCCCAGCCGTTTCCTTCAAGCTCGTTAAGGAAGCCAAGAATTGGGAACACACTGACGTCATGCCTCTGGCGGATGGTTGAGACGCTGGAGGTTCCGGCGCTCGGGCCGTCAGCCAACATCCGTACCACACCGATGAGGAGTTCGATTCGGATGGCCCCCTGCCGTTACTTCGTTCGGTCGCGGAACTTCGCGGGATGTCAGCCTCCTTCTCGGCGCAGGACGGGTTCGATATCCTCTCACGCCATTGTTCTTGGCGGAAACGTGGCCCGCTGGGGAAGTGGGAGATCGGCTCATTCTCATCATTCGCCTCACTCGTTGCGAAGCGCCACCAATGGATCCACCCGTAACGCGCGACGCGCTGGAATGTAGGACGCCAGCATCGCGAGGACCGCCAGCACCAATGCAACCGCAGCGAACGTCGCCGGATCCACCGCGCTCACTGAGTACAGCAGCTTGGCCAGCAACCAGGTAAGCCCCACGGAAGCCGCACTGCCAGCCGCGATTCCCGCCAACGAGACTTTGCCGCCTTGCACCAGCACTAGCCGTAGCACGTCGCCGCGCTGCGCTCCCAGCGCCATCCGTATCCCGATCTCTTTCGCCCGCTGGGCTACGGAATAGGAAATCACACCATAGATTCCGATGGAGGCGAGCACCAGCGCCAGGCCGCTGAACAGCCCGAGCAGGATCAGGGTGAGGCGCCGCGTGGAAACCGAATCCTTCACCACTTCCTGCATCGTCGCGATTCCAAAGATGGGTTGCTCTTTGTCGATCGAAACCACCACCGCACGAATGGCAGATGCCAGCGCGGCTGGTTCCGCGCCCGATTTCACCAACAGCGTCATGCCACTCGAGGTGGTCTGGCGGAACGGCACGTAGACCTCAAGCCGCGCGGGATTCGCGAGACCGTACATTTTGGTATCGGCCAGCACCCCCACAATGGTGACCCATTTCGGCGGGCCGCCGGCATCCAGGTGGCCGAAGATGAAACGCTTGCCCACGGGGTCAGTTCCGTGAAAGTTCCGCTGTGCCATGCTGGCATTCACCAGGGCCACCCTGGGAGCGTTCTCCCGATCCGAATCCGTGAAGCCCCGGCCGCGCAGCAGGCGGACGCCGAGGGTTTTCTCATAACCGGGACTGACGACGTGCGTATCCGGATGCGGATAGCTGCCCGGCTCCGGAAGGGCCGCTCCTTCCACGGTAATATCGGTACGCGAATGGTCGTCGGTGAGCGGAATGCCCGTTCCCAGCGCCGCCGATTCCACGCCCGGCAAGGCGCGCACGCCGTCGAGCACCTGCTGCCAGAAACCGATCACTGCCGGGTTCTTGTCGTATTGCGCCGTGCGCAGACTCATCTCCAGCTTCAGCACTCGCTCGGCCCGGAAGCCCGAATCCACCGCGAGCAGGCGATAGAGGCTCTTCATCATCAGGCCGGCGCCCACCAGCAGAATCAGCGCCATCGCAATCTCGCTGGCGGCTAAGAGACCGCGCCAACGATTTCGCGCACCTCCGCTGGTAGCTTTGGCCCCTTCCTTCAAATCCGCCTGCACATTCCCGCGCGCGGAATGGAGGGCAGGAGCCAGCCCAAACATCAACACCGACAGCACTACCAGGCCCGCCGAAAACAGCAGGACGACGCCGTTCATGGCGACATTCGCGCCGGCCAGGGTGTCGGCCGGAATCAAGCGTGCCATAGTAGAAATCCCCGCCGCGGCCAATCCTACACCCGCCATGCCGCCCAGCAGCGCCACCAGAAGGCTCTCGGTCAGTATCTGGCGCACGATCCTACCGGCGCTCGCTCCGATGGCGATGCGCAGGGCAATTTCCCTGGCCCGCACGGCGCCGCGCATCAGGAACAGATTGGCCACATTTGCGCAGGCCACCAGAAGGACAAAGAACGCGGCTCCCAGCAGCACCAGAATTGCGGGGCGCGCGTCGCCCGAGAAAATCTCGCGAAGCGGTTGTAGCTTAACGCCGCACCGGTTGTTGGCAGTGGGATACGCGCGGGCGAGGCGTGCCGCGATGCCATCCATTTCCGCGCGAGCCCGCTCCATCGGAACGCCGGCCGCCAGCCGTGCCACCACCGTCAGGTCGCCGCGATCTCCCCGCTCGGCTACAGTCTCGTTGTGCGTGGCCCAAACGCCGATCGGTTCCATTACATCGCACCTATCCACCCATCGAAAGTCCTTCGGCAGCACGCCCACGATGGTTACGGTGCGGCTGTCCAGGCGGATGGTCTGTCCAATCACGCCGCGGTCACCGCCGAAATGCGACTGCCAGAGCGCGTAGCTCAGCAGCAATACCGGCGGCGTGCCGGCCTTCTCCTCGTCGGGGGAGAAGCCGCGCCCAATCACGGGCTGTACACCGGCCATCGAAAGAAAATTCGTGGAAACCGCGAGGCCCCGGACCTCTTCAGGCTGAGTGGCGCCGGTCATATTGAAACCGACGTTGGTGACTGCCGACATTTCCGAAAAGGTATGGCTTTGCGCCCGCCAATCCTGGAAATTCGGGTAAGAAACGCTCACATCGCCGACCCGCGGCGTGGTTTCGTGCATCAGCACCAGGCGCGCCGGATCGCGAAAAGGTAGCGGCTGCAGCAGAACGGCATACACCACCGAAAAGATCGCTGTGTTGGCGCCAATTCCCAGCGCCAGGGTAAACAACGCCGCGGCGGTAAAGCCGGGGGATTTCAGCAGGGTCCGCCAGCCATAGCGAAGATCCTGCGCCAGCGTTTCGAATAGCGCCACGCCGCGCACGTCACGACATTCTTCTTTCATTTGTTCCAGCCCCCCGAAATCCAGACGCACTTGCCGCCGAGCATCCCCCAGGCGCATGCCTGTCTTCACATACTTTTCGACTTGCCGCTCGAAGTGAAAACGCAACTCGTCGTCCATTTCGGATTCCACGGTCTCGCGGCGGTAGACGGAGCGCAGACGAAAGAGCAAATCCTGTAGCATGGCAGACTCCTATGCAGGGTCGAGCACTTGGGCCACGGCGGCTGTCAATTTTCGCCACGACGCCTTTTCCGCGGCTAGCTGCAGACGCCCGGCCTTAGTGAGTTCATAGTATTTAGCGCGCCGGTTGTTGTCCGACGTGCCCCAGTTAGCTTTGATCCATCCGCGGCGCTCCAGGCGGTGCAGGGCCGGATAGAGGGAGCCTTGTTGAATCCGGAGCACGTCGCTCGACATCTGTTGCACGCGTTCCGAAATTCCCCAGCCGTGCTGCGGTTCGAGCGCTAGAGTCCGAAGGATTAAAAGGTCAAGAGTGCCTTGCGGCAGTTCGATGCGGTCATTCATGGGCTTCCTCTTCCGCTTCTACAGGTAAGTATAGCAGGCCCATTGGAGGCGCGAGGGATCGTCAAAGCTCGACGACGATTTTCCCTAATGCGCCCGAGTCGAGAAGGGCATGCGCGGCGGCGATATCCTTAATGGAAAAACGCTGCTCATTGAGAAGAGGACGTAATTTTCCGGCATCGGCAAGCACGGCTGCCTGCGCGAGTATCTTGCCATGATGAGCCCGGCTTTCGCCCGTGATCAGGGGGAGAAGGGTGAACACGCCGGAGTACGTAGCGCCGCGAAAAGAGAGCGGGGCCAGTGAGTGCGATCCCCACCCGAGGCAGCTCACCACATGGCCGGTATAGCGCTTCACCGCGACAAAGGACGCATCCAGGGTGGCGCCGCCCACCGTGTCGTAGACAATATCAAAACCCTTGCCGCCGGCATTCGCCGCCACATATTGCTCGACAGAAGAAGACCGGTAGTCGATCGCGGTAGCGCCGAACTGCTCCACGAGGTTCTTCTTTTGCGGCGAGACGGTGGCGAAGACATCCGCGCCGTAAGCCCGCGCAATTTGGACGGCGACGTGGCCAACGCCACCGGCCCCGGCGTGGATGAGCACGGATTGACCGGAACTGACCTTGGCGCGATCCACCAGACCTTCCCAGGCGGTGATCGTAATGAGCGGCAGCGCGGCGGCCTGGCGCATCGAAAGGGTGCGTGGTTTGTGCGCGAGCAAATCCGCATCGACGGCGACGAATTCGGCGAGCGTACCCTGCAGGCCGCCGACGCCACCCACCATGCCATAGACTTCATCGCCGGGTGTGAAGGCGGTGACGCCGTGACCTACCTCTTCGACGATGCCAGCCATGTCGAGGCCGAGCACCGCCGGGAGCGGCTGGCGGGCGTGGGCGGCCTGACCCGCACGGATCTTGCTATCGAGAGGGTTGATGCCGCTGGCGTGAATTCTGACCAGGAGGTGGCCGGGTGCGAGCACAGGGCGCGGAAGTTGTGTTTGGCGAAAATCTCCGCCGGGTGTGTCGACGATCCAGGCTTGCATAAGGTTGTCCTCGTGGTGGTGAATTAAGTAGTTTAGTCCCACCGAGGGATTGATTTGGGATCAGGACGCTACATTTGAGACGGCGGCCTCCGTTCTCAAGCCTGGGGGGGGGCCGCCCATCGTTTCTAAACAGCCGCGACGGCGCCTGGTGCGCGGTATAATCCACCGAAGGAGTTCCACATGAAGGCGAGGGTAAACGTTGTTTATCTTACGATGACTGTCAATCTGATGGTAAGTCCCGCGATCGCACAGACATTGACAACGCTGCACAACTTCACCGGCGGTAGCGATGGCACGTACCCTTATGGTCCCGTCGTAGTCGGCGATGGTGGCGTATTGTACGGCACCACTCAGAGCGGCGGCGAAAAGAACCGAGGTACGGTATTTGCTGTTACTCCCCCGGCAGCGGCGGGCGGCGAATGGACGGAGACCGTGTTGTACAGTTTTCAAGCAGGCACCGACGGCGCGATCCCGAATGCGCCGCTGACGATTGGAAAAGGCGGCGCGCTTTATGGAACGACCTCGCTTGGTGGGGCAAACGACCTGGGAGCAGTGTTTGAGGTTGCGCCACCACAAGCCGTGGGCGGCAAGTGGACTGAGAGGGTGATCTACAGCTTTGGCCACGACGCGGGCGGTTCCATGCCGAATGGCGGCTTGACGGCTGGTGCGGCCGGCGTGCTTTACGGGACCACCGGGTCCGACGGCATCTCGAATTGCGGCACCGTCTTCCAACTCCTTCCGCCGATCTCCCCGACGGGCTTCTGGACCATGACCGCAATCTACAGCTTTGCCGGGAGCAGCGACGGCTGTACACCGCTGGCAGGCGTGGTGACGGGCGCCGAAGGTGTGCTCTATGGCACCACCTACGCTGGGGGGACTTCGAATTTGGGAACGGTCTTTTCACTGACTCCACCGGCGGGCACGGACAGCAACTGGAGGGAGTCGCTGCTCTATAGCTTCAGTGGCATCGACGGTTCCGGTCCGGCCACCGGTGTAATAGTGAGCCCGGGAGGACTGCTGTATGGTACGACCGGATATGGCGGAAGCGCAGACGGCGGCACGATTTATTCGCTGACTCCGCCCGCGACTTTAAGCGGCTCTTGGACCGAAAGGGTGATGGTTGACTTTCAAACAGACACCCCTCACGGCCCCGGCCCCTGGCCAGCGACGCCGGTGCTGGGAGCTGGGGGGACAGTGTACGACACCACCGGTTCCGGTGGCGCACCAGAACAAGGGACTGCCTTTGCGCTGAAGCTGACATCGCCGGGTGGTCTTTGGCAGGAGATTCTGCTGCACACATTCACGCCCGGACAAGGATTTCACCCCAACGGTTTGACAATTGGTGGCCGAGGCGTTCTATATGGCACCACTTGGTACGGCGGACCTTTCGGATATGGCACCGTCTTCGCCCTTACCGAATAGCTACGCTAGATGGCTTTAACATTCGGTAGTGACAGGAAGCCTGCGGCCGGATGAGGCGCGCCGCCAGCGAGGAATGGTCCCTACATTTCGAGGTAAAACTGCGAGTCAGGCGAGCCAATGTCGATCGGTAGGGGCACTAGCGATCCTGACGAGTTCACCTGATAAGCCGGCTGCATCCATCAGGTTGTAGAAGCAGGCCGGTGATGGATGAGTAGTCGTAAAGGGCGGCGGATTGCGTGCCGCCAAACGTAACGCAATTCTGGCCGAACAGGGGCACAGAAAGAAAAACTGAAAAAGTCAATGCCCGAATATTCACAGCGACATAAGGACAGATCAGGGGCGTAGGGCAACCGAGTAGTCACGGGCAGATGCGTGCGGATGGCGACTCTTTGCGAGCGTCGAAGAACGGCACCGTCCAGCGCAGTACGCGCGTGTAGGTGGTGTGCGCCACAGTTACAATCGCCTACGATGCTGTCGTCATGAGCCGCCACTATGATAGAATTCCTCGGGAGATCCAACGTGAATCACAAAGTTTTTCTAGCAATCGCCGCCCTCGCCGCGTTTCCAGTTATGGTGCTCGCGCAAGACTCCGCAGCGCCGGCGAATCCAATCGCGTCCAGCGAAAAAGGCTTTTACATGATTGTCAGCGGCAATGTCGTCGCTGCTGCCGAGAAGATGCCCGAAGAAAACTACAACTTTAAGCCCACACCGGATGTGCGCAGCTTCGGCCAGTTAATCGGCCACGTCGCGGACGCCCAATATATGTTCTGCGCCATCGCCTCCGGCGACACGCTGTCTCCAAAGGGGATTGAGAAGAGCAAGACCTCTAAGGCGGACTTGGTAGCCGCTTTAAAGGACGCTGTGGCCTACTGTAACAAAACTTACACCAATATGACCGACGCGCAGGGCAGCCAGATGGTGAAGTTTATGAAATACAACCTTGCCCGGCTCAGTGTACTCTCGGTAAACACAGCGCATACCGACGAGCACTACGGAAACATTGTTACGTATCTGCGTTTGAAGGGAATTGTGCCGCCCAGCAGCGAACAAGCGGCCGGCAACACGAAGAAATAATCTGGCATAGAAACAACAAGAGACCGGCGGCGACTACTTGATCCTTGCGACGATGCCGTTGGCTGTTGGAACGGAACTGGAGTTCAGTCTGGTTGGATCGAAGCTCCAGGCGGCTGCCACGGCCATCACATCCTGTTCGCTCGGAGTCCACTGTTCGGGCGGTTGCGCTCCGAATCGAAGTTTCTTTTCGGCTTCAGTTGCGTTGTCCAAGTTCGAGAGCACTTCGCCGCTCTCACCAAGGTATGCGAAGCAACGAACCACCTGACCGTGCTTTGCCATGATCCAGTGATGGTATTCGACGACCCGGTGCGTGGCGTACCCCTGCGCTTCACTGAATCGGGAACTGAGTTCGGCAACAACTTTTGCGACGGCTTGCACCGAACTACGCTCACCCGTACCCGCCGCCCACCCGCCGATGATGCAGACCCAATCGCCGACAGGCGGACTCCGTGCTTCGCACGACTATCCAGCCCGTCTTGTAGCCGAACGGCTCGGGAACGGACGGCTTGTGGTCGAAGAAGGCGGTCAACAATGTGCGAAGGTTTGGCATTGTCGAAGTGGGGCGCATGCGGTTCGCGGCCTGCTAGGGCGTTCGCAAATAGCCGTGAGCGCTCGAAGCCGCGTCTACATAATATCCGACGACCACGCCCGCAGTGTCGATTCCGTAAAGGCCTCGGTACCTTGCCCCCCACCTGTGCCGGAACCTGGTACCACAAAGACAGTAATTGTCCCATTCGGCGCTCGCACAAAACCGCGCAAAGCAGACCCGGCCACGGAGACACCGGTGACGGTTCCCCCATTGTTGATCGCAAAGGCCAGCGTTCCTGTAATACCGGTGCCGGGAGCGTCAAACACTTTCTCCACGCCCGCAGCGGTACGCACGAACCCGCTGTTTACGGAATCAATGCTAATCAGATATCCCGTAATCGTACCCGCGGTGTTGATACTGAGCCCGAAAGTGCCTTGCCCGAATCCAGTTCCCGCGCCCGTCGCATCGAAGCTGGTGAAGGTGCCGCTCGAGGAGCGCAGGAAGACATGATTCACTCCGTTCGCATCGCTGTAGGTTCCCACAATCTCGCCGGCTGTGTTGATGTTGGCCGGCATCGTGTGAACCGCCGACGGAGCGTCAAAAGTGGTGAATACGCCGTGCGGTGAGCGCTCAAAACCATGTACCGCGCCCGTCGCGTCAGTATAATATCCCACCACGATTCCGCTGTCGTTAAGGGCCAAAGCTCTGGTCCCCTGTCGAGTCGCGGTGCCTGCGCCCGGGGCATTAAACTCCGTAATTGTGCCGCTGGCGCTCCGCACAAAGCCGTGATTCACGTTTTTCGCGTCTACAAAGGTCCCCGTAATCGCGCCGGACGTATTAATGCTATAGGCGAAAGTGCCTTGGCTGGCTGCCGTACCCGCTCCCGCCGCATTGAATGTGGTGATCGTGCCGCTTGCGGAGCGCATAAACCCATGGAAGACCGAACTCGCATCGCCATAGTATCCTGCCACGGTCCCTCCGGAATTGATGGTGCCGGAATACGTCCCTTGGCCCGGGCCCGAACCCGCGCCCGGAACGTTAAACGTGGTGAATGTAGCCCCCGCTGCCGCCGTTAGAAAAAGAAAAATGATCGCTACCTTATGAAAATGTCTCAAGATTTTCTCCATCCTACCTTCTTATGTTGATGACGGCCCATCCGCCAAGAACCACCCGCGCGGCCGCCTGTCGTATCCGTCACACCGCTCTCGATTATAGGACGAAGCCACCTAATCGCGCGCAGCGCTGCCATTCGGTTCCCCCGGCAACTCGCGCATAGGAGCATCATCCGCCCGGCCGCTAGAGTCCGAGACGCCAGGGCATGCATCTACGCAAGCATGGCAAGCTTAACGGACTTCAACATGGGCGAGACCATCGCGCTCCTCACCCGCACTCCCGCAACCCTGGATGCGCTGTTGCGCGGACTGCCCGACATCTGGGTGCGCTCGAACGAAGGAAAAGATACTTGGAGCGCGTTCGACGTCGTGGGCCACTTGATCTTCGGGGAGCGCACCGACTGGATGCCGCGTGTGCGGATCATACTGGAGCACGGCGAAGCCCGGCCATTCGATCCCTTTGACCGGCTCGCGCAGTTCAAAGGGAGTCAAGACAAGTCGCTGGGGCAGCTCTTGGACGATTTCGCCCGCCTGCGAAGAGAGAATCTAGCCGCTCTGCAGAAACTGAATTTACAGCCTGAAGACTTGACCCGGCGAGGAAGGCATCCAGCGCTGGGGGTGGTGACGCTATCGGAGCTTCTAGCGACATGGGCGGTTCACGACCTCACTCATCTGCATCAACTATCCCGTGTGCTGGCCCACCAGTGTCGCAACGCAGTCGGTCCTTGGAACGCCTATCTGGGGGTCTTGCAGTGTACTGGTCATAGCGCTCCGTAGCCAGCGAGTTCACGCCGCTGCGCATGCCGCTCCGCCGTCCTCACCTCGTCAACTGAAAAACCGTTGTGCGGGTCGTGCCGTAGGACGCCCGCCCTCTGCGCAACAGGCCACTCTCGGGGGAATAACCATCTACGCCGAGCGTGAAACTGTGCAGCACAGTTGCTTTCCAGGCGCCACCCTTCACCGAGGGCGGTTGCAGCCCGAAGATTGTGCCTGCCTGATTTGCACCGCCCCCAGCGGCAGTGCCGTACACGCCGCCGGTTTTATCCAACGCAAGAGAGCCAAAGGGCGAACAGCCGGTTCGCTGGCTCTCGAAGCTTCGGATGCTGGCAAACGTCCAACCGTTCTCAGCCCCAGGTGAAGGCGTTAACTGAAACACAGTGCCACAAGCGTCTCGAGTGTCCCCGCCGAACTCTGTGCTGCCGTAAAGACGGCCCTGCGGGTCGAGGGTCAGACTTGCGACCGGCTGTTCTCCATCAGGTTGCCCCATAAAGGTATGCAGCACGGTTTCAGTCCAGGCGCCGCCCGCCACAGTAGGCGGCGCTAAGCGGAAGACTACGCCATTACCCACCGAAGATCCGCCATACGCCGTTGTGCCGTACAACGCACCGTCATCGTCGAACACCACGCCCGCTGCCGGGCCGCTACCGTCAGTCCCGCCGGTGAAGTTATAAAGCACCGTCTCAGTCCACGCTTGGCCCGGCGCGGCGGGGGATAACATATAAACGCGGCCGGCATTTAGGGTACCGCCGCCCCCGGTTCCGTAGAGAACCCCACGGTTGTCCAATACGAGAGGACCATTGGAGCCCGCGTCGGCGTTTCCCGCAAAGCTGTAGAGCACGGTCTCGGTCCAGGGCGCTCCGGGCGCCGCCGGAGGCGATAGCTGGAACACCACGCCACATCCGCCAGGACAGGCAGCATTAATGGTGCCGCCAAAATAGGTCGTGCCGTAAAGGTTGCCGTATGCGTCGAATACCAATCCTCCGATGGGACCGCCGCCGCCGGAATCTGCTAATCCGTTGGGTAATCGAGTGAAATTGTGAAGCACGGTTTCCGTCCAGACGCCACCGGCACCTGCTGGAGGTGTCAACTGGTAGACGATGCCAGCGTCCGCGGAGCCGCCGCCGGTAGTTATGCCATAAAGCGCTCCGCTCGAATCGCTCAGTAGGGTTCCCTCCGGAAAGTAGCCATCGGTACCGCCCTGGAAAGTATATAGTGTCGTCAGCGTGGCACTTGCCGGTTCTTGGGCGACGGAGACCTTCACGCAACAAATGGTGGCGAGCAGAACAAAAGCTATGTTGAATTTGTTTAAAGGTTGCATCTTTAGAACCGATTCCACCATATTATTGCAACAGTGTGCCAGCGCCGGCAGGAAAGCACAGCCGGTGCCTCGCACCTCGACAGGCTTTTTTTACCGGCAACTGAGAAGTTATACAGCGAAAGATAACTAACCTCCGGCGCCGCTAATCGGTGTTACACTTGTTGCCAATTCACTGAGAGGGGGGTAAGATCCTGAGTAACCGCTGCCTCGATGATCGAAACGCGCCGATATTTAAGCCTAGAAGAGAGGAAAACGCATGATTCGAAAACTAACGAAATCTTTACTGGCCATCACCGCCCTTGCGGCGGTCAGTGCCATAGGCCAAGCCCAATCACTGCCTTTATTGACGCGCCATGTGCGCGATGCGGTCGCCAAGGGTGAGGCGAAGACCGTGGGGCAGTTGCCTTCGAACCAGACCATGACCCTGGACGTAGTTCTGCCCTTAAGCGACCAGGCCGGATTGACCGCGTTTCTGAAGGAATTATACGATCCGGCGAGCCTGATTTACAGGCACTTCCTGACCGTGCCGGAATTCACGCAACGCTTTGGACCCAGCCAGCAAGACTATGACGCGCTAGTCGGCTTCGCGCGGTCTAACGGATTCACGGTGGTGGGAGGGTCGCGCGATGGCATGGAAGTGCAGGTGAAAGGCCCGGTTTCGGCGGTGCAGGCGGCTTTTCACGTGATGATGAATTCGTACCAGCACCCCACCGAGAACCGCACTTTCTATGCGCCGGACCGCGAGCCGACCGTGGACCTGCCGTTCCCGCTGTGGCACATCTCCGGTTTGGATAACTATTCCATTCCGCACCCCATGCTGGTGAAGAAGAGCGACTACGCGAAGGCCAAGGGCTTGGATCCGGAAAACATTGTGTCGCATGCCACCACGGGATCGGGCCCCTCGGCTTCGTTCCTGGGCAGCGATATGCGGGCAGCTTATTACGGCGGAACGGCGCTGACCGGAGCCGGCCAAAACCTGGGTCTGTTCGAATATGTGGGGACCGACTTGGCCGATTTGACCACTTATTACAAGAACGTGGGACAGACTAACAATGTGCCGGTGACGCTACTCTCGACCGATGGCGCCAGCACCTCCTGCGTGGACACACGAGCCGGCGGCAATTGCGACGATACAGAACAAACGCTCGACATGACCCAGGCGCTCGGCATGGCGCCCGGACTGGCCAGCCTGGTGATGTACGTGGGATCCACGGACACGGCCATCATCAGCTCCATGACTTCCCACAACCCGCTGCCCACCACCATCGGTTGTTCGTGGGGTTGGACGCCGGCCGACCCGAGCACGCTCGATCCTTATTTCCAGCGGATGAGCGCGCAGGGGCAGAACTTCTTCGCGGCATCGGGCGACTCCTCCACGTGGTCGGCCAGCAACGAGGCTTGGCCGGCGGACGATGCTTACGTAGTTTCGGTGGGCGGCACGGACCTGGTTACGGCCAGTGCGGCAGGTCCCTGGAAATCGGAAACGGCATGGGTAGATAGCGGCGGGGGCATCACTCCGGACAAGATCGCCATTCCGTCGTGGCAGCAACTTTCCGGCGTAATCAACTCCAGCAATAAGGGATCGACCACGCTGCGCAACGGCCCGGACGTATCGGCCAACGCCAATTTTTCGTTTTATGTGTGCGCCGATCAAACCACGTGTACGGCGAACTCATACGGCGGCACCAGTTTCGCGGCGCCGATGTGGGCCGGCTACATTGCGCTGGTGAACCAGCAGTTGGTGGCGAATGGACAGCCGACTATTGGCTTCATCAACCCCACCATTTACGCCCAGAATGTGACGTCGAGCTATGCGGCGGATTTCCATGACATCACCAGTGGCACGTCGGGCAGTTATTCGGCGGTGACGGGCTATGATCTGGTCACCGGCTGGGGCAGTCCGAATACGGGCCTGATCAACGCGCTCACCGGCACCTCTACTCCCGGCTTCAGTCTTTCCGCTTCGCCCACTTCGGTCTCGGTAGTGCAGGGAAGTTCGGGTAGTTCGACCATCAGCAGCACGGTGTCGGGCGGTTTCAATTCCGCCATCGCACTGTCGGCAACCGGCCAACCGTCGGGTGTAACGGTGGGGTTCAGCCCAACCTCTATTACCGGGGCGGGCAGTTCGACGATGTCTTTGACCGTGGCATCGGGAACGGCCACTGGCACGTACACGATTAAAGTTACCGGCACGTCGGGCAGCATTACCGAGAGCACTTCGGTCTCGCTGACAGTGACTGCGGTGGCCAGCCCGAGCTTCACGATTTCGGCGTCGCCCACTTCGGTTTCGGTGGTGCAGGGCAATAGCGGCACATCCACGATTACCACGGCGGTGTCGGGCGGATTTAACTCGGCGATCGCGTTATCGGCGACGGGCCAGCCGTCGGGCGTGACGGTAAGCTTCAACCCAACGTCGATCGCGGCGCCGGGTTCGGGCACGTCGACGATGACCATGACGGTGGCGTCGACCACAGCGACGGGTACTTACACGATTACGGCGACCGGGACGGGCGGGGGCATTACGCATACGGCCACCGTTTCGTTGACGGTGACGGCGCCTGTTAGCGGGTCGTTCACCATTTCGGTTTCGCCGACATCTGGTTATTTGTATCAGGGCCAGAGCGGGTACGCCGTAGTGACGACGAAGGTCTCCGGCGGGTTTAACTCGGCGATTGCGCTATCGGCGACGGGTGTGCCGTCGGGCGTGACTTATAACTTCACTCCGTCGTCCATTGCGGCGCCGGGATCGGGCACGTCGGACTTCAATCTGACGGTGTCCCGGACGGCACCGGTCGGCACCTATCCCATTACCATCACGGGAACAGGGGGGGGAGTTACCCATACCACGGTGTTGACTTTCCAGATCGTGCGCTGAACAGTTGTCTCATTTGTAGGACGGAGGCCCGGACCGAAAAATCCGGGCCTTTCGCTTTTAGGATCGCTTTACCGACCAGCGGAGCGGCTTTTCGGCGGCGCTCGAGCCGCGGATTTCGATTGTGCCATTCACGGGCCGCACGGCGCGCACCTTGGCGCCGTTCACCGCGACGTGCGTAAATCTTTTCGCGTCCGCTTCCGTCAGACTCAGCCGGATGTGCCACTCGCCGGCTTTCGATGGCTGGTACCAGCCTTCGTATCCGCCGGGCGACTTGACCATACCGACCAGCGGCGAATCGAAGCGGTAGGAATCGAGCGGCAGGCGCGGCGTCAGGTCGATGCCGGTTTCGGTAAACTCGAGCCCCAGCAGTTTCGCCGCCGAATACAGCGTACACGCGTGCGAATGCAGATTGCCGATGGGGAAATCCGTATAGCGCAGGAAGCCGCTGTTGACCGTCTCGCCGGCGATGCTTGCTGACGGTGGAATTGAGCGTATCGGGGCCGCTCCAGGTGTTGTACCAGATGTTGGGATAGACTTCCGCATGGCGCGCCAGGGTGTTCTTCTTCCACTCATCCCAGGCCATTGCGCCATTCCTGGGCGCGAGAGCCCACACCAGCGTGGCGTTCAGGGAAGGCCAGACGCCACCGCTAATAGAGGTGCCGGGTTCGGCCATAGCCTGCGACGCCGTGTCCGGGCTCTGGTTCATCTGCATGGCGCCGATGGGCGATGCGCGCCGCAGCAACTCATCCATCGCGCCGATCAGTTCCTTGGTCTGTTGGACATCGGTCACGCCGCCGAGGATGGCCCAGGGCTGGGGTTCGAGCCACAATCCTTTTTCGCCGAGCCACCCGGCGGTTGGGCCGAGCCATGCGCGGCGCAGCCATTTGCCGGTCCACTGGGCGCGCGCCGCTACACGGTTGGCCTCCGCCTGGCGCCGCGCGTCAGCGACTGGGGCGGTATCCGAACCCGCATAGGTCAGCATGCGGGCGTAGTAGTCGAAGACCCAGGCGGCCATGGAGGAGTTCAAGACGCTTTCACTCTTCGCCACGGTTTCTTTGAGGGTGCGCTGCCCCCAGAACAGGACCAGTGCATCGTTCCAATCGTCATTCAGCATGCGCATCAGGCCGTGCTCGCCCGCGCCGACGTCTTCGATCAAATGCTTGTAACAGCGCGCCAACAGCGCACGCACGGTGGCTTTGCCGGCACCTGGACCATGCAGCGGCCAAGTGGGAACCTCGTCGTCGAGGAAGGCCGTATCGCGGGTGGCGAGCACATATTCGCTGGCGGCCCAGAGCAGCCATAGCGGCATGTCGCTCGAGTTATCCATGGAAATGGGCGCCACGATGCCATGCCCCACGATGGCGTAGGGGATGGAGCCATCGGGCCGCACTTCCTTCAAGGTGTAGCGCAGCACTTCCTTGACGATGTGCGGATCGCTGAACAGAAATGGCAGGGCATGTTGTAGCGGATCGCGCGCGGCGCCTTGAAAGCCCATGGTGTATTGGTAGATGCCGCCCTGCGACAGGATGTGTTCGCCGAAGTAAGCGTCATAGGTCAGGCTGCTGCGCAGATAGTAGTAATGCCAGGCGGTCTCGCGCTTCACCCAAGGCTCGGTTTTAGTCTCGAAGCGCAGACCGCGATCTTTCCATTGGCGGCTGGACTCTTTCCAGATGTCCGCCGGATGCGCGCGATATTTGGCCACCAGCGGCGCGGTTTCGGTGCCTTGCGGCAGGTATCCATAGAGGAAATATAAGGTGCGCTGTTCGCCGGGGGCCAGGGTGAACTTGCGCTCCAGCAATAAGCCGCTGTCGGGCCCGCCGGTATCGGGAGCGCCATCGAGGGCACCGTCCAATGGGCGCGCGAGGCCGGCGGGTTGGGCTGTGCCGCCCGCGCCGAAGAAGGTTTTGGCATTCGTGGTGAAGCTATCGGCGGGGGCATCCAGCGAGACCAGGAAGGTGGGGGGGGGATTGAGATCGTCGAAGGCGGCTTCGGGCGCGGACTCCTGAATGGGGGCGAGGAAGGGATTGGCGCGGCTGGCGAGGGAGGCTTTCATGCGGGCGAACATTTGCTCTTCCTTGGGATCGCGGCCGAGGAACTGCTTGCTTTCGAACAAGCCGGCGCCGCCTTCGAGTGCGGTGAAGCGAGGGGTAAAGCGATCGCCGAATTTGCGGCGCAGTTCGGGCGCGCTGCCGCCTCCGCCGAATTGCTCGATGTTGGAGCGAAACGAGAATTGATACACGTGGCAGCCCCAGTATTCGATCCAACGGAGGTCTGCGCGGGATGGCGAATGATTGGCAATGGTGACCTGGGAGAGCAGCACAGGATCGTCGCCGAAGGGCGCGATGATGGCTTGGTCCACTGAGTAATGCTGGCCGGTTACTTTCTTGCGGAAGTATCCCACGCCAAAAATGCGGTCGAAGCTGCGCGCTCCGCCCGGGTAGAAAGTACTCAAAGTTTCCGCGCCGCCGGTGAGGTACCCGAAGCCGCCCGCAAACTGGCTGCGCTCAGGCGAATATTCGTTGAGGAATTTGGGCGCGCCTTCGTCCTGGCGAACCTGCACGTGGCCGTAGTTGGAGGCAATGGCGACCAGGCGGTCGTTGCCGACCTGGTGGATGTGGTCGGTGGACGAAATTATGCCGGGGCCGACCGCGGTGACTGCCTTTGGATCGTGAACCTGGTCGCAGGTGTAGCGGAAGGCGGGAAGACCGAATTCGTCGTCGATCCACTCGCCGAAATATCCCGATCCATAGGGCTTCGGTGAGGGTGCGGCGGGCGCGGCCAGCAGGGCGAGCGTGGAACCGCACGCGGCTACAAATTGTCTGCGATCAATGGGCATGGCTTGTTCAAAGCAAGCTTAGCGCCAATCGTTTGGATGCAGTTAATCGCCGTCAATCGGACGGCATGGGGGCGGGATTATTCGTCAATATTTGCGAATTCACAATTGTCGCGGACGCGTTTGGCGTTGGGCGAAGGGTCCTGCCAAATCACCTCGCGCATGTGCGCAAGGAAATTCGCTTCGGAAAACTGATCGGCCCAAGCTTGCAATTCGCGGGGACGAACCTGTGCCTCTACGAGTTCGAACCGGTGAAGCGCTTCGACCAAGCGGGCTTCGTCGGGCTCGTCGAAGAACACTCCGCCTAAGGGATCGCTCAGCGGCACGCTTTCCAGGCTGCCGCCGCGTCCCAGGGCAATCACGGGCTTGCCGCTGGCGAGGGCCTCGACGGGCGCCATGCCGAAATCTTCTTCGCCGGGCACGACCATGGCGCGGGACCGGGCCAGCAAGTCGCTCAAGTCGGCGTCGGGAACGCGGCCACAGAATTCGATACCGGGTCCAGCCATGCGTTTCAGATTCTTAAACTCGGGCCCGTCGCCCACTATGCGAAGTCGCCGGCCCGTGCGGGTGAAGGCGCGCACGGCTACGTCAAGGCGCTTATAGGCGACCAGTTCCGATACGATCAGGTAGTAATCTTCCGGCTCGCGCCAATAGAAATTCTCGACGGCGACGGGCGGATAGATTACGCGCGAATCGCGACGCCAGGCTTTTCGGATTCTACGGCGGACGTTGTCACTGTTGGCGATGAACTCATCCACGCGGGCCGCGGCGGCGAAATCCCAGAGCCGCAGATAATTGCTGAGAGGCGCGAACAGCATGCGCTGCCATCCGGAAAGCCACTCTTTGGAATATGCCGGATACAGATCCCAGAGGTATCGCATGGGAGTGTGGCAGTAACAAATGTGACGCGCGGATGAAGAAGTGAGCACGCCCTTGGCGGGGCCGGACTCACTGCTGAGGACCAGGTCATAACCGCGCAAATCGAACTGTTCGAGCGCCATGGGCATCAGCGGCAACAGTTGACGGTAGTGGCGGCGCAGGGGATTCAGAAAAGAAGATGTAACATTATGGCGGCGGATTTCAGCACTGACCGCGCTGGGGTCGTAGAAGAGCGCGAAGATATCGGCGTCGGGCAAGAGTTTGCAAAGGGATTCCAGGACTTTCTCGCCGCCGCGCCAGTTCAACAGCCAATAATGTACGATCGCCGCTCGCATCCTCAATCAGCATAACCGCTCCCCAGGCGGCCGGCGCGTTTCGACTAATGTTTTTACTCTTCTTACTTAGGTGCCCGTGTTATTACTCGAAATAGATGCCAGGAGCGAACGCCGTCGAGAGCCAAATCAACGATCCACTGCTGTACCACGCGGACCTGCCGTACGTGGGCCGCTACTACCCTTACGGGTTTCCGGTGGAGGTTGCCACCAACGTGCGGGAGGTGCTTGATGCCGCCAGCGATAGTTTTGGCGCTTATGCGCCGCACTTTGACCGGCCACCCATCCGCATTCATGTGATGGTGAGCGAGGGCTCCGGTGTACATCCGCCGTCGCCCGTGCTGCGGGGCCAGCGTAGTCTGACTATGTGGGTTGCGGACACCGAAAACTTCGCCTGCATAGACCGGTTGCAGCGTTTCGGATTTTCGTGCGTGACTCGCGCGACGGTGGCGGACCGTGTTTTCCTTCGCTGGCATTTTTTGGACGCGTTGATTTATGTGCTGCTGGAACTGAATTACATTACTTCGATTCACGCGGCGTGCGTGGCCTGGAACGGGGCCGGGGCACTACTGCACGGCGAATCGGGCGTAGGCAAGAGCACGTTGGCGTACGCGTGCGCGCGGCGTGGATGGACGTACATTTCGGACGACGCCAGCAGCGTGGTTTGGGACGGCGGGCGGACGGTAATTGGCGAGCCCCATCATTTCCGTTTTCGCGCGCAGGCGCCGGACCTTTTCCCGGAATTGCGCGGCCGGACGGTGGGCCGCGAAATGGAACGCAAGCCCACGATCGAGGTGATGACCGCGGACCTGCCCATTCGTACGGCGATGGAATGCCGCGTGGAGCACATCGCGTTTCTGCGGCGTGGGGCTGGTGTTCGCGCCGGCATCGTGCGCGTCGGCAAGGCGGACGCGAGGGAGCGCCTGTTGCAGGACATGGCGGCATACGATCCGGAACTGGATGCCCGCCGCGCGGCGGTGGTGGAGTCGATCGCCGAGGCTCCCGCGTTTGAATTGCGCTATTCCAATTACGAAGAGGCGGCCGTCTTGCTGGAGCAAGTGGTGAATGACGGCGGTGTGGCATGAGGTTTTGGTTAACGCAACTGGCAATGTTGGCTGCGGTGTTTTCCAGTCAGGCGATGGCGCAGGTCGCTTCGGCCACGCTCTCGGGCACCGTGCTCGATGAATCGCGGGCGGCGGCGCCGGGGGTGTCCATATCGGCCACCGAAGAGAACACCGGATTTACCCGCAGCGCGCTCACCGGCACGGAGGGCAATTATGTTCTGGATGAGTTGCCGCCCGGCACCTATACGGTGACCGCGCAAAAGGCCGGCTTCCGCACGACCACGTCGGAACATGTTTCGCTAGCGGTGAACCAGAAGGGCCGCCTGGATCTCGATCTGAGAGTTGGGGAGGTGCGCGACACCGTTACGGCGGTGGCCGCGGTTTCGCCGGTGCAAAGCGACGAAGCTTCGATCGGCTATCACCTGGATGCCGGGACCACCGAAGACCTACCCTTGAATACCCGGAATATCGTGGCGCTGGTGACGCTGGGGCCGGGCGCGATTCCGCGGCAGTTGGGCGGCTTCACGCACGACATCATCAACGATGTGCAGCAAGGCTCGCGGGGATCGGTGGCGTTCAATCCGCCGATCAACGGTAGCCGCTCGACCATGAATGCTTTTCGTTGGATGGGGCGTACGATACGGATCGCAATACTTTCTCGATCGCCGTGTACCCGCCCATGGATTCAGTGCAGGAGTTCCGCATTCAGACGTCGCTCGCGCCGGCCGAGTTTCCGGAAGCGGGGGGGGCGGCGATCGACGTGGTGACGCGCTCCGGCAGCAAGCATTTCCACGGCAGCGCTTTCGAGTATCTGCAGAATGAGGACGTGGACGCGCGGAATTATTTGGACGATCCCAAACTGCCCACTCCGGTAGTGCGGCAGAACCAATTCGGCGGGTCGCTGGGCGGGCGACTGCCACTGCCGAATACATTTTTCTTCGCTAACTATGAAGGGTTGCGTTCAAAGATCGGCACGCCCGTACAGAGCAATGTGCCTCCCGCGGCGCTGCGCACGGGCGATTACACGGGACAGCCCACCATCACAGATCCGTTGAACAGCGGCGCGCCATTTCCGGGCAATATCATACCCGCCAATCGCATCGATCCCATCGCCAGCAAGTTTCTGGCTACTTACGAGCCGTTGCCGAATTTGAACAATGGCGGCGGCAATAACTTTGTGGACGAGACGCCGGACACGAATCGCAACGATGCTTTTTCGACGCGCATCGATCACCAGTTTCACAATCAAAGCCAGTTGAGCGGACGTTATACCTACAACTGGGAGCGCAACATCATTTCCGGATCGTTTCCGCTGCGCCCTACTGAAGAGAATGTACGCGCGCAGCAAGCGGCGTTGAGTTATACGTACGCGCGCAATTCCTGGCTGAACGAGGCGCGCTTTTCTTTCACCCGGCTGAGCATGTACGACACGCCGCAGAGCGCGTTCCAGACCAACGTGATCCAACAACTGGGCGTGCAAGGGCTGACGAGCGATCCGGCAAATTATGGCTTGCCTTACTTTCAGTTGTCGGACTATTCGCTAGTGACCGACGATCCGACGCTGCCGCAGGTGCAGCGCGACAATCTGTGGAACGCCTCGGACAGTGTCTTCGTGGATGCGCGGCGCGCACACTATCAAAGCGGGCTTCGATTGGATTCACTTCCAGTTAAATTACCAGCAGAGTAAACTGGCGCGCGGATCGTATCTCTACACCGGCGCATTTACCGGCGAGGCGCTTGCGGACTTCCTGCTGGGTTTCCCGCAGAATACCAGCCGCGAAGTCGGCGATACGCAGGCTTATTTGCGCCAGGATAGCTGGGGCGGTTTCGTGCAAGACGATTGGCGGGTCACACCGCGGCTGACCTTGAACCTCGGCCTGCGATATGAATATGTCACTCCGTATAGTGAGACGCGCGGCAATTTATTGAACCTGGTCTATGCGGCGGGACCGAATCCAGCACCGCCACAGTTACAGCGAGTGAGCCAAGCGGTGGCGCCCGACACGCATAACTTTTCGCCTCGGATAGGGCTGGCGTGGCGCTTGCCGTCGCTTCCGTTCGCGCCGGGCGAGACGGTTTTCCGCGCGGGCTACGGGATCTATTACAACCCGGAGATCGCGGTCGAGACTTACGATTTATTGCTGAACGGAATCCTGGTGCAGAACAACGTGACAAACGGCAGCCTGCCGCCGATACTGACTACGCAGAACGGATTTCCGCACGACGTCTTCGACTGGATTTCCCACTTACTTCGGCATCGATCCGCATGCAGGCACGCCGTACGTGCAGCAGTGGAATGCCGGGCTCCAGCACGAATTTCGCGGGCACATTCTGGGCGAAGTATCGTACGTGGGCAGCAAGGGCACGCACCTGGGCAGGTTCCGGCAGTTCAACACGCCGCTGCATACCGAGACGGGCGAGGATCTGAACCCGCGGCCGGGAGATTTGCAATCGCTGCGCACCTGGCCGAGCTTGGGCGAGATTATTCAGCGGCAGCACATCGCCAATTCGTCGTACAACGCGCTGCAGGTTAAGGCAGAGAAGCGACTGACCGGGCGAGTGTCGCTGCTGGCCAGCTTCGTTTGGTCGAAATCCATCGACGATGCGGATACGGTGCTGCCGGGGCTTTATGACAGCGTCGGCGCGCAGGACGAAAATAATTTGCGGCTGGAGCGCGGATTGTCGTCGTTCAACAGTGGACGGCGCATCAGCGGCGGGTATGTGATCGCTCTGCCTGCGGTAAAGGCGTTGGGACCGGCATTGCGGAACTGGCAGTTGACGGGCACGGTGACGTTGCAGGACGGATTGCCGCTCGATATTTTCTACTACGCGTTCGATCCCGCAAATACGGGTTTGCCGAACCGCCCTAACATCGTACCGGGAGTGAGCCTGACGTTGCCGCGCAGCCAGCGCACTACGACTGCGTTCTTCAATACGGCTGCATTTACCCAGCCGGCGCCTTATACTTTCGGCGATGCGGGGCGGAACATTGTGAATGGTCCGGGCAACAACATCTTCGATATGTCTTTGCATCGCCGGTTTCCGATTCGGGAGCGGGGGGCGCTCGAATTCCGTGCGGAGGCTTTCAATATATTCAATCATCCGAACTGGGGAGTTCCGTTGGGTTACGTCGATTTTGGTCCGCCGTTCTTCGGCGGAATCTTTGGCGTGGGCCCGCCGCGCCGCTTGCAGTTCGCGATCCGGTACGATTTCTAAGTGACTCCGAAGGTTCCGCGCGCCGTAGCGGCGGTGATGGATGCGCTGCAATTCCCAGCGGGCGAGCCTCCCGCCTCCGATTTACCCTGGCAGGAGGTGTTGGATTTCTGCGACCGCTCGTCGTTGACGCTGCATTTCGGGGCGGCGGCGGGCCATGCACTGCCAGACTGGGTGCGCGAGCGTATTGCGCAGAACGTAGTCGAAAATACCGAACGGCTGGCGCGGGCGCGAGCGTTGCAGGACCAGGTGGGAGAGTGGCTTGACGGCGCCGGCATCCCCTATCTGTTCCTGAAGGGCACCACGCAGTGGCCGCATTTCGTGCCGGATTTGCGGCTGCGGGCGCAAGTCGATCTCGACCTATATTGCCCGCCGCAATTCGCTTATCGCGCTTGGAATTTGTTCATCGAGCAGGGGCTACGAGCCGGTGGAGAAACCCGGCGCGCATCCCACGGACCATTTGCCGGCGCTGGTTCGCAAGACTGGTTGGGAGTGGCGGGGGGGCAGCCACTTCGATCCCGAAATCCCGCTGGCGATCGAAGTCCACTTGCAGTTCTGGGACGATGTTACGGAGCGACTGCGGGCTCCGGGTGTGGAGCAGTTCTGGGAGCGGCGTGCCGGCCATGCGCTCGGCACCGCGGATGCATTGGCCTATGCGTGTTTGCACCTGCTGCGGCACATGCTGCGGGGCAGTGCGCGGGCCTGCCATGTTTACGAAATCGCCTGGTTTCTGGAGCACCACGCGGGCGACGAGGAGTTCTGGATTCGATGGCGCGAGTTGCACGATCCGGAATTGCGGCGTCTGGAAGCCATCGCGTTCCGGTTGGCGCGTGCATGGTTCGGGTGCGCGCTGGGCGTGGTGGCCGGGCAGGAAGTGGAGGCGCTGCCGGCGCGCGTGCAGGAGTGGTTCGAAGCGTTCGCGTTCTCGGCCGTCGAAGCGGAATTCCATCCGAATAAAGACGAATTGTGGCTGCACCTGGCGCTGCTCGATACGGCGCGCGACAAATTCGCAGTGGTGCGGCGGCGGCTGTTGCCTTCGCTGCCAGGGCCGGTGGATGCAGTCTGCGTGCCGAAAGAGCAATTCACATTGCAGCGGCGCGCGCTGAAATACGCGCGCACTACGCGGTTTCTGGCGCACCGGTCTGTATTCCATACGCGGGCGTTCGCGGCGCTACTTGGCAGTGGGGTGCGGTGGCGCACGCGGTCGAGCGGACTGACCAGCGGCTACTGGCTGTTCCTGGGCGCGAGTTCGTTCTTCGTGCTGGGGATGTTCATCTTCGTGCTGCTTTACAATTTGTACCTGCTGGACCTGGGCTATCACGAAGATTTTGTGGGACAGGTGAATAGCGCGTCGACGGCGGGAATGGTGGCCGCGATTCTGCCCGCCGCGGCCCTGGCCCGCCGCTGGGGATTAGGCAAACTACTGTTCGTTTCGTTCGCTTCGGTGGGAATGATTTCGGCGGTGCGGGTGGCGGTCACCGGACGAGCGCCTTTGCTGGCGCTGGCTTGCATGAGCGGCGCGGCGTTCTCGCTGTATGTGGTCTCATTGGCGCCGGCTATCGCACGACTGACCAGCGAAAAGGCGCGGTCGGCGGGCTTCAGTTTTTCGACCGCCAGTTCCATCGCGCTAGGAATCGCGGGGGGATGGCTGGGCGGCCATTTGCCCGGATGGTTGGGCGGCAAGCGCCCGGCCATGCTTGCGGGATGCGCGCTACTGGCGCTGGCGCTTTGGCCCTCGGCCCGTTTACGGATCGGTCC
Source organism: Bryobacterales bacterium (assembly GCA_963738345.1). Taxonomy (GTDB): domain Bacteria; phylum Acidobacteriota; class Terriglobia; order Bryobacterales; family Bryobacteraceae; genus Bog-159. Next base: position 473,307 of record CAVTWI010000001.1, read on the forward strand.
CGCGCCCGCCGAAGGCGCCAAACTGTATCCGCGCAACCGTTTCGTGGTGCGATTTCTGATCGTCTGGGCGATATGGAATCTGGCTACGGGATCTTTCAATCCGTTCTTCACTACTTTCTTCGCGCACCTGCACACGCCGGTGGAGCGCATTGGTTTGATCATGTCGGGCTCGCAACTGGCGCAGGTATTGGCGCTGATGCTGGCGCCGCTGATCTTACGGCGATTAGGCTTAGTGAGCGGCACCGCCGCCATGCTGTTGGCCACCGCGCTGGCGCTGTGCGGACTGGCCGCCGGACCCACCGGTTGGGCTGCCGCGGCTGTGTTCATGAGCTACACGTCGAGCCAGTGGATGAGCGAACCTGGAGTAAACACGCTGCTGATGGATCGCGTGCGGGAGCAGGAACGCACGGGCGCCTCGGCGCTGATGATGCTGGTGGCCTTCGCGGCGCAGTTGGTATCGTCGCTGGCGGGGGGGGCGGCGATTGCGAAGTTCGGCTATTCGGCGATGCTGGCCTGTGCTGCCGGATTGGCGGCCATTGCGGCGGTGGCATTCCGGGCGTTGCCGCCGACATCAGGCCAAGTCAATCACGAAGGTGGTTCCTTTGCCCGGCGCGCTTCTGACGCCGATCTTGCCGCCGTGGTCACTGATGACTGACTGCACGATGGCGAGGCCGAGACCGGTGCCGTGGGTCTTGGTTGTGTAATACGGCGTAAAGAGGCGGTCGCATTCTTCCTGCGTCAGACCTTGTCCGGTGTCGCAGACTTCCACGCGCACGCCGTCTTCGTGGGCGGCCGTGCGCATGAGCAGCGTACCGCCGGAGGGCATGGCGTCGATGGCGTTCAATACCAGATTCTGCAGCGCGCGGCCGAGTTGGTTGGGGTCGGCCTGGATGGCGCGTAGGCCGCCGGCGAGATCGAGGCGCAGGGCCACGCCGGCCGCCTGCATCTGCGCCTCGAAGAGTTTGAGGCTGTCGCGCACCAAGGCGTTCAGGTCAACGGTCTCGGTTTGAGGCTGCGGCATTTTGGCGAAGTCGCTAAAGCGCCCCACGATGCCGCGCAGTTTGCCGAGTTCGGCGAGCAATGTGCTGGTGCTCTCGCGGAACACTTCGTCGAATTCTTCGGGATGGCCGGCGCGCGCGCGCTGCAGGTTCTCGACGGTGATTTGCAGGGGGAAGAGCGGATTCTTCAGTTCGTGCGCCAGGCGGCGGGCGAGTTCGCGCCAGGCAGCCACACGCTCGGCCTGAACCAGGCGATCGCGCTGTTCCAGCATTTCGCGGGTCATCTGGTTGAAGGCGGCAGCCAAGTCGCCGATTTCGCCGCCTGCATTCACATCCACCTGGGTGTTCCAGTCTCCGGCGGCAACCGCGCGCGCGCCGGCGGCCAGCGCTTCGACGGGTTTGGTGATGCGCGCCGTGGTCCAAAAGGCGACCAGCAATGCCAGGAGAATGCCGCCCAATGCGACCAGGATTTCGACGCGATAGAGGAAGCGCTCAAGGCCCACTTCGGTGGCGCGCGAACTGCCCACCAGGAATGCGCCCATTAATTCACCGTTGGCACCGTCTACTTTGGGACCTATCAGCGGGATGGCGTGAAAGGTCTCGGCGCTGATGGGGTCGGCGGTCCACTGCACGGCGGCGGTGACTTCGGTGCGCTGTTTGCGCAGGGCGTCGGTGAGGGGTTTGAGGACCTCGGCACGGGCAATCGGGCCGGTTACACCGACGATCGATTGGGGCTCGCGATACAGCAGGGCACGCATGCCGTCGGGCAGCACGAACGATGACAAGAAGTCGCGATCGAGCGATTCGCCGCCGACGATATACAGCTTACTGCTGCCCTCGCCGGCGCTGGCGACTTGGACCGAGACCAGAGCCAGCGCCGAACCGGCGGGCAACTCTTCGCTTTTCAAGAACGGCTCTTGCGTATTCCAGTCGTCGCGATGGGTGAGCCAGTCTTCGTGGTACAGGAATCGCGCGGGCCATTGCGCGGACGAAACGATACTGCCGGTGGAAGAGACGAGTTCGAGGAAGTCCAAGCCGTGCGCGGCGGCCAGGGGTTGGGCGGCATCCACGAAGGCCGCGGGATCCGCATCGGGACGGCTGAGCGCGATGACCATGTCGCGAGTGCTATCGGCCTCGGCGATGTCCTTGACGTGTTGGGCGATCTCGCGCTGGCGGCGCGCGTACTCCTGGCGGAACTGGGCCACGAGCGCGGAGACGTGCTGCTGATCGACGCGGTCGAAGGCGCGGCGCATGGTGGTGGAAACGATCGCGCCCACGAAGGCCACGGCGACGACCACGGTTAGCGCGAAGGCGATCAACAGGCGGGTGCGGAAGGTCATGGCATGGTCCCAGAGAGCCAGACATTCTCGAAGCGCCAGTCGCCCAGGCGAGTGATGGCGGGCGGCGCGTAGACGTGGACGCGGCCGGCAACGCCATAGAGCGCGGGAAGATGGAACAGCGGAATGGCGCGGGAGTTATCCAGGAGCTTGCGCTCGGCTTCGTAGGTGGCCGCCGGGGATGCGTCGGTTGCGGGGCCCGGCGGGTCGAGACTGAGGGCGGTGGCGATGGCGGTCAGCGCGTGGTCGGGCATCAGCGAAGTTATGGGAACGTCGGTCAACTGGACATCTGCGTGTGGATTTTGGGGCGAGACTTGGACGGTGAGTCCGGCATCGCGCGCGTTGACTGCGACGCGTTCCGCCAGCGGGCGGGCGCTGCGAAGAGCGGGATCGTAGGAGAGCGTGAGGGTGCGCGCCTGGGGGGGGAGGGATGCGGCGAGGGCGCGCGCACGCGGCAAATCGGGAGAGGCCGGAAATGCGAAAGCGTATCCGGAAAGCCATTGCGGCAGGAGCGCGGCGGTAGCTTCTCCTTGTTTTTGCAGGAGCACGGCATGCATGGCAGCGCGGTCGATCGAGAGTGCCAGGGCCTGGCGCAGGCGTGGATCGCGATTGGGCGCAAACACCAGGGCGAGCACGTCGATGGGGGCGGATGACCAAGTGGTGCGGCCGTGGTCCGCCGCGCGGCGCAAGTCGGAGGGACCGATTTCGATTACGTCGGCTTTGCCCAGTTCGAGATCGGCCAACTGATCGCGCGCGGTACGGCCGAGTTGGACCTCGATGGCATCGAGAAAGGGACGACCGCCCCAATAATCTTCATTGGCGGCAAAGGTGGCGCGACGTCCGGCGTCGAAGGCAGTGGGGCGGAAGGGTCCGGTGGCGAACCAACCGGTGTGGGCCAGTTGCAGAAGTAGATCGGGCACGGGATGGGCGGCGCGGACGACGATGCCATCGCCAGCCTCGTTCGCAGCGGCTGTTACGCCAGGCAAGGCGGCCTGCAGTGACGCGGCAACTGCGGCGGCGGTTAGCGCGGAACCATCGTGCAGTTTGACGGCGGGGCGCAATTTGAACTGCCAGTGGCGGGCAGACGCGTCGTGCTGCCAGGATACTGCGAGGCAGGGCTGAACGGCTTCCGCATCCATACGCACCAGGGTTTCGAAGACGAGGCCCGCCAGCGGAGTGGTCTCCGCGTTAGAGGGGTCCAGTGCGGATGGCGCCGCGCGCATCTCGACGCGCAACGTTCCACCGTAGCGCGGGCGCGTAGCAGCGCCGCCCAACGCCGGCGCGCTAAGAACCGCAATTAGGAGAAAGGCTGTAAGCCGCATAGCGTCGGGTTTGAAGATCGCGAGAGACTGCCACGGCAGTGCCGCCGGTGGACCATAGCGCAGTGATGGGTCCCGGAAATTCGAGCGGCGGACCAGCGGGCATGGGCGCGGCGCCGGCGATCCGGTAAGGCTGTACGGCGTCCGTTTCGGATAGGGCTGAGGGACGGGTGACGAGCAGGCGCGGGCCGCACGGGGTCTGGACGGCGGCGATGTCGCTGCCCCAATGGTCGACCGTGCCGGATGGTTCGAACGAGTTGGTGTAGATGTGTGCGCGGCCGTCCGTCGCGGCGAAGATCCAACCGTCTGCGGCGGGTGCGGCTGAATAGAACGGGGGCAAGTCGCGCGGGCCGCCGGGTTCGATGTCGAGATGGCCTTGGAACGTATTACGAGCCGGCGCGAAGGTGGCAATGGCGCCGGGCGCGAGAAACCAAGAGTCTGTTGAGTCGCGGCATTCGAGCGAAAGTTGGGGCTCGGTGGCGCCGTGGCAGATGGTTCCGGGCAGCCATGCGGTGAACGCTGTGTTACTGAACGACAGGCGTCCACGCAGGTCGCGAGGCCACGGATGGGTGGCGGGGAGCGGCGCCGATTGGAGATCCGCGCCATGGGCCAGCAGCACGCGGGATGCATCGAGCACCAGGATGGCGGAGGCGGTTTGAGCGGCATCGAGGATGGGTTGGTCTTGCTCCCACAGCAATTTTCTTTCGAGCGTCATGCGGGGCGTGCCGGCGCCAGTTGGGGATGCGGAGGTACGCGGCCAGGATTCCAGGAGCACGCGGTGTTCGCCGCGATGCAGTTCGGCGACCAGGAGATATTGCGTCAAGTTTTCAGAGATGGTGAGTTGGACTTCGGTGGTGGGCGGTCCAGCGGTCTTCAATTCGGCTTCGAATAGGCGGCCGATTTCGGCGACATCGGCGGGGCCGAGCGACGACAGATTCTTCACCGTTACGGTGGCGGGTTCGTGCATGGCGGCCGCGGCTACGGCCCGGGCCAGTTCGCGGGCGGCGCTGGACATATCAAGGCTCATGAGGGGAGCCAGCAGGATAAAGATGAGAGGGCTCAAGCCACAATGATCTCACGCGGATGATCGCAAAAACTTCGAATGGCCGCTTGACATAGGAAACTCTTACTAGTAAGTTATTCGTATATGGCAGATACGCCACCTCGTCCGACGGATGCGGAACTCGAAATCCTGACAGTGCTCTGGAGTATTGGGCCGGCCACGGTGCGCGATGTTTACAACGTGATCGTGGAGCGGCGCAAGGCGCAATACAGCACCATATTGAAATTCATGCAGATCATGGCTGAAAAGGGCCTGGTACTGCGGGACGAGAGGGAGCGCGCGCACGTATATAAGGCCGCGCGGCCGCGCGAATGGACCCAGCGGCAACTGGCCGGCCACTTGCTGGAGCGGGCATTCAACGGGTCGGCGAAAGAATTGATGATGGGCGCGCTATCGGCACGCAAGGCCAGCCAGCAGGAACTGGCCGAGATGTGGACGCTGCTTGACGAATACCGAAAGGGGAAGAAATGAGGCTTCTCGAAAGGTGGGTCGATACGCCGCTGGCCGGGGCCGTGGGATGGGCGCTGTTGCATAGCTTGTGGGAGGGCGCGTTGATATCCGCGGCGCTGGCTGTGGTGTTGTGGGCGGTGCGGTCGCCGCGGACGCGTTATGCGGCTGGGTGCGTGGCGATGCTCGCCATGTTGGCGGCGTTCGGCTTGACCTTGTTCCTGGCGATGCCCGGCGGTACGGGCGGCTTCCAGAATATCGGACGGGCGGGCGCGCCCGGATGGAATGTACGGTTGGGCTTCGCGGGGCTGAGTCCATCCACGGGGAGCCTGGCGGCGAAGGTGCCTTGGCTTGCGCCATTCTGGCTGGCCGGCGTGTGGATCTTTGCGCTGCGGCATGCCGGGGGCTGGGCGTTCACACTGCGCCTGCGCCGCAAGGGCGTTTGTGTTGCGCCGGAGCAGTGGCGGCGGAATCTTGACCGGTTAAGAGAACGGCTGGGCGTCTCACGGCCGGTGGCATTGCTGGAGTCGTGTTTGGCGGAGGTGCCGATGGTGTTGGGGCATTTTCGTCCGTTGATTTTGATGCCGGCCGGGCTACTGGCGGGGTTGCCAGTTGAGCAGACCGAGGCGATCCTGCTGCACGAACTCGCGCACATCGGCCGCTGCGATTATCTGGTGAACATTCTGCAGCGATGTGTGGAGGGGCTGCTCTTTTATCATCCGGCGGTGTGGTGGATGGGACGCGTGATTCGCGCTGAGCGCGAGAACTGTTGTGACGATGTGGCTGTCGCCATGGGCGGCAATGCGCACGAATACGCCGTGGCGCTGGCTGCGTTGGAGCAGAACCGTTGGTCCGGCCGCGAAACGGCGGTGGCCGCTACGGGAGGACAACTTATGAAACGGATCCGTCGACTACTTTATCCCGCGAGGCCGGCAGGCGCGTGGACGCCGCTGTTTGCCGCTCTCACGCTGCTGGTTATCGCCGCAGCCACTCTGGCTGCATGGCAGGCTGCCCCGGCGCGACCGGGTGCTGAGGTTCAAGCGGGCGCGAACTTGCCTTGGTCCGATAAATGGCTCAACGAGGAAGTGGTTTACATCATCGACAACCGGGAGCGCGCCGCGTTCCAAGCATTGACCACGGATGAAGTGCGGAAGATGTTCGTCGAGCAGTTTTGGCAGCGGCGCAATCCGCCGGGAGCGCCGGAGAACGCAGCCAGGAAGGAGCACTACCGGCGCATCGAATACGCCAACCTGCGCTTTGCCGTGGCGGGCGTGGCGGGATGGCGGTCGGACCGCGGGCACATGTACATTGTCTACGGTCCGCCAGACGAAATCGAATCGCAACCCAAAGGGGCGCGGAGTCCGTACGCCATGGAAATGTGGCGCTACCACTACGTGGACGGGCTTTCTCACGACGGCTATTTTACTTTTATCGACCGGTCGGGCCAAGGCGATTTTCGCCTGGCGCCGGGGACATCGGAACGATAGTCGCGATCGGTGGGGGGGGGCTATGCGGGGGCTTTGGCGCGCTCGTGAATTTCCTGCAGGCTCCAGACCCGGATGGGGTCGCGTTTGCGCGAGGCGATGGCTTCGGCGGCGGCGCGCGCGCCGCTCATGGTGGTGATGCAGGGGACGCGGTAGGTGACGGCGCTGCGGCGGATGGCTTTCTCATCGAAGAAGGCTGGGCGCCGGTGGTGGTGTAGATCGCCAGTTGAATGGAGCCGGCTTTCAGCAGATCGACGGCGTTGGGGCGGCCTTCGTTCACTTTGAACACGATCTTGCAGGCGAGGCCGGCGGCGCGTATGGAGGCGGCGCGGTGCCGCGGGTGGCGACCAGCTGGAAGCCCAGTTCGGCGAACTTGCCGCGCCACAGCGACGGCTTCGGGTTTGTAGCGATCGTTGACGCTGATGAAGACGGTGCCCTTGTCGGGCAGCGGCGTGCCGGCGCTGAGCTGGGCTTTGGCGAAGGCTTCGCCGAAGTTGTCGCCGACGCCCATGACTTCGCCGGTGGAGCGCATTTCGGGTCCGAGGGCGGGGTCGACGCCGGGGAATTTGTTGAACGGGAAGACGGGCGATTTGACGAAGTATTGCGGCACGGGCAAGACGGCCGGTGGCTGTGGTGAAGTCGCGAAGCTTCTTGCCGAGCATCAGGCCGACGGCGATCTTGGGCAGCGGCGACGCCGGTGGCTTTGCTGACATAGGGCACGGTGCGCGAGGCGCGCGGGTTCACTTCGAGCACGTAGACGACGCCGTTCTGAATGGCGTACTGCACGTTCATCAGGCCGATGACGTTGCAGCGCTTGCGCCAGGCGCACGGTGTAGTCTTCAATGGTGTCGAGTTGCGCGCGCGGTGATCGATTGCGGGGGCAGCACGCAGGAACTGTCGCCGGAATGGACGCCGGCCTCTTCGATGTGCTCCATGATGCCGGCGATGAGGACGTCGTCGCCATCGGCAGAGCGCATCCACGTCGACTTCGGTGGCGTCTTCGAGGAAACGATCGATGAGCACGGGGCGGTCCTGCGAGAAGCTGACGGCTTCGCGCATGTAGTGGCGCACGGTGTCTTCGTCGTAGGCGATGACCATGGCGCGGCCGCCCAGCACGTAGCTGGGGCGGACCAGCACGGGATAGCCGATGCGGCGCGCGATGGCGCAGGCTTCTTCGGCGCTGGTGGCGGTGCCGTTGGCGGGCGACGGGAATGCTCAAGATCGTCGAGCAGTTTGCCGAAGAGTTTGCGGTCTTCGGCGAGATCGATATTTTCGGGATCGGTGCCGATGATGGGCACGCCGAGGCGCTTGAGCGGCAGCGCGAGGGTGAGCGGGGTCTGGCCGCCGAACTGGACGATGACGCCGTCGGGCTTTTCGATGTCGACAGATGTTGAGGACGTTTTCGAGCGTGAGCGGTTCGAAGTAGAGGCGGTCGCTGGTGTCGTAATCGGTGGAGACGGTTTCGGGATTGCAGTTGACCATGATCGATTCGATGGTCCATCTCCTGCAGGGCGAAGGAGGCGTGGCAGCAGCAGTAATCGAACTCGATGCCCTGGCCGATGCGGTTGGGGCCGCTGCCGAGGATCATGACTTTCTTGCGATCGGATGGGTCGGCTTCGCAGGCGGTTTCGTAGGTGGAGTAGAGGTAGGGCGTGAAGCTTTCGAATTCGGCGGCGCAGGTATCGACGCGGTTGAAGACGGCCTTGACGCCCAGTCGTTTGCGGCGTTTCGCGGACTTCGAGTTCGGCGGCGTTCCAGGTCTGTGCCGAGTTGGGCGTCGGAGATGCCGAAGCGCTTGGCGCGCAGCAATGCGTCTTGCGAGACGGCTTCGCAAAGTGTGGCCGCGAGTTCAGCTTCGAGTTTCGATACATCCTCGAGCTGGTCGAGGAACCAGGGATCGATGGAGGTCATCTCGTGGATCTGCTTCCACGGTGTAGCCGTTGCTCGAAGGCGAAGCGGATGTAGTAAGGCGGTCGGGCGTGGGCGTGATCAGTTTCTGCGGGATCAGGTTTGTGTCGAAGTTTTCGGAGCCGAAGGCTTTGCCGGTTTCGAGGCTGCGGATGCCTTTCCCCAGGGCTTGCTTGAAGGTGCGGCCGATGGCCATGACTTCGCCGACCGATTTCATCTGGGTGCCGAGCGTGGTGTCGGCGCCGGGGAATTTTTCGAACTGCCCACTTGGGAATCTTGACGACCACGTAATCGATGGTGGGCTCGAAGCAGGCGGGCGTGACTTGCGGTGATGTCGTTGCGGATTTCGTCGAGGCGGTAGCCGACGGCGAGCTTGGCGGCGATCTTGGCGATGGGGAAGCCGGTGGCTTTGGAGGCGAGCGCGGAACTGCGCGAGACGCGCGGGTTCATCTCGATGATGACCATGCGGCCGTCTTTGGGATTGATGGCGAACTGGACGTTGGAGCCGCCGGTATCGACGCCGATTTCGCGCAGGCAGCGGAGGGCGCCGTCGCGCATCATCTGATATTCGCGGTCGGTGAGGGTTTGGGCGGGGGCGACGGTGATGGAGTCGCCGGTGTGGACGCCCATGGGATCGAAGTTTTCGATGGAGCAGACGATGATGACGTTGTCGGCGAGGTCGCGCATGACTTCGAGCTCGAATTCTTTCCAGCCGAGGGCGCTTTCTTCGATGAGGACTTCGTGGACGGGCGAAAGGTCGAGGCCGCGCTCGAGGATCTCGACGAGATCTTCGCGGTTGTAGGCGATGCCGCCGCCGGTGCCGCCCATGGTGAAGCTGGGGCGCAGGATGACGGGGTAGCCGATGCGCTCGGCGAAAGCGAGGCCCGCCTCGACGTCGGTGACGAGCTGCGAATGCGGCGTTTCGAGGCCGATCTTGCGCATGGCATCTTTGAAGAGCAGGCGGTCTTCGGCCTTCTTGATGGCGTCGATTTTGGCGCCGATCAGTTCGACGCCGTACTTATCGAGGACGCCGGCTTCGGCGAGTTCGACGGAGAGATTGAGGCCGGTCTGGCCGCCGACGGTGGAGAGCAGCGCGTCGGGACGTTCCTTGCGGATGATCTCTTCGAGGTAGGGCGAGCTGAGCGGCTCGACGTAGGTGCGGTCGGCGAGATCCGGATCGGTCATGATGGTGGCCGGATTGGAATTGACGAGGATGACTTCGTAGCCGTCGGCGCGCAGGGCTTTGGCGGCCTGGGTGCCGGAGTAATCGAACTCGCAGGCCTGGCCGATGATGATGGGGCCGGAGCCGATGATCAGGATGCGGTGGAGGTCGTTGCGGCGGGGCATCGGTTAGCGGCTCTGAACTCCGCCATGAGTTTGACGAAGTCGTCGAAGAGGTAGTGCGAATCGTGCGGGCCGGGCGCGGCTTCGGGATGGTACTGGACGCAGAAGACGGGCTCGCGTTGCGATGGCGGAAGCCTTCGAGCGTCTGGTCGTTCAGATTGATGTGGGTGATGTCGACGTCGTTGAGGTTGAGCGAATCGGGATCGACCGCGAAGCCGTGATTGTGCGAGGTGATTTCCACCTTGTTGGTGAGCTGGTTGAGGACCGGATGATTGGCGCCGCGGTGGCCGAATTTCAGTTTGTAGGTCTTGCCGCCGAGGGCGAGGCCGAGGATCTGGTGGCCGAGGCAGATGCCGAAGATCGGCGTCTTGCCGATGAGGTTGCGGACGTTGCCGACCTGGGTTTCGAGCGGCTCGGGATCGCCGGGACCGTTCGAGAGGAAGACGCCGTCGGGCTTGAGCGCGAGCACGTCTTCGGCGGAGGTGAGCGGCGGGGACGACGGTGACGCGGCAGCCCGACGTGGACCAGGCGGCGGAGGATGTTGCTGCTTGATGCCGAAGTCGTAGGCGACGACGTGGAAGCGGGGCTCGGCCGGCGGCGGCGACGAGTTCGGAGGGCGAGCAGGGTTCGACGGCTTGGTCCAGTCGTAGGGCTGGAGGGTGGAGACGCGGCTGGCGAGATCGAGGCCGGCCATGGAGGGGATGTGCGCGGGCTTTTTCGACCAGCTTGGCGGCGATCGTTTTCGATGGCGGAGAGGACGCCGCGCATGACGCCGCGGGTGCGCAGATGGCGGACGAGCGCGCGGGTATCGAGGTCGGAGACGACGGGGATGCCGGTGTTGGCGAGGAAATGCGCGGGCTTCTTCGTCGGAGCGCCAGTTGCTGGTGATGCCGGAGAACTCGCGGACGACCAGGCCTTCGATGTAAGGGCTGCGCGGCTTCGTTATCGGCGGCGTTGGTGCCGTAGTTGCCGATTTGGGGGTTGGTGAGAATGACGATCTGGCCGGAATAGGACGGATCGGTGAAGATTTCCTGGTAGCCGGTGATGGCGGTATTGAAGACAACTTCGCCGGAGCGTTCGGCGGGCGCACCAAAACTCCTGCCCTCGAAGACCGTGCCGTCTTCCAGGGCGAGGATTGCAGATGGCAACTCGATTGTTCCTCCCGGGGATTGGATCAACTTTATTTTAGCAGGACTGGACGTTTTCTTTGTTTGGGCGGCGGGCGATTTCGGACGATCAAACCCTAGCCGGTTGATTATATGGGCCGTAAAGGGGGTAGGCGCAGGTGCGGCGAGCAACGGGAGCGGGTTGACGGGGGGCGGGGTGCGGTTTTGGCGGTGGCCCGGGGATGGGCAGCGCGATTTTCACGGATTTGGCGGCTGGGGGGGGGGATAGAGAGGAGAACGGAAAGACAATGATGGCGCACCCGTTGTTGGCAGGCGCGAAGTTGTCAAAGATCGTTGGTGCTGGCGAGCTATCGGGTATCGGTGGGATTGGGCTCGCAGGAGAGGGGATGGACTGGGGCGTCTTCGGACATGACATAGCCGGGATGCGGAGGTGCGGGCGGGGTCGGTGCGGTTTGAGCCGGTTTGGCGGTCTCGGGCTTGGCGGGTTCGGATGGCTGGGCTTTGGCTTGCGCTTTCGCTTCGGCTTGGGCTTTCGCTTCGGCTTGGGCCTCGGCTTTGGCTTGGGTTTCGGCTTGGGCCTGGGCAGCGGCGCGGGCGAGACGGTCCCGCTGGAATTGCCGGAGTTGATTGGTGGCGTTGATGAAGGAGCGTTCGAGGCGCACGCGCTGGACGGAGATGCGATCGAGGAGGGCGATTTTGACTTTCAGCCCCATGCCCGAGTCATAGACTTCGGTGTCACTCTCGGCCATGCGGCCCATCAGCCACTGGGAGGTGGCCATGGTTTCGAGGTGGTGGCGCTCGCAGGAGGTTTCGGGCTGCCATTCTTCGGCGAGTCCGTTCCACAGGATCTGGTAATCCTGGCCTTGGTCGCGCTTAGCCATGAGGGCGCGGGCGCGGAGGCCCCAGGAGAGGGCGTTGTAGCGGACGGCAGCCTTACCTGCCTCGGAGGTGGGTCCGGAAGAGTGCTGCGCGTTCTGACAATTTGCCTGATGCTGTTTCTCGGAGATCAACATATGGATCCTTTCGATTTGAGTTTAGGGGGTGGGGGGGAGGAAACGAACTATGGGGGGTGCGGGGTGAGTTAGTAAGTGGTTTGATTGGTGGGGATTGAGTTAGGGGGAATTTATTTTTGAAACGTGTGACCGGCGTTGGTTGATTGGCGGGTTGCAGCGCCGGGGTTTGAGATCGCGTTTTGCGAGGAATTGGAAAGACGTTGGCCGCAACAAGCCCGGATGACCGAAAATGGAGATATGGAGAAGCCGCTGATCCGGACGGTCGGACATTCCACGCGGCCGGTCGATGTTCTCATCGAAATACTGCAGGCGCACCAAATAAAGCGGCTTATCGACGTTCGAACGATTGCCAGATCGAAATACAATCCCCAGTACAATCGCGAGGCGTTGGAACGGTTGCTCCGCGACGCCGGCATCGGCTACGAGCACATGAAGGCCCTTGGCGGACTGCGGTCTGCTCGTAAGGACTCACCAAACATGGGCTGGCGCAACGAGTCGTTTCGCGGTTATGCGGACTACATGCAAACGGCGGAGTTCGAGTCTGCGTTGGACGCGTTAGGCAAGTCAGCGGCGCTCGAAGCGGTCGCCATCATGTGTGCCGAGGCGGTGCCGTGGCGCTGCCATCGCTCGCTGATTTCGGATGCCCTGACGGCGCGCGGTTATCGGGTGGAGCATATCATGAGCGCGAACAAGGCGGGCCAGCACACCATGACGTCCTTTGCGAGAGTGGAAGGAGCTTCGGTTTCGTATCCAGCCAGCACACAGGAGAACCTGTTCTCGCAGGGACGGGATTACAAGATTTAACGTCGGTTACAAGCCGACTTATGGGGAGTAATCGTGCATCGTTCGGCGTCGTGTCAGGCGCTCATTCATAAAAAGCGAGTTCCGGCATCGGATAATGCTTGCGGTTGCGCGTCCAGAGCCTCGCTCCTCTCTCCACAGCGCTGGCAGCGATCAACGCGTCGCCCAACTCAACCGCATGGCTCTTGCGGTAACGTCGCAGGTATTCTCCGGCGCGACGGCCCAAGGCGGCGTCTATCGGGACGCAGAGCAGAGCGTCGAACAGAGCGTCGAGTGCGGTATATTCCGGCGGGCGAGCGCCAGCCCAGAGTTCGGCGGCGCTGACGGCGGAGTAGAGGATCAATGCGTCGGATTGACCGAGTTCGAGCCACTGCGACACCATGGTCTTGTCCCGGCCTCGCGATACCTCTATCAGGATGTCCGAATCGGTAAGGACGGTCACCGGCCGCCCAGGCGGTCGAGCCTTGATCCTCGACGCAGATCCCTGACTTCTTCGCTACTGTCGGCTGCTCTCGCGCGGGATCTTCGAATTCCCACGAAGCTCTGCATTGCTGCCATTCGCGACTCCTGGCGTCCGAGGTAACGCTCCCGCGCGGCCTGTCGGACCAACTCGGAAATCGTTGTCTTCTCGCTGCGGGCGCGCGCATGGAGCGCTCCCCAGAGCTGGTCGTCAAGAAACAGTTGCGTCCGCCTCATGATGTATATTATACATTGCTGTCTTGGATGTCCGTCGCCCGCCCTTTCCAGTTCGGGAGGCGACTTATGGGGACTAATCTTGCTGGTGTAGGCTGTGCAGAGAGGAGAACTGATTTTGGATCCACTCGCCGACATACTCGAAAGATTCAACCGGAAGGAGCGAAACCTCCTGATTTGCGACATTCTCGGCTGTCGAGACAAACCGCTTCCATTGGCGAAAGACTTCTGCCAGCGGTTGGCTGACGCAAGCGGAATCGACGGGGAGCTATTGGAAGGCGCGTGGTGGGCTACCGACTTCCACTTCGACTGGCTCGCTGGCGGGCTGCTGACCTTTATGAAAGGCGAAATTCTTATCCGCCAAGAGAACGAGCACAAGCTCGTTATGGGCAACCAGGAGGACATCGACCTCGTTGTCGTCGCGCACGACCTCTCAGCGACGACTCCTCACCATCTGATCCTGATCGAGGCCAAAGCGTACGGCTATTTCACTAACAAACAGTGGGAAAGCAAGGTCGCGCGGCTCGAACGGCTGTATGCATTCTACAAAGGGCTGGAACTCGGCTCGGATCGCAGAATCCAATTTCATTATGTATTGTACTCGCTGACCAAGCCGACGCGCCTGAATCCGAAACCCTTGCCCTGGCAACCGCAGGAGGGAAAGGAGCGGATTCCGATCCAACGCATCGAACTGAAGCTTGCATTTCCAAGGTCGTCGATTCTGGCCGTATCAAGGTGCAACGGGGCTGAGGAACCGGACGCCAAAGGCGCGTTCTGGAAGTGCATCAAGCTTTCCCAAGCCGCCCTCCTTTCGGACGATGATGCCACGGTGGGTGCGTCCGATTCTGCTTCCGCGGACATTCCCGAAGTTCGCAGTTAGTGCGCTTACTCGACACAGGCCGACTTATGGGGAGTTATCTCGCGCCGAGTTGGACTGGAGCCAGTCCGAATGATCCACTGAGGAGTATACTGTGTAGTAGAGTCCTCATATGGAAACGATCCAGGTCGTCCTCGATTCCAAACTATTGCGTGCCACGGAAGTTGCAGCCCGGCGAACGAAGCTGAATCGCTCCGCGCTGATTCGAGAGGCTCTCCGGGCCCACCTGAAGAACCTTGAAATCCGGGAACTGGAGTTGCGCGACCGCAAAGGCTATGAAGCTGGCCGAGGAGACTCAGGGGATTCGTCCGGTTGGGAAGCGGAGGCGATTTGGCCGAAGGAATAGCCCGGGGCGATATTCGACTTTACCGCTTTGCGCCACCGGACAAAGCTAGGCCAGTCGTTGTACTGACCCGTGACAGCGCTCTCCGATACTTGTCCACGGCGACGGTGGCACCCGTCACCTCAAGCATCCGAGGCGTTCCGTCGGAAGTCAGGTTGGACGAAGAAGACGGTATGAAGGCGCCTTGTGCAGTGAATCTTCACAATGCGGTAACCGTGTCACAGCAGCGCCTGGGTAGGCGTGTGGCGCATCTCGCGCCACTGCGAATGAAGGAGGTCTGCGCAGCCCTGCGTTTTTCCCTGGGCTGCGACGCAGACTAGCCGGCACCCTCAGACCGCGCTCGTGAGCACCCTTGTTCCAACAGCCAGGCCGGATTATGGGTATTAATCCCCGAGTTCATTGAAATCGCACGGCAATTGTGACCGGAGAAGTCTCCCCGATGTTTACTACTCGACGACGCGTAGCGTGATGCTACCGCCGCGAAGACAAGCATTCGCGCTTGTTGACAAGCGGGAAGGACCCGCCAGACGCAACCCTGTTTTTCCTGTTGTCGGGGGGGCAAGCAACAGAACGGCAGCACACCCAAAGCGATCACGCGCTGATTGTTGTAAGGATTGGCATCTCGTCGTACGTCCTGCCGTCGAGCAGTCGCCCGGTCTTTTTCTTGTTCACACCACCCCATTGCTTAAAGAAAAAGCTCACGCTAGCCTTCGCGCACTGGTCTTTGATACTCGTCACCGGGCGGCAAGGGGCACGCCAATGGGAATCAGCCGGCGCGTTTCAGACCGTCTCTAATGGCTTGCTTAAGCACGGTTTGGTAGCCTACGCCGGTCTTTTCGGCGATCTGCCGTGCCTGTTCGAGGTCGGCGATCGGGACGCGAATTGAAATGGAGCGAGTCGCGTTCCGCTTAGCCTCTTCCATGAGCTGTTGCAGCACCTTCGGGTCGCTTCTCGCTATTCTCGATCCGGCCGCGCGAATCAGGGTCCCTTCCTTAAGCGCGCGCGCAAACTCTCGCTTTGTCTGCAGACGACCTTGGGGGGTCGCATACCAGTCGGCTTCCCCGGCGTTAACCTTGAATTTGACAGCTTCAGTCGATTTGCGGGGCATAGTGGCTCCTTTCTGCACCATTCATTTCATAAGCAGTCACGGTGCGAAATAGCTTCCGGCGAATGGCGAACACCACTACCAGATACCTCCCAGGAAATCGTCTTGCCAAACAGCTTCCATCGCTTCTCCCGTTCACTCGATTCGCGGGAATAACGACGTATTTCCCGCCCGTGACCTCTTCGACTTCGAAAGGCGTGACCGCGTAGCGCACAATGTGACCGATGTTCGCGTGGTCCCAATCGAAGCCCTCGATCTTGTCCAGCACAACCTACAGTATATACGACTCACGTATATACAGCTTCCGGGCCCTCTGCTCCGACCGGATTGCCGCCGAGCCCGAGAGAGCCGGTTAGGAGGCTCCGAGGATCATTTGGCCAGCACTTACCGTTATATCGAGTAGTCGAACATCCGCTCAAAGCTCTCGGACAAAACCACTTCCGTTTCGGGTGGTGTTGGCGGTCACGAAACCGACTTATGAGGAGTAAATACGCCGACAAGCCGGCTGGCGGTGACCCCAGATTCGATGGTCAACCCGCGACATCGTCGCCTGCGCCAATTCAGTTTCACCGCATTGGCGGCACTGGAGCACCGGAAGCGACCGGAGGATCACGATCGAGGAATCCCCAACCTTAAAAGGCAAATCAGTGATCCGCGGTTCCAGTTTCCTGCGCAAACTTGGCATCTCATTTCGTCTTCCTTTTTCAGAACTCCTCGTCCCACTCTTCTGCGTCGGATTTGTACATCGTGATAATCCGAATATTGTCCCCTTGGACATCGGTCGCGATGTGCGCGTGGAACACCGCTCCGCGGGTCTCTCTCCTCAACAGAAGACTCGGCAGGTACTTGTCGTCCGGGTCAAAGGAGCGGCTAGTAACTGCCGGCAGACGGGCAGGAGTCCTAGGCGGCGCGGGTTTGCGAGGACGCCGCAGAAGCGGATGCGCACAAAGCCGCTAGGCAAGGTGTGCGGGTAACGCTTCGAGTTCCTTTCGCGCGGGTGGCTTTAATTCGACCTTGTAGCTATGCACGCAGCCGACCGCGCTTTAGGAGGTCCGCTTTGATCTTTTCGAGCGGCATCCCCTTGTCGTTGCGGCGCGACTCCGACATCAGCCCGTCCCAAAACTCCTCCAGGACCGCGCCGTATTTTTTAAAGTCGATTTGAACGGCCACCTTGCGGCCCTTCTTTTCAATGACGACCTGGATTCCGCTCATGGCTCCATTGTCCCTCAGTTCGACTTATGCGGCGATGGCGGCGCGGAGGCCGTCCACGGCTTTGGTCAAGCTGGCTACCGGTTCACCGAGGGGCAGATATTCCATGGTCAGGTATCCGCTGAAACCGGTCTTTTGGACGGCCTTATATATATTGGCGTAATTCATTTCGCCGGTGCCGGGATCGTTGCGGCCGGGGTTATCGGCGACGTGGAAGACGGCGACTTCGGGGGCGGCTTCGTTCAGGGTGCGGATGACGTTGCCCTCCTGCACTTGCTCGTGATAGAGATCGAACAGCAAGCGCACATGCGGGTTGTCCACTTCGCGGATGAGCTTCAGCCCTTCGGTACAGGTGGTCAGAAAAAAGCCCTTGTGATTCACGAGCGAGTTCAGGGGCTCTACGATCATGGTGAGTTTGGCGTCGGCGGCCAAGTCTCCGGCACGCTTGGCGCCTTCGAGGAGGCTGGCGTACTGCTCTTCGTGGGTGCGTCCGGGGATGGCGTTGCCGCTCATGAGGATGATTTGGGGGATCTCCAATTTGCGAGCGTAGACGATGGCGTTGCGCACGTCCGCCAGGAAGGCTTCGCGGTGCGCGGGATCGACCATGGAAACGGGGCGCTTGCCCCAGGCGGGCGAGCCCAGCAAAGTGTCCATGCCGAGGCCGAAGGAGCGTGCCGTTTTCTTTACGCGGGCGATGTCGGCGTCCGACCAGTTGGCGTATTCGTCGACCAGTTCGACGGATTGGAGGCCGGCGCGCGCGGCGATTTCGAGCTTGTCTTCGAAGGCGCCTTTCAAGGTCCACAGCATGACGGAGCTGGTGATTTTGGCTTTGGGGGGGGGCGTGGATTGGGGGCGCGCCAGTTCGGCAGCGGTCAGCCAGGCGGCGCCGGTTTTCAAAAGCTCTCGACGGTCGATCACGATGAATGACAGAATAGCATGCGAGGCCGGGGGGGGAGTTTCAAACACACTGATGCTGGTTATAACAATCGGCGGGACGCGCGTTCGGGGCGTGTGAAAGAAATTGGTATGGACGCTTGCTTACGCGCGGCTCGGACGGTCGATTACGGGGATTGGCGGAATGGCATGCGTGCACGGTCACGACGGTCGATTACGGGGATTGGCGGAATAGCATGCGTAAACGGTCACGGCGTTCGATCACCAGGATTGACGGAATAGCATGCGTGCACGGGCAGCGAACGCCCCATGTTATTCTGGGCGGATAGCTTCAGTATTGGGTGGTCGAGTATGCGTGAATACCGCTTCACAACGCCTCATGGCATCGCAGTTACTCGCACAGTAACCAAGGCCGGATACCGCAGGGGTCTGAAACATATTCTGCACGACCTCGATCAACATCGCGGCATCTACCTTTCATCCGGATATGAATATCCGGGCCGTTATTCGCGCTGGGACATTGCTTCGTCGCGTCCGCCGATTGAAATTGTTTCGTACGATCGCAAGGTGGAATTCCGTCCGCTGAGCATTCGCGGGGAAATTCTGAACCAGGTGTTGCTGCCGGTGCTGGAGCGCCATCCGCACTGGGAGGAGTTTGCGTGCGTGAATGGGGCGCTGTGCGGAAGGCTGAAGCCGCTGCCGGCGTTATTCCCTGAAGAAGAGCGGAGCAAGCAGCCGTCCACCTTTTCGATTTTGCGGGCTTTGATCGAAGAATTTCGGAATGAAGAGAATTGCAGGCTGGCGCTGGCGGGCGCATTCGGGTACGACCTGCTGTTCCAGTTCGAGCCGATTGAGAAAAAGCTGCCGCGCCACGGGCATAAGGATCTGCACCTCTTTTTGTGCGACGACATTTACCTGATGGATCGCAAGAAGGAACTGATCGAGCGCTACCAATACGACTTTGAGCGCGACGGCTTGTCGACGCTGGGCATGGAACGCACCGGCGAAACCATACCGCCGCCGCCTGAGCGGGATGCCGGGCCGATCGTCTCCGACCATACGCCCGAGGAATATATGGCGGGCGTGGAGCAGGTGCGGGAAGGGATGCGGCGCGGCGATTTTTATGAGGTGGTGCTGCGGCAGACTTTCAGTACACCGTACTCCGGCAAAGCGTCGGAGTTGTTTGAAAGGGTGCAGCGGGCCAGTCCGAGCCCTTACGAATTCTTACTGCAGTTGGGTGAGGAGCAATTGATCGGCGCGTCGCCCGAGATGTTCGTGCGGGTGGAAGGACAGCGGGTGGAGACGTGTCCCATAGCGGGCACGGCGCGGCGCACGGGCGACCCGATGCGGGACGCGGAGAATATTCGCGAGTTGTTGAAGTCGGCGAAGGAAGAATCCGAGCTGACGATGTGCACGGATGTGGACCGCAACGATAAGTCGCGGGTGTGCGAACCGGGGTCGGTGAAGGTGATTGGGCGGCGGTTGATCGAATCGTATGCGGGTTTGTTTCATACGGTGGATCATGTGGAAGGGTTTCTGAAGGAGGGCTTCGATTCACTCGACGCTTTCCTGAGCCACATGTGGGCGGTGACGCTGATCGGGGCGCCGAAGAAGGCGGCGGCGGAGGCGATCGAGAGTCTGGAGAAGGATGCGCGGGGCTGGTATGGCGGCGCGGTGGGCATGATTTCGCTGAATGGCGATATGAATACCGGCATCCTGATTCGAACTACTTATTTGCGCGATGGCATGGCGCGGTATCCGGCGGGGGCGACGCTGCTTTACGATTCTTCGCCGGCGGCGGAAGATCGGGAATGCCATTTGAAAGCTACGGGGTTCTTCCGAACTCTAGGGCCGGGGGACGCTGCGGCGCCGGCGGCCGTGGATGAGTTAGCGGGGGCGGGCATGCGTCTGCTGCTGGTGGACAATGACGATTGTTTCATCCAGACGCTGGCGAACTATGCGCGGCAGACGGGGGCGGAGGTGGTGACGTACCGTGCCGGGTTTCCGCTGGAGTTGA
Organism: Bryobacterales bacterium; assembly: GCA_963738345.1. Classification (GTDB taxonomy): domain Bacteria; phylum Acidobacteriota; class Terriglobia; order Bryobacterales; family Bryobacteraceae; genus Bog-159. The sequence continues at coordinate 493,286 of CAVTWI010000001.1, forward strand.
TCGCCAAAATTGCCCCACATATGATTTTGATTTCACCGGGGCCCGGACGTCCGGCGGATTTCGGCGTGCCCGGTTTGGTGACGGAGGCGGCGCGGCGGGGGATCCCGGTGTTCGGCGTGTGCCTGGGCTTACAGGGCGTGGTGGAAGCTTTCGGCGGGTCGCTGGGGGTGCTGGGCTATCCGATGCATGGGAAACCATCATGGGTGCGGCACACTGGCGCCGGCGTGTTTGAGGGTTTGCCGGAGCGTTTTCAGGTGGGACGGTATCATTCTTTATACGCGGTGCGCGAGGTGCTGCCGGCGTGCCTGGAAGTGACGGCTGAATCGGACGATGGGGTGATCATGGGGCTGCGGCATCGCGAATTGCCGGTGGAAGCCGTGCAGTTTCATCCGGAATCGATTCTGACTTCGGAAGGCGACTACGGGTTGCAGTTGATGAAAAATGTCGTGCGGCAACTTGGGCAAGGTTCGCGCGCACTGCTTTTGCCCTCCCAAAGCCACGCTTAATTCTCACCCTAATGTCCTGATTCGATCTTGCCGATTTCCATATTTGGAGCGGCAATCGAGATGCTAAATCAGATGACGTTAGGTAAGAAGTTGGCGGCATGCTTCCTGGGGAGTGGAGCACTCACCCTGGTGATGGGTATTGCCGGTTGGTACAGCGTCACCGGCCTACAAAGCGAGATGAATCAAACGGTCCATGTGACCGCGAAAAAAGTGGAAATTGTCTCGGATATCAAGAGTCTAATTATCACTTATCGTTTGGCTGAAAGAGGGATCCTGCTGTTCACCGCGGCCAAGATTCCAGACAAAGTGCAGTTGAACAAAGACCTGTTTGCCAAGTCGGTCGCTGGTGTGGGCGAAAAGATTCTTCAACTGCGACCGCTTTTGGTGCTGCCCGAAGGACGGCAATTGACGGATGGCATCGAGGCAGGTGTGCAGGAGTATGCCCGCATCCAAGCCGACATTCCCCGGTTATGCGCGAGCGGGAAAGTGCAAGAGGCGATGGATGAAGATGCCGCCCGTCTGGTGCCTTCCGGTACTTCTACCGTAAAGCTGGTCGATAAGTTGCTGGGTCTCACACGGGATCTCAACACACAAGCAGTGGCCCACACCGCCGAACTATCCCACAACTGCCATTTCGCTATCGGCATCCTCATTCTGTTGAGTTTTGCGATGGGTGGGCTTGCGATTTTCATCCTCTCAGGTAGTACGCGCGAGTTACGGGCGATCACCGCGGAACTTAAGGAGGGCGCCACACAGATTGCGGGTGCGGCAGGCCAAGTGGCGTGTTCGAGCCAATCGCTGGCGCAGGGATCGTCCGAACAGGCGGCATCGCTTGAAGAAACGTCGGCATCGAGCGAGCAGATCAGTTCGATGACTCGACGGAACGCCGAAAGCTCTAAGATCGCCGCGGAGAATATGTCCATCGCCACCGGGCGGATTGAAGACGCCAACGGGCATTTGGGCCTGATGATGACTTCGATGAACGAGATTAACGCCTCCAGCGACAGAATCTCGAAGATTATTAAAGTTATTGACGAGATCGCGTTCCAGACGAACATATTGGCGCTGAATGCGGCGGTGGAAGCGGCTCGCGCGGGCGAGGCCGGAATGGGGTTCGCCGTGGTGGCCGACGAGGTACGCAACCTGGCGCAACGATGTGCGCAGGCGGCCAGAGATACCGCCGGTCTCATTGAGGATTCGATTGCTAAAGCTAACGACGGCAAGAGCAAACTGGATCTGGTGGTTGGCGCCATCAGTTCGATTACAGAGAGTGCCGGCAAGGTGAAGACCTTAGTCGAACAGGTAAGTTCGGGGAGTACCGAACAGACGCGCGGGATCGAGCAGGTAGCCAGAGCGATCGTAGAGATGGAGAAAGTTACCCAGGCCACGGCGGCAAACGCGGAGGAAAGCGCTTCGGCGAGTCAGGAATTGAGCGCTCAATCGGAAGCGGTGCGAGGAATTGTTGCTCGTTTGACGAGCATGGTCGGTGGCGGCGTCTCGGTTTCGTGAGCCCGGCGAGAAAATGCTTGCTGACGGGTCTGTAAGAAGGCCCGCTGACGTGAGACTCTGCGCGGCCCGGAACAATTAGGCCATTTAGACCATTGCTCTGGGCCCGACGTTGGCTGCCTTGGGTCGGGGAACGAGGTGAAAACGCCGCACGCAATCACCTTCCAATTCAGCCACGACGAAATAGTCACTTAAATTAATTCGCACCCGACGATGGACGTCCAGAAATTCGTCCCACCGCTTTGTTCTTTGCGCGAGGAAAGTCATCCGGAACGATTAGGATTTCCCGCGCCGATTCTGAGGTCCCCCCACACCGTTCGAGGAAAGCAATGAACTCCGTGCTGTCATGACCCGATATGGTCGTTCCCGCCCCGTGAGAGCGCCAACACCGGGTCAGGCACCGATGACGTCTTTTCGGATCAAGATCGTCACAAAAGTGTCGAGTTTTGAATGTTAGCCACACCACTCCTTAGCCGCGTATTCGGTCTCCGCGGCTCGGCCAGTTACTGTGGATCGGCTGTATCAAGAGCCTCCCGACCACAAGGGCCGGATCGCTCAAAGCGGGATTCTCTCTCATCCTCGCGGCAGAAGGTCGGTGGCGATGTCGAGATTGGACTCGGCCGCCGATGCACAGTATTCGTATTTCGATTTTACGTCGACCAAACGCCGCTAGACGGGAAGTTGGCGGGTGAGGGATCTTGCTTTGTTGGCCAACACAACTGGAGGGGGGGGCCGCGGAGAGACGGGTCCGCGGCCTCTGGAGGACTAAAGGGTGCGAGCGAACGTCAGATACGGATAAATGTAGCCGCCCTTGCCCGACTGTTTGAGGTAAGCGCCTGGGGTGACGTTGCCGGCGCCCAGACCCAGGATAGTCTTGGGTGTAACGGTCATGATGAATTGCGATTCGAGACCTTCACCCACGTGATTGCTGGTAGCCTTGGCGTTCAACACGGTACGGGTACCGAAGCCGTTATAGAGCCCGTCGTGAACGTTGGCCAGCCAATAGTCGCGGTAATCCAGTTTCACTTTCAACTTCTTGATGGGCGCAAATTCCACGCCGGCGCGCAGGTCGCCGAGGTTGCGCCAGGCGAACATGCCGGTAAGGCTGGTAAGGGGCTGCTGCGATCCATAGAGGTAGTCGAAGCTCTCGTGGTGCCCGTCTTTTCTGCCGCTATCGCCGGAAGCCCACGCGTATTCGGCGCTGAAGTGGGGTTTCCAGGCCTGTTTGAACCAGCTCCAGCCGGCGCCTGCCACGTATCCGAAAGCCTGCACTGTGTCGTTGCCGAAGTCGCCGCCTTCGCGGATGGCCTCGCCATTGTAGTCGAAGCCGCCATGCAGCGTGCCGATCAGGCGCAAACCGCCATAGAGCGTATCGGCGTCGCCTAGCTTACCGTCTTTTCCCTTCACGTTAAGGGCGGTCTTGGCCATCACGTAGGGCTCCAGGCTGGCAGCGGGAATCAGTTTGTTCCAGGATGTATAGGCAACGTAAAAGTGCTCGCCGGCTTTGTTGCGGTCCATGCGATTGGGATCGGCCTGCACCACCGAACCCGCGATCAGGTCGGCTTTGAACATGCCTTCGGTGATGGTTCCGCGGACCACGTCGAAGCTCTTGGTGATATTGCTCCAGTCGCCTGTGGTAAGCAGGCGGTTCGAGCCGATGAACAGGTCCTGACGGCCGAGACGCGCTTTCACGCCGTTGCCCTCGAGGGTTCCCGCTTCAATATAGGCTTGGCGCAACTCGAAAGGATCGCTGACCGTATTGTTCGGCGAGACCTTATAGAATTCAACTCGCGAATCTTCAGCTTCGGCGAAGGCGCGCAGCCACTTTTCAGGGGCGAACGCGATGCCGAAGCGGAGCCGGGTCATGGTATAGGCATCCGCGGGGGTGGTCGTGAAACTGGCCCCTTGCGGGCCTTCCAGCCGGATGCGGGCTTGGCCTTGAACCTTGACGGTCCGCAATAAGAAGTCCTTGATCCCGGCCGGGGCCTCGGTAGAATCATCGGCCGATGCCTGCGGACCTGCTGTGTCCGGTGTGGTCGCGGTACCTTGCGCGTAACCGATGCCACTCAGTAGTTGTACCGACGCTCCCCACAGGAAAACGGCAGTTAGGCTTTTTATACTCACACCGAGCGTATCGACCACGCGCGGGTAAGTCTGCGAACCTGTCCTTTATAGGGTTGTACTTAGATCTTAAGGGCGATGGGGGGGGCTAGCGCTTCTTCAATTGCTCGGGGAAGACCGCATATCCGTTGGGAGGGGGATAAAGGGAAACCAGCAATTCCAGGCGCTTGCGCAGATAGCGGCTGGGCATCTGGCGGGGTCCGGTTTCGACGTCGATATCGCAACAGGTGCCGTGCAGATACAAAGTTAGGGTATCTTCAAAAGCCTGACGGGCGTAATCCCGAAAAAGCTTCGTTTCCTTGCGCACGTTAGTCTGCCGGCGCATGAGGGCCTGTTTCAGATGCCAACTCCGCTCGTCGACTTCGCCGTGGACTTCGGCGTTCAACTCTTCGCGCAATTGCCGGTAAAAAGTCTCCTGGGCCTCGGTGGGCCAACGCTCGGCGGTCAGGGCGGCGAGGGAGTTGTAAAACGTGTAGTGATAATTGGCGATGTCTTCGTCTTTGGTGGCCAGCACCAGAATGGTAAGGTCTCCGGATACCAGGCGGGAGGCCGGGATTTGGCGTCCTTCGGGCGGCTTTTCGAAGCTGACGACGTCACCGGTGCGGCCGTTGCCTTTTTCCAGATAAGGTACCAGGACCAGGCCCACTTTCCCCACATCGGCGCAAATGGCGGGAGAGAGGGCGGCGATGGGATCGTGTAAATACTCCCGCAGATCCTCTTCGGCGATGGGCGGCGTGCAGAAATAGGAGAAGGTATTGGTGAGCGGAATGAATTGGCCGCGGCAGCGGATGGCCAAATCCGCAACCGTGACTCGCGGTTGGCCGTTTACAGTGGACATTCGTGCTACCCGATTGTAACAGAACACAAAACTGCGACGGTCCGGCCGGCACGGGAGCGGAAGGGGCCGCTCGGGGTGTGCCTGCGGGGCTGTACCAATGTGCCGTTTGGCACGGTGTATGGGCCTCGACGCCGGGCAACGGAAAGTGATTTGCAATTTTCCGGTGCGGGAGGTCCACGCGTGTGATGACTGGAAAATTCTACTTGCTTTCGGCGGCTTTGGGATTGTGCTCGCTGGCGGGCGGGCAGACAGTGGAGGAACACGGCGCATCGGTTCCGATCTACCGCGTGACGGTGGTGGACCGGACGGTTAGCGCGGTGGATTATCAGTACCGCAACGGCCCCACCGAAATCGATTTTCGCGGTACGGTGCTGCTGCCGGAGGCGAAGGGTGGGGCGACGGTGGAATCGAAGGCGGGGCATACGGAGATCGAGGCACGCTTCGAGCATCTGCTGGCGCCGGTACGGTTCGGGCGCGAGTATCTTACCTATGTCCTGTGGGCCATCACGCCGGACGGGCATCCAAAGAATCTGGGCGAAGTGCTGGCGGGCAGTTCGGACAAAGCTAAATTGCGGGTGACTACCGATCTGCAAGCGTTCGGACTGATCGTGACGGCGGAACCTTACGCGGCGGTGCGTCAGCCGAGCGACGTGGTGGTGCTCGAAAATCAGCCACGGCCCGATACGCTGGGCGGGACGGAACCGATCATGGCGAAATACGAATTGCTGCCGCGGGGACACTACACTTACAGTGTGCAAGCCGGCGAGGCGGCGGCGAATGCGCCGGGCGAGAAACTGTCGCCGGATCAATACCAATCGGTGGTGGAGGTTTACCAGGCGCAGAACGCGGTGCAGATCGCGCAGGCGGCGGGAGCGGACCGTTACGCGGCGGATACGTTGGGCAAGGCGCAGGATCTGTTAGGCCAGGCGCAGGATGCGGCTGCGCGCAAGGCTGGGATGTCGGTGGTGGTCACGCTGGCGCGACAATCGGCGCAGACCGCGGAGGACGCGCGCATTCTGACGATCGAGCGCAAGCACGGCGACGAATTGGCTGCGGCGCGTGAGCAGGTGGCGACGGCGCAAGCGGCTAGGGCGCAGGCGGAAGCAGCGGCGCAGACGGCGCAAGCGCAGGCCGATGCGTCGCGCGCCCTTTTGGAGCAGGAACGGGCGGCCCGGGCAGCCGCTGAGCAACGCGCGGTGGCTCCCATGGCGGAACCGGCAGTGCAGGCGCCGCAGGTCGAAACGCAGCCGATGCGTCCGGCGGTGATGGCGCGGGATGAATCCGGCAAGAAGGAACTGCGGATGCGGCTATTGCAAGAACTCAATGCGGCGCTTTCGACGCGCGACACGCCGCGTGGGTTGGTGTTGACTTTGCCGGACTACGATTTTCAGGGCGCGCGCTTGAGCGACTCCATGAACGGCCGCTTGGCGCGATTGGCGGCGATACTGGCGCGGCATCCGGAACTCACGGTAGAAGTGGACGGGCACGAAGCATTCTCGTCAGAGCGAGCGGAGGCGGTGCGGGCATTGTTGGTGCAGAACGGATTGCCGGCGCAGGCGATAACGGCCCGGGGGTGGGGCGATGCGCGACCCATTGCGTCGAACGCCTCGGCGGCGGGGCGGGAGCAGAACCGGCGGGTCGAGATCGTGGTAGCGGGCAGCGCCATCGGCGATATGCCGTATTGGGCGCAGAGCTATACGCTGTCGCCGCGGTAGCGTCACGGGCGCTTCGTAATGTCGCAGAGGTGCGCGCCGGCAATGCGGATTAAGCCGCCCGGGGAGAGCAGCATCTGGCATCCGCGAACTCCGGCGCTGACGGAAATGATGTCCCACAGTTCGGCGGTTTCCTCGAGGTAGAGGGGATAGGGCTTTTTGGTGCCAATGGGCGAGACGCCGCCGCGCACGTAGCCGGTCAGGGCGAGCACGTCTTTCATCGCGACCAGTTCCACCTTTTTGTTGCCGCTGGCGGCCGCAAGGGCCTTCAAATCCAATTCGGCGTTAGCGGGAATGCAGGCGAGCACGATCCCGGTCTGGTCGCCGCGCGCCACCAAGGTCTTGAAAACCTGTTCCGGGGGCATGCCGATGGCTTCGGCAACTTGCGTGGCGTTGAGATGGTCTTCGCCCACCGGGTAATCGCGCAATGAAAAGGGGACGCCGGCGCGCTCCAGGATGCGGGCGGCGTTGGTCTTGGTCATTGTCTACAGAATAGTAGAACGATTAACGTTTGCGCACTTGTTTTCGCTTCTCCGGCGATGTTATGCCGATAAGTGACACAGCAGGCCAAAGGAGAAGTGTGTGAATTTCCGCTGCAAACTGTTAGCGCTAACGGCTGGGTTGCCTTGTTTGATGGCGGCCGCCGATCCCCAAATGATGAGCCTGGTTACGCCGGATGCCAGCGTTTTGGTGGAAGTAAACCTGGCACGGATCATGAAGTCGCCGATCGGCGCGGCCATCGGCGAGTCGTTCCATCAGGGGATGACCACCCAGTTAAAGGGTGAATTGACCAAGGCGCGTCCGCAGTTCCAGGAGCAGATCGCGAGCCTGACCAATGTGGACTGGTCGAAGGACGTGCAGGATATCTTGATCTCGTCGGGCACCAGCAAAGCCGCGCCCATGTTGATTATCGTGCGCACTTCGCTCGACGCGGGTAAGATTCAGGCGCTGAAAGCATTCACTGGCGGCGCTACGGAATTCGAGGGCGCGACTATACTGGCGTCGGCGAAACCCGATGAGGGCGTGATCGCGTTTCTGGACAACTCCATCGTGGTGATGGGGAAACCGGCGGACGTGAAATCGGCCATTCACCGGCGCAATGACGCAGCGGTATTGCCGGAGGCGCTGGCGGCGCAGGTGGCGAAATTTGGCAAATACGATTTGTGGTTCGCGGCGGCGGGCGATTTCGCGGCCCCGGCGCCTAAGGCGGCAACCAAAGGCGCGGCGGCTGGGGCGGGACCGGGGGCGGCCGCGCAACAGTATCTGGAAAAGATTGCAGGATTTAATGGTGGGCTGCGATTCAGTCCGGATTTCGATCTTTCCGCTGACATTGAGGCACGCACCGAAAAGGCCGCCACGGAAATGTCGCAAAGTTTGCAGTGGCTGACCAGCGCTCTACAGGCACAGGCGAAGAGTTCGGGAAAAGGCATGAACGGGCTGGAGTCCCTAAAATTCCAAGTGGCGGGCAAGCGCATTCTGCTATCGCTGCACGTGCCGGAAGCGCAAGTGCGTGCGGGGATCATGCAAATGAAGGCGGCTCAGGCGAACCGCGTGGCTGCGGTGCGGACCGCCCCTACGGTACATCCGGCGCTGACTACGCCGCAGGTTACGCCTGACGCTCCGCCTGCCAGCCAACTGGGGCCGCCCCCCGCAGGCACGATCCGGGTGCAGTCATCGGAAGGTACGGTGCTGATTCCGGTGGGCAAAGACCAGTAGGCCGCGCGAACCATTCGCCAAGCATCCGCCAAGCAACTGATACAATTCACCTTCACCCGGTCGCGCCGGCTATCCGGACTGGAGAGTCAAACATGTCTTTTCCCCTGCGCTCGAAACGAGCCGCTTCTGCCATCGCTGCCTGCGGCGCGCTAGCTGCACTAACCGCCCAAATAGCTACCGCCCAACCTGTCCCCCCCCCAGCCAACGCGTGCGCAACCCCGCTGAACTGGAAAGCGGAACAGGACCACCAGAACATGATGGACCAACTGGGCATCAAGGCCGTCCGTCCCGGTCCCAGCGGCAACGAAAAGGCTCCCAATCACGCCAACTACGATGAGGCGCAAGCCAATCCATTCCCCAATCTGCCCGACGCGCTCACCTTGGACAACGGCCAAAAAGTTACTTCGGCCGACCAGTGGTGGCATCAGCGCCGCCCCCAGATCGTGGAAGGCTTCGAACGCGAAGTGCTTGGCCGCGTCCCGCCCAATCCGCCCAAAATCGCTTGGACCGTCGCCAGCACCACGGATGCGAAGGAGGGCGTTTTCCCGGTCATCAAGAAACAATTGATCGGACACGCCGACAACTCAGCCTGCCCGTCTATCAAGGTGGATATCGACATGACCCTGGTCACACCGGCCAATGCGCACGGTCCCGTGCCGGTCATGATGATGTTCGGCAGCGCGGCGTTTCTCAAGCGCATGGCTGAAATGATGGCGACGCGTCCCGAAATGAAAGCCATGTTGGGCAGCGATCCGCCGGCGATGCAACAACTCATTGCCGCGGGCTGGGGCTACGCGCTCATCGATCCCGGCAGCATTCAAGCCGACAATGGCGCGGGCCTGACCAGCGGAATCATCGGGCTCGCAAACCATGGCCAGCCCCGCAAGCCTGACGATTGGGGCGCCTTGCGCGCCTGGGCCTGGGGCGCCGCGCGCGGTCTCGACTATCTGGAAACGGACAAACTCGTGGACGCCCATCGCGTCGGCATCGAAGGCGTCTCGCGTTATGGGAAGGCCGCCTTGATCACCATGGCATTCGACACTCGCTTCGCGGTGGTGCTGGTCGGTTCCTCCGGCGAGGGTGGCGCCAAACCCCACCGCCGCAATTTCGGAGAAGCGGTCGAGAGCCTCACCGGCTCCGGCGAGTATCATTGGATGGCCGGCAACTTCGTGAAGTACGGCGCTTCCGACGCTTCGTTCGGCAGCAAGAACGCCGGCGACCTGCCCGTCGATTCGAACGAACTGATCGCCCTCTGCGCGCCCCGCCTCACGTTCATCAGCTATGGAATCCCCGAAAAGGGCGACGCGAAATGGTTGGACCAGCAGGGCAGTTATATGGCTACCGTGGCCGCCGGCCCCGTCTTCCGCCTTTTGGGCGCCAAAGACCTGGGCGTGCCCGACGACTACCACACCGCCCAAATGCCACCCGTCAACCATGGACTTCTGGACGGCCAACTCGCTTGGCGGCAGCATGACGGCGGCCACACCGATGCCCCCAATTGGAAATACTTCATCCCCTGGGCCGATAAGTTTCTGAAGTACCAGGCCGCCCGCTGGGAATTGCCCGCCGACCAGCCGGTCTTCCGCAGCGACCCGAACTCTCTGGTGGCCCATGGGCAGTTGCTCGCCAAGACCAAGCAGGGCGCCATCGACGTCTACTTCGAGGGCGATTCCATTACGCGGCGCTGGGGCGCTCTCGATTACCCCGATCTTCTGGCCAATTGGAAACAGAATTTCTCCGGCTGGAATGCGGCGGATTTCGGATGGGGCGGCGATCAAACCCAAAACATCCTGTGGCGTCTCGAAAACGGGGAGCTGGATGCGGTCAATCCAAAAGTCGTGGTGCTGCTCGCCGGCACCAATAACCTGGGCCACCCGAACTCCACCGCGGATGAAATCACGCGCGGCATTCAGGAAATCGTGCGCATGGTCCAGAGCAAGGCGCCGGCGGCCACAGTCATCGTGATGGGAATCTTCCCACGAAACGACAATATGGCGTTCCTGCCGGTTATCGACAAAATCAATCGCAATTTGTCCGGCCTCGCCGACGGTAAGAAGGTTCGGTATCTGGATATCAACGCGAAACTGGCGGGCCCGGATGGCAAGCTGTTCGATGGCATGATGAACGACAAACTGCATCCCGGCGTGAAGGGATACCAGGTGTGGGCGGACGCATTGAAACCGGTCCTAACGGAATTGCTTGGCCCGCCCGCCGCCGTGGATCATGCCCCGCCGCCCACCGGCGACCCACACGCGGAACGCTGACCAATGAATGCGTGCCGGAGAGGGCGCCACCCTTGCCGAAGCGCTCTCGTCTGTGATCTAATCCTGAGGATGAGGCGACCTCTCACGAGCCCGCGTTATGTTGGGCGGCGCGGTCCTTAAAGTGAAATGGCAAGTATTCCCAAGGTATTCATCTCGCATACGTCTTCGGACAAGAAGATCCTCGTCAAGAAACTGGCGACCGATCTTCGTAGCGCAGGTGCCCAAGTCTTCTACGATGAGTGGTCTATCCCCCCCGCCGAACGTTTGCGCGATAAGATCTCCACGGCAATTCGGGACTGTACCCACTTTATAGCCGTCATCTCGAATCGTTCGCTGAAGTCCAAGTGGGTACGAATCGAGTTGGATCAAGCCTTCAACCTCCAAATCCGCGGAACCGGGCCCCGCATACTGCCAGTCATCTTCGGCAATGTAGACTATGAGCAAATACCGCCCGATATCCTGGGCCTCCGGTGGGTGCAATTCCGGACCGCCAAGGGGCCGGATTATGAAAAATCTCTACTTATCTTATTAAAGGCCCTCAATTTGGGCCTAACGAGTCACGAAGTGCCCTTCGAGGAGATCCGCGCCAAGCAGGCCATCTTCGTCCGGGAACACTTGGCCGGCACCTTGAATTACGATGCTTTCTGGTTGTTCTGGAACAAACCGATGGCCGCGGCCAATTGGGACAAGCTACTGTATGTAATTAGGGAAAACGTCCTGGCCGGCCAGATCGAAGAAGCACGAACGAATGTAGAGATACTGACCGGAATGCTCCAGATGTATGGCATCTCGGTGGACAGTCCGCCAAGGATGCTCGCCGAACTGCTATCTCTTCCCCCGGTAGCCGAGAACGGAATCCTGCTGGGGTGGCTGCTTCAGCTCACCAATCTCTTCCGAATACTTCTCGACAAGGACGTAGTCCTACGATTCCTCTCGTCGGTGGACGCCCATGTGGTTCATGCCGCATCGGAATACATCGAAGAAACCGGACTGGAGATCGATGACGAGATCGCAGGCGCGTTGCTTCGAATTGTAGAGTCGCCAGACGACCAGCATTACTACTTTAGCGGGGCAGACCACGAAGGTAATCCGAAGGTTGTCGATTCGCGCCGGACCGCCGCGATCGCGCTTATGTTAGCGGACCCGCCTGGAATCGGCCGCAAGTCCATTATCCGGCGCGTCCAACGCTTTTACCCCTCGGTAGTCGAAGACATCGGGAAGATCAGCTTGAAAGCCATGGTCAATTCAAGCTTCGGCGGCTCCCACCGTAAGTCCATTCCCGCCGAGGGATTTGACATGGACGCAACTCTCAACGAAATACTCGGTAGCCACGAACAGAAGAAGCCAAGAAACAAATCCGGATCCAAGGTCACCGGCCGTCCGTGATCTCCCACGCGCGTCCGCGTATCCGCACCTTAGGATAGCCGGAATGCTAAACTCGCTTATGGCCCGATCAAGGTGGAACGATCCGTGGACCCGAACGACCGCGCGCCCCAAATCCTCCAATTCGGTGTTTTCGAAGTCGACCTTGCCCAGGGAGAATTGCGGAAACACGGCCAACGAATAAAGCTCCAGGAACGGCCTTTCCAACTGCTCGCTGCCCTGTTGGAGCGACCCGGCCAGGTGGTTACCCGCGAAGAATTGTCTCGCCGCTTGTGGACCGATACGCTGGTCGATTTCGATAACGGCCTCAACATCGCAGCGAAGAAAATTCGCGAAGCGCTGGACGACGACGCCACCACCCCCCGCTATCTGGAGACCCTGCCGCGCCGTGGTTACCGCTTCATCGCGCCGGTGCAGCCGCGCCTCTCCCAACCACAGCCACCTGCCCCGCCCCAGCCGCTCGTTCAACCTAAACCGCCATCCTCGCCCCCCCCCGTCGCGACCGTGCCCCCCCCCACCAGCCGCCGCGGCATGTACGGCCGCGCCGCGATCTTCATCGTAATCCTGTTCCTGGCCGTCCGCCTCTACTGGTTGGCCACCTCGGTGCACCCGGCGCGCCTGATTCAGGTGGTGCAACTAACCCAGACCGGACGCGTCGAGTTAGGCAACGGCGTGGCCACCGACGGCACGCGCGTATACTTCACCCAGCGCGATGCGGGCCGCTGGTCGCTCGCCCAGGTATCTGTCGAAGGCGGCACTCCCCTGCCCCTCCCGCTGCCCCTCGAACAGCCCTTATCCAATCCCGATATTCTGGACATCTCGCCCGACCGCGCCAATCTGCTGGTCTCTAGCGGCGCCGGCGGGCAGGTCGAGCGCCCCTTTTGGATCGTCCCCACCGTGGGTGGATCGCCGCGCCGCCTGGGCGATGTCACCGGTCACGCGGGCGCATGGTCGCGCGATGGCAGCCACATCGTATTCGCGCGCGGCGGGGCACTGTTTGTGGTCACCAGCGATGGCGTCAATTCCCGCAAACTGCTCGATACGCCCGGCATCCCCTACTCCCTCCGCTGGGCCCCCCCCTCCCGCGCCGACCTGCTGCGCTTCTCCGTGATGAGCCCCAAACTCGGTCCGCGCACCCTATATGAAGTCGCCGCCGATGGCGCCGGACTGCATCCGTTCCTGCGCCAGTGGGCCCCCGCCGCCGCCGAACCCGACGGCGACGACAACGGTAACTGGACCGCCAACGGTAACTATTACCTATTCCGCGCGCTGCGCAATCGCGTCTCGAGCGTCTATGCGATTCGCGCCAATCGCCGCTTCCCGCGCGCGTTTGAGGGCCCCCCCCTGCAGATCTACTCCACCCCCCTCGACTTCAGCTCACTGGCTCCCGCGCCCGATAGCCGCCGCGTCTTCTTCGCAGCGGGCCAGGAGCGCCGCGAACTGGTGCGCTACGACGCCCGCCACGGCGAATTCGCCCCCTTCCTTCCCGGCGTGCAAGGGCGCTCGGTAAATTTCTCGCGCGACGGACAGTGGATCGCCTACGTGACCACCCCCGATAGCATCCTCTGGCGCAGCCACCCGGATGGCAGCCAGCGCCTGCAACTCACGGCGCCCTCGCTGCACGCAAGCCAACCGCACTGGTCGCCCGATGGATCCCAAATCGCCTTTAGTGGCGGACCGGCGGGACACTCCAGCATCGTCTACGTGGTTCCCTCCGCCGGTGGCGCGCCCGAAGCGCTCACTGACGCGGCCCTGATCGATGGCGATGCCGCCTGGTCCGCCGACGGCCGCTCGCTGGTCTTCGCGCGCCGCCTCCCCCCCGGCGCATCCGGACAGCCTGGTCTGTATCTGATGAATTGGAAAACGAAGAAGGCCGAATTGCTGCCCGGATCGGAAACGCTCGACAGCCCCGCGTGGTCCCCCGATGGACGTTACATTGCCGCCACGGAGAAGGCCGGCAGCCGGATTCTGGTGATGAGCCTCGACACACGCCAGTGGACTCCGCTCGCCTCCGGTGATGGACTCGGCGCGCCATTTTGGTCGAAGGACTGTAAGTTCGTCTACTACCAGGACACGCTGGCTCCCGATCAGCCTATCTTCCGCCAAGCTATTTCTGACGCCAAGAAAGGCAAGCCCGAACGCATCCTTAGCGCCCGGCAAATTCCGCAATCGAATTCTATTGGTTATCTACTCGCCGGCTTGGCGCCCGACGATGCCCCGATTGCTACTGTCATCTATAGCAACTCGGATGTCTACGCCTTGGATGTGGAACTGCCATGAGGCGAAAAGTCTTTTTTGTGATGCTTTTGAGCGCCGTTGCGACGTTGCTCCAGGCGCAAGGCGAGACAGCGAGTGTGTTCAAGGTCTGGCACGAAGCTAACGATAAGTGGTTGGGTCAGAACATTGGCGCCAAATCTATCACCGCCATTGTTATTCAGTACGGCTCCGGCGAGTTACACGTCTCTAAGACCCTCATAACGGTGGCGCCGGATGAACTTGAGAATCATCCGGTTCTTCCTAAGCAGATCATCGAGATTCCGGTGAAGCCGGTGGCGTTCCTCGCCGTGCCAGCCGTTATTCTGGCGGACGGAACGGTGATCGGTGCGGCTAGGACAGTGGAAGGTGTTGATGTTGTGGAAGAGATCTTCAAGTACCGGCAAGCGGAGCGGGATGGGTATCAACGCCTCGCTACTATCCTCCGGCAATCGGGTCATCAGCAAGCTATTGCCGAGTTACTGGCTGTAATCAACGCCCCAACCACGATGATGAGCGATGAGCAAACCACAGGGATGAGTCGAGTCCAATCGCACATGAAAGGATTCTTGTCGAGTTTAAATTCCGAGGATCGTTACACCCTGCTTTGTGATGAAGTTCATGCGCAACTGGCCCGCACGACTTTAATCAGCACCAGGAGGGCACAGTGACCCTGTGAGTCGCGCCCTACACCAACTCAAATAAAACCTGGCCCGCCCGCACCGCATCCCCCGGCGCCACATGCACGATCTTCAAAACCCCATCCACCTCGGGCGCCACATCGTTCTGCATTTTCATGGCTTCGATCACCAGCACCGGACGCCCGCTGCTCACGCGATCTCCGGCCGCGGCCAACACCGCGATCACCACCCCCGCGATGGGACTGCGGCACACCGCATCCTCCGGCAACCTGTGGACCGGGCGCGCCTGCAACACCGCTTCGGGAATCACCACATCCGCAGCGCCGTTCCCGCGTCCGTCATCTTCCTCGCGGACGGCTGACTCCACAGGTTCCGGCGCCCACCGCGCCAGGGGCGAAGCGCTCAAGCTGTGCGATCCCTGCAGATCTTCGCGCGCCTGCCGCGCCCAATTGCTCTCGCCTGGCGTGGCCCGGACGCGCTCCACAACAAAGCCGCCGTTCACCGCCGCGGCCAGCGCTAATTCCTCGTCTTTAGGCATGACATTCCTACAGCGGAATCAATCCGTGCTTTTTCTGCGGACGCCAGTCGCGCTTAGTGGCCAGCGCCTGTAGCGCCTCCGCCACCTGCGCCCGCGTCTCCGCAGGCTCGATAATATCGTCCACCAGCCGCTGCCCCGCGGCCACGTACGGCGATGCAAACGTGTCCGTAAACTGCTGCACCAGTTCGCGCCGCTTCGACCCGTTATCTTGCGCCGCCACCAACTCGCGCCGGAACAATACTTCCACCGCCGCCTCCGCCCCCATCACCGCGATCTCCGCCGAGGGCCACGCCAGCGTACAATCCGCGCCCAATTCCTTCGAGCACATGGCAATGTATCCGCCGCCATAAGCCTTGCGCAAAATCACCGTGATCTTCGGCACCGTGGCCGCCGAATAGGCGAACAACAACTTCGCGCCGTGCCGGATAATGCCGCCGTATTCCTGGTCCACGCCGGGCAAAAATCCCGGAATATCGACGAAGGTCAGCAGCGGAATATTGAACGCATTGCAGAACCGTACGAAGCGCGCGCCTTTGTCCGATGCGTCAATATCGAGCGCCCCTGCCAGCACCGCCGGTTGATTTGCCACCACCCCTACAGACCGTCCGCGGATGCGCCCAAACCCCACCACCAGGTTTTTGGCGAAGCCGGCCTGCACTTCCAGGAAATCGCCGCGATCCACCACTCGCGCGATAATCTTCTTCACGTCGTAGGCGCTCTTCGGATCGGCCGGCACGATATCGTCCAAGTCATGGTCGTCGCGCGGCGTCCCACCGGCGTCCAGATGCGGCGGTTCTTCCAGGTTGTTGTTGGGCAGAAACGAAAGCAGCCGCTGGCAGATCTTGATGGCTTCGACATCGTTTTCGGCCACGAAATGCACCACGCCCGATTTATTCATCTGGGCGCGCGGACCGCCCAGTTCCTCCGGCGCCACGATCTCGCCGGTCACCTGCTTGATTACCGCCGGCCCGGTAATGAACATCTGCGCATCGTGCGTCTGGATGATGAAATCGGTCAGCGCCGGGCTATATGCCGCCCCGCCCGCGCACGGCCCGCAGATCAGCGAAATCTGCGGCACCACCCCGGACAACATCACGTTCTGATAGAAAATGCGCGCGTATCCAGCGAGGCTGCCGACGCCTTCCTGCACCCGCGCGCCGCCCGAATCGTTAATGAACAGGAAGGGCGAACCCGTTTTTAGGGACGACGTCATGGTGTCGGCGATCTTATTGGCGTGCACCTCGCCGGCCGAACCACCCGCAACGGTGAAGTCCTGGCTGGCCACGTGCACCAGGCGACCTTCAATGCGCCCCCGCCCGGTTACGACGCCATCCGCCGGCAGATCTTTGCCGTCCATGCCGAAGAGGCGCCCGTTATGTTTGGCCCACAGACCCGACTCGCGAAACGTGCGGCGGTCGAGCAACAAGGCCAGCCTTTCGCGCGCCGACAGTTTGCCCGACGAGTGTTGCTTCTCCAGGCGGTCGCCGCCCCCGCCCTGTTGAAGGCGCTGTTTGGCGCGATCTAATTCGCGCATTCTTTCTTTAATTACGGCTTCCATGTCTCCGCATATTGTAGCGGGTTTTCAGATACATGTATCTGTTATGGAGCTAGTACGATGGGGGCCTGCCAGAAGGCCGCGCGCTGTCCCGCCGGATCGAGTACCGTTACCTGGCAATCGTACCGGCCCGCTGCTAAGTCGCCTAGTGGGATGCTGAATTCGATGGGCGTGGTCCGCAAGCGGTCGCGCGCACCGCTGGTCACTTCCACCGGCCGCGTCTCAAAAGCCTTCGTCTGCCCGCTGTAGAAACTCACGAACGCCACCACGGGCTGCTCGCCCGCCGCGTATGGCTCGTAAGATTGCAGATACACATACAGTTCGCGCGCTTTGCTGAAAACCCGGGTCACGCTGGGAATCAGTTTCTGCCCGTTCCGCACCAGCGGATTGGCCGTCTCGCTCCGCTCCTTGCCTTTTACTGCGTTATACAATGCGTCTTTCAGGTCCACACGCTGGCTGCTCAGTACTACCGAACTAATCGGTATCCGCTTATCTTCTTTGTTCAAATTCGGAATCACAAACGCGGTCTGATAAGTCCCGATGCGTCCGGTTTCCGCGTCCCGCGCCAGAAACTTGATCGTATACTTTCCCGGCAGCAGAGTGAAGCCGGCATCATATTCGATAGGCCGCTTCGCCAGTTCCGCCGCGGTCGCATCGCTCAGCCGGATGTCCACCTTATCGCGCACATTGGTAATGGTGCTGCCGTAGTTGTCCTTAATCTCGCCGACGAAATCGATGAGCGTGCGTTCCGCGCCCCCACGTTTAGCCAGCGCCAGTTCGCGCCCCGGTATCTTCACTACCACCGGGACAAAATATTCTGCGCGATTCAATTGGAAGTAATCCACCTCCATGGCGATGGTCAGTTCCGTCACCGGGTCTGGCAGCATCAGCGCATCTTCAAGCTGCCGCTCCTTATCCGCCGCCGTGAATTTACTGAATACCTTGCCGGCGAAATAGCCCTGGCGGTAATCCAGATTCGCGGCCACGCCGGCATTCAGCGCAATCTTGATGCGCCTGAATTTGCCATCCTGCGCCGCATTGCTGGTGTAGTAGCCAATAATGTAATAGCTGCCCACTGCCTGCTCGGCCTGCTGGATCCCCTTCGCCAGATCGTTGTAATCGAGCAGGGCCTTGCCTCCCGTGTCCGCGGCCAGTGCATACAGCATGTCTTGCGATTGCTGTAGATTCAACGACACCGCCAGCGCGGCTGCGCCCGAATACATGCCCGCGTTCCCCGGCGATCCCACGGTTGCGTCGCCCAGCGGAGCCTCCGCCACCAACCCGCGCGCGTCGATGGGCCAGAACGAGACGCCCGCCCGTATGGCTGAATTGATGGTGGCGTGCAGTTGCGCCTGGTTGTTCAAACCGCTCAGCCGCAGTCCGCTGGCAAAGTAGATCAGCGATTTCTTTTCGTTCAACTGGCCCAGCATGTTCGCGGCGGTTTGCAGGGCCGACAACTGCCGGTCTGTATTGAAGATGTTGAATTCGCTGTCGTCCTGTCCGAAGGCCGCGCCCGAATCCGCCGTGCTCGCGTCGCCGGTCGAGTAATCCATCCCCTCGCCTTCGCCCACGATCATGGTTTGCAGGATGCTCAGCAAGCGGTCGCGATCGCCAGTGAAATCCTGCAGCACCTCCACCGTGCCGCCCGCATAGCGCAGGATCGCCAACACGTCGGCGGGCATCATTTGGGTGCGTACAAATTTCTTAGCGGCCGCCAGCGATCGCGTCTGGTCGCCCGGCGGCATAGCGGTCATATCGAAGTACAGGGCCAGCAGCCGGCGATCCTTGTATCGCGGATTGCCCGGCGTTTCTGGCGCGATTTTCGTCAGCCCCAGTTTGTCGTAGACATGAATATGTTCGGCTTCGGCAGCCACCGCCGGAGTATTCGCCAGGGTCTGGTATTCGAAGAACCGGATGCTCTGCGGCACACCATTCTCGGTGACTGTAAAATCGTTGGCAGTAAGGCCCTCTACCGGCACGCCCTTCTTATCCGTGACCGACACCGCTTCCACCACCAACTGCGTGCCGGTTGTGAAGGTCGCGGTCTCCTGCTGCGCGCTGCAGCACCAGGCCGCAATTATGAAAACGCCGAGGGCGCGCATCGATTAGAACCTCAGCCTCGCGGTCACTTGCATGCTGCGCATCGCATTCGCCGCCGCCGCCAATCCGAACTGCGTGCTGTTTACCACCGTGTTCCAAGCCGTGTAGGTGACATGGTTCAGCGCATTCGTCGAGTCCACACGCGTCTCCAGATTCAGCCGGTTGCTCAAGCGGAAAACCCGCCCCAACGAAGCATTCAATCCGAATTGCGCCGGACCGGTAATGGTGTCTCGCCCCGCACTGCCCCATTGCCCCGCCAGCGGCGCGGCGTATGACGCGCGATCCAGGAAGTACCCGCCCAGATAATCCGGCCGGATCGTTCCGGTCACGCCTGTCCCTTCCACCGGTGCCAGATAAATCGGAGTCTCCGGCAATCCGGACCCCGCCGTAATCTGGCTGGCGAAGGTCCATTCCTTGAAGAGCACTCCTTTCCAACCCGTCAGCAGCGTCCCCCCCCGGCGCCCATCCCCGTAGTGTATTGGATGTGCAGGCTTGCCAAATGCCGCTGATCGAATGTGGATAAGCCGCGCTCGCCGCGCAGGTCCAGCCAGTTCTGCGCAATCCCCAGGGTCGGGTCATCGTCGATCGACTTCGAGAAGGTGTAGTCTACGGTCCACGTAAGTCCGTTGTGCAGTCTGCGCCGCAATTGGAACTGCCCCGTCTGCCGGCTCGAATTGCCACCGGAAGTAAGATACGCGAATCCCGTGGGGCATGCCGCACACGGCGTCACCGCGCCCGCCGGATAGGTGTTGGGCAAAAACTCCTGCTGCCCGCGCGTACCCTTGATGCCCAGATACGTTCCCGTGATTTGCATCGACCCGGGCAGTTCCCTTTGCACCGACACCTGCCAGTTCTGCGCATAACCGGGGCGGAAGCGCGGATCCACCGCGAAGGTGTTGCTGGTGATCGCAGGCGATGCCACGAATCCGTCCGCCAGAGTCAACGGATCGGCAGCGCTATTCTGCACGCTGAAGCTCTTCGAGAGCGGTGGCTGCTGCGCCATGCGCAGCGCAATGCTCTGGTAGACCGACGTGTCGTAGTAAATTCCGTAACCGGCCCGCACCACCATCGACGATCCCGCTACTGGCCGCCATGCCAAGCCCAGCCGCGGTTCGATGCCGCGTTTATCCGACTGCGGACCGGTTGCTAAAACCGGCGCCACCGCCGTGAAACCCGGCGCGATATCCAGGTTCA
Organism: Bryobacterales bacterium; assembly: GCA_963738345.1. GTDB lineage: Bacteria > Acidobacteriota > Terriglobia > Bryobacterales > Bryobacteraceae > Bog-159. Next base: position 513,613 of record CAVTWI010000001.1, read on the forward strand.
CCAACCGGCCGTAACGCTCCGTCACCGGCGCGCCGTATTCCCAACGCACCCCCGCATTCAGCGTGAATTCCGGACTGATGCGCCAATCGTCATTCAGGTAGGCATCGTAAACGGATTGGCGAAAATATTTATCGGCATTTCCGAACGCGATGGAACTCGTGTCGGGAATGCCCAAGAGAAAATCGGCGAAGTCCGAACCCGTCGCGCCGCCGGTAAACGTGAACGTGCCGCGCGGATCCTGTTGCGCCAGATAATTGAATTCCTGCCGCCGGAAATCGCTGCCGAACATCACTTCGTGCGAACCGCGATTCCACAACATGGAATACGAAACGCCGCTGGTCTGGTTGCGGTTGTGTGAACTCTGCCCGTCCGACAGCCCCGCGATGCCGCTCGAAAACGTGAGGCTCGGCGGGCCCCAATTCGCAGGCGTCTGGTCGTTTCCCGAAATGCCTGCGGCGGCGGAAGCGTTTTGCCGGTTTTCGAAATACGGCGTCACGCGCGTCGCCAGGCGGCTGAACTGGTAGCCCACATTCAGGAACCATCCCTGGTTCAGCCTGTGCGACCAATTCACGCCGCTGTTAATGCCCAACGCATCGGTCGTATCCAGAAAGCCGAAAACATTCGGCGTGTCCGAACGCGTGCTCTGGAACGCGAAGCGCCCGTAGACCTGGTCCTTCGGCCCCAGCGATTTGTTGAAGCGCGATTGCAAAGCGTCCTGATGCATCGGGCTGACCACGGGGACTTCGAAGTTGTAGCCCGCGGTTCCCGCGAAATTCGGTAGCGGATAGTAACTCAGCAAGGCGCGCGCCTGCGGGCTGATGCGATCTTGCGGAATCGCATTTCCAGGAAACGGCGCGCCTGTCGACGGATCCAAAACGGGGCTCGGAAAAACGCCGCTGCGCTGCGCCGCATCCGGCATCAGCGCCGGCAAACTGGAAGCATTATTGTTATGCGTCCACTGATAAGCGACGAAGAAAACCGGCGCGCGTTGGAACAAACGCCTGATCTGCAGCGGGCCCTGCAAAGCGGCCACGCCCGTCAACCGGTTGTATCCGATTTGCGGCGGCGCCTGGCCGGTCAAGGAAAACGGCCGCGCGTCCAGCGCCGAGTTATCCAGAATGAGGCCGATGCCTCCGTTATACAGTCCCTTCGATCCATTGCGATTATTGCCAAACGCCTCCAGTTGAGCGAAAGGCGAAGCCGCGCCGTTGCGCATGCTACCGTTAATCAGAAAGCCATCAGCCGCGCGCTGTGCCAGATCTTCGTCGGGTGCCGGCTTTGTGGTCGGGGCGGCGGGCGCGGCGGCGGGGGGGGGAGGAGCAGACGCCGGCACGGCCTGAACCGCAGCCCGAATCTGTTCCAACGGCAAAATCTTCAATTCCCATTTCGCCGGCGCTACGTTTGGTGCAACCGCCACGTCGCCCGTAACCGGAGCGAAGCCCTGCATCCGGATTTCAATCGACCAGTTCCCATCCGCCAAGTCGGCAAACCTGTAGCCGCCCTGCAGATCCGTAATCGCCGCCGCCTGTTGCCCCCGCGACGTGGCAGTGACCGTGGCTCCCGGAACCGGAAGTCCGCCGAAGGTCACCTGGCCGCGGTATTCCGCCGCCACGGCGGAACCTGCCAGCAACGCCATGGCGGCGAGACGGAAACAATTGTCAATGCGCCGCCATGCCATGGAAATTTCCCGCGCCTAATTCTCGGAGGGCTTCTCCACGTGGTCGATCACAATCGTATCCACGGGCCCCTTCTGCGATTCCAGCTTCAGCCCGAGTTGCTCCTGCAACGCCGTAAAGATCGACGGCCCCGCCGCATCCGGTGGCGGCGCATCACCCGATCGTCCATCGCCAGGCTGCTTCGGCCCCTTGAACATTCCTCCCTCTCCTGCGTCCGGCGTCCACTTCAACGCAAAATCGTAGTTACCCGTTAGCCCGGTCTTGTTCACCACCAGGCGTCCCGTCTGCCGCGAAAGCATTTCCGCGAACATGTCCAGACTCTCGGCGCTGATGCTTAGATCGCCCCGCCCGTTCATCCGGATACTATGGCGCGGTTGCGGACCGTCCGGCCGCATCGGTCCAGGGATCTCTTCGTCATCCTTCGAAGGCGCCGCCTCGTGCAACTTGTGTCCGCCCTTCGCCACCATCAGCGCGTAGATCGGCAACTCTTTCGTTTCGTGATGTAGCGCCAGCTTGAACCGGTCTGCCAACATGGCTTGCAGCATTTGCATCATCTGCTCATGCTGGTGCTCCGGGGAGATTCCCTTCTGCGATTCCACCAAGGCGTCTTCCGGTTTGGCTTCGATATCGTAGTGGTCCGTAGCCATCCACCCCTGCGCGCCAATTATCTGCGAGTCCTTTACCCGATAGGCCTCCTGCAGCAGGAATTTCAGTGAGATATTCTCGGCGGTGAAGCGCCCGTTCGGATGCATGCTGATCATCGTGCGCCCGTTGCCTGCCCGATCCGGCTTGATGGAGACTACTTCAAACGCAGGTGCGGGCGTGGTCGCGGCCGCCGGCGATTGCGCCTGGCCCGCCGGTGCGTTGATCAGACCGAACACGATCGGCCCGGCGATGGCCGCAGTCCCCGCGACTGCTAGCAGCAACTTTCTTCCGAACGTAAGCTTGCTGGCCGTTTGCCGCGTCATAATCCGCGTAACCCGCTTCTTCAAGTCGGAACCCGATATTCCCGACATGCAAACCAGGGGCGACTCCAGATAGAACTGGCAGGTCTTCAGAATACTCTCCGCGTAGACTTCGGGCCGGTTGCCCAAGCGCAGCACTTCCTCGTCGCAGGCATTTTCCCGCTCCTCAACCAAACGCGCGCCCACCCACCACACCAGCGGGTGAAACCAGAAGATCGCCTCCACGGCCATGTGGATTGCGGCAGCCAGATTGTCGCGCCTGCTAACGTGACACAACTCGTGCGCCAGTATGGCCTCCAGGTGCGGCTCCTTCAGGCGCTCCGTAATGCCCTCCGGTAGCATCAGGACCGGGCGCCAGATGCCGAAGACTCCTGGCTCGACCATGGCGGTCGACGATAAAACTGGGATCCCGGCCTCAATCGGCAGCGTCGTCGCCGTCCGCGCAGCCGCGGCCATGCGCCGCCAACCGCGATACCAGGAGAAAACCGCCACACCGAAGCCAGCTATCCAAAGAGCCAGCAGGATGGCGGGCAGATAGCTCGCATGCGCGGCGGGCGCGACCGGAGCAGCGGCGCTGGCAGAAGCGAATTGCGGAAACGGCCGGCTAATTTCCTCCATGATGAGGGAAAATCCGGGTTGCTTTGCGCGCGCTGCGGCCTGCCAGCCAAACCGGCTTCCCACCGAAGCCAGCACCGAAAACGGGATCAGAAACTTCAGCGATGCAATCAGCCACAGCCAATAACGGGTGCGCGCGTGATTCTGGCGCAGCGTTAGCGTCAAAAGTCCGGCCGCCCCGGCGAAAACCGTCGATTGCCACAAATGATTCGCGATTGCCGCGGCAAAATTGTCCGGTATCATTCCGATTTCTCCTCTTTAGCCAGTTTGCGAAGCGCGTTCTGCGCCTCCTTCACGTCTTCCATGGTGAGCTTTCCCGATTCGACGAGGTGCGCCATGATTGGTTGCGTCCGGCCGCCGAACAGCCCCAGCAAATCGTCGATCAGGCGGTTCTGGGCGGCATGCCGCGAAACCACCGCCTCAAAGATATGCGCATTGCTGATCTTCTTTACCCGCCGTACCGCCTTCTTCGTTTCCAGCCGGTAAACAGTGGTCTGTATGGTCGTATAAGAAGGTCTGTCCGGCTCCGGAAAGGCCTCCTGAATCTCGCGGATCGAGATCGCCCCGCGATCCCACAGCGCTTGCATGATCTGTAGTTCCAGCTTGGTGAATTTAGGTGTCGCCATCGATTTCAACTATGCTTCCTACTATGCTTGTTTGTAATTCTACTATACACGTGTGCGCTTGGCAAGCTTTTTTGAGCTAACGAACGTAATACCCTTGAAATTACACAAGTCTTACAAAGCTCACCCCGATTCCTTGTTAGGTTGAAATTACAGTGCCTACCGCAACCATCAAGAAATCCCCCAATATCGAACTCATTGAGTTTCCCGATAAGCAAAAGCTGAATTGGCCGACTACCCTGGTGCTGGTCCTGCTGCACATCGGCGCCATTGCCGCGCTCTTTATGTTCAGTTGGGCCAACCTGGCAGTGACGTTGTTCCTGCTTTGGTTCGCCACCGGACTCGGCATCAGCATGGGCTACCACCGCCTGCACACGCACCGGTCCTACCAGGTGCCGCTGGCGCTCGAATATCTGTTTGCGGTCTGCGGAGCGCTGACCTTCGAAGGCGGCCCCATCTTCTGGGTGGCCACCCATCGCATCCACCATCAGAAATCCGATATGCCGGGCGACCCACACTCCCCGCACGATGGCGGATGGTGGGCGCACGTGGGCTGGATCCTGATGGGCGAAGCCAAGCACAACAACACCCGGCTGATGTCCAAGTACGCACCCGACCTGGCCAAGCATCGCTTCTACGTCTGGCTGAACAACTACCACTGGCTGCCGAACGTGCTGCTTAGCGGTTTGCTGTTTGCCGTCGGCGGCGTTTCCATGGTGCTGTGGGGACTCTGCTTCCGGGTAGTCTTCGGACTGCATGCCACCTGGCTGGTGAATTCCGCCACGCATATGTGGGGCAAGCGCCGGTTCAATACCCGCGACGATTCACGCAATACCTGGTGGGTCGCGCTGATCACTTTCGGCGAAGGCTGGCACAATAATCATCACGCGCATCCCACTTCGGCGCGGCACGGTCTGGCCTGGTACGAGTTTGATCCGTCGTGGCTGACCATCCAGATGCTGCGATTCTTCGGCGTGGCCAAGAATATTAAGGTAGCGAAGCTGGATAGCGAACTGGCCGAACGCGACGCTGCTTAGGCGTTAGCAAATCGATTCTGAATAGCAAACGGGGCGTGCGGATCTGAAGTCCGTACGCCCCGTTTCCCGTTCCGAAAGCCGCCGGGTCGCTGACAGCAGTTTCCACCACTTGCGAGCCCGCACCAGCCGCGTTGATGTGCTGGTCTTCGCGCTTGGGAAGAGTGGTCCACCGTTGCTTTCGAGGATTGACCCAGTTGTGTGGTTGTACAGTAGGAGTTCGCACTCGATGCGGGACAATCGCGAAGGTTTTCCTGAGATCGTAAACGCGTACGAGCGGGATGGACAATACTTCGGTGCTGTACGGCTCGACCGCTCGGGCAACACGGCGACGTTCGAATTCGGCGTGGCGGTCGCCGGGTACACTGCACTAAAGCGCATCCTGAGACCTCCGGATTTGCAATTCGTGTTGAGCAGGGTAGTACCGGTAAAGAGCTCCAATTCGAAGGGCCGAACACATTACTCGCGAATCTCCTCTGGTTTAAGAGACTAATCTCCCTTGAGGAAGCCTATGGCCTTAAGCGGCTCGAAGAGAATTAGCAAAGGTCGGCTGTGGGCTCAACCCAGGCGAAAAGCAAGTGGCGGATCTGCGCTCCTGCTCAGGATCTCGCTCACCATGAATCGCACACATTGACTATTTCCGAATCGAAGTTCTCGCGCGTCTCAACGTGCCCGTCATCAATCCTTAAAACGAAAACGGGGCGTATGGACCTCAAGTCCGCACGCCCCGGTTGAGCTACCGCTAGCCTAATATCAACCGCTAGAACTACGACTTCTTATGCGTCGGCGTATGATGCACCGGCGCTACTTTCTCTTCCTTCAAACCGGTGATCTTGCCCTTCTCCACATCGAAGGTCACCATGAAAGGCTCCTTGGTGAACGACTCGCCAATGCCTTCAAACTCGATCTCCGTCCCCACTTCCGGCTTGCCGGCCAGCGGCGCGGCGGTCGTGCCGTCGGAGCCCACCAACTTCAAAGTCACATTCGGAGCCCCGTCCTTACTCTCCATACTAACCATCAGTTCCTTCGACTTTACGGCCGGCTTCGCCGCTACCAGCCAGCCCTTCAGCTTGGGAACCGCCGCGCCCTTCATCGAACTGTCGAAATAGGTCTGGCCGTCGGCCGAAAGGAGTTGTCCCTTCACGTTCAGCCATAGCGCCAGTTCCGGATTGGTCTTCTTCAGATCTTCTTCCTTCTCGGAAGCGATCTCGGCGGCAGTCTTGATCTTGAAGTCCGCCGGCGGGGTCGCGCTGGCCTTGGCGGTGGTCTTCAGTTCCGCCAAGCCGTTGGTATCGCCGTGCAGCGTGGTGTAGGCTTTGGTCAGGTAGTCGTCCACCTTCTTCCGCCATGCGGGATCGAGCGCTCCCGGCCCATCGTAAGACGCGGCCCGGGCGAAATCGTACAGGGCTTGAAACTGCAGCTCCGGCTTCTTCTCCGCGATCGACCGTGCCAGCACGGCCTGTCCCAGCCAATAGGAGGCTTCACCGCTGATTCGGATTGGCCTCCAGGCTCTTCTTCAAATTGCTTTCGGCGCACGCGTTGTTCTTCTGCTGCCATGGCGACCCAGCCCAGCGTTTTATAAGCAACGGCATCCGGTCTGGCTTTGGCTCTGTCCAATCCTCGTCCTTGTGGTGGCCGGTTTTTCCGCCGCGATCAAGCCGTTGGCCGCCTTGTCCGCGGTGTCCAGTGTGTCCGCGCTGGTATTGCCCAGCGAAGGCGACAGGAACGTAATCCAATAGAGCGCCGTAATGTCTTTCGGGTCGATGGCCAGAATCTCTTTGGCCGTATCGATCATCTTGGCTGGCTGATTGAACTTGCTGATAGGTGGTCAGAAAAATGCTCAGCCGGTCGACCTTGAAATCGGAGTCCGGGTACTTTTCTTTCCACGTGTTCAAGCAACGCCAGCTTCTTGTTGGCGTCGGTCTCTTTGGTGACGGAGTCGTACAGCGTGTATTCCTGCTGGTCCTTATAATTCTTCTTCTTCTCCGCGGGCGTTGTCTGCCGTCCGCCTGGCCGCTTGCCGCCGGCTGGCTCGCGTTCTGCGCCGAGCCAAGTACGACGCCTGCCAACGCGATAGCCATAATCCCCGTTAGCCTTCGTAAGAAATGCTGCACTTGCTGCCTCCTGCCGATGTCCCTAAGAATTTTGTGATTCTGCGGGCCTACTGAGCCGTCTTCATTGCGCCAAGATGGGCGTCTCCCGCTGTCATGTCCGCATCAGCGGGTACTTGCGGAGTATAACCGAACGACATGAGCGGCGCAACATATTCGACGCCGCCCGCAGCCACCGAGTTCCGAATTCAGAATCATAGCAGATAGTGAGGCTTGTGGCCGTTGCAGATGACACATGCCCGCTAGAATATCGCGCGCCCGCGGAGAAGCCGGGCACGCCTCCCATTCAGCCTGTGCTAGAATGCGCCAATTCCATGCGCATCCTGGATCTGGCGGTCATCCTCGCATACTTGATCGCCATCACCTGGTTCGGAGCGCGCTTCCGCAAAGGGCAGAACAGCCTCGGCGACTACTTCCTGGGCGGCCGCCACTGCGCCGTGGTGGGCCATCGCCCTGTCCATCGTCTCCGCGGAAACCAGCACGCTCACCATCGTCGGCACGCCCGGCCTCTCCTTCGCCGGGAACCTCGGCTTCCTGCAACTGGTCTTCGGATATCTGCTCGGGCCGCATCGCCGTTTCCGTCCTGTTCCTGCCGCATTACTTTCGCGGTGAAATGTTTACGGCCTACGAACTGATGCGCCGCCGCTTTGGCGAACGCATCCGCCGCCTCACCGCGGCTATCTTCCTGGTCACTCGCGCACTCGCCGAAGGCGTCCGCGTATTCGCCATCTCCCTGGTGGTCTCCATCGTCCTCGGTACGGGCGAAATCGCCTCCATCATTTTGATCGTCTGCCTGACCTTGTTCTACACCTTCGAAGGCGGCATGACCGCGGTCATCTGGACCGACGTCGTGCAGATGTGCCTGTACGTGGTCGGCGCCGTCATCAGCCTGTTCGTGATCCTGGCCCAGATTCCGGGCGGCTGGTCCCACGTAATCGCTGTTGCGGGTACGGCCGGCAAATTGCAGGTGTTCGACTTCGCGTTCTCGCCCACCATGCAGTTCCTCTGCGCAAAAATACTCCTTCTGGGCGGGACTGATTGGCGGCGCTTCCTGACCATGGCCAGCCACGGCACGGATCAGCTCATGGTGCAGCGGCTACTCAGCGCCCGCAACCAGACCGAAAGCCGCCGCGCGCTCCTCGCCAGCTGGCTGGTGATATTTTTCCAGTTCAGCCTTTTCCTGGCCATCGGCGTGATGCTCTACGTTTACTACGGCGAAGCGCGCTTGGTAAAGCCCGCTGCGCTCGACCGCATTTATCCGGAATTCGTCTGGCGGCACCTGCCGATTGGCGTGGCCGGTTTGGTTACCGCCGCCATCCTGGCCGCCGCTATGGCCAACCTCAGCGCCGCCCTCAATTCCTTGGCCTCCACCACAGTGATCGATTTCATACAGCCCTTGCTGCCCCGCGGCAAGACCGCCCCGGTCTCGCTCGCGCGATCCATGACCGTTGCTTGGGCGGTAGTCCTGGTCGCCATCGGCATGCTGGCCCGGCACTGGGGTTCGGTGCTCGAATCGGGACTTTCTATTGCCTCCGTGACCCTCGGCCTGCTGCTGGGAGTATTTTTACTCGGCGTGCTGACGCGGCGTGTGCGCGAGTGGGCGGCTATCGGCGGCGTACTCTTGGGTCTGGCTGCGATTGTCTACGTACGTAATCACACTCTGATTGCGTGGACCTGGTGGGTCCTGATCGGCTCTTCCGTGACTTTTATAGGAGGCTATATTCTGTCATTCTTGCAAAATAGTACCCCGGAGCCTCATCGTGGATAGCTCAAAGGTAATAGAACTACGACGCGACCTTGGACTATGGGGCGCGATATCAATTGTTATCGGTACCGTAATCGGAAGCGGCATTTTTCTGGTACCTCGCGCCATGGTCCTGCGGGTAGGTTCTCCGTCCATGGTATTCGCCGTGTGGATATTCGGCGGACTCTTGTCGCTATGCGGCGCCTTGAGCTACGCCGAACTGGCCGCCGCAATGCCGGAAGCCGGCGGCGAGTATGTCTATCTGCGCGAAGCCTATGGCCCCATCTGGGGTTTTTTGTATGGCTGGACCCAAATGTGGGTAGCTAAGAGTGGCTCCATTGCCACCCTGGCCACGGCGTTCTTCTACTACCTGACCAATTTCTTCCCTCGCCTTGATGGAATCTTCTACACGGTGCCGTTGCCGCTAGGCGCCCACGGCGCACCCCTCGATCTGCGCTACGGGCAACTTCTGGCCATGGCCTTGATCCTATTTCTGGCCGGCGTCAATTATTTCGGAGTTAAGTTGGGTGGCGAAGTCCAAATAATAGTCACTGTGGTAAAGGTCTTGTTAATTGCATTTATTGTGGTAGCGGGCCTAGGTTTCGGAAAACCCCACGCGGCGGTACCCGTCGCTGTGACACACCCACTGACAATCGCAGGGTTTTTCGCGGCACTGGTGGCTGCCCTATGGGCGTACGACGGGTGGAATAACGTGAGCATGGTAGCCTCGGAGATACGCCGCCCACAGCGGAGTTTGCCTATAGCCCTGATTGCCGGTACTCTGGCGGTGATTGCCATCTATCTCGCTGCGAATGCTGCATATTTCCACGTGCTGACAGCGCAGCAGGTGGGATCGAGCGAGCGCGTAGCCGCCGAGATGATGCGCCACGTAATAGGAAGTTGGGGCGCCAGCGCGGTGTCTGTGGCTGCCATGATCAGCATCTTTGCCGCGCTCAACGGATCCATTCTAACCGGAGCCAGAGTCCCGTATGCCATGGCACGGGAGCGTCTCTTTTTCTTATCTGTTGCCAAAGTTAATGCCGAATATCATACGCCTGGTGTATCTATACTGGCGCTAAGTCTATGGTCCGCACTATTGGTCTTATCCGGGAGATATGAGCAACTCTTTACCTATGTTATTTTCGCAAGCTTGATACTTTACGGAATGACTACCGCCGCTGTCATTGTGCTGCGGGTCAAGCAGCCGAATCTTCCGAGACCATACAAAACACTAGCCTATCCCGTACTTCCGGTACTCTTTGTCCTGGTCGCGCTATCGTTAGTACTGTCCACTCTAGTGGACTCGCCGCGCGAATCGTTCCGCGGATTGGGGATTATATTCCTAGGATTGCCTTTCTATTTTTATTGGAAACGGCGTCAACATGCAGACGTAACCTAAAGTGCTATTGGTTCTAAAACCAGGTTACAGGTTCTTTATTGTCGAATTGAGGTAGGATTCCTCTTGCTATTCCTCTCATGGTAAGTTAAAAAAAGAGATGAGAAGCTGGTGCCGTTGAAATCTCATCAACGGACCAAGTTATCCAAGTTACGCAGTTGCGGGGGAGAACACAATGGACGTAGCCAAGATTCTCGTGGAATTACGGCAGGAACGAGAGCAAATCGAAGAAGCGATTTTAAGCCTCGAACGATTGGCCAGAGGCCGCGGCCGGCGACGGGGACGCCCGCCATCATGGATGGCCGAAATTACCGCCAAACGGCGGGGACGTCCGCCGGGAAGTAAAAACAAGAACAGCGCCAAATCGTTGAACGCTACCAGTATCGGCTAGCGCGGCAATCGGGGCTCGGCAGCTTAAAGAGTCTGTGGAGCCTCGCCCACCTTGATCACTGCTCGTTGGGTGCGTCCATTCCTGTAAATCGTTAGCTCCAGATTCTCGCCCACTCGCTTTCGATTCAAGACACGCTGTAACGAGTCATTGCCTTCAACGGGATGACCTTCCACAGCAATGATAAAATCGCCACCGATTCCGAGTTGGTAGGTGCCTACGATTACCCTTCGCGAAGCTCCCCTTAAACCGGATTCAGCGGCGGGTGAACCACCGCCTACCCGCTGAATCAGCAGGCCGCCCTCGTTCGGCAGCCCCAATTCGTCCGCCACGTCTCCCGAGATAAAAACGGTTTCAATGCCGACGAATGGTCGCGTCACGCGGCCCTTCGCCTGGAACTCGTCAAGCATGGCCTTCGCCCGATTAATGGGCAACGCGAAGCCGATCCCGATATTGCCTTGCGGGCCGTAAATCGCCGTGTTGATCCCAATCACCGAGCCGTGCGAATCGAGCAGCGGACCGCCGCTATTGCCCGGATTGATGGCCGCATCGGTCTGAATCATATCCTCCAGGCGATGCCCTTCCTGAGGCTGAAGACTGCGCCCCAGTGAACTCACAATGCCGGTGGTCAACGTCCCGCCTAAACCGAATGGGTTGCCGATGGCCAGCACTTTCTGCCCCACCTGCAAGCCATCCGAATCCCCCAGCTTCAGAAATGGCAGCGCATGGTCGGCCTGGATCCTCACTAAAGCCAAGTCGTTGCGCGGGTCCGTTCCCAGCACGCGGGCTTTATACTGCTTCTTGTCGCCCGCCAAGGTGACGGTCAACTGCTGGCTCCCGGATACTACGTGATTGTTGGTGAGAATTAACCCGTCAGGCTTCACTACGAAGCCCGACCCGGTGCCTTCCTGCGGGATAACCTGGAAAAAGAAATCCTCTTTGTATACAATGCTGGTGATGTTGGCCGTCGCCGGCCGCGCCAGTTTATAGATCTCGATATTATTGTTTTCGTCGGTACTGAATCCCGCGGAATGCGCCGTATCAGGCGCCGCCCACAGCCGTTCCGCCTTCCCGATCGGCTGCAACAACTGGCCCGGATTCCAACGCGTCACGGAAGTCAAATACCAAAAGGCGCCCACCAGGACGGCCGCCCAGATGAAAGGTCGCATTCTCATTTATTTACTATTTACCATTTCCCGCAACGTTTCATAGACCGCGCGAGTCTGCCGCAAAGTCTCTTCTTTGGTGCCCGACGTATCGATTACAAAGTCCGCGAATTTGAGCTTTTCCGCCAAGGGCATCTGCCGGCTCAGGCGGGCCAGCACTTCTTCCCTGGATGCCCCGTCGCGTTTGATGGACCGTTGCACCTGCTGCTCCACGCCGCAATTCACCACAATCAATTTGTCGAACCGTTTGTAACTTCCGGTTTCGATCAGGATGGCCGCTTCCACGATCGCGATGCTCCGCGGATCCTGGGCCGCCACCCGCGCCAGCCACTCTTCTTCCCGCCGCATCACCGGCGGATGTACCAGGCTATTCAGCAATTCCAACCGTTCCGGCTTGCCAAAAACCTCCGCCGCCAGCGCCCGCCGGTCGATCTCGCCGCCTGGCGACAGGATCCCGGGCCCGAATTCGCGCACCACCGCGGCGTAAGCCTCGCCGTCCGGCCGCAGAACTTCGTGGCCCAATTGATCGGCGCGCAGGACCTGGCAGCCCAGCTCGGCTAGAGCCTCGCCCACGAAAGTTTTGCCGCACGCCAGTCCTCCGGTCAGGCCTACAGTCAACACATTCTTAATGATAACGGCTTTTTGTTTATGATTATGATGATGGAACGAAACCGTAAACGCCTGCATCGCGGGTATCAGTTTGGTGGCTATATCGGGTATCCGCGAAGAAATGAGGGGTATCCACGATGACGTGCGGGAATTGCGCGGCGATATGAAATTGCTCACAGGTAAGGTTTACGAAATGATGGGGCAGAAGTGAACCACCTACTCCTTAGTCTCCGCTACGAACCGGTATCCCACCCCCCGCACCGTCAACAGATGAAGCGGATGCGTCGGATCTTCCTCGATATAACGCCGTAGCCGCACGATAAAGTTGTCAATTGCCCGCGTATCTGTATCCTCGTGCAAACCCCAAACCTCTTCCAGCATGGCCTTCCGCGATACCGGCTTTCCCTGATGCCGGATCAAATAGCGCAAGACATTCGCCTCCATCAAGGTCAGCGGAAACACCTGCTCGCGCACATGTAATTCCAGCCGATCGAAGTACATGGTCTTATCGCCGAATACAAAAGTCTCGTCTGGACCGCCTTCGACTGGACCCGCGGCAGGCTGCACCACCGGATCCATCGACGCCCGCAGCCACTCGCGCCGCCGCAACAACCCGCTAATCCGTGCAATCAGGATGGCCAGTTCGAACGGCTTAGTCAGGTAGTCGTCCGCCCCCGCCGCGAAACCCTTCAGCACATCGTCCGGATGCCCGCGCGCCGTCAGCATCAGCGTCGGCACGAATTGGCCGCCCTGCCGCATCTCGGCCATTACCGTGAAGCCGTCGATGCCTGGCAGCATCACGTCCAGGATCACAATGTCGAAGGGTACCGGGTCCTGGCGCAGCACCTCGAGCGCCGCCTCGCCCGTATCCACAACGCGCACCTGATAGCCTTCCGCCTCCAGGTTGAACCTGAGGCCCTCCGCCAAGTGCTGCTCGTCCTCTACCACCAGAATCCGGCTCATTTCACGATTGGAAGCTGCAAGACAAATGTCGCCCCATGCCCCGGCCCCTCGCTCTCCGCCCACACCCGGCCGCCGTGCCGCTTGGCCACCGAGCGCACAATGTACAGCCCCAAGCCTGTGCCCTTTACGCGCAGCGCCAGCGCTCCCGGCACGCGGTAAAAGCGTTTGAAGATTCGTTTCAGTTGGGCCTTTTCGATGCCCGGCCCGTGGTCCGTCACGCGCAGCGCCACGTATTTCCCATCGACCGCCGCCGTCTCCACAGTCACCCGCACATCGTTGCCCGAGAACTTCACGGCGTTGTCGATAAGATTCGAAACCGCCGCCTGGACCTCTTCCGCATCGCCCACAATGGTCACCGGAGGCCCGGGTTGATACTGAAGCGCGCCCGGCGCAACCTTGTGCAGTGCCCGAATCCGCTGCACGCACTGCTCGATCACCGCGCCCAAATCGATGCGCGAAAGATTCAGTCTCCGGCTAGTCGCGCCGATCCGCCCGGTGCGCAACACCTGCTCGATGGTTCCCAGCAGGCGCTCACTATCATCCAGCATGATGCGATAAAACTCCTGCCGCTTGGTCTCGTCCACCGTGCGCGTCTGCAGAGTTTCCAGGTACAGCCGGATGGATGCGACCGGCGTCTTCAGCTCATGCGTCACGGCGTTGATAAAAGCGTCGTGCTGCGCATTGCGCCGGATCTCGCGCACCAGAAATATAGTGTTCAGCACCACCCCGCTGATGATCGCCGCCATCAGCAGTGCGCCTAACACCAGCAGAATGCCATGCCGCCAGTTCAGCAGCACCCAGCCGACATACAGAAGGATGATGACGCAGATCAGCCCGGCGCCTAACGCAATGAAAAACGCGATCGACTTTTGACGTCCGGCCACCACCACACCTCCAGCTTATAGTATTGCTGCCGCCGGACGGCCCACGCCGGATATCAAGACGCGCTTGTCTTAAAATCCAGCACGCCCTGCCGGCGGTCGGCATGCCCACCGTCTGTTTTCAATGGCATACATCCCGGCCCCCCGCGTGCACTTCTCCGCGTGGAGGCAAAACGTGTCCCTCTTGAATTGGAGCGAACCCAGACAGTACCTGGCTCAACATCACCAACATCGCCCTCGGCTTCGTCGTGCTCCTGTGCGCCGCGATTATGCTGGGAGGCATCGCCCACGAGTTTATTTCGCGGGCCCGCAAACGTCACCGGATCGATGCGGAACTCGACCGCGACATGCGTCTATTCAACGACGATCACGCGTTCAATTCCCCAGCACTTGGCATCACCATGGCAGATGGCGGCGAACCGCACGAACCGCCCGAGCGGCCCAGGCCATGAACTGCCCGTTCCTTAAGGAAGCGCACGTCAAGTACTGCGACAAGTCCGCGGTCCGCAAGATGATTCGCATCGCCGGACATACGGCGCAAGAAACTTGTTCGTCGCGCGCCTATAAGCAATGCGCGGTCTACCGGCAGTATGCGGAAGATTCCGAGGGAACTCAGTGCCCTTATTTGCGGGAATCGCTCGCACAGTATTGCGCCACCTCGGCCCTTTCGCGATTTATCCCTTATAGCGAGCCGCTGCTCAGCCGGTGCGGAGGCGATTCTTACCGCTATTGCGATGTCTACCTGGGCACCACCAGTCCCCCCGCAGCCGAAGCCGCTGCCGGCCAGCGCGATTGTTCGGTAGCCGGTATTCGGATTCCCACCTGGCTGCAATATTCCTCGAACCACATGTGGCTGGACGTTTCAAAAGGCGGCGCCTGTCACCTCGGGCTGGACGCTTTTCTGATGCGCGTGCTTGGCACCGTCGAGCGGATCACCTTCCTGAAACAGACTGGCGTGCACCGCCCCAGCGCGGTGCTGACGGCGCGCGGCGTGGACCTGGAAGTGGTGTTCCCCAACTCCATCCTGCTGACCGCCTCCAATTTGTATCTGCGCGCCAATCCGGCCAAACTCGCGGCCGATCCGTACGGCACCGGCTGGCTGTTTCAGGGCATGCAACTGCCGGGGCAGCCGCCCGTGACCTCCGGCCTGCTGCGCGGCGACGCCACCGTACCGTGGATCGAAGCCGAAGTCGCCCGTATGTCGGAGTTCCTCTCCGGATGCTGGAACGCCCGGCACGGCATGCAGGTGATGAACGATGGTGGCGTCTTCGGTCCCGATGTTTTACAACACTTAACGCGCGAGGAAAGGCTGCGCCTGTTTCACGAATTCTTTTGGGGTTTCAGGGAGTAATCATGTTTCAAAAGCATCGCGGACAAATCGCCTTTTTCGCGGGACTGCTGGTAGCCCTGGCTTTGGGCTGGCGAGGATTCCCGCTGGTGCTATTCCGCCAGGCACAGCAGCCCGTGGATTTCAGCCACAAAATTCACACCGAAAAGGCTGGAGCCAAGTGCGATGACTGCCACTCGCTGCGTGCCGACGGCAGTTTCGCCGGCGTCCCCGCCCTGGACAAATGCTCCGGATGCCATGCCCAGGCCATGGGCACATCGGCGAAAGAGAAGCGCTTCATCGATCAGTACGTGACACCCAATCGCGAGCCGGTATGGCAAAGCTACGCGCACCAGCCTGAGAACGTCCACTTCTCGCATGCCGCGCACATCAAGCTCGCGCATTTGGATTGCGCGCAGTGCCACGGCGCCGAAGGCCAGAGCGATACCCTGGGCGCGGCGCGCATCGATCGCATCAGTGGATACAGCGGTTCATCGCATTTTCAGGATATGCAGGCCTGCGAAGACTGCCATCGCCAGCGCGGCGCGGCCAACAGTTGCCTGGCCTGCCACAAGTGAGGAAACCATGGGATTCACGCGACGCGACATTCTAAAATTCACGGGCGGATCGGCGGCCGGTCTGGCCCTCACGCCGGTACCGTGGAGCCTGCTGCGCGATTCGTCGCTGGTATCGGAAACGTGGCCCGGCGTGCCACAACCCGCGCAAGGCGAAATCCATGCGCGCTACACCACGTGTACGCTGTGCCCCGCAGGCTGCGGAGTGCGCGCCCGTTGCGTGGGCGATCAACCAGTCAGCCTGGCAGGCGTAGCCCAGCATCCGGCCAGCCGTGGCGCGTTATGTTCCACCGGACTGGTGGGGCACCATCTGGCGTTCTGCCGCGACCGTATGGGCGGTGCAGATATCGAACGCGCCCTCGCCGACGTATCGGCCGCCATCGCCGCGTGCAGGCCGCATGAAGCCGTAGCGCTGGTCGATCCCCGCCCCGGCCGCACCGCCTCCGGCATCTATCGCCGCTTCCTGGCCGGCTTGCCCAACGGCGTGTATTGCGCGCCTCCCGATGCACAGCCGTTCGGATCCTACGGCATCGACCTGGAAAACACCCGCGCAGTCCTCAGCTTCGGCGCATCCGTGTTGGACGGTTGGCTGAGCCCCGGCCGCGTGCTGGCCAATCGCAGCCACTTCCAGTTGATCCAGGTGGAACCGGCTTATTCGCGCACCGCCTCGCTGGCGGACCTCTGGGTGCCAGTTGCCCCGGGCGGCGAAGAGTCCTTCGCGGCCGCCGTGGAGCGTGCTCTGCAGGGCGACACATCGGATTCGGAGGCCACCAGAGCCGCTCGCATCCTGCTCCAAAACCAGCCAGCCGTCGCTGTCGGAAACGGCCCCGCCGTAACCAGAATCAACGCGGCTCTCGGCAACATCGGCCGCCCCGGTGGTTTCCTGCCCCGCCGCGATTTTGCACCGGCGACCGAATTCTCAAGCCTGCCCGATGCTTCCATCCGGGTGTTGTTCATCGAAGAAAGCGCCGGCGGCGAACCGCTCCATCCGGAACTCGTTCAACGTAAACTGGTCGCCCGCGATCCGGTGGTCGTGGCGCTCACCCCGTGGAGAGACGGCGCTGCCCGGCACGCCACTTATGTGATCCCTGCACCGATGTATCTGGAGTCGCTGGACGAAGCCCCCACATCCGCAGGCGCAACCCGCGCCACGTTCAGCTTGTCGCCGGCATTGCTGGCGGCTCCGGCCAAGCTGATCACGCCGGCGGATTTCATCCTTCGCCTGGGGCACGATTCCACCACCTATGCGGACATCTTGAAACAGCGCGTCGCAGCCATCAAGAAAGAAAACCACGGCACGCTATTCAACTACTCCGACGCAACATCCCAACCGGTCGCCGCCCTTTCGACCGCCGACGATCTTTGGAAAGCGCTGTTAGCCGGCGCCATCTGGCAGGACGACCCCGGCATGCCGAGCCGCCGCCCGGACCTTCCCCCATCCGTCGCCGCCCCTGCACCGCAACCCACTCCAACATCCGCCTATCCGCTGCTGCTGATCTCGGCCGCTCCCCCCCGCGCCACGGATCGCCGCTGATGAGCAAGCTGTATAGCGAGTCGGCACTGCGTCCGCCCGCCAACGCCGCCACCCTCAATCCGCATACGGGCCGCGATCAAGGCATTTCGGATGGCTCCCGCGCCATCGTAAAAAGCCCCCACGGCGAACTTTCCGTACAAGTGATTTTCGATCCCGCCGTTATGCCGGGAACCATTCAAATGGTGGGCCAACCGGTTTCGCCCGCCAGCATAAGGCCCGCATAAGGAACCTATCATGACCGCCACACAAGCCAAACCCGCCCGCTACGGCATGGCCATCGATCTGGACCGCTGCACCGGATGCGGCGCCTGCATGATCGCCTGCGCGGTTGAGAACAACGTCCCGCCGGCCAATCCCAAAGCCACCCCGCGCACCGGCATCACCTGGATGCGCGTCTACCAGATTTCGAACGGTGAGCCTTTTCCCGATAGCCGTGCTGCCTTCATTCCCATGCTGTGCCAGCAGTGCGGCAAAGATACGCCATGTGCCGCGGTCTGCCCGCAGGAAGCCGTGGAAGCCGACCCGGCCACCGGCATCGTGGACCAGATGCCGCAGCGCTGCCTGGGGTGCCGCTACTGCATGACCGCTTGCCCGTACCACGCCCGCTACTTCAACTGGTGGGATCCCAAATGGCCGGCCGGCATGGAGAAGACGCTCAATCCGGATGTGGCGACGCGCATGCGCGGCGTGGTCGAGAAATGCAATTTCTGTCATGGCCGCCTGCATGCCGCCCGCGCCCGCGCCGCCGCCGAAGGACGCCGCGAATTGCAGCCCGGCGAATATGTGCCGGCCTGCGTGGAAGCCTGCCCCGCGGCGCCATCGTCTTCGGCGATTTGAACGACTCTGCCAGCGAGGTAGCCAGCCTGTCGCGCGACCAAGCACTCCTTCCGCATCCTGGAAAAACTGGGCACCGAATCCCAAGATTTACTACCGCACCGCCCGCGCCATGGGTTCGCCAGGCCGCAACGCGCAGCCGCCCCGCGGAAGGGGGATTCCAATGCTTGATGTAGCCGAAGAAGTGTCCAGGCGCGTTTCCACATGCGGCCGCACGCGTGCGTGCGCCACGCGTTCGCCAATACAGTTTCTCTCTGGATTCTTCCCTGGGCCGTGCTGCTGGCCTTCGGCCTCTATGGCGCGGGTCTCTGCCTGGTGAAAGGCCTGAACCAGACCAACATGGACAACCGCTTCGCCTTCGGCCTTTGGATCTTCCTCGATCTCACCGTGATTGCCCTGGGCGCGGGCGCATTCTTCACCGGCTTCCTGCTCTACATTCTGAAGAAGCGCGAACTGAAGGCGGTGATCAACAGCGCGGTGGTGATCGGCTTCGTCTGCTACAGCGGCGCGGTGGCGGCGCTGCTGGTGGACGTCGGACAGCCGCTGCGTTTCTGGTTCACCTTCTGGCATCCCAACGTCCACTCCATGCTCACCGAAGTGACGTTCTGCATCAGTTGCTACCTGACGGTGCTATTCATCGAGTACATTCCCATCGTGCTGAAGAATCGCAAGCTGCGGCAGGTCCCGTCGTTCCTGGTCTTCGAGTTCGAACTGCACAAGTTGATGCCCGTGCTGGCGGGCGTGGGCACCTTCCTGTCGTTCTTCCATCAGGGATCGCTGGGCGGATTGTACGGCGTGCTGCGCGGCCGGCCCTTCGCTTTCCGCGAAGGCTTCGCCATCTGGCCGTCCACGTTTTTCCTGTTCATTCTCTCGGCCGCGGCGGCCGGACCGGCATTCATTCTGCTCACCACCTGGCTGGTTTCGAAGATCTCCGGCAAGCAATTGGTGCGGCCCGAAGTGCTTCCGCTTGCTGGGCCGCATCTCCGGCATCCTGCTGGTCCCCTACATGCTTGTTGAAGTCCATCGACACGCTGGTCTGGATCAACAGCACTTCGCCGGCGCGCGGTTTCGTGGCGCAGCAGTTCTACGCCTGGAAGCCTTTCGGCGCGTGGATCCTGTTCGCCGAGATCGCCATCGTTCGGGCTGGTGCCTGCCCTGATTTTGCTACGCCGCAGCCTGCGCGAAAGCACCGGTTGGCTGCTGCTCGCCGCTACCTTGGTCTGCCTCGGCATTGCGCTGAATCGCTTCGTCATGACCATACAGACCCTGGCGCTACCCACCCTGCCCTTCGATCCGTTCCTCTCTTACGTACCAAGCTGGCAGGAGACCGCCACCTTCCTGGCGGTGGTGGCCTACGGCGTTCTGGTTTACTCGTTTTCGTTCCGCTATCTGACGCTCTTCCCCCAGGAAAAGGACTTGTCATGCTAAGTCACGTGATCTTCTTAGGTTTGTTCTTCACCGTGCTCGCGGTGGTCTCGATCACTGTCGCGTTATCGCTCTTCCGCTCCGTGCGCCACTTCCGCGCGCGCCGCGCCGAGACCATTTGCTGGCAGGCCACCTTCCCGGATCTGCCCGTGAGCGAGCGCGTATGCCGCCACGAGTTCACCGGCGAATTCCAGCACCGTACCTGCGACAAAGCCTTCGACTGCCGCGCTTGCCAGACACATGCCGCGCTGGTTGCAAAGAATCCGCCCGCGGCGGGCGAGCCCAACGTCATGGGGCTCGATTTTCCGCTGGACCGCTTTTACCACCGTGGCCACGCGTGGGCGCATGCCGAACCAGATGGCACCGTGACCGTAGGTCTGGATGCACTGGGCTCTCGCCTGGTGGCCCAACCGGACGCCACCGAACTCCCCGCCATCGGCACCCATATTCAAGCCAACGGCGCTGCGTGGTACGTCCGCAAGCGCGGCGCGCACGTTCGGATCCTCTCGCCGCTTGATGGCGAGGTCGTGGCTACCGGTGGCGCACAGCATGGTTGGTATCTGAAGGTGAAGCCGGATGGCGGCCAGTTAGATGCCCGTCACCTCTTGCGCGGCGCCGAAATCCGCCCGTGGATTCTGCGCGAGATGGAACGCCTGCAAGCTTCGCTGGCGCCAGCCACTCAAACGCCCACCATGGCTGACGGTGGCGTCCCCATGGACGATATCGCCGCCGGATATCCCGACGCCGATTGGGATACGATTTGCGGCGAAATCTTCCTACAGCCCTAACAGAGCCGCGCGCGTCAGCAAGCGTCCGTTCTAGCCGAAACTACTCGTAACGCAACGCCACGACCGGATCCAGATTCGCCGCGCGTCCCGCCGGCCAGATGCCGAAGAACAGGCCCACGCCAACCGACACCATGATCCCCGCCACCGCCGCCCACAACGGCACCGCCGTCGGCAGATTCTTGAACACCAACCCCACCAGCATCGAGACGCACCAGCCCAGGAACAGCCCGATAATGCCGCCGATCCCCGTCAGCACCACCGCCTCGGTCAGGAACTGCACGATGATGTCGCTCTTGCGCGCGCCCACCGCCTTGCGAATGCCGATCTCGCGCGTGCGCTCGGTCACCGACACCAGCATGATGTTCATCACGCCGATGCCGCCCACCAGCAGCCCGATGGAACTCAGGATCACCATCACCAGCGCCACCGTCGCCGGTGATGCGGTGGAAATCCTCGATCATCTGCTGCGCCGTCGATAGCGAGAAATTGTCCGGCTTGTCGTTGGGCACTTTGCGCTGGATGCGCAGCACCGTGCGCACTTCGTCTTCCGCCTTGGTCAGCATGCCCTCCCGCGCAATCACGATCAGCATGTTCTCGTTGGCGCTGGGATACAGCTTGCGCATGGTGAAGTAGGGCATCAGGATGCGATTGTCGTCCTGCCCCGGAAACGATGCCGCGGGCCGCTCCATCACGCCGATCACTTCGAGCGAGTGGCCGTCCACCTCGATCCATTTGCCTACCGCGTCCTGCCCCTGGAACCACGATTTGCCCAGAGTCCTCGCCGAGCACTGCGACCGGCATATGGTGGCGGCTCTCCGTATCGGTGAAGAAACGGCCTTGCAGCATCACGGTGCCGCCCGCCGCGTAGCCTTCCTCGGTCCCGCCGATGTCCAGGTTGTAATTGTCGTTGCCCTTGTAGCGGGCTTTGTGGATCTGGTCGAAATTGGAAAACAGGTACGGGCTCACGTGTTCCACCGACGGGCAGCGATCCTCGATGGCCAGCGCGTCGTCCCGCGTCAGCATCTTGCGCTTCTGCTCCTCGAGCGTCCACCCGCCCATGGCGCTGCCTCGCAGCACCACGATGGTGTTCGGTCCGAAACTCTTCAGGATATTGGTAATGGCGCCATCGAGTCCGGCAATGATCGACCCCACGCCGATCACCGCTCCGGTGCCGATAATCACCCCCAGCACCGTCAGGAACGAGCGCATCTTGTGCTCCCGCACCGTGGTCAATGCCAGGGCCACGCCCGAGCCTAACGAACCGACTGTCATCGTTCCACCCTCAATGCTTCAATGGGATCCAACCCCGCCGCGCGCCGCGCCGGATAGATCCCGAAGAACAATCCCACCGCCGCCGATAGCGTCACTCCCACTATGACGGCGCTAATTGGAATATGCATAGGCACAGGTGTGGCCGCCTTCACCACCAGCGCCAGCATGCGATGCCAGCAGTATCCCGATTACCCCGCCCGACGCCGAAAGCATCGCCGATTCCACCAGAAACTGGTTCAGAATATCGCTGCGCCGCGCGCCCACCGACTTGCGTATGCCGATCTCGTGGGTTCGCTCCGTCACCACCGCCAGCATGATGTTCATGATCACCACGCCGCCCACCACCATGAATACCGACACCACGCCGACGGCCGTCGCCGCAGATCGCCCCGGTCAACTGGTTCCACACGTTCACCAGCGAATCCGAACTGACCATGCCGAACGTATCTTCGTCTTTGGGCTTTAGGTGCCGGTAGCACCGCAGCAGCACGCGCACTTCGTCTTGCGCCTGTTGCAGCACGCTCTGGTCGGCCGCCTTCAAATCGTAGCCGATCCCCGTGCGCCCGCCATAGATTTTGAAATACGTCTCCGCCGGAATCATCAGGAAGTTGTCGCGCGAATTGCCAAAGACCGAGCCCTTGGTCTTGGCCACGCCAATCACTTCAAACGGCCGCCCTTCCACCACAATGGATTTTCCGATCGGATCGGCATTGGCGAAAAACTGGTCCTTCAAATCGTTGCCGATCACCGCCACCATGGCCCGCCGCTCGTCTTCCAAATCGGTGATGAAGCGGCCTTCCGCCGGGTCGATGTCGGCCAGTACGCCCTCGTTGGCGGTGGCGCCGGTCAACTGCACGTTGTCGCGATGTTCCTTGCCGAAATGCACCGAGACGGTACGGTTTACCGACATGCCGATGTCTTCCACCAGCGTGCTGTTCTTGCTTGCAGGAAATCGTACTCTTCCCTGGAAAGCTCCGGATTGCGGCGCTGCATCTCCAGATATTTCTTGGGATCCCACATGCCCATCATCACGATGCGATGCACCTTGAACCCGTCGGCGCCCATGCTGGACACATTCTGCGCCACGTAGACGTTCATGCCGTCGATCACCGACATGACCGCGATCAGAGTGGTGGTGGCCAGGATGATCCCGAGCAAGCGTGAGAAAGCTGCGCAGCTTGCTGCCGCGTAGCGATAGCGCCGCGCCGGTGACCGCCTCGCCAAAGGAAGCGTTAGTTCTCATTCAATATCCAGACGAGTCGAGGGGGGGAATTGTTCCATGCTCCCCGATCCATTTCATTATCGCGTGATCCAGCCAAAGCCTGGGACGCCCGCGGGCTACGAAGCCTAAATGCCCCCCATGTTCCGTGGCTAACAACTGTAAATAAGGGTTTTGGTGGAACGCCGGATGATTATAAACGCTGAACGGGATGAACGTATCGTCCTTCGCCGCGATGAATAAGGTGGGCACCCGGATGTGCTCCAGAAACTGATTGGCGGATTGCGATGTGTAGTAATGCTCCGCGCTCCGGAAGCCGCAATTCGGCGCCGTAATGCGATCGTCCATCTCGACGACCGTGCGGATGCCGCGCAAATCGGCGGCTGTGGATCCATAAACGGTACGGGCGCGGGCCCTCATCAGACGTAGGAAACGCTGTTCGTAGATCCGGTTATCCAGTTCGCCGATGCGCCGCGCGCAGGCATCCAGGTCGATCGCGGCCGATGCGGCGACCACGCCGGCGATCAATCCGCGCGCATCGCTGCCCAGTTCCCCTGCCAGTTTCGCCACCAGGTTGCCGCCTAGGGAGAACCCCACCAGCCAGACCGGTCCGCGGCCTTCGCCGGCCAATGCCCGCACCACCGCCAGCAGATCGCTGGTCAACCCGCCATGATATCCGCTCTTGGCATACCGCTCCGTGCCCCCGCATCCGCGCAGGTTTAACCGGTGCGCCGCGTAGCCCGCGTCTATCGCGCGGCCCGCCAGGTCATGCATGTAGCCGGAATCGGCGGAGCCTTCCAGACCGTGCACCAATACCAGTTCGCCCCGCGCCTCGCCCGCCGGCCGCTGGCTTTCGACCAGAACCTGCACCCCGGGTTCAGTCTGATAAAGCTTCTTTTCGACGCTCCCGCGCCCCGCGCCAGACCTCCGCGGCCAATAGCGCCCCACCACGGTCTGCACATGGGGATTCTTGAATAGCGGTACAAAAGGTTGCAATCCGCATTATCGCGCGCCAGCCGTCACGCCCGAAAATCGGCACGCCGCAAAACCGCGACGCCACAAAAACAACCGCCGTGCCTTAAAACCCCGACGCCACAAAAATCCGCCGACGCCCCGAAAAACCCACAGAGCCCCGCCCGTCAGGGCGGGGTTGCTCCCGCGCTACGCCCACTAATGCGCCGCCGAGATATGCATGTTATGCACCGCAATAACGCTTAACGTCGCCGTAGCCGCCAGATTCGCCGTGGTCAACAACGGCGCGTATTGCGGATTCTTATGAAGAATATAACGCTGCGCCGCCAGACTCCCAGCCAGCCCGCCAAACTTAATGGCCAGCGATCCATAGCTGAACCGCGACCCGGTCCGCACTAACGGATTGCCTTCACTCTTTCCCCATGAACTGGCCGCATCCGCGACATCCGCCCCGGTCAGCAGCATCTGGCTCACCCGGCATGCCACCCGCCAGCGCACACTTCGTTCAGCGCAAGGCGCCGGCAAAACCAAACCGCATAACAACAGCAGGAATATGATGGTACGTTGCACAACAAATCCTCACTGAAGTATTCGGCGGTTCCGGCAAAGGGCGTTAGGATAATCTTTATGCGCCGCCTCGCGCCCATCCTTTGACTCACACCATTGATTTTGTGGTGCGGCACGGGTACGCCCTCCTTTTCTTTTGGATCCTCGCCGAACAGGCCGCCCTGCCGCTACCCTCCGCGCCCCTATTGCTGGCCTGCGGAGCGCTAGCCAAAGACGGCCGCCTCTCCCCCCACCTGATCCTGCTTACCGGCATGAGCGCCTGCGCCATCGCCGATAATGTCTGGTTCCTGATGGGCCGCCTCAAAGGCATCCGGGTGCTGCGCTTCATCTGCCGCGTAGCCCTCGAACCCGACTCCTGCGTGCGCCAGACCGAAACCGCTTACCAACGCTTCGGCAGCCGTTCCTTGCTCATCGCCAAGTTCGTGCCCGGGCTGAATGCCGTTTCCGCCCCGCTTGCGGGAATCTCCGGCCTCCGCTTCAGCCGCTTCGTCCTGTTCGACACCCTGGGCGCCGCCCTCTGGATTTCGGCGTTCACCGGCCTTGGCTACGTCTTCAGCGACCAACTCGATAAGGTGGGCGACGTGGCCGCCCGCATGGGCTCCTGGGTCGCCGTGGCCGCCGTCGCACTCCTCTCCATCTGGATCGGATGGAAATACTGGCAGCGCCAGCGCTTCCTCAAGAAACTGGCCATCGCCCGCATTACCGCCACCGAATTACGCGCCAAACTCGAAGCCGGCGAAGAAATCGTAGTGGTCGACGTGCGTAGTACGCTCGAAAGCGACGACGATACCGTCCCCGGCGCCCTCCGCATTCCGCTCGAAGAACTGGAGACCCGCCACGGTGACATTCCGCGCGACCGCGATGTCATCCTGTTCTGCAGTTGACCAAACGAAGCCTCCAGCGCCCGTGCGGCGCTGCTGTTGAAGAAGCGAGGCGTAGTGCGCGTGCGTCCCCTAGCCGGTGGCGTGGACGCCTGGCGCGCCCTCATGTTCCGCACCCCCGCTGAGTGATAGAATGCGCATCGCGTGCAAAAAAACTCTCTCCTCGCGGAACTGGCCGCCGAGTTCCTGGGCACCTTAATCCTGATCCTGCTGGGCAACGGCGTCGTCGCCATGGTCGTGCTCTTCGGCAAGGGTACACCCGGCGAAATTGTACACGGCGGCTACACCAACATCACCATCGGCTGGGGACTCGCCGTCACTATGGGCTGCTACGTCGCCGGGCGGATCTCCGGCGCGCATCTGAATCCCGCCGTAACCATCGCCCTGGCCTTCTTTCGCGACTTCTCCTGGCGCAAAGTCGCGCCCTACATCCTGGCCCAAGTCGCGGGCGCCTTTCTGGCCGCGGCCCTGGTCTTCTGGAATTACTTGCCGGCCTTCCGCGCGGCCGATCCCAACCTCGATCACACCGCCGGAGTCTTCACCACCTTCCCCGCTTTCCCCGACGTGCCCTCCGCCGGACTCCTGGACCAAACCATCGGCACCGCCATCCTCCTTTTCATGGTGATGGCCATAACCGACACCCGCAACCAACCGCCCGGCGCCAACCTCTCGCCCGTCCTGATCGGCGCGATCGTGGTCGCCATCGGAATGTCCTTCGGCGGCATGCACGGCTACGCCATCAATCCCGCGCGCGATTTCGGACCGCGCCTGTTCACCGTCGTCGCCGGATTCAAAAACAACGGCCTCACCAGCGGGGGCATGGTCTTCTGGGTCCCCATCGTGGGGCCCATCCTGGGGGGGGTGATCGGCGCGGCAGCCTACGATTGGGGCGTGCGCCGCTTCCTACCCGATCATCAGGCAGCCTCGTAATTCCAGAAAAAGCGGGCCGGATGTCGCAGCAACTCCCGCCCCAACGCCGACACCAGACTCTTGCGCCCCGCCCTCCCCAGGTTGCGCGCCCGGATCGCCAGCCATAGCCCCAGCGCAAACGAAACCCCGAAGTTCAACAACCCCGTGGCCGCCAGACCCAGCAGCGCCCACACCAGATCCCGCCACGGCAGCGACCCGCTCCACGCCAGCGCACTCACGTCATACGCCAACGACGCACTCGCCAGCGTAATGTGGCGGACCTCGATCGGCACGCCTGCGAATACGCTCACGAATGGCAGCAGCCCGAGCAGCAAACCCAGGCACACATAGCCGACGATGCCGCTCAAATGATGCTCCGCAATTGCGCCCAACTCTACCGCGGCTTCAGTCCCCAGTGTCTGCCGTAACCGCCGGCTTTGCCCCAGGGCGGCCGGCAACCGGTGCAGCGCCATCCAATTGGCGGTCCATCCGGCGGCCAGACTTGAAAGCCACAGAAATACGCCCGTAAGCGCGGCGAACGGAATGGTCAACGACCGCCACAGATGCATCTGCGCGATGCCATGCAGGGCCGCCTCGTGCGTCAAAAAAGGATTCCCCGCTTTCCATTGAATGAACAGATCCACCAGCATCGAGAGCGGAATCGCGCCCAACAGATTGCCGATCGTGACGATGGTCTGCGTCCGTGTAATGGCGGTGACCACGTTCACTTCAGAACGCATGCCATCTTCTTTCTCCATCGCCGCGCTAAGCGCCGCCGCCGTCATGGATGGCATCTTCGACGCCAGGCTCCACCCTAGCACTTGCATCAGCACGAAACTGGCAGTGTAGTTCACGCTGTGCGCGATCCCCACCCACAGCGGCGCCAGCGCCATGGCGGTGAACATATATTTGAATAGCGCCGTGAACGCCGTGATGCCGCCCGCTCCCACGGAGCCCAGGCCCATCTTCCACCATTCCGGTTTGGACGTCGCAATGTAATGCTCGCCGCTCCTGCCGGTATGCGTCACCACTTGCCGGGCCACCCGGTTCACGCTATTGCGCACCAGGCTGTGCAGCCCGCGCTCTTCCGCAAAACCGCGCACCAGCATGGCGGCAAACACGCGTCCGTCTTCCTCGCCCGCCTGCAAACGCAGCAGAGCTTCCATCCGTTCCGTTTGCGCGATCACCAGGTCCAGGCGAAAAACCAGGTCCGACGACACCCCCATCTCTTCCAGGCGTGCGTGCGAAATGCCCGCCGACACGCGGCAACTGAATACGTTCTCCTTCAATTCGTCGCGCAGCCCCTGCGCAGTTGGCGACCGCGCGAACTGGTCCGCGCTGTCCAGCAGATTCAGGAACGGAGACTCCGCTTCGCACCGGTGCGGCATCACCTTCATCACATTGCGCGAAACGCCGATCGACGTGGCCCGCACCGCCAGCAGCCGGATCGCCGAAAGCACAAAGCCGTCCGAATTGCCCAGCAACTCCCGCCACTCGGCCGCATCGGCATCGTCCAGTTTGGCGATCCACTCGGCATCCGCGGGATCCAAATCCGCCACGTGCAGCGCCGAATAAAGGTCCAGTTCGTCTTCCAACTGGGGCAGAATCCGGCGCTTCAGCCGGGCAATCAACTCGCGCGTCAGCGAGGTGGCTTCCGGCAGCCCAGCCTCGGAAAATAGACGCGAAGGGCAGGCCTTGGTCCAAATCTGCTGAAAGCGCTGGCGTGCGGCGGGCAGCTTGCGCATGCTCTCCGCCATGCGCCGCAGCCGTGCGGTGCGCTCCGCGGGCGGCGCTTCCTGCAGCCAGGTGATGGCATTCTGCAGCCACTGTCGCTCGATCTGCTCCGGCTGATCCAGAGGCAGTAGCGCGAGCGATTGAACAGGATCGTCGGAAACCGGCTGCGGCATCCCTTGATGATCGCGCAATCCCGCCGCGGCGTCTGGGTCAGGCGGTACGACAATTCCGCCGCAAGTTGGTCTTAGGGGCGTTCGCGGAGCCTTTATGGCAGCGTGATCTTAAACGCCGCACCGCCTTGCACCGGGGTAGCCCAGAGCCCGCTGACCAAGCCATAGAGATGGCCTGCGCCATCGAGCGTAAGAGGCGCTATCGGATCGTTACCGTCGGCACCGCCGGTGAAACTATAGAGCACTGTCTCATTTCCCGACGTATCGATCTTGTAAACGATGCCGCAGGAACCCGGCGTACCTGGGCAAGCGCCTAAGTCCCCCGCAATCGAGATGGTTCCGTACAGATTGCCTGTCGCATCTAGCACCACTCCAGCCATTGGATTCCCGACGGTGGAACCACCCGAGAATGCGTAGACCACGGAGAAGTTCCCCAAAGCGTCCAGCTTGAATACTGTGCCCCCGCCTTTGGGGCCGTATCCTGTACATGTTCCGTACAGATATCCCGCCGGGCTTAAGGTTAAGCCGCCGTACGGGGCACCGCCGTCGGTCGAGGCTGAAAAGGTGTGCAGCACGCTATAAACGCCACCTGTACTGATCTTAAAAACTACCCCAGCGCCGAGGCCGTCGTTACTGGTCGTTCCGTACAGGTTGCCGGCTTTGTCCAGGACCACGCCAGCCTCTGGGTTTCCACCGTCTGACAACCCTGTAAAGCTGTACAGGACGGAGAACTTACCCGCTGCATCCAACTTGAATACCACCCCGTCCTGCACGCCGTTCTGGCTGCCCTTCCCGCCCGAGAAAGTCGTTCCATACAAGTTTCCCGCCGAGTCAAGCGTGATGCCGACGGGAAGGGCTCCGTCAGCGCCGCCAGTAAAATTATGCAGAATGGTCTCTTGACCCAACGGGCTGAGTTTGTAGACAACTCCCTGTTTGTAAGCGCCGCCTGCGGCAGTGGTTCCATATAGGTTGCCGGCTCGATCCAGCACTACTTCGGTTTGAGGTCCGGACCCATCCGTACTGCCACCCTTGAACGCGTATAGCACGGTTTCCTCGCCGGCATCACTCAATTTGAACACTACACCCGCGTCCTGGGGACCGCCACCCCACGACGTGGTTCCGTAAAATCCGCCGTATGGATTAGCAGTCAAACCAGAGTATGGCCACATCCCCCCGTGCGAAGGTTGGAAGTTGTACAGCGTCTTCACGGTGCCGCTCGCCTCAATCTCGTAAATGATCCCGGCCGTACCCTGAAACGACGTGGCGCCATAAAGGTTACCGCTCGAGTCCAGAATGGGGCCTGCATTCGGACCAAATGCTCCAACGACGGATCCACTGAATTTGCATAGCAAGCTAATTTTGCCACTTGTATTTAGCTTGAACACTGCGCCGTTTGGCCAGCTTCCTCCGGGATTCAGAGTGATATACATGTTGCCGGCTGCGTCGCGAGCGAATCCCGACAACACCCCGCTGTCGAAAAACTGGTAAAGAGTCGCGAATTTTCCAGAGGTGTCCAGCTTGTAGGCGACGTTGGCCGCCGCGCCGTAAATATTACCCGCTGAATCCAGCACAACGCCGGCATACGGATGGCTGCCTGCCGCTGTCAGAGGCCCACCAAATGAATATAGGACTGTTTCTTGACCAGCAGCGCTCACCGTGTATACAACGCCCACAGCATGCCCGCCCCCACCATAGGTTGTTCCATACAGGTTGCCGGTTGAGTCCAAGGTAAGCCCTGCGTAGGGGTTTCCGCCATCCAAGCCACCGGTGAAGCTGTAGAGAATGGTTTCCTGGTTAGCGGGACTGAGTCTGTAGACGACTCCATAGCCTGACGCTCCCCCGTAGTACGTGGTTCCGTACAGATTGCCGGCTGGATCCAGAATCACGCCGGCATAGGGGTTGCCGCCGTCCGTCCCACCGGTGAATGCATATAAAACAGTGAAATGCCCGGTGGTATCGATCTTGAACACTACCCCTGCGCCGCGCTTGTTGACACCCGCGCCCGCCGTGCCCCCTTGGTAGGTCACGCCGTAAAGATTGCCATTCGAGTCGGCGACTATGCCCGCGTAGGGATTGCCGCCATCCACTCCGCCAGTGAAGGTGTGCAAAACTGTTTCATTCCCTGCGCTATCCAGTTTGAATACCACGCCGGCATTATATGGGCCGCCGCCGTACGTGGTGCCGTAAATGTTGCCCTGGGGGTCGCGATTTACCGGAGCGTAAGGCTCCGCGCCGCGCGGGAAGTACTGAAACGTATGCAGCACCGAAAATGTCTGGGCTACAGCCGCATCTTTCGTATTGAAAAGACAGACAAGCAAGAGAAGCAGAATAAAGGGAAAACGTGAGCAACGACTGATTTCCGGCACGGCTTTTACCTCTTGGGGTGAATTTGGAATAGCCTCAAGCGTGAACATTTAGACGGTTAGACGTTTGCAATGAGCCACTGGGGCGTCACCATCAAGAGGGTTCAATCGACTTTTCGCCCGTGTTCCCCATATTTACATCAATCGCCTTGGGGACATGAACTTCACAACCGTGTTCCGGCCTACCCTTGGCGAACGCGAGCGCTTCCTTGGCACTCGCAATCACGCGTTCGCCTGCCGTCGGTTTCGTTTTCTTCATCACCAGCCTCGGGATTACAATCCATAGTCTAGTACAATCGCCGCTTGCCCGAACCTCACGAAAAAGTCTAGGCTTGTAAGCATGCGCAGCATGAAAGCCGGCGACGCCCGCCAGATGTTCTACAAGCTTCTCGATGAAACGGCCAGCCACCATGAGCCTGTGCTCATCACCGGCCCGCGCTCCAATGCCGTGCTTGTCTCAGAAGAAGACTGGAACGCTATCCAGGAAACCCTGCATCTCCTTTCCGTCCCCGGCCTGCGGAAATCCATCGCCGAAGGGATAGCCACACCGATCGATCAGTGTGACCAAGAGCCAGGCTGGTGATCCCCGTGCACGTCAAGTAGGCCGCACCCGCCCCCCTAGACCCCGTTTTCATGATCATCTTCCATTGGAAACCGCCTGCAACCCGTCTGCGCTATAATGACAATTTGCGCTCATCCGCCCCCGGGTATACCTATGTTCCTTAGCATCAAAGAGATGGAATTGCGGAAGGTTCGTTTCGACGAAACTTACGCACCCGGTGAATTGGATTTTAAAGAGGATGCAATCTGGCAGGCCGGGCCGCTCCACGCCACGGGTACCGCCGAATTGCTCGAAAATACCGAGGGGGAGGTCCGTATTCAGGGCCACCTCAAAGTCGAAATGGAAGCGGAATGTGACCGCTGCCTCGGCCGCGCGCGCTTCCCCATCGATACCGATTTCGATCTCTTCTACCGCCCCGCATCGTTCATCGCGCGCGAGGAAGAAGTGGAAATCGACGAGGGTGAGGCCCAATTGGGTTTCTACCAGGGCGGCGGAATGGAATTGGAAGATATCGTGCGCGAACAGATCGTGCTGGCTTTTCCCATGCAGCGCATCTGTAGCGAGGATTGCAAAGGAATTTGTCCAACCTGCGGTAAGAATCGAAACGAATCACCCTGCGACTGCAAGGAAGATCATACCGGCGCCCGTTGGGCCGCTCTCCAGGGTCTGAAAGACTTGAAAGATCTGAAAGACCTGAAAACAATTTGAACGCCCCGCAGTTCCGGGGTAAAATCTTTGAGGTACAGAAATGCCGAATCCGAAACGACGCCACTCATCGCGGCGGACCCAAAATCGCCGCGCCCACGATGCGCTGAAAACTCCCGGGATGTCCGAATGCCCCAACTGCCATGAACCCAAGTTGCCGCATCGCGTGTGCCCGCACTGCGGACAGTATAAAGGCCGCGAAGTAGTGGAAGTCGAGCAGGAGTAGCCACCGCCCAACATGGTCACCATTGCTGTCGATGCAATGGGCGGTGATAACGCCCCGAAAGCGGAAGTGGAGGGGGCCGTCGAGGCGGCCAGAACTTTAGGTGTCCGGGTCATCCTGGTCGGCCGGCAGGAAGTCATACGGCGCGAGTTGCAGCAGTATGACGACTACCGCGGCCTGCCCATCGACGTAGTCAACGCCAACGAACAGGTCACCATGGAGGATAGCGCCGCGCGCGCCGTCCGGGCGAAGCACGATAGCTCCCTCCGTGTAGCCTCCCGCCTGGTGCGCGATGGCAGCGCCCAGGGTTGCGTCTCCGCCGGCAATACCGGCGCCGCCATGGCTACCGCCAAAATCGTGCAGGGCGTGCTGCCCGGCGTGGCGCGTCCCGCCTTGGCTGGAATCTTCCCCACCCTTGCCGGCAAACCCGTCGTAGTCATCGACGTAGGCGCCAACGTGGACTGTTCCCCGCGCATGCTGGCCCAATTCGCCGTGATGGGCGAAATCTATTCCCGCGTGGTCCTGCATCAACCGCGCCCCAAGGTCGGTCTGCTTTCGATCGGCGAAGAAGAACACAAGGGAAACGACACCACCCGTGCCGCCACTCCGCTTCTGAAAAGCCTGCCCCTCGATTTCATCGGCAACGTGGAAGGCCGCGATATCTATACCGGCAAGGCTGACGTCATCGTGTGCGACGGCTTCATCGGCAACGTAGCTCTGAAAGTCAGCGAAGGCTTGGTGGACATGGTCAAGCAGATGCTACATGAATCGCTGAACGCCACCATCACCCGTCAGATGGGCGCCCTGCTGGCCCGCGCTGCCTTCGCCGATTTCAAGAAACGCGTCGATTATTCCGAGTACGGCGGTGCACCGCTCCTGGGGGTCCGCGGCATCTGTATAATATGCCACGGCCGCTCCAATGCCAACGCCATCAAGAACGCTATCCGGGTGGGCGCCGAATTCTCCGCCGGCAGAGTCAACGAGCGCATCGAGGACGAGTTACGCCAATGGGCTGCGGAACACGTGGCGTTCTAAACCGACTCCTGACGCGCGCGCAATCGCGCAGCGAATCGCGCACGAAATCGCCCACCGCATCGCGCAGCGAATCGCGCACGCAACCACGCATCGAATCGCGCACGCGACCGCGCACCGAGCCCCGACCGTCAGGGAGTGGTCCTCTTATCCTCCTTCCATCGGTACTGCTTCTCCTCCTAGCCCTGCCAGCCCTCGCGCAAGGCCCTAATAACGTCCAATGGTCCCTGAAACTCGATCCCGCCACCTCCGCGCCGGGTTCCAAGGTCCTCGCGCGCGTGGAAGCCCAGATCGATCCTGGCTGGCACGTCTACTCGATGAGCAGTGCCGGAGCCATCCCCACCACCGTAAAGGTCGCCCCTAACGCCGCCATCGCCAAAGTCCGCATCTTTCAAGCCCCACCCAAAAAGGCCTACGACCCGAACTTCCAACTGGACACCGAAACCTACGAAGGCTCCGCGGTCTTCCTCCTCGAACTGCAACTGAAGCCGGATGCCCCGGCCGGCCCAACGGACATCTCCGCCGAAGTCCGCTACCAGACCTGCAACGATACAGTCTGCATTCCGCCGCGCCGCAAGACAGTCACCGCAGCCCTAACCGTGAGCGCCGCCGCGCCAGCCGCATCTCCCACCATCCCCGCCGGATTCGCCGAAGTGACCGGACCGCCGAAACCCGCCCCCACCACCAACGCCGGAGCGCAAACTCCCGCCACGCAAAGCCTCGGAGCCTTCCTCCTGGTAGCCTTCGGCTTCGGCCTCGCCGCCATCTTCACCCCATGCGTCTTCCCCATGATCCCCATCACCATGTCGTTCTTCCTGAACCGTCAGGGGACCCGGCGCGAAGGCGTCGTTCACGCCGTGCTGTTCTGCCTCGGCATCGTAGTGCTCTTCTCCGGCCTGGGTTTGCTGACCACCGCCCTCCTCGGACCCTTCGGCGTGGTGCAGCTCGGTTCGAATCCGTGGGTCAACGGCTTTATCGCCCTGGTGTTCCTTGCCTTTGGCCTCAGCCTGCTGGGTGCTTTCGAAATCACCATCCCGTCCTCCGTCCTCACCCGCCTCGATAAAGGCACGCAACAAGGCGGCATCGCGGGGACGCTTCTGATGGGCCTCACCTTCGCCCTCTCGTCCTTCGCCTGCGTCGGACCGTTCATGGGAACGCTGCTCGCGGCATCCGTCGGCAGTGGCGGCTTACGCCCGCTGCTCGGCATGGTCACCTTTGCGTCCGGCCTGGCCCTGCCCTTCTTCCTGCTGGCCCTCTTTCCGTCGTACCTGAAACGCCTCCCCAAAAGCGGGGCCTGGATGGTACGCATAAAGGTGGTCATGGGCTTCATCGTCCTGGCCGCCATGCTGAAATTCCTCGCCAGCGTGGATCAGGTGCTGCAATGGAACGTGCTCACCCGCGAACGTTTTCTGGCCGCCTGGATCGTGCTCTTCGCCATGGCCGGCCTGTACCTGCTCGGCTTCGTGCGCCTTGAGGGAATAGCCAAAGACGCCACCATGGGTCTCGGCCGCCTGCTCACCGGCATGGTCTTCCTGATCTTTGCCATCAGCCTCACACCCGGCATGTCCGGCGGTAAACTGGGCGAACTGGACGCCTACATTCCCGCGCCCCCCGAGGGCAGTGCCCTCGCCTCACCCGGCGCCGGACCCGAGACCGCCCTGGTCTTCCTGAAAAATCAGTATCGCGAAGCCCTCGACAAAGCCCGCGCCGAAAACAAACTCGTCCTGGTCACCTTCACCGGCTACGCCTGTACCAATTGCCATTGGATGAAGGCCAACATGTTCACCCGGCCCGAAATTGCCGCCGAGTTGAAGAACTTCATCCTGGTCGAACTCTATACGGACGGCACCGACGCCGCCTCCATCGCCAACCAGGAGATGGAGCAGAGCCGCTTTCAAACCATCGCCATT
The DNA here is from genome assembly GCA_963738345.1 of Bryobacterales bacterium. GTDB lineage: Bacteria > Acidobacteriota > Terriglobia > Bryobacterales > Bryobacteraceae > Bog-159. The sequence goes on from CAVTWI010000001.1 coordinate 548,786, forward strand.
CCGTTCTACGCCGTCGTGGATGCCACTGGCAACACCGTCGCCACTTACCCCGGCGCCACTCGCGATGGAGCCGCTTATCTCGCCTTCCTCCAAACCAAACCGCCCGCCGCGGCCGCGCCCGTCTCCGCCAAAAATGCGCCAAGCGATCTCGCAGGCCTCTCCGCCACCACCCTCGACGGAGCCCCAGTGGACATGGCCGCGCTACAAGGCAAGGTGGTGGTCATCGACTTCTGGGCTACCTACTGCGTCCCCTGCCTAAAGGAAATCCCGACCTTCAATCGCTTGCACCAACAGCTTGCGGATCGTGGCGTCGTGGTGCTGGGCGTATCGATGGATTCCGATGGCGGCGCCCCTTTGGTCTCGTCTTTCTTGAAGGCCCACCCCATGCAATACCGCGTGGCCCTGGCATCCGAACAGATGACCGATCTCTTCCACGTCGAGAAATTGCCCACCACAGTAGTCTTCGACCGTCACGGCAAAACCTTGCAGCGCTTCGAAGGCTACACCCCCGCCGACGCCCTCGAAAACGTCGTAAAAACGGCGCTATAGTGACGGTCGCGAGTGCTCAATTGGTCGCCCATAGCCAGCGGGAAAACACCGATCGGACCTCACTGCCGCTTTTCTCCTGGTGCGGCCACGCGCCATGGCGTCAATCGCTATAATGCGTGATGATGCAAATTCAACGGTTGGCACTATTCTTATTGGCCGGGCCGTTACTGGCGCAACCGGTGAATTTCAACGCTCCTAAGACCGTCGGGTACTTCCCAGGGCCCGTACTTTCGAGCGGCGTGGCGGACTTCAATGGGGACGGCAAGCCGGACCTTGCGGTGGGGTACGGCGCAGTCCAAATTCTGCTGAACAATGGCGACGGTACGTTTCAAGCTCTGCCGCCGCTCTCCACGGTGGGGAGTGTGGGCGCCGTGGCCGATATTAACGGCGATGGAAAGCCCGACCTTGTAATCATTGCCGGCAACGGCGGCTTCGTCCTTTTGGGAAATGGCGACGGTACTTTTCAATCGCCGGTGCCGTTCTCTTCAGGACAAGCCGGGTCTGCGGCTGTCGGAGACTTCAACGGCGACGGCAAGCTTGACTTAGCGGTGGCCAACCTGGGGTCCAATACCGTCGCGATTCTTCTTGGCAAGGGTGATGGATCCTTTCAGCTCCCCACCTTCTACGCCACGAACAAGGAAGCGATTTTCGTCGCCGTCGGTGATTTCAACGGCGACGGGAAACCGGACTTAGCAGTCGCGAACCAGACATCCAACAGTGTCTCAATCCTGCTGGGCCGTGGCGACGGTACATTCCAACCTTCGGTCGCCTATGCCACTGAGCATTCTCCGGTTTCTCTGTCGGTTGCGGACTTTAATGGCGATGGAAAGGCTGACCTGGCGGTGGTCAACGAAAATTCCGGCAGTGTATCCATCCTGCTAGGTAAGGGAGATGGCACGTTCAAACCGCAGGTGTCCTACGCCACGGGCACCGGGCCGGTTGCCATAGCCGCCGCTGACTTGAACGGAGACGGAAAGGCGGACTTGGCGGTGGCTGTTGGCGGCTCCGATGTGACGGCGGTCCTGCTGGGCAGGGGTGACGGAACTTTTCAGCCGGCGGCGAATTATCGGCCTGGCGGCCTGACCGTGGCCATTGCGGATTTCAACGCCGATGGAAGGCCCGACCTGGCAACCGGAGAGGCTTTGACCGTCCTTTTCGGTGAAGGCGACGGCCGTTTCGTGCAGCCCGTGAGCTATGCGGCGCCGGGTGTCCCCATCTTCGTTGCGGCGGGCGACCTGAATGGGGACCGCAAAGCGGATCTGGTGGTCGCCGAAAAAAATACGAACAGCGTTGCCGTCCTGATCAACAATGGCGATGGAACTTTCCGTCCCAAAGTAAACTACGCCGTGCTGAAGTTTCCCGTTTCCGTTGCCATCGGGGATTTCAACGGGGATGGAAAAGCAGACCTGGTAGTGGTGAACTTCGAGTCCAACGCCGTCTCCATTCTGCTGGGCAACGGGAACGGAACGTTTCAGCCGGCGGTGAATTATGCGGTGGAAGAAGCGCCGAATTCGGTTGCGGTAGGAGACTTCAATGGGGATGGCAAGTTGGACCTCGCGGTAGCTAACATCGGTAACTCGACTAACCACAGTATCCACGGAGGCGGCGTCTCGATCCTGCTCGGCAACGGCAATGGTACTTTCCAGCCGAAGCTAAATTACGAGACAGGGTTCGGGGCGACTTATGTGGCTGTTGCGGACTTTAACCACGACGGAAAATTAGATTTGGTCACGCTTGGAACCGGCGGTGTAGGGGTCCTGCCGGGAAACGGCGATGGCACCTTCGGACCGCCGGTGTTTAGCCCTTTCACGGGCGGACCCATGGTGGTGGCGGATTTCAATAAGGATGGGATACCGGATCTGGCAGTTAGTTCGCTAACTGGCGTTGGGACCGGTTCCATCCTTGGCTTCGGTATACTGCTGGGCAATGCCGATGGCACGTTCCGCATGGGCGCAAGCGTGCCTTTGTTCAATGTGGAGGGCGCGGGACTGGCAGTCGCCGATTTCAATGGAGACGGACAATTGGACGTCGCGTTGACGGGGGGCGGGACACTTTCCGTGGACGTGGCTTCGCTCTTCACCGGGAACACCGACGGCAGTTTCAATCCGCCGCTGGGTTTCGTGGCCGGCAAGGGCGTCGTCGCCGCGGCGGTTGGGGATTTTAACGGAGATGGCAAACCGGATCTCGCGGTGGCCAACCACTATTCGAACAATGTAACGGTGTTGTCGAATACGGCGCCCTAGGCCCGTACGGCTCACTAAGGCAAGTTTGGGCTTCGCCAATTCAACAAGGAAGTTGTCATCGTTTCCTTCGATGCGCGAAACCGCGACGAAAGACTCTGCGGCCCGCGCCGAAGACATCGTCACGGGTCACAAAGCAGACTTGACCCACCCCTAAGCCATCCGAAATAAATGCCGCGTCCGCACCGACCACTCCGCACTCGAAAAAATGCGCGGCCCCACCTGGATCAACCGCGGCAGCATATCAAACACCGACCCCGGCAAGGTCACGGCACTAGACGCCATTGATGTCCGCTGCCCACTGCACACGGGCGGCATTGACCATCTGCTGTATCTGGGTAGTCGCATGAATTGGCGTGATCTCGATATCCGGGTGGGCTTGGGCGAATACTCTGAAGATCTCGTCCGCGAACGCCTGCCCAATGGTCTCGACGCCGCTGAAATCGAACAGGACTGAGCGGAACCGGTCTACCCTCGACAGCAGTCGTTTTGCTTGCGACCGGGAAATCAATTTGTCATCGCCGTATTGTGCGAACCGGACCGGAACCACAGTCTTCGTAAAACCGTAGTCGTCACCGCTCGAATACTGATCGAAGACCTGCTTGTCAGTCCGTGCCGAGTGGTTGTTTAACCTCATGAAGATACTCGTACCGTTTGCGGACTCGGGCCTTTCCAGTATCCAGTCCGCACTCGTCCCCAACGCGTGTGTAAACAAAACGCCGCCCGAAAGAATGTCGAACGAATCGAGAAGCCTGGATGTGAAAAATATCCCTTGTCCAGTATGCCTCTTTGGGTCAGTCGTCAGCTTCCCTTTCGCTAGCTCGATGATTGCGTGCCGCTCATCGATAAGATGCAGGGCAGATTGGATCTTATGAAAGATTCCGATGCCATCATCCATCAACAAAATCTGTGTATCGGCGGCCGTCTTTGCCACATGCACATAGATGGTCCGTCCGCCAGAGTGATCGACCGCGTTGTTGAACATCTCCGTAAAACAAAAATGCCAGATATCCATCACGTTCCGCGGAAGGCTCCCGAGTGAGACCGAGATGTCACGCGACCAGGCTTGATCCTCTTCGAGCTCGGGGCCAATAGCGAACTGTTTCCGCCATTCGAAGAGCACGGCCAATTTATATTTGCGATCTCGCGTGTGGCCTTCCGCTAAAAGTGCCCCTTCAGCGACTAGGTTTTTTAAATGCTTATTTGCCGCCTGCCTCGTGATTCCAAATTCTTCCCCGACCAATGCTGCAATGTTGCCGGGGTGTTTTTGGATATTTGCGAGAATAAAGGTTCGCACCTCCTCCCCGCGTGTGCTCACTCTACGATGTGTGCTATCGTCAGACCCTTCCCTGCCCGATCCCATTGCCGCAATTGTAAACTAAAGTGGACATTATTGTCAACCTATCTAACGCTTGGGTTTACAATTGAACGATTGGGGACCTCCGCAGTAAGACGATCTCATCCGCCCCCTAGTAGGATCGAAAGTAGGATTATGGCTCGTACCACTCACCGCCTCTCGGAACGCAAGGCTAAGAAGAGCGATACACTGTCTCTGGATTCAATAGACTTTCTGGAATCTGTCCGCAACAACGGTCACGAGGCCGAAATGGCAGATGTCAATCAGTCGGTCACTGCCTATTACGACTCACTAAGCGACGAGGAAATGGCGGATCTCGGTGAATGGGGCAAATTTGGCCTCAACCAACTCCTAAAGGAAGACACCTGAGTGCCCCCCGCGCCAAAGTATCCGCTGCGCGGCGAAATCTGGTTCGCACATTTGCCCACTGACCCTGCCGCGAAAGGACGACGCCCTGTTGTGATCGTTTCCCTCGATTCGCGGAACCGCCACGAAAGAGCCAAGACCGTCCTGGACGTGCCCTTAACCACGACCATTCACAAAGATGCCGCCACGCACCTTTTCCTGCCGGCGGGCGAAACCGGTCTTCAATCAGACTCTGCGGCCCGCGCCGAAGACATCGTCACCGTGCACAAAGAAAACTTGACCCAACCGCAGGCCCGGCTGCGTCCGCTCAGCGACCGCCGCATCTGCGAACTAGCCGCGCGAGTCCGCATCGCCATGGGCTGCGCCCCCTAGCCCCTACGCCATCCGAAATAAATGCCGCGTCCGCGCCGACCACTCCGCACTCGAAAAAATGCGCGGCCCCACCTGGATCAACCGCGGCAGCATATCGAACACTGACCCCGGCGTCCAATTCGCGCCCGCCCGCGTACGGTGTCCTTTACGATTCAACTCCTCCGCTACCAGAGATAACGGCGCATCCTGCACAATCAAATCCATCATCTGGATTAGCGCCTGCTTCTCCGCCGGATTCTCCTCCAATTGCTTGCAATCGGCGGATACGCGCAGCCCGTAAGGCACATCCTCGGTCAACGGACCCGGTTGCGCGCCAGTCTCATCCACTTCCCGCTCCCATTCCACAGCCGTCAACTTCCAGCCGTCTTTAGCTTTCTGGCTGACATAATCCGGCGATAACGGCCCGGACGGTACCTCCCGCACCCTTTGCAACTTCGACATCGGGACCACCTTTCGCGCCGTCACTAAGCAAGCCGGCTTCCGCTCTAAACGATGGAATTTGATACCGGGCCAAGCCGAAAATTGTGCGGAGGTGGGAATTCCTGTCGCGCTCCTGGGACACGCACACAAAAAAAAATGGACAGGCCCACGGTTGTCCGCGGACCTGTCCCACCAAAGCGAAACTAGTTTGCGATCTAGAAGTGCAGCCGCAAACCAATCTGGATAATGCGCGTGTAGTTCGCCGAAGCACCCGAACCGCCCAAGGTTAGCGCACCGTATTGCCCGCTCAGTACGCCGAAGTCTCCCTGGTCCAGCAGGTTCATGCTCGGATCGTTCCACTGCATGTGATTCAAGACATTGAACGCCTGCACGAATATTTGGGCGCCCACCCGCTCCGTAAACTGGGTATCTTTGGTCAGTCCAAGATCCAGGTTCCAGCGCGCTTGTCCCGTCACCGTGCCGGCGCCGCCCGTGCGGCCATCTACGCCCAGGATAAACGGCCGGTACGCCGCGTAAACCGCCGCCGGATTGGCGAACATGTTCACTCCGCTTCCGCCGTTTGCCACATCGCCGTTGACGCCGATCGTCCCGTTGCTGGTAATACCGTAATGCGCCGTATTGCTCAATGAACTGGCGCCCGCCCCGGTAATCGGGATCGCACTGGCGCTCAGGTCGCCGTCCCACGCCTGCCCCTGTTCCTGATAGGAACCGGTAGCAAAGTTAATGGGCAAACCGCTAGCCATCGAGAAGATGGGTGAGATGGTCCAGCCTCCCAGAATTCTGCTCATGACCGCTCCCTGGCCCAGGCGATGCCCCTTGCCGAACGGCAATTGATAGCTGCCCAGCAGGTTGAATACGAATCTGCGGTCAAAGAACTGCGGCCCGTAATCCGATCCCAGATTGAATGGATTGCCGGCGTTATCCAGCGTATAGGATTGACCCGTGCTGATAATACCCAGCGCGTGGCTCCAGGTGAAGTTGGCGTTCAACGTCAACCCGTCGGAGTAGCGCTTCTGTGCCGTAACCACCATGGCATTGTAGTTTGAGTAACCCATGGAAGTATACGCGTAGCAGTAAAAACACTGATTGGTCGAAGTCAGTGCCGGGCCAAACGCCGTCCAGTTCGTATCCAAGTCGCTCCACAGGCTGGTAACCGACTGCGTCATGATGTTGCCGGATTCTTTGTTGGCAACCGCCGCCGTGCAGTTTGCGAACCCTTGGCAGTAGGGGCTGCCGGACAGCGCCGACTCAAAGAACGGCTGCGCTCCGGGCGTTTTGCCCGCAGCCATCGCCAGGTACATACTGCTGTAAGCCTGCGCGAAAGTCTGTCCGTTCAACTTCATCATGTAAGGAACACTGCCGAAGTCGATACCTTGATATAGGTTATTTGCGTAAACGCCCACATAGCCTACTTCAAGAATCACGTTGCCCTTCAACTGGCGCTGGATACTGATGTCGATCTGATTCGATCCTGTCGGCTTCCATGCCTGATCCAAAGACTCCACCAGCGTGGAGTAAGGAGCGTTATACCCGGGTGTCACCGGAATCTGCAGAGTCGGCGTGATCGTTCCCACCGGCCCGTTCGCACCGTCTACACCTACGCGGAACGCATTCGCCGGATTCACGATACCGGTACCCGTGCAAGCCCCGCTTGAATTCGGATTCTGGCAACCTACCGGCTGCAGGAATCCATCGCCTAACACCGATGTGGAAACCAGGCCCGCCGCCAAACTACGCGAATAGAATCGACCGTAGCCCACCCGGATCACCGTGGCCTTGTTACCCAACAATTTCTCCAGGAAGCCGCCCTTTGCGTCCGGATTCCAGGCTAATGCTACGCGCGGCGCCAAGGCCCCATAGAACGGCCTGTAAGGATACTGACCCTGTCCTAAGTCTCCCACTGGCGTGAACCCCAATACCGGATTGTAGACCTGCCCTTGGTTGGCCAGCCGTTCCGTCTGCGTAAGATAGTTCGCCGCCGTGATCACCTGCCCGGTCGCGTTGGTCAGAACATCCTGTGCCCCGTTCTTATCGACCGGCGGCAACTGGATGCTCCAATTCAAACCGTAGCTCAAAGTCAGGTTCGGCTTGATCTTCCAGGAGTCATTGAAGAAGAGACTGTAACTCGGATCGGTCAGTACCGACCTAACCGGCGATCCCAGCGGATTGGCGGTCAGGTTCGCGCCTGTGCGCGAAACCACGATGCTGGTCGAATCCACAATTCCCGCTAACTGGGAGTAAAGACTGTTCCAGGAACCTATTGACGCCGCCGGCAGGCAGTTGGTCGTAACGCCCGACGTGCAAGGTACCGGCTGATAAGCCTGTGTGAAATCCACGCCTGTATTATTAACTTCTTCAACCAACTGCGTCAGTCCGCCGACCACGTTGTCGTACCGGTCAAACTTCCACCAGTCGTACATATATTCGCCGCCAAACTGAAACAGGTGCGTACCTTTCAACCAAGTCAGACTATCGCGCAAGCCATAGTCATGGCCATCCCATAACCGGTTGCGGGCGTTCTGTGTATCTACGTTTACCGGAATCAAAGCGTTGGTGCTTTCACCTCCGATAGCCAGCGCTCCATCGAGTCCCGGCAACTGCGGTTCCGCGCCCGCGCGCAGGTACTGCCATTGGTTGCGCGTGTAGCTCAGGTGCAGTTCATTCGTCAGGTTGGGAGTAATGGTGCCAGTCAGGCCGGTGACAAAAAAGCGCGGGCTAACCGGGAAAGCCGAAGCCGATGCCGGTTGGCCCAGCGTATCGCCGGGAAGCAAACCACCGATGTCTACCTGATTGGTAGTAGGGTTAATCTCGCGGAAATAGCGATAACTGCTGAACCAACGCCACTTCGAACCAAAATCGTGATCCACGCGAACCACGCCGAAATTGGTGGAAAGCGGATACGAAAGATTCCCGATAAATCCGCACGTGTTCAGGCCGTGGTCGCCATAGCTCATATCGTTGCAGGGCGGCTCATATTTCGACCACAACGCGCTCACCGTCGGGCTGATGCCCAGTCCCCGCGGATCGCATTGCTGGTTACCATTGGGTCCGCAAGCCGTGGATGTTGCCAGATTGTACTGAATGATGTTACCGGCCTGGTCGCGGAACGACAGCAGTCCTTCGCGCAGGCTGGCCGAGGGAACGGACTTTTCGAACGGTCCGTTGCGGGGATAGCGCTCACCCTCATAGTTCACAAAAATGTAAGTCTTGCCGCCCAGGAATTCGGGCGTCAGGGGTCCGCCCACAGAGCCGCCGAAACGGTTGTAATGCGATTTGGGCTTGCCCAGGTCATGGAAGTTGTTGTACCAATCGTTCGCCGACAGTACATCCGACTGGAAATAGTCGTAAAGCGAGCCATGGTATTGGTTCGTCCCGCGTTTGGTGCTGAGTAGCATCTGCCCGCCGCCGGATGTGCCGAAATCGGCGGTCATGTTATTCGTGTTCACGCGAACTTCTTCCACGCTCTCCATCGGTGTGGGCACCACTGCCGACCGGCTGCCTACATACGTGCCGTTGTCACCGTCGAAGTCACTGGTGCTGTTGCCGCCGTCCAGGAAGTAGCTGTTCTGGTCCGACATGTTACCCGCTACCTGACCGCTCGTGATGTTGCCTTCCGCCGAGAATGTTGGAGCCGTCATCGGCTGCAGGAACAACAGACTGGATACGTCGCGATTGATGGTAGGCAATTCCAGCAAGCCTTGACTGGTAATCGTCTGGCCCATGGTGGCGTTCAAGGTCTGGAGTTCCGCGCCAGCCTCCGCTGTCACTTCCACCACTTCGGTAGTGCCGCCAACTTCCATGGTGACATTCACCGTAATCGCCGTCGCCACCGGTACCTCTTGGCGCCGCACTACCTCTTTACGGAATCCCGCGTTGGTCACCGTGATGTCATAGGAGCCGGACGATACATCATTGAAAATGTAGAGACCCGAACTGTTCGTTGTGGTGGTTAGAGATTTATTGACCGATACGTCGGTGATGGTTACCGACGCGCCGCCAATCACCGCGCCGCTGGGGTCTGTGACTCGTCCGGTTACGCTCGACGAGCCCGTAGCGCCCTGTCCGAACAGCATTGCCGTCGATACCAATAGGCCTAACAGGCAACACGTAAGCTTACTCATGGTTCCCCTTTTCTATCTGCTAGATTGAATTCCCCTGCACCTGAACACACCTACGGCTAGCCGGCATCAGCCGGTAACTAGCTCCGAGACTGTTGGTGAAATAGACCGACGCAAAAGCGGCAGGCTACTCCGAATTACACCTGTGCCAGTAAACTCCGTGGATACTGGATTACAACTTGATTAGACGAAGTGTACTACCGCGTCCAGTCGAATGCAACTGAAAAAGTGACGGATAGAAAACTTTTATGAGGACCGCGGTGTAGCTCGCAACCGACACCTGTATCCGGTTTGGCGACAGCCCGGCCCCCGCGCTCACTCCCGAACCCACTCGCTTTCAATTAGTTACCGGATGCCGCTCGACGGCATGCCGCGTGCCAGTTATAAACCGCTATGTTCCAATCGGCCCAATCCGCCAAAGCTCCGGCGCTGTCCGTAGCCATTCACTGCGCCGCTCTCGCCCTGTTATTCCTGGCCGGCGCTAACCCCGCCCTGCAACGCGCCGTAAGATCCGCATCGGACCATGTCAGTCTCATCGCACCTTATATAAGCCCGGGACCGGGCGGCGGAGGCAGCGGCAGTCACTCACCACTGCCGGCCAGCCTGGGGCGCGCGCCACGCATCGCTCCGCGGCAATTCACTCTTCCAACGGTCGAAACTCCTCCCGACCCCAAGTTACCCATGGAGCCGACCCTGCTCATCTCGGCCGACCTTCGCCTTCCCCATCCTGACCTCCCTGTACTGGGCGACCCCTGGGGCAAGCCTGGCCCGCCCTCCAACGGCACCGGCAAAGGCGACGGCATCGGCGATGGCGACGGCCCCGGTCTAGGTCCCGGCAAAGGGCCCGGCGCTGGACCGGGCGAGGGTGGCGACACCGGCGGCGGCCGCAAGATGCAAGGCCTTACCGGCGCTTCTACCGCCCCCGTCGTCCTCTATCAGGTGGAACCGGAGTTCAGCGAGGAAGCCCGCAAAGCCAAACTGCAAGGCGTGGTGATGCTCTCCGCTGAGGTGGATACCAACGGCCACCTGCGCAACATCCGCGTCACTCGCGGCCTCGGTCTGGGTCTCGAAGAGAAGGCCATCGAAGCCGTGAAGATGTGGCGGTTCCGCCCCGGCACTCGCGACGGCAAGCCCGTAGTCTCCGCCGCGGCCATCGAAGTGAACTTCCACTTGCTGTGACAAACGAGATAGAATGACAACCAGACCGGCCATGTAGAGGAGGGTCTGGATGCTTCGCCTCGATTCCGATAAACCAGTAGAGTTTTGCGACGGCCTGCGCCGCCGCGATTTTCTGCATGCCGGCGCCCTCTCGATGCTCGGCCTGGGCCTCAACGACCTGTTCGCCTTGAAAGCCCAAGGCGCCGTCGACAAGAACAAAGATACCAACTGCATCATGCTGTTCCTGGTGGGCGGCCCTTCCCAGCTCGACACCTGGGACATGAAGCCCAACGCGCCCGTCGAAATTCGCGGGCCCTACAAGCCCATCAAGACCAACGTGCCGGGCATCGAGATCTCCGAAAATTTCCCGCGCATGGCGAAGCACGCCGACAAGTACGCGCTCATCCGCAGCGTGTACCACACTGCCGCCGCGGTCCACGATACCGGCCACCAGATGATGCAGACCGGCCGCCTCTTCCAGGGCGGCGTCGAATATCCGCACATCGGCTGCGTGCTCTCGAAAGCTGAAAGGTCCCAACGGCGACGTGCCGCCGCACGTGCTGCTGCCGCGCCCCATCGGCAACACCGGCGGCAACATGCCGCATGGCCAGAACGCCGGCTTCCTGGGCAAGACCTACGATCCCTTCGTGCTGAACGCCGACCCGTCCGACCCGAACTTCCAAGTGCCCGACATGCTGCCGCCGGACTATCTCTCGGCCCTGCGCGTCGACCGCCGCAAAAACTGGCGCGAGATGGTCGACAACACCGTCAGCAAGTTCGAAACCTCGCAGGACGCCCGCCTGTTCGACTCCACCTTCCACCAGGCCTACACGCTGATGTCGTCGCAGAAAGCGCGCGAAGCCTTCGAACTGCACGCGAGCCCGAACAGGTTCGCCAGAAATACGGCATGAACCGTTTCGGCCAAAGCTGCCTGCTGGCGCGCCGCCTGATCGAAGCCGGCGTCCGCTTCGTCACCATCAACATGTTCGAAACGGTGTTCGACGAGATCACCTGGGATATCCACGGCTCGAAGCCGTTCAGCCCGATCAGTTGCTATCGCGACCTGGTCGGCCCGATGTTCGACATGGCCTACAGCTCGCTGCTGGAGGACCTGCACGAGCGCGGCCTGCTCGACCAACACCATGGTGCTCGCGACGGGCGAGTTCGGACGCACCCCGAAAGTGAATCCGGCGGGTGGACGCGACCATTGGCCGCAATGCTGGAGCATCCTGATGGCCGGCGGCGGCGTCAAAGGCGGACAGGTGATCGGCGCGTCCGACGACATCGGCGCGCGCGCCCAAAGATCGCCCGACCAGCCCCGCGCAAGTCGCGGCGACGGTCTACAATGGCCTGGGCATCGATCTCGAACTGGAACTGCCGGGCGCGCAAGGCCGCCCCATCCCGCTGGTCGAGCGCGGCGTCGAGCCCATCAAGGAGCTGTTCGTCATGAATGGCTACGGCCGGTCTCAGCTCCTGTTCGCGATGCCTCCCCGTTGCCGCCCTTGCCGCGGACCTCTCCATCCTGCCCGGCCCCAGTCACCCTCGACGGCCCCGAAGCCTACCAGCAACTGCTCGCCGAAGCCACCGTCGAGAACCACCAGGAAGATTGGACCCGCACCGCCCAGTGGACCTCCTCCAACCCCACCATCGCCGCCGTGGATCAAACCGGCATGGTCCGCCCCGTCGGCCGATGGCGAAGCCACCATCACCGCCACCGCGCAAGGGCCGCACCGCCACCGTCACCGTGCATGTGAAGCAACGCCCACGCCGCGCACATACCTGGAGTTTCCGCAACGACGTCATCCCGGTGATGACCAAGGTGGGCTGCAATTCCGGCGCCTGCCATGGCGCGCTGGCCGGCAAGAACGGCTTCAAGCTCACCCTGCGCGGCTACGATCCGGACGTCGACTACGACACGCTCACCCGCCAATCGCGTCGGCCGCCGCGTCTCGCTCTCCGATCCAGCCGCACAGCCTGATGCTGCTGAAGCCCACCTTCGCCATCCCGCACGGCGGCGGCAAGCGCTTCGCCACCGATTCGCTGGAATATCGCGTGATCGCCGAATGGATCGCCGCCGGCGCGCCCCGTCCCTCCGACAACGATCCTACCGTCACCGGCCTCGAAGTCTTCCCCGCCCTCGGCGACCCTGAAGGCCGGCGCCGAGCAGCAACTCGTCGTCCGCGCCAAGTACTCCGACGGCCGCCTGCGCGATGTCACGCGCTGGGTGCGCTACGGATCGAGCAACGAAGGCGTGGCCACCGTGGACGATTCCGGCCACGTGAAGATGAACGGCACCGGCGAGGCCGCCATCACGCTGTGGTATGCCAGCCGCGTGCTGTACGCGCGCCTGGGCGTGCCCTATGCCAACCAGGTCGCGCCCGACGCCTACACCAAATTCCAGCGCCACAATTACATCGACGATCTGGTGCTGGCCAAGCTGAAGGCGCTGAACATCGCGCCGTCGGGACTGGCCGCCGACGCCACCTTCATCCGCCGCGCCTACCTGGATGCCGCCGGCGTGCTGCCCACCTCGGAAGAGGTCGAGGACTTCCTCGCCGACCAGTCCGCCGACAAGCGCGCCAAGCTGATCGACCGCCTGCTCGAGCGCGACGAGTACGTGGATTATTGGGCCTATAAATGGTCCGACCTGATGCTGATCTCCAGCCGCAAGCTGCGCTCCAACGCCATGTGGTCGTTCTACAACTGGATTCGCGACGGCGTGAAAGCAGACAAGCCCTGGAACAAGTTCGCCTACGAAATTTTCACCTCGTCCGGCGACACGCCGGCAGAACGGCGCGCTGAATTATTACGTGCTGCACAAAGATCCCATCGACCTGACCGAGACCGCCACCGAAGCCTTCATGGGCAATCGCGTCACCTGCGCGCGCTGCCATAATCATCCGCTCGAAAAGTGGACCCAGAAGCAATATTACGAACTGGTGAATCTGTTCGCGCGCGTCGGTCTGAAGAACGGCAACGAGCCCGGCGACATCGTGGTGTATGCCAAGGCCACCGGCGACGTGCTGCATCCCAAGCTGCTGAAGCCGCTGCCGCCCACGCCGCTCGATGGCACGCCCATGTCGCTCGATTCCACCGACGACCGGCGCGTCGCACTTCGCCGACTGGCTGATCAGCCCGCAGAACACTTACTTCGCGCGATCGCTCGTGAATCGCGTGTGGGCCAACTTCATGGGACGCGGCCTGGTGGAATCGGTGGACGATGTGCGCGCCACCAATCCCGCTTCGAACGAAGAACTGTTCGCCGCGCTGAGCGACGATTTCGTCGAAGAGCGGCTACGACGTGAAGCGGCTGATCCGCACCATCATGAATTCCAGCGTCTATCAGCTTTCGGCCGATTCCAACGCGTCGAACCAGATGGACACCAAATACTATTCGCGCTACTTCGTCAAGCGCCTGCCGGCCGAAGTGCTGCTGGACGCCATGTCGCAAGTGACCGGCGTGCCCACCAAGTTCGGCGGCTATCCCGCCGGCACGCGCGCCCAGCAATTGCCCGACGTGCAGGTGCAGTCGCAATTCCTCAGCGCCTTCGGCCGCCCGAAGCGCATCATCTGCGATGCCGGCGAACGGTCGAGCGAACCGAACATCGCGCAAGCCCTGCACGTCATCAACGGCGATACGCTGAACAAGAAACTCAGCGACGGCAACGGCTACGCCGCGCTGGCCGTGAAGCTAGGCCTCTCCGACGCCCGCATTCTGGACCACCTGTTCCTCTCGGCCTTCAGCCGCTACCCCACCGACGCCGAGCAAGCCCCGCTGCTCGACGCCCTACGCAAAGCCCGCACCGCAACTGGTTCGCCCGAGGTGCAGCGCGACGTCCATCGCCAGGCCCTGGAAGATATGATGTGGGCCATGCTCACCAGCAAAGAGTTTTTATTTAACTACTGAGTGTAACCGGAACCCCGATAGCTGAGGTTCCTGAATTGGCATAAGATATCGTTGCTAGGATAACTTGGCATGGGATTTCGGCTAGACCGCCGATTCGAAAGCCTGTGCGCGGCATTCGACTACGCTCTCGACGAATACGCCTCAAAGGACCATCCGGTTAATCCGCGCGAGCACCCGGCATTTATTTTTCGCGGTGAATGTGGAAGGTTTCGGACAACGCAGCCGAGCATTGCGAGAGTATGCGACTGGTCTCGGGAGGATGTGTTGACGCTCGCGAAAATCACCGATTGGATAGCAGCGCGCCTAAAAGAGGAACGCGAAGATATGACGTGGCTGCGGGCTTTCGGCTACTTACAACACTACGGGATGCCATCGCGTTTTGTCGATTTTACCGGAGACTTGGGACGCGCTTTCGCCTTCGCTGGCAGTGGTGACAGCGATGTGGGAAGACTGGCGGTGATGCCCTATATCGCCTGTGAAGCAGGCCCAATGTGCGCGTTCTTCGATCATCCTTGGGCTGAACGGGCGCAGCGACAAGGCGCATTTGGCATGCTCATGGACCCATCTGAAATTGACGACCTAAAGTGCGATCGCGTCCGGAACCGCTTTGGCATTAAGTGGTACGAGTTCTCAATTCTGCCCAACGAACGAGAATGGTGCAAGCAACAAACGGGCGCGCTGCTTCAAGAGCGCAACGATGCGAGCGGCGGATTTGTCCGCTACTGGATTACTTGCTACGTCGAAGCATTCACGAAACTGTCGCCGCGCCTGACTGACTGGCTACTACAACACATCCCAATTGCGCCATACTGCGCTCGGGTCTACAGCCACGAAGGAAAAGATGCCGTGGTCTTTTTTCAAGATGCTGAGAGCTTCTCGACATATAATCTGCCGGCATTCGATCGGGACCTGGAGATCCTACATTCGCGCCGGTATTGGTCCGCGGCTTATCCTGATGACAGCAGACAACGAGTTCGCGCGATGCCTCTTTCCGCCGAAATGTTCGTGGACCTTAGAACTTACCACTCGAATGGCTGACGCTTCTCATCATTCGCAACAAGCGGCACACAAAAAGCTGAGATCGCCCCGTCGCGCTAGTTTTCGGCCTCGAACAACGACTTGGAGAGTTCCGACTGTCGAATGATGCTACGCAGTGTTCCACGTCGCACAGGATCGTGAAGGGGAACAGGAACGGTTATCGTCGAGCCCTCCGACCGCTTTTGCATAATCCGGTGGCTGCCGCGCTGCCGGACTGCTGCAAATCCGTGCTGTTCAAGAATACGGCAAACTTCTGGGCCCGAAAGAACCCGAAGTCTACCCAACCGGCACCTCGACCTGCGTGATAAAAACCTCGTCATGCAGGCGGCGCGCCACCTCCGAAGGTGCGGCGGTTTCGAAAAACAGGGTCAGCGCCTCGATCAGGTTCGCGCGGGCATCTTCGATGGAAACGCCCTGACTTGCGATATCAAGCTCGGGACACAACGCCACAAAACCGTCGTCCTCATGTTCGATAATTGCGGTCAATCGTTGCGCTGCCTTCATGATCCGAGTGTACACCTCTTCGCGTCACACCTCCCAGCCGTCTGCGTCCCACCCAAGCGACTCATCATCAACCGAGAATTCGTCGCGCGCGGCGGGCACCGCCCCGTAAAGAGACGCGTCGCCACCTTGTAGCAAGGCGATTAACCGCTGCAGTCGCACGCGTTCCTGAGGCGTCATCGACGCCACTAGCGGAAGAATATCATCGGCCGTCAAGCCTTTTGCCATCGATTGCATTCCAGCAATAGGGGCCGCTTCTCGATCCAGAGACGTAGTTGATTAAGATCCGAGACGCTGATCGCGCGATCGCGCATCCGCTGAATCAGATGCTGGCGCACGCCCTCCGGCAGGCGGTCCCAGTTTTCGATTTGCGGCATCAGCCGCCAAAGACTATGCGGCCGAGTTCATCGCCAAGGCGGTTGGCCGCTTCCGGATCCTGCTCGTTGCGAAAACGCTCAGCCAGCGCAAAGAATTCCTGCTGTTTTCGCCTCTCTGCATCGATTCCGTTTTCGATCAATTCCACCAACATCCGATTCTTGCTCAGCCTTCGACTCTTGGCCATGCTGCCCACCTGCTTGGCTAATCCGGGTGGCAAACTTACGCTCTGGCGAATCGCCTTTTCAACTGCCTTCATCACACCATTATGCACCGAAATGGTGCAAGCCGATTCGGTGACGGCAATCTACCGTATAATTGGAAGTGTAATGGTGAAAAAAGCGCAACGAACCACAGCCCGGTTTGACCCACGGTTGCCAAACAATACACTTGCCGTGCCGGCATCGCGCGAAGCCGCTTGCCGGACCGTCGAGACGATACCGATTATCCGGCTCTCGGTTGAGGACCAACGGCAAATCGCCGACGCGCTTCTTTGCCCGCCGGAACCCGCCCCCGCACTGGTGAAGGCCTTTCAACGACGGCGCGAACTGCTCGGCGCGCAATAAACAGGCGCTTGACCTTTCAGACCGGGCAACTGAAGGACTGGCGCACTAGCGCAAATTGCTTCGCGCCTCTTCTAGCGCCTGAACCGCCATCTCGCGTGTCACCGTCGGGAACTGATCGAGAAATTCGCGCAGCGAGTGACCACATGCCAGCGCGAGGATTGCGATCTTGAATTTCATAGTTTGAGTTTTCCTTTTTCCGGGCTCGTGGGGAGTTCTATTGACTTTCTTCGGTTCTGGCGCGATAGTCGAAGGTGGTGCACCGCTACTTCCGACGGGAGGTAGAGGAACCGGGCCGCCTGGCGGTGGATACCCTTGGGTCAGGAAACTGACTCTTGGGCCTGGGACCGCCACTCCGCGGAGAAATCCGCAGGGCTTCAGGGACGACAGGACACCCCCTGATAGACGGCCTCGCGTCACTTTTCATAGGCCGATACAAGCCAGCGTTTTGCCTGCCCGTCGTAATCCAGCCGCACTGCCGCCTGATGCGTAGGGCTCTCAAGCACCACTGATCGCCCATCGTTGTTGCTGACCACTTTCATATCTGGAATCATCCGCGCTAGATCATCTAGCTTCAAATCCTGTTGTTTCAGCACGTGCTTGGAAATCATGTGCGCTAGCCCCCCCCGCTGATTCCCCCACGCCAGATCGATCCAGCCATCCGTATTTGTAGCCCGAGCCAGGTCTGCGTTCTGCCACACATGCGGCACTTCGCCTGTCTGTTCGCGCTGCAGTTTTGCAATCGCCTCCGCGGGCTTCCCGGAATAGTCGCGGAAGATGGGCCCAAACGCCCCGGTCTCCCCTGTCCCTCCACGCGGAAACGCTTTCTCGAATGACGCCGCCGGCGTGGGCGAATCCCCCATCAGCGAAGCGCCGCCCGCCGCGAATTTGGCATCCTGCGCATAGACCCGGACCGCCTTAGCCAGGTCGTTCGGATTGCCCTGCTGCAGCCGCTTGGCGAACGCTACCACGTCGGGCACCCTCAAGGTAGTCCATTAAGTTCCTAAACGGAACCCGCGTACCGCGAAAACAAGGCGTCCCGTTCATGACCTCGGGATCCACCACAATCATTCGCTCATCCATCATCGCCCTCATTCTAACCCTCTGCACTCATCCTAACAGCCGCCCACAACCTTGCAAATCGTCCACGCTATGGGTAATATACAGGGATGATCCCCCGCCGCGCCCAAGCCGCCGTCAAAACCGCCTTGGCCCGCCAAGCCGCCGTCGCCCTAACCGGACCCCGCCAGATTGGTAAAACAACCCTAGCCCTCGCCATCTCAGCCGAAACGCCGGCCATCTATCTGGATCTCGAATCCCGCGAAGATCGTGCCAAACTCACCGACCCCGCCGCCTTCCTCGCCCGCTACGAAGATCGTCTCGTTATCCTCGACGAGATTCAACGCGTGCCGGAACTCTTTTCCACCTTGCGCGGCCTTATCGATAAAGGCCGCCGCCACGGTGCGAAGACCGGTCGATTCCTCATCCTCGGTTCAGCCTCGATGGATCTGTTGCGCCAGTCCAGCGAGTCTCTCGCCGGACGGATTGCCTACGTCGAGATGGGACCGCTCAATGCCCTCGAAACGGCGTCTACAAATCCCGACACTGAAACTCTATGGGTTCGTGGCGGATTTCCCGAAAGTTACCTGGCTGCCTCCGATGCCGACAGCCTGGAGTGGCGCGCCGACTTCATACAAACTTACCTGGAACGCGACATTCCCCGGCTCGGCCCGCGCATCCCCGCTGAAACTTTGGACCGGCTCTGGACCATGTTGGCACATGAGCAGGCGGCGCTCCTCAACGCTTCGCGCTTGGCCGGATCGCTCATGCTTTCCGCCCAAACCGTCACCCGCTACGTCGACCTTCTGGTCGACCTCCTGTTGGTCCGGCGCCTGCAGCCGTTCCACTCCAATGCCGGAAAGCGCCTGGTGAAATCGCCCAAAGTCTACGTCCGGGATACCGGTCTCGTACATGCGCTCCTCGGCATCGCAGACCATAACGCTCTGTTGGGCCATCCGGTAGCCGGCGCCAGTTGGGAAGGCTTCGCGATCGAAAACCTGATAGCCGCAGCGCCGCCTCGTGCCAAGCCGGCATTCTATCGTACAGCTACCGGCGCGGAGATCGATTTAATCCTCGATATCCCCGGACACGGCCGCTGGGCCTTCGAAATTAAACGCAGCCCCTCGGCAAAGCCCGCCAAGGGATTCTATGTAGCCACGGAAGACCTGAAACCCCGAGCGTCAATTCCTGGTGCACTCGGGCGACGCCCCCTACCCCATCTCCCCTGGGCTCGACGCCATAGGCCTGCTCGAAATAGCCGGCGTCCTTGCCAACCTCTAGATCATTTCCGTGAGACACCCGCCCTCCTCGTGCTACTCTCTTTCAAGGCGGGATGCCATGGGTGCTCTCCGAAAAATTCAAAATAAGTTGCACATTTTTGCCCAATCAAAGCTGCACAATTTTGCACAATTGCCTTCCCCTGCTTCCGTCTCAAACCCCGCCAAGCACATACAAACAAACCACTTATCCACCATCTCCACCAAATTGGCTTTGTTTGTATATTTCGCTGCCTTCCCCGCATTTGCCGCCCTGCCCAACTTTGCACAAGACGTCGCTCCCATCCTGGCCACCAATTGCGCCGGATGCCACGCCAGCAAAATCGCCATGGGAAAGCTCGATCTGGCTACGTTCGCCGGAATCCAGAAAGGCGGACAAGCGGCCCAGCCATCGTCCCCGGCAAAAGCGTCGAAAGCCTCCTCTACTTGCGCATCACCGGCGCCAAGCCACCGTCCATGCCGCTGAGCGCCAAGAAACTCGCTGCAGGCGAAATCGAAACCATCCGCCAGTGGATCGACGCCGGTGCCCAGCCGCCCGCGCCCGGCGAAATGGAAACCAGGCCGCCCCGCCATTCCCGATATAAAACCGCGCGCCGCCGTCAAACCCCTCATCGGCGCGCTGGCCTTTCGTCCCGATGGCAAACTGCTGGCCCTCGGCGCCTTCAAAGAGGTCCGCCTCGTGGACCCGCCACCGGCAAACTCGTCGCCACACTCCCCGGCGAAGCCGAAGACGTGCGCGCCGTCGCCTTCTCCGCGGATGGCAAACTGCTCGCCGCTGCCGGCGGCCTGCCCGGACGCAGTGGCGAAGTGAAGATCTGGGACGTCGAAAAGCGCGCGCCCCTGCGCACCATCACGGGCCATGCCGATTGCATCTACGCGGTCGAATTCGCCCCGGACGGAAAATCCATCGCCACGGCCAGCTACGACAAGCTCATCAAGCTCTGGGACTCGCATACCGGCAAGGAGATCCGCACGCTCAAAGATCACATCGACGCGGTCTACGCGCTGGCCTTCACGCCCGATGGCAAGCGCCTGGTTTCCGCCTCGGCGGATCGCGGCGTTAAGGTTTGGGATGTCGCATCGGGCGAGCGGCTGTACACCCTGAGCGAACCGACCGACGGTCTCAACACCCTGGCAATCGACCCGGCCGGAAAGCGCGTCGCCGCCGCCGGCCTCGACCGCACCATTCGCGTCTGGTCGCTCGATGAAAAGGGCGGCACGCTGCTCACCTCGCTGATCGCGCACGAGGATGCCATCCTGCAACTGGCATGGTCGCCCGATGGCAAGTATCTGATTTCCTCATCGGCGGATAAAGAAGTGAAGATGTTTCAAGCCGACGACCTAACCGTGGTCAAGACCTGGCGCCAGCCCGACTGGGCGCTCTGCGCTGGCGTTCGCTCCCGATGGCAAAGAGCTTCGCCGTGGGCCGCTTCGACGGCTCCTATGAAATCTATCCATCTGCTTAAAGCTGTCGGGGCTTCCATGAAACCGCTCCTTGCATTGGCTTTTCCCGCGGCCGCCTTCGCCGCCAGCACCACTCGACTCGCCCACCGGCAATCGCACCACGCCGCCCACCATCAGCTCCGTCTCGCCGCGAGGCGTGCCGCGCGGCGCCACCACCGAACTCACCGTCGAAGGACTCAACCTCGCCAAAGCCAGCGCTGTCTTCTTCAGCGAGCCCGGCATCCAGGCCCGCATTCTGCGCATCAAGGAACTGCCCGACGGACCCGATGTGCGGCTCGGCTCGAACGGCGGCATTTCCACCGTGGATGTCGGCCCGCTGCCGCCGCGCAACGAAGTCACGCTGGAACTCGATATCAGTCCCGATGCCGATATCGGCCCGGTCGATTTCCGGCTGCAAACGCCGCTCGGCACCAGCCCCGTAGGCCGCTTCCTGATCGAGCCTTACTACGGCGAGAGCGCCGACCGCGAGCCCAACGACACGCCCGAGGAAGCCGTGGAAGTCTTCACTCCCGCGATTCTGGTAGGCGCCATTTCCAAACCCGGCGATGTGGATTATTACAAGATCACCGTGAAGGCGGGCGAGCAATTGGTATTCGAAAATGGCGCGGCGATGCTCGGTTCGGCCCTCCAGCCGGTGGTGAGTATATACGATGCGGACCAGGCGCTAGTCACGAATACGGCCTGGACGGCGGCCGCTCGGCCCAGTATTTCGCGCATCGCTTCGACAAAGCCGGCGCCGTATTACGTCAAGATCGCGGACTACGAAGAAGGCGGCAGCGGGCGCCATTTCTATCGCATCAAGGTGGGCAAGTTTCCGCTGGCGCTGTCGGCCTATCCGCTGGGCGTGCGCAAAGGCCAGACCGCCCAGATCGCACTGACCGGCTACAATCTCGGCGCCGGCAAAATCGCGGTCCCGGGCGAAGCGTCGCCCGGAGACGAAGCGGCCCATGATCCTGCGGCCCAAAGTCGCTGCCGGCAAGACATTCAACAGGTTCAAGCTGGCCGTCGGCGACGGAGACGGAAGGTCAGAACACGGCACGCCCGCGCAGTCCATCCAAGCGCCGGTCACCGTGAATGGCAAGCTGCTCTTCGCCGAAAACGACTTCCGCTTCAATGCGCGCAAGGGCGAAAAGCTGGTGCTCGAAGTGAACGCCAACCGGCTCGGCTCGCCGCTCGATTCGATGCTCGAAATCCTGGACGCCAAGGGCAATCCCGTGGAGCGCGCCACCGTGCGCTGCGAATTGGCCACCACCGTGACGCTCAACGATCCCAGTTCATCCGGCTCCGGCATCCGCATCTCGTCGTGGACCGGCATGGAGGTGGGCGACGTGTTGATGGTCGGCAGCGAACTAATCCAGGTGCGCGCCATGCCGCGCGGCCCCGACGACGACATACGCTTCGAATCCTTCGAGGGCCAGCGCCTCGGCCTGCTCGATACCACGCCCGAAGCCCACTCCATCGACACGCCGGTATATAAGGTGCAAATTTATCCGCCTGGAAAGACATTCGTCGGCAATGGCCTGCCACTGGTGCGCCTGCCCTATCGCAATGACGATGGCGGTCCCGGCTACGGCAAGGATTCGCGCCTGCGCTTCACCGCGCCGGCCGATGGCGAATACATTGTGCGGCTGCGCGACGTGCGCGGCATGCATGGCGACGACTACGCCTATCGCCTGACCGTGCGCCCACCCGCTCCGGATTTCCGTCTCGGCGTGAACCCCGCAATCCCAACGTGCCCGTGGGCGGCCGCATCCCGGTTACCGTCACGGCACTGCGCCTAGACGATTTTGAAGGTCCTATCGAAGTCGCTATCGAAGACCTGCCGGCGGGCCTTTCCGCCACCCGCGGCGTCATCGAGCCTGGGCAAGTCAGCACTACCCTGCTGCTCAGCGCCGATGAGAACGCGCATCTCGAACAGGCCGCCCCATTGCGCGTCAGCGGCAAAGCCAAAGAAGGCGCGCGCCAGCTCGCGCATTGGGCCAGCCCCGAAGACAAGCTGAAACTGATCGCCCTGATGCCCAAGCCCGATATCACCATGGAAGCCAAGACGCGCGAAGTCGTGCTGGAGCCCGGCAAGACCGCCACCGTCGAAGTGGAGATCCAGCGCAACAACGATTTCGGCGGACGCGTGCCGGTGGAAGTCTACAATCTGCCGCCCGGCGATCGTCACCGACGTCGGGCTCAACGGCGTATTGATCCACGAAAACGACAACCACGTCACTTTCACCTTGCAGGCGCTCCCCAACGCCGAGCCCATGGACCAGCCCATCGTGCTATCTGGTAACATCGAAACGCGAGCCGACCAGCAGAACGAGTACGCTTCCGAGCCGATCGTGTGAAAGTGTCCCGCTAAAAAATAACCATGTCCAAAATCTCGTCAGTAAAGGAAGCTCTCGCGGCAGGCGAGGGCATCGTCAGACTTGCGCCCTGCTGGGTGCCGCGCTCTTTCCTCATGCCGGGCGGACGCTTGAAACTCGACCCGCGCGACCTGTACGCGCTCGGCGCGCATCGCGGCGGCATCGACGAGCGCTGGTTCTCATCCACCACGCAAGCCGCCAACGGTCCCGGCACTCCCGAGGACGAAGGTCTCAGCTACATCGCCATCGGCCGGGAGCGCGTGCTGCTGCGCGAGGCCGTCGCTGAGATGGGCGACCAGATCCTCGGCGCGGATGTCATGGCGCGTTACGGCGGCTGGAACGTGCTCTGCAAGTTCTTCGACAATCTGGGCCCCATCCCGCACCACATGCACCAGATGGAAGAGCATGCCAGGAAGGTCGGGCAGAAGGGCAAGCCCGAAGCCTACTACTTCCCGCCCCAATACAATTTCAAGGACAACAACTTCCCCTACACTTTCATGGGCCTCGAGCCGGGCACCACGAAGGACGATGTGCGCGCTGCCTCGAACGCTGGAACCAGGGCGATAACGGCATCCTGTATCATTCCAAAGCCTACCGCCTGCAACCCGGCACCGGCTGGCAGATCGACGCCGGCATTCTGCACGCCCCCGGTTCGCTGGTCACCTACGAACCGCAGGTAAATTCCGACGTATTCGGCATGTTCCAATCGATGGTGGAAGGCCGCGCCGTGCCGTGGGATCTGCTGGTGAAAGACGTCCCGGCCGAGAATCATCACGACCTCGATTACATCATCGGCATGCTCGATTGGGACGCCAACGTCGATCCGGAATTCGCCAGCCATCGTCTGTTCCATCCCACGCCCGTGCGCCCCGAAGCGGAAATGGCCGAAGGCGGCTACTCTGAAAAATGGGTGTGCTATTCCACGCCGCATTATTCGGCCAAAGAGCTGACTGTGCTGCCGGGCCGGTCGGCGGTGATTCATGATGCCGCGGCCTACGGCCTGATCGTGGTCCAGGGCTGGGGCTCCATCGGTAAGATGGATGTCGAGACTCCATCGCTGATCCGCTACGGCGCCATGACTAAAGACGAATTGTTCGTCAGCGCCTCCGCAGCCGCGAGCGGCGTGTTGATAACCAACCGCAGCGACGAAGAAAACCTGGTGATGCTTAAACATTTCGGCCCCGGCAATCCGGAAGCCCAGAGGTTCGTGCAATGAAATTCGGCGTCAATACTTTTATCTGGACGGCGAGTTTCGACCGGTCCAATTTCGCGCTCCTGCCAGCCATAAAGGCTGCAGGATTCGATGGCGTGGAAGTGCCGCTCTTCCACCCCTCCCAATTCGCGGCTGCGGAGATCCGCAAGGGTCTGGCGGAGAACGGCCTGGAGTGCACCACCTGCTCCATCCTTACCGGCGGACTGAATATGCTTTCAGACGATGCGGCCGTGCGCGAGAAAACCCGCCAGCACATGCAAGATTGCGCCAAAGTCGCCGCCGAAGTAGGCGCGAAAATTATCGCCGGCCCGCTCTATTCGCCCGTCGGTCTGTTCACTGGAAGCCGGCGCACCAGCGAAGAATGGAAGCGCGCGGTGGATTGCTACCAATCCATCGGTCCTACGCTGAGCGATTACGGCGTGACCATCGCCATCGAACCGCTGAACCGCTTCGAGACCTACTTCTTGAATACCGCCGCCGACGCAGTCGCGCTTTGCGATGCGATCAATCATCCCAATGTCGGCATTCTGTTCGACACCTTCCACGCCAACATCGAGGAGAAGGATGTGGCGGAGGGGTACCGCATTTGCGCGCCCCACCTGAAGCACGTACACACTTGCGAGAACGATCGCGGCATTCCGGGTACCGGCCACGTGGATTGGCCCGGCGTCTTCCAGGCCCTGCGCGACATTCGTTACGACGGCTGGCTGACCATCGAAAGCTTCGGCTTCTCGCTCGGCGAATTGTCCGCAGCCGCATCCATCTGGCGAGACATCGCGCCTTCGCCCGAATCCATCGCCTTCGAGGGCGTCAAGTTCTTGAAGAAGGGTATGGCCTCGGCCGCCGCAGTTTAATTTCGTACCACTACGGGCAACCGCACGCGGAAACAGGCGCCTTGGCCCGGTTCCGATTCCGCCCACATGTCGCCGCCATGGTCGAGCACCGTCTGCCGCGAGAGTGCCAGTCCTAGCCCCAGGCCGTTCTTCTTGCCTGCGCTAACAAAGGGCTCGAACAAGCTGTCGCGAATCGCGGGCGCGATCCCCGGCCCCGTGTCGCGTACATCCGCCACCACGAAGCCGTCCTTGGCCGCCGCTGTGATTTGAATGCGCCCGCCATCCGGCATCATCTCGAGCGCGTTCCCTACCAGGTTCGAAAACACGCGCTCCATGCGGTTGCGCTCGAGCGGCAGTTCGATGTCGTCCGGCACATGGTTCTCAACTTCCACGCGCTGCGCCTCGGCGGAAGCCAGCAGCGACTCGCATCCCGCCGCCGCCACGTCCCTCAGATTGCACAACTCGGCGCCCCGCGCACTGCCGCGCGAAACGTTCAGCAGATCCTGCAGCAATTCCTGTATCCGCCGCGATGCCCGATAAATATTGCCCGCCAGCCGCTTCACTTGCGGCGGAGTCAATTCGGCATCCACCAGCATCTCGGAGCCGCCATAAACCGCCGCCAGTGGATTGCGCAGATCGTGCACGATGGAACTCGATAACCGCCCGATCGTTGAGATGCGCTCCTGCCGGATCAACTCCTGGCGCGCCTGCTGAATCGAAGCGCACATGGTATTGAAGGTCTGCGCCAGGCGTCCCAGTTCGTCCTGGCTCACCACCTTCACGCGATGATTGTAGTTCTGCAGAGCCACCTCGGCGGCCGCGCGATCCAGTTCCTTCAGCGGTTCCACAATGCGCCGCGCCAGCACGTAAGTAAGCCCCAGGCTCGCGGCCACAGCCAGCAGCCACAGCAGGATAATGTTCCGCCGCAGTGCCGCCAGCCGTTCGCTGGCGATGGCGAACGAGCGCAGAATCCACAAGTCGCCGATGGGTTTGCCTTCGATATCGAGCAGCGGCGTGGGCCGCGCCGCATACTCGATGCGGCCATCCGAAACGCGCTTCAAGTCCGGGTGCAGCGCCAACCTCGAAGCTACTTCCCGGGTCGCGGAAGGATCCAGCGACGAAGCGATGGGCCTCCCCCCGGAAACGAAAAGAAACTCGCTCCCGCCTGTGTCCGTCTTCAGTTGCTTCGCTACCAGGCTGTCCACGCCATAGCCCGCCACCAACACGTTTTGCGGTACGTTCTCCAGATACACCGGTGTAAAGACGGTTTGATATAAGCGCCCCCCCCGCACCAGAAAACCGGAGACCTGTTCCGGAAAACGCTTGGCCGCCGTGCGGACGTCCTGCTCTGCGACCGGCATGCCGCCCACCGACTCGATCACTTTACCGGGCGCGTCCGTCACCAAAAAAACCGCGTTCTTGATGGCCAGCCTTTTCCACAACTCATTGGCCGTGTCGCGGATCGTAGCCGGGTCGCGCGTGCCAAACGCCGAGCGCACATCGGACATCTGGCTCAACGTCAGGCTCACCGATCCGAGCAACTCGGCGCGCCCTTCCCACAACGATTGATACGCCTGGAAACTCGCGGCGACTTCGTCTTCCATCGTGCTAGTCGTCGTTTGTACGGCGTTACGCAGCACGATCCAACCGGTCACCGCGAACAGTAGCGTGATGGCCACGGAAGTCGACAGCAGAATCTTCCACAGCAGCGAAAGTCTTGAAAAGCTGGTAATCATTTCAAACGCCGTCTAATTCCGCGGAGGCTGGTACGCCGGCTGGTCGGTCACCACCGGCGGATAATCCTTGTCCCACTTATTCTTGTGCGGCGCCGGAATATAGCCTGTTTCGGAAATGCGGATGACCGGCAGCACGCGTGGCGCCGCGCCTTCCACGCTCACCGGCTGCACCAGTGCATTGAGCGTTTCCTCGGTGGCCCGTTCGTGGAAAATATGCAGAGTGTAATTGCCCGGCGGCGCATCCCGAATCACAAACTCGCCAGAGACCGCCGACACCGCGAACCACGGCGTATCCAGCACTACGATCACCGCGCTCATGGTGGGATGAATATTGCAGAACACCCGCACGATGCCCGGCCGCTTGAACACCACGTCCCGGCTGGTTTTCGGCCGGTACAGGCTCAAGTCGAAGATCTGCCCGTTGTAGTTGGAAAACACATTGTGGAATATCGGATCGAGATTTGGAAAGTCCACGGTTGCTCCCACCGGGATCGCCAGAACGTGCGGAGCGAAATGCTTGTCCTTCTGTTCCATGCGGAATCGCCGGGTCACGGGGCCGCGCGGCGCCTCACCGCTGGCCGGTGCCAGCCAGACCACGACGCCCGAAAAATCCTTATTGCGGCGCACGCCTGGGTCTCGCGAATCCGTCAACACCACCGTGCCCTTTATGCTGCCACACCAGGCCGGCGCGATCCAGAGCACGCTAAAACAGATACGCCAGAGCCAGATCATAATGGTTGTTTAACCGGAACCTTGTATCAATATAGGTGGTGCGAGCCTGCGAAGCTTCCAATCCCAGCAGTACGTTCGGCGCCAGGCGGTAAAAAAGATTCGCGCCATATAGCCAGTTTCGAGCAATGTCATAGTATCCCAGGTCTTTCGCCTGGCCGTCTTCCAAGCCTGAGAAGAGATGGAACGTGAGCCGCGCTGTCACCGGAAAGGCAAGTTGTCCCCACCCGCCCTTACTGTGCACGGCTATTGCCGCGCCCGTGGGCAGGATAGTGAAACCTTCCACTCCACCCACCGGCGCCGGATTCTCGCCGCTGAAAAATGCGCCACTAAATTCCAACTTCCCCAGCGGATTCGCAAACCAATCGAGCGTGAACAAATTGGACGGCACCGACATCTCCGCCACGTGCGTTTTGCTGGTATGGAATCCCGGCGCGATTTCGATCCGGCGCCCGTCGTCCCCGCGGAAAGCATGGTAAAACTCGAGACGCCCTTCCACACCGGGCCGCGAGACCTCCGGTGTCTGGCCGGACTGTTGATAGGCAGGGACTTCGGAAGTCGCTACCACACCGGCTTGTGCCCTGACTCCAGTCCGGTCCGTGAAGCGGATCCGCTGTTCGAAGCGCACCTGCGGGATCCAAAACCACAAGTTTCCCGCGCCAGACAGCGGCGCGAACTCTACTTGTGCCAGCGAGGCCGGCGAACGGGGCGCGATGATGGGGCTTTCCTGCCCCACCATAATGCTCCGGTCAGCCCAATTGATCTCGATCTCTCCTGTCCTGAGCCGGAAACCGAGATCCAACGGGCCACCCGATCCGCCCGCGAAATCCATATAAACATTCCCGTGCACCTGGCCGCCCAGTAAAGTCTGCGGTCCCGAATATTCCAGGCCGAGGGTGGTCTGGTAGAAACTTCCGCCGCCGCTACCCTGCCTCCCCAGCCATGCATAGGTCGGGTATTCTTGTCCGCCGCTCGCCTTGCCATTTAGGAAGCCATTGAACAGCGCCATGCCGGTGACCCGGATCGGAAAGTGCTGCGAAGCCTCCACTTTGGACTGTGCCGCCTCTTCGATGCGGCTTTCGTCCACCGCCACTTTCTCCTCGAGCGCGGGCGCAGCTTTGGCCGGCTGCGTTTGGCGCCGGCGCGCTTCCGCCAGTTCCTGCCTCAGTTTTCCGACTTCTTCTTCCAGTGAGCGGTTTTGTTGTTCCAGCCGGTCGAGCCGCTGCATAATTTGCTGAAGATCGAGGGGACGCGGATTGGGCTGCCAGCAATGCCCGGCGCCAGCAGAGCCATCAACAGGCGCGACGTGCGGCTACGGGGAAGGTTTAGCAGACATGGCATCGAGAAGTTGCTCCAGTTTAAGCCGCACTTGTGCGGGCGAATATGGCTTTGGGAAAGAAAGCATCTGCGCCCAGAGCCGTCAGGCGCTCGGGCGTGTGCGGGTCGGTATCGCCGCTGACCACGATGATCGGCAAGTGGCGATGGCGGGGTTCGGCGCGGATCCGCTCGATGAATTCGAATCCGTCCATGTGCGGCATATTCAAGTCCGTGACCACCGCGTTACCGCGCAATCCTCCCGTTCGAGCAGACGCAACGCCGCCTGGGCCGTCGGCAATACAGTAACAGTTATATCCGGTATCGCCAGAAAAGCCATCTCTAGCGTAGTCGCGCACGTGGCGGCATCTTCGACTATGACGATTGTCCCGCCCGGCATCCCCAAACTCCGCTTGTCATCATCTGTACATCTTCGCGCATCTGGCCGCTCCGGCGGTGTGCACCCTGTAAAAAACCTGTAAATTGCTAGGCCGCCCCCGCGATGATATACGATGATCTTTAAACTTCAAGCCAGCAGGGAGGAATTATGGAACGGCGTACCTTTCTTATGGGCGCAGGATTGGTTTCGATGAGTGCGCGCGCGGCACGGGGCGCGGCAAACGATAAGGTCGGTATCGGCGTGATCGGCCTTGGTGGACGCGGTCGCGACCACCTGCGTTATTTCAGCAAGCTGCCCGATGCGCGCATCGTCGCCATTTGCGATGTGAACCAGGCGCAAACCGAGCGTGCCGCGCAAATCGTCGAGAAACTACAAGGCCAGAAGCCGCAAATCCATCAGGACCTGCGGCATCTTCTCGAGAGCAAAGACGTAGACGCGGTGTCCATCGCCACCCCCAATCACTGGCATGCGCTGGCCACCATTTGGGCCTGCCGCGCAGGCAAAGACGTGTATTGCGAAAAGCCCGCCTGCTACAACATTTTCGAAGGCCGCGCCATGGTAGCCGCCGCGCGCGACAACAAACGCATGGTGCAGATCGGCATGCAGGGCCGCACCATCGCCCACAAGCAGCGCGCCATCGACCTGCTACACGCCGGCGCCATCGGCCAGGTTTATATGGCGCGCGGGATCTGCTATAAACGCCGCGTCTCTATCGGCCATACGCCCACCGAACCGGTTCCGGCCGGTCTCGATTGGGACCTGTTCCTGGGACCGGCGCCCATGCGCGAATACACCAAGAACCGCTACCAGTACAACTGGCATTGGTTTTGGGATACCGGTAACGGCGACATCGGCAATCAGGGCATTCACGAAATGGATCTGGCGCGGCGCGGTCTGGGGCGCGACCTGCCCAAGTCCGTGGTGTCGACCGGCGGAAAATACGTTTACGAAGATGACCAGGAGACGCCCAACACGCAGATCGCCACCTTCGACTATGGCAATGCCGAGTTGGTGTTTGAAGTTCGCGGTTTAAATACCGGCGGCGACACCGGCATCCCCGCTTCCGGCCCTAATTTCATCGGGGTGACCTTCTTCGGCAGCAAAGGCTTCATGCCCGTGGACGAACACGGTTTTCAGATCTACCTGGGCGACAAGCGCGAACCCGGCGAATCCATGATACATTCCGAGAGCGAATTGGACGACACCATCCCGCACATGGCCAATTTCCTGAAAGCTGTGAAGAGCCGAAATCCCGCGGATCTCACCGCCGATGTCTCCGTCGGCGTAGCATCCGCCGACTTGGTACACATGGCGAATATCAGCTACCGTGTGGGTCGCAAGCTAAACTACGATTCCACCGCCGGTACATTTGCAGGTGATACGGAAGCCACAGCCATGATGAGCCGGCCGGTTTACCGAAGTCCTTACACCGTGGCTTAGAGCAGCCCGAACGCCGCTACTCCATTGGGCGTGCCCACATACACTTTGCCATTGGCGATGGTGGGCACCATAAACTTGTTGCCCGCACCAAAATGGTCGCGCCCGTTGGCGGCTTGGTTCGTATTGTAAAGTTCCTGCGCAAGATTGCTGGCGGAGAAGGCATGCAGTACGGCAGTTGAACTGTTCTGCACTGCCCAGAGGATGGCGTTGGTGGTCCCATTAGCAGAAATGCTGGGTGTCGCGCCCGGGTACTGGAATTGCACCGAAGTCACAGAAGCCGGTGTGCCCGCGAGCATAGCCTTGGTGAATTGGAAAGCCCGGATCGGTCCGCCCACCGCGCCAAAATAAACCTGCCCGTTAAAGTAAGCCGGCATCGACCAGATACCCCCCGGAAGTACGCCGTCCAACTCCTGATAAATCGCGCTATCGTTTTGGGGATTGAACTTGCCCATGTTGTCGCGGCTCACCAGATAGATGTTGCCATCTTTGCCTGCACCAATTCCCAGATGTTGCACCGTCCCGTTAGCGTCGGTCATATCCGGCAACAGCAGCGCGCCGCCCGAGCCTAAGTCTTCATCGCCATCGGATTCACTGGTGGTATTGAACATGGTGAAATAGTCCGCCACTGCCAGTTTACCGCCGGTCGTCGAAAGCTTGATGAATGCATTCCCGAAATCTCCATTAACGGGAAATCCCTGCGCGTTCAACGTGGTGTCGAAGGTGCCGTTGGCATCCAGAAAATAGATATTGCCGCTCGAATCAGCAGCTAAACCGGCGCCCGCGCCCCAGATGGCGCCCTCATCCCCGTTGGGCGTCACGTCGATGACGCTGGTTTGCGCCAGGGTAGTCGCGTTATAACCCATGATCCAACCGGTGTACGGGGGAATGTCGCAATGGGAGGCCCAGCTCAGATAGATCACGCCATTCAAGAGCAACAATCCGGACCGCTCTTTATACTGCTTGGGATCGAAGAACGCATAACCGTTTTGGCTATCCTCGCCCGTTCCGGGATACTTGGCCGTAATTTCCACCGCGGCCACTACATTTTTCCCGGTCGTCAGGCTGAGCTTATGCAGCCGCTGATGATATTTGCCGGAGGAATCCTTGCTCATCGCGACCGCATAGATGGCCCCTTCCGACGTACCGGCCTTAACGGCAATCACCGGCGTCGAGGTGATCCCAATCTGGGGAGTGACCTGAGAGCATCCGCGATTATCCGAAGGAGTCTCGCCACTGGCCAGCAGGGAGACCTTCCACAACTGCGCCCCGGTATCCGCATCCAGCGCATACATGCTGTCATTTTCAGTGGCGACGATCAGCAGGTTGTGGGTGCCTTGGTTGGGGATCGAGATGCCCGCTACGTAGAGCGGTTGCGCATCCACCAATCCATCCAGGGTGGATTGAAAGATCTTCCCGAACGTCGCCGAATTGACGTTGGCGGGGGTCAGCGTGGTTTCCGCCAGGTTTTGCCCCGTGCGGCCTTGGTCGTTATGCTGAGTCAGAACGTTGGGACCGGTTTGAGCCCGCGTGATTTGCTCGGTGACACACGGCCCCTGGTCTGAACACAGACGCTTGGCCGGACCGCGATCCTGCGCCGCCACCGGCAGCAGAAAAGCTCCTATCAGACACACCCCGAAAAATGAATTCGTTTGTAGCATGTTCGCCCCTCATCTAATCTTCTACTACACAGGCTACCGCATCCGCCCATTTTTCCGTACATTCGGATGTATTCATACGCCCGTTCGTCAGTGCTAACTCTTTTGCCAGTTGCTATCGGGCTCCGGAAAACGCACACTGAAAGGTTATGGCATCTAAGGTCCGCAAGGCTGTATTCCCCGCCGCAGGTCTGGGTACCCGCTTCCTGCCGGCCACCAAAGCCCAGCCTAAAGAAATGCTGCCGCTGGTCGACAAGCCTTTAATCCAATATGGCGTCGAGGAAGCGCTACATTCCGGCATCCAAAACATCATCATCGTAACCGGCCGTGGAAAGAGCGCCATTGAAGATCACTTCGATGTGAGCTTCGAGCTTGAAAACATGTTGGAGATGCGCGGCAAGAAGGACCTGCTCTCGATCGTACGCAACGTCTCCGACATGATCAATGTGTCGTATACCCGCCAGAAAGAAGCCCTGGGTTTGGGTCATGCCGTCCTGCGCGCCATGGAACTGGTGGGGGAAGAACCCTTCGCCGTGGTGCTGGCTGACGACGTCATCGATGCGGAAACGCCATGCCTGCGCCAGTTGCTGGATGTCTATGAGTTCTTCTGCTCGCCGGTGGTTGCCGTCATGGAAGTTCCCCCGGAAGCGATATCATCCTATGGCGCCATAGATGCCGAGCCGATCTCCCACAACGGCACCCGCGACCGGGTTTACCGCATTCGCGACCTGGTGGAAAAGCCGAAGCCCTCCGAGGCTCCATCCAACCTGGCAATCATAGGCCGATATGTATTGATTCCCGAGATATTTCAATCACTGCTGGCGATTGAACCGGGCTCCGGATCGGAAATTCAATTGACCGACGCCCTGCGCCATCTTTTGCGAACCCGTCCTATTTATGCGTACCGGTTCGAAGGTACCCGCTACGATGCCGGCGACAAGCTCGGATTTCTTAAGGCCACTGTAGAATTTGCTCTCCGACGCCACGATCTGGGCGGTCCTTTCCGCGAATACCTGAAGGGGCTTTCGCTTTAGTTTCAATGGCTTAAATCATTAGTAACGTGAGTACTAGAAATCTAGATAAAAACCATTGCACCGGACCTGGGCTGATGCTATGATTATTCGGCGGTTTCCTATTACTCTCGAGTCCCGAATTAATGCTTGAAACGATATTGATCGTCGCGTTTTCTCTGGGTCTATTTGCCTACTGGTTTCGTTATACCGTCCTGTTACTTTTGACCGAGGAGCAGGAAGGCCATCCCACGGTGATTAGCCAGTTGAACGTGCAGAAAACCCGCGAGTCTTTGCGAAATCTCGAGGGCAACCCGCCATTTGACGCACTGCAGCTCGCCCTGGACGCGGACTACCGGATGATCCGCTATTTGCTGGATCACGCGGCTGGAATGAACCTCGCCCGCGTCGAGCATTATCTGCTTATCTCTTACTATCGGGTCATGAAGGCCAAGTACCATCTGACACGTAGAGTATCCCGCAGGCAGGCGCGCCAGGCACTCGACGCCATGGCCAGCGTATTGACCTGCATCGCCTATAAGATGGGCGAACGCTCCGCCACCTTCTCTCAGGCTTAGTTCCCCCAGGGAAACCCGCCTTTCGCGCCCAATTTGGGGTGAATACACCCGGCCCGGGCGTTCTCATATATTGTTTTAGGATCTGAATGCCTGAAAACTGCGCCTTTTGAGCCCAAATACTTCCTGGCATCGGGATTGCACTCGGAAGCTAATCGGAAAGGACGGTTCCCCATGGCTACCGCCGTCGAGCCCAAGCCCCAAACGTTGCATGCCCTCCCGGGCGATGATATCCGGCAGATCCAATGGCGTTTCGCCAATCGATACGACCTTCAAATGTTGGTGCAATCGACCCGCGCGGTGGCGCGCGGTCCGGTGGCGCATCTGGTCGCCGAAGGCGCGCGCAATACCCACGCGTGGACGGACGCCAAACAATCCCTGCTCCAACATTTTGACGATTCCGGCATTACGGGCGTCTTCCTCGATCCTGAGCAGGGAGGATTAGTCGAAGGACCCAAGAACCTGGCGCTGGCCCTGGTGGCCTTCGAACTGGCTTGGGTGGATGCAGGCGCGGCTACCGGTAGTCTGGCCGGATGCCTGGCTCTCTCTCCCATCCATGAGCGCGGTACACCCAAGCAGCGCGAGGTGTACATGCGCCGTTGCGCTCCTGCCCGTCCCGGCGAAAGCCGCAAACCCTGGCGCGGCGCATTCTGCCTGACGGAACCGATCCCTTATGTGGGCGTGGAAACCGGAATCCTGGCCGGAAAAGTCCGGGTGGTCGAATGGGTGGAAGGGCGCGAGCCTGTTTTGCAGGTGGAAAAGCGGGGCCGGTTCATCACCAACATGGGCTTCGCCAATTTCGTCACCGCGGCGGTAGATACCGACGATGCACGCATTAGTAAGACCTGTATGGTCATTCTGCACGAAACCGATCCAGGAACTTTCGATCGGGGCGTGCCGACGAGAAAACTGGTCCACCAGCTTTCGTCCACCAGCGATCCTATCTTCAGCCTTCTGGTGCCGGCCGACCGCATCGTGGGCGGCTATACCGTAAAGAACGGCGTCATTGTTCCGCGCTACAGCCACGGTGAGATCATCGAGGCGGTATTCCGGCGCACGCGCGTGACGGTCGGCGTAATGACCGCTGCGAAGTTGCTCTCCGCCATTGAGCCCATCATCCGGTACCAGCGTGGACGATTCCGGGGCGGCGAAAATGCCACGCCGGGTTCGCCGCGCTACGAGTTAGGACTGCAACTCAAAGAGGATACCCTGCACCGCCTGGTTGAGATCTGGGCCACCGGCGAAGCCAGCGCTTCCCTCGGCTTCGCGGCTGCGCGTCTCTTCGACGAACTCGATCCTCTAGAGCGGCTCAAAAACGAAAAATTCGCCGCCGACGGCGTATCCGGCGGAACTAACACGTTGAGGGCTGTGCGCAAACTGCAAAAGCAGGCGCTCGAGACGATGCACACGGGCTCGAGCCACCTGCCCGAAGACGAACAGTCGCTCATCCGCTTCGCCCTGCTCGATTCCGTTGCCAACGTGCTCTGCCCCGCCTGCAAACTCTGGAATACCGGCCACGGCGCCAATATGATGCGCGAAGCCGTCAGCCTGATGGGCGGCTACGGCATTACCGAGGATTGCCCGGGCTTCCTGGGTCACAAGTGGATGGACGCCCAGCTCGAAGCCACCTACGAGGGCCCGGAATCCGTTCAGCGTCGCCAGTTGACGCTCACGATGACCGACGAATTGTTCCTGGCGCAGTTCCGCGCTTGGATCGGCGAGATGCGCCAAGTTGCATCAACGCATCCGGAGACCGGCGCGTGCACCCTGGCTACTGCTATGCAGATGTGGCTATGGTCGCTGCATCATCTGCAGAAGGCCACCGATGCCGAGGGCGCGCGGCTGTACCAAAGCTCCCGCCACGGTGTGACTTTCCCCCTGGCCGATGCACTTTGCTGGCTGTTGGCATCGCGCTGCCAGATCCTCGACGTGTTGGAACTGGAAGCCAAGGGCGGTGATGCGGTGGATCCCGCCGCAGTCGCGTTCTTTACCGATCTCTGCCACGTGCAGAGCGCCCGCGCCGCCGGCGAAGTGGGCCGCATCTGCGCCGAACTGATCTTCGGCTATAACCGTCACCCGGCTTGGGATGCGGAAGGATGCGCTTCCTGCTACCACGGCGAAGAATTGGAAGCCATGGAAGGCATGATCCCGGGCATCGCCAGCATGGCCCGCGGATACACCGATGTGATCGAAAGCGACGGCTCCCATTCCGCCAAAGCCGGACCGTGCGCGCACTTCGATGGTTACGACCAGTTCAATCGCCTGCGCGTGCGTATGGATGGCTGCCTTACCGGGTCGCACCTGGCCAAAGATCGCGCCGCTGAGTCATTGCAGCGCGTCATGATTCCAGAAGCCTTGGACTATCCGGCCTGACGCTATGAGCGAAGATCGCCAATCGATGGATGTGGATATTATCTGCGTCGGCTTTGGGCCGGCCATGGGCGGTTTCCTGTCCACATTGGCACACGATGCCGATCCCAATCTGCAGGTCATCTGTTATGAGCGCGCGGACGACATAGGCTTCGGCGTATCGGGCGCCGTGACCCGTGCGCGCGGTATCCGCACTTCCTTTCCCGATTTGAATCCGGCCGATGTCCCCATGGCGGCGGCAGTGGCGCACGAGAAGATCGCCTATCTCCTCGATCCTCTCGGCGCCAGCCGCCGCTCCCCCATGCTGCGGGCCGCCGACCGCATGCTGCGGCTGCTTCATTTGCCGCGACACGACGCGTTTGAGCTGCCCTGGACCCCTCCGTTTCTCCGCAAAGACGGCGGATTATTGCTCTCTATCGGCCAATTCATGCAGTGGACCGGCGCGCGAGCCATGAGCGGCGGCAACGTTCAGATCTGGCCGGGCGCTCCGGTTTCCGAGGCGTTGGTAGAAGGCGAGCGGGTGGTCGGCGTGCGACTGCTCGACCAGGGCACGGACAAGGCTGGACACCCCGGCGCGGACTACATGGCCGGCATGGATTTACACGCCGCCCTGACAGTGGTTGGCGACGGTCCGGTCGGCGCCGTGGGCCGCCAGCTTGACGCGCTATTTGGTCTGCCTGGCGGACACCATCAGCATGAATGGGCGGTGGGCGCCAAGATGGTGGTCGATCTTCCCGAATCGACGCCTGCATGCGACCTGGAGCCCGGCACCGTGTTCCACACGTTTGGATACCCGGAGCCTGAGATCTTCGGCTTCTTCTACGTGCATCCCAACCGGGTGGCATCGGTGGGGATCTTCGTGCCGTCCTGGTTTCATAATCCGGCGCGAACATCCTACCGCTATCTACAGCACTACCTGCAGCATCCTTATCTGTGGCGCTATCTGCAAGGCGCCAAGCTGCGTTCCTGGGGCGCGAAATCGTTGCAGGAAGCGGGCAAACATGGCGAGCCATTTCTGGCCGGCGATGGGTATGCGCGTATCGGCGAATGCTCCGGCAGCACCAACGTGCTTACCGGGTCCGGCGTAGACGAAGCTTGGACTACGGGGATTCAACTGGCCGAAGCGGTCAAGGAATTACGGGCCGCGGGTAAGCCGTTCAGCAAAGCGAATCTCAATGCGACTTATGTGGCGCGCCGTCGCGCCAGTTGGGTGGAACGGGAAGGCCGCGTGGCTGAAAAGGCGCGCGACGGATTCCACCATGGCGTCGTCACTGGACTGTTAGGCATGGCCTTGGCGGGCGCATCGAAGGGCCGCTTCTCGATCGCGGGCGAACCGCAACTGATCCCCACGCTCGAAGAATACTACCGCGGGAAACTGACGCCGGCGGATATCGACGAAGTGCGGCACCAGTGCTATTCGCGCGGCATCGCCATGCACGATGCGCTGATGGAACGCTGCGGCTGGCCGGCGGTTCCCTTCGATGGCCAGTTGCTGATGTCCCAGCAGGATGCCCTGCTGGTCGGCGGCAAAGTGCAGGCCCCGGCGGGGTATGCTGACCATGTCACTTTCCAATATCCCGATTTCTGCGAGCGATGCTCCACCAAGCTGTGCATCGAAATGTGTTCCGGCCAAGCCCTTACACCTGGACCGGACGGCGTTCCTCTATTCGATCGGGAGAAATGTGTCTTCTGCGGCGCCTGCCTGTGGAACTGCCGGCAACCACTCGACGACGACCCCGTGCGCACCAACATCGCGTTCCGAGCGGGGGCGGGCGGTCTCCATTCCACCGAAAACTGATCACCGCGGGCCTTCCCGCTTGTGATCGAACCGCATGGCTTTATGAATCACCTTCCATTTCTTCTTGGTCGCTTGGGCGGCCTGCACATCGGTCTGGCGCGTATGCCAGGCGATTTCGGCCCGCAATTTGCGATAGCTTTCCCAGCGCGAGCCATCTAGCTCGCCTGCCTCCACGGCCGACCGCACCGCGCACCCAACCTCCACCACGTGGCTGCAATCCCCAAAACGGCAGCCCGCGGCCAAAGCGGTGATATCGGCGAATGCGGAATCCAGGCTGTCCTGTCCGGCCCATAGCTGCAATTCGCGCATGCCCGGCGTGTCGATCAACGCACCGCCTTGTGGTAGCGGAAGCAGTTCCCGGTAGGTGGTGGTGTGGCGCCCCCGGCTATCGCTCTCCCGCACTTCACGCACAGCTTGCCGCTCCACGCCGAGCAGTTGATTCACGAGCGTGGATTTACCCACACCGGAAGATCCCAGCAATGCGATGGTGACGCCGCTTTGGATCAGGCGCCGCACCGGGCCGATCCCCTCCGAAGAGCGCGCGCTGATGGCCACCACAGGTGCACCCGCCGCCACTCCCGCCGCTTCTGCTATGCGGGCAGGAAGATCGGCGCAAAGGTCGGATTTGTTCAGGATAATGGCCGCATCCACCCCGCTGGCATGCGCCAGGGTGAGGTAGCGTTCGATGCGCCGCACGTTGAAATCCTGATCGAGCCCGCACACGATCAGCGCGAGATCCACATTGGCGGCGATCACCTGTTCCTGCTCACGGTCGCCGGCCGCGCGGCGCGAAAAGATGGTGCGGCGGGGCAGCACCGCATGAACCATCGCCTCGTGCGGTCCGACGGGCTGCACTGCTACCCAATCGCCAACAGCCGGCCAGGCGGATCGCTCGGTGCGATAAAGCAGCGCTCCGATGGCTTCGGCAGCCATCTCTCCCGCTGCCGTGTAGATGCGGTATTGATCGCTATGCACCACCGAAACGCGGCCCAATACCAAGCCGCGTTCCGCATAGGTTTGAAAAGTATCCAGTAAGGCGCTAGTGGCGCCGATCGTGGTCAAGTCCAGACAGCCCTGCATTCCAGTTCTCCTGCAAAGATTTTGGGATTTTGAAGTTGGAATGGATTCGCCGCGGGCAGTCTTCGAGCGTTGGCTCAAAGTGCTCGTGGTGAATCGACTATTAGCGCGTGGACAGTGGCAGTACCAACGTCAAGACTATCTCAGCCACGCCGCAAAAGCAAGGGGAGGGAGAGGGAAGCAGGCCGCCGTAGAGTAATGCTAACTTTGATTTGATGCGCTATATTCTCGGTTTTCTGGCCTCGGCCGCGTTACTGTTTGCCGCGGGAGAATTGTCTGGCCGCCGCGCGCCGGGCTTCTCCCTTCCCGATCTGCACGGGCAGCAACATGACTTAATGGATTATCGCGGCAAGATCGTGCTGCTCGACATCATTCAGACCACCTGTCCGCACTGCCAGCAGTTGGCGGACGTCCTGGTGAAGACCGAAGCCAAGTATGGCGGTAAAGTTGCCGTGCTAACGCTGGCCATCCCGCGCGATACGCCCGCCACGGTCACGCAGTTCGCCACGGAACACAAAGTCACGTCGCCGTTCCTGTTCGATTGTGGCCAGGTGGCTGCTTCTTATTTGAAGGCCACCCCGCAGAATCCAAAGGTGAGTGTGCCCCACGTCTTCCTGATCGACGGCCAAGGCATGATTCGAAACGATTTCGGCTACGAGTTCGATACCAAGAACATCTTCGAGGGCGACGGGCTGAATATCGAGATCGACAGGTTGCTGGCTGGACCGGCGGCTGCCAAATCGAAGAAATAGCGCGCATAGGATTGTGAGACAACCGGGGCCCTACGGCCACTATGTTGTCAAATGATCCTCTTGTCGAAACGAGTATGTTCGCTGCTCGTGCTGATTTCGGGCAGCGCTCTCATCCAGCACCTGCCTGCGGCTCAATCCGGCGGCGCCCGGGCCTATTTGACGGGCACTACAGTACCCGACTTTCCGAACAAGTGCGACGTGCGCGTGGACATGACCGGCGATCAGGAATTGCTGTTCGTGACGCGTTCGCTGACCTTGCATGTCCCATACGACAAGGTAAATACCCTGGAGTATGGCCAACACGTCGGCCGCCGATACGCCGAGGCGATCCTGATTTCGCCGCTCTTCCTGCTCAGCAAATCGCGCAAACACTTCGTGACGGTGGGCTACGTGGACGGCAATGGACGGCAGCAGGCGTTAGTGCTGCAGGTGGGCAAAAGCGATGTGCGCACCGTGCTGGCCGAGTTGGAGGCCAAGACCGGGCGGCGCGTCGAATATACCGACGATGAAGCGCGCAAGGGGCGCGGGTAGACGATGGTACCCTTCGCAATCGTACTCGGCGCGCTGCTGTTCCTACCGGCTGATCCGGTTGTGCCAGCCCCGAAGCCCGCCCCTCCGGTCGTGGTGGAGACGGACAATCTGCACCAACTGCTGACGCTGCGCCGCGTGTATGTGGATCGCTTTTCCGGGGGTGAAACCGCCGCACAGATGCGCGACATGATCATCAACGGACTGCAAGGCTCCAAGCTGTTCGTGATCACCGAAAACCAGGATAAGGCTGACGCGATTCTGCGCGGGTCGGCGGAGGATTTGGTTTTCAACGAGCAACATACGTCGAGCGACAGCTTGAATGTCCATAGCAGCCTCGGCACTAGCCAGTCGGACGAGGACACGGCTTTGCGCGGTGGCACCCGCAGCTACGAGAGAACTGGGAAGACCATCGGGTTAGGGGCGGGAGAGAGCGAATCCAGCCATTCCGTGGAGCGCCGGCATGAAGCTAACGCGGCGGTACGGTTGGTGAGTAAAGACGGTGATGTGATATGGTCCACCACCCAGGAGAGTATGGGCGGTAAATTCCGCGGCGCCAGTTCCGACGTGGCCGACAAAATCACCAAACGGCTCATGGAAGATTACGAGCGGGCGCGCAAAGAGCCGCGTTAATCGCATCCAGCAGATGCTCGTTGCGGACAGGCTTGTCGAGCACGCACGAAACCAGTGTCTCTTCGGGCAGACCGAACAACTGCTCGGTCCAGCCGGAAAGCACGATGATTTTCGACGCGGGATGATGCTCGACCACGTGCCGAATCAAACTGAGACCATCCTCCAGGGCGGGCAGGCGCAGGTCCATCACCAGAACGTCGGGACACACTTGCGCCATTTGGCGGAGGGTCTCGGCGACATCCTCCGCGACGGTTACTATATGCCCCGCCGCCTCAAGAAGGAGTTTGCGGATGCCGAGATGCTGCACGTCGTCATCAGCCACCAACAGGCGGCACATCAGAAGTGCATTCCGCCGCCGCAGATCAACACTTCGGCAGTTACATAATCGGAAAGCGGGGAGCAGAAGAACAGCACGGCCCCCGCGGCTTCTTCGGGAGTACCGGCGCGACCCAGGGGGCACACCACTTTCATGGCTTCGAGCATCTTCGGCTGTACGCCGACGGCGATCTGGCGGCCTTGTACATCGATAGTCGCACCGGCGGCGGTGAGGGGTTGCGTCAGGCGCGTCTCGATCATGCCGAAACCCACCGCATTTACGTTCACGTTATAGCGGCCCCATTCCTTGGCCATGGTTTTGGTCAGCCCGATGACGCCCGCTTTACCCGACGAATAGCCGGCTTGTCCAGCATTGCCATCGGTGCCGGCGATGGACGTGATGTTTACCACCTTACGCATTACACGGCGTCCCTCGGCCGCTTCGCGTTTGGCAGTTTCGCGGATATGCGTGGAGGCTGCCCGCAGAATGCGAAACGGGGCGACCAAGTGGATACCGAGCATGGCCATGTACTGCTCGTCGCTGGTTTTCTGGATGACGTTGTCCCAGGTATAGCCGGCGTTATTGACGATGATATCGAGGCCGCCAAACGCAGCGAGCGTGGCGTCCACCAGTTTTTGCGGAAAGTCGGGAGCAGTGACGTCGCCCGCCAGATGGGCAGCGCGGCCCCCCGCTTGTTTGATGGCGGCTTCGGCTTCAGCCGCGGGAGCCGGGTCAAGATCGTTGATCATCACGGCGGCGCCCGCGGCCGCCAACTTCTCGGCGATGGCGCGGCCGATGCCGCGACCCGAGCCGGTTATGAGAGCTACTTTGGAATCCAGTGCAAGAGACATAAACAACTACTATAGAACCAAACTCCGGCCATAGACGAACGGCAGGCGCTCACCTCAGCAGATCTTCGAGTTGGATCTTGGTATCGGTTCGGCTATCGCGGTATTTTACGATGACCGGCGTGTAAACGGAGATGCCCCAATCGTTCCCCGGGCCGATGGTGATGGCGCGCGATCCGGCCACGATGACGGCTTCTTCGGGGATGATCAAGCGGCTCGTCGTCGGTGGCCTTGTGGACTGCGCCGCGCACCAGGTCATAGACCGGCGTGGAGCGATTGAGGATGGTGCCCGTGCCGAGCACGGCGCGTTTCTTCACCACCGTGCCTTCATAAACGCCGCAGTTTCCGCCCACCAGCACTTCGTCTTCGATGATCACCGGCAGCGCGCCAACCGGCTCGAGCACGCCGCCGATCTGCGACGCTGCGGAGATGTGGCAGTTCTTTCCGATCTGCGCGCAGCTTCCGACCAGCGCGTGCGAATCGACCATGGTGCCATCGTCCACATAGGCGCCCACGTTGATGTACATGGGCGGCATGCAGGTGACTCCCTTGCCGATGAAGCACGCCATCGCGAATGCTGGATCCGCCGGGCACGATGCGGACGCCGCTCTGCGCGGTGAACTGCTTCACGGGATAGGTGGATTTATCGAAGAAAGGCTGGCGCGCCGCATCGATCGACATATCCACCACGCCGCCCATGCGAAAGCCGAGCAGGATGCCTTTTTTCACCCAGCCGTTCACGCGCCATCCGCTGGCGCGCCGAGGCGTCCGGCTCGGCAGCGCGGATGCGCCCTTCATTCAGCGCCTCCTTGAATTCGTAGAACAGGCGGAAATGATCTTCGGTGTAGGTCTCCGGCTTGTGGTCGAAGAGGCGTTCGATTTCAGCCTGCAACTTGCACTCTCCCCAGCAGGCCGACCGACTCCAGCACCTTTTCGATCTTCGCCAGACTCTCTGCGTTTGGGTGGAACCATGGGCAGGCGGTAACCGGTTCCAGCAGGCCCATCAACGCCATGGCGGCCTTCACCGGAATGGGATTCGATTCGATGAAGTTGATTTCCATCAGCGGCAGATACTGTGCGCTGCAGCGCGCGGGCGCCGGCGAAATCGCCCAGCCAGGCAGAGTTGCGCGAGGCGGGTCATCTCGGCGGGAATCTCGTTCGAGGCCACCGAAATAATGCCGCGGCCGCCCAGCGCGATCAAGCGGCAGGCGTGATGGCGTCGTCGCCCGAGAGCACGGTGAAGTCCGGAGGGCACCTGATGGATGACGGTGGCCATTTGCGCGATGTTGCCGGAGGCTTCTTTCACGCCGATGATGTTGTCGATCTCGGCCAGGCGCGCGAGCGTGGCGGGTTCGACGTTCACGCCGGTGCGCCCTTGCACGCTGTACACGATGATAGGCAGGCGGATGGCTTCGGCGATCGCCTTGTAGTGCTGGTACAGGCCTTCCTGCGTGGGCTTGTTGTAGTACGGCGTGACGGAGAGGATGCCATCGACGCCCAGACGTTCGAGTTCGTGCGCCAGTTCGATGACTTCGCGCGTGTTGTAACCGCCCGCGCCGCCCAGCACCGGCACACGTGCCCTTGGCTTCTTCGACGCGTGATCTCGACCACGCGCAAATGTTCGGCGCGCGTCAGCGTGGGGCTTTCGCCGGTGGTTCCGCAGGGCACCAGGAAATTGATGCCGGCGTCGATCTGGCGGCGCACCAAGCGCCGCAGCGTGGCTTCGTCGAGCGACTGGTCCTGGCGGAAAGGCGTGACTAGGGCAGTGCCGCAGCCGGTAAACATGTTCAGTCTCCTGAAGAGTACCTCGCTGAATTCGTGAAAACCTTTTTGGCCGACCATCCATTGCGCGGCTTTCAGTGCGCCGCGGGCGAAGCCTTCGCGGCTGCGCGCGGTGTGCCGCAGCGTAATGGTGTCGGCCGCCGAATCGAAGCCGATTTCGTGTGTGCCGGGATGCGCGCCGGCGCGGCTGGCGCTGACATCGATGGGGCGCTCGAAGCCGGCAGTCTTCATCTCTTCCACCAACTTCAACAGTGTACCGGACGGCGCGTCCTTCTTCGTCGAGTGGTGGATTTCCCAGGCCCACGCACCGTACGATGGCTCACTCGCGAGCAGCCGCGCGGCTTCGGAAACCAGGCGGAAGAAGACGTTCACGCCGATGGAATAGTTGGGGCTCCAGACCAGAGCCGATGTCGTGGCGCGCGACGGCTGCCTTCACGCGGTCCAACTGGTCGAGCCAGCCCGTGGTGCCGACGACGATATTTACGCCCAGTGCGGCGATGCGCTCGACGTTTTCCACCACGGCGGCGGGGATGGAGAAATCGATTGCCACATCGACGCCGTGGAAATTCGCGGCGGTGAC
The DNA here is from genome assembly GCA_963738345.1 of Bryobacterales bacterium. GTDB lineage: Bacteria > Acidobacteriota > Terriglobia > Bryobacterales > Bryobacteraceae > Bog-159. Next base: position 593,517 of record CAVTWI010000001.1, read on the forward strand.
GCCCTCGAAAGCGGCGTTGTTGAATTCGTCGAGCTTCAGCGCCACGCTGAAGCCGTACTCGGGCGCGAACTGCTCGATCAGCCGGCCCATCTTGCCGTAGCCGACGATGGCGAGGTTGCGGCGGTTCGGGGTCAGGCGGCATCGAAGACCTCGGCATCCAGTTCGGCGAAGAACTCGGTGTGCAGCGCTTCCACGGCAGCGTGCAGGTCTTTCTCGGCCACCACGAAGCTGAGATTCAGCAGCGAAGCTCCTTGCGAAATCATGCGGATGTTGATGCTGTCGAGCGCGCTGAAAACGCGCATGGCCACGCCCGGCGTGTAGCGGATATTATCGCCCACCAGGCAGACGATGGCCTGTCCGTCTTCGATGGACACTTCGGAAAACTGGCTGCAGCTCATTGCAGATCGGCTCCAGCGCTTCGGTGTTGTCGATGGTCAGCGACACGCTGACTTCCGACGTGGAGACCATGTCGACCGGCGGTCTCGTGGCGGTCGAAGACTTCGAAGATGCGGCGCAGGAAGCCGTGCGCCATCAGCATGCGCGTAGAGTGGACGTTGACCAGCGTGATCTTGCGTTTGCAGGCGATGGACTTCACCACATTGCGCGCAGGGCACCGCTTCGGACAACAATGCGCGTGCCGGAGACTTCGCGGACGGCGCGAGTTCAGAATCAGCACCGGGATGTTCTTCTCGACAGCCGGCACCACGGTCGCCGGATGCAGAACTTTGGCGCCGAAATACGCCAGTTCGGCAGCTTCGGCGAACGAGATAGTTTTGACGCGATGGCCGCCGGGCAGAATGGTCGGATCGGCGGTCAGCATGCCGTCCACGTCGGTCCAGATCTGGATTTCTTCCGCGCCGATCCCCGCGCCCACGATGGAGGCCGTGAAATCGGAACCGCCGCGGCCGAGCGTGGTGGTGACGCCATCTTGCGTGGCCGCGATGAAGCCGCCCATGACCACGATTTTGTTCTCCGCCAGCGGCGGGCACCACTGCGCCGAGGCGCGCGTAGGTTTCGGCGTAGAGCGGCGCGGCCTGGGTGTGGCGGCGATCGGTGACGATGACCTGGCGCGAATCGACGTGCGCGGTGTCCATGCCGAAATGCCGGAAGGCCAGCGTGACGATGTAGCTCGAGAGGCGCTCGCCGTAGCTGGAGATGGCGTCGATAGAGCGCGGCGTCAGTTCGCCCAGCACCGCCAGGCCTTTCACCAGTTCGGTGAGCTCCTGAAAATGCTCGTCGAGCAGGCGGTCGAGTTCGGCGCGATCGGCCAGCGGGACCACCAGGCGCGCTTCGCGCGAGTGGAAATCGCGCAGGTCGTGGATCTGGCGGATGTATTCTCGCGCTCGCCTTCGATGGCTGCCGCGGCGATGGCCAGCAGCTTGTTGGTGGTCTTGCCCATGGCCGAAACCACCACCACGGGCTGGCGGTTGGCGCGCGCTTTCACGATGGATGCCACGCGCTCGATGGCGGCCGCCGATTCGACCGACGTGCCGCCGAATTTCATCACGATCATCAGTCGAGCATTCCTTCCGAATGCATCAGCTCGGCATTCAGCACGGCCGCGCCCGCCGCGCCGCGCACGGTGTTGTGGCCCAGCGCGACGAACTTGTAATCGAGCACCGGGCACGGGCGCAGACGGCCGATGAAGGCGGCCATGCCGTTCTCGCGTTCGGCATCGCGGCGCGGCTGCGGACGGTCTTTCTCCTCCATGTAAATGACCGGACGGCGGCGGCGCGCTGGGCAGGTGGCGCTGCTGCGGAACGCTGGTGAAGTTCTCGAAGGCGTGGCGCAGGTCGGCTTCGGTGGGCTTCGCCGAGAATTCCACCGAGACCGTGACGGTATGGCCATCCACCACCGGCACGCGGTTGCAGTGCGCGCTCACTTTGGCGTGCCAGCGGCTCAATGTGGTCGCCGCGGAAATCGCCCAGGATTTTCTGCGTTTCCTGCTGCATCTTTTCTTCTTCGCCGCCGATGAACGGGATGACGTTGGCGATGATGTCCATGGACGCGACGCCCGGATAGCCGGCGCCGGAGATCGCCTGCATCGTGGTGGCAACGACACGCGTGATGCCAAATTGACTTCAGCGGCCCGAGCGCCATGGTGAGCACCACGGTGGAGCAATTCGGATTGGTGACGATCTGGCCCTTCCAGCCGCGAGCGCGCTGCTGGCCCGGCACGAGCTTCAGATGATCGGGATTCACTTCGGGCACCAGCAGCGGCACGTCCGGCTCCATGCGATGGTTCTTCGAATTCGAAACCACCACGTGGCCGGCCTGCGCGAAGGCGTGCTCGATTTCGGTGGCCACGGAAGCATCCATCGCGGAGAACAGCAGGCGTGGGGCGTTGCCCGGCTTGGATTCTTGCACGCCCAGGCCGGCGACGGCATCGGGCATGGCTCCGCCCAGGCGCCAGGCGGTGGCCTCCCGGTAGGGCTTGCCGGCGGAGCGGTCGCTCGCGCCCAGCCACTTCAGGTCGAACCAGGGATGGTTCTGCAGGAATTTGACGAAATGCTGGCCCACCATGCCGGTGGCGCCGAGAATGCCGACTTCGATTCTGGTTTCCATAGTTTACTTCGTTTCAGTGAGCAACTGCCTCACCATATTTTGATAGATGCCGACGGCGTCTTCCAATTGCCGCTTGGGGACGCGCTCGTCGAGCGTGTGGGCGACGTGAATGGTACCGGGACCGATCAGGAACGGCGTGCCCCAGGCGTCGCCGAAGGCCGGGATGTCGGTGGTATAGGCGACCACCGTGGTCTCGATTCCCGGTAGCGAGCCAAGCCGCAGCGCGGGAATCTCGATGCGTTCGCGGGCCTCGGCGAAGCCTTCGACGGCAGCGCCGACGGCGTCTTTAATGGCGGTGGACTCGCCCACCAGGCGGAACATGATTTCGGCTCGGGCCTCGTCGGGAATGACATTGGGCGCACGTCCGCCGGAAATGGTTCCGATGTTTAACGTGCTGGGACCAAGCAGATCGTCGACCGGCAGCGGGATGGCGCGGATGCGGGCCAGTGCATCAAGTAGTTTGTTGATGGCGGATTCGCCCAACTCGGGATACGCGGAGTGGGCCATGCGTCCGGTGGCTACGATTTCATAACGCAGCGCGCCTTTGGAACCAAGCGCCAGTCTGTTTTCGGTGGGCTCGCCATTGATCAGATAGCGGGCGCCTCTGGGCCGATCGGCCGCGTGATACGCACCGGCGCTGTTGCGCTCTTCGCCAACCACGAATAACACTCCGAAATTGCGCACGCCGTCTTCGAGCAGCGCTTCAGCGGCCTTCAGCATGGCGGCGATGATGCCCTTGGTATCGCATGCGCCGCGTCCCCAGATGTAGTCGGCATCTTCGCGCGAGGGGACGAAGGGCGGCACGGTATCCATGTGGGTGGAGAGGGTGACGGTGGGGCGGTCGCCCCAGCAGGCGAATACATTGGCTCGGCCCGGTTCGACTTCGGACCGTTCGGCATGGCCGCCGTAGCGGGTGGCGAGGGCCGAGACGTAATCGAGCAAGCGAAGCCCCATGCGTTCTTCGTTGCCGGTGATGGATTCGATATCGATCAGCGCCCGCGTTAGCTCAAAGAGTTCCATAAACACGACGCGCGGGCGGGAGACGCAGGCAGAAGAAAAGACGCGGAGAGATTCCGGGGAGTCTTCGCTTCCGAATAGCGCTCCACCCGCTCCTCAAACAGAACCGGGTGACAGTGGGCAGGTATTAGCCTTACCCCCCAACCGCCGCGGCAATGAGCCGTCCGCGCCGGTTTCGGCGGAAGTTACAATCGGCCCCTTTGGCCGGAATTCCGAGGGTCACTTCGGAGAAACCGATCCGGCTACTGATGGCCGCCGCGCCTCTATCAGGAAAGACTCAGGATAGCGGACGGGAAGGGGGGGCGTCAAATGGAGGGTAGGATTAAACGCAGTGTTTGAATCAGAAATGGAAGATCCCACGCTCGTAGCGGTTGAAGAATATCTGGCCACGAGCTATCCCGACGGCGATCGCGAATATGTTGAGGGCCAAGTCGTGGAGCGAAACGGGGGAGAGATTGATCACGCGAGTCTACAGACGCGTATCGTGTTCTACCTACTCAGCCACTACCTAAAATTCTGGGCTGCTGTGGAAGTGCGGGTACAGGTGCGGCAGGAGCGCTTTCGAGTACCGGATATAACGCTCATAGCCGGCCCCCAACCCAGAGGCCGGATTGTCACGAATCCGCCGCACCTAGTTGTCGAGGTCCTTTCGCCCGATGATCGGGCCACTGACATTCAGGAGAAGATCGACGATTACCTGGCTTTCGGTATCCCGTACGTTTGGATAGTGAATCCGAGAACCATGCGGGGGTACGTCCATACTGCTGACGGCGCACGCGAGGCTAAGGACGGCATCTTGCGAACATTCGAACCGGTAATCGAGATGCCGCTCAGCGAACTCTTGCCAGTTGATTAATCCTACTTCCGCACGATCACTTCACGCAGGCTGTCGCGAGCCAGGAAGAACTTGACTGACTCGAACTTCTGAAAGAGCTTTTCCAGGCTGCGGTTATTGAACAATTGCTGCGAAGCTGCCCTTTCCCCGCTCTGGCATACGTTGAGCGTCCGCAAATCCTGAATGCGAAAGGTATAGCAGGGCACGGTCTGCTTGCGCTCGGCGGCGTGGAATAGGGCCAGCAGGTAGCCTTTGGGCTTCAGGATGCGGAGCAGGCGTTCGGCGGTGGCGGCCAGCAAGGCGGGTTCCATGTATTCAAGCGCGTCCCACGCCAGAACACCATCGAATTGTTCGTCGGGATATTCCAGGCTCTTGCGCAGGAAAAAATCGATGCGGCCGGGATTGGATTGGTCGGCCACATCCTCTCCGAAGGTCTCCCGAAAGATGCGCAGGAAATCTTCGGAGTAATATTTATGGCCCAGGCTGGTAATGAAGTTGACGTTCTCCTGCGTAGCGCCACCAAGGTCGAGGATAGACAAGCCAGCCTCGTCCCGGAAGGCGCCAAAGAACTGGTCGAGTCCGCGGCTTTGGCGCGTCTCGACGATTTCGTGCCGTCCCGTTTTGGAGACGGAGCGCGACGCGTTCCCGCCGTTCACCGACGGACCCGCGTCCGCGGACGAGCGAGGGCCGCGTAAAAAGCTTTTCAGCCGGTCGCTCAACAACGTAACCTCCCAGCCGATCGGCTAACGCTTCGCGTCGGCGGTGTTGGCCGCAGCGGCTACGGGCGCCGGAGTGGGCGTGGGCGCCGGTTGCTGACGCGGCTGGCTGGGAGCCACCTTGGGCTCCGTTTTGACGATATCGATGCTGCCCTTAAAATACGCGCCGTCTTCGATCACGATGCGGGCGGTTTTAATATCGCCTACGAGTTTGGCGTCCTTGCGGATTTCGATGCGCTCGCTGGCTTCGACGTTCCCCTGAATGGAGCCCAGGGCCACCAACTCGCGCGCCTTGATGCCTGCGTGCACCTTCCCGTTGGGACCGATGGTGAGCTTGTGGTCGATCAGTTCGATAGTGCCTTCCACATCGCCATCCACGTAGAGGTCTTCGCGGCTGTAAATCTGGCCGGCGATCTTGACTGCTTTTCCGATGGTGGCCGAACCGCCGCCGCGCGACGTTTCCGGTTCCATTCTGCCTGCGGGCATGTTAGACATGCTGGACAAAGTTGTAGCCTCCTTCTTGGCTTCCACAGGCGGCGCGGGCGGCGTCGGCCTGACAGGATTCGTATTTAAGGGCCTGGAAGGTTCTTCTTCCCGGCGCTGCTTGTTCCAAACGCTCACGTCGGCCCCCCTTTCTGGAGTATAAGTGCAACCTAAGATACATCTGAACTGCGTTATGAAATGGCGCGGCTTGGCGTCTCGGCCAACCCTCCAACAATTATAGACTGGTTTTACAACTGCATGACACGGAAAAGCGGGCGGCCCATTTCAATGGCGCTCTAAGATGCGGAAGATTTGTGCGCCATACTGTTCCGCCAGGCGCGCGCCGATGCCGGGAATCTCGAGCAGTTCGCGGGTGGTGGAGGGTTTATCGGCAGCGATGGCCAGCAGGGCTTTGTCGGTCATCACGCGGAAAGCGGGCACATTGTGGCGTTTCGCTTCGGCCAACCGCCAGTCGCGCAGGGCCTTCTCCACGGCCGCGTTTGACGGGGCGGGCGTCGTGCGCGGTGTTTCCGGCTTGCTTGGTCGCTTACCCTTCTTGGCCTTGGCCTTCGCGGCGCGCCCCTTCTTCCGGCGCTTCGCAGTGGATTCGATTTCCAGCTTCATTTCGAAGGGCGGTACGGCGGTGGCATCCAGTTCCTGACCGGCTTCGGAAAGCGCGGCCTGCCGGTAATCCACGCGGCGGCCGTCCTGTTGGAAGGAAGCATCGGACATATCCACCCAGCCGGCGCGAGCCATGGCTCCGAGAACCTGTTCGAAGCTATCGCGATCCAGCGAGAAATCGGCGAAAACCTCGGCATGCAGGCGGCCGGTGGCTTTGCGTCCGAGTTTCTTGAGGCCCGCCAGAATGCGTCCCGCCGCTTTACGCTCGTCGCCAGTGGCAGGCCGGAAACTCTGTGCGATGGATTCGTCGGGCGCGCAAAAATCGCAGATACCGCAGCGTTGTTGGGCATCGGCGAAATCGCCAAAGTGGCGCACCAAGCCGAGCATGCGGCAGCCGCTCGCTTGGGTGTAGCGGATCATCAGATCGATCTGCGCCAGTTTGTGTTCGGCCTGCGCCTGGTAGAGTTCGCGCCAACTTTCGCCGCCGCGCAAAAGATTTTCCGCGGCATCCACCAAAGCTCCACCGTGGATCCACAGCTTTTCGAGAGCCTTGTCGAAAACGTCGGGATTCATATGGGCCCGACTTTGGACGATCGCCTTCGGCTGCGCTTCATTGTTGAGGCGCGCATAAATTGCTTCCAATACGGAAACGTCCGGATAGTCGCGCTCGAAGAAGAAATCGTGGGTGTAGCGGTCGGCATAGGAGTGCATCAGGATGGCGCGGGTGGGCTGGCCGTCGCGGCCGGCGCGGCCGATTTCCTGGTAATAGGCTTCGACGCTGCCGGGCAGCGCGGTGTGGATGACGGTGCGGATATCGGGCTTGTCGATGCCCATGCCGAAGGCGATCGTGGCGACGATGACCTGTAATTCGCCGCTGAAGAAAGCGTCCTGCACGCGCTTGCGGCGCTCGGAGTCGAGGCCGGCATGGTAGGCGGCTGCGGGAAAATCCTGCTTCAAATCCGCAGCGAAGCTATCGGCCTCGCTGCGCGTGGGGGCGTAGACGATGGCGGGACGGCGGGTGGCGTCCAGCAGCAATTCGCGCGCCAGATCGGCACGTTCGCTGGGGGGGACCTCGACCACTTCCATGGCGATGTTGGCGCGGCGGAAACCGTGGATGAAGCGGGTGGGCTCGCCAAGGCCGAGTTGCTCGACGATATCGTCCTGCACCAGCGGCGTGGCGGTGGCCGTCAGGGCGATCACCGGCGCGGGGCGGAAATGCGGCAGATATTGGCCGAGCATGCGGTAGTCGGGGCGGAAATCGTGGCCCCATTGGGAGATGCAGTGCGCTTCGTCGATGGCGATCAGGGTGGGCTTGCGCTTGGCCAGCATCTCCGGGAAGCCGGGCACGCGCAGCCGCTCGGGAGCGATGAAGAGGAACTGCAGTTTGCCCTCCAGGTAGTCGATGCAGGCCTGGCGGGAGGCGGCGCGGTCGCGGCCGGAGTGGATGCGCTCCACGGCGAAGTTCTGCGCTTTGAGTTTGGCGACCTGGTCTTCCATCAGGGCGATCAGCGGGCTGATGACCAGCGTGGTGCCGCCGCGCGCGATGCCGGGCAGCTGGTAGCAGAGCGATTTGCCGGCGCCGGTGGGCATGACCAGCAGCACGTCTTGGCCTTCGATCACGCCTCGGCAGACGGCTTCCTGGTTGGGGCGGAAGGATGGGAAGCCGAAGGCTGTGGTGGAGCAGAGTCCGAGAGGCTCGCGTTGCTCGCCGTGGCTGGTGATCGGTGGCTGGTGGGTGGCGGCAGGCTCGCCACGCTCGCCGTGGCTGGTGGCCGGTGGCTGGTGGCTGGTGGCTTAGCGGCTGGTGCGTTTAGCTTGCCTACTTTGCCCACCACTTCGCGGACGTAGTCCTCGATGCCCTCCATGAAGGGCTCGAGCTGGGCGGCGCCTCGCTGGATGCGCTTCAGGTACGCTTCCCACTGGCCGGTCATGACGGGGCTCTTCACTTCGGGATGCACCACTTCGATCAGGTGGATGCCCTTGTCGGTGGCTTCCAGGATCTTGCCGTTCGCGCACCATGTAGTCGCGCTTCAGCAGCACTTCGATGATGGCGGCGCGCGTGGCGGGAGTGCCCAGGCCGGTCTCCTTCATGGCGTCGGAGAGTTCTTTTTCGTCGAGCGTCTTGCCGGCGGTTTCCATGGCGGTGAGCAGCGTGGCTTCGGTGAAGCGCTTGGGGGCGCGGGTTTTCTTCTTCAGCGCCTCGACGTCCAGCACGGTTTGCGGCTGGCCTTGGGCGAGACCACGCGGGCAGCGCTGGGCGTCATCCTGGGCGCGCTCCTTGCCGCCTTCTCCGGCCCAATGTCGAGCACCTTCCAGCCCACCTGCTGGACGACGGTGCCGGAGGAGTGATAGCGATCGATGACCTCGGGCTGAGTTGCGAATGGCGGTGATCACGGTGGTGACGACCAGATGTGATCGTCGTGCCAGGCGCTGAGCAGGCGGCGGCAGACCAGGTCGTAGATCTTGTGCTCGTCGGGCGGCAGGGCTGCGTCGGCGAGCGTGGTGGTGGGGATGATGGCGTGGTGATCGCTGACTTTGGGTCGTCCACGAAGCGGCGGCCCAGCGGACGTTCGCCGGTGCCGGGCGCTAAGTGCGACGCGGTAGGCGCGGCTCGATGGCGCTCACGATGCGCGGCAGGGTTGCGGCGACATCCTGCGAAAGGTGCCGGCTATCGGTGCGCGGATAGCTGATCAGCTTGTGCCTCTCGTAGAGCGCCTGGGCGATGTCAAGCGTCTTCTGCGCGCTGAAGCCGAAGAGGCGGTTGGCGTGGCGCTGCAGTTCGGTGAGATCGTAGAGCGCGGCGGCGCCATGCGCTGCGTTTCGGCTTCGATCGATTCGATGGCGCGCCTGGCCGGTGCGGGCGCGCGCGACGATGCTGCCGGCTTCTTCGCCGTCGGCGGCAGCCGCATGGCCATCTGCATGGAGTCCTTGACCGGTTCGCGAAACCAGGTGCCCTTGTAGGCGTCGCCTCGGGTTCGCCGCGGGCGGAAACGTGGCCACCACTTCCAGGTAATCTTCGGGCACGAAGCGCGGATGGCCAGTTCGCGCTCCACCAGCATGGCGAGCGTGGGCGTCTGCACGCGGCCCACGGAGAGCTCTTCGTCCATAGGCCAGCGTGTAGGCGCGCGAGAGGTTCATGCCCACCAGCCAGTCGGCGCGGCTGCGGCCGCGGGCGGCGTCGGCCAGCGGATCGTAATCGGCGCCGGGCTTCAAGTCGTCGAAGCCGTTGCGGATGGCGTCGGGCGTGAGCGACGAGATCCAGAGGCGGCTGACCGGTTTGTCGCAGCCCGCGGCTTCGTAGATGTAGCGGAAGATCAGTTCGCCTTCGCGGCCGGCGTCGGTGGCGCAGACGACGCTGCGCGACGCTTCGGCGAGTTGAGGATTTTGCGCACGACCTCGAACTGGTCTTTGGTTTTTTCGTAGACCACCAGCGGCCAGTCGTGCGGCAGCATGGGCAGCAGGTCGCGCCGCCAGTGCTTCCACTCCGGGTGGATCTCGTGCGGCTGCGCCAGCGCGGCCAGGTGGCCGATGGCCCAGGTGACCACGTAGCCGTTGCCGTGGAGATAGCCTTGCCCCTGCTTCGTGGCGCCCAGCACGCGCGCGATGTCGCGCGCCACGGAGGGCTTTTCGGCCAGCACGGCCACGCTGGAGCTTTCCGCATCCGGGCCGCTCATATTGCAGAGCGTAACATGGGGTAAAAACTGGCGGCAGGCACTTAGGGAAATTTCCGCCAGAACCAAACTTCTGGTATTGCAATCCTGGATTGTCTGCGGTAGCCTCAATAAACCCCCGATGTGTTTCAAATCACGTAACACTCGCCGACTGGCCTTAATGGCTTTGTGTACCCTAGCGCCTTTGGCGGCCCAGATCCAGCCGGCGCCGGGCTGGTGCTCCATGGCGCACTGCAACCCGCAAATGACTGATTTCGTGGCGCAAACACCGCCTGGAATCAATAACAGCGTGTATGTAAGAAGCAATGACGCGTGGAATTCCGGGGTGTCATCGGGGGACGGTTGCATCTCAAATGGGGCGAGAGTAGCCTGTTCGTACCGGCAGTCGTGGAACGCGATTGTAGTCTATGACGGAAATGGAAACACGCTTTGGGGGTCCCGCGGGTATCTAGACAATCACACGTATTCGGGACTTCCGATCATGCAAGTGGACGGAAGCGTGATCGCGGGGGACGACCAACATATTTATGGGTTTAATCCGGATGGCAGCGTGGCTTGGGTTACGCCGAGCCCCGGTGGAACGCCGATCGGCCTAGTACCAACACCTAATGGAGCGATTGTCACTGCCACCGCCGGCCAGCAACTGAATCAGTGCTGGCAGGGCAACTGCACTCTGTCTTTCAATATCAATTATGGCGGGTCCGGCTACACCACGGCGTCGGTTATTCTCGCCGGCGGTTATTGTCCGGGAGCTTCGGCGACCGCGGTCGTCACGGCGGGGGCAATCTCGGCAGTGACCGCGGTAACTCAAGGTTACGACTGCGATGTGGCTCCGGAAGTGATTATTGTGGGCGATGGGTCCGGTGCGTCGGTGGGGGCTGTACTGGTGGCGGCGGCGCCAGTTACGGTCTACAGCGGCACAACCGGTGCAGTGGTGGGCAGCACCTATCTATACCAAACCGGAAATAGCGGGCCTTACTACGCCACGGTGAACACGCCGTGCGTAAATAACGGGAGCTATCCGAACCGGCTCTATGTCTCGACCGGGCTGCAGAACGACACTACGCAAGGGGCACTATGGGCGCTCGACATCGATCCGACTAATACGGCGCAACCCATCAAACCCGCGTGGAACCTGATATTTCATGGACCGTCGGGGGCGTCGCCTCTCTGCGTTGGCAATAACGTCTACATTGACGGTTCAGGAATCACCCCTGGGGACAATGTCGGCACCACGATCTTCGGAATACAGGATAACGGGACTTCCGGTTCGTTTATCTTCCAGGTTCCGCTGGGTGCAGGGACGCAGAAAATCACCTGCAATTTTGCCTTGGATACGCGCGCGGAAGGCGGGTTCTGGCACCAGATCCAGTATGACCCCAACATTTACCATCGCAGCGCTACGACCGGCGCTTTGATCGAGACTGTGAACGTCAGTAACTTGCTGACAGCCGGAGGGGCGCCGCCAGGCACTTACTGGCAGGCGGGTATCTTCACCACTTACGGCACGCCGAACCATCCCTACCTGATGTTACCGGAGGCCCCTCACCCGGGCAATTTAGGTTATCTGGCGATGTTGGATGTCACCACGCTGCAACTGGTGTGGGCTCTGCCCTTGGCTGGCAACGATCCGGCGTACTACGACAGTCCCGGCGGCGATGCCGCATTAGTACTAGATAGCAATCAGAATCCGGTGATCGTAATGTCAGGCAAGCAGACGGGCGCGTATTTCATCACTAACGGCGGACCTGATTCTTCGATTTTTCCGTATTACCTCAGTTTCGGAACGCAAACGACGGGGACATCGAGCCCCATCCAATATGTCTGGCTCTTTAATAATGCGAGCGCCATGCTGAACATTGGAAATATTTCGGCTAGCGGGCCTTTCGCGGCCACCAGCCAGTGCCCTGCCACGCTGGCGCCCGGGAATAGTTGCTCGATCTCAGTGAAGTTCGTTCCCAAGAGCGCGGGCAATCTGAACGGTGTTCTGACAATTGCGAGTAATAGCCAACTGAGCCCGCAGACGGTTTCTTTATCGGGCGTCGGTTCGGTGTCCGCGCCCTCGGCGGTACTCTCCGCCAGCCAGTTAACTTTTGCGCCACAAGCCGCGGGAACGGTGAGTCCGGCGCAACCGGTAACTCTACAGAATACGGGGACCGCGGGCTTAGCGATCTCGAGTATCGCGTCGTCGGGCGCGGCGGCGCAGAACAATAACTGCCCCACCAATCTGGCGCCGGGCGGAAGTTGCACTATCAACGCCATGCTGGCCGCACCCTCGACAGGCGCTTGCACCGGCACGATCACTGTCAGCACCAATAGCCAGGGAAGCCCGCAAACAGTCGCGCTGAATGGCAGTTGTTTCGCATCGCCGAGCCTGGAATCGTCGCTATCTACAACCAGCCTGGTATTCGAGCCGCAGACCGTGGGCACCTCCAGCGCGGCGCAAACGGTCACTTTGAAGAACATCGGCAGCCTGGCCCTCAGCGTGTTATCGATCCTGGCAACGGGTGATGCCAGCCAAACTAACACTTGCGGCCTAACGCTTGCCAAAGGCGCGAGTTGCACTATTTCGGTTTCGTTTTCGCCGGCAGCCTCGGGCGCGCGAACGGGCAGCGTAACGGTTACCGATGTGGCATTGGATAGTCCGCACGTCATCGCTGTCTCGGGGTTTGGGCTGGGTAACCCAGTCCCCCTGGTGAACCAGCCCTTGCTGCCGACCTCCGCTCTGCCGGGGACGCCGGGGCTGAACCTGGTGGTGACGGGAACGGGGTTTGTACCGGGCTCGGTGGTGTACTGGCGGGGAACGCCACGCGTGACACAATACATCAGCGGCACGCAGTTGTCGGCCGCGCTCACGACGGCGGATCTGGCGGCGCCGGGAACGGGGCGAGTGAGCGTCATCAATGCTAAGCCCGGGGGGGACAATCCAACCTGGTATGGTTCCCCGTGGCATATCCGAGTCCAGCGCCCGTATTGACGACCACCTCGACAGTGCCCGCATCGGCTCCATCGGCGATGGCCGTTACGGATTTCAATCAGGACGGCAAGCTGGACATCGTCGCCACTAACTCCAGCATCGGCATGCTTTCCATCCTCCTGGGAAATGGCGATGGAACTTTCGCGAACGCCGTGAATTACTTCACGGGCAATACCCCGATGGCGGTCGCGATCGGCGACTTCAACCATGACGGCATTACCGATCTCGCAGTGGCCAATCAGGGTGACGACACCGTTTCGATCCTTTTGGGCCAAGGGGGCGGCACTTTCGGGTGGCAGACGACGTTCTCGGTGGGAAATCAACCTTCGGCGTTGATCGTAGCGGATGTGAACGGCGACGGAAACCTGGACCTGGCGGTATGCAACCAAGCTGACAATACGGTATCCGTCCTGTTAGGCAATGGCGACGGTACTTTCGCGGCGCACCTGGATTACTTCGCGGGCGAAAACCCGGCGGGGCTGATCGCTGCCGATTTCAACGGCGACGGCAAGTTGGACCTTGCCGTGGCCAATGACTTTACTCCGGGAGGAACCGTGACCATCCTGCTGAACCACGGCGATGGCAGTTTCCTACCAGGCGTAGCTTACGCGACGGGCGATTCCGTATCCCTGGTAGCGGCCGACTTTGATGGAGATGGCATTCTGGATTTCGCGGCGGTGAACACGCTGGCCCAAACTCTTTCGGTATATCTGGGAAAAGGGGACGGCACCTTTAAGCTGGGTCCCTCCCAAACGACGCGACTGGCGCCCAATCCTTCAGGATTGGTGGCAGCAGACATCAATGCCGATGGATCGCTGGAACTGGTGACAGCGGGCAATTCCAATATCGGCGTGACGGCGCTAGCCAACAACAACGCCGCCACTTTCTCGGCGATTCTGCAATACGGCGCCGTGTCGGGCATGACCTCGCTGGCAGTGGGCGATTTCAATAACGACGGCAACATCGACATGGCGCTGGCTTCGACTTCGGGCAATGCAATCACGGTGCTGTTGCAATCGCCATCGGCTACGCTTTCGGCGAGCAGCGTCAGCTTCGGCAACGTGCAAGTAGGTGGCACGGGCACTCAGACGGTTACCCTGAGCAACTCCGGTAGTGCGATTCTGACTGTGGGCACGGTGAGCACGGGCGGCAGTTTTTCGCAAAGCAACAACTGCAGCGGCGGCATCGCGCCAGGCAATACCTGCACCATTACCATCAGTTTCATTCCGACGTCGCCAGGTACTCAGACGGGAACCCTAACGATCACCGACAACGATCCGGGAATTACCCAGACGGTCAACCTGAGCGGCGTGGGAGCGACATTTACAGCCGCGATCGGGCTTTCCCAAAGTACGATCATTGGCAGTCTTGTAATTCCGTCCAATACTGTGACTCTCAGCGGTCCAGCGCCCGCGGGCGGTTGGACCGTGGCGCTGTCTAGCTCGAATCCGGCGGTGGCATCGGTCCCGGCATCGGTGACCGTGGCCGCGGGGGCGACCGTATCGAGCAGTTTCAATGTCACCACTACGGCGGTTGCCGTCACTACGCCGGTCACGCTCACCGCGGTGGTCAATGGTTTCACTGCAACCACGGTGCTGACGGTAAACCCCATTGGAGTAGCGTTCAGTTTCCCCTCGTCCAGCGTGAGTGGGGGCCTGCCGTTTACCAACAGCCTGACGCTGAATAGCGCTGCGCCGACGGGCGGACTGATCTTTAGTCTATCGAGTTCAAATCCGGCGATCGCTTCGGTACCTCCGTCGGTTACCGTAGCTGCGGGCGCGACGGTCTCACCGAATTTTATAGTCACTACGTATCCGGTGAGCACCACTACTTCTGTTACGATCTTCGCTAGTTTGAGCGGCGTGAGCGGGTCCATCGCGAACGCGAGCCTGAAAGTGATGTCGGCGCAAGTGAGTTCGGTTACTCTGGGGTCCGCAAACCTCGTAGGTGGCTTGTCCGCCACGTTGAATACGGTGAATCTGGTGGGCATGGCTCCCCCTGGCGGAATTAGTGTAAGTCTGACCAGTTCCAAACCTTCGGTTGCGGCGGTCCCGGCTACGGTGACCGTACCCCAGAATTCGTCTGTATCCTTGCCCTTTACTATCACCGGTGGATATGTCTCGGCGAACACCCCAGTCATTATCACAGCCACTTTCGGAACGACGAGTGCGCAAGCCACTATTACGGTCACGCCCGATGGAGTGGCCAGCGTGAATTTAAGTCCCTCGTCGGTGGTGGGCGGTTCAACGGCGAGCACCGCCAACACGGTCAGCCTGCTAGCGGCCGCGCCGCCAGCCAGCGCGACAGTGAAGCTTACCAGCAGTAATCCAGCGGTCGCCGCGGTACCCAGTTCGGTAAAGGTTTCGGCCGGAACCATTACGTCCGCGGCTTTCAAGATCACCACCACGGCAGTGAGCGTAACTACGCCGGTGACCATTACGGCAAGCTATAATGGCATAGCGGTGCCTGTCACCCTTACGGTCGTGCCCTTAGCACCGGCCACTGTTAATCTTGGCCAGACGGGTGTGGCGGGGGGAAAACCGGTACAAGCCACCGTTACGTTGAACGGGGCTGCTCCAACCGGCGGAATCACGGTTTCACTATCGAGTTCGAACCCATCGGTGGCCACGATGCCAGCGTCGGTAACGGTGGCAGCGGGGGCCAAGACGTCGAGTCAGTTCACCATCACTACCACCAGCGTGACTAAGCAGACCAGTTTGGTGATTACAGCGACTTATCAGGGTAATACTGCGACGGCCACTCTGACCGTCAGGCCGTAATATGGGCCAGGACGCCCGCACGCCCGCTTTAATCGGTAGATAGAGGTTTTCTTAACGTTGTGCCATAAACTTGGTATCGAAACGCCGGGCCGCCGGTTCCGGGCGTTCTTTTGGGTTGCCATGGCCCCCTCGGCTATCGCTTGGATGGCGGCGCCAACCCAAGCGCAGGTAACTCCAGCCGCGGGTTGGTGTGCAATGGGACACTGCAATCCGCAGATGAGCGATTTCTCGCCGCAGACCCCTCCCGGTGTGACTGGGGGTGTCTATGTCAAGAGTAACGACTCGTCGAATTACGGCGTTTCGGTTGGGGACGGCTGTGTCTCGAATGGGGCGCGCGTCGCCTGTTCGTATCGCCAATCCTGGAATGCCATCGTAGTGTACGACGGAGATGGGAATATTTTGTGGGGCTCCGCCGGGTTACTCGACAGTCATACATTTTCCGGACTGCCGATCATACAGGCAGACGGCAGCGTAGTTGCGGGCGACGATCAGCACTTATACGGATTCAATCCGGACGGCAGCGTGGCTTGGTCCACGGTAACGCCGGGCGGGACGCCGATCGGCTTGGTGCCTACACCCAATGGAGCGATTGTGACGGCCACCGCCAGCCAGCAACTCAGCCAGTGCTGGCAAGGTAATTGTGCCCTGGCATTCAATATCACGAACGGCGGCACTAATTACACTACGGCCACTGTCATACTGGCGGGCGGATATTGTCCCGGCGCATCCGCCACTGCAACGATCACGAACGGCGTTATTACGGGCATCGCTGCGTCTGGCGCATTGAGCTGCTTTGTGGCGCCGGACGTGCTTATCATGGGCGATGGCACGGGCGCTTCGGCGCTGGCCGTACTGAATGCGCCATCCCCGGTAACAGTGTACAGCGGTTTTACCGGCGCGGTGGTGGGAAGCAGTTACCTATACCAAAGCGGCAGCAGTGGGCCGTATTACGCTACGTCCAACACGCCGTGCATCAACAACGGAAGCTATCCGAACCGCCTATATATGCTGGCGGTACTGGGAAGCGATCAAACCCAAGGCGCGCTGTTGGCGCTGGATATCGATCCCACCAATCTTTCGAGCCCCCTTACCCCGGCATGGAGCCTGCCGTTCCACGGTCCGGCCAACGCTTCACCTTTGTGCGTGGGCAACCACGTATACTTCGACGGATCGGGTATCGTGCCCGGCGACAATGTGGGAACCACTATATTCGGCATACAGGATAACGGTACGTCCGGCGCCTGGCTGTTTCAGGTCCCACTCGGTCCCAACTCCCAGATCGTCACATGTAACTTCGCTTTGGATCCGCGTGCCGAGGGGGGCTTCTGGCACCAGATCCGGTACGACCCGAATATTTATCATCGTGACTTTCTCACTGGCGCCATCATTGAGACCGTTAATGTCACTAACTTACTGTTGAACGCTGGTGCGCCCGTTTCCACTTACTGGCAAGCCGGAGTATTTACTACCTACGGGAGTACCACCCAGCCCTACTTGATGTTGCCGGAAGCCGCCACCCCAGGAGGGTTGGGCTATCTGGTCATGCTTGACGTAGCCGCTCTACGCATGGCTTGGGCCGTGCCTCTGGCCGGCAATGACGCCAACACAAACGACACGCCGGGCGGAGACGTAGCCCTGGTTATGGATAGCCACGGCAATCCCGTGCTAGCTATGTCAGGCAAGGAAACCGGGGCGTATTTCATTACGGGAGGCGGGCCGGACGCCGCATTGACCCCACTGAGCCTTACCTTTGGAACGCAAAACGTAGGGAGTACCAGCGCGGCCCAGACCGTCACGCTATTCAACAATGCCAGCGCGGTGTTGAACATCAGTTCCATCACCGCCAGCGCGCCGTTTAATTCCACGAATACATGCGGAAACTCCCTGGCGCCGGGAGTGAGTTGCACCATCAAAGTGACATTTCGGCCCGGCTCAGCGGGTTCCAAGACCGGAGTGCTTACGGTAGCTAGCAACAGTCAGGCAAGCCCCCAGACGGTGGCGCTATCGGGTGTAGGGAGCGCGGCGACGGCGATGGCTCTGCTATCGGCTACGCAAGTAACTTTCCCCGCACAGGCCTACAATACGCTCAGCGCTGCACAGACGGTGACGCTGTCGAACACCGGCACGGCCACGCTATCTATCTCGAGTATCGTCGCCGCGGGCGCGGCCGCGGAAACCGACAATTGTCCCCTGGCACTGACGCCGGGCGCGAATTGCGCGATCAACTTAATGCTAGCGGCGCCAGCCGCCGGTGCCTGTAGCGGCACTGTAACAGTTAACAGCAATGCGTCCAATAATCCGCAGGTTATTTCGGCTACGGGGTCTTGCGTGGCGACACCCGCTACGGAATCGGCGCTATCCACCAGCAGCCTGGTATTTCCTCCGCAAGCTACCGGCACGGTAAGTACACCGCGTACCGTAACCTTGCGCAATGTCGGGACGCAAGTGCTGAGTATTTCTGGGATCGTCGCCGCCGGCGATGTCAGCCAAACGAATACGTGCGGCGCCACGCTGGCGGTAGCAGCGCAGTGCACTCTCAACGTGTCTTTCGCGCCATCCGCTACCGGTTTACGCAGCGGATCGGTAACGGTGACGGATGCGGCCCCCGATAGTCCCCATGTGATCGCGATCTCAGGCGTGGGTTCGCCGAATCCCGTTCCGTTGGTACACCAACCGCTGCTGCCCGGCGTAGTTCTACCCGGAACGGCTGGTCTGACGCTTACCCTCAACGGAGCGGGCTTCGTGCCGGGCTCGGTGGTGTATTGGAACAGCACGCCCCGCCTTACTACTTTCATCAGCTCGAGCCGCATCTCGGCCACAATCACGGCTGCGGACTTGGCTTCTCCGGCAACCGGCAGCGTCAGCGTGGTGAATCCGCCGCCCGGGGGGGGGCAATCGAACATCGTAGGGATGCCCGTTGCTTATCCTGTTCCCGCGCCTTTGTTTACCACCACTACGCAGTCAGTGAGCGCCGGCCCTTCCGCCCTGGCGGCGGCCGATTTCGATCTCAACGGGAAACTCGATCTGGCGGTTGCCAACGCCAACGCCAACACGGTTTCCATTCTGCTAGGCAACGGTGACGGAACCTTCACACCTATTCCGGATTACCCAGCCGGCAACCATCCTGTAGCCGTGGTCACGGGCGACTTAAATCACGACGGCATTCCCGACCTGGTGGTGGTGAACCAGGCGGACAATACCGTCTCGATCCTGCTGGGCCAGAGTGGAGGCGCATTCGGACCGCAAGCCACTTTCGCTACCGGCGCCGGGCCCGCGGGCGTAGCGCTCGCCGACGTGAATGCGGACGGCAACCTGGATGTGATCGTGGCCAACTTCAGCGCTAATACCGTCTCGATTCTGGCGGGAAATGGGGATGGGACGTTTGCCACGCACGTGGACTACACGGCGGGCGTGAACCCGTCGGCAGTTGTCGCGGGCGACTTCGATCTGGACGGCAAAATCGATTTGGCCGTAGCCAATGACGTCTATCCCGGCGGCGCGGTGACAGTATTACTGAATCATGGTGACGGCAGTTTTCTTCCGGGGGTTGGTTACAGCTCGGGCGATGCGGTTTCCCTGGTCGCGATCGATTTGAACAACGATGGCAAACTGGACTTAGCCGCCGTTAACCAGATGCTCGATACCCTGAATATCCATATTGGCAATGGGAACGGCAAGTTTAAGGCGGGACCCACGCAGCAGTCGCGTATGTCACCCGATCCGGTAGCGTTAGCGGTTGCCGGCATGACCGGCGATGGCATGTTGGATGTAGTGGTGGCGGCTAACTCCAGTAACGGACTGATCATTCTTGTCAATAACAATGCCGCGGCATTCTCGCCGCTGGCGCAATATGGAACTGCGGCAGGCGTCGGAGCCATGGCGTTGGGGGACTTCAACAACGATGGGAGTCCGGACGTCATCCTAGCGGAGCCCGCATCCAATACGATTTCTGTGATGTTGCAGGCACCAGCGGTGTCACTCTCTTCGCCGGCATTGAGCTTCGGCAACGTCCAGGTGGGAGCGCCCGCAACGCAGACCTTTATGGTGGTAAACAGCGGAAGCGCCATGTTGACGATCAACTCAGTGACCGCCGCCGGCGTCGCATTTTCGCAAACTAATAATTGCGTCGGTAGTATTGCGCCGGGGATCAGTTGCACCGTCACAGTCACGTTTACACCTAGCGCGGCGGGTAACCGGACCGGCACGGTCACCATCCGCGACAACGCTCCAGGCGGTCCGCAAACCATTAGCTTGAGCGGTACCGGGGCGACGTTCACGGTATCCGTGGCGCTTTTACAGTCGAGCGCGGTGGGGGGAGTCCATCCACCGGAAACACTGTGACCCTGAGCAACCCCGCGCCGGCAGGGGGATGGACGGTAGCGCTGTCCAGTTCGAATCCAGCGGTAGCCTCCGTCCCGGCATCGGTAGCCGTGGCGGGGGGGGCTACGGTTTCGTCCGCTTTCACCATTACTACTGCCGCCGTATCTGTGGCTACTCCAGTAACCATTACCGCCACCGTGAATGGCGCGTCCGCCGCAGCCACGCTAACGGTGAATCCGATTGCGGTCTCTTTCAGTCTAGAGAGCACATCGGTTTATGGCGGCACTAGCGTGACACCCAACACCTTGACCTTAGTAACTCCCGCGCCAGCCGGCGGATTCGTATTTAATCTCAGTTCATCGAATCCGGCCATCGGTTCCGTTCCATCTTCCGTGACAGTGGCGGCTGGGGCGACCACGTCAGCGCCTTTCAGCATCACGACCACTCCTATTGCCTCGGCAACAACAGTGACCATCTCCGCCGCGTTGAGCGGGGTGAGTGGGACTATCGCCAGCGCCACGCTGACTATCCGCACCGCGGCTGTGAGTTCGGTGGTTCTGTCTTCGGCTACCGCAGTGAGTGGATTCTCCCTGGGCGGCAACGTAGTGAACTTAACTTCGGCTGCACCGCCCGGCGGGGCATTAGTCCGGCTTTCCAGTTCCACACCGTCGGTGGCTTCGGTTCCCGCTTCTGTTACCGTCCCGTTCAACGCCTCCGTGTCTCCGTCTTTTCGAGTTACTACGGGATACGTGACAGTCAATACCGCAGTCACTATTACAGCCACTTACCAAGGGATCAGCCAGACGGCAATTCTGACCGTCACTCCGGACGGGATCGCATCAGTAAATCTCTCCGCCACAGCGGTCAACGGCGGCACTACGCTCGCGAATAATACGGTGACCTTGATGTCTCCAGCGCCCGCGGGCGGCGCGGTGATCAAACTGGCCAGCAGCAATACATCCTGGGCATCGGTACCGGCTACGGTGACAGTCAGCGCGGGCGCAGTCACATCCGCGGCCTTTTCGATTACCACCTATCCAGTCAGCCAGATGAGCAAACTGACCATCTCCGCGATCTACAATGGCATATCGAGCGGCACGAAGCTTACCGTCAAGCCTTGAGCCGCACGGAGCGATTAGTAAACGCGAAATGTTCTGATGAGTGGTTCCGCGGAAGCCTCCATCACGCGCAGGCGGACACGCGTGGCGCTCGTTCGCGGGAATAGGTCGATCTTCTTGTGACCGATGGTGGTGCCCGTCGTTAACAGCTGCCACACCCGTCCATCCCATGCTTCGATGGCGTAACGTTGTACGCGTTGGCCGCCGGTCAGTTTCTCCATAATCACGGCCCGATCAAACGGGTGCGCGGCCCCTATTTCAAGGGGCGCCGAAGACGACCACGATTCGGATTGGTTTTCGCCCGGCCCATAAACGCGGCGGATTTCGTCGCCGAATTCCCGCAAACGGGCCACATCCGACTCCGGCAGAAGACCGCGTTTATCGGGCGCCAGGCCGATCATCAATTGCGCGCCCCGCCCCACAGTCTTGTGGTAAGTTTCCATCAACTCCGGCAGTGACTTCAGACTCTTTTCGTCATTGGGGTGCCAGAACCAGTGATCCTTGCGCAGCGGAGTATCAGCCTCCGCCGGACGCCATCGCAAGTAACCCAGGCGGTCGACAACGTTCCAGTTGTCTTCCGCGGCGAAACCGCTTTCGTTACCCACCCAGCGGATATCGCCGTACTGCAGAAAGCCTACGTCGGCAAAAATCAGCGCATTCGGCTGATAGGTGCGGAGCGTCTTTACGTAGCTATCGAAGTCGTACACATGCCCTTCGCTGCCCGCGCCATCCAGCCAAAGCTCGGTAATCTCGCCATAGCGGGTGACTAACTCAGTCAGTTCCTTGCGGTAGTAATCGTCGTAGTCGGAATTGGAGTGATAGCGCGGCTCGTGCCGGTCCCACGGCGAGAGGTAGATACCGAAACGCATGCCCTGCTGGTGGGCGGCATTTGACGCCTCGCGCACCAAGTCACCGTGTCCGTTGCGCCAGGGACTGGCTTTCACGCTGTAGCCGGTCTGTTCCGTCGGCCACAGACAGAAGCCGTCATGATGTTTGGCGACCAGCACCACATAGCGTGCGCCGGCCGATTTAGCCGCGGCCACCCACTGCGCGGCGTCCAACTGGGTTGGATTGAAAACCGCAGGATCGGCGTGGCCATCTCCCCATTCGCGGTCCATAAAGCTATTCGGCCCGAAGTGGATCAGTGCGCCGATTTCCAGATCCTGCCATGCCACTTGTTGCGGACTTGGGCGCAGATCGGCAAAATTCTGGGCCGTCAGGAGGGCTGCCGCTGTCACTCCAGCCAGACCGATTGTACGAATCGTGTTAGACACCGCCGTATTCTAACAAGCGGCCATATGCCATACTAAAGCGAGCAATTTGCAGTTGAAACTTGACGATTCCAAAGGAACTTTTCTCAGATGTACCCAGCACTACAGCAAGAGATCGAGACCTACGAAAAACGCACGCCCAAATCCCGCGAGGCGCATGAGCGGGCCGTCTACCGCGTCCCGCTCGGCGTAGCCAGCAACTATCGCTACTATCCGCCCTATCCGCTGTTCGTGCGCGATGGCCACGGCTCGCCGCATACACGATCTGGACGGCAACGAATATATCGATCACAACCTCTGCTACGGCGCGCTGATGGCCGGGCATTGCCATCCGGCGGTGATGAAGGCCGTGGAGGAGCGCCTGAGCATGGGCACGCTCTTCGGCATGCCGCACGGCATGGAACTGGAACTGGCCGACGAAATCTGCGCGCGTTATCCGGTGGAGATGGTGCGCTTCGGCAACAGCGGCTCGGAAGTGACCATGCACTCCCTGCGCCTGGCGCGCGCCGTTACCGGCCGCAGCAAGATCATCAAGATGGAGGGCGGCTATCACGGCGGGCACGATGCCATTTCCGTGAGCGTGAAGCCGAAGAGCAGCCGAGTTCGGCGATCCGGAAAATCCCACGCCCGTGGTCTCGAGCGCCGGCGTGCTTAGAGGGCACGACCGACGCCACGCTGGTCGCGCCGTTCAACAACTTGCCGGCGATCGAGCGGCTATTCGCCGCGCATCCCGGCGAGATCGCCGCCATCATCATCGAGCCGATCATGATGAACATCGCCTTCTGCATGCCGGACGAAGGCTACATGCAGGGCCTGCTGGAAATCGCGCCACAAGCATGGCGCGCTGCTGATCATGGACGAAGTGAAAACCGGCGCCAAACTGGCCTGGGGCGGCGCTTGCGAGTATTTCAACGTGAAGCCGGACATCATCTGCCTGGGCAAATCGATCGGCGGCGGATTCTCGCTGGCCGCGTTTGCCGCCAGCCGCGAGATCATGGACGTGATCCACACGCAGAAGATGTTCCATGCCGGCACTTACAACACCAATCCGGTGGTGATGGCGGCCGGTCTGGCGACCTTCCGCCAAGTGCTTGACGCGCGACGCTTACACCCACATCGACCGGCTTGAACCGCAAGCTCGTGGACGGCTACCAGGCCATCATCGAGAAGACCGGCATGGTCGCCTACGCCGACGGCGCGGGCGCCAATGGCGCGCTGATGTTCTATCCGCAGCGCATCCGCAACTATCGCGACTGGTATCACGTGGACGAAGATGTGTGGACGCATTACTGGTTCGCCATGGTGAATCGCGGCATGCTGGCGCAGCCTTACTGGTGGGATGAGCAGTGGACCATCTCGGTGCAGCACACCGCGCAGGACATCGACCAGCACTTGCAGGTGTTCGCCGAAATCGCACCGGCGCTGGCTGCGGCGCAGCAGGAACGCAGCGCCGTGGCGCACGCCCACTAGTGCGCATGTGGCTAATCGCGTCTTAACTGCTTAGAATGGGGTCCGTCGTAACCGGGTTTGACTGGTCCGGGCCCCCTCCGCTATCCTTACCGTTTATCTTTAATCGTTCCCGCGGCCGCCCATGGATGCCACGCCATCGACTACCGAAACCAAGCCACAGCTCAAACGCGCCCTCGGCCCCTGGGACCTCACGTTCTTGTCCGTTGTGGCAATCGCCAACCTTAACCTCGTTCCCGTAATCGCCGCCAACGGTCCCATTACCGTTTGGCTCTGGCTAGCCGCGCTGGTCTTCTTCCTGCTGCCGCAAGGCATCACTGTTATCGAACTCGCCCACCGCCATCCCGCCGAGGGTGGCCTCTACGTTTGGACCAAAGACGCCTTTGGCGACTTTCACGGCTTCATGTGCGGGTGGACCTATTGGACCACCAACATGTTTTATCTGCCCACGCTGCTCTTCTACCTGGGCGGCATCCTGGCCTATGCCGGACCGAAGAGTATTGCCGGACTCGCCGACAATCGCATTTTCTTCTTTCTGCTCACCGTGGGCCTGCTCTGGCTTACGGCGCTGTTGAATATCCGCGGCATCGGCGTGGGCAAATGGGTCAACAATTCCGGCGGCATCGGCACGCTGATCGGCGCCGCCGTGCTGGTGGGGCTAGCCATCGCGGTGGTCTGGAAGCACGGCGTGGCGCTACCGGCCTCCAGTTTCGCCATTCGCGGCTTGGACTGGAGCATCATGTCCTCGTTCGGCGTGATCTGCTTCGGCTTGGTCGGCCTGGAACTGGGTCCGGTGATGGGCGACGAAATCCGCGATCCCCAGCGCAGCGTGCCGCAGGGCACCTTCCGCGGCGGCGTGCTGGCGGGCCTAGTCTACGTAACCGCTACCCTGGCGCTGCTCTTGGCAGTCCCCCAGCAGGAAGTGAAAATCGTACAAGGCGTGCTACAGGCCGTCGACAAAATGACGGCCATGGGGGTGGGTGCGCGGTGGATGCTCACAGCTCTCGCCGCGGTCCTGGCCGTGGCCATCGCCGGTTCTAGTTCGGCTTGGCTGGGCGGATCGGCGCGCATCCTGTTCGTCTCCGGCATCGATCGCTACATGCCCAAGGCCATGGGAAAAATCCATCCGAAGTTCGCGACTCCGCACATCGCGATTTCGGCCATCGCGGTGCTTTCTTCGCTGCTGGTGAGTATGAGCTTTATCGGCGCCACGGTGAAGGAAGCTTACGTCACATTGCTCGATCTATCCGTAGTTCTGCAGATGATCTCGTATCTTTATTTGTACGCCACGCTGGCGAAAATAGCATTCTCGCCCAGCGCGGGAGCCGGATTCTATGGCAAGGCCCGTTTACGTTTCGCGGCACTCGGCGGCTTGGCGGCAACCATTGTGGGGGGGGCGGTAGCCTTCGTGCCTCCGCGGCAGGTGGATTCCGTGTGGCGTTTCGAACTGAAGATGGTGGGCAATTGCACCGTATTCCTGGGGCTCGCGGCGGTGCTCTTCTGGTATTACTCCCGCAGGCGCAAGCCGTAACGGCCGCGCCATAATCGTTGTATGGCTTTCGCTTCCATCAATCCGGCCACGGGAGAGACCCTACGTGTCTACGAGCCGCTCTCGTCCGATGCCCTAGTGCAAAAACTGTCGCATGCCAGCGCCACGTTCCAGACTTATCGCAAGACCACCTTCGCCCAGCGCGCCACATGGCTGCACAACGCCGCCAGAATTCTGGAAGACTCGAAAGAGGAATACGGCCGTATCATGACCGGCGAGATGGGCAAGACGCTGAAGTCCGCCATCGCGGAAGCGGAGAAGTGCGCCACGGCATGCCGCTATTATGCCGAAAATGGCGAGCGTCATCTGGCTGACGAAGTGATCGCGACCGGAGCCTCACGCAGTTTCGTACGGTACCAACCGGTGGGCCCTGTGCTGGCTGTGATGCCCTGGAATTTCCCTTTCTGGCAAGTGTTCCGCTTCGCTGCGCCCGCCTTGATGGCCGGCAACGTGGGCCTGCTGAAGCATTCATCAAATGTGCCGCAATGCGCGCTGGCAATTGAAGATATCCTGCTGCGCGCCGGATTCCCTGAAGGCGCTTTCCAGACACTGCTCATCGGTGCCAGCGCGACCGCGGCTATAATCGCGGACGATCGCATAGCCGCCGCCACCCTTACCGGCAGCGAACCGGCCGGACGTTCAGTCGCCAGCCAGTGCGGCGATCGCATTAAGAAGACCGTTCTTGAACTCGGCGGCAGCGACCCGTTCATCGTGATGCCGAGCGCCGAACTCGATGAGACAGTGGCTATGGCAGTGAAAGCGCGCACCATCAACAATGGGCAGTCCTGCATCGCGGCCAAGCGCTTCATCGTGGCCGACAGCATTTACGACGAATTTGAAGGGCGCTTCGTAGAAGCCATGAAGGCATTGAAAATCGGCGATCCCGTGGATGCTACAACTGACATCGGTCCGTTGGCGACCGGCCCTATACGCGACGAATTGCACGCACAGGTCGGGCGCGCGATAGCCGCTGGAGCGCGAGTGCTCCTAGGCGGCAGCATGGTCGACGGCCCCGGTTACTTCTATCCGCCCACGGTACTAACCGGTGTTCCGCGGCCGTCGGATATATTCCGCGAAGAGTTTTTTGGACCTGTGGCCATGCTCTTTCGAGTGACGGACGCCGCCGAAGCCATCGACGTGGCTAATGACTCGCCGTTCGGTCTGGGGTCAAGCGTGTGGACCCGCGACGCGGGCGAGCAGGATCGCTTCATCGACGAAATTCAGGCAGGAGCGGTATTCGTAAATAGCATGGTGGCTTCCGATGCGCGCATGCCTTTTGGCGGAATCAAGCGCTCCGGCTATGGGCGCGAGTTGGGCGTTTACGGAATTCGTGAATTCGTCAATATCAAAACCGTTTGGTGCAAGTAAGTTGTGGGCTGCGCCGAGTACGATAAGGGGAGATGGAAAAAATGGCTGTAACTGCGATCAACAAGCGTACCTATGCCAGGTTGCTCACGCGCATACTGCCCCAGGTCATCTCCACTGAAGACGAGAATGAGCGAATGATCGCGGAACTAGAAAAACTCGATACGCTGGCCCGCCCGCGCACGCCCGAGGAGGACCGTCTGGCCCTATTGCTGGACATGCTCATCCGTCATTTTGAAGAATCGCGCTATTCCCTGGGACATGCCGAGCCCCTCGAAGCCCTGCGCGTTCTGATGGAAGCACGCGGCTTGCGGCAACGCGACCTGCTGCCCGTGTTCGGCTCCAGCAGCGTCGCGTCGGATGTGATCAACGGAAAACGCTCCCTCAGCAAGGCCCATGTGCGCAAGCTTGCCGAATTCTTTCATGTCCCGGCGAGCCTGTTTATCTAGCCAGCTACTGCAGCGCGATTCCCCTCGCCTCAAGCAGTTCGCCGGTGCGCCAATACAAATTCATCAGATTGCGCCGGTAACTGACCGAATTCTGCACCACGCTCGATTCCGCCGACACTAGCGCGCCCTGCGCTTGCAGCACAAAAAAGATGGTACTGTTTCCCAGTTCGTACTTTTTCTGCTCCGCTTCCATATACTTCCGCGCGAAGTCCTGCGCTACTACCGAAAGCTTCATGGCATCTTTGCTCGATTCCACCTGACTTACGGCCGTTAACACATCCAGCCGGACCTGCTGCTCGACGGTCCGCACGTTCAAGGTGTCGCGCTTTTTCGCCACCAGCGAATCGGCCATATCCGCGGAAGCGGCGTGATTGCGGATCGGCAGCCGCAGAGTGAGTCCGAAGGAATACATGGGGTATCCGAAGCCGAACAACTGGCCCAGCGCATCGCCAAAACCTCCCGGAGTATACGCCGAGCCGTCGCTAGGATAATAAATTCCACCGAGCCCTTGGGTAGTATACGCGCCGGTTAGTTCCAGATCCGGAAGTAGTTCGTTCTTCGACTGACTGATGCCGAGGTCGTCAATGTCCAGATTCTGGATCGCCGACTTCAGATCCGGGCGGGCGGCCAGAGCGTTATGCACCTGCTTTTCGGCGTCAATCGGAGCGGCCTCGGCTTCCGGGGAGACGGTTTCGGTAAGCTGAATCGGCAAGATGCGGATCTTGGGATCCAGATCGGCGCCGATCTGGCGGCGCAAGGCGTCTTCGGTCTGCCGCAAATAGTATTGGGCCTGCGATACTCCGATTTGCGAGGTAGCGTATTGCTGCTGCGGGTTGTAGATATCGAGCGGCGAGAGCGCGCCCAGTTCCAGTTCCCGCTGGGCACGTTTCAGCGCCTGATCGGCCAGATCGCGGGCGCTCTCGGCGACACGCAGGTTTTCGCGCGCCAGCACTGCATCCCAATAGGCGTTTTCGGCGTTGCCCACCAGTTGCAACACACTCCACTTCAAGTCGAATCCGGTCTTGCGCAACCGGCTGCTGGCCATGGTGATCGGCAAGCGGTTAATATAAGCGCCGCGATTCTTCAGCAATGGCTGCGAGATCGAGAGGGCCAGGCTGGCGTTGATGTTGGGATTGTAATTGTAGTAGCCGCTGTTGGTCGAAAGCTTCTCGGCAAAAAAGGTGGCTTGGTATTGCAGGCCGGTGGGCAGCGTTTGGCTATAGGTGAAGTTGGCGGGCTGACTGAGTTGCACCAGGGTGGCGGCGCCGGTCAACTGGTCGCCCGACGGCGTGCGCTGCTCGGTGCTGCTGAAACTGGCGGTGGCCAGCGGATCGAACACCGCAAAAGCCCGGGTAATTGCATTCTGGGCGACATCCACAGTCAACCGCTGGATGGCTATATCGGTGTTGTTGGCCATCACCAGGTCCAGGTAGGAACGCAGCGATAGCTCCAATTTGCCACCCACCACATAATCGTCCAAGCGGGCCGGCGCTCGCAATTCCACTTTGGTCACAGGCCTGGCGAACGTCTCGCGGAAGAACGATGGCTTCGGAAATGAGGCGAGCTGCCCGAACGCGGCTGCCCCGGCCAAAATGTAGGCAAAGAAATAGCGCGGTAGCATGTGGTACCTATGATTGGACGTTTTATCACAGTGTTTCGCTCAAGGTTTTTTTGTCCGGATCTGTCGATTTCGCCCGCTCTCGTTCGTTTTATGGCTGTAACACGCTAACACCTGGAGGAGATTCACATGACGCGAAACGCTCTTGCGATTGCAACCCTATTAATGACGGCGGCCGCGACCCGTGCAGCCGGTCCCAAATCGGAGGCGGCTCCCGGCCCCGCGGCATACGCCCGGCTCAAGACTTTGGTAGGCGAATGGGAGGGCGACACCGGAATGGGAAAGGTCCACGTCAGCTATGAGCTGATCGCCGGCGGCACTTCCCTGGTCGAGAAGGAATCCGGTGATAAAATGCCGGCCATGCTCACCGTCTATTACCTGGATGGCGACCGCCTGCTGATGACCCACTACTGCATGGCCGGCAACCAACCGCGCATGCAAGCCCGCGCTTTCAACCCGGATACCGGTGAGGTGGACTTCGAGTTTCTGGATGCCACCAACCTCGCACCCGGGGCCGGACACATGCACGACGCCAAGATCTTCGTCGACGGTGGCAGCCGTTACCACGACGCTTGGGAATTCTACGAAAACAACCAGCCCAAGAAAACCGAGACCTTTCAGTACACGCGCGTAAAATAAGGAGAATCTATGCCCAATTTCATGCTTTTGTTACATGCCGACCCTGCTGCATTCCAGCAACTCAGCCCGGAAGAGATGCAAAATGCCATGGAGAAGTTCATGGCTTGGAGAAACAAGCCATTCACCCGCGACGGCCACCGCCTCACCGACGATGCCGGGCGCGTGATGCGTTTGAAGGAGGGTCAGACCCGCACCGCCGATGGTCCCTACAGTGAAACCAAGGAGATCCTAGGCGGCTACTATACCATCGAAGCGGCTGACTATGACGAAGCAGTCCGCCTGGCCGAGGATCACCCGACTCTCGAATACGGCGGAACCATCGAGGTAAGACAAGTCTGGGGGATGTAACTCCATCTTGGGATGCCGGGGTGCTACTGGAGCACCTCTTCCGGCATCAGGCGGGCCGGATGGTCGCGCATTTGACGCGACTACTCGGCCCGGCTCATCTCGAACTGGCGGAGGAAACCGTGCAGGAGGCCATGCTGCGCGCGCTCCAGATTTGGCCCTACCAGGGGGCGCCCGCCAATGCCGGCGCGTGGCTATTCCGGGTGGCGCATAACATCGCCATCGATGCCGTTCGCCGCAACCGCACCTTGGGCGAGAAGACCGAGGCCATCGTCGCCCAACTCTCGCATTCCGCTGCTGCGCCCGACAACCCTTATCTGGAAGATCAGCTTCGCGACGACGAACTGCGCATGATCTTCATGTGCTGCCATCCGGAAATAGCGCGGGATGCGCGCGTGGCCCTGAGTTTGAAAACCGTGGGAGGATTCGGCGTCCGCGAAATCGCCCGAGCCTTTCTAGCGGACGATGCGGCTATCGCCCAGCGCCTGGTGCGGGCCAAACGCCAGATTAGGGAAGGGCGGCTCACGCTGGACATGCCCCACGGTCTGGAGCTGAAACGTCGTTTGGATTCGGTGCTCGAAGTTATCTATTTCATGTTCAACGAAGGCTACGCCGCGCATGCCGGAGAGGACCTGATCCGCCAGGATCTGTGCCTGGAAGCTCTGCGTCTGGGGCGCCTTGTGGCGGCATCGTCCATACTCGAACCGCGCGCGGATGCGCTAGTGGCCCTCATGGCGCTGGAAGCCGCGCGCCTCCCCGCGAGAGTGGACGAATCGGGCGACCTCATCCTGCTGGAGCATCAGGATCGCAGCCGTTGGGACCATGGCCTGATTGCCCTGGGCTTCCACCATTTCGACCGTTCCATGGCGGGCGATGAAGTCTCCGAGTATCACGTGCAGGCGGCCATCGCAGCCACCCACGCGCGCGCCGCCGATCCGCAATCGCGGGATTGGCATATGATCCTGGAACTGTACGACCAACTGCTCGGGATGAACCCTTCGCCCGTGGTGGCTTTAAACCGCGCCGTAGCGGTGGCTAAAGTGCGAGGTCCCGCCGAGGGGTTGGCCGCCCTCAAACGGCTGTCCCACGATCCCAAACTGCGCGCTTATTACCTGCTGCTGGCCGTGCGCGGACACCTTTTGCTGGAACTCGGCAGAACGGCTGAAGCAGCAGCCTGTTTCCGCGCCGCGCTCGACTGCCCCTGCTCCGAACCTGAGCGCCGCTTCTTGCGCCGCAAATTATTAGCGGCGCAATCTCCCGCCTAAGAGCCAGCCAAGGCGCTACAATAGCGAGTCTTGCGAGGTTTAGGGAGGATAGATGAAATTCAGCGCTGACGATTTCAAGGAACTCTACGGCGGCATGCCTGACGAGGAACTGCGTTCCCTCGTCCGAGACGAGCTTTCCGAAGTGGCGCGGCCGGTTTACGACGCCGAGCTAGCGCGGCGCGGCCTCCAGGCCCGCACCGTTCGCCGGCCTTCCCAGCCCATCTCGACCCATATTCCACCGGAAGTTGTAGCGGACGCGGACGAACCGCTGGACGAATCGGTTGCCGAAGAGGTCGAGCGCGAGGAAGAGGAAGATTTGGCTCCCGCGGCGATTTTCAAAACGCGGGACGAAGCCAAGAATGCCAAGGCCATCCTGCAAACCGCCGCGATACCCGCGTTCCTGGAAGATGACACTGTGACTGACGGAGGATTTCGCCTCCTGGTGGCGGCATCATACGTGGTGCAGGCCCGCGCTGCCCTTGCAGAAGAATGACCGGCCGTTTAGACGGCGTCCGTTGCGCCGCAGCGCGACAGGCATTCGTGCTCAGGGAAGATTCGCAAAAATGTTCGCTCCAGGTAGGCTTTCGCGCCTGTTGTGGTCTTGAATTCCTTGCCGCCCTCCAGGCTTCGCCCCCAGTGGCGCGCCAGGAGTTTTCCATTCCGTAGCCGCGTAACCCTGGAATAGAAAAGTCCTTCCCGAGTGAAATGGACAAAATTGTATGGCTCTATGCCGTGCAGTTTCGCCCGGCAACCCTGGCAGATCAGTAAGTGGTGTTCCAAATCCGGAATCCGGTCCGCCTTCAGACGTCCCAGCGAATAACTCTCCAAAACCTCAATGGACATGTGACCGCCCGGATTTCGCGGCATATATTCTATTCGCCGTCGCGGCGTGCCCTCAGATAAATAATACGTCGAGGTCTTAAACAATACAAGGGAACTTTCGTTATCTTCGAGCGCTCCCGGTACTTCAACGCCCCCGCCGCGTTCTGTGATAGCGTAAAGATTCATTCCGCACTGGAGGCAAAATGGAGGCCCTTGGCCTGATTGAAACGAAGGGACTGACCGGCGCTATTGAAGCCGCCGACGCCATGGTGAAGACGGCCAATGTGGTCCTGACCGGCAAGGAATTTATCGGCGCCGGTTATGTCGTGGTCAGCGTGCGTGGAGACGTGGGCGCCGTAAAGGCCGCCACTGATGCAGGCGCCGCCGCCGCCCGCCGGGTGGGCGAACTGGTGTCCGTTCACGTGATTCCCCGTCCGCATGAAGAGACCGAAAAGGTGCTGCCCGGCGCCGGACCGGCCAAGAAATCGCTCGGCTGATGCTCGAAGATAAAGACCTCGTCTCCATCCAAGAGGTCCGCACCAAGGTTGAAAAGGCCTACGCCGCCTGGCAGCGCTATCGTGGCCACAGCCAGGCGCAGGTGGATGCGATTGTCGAACGCATGGCCGCCGCTGGCCGCGCCAATGCCGAACGCCTCGCCGCCATGGCCGTGGAAGAAACCGGCTACGGCAACGTTAAAGACAAGATCGCCAAGAATCTGTTGAACGCTGACTTGCTTCCACGCAAGATGCGGGGCATGCGCACCATCGGCATGCTACGCGAGATCCCCGAAGAGCGCATCGTCGAATATGCCGTTCCGGTCGGCGTGGTGGCTGCCATCCTGCCAACCACCAATCCCACATCCACTGCCATCTATAAGATCCTGATCTCGCTCAAAGCCGGCAATGCCATCGTCTTGAGCCCCCACCCGCGCGCCGTGAAATGTACTTGCGCCACGGCCGACCTGCTATACCGCGCCGCCCTCGAAGCCGGCGCCCCCGAAGATATTATCCAGTGCCTGGGCTATGCCAGCCTCGACGGCACCAACGCGCTGATGCGCCACGAACGTACCGGCGTGATTCTTTCCACTGGCGGACATGGCATCGTGCGCGCGGCTTACTCTAGCGGCAAACCTGCTTTCGGCGTGGGTCCAGGTAACGTGCCGGTCCTGTTCGAGCGCACCGCCGATATCCCCGAAGCGGTCGCCAAGGTGATTGAGGGCAAGTCTTTCGACTACGGAACAGTATGTTCCAGCGAACAAGCCATCGTCGCCGAAGAGGTTTTGAAAGATCGCGTACTGGCCGAACTGAAAGCCGGCAAAGCGTATTTCTGTAATGCCGATCAGAAGCAGGCCTTGGCGAAGGTATTGGTCACGCCCAATTTCACCATCAACCCCGCGTGCGTGGGCCAGTCGCCCACGAAAATCGCGACCATGGCCGGCTTTACCGTGCCCCCCGAGACCTCTATCCTGGTGGTCGAACTGGATGGCGTCGGCAAGCAACATCCGCTTTCCATGGAAAAGTTGTCGCCGGTGCTGGCTGTGTATTGGGTGAAGGATTTTGCCGCCGGCATGGACATCTGCGAGAGCCTGCTACGATTCGGCGGACTCGGGCATACCTGCGGAATCTATTCCAAGGACGACGCCCGCATCCGCGAATATGCCCAGCGCATGCCCGCCAACCGCGTGCTCGTCAACACACCCACGCCGCAAGGTTCCACCGGCATCACCACCAATGTTTTTCCGTCCATGACCCTGGGCTGCGGCGCGGCCGCCGGCAATATCACCAGCGATAACGTTGGACCCCAGCATTTGTACAACATCAAGAGGCTGGCGTATGCCGTACGTACCCCGGCCGAGGCCTTTGGAACGCCCGTGAACTCAAAAGAAGCTCCCAGCATCGCTACTGATATCGTGGACCGGTTCCTGGCCCGGCGCGGCATCTTCCCGCCTGCGCCGGTTGCTCCGCTTGCCGCTCCAATTCCCGCTGCAACGCCTGCTCCCGCGCCGTCCTGTGCCTGCGCGGGCACGCCCGCGGCAGTTCCGGTTCCACCCGCTGCACCGCCTCCGCCCCCCAAACCGCAACCCGTGGATTTCGTCTGCGAAGAGGACGTTCGCGTGGCCATCCGGCAGTCGCGTAAGATTTACATAAATTCTAAGACCATCGTCACTCCAGCCGCCCGCGATTTGGCCTCGCCCAGTGATATTCTGGTGTTGGCTTAGCGCAAAGGAGGACCTATGGACCTGAATCTGGAT
This sequence comes from Bryobacterales bacterium, assembly GCA_963738345.1. Classification (GTDB taxonomy): domain Bacteria; phylum Acidobacteriota; class Terriglobia; order Bryobacterales; family Bryobacteraceae; genus Bog-159. The sequence continues at coordinate 627,661 of CAVTWI010000001.1, forward strand.
ACCTTGAAGCAGGAGATCCTGGAGTACCTCGAGCATTCGGAATTTGCCGTCTTCCGTAGCGCTCCAGGCGGACTCGAAGGATTGCCCATCGTGCTCTGGGACGCCGAACGCTACCCGGACTACCAGATGTTTCTCGATACCGCGCGTAAGACCGGCGCGAAAATGATCCTTTTCGCCGCGCGCGAACTCGAAGCACCCGAAATCGACGATACCGTCGAGGAACTTGACGAGTGCGACTTAACCCGCGAGGAGCGCCGCGACCTGGAAACGCGCTTGCGCGCCGTGCGCACACACGCGGGCATCACCTGCTCCATCGAACTGGCCTTCGATCATCACGCCCGCATGTACGTTTACGAAATCCGTCCGGACTGGTACGACGAATTCCTCAGCATCGGCGAGGAAATAGCCGTACATCTGCCCACCGGCAGCGCGGAACAGGAAGACGACGGTTCGTTCGGCTACTTCTCGAACAACTGACGTTCCGGCATGCCCATTCAGTCCCGCTGGCTGATTCCCGAAGTCAACCCGCAGGAGGTCCAGGCACTTGCCGATGCACTCGGGGTCCGGCTTCCCGCCGCCCGCGTTCTGCTGGCGCGTGAGTTGGGCGATCCCGTCGCCGCGCGGCGCTTTTTGGCCCCCTCGCTCGCCGATCTGCATGCCCCCGAAGACTTGCGCGGCATGTCCGAAGCCGTGGTCCGCCTGCGCCGCGCCATCTCCGCCGGCGAACACATCCTCATCTACGGCGACTACGACGTGGATGGCACTACCTCCGTCGTGATTCTGAAAAAGGCCATCGAGATGGCCGGCGGCAAGGCGTCGTTCTTCATCCCACACCGCCTACGGGATGGCTACGGCATGCGCGCCGATGCCGTCGAAAAGGCCGCGGCGGAAGGCATTAAGCTCATCATCAGCGTCGATACCGGCATTCGCGCGGCGGAAGTGGTGCGCCGGGCCAATGAACTCTCGATCGACGTCATCATTACCGATCACCATTTGCCCGAAGCCGAGTTGCCCCCGGCGCTGGCTGTACTGAATCCCAACCGGCCGGATTGCGGTTATCCCGATAAGAACCTGTGCGGCGTCGGCGTCGCATTCAAACTGGTGCAGGCGCTGCTCGGCTCGCTCGATTGGCCGCCCGATAAACTGCGCCGCGTCACCGAATCGTTTCTGAAACTGGTGGCTATCGGCACAGTGGCCGACGTGGTGCCGCTCATGGGCGAGAACCGCATCATCGTGAAGCACGGCTTGAGCGGGCTGAAGGACGTGCGCAATCCCGGACTGCGCGCCTTGCTCGATGTGGCCGGTTTCACTGGTGGACGCGTGCCGTCATCCACCAGCGTGGCCTTCCGCATCGCCCCGCGTATCAATGCCGCCGGCCGCATGGACACCGCCAACGCCGTGATCGAAATGTTTCTCACCGCCAACGTCGAGCGTGCGCGGGAACTGGCGCAGCAACTCCACGCGCTGAATGGCGAGCGCCAACTGGCGGAAGCCGAGGTCACCCAGCAGATCGTCGAGGAGTGCGCCCGCGTGCCCGTCGAGGATGGCCAACGCGCCCTGGTCTTCGCCGCCGACGGCTGGCATCGCGGCGTCCTGGGCATCGTTGCTTCGCGCTTGGTGGAGCGCTTCCACCGGCCCGTGTTCGTACTCAGCCGCGATCCGGAGGATGGCCGTGCGCAAGGTTCCGGCCGCAGCATCCGCCCGTTCCATCTGCTCGAAGCCCTGGAGGCCATGCCCGAATTGTTCGAGCGTTTTGGCGGCCATCGCCAGGCTGCCGGACTGACCCTTCCGGCGACAAGATCGCACAGTTTCGTGCGCGTTTCAACGAGTACGCCGTCGCCCGCCTAACGTTTGCCGATCTTTCCCCGCAAATCGATATCGATGCGCTGCTCGGTTTCCGCGAGATCGATGAGCGCAGCGTGGCGGAAATCTTCAGCCTGGCGCCCTTCGGCTGCGGCAATCCCGCTCCGCTATTCGCCGCGCTGGACGTTGAGGTGGCCGGTCCGCCCGTGGTGATGAAGGAGAAGCACCTACGTGTGTTGCTGCGGCAAAACGGCCGCACGCTAATGATGAAAGCCTGGAACTTCGCCGAGCGCGCCGCCGAACTGTCGCCAGGTGCGCGCGTGGACGTGGCGTTCAACCTGGAGGACGATTCCTATGCCGCTGCGCGCGGTCTGCCCGCGTGGTGCGCCGTTTTGCGCGATGTCCGCCCTGCCTGATCGTACAATCGTGGGATTGCGTCTCGGCCTCTTTTCCCGTATTGTGAAGGCATGGAAGTGCACTTCACCCCCGAGACCGAACAAAAGCTCTACGATCTTGCTGCGAAAAGCGGGCGTGCCACCCCAGAGAAACTCGTCCAGGATGTGGTGGAAGGATATTTTGACGAACTGTCCCAGACCCGCGAGATGCTCACCGGCCGGTACGACGATCTCAAAACCGGCAGAGTCGCGCCAATTCCCGGCGACGAAGTAGAAGCCCACTTCCGCGAAAAGAGCGCCGCTGCCCGGCGCCCATAGAAGCCGGTTTCATGACCGGATACGATTTTCACCCAAAAGCGCTCGGCGACCTTGACGAGATCTGGGACTTCATTCGCGCGGATAATTTAGACGCGGCCGACCGTGATTGCCGAAATCTTGGAAGCCATTCGTGCGAATATCTGATCGCGTATGCGCCAGACCAGAAGCCGTTGTGGGTAGTGGCCATTATGCACGGCAGATGCAGCCCTCGGGTAATGGCGGCGATCCTTAGAACCAGGGAATAGCGGCGCGGCAATCAGGCCAGATGTTTCGCTAGAAACGGCAGCCCCCGCACCCCATAAAACGAGTGCGGACCGTCAAATACCTCGTGCTTGATCGCCCCGCCCGCATCGAAGACTTCATACACTTTCCGCACTCGGGCGAAACTGGCCTGGCTCGCCTCCACGGGGAAGATTTCGTCCTTCAATCCCGACTCTACAAACAAAGGCCGCGGCGCAATCAGGCCGGCCACATCGTACATCTCGGCCCAATTCAAGATCCCAGGAATATAGTTGTCGATGCAGTGCGACAGGCTCATTACGCTATCGCGGAACGTGTTCACATACCCGCTGACCATGGCCGCCCGTATGCGGGGCTCCAGGGCTGAGGCGAAAGTCGTAACCGTACCGCCGCCTGAAATTCCCATGCAACCCACGCGCCCGGCATCCAGATCCTTGCGCGATTCGATCCAATCGATACCGCGCATGACATCGTAAACCCGCCACCCGATCATACTCTGCCCCAACAACAGCGCGGCCCCTGCGGATGGCTGGCAGGCGGTGGCTTCCGCCCCCTTCTTGCGCGTAATCGGATCGCGGCGGCAGCCGAACCCCAGCGGTTCGAGAGCCAGTGCCGCCATGCCGTGCTCCACTACCTGAATTGCGAAATCGTGCTGATAGCCCGGCTTATCCGTGCGGTCGCGCCCGTGTGGGTCGATGCCCACGATATCGTCCACGCCGCGCCCATGCCCCGGTATGCAAATCATCACCGGATGCGGTGCCGGATGGTCGCGCGGCGTCAACAAGTAGCCGAGCACCCACAATCCAGGCCGGCTTTCAAATACAAATTTTTCGCGGCGATAGCCCGGGAAGTCGCGCGTCTCGAGTGCCTGCACCAGCGGGGCGGACTGGCGCGCAGGGAATCCTCCCACCAATTCGGTAACCTTAGCCCGCAACTGCTTTTGCCAAGCTTCCGCCGCGTCGCGATTTTGTGCCGCAAACGTAAGCCGTAACGGCGCCGACTCGTATAATTTGCGTGTGTAAAGTACGGGGTCGAAGACAGCGCTATCGACCTTGTCCATGAAACCCTCCAATGGACCGCCATATTTGTTCTGGGTATCGCTCTGGGCCGCCCCGCCCGCCGCCGGCAGAAAGGCCGCGCCTCCTGCCGCCAGTATTCCAAGTTCCCTGCGTGTCATGTTTCGCTCCGGCTTGCATCGCAATCGAGTTTGCGATCCAATTATATCCCGGAGACTTTATGTTTAGATTTGCAATTCTGACAGGAATACTGGCAGCGGCCATGGCATGGTCCGCTCCCGCCTTCGCCGCGGATGAGGGCGCCATGTTCGCGAAGCACTGGCAAACCTCGCAGGACTTTACACTAGCGGTGGCGGCCGCCATGCCCGCGACCGATTATAACTTCAAGCCCAATGATGCGGAGATGAGCTTCGGCAGGCTGATGACCCATATCGCAATGGTCAACAACCGGACGTTCGCCACCGTTAGCGGCTTGCAAGCTCCCCAAGCGCCCGCCAGCATCGCGGCCGCTTATCAGGATCCTAAAGGTTTGTTTGACAAAGACGCCACCACACAATTTCTGCGCGATTCGTTCGATTTTTGCACCAAGGCGCTGGCAGCCATCACGCCCGCAAGACTGGACGCACTGGCCCCGTTGACCGGGCGCGAACGTTTGTGGTCATGCTTTACCCACACCGCGCACCATCGCGGCCAGGCGGAAGTCTATCTGCGGATCAAAAACATTAAACCGCCCGACTATAAATTCTAGTTTGCCGGCTCCGGCGAACTACTGAGACGCCACCGACAGCGCCACAGTTGCGGAGTACAGTCCCGAAGCGAGGTTGCTCGACTCGGCCAGCGTGAAGACGAATGCACAAGTCAGGGTTCCGGACTGGTGCCACCCGAGCACCAGGTCTTGCGCCTGCCCCGTGACGAAAGAGCCACTCGTGCAACTTGCCTGGCTTCCGCCACCCGACGAGTGCGCCACCGAACCGGTCCAGCTTACGACGGTAACAGGTACGGACCCGTTGGGACCTTGCAACCGGTCGAGCCGCGCCGACACACGCGTCTGCTGATTCGGCAGCGAACGTACCCAAACAGCTACGTTGGCTCGGCGCACGACTTTGTCGGCCACCCGGAATTCCAAGGCGATCTGGCTGGGCTCGATGCGCGCTTCCGGCGCGACGCGTACCACTAGTGTCGTGCTTGCTTCGCGTTGGCCCGGAACTCTCGGGCTAAGCGCCAGCATCAACACCAGAGCCACCGCTGCTGGGAGCTTCCGCACACTTACCGTATCGGCCAGACAGCGCGAATTGTGACTTTTCCAGGTAGAGAAGAGCCTCAGCGATTGATCTCAAGCACCTTGCGGATCGGCTTTTGAACGGCCGCGACGGTAAACTGGAAGTTGATCGGCGAACCGATCCCTCCCGCACTGACCGTGGCGTCCACCGTCGCCGCCGAAACGAGCGTGCCCCCTTCGGGTAGCGACTTCCCGTCCAGCGCCAAAACGCACTTCCCCTCCCGGACGTTGTAGAAGTGGAAAGTACCATCCTCTCCGGTCGTCGTATAGCGGTTACCCGGCACCATCCGGATCAAGATGCCGCCCAAAGCCACCCCCTCGGGCCCCTGAACACTCCCCCCAACCGATCCCAGCGGCAGCACCTCGAAATCCGCTCGCGCCGCACGCCGCGGCTGGACCGTAACAGCCGTTGCCGTATTATCGCCCGCATCGAAATCGGCCGGCAATTCCGCCAGCGCCAGCGCGACGCGATGGCTCCCTTCCCCCACATTGTCGAAAAGGTATGATCCGTCCGCGCCGCTCACCGCCGTACGCGAACCGTCCAGTATCACGGGTATGCCGGATGCCGCTCTCGTCCCGTCCAGCCCCCGGATTCTGACCATGCCCTCAATCGCGCCCGCCAGCGCCACACTACGAACCACCGTCTGGCCGAACTTCTCTGCCGGCAAACCCGCGCCCCAGCGAATCTGCTTCGACAGCCGGAAATAGAAACTCCACTTGCTGGTGGCAGCCAGGCTCACCGCCGCCGGACTCGCGCCCGCCAGTGCTCCGCCGTTCTGCAACAGGAAAATACTCTCCGGATTGATCGTCAGATTCAGTAGATTCCGGTACATCTCCGTCTGCAGGTTCCATCCCCGCGCCAGGCGCACCGCAACCCCGATGACCGAAGTACGATAGGCGCTGGTCGAAAATAGCGTCTGGTTGGCCAGATCGTTGCCTACTTCCAAATTCCCGTAAGCGGTGATGCGCCAGATCGCGGCTTGCGCCAGCCCCTGCACGAAAAGGGAGCTGCGGTCTTCAATCCCGCTGACCTGCTGATAGCGCGCCGACCCGCCTAACGAGAAATGCTTGCTCTGGTAGGTATCGCCCAGCTCCCAGGACTGCTGGCGCTGCGGACTCGTGGCCGTATCCAGCCGGATCTCGCGCCACGCCGCGTGTAGCGTATGCCGCCCGATCGCTCTCGATAACGTCGCACCGATCTGCTGATTATTGGAAGTGACGGCGGACTGTCCCGCGGTCGATTCCGTGAACTGCAAAGTGGAAACCGACACCGATGCCGATAGACTCCCCGGCAATGCCGCAGAAGCGCCCGCTGAAGTGCTGACACTGGTCAATGAGGGCAGGCTTAGATCGCCTTCCAGATTATTGCGGTAGCGGCTGGCCGATCCGTAGAGCTCTACGGCCTTCCGCGGACGCCAGCGCGCCTCTCCGAACGGTCCCTGGCGGTCTCCCGCGAAATACCCGGCCAGCGGATAGTACAGCACTCCCTCGCGCATGTAATCGGCCTTGAAGGAAAACGCGGCACCCTCCCACGCAAATCCCCCCGACATGGACGTGATGGTGCGCTCTCCATCACTGGCCAGCGGGCGCGACACTTCCGTGTAAATCTTCAGGCGCTCGACCGGCGTGTACGAAGTCTGCCATGCCAGCGTACTTACCAGCGGCACCGTGCGGCCCGGAGGAAACAGATATGGATTGTCGAGGATGGCTTGCGGACTGGTGGAGAACTGCATGGCGCGCACGCCCGTTTGCAGGTGCGCCATCAGGCTGCGCACGGCGGATGCGCCCAGCACGTTCTCTGGCGTGACCACCCGGTAAGCCACGCGCGTTCCGGCGGTCAATGTCTGTTCCCCGACGAAGAAGGTGTACTGGTTGGCGCCGTGCTCCGCTTGCGCCTTGAATCCGCGCCCATCCAGTTCCGGAGTGAAGACGTTTGTGAAAGGAAATTCCACCAGGTTTGTGGGAACGCGAAAGTCGCCTCCCGTGACCGTCCAGTAGTGGTCAAGCCACGGCGCGCCGCGAAGTTCCACGAAGTTCTCGCCCGCGGCGAACTGATTCTGGCTGGCATAGCCCTCCAGTTCGCAAGTCAAAAAGCCCAAGCCCGGCACGAACTCCTGGGCGTGCGCCACAATGCCGGTAATGTTCAGAAATGGGGCGGATGCCCCCCCTACATAGTTCCCCTGGAACGCGAGTTCGCCTTGCCCGCCCGCGGATGCGGCGGGAACCGTCTGGCCGAACGCCGCGCCGGCAACTGTCGCCAGCAGTGCAAGCACAAGCGTCCCGCGCCTACGGATTGGGCTTGGCGGCCACGACAACCGCGGTAGCCTCCTGAATTTCGTTGCCGCCGATGTCCAGGCGGGCGCGCAGGGTATACTTTCCCGGACCTGCCGCCAGTTTCAGGGGAAAAACGAAGTTCTGATCGCGTTTCGGCAGCACCGGCATGGGGACAAAATGCACCGTCTCTACCACCGCCCCTGCCGCACTCAGCACGTCCAGATCGCCCACCGGACGGAAATGCATCAAGCCCGAATTGTTCATCGTGATGATGGCCCGCCAAGACGGCGCCTTGGAATCGGCCACGTATTCCAGCCTCAGATCTTTTACCGTGCCGGCAATGGCCGGTTTTCCCACCACGACATAGATAGCGGCCACGATCTTCACCGCTGTGCGCAGACCGATAGCCTTCACCTCATCAGCCGCCGGCAGGGTCGTAAAACCGACGGCGCAGTGGTAACTGCGAGCGGTAGCCTCCGCCGGCACACGAACCGTATAACGCACCGCAAGCTGAGCAGTCCCGTTCAATTCGATTTCCATCGGATTGGCCGAGAGCCACTGCCTGCATGAGAAAGCCGCTTCCTGCTTATATTCCGGGCCGAACTGCGGAGTGGCCGTCTCGTCGAGAAAAAAGTCTTGCATCTCCGCCACTACCCGCACCTTCCCGGGACTGCTGTTGGAGAGTGTCAGGACGCCCGAATGCGCGGCACCGGCGGCCAGTTCCAGTTCTTCCCGCATAGGCGCCAGACCAAGTCCCACTTGCGCGCGAACGCCCGGGCAAAACGCCAATGCCGCCATCGCTCCCAACAAATTTATGGCACGGTGGCGGTGTATGAAAGCGATAGTGAACATAATGGACTCGTTTCCGCGACGTACTTCCAGTCGTCGCTCAAAGTGAAATTGAGAGTGACGGCGTAGGCCATCGAGCCCCCGCCTTGGCTCCCGCCGGCTACCACCTGGGGTGCGAGGGACAGGGCGAAGGGAGGGCGGCAGTTCCCGGATTTGGAACCATTTGCGGTGGCCGACGCACACCAAACCGTCACCGCCGAGACAGGCACCGTAGGACAGTTGACGAAACGGACGGCATTCGCCTGCACCGCCAGCGCCCAACTCCCCGCGGATCCACCCTGGTTTTGCCAAGTCACAAGCGTGCCCGTGCCGCCCGAGGCCACGGGCATCAAATCCGGATTGTTGGCATTGAAAGTGACCGACGGAGGGGTGACGATGAGAAAAAAGCTTGCATCCGGCCGACTGAATACCGCCGGATGCGTACCGGTTGCGATGGGTGGCCGTGGAGCCGCCGGCCGCGCCGGCAACCCCACTACGGCGAACACTGCGGCGAGTGGTAGCCAAACCCCCATGGGCTCCTAAGCCGCGCTGATTGTAAAAGTTGCCGTCGCGGCATACGTGCCGGTGGCATAAAGAGGATCATCCGTTAAGGACCAGGAAACTGAAGCCGCGTTGCCCGCTTTGGACGAACTGGCGCCCGCGCCGAAACTTCCTACTGCGGTAGCCGCCTTCACCGCCGCCGTCTGCAAACCGGTGCAAGGATTACCAGGCGCACTAACCGCACAGGTATACGAAAGAACGTCTCCCGCGCTGGGCGGATTGGCGACCGAGGGCCCGCCGGTTCCGCCGAAGTCCGACGTAACCTGCAAAGTAATGGTGCCGGTACCGGTCGATTTACTCGTCCGGATGGTATAGCTCAATGTCGTATTGCCAGTGAACGGACTGCCGAAAGCTGTACTCGTAGTGGATAAAGATGTCGTGGCTGCCGTCACGGACAACGCCGCTTCGGGTCCTACCACTACCGCCAAAGTAGTGGTTTGCGCCTGTATCAAACCAGCCATCGCCAGCACGGCGCAGGCAATCGCTAAAACATATCGATTCATTATTGTTGTTTCTCCTTAAGTTGCACTGATTGTGAATATAATCTTGGCCGTGTATCGCCCCGTGGCATACCCGGGGTGATCGGCCAGTATGAAGCCCAGTTGTACCGAATTCGGATTCTGGGAACTGCAGGCGCCTCCGCCCCCCGTGCAAGCCGAGGCGGGCAGCGCCAGCACAGGCGTTTGCGTAGCGATCGATGCGGTCTGCGCACCATTGCAACCAGTGCCCAACGTCGCACCGCCACAAGTGTAGGCCAACGCTCCCGCCGCGACCGAAGGCCCGCCCTGTGGGCTAAAATCACCGCTCACGCTAAGGGTGATATTCCCACCGCCCGCCGCCGACGTACGCGCCCTGTATGCAATCGTCACGCTGCCGGCAAACGATTGAAAATTGGTAGCGCTGCTGCTCAGCGTGGCGGAAGCTGGCACACTGATCGTACCGACCGGATGCACCATCGCGCTCAAACTCTGCGTGCCCGTGCCCACGCCGCCACCCAAAGGGGATGCGAGGACTACCCCGAATAGGCACAATTGGCTGCGTCGCAACTTCATATTAGTATCATCGGGTCGTTAATACTTAAACTGTATGCAAAAACACCTTATCTGGCTTTAATTCTTCTAGTGCCTCGTTCGAGCATATGTTCTCAAACGAACAAGCTACCCTTGCAGGCTATCGCCCCCCTACCGATTACAATAAGAAACTATGCCGCAGCATTTGCGCCACGCTATCTGCAACGAAGTCTTTGAAGGGTGGAATTTCGCCGACGCATGCCGTGCCATCCGGCGCGCCGGTTATACCGGGATCGAGATCGCGCCTTTCACCCTGGCCGAAGCCCCCTCTACCGTTACCCCCGCGCAACGCCGCGAATTTCGCGACATCATCGCCACCGAAGGTCTCGAATTCGTCGGACTGCACTGGCTCATGGTCAGTCCCAAAGGCCTGCATGTCACCACGCCCGACGCGCAACTTCGCTGCCGTAGCTGGCAGCACATTCGCAACCTCATCGATCTCTGTGCCGACTTGGGTCCCCACGGCGTGCTGGTCTTCGGTTCCCCCAAGCAGCGTGGAACCACCGGCGGCCTGTCGCGCGCCGAAGCCACTGGCCACTTTGTCGAAGGCTTGGCGGCCGTGGCCCCGCATGCCGGCGACCGCGGCGTCACCGTGCTGATGGAAGCCCTGCCCGCTGGCCAGTGCGATGTGGTCACTTCGCTCGACGAGGCCGCTGCCCTCGTGCGCCAGATCGATCACCCCGCCATCCGCACCATGTTCGACGTCCACAATGCGGTCGACGAAACCGAACCGCATGCCGCACTGGTCGCACGCCACTACGACCTCATCCGTCACATCCACGTGAACGAGTTGGATGGCCGGCATCCCGGCACCGGCGCCTACGATTTCAAACCCCTCTTCGACGAACTGCGCCGCCGCGACTACGGCGGTTGGGTGTCGCTCGAAGCCTTCGACTTCACTCCCGGCGCCGAAACCGTCGCCACCGAATCACTGCGTTACCTGGAAACCAAATGAGCAAATACGTTGTTACCGGAGGCGCGGGCTTTATCGGTTCCGCCATCGTACGAGGCCTGCTGCGCGAAGGCGCGGCACAGGTGGTGGTAATTGATAACCTGTTAACCGGCCATGAAGAAAACCTGGATGAAGTGCGCTCCTCTATCGACTTCCAACGCGCCGACATTCGCAATTACGACGAGATCGCCCCGCTTCTGAAAGATGCCGCAGTGGTCTTTCACGAAGCTGCCATCCCCTCCGTCCCGCGATCCATCGCCGACCCCGTGCCGTCGCACGAAATCAATATCGATGGCACTTTCAACGTGCTGCGGGCGGCCGCCGCGGGTGCCGCGAAGCGCGTGGTCTATGCGGCGTCTTCGTCCGCCTATGGCGATACCGAAGTGTTGCCCAAGGTCGAAACCATGATGCCGCGCCCCAAATCGCCGTATGCTCTGCAGAAACTTGTGGGCGAATATTATGCCCAGGTATTCGCCGCCAACTTCGGCATCGAAACCGTTTCCCTGCGCTACTTCAACGTTTTCGGACCGCGCCAGGATCCTTCCAGCCAGTACTCCGGCGTGCTTTCGCTATTTATCAAATGCGCGGTGGAGCGCCGCGCTCCCACTATCTTTGGAGACGGCGAACAATCCCGCGATTTCACTTACGTCGAAGACGTGGTGGATCTGAATCTGAAAGCGGCACGCGCCCCCGGTGCATCAGGCAAAGTCTTCAACGGCGGCAACGGCGGACGCATCACCCTGAACGAGGCTTGGCGCCTGGTGCAGAAAATCGAAGGCGTAACCATTCCGCCCAACTTCGGTCCACCGCGCGCCGGCGACGTACACGATTCGCAGGCCGATACCACCTCCGCGGTCGCCGAACTGGGCCTTGCGCCACGCTTCTCTTTCGAAGAAGGTTTGCGCCTGACGTTGCAATGGTATAAGCAATGTTACAAGACGCAGCCCAGCCATTGACCCTGGTCCGCCATCCGCTCTATCTGCGCGGCATCCAGCTATATGGCGACGGGCGGTTCTTCGACTGCCACGAAGTCCTCGAAGAATTATGGACGCCCACGCGCGGCCCGCATCGCCTGTTTCTGCAAGCCTTGATCCACTTCGCCGTGGCCTTCGTACATCAGGAACGGGGGAATCCCGTAGGCGCACAGGGACAGTTGCGCAAAGCCTTACGCAAGCTCAAACCCTACCGTCCGATCTACGAGGGCGTGGATACCGGCCTGCTCTACCGCGAGGGCCAGGCTTGCCTGCGGCGCATTGACGGCGGTGAATCGCCGCCGCCGCCGCGCATGCTACTGCAAAGCCTTGGCGATGGCGGACTCGGCCACGGGCGCCAGTAACTGATAACCTTTGGCGTTCGGATGCAGTCCGTCATCCGAATAACCTTCGCGTAACATGCCTTTGTCGTCCACGGTCGCGGCGTAATAGTCGGCCACGATAGCATGGCTCTTGGCCGCGTATTCGTGCAGCCAGGCATTCAGCTTCAGAATGTCCGCCGGCGGTCGAGATACGGTCTGCTTATTCTTGGTGTAATCGCTCACCGGCATCACTGAGCAAAGAATTACTTTGATGCCGTGCGCCTGCGCCAGTTCGGTCATGGCCTGAAAATTCTCCTCGATCATGGTCAGCGTCTCGGGCCCGGTGTTGTGCGAAATATCGTTGGTGCCCGCCAGAATGATCAGCGCGGCCGGCTTCAGATCGATCACATCCGGAAACATGCGCACCAGCATCTGCGGCGTGGTCTGCCCGCTGATGCCGCGGTTCACATAAGGCTTGTCTGGAAAATACTGGCTCAGCCGCCAGCCGTCCGTAATCGAATCGCCCATGAACACGACCCGGCGCGACTCGGCGGGCAGACTCTTTAGCCGCTCGTCATCCTGATGGTAGCGGCCCAGTTGATTCCAGTCCTGAAGCTGGTCCGCCAGACTGTGCGCAAATCCCGGCAGGCAACAGTTGGCCTTGGGCGGATTAAAATCGTCCACCAACTGGCAGCGCGCGGCGGCGGGCAGCAATAGAAGCGGTATCAGGAAAGTTGCGGCGTTTCGGAACATGCGTTCTCCTTGGGCTTACGCAGCCAAGCATATCCTATTGCACCGATCGCGCCCAACATGCCGGCGCTGCCGAAGTACAGGGTACGGATCCCCAACTGCTGCGCCACGGGCCCGGCCACGAACATCGCCAGCACCTGCGACATCGCCATGAGCGACATCAGGCTGCTGGCCACCCGCCCCAGTAAAGCGTGCGGCGTCTCGCGCTGCACCAGCGTCTGCGAAGGCACCATAATAAATGCGGCGCAAAAACCCATTCCCAACATGCCGATGGCGGTTGAAGCAATCCGGCCGAACACCGCCGTCACCAGCACCGCCACGCCCATGCCGCCCAGTCCATAGATCACCAGAAACTGTTGCGGAACCCGCGATGCCGCCCGGTGAATGAACTGTGTGCCGGCGATCATGCCGATTCCGATCAGCGAGTTCAACGTGCCGAACAGAGCCGCATTCGAGCGCAGAATATCGCGCACGTAGACCGAGAGCAGCGCGCCAAAGCACCGCACCGCGAACATTCCCGCCGTCATCGCCAGGATCACGAACGAGATCGCCGCATGCGTGAAGATAAAGCGGAAACCCTGCATCATCGAAGCCAGCACCGAACTGGCCGCCGTAGCGGGCGAAGGCGCGCGGTGAATCGCCAGTGTCATCACCATGCCGGCAGAAAAGAAAAAGCTGACGCTATCGAAAAGGAAACAGGCGTTCGGGCCGAACCACTGCACTAGCAAGCCGGCAATCGCCGGACTGATGATTTGCGATCCCTGCACGGCTTGGGACATCAGCCCGTTGACTGCCAACAGACCCGCTGCCGGAGCCAGTGCCCGTACCGCCACCGATTGCGCCGGTACAAAGAAACTGGAAACCGTGCTGAGCGCCAGAAAGATCAAGTAGATGGCGTTGAGATCGCGTACGAATACCAATACCAGCACCAGCAGGCCGCGAATCAGGTCGCTCGCGATCATAGTCCACTTGACGTTCCACTTATCCACGAACACGCCTGCCAACGGGCTGACCAGCGCTAGTGGAAGCATGAAAGCTACCAGAATCATGCTGACCTGGGTTGGCGTGCCATGCAGTTGAAATGTCACCAGGCCCAAGACCGCGTAGATGGCCAGAAAGTCGCCAAAAATGCTGACCAATTGCGCAATCCACAGCCGGCGTACTTCGCGAATCTTCAATACGTCGCGAAAAGTCAGTTGTAGCGTAGGTGCAGACATGCGGGTGGAACCTCCGGGTGGGTTCCGTTATTATACCAATGCCGCGCGCGCTTTCTTGGGTAACTTCTCGACAACCAAATCGTAAGATCCGCGAATGAGTTTCTTAAGTTCGTGGGTCGACAGGGCGTCTTCTGTTTCGAGCGCCACCCACCGATTGCGCGCGAAGTAAGGCGCCTGCATGATTCCCTCGCGCTCCACTAACTCGACGAATTGCTCCGGCGTGCATTTCGCCGAGAGCCACACTTTGCCCGGCTCCAGCGCCGTGATCACGAATATCTTGCCAGCCACCTTGAATACCAGCGATTCCCATTGCAGCGACTCCGTGGCGTGGGGCATCGACAAGCAATAGCGGCGCACCCATTCAATATTCATGTAGGCTCTCGACGGACTATTATGCCATTTTCACGCCAATTCGTTCGCTGCTGAATCCGAGCCGCGCTGCGTAAGCACGCGGTGGCCGTCTTTCCTCCGACCCCACCGTCCTACAATGGAAGAATGTCCGATACATTGACAATCGCCGGCCGCACCTTCCAGTCCCGCCTGATCGTGGGCACCGGGAAATACCGCAGCTTCCAGGAAATGGCCCGCTGCCACGAAGCCACCGGCGCCGACATGGTCACCGTGGCCGTCCGCCGCGTCAACCTCACCGACCGCTCCAAGGAATCCCTGATCGATTACATCGACCGCTCCAAAATCTTCATCCTGCCTAATACCGCCGGTTGCTATACCGCGGACGATGCGGTTCGCACCGCACGCCTGGCGCGCGAAGTGGGCCTCTCCAACTGGATCAAGCTCGAAGTCATCGGTGACGAAAAAACGCTGTTCCCCGATAACGAAGGTCTTCTCGAGGCCACCCGCGTTCTGGTAAAAGAAGGCTTTGTCGTGCTGCCCTACACCAACGACGACGTGGTCAACGCGCGCAAGCTTATGGATGCCGGCGCCGCCGCCGTAATGCCCCTGGCCGCCCCCATCGGTTCCGGCCTCGGCGTGCAGAACATGGCCAACCTGCGCATCATGCGCGAAATGATCACCACCGTGCCCATGATCGTCGACGCCGGCGTCGGCACTGCCTCGGATGCCGCCATCGCCATGGAACTGGGCGCCGATGGCGTGCTCATGAATACCGCCATCGCCGCCGCCGAAGACGCCGTCAGCATGGCGCAAGCCATGAAACTTGGTGTGCAGGCCGGCCGCCTCGCCTATCTCGCCGGACGTATGCCCAAAAAGCTTTACGCCAGCGCCAGCAGCCCTCTGGTGGGTTTAGTAAGCTAACGCAGCGAACCCGCGCGCAGATCCGCCTTCTGGGCGATACTGGAGAGTCATGGAGTTTGAAAGCGTCGCGGCTAATCTGCGCGAATCGTTCCGCGCCGTCGCCTCCCATCGCGCGGATGGTGAGTTGAAGGAGATGGAAGGCGTCTCCATCGCTTCGGCGGGCGTTACGTTCCAGATGTTTAACGCCGCCTTCCTCTCTGCTCCTGTGACTACCGAATCGCAGTTGGACGTTCGCGTGGCCGAAGCCGCCGTATATTTCGCCTCGCGCAGCCAGCGCTGGTCCTATTGGATCTGCCAAGGCTGGCTGGACGGCCGCGCCCGCCGCCGCCTACAATCCGTTCTACGCAAGCGCCATTTGTTCCAGGCCGTCGAACTGCCGGGCATGATCGCCGACGCCGTCAACCCGCCGGAACGCCCACTCCCTAGCATGGACGTCCGGCGCGTATCAGACGGCCCCGTAAAAGACGCCTTCTGCACCATCGGTTCCACTTGCTTCAACGTGCCTCTGCAGTGGTTCTGCGAAGTTTTCGACGGCCCCGGTATCTGGAATGATTTTGCCGCCTATGTCGGCTATGTCGACGGCGAACCAGTCTCCACCGCCGCTACCGTCATCGGCGGGGGAGCCATCGGCATCTACAACGTGGCCACTATGCCGGGCCATCGCCGGGGGGGGTATGGCGAAGCCGTAATGCGCCACGCCCTGGACACCGCCCGCGCCGAACATGGCCTTTCGAAGACCATCCTGCAATCGACCCCGCAGGGTTACGATCTCTATCAGCGCATGGGATACCGCACCGTCACCAGCGTCTCCGTATTCTGTTCGTGAAACCCTAAACCGGGCTTAAACCGGCTAAACAAGGTATTCCTGCGCCAGTTCTTCGAACTCCGTAGGTGTCACCAGGTGAAAGCGCACTTCCATCTTCGAAAAACGCTGCAAATCCTGCGTCATTTCGTCCGACGGCAATTCCGGTCCCGCCACAAATAACTGACCCGCAGCCATGCGGAACGGCAATACCCGCCAACGCCGCGATACCTCCGCCGGAACGGCCCGCGTCGCCGGCCCGGAAATCTCCGACCGCTCCGGTTTGCCCAGCGGTAAATTCTGCTGCAAGCTCAGCGCCATGTATAACTCCGCCTCGCTCAACTTCCCCCGCCGCACCAGACACTCGCCGATCCGTTCTCCCGCCACTTTCGACAACAACGCATCGTCCACATCTTCCTGCATCACGAACTGCGAGCCCACCAGGATCTGCCCCAAAGGCCGAACTTCCGTCTGCAGCGCCGCGGCGTTGGGATACTCGTGCTCCGTCTTCACCCACACCAGTGGACGCCCATGCAGCCTCGCATCTCCATAAAGAACCAGCGCCCTTACCGTCGCCGCGCAATTCAGCCAGTTTCCCAACAGCGCCCGCACCGGAACCCCCATTGCAAAACGCCATCCGTAGATCCGCCGCGAACACAGCGCCCGCACTCCCATCTGAAATCCCGACAACACGAATGTCGCCGAGAATAACCACTGCAAGCTCGCATGGTGTACGCCAAACACCCATATGTGGCCCGTGATCCTGCTGCTTACCCACGTCGCCAACCCGTAAACGAAAACCAGGTTCAGTAGTGGCGTCAGCAGATTGCCGATCACCCCCTTGCGATCGCGCCACAGCCAGTATTGCTGCCGTGCCGGAGCGTGCCATCCGCGCCGTTCCCACGATTGCAGCACGATCCCCATCACCCAACGCGCCCGCTGCTTCACCGCCGTCCGAAAGGTGTGCGGAAAATATTCGCGCGTCGCCAGCAATTCGCGCCCTTCCCGCCGTAGCGGCACAAACACCTGCGGACAGCCCATGGCGTGTATGCGCCAACCGTTTTCGTAATCCTCCGTCAGGCTTTCCGGATCGAACATCCGGTTCGAATACTCCACCGCCAACCTCTCCAACACGTCCCGCGAAAAGGCCGTCCCCACCCCGTTACCCGGCAGAAAACTGCCCCACATCTGCCTCACCGGAATGTCTTTCGTCTGATATTCGGCGAATTCGTCGCAGTACAATCCGTGTACCCACTGCCGCAAAGGAGTCGCCAGCGGCAGCACCGGCACCTGCACCATATCGTGGCTCCCCGCGAAATAATTGATCCACCGTAGCGATTCCGGATGGATCACGTCCTCCGCATCGTGCGTCACCACCACGTCGAACCTCACGCCGTGGTGCTCCTCGTGCACCAGCATGCGCTGGAAGATCCAGTTCAAACAGTCCGCCTTCGAAGTCGGCCCATCGTGCGGACAAAGTGCCAGGTGCACCCGCGGATATTTGCGCGCGGCTTCCCGCACCATCGCCACCGTCTCCCAATCGTTGGGATACGCCCCTACGAAAAACTCCGCCGCATGGTAAATCGTCGCCGGAATATTCCGCTCCAGCATGCTGCCGATCACCGCGTGCTCGTGCCACAGCGGAACGAATATGGCAATCCTCCGCCGCGGCGCCGCATCCACCTCGGCCGGCGTGGGCCACGGAAACCACGGCCTTCCCAGGAAATGAAACACGATCCAGCGGTAAACAAACGCGCCATCCAGGAACAGGTCGTCCAATCCGCTGATCAGAACATATACGGCGAGAGGAACCAGGCAAGCGGCGATCCACGAATCCAGGGTAGACATCCGGTAAGAGATGTAGTGTCAGCCCGCCGGAAAAATCGCACCCATCCCAAAGCCATCAGCCAATGGTTTGCCAGGCCAGCCAATATGGTATGCTGTTCTTCGTGGTTCCCCAGCCCCAACTGGATACGGCCTCCGACCTGCCGATCTACCGGCAGTTGTATGCCTACTTTAGCGGATTGATCCAATCGGGCCGCTTAGCCAAGGGTGAGCGCCTGCCCGCCACCCGCGAATTGGCTGGCTCACTTGGCCTGAACCGTACCACTGTCGCCGCCGCCTACGAACTGCTCGAATCCGAAGGCTTCATCACCGGACAAGTCGGCCGCGGCAGCTTCGTCAATGTGGCGCCTTCGTCCACCGCCCCCCCCCTGAACTGGCCCGATCTGCTTCAGCGTTCCTCCCCCGGCCTCCGCCCGCCCCCCCCAGGCCCGCAACTTCGCGAAGGCGTCAGCTTCGCCACGTCCCGCCCCTCCGAGCAGCTTTTCCCGCTCGACGATCTCCGCAAAAGCTGCGAAGAAGTCATGGCCGCCCCCGATTTCGCCCACATCCTGCAATTGGGCTCCCCCAGCGGATACGAACCCCTCCGCCGCTTCCTCCTCGACGCCGCCCGCGCCGAAAACCTGGCTGGCCCCGATGACGACCTGATCGTCACCAACGGCTGCCAACAATCCCTCGACCTCCTCAGCCGCGTCCTCCTCCGCCCCGGCGACAAAGTCGTCGTCGAAGACCCCGTCTATCCCGGCCTGAAAAGCCTGTTCCTCGAAGCCGGAGCCCAACTCATCGGCGTACCTGTCGGGCCCGACGGCTTGAACCTTGACGAACTCCAGGCCACTCTCGACCGCGAACGTCCCCGCCTGATGGTGGTCACCTCAAATTTCCAAAACCCCACCGGCGCCACCCTTCCCTTCGCCGCCCGTACCGCCCTCCTCCGTGCCGTACGCAGCGCTGGCGTGCCCCTCGTCGAAAACGATATCTATGGCGACTTGCGCTACAGCGGCGAAGACCTGCCCCCCATCAAGCACTCCGCCGATGGCGGCCATGTAGTCCTGCTGCGCAGTTTTTCCAAGATCACATTTCCCGGCTTGCGTGTCGGATGGGTTCTCGGACCGCGCCCTCTGATCGCCCGATTAGCGCAGTCGAAACAGCTTGCCGATCTGCATACCGATCAGCTTTCCCAAGCCGTCTTATTGCGCTTCGCCGAATCCGGCCGCATGGCCCGCCATCTTACGCGCGTACTGGAGTCTGGCGCCGAACGCCTCGCCGCCGTGCTGGCCGCTTGCGATCGCTATTTGCCGGCGGGTTCCGGCTTCACCCGGCCCCGCGGCGGTATGAATCTGTGGGTCCGCCTGCCCGAACCCCTCGATGCCGGCGAACTGCTGTCCCGCGCCCAGCGCGAAAACGTGTCCTACCTGCCCGGAAAGTATTTCGCCGTTTCGCGCTTCGACCCGGGCTCCCTGCGCTTGAGCTTTGCCGGCCTCACCCCCGGCGAAATTCGCCAGGGCATGGCCACCTTGGGATCGATTTTTTCAAGTGAGTTGGAACGAACGCGCGCCAATGCCGCGCTCGAACCAGCCCCCGCTATGGTTTGAAAATGGTTTGAATTTAGTTTAAGAAGGAGTGATTATGTTTCTGGACGAAGAGTTTCGAGTCAAAGTCGGCTTAGCCGAAATGCTGAAGGGCGGCGTCATCATGGATGTCACCAACGCCGAACAAGCCCTCATCGCCGAAAAAGCCGGCGCCGCCGCCGTGATGGCGCTGGAACGCGTGCCCTCCGATATTCGCCGCGATGGTGGTGTGGCCCGCATGGCGCCCATCAACAAGATCCGCGAAATCATGCAGACCGTCAGCATCCCCGTCATGGCCAAAGCCCGCATCGGCCACTTCATGGAAGCCCGCATCCTCGAAGCCCTCGGCGTGGATTATATCGACGAGAGCGAAGTCCTGACCCCCGCCGACGAAGTCCACCACATCGCCAAGCGCGATTTCAAAGTGCCGTTCGTATGCGGCGCGCGCAACCTCGGCGAAGCCCTCCGCCGCATCGCCGAAGGCGCCGCCATGATCCGCACCAAGGGCGAAGCCGGCTCCGGCAATATCGTCGAAGCCGTCCGCCACATGCGCACCATTCAAAAGGAAATGCGACAGCTCACCGTCCTGGGCAAGGAAGAACTAGTGCACGCCTCCAAGGAACTGCAAGCCCCCCTCGAACTAGTGGAATGGGTCGCCCAACATGGCAAACTGCCCGTGCCCAACTTCTCCGCCGGCGGTATCGCCACCCCCGCCGACGCCGCCCTGGTGATGGAACTCGGCGCCGAAGCCACCTTCGTCGGATCCGGCATCTTTAAATCCTCCGACCCCGACGCCCGCGCCCGCGCCATCGTCCGCGCCACCACTTACTACAAAGATCCCGTAAAGCTGCTCGAAGCCAGCGAAGAGTTAGGCATGGCCATGCCCGGTCTCGAAATCTCCAAGATCCCCGAAGGCGAGCTACTCCAAACCCGGGGCTGGTGATCCCGCCGATGAAACGCATTGGCGTCCTCGCCCTTCAGGGCGATTTCGAAGCCCACGGCCGCCGCTTATCCGGCCTGGGCGCCGAACCTGTATTCGTACGCAACGCGGCCGGCCTCGACGCCGTGGATGCCCTCATCATCCCCGGCGGCGAGAGCACCACCATGCTCAAACTCCTGCATGCCGAAAACCTGCTGGAACCGCTGGCCGCCTTCGGACGCCGCAAGCCTGTCTTCGGCACCTGCGCCGGAGCCATCCTGCTCGCCACCGCCGTCTCCAACCCCAGCCAGGAATCCCTCGCCTTCATGGATATTGATGTGGAACGCAATGCCTACGGCCGCCAGATCGATAGCCGGGTCACCCGCTTCACCCCTCAACCCGAGTTCGCCGCCCGTACCTATCCTGGCGAAATGGAGGCGGTCTTTATCCGCGCCCCGGTCATCCGCCGTGTCGGACCGCAGGCCCGCGTCCTGGCTCTCTACAACGGCGACCCCGTATTGGTGGAACAGGGACCCCACCTGGCCGCCACCTTTCATCCCGAACTAACCGCCGATTCCCGCGTTCACCAGTTCTTCCTATCCAAACTATGACCCCTTCTCCGAAGCTCCGGGTTCTGTTCATCTGCATCGGCAACTCCTGCCGCAGCCAGATGGCGGAAGGTTTTGCCCGCACCTACGGTGCTGACGTGCTGATTGCCGCCAGCGCCGGCCTCGCGCCAGCCTACCTGGTGGCGCCCGATACCGTCCGCGCCATGGACGAAAAGAATATCGATCTCCGCGACCATTTCCCCAAAAGCCTCAAACAACTCGGCCGCGCCCAGTTCGATCTCTACGTCAATATGAGCGGCTACGACCTACCGCCCGAAGTCGATATCCCCGTCCGCCGCTGGGATGTCGCCGACCCCGTCTCCGAAGACTATGAAACGCATTGCAAGATCCGCGACGAGATCGAGACGCGTGTGATGGGCTTGATCCTGGAACTCCGCCGCGCCGCCGATGGCCGGGGCTGAATCGCCGGTCACTCTGGCGCGCATGCGGTCGAACCGAACGCAACTCGTACAACGTACGTCTGTACGTGGAGTCGACACTACGCCCCTTGTCCCATATGTGGCTGCAATCGACCGTCCAGACGCGCCCCGCTTGCACGTCTGGTGGCCCGAGGCCCGGAGCGCCGGAAGTAATGGAGACACAGACGGTTCCCAGGATAGGCGGGGGCTTTTGGGGACTTTCTCAAGCGCCGGCCCGATCGAGCATGTTGGCCTTGAAGCCAGCTTGCTCGAAGTGGCGATCCGTCATAAGTGCTTCTGTCAACGCGTGCCGCTCCATGACCACGAAAGAGAGGCAATCCGTTAGGCTCCAGTTCTTGTCGGCGCGGTTCCGGTACAGCCAAATCGCAGCATCGCTGAGCTCGGCCTCAAACGGTACGACCACGATGCGCCTGTCGGCGTGAACTCGAGTGTAGCCTTCCGCTGCGATTGTACGCGTGCCGGCATCCGAGAGAGCATTGAGCCATTCCCAAAGTACGGCTTCGGTTGTCACAATCCGATTCGCAGTTCGCACCACCGGCTGGTGCCATGCGACAGCTTGTGAATGATATTGATCCCTTCTGCTGGATATAGCAATCCAAAAGGCGGTGTCCGCGAAGTAGGCGGCCACTACCGTTGTTCTTCCGTCGGAGTACGGCCGTAGAGGTAGTGGTCGTGCCGATCGGCAAGATCGACTGGCAACACTTCACTATCAATGGCGTTGGCAGCCAGCCACGTCAATGCGGATTCCTCGGATGGTACAGCCTCGCCGCCCACCCGCTCGATCTGCACGATCAAAGCCTGGTTCGCAGGTAAATCGAGCGGTTCGTCCGGGACGATAACCCTGCCGTCGAAATGTGCGCTGACCGTCACCCTTTGCCCCCTCGCTCCTCCAGTATCGCAAGAACCGGCACATCTTCCAATGCCGCCCAACGCCCCCAGCCCCGCAACGGAACGCCCCATCCGGAAGCTAAGATCCAGGAGTGGACCAGTTCGCCTTCGACCCCGCCTGCCGCTGGGAGGTCGCCGACCCCGTCTCCGAAGGCTACTAAACCCACTGCAAAATCCGAGACGGGATCTACGCACGTGATGGGCTGGATCATGGAACCTGGCGGCGCCGCCCGTGGCCAGGCTGAAACGCTTGACCTTATTGGAATCGCTGGCGACCGAATCCGCCCAAGTTAGGATGCTGGCGGGGGAAGCGGGACGCCGAAGTATTCTTCGATCGCGGAAAGTGTTTCGCCCACGTACGCGCCGAACCAAACCCTCTCGACCGTACCGGTAGGCGTGATTACAACAGTCATCGGCGTACTCTTAAACTGGTACGTAAGGAGCGCGCGGTACGTAAGATCCGTGATGATATCGAATTCCTGCCGCTGAAGTAGCGCCCAGTCAAAGAGCCCCTCACGATCGAGTGAGACGCCGAGGAAGCGGACTCTGCCACGAAGAGACCTTGCTAGACTTTGGACGCTGGGTTGATTCCGTTCGCACCAACCACAGGATGGGGAAAAAACGTAGAGCACGGTCCTCATCTTATTTGGGTATGCAACGGAAACCGGATTGCCGGCAAGATCAGCTCCCGCTAGAGTCGCAACGCGGCTGCCGACTTTTAGCTCGCATTGGCCGCCGCTGGCCAAGTCATTCTTCGCTTTATATAGCGAGACCGCCAAAATGACATTGAGCGCCAGGGCGGTAATCGCGAGTAGTCTGGATATCACGGTCCGAGTTTCCCAGCGGCCAACAATGTTACCCGCCTATCAAGCCCAGCGTACAGGTTTAGCACTGGATTCTTAGACCTCTCCAGAGCCGATATCATAATCTCCGCACGGTCGGCACCCTGCCGGTGTGCGCCCTTCAAGCTCTGTAAAAGAGAGTGGAGCCAAACTGCGGCTTCGCCGTCGCGCTCGTCTACACTTGAATCGAGAAAGCGCACATAGGCATCAACTGCCACCTTGTAGACATGATTGTCCCTCGCCAAATCCCTAAGTGCCCGCTGCAGCACTGTCGATTTAACTATGAAGAACTCGCCCGGGACCAGGCCCTCGGGGGGAGCCCATAAATCGATGGCGTGCATCAACTCCTCGGATTCCTCGCGGCTGGCACTCCCTGACTTCTCAATTCGCTTTAAGTACGCCCGGTAGTCTGAACTTTTCTCCCAGAGGTCCGTGGCCACCGTGGCCTCTTCGTAAGACCCACTATTGGACTGGGGCACCGCCAGCCGGCCCTGGATGCGCAGATAGGAGCCCGCCGTTTTGTTGAACCCATCAACGGCTTCAGCCAAGCGCGCATGGAGAGCCTCGGATTGGGTCGTGTCCGCGCAGTGCTTAGCCGAGAGCAAGCGGCTATACAGCTTCTCCAGTGAGTCCACTAAGGCCACCGGGGATATACCCCTTGTTTGGCACCTCTGGATGAGCGTGCGCAGTTGGCCTGCGGAGTCGTCCTCCAGGAATCCAATGATGAATGATCGGTCATCGCCCCGAACCCCGGCCGCCGCCGCCGCAAAGGCATTCAGGAGGCGCGCTCGTACAGGAGTGGAAATGTGAATTTCTGCGAGCAGTTCCACCATGGGAGCCACCTGTAGCGGGGAGCTAATCTGTAATGCGAACCTGGACAAGAAGGCTTCCTGTTCTCCCTTCTCTACTTCAGACGGCCCGAAAGATCGCTCGCCCACCGCACGGAGGCACTCGTAATAGAGTCGGACGTCCGGCACCGTCAGATCCTTACAACTGAGTGGCTCATCTGCGGGAGGTAGAATCGACTCGAACATTTCTCGCCCCAGGGCCGGGTCATAAGTGAGGATCGCCCGAAGCGCGCGGAGTCGAAGGGAGAGGCTGTCAACCTGCACTGCCCGGGAGGCAATCGCTGACATCGCCGGCACCGTGTCGGTGAATCCGACAGGGACCGGCCGGGTGGAGTACCGTGGCTCCGCGCTTCTGGCCAAGTCGAAGGCTCGCTGGATCGCGGCTACCTTCCAGTTCGCCTTTTCTGCCGGGGCTAACTCGACTAATCGCAGCAACGCGTCGGATCCAAGTCCAGGAGGACAGGTTCCGGCAAGTGCCTCGTATCTCGCCACGACGGGATCTGCGGCCCGGCCGGCTAGGGCTCGGATGGGCGCCTGCGCCAAAAGCTCAGATGGCAAAAGCGCCGAGCATAGTAAGCCTAACGCAGCCACAGCGAACGGATGCTTCACACCAGGCGCATGGGTAATCGATAAGTGCCAGTTATGGCTCTCACTGGCGAATCGTGCAAACGTATGTGTTGCTTCCACAGTTGGTACCCCGGCAATGGTAACCAAGATTACATCCCGTATTTCCTGAGCAGTCGCCGGTATCGGCGCAGCAAGCAGCGCAACCGCCACCCTGGCCAGCCGCAGGCCGCGTCGGCATTACGACCACGGCAATTGATACCGCCCGACTAGCCCTTGAAGAACAATAAACGCTTTCGAAGCCATTCGCTCCGTCTTACCTTCGGCTTAACTTCCCCACGGAATCTAGCACTTTAATCCGTGCCTGTCAAGGAAAAACGGGAAGAGAAAAAGAGAAGCGAGAAGGGTGCCAGCGCAAAGTAGGAGGTCCTATTGTGGCGAAGTGGAGCCGCCCCCCCCCGAGTTGCCTGGCACTAAAAGACGCTCATAACTCACTTATTGGAGCCTTGACTTGGCCTGTGTCGCTTCCCTTAGGACTAGTAGTATTTGCCGCAACCCACCATTGCCCCAGCACCGCAACGGAACCGCCCATCCTGAAGCTAATATCAAAGAGTGGACCAGTTCGCCTTCGACTTCGCCCCCGCCCGCCGCGTCTTTACCGTCTCCGAACTCAATGCCGCCATCCGCGCCACCCTCGAAAACCAGTTCCCCGACGTCTGGGTCTCCGGCGAAATATCCGGCGTCAAACTCGCCACCAGCGGCCACTATTACTTCACCCTCAAGGAACATCAGGCCCAAGTGCGCGCCGTAGCCTTCCGCTCCGCCCACCGCTATTGGAAATTCCGTCCCCAGGATGGCCTCGCCGTCCTCGCCCGCGGCCGCATCGACGTCTTCGAAGCCCGCGGCGAATATCAACTCATCGTCGACCTCCTCGAACCCCTCGGCCACGGCGCCCTCCAGGTCGCCTACGAACAGCTCAAGAAAAAGCTGGCCGACGAAGGGCTCTTCGAACCCGCCCGCAAGCGTCCCCTGCCCCTTTACCCCCGCCGCATCGGTATGGTCACTTCGCCCCGCGGCGCAGTCATCTCCGACATGGTGCAGATCCTCGCCCGCCGCTTTCCCGGCCTTCACATCCGCCTCTATCCCGCCCTCGTCCAAGGCGAAGGCTCCGTCGAAGAGGTCTGCCGCGGCATCGATTACTTCAGCCGTAATCCGTGGGCCGAACTCGTCATCGTCGCCCGCGGCGGCGGATCCCTCGAAGACCTCTGGACCTTCAACGAAGAGGCCGTGGCCCGCGCCATCGCCCGCTGCGCCGTCCCCGTCGTCTCCGCCGTCGGCCACGAGACCGACGTCACCATTGCCGATTTCGTCGCTGACCTGCGCGCCCCCACCCCGTCCGCAGCCGCCGAAATGATCGTCTGCACCCGCCAGGAACTGCTCGACCGTATCGCCGCCCGCCGCCAAAAGCTACTGCACGCCCTGCGTTATCACCTCGCCGTGCTCACCCGCCGCTGGCAGCAGCAAGGCATCGAGCGCCCCTTGGGATTGCTCCACCGCGCTATCGGCCGGCAGGCCCAGCGCATCGATGAACTCGAATTCCGCCTGCGCGATCTCCTCCGCTCGCAACTCGAACAGCACGCCCGCGCACAGCGCTCCCTCGCCGCCCGCCTGCTCTATTTCGATCTGCGCCCCCGCTTCGCCGCCGATCGCCGCCGCCTCGACCAGGCCCACGCCGCTGCCGCCCAGTCCCTACGCTGGCACCTCGCGCGCCGCCGCGGAGCCGTCGATCGCCTCTCCGCTAAGCTCTCCCAGCTCAGCCCCCTCCTCATCCTCGACCGCGGCTATGCCATCGTTACCAACCAGTCCGGCCAGATCGTAAAAGATGCCGCCGCCGCTGCTCCGGGATCGCCCATACAGGTGCGCCTCGCCAAGGGCCGTCTTGATGCTACAGTATCTAAGAACAGTTGAATCGCGGATCGCCTCAGGGTGCATCTGTGTTCATGTGTGGTTCTTGTTCCTTCGGACTTGCGGATTGTAACGAAGGCGGCTAGAATCAGGAGTTTGCAATAGTCCAGGAGGAAGTATGGCATCAATCGCCGAGAGGGTGAAGCAGATTATCGTCGAGCAGTTAGGCGTAGACGAAGCCCAGGTCGAGGACAACGCGTCGTTCGTGGACGACTTGGGCGCTGATTCGCTCGATATCGTAGAACTAGTAATGGCCTTCGAAGAAGCCTTTGAATTGGAAATCCCCGACGAGGACGCCGAAAAAATCGCCACCGTCAAAGACGCCTACACTTACATCGAGAATAAGTCGGCCAAGAAATAAGTAAGGGGGACTTTTTCCCAGGAGTATTGCGTGTCACGCAGAGTGGTCGTAACCGGTGTGGGCTTGCTGTCCTCCGTTGGTATCGGGACCGAAGCAACCTGGCAAGGCGTACTGGCGGGCAAAAGCGGCATCGGACCCATCACGGCTTTCGACGCCCAGCTTTTTTCCTGCCGGATCGCCGGCGAGATTCAGGCCTTCGAGCCTAGCCTCTACATCGAAAAAAAAGAAATCAAGAAAATGGGGCGCTTCATCCAGTTCGCCATTGCGGCGGCGGATTGTGCCACCACTTCCGCCCGCCTCGTCGTCCAGCCTGAAGAGGCGGAACAGGTGGGCGTCTATATCGGCAGCGGGATCGGCGGATTCGAGGTCATCGAGCGCGAACACCAGAACCTGCTCAATCACGGCCCCCGCCGTATATCCCCGTTTTTTATTCCGGCCACCATCGTCAACTTGGCGTCGGGATACGTCTCCATCCGCAACGGCGCTAAAGGACCCAACTCCGCCACCGCCACTGCCTGCACCACCAGCGCCCATTCCATCGGCGACTCTTTCCGCCTGATCCAACGTGGCGATGCCGATGTGATGATCTGCGGCGGCACCGAAGCCTGCATCACCCCCATGGGAATTGGCGGATTCGCCGCCATGCGCGCCCTCTCCACCCGCAACGACGAACCCCAGCGCGCCTCTCGCCCCTGGGACCTCAATCGCGATGGCTTCGTGGTGGGCGAAGGTTCCGGTATCCTGGTCCTCGAAGAACTGGAACATGCCGTGCGCCGCGGCGCCACTATCATGGCTGAAACCATCGGCTACGGGATGAGTGCCGACGCTTTCCACGTCACCGCCCCCCCCACCGATGGCGATGGCGCCTTCCGCGTCATGCGCAACGCCCTGCGCGACGCCGGACTGCAGCCCGAACAAATCGACTACATCAACGCCCACGGCACCTCCACCGATGTCGGCGACCGCGCCGAAACCGCCGCCATCAAACGCTGCTTCGGCCAGCATGCCTATAAGGTTGCGGTCAGCTCTACCAAATCCATGACCGGACATTTGCTCGGCGGCGCCGGTGGACTCGAAGCCGGCATCACCGTCCTCGCCATTCGCGATCAGGTGGCCCCCCCCACCATCAACTATGAAACGCCCGATCCCGAGTGCGATCTGTATTTCGTGCCCAACACCGCCCGCCCCATGCGCATCGACTACGCGCTTTCCAACTCCTTCGGCTTTGGAGGCACCAATGGCGCTCTCATCTTTAAACGTTATTCCGAATAGCCGCCAATACCGGACCGCCGCCGACAGGCTGCGGTTCCCCTAACAGGTAATCCATGAAAATCATCGTATGTATCAAGCAAGTTCCGGCTCGCGATTCGCAATTGCGCGTCGCGTCATCGGGCGCCTGGATTCAGGATGCCGATCTCACCTACGAGATCAACGAGCCCGATGCTTACGCCTTGGAAGAAGGCCTGCAATTGAAAGAAAAACACGGGGGTGAAGTGGTGGTGCTGTGCGCCGGACCCGCGCGCGCCGCGCAGACCATTCGTGAAGCCCTCGCCAAAGGCGCCGACCGCGCCATCCATATCGAAGAGGAAGATATGGGCGCTCTCGATCCCCTGGCCGCCTCCCGCCTGCTGGCCGCCGCTCTCGCGCCCGAAAAACCCGACCTCGTCCTCACCGGGCTCCAGTCCGACGATCTGGGCTACGGCCAGACCGGCGTCATCCTCGCCGAACTGCTCGGCTTCCCTCACGCCACCATCATCATGCAGGTCGAAAAACAGGATGGAACCATCCGCGTCAAACGCGAACTCGAAGATGGCTGGTTCCAGCATGTCGAGATGCCGCTGCCCGCCCTGCTTACCATCCAATCCGGCATCAATAAGCTGCGCTACGCCACCTTGATGGGCATCAAGAAGGCCAAGAATAAGGAAATCCGCAACGTCACCGCCGCCGGTTTGGGCGCGAGCGCCGGGGCCGCTTCCATTCACCTCAGCCGCGTCTATCTCCCGGTCAGCTCCAAACAGACCCAACTCTTCGACGGTCCGCCCAAGGAAGCCGCCGCCAAACTCGTGGAAAAACTGAAATTCGAGGCACGCGTCATATGAGCATTCTCGTCGTCATGGAACAACGCGCGGTCAATGGGCCTCCGGCCTGGAGCCGCATGTCCTGGGAAACCCTGGCCGCCGGACAGCAACTCGGCGCGGAAATGCAGCAGCCTGTCTCCGCCGCCGTGCTCGGTGGACCCGGCATCGGCGAACTCGCCGCCGAACTCGCCACCAAGAAACTCGACCATGTCTATGCCGTCGAGCACGACCTGCTGAAAGACTACACCCCCGATACCTACACCGCCGCCCTGCGCCAGTTGGTCGAGAAGACGCAAGCTACTGTCATCGTCTTCCCCCATACCTACCAGGTGCGCGATTTTCTCCCCAAACTGGCCACCGCCCTCGGCCGCGTCGCCGTGAGCGACGTCATCGCCCATCGCATCGAAGACGGCAAACTCGTGCTCGTACGCCAACTCTTCCAAGGCAAACTCAATGTGGACGTTACCTTCACGGGTGATGCTCCCTGGTTCGCTTCCCTGCAGGCCGGCGCCTACCGTGCCGATAAAGTCGAAGCCGGATCGGCCCCTCTCGAAACGTTCACCCCGCAGCTTTCCCCCAGCCGTATCAAGCCTCTCGACCTCTTCCGCGAAGCCGCCCGCGCCGTCGACCTTACCGCCGCCGAAATCATCGTCTCCGTTGGCCGCGGCATCAAGGAAGCCGACAATATCCCCATCGTTCAAAAACTTGCCGATGCCCTGGGCGCGGAACTCGCCGCCTCGCGTCCCATTTGCGATTCCGGCTGGCTGCCCATGGAACGCCAGGTCGGTAGCTCCGGCCAAACCGTCGCGCCCAAAATGTATCTCGCCGTCGGCATCTCCGGCGCCATCCAGCACCTCGTGGGCATGAAGGGCTCGAAGGTCATCGTCGCCATCAATAAGGATTCGAACGCGCCCATCTTCGAGGTGGCCGATTACGGCATCGTGGGCGATCTCTTCCAGGTAGTGCCCGCACTCGTGGAAGAAATCAAGAAGGCCAAGGGCTAGCGCGCCAACATCGCCAAACCCCACAAGGCGGCGTCTTTCACGACCGCATCATCGCTCGCCGCCAGTTTCTCGAGCGGCGCGCGAAACCTTGCATTTCGCGCATTGCCCATGGCGATCGCCACATTCCGCAGGAACCCCGCGTAGCGCGCCCGCGCAATCGGGCTCTCCCGGAACATCCCGCGAAACTCATCTTCCGTCAACCCGGCCAACCGTTCGAGCGGCGGAGCGAAGTGCACGGCCTCAAACGCTGCCTCACCACTCACCGGTGCGCGCCGGTTCCAGGGACAAACGTCCTGGCAGATATCGCAGCCAAAAACGTGCCGGCCCATCCCCCCCCGCGCCGCCTCTGGGACCGTCCCGCGCAGTTCGATCGTGAAATACGAAATGCAAAGCCGCGCGTCGAGCGCCCATGCCGGCCCCTCCGCCAAACCCGTCGGCACAATCGCCTCCGTCGGACAAGCCTCGATGCAACGCGTACACGTTCCGCACCGGTCCGGAGGTGGTGCGTCCGGCGTCACGTCCAGCGACAGCAGCAGCTCGCCCAAAAAGAACCACGAACCCATCCCCTGGTTGATCAGGCACGTATTCTTCGCGATCCACCCCAGCCCCGCTTGCCGCGCATACGCCCGCTCCAATAACGGCGCGGTGTCCACGCAGATTTTCCACTCGAAAGGCGCCACTCCTCCCGCGCGCAAACCCTCCACCACGCGTTCCAGGCCCCGCCGCAGCACTTCGTGGTAATCCCCCCCCCACGCGTACCGCGAAATCCAGGCGCGCTCCTCACCCCCAAATTCCGTGGAATACGGTTGCGGCCCGTTGTACAACTTCCCCACGCAAAGTATCGACCGTGCCGATGGCAGCAGTTGCCGCGGATCGTCCCGCACCCCCGCCCGCCGGTCGGTCAGGTACCGCATCTCCCCCGCCATGCCGTCGGCGACCCACTGCCGGTAATACGCCGCTTCGCCCGCCGGAACCGCCGCCGCGAATCCCGCCAGTTCAAACCCGCACTCCCGCGCCAGCGCCTTGATCTGTTCGGCCTGCATCCCCGCTAGACGATGCCGAACTGCCCGCGATACTTCTCCGGCAACTTGCAGGGACGCAAGTCCCGCCCTAGAAAAATATGTTTCGTCTCGCCCGAGGCAAGCTTACGTCCGTCCGCTGCCAGCCGCATCTCATAAACAAACCGGACCATCCGCGCATTGGCGTCTTCCACCCACGTGCGGATCACCACCTCTTCATCGAACCGTGCCGGCGAAGCATACCGGCACCGGGCCTCCGCCACCGCCAGAAAAACGCCGTCCTCCAATTCCATTTGCTTGTATTCGAATCCGCACGCCTTGCAATATTCCACCCGGCCCACCTCCATCCACACTAAGTAGTTGGCATAGTAGACCACGCCCATCTGATCGGTCTCCGCATAGCGTACCCGGATGCTCGTTTCATGCGCCTGCATTCGTTGCAATTATAAGCTATCGGACTGTAACGATTTCTTCACAGGAATCACTAATGTAAGAGCGCACATCCCGCATCTTATATACTCTCTGTAGAGTTGCATGAGCTATTGGGTCCTGCATATCGCCGATCCCCACTTCGGCCGTTCTCATTTCAATAATGACGATCCGAAGCTCATCGCCCTCCATCATTCCGCGGAAATCAAGCAGCAGCTCGGCGAACATAATTTATTACAAGACCCGTTTGACGCGCTCGTAATCTCGGGCGATTTTACCTTCGCCTATGAGGAGCGCGGGTTCGTCGCGGCCGCGCATTTTGTTACTGATCTGGCCCCCTTAGTGGCGCCACGCCATCCACATGACGCGGAATCCGCCAGACCGATTGTCCTGATTCCCGGCAATCACGATGTGGACATCGGCACCACCCTGCCGCTAGGCACCGGATCCCTTCCCGTCGAAAGAGATAAAGTCGAAGCCCGATTCCGTAAGTTCCTTCACGATCTTGGCCCCTTGATCCAGCAGCCCAATGATTTCCTGTCCACTACCCTGCGCCTTGAAACTCCGGGTGAGCCCGGACTGGTTTTAATGGGTATGAACTCCTGCCGTGTGGAGCGCTCCGACGCCCAGGGTTGGGGCTACGTGGGGCTCGATCAGGTACACGCCATCGCCCGTAGCGTCCTCATTGGCGATAAGCACGGTCATAAACGCGCACGCGACGGCGATATGGTGGTAGCCATTACGCACCACCACCTGCTTCCAGTTTGGGACATGCCGTTGGCGGATTTGCTGCACTTGCCGGATCAGCGGAAAGTGAGCTTTACGCTCGACTCGGCGTCCGTTCTCCACGCGTTAACCGATTTGGGCGTGGCCGCGCTATTGCATGGGCACACCCACGTGATTTCCCCCAAACATGTCGTCGGATATGGCAACCAGGGCGGCGAGTCCACCATGGTGTTCGGTAGCGCCAGCCTTGGGCTGTTCCATCCTACCTGCACGAACCACCACATCCAGGTATTGGAATTCGATTCCAAGGAAATTCGAGTGCATGACCTGACTTCCCCGGCAGCCAGGCGCAATCAAACCCGATTATGGCAGCGCGAACCCGAACGGAAAGTGGCCATTTCGCGCCATTGGGACAGGCATACCGCGCAAGCCGCACTGAATCGGATATCCAACGAATCCAGTTATAAAGAGGCCTGCTTCGACTGGGCTCGGGCTATCTCGTGGGCCCGGCTCAGAGCTTACTTCGACGGCCATCGCTGGCCCAGCGTCCTCGACGAGATCCATCGCGAGGTCCAACAATTCCCAGATGCCCGGAATGTCGAAAAAGATCGTATCCACCAACTGATCCAGGCGATGTTGTTCGACCACCCTCCCAGCTACGAAGACCTTTCGGGATTAACATTACAAGAGTGCGTGCTCAAGCGCCTCCCATAATGATGGCGAATGAATCCGGAAATTTTGATAACGTATCCGACGAGGATCTGGCTGCCGAGTGCGGCCGCCGCCCCTTCAATGAGAATGCTTTCGCCGAGCTCGACCGCCGCTACCGGCGCGTAATCGCCAAACACATCAGCGCGAAAATCGGCCTCCTCGCGTCCACCCAGGCCGACGACCTTACCCAGGAAACGTTCCTCCGTCTCTTTGGCTCGCTGCCCCGGTACGATCCCTCACGTCTCCGCCTGAAGGCCTACGTTCATATGATTACCGACCGGGTGATCATCGACTTTCTCCGGTATGGCAGCCTGGAGCGCGCCCACACTGTAGCGATTGAGGATCATTTGCGCGTACTCGAAATGCGCGCCGAAGAGGATCCCGAACTGCTCCTTCGCGTCGCCGAGCGCCTTGCCCGGCAAATCGAGGACCCCGCCAAGGTTCCCCTCGTTTTGGATCTTCTGAAGGGCATGGAAGTCAAGGAAGTTGCCGCCCGTCATGGAGTTAAGCCCAATCAGGCCTACGCCGCCCGGGGCAGGCTGCGGGACATCCTTGAGACCATTAGCTCTGAACTCCTGTTTTTTTCGAATTCCGCCCCCACGGACGAAAAATCAGCCTCGCCTTACGAATAAGGGTTCAGGAGGGCAGGAACTTGACACCGATCTGCGGAGTTCAAGAAGCATCCGGTGCACGCCCGAGAGGGCCACCAATGAGTCGTTTCCCGGCTGCCGTCGCGCAGCGCGGGCTTCCATGGCGGTCTAAAATTAACGGGAGAGTGCCAGAAATGCAAGAACACAGCGCGAATGAGATCACCCCGGTATGCCCGGACGGCTTCGATTACCGGCAACTGCGATTGTATGTGCGTTCCCGGGACGAAGACATCCCACCAGCCATGCTGGAACATATCGAGGAGTGTCCCGTCTGTGTCGTCAAGTGGGACTTTCTACAGCGTACCGATCCCATTGTCAGGGCACAATACGAATCGCGCGCGCACGCGTTGGCGGAACAACTGCACGTTCTGGAGAAAATCTTCAGTCGTCGCCCTGAGCCCGAGCAAGAGTTGGAGCACGCCCGCCCCGCCGTAAGCCAAATCGAGGCTCTTCTGCAAGCCTCCCTGCGTGCCTCTCCCCAAATACCCGCTCCGGCCAAGTCCATCTCCGGAGATCCTAAGATTGACCGGATCTTGATTGCACCTATGGAGCCTCGGGAGATCGTGCAGTTCGTCAACGTCGCCCGTGCCACACCCGACGGAGAAGAACGCCAGCTTAATGCCAAGGCGATCAACGCCCTCTTTAGTAATCGGATCACTTGTAGGCAGAACCAGGGCAAAGTCAAGCAGGAGAAACTGATCGCCTTTCTTTGCGAAGTCAGAGACGCTCACAAGCAGGTGGAGGCCGATGAGACCTCCCTCGAGATGGCCGCGAGCTTTCGGGAAACTGTTCTCAGCCCCGTCCCCATCCTCACCATGGTAGGAAACCAGGCCATGTTCGACGCCCCCGAGTTCCGGCGCCAGAACGCGCTCGGGCGCTAACGGTATCTTCCATGGAAAATCCCATTATCAGGGCTGCTGGAGGCTCGCTGGCAGTGGCCGTGGAAGCGATTCACAGCCTGTTACGTTTCCTGGTCGAGCGTTGGAGCCAGGAGAATTCTGTTCCCCGTCAGGTCAAGGGTTTTGAAATTGCCGTGGCCGTCCGCGGTTGGAATTGGCCGGAACTGGAAGAAAGTGTCTACAACGCCGTCGCATCCGCTTGGGAAAACCAACGGCCCGCGGAATCGGACCCCGAGCCCAGCCTGAGCTTCCGCCGGACTTGGCAGCGATTAGTGCCAGAGCCTGTACCCGAGCCGGACGTCCGGTATTGCTTCATGCGCTCCATTCGCTGGCACTACCGGTTGGGACCGTCCGCTGCGACCGCCCGCGCGTTCCACGCGATCGCACGCCAAATCGCCCCTCTGGCCGAGTGCGATAACGTCACTTTCGACGAGTTCCGCCAAGCCGTCGCGCGCGGCCCGGCAGCTTTTGCCATTTCCATTACCGCCGCTGACCCCGTTAACGCCTACTGCGATCTCTGCTGGGCTTTGGATCACGTGAAGATCGCGGGCCCCTCGCGGGTTACTCTGGACCCCGACGCGTCCAATTCAGAACACCTCATGAGCCACTTGTTCGGAGTTGCCACGAATATTCCCGGCTTCGATGAGTTGTTCGGTGGCGGAGGGTTGATGCTTGCGGACTCCATGGCCCAGCCGGCGCCGTTGCCAAGTATCGTTCCTCCCACCTCGCAGTCCAGTGGCGAAGAGGCCACTGCGGAACCGCCCGTACCGTTGCCTGCGCCGCCCCCGCTGTTTGCATCCTTGATCCGGGAAACCGAGGATCGCGGTATCGGCAGCCGCGTGGTTTTGGTAATTGGCCCATTTGGCAGCGGCAAAACCCTGCTCTCCCTTCAAATGGCGGTCGAAGTGGCCCGGAAGGGCGGTGTCGCCTGGGTCATGTCTTTGGAGCAAACAGACGAAGAATGCCAGTACGCGCTCGAAGCAATCGGTATTTCCACCGAGCACGCCAGTATGAAAACTTATACCGGCCCCATTGATTCCTTGAAAGCCATCGCCTTCCCCGTTCCAGGTCAAGGAGCCCTTGCCTTCCTCCGGCCGGAACCGGACGACAAAGCGGACCTCGGCACATTTCTACAGAAAGTGCAGAAGCAGTTCTCCCTAATGTCGGGATACCCTCTGCGCCTTCTGGTCATCGACCCAGTCAATGCATTGGGACCACCCGCCCGGCAAGCCGCTGCCTCGCTGCGGACCCGCACACGGGAAATGTTCGAGGCGGCCAAACATCACAATGTGAACGTCTGGTTCGCTAGCGAACAGCCGCCCAACCAGTCGCCGCAAGATCGTTTCGAGGAAAATGTCGCCGATACGGTCATTCACCTCGGCGCTGAGGATCATAACGGGCAGCCTCGCCGGTACATTGAAGTCACCAAGTCGCGTTTTCAACAGGAATGCTCGGGTCGTCATGCCTTGGCCATTGAGCCGGAGGGCGGGATGCATGTGTATCCGCCCGCGGCTACCATCGCGCGTTCAGTCCGTAATTCTCCCGCCAAAGATGCCGTGCCTCCGTCCCAATTCGGCGTCACCGGCATCGACCAATTGTTCGGTCCAAACGCGCTCTCCCCCGGAGATATTGTCGTGCTCGCGGGTCCTGGAAAAGGCAAAGCTCTCGTAGCTGCCCAATTCGCCGACGTGGACTTGGGAAGGCCCGACATCCGGAATATCTATATTTCGGATCATGCCCGGCGCAGAACGTCCAGCCTCGACCGCTTTAGAAAAACAGAAAGTGTCATCCGCTGTTCTATTGAGTCCGCCATTGCTTCCAACTTCGCCGAGCCTAGCCGCGTTTTGCTGCTCATCCGGAATACCCTCGACAAATATCGCGAGGATGGCTTCACGCTGGGGCGCGTGGTGGTGACCAACTTGTCCCGCTGGGAAAAAGAGGTTCCGATGCTCTCGCACGATGTGAGCTTCGGGATCGCGTTGTGCAATCTCCTGCGCAGCTACGGCGTGGTCAGTATGATCGTCAACGGAGACGAACTAGACCACGATAGTTCTCCCTTGCGGGAAACCTTGACCAGCCAGGCAAATACTCTGATTCTTTTCCACCCTCGTGAATTCAAGGGCAGGACTACCACTCTGTTGACTACCATAAAGAGTCCGGGCATGCGGCACCCGCGAGAATCCTTCGAACTTCTCTTCGAGCCCGAGGGCATGCGCGTCGGTCCTGCACCGTTGTGGCGAATTAGTGCCGCCGGAGACGTCACGGCGGCCAATGTAGTCTTGTACCTGCACGCTGAAACCAAGAATCACCAGGAATACAACAACAGAATTCTGAATGCCCTCCAAACCACCCTATCACCGCAGACCAAGATCGCCCCGCAGAGCCTCCGCTACGATCCCCAGTTCCTGTCGATGTCGCAATATTCGGCAGTAGATGAACTGCAGATTTTTCAACTCGACGAATATCAACTGCCTAATTACGAAACCGCCGCCCACGTGTTGCACACTTTCGAGGTTGCCGCCCACCCCCGCGCTCTTGAGGGCCGGCTACCGGGCATGGTGGCACGCGTCCTG
Source organism: Bryobacterales bacterium (assembly GCA_963738345.1). Lineage (GTDB taxonomy): Bacteria > Acidobacteriota > Terriglobia > Bryobacterales > Bryobacteraceae > Bog-159. Next base: position 664,666 of record CAVTWI010000001.1, read on the forward strand.
TCGGATTCGGGTAAGCGCTTCTTGGCCATCCCGTTTTATCAGAATATTAGTTTTCTTGCGTACAGATCCGACCTGTATAAAGCGGAGTTTACCGATCCACTGCCCAAGTCCTGGGATGAATTGGTTAAACGGTGCGAGACTTGGGAAGCGCGTAACCCCCTCGTGCCCGTAAGAGGTAAGGGCAAATCGACGCGGGCGCGAAAGACGGCTCAGCCTCTTAGCCCTCCTCCCCCCGAAGTATTCTTCTCCTGTCCCGTCTATACCGAGAGCGTGGAAACGTATAACTGCTTCTTCATGGAACTGCTGTACTCCCTGGCGCCCCCCGCTTTCGACCGCCAGTGCGACCTGGCAGCGTGGCTGCGCCCCAGTGAAAACACGCTAAAGGCAGCCATGCAGTTTCGTACCCTCTGCCGTCGTTCTCATTTGTTGGGCTTCCACAGCGAGCGCCGCCCCCGCGCCATTTATATGCGCCATTGGTACAACACCCTCAATCAGGAGCTTTCCGCTATGACCGCCGCCGAGCGCTCGCGCGTAGAGGTCACCCCGCTATTTGGTGGACGGACCACCGCCGGAGACTGGTATCTCGCCATCCCCGGCCATTCCGCCTCCCCCGAAATCGGTTTGAACCTAATCGAAAACCTGACCGGCTCCGAGCGCGAAATGCAACGCTTGCAGCTAGGCATCGGACTTCCCACGCGCGAAAGCTTCTACTCGGCCGATCATAACGGCATCGATCCGCCTGTTTCACCCTATTTCCAGTTCAAGCGGACCGAATTGATAACGCTCCTGGACAATGCCATCCGGCGTTCCCGCTTTCATTGCTATGAACGATTCGCTGCCACCCTTTCCGCGCACCTCCAGTCAATTCTGGAGATCCCGGACGAGGCCCCTGTCGAGGACGGGATTCATCGCGCATTGCAGAGTCTGGTTGGTAATATCGATTTTCTGCGCGAGAGTACGCACTGTAACTCCTGCAGCAGTCCGCAACTCGTTCCCGGTCCGCTTACTATCAAGAAGAGCGAATGACCTGGCGATCGCATCACCCGGAGACGTCGACCGTCTCGCCAACCCGTCGCGCCCCGCCACCGTAGCTCGAACTATCTCCCGCCGCGTCGCCCCCGCCCGCCGCCTGTTTAGCATCCGCCGCAGCCTGCGCCTGCGGGCTCAAGTTCACCGTATCTTGCGCTTGACCGCCACTCGAAGACCCAGCCGCCCCGGCCGGACGCACGTAATCCGTTCAAGTCGGCCCCGCCTTCCATAAGGAAGCCAGATTGATAGCACTCATACACCCCCTCATCGGCAGAAATGAAAGATTCCCGGTATACAGCTAAACGGCGCATCAGCCGATGACCTTATTCAGGTGGACGAGCTTAGTCGGCCGCGAGTCCATCGGGAGGACTAAGTGTCGATTAAGGGAAAAATCATCGCCGTGGTCACGGCTACCCTTCTAGGAAGCGTAACCGTCATCGGGTACCTGTTTGATCGAAGCTATCAGCTACAGGTCGCCCGCACTGCGAATGAAACTCTCCATGTGTCTAGGGGCGCGTTCGAAAATCTCCGGCAGGACAGTGTAACCATGATGTCCATGGCGATCGAAGCCATGGCTGAAAACCAGGAGATCAGTGCCGCGCTGCTACATCGCGACCGCCAACAACTCCTTAAGGCCACATCGCCGTTGTTCGAAAGTTACCACAAGCGGTACGGGATCACGCACTGGCTTTACTGGGAACCCGAACCGCCCGGGCAAACAGCCGTTAAGGGTCTCGTCAGCCTCGTGCGCACCAGTGCGCCGGACCACTATGGCGAACTGGTGGAGCGTGCCCTGCTGTCGCAGGTTGCCAGAACCAAAACGCTCGCCAGCGGGCTGGATATGGGGAATACTGGTTTCGCCTTTCGTGTAGTGGCGCCGGTCTACTTCAAGGGGAAGCTGTGCGGCTACTTCGAACTTGGTAAGGATGTCAGCAGCTTTCTAGCCAGCATGAAGCGACAGACCGGCAAAGAATACGGCATGCTCCTGCAGAAGTCGCGATTGGATGCCGCCAAATGGCGCTCCAGCCGCGCCCTCCAGGGCGAACGCGATAATTGGAACGACATGCCGGACCTCGTAGTCGCCAAGAATACGTATTCCGACGAATCCATCCTTAAATTTCAAGACAGCCTGGATATGGTGCCGGAGAAGGGCCAGGAACTGGGTCTGGTCGAACGCCAGTCTGGCGTGTTTAGCCGCGGAGTGTTTGCGCTTCGCGACGCCGCCGGCGCCAAGATCGCCGCGGTCTTCGTGTTAAGTGACATAACCACCGCTTACCAGGAGGCCCACCAGACCATGGCGCGGGGCTTAACCGCGATAATCCTGCTGATGGCACTCACCGGTATTGTCATGTGTGTGCTCTTCAACCGCCTGATTGTAGCCCGCCTGCAAAGATTGATCCGGGTTGCAACACGTGTAGTTGGTGGCGAGTTTGACTTGGAAGTGGTGCCGTCCGCGCGCGACGAAGTAGGTAAATTCGAGGAACTGTTCGAGCAGTTCCGGAAAGTCTTCGTCGAACTGGCCGGAGCCGCAGCAGCAGCAGCCGAACCGGCCCCACCCGCATTAGCAGAATCTTTGCACCTGGGAGGTAAGTAACATGGGACAACTCTACGACACCCGGTGCCGTCTGGACCAGATCATCAAAGAGCGCAAGCTGGATCAAATCAATATTTATGGCGATATCGGCCTGAAAGCCGGCCTTCTGGTTTCCCTGATTAAATCGGGCACTCCAGACGACGACGCCAAACTTCAGAAATTGCGTAAGGCCGCGCAAGAAGTTCTGCACATGCCGCTTTGAGCGGGACGCACGTTCATTAGGAGGATTTAAGTGTCGATCAAGGGAAAAATCATCGCCGTAGTGTCGGCCACCCTTTTAGCCAGCGTATCGCTGATCGGGTATCTGTTCGACCGAAGCTACCGTCTACAAGTGGCTCGGACCGCGAATGAAACTCTCCGCGCGTCCAAGGGCGCTTTTGAAAATCTCCGCCAGGACAGCACCGCCATGATGGCCATGACCGTGGAAGCCCTGGCGTCGAACCAGGAGATCAGCGCCGCCCTCGCTCACCACGACCGCGAACAACTCCTCAAAGCCACCGTGCCGCTGTTCAAGAGTTACTACATGCAGTACGGGATTACACACTGGCTTTATTGGGAACCTGAACCGCCCGGGCAAACCGGCGTCAAGGGTCTGGTCAGTCTCCTGCGCACGGGAACGCCCGACAAATACGGCGATATGGTGGAGCGCGCCATGTTGTCCCAGGTCGTCAAGGCCAAGACTCTCGTCAGCGGACTGGAGATGGGCAGAACCGGCTTTGCATTTCGGGTGGTGACGCCCGTGTACTTCAAGGGAAAGCTCTGCGCATACTTCGAATTGGGTAAGGATGTCGGCAACTTTTTGGCCAGCATGAAGCAGCAGACCGGCAACGAGTACGGCATGCTGCTGCAGAAGTCGCGCTTGGATGCCACCGTATGGCGTACCAGCCGCGCCGTGCGCGGAGTCCGCGACAATTGGGATGACATGCCGGACCTCGTGGTAGCCAAGAATACCTATTCCGACGAATCCATCCTCCGGTATCCCGGCAGCCTAAGCATGGTGCCGGAAGCGGGCCAGGAACTCGGCTTGGTCGAACGCAACTCTGGCGTGTTTAGCCGCGGCGTGTTCGCGCTACGCGACGCCGGTGGCGCTAAGGTTGGCGCGGTCTTTGTGTTAAGTAACATCACCGCCGCTTACCAGGAGACCCACCAGACCATGGCGCGGGGCCTGACCGCGATCATCCTACTGATGGCACTCACCGGCATCGTGATGTGTGTGCTCTTCAGCCGGCTCATCGTGGCCCGCCTGCAGAGATTGATCCGCGTTGCGACGCGTGTAGTCGGTGGCGAGTTTGACCTGGAAGTGGTGCCATCCGCCCATGACGAAGTGGGGAAATTCGAGGAATTATTCGAACAGTTCCGCAAAGTATTCGTCGAACTGGCCGGCGCCGCCGAAGCCGGCTCGGCCCCAGCCGAAGTAGCGGAACCTTTGACCCCGCGGATATAAATGCATTAAGGCCGCTCAGGAAGTTCTGCTTCCGCCGCCGCATGCGCCGCCGTTTTCCGGCGCGATTTTCTCCAACAGTGCCTACCGCTCGTGTCCACAACGAAGAGCGTACTCGATAGTCACCTTAACCCTATCGGTGCCGAGTGACTTGGCTTCGAAGCGCCACTGTTTCGCCGCTTCAACTGCACTTGGGGCCAGCAGCGGATGTCCCGAAATCACCGAAGCATTTTGGACCTCACCTGTCTCCGCTTCCACCGTCAGTTGCAGTTCAACTTTGCCCTGGATCCGTCCCTGTATGGCCAGCGGCGCGTAATTTGGAACAACGAATTTGTCAAAACGATAGTCCGTGGCCTTCAGCAATTGTGGCTCATAGCTCGCCTTCGCTTCCGCCGCCGACATGGGGCCTTGATAACCGGCGAGTAAGGATCGGAAGCTTGGGTCCTTCCATTTCCCCACATTCCCCTTTACCGCCAGAGCCAGCGCCCTATCGTACCGGCCGGAGATCAATTGCGGCAGTAAGTCCTGCCCCGTTTGCTGCAGCACAAGGTCGTCCTCCTCGCGCCGGATCGCAAAATCATCGTTGGGCCCAAAGCCCGATGCAGATATCTCCGCACCCAACTCCCACAGGCGAATCGTCGCCGGATACAAGGCCTCCATCTTCTCGACGTCGACAGTCTCCGGGGGTGGAAGCGCCAGCGAGATCGACGACGGCCCACATTGTGCGACGATGCCAAAGCTGATCCTCTCAAACCCTCCCCCGCGTTGGTGAGATTGCCTAAGGGCCGCAGCCAACCCGCCCGGCTGAATCGCACACGGATTATTACCCCCCGCCAGTTGAGCCGGAGTCCTATCGCGCACCACGGTTTCCACAGCCTGAATTATCAGCCGAGGACAAACAACATTTGATGGCGCAATCCGTACGCAGCGAACCACCGAGCCCGATCCTTGCCCGGTCACGTCGATGATGCGGTAGTAAAACTGCCCGCCATAATCTGAGAAGAATACCGAGACAACATGGAATTCAGACGGCCCCGGCAACTCCGCCCCCTGCAACATGCATACAAATGCGGCCAATACCACCGCTCGCCAAGTCATCTCACAATCAGTATACTGCCCTGTTTTGCGTGAGCATTAAAGACATCGAAAGACTGATTTCATCTAGAGTGCCTCCGGACCTCCGGAGATCACCCTGAGGCTAAACTGGACGCCCCCCTCAGCCGATCTGCGGCACAATCTCCCCACCTCGCTCACCGGTCGAACACCAGGAACTGGGCCGCACGATCCAGCCGCCTGCGGACAAAAGGTCAGTCACCATGCCATTACCTTAGAAAGCCGTTACCACGGCACGGTCCGGCCCAGATAGTCGAGATATTCAAGCCCCGCATTCCCTTTCTTCTTGAGCAGTACGTTCACCAGGTTTGGAACGCTCTCCTCAATGCTCAGTCGCGCGTCCGGTCCCCCCATCTCCGTCCGGACCCACCCCGGCGCCATCAGAACCATCGCCCGCGCCTTACCGGAGCAACGCGCTGCATAGCTCCGCATGAATTGGTTCAAGGCTGCTTTGCTGCCGCGGTACACCTCGCGCATCCCGGTTACGTTATTGGCGACACTACCTTGGCCGGATGACATCACCCCAATCAAACCATCCGCGGTAACAAGATCCTGCAAAGACTCGACCACCCGCATCGGGCACAGCGCGTTTGTGACCATCACACGGATAAACTCCGCAGTAGTCACGTCACCAATCGTTTCCTGCTCATTGTTCGTTACGCCCGCATTCACGAACAGCATTTCGAAGCTTCTGCCGCACAAGCGCTCCCGTAGCGCTATGACCTGCGCCTGCTCGCAGATGTCCAGCGTCTCAATCTCCACCCGCCCCTTGAACTGATCCGCCAGAGCCTGCAACTTCGTGCGATCCGACCCGCCCCGAACCGTATCCACGACACTCCACCCCTTCTTTAAGAACTCGGCCGCCATCGCCAGCCCCAAGCCGCGTGAAGCCGCGATCAACAGAATAGTAGGAACGCTTTGACTTAACGAATCCGTCTGCATGCCACTTCTAATTATTGCTCAGTGGACGCCTTCTCCCGACCTCCAAATCAATTTCACGAAAGCCGTCCGCCCGTTGGCTTGAATCTGATCGATCGATGAGTCAAGCGGCCACGTCCCCGGATCCGCGTATCCCCAATTCAAGGCATTGCGCACACCCGCCACTAGGTCGAAGCCACCGAAGAGCCGGTTGCTCGAAAGCGTAGCATTCACCAACGCCACCGGCCGCGTGAGTGTGTCGCCTGCCGTCGTGCGGGCGCTCAGGTATTCCAGGTCCATACTAAAATGGAACCGCTTCCAAAGGGGCACCGCGCCGCGTACCTTCACAATCCGTCCAGGATTGTTTGGCAGCAACGTGTGCAAATCCTCCTCCTCCCCACGGTCCAAGGTCAGGCTGCCCGTCACTTCGAGCCAGTGCGCCGGATGTGTGCCCGTTTCTAATTCGATTCCGCGCGACGTTCGTAGGCCTGAATTTTGGAATTGATAAAGCTGGGCTGGCAATAGCACCGCTGCGATAGCCGAATGCATGGAATACCAGAAGCCGTTCGCCAGCACGTAACTGGACTTGCCCACCTTGTGCTCCGCGGATGCCTCCACGGCATCGGCGCTCTCCGCCCGCAAAGTTGGATTGGCCACTTGCGTCAGTCCATCGTGATAGTAAGACTCGTACAAACTCGGCTCGCGGAAGGGGCGGCCGTAGGACAGCTTGTAAGAGCTCGCCATATTCGGCTGATAGACCACTGCCAGACGCGGAGACACAAATTGGCCATAGCTCTCCGAAACGTCCCAGCGCGCGCCCATGTACGCTTTCCACTTGCTAGATAGATTCCATTCCTGCTGCACAAATGCCGCGCCCGAACGGTCCGGATGGCTGATCCGGAATAGGAGAACCTCGTGATACGAGTAATTAAGATTCTCGACCATATTGCGAATTTCAAATTGCCCGCTCAACCCCAGCGTTAACAGCCCCAAACGAGGCACTTCGCGGCTATACGTCACCTGCGTATCGATCCAATCGCCCGCCACCTGTGTGCGGTCGTCCAGAACCCCGAAAAGCGCGTAATCATAGCGATTGTCATAGCGAAAGCCGTCGTAATCAGCCTGCCAGCGAAGTTCACCGCCATCCGCGTAGGTGTGTGTATATTGAACGCCCGCGAAATTCCGCTGCACACGCAGAAACTGGCCCGCGTCATCGAAAATCGTTCCAAGCGTCACAACTGGAGCATGCTCCAGTTCGTTATTGAAATACGCAGTGAAGCTAAAGCCGCCCCAGGTCAGATTCGCGAAACTGTGGTATCCCCCCATGCGGTCCACATTGTTCGCAACGCCGTTGTTCTGTCCGGGCGTGTCGTACTGCGGAACAAACAGGTTGCGTCCGCTATCCAGGAATCCCGATCCCTCGACCAACAGATTGACCCCCCGACCGAGACTTTGCGAACTCATCACCTCGAGCTTTTGCGCCTCACCGGCGGCGGCTTCCATACTCACCATGTAGCGCGGCGCATCTACCGGCCCCTTGGTAACGATATTGATCGTGGCCAGAATACCATTGCTGCCGTACAGCGCGGAGCTGGATCCACGAATGATTTCCACGCGTTCCACCAAGTCCAAATCCAGGCCAAATTCTTCCCCGAACACGCTGTTAGCCCGATCGAAGATCTCCGTCATGTTGTGGCCGTTGATCATCACCAGAAAACAGGTATTCAGGTCGCCCGGCGCTGCAAAGCCCCGCACCTCGCTCGACGACACCAGGTGATTGTCGATCATCGTGAATCCGCGCGCCGACGAGAGCACGTCCGCCAGTGTCCGGTAACCATATTTCTGGATATCCGCGGCGGTTATTACCGTGACGCTAGCAGGCGCTTCAGCGAGGGTTTGGGCGTGCAGGGAGGCCGCCTCCACAACCGGCATGTCTCCGAACAGAGCGCTTTCGCCCGATGCTTCATCCGGGCGCGGTTCCGGTTGGTCGCCGCCCATCAAGGAAGCGGACCAAACCAGCATAAGCACTAAGTAGGACAGAAGCGAACGCATCGGCCGTACCCCTATGATCGGCGGCGTTCGCAGAAAGTTTAGAGCCGCACTGTCCGCGCTACGGTATGATCTCAAACACGGCGCCTGCCCTACGTGGACCCGAGAACGCCGCTGTGCCCATGAGATTCCCGCTGCCGTTCAGCAACAGGCTCGCTAACGAGCCACTCCCGCCGGCCCCCTCGCCGAAGCGGGCCAGAATAGATTCGGTGTAAGTGCCGCCCGCTCCCCGTATCAGCTTGTATACGATACCGCAGCCTCCCGGGCACGCACTGCTATCGCCGCCGCCATCCAACGTGGTCCCGTAAACGTTGCCGGCGGCATCCAGAATAGGGCTCCCATAGGGATAGGATCCATCGTTTCCACCCTCGAAAGTGTAAATTACGCTTTCATCCCAACCGCCCGCCGAGTTATGCGTCAGTTTGTAGACCACCCCGTTCCCGCTGCCATCGCCGCCGCCCACGGTTGTTCCGTATAGATCACCGGTTTTGTCGAACGCCAAACCGGAATACGGCGAGCATCCGTCGCGCCCGCACGAGAAGCTGTACAGGACCTCCTCCTGCCAGGACCCGCCCGCCCGACTCAATTCGAACACCGTGCCCCCGCCCGCGGAGCCGCCAAAAAAAGTAGTCCCATAAAGATTCCCCGCCCGGTCTATGCGCAAATTGGAGAGCGGATTCCAGCCGTCCTGATGATCGTTGGTGAAATCATGCAGTATCGTCTCCTGCCAGCTACCGTCCGCACCCGGCGTCAATTCAAACACGATTCCGCAGCCGGTGCCGCCATTACTCGTAGGGCATCCGGTGCCGGTGCCGCCTCCTGCGGTCGTGCCGTATAGGTTGCCCGCTTGATCGAACACCAGCCCACCCTGCGGCTCGCCACCGTCCGTGCCGCCATCCAAGGCGTCGTTAAAGCTGTGCAGCACGGTCTCGCTCCAGGTCCCATCGGCGTTCGGTGAAAGTCTGAATACGGTGCCCGATGCCGCCGTAACCCGCTGGCCCCCGGAGAGGGTGGTTCCGTAAAGGTTGCCGAGCGCATCGAAGACCAGCGGAGCCATGGGCTGTTGCCCATCAATGAGGGGGCCCTGAAAACTATGCAGGATGCGCTCGCTGTACCCGCCACTTGCATTTGGAGTCAACTCGAAGACCGTACCACAGCCGCCGTCACACGGCCCCGTGCCACCCCCATAAGTGGTGCCGTATAGATTGCCTCCCGCGTCGCTGATGAGGCTGGCCTCCGGCGCCGCGCCGTCGGGAACGCCCTTGAATGCATACAGCGTTTTGCGACTGGCAGCCGCGCATTCTGTGCGCGCTGCAAACCCGGTCAGCACTACGATTAAAACGATCCGTTTCGACATCATCTTCGCACCCGTCGATGAGTATGCCATCCGCGCGTGCGCAAGGGGAAGATCCGAGTCGCTGGATTTACACTTTGTTTACAGTTTCGCCTGCGTCAACCCAGTACGCCCCGGGAGACCCCCTCGATCAGCCGTCGCGCCGCGATCTCCGTCCCATCTGCGCGCATCGAAGCCGCCAAAGCGCGCGCACGGTCCGCCACGTCCGGCAGCAGGGTACGACCGAGCGCTTCACCCAGCGAACCGGCGGAAGGCGCGCCCGGCGTGTGTGCGATACCCACCCCCAGTTCCTCCACTCGCTTCGCCCAATAATGCTGGTCGTACATCTGCGGCACCACTACTTGGGGTGCTCCGGCCTGCGCTGCAATGGTGGTGGTGCCCGCGCCGCCATGATGTACAACAGCCGCCGCGCGCCTAAACAACGCCTGCAGATTCTCTTCCCCAATCGAAAGGCAGCCGGGTTCGTCCTCCGGCACCGTCACGCCGCCCCACCCGCGCGATACGATCGCCCGGCGCCCCACCGCCCGCGCGGCCTCCAGCACCGCCTGGCTCACATCCTTTGGACTCCGCATACTACCGAAGCCGCAGTAAATAGGCCGCTCGCCGGCATCGAGGAACGTCTCCACTTCCGCGGATAGTGCCCTCTGGTCCGGACGAATCCAAGCACCCGTCTGGACCACATCCAGATCCGCCGCTTCGGGCCACGGCGCCAACTTCTGGTCGGCTGCCAGCCAGGGCCGGCCGGTGAAGATATGGCTCCGCACATCGGCGACTGGCGCCAACCCAATAGTCATCCGCTGCCTGTTGATCGCCGCCGCCCATTGGTCGTTCCAGCGCTTCGCATCCAAAGTCCAGAGCGTGCGATTGTCGTCCGTGCCGTCCGTTGGCCCCCCCGCCCACGCCGGCAAAGGGGGCGGCGCATGTTGTGCCGATGGCAAAGTGATCGGGCACCAGGCCGCGTAGACGTAGGGAACGCCCAACTCCTCTGCCAGCGAGTGCAGCGCGAATTGTAGCGCCATACCTGCTACCAGAACGTCACAGCCCCTGGCTGCCGGCCTGATAGCCTCGAACTGCCCAGCCACCGTGTCCTCCATGAGCTTCCGCAGACTCTCGGGCGTCGGCGGGACCCGCGTGGCAGACGAAATCGGCGCCGCAGTCTGGCGTACCGCGATTCCCACCGGCACGAACGGAATCCCCAGCGTGGCAATCCATTCGCCGAAATCCGGCGGCGCGCAAATACGGACTTCCTGGCCAAACTCAATCAACTGCAACGCCAGCGCAACCAACGGCTCCACGTCGCCACGAGACCCTATTGTCGACAACAGCACGCGCATGGGACCCCCTCGCTCAGAACGGAATAAAGATGGCGGCTAGGCCGCCTGTCTATATTACGCGGATTGGCGCGTGAATATTACTTTTTATTTCCCCATTTTCCGGCCTATATCTCATGTATTTTCATAGCGTTAGACTTCCGCATCCAAACCTTGCTAGATTGAAATAGGAGGCGCTGGCCCTGCGTCTCCGTTCCCACCGCAAGAGTTCGCTCCCACGCTAAGCTGAGTTCGCTCCCACGCTAAGCTGGGACAAGCGCACAGGCGCTAAATGAATTGCGATCGAGCGCAAAATGCCGTGCCGCCGCTACATCACTTCCAGTTGATCGCGAATACCGTGCCGCAACACGCGCCTTGTCCGTGCTCTTGTTTCCCGTTCTGCGACGTGGTCCCGTATAGCGCCCCGTTGGGTCCCATCACCAACCCGCCATACGGCCGGGCCCCATCACTACTGGCTTGGAAACGATAGAGCAAAGTCTCGGTCCACGGTCCGTTGCCCACCGCCGGAGCAGTCAGTTGGAACACAGCCCCGCATCCATTCGGTTGCCGTAGTCCCGCGTAGCACGCGGTGTTGGCGCCGGCCGTGGCGGACCCGTAAATCGCACCCTCAGTGACCACCAGCGCCCCGTTCGGCATCGCGCCGTCCGCCGGCAAACCTTGGAACGCGTGCAAAATAGCTTCCTGCCACACCCCGCCCGCCTGCGCTGGAGGCATCAACTGGAACACCGTGCCGCACCCGGTGCCGCCATTACAATACCTGTTCTGCCCTCCGCCCTCGCTGGTTACGCCCGTCAACGATCCCGAGGTCCCCAGACTCAGCGGCCCCGCCGGATAAGCCCCATCCCCATTTTTGCCGGTGAACGTGTATAGCACCGTCTCAGTCCAGTCCCCGCCAGGACCCACCGGCGGAGCCAACTGGAATACGGTTCCGTTCGACGCAGGTCCGGAATTCAGCGCACTGGTCGTGCCATACAGAGTGCCGTCCGGCGACATCACCAGCCCCGCTTGCGGATCGCCTCCATCCATCCCGCCCGTAAACCTGTACAGAACCGTCTCGATCCACGGCGTGCCCGGCGCGCTCCCTGCGGGAGCTGGTGTCAGCTCATAGACCGTTCCGCAGGTACCGCCATTGCCGCAGGATAACCCGCCCTGGCTCGTCACCCCATATATCGTATTGCCCACCACCACCAGATTTCCGACCGGCGTGGCCCCGTCACTACCTCCCTGAAAACTGTACAGCACTCCCGGCGTCCACGGCCCTCCTGGACTTGCGGGTGGCGTCAACCGGAACACCACGCCCGCCGTGCCGCCGCTGCCTACCCCGTATAGGATCCCACCGGCCATTACCAAACCGTTGTGCGGATATGGATCAAAAGTGGATGTCGGGGATTCGATAACCTGCTCCGTCCAGTTGCCCGCCGTCCCGCTCGGCTGCAGCGAGAAAACAGTCCCCATGTCTGATGTCCCGCCCAGATTCGTCGTGCCGTAAAGCGTCAGCGTGCTGCTATCCCCCAAGGTCAGGCCCGCCAGTGGCTGCGATCCGCTCGTGCCCGGAAATTCGTAGATGGTGGTCAGCCCCGCACTTTGCGCACTACAGCGCGGCGCCCAAATCGTAACCGCAGCTAACAAGGCCGCGGCGAAGCCCGCAAGGATTTTCATACTGCTCATTAGATTCGGACCTCTCCCGCGTGTCAAGCCTTAGCTTGTCCGCACAGTCCCAGTACCCAGGAAAATTGGACTCGAATTAACAACGGCAGGCCAAGGACACAATCAGCGTCGCCCGCTGCCGGCCCTGTTGCGGATGGAGTACAGATGGTTCTCGGTGCGTAGGATCAGGCGATCGCCAATGAGTGCCGGAGTGGCCAGTGCCATCTCGCCAGAGGTCGTTGGAATTCAGCAATTCGTATTTATCGCCAGCGCGGATCACGAACGTTCGGCCTTCTTCGTCCAGACAAAAAACCTCGTCGTTGTAGCCCCAGGGCGATGAGGTGAAGTCGCCGCCTTCGCCGATGCGCGTCTTGTAAGTCTGCACTCCGGTCTTAGCGTCAAAGCGCGTCAGGATACCGTTGTGCGTGAGCACATAGATCCCGCCTTCGTAGGCCAGTTCGGTCGGCAGATAAGTTCCGGCCTTGGGCTGCAGCCAAGCTACGTAATCGTTTAGTTTGGCGCCGTCGGCCGTGGTGAGATCTCCGCTCGCGCCGGGTTTGATGGCGGCGAGGGCTTTCCCGGTCCCGCCGTTCAGATACAAAAGTCCGTCATAGGCGAACGGACTCGGGATGGGCATCGCCGACATCCCGCCCAGCCGCCACAATTCTTTGCCTTTCAGATCGTAGCTGATCGCGAGTCCCGGGCCGATGGTGACGATTTCCGTGCGCCCGGAGTTCTTCCAAATATACGGGCTCGACCATCCCGTCTGCCGGTCCGCGCCTTTCACATGGATAGACCGATCCGTGCGCCACACCTGCTTACCTGTGCTCTTATCGAACGCCGCGATGAATTCCTGTTTTTCGTTGTCGTTGACGATGACGATGAGATCGTCAACCAGCGTGGGGGATGAAGCCGTACCGAAATCCATGATGGTGGGAAAACTTTCGAGCGGCGTGTTCCAGACTTTGTTGCCATTGAGATCATAGGCGAAAAGGCCGAGGTTATTAATGTACACGTAGACGCGCTCGCCATCGGTGACAGGGGTTTCCGAGGAGAAGCTATTCTTTCGATGACGCCCCCCGGGTGGATGGCCCGCATAGAATTCCCGTTTCCAGTTGACCTTACCGGACTCCAGATCGATGGAATACAGGAAGTAGTGGAGTGAGACTTCCTTCGGCAATTCGAAATCGCGCGCGTTCAGCCGCTCCATGATCTCCTCGTCCTTGAGCCCCTTTTTCTGGAGTTCCGCGGCGTAATCGTTGGAATAGTCGGTGCCCGCTTGCGGCTGTTTCGCCTTGCCATCAGTTGTCACGGTCGTCACAAAGATGTTCTTGCTGGCCACGATCGGCGAAGACCAGCCCAGGCCGGGTAGCGTCGCCGTCCATTCGATGTTCGCCGTTCTCGACCATTTGTCGGGCAGGTTGGAGTTCACGGCGGAGGGGTTGGAAGCGGGCCCGCGAAAACCGGGCCATTCAACATTTCCTGCGAATGCGCAAGGCACAATGAGTAGCGCTACGATCACCCTGTTCATGATTCTATTGGACTATAAATACCGTGAAACGTCACTTAGCCGGGTCAGCAGAACGGCATTAATTGTGAGGAAGCGTTTGAAGGAATTCGCGGATCGCCTTCAAAACCTCGATCTCCTCACTCAAGAAAATGTGATGATGGGCGCCAGCCAACTCCACGATTTTGGCTTGCGAGTCCGCGCTTTTCAAATTGTTCTCCCACCGATGAAGGTATTCCATCAAGATCTCATCCGATCGGTCCGACGCTTGGCGCTCCTGTTCGTTTCTCGGTGTGCGCGCCTTCCATTTTTCGGACGGTTGGAGCGGCACAGCTATTAGCGCTAAGACGGGAACATGCACGCCATGATAATCCTTGGCGATCGAGCCGATACCGATTTCTTCGCTCACATAATTCGGGGTGCGGTTCTTACCGATAGAGCCATCGGAGTTCATTTCATACATGTTCCGAATCTCTTCGGCGGGGAAAGGGGCCTCTCCGCTTCTCTTCTGGTAGGCTTGATAGGCCTCCACAGACGCATTGTCGGCCGCGGTTCTTTTACCCGGACGAACCGCGCCCTCCGAGGCTTTGGTGACCATGGTTCTGTATTCTTCGTTTTCCCACGGAAAATCGAGGGGGTCAGCGTTAGCATCGAGGTAAACAAGTGCACCTAGAGCTGAAGACATCTTCTGCCCGAGAAAGGTCATTTCCGAGCCCGCAACGGAATGCCCCATCACGATCGGTTTTTGCAGCTTCAGAGCCTGCATTACGCGAAAGTCATCTTCGGCTAAGTCCGGAGTGGAGTACCCACGTTCCGGTTTGCTGGATAATCCGAATCCTCGGCGCGTAATTCCGTAAACGCGGACATGGCAACAGGCCATCAGCTTCAACGCAAAGTCTTCAAAAACATGGGCGGTATTGCCCGAGCCCGGCAGCAGGATGACCGCCGGTCCATCCCCGCCCCAATCGAGGACTTCCAGCTTCACGCCATCTCCGACATCCACGAACTGAGAGTTCTTCGCTGCGTTTGCTTCAGCGCCGGCTACTAGCAGCATTAACATCGGCAGCAAAAGACTGCGACGCGGAGGCGTTGTTCCCTCCTTAATTACATGTGATCTTTTTCTGATCCGCATCACGTTTACCGCATCCTACTAATGCTATCCGAACCAGCGAACCACGGCGAATCGTGTTGCTATGCTCGCCGAACCGCAATTCAGAGCTTCTGAAAGACAAGCGCCAAACGCACCGCGCAATCCGAGGTCCTTCAAACGTCAGCCAAACACCTTCAGCTAAATGTATATTTGTAAAGAGGCACTTCTTGAAAGCCACCATTGTCGATCTTCGTTACAACATGAAGCAAGTTCTCCGCGCCATCGACCGCGGGGAAACGGTCACCGTCCTGTATCGTGGCAAGGAGCGAGCGAAAATAACGCCTATCGCGCCCGCATCAGGCAGCCGGGCACCGAAGACCAGGGATCTGCCGTTGTTTGGCCTCTGGAAAGACCGCCAGGACATCGGCGATCCCGCTTCCTATCTTCGCCGCCTGCGCCTTCACCGCCCGGTCCTCGCGCAACCCAGTCTGCTTAAGCCACCGCGCTCGCGAAAGTCGAAATGATCTTCGATACTGATGTTCTCATCTGCGCATTGCGCGGGAATGAAAAGGCGGCCCGCGCCATCGACGCGGCGCCTGATCGCGCGCTGGCCCTCGTCTCTCTCATGGAACTCCTTCAGGGCGCCCAATCCAAACTGGAGGTCCGCCAAATTCAGCAATCCCTCCGCCGGCTCGAATTTAAAGTCCTGCCGCTTTCCGAGGCTATCGGTGCCGCAGCCGCCGCCATCATCGAACAACACGCGCTCGCCCACGGCATTCAATTAGCCGATGCCCTGGTCGCCGCCACCGCTATGGACTCTGATCTTCCCTTTTGCACCGCAAACGCGAAACATTTCCGCCCCGTCCGCGGCCTGTCCTGTGTAGTATTCCGCCCGTGACATCAACTGACGAAAAATCGCCACCGGTCGAAACCGGATCGCCTTGGCTGCCGAGTGCCTAACGACTAACGATTATCTTGGCGGCATAGTTGGGGATCTTCCGGCCCCATCGCACCAGTCGGCTTAGGGGAACTGATCCGCAACCCCGGCCCGCCATGCGGCGTCCGCTGAACGCAAAGCTGGCCAACGCTTTGAGCCGGCGATGATACGCACCCCCTGGGAAGTTGATCTCGACCGGTTGGTGTTCGAACTATCGGCCGGCATGAAACCTCCTGAGAACCGCCGGGCATCACCCTCCGGGCGACGTCCGAAGCGCTGAACGACCAATTGGTAAACTGATGCACAATGAGGCATAATGATGACACATGCCTCACTCGCAAACAATGGCGCGAAATCGGCGCACGGCAGTTCGGCCCTCAAAATCCCGAGCGAGCACCTGTCAAGCCATTTATCTACATGACCGAAGTGGGGGTCGGCTGGGTCATTTAAGAACATGACCAGACACGCGAGTCTGTTTCTCATTGTCGTAAGATGAATTCGATCCGCAAGGGGTCGCGCCCGAGCGGAGATCCAAGGCCGATGCGACGGGGCTGGCTCCGAAGAAATCGGTAACGAACCCTCTGATAGCTATGGCTCTCAGAGGGTTTTGTTTTTGGCATTTGCTTGCTCCACATTTCTTTGGTGAAGTCTCGGAGCGGAGGCCTTGGATAAATAAAACGCGAAGCCGCCGGGCCGTTTTTGCCCGGCTTCCTTATTGACTGTCCGTACACCTCCTCTGCTGCGCCAACCGTTGCGCGGCGCCGATCACCCGAATGCCACGGCCCCGACGCCTGGCTCCGGTCGGTTCCGGCGAGTTCTTCGCCTCGGTCGCCGCGAATAGCCGGTCTCTTAACTCCTCAATGCGCTTGTGAAGAACCGCCACATTCAGCGACGCATACCTGGCTTGCAGCCGCTTACCCGCCGCTTCGGAAATCTGTCCCGACTCCATGACCCGCTGAAAGGGCGTCCGCGGTTTGTCGTACCGGCGATGGATCTTGCCCTCCACCCGGACCTTCTCGACCAGCTTGATGGTCGGCTGAAAGAAGTTCTTGTATACCGTTACGGACTGATACAACTCACGCAGAATCGCCAACTCCGCCGCCGTGTCCAGCCGCTGGTACCCCGCCACCTTGCGCACGTGGCTCCAGTTGCGCTGCTCCACCCAGCAGTTGTCGTTCTTCTGGTACGGTCGCGAGCGCGACATCTTGATCTTGGGCCTGGCATTCTGGCAGTATCCCCAGATCAGATCATTGATCATGCCGCTGTCGTTGTCCGGATGGATCTCCCGGATCCGAAAAGGTAGGCGTTGCCGAATGACCTCCATGCCTGCCTTGGTGGCGGCCTGAGATCTCCCCATGATGGCCTCTCCCTCCCACCACCCGCTGGCGATATCCGCTGCCGAGAGCGTGTGCACATACTCGCCAGCCGTCGACCGGCCGCAGTGAAATACATAATCCAGTTGCAGGTTGCCCACCTCCGTGGTGTCCCACTCCGACGCCACTTTCACCGGCACCTTCTGGTACAGCAACGGATGCACGCCAGGGTTCCGGTTCTGGCGCAAGCCCCGCAGCCGCTTCTCCCGATCCAACAGCCGGTCTATAGTGCGCGGCGAAATCGCCTCCAACTTGGTCACCACCGCCTCGCTACAAACCAGTTCCTTGGATCGCCGTAGCCGCGCGACTTCATTGCGCAGCGCCGGTGCCAGGCGCTGCCCGCAGGGGTAATCGAATAGCTCCCAGAGCTTAATCAATACCGTCCGTACCTCCTGGGTGTAGGTCCGCTGGCGCGGCCCGCGTTTCTTGTGCTGCCGGATCGCGGCGGGATGGGCCAGTTTGCCGATCAGCACCTTTCGATTCAGCCGCGTGCGCTTCCGCGCTTCATTCAGCAACCGAGTCTTAGTCTTCTTATCCGCGTTCCGATACTCGTCCCGGACGCGTGCCAGGTATTGCTCTCGTGAGTGCATGTCCATCCTTGAGCCAAAACTGGCCCTGATGCACTCGCGCTTTCGGTCATATTCTTAAATGGCCCAACCGATAGCCCTATGGTCATATTTTAAGTGACAGAATTCGCGAGCACTCAGTCCAAGCCGGGAACGCGATATACTGTCGCCCTTCCATCGCCGCTGGCCGTTGAAGTGGAACGTTATGCCGAGACAGTTGACGCTAGTATGAGCAAGGCAATCGCTGCGCTTGTCAGGCTTGGTCTTCAAACCCATGCGGATCGCAAGCGGGAGTTTTTTGAAAGGCTGAAGAAGAATCTTGCCGCCGACGATCCGAGTAATCAAGATAGGTTGCTCGATGATTTCCGCACACTCATCCTCGGTCGCTGAATCATGCCCAAAATCCAATGGGACAATCTTCCCAGGGAGAAATGGGCCCGCCTACGGAAACGAGCGAAAGAGCGCAAGATTTCGATGGAAGACCTGTTCGATCTACCGGACTGGAAGTCGCAAGACCCAGATGTGCCAGACGGAGACTGGTACAAGGACTTTGGAACCTTCAAGCTCTGCGGAACCGGACGCCTGCCAAGCACGTTTCTGGTGTCGGGGCAGTCTGCCAGGGGCAAGCGATTGTGATTGGGCAGGCGCCACCGCATCCGAAGTGTGGCATTGGAAACGGTAAGTACCGCCTGACGCCATGGTTTGCTAACCCTTGCCCCCCTGGCTGATCGATCGTTTTGGCAATGACACCGCTGCTTGCTGAGAGTGGCGCGTCGCGTTGGCGTATACTGAAATCGGTTGGGCCATGGCTAACGAGTATATAGAACAACGCGACGGCGGCTATTTCATCGCAGGCACCCGAATTTCCCTCGACTCGGTGGTCTACGCATTTCTAAGCGGAGAGTCCCCCGAGGGAATTGCCGTATCGTTCCCTGCCTTGGGCTTGGAACAGATCTTCGGCTCACTGGCTTTCTATATGGCCAATCGGGAGACCGTAGATCGCTACCTGCGCGACGGCCAAAGAGACTTTGAAGCCCTTCGTGAGCAGGCGCGACGGAAGAACCCCGCACTTTATGCCAAACTTGAGGACGTGCGCCGGAGAACTCACGCACCTAGTGCATGAGGCCGCTCTTCCAGGCAGACGCCGATTTCAACCACAAGATCGTGGTCGGCCTTCGCCGCCGCGAGCCGTCGATCGATTTCATGAGCGCAGATGAAGGTGGCGTCGTCGGCGTGCCCGACCCCGGCGTGCTCCACATCGCTGCGGCGTCACGTCGAATTCTGGTTTCCCATGATCGAAGGACCATGCCCAGTCACTTCATGAGATTTCTCGAGACCCGATCGAGTCCGGGACTCATTATCGTTTCGCAGCATCTCGACATCGGAGCCGCCATTGAGGATCTATTATTGATTTGGTTGGGTACCGAGGCCGAGGAATGGATCGGCCGGGTTGGTTTCGTGCCAGTCTGAAGCGCCTGATTCTCCATCAACCGCCTGACCCCGTTCTACAATAGGTTACTTGGCAAACCCTAATCCCGTAAATCAGACGTCTCTCTCCAGCTTCATCTGGTCCGTCGCCGACCTCCTGCGAGGCGATTACAAACAATCCGAGTACGGCAAAGTCATCCTACCCTTCACCGTCCTGCGCCGGCTCGATTGCGTGACTCTGCGGCATGTACGTCGATAAGCGGCTGGCGGGAATTACCGCGGTGCAGACGCTCTCACGTCTGAATCGCGCGTATGAAGGCAAGGAAACCTATGTGATCGATTTCGTCAACGATCCCGAGGAAATCCTCAAGGCTTTCCAGACATACTACGAGACTGCGGAACTGGCGGGCGTCACCGATCCTCACTTGGTATTTGATCTGCGCATGAAGCTGGATGCCACCGGTTTCTATGACGAATTCGAGGTAAACCGCGTCGTAGAGGTGGAGTTCGACCCCAAGGCGAGGCAAAGCGATCTGGCGGCGGCGCTCGAACCTGTGGTGTCGCGTATGCTGGTGCGCTACAAGGCAGCCCTGGATCGGCTGAAAGCCGCCACGGCAAAAAACGAAACGAAGGCTGCCGGAGAGGCCAAGCACGACCTCGACGCGCTTGTGCTCTTCAAGCACGACATGACCACGTTCCAGCGCACCTACGTCTTTCTCTCGCAGATCTTCGATTACGGCAACACGGATATTGAGAAGCGCTTCATCTTTTACCGCCGCCTGCTTCCGTTGCTCGAGTTCGGGCGCGAGCGGGAGGGAATCGATCTCTCCAAGATTATCCTGACCCATCACAACCTGAAAGATCAGGAAAAACGCCAGATCCCGCTGGGCCAGGGCGAAGCGCCGAAATTGAATCCGCTGACGGAGTCCGGCGGGGGCTCCGTGCAGGAGAAGGAAAAAGCTCTCCTCGAAGAGATCATCGCCAAGGTCAATGACCCGTTCGAGGGTGAGCTGACCGAGGATGACCGCCTGGTCTATGTAAACAACGTCATCAAGGGCAAGCTTCTGGAATCGGTCGTGCTGGTGCAGCAGGCCGAAAACAACACCAAGGAACAGTTTGCCAGTTCTCCCGATCTTTCGAGCGAATTGCTGAACGCCATCATGGACGCCTTGACGGCGCATAATGCGATGAGTAAGCAGGCGCTGGAGTCGGAACGCGTGCGAAACGGCCTGCGGGAGATTTTGCTCGGCCCCGGCCAACTTTACGAAGCCCTGCGGTCGCGGGCCGAGATGGCGAAAGGGCAGACCTCGGCCTCCTGATCATTACCAGTCACACATCTCGAAAATAAAATTCTCCTAACTCAATCCCAACCAATCAAACCACTTACTAACTCACCCCGCACCCCCCATAGTTCGTTTCCGCCCCCCCACCCCCTAAACTCAAATCGAAAGGATCCATATGTTGATATCCGAGAAACAGCATCAGGCAAATTGTCAAAACGCGCAGCACTCAACGGGGCCCACCTCCGAGGCGGGCAAGGCCGCCGTCCGCTACAACGCCCTCTCCTGGGGCCTCCGCGCCCGCGCCCTCATGGCCAAGCGCGACCAAGGCCAGGATTACCAGATCCTGTGGAACGGACTGGCCGAAGAATGGCAGCCCGAAACCTCCTGCGAGCGCCACCACCTCGAAACCATGGCCACATCACAGTGGCTGCTGGGCCGCATGGCCGAAAGTGACACCGAAGTCTATGACTCGGGCATGGGGCTGAAAGCCAAAATCGCCCTCCTCGATCGTATCTCCGTCCAGCGCGTGCGCCTCGAACGCTCCTTCATTGGCGCGACCAATCAACTCCGGCAATTCAAGCAGGATCGTCTGGCCCGCGCCGCCGCCCAAGCCAAAGCCGAAGCCCAAAGCGAAGCTAAAGCCCAAGCCGAAGCCAAAGCCCAAACGCAGGCCCACCCGTCCGAACCCGCCAAACCCGAAACCGCTAAACCGGCGCATCCCCCCGCACCCGCTCAGACCGCGCCTGCCCAACCCGCACCACCGCATCCCGACTATGTCATGTCCGGCGACGCCCCCGTCCATCCCCTCTCCTGCGAGCCCAATCCTACCGATACCCGGTAGCTGCAAGCATTACCGATCTTTGACAACTTCGCGCCTGCCAACAATGGGTGCGCCATCATTGTCTTTCCGATTCCCCGTCGATCCCTCCCCCAGCCCCAAAACTCCACCGGAATCGCCCGTCCCAGGCTCGAGCCCCCCCCCAGACCGTCCCCCCCCCAACCGAACGGCGCGTCTGCCTCTTTACCGGCCCCCGGCGCAACACCCATTATGGCCTGTATAATCAATCCGCTAGGGTTTGATCGTCCGAATCGCATGACCCGCACATGACCCGCAAAGGAGGTCCCATGAAACTTGCCGCCACACTCATCGCCTTCCATCTCACGGCCGCTTTATGCCCTGCAGCCGTCCCCCTCCAACCCCTCGCCCAACAGGTCCGCCGCCTCGAAGACGCCATGACCTACCTCGGCCAACCCTTCCCCGCCGCCGATCAAGCCGCCATCAACGCCGCCATCTCGAACCCTTCCGCCGATGCTGCCGTCGCCCAAATCGAACAAATCCTCGACCGCTACGCCCTCGCCATCGTCGATATCAACGCCGAAAGCCGCGTCAAAGTCGAGGCTGGTCCCGCCAAGCCCGAACTGGTCGAGGGTGGCACCCGCCTCTTCCTCGTAAAGGTGGTCAACCGCGCCAATGTCACTGCCCCCCTGCGCGTAGCCAGTCCCAACAGCGGCAACGTCTATCTCCCCTCCACCAACAACCCCGAGCCTAAGATGGATCTCACTCTCCAGCAGGCCGCCGGCCGCTGGGCCGAGATCTCTATCTATGACTCCCCCCCCATGGATCGCCGCCTCTCCGGACTCGAACTCGACTACCGCATCCTCCAGGTCTATAGTCGCGATCGCGGCCAGCGCTCCGCTCAGATCGCCTTCAACGTCGGCCAGGGATCCCAGGACATCGGCTTTCGCAACGATATCCTGGTCCTCTTCACCGCCCTCCCCGCCCACGCCATCAAACTCCGCGTACGCGACGAGAAGGGTCAACCCGCCATGGCGTCTTTCGTCATCCGCGACCGCCTCAATCGCCTGTACCCCAATCCCTCCAAGCGCCTTGCGCCCGACTTCTTCTTTCAACCCCAGATCTATCGCGCCGATGGCGAGACCGTAAGTCTGCCGGTCGGCTACTATAACATCACTTACACCGGCGGTCCCGAATACCGCGCACATACTAAGGAGTTAGCAGTCGATGACCATGGCCCCACCGAGCTATCTTTCCAGCTCGAACGCTGGATCGATCCCGCCAAGTTCGGCTGGTACTCGGGCGACCACCACGTACACGCCGCCGGCTGCTCGCATTATCAAAACCCGACTGAAGGCGTGCTCCCCCAAGACATGATCCGGCAGATCGCCGGAGAGCGCCTGAACATCGGTTCCGTGCTCACCTGGGGCCCTGATTATTACTATCAGAAACAGTTCTTCTCGGGTCGCGACGATGCCCTCTCCAAGCCCGATGAACTGATGCATTATGATCTCGAAGTCTCCGGCTTCCCCTCAAGCCACGCCGGCCACATCGTGCTACTCGGCTTGCGCCAGCAGGACTATCCAGGCGCCTCCCGCATCTCCGATTGGCCCACCTGGGATCTACCCATCTTCCGCTGGGCCAAGGCGCAGGGCGCCGTAGTCGGCTTCGCTCACTCCGGCTGGGGACTTGAAGTCATGAGCGATGACCTGCCTAACTACGAAATGCCTGGCTTTGATGGCATCGGCGCCAACGAATACATCGTCGACGTGACCGAGCCCGGCTTGGTCGATTTCATCTCCTCCGTCGACACTCCCTATGTCTGGGAACTGAGTATGTGGTATCACACCCTCAACGTCGGCTTCCGCACCCGTATCGCGGGCGAGACCGATTTCCCCTGTATTTATGACCAACGTGTAGGCATCGGCCGCACTTACACTAAGCTCGACTCTCTCACTTACTCCAACTGGCTCCAGGCCCTCAAGGCCGGACGTAGTTATGTGTCGGATGGCAAGAGTCACTTGATGGATTTCCAGTTGAATGGCGTCGCCGCCGGCGCGGTCGATGTGCGTCTCGACGCAGCGGGTGCCGTCCACGCCCAAGTGAGAGTGGCCTCCTATCTTGACCCGCTGCCCGACGCCTCCATTCGCGGCAAGCGCTACAACGAGAAGCCCTATTGGGATGTGGAGCGCGCCCGCATCGGCGATACCCGTGAGGTGCCCGTCGAACTCGTCGTCAACGGCGAGCCTGTCGCCCGCCAGAACGTCTTAGCCGATGGCCAGGTGCGTGACGTAGCCTTCGATGTTCCCATCGCGAAAAGCAGTTGGGTGGCGGTGCGCATCCTACCCTCCGCCCACACCAATCCAGTCTTCGTCTTGGTCGCGGGCAAGCCTATCCGTGCCTCGCGCCGCAGCGCCGAATGGTGTCTCGCCGCGGTAAGCCAGTGCTGGACCCAAAAATCCCCGCGCATCTCCGTCGCCGAATTGGGCGCCGCCCGCCAAGCCTATGATCACGCGCGGGAAGTCTACCAAAGGCTGCTCGATGAAACGAACTGAGCCCTTGGGCCGCCTCCCGGCGATCTACGGCGAACCCGTCCGCCTCGAAATCCGCCGCGGCCTCGCCGACCGCCATGGCGACGTGCATGCCGGCGCTTTCCTGCGCCGGCGCCGCATCGCCTTCGATGCCGAACTGGCCGCCGATCCCGATGAATTCGCCCGCATCTTCGTCCATGAGATCTTCCACTTCGTCTGGCTTCGCCTCGGCAATCCGCTCCGGCATTCCTACGAAAGGCTCCTCCGCGAAGAGTTGGCCAAGCGCGCTCGCGGCGAACTAGGCTGGTCCGCCGAGTGGCGTAAGCGCGCCCTCGCACCACACGCCGCCGGCGCCCGCACCCGCCCCTGGCGCGAGTATGCCTGCGAAAGCTTCTGCGATTCCGCCGCCTGGCTCTTCTCCGGCGTTGCGGTCCATAGCGAATACACCCTGGCCCCCCGCTTTCGCCGCGGCCGCCGCCAGTGGTTCCAGGATTCCGGCCTATGCGACGGAATCTCGATATAATTAGAGGAGTGACAAGAGGAGGTCTTATGTCGGCTCTGCGCTTGGGCACCGTTCTGCTCACCGGATTTCTGCTGGGCTGCGTGATCTATGGATGCTCGCCGGCCAAGGCCGTCCGCGCCGCGTCGCTAAAGCCCGACGGACAACGTCACGTGGCGCCAGACTTCGCCCTCAAAGATGCCGACGGTAAAACCGTTCGCCTCTCTGACTATAAGGGTAAAGTGGTGCTCCTCGATTTCTGGGCTACCTACTGCGGCCCCTGCAAAGTCGAGATTCCCTGGTTCATGGATTTTGAACGTAAACATAAAGACCAGGGCTTTTCGGTCCTCGGCGTTTCGATGGACGACGACGGCTGGGATGCCGTTAAGCCATTTGTTAGCGACGTGGGCATCAACTATCGCATCATGGTGGGTAACGATTCTACGGCCGAAAAGTTCGGCGGAATCGAAGCGCTTCCCACCACTTTCCTGATCGATCGCGACGGCAAAATCGCCGACGTCCATGTGGGGCTTACCAACAAGAATGACTTTGAAAATGCCATTGAACAACTATTGCAAACACCGGCGCATAGCGCTAGCGCTTCTGGGCGCGTGTCTCTGCCTGCCGAGCTCCTGGGCGCAAAGTAAACCGCCCGTTCAATACCTCACCGCCGAAGCGCCCCAAAAACTGGTGGCCAAACGCGGAACCTCGGTCGACGCCAAAATCAACATCTCTATCCAGCCGAACTTCCATGTCAACAGCAACACCCCCAGCGATGATTACCTCATCCCGCTAAAATTGACCTGGGCTCCCGGCGGCGCGCTCGAACCCGACAAGGTCGTCTTTCCCAAGCCGCAAATGGAAAAATACGAATTCTCGGAAAAGCCGCTTTCCGTCTTTACCGGCGATATCAATTTGATCGCGAAATTCAAGGTGCCCGCCGCCGCGTCACAAGGGCCGGGCATCATGTTGGGCAAACTGCGCTATCAGGCTTGCAACAATAACTCGTGCTTCCCGCCGAAAACCGTCGACGTGCGAGTTTCCTATAGCGTTCAGTAGCGCTTCACACCCACTCCAAAGCGCCTTTTTTGTAGGCCCAGATATACCCTACAACCAGGATCGCCAGAAACACCATCACTTCGGCCACGCCGAACCACCCAAGCGACCGGTACCTTACCGCCCAGGGAAACAGGAAGATGGTTTCCACGTCGAAGATCACGAACAGAATGGCGACGATATAGAACCGCACCGTATAGCGCCCGCGTGAATCCGAGGCAGCTTTAATGCCGCATTCGTAAGCTTCCAGCTTGGTGGCGAACGGCGAAGAAGGTCTCACCAACTTGGCCAGGATAATGGTCACCACCGGGAACGCGATGGCGATTGCCAGGAAGATAAAGATCGGAATATACCCGCTCGGCATCGCCATAACTATATCATGGTTCAAGCAGGTTGAAGCCGGTTCAAGTACATGCCCAGCGATCCCCGCAGCGCCTACACAG
The DNA here is from genome assembly GCA_963738345.1 of Bryobacterales bacterium. GTDB lineage: Bacteria > Acidobacteriota > Terriglobia > Bryobacterales > Bryobacteraceae > Bog-159. Next base: position 690,651 of record CAVTWI010000001.1, read on the forward strand.
AACGATTGGAAGCCCGTCGCGGCGCCGTCGCGCAATACGACCAGCGGCATCGCACCATCGGCAATCTGCGCCTCTTAGTCTTCTTGAGCGCCGGCGTGATGGCTTGGCTGATCTGGGGCCGCGACGCCATTGGTTCGGTCTGGTTGGCCGCGCCCGCGGTAGTCTTCGCCGGACTGATCGTGGCGCATGAGCGCGTGCTGCGCGCCCGCCGCGCCGCCATGCGAGCCGTGACCCATTACGAGCGAGCCCTGGCGCGCATGGATGGCCATTGGGCCGGGCACGGCGAAACCGGCGAGCGCTTCCTCGACCCCGCCCATCCGTACGCAGCCGACCTCGATCTATTTGGTCCAGCCTCGCTCTTCGAACTGCTCTCGACCTCCCGCACCCGCATGGGCGAAGAAACGCTGGCCGGCTGGCTGCTCCATCCCGGCGATCCTGCCGCGCTGCGCGCACGCCATGAAGCCATCGCCGAACTGCGCCCCATGCTCGACCTGCGCGAGGATTTGGCCGTGCTCGGTGAAGACGTCCGCACCGGTGTTCATCCGGCGGAACTGGCCGCTTGGGGCGAACAACCACCGCTGCTCCAATCGCACGCCGCCAGGCTCATCGCCTTCCTGATTCCCTGCCTGGTGGCGGTGTCGGCAGTGTTGTGGAAAGTGCTGGGCTGGCGCGATCTCTTCTTCTTGATGCTGGCAGTGGTCGCCATTTTCACCGCGCGCTATCGCCGCGTGGTCGGCCACGTGGTCGAGGCGGTCGAGCAACCGGCCCACGACTTGGCATTACTGACCAAGGTGCTCGCCCGCCTGGAGCAAGAGCGCTTTATTTCGCCCCGACTAGTGCAACTGCGCGCCGCCCTCGACGTCGACGGGCAACCGCCTTCAGTACGTCTTGCCAAACTCAGCCGGCTGATCGAAATGCTGGACTCCCGCGACAATCCATTCATGAAAGTCGTCGGCCTGCTGATGCTGTGGACTGAACAACTCGCCTTCGCCATCGAAGCTTGGCGCAAGGTTTCCGGCCCAGCTTTGCGGCGATGGTTGGAGTCGGTTGGCGAGATAGAAGCCTTGTGCGCGCTGGCGGCCTATGCCTTCGAACATCCGGCGGACGTCTTTCCGGAATTCGTTACGGAAGCGGGTTTCGACGGCGAGGAAATGGCGCATCCCCTGCTCGCGCACGAACGCGTGGTGCGCAACAGCGTCCGCTTGGCTTGCGACCTGCGCGTAATGATCGTCAGCGGTTCAAATATGTCAGGCAAGAGCACGCTGCTGCGGACGGTGGGCATCAACGCAGTGCTGGCGCAAGCCGGCGCGCCCGTGTCCGCGCGACGTCTGCGGCTGTCGCGCCTCGCCCTCGGAGCCTCCATCCGCACTATGGATTCGCTGCAGGATGGCACCTCCCGCTTCTATGCCGAGATCAAACGGCTGCACCAGGTTATGGAGTTGAATGCCGGCCCTCTGCCGGTGCTGTTCCTGTTGGACGAATTGCTGCACGGCACCAACTCACACGACCGCCGCATTGGCGCCGAAGCCATCGTCCGCGGATTGGTGCAGCGGGGCGCCATCGGCTTAGTGACCACCCACGATCTGGCGCTCGCCAGCGTCGTCGAGACCCTCGCGCCACGCGGCGCGAACGTGCATTTCGAAGATCAGTTCGAGAACGGACGCATGACGTTCGACTATCGCTTACATCCCGGCGTAGTGGAAAAGAGTAACGCCCTGGAGTTGATGCGATCGGTGGGACTTGAGGTTTAGAGGCAGGCCGCGTTATGTTCGCAGGCTGTGTTTCTTGATCTTATAGCGCAGCTTATCGCGGGTAATGCCCAGAATCCGTGCGGCATGCACTTGGTTCCCGCCGGAGCGTTCCAGCGCCTGTTCGATGACCCTGCGTTCCTGCTCGTCAAACGATAACTCGCCGCCGGCGCTGGCGGACTGGGTCTGAGTCGTAGGCGCAGTCACTCCCGCAGCCCGGCGCATGTATTGCGGCAGGTCGGCTATGTCGATGGCTTCGCCGGCCACCAGCATGCAAGCATGACCGATCACATTCTCGAGTTCGCGTACGTTGCCCGGCCACGAGTGACGCGCCAGCAGAATCTGGGCGCGCGGTGTCAGCGACTCCACAGGCTTCCTGTACTGCGCCGCGAATTTCTGGATGAAGAAGCGCTCCAGCAACGGAAGGTCTTCCTTGCGGTCCGCCAGCGACGGCGTTTGAATCTCCACCATGGATAGCCGGTAATACAGATCTTCGCGAAAGCGCTTTTCCGCGATCTGGGTTCGCAGATCGTGGTTGGTGGCCGCCACCACGCGCACATCCACCGGGCGTGCGGTCAAAGAGCCGACCCGCTGCACTTCCCGATTTTGCAGCACGCGCAAGAGCTTGGCTTGCGTCGAGAGCGGCATGTCGCCAATCTCGTCCAGAAACAATGTGCCGCCGTTGGCGTATTCGAACAAGCCCATCTTGTTGGAATCCGCTCCGGTGAAAGCGCCTTTCACATGCCCGAACAGTTCGCTCTCAAATAGCGTCTCCACCACCGCGGAACAATTGCAAACTACCATGGGACCGGACGCCTGGCTAAGTTTATGCAGCGCCTGGGCCACCAATTCCTTGCCGGTGCCGGTGGGACCGGTAACCGCGCACGCGCGATAATGCGGCGCCACCCGGCGGATTTGTCCGAACATTTCCCACATCAGCGGACTGCGGCCAATCATACCTTCGAACTGGCTGGTATCCATCAACTCGCTATCCAACTGATTGACCCGCACCCGGCGGCGCGCATCTGTCGCCAGTTTATCGATGCGCTCGCGTAAGACGGGCAGTGAGATCGGCTTCGTCAGGTAATCACACGCGCCTTTCTTGATGGCCTCAACAGCCGCGTCAGTAGAATAGTGAGCGGTCATCAGGATCACGTCGGTCGCGGGATCCACCTCGAGGATTCGTCCCAGCAATTCCATGCCGTTCATCTTGGGCATGACGACGTCGCTCAGCACGATGGCCGGGTGTTCGCTACGCACCAATTCCAAACCCCGTTCGGGATCATCCGCGGTCAAGATCTGCAGTCCGCTTTCGGACAGCGCTTCCGACACCAGTTCGAGACTCTGCGGGTCGTCGTCGATGACGAGTAGCTTAATGTACGGCGTAGTCATGGCAAGCTAAAAGAATCGTTTGATTTCCTGCCGGAGAGCGACGATGTTCACCGGCTTAGTGATATAGCCGTCGAAACCTGCATCGATCGCGCGTTCGCGATCGCCCTGCATGGCGAATGCGGTCAAGGCCACCACGCGGAGGGCCGACAGCGCAGGATCGGCGCGCAACGCCTTCAGCACGCCATAGCCATCCAGTCGCGGCATCTGGATATCCACCAATATCAGATCGGGCATGCTCTCCCGCGCACGATCGACGGCATCCTGCCCGTCGGAGGCTTCGACGACATCATAGCCGCTCATCTCCAGCACCTCGCGAATCAACTCGCGGCTCGCGTTATTGTCATCAGCCACGAGAATCTTACGGCTCATGCGCGGGAAGCCCTCTCGCCCACTGCGCGGTGCAGATCGGCCAGCAACTGCTTCTTCCACTCCCTGCCCTTTTGAAAGAGTCCGATGGTTTCGTGGCGCAGCATGTCGATTTCATTATCGGTCAGATCCTTGGCGGTCAGCACCATCACGGGGATGTTACACAGTCCGGCGTCTTCCTTCAAATGCAATAAGAGCTCGAAGCCATCCATCTCGGGCATGATCAAGTCCAGAAGTATGGCGCTGACGGAGATTCGCGAAAGCGCCGCCAAAGCCTCTTTGCCGTTGGACGCCACCACCGGAATGTAGCCATCGGATTCGAGCATTTCCTTCAGCAGTTCGCACGTTCCGGCCTCATCGTCCACAACCAGTATTTTGGCGGGTCCATTCGATCCCGGCCCAATAAACCGGCGAACCGCTTCCAGCAGCACTCCTTTATCAACCGGTTTCACCAGGTATTCGGCGGCGCCTAGCGCGAGACCGATTTTAGGTTCATCGACGATGGTTACGACAATAACGGGAATGGAGGCGGTGATGGGTGTCTTTTTCAATTCGTAGAGCGTATCCCAGCCGCCTTTACCCGGCATGAGCATGTTCAGGGTAATGGCATCCGGCACGTGTTTCGCGGCTTTGGCCAGCGCTTCATTCGACGACCCTGCCGTGATGAGTTGGTAGCCAGCAGGCTCCAGCCAACTGGTCAACAGTTCACGCGCGGGCGCTTCGTCATCCACCACCAAAACCAGCGGCCGTTCACGCTGGACGTCCGCATTGTCATCCTGCCGTCCGCCGGGCTCGTCTTTTTCCACCCATCTGCGGACGGCCGGCATGGTAAAGCTAAGCCGCGCGCCTTTGCCGGGTTCGCTTTCCACCCAGATGCGGCCGCCGTGTTCTTCTACCAGCCTTTTGGTGATGGCTAGTCCGAGACCGGTGCCTTCCTTCACTCCCTTGGTTGTAGCTCCGGCTTGATGGAAAGCGTCGAAGATGGCTTCCTGCTCTTCGATTGGAATCCCCAGCCCCGTATCGCTCACCGAAACCGTCAGCCGGCCGCGGCGCTCCACAGCTTCCACCCAAATCTTCCCGTTCTCCGGTGTAAACTTCACCGCGTTGTTCAGCAGATTAAACAGAACTTGTTTGAAGCGCACACGATCCGCGAAGATCGACACGTCGGGACCGATGCTGCTATGGATCGCGATATTCTTGGCGGCGGCCGGCGGACGGATACTGGTCAGCACGTCTGCCAAGACCGGAGCGACGGCCAGGTTCTCGCGGTTCAACTCCAGGCGTCCAGCTTCGACCTTGGATAGATCGAGGATGTCGTTAATCAAAGCCAGCAGATGGCGGGCGCCCTGCTGGATATGGTTGACGAAGCGCAGTTGTTTGGCGGAAAGCGCGCCGGCAGCCTGTTCGGCGAGCAAGTCCGAAAAGCCGATGATTGCGTTTAAGGGCGTACGCAGTTCATGACTCATGCTGGCCAGAAACTCGCTCTTCAGCCGGTTGGCGCGCTCCACTTCGCGATTGCGCATCTCCAGTTCTTTGTTAGTGACGGCGAGTTTGGCATTGAGCCTGGAAACGGCCTCTTCAGCAACTTTCCGCTTGGTGACGTCGCGGTTGATCTCGAGCACAGCGCCAGGCTGGCGGTCGGTTTTGCCAACCACGATGTGCCGGGTTTCGACCGTGATGCGTTCGCCATCGCGACGGGTATGCACCAATTCGCCATCCCAGTTGCCGTTGCGTTCGAGCTCTGTTTCCATGGCTTCCAGGGAAACCGGAAACACGGTCTGGAAGAACGTGTGGCTGATCTGCCCCACAGCTTCCGCGGCAGACCAGCCATATATTTCTTGAGCTCCAGCGTTCCACTGCAGAATGCGGCCATCCAATTCGCGCACGATAATGGCATCGTGGGATGCCTCAATCAACTGTGCTTGGCGGTGCAAGGCCTCTTCCGCGCGCTTGCGGTCCGAAATGTCGCGGACCACGCACAATACCTGAGGGCCATCCTTACTGTCGAGCGGACTGAGAGTAATATCGACGGGGAACTCGGTGCCATCGGTGCGCACGGCCCACAGATCCAGGCCCGAGCCCATGGGGCGCATGGCGGGCTTGGCCTGATAGTGCGCGCGATATTCGGGGTGGCGCCCGCGGAAACGCGACGGCACGAACTCATCGATAGACCTGCCCAGTAATTCGTGGGGCGCACAGCGGAACATCTCCCCAGCCAGGGAGTTCGCCAAGGCAATGCGGCCCTCGCGATCTACCTGCAGGATAGCGTCGGGTGAGGCGTCGAAAATTTGACTGAATCGTAGATCGGCATGGACCACGTCACGCGCGCCGGGATCATGCCGTGCGGCCTTTAACTCCAGCACCTGTTTTACGGAGATCGGCAGCCTGTAAAGTTCGGCGGTCGAGAGGCAGTCGGCCGCGCCTTCGAGCACGCAGTTCATCAGCAGGCGCGGATCGGTTTCATTGGACAAAACGATGAGTGGGACCGGGCCGGGAATCCCCCGCAAGGCCTCGAGCGCGGCGCGCCAACTCCATCCGGGCGCGGTGTGTTCGGTCAGGACAACGTCATAGGGCGTTGCTTCTAACAGGGTGGAGATTTCTTCGGGACTGCCCGCAACCGCATGGCCGGCGTCGAAACCCACGCGCAACAATTCGCGCATACATTGGTCCACAATTTGGGCCGGAGTTTTCAGGAATAGAGCGCGCACGGAATCCCCTCGCTTGTATGATAGTATACAAACCGCTGTTGAATTCTCGCTTGAAGTCAGCCTAGTTGAGGTCCACTTTGGAGGGAAGAGCGTCGAACACCCGGTTGCGCCGCCAAGCCAGAATCAGAAATCCGCCCAGAATGCAGAATGGCGGCAGGCCCAGCAGCACAATGCCCATGTTCAGCAAGTGGGCACGGGCCGAATTCTGCGCCGCTGCCGTGCGATAGCACATGACGCATTGCGCCCAAGCCTGACATCCTGTCAGCAACAGTGCGACTGCCGCTCTTTTCACCGGGGCCTCATCATCATGAGCCGGCTGGAGTCCGGCAGGAACATGACCAGCATCAGGATAATACAGAGAATCAACATGGGGAATAGTGTAAGGAATAGACTTAGTTTCTCAAACTTTAAATGCATAAAGTACGCGATAATCAAGGCCGCCTTGATTACCGACAAACCCACCAGAGCAGTTAGAAAGATGACGATGGGAATCTGCTCGTAAGCCAGGAAGACTTCGACGGCAGTCATGAACAGGAGGGCAAACCACACGGTAAGAAACACTTTGGTGCTGGCGCCTTCGATATGTTCGACTAACTGGGTGTGCGCACTCATGACAGGCTCCTATATTTTGGCGGACATCAGATACACCAGAGGGAAAATGAACATCCACACGAGATCGACAAAATGCCAGTACAACCCGCTGACTTCTACGTCTTCGGCTTTGAACTTACCGCGACTGACGGCGAAGGCGATGATGCCGAGGTAAATCAAGCCGATCACCACGTGGGTCATATGCAATCCGGTAAGGGCGAAAAAGGTGCCGCCAAACAAGGGCACGCCCCAGGGATTGTCGAATGGCTTGACGTGTTCGTTATTGATGAGGTTTAGCCACTCAGTGAGGTGGAGAGCGACGAAGGCCGCGCCACCGGCCATAGTCGCCAGGATCCAGCCCACGGCGGCCTTTCGGCGGCCATGATTCATGGCATGCACTCCCATTACCATGGTCAAGCTACTCGACAGCAGACAGAAAGTCATGACCGACGAGAAAATAATGCTGGGGAAGAAGTGGAAAGGCGTAGGCCAGTTGGGCGTGGAGAGGCGCACGTAGGTATAAGCCATCAGCATCGCCGAGAAGGTAAGAGCGTCCGAGATGATGAAGAGCCACATCCCGAACTTCTTCGAGTTCACCGCGTAAGGCGAACGCCCCCCCGCCCAGACCGATGTCATGGTAGCCGCCGTGTTGCCCTGGGACATTGACAAATTACCCCCAAACGAGAAATAGAAGCATCAAGAAAAGCCAAAGGCCGTCCACAAAATGCCAAAAGATGGCACTCACGTCCACCGCCGTGCGCTTACCGGGGCCAAGTTGCAAACTAAGCGCCTGGACGTCGACGTAGACAAGTGCCGTGAGTCCGCCCAGGATATGGAGACCGTGGGCGGCGGTCAGCAGGTAGAAAAACGAGCTACTCGGATTGGTCGCGACGAAAATACCCTGCGCATTAAGCTGCCGCCAAGCGAAGGCTTGCCCCACCAGGAAGAGCGCACCCAGCGCGGTTCCGGCAGTCCAATAACGGTTGAACGCCGTGCGTCGCCCGCCACGTAACGCGGCGCGGGCAAATTCGAGCAGAGCGCTGCTGGCCAGCAGGACCGCGGTGTTGACCCATACGATACGCGGCAGCGGCAACCCGACCCAGTCGTTGGATATCCCGCGGCGGACCACGAAGGCGCTGGTGAAAGCCGCGAAAGCCATGGTAGTGGCGGCCAGCAGGACCATCAATCCAGTCATAGACGCGCGACGATGCGCGCCACGGCCGTCGGACCCGTCGCCGCGGCCTCCGCCCCCGTAATCACCGCCCCGGGGAGGAGCGGGCGGTCTGATGATATCGGACGTGATGGAGCCAGGCATATTATGACGACCTAATCGGCATGCACCTCCGCGGGCGGATCGGTCTGCATGACGAAATCGCGCGGGGCGCCGGGAACGCTGTATTCATAAGCGCCATGATATACGACGGGATGCTGGCCGCCGAAGTTATCGAAGGGCGGCGGCGACGGTATGGTCCATTCCAGAGTGGTGGCATCCCACGGATTCATGGGAGCTTTCTTGCCGTACTTCATGCTCCAGAAAAGATTGATGAAGAAAAGAATTTGGATGGCGGCGGTTCCGTATGCCGCCTGCGTCATGAAGTTGTGCACGGGCAGCAGTTTGCCCAAGAAGTCAAAGTTGGTGAAATCGGAATAGCGGCGCGGATTGCCGGCGATACCCAGATAATGCATGGGGGTGAAGATGGCATAGACGCCCAGGAAGGTGATGTAGAAATGGATCTTGCCGAGAGTCTCGTTCATCATGCGTCCGAACATCTTGGGGAACCAGTAGAAGGTGCCCGCGAACATACCGAAGATGGCGGCCACGCCCATGATCATGTGGAAGTGACCGACCACGAAGTATGTGTCGTGGAAGTACAGATCGAGCGCGGGTTGGCCCAGGAAGATACCGCTTAGCCCGCCGGTGACAAAGAGAGACACGAAGCCCAAGGCGAACATCATGGCGGTGGTGAAGCGAATCTTCCCGCCCCACAATGTGCCGATCCAATTGAATGTCTTGATGGCGGACGGTACGCCAATGGCCATGGTCAGCACCGAAAATGCCATGGCCGAGTAAGGACTCATGCCACTCATAAACATATGATGTCCCCAGACCAGGAAGCCGAGGAAGCCGATGCTGAGGATGGCGTAGACCATGGCGCGATAGCCGAAGATCGCTTTGCGCGAGAAGGTGGAGAGTAGCTGTGAAGTGACACCCATGCCGGGCAGGATGGCGATGTATACTTCAGGATGGCCGAAGAACCAGAACAGGTGCTGCCAGAGCAGCGGCGAACCGCCCTTGTGATTCAGAATCTGGTCGCTGACCAGCAGGCCACCGGGAACGAAGAAACTGGTGCCGGCGGAGCGGTCGAGAATCAGCAGGACGCCCGCGGCAAGCAGCACAGCAAATCCCAGCAAGCCGAGAATGGCCGTTACGAACCACGTCCAGCAGGTGAGCGGCAGGCGCATCAGCGACATGCCCTGGCAGCGCAGATCGATCATGGTGGCGATGAAGTTGATGGCGCCCATGAGTGAAGCGCCGCAGAAGATGGCAATGCTGACAATCCAGAGCGTCTGGCCCAAGCCTTCGCCGGGGCCCGCCAGCGGACCAATAGCGCTCAGGGGCGGGTAAGCGGTCCAGCCCGAAAGCGGCGCGCCCGCCTTGCACGAAGAAGGCGGAAACCATCACCACCAAAGCCACGAAGGTGGTCCAGAAGGACAGCATATTCAGCACCGGGAAGGCCATGTCTTCGGCGCCGATCTGGATGGGCAGGAAGTAGTTTCCGAAGCCGCTCTGCGGCGCGGTAGTCAGCACGAAGAAGACCATGATGGTGCCGTGCATGGTCATCAGCGAAAGATACAATTCCGGGGTCATGATGCCGCCCTGCGCGGCGGTCGGCCAAAGGTGCGCGAACCAGGCGACCTTGGCGTCCGGATGCACCATGTGGAAGCGCATGAGCAGCGAGAGACTCATGCCCACTAGCACCGAGAACAACGCCAGGAAGTAGTATTGGATCCCGATGACCTTGTGGTCCAGGCTGAAGACATATTTCCGGATGAAGCCTTGCGGCGCGTGATGCGCGTGCAATACTGGCGAGGCCATATTTTTTCACCGTGAATGGAATCGTCAAAACCGGATCCTGGAGAGCCATTATCTGTTGGCGGCCTGCTCCTGCTTCCACTTCTCAAAATCGGCTTCGGCCATCACCTGCATGGTGCTGCGCATCTGGAAATGGCCCAGGCCGCATAGCTCCGAACAAGGGATTTCATAGGTGCCGGGCGTATCGGCCTGGAAGTATAGCGGGATCTCCATGCCTGGCACAATATCCTGCTTCAAGCGCAATTCGCGGACAAAGAAGTTATGAATCACATCGCGCGAGTGCAGGATCAGTTTGATGGGCTTGCCGGCGGGAACTTTCAGTGAGGCGCTGACGATATCGTCCTTGCCGCTGGATCTTTGTCCAGTGAGGCCGAACGGATTCCCGGCGGCATCATTTACCTTCGAAAGTTCGGTAGCGCCGAACTTGCCATCGGGGCCGGGATAGCGAAAGGAGAAGGCAAACTGCTTGGCCATGAGTTCGATGGGTATGGCATTGGGGTCGGGCTCCGAGAGATGCACGGCAACCCAGATCTTAGTGCCGGTGAGCACGATGCCTACGAATAGAACGGCCGTGGCGGTGGTCCAGATGGTTTCCCACTTGTTATTGCCATGAGAGTAACTCGCGCGGCGGCCATCGTCGCGGTAGCGGAAGATGACCCAGCCCAAGGCGAATTGAGCGAAGAAGAAGATCACTCCGGTGATGACCAGAGTGCGCATGAACTGCGCGTCGTAGGCCAAGCCATGCTGGGAGATCGGTGGCGGGAACCACCAGACTTTGGCAGCAAAGAAATACATGATGACGACGGTAAGCACCCAAACTATTGGTGCAAGCAGCATGGCTCCGATCCCTCCGCCCTGGGGAGTGCGCCCCGGGTTTCGATGACAATATCACACTCATTCGCCGTTCGCAAGCGGGGGGTAGAATCTGTCACGGCAAAGTAGAAATGTCCTCTCGCTGGCAAAATAGAAATGTCCCCTTTGGGATGGTCGCCCGAGGTGTGCGTGTTTCTGAGAGTGCCGGTGAAGCGGAGACGGGCTGCGCTGCCAAACGGAGTCGAAGTAAAACGGCTGTTCGCAGCAGTTATTATTGCATTATGGTGAATTCGAGGGCTTGGTAACTTCATCGAGGCGGGTTACGATTGCATCGCGCAAAAGTCGCTAATTCGCGTGTCATTTGGTTGCACGCGTGGGTACAAGGGGGGTGGCCCCATCGAACTGAGCTTGCCTCGCGGAAATCGTCGTTTAGCTAGTTTTATTAGTATAAACGGACCTTTAAACACGTTAGCCTCGACAACAAAACGAAAGAGTCGTATAATCAGCCTAAGATTCGGTCCTGTCGTGGGCCGAATCCGGCGAACCCGTAGAAGTCCGCCTTGAAAGTAGATCTCAATGAACTTTCAGGGCCTAACTCTCATCTTGTGTCTTACGCCGATAGCGAGTGCCCAACTCGTAGTGAATTCTACTCCACGTACGTTGACAGGGAAGTGGGTTGCAACTGATCGGACGTTGGTGCCGCAGAACATTCTGGCAACACACGCCGCAGCAGGAGTCGACTATCCCGAAGGAAGCTGCGTGTTTTCAGTGACGCTCAAGGCCACCGACAGGAAACCGTCCGCTATGAACAATCATCGGAGCTGCGCCGGAACGCGGATATGACGTGCGAGATGGATTTCAACGTTGGCGATCCGGTTATCTCCTCCTGGGCTCCACAGCCCCTCGATGCGGGTGGCGGAAATGGCGATGGGGGTGGAAACGGGGGCCTGACCGCGGGCTATGCCGATGTCATTGACTTGGCCGTAACCGAGATCTGGGTTGGCCAGAATCTTAGCTACGATGGCCAATGTATCTACGGTCAGAATGCTTGGCCAGGGAGTTGGCAATTCACTGCGACCGGATGGTCAAGCTTGGGATACCAGTTCAGCTCCGGGATGTCTAACCTCTGTCCTCAGTGCCCCCAGCATCCGGGCTATATGACGACCTTGGCGTCGGTGACAAACGCGACGTTTCTAAATGCTCAATTTTGTTACCACTTAACGGGAGTGGGCGGAAGCGTGACCTTCACTGATTACGCCTACGTGTCCGATTACGGCTTCGGGGATGGTTCGACTGTCTGGACGTTTTCGTCGACCGCAACGGGAGGCTGTTCGGTGCTTCTTCACTCCTTTTACACATTTACATAGCGCACAAGAAAGACGCCGTGCTGGTATGCATTTCGGGTTGTCGCGCGACGCTGCTCACCAGCGCGTTTAAGCGGCGCTAATGGACGCCTGGTGGCAAAGGCCAAAAAACGGTCTGCGCCACCGGGCATAGCGGAGGACTAAACTCATGCCGAGGAAGAGAACAATATGGGCGGGGCTGGTGTGCTTGCCCGTTGCGGTCATCGCGATCATTTCTATCATTCACTATTCCACTCGACTTGTCAGTCCCTGCGTTGGCTGGGCCGGCGGTAACTTTCCCACGAGCGCGGATGTGAAAAGCCCATGTCAATCGTATAGTGTGGATTCCCGGACCAGAGCTGAAGCTACGCTCTGGATGGCGGGCGTTTCCGGCGTCATCCTGCTGGCAACGGGTCTTGCGATGTGGGGTACGTTGCGCTCGCGACAGGCCGTGGTCATCGTTGCCGGTCTCTTGATGCTCTGCGAAATGATTCCGCTCGGTCTCACACTTTGGCCGTTAGCGTTACTCGCGGGCGCGGGACTTCTGGTTGTCGCCTATCGAAGTCCGGATTAGGGGCAAGCGCGCACTGAATCAGTTCAAGCGGCAGAGCGGGTCGCCCACGACAATGTTCTGCCAACTCAGTCCGGGTATGGAGAGGTAATAGCTCTCAGCCAAGTTACGGCCGCGAAAGTAGGCCGGGAAGAGTAAGTCGGGATGCGGGTTGAATTGCAGGTAAGGCTCATAGACATGACCCGAACAGCCGGTGGCGCCCTCGTGGAGATAGTCGGCAGTGAGTGTTTGAGGCGAGCCGACGAACCAGCCGGACGCATCCTTCCATGTGCCGATCGTCCAGTTTGCAGGGGGGCGGGTGAAGGTCCGGCCGTCGCTTGAAACGAACTCACTGACTATCGCGCCGGGCAGCCATTGAAATCCGAGGTTACGCTGATGGCGATTAGGATCGTTCGAGCCCCATCCGGCGTAACCGATCACATTCTTCTGGCCGGTGAGTACTCTTTCAGATTCATCCATCACCACGCGCTCTTTGGGCAGAGCCAGGGCGGCGGTTCGGAGCCAGTTATTGCCGGGGGCGTCGTCGCTCGATTTGAGGTCGAAGACGAAGAGGCCCTGGTTGCGCGCGGCCAATGACCGGTCGATGATTCCCTTCACGTCGTCGAAGTCGTATCCGGCGAGCCTGGTAACCAGATAGATGGGGAAGCGGGCGTGATTGAAGGGCTGCTCTTTCTGGCGATAGAACGGGTTGGGAACCAGGCCGGCGCGAGGAAAGCTCTTTCCGTTCATCTTGGAGTAGAGCAGCGCCAGTTCGGAATCCACCGAACCGGCTTCGGCGGCCTGCGCCTCGCCGGGTCCGCTGATCTTCAGCGGAACGCCCATGGTGGTGACGATGTAGAGCACTTGCTCGCGCAGTGCGGCTTTGGTGAGACAGCGGGCGATGGGCTGCTCGACATCCTCCACATAAGTCTCCCAGTTGATCTCCTCGCTATCGTCGAGGATGTCGAGCTTGCAGACGTTCTTAAGCGGGATGCCACGCTTTGAGATGTAGTAGTCGGCGATGCGGCGGGAAAGTTTGTCGGCGCGGTTCACCACCAGCAGCACATTTTCCCCGCTCTGCGCGTGAAGCGCGGAAACGCTGGCCAGCAAGCCCAACGCCAGTGCCATTCGCCGCATAGTGATATTATGCGCGTGATCACCATGCATAAAGCTATCGCCCTGTCAGCGCTGCTGATGGCGGCCCCTATGCCGCTAAGCAGCCAGAGCCAATACCCCTTTCAGAATCCGCGCATGCCCCTCGAACGCCGCGTGGACAACATTCTGTCGCTGATGACCTTGGATGAAAAGCTGGCCTGCCTGGCCACCAGCACCGCCGTGCCGCGCCTGCACATTCCCGATGCGGGAGGTACAGAAGGCCTGCACGGTCTGGTGCGCAAGGGCGACTTCAGCCAGAAAGCGGCCACCACCACGCAGTTTCCGGAAGTGATTGGGATGGCGTCCACATGGGATCCGGAACTGATCCGGCGGGCGGGCCAGATACAGGGATACGAAGCCCGCTATATCCATCAGAGCGAGAAATACAAGAGTCCCGTTTTGATTGTGTGGGGGCCAAATGCGGATTTGGCGCGCGATCCGCGCTGGGGAAGAAACAACGAGAGCTATGGCGAAGATGCCTTCCTCACCGGCACGCTGTCGGTGGCGTTCATCAAGGGGATGCAGGGCACCGATCCGAAATACTGGCAGGCAGCCTCATTGATGAAACACTTTCTGGCTAACAGCAACGAGACCACGCGCGGGAGTTCATCTTCCGATTTCGACGAGCAACTATTGCGCGATTATTATTCGGTCCCGTTCCGCATGGGATTCGTGGAAGGCGGCGCCAAATCGTTCATGGCGTCGTACAACGCCTGGAACAAAGTCCCCATGACGGTGAATCCGATCCTGAAAACGCTGGCGGTGAAGGAGTGGGGCGCCGACGGAATTATTTCCTCGGACGCACTGGCCGTGGAGTTGATGTTGAATCCGCGCCGTTATTACAAGACGCAGGAGCAGGCTCTGGCGGACTCCATCAAGGCCGGCATCGGGCAGGTGCTGACGTTCTTCCTGAATATCCCGAAGGTGACGAAGCAGGCGCTCGACGACCATTTGCTGGCCGAATCCGATATCGATGCGGCGCTCAAGGGCAAGTTCCGAACGGTGATCAGGCTGGGATTGCTGGATCCGCCGGACGCGGTAACGTACTCGCGCATTGGGGCCGCCGAAGAAGTGGAGCCATGGACCACGGCGAAACATAAGCGCGCAGCGCTCGAGATGGCGCGCGAATCCGTGGTGCTGCTGAAGAACGCCAATGAATTTCTTCCGCTGGACCGGCACGCGATCCAGTCGATTGCCGTGATTGGGCCGCGCGCGGGCGAAGTCTCGATCGACCTGTATGGCGGCAAGCCGCCGTACGCCATCGCGCCGCTGCAGGGGATTCGCAATAAGGTTGGCGACGGCGTGACGGTAAATTATGCCGCCGATAATACGGACGACGCGGCGGTAAAGGCGGCCCGCGCTTCGGATGTGGCGGTGGTGGTGGTGGGAAATCATCCCACATGCGGTGCGACCAAGATCATCGAGATTTTCAATATGGATGTTTCGAGCAAGCCCTGCGCCGATCCGGGTGAAGGGCGCGAGGGACGCGATCGGGAGTCCATCAATCTGTCGCAGGAGGAGTTGATCAAGCAGGTCTACGCGGCGAATCCGAAGACGGTGGTGGTGTTGGTGTCGAGCTTTCCGTACGCCATCAACTGGACCGAGCAGAACGTGCCGGCGATCCTGCACATCGCGCACGCCGCACAGGAGCAAGGCACGGCGGTAGCGGACGTTCTGTTTGGAGACTACAATCCGGCCGGCAGGCTGAACCAGACCTGGCCGAAATCGCTCGACCAACTGCCGCCCATGATGGATTACGATATCCGCCACGGCCGCACCTACACCTATTTCAAGGGCGAACCGCTGTATCCTTTCGGCTACGGTTTGAGCTATGCGACTTTTCAATATGCCAATTTGCGGGCGGGCGGGGGCAAGGTCAGCGTTGACGTAACCAATACCGGCAAGCGCGCGGGAGACGAAGTGGTGCAGATTTACGACGTTCGCGCGGGGCTGAAACATCTGCGCGCGTTTCAGCGTGTGGCGCTGAAGCCGCAGGAAAAGCGGACGGTCGAGATGCCGCTGAAGGTCGAGCCAGGAGCACAGATTGTGGCGGGTGGTTCATCGGCGGATGAAAAGTTGAAGACGGTGGTACGGTAAATTCTACGCCTGCACGGGCGGATAGGAGGAAGCGATGAGACTACTGGTGATGGTTTTGTGCGTGGCGGCCGCGGCGTTGCCGGCGGGAACGCCCAAAGGCGTGGAGCATTGGTCCAGCGGAGAACTGCAGGGGTTCGCCAAGAAACTGGCGCCCAAGATGAGCGCGCAGAAGATCGCGATCGAAGGCTTGGGCAAGTTCGACAACCATAGTTTTCTGGTGGCGCACCGGGAAGGCAATGGCGAGGCCGAGTTGCATGAGACGCAGAATGACGTGATGGTGGTGGAGAGCGGCGAGGCCACTTTGGTGGTTGGCGGAACGGTGACGAATCCGAAGACTACGGCGCCGCATGAGATCCGCGGGCCTTCGATTAGCGGGGGCGAGAAGATGGCGCTGGCGGCGGGCGATGTCGTGCATATTCCGGTGAAAGTCGCGCACCAGATGCTGATTGAAAGCGGCAAGCAGATCACCTACTTCGTCGTGAAGATCGACGGACGCTGATCCGGTGTTCCCCTGTACGCCCAAACCCGTGTAACGTTTTCCGGCTAAAATGTTTTAACCCGTGTGGCGCATCGAAATCTTGTATCTAATGGCACTAGCCGATCGTTAATGGCATTGTGATGAGATGCCGTAGTTGATTATGCTCGGGTTATAGCTGTTTGCGCGAAGAGTGACCGGCCCATGCCAGCCAAAGATCTCTTAAAAGAAAAGGACGTCAAGTTCCGGCTGCTGTTCGAAGACAATCCACTGCCGATGTGGGTCTTCGATCGGGAGAGCCTGCGCTTCCTGGAAGTCGACCAGGCGGCGGTGGCCCACTACGGCTATACCCGCGAAGAATTCCAGGGTATGACGGTACCCGATATCCGTGTACAGGCGGGGGGGGCGAAGGCGCAAGATGCGGCCGGGACATCGGGCCAGTGGAGGCATCGCACGAAAGACGGCGGAGTGATTGAGGTGGAAGTGGCGTCGCACAGTATTTCGTACGGCGGCCGCGAAGCGGTACTCTCGGTACTGCAGGATATCACCCAGCGAAAACAACTGGAGGAGCAACTCCACCAATCCGCCAAGATGGAAGCGGTCGGTATGCTGGCCGGCGGAATTGCACACGACTTTAATAACCTGCTGACGATCATCAACGGGTACAGTCACATTCTGCTGACCTCTTTGCCCCACAGCGATCCGAACCACAGCGCAGCCGAACAGATCATGAAGGCGGGGGAGCGCGCCGCCACGCTGACGCGGCAATTGCTTACCTACAGCCGGCGGCAGTTGGTGCAACCTAAGCTGCTAAACCTCAACCATCTGATCAACGGTATGGAAGCCATGCTCCGGCGGCTGATCGGCGAGGATGTGGAGTTGTGCTTTTTGCCCGGTAGCGAGATCGGGCAGGTGAAGGCCGACCCCGGGCAAATAGAGCAGGTAGTGATGAACCTGGCGGTCAACGCGCGCGACGCCATGCCGCGCGGCGGAACGCTGGCCATCAAGACGCGCAACGTCGATCTGGATCAGCATTACGCGAGTACGCACACCGCCATGAAGCCCGGCCGGTACGTTGCGCTGGTCGTCACCGACAACGGATCCGGCATGGACGCCGACACGCGCGCGCATGTGTTCGAGCCATTCTTCACCACGAAGGGGCAGGGGCAAGGAACCGGCTTGGGGATGACCACGGTCTTCAGCATCGTGAAGCAAAGCGGGGGGGGATCGAGGTCTCGAGCGAGCCCGGCAAGGGCACGTCGGTGAAAGTGTATCTGCCGCTTGCCGACCCAGCCATGGCGATCGATGCGGATGTACCCGCGGCCAAGGCGGTGGGTGGATCCGAAACGATTCTGCTAGTAGAGGACGAGGAGCAGGTACGCAACCTGGTCCGCGATACGCTGCGACGCGAAGGCTACAAGGTTTTGGACGCTGCCAGCGCGGTCGCGGCACGGCGTTTGGTGGGCTCGCACAAAGGCCCCATACATCTGTTGATTACCGACGTGGTGATGCCGAAGGAAGGCGGCCGTCAGTTAGCCGAGAGCCTGGTGGCACGGCGGCCCCTGATGAAAGTGTTGTTCATGTCGGGATATACCGATCGCGCCGTGGCGGGCGGGGCTACCGGGGGCGAGTCGTCTTTTATTCAAAAGCCGTTCACTCCGTCCACGCTATCGCGTAAGGTTCGCGAGGTGCTCGAAGGTAACGGGCTGACCAGCAGGCGAGCCGGCGGTTAGGTCTCGATCCGCGGTCGACTCCACAATCACCGGACTGGTAAAGGCGAAGCCCAGCGCGAATCCGGTCAACCCCAAGCCCGCTACCAGGGCGGAGACATTGATGCCTCGGTGCCAAGTGCCGTCGCAAGCCCAAGTACAACGATCGCGATCTTGATGGTCCGCCCGAGCAGTTGCAGCAGGCCGGCGAGATCCGGCCAAAATTTACTCTAATCGACGTGAACCACTAAGACTTTGCCTTCTTCTTCGGAATCTTGGCGCCCGACTTACGAGCCTCGCTCAGTGCAATGGCGACTGCCTGCTTGCGGCTGGTGACCTTTTTTCCACTACCTGACTTGAGGGTCCCGTGTTTCTTCTCGGACATGACCTTGTGGACTTTCTTGGCGCCCTTGGTGCTTGCAGCTTTTTTCGGCATGCATCCTCCGCGAGTTGGGTAGCACGCTGGCGGCCAAAAAGCGATTCAGGGAGTGCGGTTTGGGACGTTTATCGTCCGGCTGCGCTGAGGATACCGAAAGCGAGGGGGCTGGTGGGTGCAAACGAAGCCTAACCGATTGCATTCAGGCGGGTTAGCGCAGGGAAGGGCGAGACGCCGCGGGCCTGAACAGACGGAGGCGAGGGGATTTCGGGGCATGGAGTCCGAAAATCGGCTGGAAAAGGGTGGCAGTGGCAAAACCGGGAAAAAAAGGGGGGGGGACGAGAGACAATTTGGGCACTACAGGGGGCGTCATTTTCTAAGTTGTCAAAGATCGATGGTGCGGAGAATGCTAGCGGGTGTCGTTAGGATCGGGGTCGCAGAGGACGGTAGGCGCGCCAGCAGCCTCGGACATTACGTAATCGGGTGCGGGCCGGAATCGCGCATGTATGACGGGTTCCAGGGGTTCGGCGGCTTGTTCCGGTGCCTCGGCCTGGGGTTGCGGTTTTGCGAGGCGCAACTTTTGTAGCTGTTGCAATTCGTGGAGGTGGGTGTAGAAGGACTTCTCCAGCGAGGCGCGCTCCTTGGCGGCGTAGGCGAGCATGATGAAGCGCTCCTCGCCGAAGCGGATTTTGTCGTAGATTTTGGATACGCTTTCGGAGTTACGGATGAGCATCCACTGGGCGACGACCATGGCTTCGAAGGGGAGTAGTTCGGTACGGCCCTGGGGATGCCAGTCGGCTTCGAGTTCATCCCAAAGCTGGGAGTAGGCGGCGGCGTTTTCGCCTTCGATGATGGCGGTGCGGGTGCGGAGTCCGAAGGTGAGGGCGTTGAAGCGGATGGCTCGTTTGCCTTCTTCTGTTTTGGCTCCGGTACTGTGCTGCGCGTTTCGTTTATTGGCTTCATGTTGCTTGTCGGAAATAATCATATGGTTTCTCCTGGATGATTAGCAGCGGTGCTGCTAGTCGATTTCAATAGAGCACGGGGTCTGGCGGGGGGAAGGGCAGGTATAGTCGCAAGCGGCTGGTTCGATTGAAATAGGTTTATTTTCTCGCTGCGTGACTCTTATGCGGTTAAACCCTCCGGAAACGGCGAGGGCACGTTCCGCCAAGGTCCATGCACAGCGCTGAACATCGACAGGGGTTATCTACCGTCCGGCGGCGAGGCGGTCGGCGAGTAGCGGCGGCAGGCCTGCGCGGCGGATTTTCGCTTGCGCTTTGGCGATGTCATAGGCCAGCCGGTAGAAGATCAGAAAGCGTTCCTCGGGATTGTACAAGACGTAGGCGGCGCGAGGGTCCGTGTCTCTCGGTTGCCCGACCGAGCCCGGGTTAATCATATAAGCGCACTCCGCGTCGAATTCCAAGGTCTGCCGTTCTTCGCCGGGGGGCGTCTTGCCGATGGTTTCGATACGGGCATGGTTCCAGATGAAGCCGCCCTGCAGATGTGTGTGTCCGAAGAAGGTGAGCGGCATGTCGAGATAGGTAAACACTAATCCCGCATCGGCTGGGCCGAGGATGTACTCGTCTTCGTCGAGCGGCGAACCGTGCACCAATTGAAAACCGTCGAGCGGCAGCGGGCCGCGCGGCAGGTTGCGGACGTAGTCTGCGTTTTCCGGGCGCAGTTCGTTTTGGGTCCAGATGGCGGCGGCGCGGGCCACGGGATTGAACCACTCCAGATCGTCAAGCCCGACGGATGCTTTATCGTGATTGCCGCGCACTACCGCTGCGGCATTGGTCCGCAGCCAGTCGGTTACCGCATTGGGATCGGCGCCGTAGCCGATCAGGTCGCCGCAACACAACACCTGATCGTATTTGCCGGCGGCGTGTTCCAGGACCGCTTCGAGAGCTTCCCAATTCGCGTGAATGTCGCTGAGGATGAGATATCGCACGCCGCTGGTTATACCTTTCGCAAACGCAGCAGCGCGATCTCGGGGGGGGCACCGATGCGCGCGGGAATGCCGATGGTGCCGATGCCGCGCGTGACATACTCGGCGGCTGCGCCCTGGCGGTATAGGCCGTACACGAACGGGGTAAAGAAGCGCGCCGCGTTGATCGACTGGTTTAGGATCTCCACAGTGACCTGGCCGCCATGTGTGTGGCCTGCCAAAGTGAGGTCGTAACCTTTCTCCACGGCCACTGGGAAGACATCGGGATTGTGCGACAACAGCATGTTGTAGGCACCGGGCATGATTAGCTGCTCGGCGCCCCGCAGATAGCTCAAGCCGGATTTCTGATAGTCCACACCGGCCACGTTCAAGACCGAGTTGCCGAATCGCAAGGGCACGGCACGCTTGCGCAAAAAGGGAATACCGAGGCGTGCGCCTTCACGCTCGGTGAAGTCGGCGATTTGGGCATAGCCTTCGTGATTTCCCATGCAGCCGAGGATTCCGGCATCGGCGCGTAGACGGGACAACTGGCGCAGGCAGGCTTCCACAGGGTCGCCGGCCGCGGTGATGAGGTCGCCGGTAACCAGTGCCAGGTGGGGATGCAATTCGTTGGCGCTATCGATCACGCGCGCCAGGTCTTTCTCGCTCAGGAAGGCGCTGAGATGAATATCGCTCAAGTGCAGCAAGCGCAGGCCGTTGAGATCGTCGGGCAGATTGGGCACGGGGATATCGATTTCGCGAACCTGGAATTGCAGGCGTTCGACCAGCGCGCCGTAGCCGACCATGACGAAGGGCGCGGCCATCAGTGCGCCACCGGTGACGTTGATCATGCGGCGCCGGGAAGGATCGAAACGCGGACCCCAAGCGCGCTTTGCCAGGAAGCGCAACGTGCGATAGGCCAGATATCCAGCGGTGGTGCCGAAGAGCCAGACCTGGGCAATCGCGCCGGCCACTTCCGCGGGGGCGGGCGGCAAATGGTAGCGGCTCGCCAGGAACGAAAATCCCGCGGCGAAGCAGGCCGCCACTAAGGCGTAGAACGACCACACGGCTAAGCGCAGCAGCATGGCGGAGCGCGGCGACAGCCTACGGCCGGCCGCAGCCAGGAAGTGGCGGCTCATGTAGCCCTGGGTAAGAATGACGATGGATATCGCTAACAGATCGAACGGAGTACGCAAGAAGCTTCCCTACGCTTTTCATTCTAACCGAGATGTCCACCACGCATGGGTGAGGACGGCCACAGCGGCGAGGGCGGCGGTTTCGGCGCGCAGGATGGTGGGGCCAAGGGATACAGCTTTCCACCCGGCTGAAACGGCGGATGCGCGTTCGGCATCGGTCCAGCCACCCTCGGGTCCGATTAATAGGGCGGCGGCGGCGGCGGGATGGCGTTCGGATGGTGGCGGGAAGGCGGCCGAGAGGGCGCGTGTGCCGGGCTGCTCGTCCAGAAATGCGCGGAAGTCGAAGGGCATACCCAACACGGCGGCCAGGGACTGGGCTTCCCCGATTTCGGGCGGCGCCAGGCGGCGCGATTGCTGGCTGCTTTCGTGCGCGATGCGGCGCCAGCGGTCGGACCGTTTGCGCGCGGCATCCATCAGGCCTTTTTCACTGCGGGCGGCGTTCACGGGAATAATCGTCGAGACGCCCAGTTCGGTGGCTTTTTCGACCAGCCATTCAAAGCGATCGAATTTGATGAGCGCTGCCAGAAGCGTGAGCTGTACAGGCAGTGGGGGAGTGTCGATCGGCTCCACGATGTGGAACAGTACGCGCTCTTTTTCAACAGACGTGATCTCGGCCAGATAGACGCCCGCACCGTCGGAGATCTCGTATTGCTGTCCCGGTTCAGCGCGCAGCACGCGCGAAAGGTGGCGCGCGTCTTCTCCGCGCAATTCGGCGATATTGTCGCGGATCGGTCCAGTCAGGAAGCGGCGGCGTGCCATGTGACGATGTTCGCACGGCGCGAGGCAGCGACGCTTCGTTATGGGAGCGCCGCTGCCATGCCAGTTAGAAGCAGTTACTCTACGTCGGAGACTTTACCGTCTTTGAAGGTAATCTTCATGTCCTTGTAGACGTAGATTTTCTTGGCGCCCAGGTTCACGGTCTTCTGGGGCGTACCCAGTGCCGCGGTAACCTGGTCAACCGTTTGTCCGATTTCAACGCTTACCGTAGGCGCCGCGGCACCTTCCGCATTGGGACCGGGACCCGAACTTGCGGTGGCTTCCTGCTCTGCTTTGTCCGCTTCTTTCGATTGCTGACTGATCTCCGCCTTCACTTCGTCTTCCGGCGGGGGGGGCGGAGCGATGGCGGCCATGGGGCTCTCCACCGGTGCAGCCTTGGCTGACGCGGGCGCGGCCGGCAAGCCACCCTGGCCCTGCTTCTTCTGCAGTTCCTGCATGCCCGTGTCGATGGTCTCGCGCATGTGGTTCTGCATGTCCTGCAAATCGGTCAGCGCCACTTGTACGGTGTCGCCTTTGGGGCATTCCTTGCCGCCTTTGCTAGCCAGCACCGCCAGGTTGGCGGATTGCGCATCGGGCGCGGTCTGGCCGCTCAGTTGGAGAGCATCGCCCTCGCTGATAGCGCATTCGGTACCGCCGGCATCGACCACGTCTAGGTCGTGACCTGCGACGAAAACGTGCGGTTTGCCATCGGTAAGCGCGCGTTGAATGCTGCTAGACGCAGCGTCCGGCTCGGCGCTCTTGCTGGCGGTCTGGGCTTCATTATTCTCCAGAGCTACCTGTTGGCGTACTTCCTCGGCGATCAGCGCCTTGACTTCCGGCGTGAGCGGCGCGGGGTTAGAGAGAGCCGCTGCCTGCGCCTGATAGGCCGCCTGCAAGGAGTTCGCAATGATGTAGTCGGTCAACCACAACGAGGCGCTGGCGTACACCGGGTATGGCGTAAAGAACGCGCCATAATATCCGTACCACGGGTTCCCCGCCCAGCCCCAGCCATAACTTATTGGTGCGACCCATGGGTTATAAACCCAGCCGTAATAAGCCGGGCCGTAGTAGTAACTCGGATAGTAAGGGTTCACATAGAGGCCATGATAATAATAGCGGCCGTAATAGTTGTTATAGTAGCGGCCATGATAGTAGTAAGAACGACGCGCATACTCGTGGCCATGATACATATAGGGCCGCTGTACGTAACCGCGCCCTCCGCGCTCAGCCACGATGCGGGAATGATCGGGACGTTCCACCACTACGCGGCGATTGCCGCTTAGGTTGTGATGGACATCCATGCCGCGCTTGGTATCGTGTACCGTGGCAACTTGGTTACCGCGCTTCTCGACGGATCCGTTCTTGGTCGGCGCCGTGGTATGGCCTTTAGCCGATGCCGTATTACCGAAAGTTTTGCCGCCGGCTTGCGTGTGTGATGCGCTCACCGGAGTGTGGGTCGCCCCGCCGCCTGCCTGAGCGTGATTGCCCGCGCCGGCCGGTTGGGTATGTCCGGCAGCCGCGCCACCCGTTGTACCGGTGTGGCCGGGCGTCGTTGTAGTTGAATGAGCCGCCGTGGTGGTCGACGGATGGGCGGTGGTTGTGGTGGTGGGATGACTGGTGGTTGTGGTGGCCGCGTGGCTGCCAGCCGTAGTTGGGCCATGCGAAGCGGTCGTCGCGCCGCCCGGATGCGCGGCGCCAGATCCGCCTGCCGGTTTAGCCGCGGGTGCACTCTTGGCCGGTGCGGCCTTAGGGGCCGGGGCCGACTTTTTATCCGCGCAGAGCGCCGGATAGGCGAACAGCATCAAAGCCAGCGGCACGGCTGACCATTTGACAGACGATGATTTCTGAATTCCGCGTATGTTCATTTATGAGAATCTCCTGCGACGCCTTCGTCAATTACAGCCTGAAGCTACTGTACGTCCTTCACTTTGCCGTTGACAAAAGTCACTTTCAAATCCTTGTAGTAATAGATTTCCTTGGTCGCTACCTTCGCCTTCTTCACGGGCTGTCCTAAAGCCGCCACTACCTGATCGATAGTTTGCCCTTCGCTTACGGCTACGGGATCGGGCTCGGGGGCTGGGGGGGGAGCGATGGCCGCTGGCGCGGCTTCTGCCGGAGCGGGTGCGGGATCGGCCGGAGGAGCGGGCTGGCTCGCCGGAGGCGCTTGTGCCTGGCCGCCCTGGGCAGCGGGCTGAGCCTGGTCGCCACCTTTGGCATCCTTACCCTCTTTACCATCTTTGGCGTCTTCCGAAGGGGCCACGGTAATGATCTCGGCGACGGCTTTTAAGGCCTCCTCCGGTGTCGGCGCCAAGGCTCCGAATGGGACAGTTAACGCACCCTTATAACGGATTCCCGAATCGCCCGCGGGTGTGGAATCGGTGAAGAAATCAAAGACAACGCCGTTCGAACGAACGTCGATCTTAGTGACCCAAAATTTCTCTCCGCTTACGAAATTCCTGGTGGCAGGGGCGCTCGTTCCACCGGGAACGTGGCCGAAACCTGGCAACCTGCGAAGTTTCTCACCCACACCGCACGCCTTGGTGGGAACGATGCGGCCGTCCTTGTAAGTGTTCATGCAAGGATTAGCCGTACTGGTAGCCGCCACCATCAGCACCTTATCTTTGTGCAACACGATGACCGAGCCGGCCGTAACGATATCGGACTTGTCGTCAGTGGTCTTGGTGAGCTGATATTCGGATTCCAGTTTCTTTTGTATGGCGACAGTGCCTTCTTCGGCGCGAACTGCCGGCAAAACGAAGAGTGCGGCCAGAACGAAAACGGATATTTGGATAGATTTCATGAAGGCTCCTCCCCTGGCCTTGCGCCACGCTTTCTCGTGGCAACGTGACTCGGGGAAAACTTGCATGATTATACACCCCCCTTCGTACCGCATGCAATGCAATTTCGCTCGATAACATGCACGCGATGAGAATCATGAGAATACTAGGCCGGGCACGGCACTACTTATCCCTGATGACCAAATCGCCTTGCACTCCGTTACATGACGTGCCGGAGTCTGAAGCGCCGCTCGGCGCAGGTGAAGCCGGTCTGCCAAGAAAGGCCTTCCTCGGTATGTTGCTGGCTGGAACAACATCCTGGGCCCCCTCAGAGGATCTGCGCGAGGTGCATCTCCGCATCCCGAAATCGAAGCGGCGCACGGTTCGCTCGCGGCTTCCGGCGCAGTCAAGATCATGCTGGTCCGTCACGGCGAAAACCGGTGGGCGCATTCAGCGGTATTGACGAATCCGGAAATCCGGACCCGAACTCGCTGATTCCCCAGGGTTGGCAGCGGGCGGGCAGTTTGACTTCATTGTTCGCGTCGTCTTCCGGACCGCTACCCACGCCTTCCTATATTTTTGCGCCCAATGGGTTCGATAGCGCCACGAGTAAACGTCCCTTTTAGACCAACACGACGCTGGCGGCCAAGCTTGGCATTACTATCAACGCCACGCCGGAGGGGGTCACTCCCGCGCAGTACGATGGCGCGGGCTATCCCGCTATGGTGGCGGATGCGCTCGGCTGCCCCGGGATCGTACTGATCGCCTGGGAGCACGAGGACATTCCCTCCATCGCCAACCTGATTCTTGGCAACGCGAACACCGCACCGCAGTCCTGGCCCGGCGCACGTTTCGATATGGTTTGGACCTTCGACTTTTGCCCTACCCCATCTTTCCTTCGCCAGCCTCCTCAGCGGAGAGACGTCTCTAGCATCGGTTTAGCATTGATTTAAGACTGGGCGATTTGACCCAATATTTATAGCATCGTCACACCGCTGAAACATTCGCTTTCTACCATGGGCGAAGTCCCTGCTTGGCGCCTCCATGTCCAGATCTTTGCGCCAGGACGGATTACTCCAACCACAGAGGTAAAGATGTTGAAAGAAAAGGACGTACGAATGTACAAGAGGATTCTGAATGCCGCCACGCCCAAGCGGCTGTTGTCTCTGATTGCCGCGTCGCTGATGGTGCTGGGACCCAACGCGGCGCCAATTTACGCCCAGGATGCAGCCGCCGGCGTACCCACCGCCACTCCGATCAAGCACCTGGTGGTGATCTTCCAGGAGAACATCTCGTTCGACCACTACTTCGGGACCTATCCGGTGGCCACCAATCCCGCCGGCGAACCGCCGTTCACCGCCTAAGCCGGAACACTCCCACCGTCAACGGTCTACACGCCGCGCTGCTGAACAACAACCCCAACCTGAATCCTGCGAACGGCACCGGCGCCACCAATCCGTTCCGCCTGGATCGCTTCGCAGGCCGCCACCGCCGATCAGAACCACGACTATACGGCCGGAGCAGCAGGCCTTCGACATGGGCGCGATGGATCTGTTTCCCGGCGTTCGTCGGCACCGCCGGACCGCCGCCCACCGGCAGTTCCGATCACCAGCACCACGGGCCTGAACATGGGCTACTACGACGGCAACACCGTGACGGCACTGTGGAACTACGCGCAGCATTATCGCCATGAGCGACAACTCCTATAGCACCACCTTCGGCCCGTCCACGCCTGGCGCCATCAACCTGATCTCCGGCCAGACCAACGGCGTCATCGATCAACGCTCAACGGCACCGGCGACGAAGTCGAGTGGCGGTCCGACGGATCGCTGACCATGATCGGCGATGCCGACCCCATCGGCGACATCTGCTCCAGCCCCACCGGCGACCAAGTCGCCAGATGGGCGGCAAGAACATCGGCGACCTGCTGAACGCCGCGGGCGTCACCTGGGGCTGCTTCATGGGCGGCTTCGATCTGACTGTCGACCAATGCCAACGGCACCACCGGCTGCGCCCGCAGTTCGACCGGCCGTCACCGGCACCACGGCCGATTACATCCCGCACCACAGCCGGTTCCAGTACTACGCGTCGACCGCCAACCCGCATGCACACGCGTCCGGCTTCGCTCGCGGCGATCGGGCACAACGGCGCCGGCCAACCACCAGTACGACATCACGATTTCTATGACGCCATCAGCAAGCCGGCAACTTTCCCGGCCGTCAGCTTCCTCAAAGCGCCGGCTTACCAGGACGGTCACGCCGGCTATTCCGATCCGCTCGACGAGCAGACATTCATCGTCAACGTGATCAACTTCCTGCATGAAGCAGCAGCGTACTGGAGAGACACCGCGGTGGTCATCGCTGTATGACGATTCCGACGGCTGGTACGACCATCAGATGGCGCCCATCGTCAACCAGTCCACCGGCCCGGCGGATGCTTGACCGGCCCCGGCGCGTGCGGCACGGCTGCCACTTCGCTGCCCGGGTCTGAATCCGGCCAACGTCCACGCTCAGGGCCGCTGCGGCTACGGCCTGCGTCAGCCGCTGCTGGTGATCTCGCCCTACGCGCAGGCAGAACTTCGTCGACCACACCCTGACCGACCAGACCTCGATCCTGCGCTTCATCGAAGACAACTGGCTGGGCGGACAGCGCATCGGCGCAGGGCAACTTCGATGCCATCGCCAGCTCGATCAACCAGATGTTCGACTTCACGCAGATTCGGAAGAATAGTAACTTGATTCTCGATCCGACCACCGGCGAACCAACCGGTAACTAAGTACCCAATGGCAGACGGATACGGATACCCTCCGCGTCCGTCCGCGTTCTTTTGTTAAAAGGAGACTTCAGGAATTGTCCATCACCCGGCGGGAGTACCTGCGGCAAGCCGGAATAATGGCCGCAGGTTTCATGCACCCGCAGCATCGCGGCCACCAGCAACTGGCCGCGGCCCGTACTTGACCCTGCAAAGCTGACTCCCTTTGTCGATCCCCTGCCGATCCCTCCCCTCGCGCCGGCCTGCCGGATCGAGCCGTAGCCCTCACGATGCCATCGGTTCAGCTACCGTATTACCGCCTGCCCATGCGGCAGATCGAAGCTCGGGTGCATCGCGACATGAAGCCTACGCGATGGTGGGGAATCGGCGCGTCTTCTCCCGGCCCGACGATTGAGACGAAGAAAGGCGCAGGCATACTGGTGGAGTGGGCGAACGAACTGCCCGGCGCGCATTTTCTGCCGGTCGACCATAACCTGCACGGCGCGGAGGCGGACAAGCCCGGCGGCCGCGCCATCATGCATTTGCACGGCGGCAAAGTTCCGCCGGAGAGCGATGGTTATCCGGAAGATTGGTATGCGCCCGGCAAGTCGGCGCACTTATTATTATCCCAACGATCAGGACGCGGCGCTGCTGTGGTATCACGACCACACCATGGGGATCAATCGACTGAACATGTTTGCCGGACTGCTGGGCCTGTATATCGTGCGCGATCCGCTTGAAGAATCGCTGAACCTGCCGCGCGGCAAGTACGAAATCCGCATGGTTCTCTATCGACCGCACCTTCGATCCAGACGGCCAATTGAATTATCCTGTCTCGCCCGTTCCGGATGCGCCGTGGATTCCGGAGTTTTTCGGGAATGCCGTGTTGGTGAACGGCAAGTTGATGCCTTACCTCGAGGTGGAGGCGCGCAAATACCGGTTCCGGGTGCTGAATGGCGCCAACGGCCGCTTCTTCCATTTGTCGTTACCCGGCGGCCAGGAGTTCCACCAGATCGGAACCGATCAAGGGCTATTGCCCGCGCCCGGTGTCGCTGCGGCAGCCTCTCGCTGGCGCCTGGGGAACGCGCCGATGTGATCGTGGATTTCAGCGGCCAAGCCGGCGCGAAGATCGTGATGAGCAACGACGTGCTGCGGCCTATGCTGCAACTGCGCGTGGCACCGGCCGCGTCCCCCGATACCAGTTCCCTGCCCCGCACCTTGCGCCCTGTACGGCGAATGGCGGAGACGGAAGCAATGCAAGACCCGCACGCTAAGCCTGGGTGAAATCGACGATCTACGCGGCGATTCGGTGACGATGCTGCTCAACAATACGCCTTGGCACGCGCCCATCACCGAGAAACCGGTGTTGAATTCGGTCGAAATCTGGAACCTGATGAATATGACCGATGACGCGCATCCGATCCATCTTCACCTAGTGCGTTTCCAGATTCTCGATCGCCGCCGCTTCGATGCCTTTGCCTATCAGAATCAGAACGTTTTGCGCTATACCGGAGAGGCGACGCCTCCCGAACCGTGCGAGGCTGGCTGGAAGGATACGGTGCGCGCCGACCCCGCCATGGTCACCCGCATCATCATCCCCTTTGAAGGGTTCGCCGGACGCTATGTCTGGCACTGCCACATCCTGGAGCACGAAGATAACGAGATGATGCGGCCCTACGAAGTGATCGCCGCCCGATAACCCTACACCCGTGGCCCTATCCCGCCGATAGAAAAGGTGGCGGATATCGGTAACATCCGCCGGGAACGTTTGTGCGGATGGGATGGCCGCAATCGGGTGCTTAGACTAGGGCTTACATACGGACCGGGATCGGAGGCACCGAGACCGCCGGCTGAGATCGCGACGCCGACTGAGGTTCCGGCATCTCCTCCTGTGGACCAAGGGTCTTCGCTCGACGAAGCGCTGCGGGAACTTGAGCTGTTAGAGACGGAACTTGAGCAGCGCAAGCGAAAGACAGAGGCTGTGCCGGTGCACGGCGAGGTGCCCAAGGATGCCGGCGAGGCTGCCATTTACTGGTTAAACCGTTATGATCGTCAGCCCACCGAAGCGGCGCGCGGCATCCGCGAACTCGTCGCTAGATCGCCGGAACGTGTCGCGACTACCCTTCTTCAACTCTTTGAGAAAGAGGGCTGGGGCGGGGCGACCTCGTTTCTCGCAAAGCTATTGAGCAGTCAGGCCGCCACCGCCGCCCGCGTGTGCAACCCCGCAGCCTCGCTAAGCGGTTCTGTCATCCTCGCGAAGATGCTCATGCAGCACGAGCCCAGTTTCGATGCCCGTTTGGCAAAGAGCCTGACCAACGGCGACCATCTTTCGGAAAGCGCCCGGCATCGCGGTTTTGCGATTCTGGAAAAGCTAAGCGATGGCGGTCGTCTGATCCCGATTCTGATCCAGTTCCTGCGGGATCCAGATAGCCGCGTCCGTTCCAAGGCAGCCCTCATGTTTGGCCGGATCGCTATTTCGCGCGGAATTGTGGACCGTCTCATGGGCGATGCCAATCCCCGAGTGCGCGCCAACTTCATCGAAGGTCTGTGGTCCCGTCAGGCTGCCGAAAGCCGACCGTTTTTTGAGAGAGCGCTAAAGGACGTTGATCACCGGGTCGTTGGCAATGCGGTGGTGGGGCTTTACCGGGCAGGTGAAATTGGGGCCGTCGTCAGCCACATGAGCCGGATGGCCCGGCGTCCCGAAGCCCCCTTCCGGGCGGCCGCCGCCTGGGCCATGGGCCAAACCGGTGAAGACCACTACACGGGTGTGCTGGGCCATATGCTCCACGATTCAGATCCACTGGTCCGGCGGAGCGCGCTACGGGCCTTACGCAAAATAAATCTAGCGCGCGCCGCCAGTTAAGACGCCGGCGAACCCTGCACTGGAACACGGGGCCGTCAGGATGCTAGAATACGATTACCGTTGGGACGTCGTCTAACGGTAAGACTGCAGCCTCTGGAGCTGCGTATCGGGGTTCGAATCCCTGCGTCCCAGCCAATCCGGCATGGCGTAACCACGCCCACCGATTCCCAACGTCAATCTGCCAGTATCCACCCGCCGCGCAGCGAAGTATAATATACCCGAAGCGTACTGAACTGAACAGGGTTTCACCCCGAATAAGGATTCCAATAGATGTCCACGCTAGAAGTCTCCCCGGCGGAGCCGCGCGTTGGCGACGCCGCACCTACCGTCGTCAACGATTTCTCCATTCAAGTCGCCACGGTCAACGGTTCCGGTAGTCAGACCGCGAATACCGTCCTGATGCGGTCCATTTTTCAAATGGGCGTACCAGTTTCCGGCAAGAATATGTTCCCGTCCAACATAGCCGGATTGCCCACGTGGTTCACGATTCGCGCCAGCAAGCACGGCTACATCGGCCGCAAGAAGGAGATCGACCTTCTCGTCGCGATGAACCCCGAAACCGCGCGCGAAGACGTGATGAAGCTCGATAGCGGCGCCGTAGTGGTCTACGACGAGCCCTTGAAGCTGAATGCCCTGCGTTCGGACCTGCACTTCTACCCCGCGCCCTTCGACAAGCTGGTCGCGCCTGTTTGCCCGGACGCCAAGCTGCGCAAACTCGTGCGCAACATGCTCTACGACGGCATCGTGGCATGGCTGCTCTCCATCGAAATGGACGAGATCCACAACGCGCTGGTAAAACAGTTCGGCAAGCGCAAAGCCAAAGCCGCCGAGTTGAACTGGGGCGCCGCGCAAGCCGGATACGATTTCGCGGCTAAGACTTTCGCCCAGACGCCGCCCCTGAAGGTCGAGCGGATGAACGCCAACACGGGCAAAATCATCATCGAAGGCAACACCGCCTGTGCGCTCGGCGCCATGTTTGCAGGCGTTACGGTGGTTACGTGGTACCCCATTACGCCCTCTTCCTCGCTGGTCGAATCCCTGATCGGTTATCTGAAACGCTTCCGTATCGATAAGGAAACGGGCCGCGCCACGTTTGCCGTGGTACAGGCCGAAGACGAACTGGCTTCCATCGGCATGGCGCTCGGCGCGGGATGGGCGGGTGCCCGATCCATGACCGCCACCGCCGGTCCGGGCATTTCGCTGATGTCCGAATTCGTGGGCCTCGGCTATTATGCCGAAGTCCCCACCGTCATTTACGACGTGCAGCGCGTGGGGCCTTCCACTGGTCTGCCTACCCGCACCATGCAGGGCGATCTTCTTTCCACCGCACTGCTCTCGCATGGCGACACGCAGCATCCTCTCTTCTTCCCGTGCTCGCCCGAGGAATGCTTCAGCATGTCGCTCGATGCCTTCAATTTCGCCGAGCGCTTCCAGACGCCGGTTTTCGTGATGACCGACCTGGACTTGGGCATGAACAACTGGACCTCCGAGCCCTTCCCCTATCCGGAAGCGCCCATCGACCGCGGCAAAGTGTTAACCGCCGAGGACCTGGACCGTCTAGGTGGGTTTGCGCGTTACAAGGACGTGGATGGCGATGGCGTCGGCTACCGCACGCTCCCCGCCACCAACCATGCCGGGGCGGCCTATTTCACCCGTGGCAGCGGCCACAACGATAAGGCCCAATACACCGAGCGCGAAGACGATTACATCAACAACATGGACCGGCTGTCGCACAAGTTCCAGGTCATGCGTAAGCATGTTCCGGTCCCTGAACTGCGCCAGCATCCCGATGCCGAAATCGGTTTCGTAGCCTGCGGCACTTCGCATTACGCAGTGGGCGAAAGCTGTGACCAACTGCTCGCCGAATACCAGATTCCGGCCAGCTACCTGCGGTTGAAGGCTTACCCTTTCACCACCGAATTAATCGATTTCATCGGGCGCCACCAGCGTGTTTATGTGGTGGATCAAAACCGCGACGCGCAGTTACTATCGCTGATGCGCCTGGAGATGACGCCCGAACAGATCGCCAAGCTTAGAAGCATCAGATATTACGGCGGGCTGCCGCTCGATGCCCGCACGGTTACCGACGAAGTAGTCCGCCAGGAGGGAAAATGAGCACCGTAGCTACGCCGCCACCGCCGCCCAAAAAAGTCAATCGCCTGGGCCTCGAAGTCATCAACTATAAAGGCGCCAAGACCACCTTGTGTGCCGGTTGCGGACACAATTCCATCTCCGAGCGCGTTATCGAATGCTTCTACGAATTGGGTATTGACCCCTGGCGCGTCGGTAAATTCTCCGGCATCGGCTGCTCGTCGAAGTCGCCAGCCTACTTTTTGAATATGTCGCACGGATTCAACTCCGTGCATGGCCGCATGCCGGCCATCGCCACCGGCGCTATCATGGCCAACCGGACGATGCTGGGCCTGGGCGTTACCGGCGACGGCGACACAGCGTCCATCGGTATCGGGCAGTTCATGCACCTGGTGCGCCGCAACCTGCCGATGATCTATATCATCGAGGACAACGGCGTCTATGGTCTGACCAAAGGACAATTCTCTGCCACCGCGGATCTGGGTTCCAAGCTGAAGACCGGCGTGATCAACGATCTGCCGCCTTTCGACTGCTGCGCCTTGGCTCTACGATGGGGCGCGACCTTTGTGGCCCGATCGTTCTCGGGCGACAAGAGGCAGTTGCAGGCGTTGATTAAGACCGCCATCGCGCACAACGGTTTGTCGGTGATTGACGTAGTTTCGCCCTGCGTCACCTTCAACGATCACGAAGGCTCCACCAAGAGCTACAGCTACATGAAGGAGCACGAAGAAGTGCTGCATGAGCTGGATTTCGTGCCTTCGTACGAAGAGATTTCCGTCGAGATCCCCGAAGGCGAAGTGCGCGACGTGCAACTGCACGACGGCTCGCACTTGCGCATCCGTAAGCTGGATCGCGATTACGATCCGACCAACCGCCTATCAGCCCTGAAGGCCATGGAAGAGGCCGAGAAGAAGCACGAAGTGCTGACCGGCGTTCTTTACGTAAACACCGAAAAGCCGAATTTCCTGGAGATGTTGCACTTGGCGGAAGAGCCTTTGGCGACGCTGCCGCAGTCCAAGGTGCGCCCCGGCAAAGAAGCGCTCGACATCATCATGGAAGAGCTTCGGTAGAGCAGGCTTCGGCCTGTCCTGCAGCCTACAGTAATTCTTCGGAAGCGGCTTCCGCTTCCGCGGCCGCAGCCGGACCCGCCGCTTTAGCAGCCGCCAAAACCTGTTGCGCCTCCTGCAATCGCTCCTGGGGCACCTGGACCTCGAATTCCAGCACCGGCAGCGTACCCGGGCCCACCACAATCGACGGGATACCGCTCGCTTCCATCACGCCGCGGACGGCCATGGCCTCCATTTCCGCATCGTGGTTGGATGAGCTGAACACGTTAACCATGTCCAACTGGTGGGAATCGTCCGGTTCTTCGGCCATGAGTCCAGCATATCGCAAACAGGCTCGGCCTTCCCTGTTGCAATGGCATAAAATGGGAGTTCGCTCACAACGGAGGTTGCGCATGTCCGATCACGAAGATTTCCAAGACGCATTGGCGACCAACTTCGGCTGGTTTGTCGCCGGCACGGTCGTGGGGATGACCGTGGCCATCCTGCTTACGCCCCAAAGCGGCAAGAAAACGCGCCAGATCATCACCGAAAAGACGCAACAGAGTAAGGAAGCCGTCACAGAAAAAGGCAAAGACGCCTACGACCGCAGCAAGGAAATGATCGATCAGGGGCGCCAACTTGTGGAAGATGCCGCCAACCTGTTCGAACGTGGCCGTAAGCTGGTGCGCGGCTTATAAAGCATGCCGGCCACGCCCGCCAGTTCTGTCATTGATCTGGGCGATTTTCGTATTACGCTGGTACGCGAGGATATTTACTGGTGGGATGGCGGCGCCATGTTCGGCGTGGTCCCCAAGACGCTGTGGAGCCCCCAATCGCCGGCCGATGAGTTGAACCGTCTGCCGCTGGGCTTCAACTGCTATATCGTGGAAACCGGCAGCCATACCATCCTGCTCGATACCGGAGGCGGGGGCAAGATGGATGCCCGCCGCCGCGAGCGCATGAAACTGCCCCCAACGCCCGTACCTTTGCCGGAGATCATCGCAGCGGCGGGGATCGATCCGGAGCGCATCGATCTGGTGGTGAATAGCCATCTCCACTGGGACCATTGCGGCTGGAACACCATGCTGCTGCACGGCGTTCCGCAGCCCACCTTCCCGCGCGCCACGTATTACACGCAGGCGGGCGAGTGGGAGCACGCGCATCGCCGCCATCCGCGCGATAGTGTGGCCTATACCGATGCCAACTACGATTCGCTGGTTGAATCCGGCCGCATGCGCCTGGTCGAGGGCGATTTTGAAGTCGCGCCAGGGGTCTGGCTGCGTGTGGCGCCCGGGCATACCCCCGACATGATGGTGATCACCGCGTCCTCGGGCGGAGCGACGTTTTGTTTCCTGACCGACCTGGTGCCGACCGCCACGCATGTCACCCCCACCTGGGTGGCGGCTTTTGACCTCGATCCGGTCCAATCCATCGACAGCAAACTTCACTGGCTCGAAGCGGCCGCCCGGGGCGAGTGGATCTGCGCTTTCGGTCACGATCCGTCCCTCGCCTTCGCCCGTATCGCGCACCGCGATGGTAAGTTCGCTTGTCAGCCGGCAAACTGAAATCTCAGGCGCTTTCAGGGATAATAGATCTTTAAGGTCTGAATATCTTGCCGCGCCGTCTCGCACAAAAACTGATCCTGTCTCTGACTCTGATCGTCATCGTGATCAGCGCCATCTCCGGACTCATCACCGTGCGCACCGAACAGCAGCACCTGATCAACGCCATGATTACCGGCGCCGATCAACTCTCGAAGAGCATTACCAGTGCGACTTGGCATGCCATGCTCGACGATCATCGTGAGGCTGCCTACGAAGTGATGCAGACTATCGGCCGCAAGCAGGGCATTGATCGCATCCGCATGTATAATCGCTCGGGCCGCCTGGTGTTTTCCACGCTGGATGAGGAAACCGCAGCCGCGGACACGCACGAGAATACTAGCCTGGCAGGCAGTATCCGGATCCTGACCGCGCGCGACGGCCATCGCAACCTGGCCATGGTAACGCCGATCCCCAACGAAGCGGCCTGCAGCCAGGCAGCCTGCCATGCTCATCCGGCCAGCGTGAAAACGCTGGGAGTGCTGGACCTATCCCTTAATCTCGATTCCGCCGATCGCGAAATCTCGCAGGTCAAAATGGGCGTCTTTGCCGTGACCGGCATCGAAATCCTCTTGATCGGTATCTTCATCTTCTTTTTCACCCAACGCTTCGTGGGCGTGCCCATTCAGCAACTGATCGCGGGTACCAAAGCGGTCAGCGCCATGGATCTGGATAAGCCTATCGATATCGTCCACACCAGCGAGGAGCTTGATCATTTGGCGCGATCATTCAATACCATGCGCGAGCGCCTGCGGCTGGCCATGGACGAGATCAACCAGTTCACCGCCAAACTGGAAACCAAGGTCGCCGAACGCACGGAAGAACTCCGCGCGGCGCACCAGAAGTTGCGCCAAACCGATCGCCTGGCGTCGCTCGGGCAACTGGCCGCCAGCGTGGCGCACGAGATCAACAATCCGATTTCGGGCGTACTGAATTTATCGATGCTCATGCAGCGCATTTTGAAAGACGACGGCATTCCGCACGAGCGCATCCCCGAATTCCGCAAGTATCTGGCGCAAGTGGTGCAAGAGACGTCGCGCGTGGGCCGCATCGTTTCCGATCTTCTATCGTTTTCGCGCCGCTCGAAACCGCAGCGCGCCGAAGCCGATCTGAATCGCATTGTGAAGACGACGCTGTCGCTGGCCGCGCATAAGCTGAAGTTGGCCAATGTCACGGTGGACGCGGACCTCGCGGATGACATCCCCGCGGTGCGCTGCGACAGTTCGCAAATCCAGCAGGTGGTCTTGAACCTGGTGCTGAATGGCGCCGAGGCCACCCATTCGCGTGCGGAGCGTCTGCTGGCGGTGCGCACCAGGCGGGCACTCGACGGCACGGCGGTCACACTGTCGATCCAGGACAACGGCGAAGGTGTACGGCCCGAAAATCTGAGCCGTATTTTCGATCCCTTCTTCACTACCAAGCCCGAGGGCAAGGGCGTGGGGCTGGGACTTGCCGTCTCGTACGGCATTGTGGAAGCGCACGGGGGCGATATCGCGGTGACCAGCAAGGCGGGTGAAGGCGCCACCTTCACCGTCACACTTCCCGTATCGGGCAACGCGGAGGAACCGGCGCTGGCAGCCGCGGGAGTGGAGCGGGTATGAAGACGCGGTGGGAAATTCTGACGGTAGACGACGAAGAGGTGATGTGCGAGTCGCTGGCCGCCTGGCTCCGCGAAGACGGCTATGCGGTGGATACGGCATCCTCCGGCCGGGAAGCCGTTGAGAAGGCCGCTGCCAAAGACTATGCCATGTACTTCATCGACCTGAAGATGCCGGGCGGCATGGATGGCATCGAGACCATGATGGAGATTCGCCGCATGCACGCGGAGGCATCCATCGTCATCATCACCGCTTACGCCACCGTCGACACAGCTATCACCGCAATGAAGGAAGGCGCGCAGGAGTATATCGTCAAACCCTGCAATCCGGAAGAGATTTCGCTGTTGGTCGAGCGCATCATCAAGGTCAAGAATCTGCAGCGCGAGAACACCATCTTGCGCAAGAAGCTGACTAAGCAATACCGCTACGGCGACATCATCAGTAAGAGCGCGTGTATGCGCGAAATCCTGGAACTGGCTCGCGAGGTGGCTAGCTTACGCAGCACCGTGCTGATCCGGGGCGAAAGCGGCACGGGCAAGGAACTGATCGCGCGTGCGATCCATAATTCCGGCGAGCGCGCGGCTAAAGCTTTTGTAGCGGTGTCATGCGCCGCGCTGGCGGAAACGCTGCTCGAATCCGAGTTCTTCGGGCATGAGAAAGGATCTTTCACCGGCGCCACCTCACAGAAGAAGGGCAAGTTCGAACTGGCCGACGGCGGCACCATTTTTCTAGATGAGATCGGCGACATTTCGCCAAAGCTACAGGCCGACTTGCTGCGCGTGCTGCAGGAGCGCTGCTTCTATCGGGTGGGCGGGTCGGAAGAAGTGCGGGTGGATGTACGGGTCATCGCGGCCACCAATCGCGATCTGCAGCAGGCCGTTGAAGACCGCCAGTTCCGCGACGATCTGTATTACCGGCTAAACGTAATCGAGATTAAGTTGCCGCCCCTGCGCGAGCGCCGCGAAGATGTGCCGCTGCTGGCCGGCAGTTTCGTCGAACGGCTTTCCCATGAATTGGGCAAGAACGTAGGCGAGATCTCCGCCGGTGCGCTCAAGCTGCTGATGGATTATGACTGGCCGGGCAACGTGCGGGAACTCGAAAACGCCGTCGAACGGGCCATCGTGACCGCGAAGGCGCGTGTGCTGACGGAAGACGATTTCGGTTTCCTCTTGCGCAAGATGGAATCCACCGCCAACGGGCGCTTTCCTGTAAATGTTACGTTACAGGAATTGGAGCGGCAAGCCATCGCGGCAGCCATACAGAGGACCAGCGGAAATATTAAGGACGCGGCCGCTGCGTTGGGTATCGACCGCTCTACGCTGTACGAAAAGATCAAGCGGTACGACATCCCGCGCATGTGGCGCAATTAGGCATCATTCCGTCTTGCACCTTTGCCAATGCCCGCCCGGATCCCTAAAAACTTTGCGCCGATAAGCCGATAAGGTCATGAGGGGCGTTCACCCCGGCTGTTCCACGGCTCAAGGATCATCCGCACGGTGCATCCGTCGCAGCAAAACCGTTCGACGCCGCCTCTCGTCCGATATGGCGGCAAGCTCTGGTCATCCTCACATTCCGCTGGCTCTACTGACGGCCGGCTTGGCGTGTGCCGGCGTGGCAGGCGCGCAGCAGTACAGCTTTCGCACGTATGGCCTGGATCAAGGGCTTAACAACCTGGCGGTAAAAGTCCTGCACCAGGACGCCAAAGGGTTCCTTTGGGTGAGCACCGAAAACGGGGTCTTCCGTTATGACGGTGAGCGTTTTCAACCGTTTGGAATCAAAGACGGGCTACCTCCATCGAGCGGCGTATCGTTTGGAGAAGCGCCGGATGGCAGCTTGCTGGTGGGAGGGGCCATCGGCCTTTTCCGCAAGACCGGTGAGCGCTTCGAACCGCTACAC
This sequence comes from Bryobacterales bacterium, assembly GCA_963738345.1. Taxonomy (GTDB): domain Bacteria; phylum Acidobacteriota; class Terriglobia; order Bryobacterales; family Bryobacteraceae; genus Bog-159. Next base: position 729,565 of record CAVTWI010000001.1, read on the forward strand.
ATGCCCGGCGCCAAGACCGTAAGTTGGTTTTCCGCGATCCAGTCCGATGGCCACGGCTCTACATGGCTGGCCACCGATGCGGGCTTGATGGCCCTCACCGTGAGCGATTCCGCCCTTCAATTTCGCCTCGAACCAAAGCCGGCCGGCGTGGAAAAGGCCAACACCGCCGGACTTCTAGTCGAAGGCGAAACCATCTGGTACGGCTGCGACCGGCAATTGTGCCGGCTTCAGAACGGCCAGATCACTGTATTCGGCGCCAGCGAAGGCCTTCCACCATCGCTCTGGAAGGGCATTCAGAGAGCCGCCAACGGCGATCTTTGGGTGCAGGGTAGGTCGGAGGTGGCATTGTTGCGCGCGGGTAGCGCCCGCTTCGAAAAGCCGGAAACTCCTTTCGAGCGCGCAGGGACGACGGGCGTGCTGAGCGCGGACTCCGCAGGACGGGTCATATTCGGAACCAACGACGGCTTAGCCATCCGGGAAGGTAACGGCTGGAAGGCCGTCGCCCGCAATTCGGGCTTGCACGGTTCGGTGTATTGCGCCTTGCAGGACCGGGAAGGGTCGCTATGGATTGGGCTGCTGGGGCGCGGCCTGGTGCAGTGGATCGGCTACCAGGAGTGGGAAGCTTTCACCGCAGATAGCGGAATCGACAACGAAGTCGTATACGAGATGTTGCCGTCGGCCGACGGCACGGTCTGGGCCGGCACCGAGTCGGGGCTGTTTCGGGGATCGCAAACAAATAATATCTGGACCTGGCGGCGGCAGCCCCAACTGCGGACCACCGCCATACATTCCATCCGTCCGGATAGCTCCGGGCGGCTTTGGCTGGGCACCGAATCGAAAGGCGCGGTACGCTTCGATCCTGCCACTGGCGCTACCGAATGGTTCGCGGAGCGGCAGGGTCTTACCGCAAAGAATCCTTATACTTTGATGCTCGATAGTAGAAATAACATCTGGGCGGCCACCGATGCCGGGCTCTTTGTAGCCGATCTGAGCACATTGCAATTCCATGTGGTGGAGCAATTACCCAGAATCGCGATGTGGGCCGCCGTGGAATCCCCCAACGGCGATCTGTGGGTAGGTTCGAACGACGGGCTCTATCGCTTATCCGCTGGCATTTGGACCCACCTCACGACAGCGGAAGGCCTTAGCCACCAAGTAATTTTGACCGTGGCGGCGGCCAAAAACGGCGATGTATGGCTGGGCTATCGTTACGGCGGGGGGCTTGACCGCATCCGCATGCGCGGCGGGCGACCGGAAGTCGTCCGCCCGGTAAATAACCCGGGGGGAAAGCCGGCCACCGTCTATTTCCTCGGATTCGACGCCCGTGAGCGGCTTTGGACCGGCACGGATCGCGGCGTGGAGGTGTTCGACGGCCGCGACTGGACTCACTACGACCGCCGCGATGGCCTGGTTTGGGACGATTGCGACCTCAACGGTTTCGCCGCCGCGCCGGACGGATCCATTTGGATCGGCACCAGCGGAGGCTTGGCGCACTATACGCCTAAAACGATCCCGCGAATCTATGCACCGGAGGTGATCTACACCAAAATAGTACTCGGCAACAAAGAGGTCGATCCGGGCAGCCGACCTGCGGCAAGTCACCGCTGGAACACGCTGCACGCCAGTTTCTCGGCCCTCACCTTCGCCCGCCAAGGCGCGGTTTTGTTTCGCTACCGGCTGACTCCGCTATTTGACGATTGGCATGAAACCCAACAGCATGAATTGCAGTTCGATGGCTTACCTCCGGGCGCCTACCGGCTGGAACTCTCCGCCCGCGATGGGTGGGGGCGCTGGAGTTCGGCGGCAACCTCTTTCTCGTTTCAGATTTTGGCGCCCTGGTGGCGGCCCTGGATCTTGCCAGTATTCCTCGGTGTGCCCGTAGCCATCATGGCTTTGGTCTCGTGGTTGCGCGGCGCGGCCCTGCGCCGCCGGCAGGCCCAGTTGCTGCGTCTGGTCGAAATTCGGACAGCGGAGCTCAAGGAAGCTAATGGGCAAGTCTTGCGGCTTTCCCTCATCGAGAACGATAAGAAACTAGCCGAAAAGCAGAGGGCCCACGCGGAAGAACTCGCCGAACTAAACCGGCGTGCGATCGAGGCGCTGGCGCTGGCAATCGAAGCCAAGGATCAGACGACCCATCAACATCTGCGGCGGGTGGAAATTTATGCGGCGGAAGTGGCCAAGGAACTGGGGCTGGACGAATCCCAGGTAGAAGCCCTGCGCGCGGCTGCGCTATTACACGATGTTGGCAAATTGGCCGTGCCCGAATACATCATTTCAAAACCGGGCCGCTTGACGCCGGAAGAGTTCGAAATCATGAAAAGGCATACGGTGGTGGGCGCCGAAATCGTCGAACAGATCCGTTTTCCCTACCCGGTAGCGCCCATCGTGAGGTCGCACCACGAAAAGTGGGACGGTTCCGGCTATCCCGACGGACTGTCCGGCGAACGGATTCCCATTGGCGCACGAATTCTGGCCGCGGTGGATTGTCTGGACGCGCTGGCCAGCGACCGCCAGTACCGGCGTGCCCTACCGCTGGACCAAGCGATAAAGGTCGTGGAGTCAGAAGCCGGAAAGAGTTATGACCCAGCGGTAGTCGCCGTTCTGGCGCGCCGTTACGCCGAACTGGAAAACCTGGCAAGCCATGGCGGCGCGATGGAGAAGAAGTTATCGAAGGACGTGAAGATCGAGCGCGGCGAATCCCCGGCTGCTGGATTTGAAGTAACTGCCCCCTCGAACTCCTTGGCGAGCGATCTCATCAACCTGCGCAGATCGGTTGCCAGGGGAGAGCACCCGCAACGCGAATTGGACCCAGAGGTGCGAAAGATAATGGGAGCAAACAGTCTCGCGTCCGCCTTTCGTACACTGTGCCAAGTCTTGCGCGGGGGGCTCCCATATGACCTGATGGCCTTGTATGTGTGTCGCGGTGGCCGTCTCATTCTCCAGAGCGTGGATTGCGAGGCGTACCGGACCTTCGCGTCGCCCGAGATTCCCCTGGGAACGGGGCTCTCCGGTTGGGTGGGCGAAAACCGAAAGCCGATCATTAACGGCAACCCTGCCGTGGAACCGGGCTATTTGGCCAACCCCGCAGAATTCAGGGCACTCCAATCCGCGCTCGCCATACCATTGGAGGCGGGGGGGGATATGGTTGGGGTACTATCACTCTATCGCATGGAACGGAACGCCTTTAGTTCCGGCCATCTGCAGCGCTTGCTTGCAATAGGCCCAGCGCTGGCCAGCAGACTGGAACGAGACCTCGCTGAGAGCCGCGAAATCATGGCTAGTTGAGGACGTCGCTAAGCATGGGCTTTGCCCCTGGACATCCGCACCCGCTGCCGCGCATACTTGATAACGATGTCAGATGCCGCCGAATACGGCGAGCTACTCCGCCAGGTGCGCGAAGACATCGCCCACCGCCGCCTCGATAGCGGCATGCGATGCCTTGACGCCAATCGCGGATTGATCGCATCGCTCGCCCCTTCAAACAAAAATGCCGGCGTCCTGTTAGGATACCTGGCGCAGTGGGTGGATATCGGCTTCGAAGGTCCACAACTCATCAAACGCCTGCTACCGCGCTTTCCCAAACACTCTCGCGCAAGCCTTTCGTTGCTTGACTACCTGCACTTGCGCATGGCTGAAGGCCTGGTCGCCATGACCGAAGAAGATTTTGACCAGGCCAAGCGGCACTTCGCTTTCGTTGAATCGGTGGAAGAGGAAGTGCGCGACCGGGAGATGCTGGCGATCTCCAATTTCTGGATCGGCCGCTGTCTGCGGAGCCAGGGCCGGTACGACGACGCCATCAGCTACACCGTGCGGGCGCGCGAACTGGCGCAGGAATTGGGCTACGCCCAGATGGCGGCAGTGATGCAAGTGCTCGAAAGCTGGCTGGCTTTCCAAAAAGGCAAGCTACAGGATGCCGCGCGCATTCTGCAGGAAGCTGAAAGCGCCCTCAGCCAGACCGACGACTACGTCAATCGCGGGAACATCCAGTCCGCCTACGGCCGTATTGCCCGCCGCGAAGGGCGTTATGAGCGCGCTCTTGCCTATTTCGAAACCGCCGTGCAGGAATACGCACGGCGCAATCCCCGGCATCCCAACATCGCCCGTTCGCTGGTCAATATGGCCTCCGCTGAGAGGTTGATGCGGCTACAACTGCGCAAGAAGATGGACGCCGCGGCGGCCAACCGCAAGGCCGCTCCCGCGCGCGAATCCGCAACCGCGGGTAATCTGGCCCACTGGCGCAAGCAGTTCGAGCAATTGCGCGAAAAGGCGCTCGAACAACTGGGGCGGGCCGGAGCGATTTATCGCGCACAAGGCAATCATCGCGGAATGGGCGCCGTCCATATCCTCTGTGGATTTCTGGGGCTGGATAGCGGCGAACTAGACAGTGCCGGGACCGAAGCCGCCGAGGCTTTCCGCCTGGGAGAGTCCAAGGCCGATTACCTGCTGATGGCTCGCGCACGTATCCTGCAATGCATGGTGGAGAATTCGAAGTGCGACGAACAAATCGAAGAAGCGTCCGGCGCCAATCCGCATGCCCAACTGGCCCATGATTTTGCGCGCGACGCCGTCGACTTCGCCAAACATACGCAAAACCGCCGCCTCTTAGCGCGCGCGTATGTGTGGCAGGGCATCACTCTGGCGAACGACTTTTTCGACAACGTGGAGGCTGCCCGCCAGTGCTGCGATTCCGCCGCCGCCCTGCTGAAGCCGCAGGGTCCGGATTATATTTGGGACGACTTGCAGGAACTGAAAGCGCGCATTTTGCGGCGCGGGCCGGTGGACAATATGTTGCGCGAATGGTCGCAAGGACTAATTGGCGATAAGACCTTCCAACAGGTCACGGAAGACTTTGCCCACATCATCATACCCAAGGTGTGGGAGCGCGAAGAACGTAAAGTGTCGCGGGTGGCCGTGCGGCTTTCCATCTCACCCAAGAAAGTGCGCAGGGTACTCCGCGCCGCCGGACTCTTGTAAGAACTAGACCAACTTATACTCGCCGGGCACCGGTAAGGGAGTGACATCCAGTTTCATGTCATAGTCAAACGCCTTGGGCTGTAAGTCCAAAGTAGAAGCCATCATCTGGTCCCAGGTGATCTCTTGCCCCGAATAGGCTGACTCGCGCGCCATGATACAAGTCATGGTGCTCTCCGCCACCGCCATGCCGTCGTTCACATAAGGCCCCTGGCCGCGGATGCTCTTCACCAGCGCGATGTGTTCCTGCACGTACGGGTTCTCGCCGCCCTTCGGCCCCATATCTTTGCAATCCGTGCGACCGCGCGTGCCTATCAGCAACTCGGATACATTTTGGTACGCCGGCTTTTTGAACTGCCGGCAGTGACTCGACATATGTACGCCGTTGGCATAGGTGAAGTCGGCGTCAATATGGTCGTAGATATTCCCGTATAGCTCGGTCCGAGGGCGCCATGCCACGCCGCCCGATGCGAAGACCTTCACAGGATGCGCACCCATGAACCAGTTGATGACGTCGATGTTGTGCAAGTGCTGCTCCACGATCTGGTCGCCGCAAATCCAAACGAAGGAATACCAGGCGCGATGTTGGAACACCATGTCCGACCACTTGGCGTCGCGTTCTTTCTGCTGGATCACAGGCGTGCCTACCCAGTAGGCATAAGCCGCCAGAATGTCGCCCAGCGCGCCGTCGCGCACTCGCTTGTAAGTCTCGACGTAGCCGTCCTGATGCCGCCGCTGCGCGCCAGACATCACGGTCAACTTCAACTCTTCGGCCTTCTTCGAGGCTGCCATGACCTTGCGTACACCGACTGGATCCGTACCGAAGGGTTTCTCCGCGAAGATATGTTTACGGGCCTCCACCGCCGCCACGAAATGCTCGGGACGGTAGCCCGGAGGCGCGGCCAGCAGCACCACGTCGATATCGGAAGCCAGCACTTTCTTGTATGCGTCGAACCCGATGAAATGGTGGTCGGGGTCGACCTTGACCTTTTCGGCCACGCCCGAATATTTGGAGCCGCGAATCTCGCCCAGCGACTTCTCCAAATGATCTTCGAAGATATCGCCCATCGCCACCAATTCCACGTTTTCGTTGCCGTGCAGGAATTGTTGGGTTGCCTCGGTGCCGCGGCCGCCGCAGCCGATCAGGCCCGCTTTCAACTTCTCGTTGCCCGCGCCGCGTACCAACTCCGGCCGGATAATCGTGAAGGCCGTGGCCGCCACGCCCAACCCGGTCGACTTTCCCAGAAATGACCTTCTGGAGACTTCATGCGAACCGTCTTCCATGTTTTCCTCCCTTGGGCTTTCAGGTGCGATTGTATCGTATTACCTTAGAGCCATGGTCCACAAGCCGGCGCTCGCCGTTATAGTCGCTCTATTCCCACTAACGGCGCTGGCTACCGACTGCCGCTTCACGTTCGCCGATCAATCCAACTACGCCGCTAATGCCGGCTTCTATCTCGACCTGGAGAATGCACCTACGGGATCGGCTACTTTTTGCCACTTGCCGAACATGGTGCTAGCGGTGGGCGTCGCCGATGGATCTCAATGGCACTACGTAGTTTCGAACGCGGCCTGGACCACCGGCCATACTTACACCGCCAAGGCGGTCATCACGCCGGATTATTTCGAACTCTATCTGGATGGTCAGTTACTGGGTCACGTGGCGGGCGGATTCGCTGGCTTGCCGTATCAGGAATTGATCGCCAACTCGGTACCCTCGTGGGCCAACGGCGCGGGCGATTACATGCCGGCACAAAGCGATCTTGCCGCGTCCGCCAGTGGCGGCGCCATTCTATCGGAAACGTTTGCGTCAGTCGCGCGGCCTGTTCCGCTGATGTTGCTGGCACCGGGGTCAGTCACGGAAAACGCGGCATTCTCTTATGCCGCGGGCGAATCTATCAGCGTCACCGCCACTTTCACACTCACCTCCGTCGCGTCCGATCCGAAGACCTACGCGCCTTACGTGGACACTTACGGCCAGAGTGTTTATTCCACTTTCGATGGCAAGATTCAAAGCGATGCCGATCTGGTTGCGGCTGCCACCGAAGAGCAAACCAAACTCGCCGCGTGGGGCGTGCCGACCGGCTACGATGCGTGGGGCGGCGTGCTTAATGCACCGTGGCACGACACGGCTACGGGTTTCTTCCACGTTATCGAGCGCAGCGGCATCTGGTGGCTGATCTCGCCGGGCGGCAATCCGTGCTTCTACATCGGCCTCGATACCGGACCGATGACCACCAGCGACAATACGCCAACCACCAACCGCGCGTGGGAGTTCGCGGCGCTGCCTCCGCAGACTCCGCCATATGACGCGGCGTGGGGCTACAGTGACTGGGGCAACACCGGCATGAGCAGCGTATCCTTCGATACCTGGAACATGATCCGCAAATATGGCAGCGGCGCGTGGCAGACCACCGCCACCAACTTAGCCGTCGAGCGTATGCAGGCGTGGGGATTTTCGGGCTTTGGCAAGTGGTCGACGGATGCTGGCAATCGTCCCATTCTGCCGGTACTCGAAAGCTACAACGTGCCGATGCTGACGCGCCACGCCGATATCTTCGACTCCGCCGTGCAGGCGCTCTTTCAGACTTCTCTTCAGCAGCAGATGCAGGGGCGCATCAACGATCCGCTGATTCTCGGGTGGTCGCACGGCAATGAATACGACGAGATTGTGACCCCTGATGAAGTGACCGCGATCCTTGCAATGCCCGCCACTGTGCCTGCGAAACGCGCGCTGGTGGACCAGGCTCTGAGCGCAGTCTACGATGGCAGCGTTTCGTCAATGGCTGCCGCCTGGCACGTCACTGCTTCGAGCGCGGCCGATTTGTATTCCGCGTCGCCCTCGCCACCTGCGGCCGACATCGAAACGCTGCGCCAATACTATGCCAGCCAGTATTACGGCTTTTTGTATCGAACGGTGAAGAGCATCGACCCGAATCATCTTTATTTCGGATTCTGGATCGTCCCGGGCTGGTGGGTTAACGCTACCGACTGGCAACTGATCGCTCCGTATGTCGATGTGATCGGCTATGACCGGTACTCGCCGGTGTTCGAAGATAGCTTGCTCGAAGGGCTGGCGAAATCAACTGCGAAGCCGATCTTCCTGGGCGAGTTCGCGTTCCCCCCCCACTACAATCTGTTGCGCGGTTACCAGGCTTATCCCGCTGTGAGCGCGGTCAGCGATGCGGACGCCGGCGCGATGTATCAAACCAATCTGGAATCGGCCGCGCGAAACCCATGGTGCATCGGGGTCGCCTGGTTTGAGTATCGCGACGAACCTGTGGCGGGGCGCGGCTTTCTGGGCGAAACGGATTTGGACCTGGTGGAAGGTGAAGACTACGCCTTCGGTATGGTGGACGTTGCCGACCGTCCCAAATACGATTTGGTGGAACAGGTACGGACCACCAATCTAGCCATGGCGCAGCGCCGCTTGGCCTTCGCTGCGCCGGCTTTAAATGCGGGCGGAACGGTAAGCAACGCCAGTTTCCTGGCGCGTCCAGTGGCGCCCGGCAGCCTGGTATCGATTTTCGGCGCGGGACTCTCCGCCGCCGATCAGACCGCTACGGCGTCGCCTCTTCCATTCGAACTGGGCACGACGGCACTGACCCTAGGCGGAGTTCCCGTGCCGCTGATTCACGCGTTTCCGTTGCAGGTGGACGCGCAAATTCCCTGGGAACTTGCCGGACAGACTGAGGCGCAACTGACGATTATTACAGACGACTTGGCGGGCAATACAGTGACCGTACCGTTGGCGCAGTTCTCGCCGGGGGTTTATTCGACCGATGGCAGCGGCACGGGTCAGGGAGCCATCCTGATCAACGGCACTGGCGACCTGGCCGCCCCCGGTCATCCGGCGCGGCGCGGATCCGACTACGTGAATATCTTCGCTACCGGCTTGGGCCCGGTTTCGCATCAGCCTGCTACCGGCGCGCCGGCGCCGTCAGTCATCTACGCGGAGACTACTAATGCCGTGTCAGTCGCTATTGGTGGAACTCCCGCGAAGGTGACTTTCGCAGGGCTAGCGCCGGGATGGGTCGGGCTGTATCAAGTGAATCTTCTGGTTCCGGCGACAGCACCTACCGGGAATACGGTCTCGGTAGCGCTGAGCGTAGGCGGAGTGAACGCCAACCTGGTGACCATGGCGGTCGAGTAGTTGGTAAAAGACGCCAAAGCCGCGGCTACTTCTCCACCGCGTAGAAATGTACTTCTTTGCCAGGCATCTCCCAAACGGCGACGGTATTGCCGCTGGCACCCGACAGGAACGACGCTCCGGCCGGCAACCCCGGCGGAGACACAGGTTCCCAAGCGCGCGTCGAGCGATTGAGGCTGAACATCTGTTCCTTATCCCGCGCGACCAGGACCGTCGCGAGGGTGGAACCATCGTCGGTCAGCGCCAGGCCAAAGAGCACTGCGCCGGATTGCGGCGCAATGGGAGGGAGCGCGTATTCGTCGACCTTGCCGCCGGCCGAGAATTCGACATAGGCCCCCAGCCGGTCATTCCCGCCGTGAGGGTCTCCCGTGGAAATCCATCCGATGCGTCCGCGCGACGCTGACAGGAAGCCCATCATCACTCGTACCTGATCGTTCAGCGCGGAATATGGAAAATACGAATCGAGGAGCTTTCCGGAACGATCGTAATGACGGACTGTGCCGCCTTTTGGGTCGGCGTCCGGCAAGTCCGCTTTACGATTCAGGACATTGCCTACTGTCCAGACGGTTCCGTCCGCGGCGATCGCCAATTCATGCGCCGCATAGGAGTTGGTCCGAATGATAGTGGGTGCTTGATCGGCCCGGGGGACTACGGCGACAAAGAATGCGGTTTTGCCATCGTAGGATTCTGACCACCCGCTCGCGGCGACGGTGCCGTCGTTGGCACGTGAAAAGCCGTAGAGCGTAGTGACGCGAGCGTCAGGGACGGCGATGGATGTGACGCTCCGCAGGTTACCCTGAAGGTCCAGAGCTTCGATGGCAGGGCTTGGCGATTGGTTGCCCCGGAGTCTCAGAAATGCATTTCCGCTGAAGGCGGGTATGTGGTTGTTGGGATCGTATTCGTGGACGACTTTCGTATTTGGAACCGGTGTAAGCGTGGCTGCACCTACGGGGTTGCCGACCAGAAGGCACAGGCCAATCCACTTCAACCAAGCAAAAATGGCGGTGATGGAACGGACGATACTCATTTCAATCCCTCGTTTTCTTGGACTTCGTTCGGGTCAACGGATCGATAGTACAAATGGCGCAATAGCTTAATGCACACGGGCATCCCTCGATCTGCTTGCAATCGGTCGCTCCTGTGAATTCATATCCCCGCAACCCGCCCGGATCGTAAGATACCTGGGTATACCCCGTGCCACCGCTCCCGCACACGCCGGTGCAGAAGCCATAGTCTAACAAGACCCCGTGGGGATTGTCGTCAGTTGGGCATCCAATACAAATGCCTGCACCATCCATGCAGGAAGTCGATGCGCGCGCTGTCACCTCCAAGCCGATTCGCGCAGCCATCCGCGCGGGGAGGCTCGGTTTTGGCGGGCAAGTTGTGAGAGCAAAACGGTCGAGGCTGCGTTCCGGCGTACCGAACGCGCACGGAGGCCGTCAAATAAAGACGGCAATCGAGCGCCAGATACTTGGCTTACTACCACGGGCTGTAGTGAGCGCCTCCCCGCCGAAATTGGAGCCTTCCGGCTTGGGGCCCAGAAGAACGTTAACCCGGCAACGGTGCCGAGGGCTATAGAGACAAGAGCCATCCGCTTCATCGGCGGTATTATACCATTTTCTTCCTGTGAGGGCTGGTGCAGTTGCCACTTAAGTTTTCCGCGCTGAGACCGTGCGGCGAAGTGCGAAGCGCCGACGCATTTCGGCGGTCTTTGACTATGGCTATCGAGTCATTCGGCAACTATTGCGGCAACAAGCCGTAGACATCGAGTTCGTTACGAGCGCCGACGAAGACCCGTCCATTGGCGACCAGGGGACTTGTAAAGCGTAGCGCTTCTCCGGCGCGGTCGCGCGGATTCTGGCCGCTGTTATAGAGTTCTGTACTGACGTCCGCCGCGTTGTAGGCATGCAGCACGGCGGGAGGGCCGGAGCGGGTCCAGGTGAAAGTGGAGATGGCCCAAACAATGCCATCCTGCGATCCGTTTGAGGAGACCACCGGTGTGGCGCCGCCATCCGGAAACTTGGGGGGGGGCCTTCATGGGCGAGCGTTAGTTGTCCATCGTTCAGGGCAAAATCGCGGAGCACATCGTTACCGGGAATGACATATACATGGCCGGCCCAGAAGGCCGGAGCACCGAACAGGGACAGTTTCGGGAAGGAGATTGTCTGTAGCGCGTTGGCGTCCGACCCTGCATGGAATCCGCCCAAGTGATCGCGATCGAGCAGGTAGAGCGTGCCGCCTTTGCCGCCGGCCAGCATCATATGCGGGTGCGCGCCAGGTTGATCCGGCAGCAGCACCGGGCCGCCCGATCCCACGTCCGCATCCACGTTATCCAGTTCGCTTTGGTTGAAGGGCGTGAAATAGTCTTTGATGCCAAAGCCGCCTTTGCCGTCCGGGAGGAGGCGCAATACGCTGTTCCCGTAATCGCGACCACCACTGGCGGCGTCGAATTTGCCGTTGCCGGTCGCCACGAAGATGTTCCCGGCATCGTCCGCCGCGGGGCCGGTATCGCTCTGCCAAATGCCGCCATCGTTGGCATCGGGCGATGTGTTCAACACCGCTGTCTGCTTGAGCGTGTGTGCGTCGTACGCCATGATCCAGCCGTGATATGGGCCGGCATCGCAGGATGACGCCCAACTTAAATATACGTGTCCGTGAGAGAGCAGGAGCGAGGCGCGGGGATTTTGGCGTTTCGGATCGAACAGGATCGCGCCATGTGAGTTGCCGACGCCGCGGCCTCGAACCCATGCGTGGATGCTTACCGGACCGCCGAACTTTTCGGCGCCGCTGGTGATGGCCAGCGCGTGCAGCTTTTGCACGTAGATATCGCCCAGCGCGCCTTTGTGTTCTTTGGTTCGCGCGAGGACGTAAAGCGTTCCGCTGGGTATATCAATTACCGGCGTAGAGGTGATGCCCACCTCTGGAGAAATCAGGGGGCATTCCAGATCGTCCGCGGGCACCGGGATGACGTTCTTCGATGTGAAGTTGACGTGCCATAAGGGAGGCGCGGCACCGGTGGCTTGGGCATCGAAGGCATACACGCTGTCATGCTCCGTGGCCACAAAAACAACATCGTGTACGCTCTTTGCCGCTGTCTTTACCGCCGGCAGATAAAGCGGCTGGGCATAGATTGGACCATCTACGGCGAAGGCTCCCAACTTCCCAAACTGGTTCGCGTTCACGTTACGCGGCGTGAGGGTAATTTCGTTTTCTGTGGCGCTGGTGCGCCCGATTCCGTACTGCGATGTGGTTACGGGCCGGGGCGCAGGCGCCGTCTCCCCGGCCAGTAAAACTGCAACACTAAACGCGAGGCAGGGGAGCCTACGCAACCACCTGATCCTCAAGCGAACAACCGGTATGCCCGCAGTTGCACGAGATTTCGGTGGTGTCGCCGGCATCTTCGCAGTACTGGCTGCAATACTTATTGTCGGCCCGAGCCGGACACTTGCACGACGGGTGGGCACACTTGTTACTTGACGGCATGGCAATTTCTCCTCAACCATCGGTAAGCAACCCATGCTCCACTGTACTGCCGACTCCCACTGGCTGGGCGGGGCCCCCCTTACACTTTGCCGTAAAAAGTACTTGCGTCGCCGCCGGCATCGTTCTATAATCGGTTCGTGGCAGTTGTTCGTCCCATCCGCGAGCCTCGCACCGAACCCATCGCGATCCATGCGCATGCCGTCGATAATTTGAAGTACATCCGCTCCGCGATGGAGCGGGCCGGATCGTTCACGGCAGTGCCGGGCGTGGGCGGAATCGCGCTGGGATGCACGGCGCTGGCGGTTGCGATTTTGGTCCGAGGCATGGGCAACAGCCCGGGTTGGTTGGCTGCATGGTTAGGCGAAGCGGTGCTGGCTTGCCTTATCGGCGTGGCGGCGGCCGCACACAAATCGCATAAGGTGGGAACACCGCTGCTCTCGGGTCCTGGCCGCAAGTTCCTCTTGGGATTCGCGCCGCCCTTACTGGCCGGAGCCCTGCTAACGGCAGTGCTTTTTCGCGGCGGGTTCGGCGCGCCGATTCCGGGTATCTGGCTACTGCTATACGGTACCGGAGTATTGTGTGGAGGGGCGGCATCGGTGCGGGTGGTCCCGGTGATGGGAATCTGTTTTATGGCTTTTGGCGCGGCGGCCTTGTTTGCCCCGCCGGCGTGGGGTAACACGCTGTTGGCGGCCGGCTTTGGCGGGCTGCACATATTGTTTGGAACGCTCATAACGGTGAAATACGGTGGCTAAGCAGAATGCGCTCTCGCGCGAACGTGAACGGAAAACTCGTCCGTCGGAAATAACCGGCGGCGCTCCCAAACTTGACCGACTCATCCACGAACGCCTGCGCCTGGGCATACTGAGCGCCCTCGCCGTAAACGAATCGCTGACATTTAACGAGCTGAAGAAGTTGCTCGAAACGACCGACGGCAATCTGAGTGTGCACGCGCGCAAACTCGAAGATGCGGAGTACATTGCCTGCACGAAGTCGTTCGAAAACCGGTTGCCCAAAACGGAATACCGGCTGACCGTAGTCGGACGGCGCGCATTGGAACGTTATCTGGATCATATGGAAGCTCTCATCGGCACGATGAGGGAGCGATAGACCCCTTTTTTGTGATTTTACTTTATTATGCAAAGTACTCATAACAAGGCTGGCCGGCTGCATGCGGCGATCATCATGGATGGCAATGGACGTTGGGCGCTGGCGCGTGGACTGCCTCGACTGGCGGGACATCGTGCCGGAGCGGAAGCGTTGCGCCGGACGGTGGAAGCGGCACCGGGGCTGGGCATCGGGATTCTGACGCTGTTCGCCTTTTCGTCGGACAACTGGCGACGGCCGCCCGAGGAGGTTTCCGGCCTGATGCAACTGCTGGCCGCGCATCTGCGCTCGGAAGCGGGCCGCTGTCTGGAGAACGGCGTACACATTGAGGTCATCGGACGGCGGGATCGTTTGAGCGGTGAACTGCCGGCCGCTATTGCCGAAGCGGAATCCGTCACCGCCTCGGGCGAGCGCCTGCAACTGCGCATCGCGGTGGATTATTCCGGCCGGGATGCCATCGCCGAGGCGGTGCGACATGCCGCGCATGCCGGATTGGTTTGCCGGGAATGCCTGGAGGAGCGCTTGGGGCCGCCCGTCGACTTGCTGATTCGCACCGGAGGCGAGCAGCGCCTCAGCGATTTTCTGCTCTGGGAGTGCGCCTATGCCGAACTGATCTTTTCGCGGCGCATGTGGCCCGATTTCGACGCTGCGGATCTGGACGCGGCGGTCCGCCAATTTCATTCGCGGCAGCGCCGCTTTGGCGCCATTCCGCCGGCCGTCGCAATACCCGCTACAACATCGCACGCCTGGTTGGACTGATCCACGCGACAATAAGAGCGCGTGCGATTTCTGGTGGACGACGGACAAACGGGCAAGCGCTTGGACCAGGCGCTGCACGAGCGCTTTGCGGAGTTCAGCCGTTCGCGCCTGCAGGACTGGATCAAGTCGGGCCGTGTGCTGGTGAACGAGGCACCGGCGCGGGCGTCGCGCGTGTTGCGCGAGGGCGATACGGTCAACGTGGAACCCGCCGGAACTCACTCCACTTCGCGCGGAACCGGAAGCTATCCCGCTGCGGGTGCTGTACGAAGATGCTGACATTGTAGCGATCGATAAGCCAGCGGGAATGGTGGTTCACGCGGGCGCGGGGGTGCATTCGGGAACCCTGGTGAATGCACTGCTGGGCCGCTTCCAGTCGCTCTCCGCGTTGGGCGGCGAGATGCGGCCGGGCATCGTTCACCGCCTCGATCGATTCACCAGCGGCGTGATCCTGGTGGCGAAGAACGATGCCGCGCATCGCGCCTTGGCGGCATTGTTCGCGGGACGCGCAGGTGGAAAAGACTTATCTGGCGCTGGTGCATGGCGAGCGTGAAAGCGGATCGTGCGCGGATCGAAAAACCCATTGCGCGCGATCCGCGCCACCGCACGCGCATGACCGCACGGTTGGCGGACGGTCGCGCGGCATGGAGCGAATACCAGGTGCTGCGACGCTTCGCCGGCTTCACTTTCTCGAAGTCCGCATCGGCACGGGGCGCACCCATCAGATCCGCGTGCATCTCGCCAGCATCGGGCATCCCGTCGCGGGCGATCGTCTGTACGGCGCGCCAGCCAAGGGCGCGGCACCGCTGCCGGGCGAACGCTTTTTCCTGCATGCCCACCGCATCCGCTTTCAACATCCCTTCACCGGCATGCCGGTTGAAATCGAGTCGCCCCTCCCCGACGACTTACGGCAGTGGATGGAACAGTTATAATTAATCCAAATGAAAGCCTTCACTTTTCCTCACGGCCATGGCTCTGTGCTGCGCTGCTGGTTGGGCGCAACAGGC
Source organism: Bryobacterales bacterium (assembly GCA_963738345.1). Taxonomy (GTDB): domain Bacteria; phylum Acidobacteriota; class Terriglobia; order Bryobacterales; family Bryobacteraceae; genus Bog-159. The sequence continues at coordinate 745,036 of CAVTWI010000001.1, forward strand.
GGTTGCTCCGGCGGCGCAGAAGCCCGAGATCATCGACGATCCCAGCACCCGCATTATTCTCGACGTCACCCGCGTCAATATGCTGTTCACGGTCACCGACAAGAAAGGGCGGTTCGTTACCGACCTGACGCAGGGACGAATTCCAGGTCTTCGAAAACAAGAAGCCGCAGACGCATCGCGGAGTTCACCGCTGAAACGGACCTGCCGCTGCGCCTCGGCATCTCTCATCGATACCAGCAACAGCATTCGCGAACGCTTCAAATTCGAGCAGGAAGCCGCTGTATCGTTCATCCAGAGCGTGGTGCACCAGGGCCACGACAAGGCCATGGTGGTCAGCTTCGACACGTCGGCGGAACTGGTTGCGGACCTGGTGGACGATACAGCAGAAGTTGGAGGCGGCCATCCGCGGCCTGCGTCCGGGCGGCGGCACGGCGCTCTTCGATGCCATCTATTTCGCTTGCCGCGATAAGCTTTCGAAGGACCAACCGCGGCACAAGTTCCGGCGCGCCGATCGTCATCGTCAGCGATGGCGACGACAACCAGAGCCAGGTATCGCGCGACCAGGCGCTCGAAATGGCGCAGAAGGCCGACGTGGTCATCTACGCGATTTCGACCAACGTGGTGCGCGGCGAAACCGATGGCGACAAGATCCTGAAATACCTGACCGCGGAGACCGGCGGGCAGGCGTTCTTTCCGTTCAAAGTGGAAGACCTGGAGCAGTCGTTCGAGAACATCGCCAACGAACTGCGCCATCAGTACAACGTCTTTTACCGGCCGGAGCCGTCTGAAAGCGGACGGCCTGTATCATACCGTTGATCTGAGGGTGAAGGGCCGCAAGGATCTGGTGGTGCGCTGCCGCAAGGGTTATTACGCTCCTAAATTATAAGTAAGGTCTTTGGACCGTGGCGTGCTTCGTTCTCCCCCCAGGAGAACGAATATGAACAAGTTGTACTCAAGCGTACTGGCGGTGGCCATTGCCATTAGCATGGTGGCATGCGCGCGCACTTCGACCCAATCGCCCGCAGTGGCCGACAATGTCCGCAAATCGTTAAGTCAAGCCGGCATCAAGAACGTTTCCGTGGCGCAAGACCGCGATAAGGGCGTGGTGACTCTTACTGGGCGCGTACCTACGGCGGATGCCAAGGCGCAAGCCGAAACCATCGCCAAATCAGAATCCGCCGGCCAGGTAGTGGCTAATGAAATCGCGGTTCTGCCGGACAGCGCTCCGGGAGACACGAAGACGTTGTATTCCGACCTCGATAAGGGCATACAAAACAACCTGGACGCGGCGCTCATCCAAAACAAGATTCCAGGTACGATCCAGCACTCGGTGAAGAACGGCGTGGTGACGTTAACCGGGACAGTCAATTCGGAAGGCTTTCGGACTCAAGCGCAACAACTTGCCAGCGCCGTGCCTAACGTGCAGCAAGTTGTGAACGAACTGCAGATTAAGGATCAGAAAGCTACGTCCAATAACTAGGTAAGTTGGCGTCAAGATTGCTCTCACACAAGGAGGAGGAAATCTATGTCAGTAAAATTGAGTACATGCCTTATCGCCGCGGGGCTGGTAGCTGGAAGTGGCTGGACGGCAGTACGCGCGCAGGATGCGAACCGGGATGTAGTGGTGACGCAGACAGATGTCGGCGCCGTCGTTGACCGCATAGTTAAGGGCACGGGCAGATTTAAAGACGAGTTCAACAAGGCGATTGAGCACAGTATGATCGACGGTACGCGGATGGAATCGAACGCGAAGCATCGGGCCGACGATCTACACAATTCAGCGAATAAGTTGGGCGATGTCTTTCACGACAAGCGAGACAAAAACAATCCAGCGGTGCGCGATCAGGCGGACCGCACGATTTCCGCCGCTAGCGAATTGAACCGGGTGATGCTTAATCATCGCTTCACCGATAAAATGCAGCACGATTGGGACATGGTTCGGTCGGACTTAAATGCGCTGGCACAGGTTTATAATTTGTCGCCTTTGGACGGCGGCGGGCAAAGCCAATAGCCCTTCCCGATTACTTCGGCCAGACAGGGCTCACTAATTCGGTTTGCCAGATATCACCGCCAGCCGATAGTGGGCCCTGCATTTTGAGAAATCCAGGGCATTCCCCAGTGAGCATCCAGACAGTTGTGTCAGGTGGCTGCTTTCCGATTAGTTCGGCCACCGCGCCTTTTAACCCGCCGATGTCGATCTTAAGGACATAGCGTGTGGCTTCGCGGCTCCTGCCGCCGGTGGAAAACGGATCGCTTCCGGTGGCCGTCACTTCCAATTTCACGAGCATGGGTTTGGGAGTGGCAACAACCATGGAATAAATGGCCGCGTGTACTCCCGGCTGAATGTTCTTCAGTAAAATCGGAAGCATCCCATTCGCTAAATCATCCGGCAGACTCAAAATCTCAGCGACAGTCTTGTCTTCGCCTTTCTCCGTCTTGTACTTTACGATCACTGCACCAGTAGAGCCGTTTACGGTCATGTCGATGGGGTGCTTGAAGGAAGGCCCTCTCTGCACTAAATGATCGGATAGCAGATGGAAGTGACCGTGTTGAGTAAACGTGGCCGCGTCGTCGTGAAGCGAGCCATCCTTAAAGTGAAAGACCAGCCGGCTGGTAACCGAGTTACCACGAGTAGTTTGAATCAGGTCACCATCGGCAATAGGCATGCCGGCTGAGTTTCGCAAAACCAGATAGCCGCGAATCTCGCCCTCAATCTGGCGGACGGTCACCGGTTCGGCGTTCACGGAAGATAAGGTAAGGAGTAGCGCGCCGCTGAAAGTGAGAAGGGAGTGGAAAGCAAGTCTGAGTGGAGTCATGTGTGCCGGCAAAATGCGGAGCACTTTTTGGGCCGACTTTGAGGGCTAGGCATCGTGCCCGGGTGACTCTGATTCTGGGACATCGATCGCCCGCCGGTAGAAGCGCTGATTGCAACTGCGGCAGCGATAGGGGACGAGTCCGACCATTCTAACCAAGCCGTCTACAAAACCGCGCGGCATGGACAGGCGCACGTCCGTCCAACCGCACACGGGGCAGCGCGGGCCTCTCCCGCTGGCCGGTTCTGCAGCGGAATCTTGCATTAATAACTTAGTGTAACAAGCGGAGGGGGAACTAACGGCTGCCGGCAGCCTGGGCAACTTCAAAGTGGCTGAGGCTTTGAGCGTAGCGCGATAGGCCGCGGTAGAGGGCTTCGGCCAGTTTCTGGCGGTGCTCGGATTTCTTTAGAAGCGCCTCTTCGCGTGCGTTGCTGAGGAAGCCGATTTCGGCCAAGACGGAGGGCATGGACGCGCCGATTAATACCACGAAGGGCGCTTTCTTGATTCCGCGGTTTTTGATGCCGGGATCATAATGCGCGGCGAAGGGATAGAGGGCGGATTGGATACTGCCGGCAAACTCTTTGGACTCTTCGGCTTTATCCTGCATGGTGATCTTCTGGATCAGGTCGCGAAGTTCGAAGACGGACTTTTCGGACGAGGCGTTTTCGCGGCTGGCAACGGCCAAGGCATCCTTCGCCGAGGTAAAGCTGAGGTAATAGCTCTCCACCCCCCCCACGCGGGAGTACGGCGACGAATTGGCGTGTATGGAAAGGAACAGGTCGGCCTTTCTCTCGTTGGCAATGGCGGTGCGCCGTTCGAGCGGGATGAAGGTATCGTCGGAGCGGGTGTAGATGACTTCGCTGCCCATGCGCGATTCGATGAGTTTGCCGAGACGAAGGGCCACATCGAGAACGAGGTCTTTCTCGAGCAGTCCGGTGGGGCCGGAGGTACCATCGTCATGGCCGCCGTGGCCGGCATCGAGCACTACGCGGCGGATCTTCAGGCCGAGGGCGCGGGTGAGGGAATCATTCGATAGCTTGGCGGCGCGGCCGGACTCGGCTCGTTCGATGGCGCGGGCGGATTTCGTTTCGGGAACAATCGCGGTGCTGCTGGGGGGGGTGGTAGCGGGAACAGTCGCGGGCATGGACACGGCAACGGGCGACTGCGAGGAAGTGAGAACCGGCGGCACCGGCATGGGCTGGGCCGCGGCGGGCGTTGGCAGCGGCGTGGGGGGGGGGACCGTGGACTTGGAACGAAGTTCCACCACCAGGCGGTCGGGATTCGAAAGCTGGGTAGCAGTGTACTCCACCGAATCCTGCAAGTCGAGCACGATGCGCGTGACTCCGGCCACGGGTTCGGCCACGCGCACCTTTTTCACCAGTTTGTCGGTGAGAGCTTCGGAATGGAAGCGGTGACCATTGATATGCGGGCGGGAATGTTTGATATCGAAGAAAAGGCGTTCGGGATTATGGGCGCGTTCGGGATGAAAGTCAAAATCTCCGGAGACTTCGATGACCACACGGGTAGCTTCGGTGAGGGACCAACAACGGACGGCGGTAACCTGACGCAACTCTTCTCCGCGTAGCGTCCCCGGGGGACCGGACGCCAGCAACGCCAGCAGCGGAATGAGCGTGCGTTTCATCGGGCGCTCAATGAGAAGTATAGTAAACCTTGCCGTTCGCGTCTACAAATTCACGAATCGGATTATAAGATACGGCTGGGGCAGCTTCCGTGGCTTCGGCGGTGACGGGCGCGGGGGGCGGAGTAACTACCGCGGGGGCCGGGTCGGCTGCGCCATCACTCAACTTACGCCGGATCTTAGCGACATATTGCTGTGTTTCGGGATAGGGCGGAACGCCACCGTAACGGGCTACGGCTTTCTCGCCGGCGTTGTAGGCAGCCAAGGCAAGAGCCTGATCGCCTTTATAGAGCGAGAGTAGATACTTAAGATAACGGGCGCCGCCTTGAATATTATCGGCGGGATCGAAAACGTTTGAGACGCCGAAGCGGCGGGCGGTAGCCGGTATTAATTGCATGAGTCCCTGCGCGCCTTTGGGGGAGACGGCGTTGGGGTCATAGTTACTTTCCGCTTGGATGACGGAATGGACCAGTTTCGGAGATATCTGATTCTGCTGGGCGATGCGGGCCACCGTCTCTATGAGGGGAGCGGAGGGAGTATTTACGGGCTTCTCCGACGGATGGGTAGGGACAACGGTACGGACGAGACGACCGGTGCGCGGGTCAGCCTTGACGACCGACACCGTACCGCCCGCGCCTTGCAGACTTGCCGCCGCGACGCACATCCCCACGATTATAAAACAATTTCGCACAGTATTGTTTCAAACCTTTTCTAAGAATCGCTCGCGGCGCGCCAGATTCGCTCTTACTGCCAATGTTATCATTTCTCTGTGACCACGGCAGGCTTCGTGCTGACGGGCGGGAAAAGCACACGCATGGGGAAAGACAAGGCGCTGCTGCCTTTCCGTGGGGGCACCCTGGCCGGACATGTTGCCGCGCTGGTTGAAACCGCGGCCGGATCGGTGCGTCTCGTTGGGGATCCGGGGAAATACGGACACTTGGGATATGCGGTGCTGGCGGACCGGTGGCCGGGCGCAGGCCCGCTGGGCGGTATTGAAACCGCGCTGAGTGAGACGGACGCGGATTGGAATTTCATAGTGGCCTGCGACATGCCGCGCATTTCCGTTGAATTCCTGAGCGGACTGCTGGCGGCGGCCGCGGAGGCTGGTTGCGATGCCCTGGTACCCATTGGATTTGAAGGCCGGCCGGAACCGTTGAGCGCCGTTTATCACCGGCGCTGTTTGGCCACGGTGCGGCGAGCGCTGGAGAACGGCGTACGAAAAGTCACCGAGGCGCTGGCCAGTCTGGACGTAACGACGTTGGCCGTAAGCGACGCTGGTTGTTTTGAAAATCTCAATACCCCCGAGGATTGGGCCTGTTACCAATGACGCCCACTGAACAATTTCCACACTATATCGAATTCCGCCACGTATATAAGACGTTCGACAGGCCGGTATTAGTCGATTCAAACTTTCACGTGGATGCCGGGCAGACGGTGGCGATCATCGGGCGCAGCGGAGTGGGAAAGTCCGTAACCCTTTCGCATATCATGGGTTTCCTGAAGCCGGACAGCGGCCGGGTGATTGTGGCGCACGAAGATATTACCGATTTTGCAGAGCAGGAATTGCGCCGGGTGCGGCGGAAAGTGACCATGGTTTTCCAGTCGGGAGCGCTGTTTGACTCGTTGACGGTGGGGGAGAACGTGTTGTTTTCGCTCGAGTTGCGCGAGGACTATAACGAGCGCAACAAGGAAGACGTGGTGAACGGGTTGTTGAAAGTGGTGGATATTCTGGAGGCCAAGGATGCGTATCCGGCAGACCTTTCGACCGGTTATAAGCGGGCGGTGGCGATTGCGCGGGCGCTGGCGGCGCAGCCTCAATGCGTACTGTACGACGAGCCGACGACTATGGTGGATCCGATCATGTCCGACCATTTGAGCGATTTGATGCTGCGGTTGAAGCGGCAACTTGGCTTGACTTCGATTGTGGTGACGCACGATCTGGACCTGATGTATAAGGTGGCGGACCAGGTGGTTTTCCTGTTTGAGGGTAGGGTGATCTTTTTTGGTCCGCCTTCGGATTTGCATAAGTCGGAGCATCCGCATGTGCGGGAGTTTTTGGAGATGGACCGGGTGGCTTAGGTCGGACGGGTCCGATGGTCGCAACATTTCCCTTTCGTGTTGCATTCCGTTGCATGGGCTGTGCAACATTTCATGTTGCATTGTGTTGCATTGCGGTCTTTTTGGAGGCTGGCGGGCGATTCAGCAGGTGGAGGGCGAAACTGGCGGCTTGCACGCATTTTTCGCTTTCGTGTTGCATTCCGTTGCATTGACCGTGCAACATTGAGACGAAAAAGGGCGTTTCATGTTGCATTGTGTTGCATTGCGATCTTTTTGAGCAGGACGCTTGCTTACGCGCGCGGCTCGGATTGCCCGTTGCGTGGCGCATTGCGCCCAACAAATGCGAGGCGGGTGCGAACACTCCCGATCTCAGTATACGGTAGGCTTGATGGAAGTCCGTTGGGCGCCACGGGGCGGACAGGGGTAAACATTTGGACGCAAACGGTTTGGCCTTAATACCTGGCAGGGTGACCTCCGAGCCGACGCAGGCACCGTATTCGGCGATGGTGCTGGGCGCGACGGGGAATGTGGGCGGACGCATCGTGCAACTTCTGATCAGGAGTCCGCTGTGCAAGAGGGTCGTGGTGGTGACGCGCCGCAAGACAGACGCGTTCGCCGACAGCAAGGTCTCCGAGGTGGTTGTCCATATGGACCGACTCGAGGCGGAGGTCGCGCCGCACGCCCAGGGAGTCAACATCGCGCTGGCCGCGTTTGGCGTGGGCAAAGGCAGCGCGAAGATGTCCGACGAGGAGGTGCGCAAGATCGAGGTTGCCTATCCGCAGGCATTTTGCCGCGCCGCAAAGGCTGGAGGCGCGCGGGTGTGCGGGGTGATGACGGCAGCGGGCGCGAACCCCGCGTCCGGGACGAGGTACGCGAAGATCATGGGCGAGAAGGAGAAGGCGGTCGAGTCGGTGGGGTTCGACTTCCTGGGCGTATACCGTCCCGGCGCGATTCTCGGGAATTCGAACACGCCGGGGGTGCTTGGCTATGTCATGCCGCTGCTGCACTGGGCGATGCCGTCGAAGTACCATTCGATCCACAAGAACGACCTGGCGCGGGCGATGGTGGCGCAATCGGAGCATGCGTTACTCGCGATTGCGCAGGGCAACGGTTCTAAGGAGGCCATCGTGAAGATCTTGGAGTATAAGGAGATGGCGCCCTTCTTCGTCAAGGGCGAGAGCGATGAGCCTTGAGCAGTGACCAATCCTCAGGATTTCAGGGCGGCGCGGACCTTCATCGGGAGGCCGATCAGGTTGATGAAGCCCAGGGCGTCCTTTTGATCGTAGGAGGCGCCCATGGTGAAGCTGGCGATATCGAGCGAGTAGAGCGAGTAGGGCGACTTGCGGCTGACCGGTTCCAGGTTCCCTTTGTAGAGGCGCAGGGTGACTTCGCCGGTGGTAGAGGCGCTGACCGCGGTGAAGAAGGCGTCCAGGGCTTCGCGCAGGGGCGTGAACCAGAGGCCGTTGTAGACCATTTCGGCATAGTCGAGGGCCAGTCGCTGCTTATAGTGCATGGTCTGGCGGTCGAGGGTTAGGGCTTCGAGTTCGCGGTGGGCGGCGTAAATGAGAGTACCACCGGGGGTTTCGTAGCAGCCGCGCGACTTCATGCCGACGAAACGGTTTTCAACCAGATCGATGCGGCCGATGCCGTGTTCACTGCCGATGCGATTGAGGGTTTCGAGGAGTGCCACACCGCTGAGGCGCTGGCCGTTGACGGAGACCGGGGTTCCAGCTTCGAAGCCGATGGTCACTTCGGCGGGGGTATCGGGAGCCTCGCGCGGGCTGCGGGTAAGCATCCAGATTTCGTCCGGGGCGGCGTTGGCGGGATCTTCGAGCGCGCCGCCTTCGTGGGAGATGTGCCAGATGTTGCGGTCGCGACTATAGATCTTGGTGGTGGATTGCGCGATGGGGACGTTGTGAGCTTTGGCGTAGGCGATGGCGTCTTCGCGCGAGACGATGTCCCACTCACGCCAGGGCGCGATTACGGGAAGTTGCGGGGCAAGCGCTTTGTAGGTGAGTTCAAAGCGGACCTGATCGTTACCCTTGCCGGTGCAGCCGTGGGCTAGCGCGTCGCAACCGGTGCGCAGGGCGACTTCCACCTGTTTCTTGGCGAGCAGGGGACGGGCGATGGAAGTGCCCAGCAGATATTTGTGCTCGTAGACGCCGCCGGAGCGCACCAATTTCCACAGGTACTCGGTGACGAACTCTTCGCGCAAATCTTCGACGTAGACTTCGGATGCGCCGGTGCGGCGGGCCTTATCTTCGAGGCCGGTGAGTTCATCGCCACCCTGGCCGATATCGCCGCAGACGGCGACGACGTCGCAGCCGTAATTTTCCTTGAGCCAGGGGATGATGACAGAGGTATCCAAGCCGCCCGAATATGCGAGGGCGACCTTCTTCGGTTTGTTCATAGGTATACAGCGATTATGCCATCATCATGAGCAACAGCGCCTTCTGGGCATGGAGGCGGTTTTCGGCCTGATCGAAAACCACACGAGCGGCTGTGCTCGATGACGGAATCGGTAACTTCTTCTTCGCGATGCGCGGGCAGGCAGTGCATGAAGACGGCGTCGGGCCGGGCGAGGGCGAACAGCGCGTCGTTGACCTGGTAGGCGGCGAAAGCTTTGCGGCGTTTGGCGGATTCTTTTTCCTGGCCCATGCTGGTCCAGACGTCGGTATAGACGGCGTGGGCTCCGGCGACGGCTGCGGCGGGATCGTCGGTGAGGAGGAGGGTCGCGCCGGAGACTGCGGCGAGGCCATCGGCTTGGGCGACGATTTCGGGATTCGGTTCGTAGCCGTGGGGCGGGGCGAGGGCAAAATCGATGCCAAGGCGCGCGCAGGTGAGCATGAGGGAATGGGCAACGTTATTGCCGTCGCCGCAGAAGGCCACTTTCAGGCCGGAGAGTTCGCCGAAGCGCTCTTTGAGGGTGAGGACGTCGGCCAGGGCTTGGCAGGGATGATAGAGATCGCTTAGGGCGTTGATGACCGGCACCGAGGACCAGTGCGCGAGTTCGTCGACGGTGTCCTGGGAGAAGGTGCGGGCAACGATGGCGTTGACCCAGCGGTCGAGGTTGCGGGCGATGTCTCTGATGGGCTCGCGGGCGCCGATGGGGCCTTCGGAGAAGACGGCATCACCGCCGAGTTGTTTGATGGCGAGTTCGAAGGTGAGGCGGGTGCGGAGGGAGGCTTTCTCGAAGAGGAGTCCGATGTATTGGCCGGAGAGGGCGCGGGCGTAGGCGCGGGGGGACTGTTTCATGTCGAGGGCGAGGTCGAGGAGGGCGACGAGTTCGTCGTCGGTGATATCGAGGTCGCGGCGGAGGTCGGGGGCGGAGATATGGGTAGTTTGCTGGTGGGAGAGGGGGAAAGCGGCCACGGCGGCACCTCGTTGTGAATTTTTATTCACTACAATGTATAATTACACATTTGGATTGAGGTGTCAAGAGGGGGTGCCCGGGGTAGTGTCACGGGGTGCGTTGCAATTGGCGGGCTTTATCATCCTGATGAAGGCCCTCATAGACCGCGATTAGTTCGGTGCGGGTTTTTGGAATCAGGTCGGGAACGGCATTGGGCTGTTTGAGCAGAGTGGCATAGCCGGCGCTTAGAAAAGGTTCGGCTTCGCGGCAGCGACCTTGTTTAAGGAGGACGTCACCGAGTTTGATCTGAGTTTGGGCCGTTCGGACGCTGCTTGCGGGTAGTTGGCTGGTGATACCCTGCAGGGCGGCCCGCAACAGGGCTTCGGCGGCAGGATATTGTTTCCGTTCGACGAGTATCCCGGCCAGATCTTCGCTGACGGAAGCGGTTTGAATGTGAGTGGCGCCAAAAGCGGTGGTATCAATGGCGAGGGCTCGCGTGAAGTCGGCTTCAGCCTCTTTCGGTTTTCCTTGGTTCCGGGCTATTCTACCGAGGGTATCGAGGGTGAAGGCCACATAAGGATGGTTGGGTCCGAAGGCCTGTTGCTGTTCGGACAGCACTTCGCGCAGCAGGGTATCGGCCTCCACATACTTGCCTTCCTGCGTCAACGTCCGGGCCAGTAAACTACGCATCATGACGACATCGGGATGGTGAGGGCCCCACCATTCCGTGTCGATCGCAATCGCTTCGCGATAGGAATTCTCGGCGGCGGGAAGTTGCCGGAGACTCAACTGCGCCGATCCAATATTGACGAGGTCGTTGGCCACGCGGGGGGACGAATTGCCGTGAAGACGGCGATCGAGAGCGAGGGCACGGCGATTCAAAGACTCGGATACGTCAAAGTGTCCGGCATCGTGTTGAGCATACGCAAGCGCGGTGAGGCTTTCGAGCCAGAGAAGGGTTTCGCGCTCGCCTTCGGGCGATTGACGTACGAGGGGGTCGAGGAGTGCGATGGCCTGATCTGTCTCGCCGCGCTGGGCGAGGACGCGGCCCAGGCGGGACTGGGCCTCCACGACATCGGGATCGCGGGGAGGAAGGTGGCGGCGAGCGATGTCCAGGCCTTGCCGGATAAGCCGTTCGGCGTCGTCAAAGCGGGCTTCGTCCCCGTGCAGGATACCCATTTGGACCAGGGCCTCGGCTGTTTTAGGGTCTTCCATGCCGAGCGTTGTTTTTCTAATTTGCAGAGAGAAACCGACCATTTCGTCCGCTTTCGGAAAATCGGCCAGGGAGGTGTACATTTCTCCCAAAGTCAGAGCAAGTTCGGCCTGCGTATCGGGGTCGGCATGCATGCGTTTGGCTTCCTGGGCGCCGCGATCGAGCAGAGTAACCACGCGCAGATCGCTCGAAGGAGCCGAGACTTTTTCGCCTCCGCTTATGAGGTCGACCAACAAGCCTTGGATACGCCGCGTGCGGGCGGCCTCTTCTAACGCGGCGTTTTTGGCCTTGGTCAGGCGGACGGTGTAGAAGACGATCAGGGCGGCCAAAACGGAAAAGACCAAACCGGCGGCGACCACGGCGCGACTGTTTCGATTCACGAATTTCCGGGCGCGGTACATGGAGCCCCCGCCGCGCGCCTCAACTGGTTTGCAATTCAGATAACGATCGACATCGCGCATCAACTCTTCGACGGATTGGTAGCGGTGGGAGACATCTTGATGACGCGATTTGAGGCAGAGCGCGTTAAGGTCGTCCCAATCCGCCTTGAGTTCGGGTAAGTGGGGGAGATCGGCGTGCGAGTCGGCCGGGCGACGTCCTGCAAACATTTCATACAGGATCACACCGAGCGAGTAAACATCGTTGAAGGCGCCGGCGATGCCGCGTTCGAGCCATTCCGGGGCTCCATATTCGGCGGAGCCCAATCGCAATACGGTTGGAGTCTGATCGGAATCGTCGAGATTTTGGAGTTGTTTGGCGATGCCAAAGTCGAGTAGCCGGGGCGTGCCATCCTTTTCGACCAAGATGTTGGACGGTTTCAAATCGCGGTGGATGATGCCTTGCCGGTAGGCGTGCTGGACTGCCTCGCAGACATAGCGGAACAGATCTATTTTCTGGCGGAGCGGGATGTGTTCGCGGGCGCAGTAATCGGTGAGCCGAAGGCCGTCAATATACTCCATGACGAACCAGGGTGTGCCATCCGCCAGGGCGCCGGCGTCGTACAAACGCGCGATAAAGCGATGGCGCAGTTTGGCGAGAGTCTTGATCTCAAGCGCGAAACTCTTAAGCCTGGGCATGGAAATGGCGCCATGTTGCAGGAATTTGATGGCGACCAGCGCTCCGGTATCTTCGCGTTCCGCCAAGCAGACAACGCCCATGCCTCCTTTTCCGAGCACTTGCTTGAGGCGATAGGGTCCGACTTCGCTAACGGGGAGGGATTCTTCGGGGGCGTCGAGCACGAGGTAGGCGATATTCGCGAGTCCGGTATCAAGGACGGGAGAGACTTCTCCATCGGCACGCAACATCAACTCGACCTCTTGTATGAGTTCAAGGTCGGCGCCGCACTCCTGCTGTAGGAATGCCTGCCGTTCGGACTGGGGCCGGGTAGCGGCGTCGTGAAACAAACTCTGGATGCGGTCCCAACGCTGGCGGTCCATAGAGGTCACTTTCTTTCGGGGCGCAGTCTGGCGGCCAGCCAGGCGCGGGCGCTACGCCATGCGCGCTCGACGGCAGTGGGCGAGAGGCCCAGGACGGCTGCGGTTTCGTCTACGGTCATGCCGCCGAAGAAGCGGTGTTCCACAATCTGCCCTTGTTCGGGGCTGATTTGCGCGAGTTCGGTGAGAAGGCTGTCGAGGAGGAGGAATTCGCCGCCTGCGGGAAGTGTTCCTTCGACGGCGTCGTCAAGGGAGACGATGACTGCCTCACCGGCGCCGCCTCGTTTGCGCGCGCCCCGGCGGCGAGCCTGGTCCACCAGGATCTGGCGCATCGCCTTGGCGGCTATGGCTTTGAAGTGGGCCTCGGATTGGGTGGCGAAGGGGGCCGAGAGTTTCAGCTTCAGCCAGGTTTCGTGAACCAATGCGGTAGAGCTTATGGTGGCATTGGCATCGCTCCTCCGTACGGAGGAGGCGATCCGGCGAAGTTCTTCGTAAACCGAACTAAATAAATCGTCGAAGGGATTGAGGGCGACGGTTTGATCTTTTTTTGTTGCGGGCATGACGGTTATTGGATACGGTTTTCGTAATTATTAAGTGAATGCTAGCAGCGTAATTCGGGACGATCCAGAATAAGTCTTCCGGGAATCGTATCAACGCAAGACGTTGTTTGCAAGCGCCGTTACGGCGCAATTCACTTACAGGAGAAACGAAGATGGCTCGAATCAGCACGAATCTGAATTTTCAACGCCGCTGGAACGTGATGGCGGCAGGGATTTTTTTGCTTTTGGCCGGCGGGCGTCTCATGCAGGCGCAGACACCGCCGTACGCGGAGTTTCAATATGCCACGGTAAGCGCGTCGGGAAACACAATTACCGCGACGCGACTTCCGGTGGTTTTATCTTCAGGCACCAGTTATGTAAATGTGGTCATAGAGTTTGAGGTCGATTCAAAGGGCAACATAACCGTGGCGCCCGGATACCCAACGACGGTACCCGCGCCCGCTCAGCTTATCAGTAATTTTCTGGCCGGCAGCTATGTGGGACCGGCCACGGACGGTAACTACGACATTACGGTGGTTGGGCCGGGCGTAACTACTGGAGGCGCCACGGAGTGGTCCTCGGCGACGACAACCGGAGCGAGTTGTTATACGGTACCGACCAGCGCAACGTGGTTCGCGTTCGGCGGGCCGATGACCAAGCACCCGCTCTACACGCGGCTGAAAAACGCGGGCATAACCGCTCAAACATACGGATTTTACAGTTGGGGCACCACCGGGGACCAGTCATGCAACAGCAACAATTGGGGCACGAACTACCTGATCGGCGTTTCCCAAACGGGCAGTTCACTCATGATCACCAGTTTCACGCAGAGCGGCAGCGATAAGAACCAGCCGGTGGACCAAATCACTTACACCAACAAGAATCCATAGCGGGAGTCGCGTCTTATCGCGGGATGCATTTAGATGACCGGCTTCTTACGTTCTTTCGCCGTGGCTTGTTTGCCGGTTGCCATGGGCGTCTCCTTTTTGACTTGAGAGGCGCTCTTATCCTCGCGTAAACCCTGGAAGGACGGGTGACGAATGCGCCCATCCGCGGTCCACTCCGTAAACGAAACTTCGCACAGCAGGATTGGTTTTACCCAATGCACCGCACTCCAGTCACCGGCGCCAAGTCCGACGGTCTCCGCGCGGCTTAGCACCGGCGTAGCTACCGAAATCCTTTTCAGGCGATCAGCCAGTTCACGGGCACTCTGCATGGTGAAGCCGGTGCCGACCTTGCCGGCATACTGCAGGACGCCATCCTTGCGGTAGCCCAGATAAAGCGCGCCCAAGGCTCGATCGCCGCTGCGGGCATCGCTGTATCCGGCGATGATGAATTCCTGCCGCAGGGAACACTTGATTTTGAGCCAACTTTTGCTTCGGCCGGCTACGTATGGGGCGTTGGCATCCTTCGCGATGATGCCTTCGAGTCCGGCCTCGCAAGCCTTGGCAAACATTTCGTCGCCTCGACCGGCGATGTGGGCGCTGTAGCGAAGGGTTTTTGATTTTCCAAGCAGCGCTTCGAGCTTTTCCTTGCGCTCTATGAGCGTGCGTTTCGTCCAGTCCTCCCCGTTGAGATACAGAAGATCGAAGACATAGGAGACGATGCTTTGGCGTCCGCCGCCTTCGCCGAGGGCATTTTGTAAGGATTGGAAACTGCTTTTCCCGTCGCCGTCAAGGACCACGGCTTCCATGTCCAGCACTGCGTCATTGGCGTTTAATGCGGCGAGTGCTGTTGCGAGTGAAGGAAAGCTTGCGGTCCAATCCTTCCCGTTGCGCGTGATCAGCCGGACTGTCTGCCCCGATTGAAATCCGAGAAGGCGGTATCCATCGAACTTGATCTCGTGGACCCAGTTCTTGCCTTCGGGGACGGCATCCACCAGCGTGGCCAATTGGACGCCGGGATATCGCGCGATCAGTTCGGCGACGGCTTTATCGCGGGCTTTGGCCATTCACCTCGCCTCAGCCTTCCACGAAACACGGACTACGCCCGGGTTTGCCATAAGCCGGGAGACAAAAGGGGGGATTTTAGTATCGGTGGCCATAGCCTTCCATCGAACTTCGTAATTCCATTCACTATCTTCCGCCGCATCGGTAGTGGAAATGGCAGACGACGCGATCGAGAAGCCCTCATTTTGGACGATTGCGCGAATTTCGTCTTCGCCGGGACCTCCTACGGAACTCACGACCACGAGTTTGCCTTGGTGGTCCTGCTTCATTTTATTCTCCACGAGTTTGAAGCTGGAGAGCACGATAATGCCAACGGCTGTACCGGCAAAGGCAATCCCGACCTGCCCGCCGCCGAAACAGAGGCCCAGAACGGTGACATACCAAAGGGTGGCCGCGGTGGTGATGCCGGCAATCAGGCTATCCCGGCGCACGATGGCGCCCGCGCCGATGAAGCCCATACCCGAAAGAATGCCCAGCGGCAGGCGCATCAAATCGTTCATGACGAAAGAGTCCGGGGTGCGGCCGGCGAGCGGCAACAGCGAATTGACTTGAAGCATGGCAACGCAGGCGGCCAGACAAACGAGGATGGAGGTTCGAAGGCCGGCGGCATGGCCATGCTTGGTGCGGTTCAGTCCAAATAAGGCGCCCGCGAGAAGCGCGCCCAGCAAGCGCACAGCAATTTCAGACCAGGTCAAAGTTAAAGGCATCATCATCTCTGCGAACCGCAATTCACCGCTACTATCACTTTGGCTGCCACAGAACGTTATGGTCCGGTTTCTGCTAACCGTTTTTAGCGGCATGCGTCTAGGTCCGATAGAAATCCGGCATGACGCTATTCACACAGGGCGAACAATTGGTGCAGGATCTGCGCTACGGCGCGCGCCTGCTGCGCCGCAGTCCGGCATTCACCATCGTCGCCATGCTTACGCTGGCCCTTGGGGTTGGCGCGAATACCGCCATATTTACCGTCGTGAATGCGGTGCTGCTGCGCCCCTTGCCGTTCCCCGCGCCGGACCGCTTGGTGCGCCTTTGGGAATCGACTCCGAAGGGCTCCGACCGTAATGTGGTCGATCCCTATAACTTCCTCGTCTGGCGTGAACGGACCCGGTCCTTCCAGCATATGGCCGCGATCGTTCAGACAACTTCGAATATTACCGGCGAGGGCGAACCATCGGCGGTGCATGCTTTGATCGTCACGCCCGCTTTTTTCTCCGTCCTACAAGTTGACCCGTTCATGGGCCGCGCTTTCCTACCGGAAGAGGAAACACCGGGACGCGATAACAGCCTGATCTTGAGCTACGCGTTCTGGCAGAGCCATTATGGAGGCGACCCCCAGATTCTCGGCAAGAGGATTACACTCAACGGCAACCCCTCCGTGGTTGCCGGCGTTCTTCCTCCCGATTTCCGATTTCCGGGAGCCCAGGCGGACGTATACGCGCCCATGGCTATGGACCGCGCCGAAGCCCATCGCGGCGGCCGCTACCTTACCACCATCGCGCGACTCAAACCCGGCGTGACGCTGGCGCAAGCCCAGCAGGACCTCGCGGCTGTCGCCCGCCAACTCTCGCAAGAGCGTCCCGAGATGGATAAGGACTGGGGCGCGTCCGCCGTCCCTTTTCTCCAGGACGTGACCGAAGATGTTCGCCTGCCGCTATTCGTGCTGCTGGCCGCCGTGGGATTGGTCCTGCTGATCGCCTGCGCCAACGTGGCGAATCTGCTGCTGATGCGCGCCACGGGCCGCACCCGCGAAGTCGCGCTCCGGGCCGCCCTAGGCGCGGGCCGCCGCCGCATCGTCCAGCAACTGCTATCCGAGAGCCTCCTTCTTGCCGTGGCTGGATGGGCCGGTGGACTGGCCGTCGGATATTGGGGGCTGCAAGGCCTGCTCGCGCTCATCCCCGCCAGCGTGGCTCTGCCCCGCGTCGAGTCCATTCACATGGATGTCCGCGTGTTCGTCTTCGCCCTCCTGATTTCCCTGGCCACCGCCATCCT
Organism: Bryobacterales bacterium; assembly: GCA_963738345.1. GTDB lineage: Bacteria > Acidobacteriota > Terriglobia > Bryobacterales > Bryobacteraceae > Bog-159. Next base: position 762,021 of record CAVTWI010000001.1, read on the forward strand.
GTTCGGTTTAGTCCCCGCCATCCAGACTTCCCGCCCGCAACTGCAAGGCGCCCTGCAACAAGGGTCTCTGCGTACCGGTGTGGGGGGGGGCCGTTTCTTCCGCCGCGCTTTTGTGGTTGCCGAAATCGCGCTCGCCCTACTGCTGCTCACCGGCGCCGGGTTGCTCATGCGTAGTTTCGCCAAGCTCACAGCAGTCGATCCCGGTTTTGCCACTGAGCGGGTGCTCACCATGGAGATGTTCACCTCGCCCGCCAAGTACGAGGACAAGCAGAAGCGGTCCCAATACATCGAGCATGTCCTAGCCGAGGTTCGCGGCCTGCCCGGCGTCTTGTCCGCCGGATCCACGCATTTCCTGCCCCTCACCGGCATGGTGTCGGGCTCCTGTTTTGCGCCTTCGCCGGGCCCGCAGCCCGATGTTTCGTCGCCCTCGTCCGATTTCCTCGTAATCAGCCCCGGATATTTCCAGGCCATGGGTACGCCCATGCTCAGCGGGCGCGATTTCAGTACGGCCGACCGCTTCGGCACGCCCAGCGCCCTAATCGTCAATCACGCTTTCGTCCAGCGCCACTTCCACGGCGAAAACCCCATCGGGCGCAAGCTGAACGTCTGCTGGACGGTTCCCAACCCGGTCGAAATCGTGGGCGTGGTGGCCGATGCCCGCCAAACAAATTTAGCCGTAGCCCCCAAGCCGACTATCTTTCTGGCCAATGCCCAAGCGCCTATGTATTTTGCGCATCTCGTGATCCGCACGCGGGCCAATCCGCAGCAGTTGTCCCGCGCCGTGCAGGCCGCCATTCACCGCGTCGATCCCGAGCAAGCCGTTTCCGGCATCGATACCATGGATAGCGTGTTCTCCGGTTCGGTCGCCCGTCCCCGGTTCCAGGTAGTGCTGCTGTTGGTCTTCGCCGGTTTGGCGGTGGTGCTCGCAACCATCGGAGTCTACGGTGTGGTTTCGTATTCAATCGTCCAGCGCACCCGGGAAATCGGCATTCGAATGGCTTTGGGCGCACGCGCGGCGGATGTCTCGCGCCTGGTGCTGCGCGAGGGAATGCTCCTCGGCGGACTTGGGGTGGCTGTGGGATTGGCTGGCGCTCTGGGGGCGACTCGCGTTCTGCGCAGCCTGCTCTTCGAGGTTACGCCGACCGATCCACTGACTCTGGCGGCGGTAACGTCCCTCTTACTCGTCGTGGCCACGGCTGCCACTCTGGTACCCGCCCGGCGAGCAGCGCGTGTGGACCCTATGACCGCCTTGCGCGACGAATGATTCTGCTAAGTTGGGAGGCATGTCTTCCAGCTTTCGCGCGCTCATTTTTGTTGCGTTGGCGCTGCCAGTCGGCCGCCTGACCGCGCAACTGCCGCCAGCTACCGCGGCCAAGATCGACGCCATTGGTGCGCGTGTTCTTGCCGATAGCGGCGCCCCCAGCGTCTCAATCGCGGTGGTTAAAGACGGCCACATTGCCCACGTGCAGGCTTACGGCAAAGCTCGCCCCAACATGCGTTACAGCATCGGCTCCGTCAGCAAACAATTCATGGCCGGCGCTATCCTGATGCTGGCCGCCGAGGGCAAACTCTCGCTCGACGATAAAGTCGGCAAGTATCTGCCGACCCTTACGCGCGCCAACGAAGTAACCATCCGCGAACTTCTGTCGCACACCTCCGGCTATCAGGATTACTATCCTCTCGATTACGTCGCGCCTTACATGCTGAAGCCTATTACGGCCGACGAGATCCTCAAGACCTGGGCCGGCAAACCGCTCGATTTCGATCCCGGCACCCGCTGGCAGTACAGCAACACCAACTTCGTCGCGGCCGGACGCATTCTCGAAAAAGTAACCGGCATCCCGCTCTCCGCCTTCATGCAAAAACGAATTTTCGGGCCGCTGGGGATGACCACCGTCATCGACCTCGACGAACAGTCGCTGACCGCTGCCGACGCCTCCGGTTTTACTCGCTTCGGCCTGGCTCCCGCGCGCCCCGTCGCGCCCGAGGGCCGCGGGTGGCTGTTCGCCGCCGGAGAACTGGCCATGACCGCACAGGACCTGGCCCGCTGGGATGTCGCACTCATCCAACACACCTTGCTCAAACCCGCCATGTTCGATGCGCTGATCGATCCCGTCCGTCTGAAGAACGGAGCGCCCATGGGCTACGCCTTGGGCGTGGGTGTGTCGGACGCCGACGGCCACCCCAAGTTGCAGCATGGCGGCGCCGTCTCCGGGTTCGTGAGCTTGAACACGGTCTGGCCCGACAGTGGCGCGGCCGTAGTGGTCTTTGCCAACCTGGATGGTTCGAATGCCCCCGAAGCCATCACCCGTGAAATCGCGCCCCTGCTGCTGGCCGAAGCCGAAGATCCGCAATCTGCCCAACAACTCGATCAGGCTCGCCGCATCTTCAGCGGCCTGCAGGAAGGGAAGATCGAACGCGACCTGTTGAATGCCGACGCCAACGCCTACTTCACGCCGCAGGTTCTGGCGGATGCCGCTGCCAGCCTCAAACCCCTGGGCTCGCCGCAAATGTTCAGTCAGTCGTCGGTCGAACTGCGCGGCGGCATGACTTACCGCCACTTCCAGATCACTTTTCCCGGCCGCTCTCTGCACCTCAGCACTTTCACCACGGCCGACGGTAAGCTGGCCCAGTATCTGATCCAGTGACTTGAAACAGTAACTCTGGCTGTGGCCGACGGCGTGCTGGCGCTAAAATGAAAATCAGTGCACCGTTTCATCCTCCACAACGACCAGATCCGCGATGCCGCCGATAACGTGCTCGCGCCGGGGCAGGTAGGTCTGCTCTCCGGTTGGGGTGTCTTCACCACCATTCGTGTCACCGGCGGCGTGCTCTTCGCCTTCGAGCGCCATTGGGCGCGGATGCATAAGGATGCCACGGCCCTGCGCGTTCCGCTGCCGCCCGATCCGGAACAGGTTCATCGCAAACTGCTCGAATTGATCCAGGCCAACCAGGCGTTTGATTGCACTTTGCGCGTGGTGGTGGTCCGCAACACGGGCGGTATGTGGGAAGGCCCTAACATCGGCCGCGCGAGCGATCTGATCGCGCTGACTTCCGCCACGAAAGAATGGGGCAACGGAGTTCGCCTTTGTTACACGCCGCACGCGCGCTACGCTGCGGGCGAATTCGCCGGCGCGAAGATCCTCTCCTGGGGAATGAACCTCACTTGGCTCGAAAACGCGCATGCCCGCGGCTTCGACGAAACCATCCTGCTGAACGAATGCGGGGAAGTGGCCGAGTGTACGTCAGCCAACATTTTCGCCGCCGATGGCAACCGCGTTTGGACTCCGCCGCTCAGTTCGGGATGCTTGCCCGGCGTCACCCGCGAACTGCTGCTGCATGACATACACGTGCCCGGCTACAGCATCGAAGAGAAGGCGCTGCGGCCCGAAGATTTGGAAAACGGTCCCGAAGTTTTTATCACTTCCACCACCCGCAACTTATTGCCCGTGATCCAGATCGAAGGCCGCCAGATACCGCACTCCGCATCGGCCTGCGCCGCGCTGAGCGAAGCTTTTGCCGCGCACGTGGATGCTTACGTCGCGCACTATAAGGAGGCAGCCCCCGCGCGGTTATGACGGTCAGTTGCCCCGATTGCGGAAGCCGATTTCTGCGTGTGAGCCGCTGCCGGTCCACCCGCGAGAAACTGCGCGACCTCATCGGCATTTCGCCGCTACGCTGCGGCGATTGTGGCCGGCGTTTCATCGCGCGCACCTGGAACCTCGCGGTATTCACGCATAGCCGCTGTCCCAAGTGTCTGCGCATGGATCTAAACATTTGGACCGAAGAACAGTATTGGCCCAGTGGGTTTATGAAGTTCTTGATCAAACTGGGAGCGCACCCGTGGCGCTGCGAATATTGCCGTCACAATTTCGTGGATTTCAGACCCCGCCTGGAACGGTTTACGTTTAATCGCTGGCGAGATCGCAGCCGTTCTCAGAACTGATTGGCCGGACGGCGCGCTAAGCTTTCTTCAACGATTTTTCAGCCACCGCTTCTGCGGTTCGGCCAGCGGGCCGACTTTCCAAAACGGGTCGTAATTCCACACCGCCTGCAATGTACCCACCGGATGTGCCAGCGTCAGCCATACGGCCGTGGGGGCCAGGGATAAGACAGCCGTCCGATCGTGCATCCTGCGCCACGCGATATCGAGGGACGCCGCCGTCACCGCCGTGTATGCGTAAGTAACCAGCGCCGCGTTGATGGGTGACCGCAAACCGAAGTAAGCCGTCTCGAAACTGGCGAACAGGGCCCAAGCAGCAGCCTGCAGACGTAGGAACTCTGTCCGCCCTTCCGTATGCGGCGGCAGGTTCAACACGTGCAACCCGCCGCTGATGGCCGCCACGCTGTTGATGCTCCAGGCAATCGGAAACGCCACCGTAGGCGGGGCAAAGACCGGCAGTCGCTGCTTCTTATAGAACTTGCGATCGCGTTCGTGGTCTGTGCCCAGTCCGCGCACCGCAGCCTGCAGCGCAACCCTTACCACCTGCACGCCGGCATAGAACAACACACCATGCCACCAACGATATCGCTTGCCTTCCACAGCCCAAAGCTAACACGCGCGAGGCGATCTACTCAGTAAGGATAGCTACAGTCCGAAAACCGGACGCGGCGGAATGGCCGGTTTCTAACGCCATCAACACCAGCCCGACCCATAGTAAATCAGCCAGCAGCAGGTGGACGATTTGCATCCAGACCGGCGCCAGCAGCGCGATATTCAAAGCCCCCGCGGCCAGTTGTATAAATACCAACGCCGCCACAGCCGTACCCATGCGAGAGGCCGGCGCACGGTCGGATCGCAGCGCCACGATGGCCGCCGCGATCAAAACCAATCCGCCCAGCACCGCCACCACCGGATGCACCGCGCGCAGGCGCAGCAGCATGCTGGCCGTCTGCGAAAATTCCTGCCGCATGCCGGACTGCACCGAAGCGGCTGGATATAAGGTGTCGCCCAACGCGGCGATGGCCCCACTGACCGCTACTACCAGGGCCACGGGCAGCGAAGCCATGATCATCTTTGGCGCGCCGTTCCAGACACGCGGCTCGCGCTGCCCTCCAAACCATGCCGTCAGCGTCAGCATGGCTAACAGGATTTGGGTATTTACAAGATGAGCCGAAAGGTAAGCGGCACGTCCGGCCGAGGCGTTGTGCTCCACGTATTGCAACAATACCAAGCCGGCTCCCAACAGAGCTTCCGCGAACAGGAACACCACCGAGAGCACCGCAAACCGGCGCGCGCGATGGCCGTCAGGAAACAGCCGGAAAGCCCAGATACAGAGGATGGCGACGCTCACCAGCGCCAATCCGCTGGTAGCGCGATGGGTAAATTCGATAATGGTTTCGATGCGCGGGGCGCGCGGCACCATCGTGCCGTTGCACAGGGGCCAGCGGTTGCCGCAACCGGCGCCCGATCCGGTGGCGCGCACGAACGCGCCCCACAGGACCACCAGCATGTTATACGCAAGCACGCCCCAGGCCGCCCGGCTAAACCGCTGGTAAGCCGCGGTGGGAGCTTGTGGCGCGCGCGTGTCTGCCACTAATTGGGACATTTACCTCACTGTACCAAGGACTCGGCAGCGGCTTATAATCAATACGGGCAGCCCATGACCGAATGTCGCTACACCGTGCTGTTTGAACCCGCCGAAGAAGGCGGCATTGTTGCAACTTGTCCAGCTCTGCCGGGACTGGTAACTGAAGGCGACACCCTGGATGAAGCTCGGGAGATGGTGAAAGACGCCATCCGAGGCTATCTCGAGAGCTTGGCCATGGACGGCCTACCCGCCCCCGAAGACATCAAGCTACGCGAAGAGCCGGTCAAAGAAGAAATCGAAGTCGCTGTGCCGTGACGAGTCGAATACTCTGACATAGCCAGTGTTTACCCGCCGCAAAACCCAGCGAAGTCATCCGGGCCCCTGAGCGCGCCGGATTTTTCATTCATCACAGCACCGGCTCCCATCACATCCTCAAGCACTCTGATCGTCCACTACTCCGCGTAACTGTGGCGTATCATAACCGGGATCTCAAGCGAAAGACCCTGGCATCCATCATCGAGCAGGCAGGCCTCAACGCTGAGGAATTCACCGAGTTGCCGTAAGCGAGTCACTCACAAACGCATACATTACGATCGGTATACCGTGCCTCTCAGTTAGCCGCTCAAACCGCATCCCCAGTTTGTGCATGATCCTGACCGAGGCCGTGTTGGCCGGCTGTGCGATCGCCACAACGCGCGCCAATCCCGCCCGTTCGAAACCGTCGCGCAAAGCCGCGCGCGCCGCTTCGGTTGCCAGCCCCTGTCCCCAACAATCCCGCGCCAGCCACCACCCGATCTCGATCTCATCCGTCTCCGGTAAGGGTTGCAGGCCGCAGAATCCGATCAAGCCACCACCGCGCTTGGGCAGCAACTTCCACAGGCAGTAGCCGCGCTCGTCGTACGTCGCCATCTGCCTTTCGACGAAGCGCCGCGCCCGCTCTTCGGACCAAGGCGCGCCGTCGCCGATATAGCGCACCACCTCGGGATCGGCGGCAATCGCGCGAAACTCCAGCCAGTCATCCGCCTCCCAGTTGCACAGGTTCAGCCGTTCGGTTTCGAGGCGGATACCACTCCTCCCATGGGCAGGCACACGCGAAACACGCTGCCCTTCCCGCGCTCGCTCTCCACCACGATAGTGCCGCCATGCTGGTCCACGATCTTTGAACAGATGGCCAGTCCGAGCCCCACGCCATCGGGCTTCGTGGTGAAGAACGGGTTGAAGATGCTGCCCATCACTTTGGGGTCGATGCCTTCCCCGCGGTCAATCACGAAGATCTCCGCGTTGCCCGCCACCGGCCTGGTCTTCACCGTAACCGCTCCGCCCGGCGCGGTGGCCTGCGCCGCATTGGCCAGAAGATTATAAAAGACCCGTTCCATCAATTCCGCGTCCAGCGGAAACGGCGGAATGTCCGGCGAGTAGTTCTTGTAAATGGTGACCTCGCGGGCGGACGCCTCCCGTTCCGCCATGGCCACCGACCGGTCCAGCACCTGCGCCAGATCCGCTTGCGCCGGCCGCAATTCGAGCGGGCGCACGAAATCCAGAAAACGCGTCACCAGCGAGTTCGTGCGGTCCACTTCCTCCGCAATGAATCCGGCCACTTCGCGCGCCACGTCATTCTCCTTGGCGACGCTCCGGTTCAGCATCTCGGCCGACGCTCGTATGGTGCCCAGCGGATTGCGCAACTCGTGCGCCAGTCCGGCCGCAAGCTGTCCCAACGCCGCCAAACGGTCTGACCTCCGGACGGCCTCCTCCGCCTCCTGCAAGCTGCGATTGGCGGCCGCCAGTTGTTCCGCCACGGCTTTGGTCTTGGCGAATTGCCGGCGGAGCGCTTCGGCCAGCGTGTTGGTCAGGTTGCCGGCCACCGCCAGCAGGATCACTCGCAGCGCCAGTTCGCGCTTCTCCTGCAATTCGATCACGTAGCGGTCCCAATCGATGAAGCCCAGGAACGAAAGGTACGCGGCGCACGATAGCACGATGAAGATTTGCGTGCCCAGCACTCCGAGCGAAGTGCCGGCCGAGATCACCGGCAGCAGCAACAGCCAGTAATAACTGCTGCCTAGCGTGCCCGTGAACCCGATCAGGGCATAACAGAATGCCAGTTTCAGGACGATCCACAACACTTTGCCGCGCGTGGTACCCACGAATTCGAGCCGGGGCTCCAGCATTTGCAAAGCGCATAGCGCGGCGATTGGGGCGATCTCGAAAAAGTCGCGATGCGGGCTCAACGCGGCCAACCCCGCGAACAGCATCAACCACACCACATCCTGCAGGTGAATCCACTGTCCGGCGCGCTTCCACCATTCTGTTTCTGCCACGATGCGTTCCCAGACCGGATTATGCCACAATAATTACGTAGTCTCATGCCCAACAACACCACGCTGGAACAGGATGAAACCCCAACCATGCCAGAACACGGCGAAAACTTTGCGGACATCCTGTCCCAATACGAACAAACCCATAAACACAAACCCGAGGCCGGCGGCCAGGGTCTGACAGGCACGGTCGTCGCCGTCTCCCCAGAGCAGGTCTTTATCGACATCGGTTACAAGACCGAAGGCGTCATACCCGTCGCCGCTTTTAAAGACCCGTCCGGAAATATCGCCGTACAGCCGGGCGATCAGTTCCCGGTCACCATCAAGGGACGCAACGAAGAAGGCTATTACGAGCTTTCCAAAGTACATGTCGAGCGGCCCAAGGACTGGACTTCGCTCGAAGCCGCGTTCGCCGAGAAGCGCTCCATCGCTGGCGTGGTTTCAGGCGTGGTCAAGGGCGGGCTTAGTGTTGATGTGGGCGTGCGCGCATTCATGCCGGCTTCCCGGTCTGGCGCCAAAGACGTGCCCGAGATGGAGAAATTGGTCGGGCAGGAAATCACCTGCCGCATCATCAAGCTCGATGTCGCGGACGAAGACGTGGTGGTGGACCGCCGCGTGGTGCTCGAAGAGGAAGAGGCCGTTGCCCGCCAGAAACTCTTCACCGATCTGAAAGAGGGTACCGTCATGCACGGCACCGTACGCAGCCTGATGGAATACGGCGCGTTCGTTGATATCGGCGGGATCGATGGCTTGCTGCATGTGGCAGATATTTCCTGGGGCCACGTCAACAAGCCGGCCGATGTGCTCACGGTCGGGCAGGAAGTAGACGTCAAAATTCTAAAGGTTGATCCCGCCAAGCGCCGCATCGCGCTGGGACTGAAGCAGCTTCTGCCACACCCATGGGAACAGGTCGGCGAGAAGTTTAGAGCCGGCGACCGGGTGCATGGCACGGTCACCCGCCTGACCGATTTCGGGGCGTTTGTGGAACTCGAACCCGGCGTCGAAGGGCTCATCCATTTGTCGGAAATGTCCTGGTCGAAGAAGGCGCGGAAACCGGGCGATGTATTGAAGCCGGGCGAGACCGTGGAAGCCGTGGTGTTGAGCGTGAGTCCCGGCGAGCGGCGTATTTCACTGGGATTGAAGCAAGCATTGGGCGATCCCTGGGCCGATGCGCAGCAGAAATATCCGGTGGGCGGCGTGGTGGAAGGGCCGGTCGTTACCCTCACCAAGTTCGGCGCTTTTATACAGCTTGCCGAAGGCGTCGAGGGCATGATTCACGTCGGCGACATCACCGCGGAAAAACGCATCAACCATCCGCAGGATGTATTGAAGACTGCCCAAGTTGTGCGCGCGCAGATTCTCGAAGTCGATACCGAACGCCGCCGCATCCGGCTGGGCATGAAGCAACTGCAGCCCACCAGCATCGACGAATACATTGCGGAGCACAAGGAAGGCGACTTGGTCACTGGCCGTATCGCCGATGTTTCCGCCGGACGCGCCAAGGTCGAGTTGGGCGAAGGCATCACCGTGCCTTGTAAGGTCGCAGGCGCGGAGGCCGGACCGGCGGAATCGCAAGCCGCCCCGTCGAGCGTGGACCTGGGTTCGTTGACCTCGATGCTATCCGCCAAGTGGAAGGGCGGCGCGGGCGCGGGTTCGCGCGGCGCGAAACGGGAACCGGCGCGGGCTGGCCAGATCCGCAGTTTCCGCATCGTCAAGCTTGACCCGGCCGCCAAAAAGGTCGAAATTGAACTCGTCGGATAGTCGGGCTTAGCGTGCCGGCGATATCGGTCACAGGAACTTCGCCACGCGCTCCCGGAAGCGCGTGTAGATCCACGACACCGCCAGTAAAATCACGCCCAGTACGATGAACGAGAAGATGCGCGGCAGCGTATCCAGGTGCCGCAAGTCCCATACGAACAGCTTTAGAATACACGCCAGCAGCAGCGCCAGGCCCGATATCCGCAGCACCCGGTCGCGCAATGGAAAACCCGACGCCAGCAGGATCACGCCCTGCGCGCCGCAAGCTATGGTCAGCATGCTGCCCGAGATCCGCATACAGAGCAACCACGTCAGCAAAGTGGTTGCCAGTAGCGAGAAATAGAGCCGCTGCCGGGTGTCGCGTCGTGAGACAAACTGGCCAGCGTAGAAGCAGGCGATCGCCACGCAGACTGCCGAGGTCGCGGGACCCAGAAGATAGGCCATCGACCACAGGTAGGCGAGGGCCGCCACGACGCAACTCTGCCATCCGAAAACGGCGCGCTTCCACGTTCGCGCGGCCAGCAGGAGCGCCAGCGCCGCCAGTGCCCAGGATGCAGCAACCATCTGCGCCGGCAATCGCACCCATAGAGCCAGCAGGCCGAAAGCCGCTGCGGCAGACGAGGCCACCGTCAGCACCATGCCTCGTTCTTCGTTGCGGGCGCGCACCGCGATGGCGTATGCCAACACAGCGGCATACGCAGGCATTAGCTCGGTCCGATTTACCGCCCACACCATGCATCCGCCGATAGCCGCCAGCGCATACGACATCCGGCGGAATTCTTCCGGCAGACGCCGCATCCCCAGTTCCAGCAACAGCACCGCCAGCGCCATCCAGGCGACACCTAAATATTCATCGGGCACCAACCGCCAAACCAGTCCCGTCGCCGCCAGCACTGCCGCTCCCGCGCCGCCCAATCGGAGCAATCCGCCCTCGTTGCCTCGAAACCGGTCTGCCACCGACCACAGTGCGCACAATACCGCCGCATAGCAAAGCGGCACCGCCACCGCCAAGGGGAACTCGCGCATCTCGATAGCAGTTCCGGCCAATCCCAGGACTAACAGCAGGTAGCCCTGCAAGCGAAAATCGAACAGCCGCTTCCACCATCCGAACGCGAACGCGCCCGCCGCCGCGCTCTGCCACAACACGCTGCGATAGGGTTCCGAAGTCCTCTTGCCGATTACAACTGCCACCATCCCTGCACCCGCGTAGCCGTAGAATTCATCCGCGGCGTACAGTGCGCGATTGGCATAAAAGGCCACGGCGTCGAGCGACGCGACCGGTGTCCACTGTTCGGCGGGCAGTACCCACACGTCGATAGCCACCAGGCGCAGCACCTCCACGCCGAATAGCGATGTGCCCAACCAGCGCAAATAAGGCGCGCGCAACCGCAAGCCCGCGAGATAAAGCAACTCCGCCTCCACCGCCAGAGCGGATGCGATCCACTGATGATCGAGCTTCTGAAAGATGGCTGCGGCCGCCAAGCCTGCCATCAGCGTAGCCGCGCCCTGCCACTTGCCGGAGCGAATGCGCAACGCGCCGCCGATTAGGTACGCTACCGCCGCTGCAGCCAAGAGCATCCACACCCGGTCCGGCGCGGCCGTCTGCCACTTCAGCACCGAAAGCCCCAGCGCACCGGCAGCGTTCAACGGGAGCAGCCATGCTTCGGGATGCAGCACGTCGAAGATCTCGAAGAGCAGCCAGTAGACGATGAAGATGGCCTGCGCCTGCCATAACGGCGCGCCCGAATCGCCGCGCATCACCACTACGCCATAGGTGGCCACCAGCCCAAACAGCGCCATGCGTACCCACGCGAAGCGGTGCGCCACGTAGAGCAGGGAAGCCGCCAGCGGCACCAGCGCCAGAAAAGGCAGCGACGCCATATCCGTAATCGCCAGGGTGGCAAACGCCACGAAATAGGCCAGCCCCGCAACAGTCTGCGACCGGTAGCGCAACGCGTGCGCGATCATTCCGAGCGCCACCGCCAGCAGCAGGATCGCGCCGATCACCGGGCTGCTGACCACGCGGGCCGACTCCACCGCATGCATCGCGTAGACGGTCACGTAGAGTGCCGCCCATCCGCCGCCCAACAGACCGCGCGCGAACATCCGGTAGCGTTCCCTACGCTCCAAAACCACGCCGCCCGCCAGCAGCGCCGCGCTTGCCGCCAGACATATGGCAACCCGGCCCAACGGACCGAATTGCGTAAACGAGTAGCGCAGCAGCAGCGCCAGCCCCACCACCAGCACGAACACGCCGATCTTGTTCAGCCAGCTTCCGCCCAGAATGGTTTCCCATTCGCGCGACGGCGGCGCGGCCTGCGGTACTGGCTTCATCACAGGTTCCGAAACGGGTTCCGGCTCAAGTTGCCGCCATACGATGGGCTCCGGTGCAACAGGCGCCGCTTCCGCCAGCGGGGGCCCGACGACCGCCATTACTGGAGCCACCGGGATCACCGGCGCTTTCTCAACCACCGGCTCAACCACACGCTTAACCACCGGTTCGGGCGTCACCTTAGCCCGCAGTTCCTGTGCGTAAACACGCGACGTCAGTTCCTGGATCTGCGCCTCCATCTGCCCCATACGCGTCCGCAGATTACGCCACATCACCAGGCCGACAACGACTATACAGAAGATGAGGAAGATTTCCATGATCCACCTGCCAACTCTTCCGCGCGCATTCTCAAGCCGCGCAAATCCAGCTTTCCAGTGCCCAGTTGGGGAATTGTCTCCACCCGGTATAAGTTCTCGCGCTTCGGAATCCACAAGCGCGGCAGATCCGTCGCCGCCAGGCGCTGCCACAACTCCGCCGGATCCATCTCGTGCACATACAACGCCACCAGTTGCTCACCGCGCCGCGCATCGTCGAGCGAAGTGACCGCACACGGCGCCGCTCCCAATTCCGCCGCGATGGCATCTTCGATACGCAGATGCGGCACCATCTCGCCCCCGATCTTGCTGAACCGTGAGAGCCGGTCGGTGATGCGAATGAATCCTTCGTCGTCAATAGCCGCGATGTCGCCGGTGATATACCAGTCACCGCGCAACGCTTCTGCCGTGCGTTCCGCTTCTCCCAGGTAACCCATCATCCGGTTCGCCCCTTTCACCAGCAGCAGCCCCGCTTGATTGGGACCGAGCGGCGCGAAGCTTGCCGCGTCCACCACCCGCGCTGCGACGCCCGGCACCGGATGCCCCACCGTGCCTGGTTTATTGCCGGTCTGCGGCTCATCGCTCGCCTCGAAATTAGGGACGTTCACCGCAATCACCGGCGACATCTCGGTGCAGCCGTAGCCTTCCAGCAATTCCACGCTGAACTTCTCGCGAAACGCGGCGGCAATCGGTTCCCGCAACTTCTCCGCTCCGACCAACACAAAGCGCAGGCTGGCGAATTCTTCCTTCTCGCACTTGCGCGTGTAGCCTGCACAGAACGTGGGCGTCGAAAGCAGGAACGTCGCCTGATACTTCGCGATCAATTCGCCCACGGCTTTCGATTCCGTCGGATTCGGATGGTACACCGCGCCGCATCCCGCAATCAGCGGAAACCAGATGGTCACCGTGTATCCGAACGAATGAAAAAACGGCAGCACGCCTACGATGCGGTCACGCTCGCCGATCCAGAACACTTGTGCCATGGCTTCGATATTCGCGAGCACGTTGTAGTGCGACAGCATCACGCCCTTCGGTATCCCGGTGCTGCCGCTGGAGAAAATCACGGTAGCCAATGAATCCGGCCGTGCCGTTCCACCGAGCCACCGCGACGGCGCCAACCGGGCCGCCAGCAGCGCACGCAGACGGGCCATTCCGCTCACCCGCGCCAGAATATCTTCCACGAAGACCATGCCTTCTTGCGCATCGATCTTGGCCTTCGTCAGGAATACGCGCGACGTCACCACGGTGCGGATGGCGCAGCGTTCGCGCGCGGCGGCCATAGCCTCGGCCCCTGCCGTGAAATTCAGATTCACCGGTACGCGGCCCGCCAGCGTAATCCCCACATTTACCAGCGCGCCCGCCACGCTCGGCGGCAGCAGTACGCCGATCATCTCTTCGCCGCGGCGAGTGCGCGCCCAGTTTGCCATTAACAAACCGCCGGTGAGCATGCGACCGTAAGTCAATTCGCGCCCGCTCGAATCGGCCATCGCGAAATGGCTCCAGTTGCGGCGCGCACTGCGGATCAGGCGGCGCGGCAGCGTGTCTCCCGCGGTCTGGCGGTGCGCCGTGGCTTCCGCTCCCAACTCCTGCATCGCCAGCCGAATTTCGTGCGCCGCGGAGTTCGCCGGCATCGGCGCGCCGAACGAAACCGTCACCGGATACGGAATTCGCTTCGGCCACTTGGAATAAAAACGGCCGCGCTCGAAACTGAAAATGCTGCCCCATACCCGATCCAGATGCACCGGGATGATCGGCACGTCCAGGCCCTGCACGATCTTTTCCATGCCGCGCTTAAACGGCAGCGAATTTCCAGTACGGGTGATGGCGCCTTCCGCAAAGATACAAACCACATGCCCGGCCGCGAGTTCCTTGCGCGCCGCGCGAATGGCTGCGATGGCGTCGCGCCCGCCGCCCACCGGGATCGCTTTGTTCTTACGCAAAAATCCGCCCAGCCCCTTCACCTGAAAGTACGGTTTGAAGACCATGAAGCGAACGAAGCGCTGTATGCAGGAGCCCACCAGAAGACCGTCCACTTGCGACATGTGGTTGGACACCAGCAGAGCCGGGCCGCGGAACGGTACGTTGCCCCCCCCCACAATGCGTATGCGGAAAAGGCTATGCGTAATCAGCCACAGCATGAAGCGAATGAAAAAGTCGTCCACCTTCGAGACGATATAAACGGTAATTCCCAGGCTCACGAAGCCGAACGCCAGGATGATGTGCGGCGGGCTGATATGTAGGGCGTTCTGGCATACATAGAACACCGCCGTGGCCAGCAGCATACCCAGCGTATTGTAGATGTTGTTGGTGGCGATGATGCGGCCCTTTTCGCCGCTCTCGCTACGCTGTTGCAAATAGGCGTTCAGCGGTACAAAGAACACGCCAGCCGCAATGCCCAGCATCGAAAGCATCACTACCGAAGCCACGTAAGATCCGCGCGCGGCATAAAGCCCCAGGCTGAATACGCCCATGAAAATGGACCCGAGAGGCACCAGGCCGATCTCCACTTTGTCGCCCGAGAGGCGCCCGGCCAGCATGCTTCCCGCACCGATGCCCAGCGAGAGGCAGGTCAACAAAAGCCCCACCAACCGGTCGCTGGCCTTCAACGTTTCGGTGCCGAAGAGCATCAGGTCCATCTGGAACAGCAGCGCCAGAAACCAGAAGTAAGAGATCGCCATCACCGTCAGCCACAACGGACGGTCGCGCAGCAGATGCTTCGTCCCCTCCACGATTTCGGCCACCGGATTCAGGCGGAACGGCTCGTGTGCCGCGGCCGCGGGCACTCGCGTAATGCGAAAACTGGTCAGGCATCCAATCACCGCAACGGTGGTCAGCACTACGCCGATCTTCCATTCCGACGTTTTCCAGGTGGTAAATAGGAATGGCCCGATCGACGTGCCCAGCACGATAGCCACCAGCGTGGTCATTTCAAGCAAAGCGTTGGCGCGCGACAAATCGCGCTCGGAAACCAGTTCGGGCACGATGGAATACTTGGCCGGACTGAATACCGTGTAATGCACGGCCATCAAAAACAGAACCACAAACATCCACGGGATGCTGTTCGAGAAGAAAACCACGATGCCCAGCGCCATCACCGCAATTTCGAAAATCTTGACGCCGATCAGGACTTTGCGTTTGCTGATCGCGTCGGCCAGTTGCCCCGAGTAGCCGGTGAAGAGCAGCGACGGCAGTACGAAAATAGCTCCCGCCAGAGCCAGATATTTCCCGCTCTGGTCCGCGCGCGCAACAATATGGACCGCCCGCAGCGAAACAATGATGCGGTAAGCGTTGTCGTTGAACGCACCCAGAAACTGGGTCCAGAGGAAGGCCAGGAAGCCTCCGTTTTTGAGTACGTCTTTGAATCCGCTATTTGCCATGACAATTAAGAATGCACGGCGCGCACCGTTGCGCCGGAGTGGTGAGAGTACCACGGGTCAATGGTTTAGCGGTAGAGACCGCCAATCGCCCGGCAGTCGGCGTACAGTTTTTGTATGCATGATGTACATCCGCCGCGCGATACAATAAGGCTTGGCAGTCGAAGGTCTGAGCAATGAAGACCGTGGCTGAACATCTCTCCTCGCAAGTCCGCGAAGGAGAGCTCTACGAAAACCTGGATTCCAACCGCGTCCGCTGTTACGCCTGCGGCCACTGCTGCCCTATTCCTGCCGGTTTCAACGGCGTCTGTAAAGTGCGCTATAACCGCGGTGGCAAACTCTATGTGCCCTACGGCTATGTGAGCGCCCTGCATGCCGATCCCATCGAGAAAAAGCCTTTCTTCCACGCCCTCCCGGGAACCCGCGCCCTGAGTTTCGGCATGCTCGGTTGCGACTTGCATTGCGGATATTGCCAGAATTGGGTGACTTCGCAGGCGCTGCGCGATTTCCGCTCTTCGCTCGATTTTACCCGCATCACCCCCCGCGAAATCGTGCAGGCGGCGCTCCACTGCGGCGCGGCCAGTGTCGTCAGCACCTACAACGAACCGCTGATCACCGCCGAATGGGCCGTCGCTGTCTTTCGCGAGGCGCGGGCCGCGGGACTCGTCACCGGTTTTGTCTCGAACGGCAATGCCACCCCCGAGGTGCTTGCCTACCTGCAGCCTTGGGTGGACCTCTACAAAGTGGATCTGAAGAGTTTCGACGATCGGCATTATCACGAACTGGGCGGCCGGCTTGCGCCCATCCTCGATTCCATCCGCCGCATCCATCAAATGGGCTTCTGGCTCGAAGTTGTCACCCTGGTCGTTCCTGGCTTCAACGATTCTGAACGCGAACTCACAGACACCGCCGAATTCCTGGCGGATATTTCGCCGGACATCCCCTGGCACGTCACCGCGTTTCACGAAGACTACAAAATGTTTGGACAAGGCAACACCGGTGCGGCCTCCCTGCTTCGCGCCGCCCAAATCGGGCAAGCCGCCGGGCTGCACTATGTTTACGCGGGCAATCTGCCAGGGAAAACCGGACGGCTGGAGGATACGAATTGCCCTCAATGTGGCGGCACAATAATCGAACGCCGCGGATTCCAAGTACTGAGTAACCGGCTTACGGCGGATGGCCGTTGCCCCGCGTGCGCCACGCCCATCGCGGGCAAATGGACTGGCTCATCCGGCCACAAACGAGCAACTAAGAATCACGACACGCTAGGCGTGCCCTGCGGGTGACATGATGCAAGCTGTACACGCTTCGCCTTATAGCGGCACCTGGTATCCCGAGTGCTGCGCGGATCTCGAGCCCATGCTCGAAGATCTGTTTCAATCGTCCGCGAAAAGGACCTGTCCCTACTTCCTCCCGAACCCGCTGGGGTTCCTGGTGCCGCATGCCGGCTTGCAATACTCCGGCCTGGTTGCCGCTGCCGCCTATCGTTATCTCCGCCGGCAACCTCCGCAGCGCGTGGTCATCCTCGGATTTGCCCACAAGGGCGGACCGCCGGGCATCTCTATCCCCGAAATCGAAAAATACGAAACGCCGCTAGGCGAAACTGCCGTCGACCGGGACACAGTGGATCGCCTCGCCGCTCTCCGCCCGTTTGAACGCGTACCCGAGGACTGGATCTGCGACCATTCCGTAGAGATCCAACTGCCCTTGTTGCGGCATGCAGCGCCGGACGCGCGGATCGTACCGCTCTTCGTCGGCCACCTGGACGATTGCGAACGCGATGCCGCGGCTGAGGCGCTGGCCGCATTATGCGAGCCCGGAACTATTTTTCTGGTGAGCTCAGATCTTACGCATTACGGGCGGGCCTTTGGATATCAGCCATTCCCCACGGATTCCAAAATATCCGCGCGCCTGGCTCACCTGGATCGCGGCATCATCAACGACATCGCCAGTATCGATCCGCGGTTCTTTCGGGACGCCATGGAAAAGACCCGCGCCACACTCTGCGGCCGCGCGCCGGTTTCGCTGTGGCTGCGCATCCTCTCCCTGCTTCCCGGCGACGAAATCTTTCAGGAGACATTGGACTACCAAACCTCCGGCGACCTCACTGGCGATTACGACCACACCGTGAGCTATGGCGCGCTTGGCTATTTCCCGGCGAGCTCCTTCTGGCTTGATGCCGGCGAACGAAACATGCTGCTCGAAAGCGCGCGCGAAACGCTGCGGCTATTGCGCTCGACCGGTGAGCACCGGCCTATCCCGCCGCGCGAGAGTACCGCCGCGCTGTCCAGGAAGTCGGGAGTTTTTATCGGCCTGCACCAGGGTGACCGTTTGCTCGGTTGCATCGGTAACCGGGTGGGTTGCGAACCCCTCGCCGAAAGCGTTCCGGAGCTGACCCTGCGCGCCGCCCTGGACGATCCGCGTTTCCCCAGTATTGAAGGTGTC
Organism: Bryobacterales bacterium; assembly: GCA_963738345.1. GTDB lineage: Bacteria > Acidobacteriota > Terriglobia > Bryobacterales > Bryobacteraceae > Bog-159. The sequence continues at coordinate 780,087 of CAVTWI010000001.1, forward strand.
GAAGGCGCGATCGATATCGCGATCTCGGTTCTTTCGCCGATGAAGCCGATTCGCGATGCGCGCGGATTCCGTGCCGGCCTGCATGGCGCGACGCTCGATTGCGGCGCACGCCAGGCATTGTTATTGCCGCAAGTGGCCAGGGTGCGCGGCTGGAACGGCGAACAATTCCTGAGCGCACTCTCCATGAAAGCGGGCTTGGGCACTAAAGGTTATCAGGGGGCAGAGGCGCGATTGAGCGTCTTTCAAGCTCAAGTCTTCAACGCGTGAAAATCAACGCGTGAATTTGGTTTCCTTCTTAAACGCTTCGAGCGAATTATAAACAATCGGGCAGTAACACGCGCGGTCGATGAACTCCCACATGCGGCTGGCGATCGAACCATTGCCGCGCACCACGTGCGGAAAACGCTGGCAGCTTTCAGGCCGAACATCGTAAACCGTACACGTGTTGCCTTCCAAAAATACACAGCCGGTCTCTTCGCTGCGGTTCAGGATGGCGCCTTCGTCCTCACTAAGCGTAGTGTATTGCTTGCGGAAAGCGGCAGGCGATAGCCTGAAATAACGAGCCAGCCGTTCGACGTCGCGCTCCGCGACCTTAGCCGTAGCCACCCGGCAGCAATTGGCGCATTGCGTACAATCGATCTGCTCTTCGACGCCTTCGGCAATCCGGCGCAGGATCCGATCGGAATGGTCGTGCGCCTTCATGTGCCGCCGGAAGCGCTCATTCTCGCCGCGCTTCTTTTCGCCGAGAATGTTGATCTGAACGAGATCGGTGATCATTGCCTCATCATTGCCATAAAATCCCGCGCGCGGCCAAATCGCGTTCCAGTTGTGCGCAGGATTCAAACTGCACGGCGTCAATCCCCTCGCGGCGGGCGCCTTCCACATACGCCGGAATATCGTCCGTATAAAAGCACTCTTCCGGGCGGCACTGCGCGCGCGCGATAGCCTCGCGGTAAATGGCCGGCGAAGGCTTCATGGCTTTCACTTCATACGACAGCACCAGATCGTCGAAATGCCGGAGCCACGGATAATTCTGCCGCACCATATCGAAATGCAAAGCGTTGGTGTTCGAAAGCACCAGCATGCGGTAACGCTCGGCGATCCCCGCCAGTATGCGCTCCGGCACCAGCGGTTCCGGCAGAAAAATACTGCTCCAAATCTCGCAGAACTGTTCGTAAGTAACGCGCAGTTCCAGCAGGCCGCTCAGTTGCTCGACGAAATCGCGGGGCTCGACCAATCCGGTTTCAAATCGATGTACCAGGTCGGTGGCGGCGATCCTCTTGGGGATCTCGGCAGCCGGATAATCGCAAAACTTTTCCATGGCCCGGTAGCCCAGGGAAAAATCGAACGGGATCAGGACTTTGCCCAGATCGAAGATAACTGTCTTAATCACTTGGTGGCGGTTAGTGGGACGCCGGAGCGGCGGAAGCCGACTTCTTAACGCTGGCCGGATGCTTCAACTCGGCATCCAAAATCGGCTTCAGCGTTTCCAGTTTGATGTTGCCGTTGTAATGCTGGCCATCGATGAATATCGTGGGCGTGCTCATCACTCCGATGTTCGACCCGTCTTCCAGATCGTGCGCCACTGCCTTGCGGACGTCGGGCGAATCGATATCGGCTTCGAATCGCTTCATATCCAGACCCACCGCCGAGGCTAGAGCCAGAATGGTCGGGCGGCGCAAATCGTTGTGGCTGGCAAAAAGAGCATCATGCATCTGCCAGAATTTTCCCTGGCGTTGCGCGGCCACGGAGGCAGCAGCGGCCAAGGCGGCCTGCGAATGAATGTCCAGCGGAAACTGTTTAAAGAACAGCCGCACCTGCGTGGGATAAGCCTTCAACACCGCCTGCAACTGCGGAGTGGCCATGGCGCAATAAGGACACTGAAAATCGGTAAACTCAACCAGCGTGATGGGCGCGTCGTTCGGACCTGTCTCTGGAGCCCCGGCGGTAGGGACTTCAATCGGATCCTCAAGTAGCTTATGCTCCGGGGGATGCGCGAAGCGGGAGGCTTCCGCATCGGCCAAAGCTTCTTTCTCGCTCTTGCCGGCCTTTAGCGACGCCACGATGACAGAGGCCAGACCCTTGCTGTAATAGCAGTTCGGATCCTTCACGCGGCACTCGGCCACTTTCATGCCGCACGCGCAAGTGCAGTCGCGCCCGCGCAGCAGTTTCAACGCGGTAGCCTTCTGCGCCGGAGAAAGGCTGCTCATGTCGACCGCGGGCAGATTCTCCAAAGTATTCCAATCCTGGGCGCTCACCAGGGCCGCGCCGGCTATACAAAACACGGCAAGGGCCAAGGCGCGCAGACAGCGGGTGGTCATTCCTCTATTGTAAACGCTGGGTGTTGCATAATGGGGAGAACGCTTGAAAGTGGGTCATTCATGAACAGAATTCGCGCCTGGGTGGGCGCCGTTGTGCTTTCCGTGGCGGCCCTGATGCTGCTTGCGGGCGCCGATGCGACGCGCGTGGACCAGGACCGCATCGGCCGCCTGCGCAATCTCGGCAAAGCCTTTTACGAAAACCCCACGGCCCTGCCGCAAGCCGTCGAAGCGTTCAAAAAGGCGCTCGACCTCGCCCCAAACTCCCCCCGCGAAATGGTGAATTACGGCTTGGCCCTGTTGCGCTCGGGCAAGACCAAAGAGGGCGTCGCCGAACTGCAGCGTGCCCAAAAGCTGGACCCCACCATCCCGCATACCTGGTTCAATCTGGGCATCGCCTTCAAGAAGGAAGGCGAATATGGACCCGCCGTCGCGCAGTTCCAGGGCCTACTGAAGTTGGTCCCCGACGAACCGGTCTCGCACTACAATCTCGGCGTGCTGCACAAGACCGCCGAGAAGCGCGACGAGGCCGTGCGCGAATTTGAAACGGCCGAACGCCTGAACCCGAACTTGGCCGCGCCGCATTTCCAGCTCTATAACTTCTACCGGCAGGCGGACCGCAAAGCGGATGCCGCGCGCGAACTCGCGACTTTCCAAAAGCTAAAAGCGCTCACCGAAGGCGCCGCTATTCCGGAAGATATGGAGTGGAGTTACTACGCCGAAATCTACGATCCCGTCGCTCCGCGCCCCGAAGGCGAACCTGCCGCGCCGCCGAAATTCGTCGACCGCAAACTCGCGGATGGGTTCGACATTGCGACCTCTGGGATGCTAGTGCTGGATGCGTTTGGCGAGCGCCATGCCGACCTGCTGGCCTGGTCTTCCCAGGGAGCCCAACTGTATAAGAACGGCGCCACCCTGGTGGCGGATTCCGGCTTGGGGTCGCTGAAAGACATCGTCTCCATCGCCGCGGGAGACTACGATAACGATGGCCTGCCCGACCTTTGCATCATCACCTCCGCGGGCGCGGCGCTCTATCACAACAACAAAGGTAAGTTCGAGAAATCGCCGGTGCAGCTACCCGCGGGCAAGTTCTCCAAAGCCGTGTGGATCGATTTCGATCACGATTACGATCAAGACCTGATCCTGCTCGGCGAGACCGCCGCGCTGGTGCGCAATAATGGCGACGCCGGGTTCAGCGACGAAACCGCATCGTTTCCCTTCGTCAAAGCCACCGCCCTGGACGCCGTTACCATGGACCTCATCGCGGATACCAATGGGATCGACCTGGCCGTTTCGTACCGCAATCACGCCGGCGTGATGTATCGCGACCGCCTGCTGGGCAAGTACGAAGCCAGTGCCCCTCGATGTGCTGCCGGCCGGCGCCAGGGGACTGACCGCGGTGGATGTGAATAACGATAGCTGGACCGATCTGGCTGCCGACGGTTTGCTGCTGGTGAACCACCAAGGCAAATTGGAACCGCTGGCGGGCCTCGACGCCAAGGGCCCCCTCGCATTCGTGGATCTGGCGAGCCGGGGAATTGCCGATGTGGTGGCCGCCGACGGCGTGTACCGCAACCTGGGGCTCGACAAGTTTGAGAAACTGCCTACCAAGATCCCGCCCGCCGCCGTTTCAGTAGATGCGGATTTCGATCACGATGGCCGCGGCGACGTCGCGCTGATTGCAACCGATGGCTCCCTGCACCTGCTGCGCAACGCCACCGAGACCCATGACAACTGGCTAGGCGCGGGGCTCAACGGCGTCAAGAATCCGAAGCTCGCCCCCTTTGCAAAAGTCGAGATCAAAACCGGCTCCAGTTATCAGAAGCGGATCTATCGCGGCGTCCCGTTGGTGTTCGGGACCGACTCGTATAAGATCGCCGACTCGGTGCGCATCACTTGGCCCAACGGCATGATCCAGAACGAAGCCGATCAGCCCGTCAACAAAGCCATCGAATTTCCGGAAGCCCAGCGCATGTCTGGATCCTGCCCCATGATCTTCACCTGGGATGGCGGCAAGTTCCGCTTCATCACCGACGTCTTGGGCGTTGCGCCGTTAGGCGCAGCCTCGGGCGATGGCAGTTACTTCCCCGTCGACCACGACGAATATGTGCAGATCCCCGGCGAAGCTTTGCAGGCGGTGAAAGGAAATTACGAGATCCGCATTACCGAAGAACTGCGCGAGGTTTCGTACCTCGACGAAGTCAAACTGATCGCGGTGGACCATCCGGCGGGTATCGAAATCTTCACCAACGACAAATTCAAATCGCCGCCGTTTCCGGAGTTTCGCCTGTTCGGCGTCACGCGGCGCATCTATCCGGTGAGCGCGCACGATAACGAAGGCCGCGATGTTTTACAGCGCCTGCTGCATCGCGACCGCACCTATCCAGATGGTTTCCGGCGCAATTACCTGGACGTCGCCGAGACGCACCATCTCGATCTGGATTTCGGTAAGGCCGCTCCGGATAATCGCGCCGTGCTGATTTTGAATGGCTGGGTAGATTGGGCGGACGGCAGTACCTTCATGGCCGCTTCGCAAGCGAAGAAAGACCTGGTCCTACCGTATTTGCAGGTGAAGGACTCCGCCGGCAACTGGAAGACGGTGATCGAAGATATGGGGATGCCGGCCGGTAAGCCCAAAACAATTTCGGTGGATCTTACCGGCAAATTTCTTTCGGCTTCGCGCGAAATTCGCATCGTCACCAATCTTTGCCTTTACTGGGATGAAATTTTCCTCGGCGAATCGACCAGCGCGCCGACGGTGCGCATGACAGACATTCCGGCCCAATCGGCCGCGCTCGATTTCCGTGGATTTTCGACGCCCAAGATTCATCCCCAGCGCAAGCAGCCCGAAGCGTTCGACTATATGCAGTGGATGCCGTTCTCCATGTGGAACCCGACCAGGGGAATGTATACGCGTTATGGCGACGTGCGGCCGCTGATTCAGGCGATCGACGACCAGTTGGTGATCATGGGGTCGGGCGATGAGATGCGCATGTTGTTTCCAGCAGGCGCGGCGGGTGCCCTACCGGCCGGATGGCAGCGCGACTTCCTGCTGTTTGTGGATGGCTGGGCCAAGGATGCCGACGCCAACACGGCGTATTCGCAGACGGTCGAACCACTGCCGTTTCATGCCATGTCGCAATATCCATACAAGGCCGGCGAGCATTTTCCAAACGATGCCGCGCACCAGCGGTACCAGGAACAATACAACACGCGGCCCGCGCTGCGCTTAATCCGTCCGCTCGCCAAACGCGAGCCTTCCGACCCGCAGCCATCCGAGCCGCGCGCGTCAGCAAGCGTCCTTCCGCCTTACCAATATCACGAACAATACAACACGCGCCCCGCGCTGCGCTTAATCCGTCCGCTCGCCGAACAGAGCCCTGCCCGTGAGGGTAGGGTTCCCGGTTACCAATCAAGCGCCAACAAAACGGGCATATAAGCTGCGAGCCAACCCAATATCAGTGGTGCCTTTAACAATAGCCCGCCCGTCCGGAAAAATCGTCATTTCATAAGCGCCAATCAAAAAACGCAGCGCAAATTCGTTCGCGCGCACCTCGCCCAACGGCATCAGCGCCGCTTTCAATTGAACCAAATCAAGCGGCCGGGCGCGTTCGTGAATCTGCACTGCATTGCGTCCGCACAGGCTGACCGGCGACCGTCGGCGTCCCTCCAAATATTCGAAATCGCGCGCACCGCAAGCAGGGCAATCCGGATCCCGCGCAGGCTGATCGATCTGACGGATCCCGCCATCCCACACATCCACAGTAGTCAGCCGCGCGCGCACTAAATCGACTTTGCCGGCCAGGACCTTCAGTGCATCGGCGGATTGCAAGGCGGCGATTGTAGCGGTGATGGAATTGAGCACGCCCGCCGTCTCGCACGTGGGTTGCGTCCCTGGCGGCGGATCGGGGTACACGCAGCGCAGGCAAGCCGTTCGCCCCGGAATCACCGGCATGGTAATGCCATAGCTGCCCACCGCCGCGCCATAGATCCACGGGATCCCGCAGCTGATAGCGAAATCGTTCACCAAATAACGCGTTTCAAAATTGTCGGTTCCATCAACGATCACCTCCGCGCCGCCCAGCAATTCGTCCACATTGGCAGGGGTTAGATCGGCCACCACCCCACGCACCTGCACGCCGGAATTAATTTTTGCCAGGCGCCGCTCGGCCGCAATGGCTTTGGGCAGCGCTTCGGCGGCATCCGATTCTTCGAAGAGCCATTGGCGCTGCAGATTGCTGGGCTCCACGTAATCGCGATCAATAATAGTCAGGCGCCCGACCCCCGCGCGCGCCAAAGCCGCGGCTTGAAAACTGCCCAGCGCGCCGCATCCCACGATCGCCGCATGCGACCGCAGCAGCTGCTCCTGGCCCACTTCGCCCAATCCCGCGAACAGGATTTGCCGTGAATATCGCTCCTTATCGTGGGTCGTCATGCAGCCTCCATCCTAACAAGGCAGGCGCACGCGCTTGGAAATCGAATGGGCCTGTTGTAACGTCAAGATGACGGACGTCCCGCATGCAAGACAATCGCAACATCGCTAACCACCTTACGGCATTGCGCCAAAAGCGCGGCTTTTCCGCCGCCGAACTGGCGCAGCGCACCGGCATCAGCCGCCAGACGATTTACGCCATCGAGTCCGGCAGTTACGTGCCCAATACCGGCGTGGCCTTGCGCCTGGCGCGCCTGCTGGAAGTGACCGTCGAAGACCTTTTCGCCCTACCGCCGGATGCCTCGAGCCCAACCCTTCCCTCCGAGCAAGTGACCCTTCTGCCCGATGCGGATGCGCCGCACGCCGGCGACCCCATGCAACTTTGCCGCGTAGACAAGCAAACGGTCGCGTCGGCCGCCTCGCCTGTTCCGTGGTATTTGCCCACCGCCGACGCGATCCTCGTCCAGCCCCCCCCCGGGCGCAAGACCGGCAAAGCCACCGTGCAACTCTTTCACCGTGACTCCGACCTGGGCAACCGCATCCTGATTGCCGGATGCGATCCCGGAATTTCAGTCCTTGCCCGCCACGTTCTGCGCGCCGGCGTGGAACTGGTGGTGGCCCAGCGCAATAGCTCCCAATCGCTTGCCCTTCTGAAACAGGGGATGATTCACGTGGCCGGCACCCACTTGCGCGACGAAGAAAGCGGCGAATCAAACATACCCGCCATCCACCGCCTCTTCGCGCGCAAAAGCGTCGCGGTCATCTCGCTGGCGGTTTGGGAGGAAGGCCTGGTAGTGGCCGTCGGAAATCCAAAATCCATCCGCTCCGTGGCCGATTTCGCGCGGCGCGACGTCACCATCGTCAATCGCGAACCGGGCGCCGGCAGCCGTCACCTGCTCGACGCGCAATTGGCGCGACTGGGAGTCCCCACCCAGAAAGTGCGCGGATACGACCGGTTGGCGCCCGGCCACCTGCCCGCCGCGTGGCGGATTCGTGCCGGAGAAGCGGATTGCTGTATCGCCACACGCGCCGCAGCCCGCGTCTTCGGCCTCGATTTTATTCCGCTAGTGACCGAGCGCTACGATCTCGCAATCCGCCGCCAGCACCTGGATTATCCGCCCGTCCAGACCCTGCTCGATACCTTGAATCGCGCCGCGTTTCGCCGTGAACTGGAAGGTTTGGGCGGGTACGATACCACCCTTGCCGGCCAGCGCATGCTTTAAGCCTCGGCGCTAACCAGCGTCGCGCGAAATGCCAAGCTTCACCATGCGCGATTGCAGCGTGGTCCGCTTAAGTCCCAGCCGCACCGCTGCGCCCGCCGGCCCCCCCACCACCCACTTACATTCCCGCAACGCCCGCAGGATGTGTTCGCGCTCGGCTTCCTCCAGAGTGGTCAACGCGGCCGGGGGCGCCGGCGCTTCTCCATTGCGCAACTCCGCCAGCGGAACATGTAGCGCCGAACCGCGCGTCAGAATGACCGCCCGTTCGATAAAATTTTCCAATTCCCGTACGTTCCCGGGCCAGTTCCAATTCGTCAGCGCTTCCATCGCATCGCTCGGAATCGTCTCGATCCGCCGGCTCATCCGGCGCGCATATTTCTGCGTGAAGTAGCGGACCAGCAGCGGAATATCCTCGCGCCGTTCGCGTAGCGCCGGTAGCAGAATCGGAAACACGTTCAGCCGGTAATAAAGATCCTCGCGGAATTCGCGGTTCGCGATCATCTGGCCCAGGTCGCGATTAGTGGCCGTAACCAGGCGGATGTCCACCTTCACCGTGCGCGTACTGCCCAGCCGCTCGAATTCGCGCTCCTGCAAAACCCGCAGCAGTTTGGGCTGCAACTCGAGCGGGATATCGCCGATTTCATCAAGGAAAAGCGTGCCTTTATCCGCCAGTTCAAAGCGTCCGATCTTCTGGCTGATAGCGCCCGTAAACGCGCCGCGTTCGTGCCCGAATAATTCGCTTTCGATCAGCCCCGTCGGTATCGCCGCGCAGTTGACCTTCATAAACGTCCGCTCGCGCCGCCCGCTCAGATTGTGAATCGCGCGCGCGATCAGTTCCTTGCCCGTGCCGCTCTCCCCCAAAATCAGCACCGTCGAATCCGTCGGCGCCACCGTCTCCACATCGTGCAACGCGCGCTTCAGCGACTGACTCTCGCCCACGATCTCTTCAAAATCGTATTCCGTGCGAATCTCGTCTTCCAGGTAAAGCTTTTCTTCGGCTAACTTGTCTTTCAGTTCCGCGATCTGGCGAAAGACCAGCGCGTTCTCCACCGCGATCGCCAGTTCGTTCCCGATCTGCGTCAGCAATTCCACATCATGCGGCTCAAAGGCGGCATCCCGCATGCTCGCGACGTTCAACGTGCCCAGCGCCCTGTCACCGCGCACCAGCGGTATGCAGATGGCCGATTGCAAACCCTCGTCCACTAATCGCCGCACAATTTCCGAAGGGAAACGTTCCACGTCGATGCGATTCAGTAGCAGCGGCTGGCGGGTTCGCATAGCGTCTGCCGCCGGCGAATCTTCAAGCGAAGATAACTGAACTTCGTGGATCTGGCTCTTGCCGCCCGGAAAATCCAAGGCCTCCAAGCGGAGTTGACCCTTGCGCGCATCGTACAGAACCAAGCTGGCATACTCGTGCCGGATGAAACGCCGCAACAGCTCCGAAACTACCTGGAAAAGCTCACGCAAGTCCAGGTTCGCTACCATGGCGTTGGTCACGTCGAGCACCACTTGAAGACGGTCGCGCTGGCGGGCTAACTCTCTCTGGTAACATTGCGCGGAGTCGTAATTGAGGACGTTCTCGACGGCCACCGCCACCTGGCGCGCCACCTGCCCCAGGAACTCCAGGTCCGCGCTATCAAACGCGCCCCGCTCCCCACTACCCCATCCAATGGCGCCCAAGCGGCGCTGCGCCGTAGTGAGCGGAAGTAAACAGCACGAACGCACACCGTTTTCGCGCATCAACTGCATGATCTTCTGATAGCGGATTTCCAGGTTGATGTCGGGAATAATCAGGGGCTGCTGCGTTTGCCACACCAGGCCGGAAGGGGTCTCGTCCACCGGGGTCTCAAGAAAAGTGGAATCGGTCGACTGGCTGGATGTCAGCACCCGCAGCCGCATCGTGTTGCGCTCCGGAACGTGCAACACCAGGTTCAGATAGTCGAAGCGAACCACATTGCGCAGCCGTTGCGCCAAATCCTCGAATAATCCCGGCAAATCACGGTTCGCGGAAATCGATTCGGATACGTCCAGCAAGGCGCGATACCGGTCCACCAGCGTTCCGGTATCGGTAGTGAAGTCCACCCTTAATAATACGGTACGCCGGCGCGCATTGGCTTGTCCGCATCCACCGGCGGCAATTCTTTGCTGCGGCGCGTACGGAATTCATACTGTTCGATGCGCATAGCCGCCCGCGAATCGTCCGCCCGCACTACCCGCCCCACTGCTACGAACTTCAACGGACAGCTACCTTCCAGCAATGCCGGCCAGTTTACCGAGACTTCGATACGTTTCCCCGGCCGCAAGCGTTGCACGGTTTCAAAAAGGACGCCCTTACTGCTGATGTCCAATGTCTTTCCCGCGCCGCTATCGGGCGTCGTCGCCCGGTGATCCAAAATCTTGTATGAGATTTCCTCACCAATGGCAAATCGCAAATTTTGCCGCCGCTCTACCGAGGGATCTAGCCGCTGGTCCATATCTGTCATAAGGTAATGATCCCGCACGAGTTATAGCACGACAATAGTATCCCAGCATCAATTGAGACAGTACGAACAGGTTAGGGAAGCGCTGGCGCTCGGCAAATTGTATCCCCCTCCGCCCATCTTACGTCCAACCAAAAGGAAGGCCAAAATCATGTTCCGTACTGTTGCGCTCATCTCCCTCACTCTTCTTACTTCGCTTTGGGCGCGTGACATCCACGGTTCTGAGTCAGCCGTTAGTGTGGTCGTTACCGTAAAACCGCAAAACCACGCCGACCCCCGCCCACTCACTACCGGCGATGTCCTGGTTACTCAGAACAAGCAACACATGCAAGTAACCGGCCTCGAACCCCTACGCAGTCAGAGCGGCCTCCAATTGTGGTTATTGATCGATGATGGATCCTCGACTACCTTGGGCACCCAACTCGCCGACCTGAAGAAATTCGTCCTGCAGCAATCCTCCGCCACCGAAATCGGCATTGGATACATGCGCAACGGCGGCGTCCAGAAAGTCCAGCCATTAACCCTCGACCATCAGTCGGCCGCCAAAGCCCTCCGGCTTCCCATCGGCATGGCCGGAATTTCCGCCAGCCCCTATCTTGCGCTCGAGGATTTAATTCACAAGTGGCCTGCCGGTCCGGCCGCTCGTGAAGTCCTCATGGTATCGAGCGGCGTCGACCCGGACTACGGCGGAGGCCCCGATAATCCCTATCTGAATGCCTCCATCCGTACGGCTCAGCGCGCCGGAATCGTGGTCTATTCGGTCTATTATTCGGGCGCCGGCCGCTGGGCGCATGCCTACCGCGAACTTTTTTGGGGACAGAATTACCTGGCCCAGTTGAGTGAGGCGACCGGCGGCGAACTCTACTGGCTCGGCACCGTGAATCCCGTGTCCCTCGCGCCGTACCTCGACGATCTCAGTCGCCGCTTGAATTCGCAGTACTTACTGACCTTCATGGCCCGGCCCGACAATAAGCCCGGCTTCCAGTCAGTCAAAATCAAATCCGAGCTACCCCACATCAGTCTGGCCGCGCCGTCGCAGGTCTTCGTCCAATAACCCTAACCTAAGTGGATCAATCCCAGTTCCAGCACATTGGGATTGGCGGCTTGTATCCGCGCCAGCAGATCGCCTTCGGGCGCAGTCTCCAGGTTGATGCGCGCCACGGCAGCCTCCGCTCCGTCGAAAACGATGTTCTCCATCTCCTGCACATTAATGCGCGCTCCGCTGATCAAATCGAGCACGCTGGCGAGGACCCCCGGCCGATCCAGATGCCGCACCACCAGCGCGCAAGTGGCCGGAGTGGCCTTCGCAATATTCACCACGTTAGGCACCTTGCCGGTTTCGTGGAAAATCTTCACGATGCGGACCGTCTCCGCCGCGATCGCTTCCTGCGCCTGATCCGTCGACGCGCCGATATGATGCGTACCGATCACGCCCGGCAGTTTCACGATTTCATCTGCGAATTCGCCCGTACCGCCCGATGGCTCGTTGGCGAATACATCGAGCGCGGCGCGTACTCCGTTGCTCCGCACTGCCCACCCCAGCGCAACCTGGTCCACCACTTCGGCCCGCGAAGTATTGATGAAATAAGCGCCGGGACGCATGGCATCGAAGAAATTCGCGTCAATCAGCCCGCGCGTCTGCGCATTGGCAGCGACGTGCACGCTCACGATATCGGCCGCGCGCGCCACTTCGATGGGCGATTCCTTGTACTCGATCCCCAACGCCTTGGCCGCTTCCGGCGTAAGGCTGCGGCTCCAGGCCACCACCCGCATGCCAAAAGATTTCGCCCGCGGAATCATCTCGCCGCCGATCCGGCCCACCCCAATCAAGCCCAGCGTACGGCCCAGCAATCCGCGCGCTTTCGAGAATTCGGACTTATTCCACTGCCCCTGCCGCAGCGCCGCGACATTATCGGGAACGCGCCGGTCGAGCGAAAGCATCAGCGCAAAGGCCAACTCAGCAACGGCTACGGAATTCTTGCCCGGGCAATTGGAAACGTAGATGCCGCGCCGCGATGCGGCCGCTACATCGATCGTGTTATACCCCGCGCCGGCGCGCACGACCAACTTCAGCGCGCCCGCCGCCAGAATGGCTTCGGTCACTTTGGTCGACCGGACCACCAGAACGTCGGGGCGCAACCGCCCTACGGCTTCGGCAAGTGCATCTTCTTTGAGGCCAGGCTGGTAAGTAACCTCGCACCCGGCTGCTTTGAGGCCATCCTGGCCGGACTGCTCGAATTTGTCTGCGATGAGAACGTGCATACTTGGCACCATCACGATGGTATCGCGCGGCATGCCGGATTTGTTCGCCCAATTGGTCCACCACGTCCGCGTGGACAGCCCCGCGCTGTGCTACAGTGAGGAATCTTAAGGCCTATCTTCTAGATGTCCGAACAGATCCTCCTCCAAGTGAAAATTCTGGGCATAGAAGAGTTTCTTCTATCCCGGCCGGGAACGCCTCTGCCCCCGCGCTCAAATGGCGAGGACCTTCTCTCTGGACGTTCCCAGTGGATCACCCTACTATGCGAGGTTCTGCCCCGCGCCCTGCTTGCCGAATTCGGATTGGCGCGCGTGCTGCTCGGCTCTAGCGGTGGCGGACAATTCCTCCTGGTTCTGCCCGGCGAGTCGCGCACCCCGGCCGAAGAGTTCCTGGCCAACGCCGCGCGGCAACTCACCGAACTGAGCGGCGGATATCTGACCCTGCTCTGGAGCGTCACCGAAAATCTGGGCGATTGGACCGTCGTGCGCCGCCGCCTAAACGAAGAACTGCATCACAAACGGGCCACCCCCCTGGCCGCCGGTCCCGGCACCGCTTTCGAGCCTTACGCATCAGCCATTCCCGCCGACGTAGACGCCTATTTTTCGAAGGAATTAGGGGTCAGCGTGCGCGAAGCGGCAGTCATCGGATGGTCCCCCGAATCGCCAGCCACGGTCCGGCCCGGTGAAGGCAAATACACCTGGAATCTCACCCCCAACCTGTCCCTCGACGGCATTACCCTGGCGCGGCACGCCGCCCCCAGTGAGGACGGCCGCTCCGCAGCTTCGGTCGCGACCTTGGCACGGCGCGCGCAAGGGCGATCCCTCTGGGGCGTGCTGCGCGGCGACGTGGATAACTTCGGCGTACGCCTTCGCCGCTCACCACCATCGAAGAGCACGTGCAGCTTTCCGTGCTGTACAAACAATTCTTCGCCGGCGAACTCGAAGTGCTCTGCTCCATGCCGGAGTTCTGGCGCAAAGTAACCATCCTCTACTCCGGCGGCGACGATTTCGCCGTCTACGGAAGCTGGGACGCCCTACTGCTGCTGGCGCGCGAAGTGCAGCGCCTCTTCCACCGCTTCACGGAAGAGAATCTGAAGGATTTTCCCGGGCCCGAAGGCAAGACCATCTCCATGGCCATAGCGCTGGCTCCGGAGATGCACTATCCTATCAATGCCGTGTACGAAGACGCCGGCCGCAACCTGGAACTCGCCAAGGCCGCCGACAAGGATTGCATTTACGTCCTGGGCCGCATCCTCGAATGGAAGCAGCTGGCGGACGCCGCCGACTTGAAGGATACCGTAGTGAAACTGGCGGGCGATTACCGGCTCTCGCGCCAACTACTGATGGGCCTGCGCAGCTTCTACCAGAAGCAGGCGTACGGCGAAGGCGCCGAAGCCGACAGTCCCACGCGCACCTGGCGGTTTCAACGCCGCTTGACCCGCATCCTCAGCGGCACGCGCGACCGCGAATTTCAGAAGTTGCGCACGCATTTGACAAACGAAATCGTGGGACGCAAGTCGGCGGAAGTGAAGCTGCGGCCCGCCGGACTGGTGGCCCTGGAATGGGCCAGATTGACGACCGAGGTTTAGAGCATGCCAGAACAAGAACAGAGAAGGGAAAATCGTCCGCCCCGCGGGCCAGGTGAAGGCGGCCGCGGCCCCGGTGGCGAGGGTGGTGGGCGCGGCCCCGGCGGAGGCGACCGCGGTGGAAGACGCGACGACCGTAGGGACGATCGCCACGGCGACCGCGGCCGGCCCGAAGGTCCGCCCGAAATCGAGCTGGAAAAACTGATGTCCGACAGTCTCTACCTGGATAACCAGGCGCACGGCATCGTCAGCCGCATGCGCGATATGGATTCCGGCACCAAGAGCCAGTTACGCCGCCTCTACAGCGCCGTGCGGCGCGCCGTGCGCGCGCCCGAAAGCGAACGCCAGCATGAATTCGTGATGCTGCGCGCGCGCTTGGCCTATACCATCGCGCGGCATGGATTGCGCAGCCTCGACCAGTTGGAGAAGCTGCTGCTGCAGGTGACCCGCAAGAACGATATGCGCGGTTACGAACGTTTTAGGGATCTTTTCGAGGCCATCGTGGCCTACAACGAGTAAAATCACATGAGCGCGCATACCACGCAAACCGAGTTGAAGTTCATCGGCAAGTTGATTCTCGAAGGCGAACTGCATTGCGAAACCGGGCTCCACGTCGGCGCCGGCAAAGGTTCGCTGGAAATCGGCGGATCGGATAATCCGGTGGTCAAGGACGCCTTCGGCCGTCCCTACGTGCCTGGCAGTTCCCTCCGCGGCAAGATCCGGTCGCTGCTGGAGCAGTCATCCGGCTTGGCCGTCCCCTCCGAACTGGTCTACCTGTCCAAGCGCAAAGGTCAGGAAGTCCGCATCCACCAGAGCGACCGTCCCGACGACGAAATCTGCCTGCTCTTCGGCCGCAGCCCCGGCCGCATGGATCGCGCCGCAGGCGAATCGCTCGATAGCTCGCAGGCCACTCCCGCGCGCCTGGCGGTCTACGATGCGCCCCTCGATCCGGAAAGCATCACCGCGCAAATGCGCGAAAATCTGGACGACGAACTCACCGAAGTGAAGAGCGAAAACGCCATCGACCGCATCACCTCGCAAGCCAATCCGCGCACTCTCGAACGCGTCCCCGCCGGCGCCCGCTTCCATATCCGGCTGGTCATGGACGTGCTGTGCGAAGAAGACGCGCCGCTATTCTCCGCGCGTGCTCGAAGGCCTGCGCATGCTCGAAGACGACAGCTTGGGCGGCGGCGGTTCGCGCGGCAGCGGACGCGTCCGTTTCTCGAACCTGAAGCTGACCTGGCGCGGCAAGAACTATTATGCTTCCGGCGCCGCGCAGAAGGATCTCGGCGCCGGCGTGGATCTGGCTGCCTTGCAGACCGGCTTCCAGGAGGCCGCCTTCTCGTTCCTGCACGAGGAGTAATGAATTCCCGCGTGAGTCCAGGCCTCATCGTTAAACTCCGTCCCTCCGGCCCCTGGCGCTCGGGACCGGATTCCGGCGCGCGTAATCGCGTCGATCCGATCTACCATAGCGACTCGGTGTATGCCGCCGTCACTTCCGCCATGGCCACATTGGGCATGCGTGACGAGTGGCTCGACGCTACCGCGCGCCGCGCCGAAGGCCCCGCCGTACGTTTCAGTTCCTGCTTTCCCTTCCAGGGGGAAACCGCTTTCATCGTGCCCCCGCGCAGCATTTGGCCGCCGGCCGCCGGCGTCATTGCCGCCAAGACACGCTGGAAGAATGCCCGCTTCATCCCTCTGCATTTGGTCGGAGCCATCTTGAACGGACAGCCCTTGCACGAGGACCAGTGGGCCATCGATGGCGCCAGCGAATGCCTCCTGCCGCCCGGCCAGTCTGGACCCTTTCGCATCAACGTGCGCTGGAGCGCCGCCATCGACCGCCTTAACGGCAATGCCGAGCGGCATTCGACCGCCTGTATTGAATTTCGCCGCGATGCCGGTTTATGGGCAGTCGTTTCATTTGCTGATACGGAAGCGCATGCGCACTGGTCGGAACCGGTTCGCGGCGCGTTCCGCTTATTGGCCGATTCCGGATTTGGCGGCGAACGCTCCCGCGGTTGGGGCCGTAGCGCCCAACCCGAGTTCGTCGAGGGTTCGCTGCCGTCGTTGATCTTGCCGGACGCCGCTCCCGAACCCCCGATTGCCCCGAACGACCCGAACGCCCCGGACGCTGAAACGCCTCCCGTGGAAGCCGCCCCCGAGCCGCCCCCCCCCAGCCCCACGTCTCATTGGCTCCTGTCATTGTTTACGCCCGGCCCGGAAGATTCCGTCGATTGGAAGCGCGGCAACTATACCGTGATCGCGCGCGGCGGCCGCATCGACAGTCCCGCCGGATTCGGCGAGCGCAAAAAGCAATTGCAAATGGTGACCGAAGGTTCCGTCTTGGTGGCCGGCGACAACATTCATGGCTCGGCGCCCGATGTGGCGCCCGACGGCTTCGCGCATCCCGTATTTCGCGCCGGTTTCGCCCTATCGATTCCCTTGCGCGCGCAGGTGACCGCATGAGCATGAGATATCGCCTGACATGCCTGACGCCGCTCCTGGTCGGCGACGGCCGCAAACTGTCCCCCATCGATTACATGGTCTGGAAAGACCAGGTGAACGTGCTCGACCAGTGGCGTATTTTTCGCCTGCTGGCCAAAGGGCCGCGCCTTGAGGGATACCTGACCCAGTTGAAGAAAGCCGACAAGCTGGATTTCGCCTCTTGGGGCGGATTTGCCCAGAACTTCGCCGGCCGCCGCATTCCCTTCGAATCGGCCTCCTACTCCGCGTATTGGAATCGAGCCAGCGGCGAAAGCCTGCACATTCCCACCTTCGCCACCGGTGCCTCGGGACCCTATCTGCCGGGCACGGCCATCAAAGGCGCACTGCGCACCGGCATGGTCTCGGCCAACTGGAAGCCGGGCATGTTGAACGATGTTGCCGCTCGTACGCAGGGCGACCGCGTGCCGCGCCGTTTGGCCGAAGGTCCCGAAGAACAGGCCCTTGGCAATGCGGGTGTCAGCCGTATGCGCCTGGTAAGCGTGGCGGATTCCGCGCCGGTCAACAACGCCGCCTTCAAGGTATATCTGCTCCGCGTTTCGACGTTGCAGGCTCGCGGCGGATCGTATAGTTTGGGTTGGAAACAAATCCCCAGGGGCTCGGTGGATGGCGCGCGTCCGGACGACAGCACCCCCATCTTCGCCGAGATGGCCCCCCCCGGATTTACTTTCGAAGGCGACTGGCAGGAGAAGACATTCTTCACCCAGGCGGAGATTCGCCGCGTCGTGCGCTGGCAGGAATCCTTCGATCGCAGCCGGATTTTCGAAGCGGCCAACGACTATGCCGCCCGCCTACTCGCTACACACAAGCAGTACGCGGCATGGACCGGCCTTGACCTCCTAGCCCGCCAAGTGGACGAGTTGGAACAGCGCCTGGCATCCGCGCGCCAAGCCGGCCAGTGCCTGCTGTCACTTGGATGGGGCGGTGGACTGCTAAGCAAAAGCGCGTGGCTCGACACCAACGATCCAAGCTACCGGCAGATTCTACAACAGACATCGATTTACGGTAAGTCGCTCGCCGCGAACCTGCCATTTCCGAAAACCCGGCGCATCGTTTTTTTGAACAACAAGCCTGCCTCGCTGCCCGGATGGGCACTGTTAGACGTGAGCTAAGCGGCCCGCTCATCGCCATCGGCAGCGCCACCTTCAAATACTGCCTCGTCAGAGGCTGGGGTCACTGACACGTCGAATGGTGCGGGAAGGTCCGCTCGCGGCCGGCAGACCAGTTGCTGGGGACGTCCCTGACCAAGCCGGTCTAACCGCCGTCGCTCAGGAGACTGCTCACTAGCATAATCGTGTCGATTTGGTCTTGGGTGAGCCGTAATAGGAAGTGTCGTTTTACTGACTCGGCGCGCACCGGTAGCGCCTCCGTCAGTTTCTGATGGCCAAGTTTCGTCAAACCGATGACAACGGCGCCGTCGGCGGTTTCGCGCTTTATGAGTCGTCGATCCTCCATACGCGTTAGCTGGTGAGAGAGACGGCTTTTTTCCCATTTCATTACCTTGGCGAGTTGCTGTTGGCGCATTTCGCCGTTGCCGAATCCGACGAGGCGGGAGAGGATACCGAACTCAGGCCCCGAAAGTCCGGTAGCTTCCGAAATGTCTCGGCCTACCCGCCCCCGAACCTCTTCGCCCATGTCTTGAAAGGCGCCCCAAATACGGAGTTCCCGCGGAGTCAGCGATTTAGCGGCCATGTAAATTGCCAGACTATCAAAGAAATAGTTGACATGACAACCAAACTTGATAATCTGGTTGACGTGTCAACTCTCTCCAAGCTCCGGCACAAGAGAAATCGCATGAAAAAAGCAACTGTTCTATCCGGGCAGATGGTTCACAACCTTGCTCTGGTTCTAGGTGGTGGTGGGGCTGCCGGGAATGCGTGGCTTATCGGTATCATCGCAGGCCTGGCCGAAGCTGGTCTCGATTTGACAGAGGCCGCCGATCTGGTAGTCGGCACCTCTTCCGGCGCCACTGCGGCGGCGCATGTGCGGAGCGGTATACCGCCGGCCGAACTGTTGGCCTCGGTGCTGTCTCCGCCGGTTCAACCGGTCGGACAGAACCGGGAGGCGCCGCCGTCCCTGCCGATGGCCACTGTCTTCGAGAGGATGAGGGCCATCGGCGCCGCCGCTACTTCGGCAGCCGATCTACAACGTGCGATGGGCGCGTTCGGAATGGAGAGCGACTCCATACTCGGACCCGCGGCGGCGGAACTGCGGCGCGCAATGGTCGCCGCCAGGTTGCCCGTCACTGAATGGCCCGATAGGCCGATGATCTTGGTGGCACTCGACGCGCATACCGGCCACTTGGTTGCGTTCAACCGCGACTCGGGCGTCGGCTTCGTGGACGCAGTCACCGCGAGTACCGCGATGCCCGGTTTGGCGCCGACGCACAACATTAACGGCACTCGCTACATCAACGGTGGCGTGCGCTCGGCCGAAAACGCCGACCTCGCCTCAGGCTATGCGAACGTCGTGGTCCTCTCGCCGTTTGGCGGACGCAGCGGGACACCACCGCCAGGCCAGTTCGAGGGCTTGCGCAGACTACCGGGCGCGGACCTGGAGGGCCAGGTCGAGGGCCTGCGCAAGCAGGGCAGCCGCGTCGAGGTGATCACACCGGATGCCGATTCCCTAGCCGCAATGGGCACGAACCAGATGGATCCGGCGACCCGAGTCCCCGCTGCCCGTGCCGGTTTCGCCCAGGGCAAGCGGGAAGCGACCCGCGTGGTATTCCTCTGACTATTGCACGCCGACGCCCATCCGCGAACGATCCTGCCTTGCCGCGCGGCCGAACGACGGCCCACGAATTCTTCCGGCCAGCCCAAATTCTTGCGCCACAAAACCGGCCCGACGGACGGTAACTCGGCGCCAACCTCGCACGCCTCGTGTAGCCCGCTACATCGCCGTCACGCGGGCGCGCGGCCCGACGGCGTTTGACATCGGAATCCGTACTGATCATACTCAAAACCGGAGCAAATATGATGAGATCGCACCCAATATCCAAGATTCACCAGTGCTTCACCGGAGTGTTAATGGGATTCTTGATATTGAGCGTCGCAACCATGGTAGCAGCCGCCCAAACCTATACCGTGCTGCACAGATTTCAGTTTGCGAATGGCGCATTTCCCTACGGTGGTCTGGTCAGTGACCCTTCGGGCACCCTGTATGGCACTACCTTTGAAGGTGGCACGCTGAACGGAACCGTGTTCAAGCTTGATAAGTCCGGCGAGACCGTGCTACACAGCTTCCAAGGTGCAACCGATGGATTCAATCCCCAAGCGAGTCTGATCCGGGACGCGGAAGGCAACCTCTATGGCACCACGACTTACGGCGGTACATATGGGCTCGGGACCGTGTTCAAAATGACCGCAACCGGCCAGGAAACGATCCTGTATAGCTTCACCGGATACGCGGATGGCAGTCAACCAGTGGCGGGGGTGATCCAAGATTCGGCAGGCAACCTTTACGGCACAACTCAGTATGGTGGCATCAATGCAGTACCCGGCTCTAACCAAAGCTTCGGGGTTGTGTATCGGGTCGATCCGAGTGGTAAGGAGACCGTCTTGTACGGTTTCACCGGAAAGGCGGATGGGGCCAACCCGCAAGCTGGAGTGATCCGCGACTCGGCCGGCAATCTCTATGGTGCTACTTACAGTGGCGGCGATCTTAGCACTTGTGATGGGTTTGGCTGTGGCGTCGTGTTCAAGTTGGATACAGGCGGCGCCCAAACGGTGCTGCACCGCTTCACAGGGACGCCAGACGGCGCCAATCCGATAGCAGGTCTCATCGCCGGCTCGGAAGGCAATCTCTACGGCACTACCGCGCATGGTGGCGATGTGTGCGTCAATCCTTCCGGTTGTGGAACCGTGTTCAAGCTCGACAAGTCCGGGGAAACAGCCTTATATCGGTTCAAAGGTACACCGGACGGCGAGGCTCCACAAGCAGGCTTGATAATGGACGCAGCAGGCAACCTCTACGGCACAACGCGAGGCGGCGGCGCGTCCGGCTACGGAACGGTTTTCAAAATGGATACCGCTGGCACGGAAACCTTGCTGTACAGTTTTTCCTTCGGAGCTGACGGGAACAGACCCCAAGCAGGTTTGTTTATGGATTCGACTGGTAATCTATATGGCACGACGGTCGGCGGCGGCGGATCGTCTGAAGGAGTAGTGTTCAAGCTCAAGCCTTGAAAGATGAGGGAATCTGCGAATGCTGGTACCGCGAATGAACATCCATAAAACGCTCTGGTTGACTTTCTTTTGCACGCTGTCAGTCTGCCGCGTGTCCGCTCAAAGGCTGGAATGGGTTAAGCCGTCGTTAATTGGCCTGCCCCCGGCGCGGACCTCTGCATCAATGACCTATGACCCCGCCATGGGCGCGACCTTGCTTTATGGTGGTAACACCTACAATGCGATCTACGGGGATACATGGGCTTTCTCGAATACCACTGGGTGGACGCAACTCGCCCCATCCGTTTCTCCGCCAGCGTTGCAGGGCGCGTCGATGGCCTACGACCCTAGGACCAAAACCGTGGTGCTCTTCAGTGGAAGCCTTGTGCGTATCGGCCAGAGCGGTGGCAGTAACTCGGACCAAACCTGGACGTGGGACGGGGTTACTTGGACTCAACAATTTCCGAAGATTTCACCGCCCGGGCGCGGCTGGAACGCGCCCAATGGGATGGTATACGATTACCATCTTGGCAAGGTGGTGATGTTTGGGGGCGGCACGGATCAGTTCGTAACCGAGGATGATACTTGGGAATGGGACGGAGTTAGCAAAACGTGGGCGCAGCAGTTTCCCGCGCATAGTCCATCTCCGCGGGCGGCGACGCTGGCTTATGATGAGACCGCGAAGCTAGTCGTACTCTTCGGCGGTAACACTAACGGTGTCGCCTACGATGATACCTGGACCTATGATGGCCTGGATTGGGTCCAGCAACACCCGCTGACGGTGCCGCCAACGCGAACAGACAACGGGCTCGCATATGACTGGTCCATACAAAGGGTAGTGCTTTTTGGAGGCTTGGCCGGAGCTTGCGAAGATTGTGGCCAAGGCCGATTGAATGACACTTGGCTCTGGGATGGAAATAACTGGAGTGCGGTACAAACCGCGGCAAATCCTCGGCCCAGCTCGGGCCTGTCATTTGCTTATGACGGAACCGCGAAAGGGATGCTGCTATTCGGAGGCTGGGTAACTGACTTCAGTTTCACAGATACTACGTGGATCTTCAAAGAGGATTTTTTGGCGCCTCGCCGCCTGCAGTGACAAGCCGGCTAAATAATCCGCCCCTATCGATCCAACCACTTGCACTACCTCATCCCCGGCTCCTGGATCCGACCATGCTCTACTCAAATCGGAAGCGGGGTTTACCCCGCCCTCCGGAAAAGGATCCAACGAATGTTAATCTCTGAAAAGCAGCATCGCGCGAATCAACAAAACGCTCAGCACAGTTCCGGCCCGAAGACACCTGAAGGTCGCGAGGCCATCCGCTTCAACGCCCTTACCTTTGGATTGCGCACCCGCGCCACCATCCTACCCACCGAAAACGCCGCGGCCTACTCCCAACTTTGGGACGAATTGTTCGCCGATTGGAATCCCCGCACCCGCACCGAAACGTGTTGCTTCGAAACCCTCGTCGTCATCCAGTGGCTGCTCATCCGCAACGCCAATTCCGAAACTCGAATCTACATGGAAATCCCGTTCAACGAACGCCGTTTCGCCATGCTCGCCGAGGTCGATAAACAGCGCACCAAACTCGAAAAAGAGTTCCGCGTCGCCGTCGACTACCTGCAAAAGCTACAAAAGCAGCGTTCCGCTCAGCCGCAACCGGCATCCCCTGCCGAACCCTTGCAGGAAGTGCCCAACAACCAAATGAAACCGCATCCCGGATTCGACATGTCTGAACCCGTCGAACACCCCATCTACTGCGCGCCCGACACCACCGACACCCGCTAACTCTTCCGCGCAGTAGTGATCTTTGACAACCCAGCGCCCGGCAACGAAGGGTGCGCCCGTATTGTCTCTGCTCCAGCCCCAAAATCCCGCCAAGCCGTCGCAAAATCACCAAAACAGCGAATCTGCGGCCAAAGTTCCCCGGCCAAGCGCCCCCGCGAGCGCAAGCAAGCCCGGATTCATCTGTCGAAGCCGCAGCTCACACCGGCCCGATCTCTTCTATCCATCTTCAATTCAATCGCCTGGGCTTCGTTCGTATCGCGGCTGTCGAACGTCCCGTTGCATAAATCGATTGTGCTATATTGTTGCTGAACCCGGAGTGCGGGAGTAATTCAGTGGTAGAATGCCAGCTTCCCAAGCTGGACGTCGCCGGTTCGAACCCGGTCTCCCGCTCCATCTTTTCAATAACTTGGGGCATATTGCCGGTTTCAACATTAATGCGATTACTGCTTTAAGCTCCCGATCACCTCGCGGAGCCGGTTGGAGGGTGTTACGAGCACCCTCCAGCCAAACCTGAAATCTCCTCGCGTAGCATCAATTCAAAAAGCCTCAACATTCGAGTGCTCCCTGCGCCGTCATTGGATGACGACTGATTCCAATTTGCGAACGGCCGCCAGCTTCTGTTCGAAGCTTGCAACCGCGTATTCGTTTTCATTCACGTCAACCGTGTTGCCCATCTGTGCCGACCGGGTATGAGCATCCACACCGGCCGCCTTCGATAAAGTCGCGAACGTCCGCCGCATCACCTGGAATGTGGCCCACTCCAGACCAACCGGCTTCAGTTTCGGGTACATCGACTTCCGCCAGATGTTGTCCCGCCTCATCGGCGTTCCTTTCTCTGAGCCGAAGATCCACGTCTCCGACGGTGAACCGAGCAACCGAAGTTTCCACTGATCGAGCAGGGCCAACGTTCCCACTGTGAGCGCGACCCGGCGTGTCGATCGCTTCGTCTTCGGTTCATCGATATCGCCTTTGTAGACCCGGCGCCGGACCCAGACCGAGTCATCGTCCAGATCGCCCATTTGGAGCGCCAGGATTTCGCCGGGACGCATCCCTTCCCAGGTCGCCAGGCGCACGATCACCTTCTCCCGGAGTTCCAGCGCTCCGATCATCGTGGCCGCCTGATCCGGAGTCAGAACTTCCCGACTCCTTCCTTCCTGGTAGTGCCGCGGTGTAAACAGCGCCGCTGCCGGATTCCGATCGACTACGCCCTCGCTCATCGCCAGCGCGAAGACCGACCGCAAACGGAACCGGAGATGATCGACCATACTCCGTCCACAACTCCGAGCGCGTTCGTCAAGAAGTGTTTGCAGTTCGCTCCTCGTGATTTCCTGCATCAACTTCTCTCCGAGCGGCCGAACCAGATGCACTTCCAACCGATTCGTCTCAACCATGTCCGTTGACGCCTTCCACTTCCGGTGGCACACCGGAAGGTAAACGACCTCGCAGAACTTCGCGAACGTCCAGGTGATCTTGTCGGGATTCTCTGCCCCCTCGTTGATGGGCTTCAGGATCTCGGTTAAGATGCCTTCTGCTTTCACTCGGTCCATCTTCGAGCAGAGTCCGATCTCTTTCGATTTGGGCTTTCCCCCCTCTCTCCACTGGGCATACCAGTAGTTCTTTCCATTCCGCTTGCGGGTCTTCAGACAACCCCGCTGGAATCGCTTTCGACGCATTCGTTTTTCCTTTTCCTGCGTCTGCGGCGGCAAAACTGAACATGCAGCCATACTATCGGGTTTTGTTCGTTTCCAGCCACTGCTCCAGCCAATCGCGGCGGACCAGTTTCCTGCGGCCCATCGTCAGATGGGTCAGTTTCGGAAGGCCCTGGACCTTGCCGTGTATAGCGTTATGGACGTGCGCCTTCGAGCAGCGGAGGATGTCGGCGACCTCCTTCACCGTCAGGATGTTCGACGTGTTCTCCATGATCTCCTCTGAACTGTAAGGCGCGACATGGATGTGCCGTGACCGTTTTAAGCGGGGGATCGATGGGGATGTTCGGCATTCTGGGGGCGCATCTTTAAGCGGCTTGCTGCGGGATGACTCGCTTGAATCGGCGTCAAACCAGCGTTTGCCGTACCGCCCCTAGAATGCCGAAGAATCGCCCAGTGGAAAACGGAGATTTCCTCGGCAATGTCGGGGCGCTCTAGACGACGTTTTTCGGCATTGTAGGGGCAGATCGTCGGCATTCTGGGGGCACATAATCCTATATGTACCTGTACATGATCCAGTAGCCGGAAGCCCGCTGTTTGTGAAAATGTGGAAATCCTGGGGAACGAACCGCGCCGCCTGCGGCAAGGGAAAACGCTGACACGCAGAACTACACCGGGTAAGGAGCGAATTCCGCGCACCTGGCAAGCAGGTGCGTGCGATCCATGGGTTCTATTAACCCACTTTCAAGTGCCATGGGTCTGCAACAGCCTGCATGAATCGAGTGCGTCAGACTCGCAGGGCTGAATGAAAGGCCCTCCCGTCGTGGACACCGACATACCAGCTTTTGGGGGAGGTGCCGGTTCCAACGATAACGAAACATAGCCCGTTTAGGATTGAACCAGCCGCTGTCGCATGGTCGGCGGCGAGCCGTTCGTCCGTACCCGATGGCTTGGGTGCAGCCTCTGGGTGGGTGTGCCAAAGGCCAATACAATGAAGCCCCTCCGCGAGTTTGGAGTTCCTTTGTTCCGCCGCTTCGTCCGGATCGAAAGTGACCGAGGTTCGCGATGTTCTCACACGGGTCAAAACGGTTGCTTCTAAGACATGAACGGTTGGACTGGTGAGATCCGGGCTGAATAGCTGGCCGACGGTTTCAGGCTGACGCCAGTGTCTCTGTCGGTGGCTGTTCATCAGTGCAGCCGCTTGGTCCGAAAAACGGAGGGTCCACGTCGCTCCGGGAAGCGTGAATTGCGGTTCCGGTTCAGAATCCACCCAGCGCCTCCGCAAGAGTACGACGCTCCACTACCGAGGTCATGCCGGCCGGCACGGCAACTTGGCGACGAAACGTGATACCGGGCCAAATCCGCTCGAAGTATTCACAAGATTGGACCAAGGACAGAACATCTGAAGTAGCACCCTCTCCGTGTAGCAGGGCCAAGCAACGCCGCGTCGCCATGGCAGCTGCTTCCCAAGCATCGGACATTCCATACGGATGGAAGCCCTGTCCGCATCCTGGATGCAGGACCTCCACTTCGTCGGGCCAATTAGCAATTTGGATCGCTGTTTCCGCGGGATCGGAAGTCGGCCACTGGTCTGCGCCAACAACCGTTATAACGTGTGCGGCTGCGCCGAACGGCTCCATCCAGGTCATCACAATTGGCACAGACTCAAGCATAGTAGGGCGCGCATGAAAAATTGCCATTCTCACGGCCCTGTCACCGGTGCAATCAAGAATGAGATCAGGAACCGCATGACCCGCAACCAACCACGCTTGCGCTGTTATCGTATGGGCAGCGGCTTTAAGGCCGGGAGTACTACTCTTCAGCCTTTCACAAAGTGCGGTCGCCTTGTAGCGACCATTCGCTAGAAGTCCGAGCGGGTGGCGCGATATGTTCTCCGTCCTCAGAACGTCTGGGTCTACAATATCGATCGAGCCGACGCCCGCGCGAGCGAGAAGTTCAGCCACGGGTGCACCAACTGATCCGCAACCAAACACGACCACCCGCTTGCCCGTCATTTCGTCTAGTTGTTCGGTGCGATGATCTCTGGCCAAAGCCCAGCGGCGGTCGATGCGCGTTACTTTGACGGGGACAATCGTGGGCTGCGCTGGTGCGCGCGTTCTCGAAGGGATCACGCGCCATCCGAACCCGACCGAGTTCTGTAAGGCGACGATGAAGAGCGGAGCATCATTGGACCACTGGCGCGCACCAAACCAGGAATTCACCACGTCTATCGCGCCCGTTACCTCGCCAGCGAAAGCAGCGAGTGCCTGAAAAGACTTCGGCCACGTGTTCGGTGTCCATCGCAGGCTTTGGGGAAGGCGGAAAACAAGCGTGCTGCCGTACACGATCGTCCCTAGCGACCAGCCGGTATTCTCGGCAGTCGCTTTAGGGCCACCGGCGCAAGATGATGCGATAGCACGCGTACGGCTTCCGAGGTGAAGCGTTTCGACGCGGTGCGAAGCGTGAACGTCGGGATCGATTTCTAGGAGCAGTTCGTCGGCCTGGTAGCCCTTGGGAGGACTGGCAGCATCGACATGTCGTAGCCAGTAGTCGTGGGACTCGCGCTGAAATTCTGCTTCGACCCATTCAGTGTCGGCGGAGTTTGGGATGAAGGCTAGGAACTGTTCGAGGACTCGTCCCGCCGCTTTTACCGGATCAGCGAGATCGTCGGGTAGCGGCATCACACCATGGCAGAAATTCCCGGTCGCTTCAATGTGCGGTAGGCGCAGACAACGGGATGGATCAAGTTCGATCCGCAGCGGGCTGAAGGGAAAATCCACGGGCAAGAAAATCCGCGGGGGGATGGGGCCAAGATGTTCGTACTTCTCTTTCAATTCCCATGCCGCAACATACTTCGTCCGCTGGGCGACACTTAAACTCACCGCTACAAGGACATCGGATGATCCATCAAGCCATGCGCGCACCGAAATGATTGCGTTTTGATCGAGTGGCGACTGCGGCACGCGGACCCACCCCTAGGCGAGGGTTCGCGTGTTTCGGCCTACCGGCGTCGCGACCCTTGGATTGCTGACCTCAATACCGGATGACGCGACCAAGCCTTTGAGCAAGGGTGCCATTTGTTTGGTGTCCGGCAGACTAGCCATCCAAGCATCCACGCCGACTTGACCGAAGATCGCCTTGAGCTTGTTCTCACTGCTCTTGGAGTATTCATCCGTCAGCAAAGCTTCGATATCAGCCTCCAGGCGCCGGTGCCAGCGGAAGAACTCCGATGCACGAAGACCATCATCGGTATTCCATCGCTCCGCGAAATTCTCGCTATCGAGCGCGGGATTGCAGACGAGATAGTGCCCGTTCTCATTCTGCGTCATCCAATTCGGCATGTCTTCGATTACCGCGAGGACTACCTCGATCGGAGAAGTAAAGGAATTGCGCCGGCTGCTCCAAATGTTCTCGAAAGCTCGGCCAGCCAACGTGACGATGATCACCGAGATGGGCCACGCTGCTTTGCGCTCCTCGGTCTCAGCGAAGTAGAGATTGTCGCGGTGTAACTTTACCAACTGAATGGTCCGACGCAAGATGTCATCGATTCCAACGGGATCGCTGGGCAATGGTTCGACGCTCTTACGTGCTTCGACCAGAGCCCCAAGCCCAGTAGCGGATTGGAAGGAGAACTGAAGATCAGCGCGGTCACAGAACCACTGTGCGAATTCTGTCGGATTCGAAGGGCTCCAAGCGGTTTCGGGATCGCGAACCCGTAGCGCAGCGCCAGAGGCGCGCACGAGATCGGGAGTAGCGGGCGTCACATCGAAATAAAAGGGCTTTCCCGGAAACGGCAAACGCCAGCAACGATTCTTGGGTGTCGGCGTTCCGGTGATCTCTTCATTGCCACCGAGCGCCTCACCAAATTCTTGGAAAAAGAGTTCGGGATCGCAGTTCGCATAGCGAGGCCCGGACAGAACGAAGACCACATCCAAATCGAAGTTGGATCTGCCAGACGGGCGGATGGTGGTCTGCGTCCGCATGGAGCCTTGCGGAATGACGTCGACCGAGTGACGCGGGAGATCGAGTCGCGCGGCTACACGATCGGCAAGAGCATTGTATTCTCGCTCCGCGTCTGCGCGGGCGGCTGGATCAAGTTCCAGCCGACGCAGCAACGTCACCATGAGTTGTTCCCACCGGCCGGTGGATTTGTTCAGGTTGAGGGATTCCTGAATGCGTTTGGAAAAAGTCTTGTCGGTCATCATAAGTTCCTCAGTCTGCTTAGCACAGCGGGCAGCTCTCCTCCGTCTTGAGATGGATAGTAGATTGGGGTGTTATTGCAATGGTCGAAACGAAGGAACCCCGTCCCGTCGTGCCGCTAGAGGTATCGCGCTCGTAGAGAACAAAATCTGGCTGGCAACGCGCCTGCATCTTCTGGCCGATTCGCACACACGCGGTGATTGGTGCGACCACGACCAGATGAATTCTCAACGCACGCCACTGATCTTGGAGCAGCTGAAGCGCGTGGTCTACGGCTACGCCGAAGAGTTCAAGGTCTTCGGGGTGAGCGATGATTCGGCGGCTGGGGCTTTCAACACTGATTTCGATCGTAGGGCGAGCCCATTGTTTGTTTTCGTAGAAGGCAGAAGGCAGCTCCTCGGGAGGTATTGAATCGGTGAGGTATACCAGCAACGTCGCCTCCTTCTCGGCAGGCTGGGGAGGACGCAATACCTTGACCGAGTATTTTTCTTTGGCTGGCGGTTCTCCCGGCCAAGCCCACTGGCCTCCTAACGTGCCACCGACCTGGTCCCGATGAAATTGAAACAAATGAATGGATCGCGACTCCCCGAGGAGTCGGCCCGAGAGTACAAGGACAGAAGTTGTTTGTGGGGCCGGGAAAACGGCTAGCGGCATCCCCTGCACTGAATCCTGCGCAGTGCCATTCAGGATGGCTCGCAGACGGGGAATGTCATCTTTCAAAAGGACGAATAAGCTGGACCAGAAAGCGGACGAGTGTGTATCACCTAGGTGGCCGGCATTTCGTGCGAACCAATCAGGCCGAGCGTTGTCACTGCGGAGTTTTCGGAGCCACATGGCCTCCTGCGCGAGGGACTCGTCGAACGCGGCGGTCTGGCCTTGGACATTACCTGCCAGTACAAGGATGTGCGCCACGGGATAGCGCAGCGAATCGAGGCAACGCTCCACACTGGCGAGATTTCGTGCGCGCATCTCCTGGAGCCTGTGTCGCGAGTAAAGGTGCGGAGCTACGCGATCTATGGTCGTGACCTTTCGGCAAGCGTGCATGACGCCGGCTAGCCCGTCCTGTTAAGTTCAGTCAGTCGCTGAGGAGCGGCTGATCGTGAACCACAAAAGCCTACCCATTCCCGAACCTATCGCGCAACTGCAGCGCCAGTTGGATCAGTTCCGGAGCACCCAGTCACAGCGGACCAAGCTGCCGGAATCACTTTGGCAGGCTGCGGTCGAACTGGCCCGACAACACGGTGTGTACGCCGTCGCGCACCCACTACGGCTGGATTATATGGGTCTGAAGAAACGGCTCGGCGGAGTTCCCAACCTCCGACGCAAGGCAGCCAAGCCGGCATTCGTGGAGCTGATCGCTCCGCATACGGCGACACTGGAGGACTGCGTCATCGAGTTCGAGTCCGCGGGCGGCGGCAAGATGCGCATCCACTGGAAGGCAGCCGCTCCGCCGGATTGGGCCGGCTTGCTGCGCGCCTGGCGGGATACCGAAGGATGATCCAGATCACGGCGCAGATGCGCGTGCTGGTGGCCATTGAGCCCGTCGACGGACGTAAGGGGATTGACTCTTTGGCGCGGCTTTGCCAGGAGAAACTCGCGGAAGATCCATTTTCCGGGTGCGTGTTCGTGTTTCGCAGCCGCCGGGGTACAGCCATTCGCCTCCTCAGCTATGACGGCCAGGGATACTGGCTGGCGCAGAAGCGGCTATCCAAGGGCAGGTTCGTATGGTGGCCGGAATCAGAGGCACCGGCCAAGCCGCTGGAAGCCTACGAGGCACAGTTGTTGATGGCGGCCGGTGACCTGTCACGGGTGCGGGCGGCGCCCATGTGGCGGCGGGTGAACGCGACGAAGTAAGAATTGCAAAAAACATTCCTACCCCCTTGCGTTCCAGAAAAAGAAGGTGCATACTGCTGTTGATGGCAGAACTCATCAGGTATCGCGGACGAGTGATCACCAATGAAAACATCGTCTATATAAAGGAACTGATCGCGGCGCATCCGCGCGCGAGCCGCCGCAGATTGTCCCAGAAACTGTGCGAAGCCTGGCAATGGAAACAGCCCAACGGCGCCTTGCGCGACATGGTGTGCCGCGGCCTGTTACTCACGCTGGAGCGCGCCGGACAGATCGAGTTACCACCGGTGCGGTACGTGCCGCACAACCCGCTGGCGCGGCGGGTGCAGCCGGCTCCCGTGCTGATCGACAGGACGCCGGTGGAAGGCCGACTCGCCCAGTTCCAGCCCTTGGAGTTTGTGCAGGTACGGCGGAGCGGGGATGAGCCGCTGTTTAACAGCCTGCTGGAGGAGCATCATTATCTGGGTTATGAGCAGCCGGTGGGGGAGCACCTGAAGTATTTAGTATCGGCTCAAGACCGGCCGCTGGCCTGCGTGGCGTGGTCCAGCGCCCCGCGACACATTGGCGCGCGCGACCGCTACATCGGCTGGAACCAGGAGGTGCGGCGGCGTAACATTCGATTGATCGTCTACAATACACGGTTTCTGATCCTGCCTTGGGTGCGGGTGCCGCATCTGGCGTCGCACATTTTGGGACGCATGGCGACGCAGATCTCCGGTGACTGGCAGCGGATGTACGGGCATCCCATTTACTTTCTGGAAACGTTCGTGGATCCGGAACGATTCCGCGGGACCTGTTACCGCGCGGCCAACTGGGTGCTGCTGGGCCAGACCACGGGACGCGGCAAGCAATCCAACAGCTATGTGCCGAACCGCTCGCTCAAGCAGGTGCTGGGCTATCCCCTGACGCCGCGTTTCCGCGAATACCTCACCCAGTTATGAAGAGGAGACGGCGGATCGACGTGAATCTGGACGAACTGGATCAGATTATCGATCGCAGCACGCGTGCGCCGCTGAGCGCAGCGGAAGGCCAGCAGCTCAAAACCGCGCTACACGCCATGGCCGAGAGACTGATGCCAAAACGCAGCACGGAGAAAACCAGCGCGGTTGTGCCGCCGGATGCAGCGCCCGC
The DNA here is from genome assembly GCA_963738345.1 of Bryobacterales bacterium. Taxonomy (GTDB): domain Bacteria; phylum Acidobacteriota; class Terriglobia; order Bryobacterales; family Bryobacteraceae; genus Bog-159. The sequence goes on from CAVTWI010000001.1 coordinate 811,661, forward strand.
AGACCCACCGGAGCACAATGCACCAACTCCCAGCGGCCATGGGCGCCATAGTGCCGCTGCGTTTCGAGGCGCCCGCAGGGTTGCCGTAGCGCACACCACGCTCGATTCCGGCGACCTTTGCCCGGAATGCCGCCGCGGAAAAGTGTACCGGCAGAAAGAGCCGGCCACGTTGGTCAGATTCGTAGGGCACGCTCCGCTGGAAGCCACCGTGTTTGAGATGGAGCAACTGCGCTGCAATGCCTGCGGGCAGGTGTTCACAGCCGACGCACCGGCGACGGCGGGCCCGGACAAGTACGATGCAACGGCTGTGGCCATGATCGCCCTGATGAAGTACGGTACGGGAGTGCCCTTTCACCGGCTGGAAAGGCTGGAGCAACAACTGGGCATGCCGTTGCCCGCTGCGACGCAATGGGATCTCCTGGTGGCCGCTGCGCAGTGGATCCGTGCGGCGCTGGAGGAGTTGATCCGGCAGGCGGCGCAAGGCGGCGTGCTGCACAACGACGACACCGGCATGCGGATACTGCGGCTGACCCGCGAACCGGGTGACAAACGCACCGGCACATTCACCAGCGGGATTGTTTCGATGGTAGGGGTGTGGCGCATCGCGCTGTACTTTACGGGATGGAAGCACGCAGGCGAAAACATGGGCGACGTATTGAAGCAGCGCGCCCGCGAACTGCCGGCGCCGATCCAGATGTGCGACGCGCTGTCGCGCAACACGCCCAAGCTGGAAGGCGTCAAAACCCTGCTGGCGAACTGCATCGCCCATGGAAGACGGCAGTTTGTGGAAGTGGTCGACAATTTTCCGGAAGAATGCCGTTATGTGCTGGAGACGTTACGCGGCGTTTATCACCACGACGCACTGGCGCGAGAACAGGAACTTTCGGCGGCAGACCGGCTGCAATTCCATCAGGAGCATAGCGGCCCGTTGATGACCGAACTGCACCAGTGGCTGGAGGCACAACTGGCGGACCACAAGACCGAGCCGAATTCCGGGCTGGGCAAAGCCATCTCCTACTTGCTAAATCATTGGCCAAAGCTGACACTGTTCCTGCAACAACCCGGCGCACCACTCGATAACAACATCGCAGAAAGAACTTTAAAGAAGGCGATTCTGAACCGCAAGAACGCGCTCTTCTACAAGACGGTGAACGGCGCCGGAGTCGGCGATCTGTTCATGAGTCTGATTCACACCTGCGAGTTGAACGGAGCCAATCCGTTCGATTATCTGACCGAGTTGCAGCGGCACGCCGCGGAGTTGAAGGGTAATCCAGCGGCGTGGATGCCCTGGAATTATCGCGAGACGCTGGCGCGGATCGCCACGCCCGCCGCCGCGTAATATGATAATTCCTTCCTGGCCGGAAAGGATCGACTCCGGGCCGGGCGGGACAGCCCTCTCGATATGCCCATAAAATGGGCCTCTCCAAAGGCAAGATCCGATCGCGTTTTTAGCCAGGCACGGAAAATCGGTAAAATGTTGCTGGCGGGCCTGTACGCTCATGTCTCACCAATGATCAGCAAACGTTGCCGATGCAGAAGCCGGCGATGCGGGAGTATGCCGCTAGGCGAGGGTGGACGATTCGCTTTGGACGTTCGTGAGGTTGGCTCCGGCAGGGTAATCGACACGTGGCCGCCAACGGTTCGATCAGCTTGGTCGTCAACTTTTAGTGAAATACTAGGAGAAGGAGAAATCACATGTTGAAAGTGATGATACTCGCCGGGGTTTTCAGCCTTGGCCTTTTGGCTGGGAACGATCCCATTCGTGAGGTTACGTCTCAGGCAAGGACGGAGGGACTCCAACCGGTCCCAGCGTTCTACCAGGGCTACTTCTACAGGATCGATAACGAAGCAGTTACGATCTTCGCGCCCGATGGCCACCTGGCAATGGCTTTTGCCGAGGAGGCAGGGCACCCTCGCGCCGTCGCGATCGACACCGATGGCACAGTCGCTGTTGCCTGGGGTGCTTTTGACTCGAAGAAGGATCGCGGCATCGATTTCCGAGACAGTTCCGGTTCCGTGACCAGGACCGTCAAGACCGGGTTGTATCTTCCTTACCACTTGGCATTTGCCGAAGATCATTCTCTCTGGAGTTTCGGCATCGAAGTCAATGCCACCAGCGCGCACGGAACACCCAAAGAGGAATACAAGACCGTGCGCAAGTACGGTCCGGACGGCAAGGAGGCGGGGGCTTATCTCCCGCGGTCCCTGTTTCCATCCGGCCTCGAACCGGCCTCTCAGGGCTTCCAGTGGAACAGCATTACCGTCGCGCACGATCGCGTCGGACTCTGGGCTGTTTCGGGCACGCTGGGCAGCGAAACCGAGTGGGTAGAGTTGGACTTGAACGGCAACCTTTCCGGCCGGTGGAGGCTGGATCAGTTTGGGCAAAATGCAAAACCAGCCTTCACAAGAGACGATTCCTTCTTCGTCCAAGTCTGGGACAACAAGACCAGCGCTCAGCGGTTCTACACGCTGGATCGCGCCTCCTCGGGATGGCGCGCGATGGATGCGGCGCCGAGCGGGTGGCTTGAGGGCGCGGACGGAGACGCGCTGGTGTTCAGCGACGGAGGTCTCGGGCCGATGCATCTTCGGTGGTATCGACATCCTTAGTGCTATAACCCGGGCGTGGAGGCCGGTAGTGTACGAAACAACCTGGGGAAAAGTCCGGCCAGTTTCCCACAAAAATAGGGCGACTGCACATTTACGCAAGCCTGCCGAAAGCTCACGGAGCTACGCGATCTATGGTCCGATGGCATTTGTCGCAGAGAAGAAGAATGTTCGTTGGATCGTTGGCAAGTTGCGGAGACAAAACCTTGTCCCCGCGGGGTCCGTCCGAAGAGGAAGCAACAATGTGTGCGAAGTACGAAAAATTGCCGCGAATCCCCGGTAGGACGTGTGTACGGAGGTTTTCCCCGCAGCCTTCAAACTGACACCGCCAAGCCGCAAGAGAAGCGACTTCTGCCTTCGCTGAATCACTGATCTCACCCTGGCGGCCCGTGGTAACTTTATCCCGATGCTTTATCCAGGCGTTCAATTGAGATACAGACCGGATTGGCAGATTCGACAGCTCCGGCGCGACCTTCTCAAGATTGGCTGAATCAACATTCGTCCAACTGAGCCGTTTGGCTTGGGCGGCAATCTTGAGTTGATCGTAGGTTTCGCTGCCGAGGTCGCCCATTCCAACTTCATCCAACCGATTGTGCGCAGCGACCGTTGAGAGCACTCGAATCGAAAAGGCATTGGCAATCACATGCCAGCGCGAGCGGCCTTCGCCCAGGTAACGTCTCAGCTCTGCGGCGAGCTCATGGTCATGCAAGGAGGTGGGCAGAGCTCCGGTGGCTACCGAACCACAGGCAAGGTCATTCGTAGGACTGTCTAACAGCATACGTCTCATTTTTATACTAGCATATTTTTTATACTTGTATAATTTTTAGACGCATGCAACAATGTAAGTAGATGATAACAGAGGACAACGATCAGGATGTGGGATCTGCGTCAGGGACTCCCGAGAGGGTTGCTCGGTGGGGACAGGATCGGCGGCTGGAGTTCATCGAGTACAGACTTCGATGGGCGGGTCGCCTTAACCGCAGCGATCTCACCGATTTCTTTGGCATCTCGGTTCCCCAAGCATCGCTAGACCTAGCCGAGTACACCCGACGCGCCCCTGGAAACCTGACCTATGATCGAAGCACCCGGACGTACGTGTTGGCTGACGGGTTTACCCCTGTCTTCAAGGGCACGAATCACGAACGCTACTTGAACGATCTGCTCCGCGAAGCCTACGCGGTCGAATCGACCGATGAAAGTTTCTTGGGGTGGCATCCCGTTGTGTCGGTCCCGCCAGTCCCCTGGAGACATCTCGATGGTCGAACGGTCGGGACCATTATTGAAGCGATTCGTTCAAGTCGGGCTCTACGGCTGGTCTATCAATCCTTATCGAGACTGACGCCGTTTTCGCGAAAGCTCACCCCGCATTCCTTGGTCTATGACGGTCAGCGATGGCATGTGCGCGCCTATTGCCATACACGCCAGGACTTCCGGGATTTCCTGATATCAAGGATTTTGGAGATAGAGGGAACGGAGTCCGACCATCCGCGAGCCTCTGAAGATTTCGAGTGGAACAATCTAGTGAGCGTCGTGCTGTCGCCTCACCCTGCCTTGCCGGAGGCGCAACGCCGCGCGATTGAACTTGACTACGGAATGGCCGGAGGGTTCAGCAGATTTCAATGTCGAGAAGCGTTATTGTTCTACGTGTTGCGCCAGCTTCGGTTGGATCAGCCGGAAACCACGCCCCCGGAAGCACAGCAGATCGTTTTGGCAAACCGGTCGGAGCTTGAACCGTTGTTGCCGAAAGCAGGAATTCGCTGACAGCGCTTCGGTTGCACGTACCGCGCGGTTTGTGGCGTTAGAGAATATCCCGCAAAGCGTCGAGGCTCCTTCGCTACAAAGGCTTTCCTCAGCGCAATTGCTCGCCAGAGGTCATCGAAATGGCACCGGAGAACGATCAGTGAGACTGGTCACGTGTTTTTCAAAACTCCACGGCAAAACTGACTTATGTTCTTCTACCATCGGTGTGGCGTCGGTCATTCGGATCTAAGACTCCAACGCCCCCCTTCGATGGATTTGGCGCAGCAGAAGATCTCGCATTTCATCCTGGCCCGAAATCCGGCGAATTGTCTCGCCAACGGAAAACAGTTCTTCCTCGACTGGGAAGCCGAATGAATGGACTACCCGCGACACAGTGTCGGTGGAGAACTCCTTGCGGCCGGGGCCAGCGTCCTTCACCGGAAGGGCCCGTACTGACCATTCGGTATCCTTTGTTCCGCGGATCACATCGGTTGTAGCTGGCCCTAAGAAAACGAATTGGCTTGTCCGTGAAGCTTCGCGCTTCAAACTCTTCCAATCCTTTTGAGACACATTCAATATTTTCGATACTGGCGAATCGTAATGGCGTCCTGCCACTTTCAGGCGTAGGACATCGTCTTTTTTTCCAAGGACGTTGACGATCAGCACGACAGAGCTCATCGACGTATCGTTCTCTCCCAGCCGGGATCGTGCTTTCAAACGGAGCCAATAGGTCCCAGGTAGGGTCTGGCGAGCTAAGGAGAGTCGCAGTACCTCGACCGAGTTTGCAGCGATCCTCCACATTTTCCCGGAAAGAACGTCAATCTCCGTGCCGGGGTGAGTGGTCGGAGTGACCGTAACCTCCATCGGTTCGAAGAGCCCCTTTGGCTTTTCTTGGACAAGAATCCGGCCAGGCTGATTTGAGTAGGACTGAGTGAATAGGGTCAGCGAACTGACAAGGCATTCGACCTGCGCTCGATTTGTGACGGTCAGGAGAAGCTGAAAGCCCGACAGAGAGTATGCCTTCGTCACAACATCGCCAACGGCCGTGTAGTGAAACGCAGGAGGCGGATTCAGCTGATGCGTTACATCAAGAAAGCACCGCTGACGCGGCGGAAACACCTCGGGCCGGCACTCCGAGTCGGCCTCGCGCAGCGCAACTTCAGGCCGGAAGCCAAGGTGGTCACATGCACCTTTGCTTCGCGAAACTACCTGCTCCAGAAAAGGGCCCGACCATACTTCGACTCGCATTGGAAGATCGTGGTTTTCAAGCAGGTGGCGGAGGCTATTGCTCAGCGGCGACACGCTTGCGATCACGAACACATCGATCGTCGTGATGCCTTGGTGCCAGATTAGCTTTGGAGCGATGTCGTCAACCGTAATGGCAGCCCGGGTGTTCTTGCACTCAAACTTCCACACTTCGTTACGCCCGTCCGCGTGGGGCCGGTAGGCTATCAGGTCGAAGCCAAATTGCGTGCCCGACTGTTGCCTTTGCACATTCAAGAACCCTTGATCTCTTAGCCCTGCCTGCAGGACCAACTCAAAGAGTCTCCCCTTGTCTTTGTTTGCCTGCAATCGATCAAGAATGTCGGCCACACTCCATTGTCACTCCGACCGCGTTCGCGCGGTCTCAAAAGGACGCAGTCGTGCGGCCACCCCGACTCAAGGCCTGCCCGGACGACACTGATTCGACTCCTCATTTACTGCACTGTGTCAAAACTGTGTCCGAACTAGAAATGACGGGGCCCTTGGAGCCGGTTCCGGTCCCTTGGGTGTGGCGTCGGGGGCGTTCCAATTGAACGGATAAGCGCAACCCAACGAGCTAACGGAACCCCGCCAAGACGTCAGGACGATCCTCGCAACCACTGACTTCAAGCCCGGCTTAACGGTCGGCAAAAACCGGTCTATATGGAGCATCGAAGAGGATGTCCCGGTTTACTCTCACATTGAAGCGATACCCGACGGCGACCTTGATTGTTGGCTGCACGTTCAGGTTTCGCCTCGTGATTTGCGATCCCAAGTCGGAGGCCTGTTGTCCGACTGCGCTGCCGGCGACCTGCGCCGGACTCGGATAGGTAAGCAACGATCGGTTTTGAGCTTGGGAAATCTCGGAGGCCGCGGCGAACAGGCTTGTGAGAACAGCAAAGCCGATCAACCGGGTGTAGTGCCGGTCAACTTTATCACGGAACCCGGAAAAGCCGTGAGCATCCTGGCCGATCATGCCCGGAGAGGTCGAGCGACGATCCATCCGGGTAGATAACGCGGTCCCAGATTACCTGTACGCCGTCTTGGCCGTAGCCGATCCGGGAGTTGTAGACGCCGACGAGGCGCGAGCCTTGCGGGATCAGGAGATAGCGCCCCGAGGCGGTGTCGTAAACGTTCGAGGAGACAAGGGCTTTGAGTTCTCCCGGCAGGTCAGAATTCAGCGCCTGCTCCAACACGGCGGGGATCTCCCAGCCGGCTTTAATCTCGTAGCGTGAAAGCGGCGCCGTCCGCGTTGACTTTAGGTAATCGTCTGTTTGTCCGGCGCGCGCTTTCGCCAGGAACGCTTCCTTACCGTTCTGCTGACTCTGGTCTGATGATTCGCCATCCCCTTCCCCGGACTGCGACCGTTGGGCGAGAAGAGCACGTACAGATTCAGGGGTGACCTGTGAGCCTCCGTTCTGCCTCATCAATCCCTGGACCATCGACGCGATTTGGGCGGCATCATCGCCATTGTTGCGAACGCCGGTGGCAGTCTGACCGCTCCCCGATGCGGGTGATCCGAATCCCTCTCGTAAGGTGGTTGGTGCGGCGATAGCCTGTTGTTCGCGCTCATACGCGGCAAGCAGTCGGCGCTCCTCGGGCGTCGGTTCGCGAGGTTGAGGCATCTGCGCGACCGCTGGCTGTGCGGGAATTGGGGCTTGCCGAACGAACACATGGCCGCCCTGAGGTTGGTTCGCCTGGGCAGACTGCAAATCGGCTGGCGGCACCAAAGTTCCGGCGTCGATTGAGCGTAGCTGCGGAGAGTTCGGGACATTCCCGGACGGGACGTCCTTGGCGATCTCTGCGCCGGCCGCCGTCGCGGGCGCGACGTTGTGCGGCATGCTGCCCTCAGCCAACGTCGCGACCTGCCGTTGCTGACGTTTGTAGCCTCCGTAGGCGAAGAGTCCGAGGACGATGGCAGCGATTAACATCAGGGTTCCGGCGGCTCGTTTGCTGACGCGAACGGAGCGTGGAGGCCGCGGATTCAAATCAAGGCCGCTGGGTGCATCCATCGGAGCAGATAGGGTTTCAGCTTTTTCGTTCACGGTCGATCTCCACCTTGCGGGCTTTCTTCCCACTGCCAAGAATCAATTCAGCCTTCTCGAATAGGCGGTCGACGATGTACATGTCGTCTTTCACGCGATAGTTCACCATCTCCTGTTTGCCGTCCGCGCCGATCACAACGAGGACGGGCGCTTCCCTGTTCTTAGCCGTCTCGCTTATTTGGATGTACGTCTTCTTGCCATCGTCGAAAACCCGGACGGGGCGGATGCTGTCATCACCCTTTAGCCGATAGTTGAAGAACATCGACTCCACCGCGTTTGCTGGCAGTTCCGCGATGCGGGTCGCCTTATTCTGCTGGTCTTTCTGCTCCGCCAGGTGCTGCTGCCATTTGCGTTCGTTTTCTTCGTCATCGGGATAAGCGAAGGCAACACGCGCCACGTAGTCATCCGGTTTGGAGAGCAAACGCAGGTAGTATGCGCGCCGGTCCGTTGTGATAAGCAAATTCGTATCGAGACCGGGACCTTGCGGCTTGAGGACGATGACGGACGTCGACGATGCGCCGCTGCCGTACAGGGCCGGTGAAAGGTTCCAGCGGACGGAATCGCCGATCTGCGGCTCGCCCACCAGCTTCTCGCCAGATTGCAAGTTCAATCATGCAGACTCGCAGTGGGGCGCAAACAACGGTGGGCAGTCCCGCGCCGTAAGAGTACAGCACGCGTCCATCGCGGCCGACAGCGGGCTGATTATGTTCGGACATCCACTTTTCGCTCATCTGGACGGCCTCTTGCGCCGTTTTTGTGAGCTGCACGTCGGTCTTCGGCTTGAACCCCGCCGGAACTGCGGACTCGCCACTCGCCGGTGATGCGGGCGTAGAAGCCAGACTTGGATTCACTGTCTGAGCGCCGCGCTGAAGCGAGTTCGTGTCTTGGAGCGCGTTGATCTGCGCACCGAAATCATAGCGGTCGATGATGTTGTCGTTTACGCCGGGCGGTTTGCTCTTTGCTTTCTCCGGCGGAAGCCGCTTGGCTTGTACTGGCGGAGCGGGAGAATTCTGCGCGAGTAGTCCGGCAGAGATTGCCGAGGCAATTGCGATCGATTTGAAAAAGTGCATTGAAAGATCCTTTCGTCTTTAGAGAACCTTGCCCCAACTGGCGTTCGTGACGTAAATGCCGAGGGGATTGATCCGGGCCATCCGCTCGTCAGTCGGAGAATTGACTGCGATGCTGAAAGCGGCTTTCCAGTGGTCCTGACCCTTCACGGCACCGTAGAGATCTCGAGTCGTCTCGACCCACTCCACCTCGAACGTCCGTTCGCTAGTCGGCAAGACTGAACGGACTTCGACGCTAACGGTTTCTGCCGCGGCCCGTTTCTGTGGCGGATCGGCTCGGTAAAACTCGCTGATAAATGCCTGCGCCTGGCCCCCGCTGGCGATGTGGGCGTAAACACGGTCGATGGCTTTACGCTGGGCGATCCCATCCGTCGTCACCGTCCGAAGATCCTCGACCCAGTTGAAAAGCGTGGCGCGCTTCAGATCGGTCGTCAGATGGAGACGTTTCTTCCGCAGAGCCAGCCGCCGCCGTTCGTCCGAGGGAGTCCATGGCGACTACGAAAGGAACGATATGCGATTTCGTTGAGAGACGAATCATTCCGCCGACTGAGGCTAGGGCGACCAGCGAACAGAGCATCGCCATGATTCTCCAGTTACGTTCACGGCTGATGAGGTTGCCGTACCTTTCGTCCCACTCGCGTCGCGCCGCGAGGTAGGGATTGTATTCGCTCTTAGTATTCTTCGGCTCAGCTGTATCGGCGTGGGCCTTCTGCGAAATCGGAATGGGTTCTTCGAGTCGGACAGCACTGGTCACGGTTAAACTCCTTTATTCGTTGTGGTCGATGTTTAGCCTCGGTGGCGTTGCGTGCGGGACCTGAGTCAGGCGGCACCTGGGAAGCGATGCGCCGATGCATGCCCGTTAAGTTTCTGGCGGCATCGCTCATCGGAGCGGCAGGCTGGGATGGCGCACTGGGGGCTGTCGGTTGCGAAGGACCGCTAGATGGCGGCGACGGTGGAGTCGTTGGAGGAGGAACTGTGCCACCGCCGCCGCCCTTGGAGCCCGCCGAGGCGAGCATCGCTGACGAGGAACCAGTCCCAGCGGAAGAAGAACCGACCGCGCCGGCCCCACCCGCCGCTCCAGATGACAGCAGCCCCGCGCCACCAGCCGCGGCGCCAACCGCGCTCAATCCTAAGGAGCCGACAGCTACCGCCCCGCCGGCGACGAAGGCACCCGTTGAGACCAGATCTCCTCCGGAGAGTGCCGGCGAACCGCCGAGTACGGCAGCGAACAGCTTGGGGATCTGCCAGCACAACATCATGAAGATGATCGATGCACCCATGATTTCGAGCGCCGACATCGCCGGGCTCGCGTTGGAGGCGATGTTCTGGGCATCGGTCATCCAATCGACCGAGAGGTTCATGCCCGTGCCGATCAATAGGTAGAGGAGCATGATCTTGACGCCAGTGGCGACGCCGAGCCCGATGTACCGCTCAACGTATGGGGCAGTCCACCGTGATCCGCCGAAGCCGAGGAAGATGAAGCCCGCCGCCACGATGATGTAGCTCTCCACCATCGCGACGACAAATTGAACAGTAATGGCGATGAACGCCAGCGCCGTGATGATCCCGGTGAAAATCATCGCTAGAGAGGTGCCGAGATTGGTAAAGAATGCGGCGGTGCTGGATGTGGCCATGAGCGCGCCGGCAATGTCGATGCCCCGCGTGAATACGTCGCTGGGAGCCATCGGTCCCGTCCCGGACGCGGTTTGGCCGATCAACTCGAAACTGTCCGTGATGGCTGGAATCCAAGTGCGGCCGTATATCAGCAACGCATAGAACGCACCGATCCACATCAGCTTTCGGATCAGCGCCGAAGTCCAAGACTGCATGTCGGATTTCTCCAGAAGCATTACCGCGGTGCTCCAGGCGAATTCAATAGTGGCGAGCAGACCGAAAAGCGTGTTGGCGTAGGGCCACACCATCGTGAACCAGGTCGTTCTTTGGTTCCGATATTGATTCAGGATCGCGCTGGGAGCTTTAGCCTGGGCATGCGCCAGCGGTGACAGAAGGACCAACACGGCTACTGTGCCGAGCAATAAGTGTATGAATGTTCGATGTTTATTGATCTTCTGCCACATGACACACGTATCCCTTCCGCGCTGATGATCGAGATCAGTTCAGCGTTAGGCTACTTCCAACCGGACTGGAACTTCTCGTGATCGTCGGACGGCTTGCGCACCCATTGCGCAATGTTCCGAGCTGCCACGCAGACGCGGCCTTCGGTGGAGTCGGTCCACTGTGCCGTAGCCTTTTCTCGAACCGGTTTGCACATCGCGTCGACAGCTACCGCGCAGTCGCGATGCTTTCCAAACCAGTCCTGAACAGCCACAGCGGACGTGTCTCCCAACGGACCCGCGCCGCAGGCTTCCGCCTTTTGCACAATCGGGCTGGGCGGTTCTTTGGAAACCGAACACCCGATCATGGTCAGGACGGCAACCACGATCAACGTTGACTTCATAGCCCTCACTTCCAGCCGGATTGGAATGTTGTCCCATCAGACACCTCCGGCGTCCACTTGAAAAACCTTTCTGTCGCGGCTTCGCCCGCCGCCTGTTTCTGAATCATTGCTGCCTGATAGCTCTGTTTGCTCGACATGTCGGCCATCATCAGTTCCCGCAGTTTCATCAACTGCTGAACCTGCTGTTCGGAGATCTGCCCCATAACCTGAAGCGCCTCCATCCTCCCGTCGCTGGTCTGAGCCATCGATCGCAAGGACGTGAGAACGGATTGTTCACTCTGAAGCTGTTGGCCTTGAAGCCCAGCCGCGCGAAGCGCTCCGAGGGTAGTATCCAGGGACGTTTGTGACCAGCTTCGATATTGCGTGAAGTAACCCGTGCCGGTGTAACCGTAGCCTGGGAATCTTGCCTTGAACTGAGAATCGAGATTCGCCAGCGAATACGAGAGCGCCTGGCCGCCCTGAACAATCGAAGCCAGCGCGTTGAGGTCTGAAGAGATTGGGCCGAAGACCTGGCCGGGCAGAATCTTGCTGTTCTTCAGCATGTCCGCCGTTTGCTTGACGGCCTCGGCGAGTTGCTCGGCCTGGCGCAGGTACTGCATGATCAACTGCGCATGATTCAAAAGCTGGGTGATTTCGGTGGCAAACGCTCCGGCTCGGGCGGGCTGAGGGGTCTGCACCGTGAGCGTGAACAGGGTAACGGTGGCGATTATGCTTTTGCGCATGGGTGGCACCTTTCAATTTCGTTCTGCACTTTGTCGTAGTAGTTCGCCCAGCCGTCCAGGCGTTCGTCCTTTAGCGCTCTCGCGCGGACCCGGAGCCACTCACTTTGCCAGGTGTCCGGCAGTTCGGTTTGGAGATCTTCAACCAGTTGCCGTTCTTCGCGGCCATTTACCCCAACGAAGGAGAGCGCCACATTGTGAATACCAAGGGAGATTAGCCTCCGGCCCGAGCGGCGAGATCACGTAATAGTGCTGCTTCGGAATGCTGGTTTGAAGGATGTCCAGTTCACGCGAGTTCAGACCAACCCGGTCGTAGAATTCCTTCGACGCCGGATTCTTCGCCTCGCCGTTTGGCAGAAGAATCTTGGTGGGGCACATTTCGAGAATGACGTCGCTGATGTCGGAGTTGCAGATGTCGCTGAGATTCTGAGTCGCGAGCAAGACGATTCCGTTCATCCGTCGCAGCGTCTTCAACCAGTCACGGAGCCGCTCCCGGAAGACATCGTTTCTCAGATATGCCCACGCTTCGTCGAGCGATACCAACGTCGGAGAGCCGTCGAGTCGTTTTTCAATCCTGCGGAACAGGTACAGGAGGACCGGGATCACGGCTTTGTCGTCGAGTTGGAGCAGGTTTTCCGTTTCGAAGGTCAGGAACCGGCCGGAAGTGAGAACGTCTTCATCGGCGTCGAGCAGTTGCCCTAACGGACCAGACAGCGTGTAGAACTGGAGCGCCTCACGAACGTCCAGATCCTGAACGTTCGCGCTGAGTTCGGTGAGCGTGCGTGACGGCGACAGACGGAGTTGCAGCAGGGCCTGAGTGAGGGCGTTTCGATGTTTCGGCGTGACGACCAGGCCATTGAGGCTGCACAGGTCTTCAAGCCACGTCACCGCCCATGTCAGGTCGGCGTCCGAATCGATTTCTCTCAGTGGGCAAAAGGCGAGATCGGTCTTTTCCCCAGCCAGATCGTAGAACTCGCCCCCGGCCGCTTTGGTCAGGACATATAGGGAGTACCCTTTGTCGAAGGCGAACACCTGCGCACGCGGATAGCGGAACCACTGTGCCGCGATCAGGCCAAGGGCCGTAGACTTGCCAGCCCCGGAGGGTCCGCACATCAGAGTGTGGCCGAGGTCAGCAACATGCAGGTTGACCCTGAAAGGCGTAGCTCCGGTAGTGGCGGCAAAGAGAAGCGGCGGGCTATGTTTCGGCATCAATCGGGAGGGGTTCTCGCGAAGGCCAGCCCAAACCGACGTGATCGGCAGGAGATCGGCCAGATTCAGCGTGTGGAGAAGAACCCGACGAACGTTCCGGTATCCGTCGCCAGGCAGACTGCCGCGCCACGCCTCGACGGCGTTGATCGTTTCCAAACGACAGGCGAACCCGAGATTCTGGATCTTCTTCATGACCAGTCGCGTGTTTTCATGCAGCCGGTCGAGATCCTCGTCGAAACAGATGATGTTGCTCGAATACTGTGCGAACTGGACATCGCCCGATGCCGCTACGCCCATTGCCTGCTCCGCATCGTCTGCCATGGATTGCGCGTAGATATTGATCGCACCGTTGTGGGTCTTGAGCACTTGATCTTTGAAGCCGCGGATTCTCGAACGCCACTTTCGGCGGGATTTGTCCAGGAGGCTACGCGCCTCCTCTGGATCGAGGAGAATCGCGCGCGTGCTCCAGCGATACTCCATAGGCAGAGAGTCGATTTCGCCGAGGACGCCGGGAAAGCTCGACTTCGGGAAACCATCAAGGGCGATCACGCGGACGTGCTTTCTACCTACCCGAGGTTCAATCCCAGCACAGAAGTCCTGCGTGGCGAGCAGTTCGTTCAAATACACCGGGATGTCCGGAAGGGTGAAGGGATGGTCTTCGCCACCCACGCAACGGCGAAGGTACCTCAGCAGTTTGTCGTGAACTTGCGGGAATCCATGATCATCAATGAATTCATGGCGCGTGAGCCGCGTTGTCTGGAAGAGCGCAGAGAAGACGTTCTCAAACATCTCCACTCTTGATTTGAATCGTTCAAGAATTTGATGGACTACGCCGGAACCGACATCGCCGTTCCGGCCCTCGAACATCCATCCCTTTACCTTTTCCTCCGTCTCAATTGGCGGAAGGTACGTGAGCGTCAGGAAATAATCGCTTTCGAAATGAGCGCCTTCGTCCATGAACTGTTGGCGACGCTCGTCATCAATCACCCGCGTCACTGCATGAGGGAAAGACCCATGCTCCGGGTAGCCGGGAGCGCGAGAGCGGATCAGGTCCGCGTTCAGCATCCAACCGCTGCCCAGGCGAAGGATGGAGTTCAAGCGGGCAGTCAGCGCATGCATCTCAGAATGCGTGGCTGAATGCATGTCGGGACCGCGAAATGACCAGCCAGCGAGTAATGACCCATCCTGTTGAAGCAGGATGCCATCCTCGATGAGTGCAAAGGGCAACAACAGATCGGCCAGGCCTCGAGCGCGCGATCGATGTTCGGTGATTCGCATAGTTGCCGTTACCTCCAACCACTTGGCGTCTCGGTTGTTCGACCATGAAGACCACTCTTTGCTGGGTAGAACTCGGCGTACCGGATGTGGCGGAGGTAGACGGGACGAAGCAGCGGGTCGGCCTTCGCCATGCGCTGCAACGCCCCTATTGAGCCGATCCACAACACCACCGCCAGACCGATACCCCACCAGGACGCCAAGCTGAATGCGAGGCCCCCGGCGATCATCACCATTACGAGCACCAATTCGCGGTCGCCACCAAGCAGGAGATTTGGCCGATTGGCTGATTGATGGATCATGATCTCTCTGGGTTTGTCGGTCGAGTCCATAACCTAAATCACCGCCGCAGTTACGCCGAACGCGCTGGACAACATGGGCGCCGCGAATACGAGAACGGAGACCACGAGACCGATCATGCAGGCCCGGCGTCCAAATTCAGTGAGTTCACCGCCCCACAGCATTGCTCCGCCGGCAATCGCGATGCCGATCAGACCGATCGCGTACGCCACAGGGCCAGTGAGCGAGGTGGCGATTGCCGTCATCGGGCGTTCCCACGGGTAAGGTGCCCGCCGCCGCCGCGTTCGCCCGCGCGGCGAAAGCATAAGCGAGCGCAAGAAGGGCCGAAGCTCGCATTGCGAGAATGCGCGCCGTCGACGCTTCGAAATCAATTGAACCTGCTGTCCATTCATTTAGATAGTTCTCCTCTTTCTGTCACACGAATTCGACTTGATACCGGCCATCGGAATAGCCGGTAACGAGCGCCACTTCTCTGACCTTTCGCCCAGCCTTCAATTCGGGTTCCTGATCAACGAAGACCACCAAATCCACCGCTTCAGCAATTAACGTTTGCTGTGGAGCGGATGTCGCCTCGGCCACAAGGCTTTCGAGGCGGATGAGACCGCTGAGGGCATCGTTGGCGTGCACTGTCGCGGCACCGCCTGGATGCCCGGTATTCCAGGCCTTCAACATCGTGTGAGCCTCTGCGCCGCGGACTTCACCGACCACAATCCGCGTGGGTTTGAGCCTCATGCAGGCGCGGAGACAATCGAGCATCGACACGTTTCCGACCGCGAGTAAATCGACGTGATTCGGTACAGAGCACTGAAGCTCCGTTGTATCTTCGATGGAGACGACGCGATCATTCGGGGCCACTTCGGCCATCACGTCAAGGACGGCATTCACAAATGTGGTCTTGCCGGAGCCGGTTGCTCCGACCGTCAGAATGTTCTTTTTCCCAGCAACGGCGGCGCGGATGATCTCCGCATGATTGAGCCCGCGCACATCTTCGATAAAGCTGTCCCGCTTACGAAGGTGATTCAGCGGGTCGGCCTTGCAAGTAAGAATTCCTGCCTGTTCGTACTCGGCGAGCGAGAAGATTTTCTTTGGCCGCAGTCGAATCGCGAAAACCGGGCCGGCGCACGATGGGCGAAACGATACCTTCGAAGCGGCTGCCATCGAGAGGGAGTTCGGTTTCAAGAACCGGCCGCTCATGGTTCATTACCGTACCCTTCCAAGCGGCAATGGTATTCAAAGCACTCGCCGCCTGGGCCGGAGGCATGAATCCAACGTGTTGAAAACCCTGGCTCATCCGTTTCACCCAAAGCGTGGAATCAGGATTGAGGACGATATCTTCGGTGGTCTCATCGTCGAGCAACTCGAGTACCGTGTCCCCAAGTTCGCGCCTCAATTTGGCTTCGAGACGGCTATGTTGTTCATCGTGCGCGAGGCCAGGAATTCCTCTTGATCGATCCGCAATTTGTGTGGTATTTATTGGCATCAGGGGGATATTTCCCTCTACTCTGTAGGTCGCCTCGGCTCGTGGCCGTGACAGAGTCTTCAGGAAGTTTTGTTGACCGAGGACGCACCATGGCAGTAATCACCATCCCCTACGACTACAGCGAGATCACCCATCCGAAGATTGTCCCGATCTGTATCGCCGACACGGATGAGAAGGGGAACCTTGTCTGTCCCGCGTGGATTGACCACGGTGTTGTTCCCGTCGTCGACCGGCTCGTCAGGATCGCTGAACGTCTGTTATTGGACAAGTACCGGGCTTCGGAAATCACCGAGTACGCGGTGCATTCGCTGTCCCGGAAGTATGGCGAGAACGTCGGCGACCGGCCAGCCGTCAGGGTCTTGAATCGCGCGCGACTGCATGCCGAAGACCTTCGAGTCGGCGGCAGGCGGGCCAGGCGGAAGTACGATGTTGAGCTGTTCGTCGAGACCCTGGATTCGCTGGAGGATCAGTACGATCTGCTAGCCGACCTGGAAGCCAAGCAAATGGTGGATGTCCTCGTCGCGCATCTGGACGTCCTCGGGCTGGACAGGGTGAAGGAACTTGTTCCATGGATGTTGCGAAACGCCGAGGGACATGAACTCTCCAGCGAGTTCGGGCAGAAACGCAATACGATCACCACGCGGTTTTATCGCGGGATGCGCAAAGCAGCAAAAGCGGCAGGCATTTCGTGGTACTGAAACATTACCGATGGGCGTTTAAGACCCATGCCATCAGTGCCATAATGACATGGACTGATGCCGCCTGAAGAGTCCCCCGAATCCAAATTCGACAGACTCAAAAAGCAGCTTCAGGACTCGATCCTCAGAGATTATCCGAATCCGGAACGGAAAGGATGTCCCGGTGGCGCGGTCCTGCAAGAGCTGGCTGAGCGTCCATTGGACCGAGCCGTCGAAGACGATCCGCACTGGCAGCATATTACGCACTGTTCCGAGTGCTATCGCGAGTTCCTCGCTTTCAACAACGCGTTCCGGCAACAGGCAAAGGCCCGCCGGGTTCGCATCGGTTGGGGCGTGGCGGTCGCCGCGATCGTAATCGTCATTGCGGTGCTTGTTGGGGTCAACCAAGGCGTCCTTTTTCAGAAGCGCCCCCAGAATGCCGAACTCGCATGGGTAAAGAGAACGGTGGTCGTCCCTTCCGCGAGCCGCTCTGCCGATTCAGGAGAGCAGAAGCCGATCTACCTTGAGCGCCTGCCGTTGGAACTCACGATCGAGCTCCCGGTTGGGAGCAAAGCTGGCGCCTACGAACTGCAGTTGAAGATGAACGACCGGGCCGTGGTTTCAACCGGCGGGACTGCCGAGATCCAGAACGGCACGACAGCATTCGCCGCCAAGATCAATTTGTCGCAGCTTGAACCCGGCAGCTATTCAATGGTGATACGCCAGGTGCCGCTCGATTGGAATCTCTATCCCGTCGTAATTCGCTGACCTCAGGCGCACAACAATTTCATTTGCCGTTCGCTTTTAGTATCCGCACCGCGGCATCAGCCTGGTTATCGCCGTCACCAGAGGCCCCTGGAACCCACGGAACCTCAACGTCCGGTTTCACTCCGGAGCCTTCGAATCGTTGCCCACCCCAGGTGACGTATTCTGCTTTGGGCATTACCAGCATGTATCCGTAGCCGACCTTAAAGCCCGACCCAGGTATTAGTCTGCCGGCCGTCTCCGTCCCGACGAGCTTTGCCAGGCCGTTTTCGGAGGCGAACGCAGCGACCATCTCGCCGGCGCTAACCGTATGCTCATTCGTGATGATTGCGACCCGGCTGTGCCAGCGCTTGGGGCCTAATCCCTCAGATACCAGCAGCACTGATGGATCACGTCCCACGAACTGAACCGCCATCGACGCGATTGCAAGCGGGTTCGGCAGGTCTGTTGGAAGACGATCAAGCTTGCGTAGCGTGTTCTTGTCGTACCCGGTTTCAGCGCGTTTCCTGGTGACGGTATAGCCGATGGGTAGTTTCTCCGGCGTGAGATGGCTCATCAACCGCAGGACCCCCAGTCCGCCGCCGAGATGTCCCCGGAGATCGAGAACCAGATTGTCGAACGAGGAGAGTTCGCCAACCGCCTTATCGATCGAGCGAGCGACGTCCAGTCCAAGCAGGCCCGGAAGTATGCTCACCTTTAGGTATCCGGTGTCGCTGGTAAGCTGCTTTGAAACGACGGCCTCAGGTTCGGCATATGGCTGCTTTCGTGAACGCGGTGCCGGGATTGAAATCGATAGCGTTAGATCTTCCGACCCTCGCTGTATTTGAACCGCAACATCGACGCCCATGGCGAACATCGGCGCGTCCGGCGGGTTTATCTGCTTCCCGTTAATTGCGATCAAAACGTCCAGCGGGCGCAGGCCCGCAGCGTGACCTGGTCCGCCAGAGTGCACATCTTGGGCAACCCAGCGAGGTCCGACCTCCGTTTCTGCACGCCGAAAGCTTGCCCCGATTGACAAACGTCCGGGCACGCGGCGCACGGACTGGTGGAAGAAACCTGTGTGGCTTGTCCCGAGCTTGCGCACAAGGTCATGCATGCCTAGCTCAAACTGTTCCGGGTCTTCCCGCGAGATGATTCCCTCTCTCGCCTCGCGGGCGAGTTGCGGCCATTCGGTTCCATTGAACCGCGGATCGAAATATTGCTTGGTGACCTTGGCCGCCGTCTTGTCGAAAACCTCAGTGCGTTGAGCGAGCGTTAGTTTTCTCGAAAGTGAATCGTTTTGTGCCATCGCCAATTACCTCGAAGCCTGCCCACAGATTGGGCTTGGCCTTGTCTCCGTAGTTTTTGATGAAATCCAGTTGCGCCTGACGAAGTGCTTCTTTGACGGTCAATCCGGCCTTTAAGTGTTCGTAGAACGACTCCATGAGCGTTGCAGTGGAGCGGTCGTCCACATCCCAAAGACTGGCGACAACGCTTCTCGCGCCGGCAGTCAGAAAGGCCCGCGCCAGATTCATCACGCCTTCCTGCCCCTGTAGCTTGCCGCTGCCGGTTTCACATGCCGACAGAACTACGACATCTGCATTCAGCCGAGTACGCCTAATCTCTCTCGCTTGCCAGAGTCCGTCTTCGGATTCGCTTCCCGGAGCGAATACCAGGGCAGTCCGGTCTGGATCGAGCTCATCACTAACGCCATGCGCCGCCAGATGGATCACCTTGAAATCTGCGAGAGGTTCCGCCTTCAGTGCTTCTTCGGAGGCCTGAGAACCATCCAGCGTGACGCTTTGGGAGCCGAACACTTTCGCCGCTTCAGTGATTTCCTCGTGTCCGAATTGAAGGGGTTTCAGGCTCCCCGCACGAAGATCAGTAACGGCACGCGTCGCCGATCCAAGCCCCTTGGACGATTGGCTCGGCGGACTAAAGGCGACGCCCAGAAATGGTTTCCGAGCCGCCACGGCCCGCGGCGTTCTGCTCAGCGTGTAGTAGATGGTCGCCGAGGGTGCAGCAGACAGGTTGACCTCGCTATTGAGATATCCGCCAGCGTCATTCACGAGCGCGCCGAAGGGGACGAGATGTAACGGTCCGTCGGGAACGATGATCAGCGAGGAAATGTTTTGGCTGCGGACTGGCGCGATCAAGTTGCTTGTAGAGTTCTCGCCCGCTGGATTGGGAATCGGTGCCGTTTCGAATTGCGGTAACGAAAGATCGGGAGAGATTACCAATTTCAGTGCGGGCGGGAAGGTTGTGGATTTTCAAACCTGCGCGATTGATCTCGATCGCGTAGGAGGCCTTTTCGTCCATCACGTATTCGACGATGGCCTCACCTTGCCGCAACTGGGCCTGTAGATCTGCAACAGACGCAGGACGCCGCCGCACGAGTCCCATTTCTTTCCGCTGCCTGGCATATTCAACAGGACTGAGTTGCATGTACGCTTCGTCTAGTTGGTCCAGCACATGCCGCACCTGGGCATTATTCAGCCTGTCGTGCATCAGCGACCGTTGAAGACGGGCAATCTCGACTTCTCCGCGGGTTTGCTGCGCGTTCGCCGAAGCGGATTGTCGGGCGTATCGGATCGAATCCAGCAAGGAACGACCACGCGCACTTTCAATGATTGAGAAGGCGTATGGACCATCGTGCATGCGGTTCCACGCCAGGCGAAAATGACCCAAATAGATTTGCCCCAACGCCCCAATCATTCCGCTCTTCACCTGCGAACTTGGCGCATTCACGAGCAACCCTTCCACCAGATCAGTGGCTCGCTGGAACGACGCGTCAGCGGCCTGCACCGATCCGAGAGCAGCCTGTACTTCCGCTCTCTCCGCAACGAACACTGGAAGATCGTACCCCTCTTCTACACGCTGCACAGCCTGAATGCCCTGATCGATCACCGCCGAGGCTTTGGCTGGCTGGTTCGTTGCGCGATAGAACTGGGACAGTCGAAGGCAGGACTCACCTTCCTGTCGAGGCAAGCCTGCGGTTTTCGACACCTCCGTTGCCTGAAGGAAGTATTTCTCGGCCGTAGACAGATCGCCGCGACTGGCGGAGATTTGCCCTGCTTCGATGAGGAGTTCGGTTTGCGCACCGAGCACGTGCTCTTTCTCCGCGTCGGCGAGTGCTGCGGTGATCAACTTGTTTGCCAACTCGCGGTTCTGTTCCCTTTGCGGTTCTGACAAGTTCGCCAGGGCTCGAATCTTCGCAATCGACAGTTGAAGCGGAATTTCGGCGTACCCGTTCTTTTTCGCCAAGTCCGAGGCTTTGTCAACGATTCGCGACGCTTGATCCGCCATTCCGTGGACCGCCATGCCATTTGCCAGCCACGTGGCAAAGTTAATGTGCGCAGAGACGTCACCCAGTTGTTCCGCCTTCGAGATTGCTCCGTACAAGGCCAATGCCGCCGATCCGATATCGCCGCTGACGCCAGCGACGAGACCGAGTTCACCCTTGGCGCGGTTCTCCCATTTCTGATCTCCGACTTTTCGCGCAATCGCGAGAACCTTGTTCCAGTCTTCTGCGGCGGCGGCGGTATTGGTATTGAGATCAATGTTGCCCAAGAGTGCCAAGGCTCGAATTTGGAGGAGCGGATCGCTCTGGGTAAGAGGGTTGGCCAGAAGCCGGAGGACCTCGGCGCGGACAGTCTTGTATGAGCCATCCTCAAGATCGCGATGGAGCCGGCCTAATTTTGCATAGAGTTCATTGCGCGCGTCGCCTGTACGGTGAAATTCGGCCTCGGCTTTCGCGTACAACGGACCTGCGTTACGCCAGTCGCTTCGGTCGCCAAGCTGATCGGCGTTTGCCATCAACTCTGCGGGCGATTGTGCATCTACGCACATCGGGACGAACCCGGCTACGAGAATCACCAAGAACTGAAAACAGCGAGCAGGCGTGTACTGAAGGACCACATTGGTTTGACTGGACTTAGAAGATTGCATAGAAACCTGCATTCACTCTGTAGGTCTCGGACGAAGACGCGCGTGACAGAAAATTTCAGAATTTTTGCGGGAAGTTCCCGGAAGGTTTCAGCCCAGAGAGGTATGAAGCGGCGAAGGCAGGACCCGTTTCAGAGAATTTCCAAAAAGTTTCACCATTCCCATCGTAAGAGCTGAAGGCCATTCCTGTCACGCCCGCCATGGATCGCGCCGTACAGAACAGGGGCCTTTCCCCTGGATCTCTCGGCGGAGGCAATACGTGGACAGGACTACACACGCGGTTCAACAGCAGATCGCAGCAATGGGCGCTCAGGTTTTCGAAGTCGGGTTATTTAAACCTTCGGCAGTCAGATGAAGGCCGGGCCGTCATGATCCCACGAACATGGGACTCAGCCACTTTGATCCGGTCGATTCCTTGGCTCCGCATGCAAAATGCAGATGGACGGAACATCTACGTGCGGCCGAAAGGTGAGCACGATCTCAGCCTGGTTGATGATCTCAGCGCGGACGCAGTGAGGCGAATGAAAATGACCGGCTTCACCCCGGCGGCGGTCATTGAGACCTCGCCTGGAAACTTCCAGGCATGGTTGAAGCATCCTCGTCAGCTACCTCGGGAATTGAGCACGATGGCAGCGCGGAAACTTGCCGAGGAATTCGGTGGCGACCGCGGTGCTGCCGACTGGCGTCACTTCGGCAGATTGGCGGGCTTCACGAATCGGAAGGCGAAGTATATGAACGAGGGCGGCCTCTTCCCGTTTGTTCGACTGATCGAGGCCTGTGGTGTCGAATACCCTGAGGGCGAACGGTTTGCGGCGGTGCTCTCTACGCAACGTGACAGAGAGTTGCGCATCCGCGAGCGCCAATATTCATCCTTTTCGACAGGCGCTCAGAATCACGCGAAAGGCATCGAGAATTTCCGGGTGAATCCCCGGTATGCCGGAGATGCAACCCGTGTGGACTTGGCGTTCGCAATCTATGCGCTTTCGCATGGATCGACCGGTGATCAGGTGGCGGCGGTGCTCCGAAGTCGCGACCTCTCTCACAAGGGGGATGAGAAACGCCAGAATCAATACGTGGACCGCACAATCGCAAAAGCGGTCACAATGATGGCCAGTAGAACCCGCTGCTGATACTGATGCCGATGCGGTCTCTGTGCCCGAGCCGAATACACGGGGCCGGCGCGGCGCAGATCTAAGTCTCTACGATCTTCATCTGCTGGTCGTTCATACGCCCGCCATGCACCTTGAACTCCGATAGAGCACTGGCGATGTCATTCAAGTCTTCGGCGGTCAGCAGAAGTTTGGTGGATTCGATGTTCTCTTCAAGGTGCTTGACCTTGCCCGTTCCGGGGATCGGGACGATGAACGGCTTCTGGGCCAGCAGCCATGCGAGCGACAGCTGCGCCGTCGTGGCGCTTTTTCTATTCGCGAGCTCGGTGATGCGATCGACTAGAGGTTTATTCGCGACTATGCTTTCCGGCCGGAAGCGGTCAAATCCCGCACGCAGGTCAGATTTCGGATCAAACTTCGTCTGTGCATCAAGTTTCTGTGTCAAGTAGCCCATGCCGATTGGCCCCCACGGCACAAACCCTATTCCCAGTTCTTCGCAGGTCTCGAGCAATCCGTTCTCTTCTGGGTCACGGTTCATGAGCGAATACTCTGTCTGGAGCGCGGCGACGGGCTGAACGGCGTGTGCTCTGCGGATGGTGTTGGGGCTCGCTTCCGAGAGGCCGAAATGTAACACCTTGCCGTTCTGGATCAGCTCTTTCACGGCACCCGCAACGTCCTCGATGGGGACATCTGAATCGACCCGATGTTGATAGAAGAGATCAATGCGATCCGTCCGGACACGCTTCAGGCACCCGTCCACCATTCTCTTGATATGATCGGGCCGGCTGTTCAAGCCTCCCTTATCGGTGAGGTCGAAGCCGAACTTCGTTGCGATCTTTACCTCGTTGCGGAACGGTTGGAGAGCGCCGCCAACAATGGTTTCGCTCATGTAAGGGCCGTAAACTTCAGCCGTATCGAAGAACGTCACACCGTTGCTGTATGCCGCACGAATGACTTGAATAGCGTCGTCGATGGGGACCGCTGGGCCGTAGTTTGTGGCCAGGTTCATGCAGCCAAAACCGAGCTCCGATACTTCCAGCATTCCAATCTTTCGGGTCTTCATTTTTTCTTCTCCACCTCAAGGTTAGGTCGAAACACCGGATTGCCGGTAGCCTGATCGACTGAAATCATTGCCTAATTGTCCGAGGATCGCGAGACAGTCATGCGCTGCTGACGTTTATGCTTTATCGTGGAGAGGTCGAGGACAAATGAATGGAGGCCCATATAACGCGGCAAAACCCGAGTCGGCGGGTTGCACAGTTGCTCAAAGAGCTCACCGGCGCGATTAGCAATGCACTGGATAGTTCCGATAATCTGTCAACTGGCATCCCCGGCCTTGAGCTCTATCGAAATACTGCTCCAACTGCTCCGAATCCCTGTACCTACGAGCCGAGTTTGCTTCTCATTCCTCAGGGAAAGAAGCGCGTTGACTTGGGAAAACAGAGTTATGTCTTCGGCGGATCAACCTTCCTCCTCACGTCCATCGAACTTCCGATCATCAGCCGGGTATTCGCCGCCAGTGGGGAGAAGCCGTACCTTGCCTTCTTCCTGAAGCTTGATATGAACATCGTTCGTGACGTTCTCCACACCGAAGAGGTGCAGATCTCTGCGCCGCCCATTGGCACAGGCGGCATGGTTCTTGGAGAAGCAACGGAGGGACTGCTTGCGCCATGCTTACGTATGGTCAAGCTCTTGGACTCCCCGCAGGATGTAACGTTCTTTGGCAAGTTGCTCCAGCGAGAAATCATCTACCGGCTTTTGCAGGGACCGCAAGGAGATCGTCTTCGTTCGGTTGCAACAATGGCGGACCAAAGCTATAGAACGGCTAAGGCGGTCAGTTGGCTCCGTGAAAATTTTAAGAAGACGCTGAACGTTGATGAGCTTGCATCGATGGCAGGAATGAGCAGGTCAACCCTGCACCAACACTTCCGTGGTCTCACAGCGATGAGTCCTCTTCAGTTTCAAAAACAGCTTCGGCTCCATACAGCACGGCAGAAGATGCTCATGGAGGAACTCGATGCGGCGAGTGCAGCCTTCGAAGTGGGGTATGAAAGTCCGAGCCAGTTCAATCGTGAGTACAAGCGCGCCTTCGGAAGGCCTCCAATGCGCGATGTACAGTTATTGCGATCGTCTTTGTCATCGTGAACCCATCACGATGTCATGTCGGGGCCAACTCAACGGTCTCGAGCCCATCCGGGTGTTGTTGTATTCAGGCGTTGGGAACACCCGCTGAAAACTCACCGACATACTGCGTATAGGAGTAACCCGCATATGCCGAGGAAAGCCAACCGGGCCTTCGGACCCAGAATCGCGAACCAGAACAGGAAACACTCGCATCGTTTTGATTATCTCCAAAATCTGCTCGACTTAACCTAGCCGAGCGCCCACCCAAACGCCGAGACCAAACAGGGAGATCGCGAGCGCGAGACCGAGCACGATCCACTTCTGCCCCGCACTAGTCGAAGGAAGTCCGACACTGTCTGCCCACATTCTCGTCCCGACCCGACGGAACTCCTCCAGCGCTTTTTCCGCCTCCTGCTTCATCGCCTCACCGCAGTCACGGACTTCTTGCGCGAGGGCGGCACCAGCACGCACCTGGACCTTGTCCGCCGCGGTTTCGAAATCTCGGACCGACTCCTGAACACGCTCCAAGACTTGACCGACTGCCTCCTCGAAGACCAGCCGATTTAGCGTAACGACTGCCATCATTGGGTCGTCCGGGTCCACCCGAATCCCGTGCTGGACGGACACCTCGGCCGCCAGTCGCTTCAGGTCGATTATGGTCCGTGGCGTGTCCATTTCAGAACGGCACCCGGTCGAGTTGCTCGAAGAGATCGCGCTGCACGATCTTGAGGCGTTGTTTCGCCATGATCGGGAGTTTTGCTGTGTTGATCGCCTCGTTAAACGTCAGCTTGCCGGCGATCATTTCTTCGACGTCGCGACCAAAGGTGTCCTGATTTCGTTTTGAAAAGATGACCGCGCCGCAGACTTTCTCCGAGTTTTCATGATACGCCGCCATCTCCGAAAACTTCTTCCCCTCCGCCTCGACTCGACCGAAGTATTCGTTCACCCAGACGACGATGTTCCTTTCTGCGGTCGTCTGCGCAAGTTCATGGAATCCGTTCAGCGTATCCAGTAGCGCTTGGCCGCCGGTGATCACTGTGTGGACGTACACGCGCCGGCCGTTTTGGCGAAGGTAGTCTAGAGCCTTGTTTTCCAAAAGGTAGTGCCAGAGCGGGAGGAAGGTAGAAGCACCGTTATCGACAACAAATGTGGCGGCGTCCTCGGTGAGGAAGCGCTCAATCAGGGAATCAAAAGCGCGCTGCTCGATCCTGTTGTGCTCATCGCGCAGATTCAACCGATCTGCCCCGAGAGCGGTGTACTGCGCAAAGGTGCGGTTCACCGGGTCGGTGTCGATGCATCGGACATCTTTCCCTTTCTCCCTCAGATATTGCGCAAGAACCGAGGCCACGAGGCTCTTGCCAACGCCGCCTTTCCCTTGCAGCGTGAGGTGAATCGCCCCAGTAGGCTCAATTCCATTCGTTCCGTTTGCGATTGTGGCCTTCGCCATAGTTCTCCTTCCAGTTAGATCAACTTCTTAACGTCGGGCTCGGAGTTGTATTGAAAACCAGAACGACGGTCTTCCCGCTCCCGGATGTTGGCGAGCGCATCATTCGGCGTCGGTGACCTCTGGGGCTCCGTCTTGCTTTCCCGCGCCGCGCCGTCAATCGAAATGGCCACCGCCGGACGGTCGATGGGTGGGACGCCAGCGATCAACGGCAACGTCGCAGCGGGCGCGGCGGTTTGATCCCGGCGTTTTAGCTGGCCGATATAGTCCGATAGCCGCGCGTAGCCGATCTCGATTCCGATTTCGTTCAGCCACATCCAAATGTCTTTGAGGCTGTGCCCTGCGTCGAATAACGCCTTGATGTCCGGCCATGCCTGTCGGATTTGGCCGACCTTCGTACGTGGTTTCTCGCCCATACGGGCGCGGAGTCGGTCCAGGTCCAATTTGTTTTTACGAGGTTGATCCAAGTGGCCTCTATTTGGTAGGCCGCGAAAAAGCAGAGCCGTGACAGATACTTTCACGATTTCTACGGAATATTTCAGATTGTTTCGGAACCCAAGGGCGGCAGCCCCGGTTTCACAATGTTTCAGTTATTTACCACTTGTTTTCGGTGCGTGACCAGCAGCGAAGACCATACCGCCAAAACAGATGGGTAGTGGAACATAAAGGGTTGTTGAACAGATGAGGCATTCTTAGGCGGTATCCGGTTGCTTTTCTGCTGCTTACGTGTTTAACATCGAGCGGAGTTTGTTAAACATCCGTTGAACCACCTGTCACGGGAGCCGGAAGTCCCGACTTACCGTTTAGGAACTGCAGATGGCCAAACAGAAACTCCGAATTCGCGCAGTGCGGCTGGAGCCTGAACTCAACAAACGCGTCGAGCGCGCCACCCGAGACGGCGGCTTCTCCAATCCGAGCGCCTTCATCCGCGGCGCGATTGAACGAGAACTGGCGGGACGCGAAAGCGGAGTCGATGCGGCGGAGGATCGCCTCGCAGCCAGTCTCGACCGCTTGTCACGCGAAATCCGCGCGGTCAAACTCGGGCAGCAGGCTCTGTTTGCGTTCGTCGATTCGCTCGTGAAGACATTGCTGACGTGCGTTGCTGAGCCGCCGAGGGATGCTCACGACCAGGCCGTCGCCCGTGGGAAGGTTCGGTACGATCGATTTCTGAAGAGTGTCGGCGCGGGGATGGTGGGCGATTCTCATGCCGCGATGGCGGAGCTGTTGAAGCGTGGCGAAGAAAACTGACGAGGCGGACGATTTCCGCCTTCGACCGAACCGCCCACGCGCCGGTGGGAAAAGCGAAGCACGAGCATGGTCCACTGCCCTGAAGACCATACTCCGCTATGCGGGGACTTCGCGCCGCTCGAAAGTCACCATGAATGGGGGTTCCGGTGCGGGTTCGCGAAGACAATTCAATCAGCGCTGCGCCGTCCGAACGATGTATACGGCGAACAAAACGCCTGGACAATGGAAGGCTCATGGACGTTACATCGCGCGCGATAGTGCGGGGGGCACGGTTCTGGGTCCGCTAATGACATTCGGCGTGGACACCAGGGATCTGCCGTTGGAACCGGCTAAAGAACTGGCGCGCTGGCAGAATGAGGGCGACCCAAGGTTGTGGAAGCTCATCGTCTCGCCAGAATTTGGCGAGCGCGTGGATCTGGACCGGCTGACCAGAGATCTGATGGCACGGATGGAGAAGGACCTCGGGACGAAGCTTGAGTGGGTCGCTGTCACGCACTTCAATACCGAGCATCCGCATGTACACATCGCCTTGCGCGGTATTCGGGAAGACAAGACCGCCCTCGACCTGCCTCGCGACTACGTTCGTCACGGCGTGCGAGCCATTGCGGAGGATCTATGCACGAGGCAACTGGGACACCGCAACCAGTTGGATGCGATTGAGTCAGAGCGCCGCGAAATCGAAGAACGACGATTCACGTCGCTCGATCGGACGATCAACCGGGCGAGCACGATGGACTCGGCGGAGACGGCATCTAATGCGGAACATTTTGCTATCCGGCGTTCCGGAGAAAATGCCGGCAACGCGCGGGAACAACACATCAATGCGCGATTGCTTGTGCTTCAGCAAATGGGTTTGGCGGAACCGTCTGGCCAGGAGGTATGGCTGGTTCGCCGCGATTTCGAAACCGTTTTGAAGGCGATGCAGCGGAGCGGCGATCGGCAGAAGATGCTCGCGTCCCACGGAGCGCTGCTCTCGGATCAACGTTTGCCGCTAGTCGTGCTGGATATGAGAAAGCTGAAGACGCTGGAAGGCAGAGTGCTGGCGCACGGCGAAGAAGAACTGGGGAAAGGCGCTGGCCGACATTACCTGTTGATTGAAGGCACGGATGCGAAGGTACACCTCATCTACTACACGCCCGAAATGGAAGAGGCGCGCAGTAGAGGAAAACTCCGCCCGAATTCGTTTGTTCGATTGCGAAAGCAGTTTGAGAACG
>CAVTWI010000002.1:4800000-7301412 GCA_963738345.1 Bryobacterales bacterium
CCCATGCGTGGCGACAACTGGTCATTTGGCATTCATATACAAGGGCATCCGCCGGATGAACAGATTGGTGCGTCTTTCGACCGCATCGGTCCGCGTTATTTCGAAACGCTGGGTACGCACATGTTGCGAGGGCGCACCATCGGAGTGCAGGATACCCCCACATCGCCCCAAGTGGCGGTGGTCAATCAGGCATTCGTCCACAAGTTTTTCCCGAAGGAAGACCCGATCGGTCGGCGTTTCGGCATGGGCGATCCGACCCATGCGGGTGACTTCGAAATCGTGGGCATCGTGGAAGATACCAAGTATCAGGATGCGCGCGGTCCGGCTTATCCGACGTTCTTCATGCCGTTCTTGCAGATCTCGAAGGATCCGAAGCTGTCGTTCATGATTGGCTCGCACTATATCGGCGACATTGAGTTGCGGGTGGCCGCGAACGCCGCCAACATGCAAGCGGCCGTACGGCAAACGCTGTCCGGAATCGATCCGAACCTGACCATTCTCGACTTCATGACCATGAACGAACAGGTGACGCGGAACTTCAATCAGGATCGCTTAATCGCCCGGCTGACCGAGTTATTCGGCGGCCTGGCGCTAATCCTGGCGTGCGTGGGATTGTACGGGGTGACCGCTTACGCGGTGGCGCAACGCACCGGCGAGATCGGCATTCGGATGGCGCTAGGGGCGGACCGTTCACGGATTTTAGGGCTGGTGTTGCGCGGCGCCCTGCTGCAGCTTGGGCTTGGGCTGGCCATTGGGATTCCAGCGGCTTTAGCGGGCGGGCGGCTTCTGGCAAATCAGCTATACGGGGTGAAAGGGCACGATCCGGCTGTACTGCTGCTGGCGGCGTTGGTCTTGACGGTGTGCGCGCTGTTGGCGGGTTTTGTACCGGCGCAGCGAGCGGCTTCGATCGATCCCATCCAGGCGTTGCGCGTGGAGTAAGCCTCTCAGGCCATGGCTGGATGAGCCACCAGCGACATCGCGTTGACGATGGAAGCGGCCGCTTCGGTGCAACCCGTACGCGAGTTGAGCATCAGGTCGTAGAGATGCGGATTCGCCCAATCCTGGCCGAAGTACATGCGTACATAAGCGGCGCGCTGGCCATCGATCTGGCGAATTAATCGCTCGGCTTGCTCTTTCACAGGCAGCCGTTTTTGAATACGCCGCACGCGGTCGGCCATGGGCGCGCATACGAACACATGAAAGACATCGTCGCGCCGCCGCAGAATACACTGCGCGCCGCGGCCTACGATGACGCAATTCCCATTGGCATGGGCTTCTTCCACGATTTCATGAGTAAGGCGAGCCATACTGTCGGCGTCGAAGACTTCCACGGGCGCAAGCGCGGCCAAATCCGGGAACCCGCCATGCCATAGAGGCTTGCTGATGCGGTACAACCAGGAATCCACGTGTTCGTCGCAGGCTTGGGCGGACTCGACGTTCACTCCCGCTCTGCGGGCGATATGGTCGATCAGGTTGCGGTCGAGCAGTTTCCAGCCGAGGCGATCGGCCACCAATGCGGCGATCTCGGCGCCGCCGCTGCCATACTCCCGCGCTACCGTTAAGACTCTATAGGGCATGTTTATCTCCTGTATCCGGCTCGTGGCC
This sequence comes from Bryobacterales bacterium, assembly GCA_963738345.1. Classification (GTDB taxonomy): domain Bacteria; phylum Acidobacteriota; class Terriglobia; order Bryobacterales; family Bryobacteraceae; genus Bog-159. Next base: position 4,801,606 of record CAVTWI010000002.1, read on the forward strand.
TGGCGCAGTCCGTTTCATGAGCGCCATTACCGGGGCGATGATCAGGAAGACCATGCCCAGAAGCCGGAAAGCATCGATGAAAGCTTGCATGGAAGCCTCGCGCTGGACCATGCCGTAGACTAGTGCCTGGGCTTGGTGCAGCGCCTGGCTGGCACTCGAACCGCGCATCATCAGCAGGTGCGCGGCGGATTGCAGAATATCGTTGTAGTGCCGGTCGAAAACGGTTACATGGCTGATCAGGTTGTGCTGGTGCACCTGCGAGCGGCGCGCCAGTTCAGTGGTCACGAAGGCAATGCCGGCGCTGCCGCCGATGTTGCGCGCCAGGTTGATCAGACCGGTGGCGCTGTTGGCTTTCTCTTTCGCTATATACGAAAATGCCAGCGTGTTCAGCGGCACGAAGAGGAAAGCGATACCGCAACTTTGCACGATACGGGCACGAATGGCGGTCGCCATATCCACCTGCAGGTTGAAACCGGCCATCTGAAAGAGGCCCGCCGCGGAGAGCGCCAGACCGAACATCAAGAGCCAGCGCGGCTCCACTTTGCGGGAAAGCAGTTTGCCCACCAGCGGCATCAGGAACAGGATCGCAATGCCTCCGGGCGAAAGCGCCAGTCCGCTAAGCAGGGCGGTGTAGCCCAGCATGGTCTGCAGGAAGATGGGAAGCAGCATGGTGCTGCCGTAGAGCACGAAGCCCAGCAGGAACATGGTGAAGGTGGCCAGCGCAAAGTTGCGATCCTTCAGCAGGCGGAAATTCACGATGGGATCTTTGGAGTAGAGTTCCCAGAAGACCACGGCCCCCAGGCAGACGCAGGCCAGCACCGCCGAAACGACGATGAGGTTCGATGAGAACCAATCCTTGCGCTGTCCATCGTCCAGCAGGATTTCGAGGAAGCCGAGGCCGGTGGCAATCAGGCCCAGGCCGATGTAATCGATTCGCAATCCGCAGCGCAGGCTTTTGCGCTCCAGGTAAGGCGGATCGAAGATGAGGAAAGCGGTGAGCGCCAGCGCGAGCAGGCCGACGGGGATGTTGATCAGGAAGATCCAGCGCCAACTGTAATCGTCGGTGATCCAACCGCCCAAGGTGGGTCCGATGATGGGCGCGAGCACTACGCCCATGCCGTAAACGGCCATGGCCATGCCTTGTTTCTTCTTGGGAAAGCTCTCCACCAGGATGGCTTGCGAGATGGGCTGCATGGCGCCGCCGCCGATGCCCTGCATGATGCGGAAGAGGATCAACATGGGAAGGTTCGGCGCCAGTCCGCACAGCAGGGAACTGACGGTGAACATGCCGACGCAGGCCATGTAGAAGCGTTTGCGGCCGAACAGGGTTGAGAACCATCCGGCCAGTGGGAGCACGATGGCATTGGCCACCAGGTAGGAAGTGAGTACCCAAGTGCTTTCGTCGATGGTGGAAGAAAGGCTGCCGGAAATGTGCGGCAGGGCGACGTTTGCAACGCTGGTATCGAGCACTTCCATGAAGGTCGCCAGCATGACCGTAAGGGCGATGGCCCAGGGATTTATAGGGAAGGGCGATGCCGGCAGGGATGGGGCGGAGACGCGGATTTCGGGTTCCGCGACGGCTTGCGCGCCGGGGTGTGAAAGGGCGACCGCCATCTCTGACCGTCTCGATTACTATTATAATCCGTTGCAGATATCAGGGTCTTAATATTACGGTCGGCGCGGAATCTCGCCCATCTTGCGGGTGTGCTCTCGGGCTTTCCGAATGGGAAGGCATTACTTGAGACGATGAAGGCTCCGCAGCAAGCTTTCGGTGCCCGATGGTCCGGAGGGTAACAGTATTGTCACGCGGGCGACGTGAAGGCTAAGGCCAACGCGTTGCCGTGTTTGGACGAGAAGCAGAATTTCTCATGGACAAGTATCGCCGACAAATAGCTCAAAACCTGGGGAGAGCAGCCATGTGCCCTCAGCGTTGCTCCAAGGCTTCCCTGTGGCGGATTATCACGCGATGCGCCAACGGTGATGGAGCCGGCGGCTTTGATGGCATCCCGCACAAGTTGCTGTTCAAAGCTGGTGATGACGATGGCGTGCTTCCTTTGTGACTCCCCGTGATCATTGGATGGGTAAATAATGATTTCTTCACCGTCAGCATACTTGTATTCGAATGCCTTGCTATGTGACAGCGTGTGAAGCGCTTGGACGGCCATACGAAACGGTATCACGCCGCGATCAACATTGCTTCGGTAACCTTGCACTCCCAATCAATGTATTTCTGGCAAGGGGTCCGCTCGGGAAACGGCGGCGTGGCAAGCCCGAGCTTGGAGCTCAGTGCGGAATCTCGCCCATCTTGCGGAGGAACGGGCGGACGGTCAGGCCCTGCGCGAAGACGGAAAATGCGACCACGGCGAAACTGATGGTGACGATCTCTTCTCGCCGCGGAATGGTGGGTGGAAGTCCCAGCGCCAAGGCTAGCGCCACCGCTCCGCGCAGGCCGCCCCATAGCAGGATGTGCTGGTGTTTGCGGGTGACGCGGAGCGCGGATCGGGAGAATAGGAAGCATACGGGATAGATGGCGACGGCTCGGCCCAGCGTGACCAGCGCGATCGCGATCAAGGCCGGCAGCCAGATGGCCGCGAAGTGCTGCTGGGCTTCATGCACGCCGATCAGAAGGAACACCAGCGAATTGGCGACGAAGGCGGCGTACTCCCAAAATGCTTGTACCGCCTCCGCCTCTTTGCCGCGCGCCGAGATGGCGCCGAAGCCCTTGAAGTTACCCATCACCAGTCCGGCGGTGATGGTGGCCAATACGCCGGATAAACCGAAGTGATCGGCCAGGAGGAAGGAGCCGTAGGCGGCTACGGTAGTGAACGTGATTTCGACCAGGTGATCGTCCGTGCGTCCCGCCAGGAACAGGGCGGCCAAGGCTACCGCTCCGCCGCAGGCCATGCCGCCGCCGATGGTCTTCGCAAATAACGCCGTGATTTCAACCGGCGAGAGCTGCTGTACCGGAAGCCAGCGCGATGACGACTCCGAAGGTTACGGCGGCGGTGCCATCGTTGAAGAGGCTTTCGGTTTCGATGAGCAGCAGCAGGCGTCCGCGGGCATTGGCCTCCTTGAAGATGGCGATGACGGATACCGGATCCGTGGCGGCGATCAGGACGCCGAAGACCAAGGCGTCGAGCCAGCCCCAGCGCACCAGGTAGTACATGCCGGCCGCGGTTACGCAAGCGGAGAGGACCACGCCCAGAGTTGCCAGGGTGACGATTACGGGGATATCGCGGCGCAGTTGACTCCACTGAATGTAGAACGCGGCTTCGAAAAGAAGCGGGGGCAGCAAGGCCGTGAAGATGAGGTCCTTGGTCAGGCTGATCTTGGGCGCGAAGGGCAGCAGCGCCAGGACCACGCCGGCCGCCACCAGCCCCACGCTGTAGGGCAGGCGAAAGCGGCGGGTCAACATCGCCACCACAGCGGCGATCAACAACAGTAACGCGCCAGTTTGAATATCGAGATCCATGTGGATTTAGTATATGGTCGCACTGTTGGCAAACGCGGCCCAATGGGTATACAGTGAGCGCGTAAGGAGAAAGCGATGGAACCGGACCGCAGGACCTTCCTGGGCACGGCGCTGGCTGCGGCGCCGCTGTTCATTCCGCGCAAGGCATGGGGCGCGAACGACCGGCTGGCGTACGGATTAATCGGCGCCGGCGGACGCGGGCGCTACCTCAACCGCAATTTTCAGAAGCTGGGCGCGACTTGCGTGGCGGTTTCGGAAGTCTACGATCCCAACACGCAGGCGGCTCTGAAGGAGGCGCCCGGCGCCAAGGCGTACCTCGACTATCGCGACCTGCTGGCGCAAAGCGGGGTCGACGCGGTGGTGGTGGCCACGCCCGATCATCAGCACGCGCCGTGCCTGTTCGCGGCGCTCGACGCGCAAAAGGACGTGTATCTGGAGAAGCCCATGTCCCATTCGCTGGAGCAAAGCCGGCAGATGGTGCAGGCGGTGCGGAAGACCAAACAGATCGTACAGGTGGGCATGCAGCGGCGCAGCGCGGAATCCATCATCAAGGCCAAACAACTGGTGGATAGCGGCATTTTGGGCAAGATCACCCTGGTGAAGCCCATGTGGAACTGGAACGTGGCGCATGAGTTGGATAACACGCCACTACCCGGGCAATTGGACTGGAAGAGGTTCCTGGGTCCGGCGCCCGACCGCGAATTGCAGCCCATGCGGTTCCGCGCGTGGCGGCAGTTTTGGGATTATTCCGGCGGGAACATGACCGACCAGGGAACCCATCTGATGGATGTGGTGCAGTGGTTTACGAACGCCGGCACGGCTAAATCGGCGGTGTGTTACGGGCAGATCGCCAAGACCATCGGGGCGGAAGGGCCGGACGTCTTTTGCGCGGTATTCGAATACGGCGGATTCATGGCCACCTGGACGCTGAACTACACGAACTCGTTTGCGAACGACTGGTCGATTACTTTCTGCGGAGATCAGGGGACGCTGGTCATCAACAACGAAGGCTACCGGATCTGGAAAGAGCCGTGGCCCAAGAACCAGGAACCGGTGCAGACGTTCGACGCGCCGGTGCCGATTGAGTCGCACATCCAGAATTTTCTGGATTGCGTGAAATCGCGGAAGGAACCCAATGCGCCGGTGGAAGTAGGCGCGAGCGCGGTATCGGCGCCGCATCTGGCGAATGTGGCGTTCCATCACGACCGGCGGATGTATTTGAGCGCGGATGCGGCGCGAGCTACGGAGCGGCCGGAAGGGTAAGGGGCGGATTCAGAGATTGGAAGAGTCTTCGAGCGCTTCGATCAGTGCGTGGGGGTTGCGCCGGTTGTAGATTGACAATAACTGCTTAACATAGCGGCCCTCTGACTTTTCCTCGCCAGTTTGAGCGTCGAACAGGGTAATACGGGGAGAAGCGTCCGCTGCAACCGGCTGAAAAAGCGCCATAGTCACGTTTTCAAATTTCTCGTCCGGATCGGTGTATTCAAGCCGGCCACCGATGGTGGCAAACAGCTTGGTGGCGACTTTGAATGTAGACAAATCGCGGCGCTGCTTAACATCCTCGTCGCAGGCCACGGGAAAAGCGAAGAGGGCGCAAACCACTGAATACGGAAAGCGCATATGGAGCGTGATGGCTTCGGTGCAAAGATCGCCAAACCGATTTTTCAGGTTCTTTCCGAAAGGGGAGAAGCATATGGTCTTAATCGAAACAGCAAACATCAATCCGTGTTGCTCGTCCGAGTAGCTGACGTCGACTTTCTTGGGCCCCAATCCACCCTGAAACTCTATCTCGCCCGGGCCACCGCGGAGCGGTTTCACTTTGGGGAAGCCCATGTCCCGCAAGCCTGCCGCGACCTCCTCGGCCAGGCGGCGCGACAGTTTCTCGGAATAACCTTTCTTCACCGCGCGGTGGGCGTCGTCGCCGGGTATAGGGCCGGCGGCGGCGACCGCGTCCAATAGAACGCCACCTTACCGCGCCGCCGCCCCAGATTTTTCCGCCGCCAAGATCGCCTCGACCCGCGCCAGTCTTTCTTCCAGTGATTCGATCTGTTTCTTCTGGGCTGCGATTGTGGTGTGCTGCTTCTGGAGTTCGTTCAAGAGCATGGGGTCGAGCAACTGATACCGGACGGATTCGACTTGCCCATCAGCATTTCGCGCGACCAGATCAGGATAAACCTGGGCAACTTCTTCGGCGATCAGGCCGTATTGAACCGGCTTGGTGGAGCCGTCTTCGTATGCCTTCTTGTAGCGAAAGGTGACGGGACGCAACTGCATTAGCCCGTCGCTGGTATCGGCCATGTCGTTGATATCCTCTTTGTATCGGCGAGAAGAAGAGACGGTGCCGAGTTGTCCGTTGGAATCGATGACGACGGGCACATTGGCAAGGCTGGTGCTTTGCCCGTATATGCCCGCTATGAAAGCGGAGGTTTGGCAGGCGGTACAGCCGCCAATGAATGGCGTTCCAATTCGGATCGTGCCGCTGTCGGTGCCGGTGCCTTGGTTGCCGATATCGATGTTGTTGCTGGTAGAAGAGATATTGGCTCCAGCTTGAAAACCGATGGCGATATTGTTGCTCCCATCAATGTTGGTCCATAGGGCATTGACACCAGTGGCGGTATTGTCGGCTCCGGTGATGTTGCTTGCCAGCGCTTCGACTCCGGTGGCGGTATTGTAAGCCCCACTTGTATTTGCACCTAGCGTATCCGCACCAATGGCCGTGTTTTGAAAGCCACTTGAATTAACCTGAAGGCTGAAGTCTCCTAGAGCAGTGTTGTTGCCACCCGTTGTAGACGGTGGTAACGCACTCAGCCCGGCACTGAAGTTTCCTCTGCCATTGTTCAAAGCCTGAAAAATCGGTTCTCCTCCGCTGCTCGACAAGATGCTCCCGCTCAAACTGAAATCGCCGTTCACCTCCAATTTCGCTGCCGGGGCCGACGTTCCGATACCAACATTCCCACCGGTCGCAACAATTCCCGAGCTTCCCAACGTCGTGCTGGTTTTCCATTCCGCAATGTGATTAACGTTTCCTGTTCCCGTAACGGCGGGCTGAGCTTGGCTACTTTGCTGCTCCTGAGCAAAGCATGGCAGGACGCCGACCATCATAGTTGTGACAACGAAGAAGGCGAACCGACGTGAATCGTTCATGAGAATGTCCTCCGAGGACTACGGCTCTATATTCTACAACAGCGTAAACCGCCGTCACCTGAACCGATTAAAATCAAAGCGTGAACAGCAAAAAGTCAGCGCCACGTATTCTTCGGCGGCAAAATAATTTTGCGAAACCGGTGCTGCGCCGACCCAAGGTCCCACCAGAAGATCTTTTCTTTTATGCCAAGTCACTCCACGCAGCGGCGAAGAAGTTGGCCGAAACCCCCGAATCCGATTCCAGCCCTGTCCCGGACTTCGCAGCTTGTTGCCCAGTGGTCTTCATGTACCGGCAAGCTCTGGAACTATACTTAAAAACGATTGTTCTCGGTGGCGGCGGCAATTTCCTGCTGACGAAGCCCGATCCGCTTTCGGTCCAGAAAACGCATTCGGTGGCCTGGGTGGCGCAGTTCGTCGCCCAGATCGTGACGGCGTTAAAGTGGGAGAAGGAATTCAGGTGTAATGGAGTCGAAAACCTGGATGATTTTAAGGCCGTCGTTGAGGAAATGAATGCACTTGATCCCGGCTCGTTTGCGTTCCGGCTTCCGGGTGAAACAGACGTAAATGGCGCTTTTGACATCGCGGGATTCGCAAGGAAAGTGGACGCACTGCTGGTGCTTCTGGATTCCACCGCTGATGCCCTGGCTGCGGAATGGGATTTGTGTTCGGGAGCGGTGCCGGAATTGGAGTCGGATGACGGCGGTTTTGAGCCGACGATTCAGTAAAGGCGGGTTCCGAAGAAAATAATGCGGCTTGATTTGGCGCTGACTGGAGAGGACGGGATGAACCAAAGGTCTGTCTGATGAACTCACTCCAATGGCTCCAGCAATGGTACCGCGCCGAATGTGACGACGCCTGGGAGCATCAACACGGCATCACCATCCAATCACTCGATAATCCGGGTTGGCTGATTAAGATCGATCTGGCTGGAACACGTCTGGAATCCGTGAATATGAAACCAGTGGGCTTGGAGTCGCACATCAATCACAGCGGCATAACGGGCAACCACCATTTGCTGTACTGCAAAGTCGAGGACGGGTTCTTCATCGGCGCTGGCGGTCCACATGCGCTGTTTTCAATCTGCAAAGTATTTCGGCATTGGGTCGAGAAAAGAATCGGTCGGTGATGCACGTCTCACATTCCGCGATTTCAGTAGACCTCGCCCTGAGCGGTATTCAGTACACAATGTTCCGGTATGCCGACGAACACCCGTGACACGCATCGTCAGTCATGTGCTCTGGTGGAAGTCGCTTGCCGCAATGGGAGCACGTTTTGTATTCGGCTTGACGTGCGGCGACTGCGGATTCGATCAGAGTTTCATTAGCCACAAATCGGGGGGAGAGCCCGCTCATGTAAGTAAGGAATGCGTCGGGCCGCTACACGTGCGGAAAATGCCGCACGCGCTCTCCCTGGTTTCGAGTTTGAAAGCCGCCGATACGCCACGGGCCTCGCCGTGTTTTAGATAGTTCCGCAGCCCCTCGGGAAGGCCGTCTGCCGATTCGATTTGTAGGAGGTATCCCGCTTCACCGTTTTCGAGCGCGCGCTGCCAATCGTCGTGCGTAAATCTGAGGCCGGCTAAGTCTCTGCTCCTCCGAACCGTAGCGCGCAGGTAGCGGGCCGGAATCTGCCAGGACTGCGCGGTATGCGAGTCGACGTGGAAGAAGGCGTTTGAGCCGGTGACAATAGCCAATACCGACATCGGCCAACTCCCCTAGCCTGTGAGCCGATCGAAGTGTCTTTAACTCCCGGTAGAGATCGCGTGTTTTTGTCGGAATGAAGTTTTCAATCAGCTTGTTGCGGCCTTCGAGCGCAGCGGCATTGATGGCGCGTGTACGCGCCAGATTAGTTTCGCCGGAAGCCTGCAATTTCAAAGCTGACCGGCGTGAACAAGGTCGCGCCAACGGAAGGTGGTACATTCCGCCCCCTTGTTTTCGGCCAGCAGGAGAAGGGTATCTTCGCTCAATTCGGGGAAGAGCTTTTTCTGAAAGCTGAGCAAATAGATTCCGCCGAAGGACTTTGCGAGGTGGGAAAGAATAGGCTTAGCATAGCCCGCATGCAATTTCAGCGGGCACGACCATTGCTAGCCGACCGCCGCTCTTGAGCATAGACACACTGTGAACCAGAAATGGCGCCCACGAACTGGACAACTCACTGAGCCGGACACCATGCTCGGCGGCCCGAGCCAACGCCTGCCGCCGCATGTCGCCCGTGAAGCGTTGGTAACGGATGAAAGGTGGATTGCCGATGACGACGCTCACGTTTCGGATCGTATCTTTGCCGATATCGAAGCAGTTGCACCTGAGGAGACTACGCCGCTTCAAGCCGAATTCATCGGACAATTTATCTGCGATGCTGGCGTGGACACTTTCGTCGATTTCCACTCCCCAGACTTGGTCGGACGGGTCGCCTCCGAGCTCACGGATTCTCTTACAGGCAGCTCGTAGAAAAACACCGCCGCCGAAACTGGGATCAAGCACTCGCTCGCGCGGCGAGCGAATCGCCCACCAGACGAGAAACTCGGCAACTTGGGCATCGGTATAGTAAGCACCGAGAGCTTTGGAACTCTCGACTTCCCGAGACTCTTTAGCTGTCCCTGTCACTCTCTCTGCTATCTTAAACCCTGGCAACGCGAGTTGGATGGAGTCCACTCCCCTGAATCGTCCAATTCATCGCCGGACTTGAGGCGGCTTCCGCACGCGCATATAGAAGCCAAAGCCGACAATCGCGATAAAGCCCAGTCCCCAAACGTCGAACGCGAAAGCGGCCAGATATGCCGGCCATGTCTCGATCGAAACACTGCGCCACAGCCACGAGCCTACGCCGCCGGCGATACCGGCCAGCAGCCAGGAGAGCAACAGCACCAATAATGGAGCACGCTTCCAGACGCGGAGGACGAGTTCCTGCATTCGACCGCTCGATTCAGACCGGCCCGGACGAAACGTTCCGGATCGCGGCTGACCAGTGCGTCCCAGTCTGAGGGGGTCCATCTCGGTGTCGGCGGGAGGAACCGGGACAGGGGCGGGCGCCCATCGGGCATTATCCACCACCACTTGGGCCAACTCCGCTGCGTGCACGTAATTCTGCAGACCGCCCGCCTCAAAAATCCGATCGGCAAGGGCCACCATGTTAGCCGGCCGCATGTCCCATCCGGCCAAGCGGTCGGGCCCGGGCAGATTCACTTGTTGGGCGGCTTGTTCCAGGCGCCCCTCAGCGTTTAGTCTTGCGAGGGCGGTGTGCCCGTTCACGAATTGGTCGATGCTGGCCTGAACTGGTTGGCTGGCGGGATCGGCGCGGAGCAGGTCCGGGCGCCCAGGATCGAGAGCCGCGATGCCGGACATGGCCTGCAGGGCCGCGGCGGCATCCCCTTGGGCGGCGGCAGTTACGAAGGCATGCACCAGATCCTGCAACAGCGCAGCATCGGCCGGCGGCAAGGCGGGTCCCAGCAGATCCATCAACTTGGTGACATCGTTGGCGGACAGTTCGCCAAAGAGCGAGGCTACAGAATCGCCCAAGGCTTCGGCCAGGGGTGCGGGCGCAGCGGCGCGTCCGGACGGCGCGAGCGATTCCCCGGCTAATACACGAGACAGGTTCGCGCCGGAACCCGGGCCTATGGCACCCAGACCACCCATTCTTCGATTGGAACACGCCGGAGACTTGGCTTGGTTACGTTATCTGGCGGAAAATCGCAATTACTCCACGGCGGGGGCGATGCGGCGCATAACGTCTTTCACCTTGCGTCCATACCCGGCGCTGCCGTTATAGGTTTTCAGAATGCCGTCGACGTCTTTATTCCGATAGAGCGCGGATTGCGAAAGGTAGGCGGCTACGGAGCGGATACCGGCAGCCGCGGACGAAAAGGCGGCGCGGCCCGAATCCCAGCCGAACAGATTATTGTTTCTGGCGGCTTTTCCGCCGGAAGTTTCGACGAAGGAGAGGCTGGGAAGCAGGCGCCAGTCGAGCGCATAGCGGTCGGCAGCTTCCAGAAAAATAGGGGCTAATTTAGCGGCGGGACAATTTCCCTGCTCAAAGAAGTTACGCAGAAAGGCGAGCCGGCGATCTTTCACGGGTTCGTTGCGATGTTCGGCGGTGGCAGCCTTGGCGGAATCCGCATGGGTTCCAGCAACCGGCAGGGAAACTACACCGGCAAAAACAGCCAAACCGTTCGAAAGCAGCTTTCGCATATCGAAATTACCTCGTTTCTAATATTGGTCTCTAAAGAACGGGCCAAACTACGGGCCGGGAATACCAGGGTGGCGCGAAAGGATACGAATCAGCGGCGTGTCAATAGTAGCATAAGCTGCAATTATAACATTACGGCGAACCAGGCGGCTCGATCCGTAAGCCCTTGAAAATACTCACCGTGGTTAATCGCACCGGGGTGCCGGATCTTGACACCCATGCCAAAATTGTCGAAGGAGGCTGTATGTCTAAAATGCGTGCGGTCCAGGTTTCGAGCCGTGGAGGACCGCTTGAACTGGTGGAGCGGGCGATCCCGGATGCTGGACCCGGAATGGTCCGCCTCAAAGTGCAGGCTTGCGGCGTCTGCCACAGCGATAGTTTGACCAAGGAAGGACTTTACCCGAATATCGTTTATCCGCGGGTGCCGGGGCACGAGGTGATCGGAATTGTGGATGCGGTGGGCGCAGGCGTCAACGGTTGGACCGAGGGCCAGCGCGCCGGGCTCGGCTGGAACGGCGGCTATTGCGGCTATTGCGACAACTGCCGCCGGGGACACTTCTTCGCCTGCCAGACCGCTACATACATCACCGGCGTAACCAGCGATGGCGGCTATGCGGATTACACGGTGGCGCGTGCGGAGGCGCTGGCGCACGTGCCCGACGATCTATCCGCGGTGGAAGGCGCGCCGCTAATGTGCGCCGGGCTCACCACCTATAACTGTCTGCGCAATACGGCGGCGCGGGCCGGAGACCTGGTGGCCATCCTCGGCTTGGGCGGACTGGGACATCTGGGGGTGCAGTTCGCCGCCAAAATGGGCTTCAAGACCGTGGCGATCGCCCGCGGCCAGGACAAGGAACCGCTGGCGAAATCGTTGGGCGCCTGGAAATATATCGATAGCAAGGCGCAGGATCCGGCTGCGGAACTACAGAAATTAGGCGGCGCGAAAGTGGTGTTGGCAACCGTCACAGCCGGTGATGCGATGGCCGCGACAGTGGGCGGCTTGGGCATCAATGGCACGTTGATGGTCGTGGGCGCGGCGATGTCGATGGCGCTCTCGCCGATACAATTGTTGGGCGGTAACCAGGGCGTGAAGGGATGGTATTCGGGCACGTCCATCGATTCGCAGGACACCCTGGCATTCAGCGTTTTGTCGGGCGTGCGGCCCATGAACGAAGTGCTCCCCCTAGAGCAGGCTAGCGAAGGCTTCGAACGCATGATGAGCGGTAAAGCGCGCTTCCGGGTGGTATTGACGACAGGCGCCTAGGCCGCAGCGATTGGTGTTTTCCCGCTCCTTGGCCGGGTGCTTGCTACCTGCTACGCGGAGCGAATTATGAAAACACTTGTTGGTCTCACGATTGGTCTGGCGCTCGCCATTTCAGTTCCCACATACGCCCAGGAACGCGAGCATGGGCAGGAGAATGGCCGGGGCGCGGGCGGGTACATACCGCCGCACGGTCCGCCACCCTCGCGGGAAGAACGCGCCCCAGAGCAGCGCGAACAGAGAGCGCCGGAACAGCGCGAAGCCCCGCATCGCGATTACCGTGATGTGCCTGACCATCCGAATGCGCCCCACGTCCACACCGACGGGCGTTGGATCGGGCACGATTACGGCCGCAACGATGCGCGCTTCCATCTGGATCATCCGTTTGAGCACGGCCGCTTTACGGGCGGATTTGGGCCAGGCCACGTGTGGCGTCTGGCGGGAGGCAACCGGGAACGTTTCTGGTTCAATGGTTTCTATTTTGGCGTCGCCCCGTTCGATTATGACTACGTCAATGACTGGCTCTGGGATTCGGATCAAATCGTGATCTACGACGATCCCGATCATCCGGGCTGGTATCTGGCGTACAACGTTCGGCTCGGCACTTACGTCCACGTAATGTACATGGGCTAGTGCTTACATGCGCACGGCGGCGGCATAACCGGTCATTTCCAGGTAGCCGGCGCCGTGGCGCGAGCCGACAATCTCCACTGCGCCTTCCCAATAGCGATTCTGCTTGCTGTCAATCTCCTGCTGGGGAAGGCGGGTGGCGATATGAACGTCGATTCCTTCCGACGGAACTTTCAGGGTCCATTCCACTGGATATCGATCCCATAGTTTTCCAGATGCTAGCGAAAATTGGTCGTGCGCAAGGTGTGTCGCGCGGCCACCGGCGTCGATAAACGTCCCGGCGGAGAATGCATCGGCTGTGCCATCGCGCCGTCGCAAGCGAAACAGCATGAGTTCCGAACCGTCGTCGAACTGCAGGCTGAACCAATCCCAACCAGTTTGCGCCGGATCGAGTTGATGGGTGAAAAACTCGTGATCCATCCACGATAGGCCTTCCACTTGATAAGTGCGCCCGTCTAGCGAAATCGAGCCCTTTGTTTCTATTCGAGTAAAAGAGATGTAATGCGAGGCGTGCCCCAGGCCCGCAGATTTCTGGCTAATTCCGTCGATCCCGTGGATTACAGGGGCCTTGAGTGGGCGCAGCGCAAAGTCCAACGAAAAGCGCGGGTCAATGGCCTGTATGTGTTGCCGCCCATTCGCCAGATCCCACTGTACGCGCCAATTGCCATTCCACAGCCGCGCCAGGTCGAGCGATGCCCCCGCCAAACCGGCGCCCGCCCGATTCAGACGTTCGGCGTGCAGGAATTTGCCGCCATCAATATCGCTTAATGCCAGATGGGCGAGCCACGCATCCTTCACGTCCCAAACGGTAGGAGACGCCGGCCCGCGCTCCACGCCTTGGCGGAAGAAAGTCAATTCGAATCCGAAGTGGCGTCCCGCGGCATCGTGCAGATTGCCCGTGTAATACCACCACTCGGTTTGGAAATCCGGATGATTGAAATGGTCTCGCGGGAACTGATAGTGGTAGCCGGGTAGCGCGCTCCGCCATAGCTCGAAGGCCGCCAGCAGCAGCGCGCTAATCTTCATGGATCACCTCGATGGGCACCAGGTTAGCCGCTACTTGCGACGGATAGAATGCGGCCAGAACGGTGGCCGCATACACGATCGATAACGCGGACGCCAGAACCGCAACCGGCCAGTGGAACTGGATGGTCCAGCCGAACGACTGGCGGTTGATCACGAAGATCAGCAGCAGCGAGAGCACAAATCCCAGCGCCATACCGGCCACATTCGCCAGCAGGCCGAGCAGCGCGGCTTCGAACAGAATGATGCGGCGGATCTGGGCCCTGGCCCCGCCCAGAAAGCGGAGCAGTCCGAATTCCCGTCGGCGGTCAATCACCAGCGCCAGCAGCGCTCCGGCCACTCCCATCACCGCCACGAACACGGCCACAGCCTCAAGCGCATAGGTGATGGCGAAGGTGCGGTCAAAAACGCGGATCGCCTCCTGGCGTAGCGAGCGATTCGTAAACACCATCACCCGGCTGGCGCCAAGAGCAGTCTCAACGGCGCGGCGCCCGGCGTCGAGCGATGTGCCCGGGCGCAGGTAGACCGCAATATTGGAAGCTGCCGGATCGGGCAGATATTTCAGCAGAGTGGCGCGATCCATGATGATATAGCCGCGCTCGTTCGAATAGTCGCCGTAGACATCGACCACCCGGAAGGGAATCGCGCGGCCGTCGAGCGAAAGCGGGACTGTATCACCGCGCCGGACCCCGTGCTTGTTGGCGAACGGTTCACTCACGATCACGTTATCGCGCCCGGGAAGTTGGGCGAACACATCCGCCGGCCGGGCCCCCGATAGGAAGGGCCGTGTCCCGTAGCGTCCGGCGATGCGCGCATCACCGCCGCCCAAAGTGGCGGGCATTCCGTCATAAGTAATTTCGTATGCGCGGAACTGATCGATGGCGGCCACTTCCGGGAGCGCTCGCAGGCGCTCGGCCACTCCCGGCGCAAGGGTTGGGTGGCGGTCGGCGCCGGCGGGACCGGCGGGACGGAGGTAGAGATCGGCTTGCAGCCGATCTTCCATCCAGAGCAAAACGGTTTGCCGGAAACTGCCCACCATGATGCCGACCGCCGAGAGCATGGCGATGGCGGTGGACAACGCTCCCACCAACACTGCGGTGCGGCGCAGAGATCCGGCGAGGCTGCGGGAAGCCAGCATGGCTTCCACGCCGAAGACGCGGCCTACGAACGTGGCGGTTGCGTGCGACAAAAGCGCGACGAGCGAAGGAATCGCCAGCGTAGATGCCGTGATCATCAGGACCGCGGCCAGGTAGCCGAACAACGGCTTTTCGGCAACGGCGGGTTGTCGCGAAGCCAGCCAGGCGAGGCTGCCAAGAATGGCTGCAACCGTCAGATTGCGGCGCTGGTGCGTGCGGACATCGTGGTCGCGGGAGCCGCGCGCCATGGCCGCGACCGGCGCCACTTGCGACGCTTCCCACGCGGGCGCCAGCGCCGAAACCATGGAAACCACAACACCAACGGCGATACCGGCGACGGCCACGGCCCAGGTCAGCGCAATGGGTGCGGGGGTGCTCGAAACATAAAGCGAATCGACCGTGGCCGCCACCAACCGCACGGAACCCGCGGCCATCAGGCGGCCCAGCACCACTCCCGCAAGTCCGCCGGTAAACCCTAGGCACACGGCTTCCAGCAGGAAGGCGCCCAAAATACCAGCGCGCGTAGCCCCCAGCGCCCGCATTACCCCGATCTCTTCCCGGCGGCGCACCACCGAAACCGAGATGTTGTTATAGATCAGGAACGCACCGACCACCAAGGCGATATAGCTGAGCACACGCAGATTCCAGCGAAAAGCGGCCAGCATGCGGCGGTTTTCACCGGTACGGGCGCCTTGCGGTTGCAGGGAAACTCCGGCGGGCAGGGCCGCGCGCAGAGTCGCCGCCCAAGCGTCGAGCGAGCGCGATGGCGGCACGTCCACCAGAATGCGATCGAGCATGGCGCCCCGGCGCAGGAGGCGGGCGGCAGGGGCTAGGTCCGTGACGATGGCATCGCCCGCGCTGGCGATTATGCCTTGCACTACGCAGTCCACGGCGGCGTCGTTCACGATCAAGCTGACGTGGTCGCCCGGCTTCCATCCAGCATCTTTTCCTACCCAGATCGGATCGCCGCGCTGGATCTGCGATGGGCCGGTGTCTCCGGCGTCGGCAGCGGAATCCGCCAGCATATCGACGCCGATGAATGGAACCACCCGGTTGGTCGTTGCTATGACCGCATAGTCTTCGATCCGCGGCCGCAGTTTCAGCGGATAGGGCAAAAGTGCAAGCCGGCTCAGCACGTCGGCGGGCACGCCACCGGTAGCCACTACTTCGAAGTCGCCGCTTCCAGCCAGGGTTTCAATAGACGAGCGGAACGATCCGGCCGCCGCCTCACCCGCCATCTCAATGGCAAGTACCACCGCGACGCCCAGCGCCACTGCGGCTATAGTGAGCGCCGTGCGCGTGCGTTCCCGGCCAAGCGGCCGCAGGATAAGCCGGTAGAAGATTTTGAGATAAGCCACTACTGCCTCGCGGCCGGCTCCAATACGCCCTGCACGCGGCCATCGCGCAAGTGGACCACCCGGTCCGCAATGGCGGCGGCTTCGACGCTGTGCGTGGCCATCAGGATCGTGGTCTGGCGCGTATCGGCGATCCGCCGCAGCAACTGAAGAATGACGTCGCCGGTGACGCTGTCAAGATTGCCCGTGGGTTCGTCCGCCAGCAGCAGCGCGGGAGCGTGCACCAGCGCGCGGGCAATCGCCACCCGCTGCATCTGGCCGCCGGACAGTTGGTGGGGCAAACGCGTGGCGTATTCTTCCATCTCCACCTGGCGCAGTTGATCGAGCGCGGTTTGGCGGGCATGCGGACGGCGCGCCAACAATAGCGGCATTTCCACGTTCTCGACTACCGATAAAGATTGCAGCAACTGGAACGATTGAAAGATGAAACCCACCTTGTCGCGCCGTAAGCGAGTCAGTTCGGATTCGCTCAGCGATGCGGTGACCACGCCATCGAGCGCGACTTCGCCCGACGTGGGGAAGTCCATCGCGCCGGCGATGTTCAACAAAGTCGATTTACCGCATCCGCTGCGGCCCGCCAGCGCTACGAATTCGCCGCGCGCAAAGTCCAGCGATACGTCGACCAGGGCAGGCGCATTGGCATAGGACTTCGAAACGCGGTGGAAACTGAGCAGCGGCACTACTTATAGGATGCCTGAGTTCAGAGGGCGGCATCAGACCATCTTCGTCGCATCCACCACTTCGTCGAACGTTTTCTCGTCGATCCAGCCCGTACGTAGCGCGGCTTCTCTAAGCGTGGTGTCGTCATGCAGGGCTCGGTGTGCGATTTCAGCCGCCTTCTGGTAACCGATCACGGGGCTCAGCGCGGTCACCAGCATCAGCGAATTGCGGAGGAGTTCGGCGATGCGCTTCTTGTTCAGGGTCACGCCTTCAACGGAAAACAGGCGGAACTTCTCGCAGCCATCGGCCAGGAGGCGGGCCGAGTGCAGGAAGTTATGGATCACCAGCGGCCGCATCACGTTCAGTTCGAAATTCCCTTGCGATCCGGCGAAACCGACGGCAGCATCGTGCCCCATCACCTGGATACAAACCATGATGAGCGCTTCGCATTGCGTGGGATTCACCTTGCCCGGCATGATCGACGATCCGGGTTCGTTGGCCGGCAGTACCAATTCACCCAAGCCGCAGCGCGGGCCGGATGCCAGCCAGCGCACATCATTGGCGATTTTGATCAACGCCACCGCCAGCAACCGGAGCGCGGAATGCGCATGGACCATGGGATCGAGCGAAGCCAGAGCGGCAAACTTATTGGGCGCCGTGACGAAGGGTAAGCCGGTAAGTTCGCCAATCTTGGCGGCGATCGCTTCGCCGAAGTTGGCGGGCGCGTTCAACCCGGTGCCCACCGCCGTACCGCCTGCCGCCAAGCGGTAAAGCCCGTCGAGCGATTGTTCGATCGTGGCGATGGCGTCGCGGACTTGGGCGGCATAGCCGGACCATTCCTGCCCCACGGTCAAGGGCACGGCGTCCTGCAAGTGTGTGCGGCCGATCTTCACCACCTCCATCCACTGGTTCGATTTGGTCTCGATGGCTTTGGCCAGCGCTCGCACGCGGGGCAGCAGGTAATTCCGAACCTCAAGTACGCTGGCGATATGCATGGCCGCCGGAAACGTATCGTTGGACGACTGCGACATGTTGACGTGATCGTTGGGGTGTACCGGATCGTAGCTGCCCAATGCGCCACCCAGCAATTGCACGGCGCGGTTCGAGATCACCTCGTTCACGTTCATGTTGGTCTGCGTGCCTGACCCGGTCTGCCAGACGTATAGCGGAAATTCCCCGTCCATTTGTCCCGCGATGATTTCGTCGGCGGCCTGCACGATGGCGCCGGCTTCCCGTTCGCCCAGGCTGCCGGCAGCGGCATTCACCAGCGCAGCGGCCTTTTTCACGTAGCCATAAGCGTGGTAAACCTGCAGGGGCATACGGTCGCCGCCAATGGCGAAGTGGTGCAACGAACGTTCCGTTTGCGCGCCCCAATAGTGGTCGGCGGGCACCTCGATCTCGCCCATCGAGTCGCGCTCTTTGCGTTTGCCGGTGGCCTGAATGCCGATGGGCAGCGGGTTCATACGCGTTCCATAGCTACCGGATCCCAACCGCAGATCTTGCGTTCGAAGTGGCTGGCATTGGCCAACAGCGCGGGACCGGCCGCCCGCAAACCGAACACGGCATCTTCCACCACCGGTTTGCGGCTTCGCACCGCGGCCAGGAAATTCGCCAAATGGTGGACGTGGTCGCTATAGTCATCCGGCGCCAGGAATTCCTCGACCGGTTCAGCGCGCATGTTAGCGGACGTGGCCGCGGGCTCCGGATATTTCTTCCGGTAGCTTCGCAGAAATTCCTGCTGGGTGGCCTCCGCGAAGGTTTCGATATTGTAGCCAGGCTCCGGAGGCCGGCTATGCCGCGCCAACCGCACTCCGTCGCCATGAATGTGCAGAATGCCTTTTTCGCCTACGAAACGAAAGCCGGAAGTTTCGTCGGATCCCTGTTCGAAATTCACGCGCAGGCCCAGGTTGAAAGCCGGGTGATGCGGACTTTCGGGATAGTCCGCCAGCGCCAGCATCAGGTCTGGAATTTCGCGGCCATCGTTCCAAAAGCGCGTGCCGCCAGTGGCCATAATGCGCGCCGGACCCAACGAATCCAGCACGAAATGTACGCCAGAGAATAGATGCACGAAAAGGTCGCCCGGAATGCCGGTACCGTAGTCGCGATAGTTGTGCCACCAGAAGAATCGTTGCGCGTCGAAGGGGCGCGGCGTGGTGCGGCCCACGAACCGGACCCAGTCGATAGTGGCGGCCGAGGCATCCGGCGGAATGGAACTGCGAAACACCAGTTCGTCGCTATCCACGGGCCGTTCCCACCAGGCTTCAATCAGATTCAATTTGCCGATAGCGCCGTCGCGAATGAGTTCGCGCGCCTTCTGGTAAATGATGGAACTGACGCGCTGGCTGCCCACTTGCATGATGCGCCCGCTTTTGCGTTGCGCGGCGATGACGGCGTGGCCCTCTTCGATGGCATGCACCATGGGCTTCTCGCAGTACACATCCTTGCCGGCATTCATGGCGTCGATGGAAACTTGCGCATGCCAGTGGTCCGGCGTGGCCACGATCACCGCATCGATATCTTTGCGTGCCAGTAGTTCGCGATAGTCGCCGGTGACAAACAGATCGTTCCCGAACACCTCGCGCGCCCTGGCACGTCGGCCTGCATAAAGATCGGAAACGGCCACCAGTGTGGCTCCGCCTGCCTCGAGAGCCGCATGCACATCGGCCGTGCCGCGCCCGCCAATTCCGACTACGCCAAGCTGGATGCGATCGTTTGCGGAGGTTGCCCGCTGGGCCATGCTGGACATTCTAAATACCCCCCACGAGTGTAACTCCAACCGCCAGCAGCGCCCAGGTGGCTTTATAGCGGGCTTCGCCAAAGACCGCACCGTGCCGTTCCAACTCTGCCCGGACGGTAGGCGCCTCGTGCCGTTCGAAGCCGCTCACCAGCGCCACGCCGCCGGGAAGCAGGCTGCGTAACAGGTCCGGTGCCAGGCGCGCGATCACTTCGGGGCTGATATTCGCGACCAGCAGGTTGGCGGTGGCGGGGCGCACCGCATCGATGGAACCGGTAAAGAGGTTAGGCCCGGCGTTGGCGCGCGCCACCTCCACAGCTTCCGGATCGACGTCGCAGGCCCACACCGTCCCCGCGCCGAGCAGTGATGCCGCCTGCGCCAGTATGCCGGCGCCAGTGCCAATGTCCAGCACGCGCGCTCCCGGCCGCACATAGGTTTCCAGCGCTTCCAAACACAATTGCGTGGTTTCGTGCCTGCCGGTGCCGAAAGCCATGCCCGGATTCACCACGATGCGGAAGCGTCCCTCGGGTGCGGGATCGCCGCGCCATTCCGGCACCAGGAAAAAGCGCTCGCCGACCAATGCCGGCTCCCAGTTGGCCCGCGAAAGTGCTACCCAATCCTGCTGTTCTTCCTGCCGCGAGGCGACCGCGTGGAAGCGGGTGGCCAGCGCGTCGCGATCCGCATCGTCTTCAAAGAAGGCGCGCAGGCGTCCCCCCCCCAGTTCCACGATGCCGGTGGAACCTTCGCCCCAAAGCTCCGCTACCATCAGGTCATTCTGTTCAGGTGGGCAATCGATCTCGATGGAAAACATGGTCTGCTCAATGGCATTCTCCCACGTGTGCCGTCGATCTTCGCTACCATGTTTTCAGGTGGTTTTCAGATGGACCGGAAAGGTTTGAGGGCGCTATCCCGCGTGCGGCTTTCGGAGGCCAGCGCTTTGCTCGACGCGGGATTGCCGGACGGCGCCTATTATCTTGCCGGCTATGCTGTGGAATGTGCGCTGAAGGCGTGTATCGCAAAGGAGACCCAGCGCTACGAGTTCCCGGAAAAGAAGCGCGTGAATGCAAGTCACACACATGATTTGAAAGAGTTGGTGAGAGTCGCCGAATTGCAAAATGCGTTGCGAACTGCAACCCAGAGCGATCCGCTACTTCTGAAATACTGGGATATCGTGGAAGCATGGTCCGAGCAAAGCCGGTACGGCACACATTCCCTGGAAAGCGCGGGAGCGCTGATCGGAGCGCTTGGCGATAAGGATCATGGAGTCATCAAATGGATCAAACATTACTGGTAAGCGTCGACCTCGACATCGCCGCCGAAATCCTTCGAACTCTGGACGCCGCGGGACTGAAAGCCAGTGTGGCCCTCTGGGCGCTCCTCGAAGAGTATACCGATTGGCGCCTGATACTCGCCGCGCGCCGGTTTGACGCTGCCGGTCCACTGGAGGCTCATGGGATTGTCAACGATGCACTGCGGACCGCGGGTTTTCCAATTGAGAAAAAACCATCCATCCTGATCCTGCCCATGGCGGATCCCACAGTGCGCGCCCTCCGCCGCGCCTTCGCAAGAACCAAAAATGTCGCCGGTATGCGCATCGGCGGACAACAGTTCGGCAATCGCTGGGTGGAAGACGGTTACGTCTATCGCGTGCAATAACTGAATCGACATATGAAACTACAAGGCATTTTCCCGCCGATCACCACACCGTTCGATCATGCGGGCAATATCTATGCAGCGAAGCTGCAACACAACATCGAAAAATGGAACCTCACCACGCTGGCCGGCTACGTGGTCATCGGATCCACTGGCGAAAGCGTCCTGCTGACCGCCGAAGAGAAGGTCGAATTGTGGGAGATGGTGGCCCGCTGGGCTGCGCCCGGCAAACTTCTGATCGCGGGCACCGGTGTGGAAAGCGTGCGCGAAACCATCTGTCTCACCAACCGCGCCGCGGAGTTGGGCTATAAAGCCGCTCTCGTTAAAACACCTCACTACTACAAAAACCTGCTGAACCGCGCCGACGCGCAGACGTTGTATTACCGGTCCGTGGCGGACCAGGCCCGCATTCCCGTCATCATCTACAACTTCCCGCAGGCCACCGCGCTCGATATTCCCGCTTCAGCGGTGATCGAACTCTCGCATCATCCCAACGTCATCGGCATCAAGGAAAGCTCCGGCAATATGGAGAAGGTGATGCAGATCATCCGCGAGGCTCGGCCCGGTTTTCAAGTGACCGTTGGCTCGGCCCCCACGCTTTGGCCCTCGCTCCTGATGGGCGCGACCGGAGCCATTCTGGCTTTCGCCAATGCCGCGCCCTACGCCGCCATCGCCATCTGGGAAGCCTACCGCACACGCGAAGAGGAAGCCGGCCGCGACTGGCAGAATCGCATCGCCCGCGCCGCCGCCCTGGTCACCACCAAGTACGGTATCCCCGGCCTGAAATACGCCATGGATCTCAACGGCTATTACGGCGGACCGCCGCGGCTCCCGCTATCCGTTCCCACAGCGGAAGCCAAGCGCGAAATTGAAGAAGCCTTTCAGGATCTGAAGGGCTAGTTACTTCGCTTCGATCTGGACGTCGGTTTCGGCGACGGCGGTGCTATCGCCTTGCTTGGCCGTCGCCCGGATCTGGTAAACTCCCGGCGGTATGGCTGCCGCGGGAATGGTCATCACGTACGGAATGCGTCCCTGCGCATCGGCATCCGGCAGCGGCAGCGGCGCCTTTTGCAAGCTCTTGCCATTCTGCATGAATTCGATCTCCACCGTGGGCTTGGCGGCTATGGCCTTATCCTGATACACCACAAAGAACAGCCGCAGCGATGCGTTCTCCACGCGCGGCACTTTGTTATTTAACGTCGGGGTGATGGTGCCTCCCTGAAACTGGAAGACTTCGTTGGGGTCGATGCCCTTCACGTTCGGCGTGTAAGAGCGGACCGATGCAAGAGACGAAATCCCTACGCCTTTGTTATTCGCCCCCACCGTGAACTTCGTGCGTTCGATGCCTAGCTTGCCGCTCTCCCGATCCATCACAGCGGTCTCCAGGCTATAGTTACCCGGCGCCAGATCGAGCGGTAACTTCTCCACGAAATTGCCGAGTTTCAATTGATCGGCGGTTACGTGGAATGACCGGTCGCGGGTCAGTTTATTGCCGGCTACCTCGCCTTTGGAGTCTTTCACCAAAGCGGCCAGCGAAAAATGCACATCGAACCCTTTACCGGCGGCATCCGGTTTGCCCTGCAGGCCGTGCAGCGGGATCTCCACCAGTACGGAAAGATCCGTCATGTCGCCCCTGGGCTGTTGCAAGAATGTGCCCGCCCGGAATTCCACGTCAGTCGCAACCTGCGCATCCGAGATGGCTTTCAACAGCGGCAGTTCGAAGGCTTGCAAGCCTTCCGCGCGCGCTTCCGGGGGCAACGCGAAATATCCGTTGCGAGCCTGCAGCACCAAACCCTTGCGGCTGCTTTCCAACTTCAATTTATGGAAACTGCCGTCGTAGTTTTCAATGTGCGGATTGTAGGTCAGTTCGTAATAGCTGGCGATTTCCTCGTTCACATGGCGCAGCGGGGTGCGCAAGTCGTTGCTCTCGCCTACCAGAAAACCACCCGTAGCCTCCGCCAGATTGCGGATCGGCAGTTGGACATTGGCGCGCGACGAAGTCTCCGCATTATCCGACGCTTTAATCTCTTCCTTCGAAGCTCCGGTATCGTTGCGGACTTTCATGTCGCTGCCCGAAGCATTCACGCCGGCCGCGGCATTGGCGCCCGCCAACTGATCGGTCGCGCCCGAATTCTGCGCATAGGTCATGACCCCGCGCGTATCCACCGAATAAAAAGTGACATTGGCGCGATTCGCCATGCCCGTGAGGTTCTTGAAGATGGCATCCAGCTCCGGCATCAGCCGCATGCCCCAGGTAAAGTAGAGTACAGACTTGCGTCCGGGCATGCCCTGCAGTCCGCGCACCAGCGATTCCAGCGCATTCAAAGACAAGCGCGCGTCGTCAGTAGCCATGGCCGCATCCATGCGCAACATGTCCAGCATTACCGAAACCAGTTTGGCCTGTACGGCCGATCCGCCCGGTCCGCCCGCACCACCCGCGCCCGGTTGATTGGCCGCCGCCAAAGTGTTGCCTGCCTGATCGGCGCCATTCACGGTCTGGCCATTCAGATACCGCTTCAGATCGGTCTTGATCTTTTCCGACTCGGGCAGTAGCCGCGCCGCCGAGTATCCACCGGTGGCGTCGTTGATAGCTTTCACCAAAGCGTCTTTATCGCTGGTGAATTGCTGCAGGACCAGCAGGCGTGTATCGATCACCACCACGGAGTAAAAGACGTTGGTCCCCTGCTCGCCCTTCACCAGGTCGATGGCTGCCGTGCGGGCCGTCTTGCGCTGATCGGCCTCGCCCATAGCTTCAAACACCAAGGTCACCAGGCGCAGTTGGCGCAGGGGATCAAGTTTAGTGGTTGTGCCGCCCTGGCCGATTGCTTCCGCGCCCTGCACCAAACGGAAACTATCGGGCCGCTCCTTGGCGCCATTGTCGGATACTGTAAGGTCTTCCGCTTTCAGATCCGTTACCGGTTTGCCCTTCTTGTCGCGGGCAATGAAATCCAATACGACTTCATCCACCGTGGATTTGACCACGGGCATTGGCGATGATCCGGCCGGCGCGGCGGGCTGCTGGGCGGGTGCGATCGATGCGGCAACGGCGGCGATGGCGGCGATCGGGGCCAGTTTGAATAAATAACTGCGAATTTTCATGACTGATTATCCGGAAATCCGGCTCTCTCCATAAGTGTACGGTACATTGCGGCGCTCCGTGGCGCCAGTCTCGAATCACGGCGAATAACGGTACGATGTGGTCTTCCCCTATGGCGAAGAAGCGTCCCATCGCGGCAGCCCCGCCCCCCCCACAGAAGATCCCGCGCAGTTGGCAACCGGACGCGGCCGTGTGGGCGTCCATCTTCTGCGCAACCCTGCTGGCCTACTTGCCGGCACTCCGCGGCGGATTGGTTTGGGACGATGCCAGCCACGTCACCAGGCCGGCCCTGCAATCCCTGCGCGGCCTCTGGCGCATCTGGTTTGACCTCGGCGCTACGCAACAATACTATCCGTTGCTTCACAGCGCTTTCTGGCTGGAACACCGAGTGTGGGGCGATGCGGTGCTCGGCTATCACCTGGCCAACGTCCTGTTGCACGCCATTTCCGCATGTCTGGTGGTGGCCCTCGTCCGCCGCTTGGCGATTCCCGGCGCGTGGCTGGCGGGCTTGGTGTTCGCCTTGCATCCAGTGTGCGTGGAGGCCGTGGCCTGGATCTCGGAACAGAAAAGCACGCTATCGGGCGTCTTTTATCTGGCTGCCGCGCTCGCCTATCTTCACTTCGATCGATCCCGGCAGCGGCGCCACTACTTCTGGGCAGTGGGATTATTCGCGCTCGCGCTACTGAGCAAGACCGTAACGGCCACCTTGCCCGCCGCATTGCTGGTGGTGTTCTGGTGGCAACGCGGACGCCTCGAATTCCGCCGGGATGTACGTCCCCTGCTGCCCTGGTTCGCTCTCAGCGCAGCCGCTGGACTATTCACCGCCTGGGTCGAGCGCACCTATATCGGCGCAAATGGCGCGGATTTCGCCCTCAGCCTGCCGCAGCGCCTTCTGCTCGCTGGGCGCGTGATCTGGTTCTATGCGGGCAAAGTCGTCTGGCCGGTGGACCTGATCTTCACCTACCCGCGCTGGACCATCGACCCATCGGCTTGGTGGCAGTGGCTCTTTCCCGCCGCAGTCGTGGCGGTGGCGATCGGCCTCGCACTGCTCGCGCGGAAGCAACGCGGTCCGCTGGCAGGCTTCCTGTTCTTTGCCGGAACTCTGTTTCCAGTCCTGGGATTCCTGAACGTCTACCCGTTCATCTTTTCCTACGTGGCCGACCATTTCCAATACCTGGCAACCCTCGGGATCATCGTCCCAGTAACCTGCGGAGCCACCCTCGCCGCGCGCCGCATGCGCTTGGCAAACCAACCCGCGACAGCCCTGTCCATCGCACTCCTCGCCATACTCGCAATCCTGACTTGGCGCCAAAGCGGCGACTATCGTGACGCCGAGACGCTCTACCGCGCCACCCTGGCGCGCAATCCGGCCAGTTGGATGGCGCATACCAACCTCGGAGTCGCCCTGGTGGAAACTCCCGGCCGTCTGCCGGAAGCGGTCGCCGAATATCAAGCCGCTTTGCAATTGAAACCGGATGACGCGCAGACCCACACCAACCTGGGCAATGCCCTAGCGCAAATCCCGGGCCGCTTGCCCGACGCCATCGCCGAGTTTCGCACCGCGCTCCGCCTGAAGCCCAGCCTGGTGCAGACCCATAATGATCTGGGCGTGGCGCTATCGCAGATGCCCGGACAGTTGCCCCAGGCCATGGCCGAATTCCAAACCGCTCTGCGCATGAAACCGGATTACGCGGAAGCGCACGACAATCTGGGCGTCGCCTTGGCGCAGATCCCAGGCCGCCTGCCGGATGCCATCGCCGAATTCCGCGCGGCCCTCCGCGAGAAACCGGACTATGCCGACGCTCGATCCAACCTGGCGCACGCCCTAGCCGAAACGCCGGGAGGCCAACAGAAATCGGCCGACGAATACCGGGAAGCGCTCCGCCTGAATCCCGACGATGCCGCCGCACACAACAATTTGGGGATGGCCCTGGTGCAATCCGGCCGCCCCGATGAAGCAATCCGCGAGTTTCAGGCTGCCCTGCGGATTCAGCCGGACTATGCCGACGCGCACGTTAATTTGGGGAATGTGCTTTCGCAATCTCCAGCGAGGCTCTCCGACGCCATCGCCGAGTTCCAAGCGGCCGTGCGCCTGAAACCCGACGACCCCGAAACCCACAACGACCTGGGCATCGACCTCGCCCAAATGCCCGGGCGTCTGCCGGAAGCCATCGCGGAGTTCCAGGCCGCCGTGCGCCTGAAGCCCGATTACGCCACCGCCCGCGAGAACCTGGCCAACGCGTGGATGCGAACTCCCGGACACCTTGCGGAAGCCGTATCCGAATACCGCGAGATCCTGCGCATGAATCCCGATGACGCCGAAGCCCACAACGGTTTGGGAGTCGCCTTGGCGCAAACGCCGGGAAGCATGGCCGAGGCTATCGCCCAGTTCCAAACAGCCCTGCGCCTGAAGCCGGATTATGCCGAAGCCCGCAACAACTTATCCCGCGCAAACGGAGCCGCTACCAAAAGTAAGCGGTAGAGTCTTCACCAGCTTCATGTTATAAGAAGAGCTTGAAAATCGTCGTTCGCAATCAGACCCGGAACACCGTTCTGGCCGATGCCGCCGAATTGGCCGACACCAGCGAGAAACGCCGCACCGGCCTGCTAAAGCACGATCACCTGGACCCAGGCCAGGGACTTTGGATCGTGCCCTGCGAATCGGTGCACAGCTTCTTCATGAAGTTCACCATCGACCTGGTCTATCTGGACCGCCACAAAAAAGTGCGCAAAGTCCGCCATCGCATGGTGCCCTGGCGGCTCTCCGCATGCCTTTCTGCGCACTCGATTCTGGAACTGCCGGCAGGCGCCGTCGCCGCCAGCGGAACCCAGGCGGGCGATCAGTTGGAAATCGAAGATCTGAATTAGGAACTGCCGATCAGCACGCCGGCCAGAAACACCAGCACCCCCCCCAGCACTACTTGCAGGGTGGCCGCCAGCATGGGGCTATCCATATAACGGTGGCGGATGTAGCTGATAGCGCCCAGTTCCACCGCCACCACCACCACCGCCGCCGTAAAGGCGATGTGGAAGTTGGGGATCAGGAACGGAACCGTGTGCCCGATGCCGCCGGCGGTGGTCATGAGTCCGCACACCAGGCCCCGCACCCAGGGATGCCCGCGCCCGGTCAACGATCCATCGTCCGAAAGCGCTTCGGCGAAACCCATCGAGATGCCCGCGCCCACTGACGCCGCCAGTCCCACCAGAAAAGCATCGTGGCTGGTGTGGGTGGCGAACGCCGCGGCGAACAGCGGCGCCAGCGTCGAAACCGAACCGTCCATCAATCCCGCTAAGCCGGGCTGTACAATCTGCAAAACAAACAGGCGGCGGCTGGCGGCATCTTCCTGCTCACGCACGTTGCTGGTCAGGTTCTGCTCGAGCGATTCCGCGGCCGCCTGATGCTGCCGTTCCATCTCCGCCAGATCGCCCAACAATTTCCGCGTGGACGCGTCGGTCACCCGCTCCTGCGCTTTTTCATAAAACTGGCGCGTTTCCAGTTCCATGATTTCGGCCTGCTTGCGTACCACGTTAATGCCCAGCGGCCGCACCAGCCATACCGGCCGCCGTGTCACAAAACCCTTCACGTCATGCCGCCGGATCAGCGGAATATGATCGCCGAACCGCTGCTGGTGCATCTCGATCAACGCACGCCGGTGCCCGTTTTCCTGCGCCTGCATTTCCTCGAACATTTGCGCCGTAGCAGGATAGGTCTCGCGCAGGCCGTCTACGAAGTCGCCATAAATCCGGCCGTCTTCTTCTTCCAGGGAAATGGCCAGCGCCAGGATCTCCTGCTCCGTCAGTTCTTTGAAATTCTTCGCCATGGGAATCTTTCAATGTATTACGGATGCGGGTTCATCGCCGAATACATGGCCGAATACATTGATGGATACGCGGCGCGCATTTCTTCCCCCAGCGCCCGCACTTCTTCGATCTGCACCAGTTCGCCCTTTCCTATCCCCGGGCACCGAACCCCTGTCTGCTTCCACGTCCGCGCGCTCTTGGTGATTTCGGGCCAGAAGGGAAAAATGCGGCACTGCGTCGGTTTGGCCTCGTGAATCGAGCAGCCCTCCGCGCGCAGAAACCGGCACAGCCCCGTGCGTGGAATCCGCAGACGGCGCAGGTTCCGCGTGCGATACACGTACAGCCGTTCGAATTCTTCGGCCGGAATGCCCAGGTATGCAGCCGCGCGCGCCACATCACCCTCGGTCAAATAAACGAAACCCTTGCGCTGGCAACAAGCCGTGCATCCCGGCTGGCATTCAAACCGCATTTCTGTCATTGTACGCGTAGTGCGATCATGCGGCTAACCGCGGCGTGGCCCTGCCGCACCGTCACCTTCACTTCATACTGGCCGGGGGGGGGCTCAACACTAGTCATGAACGGGATCGACCCGTCCTGGTCGGCTGCCGGCAGATCCGGCGAGGCAGCCGACACCGGCTTGCCATCCTGCAGTACCTCAATCGTCAACCGCGGCGCAATGCCGCCGGCATCCGGGTACACCACCATGTAAATCGGGATCGCCGACCCTGGCGGATATACGCCATCAAGCGACGGAGTGATTTTGCCGCCCGCAAAATGCAGCGGATCCGCCGGATTCCGCCCGCCGTCATTGGGCATATCGAACGCATCCACGCGCCGCACCGGAACCAATTCGCTCAGTCCAAGCCCCGGCTGGCCCGACACCACCAGCGCCTGGCGCTTCACGCTGGCCGCGCCATTTTCGCGATCCACCACCGCGGCCTCTACAGTGTACCGGCCTGGGCTGAGCAACAAAGGCTGATCGAAGGTCAGGTCGCCGCGCGTGAACGCTTCGAACTTGTCCGCCGGAATATCGTTGGCCAAATCTCGGCTCACTTTCGCCGCCACCTGCCCGTCTGCATCCTTCACCAGCGCCAGCAGCGAGACATGCGTGCGCAGCTTGGCCGTAGCCTTGTTGTCGCGATACGTCAGATTCTGCAGCGGCACCTGGAAGACCATCGAATACTGCACCGCGCTGCGTGCGTCGCGGAACGGCAGCGCCTGCACGCTATAGCCGAAACTCTTCGGCTGCGGCTTGGCGTTCAGCGCCTCCAACCCGGTCATCTCGAACGGCTGCAGCACTTCGCCGCCCATGCGCGGCAGCGCAAAATATCCGGCGCGCGTATGCACTTGAGCGCCCGCGCGCTTCACCTGCACTTCGATCTTGCGGAAGTGTCCATCGTAATTCTGGGACGTCGGCACGTAGCTGATTTCGTAGTGCGCGCGCACATCTTCCATCACCCGGTGCAAGGGCTTGGCGGTGTCGTTCGTATTGGCAATCAGGAAACCGCCGGTGGATTCCGCCAGTTCCGCCATAGACGCTTGCGGATTGGCGTGCAGGCTCATGTTTACCGTCTCATCCTGCTTGAACATATCCACCGCCGCATCGCCCGATGCGGACATATTCTGATTGCGGCTGATGTGCGCGCCAGTGCGCATCAGATCGGTGCTCGCGGTCGCCGGAGACTTGATCGAAAGACCCGTCACATCCACGCAATAGATGCTCACGTTGGCGCGATTGGCCGCCCCGATGATGGCCTGGAACATATTCTCGACCTGCCACGGCACCACCAAACCTTCGGAGAGCAGTAGCACGGTCTTGCGGCCCGGCAGTGCCGCTTGCGCCTGCACCAGCGCCAGAAGGCCGTCGAGCGAGCGCCAGCCCGCGCCATAATTCACCATGTCCATCTGTTTCCAGACCAACCGCGCTAGCGCCATTTGCCCGTCCGAACTCATGCCCGCGGATTCCGCCCCCTGCGTAGAGGCGCCCGCGCTCTGGAATGGATCGCCGCCCGCCGTGGTCACTTTAATTCCGCCCTCGCCGCCCGAGATTTCGACCGCCAGGTTGTTCAGCACATTTTCGGAATCCTTGCGGAACTCGGTATAGTTGCCGGTCGTCGCGCGGGTGATCGCTTTCCGCAAAAGGTCGCGATCATTCGTATAAGGCTGCAAAGCGTTCAACCGGTAGTCCAGGCTGAAGACGCCGCCGTAAGTATTAGCGCGAAACTCATTGGCCAGAAAATCGGCCGCTGCCTGTTGCGCGAAAAGCCGGCTGCGCGGACCCATCCGCTCAAAAACCACGGTGACGATATTCAGATTGTGCAGCGGGTTCAAGGCCGGCGCCGCGGGGGCCGCAGGTGTCGCCGCCGTAGGCGCGCCCGGCGCCGCAGGTGCTTCGTCCACATCCGTGCCGGTGAAGCGGAAGGTCTGCACCTTCTGTGGAACGCCATCTTCCAGTATCCGAATCTCATCCGGCTTCAGATTGCGGATGAGCCGTTCTTTCTTGTCGCGTACCACCGCATCCAGCAGAACTTCTTGCGTGGTGCTGCGAATGACGGGAAGGTTCGTGTCCTGGGCCGCCAGCGGCAGGCAAGCCAGAACGCCGCATAAAAGGGCTAAGGAACGCATGGAGGGATCTCACTATTGAGAGTACATGATATAAAATCGGAGCGGTGGTGGCATTGATACGCCGTACCGGCATCCTCGCTCTGCTTGCGGTCGCGGCAATGCCTTCGCTAAACAGCGGCGACCTCCCGCCCGAACTCGTCCTTCTGAGCCGTTTCAAACAAAAAGTGCGTCAGCAACTGGGCGCCTTGGTGAACTGTACCTGCCTCGAGACGATCGAACGCTCCGTCCGCCAGCCAGGGTCCGATACCTTTCAATTCCTCGACCGGGTTCGTCTCGAAATCACCACGTCGGGCCCCAAAGAGCTGCTCACCTGGCCCAATGGTGCGCGCTTCGAAGACTGGGCAGTCACCGCCTTCGTGAAGAGCGGCATGGTTGCCAGCGGGATGTTTTCATCCTACGCGCGCAACCTGTTTCTGCGGGATGCCGCTAACTTTCATTACGCCGGCACCGAAGACCTCGAAGGCCGGCATACGGTTCGCTACGATTACCGCGAATCGGCGCTGGCCAGCCTTTATAAGCTTCGCTCGGCCACTGGAGCGGCCACCGTAGCCACGCGAGGGTCCTTTTGGTTCGATACCGCTACCCTCCAGCTCGTGCGCCTGGATCAATACGCAGAGGATATTCCGGACGAACTGAGACTGACCGGATCCCTCACCCGTATCGATTACGCCCTGTTGCCAGACGCCGCCCAAGACGTTTTGACGCCGAAAACTGCCTTGATGGAATTGACCCATCCTTCGGGCGAAATCCGCCGCAACAAAATACAGTTTGACCGCTGCCGCGAATATCGAACGGAATCGTCTATCAGTTTCGGCGACACCGGGGTCACGGCGAACACCAACAAGCCCGCGGCCGCCTCAGTGGATCTGCCGCCCGGCCTCAAGATCAAAATGGAAATCGTCACCGGCTTCGATTCACAGACTGTCGCGATTGGCGATAGCTTACAGGCGCGGGTTCTTGAATCCGTCCGGCACCGGGGCAAAGTCCTCGTTCCCAAAGACGCCACCGTCGCCGGACGCATTCGGATCCTGCAGCGCCAGGTCCCCGCCACGGGCTTTGCAATCGGCATGCAATGGACCGATCTGCGGTGGGCCGGTCAGTCTGCCGAGCTACACGCGAAAATGGTCGAGATCGGCGCTCCCCATCAAAGTCAACGAACCGGTAGCCGGGCCGGGCGCAGCGCGAACGTCGTCCCGCTATCCGGCGCGGCGCCCGACATAACGATAGAAGCCCCCGAGATCAGGATCACGCGCCAGAGTGTTCCCGGTGTGGGACTGCTATTCGTGCAAGGCGAACAGTGGCGCATCGATCCCGGGTTGCAGATGGTGTGGCTTACGATCGCGCCTTCTACTTCACGGGAACCGTGACTGAGCCCACCGTGTTCGTATTCTGATCCAGCACGATCACCCGAACCTCGCGCGCGCCTTCCTGAATAGGATGTTGGATAGGATGCTCCTGCCCGAGTGCCAACCCATCCTTCAGGGCTTTGTCATGTTGCTCAACCGTCAATACCGGATTCAGGTTCAATAGCTCCGGCTCGCCCAACGGACCCGACGCCCCCCGATCGCTGATGAGCAGATAAACCGCGCCGCTGAACTTACCGTTCTCTTCGCGCAGCAGGAGATCCGAAACCGGCACCCGTATATCCAAATGCACGCTGTGTGCGCTGCCGGGCGACGGCGAAACAGTGACGCCCAAGCTAATGTCGCTCTGGTCCGCCGGGCTTTGAAACGCCATCAGCAACGCCGCTTTCATACGCTCCGCGGGCGCACGCGAATCGGGTATCGCGAAGTAGCGCGCCCGGCTCTGAACCATCACGCCCTTACGATCGCATGTAATACGAATGCGGTGGAACTTGTTATCCCAATTCGCTAGCGCCGGGTCGTATAGAATTTCGAAGGCATGGGCATCCCGGTCGAGCACTCGCTGCATCACCGCCCGCACATCCTGGCGAAAGTAAATTCCGCCGCCGGTCAATAGCGCCATTTGCGCCAGATTCAATGTGGCATCCCGGCCGCGCGAACTCGTGGTGCTGCTCTGCCCCTTCGTGGGCGATCCGCCACCCTGTGCGGATAGGGCCAGGTTCTTGCCGATGTCCGCCATTTCAGCGCCATGCGTATCCGCAAACGGCGGCGGCGTCCACTTATCCTCCCAACTTCCCGGGTCGGCATACACGGCCGCCTGCAGATCGACATTGTAAGAAAGCAGGTTCACTGCGACGTTGCTTTGCGCCAGGGTCACGGCCAGGTGCGGGACGTACAACCCGCAGTCCACCCAGTCGCTGGTACACGGAACCTTCGGGTTATTGATGCTCGGCACCCGGCCTGTGAACCACAGAATATTCCTGTGTCCGGGGTACCCAGCCAGCAGTGTAGCCAGCACCTCAAGCTGATGGTAAGTCTTCTTAACCCGGTCCTCCGGGCCCAGTTCCCCGTGTTTCCCATGGCTGGCGGTCTTCATGATCTGGTCCAAAACCGGCGCCACCCCGTGCGGCCATGCGCTATCCTCGGCGGACCGCGGCCCCATGCCATGAATGGGAACCAGTTCTCCCTCCAGATTGAGCATGTAGAAATAGACGTTCTCGCCCGATTCCAACTGCGGCAGGGACTTGTCGAGACGATGCCACGTCTCCAAACGGTCCTCCGGATCCTGGTTCATTAGGTCGAACAGAATCGTGATCGTGTTTCCCGTACGGCCGTTCTTGTGGTCGGCGGGCTTCCGCAAAAAGACAGGCGTTTCCGCATTGCCGTTGTCCACGATGTGGAAGTCTTTCGCCGACAGATCGGTGATCGCCTGCCCGCTCGTATCGAACACCGTAGCGTAAAGGCGCAGCAGCGGCGCGGAAGTCTGGGCCGGCAGGGCGAATGCCGCGCAAAATATCAGACTTCGGGCTAGCCAAACCGGAATCGCGATCCGCATAGTTGACATATCCAGCGTAAACCCATTTCTCTTGCCGGCCGCCAAATGTATTCTAATGGGACTTAGGCGGCTTCGGTAGGCCCTTTGCAGCGTGGCAGACGAAGCTCATGACGAGGCCTAGAAGTGCGGCGATCAGTAGTGGTTCCCGCTTCATTGAAAGCAGTTAAACGCTCAGAAACAATGACTTTCCGGTGTTCCGTGCGGTCAGCGGCCCGCACCGCCATCGCCGTATGGATGCTCTCCATCACTCAGGATGGCGCGCTGGCACACGTCGCTCTCAGTGGACAGGTCGCCGATGAAACCGGCGGTCCTCTCCCATCCGCGACAATAACCGCACATAAGCTTTCCGGAGAACCCTTCGCTGCGTCCTCGCAAACCGACTATCAGGGCCGCTACTCGTTCCCGGAACTGCCGGACGGCGACGATGCAGTCGAGGCGGTACTAAAAGGATTTGTCTCGGTAACCTACCAGCCACTACAGGTCTACTTCCCCGCCGCCGTGCAACGCAATTTCGTCCTCGAACTTGCTGGGTTCGGCCACGATGCCATCTACGCTTCAAGCCAAGTCGTTGGAGAATTGTTCTGGCGCGGCATCCGAGTGTCTTCCGCCAGAATTTGCCTGACTCAGTCCGGCGGATCCCACCCGCCAATGTGCACAGTGACAAACCGGCTGGGCCAATACTCACTGGATGTGCCCCCAGCCCTTTATATCGTGACAATCGACAAAGCCGGCGCGGTACATGCGAAGGAACAGTTGGATATGAGCACCGCTGGCGAATATCGGAACAAGATCGGTTCTACCGCTCACACAACCCCGCGCGTCTTACCACCTGTAATCGACGTCTGCAGCCTGTTCAATGACATTGGCAAATACCATGGAAAGATCGTCGCAGTCCGCGGCATCTATTGGTTCGGTCTGCGGCAGAACTGCGCTCGGACATTTACCACCGGGACGCACGTATGGCCCACCGTTCATATGGGCAACCTTTGTCGGCCGTTTGCAAAGCCCTGAATCCTACATTCACCCAAACGGATTGGTGGTAGGCGGCTACGGACACCTGGGGGTCCTTCCTGCCCAGATCGTTGTCGAGGGCGTGTATGACGTCGAAGTTAAGACAAATGCTACATATGACTATGGAGAAATTCTCCGTTGGGGCGCGCGATAAAGGGGCCCGTACCTTAATGGCCCTTCTCTTTGCGCTCCTGAGTGTGTGCGTGCCCGCGCCAGCCTCGGCGTCGGATGCGCGAAGCGTGCTCACGTGTGACACACTCACCCACGCGCGGCCCGGCCAGACTGGAGTGACTTACCGGGGTCACATCATCAACGACGACTACCATTTTGATGCGACCATACCCGCCGGCCTCGTCGGTTTAGGGTCGGCGGATGGTGCACCATTTCATGGATTCGCGCTGTTCATTAATGATTCGTCCTGTATTCTCTTTCTTATCCAGCAGCGGCTTGAGCGGCCCGGGGAGAGCGTCTCACCGCGCCGCCCACGGGGCAAAGCGGTGAATTTTGGAAACCGCCGGGGCTTGAGCTACGCCACCGTCGGTTTAGCGAACGGCAAGCGCTACTTTAACAATACGGTTCTGGTCGCACTACCCCGCTTGGAGTACGTAGACGACGCCTCGCTAATTCTTGTAACGCCGCTGGAAGATCGAGGCGCCACCGAGCCGGTCTTTCGCAAGTTTCTGTCCAGTTTCACTTTTCGTTAGCGTCGCGGCGTCGTTTACGAGCGTCGCTTCCTTCCGAGGATGGCGGCAAACTCCCGAGCCACGCCGTGAAAGAACGGATGGCCCAGAATGCCGGTACATAAAATCGCGGCAAACAGCGCCATGGCTTCGAAACTCTCGCGCCCCTCCCTCTCCCAGTAAACGTCGCGCAGGTTAAGCCATAGTGCGAACTCGTCAAGTGTAAGAGCGGCCCCCACTCCATACGCCATGCACATACTGCGCGCGGCCCATGCGTTTGAGAGAGCGGCTCCCGCGCCGATTTGGATCAGCCATCCATAGCCGACCACCAGGAGCAAGGCGATTCCCCAGACAAGATGGTGAATATGTCGGCCCTTCATCGCCACATCGTGAAACGGCCCGATATGGTTGTGAATCGCCAGGGTGATGACGCGGACTACCAAGGCGGCGGTGAAATATCCGATCGACGCCAGGAACAGGCGCTCTCGCCTGGTTTGCGCCAGTTTCAACTGGTAGACCTGCCGGAGCAGACCCCGGGAAACCGCTGCGGAGAAAAGCAGCAGGATAATGGCGATCGCCAGCGGAGTGATCCAAAAGGCTTTGTGTGTCCAGAACATAGGGCGCTCGAAACATTATCCCGCGCCCCGGTGGCGGCGAGACGCTCTTCGTTAATGGCTTCCAAAACTAAGGAAACAAAGGAGAATACTCCATTATCTGATAACTGGATCACAGCGCATCTCCTTTCATCGGAACAAAACCGTGGAGAGTGCGTAATAAACTACACGTATGCGTAATAAACTAGAGGTTCGCGCGTCACCATTAGCGCGAGCCAGGTGCGTGCCTACCTACCGGTGTCGCCCTTCTTCTAAACGGTTTGAATTCATGAAACTATTTCTAATGCCAATTCGAGTCCTGGGAATTGTCCTGGTCCTGTGCGCTTGTGCGGCGGCTCAGAGCGAGATCGCCATCCAGCAGCCCGAGGGTAAGTTGAGTTTTCTCACCGCCCCCTATCGCGCCGGAAGCGTGCCCAACATCCGGTTGCAGAATTCGTCTCGTCTGGCGTCCCTGATCCGGGCCGGAAATCTTTATCTCTCCGCGCGCGACGTGGTCGCGTTGGCTATCGAAAACAATATCGACGTCGAAATCCAGCGCTATGGACCGATGCTGGCGCAGCAGGTTTTGAAACGCGCCCAAGCCGGCGGCGCACTGCGCAGTGTCGGTCTCGGCGTCGCCAGCGGACCCCAGAGCGTCAGTCTGCAAGGCGTAAGCGTGAATACGTCGGGAGGCGTTGGCATCAGCGCCGGTAACGGCGTCAGTTCCGGTGGCGGTATCGTCACCCAGCTAGGCCCATCGATTCCTTCGCTCGACCCGACGGTCCTCGGTATCGTTAGCTTTGGACATTCGACGTTTCCGCAAAGCAACGTGGTGCTGACCGCGACTTCCGTCCTGGTGGATTCCACGCGCAGCCTGCAGGCACAATACGTGCAGAATTTCGATTTCGGCCTGGCGGCGCAGTTGACCTACTCCAGTTCGAGGGTCAGCCTGAACAGCGCGTCCTATAGTTTGAATCCCTACACTTCCGGCGCGTTGGACCTGGTTTTGACCCAGAGCCTGCTGCAGGGCTTCGGACGTGCCGTCAATGGCCGCAACATCCGCGTGCAGAAGAACAACGTGAAGGTCAGCGCCCTGCAGTTTAAACAGCAGCTTATCGCGACCGTTTCCGCAGCCTTGAACCTGTATTGGGATCTGGTCAGTTTCGACGCCGACGTGCGCGCTCGCCGGCACGAAGTGGATACGGCCCAGCAACTGCTCAACGACAACAAGAAACTGGTACAGTTCGGCACCGCCGCGCCTATTGAGATCACGCGCGCCGAGTCTCAGTTGTACGCCGGTCAGCAAGACTTGGTCACGGCCCAGACCAACCTGCTGCAACAGGAAACCATCCTCAAGAATTATCTGAGCCGCAACGGCGTGTCGGATGCGGGTCTAACGAGCTTGCACATCATTCCGCTCGATAAGTTTGAAATTCCGGCCACGGACGAAGCGCATCCGCTCGAAGAGGCGATTCAAAAGGCCATCGTGGCGCGGCCCGAGATGGAACAGGCGCGCTTGAACCTGGCGAGTAACCAGATGAACCTCGTCGGTATCAAGAACTCTTTGAAGCCTACCTTGAACGCATTCGCCGAACTGACCAACAACGGACTTAGCGGCGATCTGACGGCTATCGGGTTACTGCAGGGATACAATGGGCCGCTGGTCGGCGGATACGGCAATTTACTTTCCCAAATATTCCGCCGCGACTACCCCAACTACTCGGCCGGCATTTCGTTGAACATCCCGCTGCGCAATCGCGCCGCGCAGGCCGACTACGCTACCAGCCTTTTGGAGTTGCGCCAGAACGAACTGAATCTGCGGAAGAACGTCAACCAGATCCGCGTCGATGTGCAGAACGCATTGTTGGGCTTGGAACAGGCGCGCGCGCGGTTCGACGCAGCCGTGAAATCCCGCGTGCTGCAGGAGCAGACCCTGGCCGGCGATCAAAAGCGCTACGCTCTGGGCGCGACGGTGTCTTTCCAGGTGGTGCAGGACCAGCGCGATCTGGCCACCGCCCAGAGTTCCGAAGTGCAGAGCATGGCGAACTATACGCATGCCCGCATTGCCCTGGATCAGGCACTCGGGACCACTCTCGATGTAAACAACGTTTCGATCACGGAAGCCTTGCAGGGAACCATTTCGCAACCGTCGACATTGCCTGCCGACTTGCCTAAGGAGGAGCGCCCGTGACGTTCTTCCCTTTTTTGGCTCTTTCAAGCGCACGCCAAGTGGCGGCGATGATCACCGCGGCTGCGATGGCGTGCAGCCCAGTCTTAGGCCAGCAAGCCACCATTGCACCAACCGCGCCGCACGCGCCGGCCATTCTGCGACCTTACCTGGCGCCCCAGGTTCCGCCGGTCCGGTTGGCCAACTCGCCGCGACTTGCCGAACTGGTCCGCGCTGGAAACCTGTACCTTACCGTGCAGGATGCTATCGCGCTGGCGCTCGAAAACAACATCGATATCGAAGTGGCCCGCTACAATCCGCTGCTGTCGGATTGGAACGTCAAGCGCTTATCGGCGGGCGGCGCGTTGCCGGGTGTGCCCAGCAATGCATCCCAAGCCGGATCGGTTGCGTCCGGCCAAGGCGTAGCGGGTAGCCAGCAGGCCGCCGGAATCACCGCGCCCGGCACTACGTCGGGCCGCGTGCAGTCGACCAATGCCACCGTGTCGCAAATCGGACCCGTTACACCCAACCTCGATCCGAGCATTCAGGAAGCCAGCACGTTCAGCCATACGACTTCGCTCTACCCGGATTCACAGGCGAGCGCCACGTCGGTCCTGGTCGACGGGACTCGCGCGCACACCCTCAGCATTCAGGAAGGTTTCCTCACGGGCGGCACGGTCAGCCTTACATATACCGACCACTATCTGGATGAGAACTCACCCACGGACGTTCTGAACCCGTCGTCGGCGCCGGTGCTATCCATCACTGCCCAACAATACCTGCTGAACGGGGCGGGTATCGCGGTGAACTCGCGCTTTATTACCGCGGCCAAAATGAATCGGGATGCCTCCGACCTGGTCTTTCAGAGCACGGTCATTAACATAGTGGCGCAGGTTTTGAACGCCTACTATGCGCTGCAGGCGGATACCGAGGACTTGAAGGCCAAACGAAACGCCGCTGAGACTGCCAGCGCCTTCCTTGGCAATGTGAAAGAACAGGTACGCATCGGATCGCTGGCGCCCTCGGAAACCATCAACGCCGACAGTCTCGCGATTACCGCCCAACAAGCGGTGGTCGACTCGGAAACTGCCCTGAAGCAGCAGGAAACTCAGTTGAAGAATCTGCTGAGCCGCACGGGGACGGCCGATCCCGTTCTGGCGAATGTACACATCGTGGCTGTCGACCCCATACAAATTCCCGAGCACGACGATCTGCTGCCCGTCGAGGAACTGGTAAAACAGGGGCTGGCCAATCGTACCGATCTGCTAACGGAGAAGGAGACTGCGGCCGCGACCGAGATCAACAATCTCGGCACCAAGAACGGCGTGCTGCCCTTCGCGGTGGTCGGCGGCAGTGAGAGTCAAGCCGGTATCGCCGGAACGGGCAGGACCGTCACATTCGATGGCTTCACTGCCACACCGAACCCTTACTTCGTGGGCGGCATAGGTACGGCGCTGGGCCAAGTGTTCCGGCGCAACTTCCCTTCGGAAAGCGTCTACGGCGGGTATTTCGCGACTCTGCGGAACCGGCAGGCGCAAGCCGATTACGCCATCGATCAATTAAGTTATCGCCAGAGCCAGTTGAGCACGCGCAGGGATATGAACCAGGTGCAGGTGGATGTCCAGAACTATGTGATCGCCTTGCGGCAGGCGCGGGCCCGCTACGATGCGGCGGTGCGCAACCGGACGCTGCAGGAACAGTTGTATGCCAGCGAGCGGAAGCGGTTTGAACTGGGCGCTTCGATTCCTTATAACGTTGCCCAACAGCAGCGGGATCTGAATGCCGCGCAAAATACCGAGACGGCGTCGCTGGTCGCGTATATCAACGCTCGCATCGGGCTCGACCGGACCACAGGCGCGATTCTTTCCGCAAATCACGTGACGTTGACTGAGGCGCAGCAAGGCAAGGTGATGCGCGTTTCGGCCATCAGCGAGCCGAAGTAGTCAGACCGCTCAGAATTGCGGGATAGACATCGCGTGCGGCGTTCGTTCCAATGACCGAAATGCCGTGCCACGCGGCGGGGACGGCGTCGCGTGTCGCTACGTTGAGTTCCACAGGCCCCGCGGATTCCCACTTGCCGGCCGGGGTGCGGACATTGGGCGCGCGAGTAATCTTCTTTACCGTCGCGAGCGCCGCCTCGCGCTCCGCTTGGCCGGAGCCATCCAAAACCCACACATCGAAGCTGTGCGCGAATAAGTATTCGACCAAATTGGTTTCAATGGTATCGATGGTGAAGATCAGGCTCGAAGCGTTTTCGCCGGCCATCAAGAGGACTGGCCCGTGCGATCCGCCTTCGTAGCGAATCAGGCGCCCCGTCTTGCCGCCGCCATCGAGCGCGTATACCGTCGGGGCATTGGCGCGTAGCGGCCGTTTCTTGCGCGCGCCGGCAACGCCGCCATAGATGTCATAGAGATCGCCTGCCAAGGCTCGTCCGACCCGCGCCGCAGCTTGCAGGCGAGCAGCGGTATTTGCGGCATTCGATACGCGAATGGTGGTCAACTGCCCTTGCAACTGGCGCGGCGAGAGGCGCAACGTGCCGCTAGTGGAATGCAGAGCAGTGGCCTCCCTTGACGCGCTCCAATCGAATGTCTTTCCTTCCGGACCGGCCAGACGAAGGCGATATTGCATCTTGCCGGCGGCATCGATGCTGAACTCGCCGGACATCACGGACATCGGTTCGGCCGAGAATTCGGGCGCGATCACGCGGCCGGCGACTTTGGCGGTATGGGTGCCGCTTAGCAACGCTTCCAGATCGTCCGACACCACGGTGAGATCCACTTCCATGCCGGCGTCACGCGCCGCTTCGGTGAATTGAAGGCCCATAGGGCCAGCGGCGACGAACTTCCGCGACCGCGACGGCAGGGTGTAGTCGATCGTCCAGCCGCGATCCTGTGCGAGCAGCGCGGCAGTGCGCTCGCTGATTGCGGAGATGGTCAAAAGCGGACCCGCGCCCAGCGACCGGGGGATGGTCGAGCCATCGCACACATAAAGCCCTTCGTGCACCGCGGTGCCAGTGCCGTCGGCGAAGACTTGGCCTTTGTGATTGACCACGCCGCGTTGGGCGTCATCCGCCATCACGCAGCCGCCCAGGGGATGAACGGTGATCAGATCCTTATTGAAAATCGCGCTCCACACCGGATTGATCAGGTATTTGCCGCCCAACGCCTTGGTGGCTTCCGCCAGCATCTCGTTTACGCGTTGAAAAATAGGCTGTTCGCCCACATGTGGCCATTCGATTTTCAGGCGGTCGTTCTCCAGGCGCATTTGGCCGGAGCCACCTTCATGGGTGGTCACCAGGTAGGCTTGGGTATTGTCGGCTGCGCTTTCATACGCGCCGTACGGGCCCACCGAGAGGCTTTCTACCTCGCCTTCCATCGCCAGAGCTTCGGTCAAACCTTCGCCGCTGGCCCTGCCCAGCGCTGCTCCCGCCCGTGCCAGAGCCTCCGGCAGCAAGCCCGCCAAGGCGCCGGGTGCGGCAATCTCCTGGATCACCACACCGCTATCGAGGTCAGGCTGGCTGCGCATATCGATCATGCCTGTCACGGCTGGTCCAACAGGCTCCATATCCCGCGGGTCGCGATGGCCGTAGCCCACCCCGCGAATCTCTTCGGTGCAACCGAAACTGTAGCCCAGAACATCGCCATTGCCGGAGAATCCCTGACCCACTTGCTCGGAGAGAGCCAAGCCCTCGGCCTTGGACCGAAGCAGAATCTCGGTCGTTCCCATGGTACCCGCTGCCAGGATTACGATGTCGGCCGAGACAGTGCGCGTCGGCGCGTCGGACGATTCCCTCCCTGTGTCGAGCGATTGATAATGCACCACCCAGCGCCCGTCTTTTCGTTCGATGCGGCGGACCGAGATCTGGGTGTGGATCTCCGCGCCAAAGTTGGTGGCGTCGGGCAGGTAGTTGAACGCCAGCGTATTTTTAGCGCTGTAGTTGCAGCCGGAGATACAATCACCGCACAGCATACAGGCCCGCTGTGCAACCCCGACGTGATTCACGCCTTCCTGGAAGTTCACGGTGATGGGCGCGCGTGAGCAGGCCTGGCCCAATTGCGCGGCGGATTGCTCCAGCGCTTGTAACTTAGGCAATGCCGGATAGCGCTCCGGATACGGGGACGGGCGCAGCATCTGCTCAGCGCGTTGGAATCCCGCTTCCACGGCGGCGAAGTCATCCCGCAGACCGCGCGGCCAGCGGACGTCTTCGAAGACGCGAGGCTCCGGCCTGACCGCCACGTTTCCGTTGATTAGAGAAGTGCCGCCCAAGCCGCAACCGACGAACACGTTGACGTCCCGATTGACGTAGAAATCGTAGAGTGCGGTGCGCGATCCGGTGCGGCCACCGGGAAACTCGGCCTGCATTTCGGCCAGTGCTTCGGCTTCGGTGTCGGGAAACTCGCCACTCTGAAATTCACGGCCGCGTTCGAATACACAAACCTGTTGACCGGCGCGTGCCAACCGGGAAGCCGCGATCGCACCTCCGTATCCGGACCCTATCACCAGCACGGTGTAGTGGCCTTTGATATCACTGGGTGAAGACGACAAACGGGGCATTAAGAACCTGAACCTCTCAGTGGTGTTTTACAACAAATAGTAACAGAGCGAGCGAAGTACTGCTTGAGGACGAGCTCGAAGATTACGGAAAATTTATCCGTTTTTTGGAAGTTTTCGATTTCGCGCTACGGAAACAAAGAGATTGGGCACTACGAGAAAGGTTACAGGCTTCTGTTAAATTTGTAAAGCTATCATCGAGACTTGGCATAAATTCGCACAACATGGCGTAGTGTAAATTCCGGGGGGCGGTGTCCTCACAGCGCTAAACTCCCGATTCGAACTCAAGTAGCTCGGATAATGAGGCCGATTGAACTGGTGGCGGCAGGCGCAGATTATGGAATTGCATAGCCGTCAATCTCAAAGCGGCTTAATTTCAGTCGTTTAGCCATCCTCGCCTTTGGTCCGGAAATTGCTATATCGGACGTTTTTCCATCGCATAACGGGGATACGTGCAGTTCATTGGCAGGAGCGGCTTGTGGGGGGGGTGCCCCATGGCCGTACATCTCGAAGAAAAAGGTGAATATGGACAAAAGGTGGATTTTCAGCTTAGTGCTCCTTGTGGCCTTGGCCGCGTTCGGCACTCAGTCTTTCGCACAGTCTTTAATCTCAGGTGACATCGCGGGAACCATTACCGATCCGACCGGGGCGGTAATACCTAACGTTCCGGTGGCCCTGAAGAGCCTGGACACAGGTACTACCCAGAAAACGACAACCAACCAAGCGGGCGCCTACCGTTTCTCGCTTTTAAAGCCCGGACATTATTCCATTACCGCCAACGCGACCGGCTTTCAGAAGGCTGAGCGGGCGCTAGAAGTGGCTGTAGGCCAAATTGTTACGGCGGATCTGCAGTTGACCGTCGGCTCGAACACGCAAACGGTCGAGGTGATGGCGGCGGCCCCCTTGATCAATACCGAACCGAGCACCAATACGACATTTTCTCAGGTTGAAGTACAGGAACTGCCCAGCCCGGGTGGTGACATGACCAACATCGCCCAGACCGTTTCCGGCGTGGTCATCAACTCCACCGGAGGCTATGGCAACTTCACGCTTAACGGCTTACCGGCGACCTCCAACATGTTTACGGTCAACGGCGAGAACGATATGGATCCGTACTTCAACATCAATAACTCGGGCGCCAGCAACCTGCTGATCGGCTCGAACGAAGTACAGGAAGCCACGGTTATTGCGAACCCTTATAGCGGTGAATACGGCCAGTTGGCCGGCGCGCAGGTTACGTATGTGACCAAGTCCGGCACGAACACTTTTCATGGCAACGCCAACTACTATTGGAACGGCCGGACCATGAATGCCAACGACTTCTTCCTGAACCAGGCTGGCGATCCGCGGCCCTTCTCGAACGCCAACCAGTGGGCGGCTTCGGTGGGCGGACCCATCCGCAAGAACTCGACGTTCTTCTTCGTGGATACGGAAGGATTGCGCTTTGTTCTGCCAAACGTTTTCAATACCACCATCCCGACGCCGGCGTTTACTACCGCGGTGTTGAACAACGTGCAGGTGATGCAGCCGAACGAAGTCGCCACTTATCAGAAGATGTTCAACCTTTGGGAAAACGCTCCCGGCGCCAGTTCGGCCCAAGCGATTCCCAACAACAGCGAATGTAATGCCCTGACGCTGGCCGGATTCGATCCCTCGACCCAGGCGTGCGCGGCGCAATTCCGCAGTTCGGCGAACGCTCTCGGTTCGGAGTGGATCTTGGCTGCGAAGGTGGACCAGAAGATCGGCAACAACGATAGCGCGTTTTTCCGCTACAAGATCGACCACGGCTTGCAGCCCACGTCGATCAATGCCATCAGCCCGGCATTCAATGCGCTCTCGAACCAGCCGTCGTATGACATGCAGTTC
Source organism: Bryobacterales bacterium (assembly GCA_963738345.1). GTDB lineage: Bacteria > Acidobacteriota > Terriglobia > Bryobacterales > Bryobacteraceae > Bog-159. Next base: position 4,846,163 of record CAVTWI010000002.1, read on the forward strand.
AACGAAGTTCACATTTTTGGACCGCGGTCGACGAACTCGTTCACAGCGTCGTTCAGCCACTATGTAGCGCAGTTCCAGCAGAACTCGAGAATTGGCGACCAGCACTTTCCCGTACCAGATCGCGACTTCCGGCGCGGTGCCCTTCACCGGTTTCAATCCGTTGTCGAGCTTTCCGCAGGGCCGCAACATTACGCAGTATCAGTTCATTGATGACTTCACGCACATCGTGGGCAACCACAACCTGAAGTTTGGCGTTAACTTCCGCCGTTACGACGTCAGCGACCACAACTTCTTCTACAATTCGCCGGTGGTCTACTTCGGTTATGTGCCCGATGGTTTGCAGGAGATGGTGGACGGGCTAGCCTACCAATACCGCATGTCGTTGAATACCTCGAGCAACGTTCCGGTGGCTCTCTGGGGATTGGGCGTGTATGGTCAGGACGAATGGAAGGTGAAGCCTAACCTGACTTTGACTCTGGGCCTGCGCGTGGAACGCAACTCCAATCCGGTATGCCAGACGAACTGCTTCGCGAACTTCAAAGGTCCCTACAGCGGCCTGGCGAGCGTGACTAGTGCGGATCCAGGTAGCGTGCCTTATAGCAGCGACATCGCTTACGGCCAGCATCAAGCCTATCCGGGCGTGGATGCCGCGCTACTCTCGCCGCGCATCGGCTTTAGCTGGTCTCCGGGCAAGAGCAACAAGACCGTGATCAGCGGCGGTTTCGGCATTTTCTATGACTCCCCGGCTGCCGGCGTGGTTGACGACCTGCTCTCCAACCCCCCGGCTTCCGTAGCGATTCGCGTTCGCCCGACCAGCGGAACGCTGCCGTTTGATCCTTCAGGCGGAGCCGCTACGTGGGCGGCCTCGGCAAACGCCTTTAACATTCAGCAGTCCTACAACCAAATCTCGGCGGCATTGCACGCGCTGGGGTCGGTTTTCGCAGCCCCTGCGTTCACGGCCATCAATGGCACGTTCCATGCTCCCGAATGGAGAGAGTGGAATATCCAGATTCAGCGCCAGATTACGAACTCGTGGGTAGTCCTGGCCAATTATGTCGGCAATACCGGTATCCGAATTCCCTACAGCAACGCCTGGCCGAACGCGTATGATCCTTACGGCATTTACGCAAACGTGCCCGGTATTCTGGAATCCGGCTCTGCGGCGGTTCCCAACTACGGTACCGTCACGACACTTCAGAACGGCGCCATTTCGAATTACAACGGCCTTAGTCTGACGGCGCGCAAGCAGTTCTCGAATTGGTTCTCGGCGATCTTCAACTACACGTGGTCGCACAATTTGGACGAAGTTTCGAACGGCGGCATCTTCACCTACGGCGACTCGTTGCTCGGCCAGATCAACCCGACCAATCTGCGTACCGACAATTATGGCAACTCCGATTACGACATTCGCCACAACTTCAATGCAGCGTGGGTAGTCAACCCCAATCCGCATTTCGACAACCATGTGCTGGGCGCGATCTTCGGCGGCTGGCAGTGGTCCGGTAAGTGGTTCTGGCGCTCCGGTCTACCCTTCTCCATCACGGACGGTTATTGGAACGGCGCTATCACCAACGGCGGTAGCACGATTCTGGCAACGCCTATCGCGGGCGGCGGCCAAGCCGGTAGTTGCGGCAGCGGCAACATTCAGGACATCAACGGTAACGGCACGCCTTGCCTGAATGCTAACGCATTCCTTAACAGTGGTTCCGCGAGTTTTGAAGGGTTCTCGGGCTGGTCGCCGCAAACCCGCAACCAATACCGTGGACCGCATTTCTTCGACATCGACATGGCCCTGTTCAAGACTTTCAAGTTCGGAGAAGGCCGGAGCATTGGAATTGGCGCACAGGCCTTCAACGTGTTCAACCATCCGAACTTCGCGGCACCGGACTCGACTCTGGGCGACTCGACATTCGGTCTGGTGTCAGGCATGGCCGGCTTACCGACCAGTCCGTACGGCACCTTCCTGGGATACGATTCTTCTCCGCGATCGGTACAGCTTTCGGCGAAGATTCAGTTCTAGGTTCGATCACTACCTGTTAATCCAAACCGGCCGGCGTTCATACGAGCGCCGGCCGGTTCTGCATTTGGGCGACGAACGAAGCCTAACTTATTGAATGCACAGCAGATAGACGAGTCGGGGTCGGGGGTGGACGGTGACTCGGCACGGGTTTTGGGGCCGGGGGCTGGGGGGCAGTGCCGGGGGATTAGGTGTTTTGGTGATTTCGGGAAGGCGGGACGGGATCTGGCGGGAATTTGGGGCTGCGGGAGAGACACTACGGGCGCACCCTTCGTTGCCGGGCGCGGAGTTGTCAAAGATCTCGTTGCGGGAAACAGTTAGCGAGTGTCGGTGGTGTCCGGGGCACAGAAGACGGGATGGCCGACGGGTTCGGACATGACAAAGCCAGGGTGCGGTTTCGCCTGGGGGTTGCGCACGGGCTGCAGGGGTTCGGCAGGTTTCGCTTCGGGCTGCGCGGGTCGCTGTTTTTGTAGCTTTTGCAGGTAGTCGACAGCGGCGCGGAATTCTTTTTCAAATTTGGTACGCTGTTTGTCGACTTCGGCGAGCATGGCAAAGCGGTGTTCGCCGAAGGGGATTTCCTGGTAGATCCGATTTTCGGAGTTGGCGTTGCGGATGAGGTGCCACTGCGCAACGACGATGGTTTCGAAGCAGCACATTTCGAGGCGCGTGCGGGGATTAAAATCGGCGCACAGTTCGTCCCAAAGCTGGGAGTAGGCTGCGGCGTTTTCGGTAGGGAGGATGATGGTACGGGTGCGCAGCCCGAAGGTGAGGGCGTTGAAGCGGATGGCTTCGCGGCCTTCAGGAGTCTTCGGGCCGCAGGACTGCTGGGCATTCTGCTTATTGGCTTCATGTTGTTTGTGCGATATCAACATAGGTTTTGATCCTTTGCTTGGGATCGCGGGTTAGAGCCCGTATCCGACTTGAGTAGAGCATGGGCGCGATAGGGAGGCGGGGGATGGGGCGTTGCAAGTACTTGGTTCGATTGGCGCGGACGAATTTTCCGGGGTTGTCACCGGCTGTGGCTTGGATGGCAGTTCGGCTATTACTTTCCGCTTTGCTCGTATTTGCGCAGGATGGGCCAACCGTGGAGAAGTCCATACGGCACGTCACGGTGGTTAACGTCGTTACGGGGGCGGAATTGAAAGACCAAACCGTGAGGATTCGTGGAAATCGCATCGCTTCAATCGCGACGGCCCAGCCTGCCGACGATGCCCTGCCCGAATCGGTGGATGCTCGCGGAGCATATCTGATTCCAGGCCTCTGGGACATGCACATACACGTGCATGAAACATACGAACTGCCGCTCTATATCGCGAATGGCGTGACTGGAGTGCGCATCATGTCAGGCGACAAGAACACCGGGGCACTGCGCGCGGAACTCGCCCGCGAAACGCCGTCGCCCGAAATCTACCTGGCGAGCGCCATCGTGGACGGGAGTCCGGCCATTTGGCCCGGATCCATCGTGGTGAAAAAGCCGGCGGACGCGCGCCGGGCGGTGGATGAGATTAAAGCCGGCGGTGCGGACTTCATCAAGGTCTATACACGCATTCCCCGCGATGCTTATTTTGCGCTGGCCGAAGAGGCCCGGCAGCAGCACATCGCTTTTGAAGGGCATGTGCCGGACAGCATCAGCGCGCAGGAAGCGTCCGACGCCGGGCAGCGATCCATCGAGCACCTGCAGGGGATCGCACTGGCCTGTTCGAGCCGGCAGGATGCGCTGATGGCCGAACTACGGCGCGTACAGTTTTTCCGGGACAGGCTGGTGCTCGAGGCGGAAGGAGATCGCAGCTTCGACGGGGCCAAGTGCCAGGCTCTATTCGATGAGTTCCGCAAGCATGACACGTGGCAAGTCCCGACGCTTACGGTACTGCGTGTGTGGGGGCGCCTGGACGATTCCGCGTTTACCTCCGATAGCCGGATGGTTTACATCGGGCGGAAGTCACGGGAACGCTGGAACGCGCGGACTGAACCGCAAATGCGACGCTGGAACAATTCCCAATACCAGATGGCGCGGAGTCTCTTTGCGGCCGATCAGCGTGTGGTGGGCTCGATGTTTCGCGCCGGTGTGCCCATGATGGCTGGAACGGACGCCATGAATCCGTACTGCTTCCCCGGGTTCGGCCTGCACGACGAACTGGCGCTGATGGTGGAATCCGGGCTCACGCCGCTGGCAGCCTTACAGGCAGCCACTATCAATCCGGCGAAGTTTATGGGGCGGAGCGCCGAATTGGGTACGGTGGAACCCGGCCGCATCGCGAATCTCGTTTTGCTACGAGCCGATCCGCTGCAGGATATTCGCAACTCCACGCAGGTGCAAAGCGTCTGGCTGGGTGGGGAGTACTTCGATCGCGTGAAATTGGACCAGTTACTTCAAGAGGCGAAACAGCAGGCCAAGCGATAGCTCCCCATTGTCTGCAATCGCGCAGGGTGGTACACCGTAAGAGGATCTATGGCGGAGTTAGTGCTATGAATATCCGATCACTGTCGCTCGCCGCACTCTTTCTTTTTCCCTCCATTGCCTGGCCGCAAGACGAAGTCAAGTTTAAAGCTCAAACCGACTTGGTGCTCGTGCCTGTTGTGGTGCGGGATGCTAACGGAAGCCCGATCGGCAATCTCCAGAAGCAGGATTTTCAACTCTTCGACAAAGGTAAGCCGGTCACAGTTACTAAGTTCATTGTCGAGGACACCACGGGACAAGTGGCTGAGGACAGGAACATCGGGAATGGCTCGCATGCCAAGCCGGCGCCGGCAGCTATTCCGGGACATTTCGTGGCGCTGCTATTCGACGATTTGCATATGACCAGCGGCCGCGGAAACATTGGAGACTTCGGCGACCTCGTTTATTCGCGCGATGCCGCACAGGGGCTGGTGGACGCCATGCAACCGGCCGATCGCATGGCCATTTTCACCACGTCCGGCGAAGTCACACTCGATTTCACCGATGACCGCGCCATGTTGAAGGCCGCTTTACTCAAGATACGGGCAGCGTTTCCCAACCGCGATACGGGATCGGAATGCCAGATTGATAACGGAATCGAACGGCAATCGCGAACGGTGGTCAGGCAGGCTGAGAATGTCGTTCGCCGGGTGGCGTTACTGCCGGGCCAACGAACGGTGGTCCTGATCACGTCGGGCCTGCTGCAATTCATGGCCCCGCCCGCCGCGTGTCCGTGGACGCTGGTGCCGGAGACTACGCGCTTGATCAGCAATGCAGTACGCTCCCACGTGGTGGTGAATGGTCTCGATGCACGCGGCCTGGCATTGCAGAGCGGCTTCGATTACCAGACGTTTCAGGTGCAGTTGGCTAGCGGCACCGGTGGACGATTTATTGCGGACACGAACGATCTGAAGGGCGCGGCCCGGAAGTTGGCTGAGACTCCAAAGTACATCTATGTTCTGGGGTTCGCTCCGGAGTCATTGAAGCCGGATGGTAGTTTCCATTCGCTGACTGTAAAGCTGACTAACGAACAGAAGTTCGATATCCGGGCGCGGGATGGTTATTGGGCGCCGGACGCCAGGGAACAGGCACACAAGCGGGATGCGCCGCCCGCCGTCGAAACGACTGAGCAGCCCCGGGTGGATGAGGCGGAGACTAAAGTCATCTCGGCGGAGATCGGGATTCCGGCAGCCCCGGCGGCGCCGCCCTCCGCCCCATCCCCGATTGCACCAGCCGGTGCGGCGGAAGTGATCACGCGCGATGAACCAGTCACTTTCAAGGTGCAGAGCAACCTTGTGGAAGTGCCCGTTATTGTGCGCGATCGCCAGGGGCATGCCGTTGGAAACCTGACGAAAGACAATTTCCGCATTTTCGATAAAAACAAGCGCCAGGAAATCGCGAAGTTTTCGGTGCAGAGCGGGGCTGGGGCGGGAACGGTAGAAGAACGCGGGAAAGCGCCGACAGACAAGCGCCAGACACCCGGATCGTCCACCGCGCCTGCCGCGGCTGCGGTGCTGCCGAGCCACTACGTTGCCTTCGTATTCGACGACATACATTTTCGCTTTGAGGATCTGCCGCAAGTGCGCGCCGCCGTAGTGAAATACGTGCAGTCGTCTCTGCAACCGGGGGATCGCGTGGCGCTATATACGACGTCGGGCCGGATCGGCGTGGATTTCACCAACCGTCCCGACGAACTTAGCGGACCGTTGTTGAAGATTGTTCCCAGCCCCATGGGGGCGGCCGTACTCGGTAGCTGCGGAACTTATGTGAGTTACTTTCAGGCGATCCAAATCGACCAGCAGGTCGGACTTCAGCCCAGCCAGTCGGATATTCCCAAGAGTCTCGCGCTGAAAGTGGCGGTGGAAGACTTCGGAGATTTCAACACCACCTTGCAATACGTGCGCGATGCCTACTACAGCGGCCTGCAGGAAACTCGCGCCACGCTTACCGCGCTTAAGATCGTGGTCAAACGCATGGCGCAGATGCCTGGACAGCGCAGCGTGATCCTGGTGTCGCCGGGCTTCTTTGTTCCGACGGACCTGCAGGCTACCAGTTCCGAATTGATGGATCTGGCGATACGGTCGAAGGTCCCGATCAGCACCATCAACGGCCGCGGCGTGTGGACCAATCCAGTGTACGATGCCTGCCAAAAGGGCGCCGAAGCCACTACCATTCAGGATAAGACCACTTTCAGGCCTCTGGAGGCGGAAGCCGAGGCTGACGAACTGATCGCACTGGGGGAAGGCACCGGCGGGTCAGTGAATCTGAACAACGATTTCGCGGGCGGTGTGCGAAAGGCCGCGGCCAAGCCCGAATACCTCTATGTACTGGGCTTCTCGCCCCAAAACCTGAAGCTGGATGGCTCGTTCCATGCACTGAAGGTGACCCTGAATTCCGGCGAGAAGGTGACCTTGCAGGCGCGCCGCGGGTACTGGGCGCCAAAGCATGCGGAGGACCCCGTTGCGGTATCGAGGCAGGAGATAGAGAATGCGGTTTTCTCGCGCGATGAGATCCACACCCTTCCGGTCGAAATGCATACCAAGCTACTGCCGCCCGGCGCCGAGGGAACGCTGGCGGTGCTTACCAGCGTGGACTTGAAGCAGATCCACTTGCGGAAGGAGGAAGACCGCAACCGCAACGATCTCACCATTGTGGCGGCGGTGTTCGACGCCAATGGAAATTTCATCGAGGGAAAGCAGAAGATCCTGCAACTACGCCTGCGTGACGAAACGGTGAAAAGTTTGGACCAGAAACCGCCGGTCACTATCGACACTAATTTCAATATGAAGCCGGGCGCGTATTTGATCCGGCTGGTGGTACGCGACAACGAAGGGCAGGATCTGACTGCGGAGAATGCGGGAGTGCAGATTCCCGCGATGGCAGCGGAGAGGTAGATTATGCGAGTAGTGCGACGGCTTTTCATTGCGTGCCTGGCGCTGGCAGCGCTGTCGAGCGCGGGGGCGCAAACGCCGGACCAGACATTCAAATCCGGCGTGACGGTAATCCAGGTGCCGGTGGTGGTTCGCGACCGCGACGGGCAGACTGTCGGCAATCTGGGCAAGGACGACTTTCAACTTTTCGACAATGGCAAGCGGCAGGAGATCGCCAGTTTCTCGGTAGAATCGGCGGGCGGGCAATCCGCTCCAGACCGTTCCCTTCCGGCAGCGGGCGCTACTGTAACTGCGGGGACGGCGGTGGCGATACCCACGCGCTTCGTGGCCTACTTCTTCGACGATCTGACCATACGCGATCTGGGCGACCGCAAGCGACTGCACGATGCGTTCGACAAGCAACTGGCCGCATTGCAGCCCGGCGATCGCGCGGGCATCTTCACTTCGTCATGCGAAGTGCAGATCGATTTTACGGCTGACCGCCAGAAACTTCAGGAAGGCGCCGCGCGGTTGGCGCTGCTTCCCACGGCGCTGTGCAGAGTCTCGCGAAGCCAAACGCTGCAGGTAGAACTGATGAAGGCTGTAGTGAAAAGGATGGCGGCTTTACCGGCGCGGCGGGATATCGTACTGGTTTCGTCTGGCTTCTTTATCGGGCATGATCGCACCACTGAAGAGGCGGATTTTATTGAAGCAGCCATTCATGCGAAGGTGGCGATCAACGTGATCGATACCGGTGAGACCACCGATCGTACCGGAATGAGTGGAGCAGATGGCGGCGGCCAAGGCTATCAGCGTTACGGGAGCGGCAACCCTAGCAATCCCGTCCTGTTGGTTGATTTGGCGCGCGGCACGGGCGGCAGGTACACGGCTGGCAACGACTTCGCGATCAACTTCCGTAAGCTGTCCACTCCCGAGAGCCACTATGTACTCGGCTTCGTCCCCACGGGCAAGCAGGACGGCCGCTTTCATCAGTTGAAAGTCAAACTGGGAAAGCCGGGCAAGTTAAGCGTGGACGCGCGCAACGGATACTACGCCACGCCGCAAAGCGAATGATCGCCGGACGCGCCGCCGTTAGGCTTCCGTGAAGGCGTGGGTGCCGTGGGTCATGGAGGCGCCGGCCCGTAACGCGGCTGCGACGATGACCGCTTCGGTGATTTCCGCATCGGTGGCGCCGGCCTTGCGCGCTTTGCCCGTATGGATCTCGATGCAATAGGGGCACTGGGTGGTGAACGCGACCGCCAGCGCCATCAGCTCTTTATACTTAACGGGAATCGCGCCGTCGGCCATCGCGGCTTTGTCGAATGCCCAGAATGCCTGCATCGCGGCCGGGGCGGCGGCATCCATAATCTTCAGCTTCTTCAGGTTGCTCATGTTGTACATAGTTGGGTCTCCTAGTGTAGTGGGTCAGTTTAAATGACAGTTATCCGAGTGGCGTACAACCACTTCCTTACGGGCGTGGCTCGGATCGGGCGCGTAGAGAAGTAATGTGGGCGACGTGATGGTCGCCATGCCAGGCGTAAAGCGCGACGTTGCGATCGAGGGTCACTGGCCCTAATTCCGAATGGACGAAAGTGCGCGCGAAGTCGGCCGGGGCCATGGAACGGAGCAGCACGACCCAGCGGCTATGCAGCGCGTCGAGCAAGGCGAGAGAAAGCTCGACCGGCGCGGTACGCGCGTCGGTAAGTTGCGCCCAGCGTTCCTGATCGTACCCCTTGACGCTGGGTGAGTCTTCCGTGAGCGCCCACCGGAACCGGCAGTAGCTGTTGATATGGCTGTCAGGCAGGTGGTGAACCACTTGGCGAACGGTCCATCCGCCCGGGCGGTAGGGTGTATCGAGTTGCTCCGCAGTGAGCCCGGCAACGGCGGCCCGTAGGTTTTGGGGCATATCCGCGATGCGGTCGATGAAGGCGCGGCGCTGCTCTTCCGTGCTCTCGCCAGCGTAGGCGAAGCGGCCAATAGGGTAACTGAGATCGGACATCTCACCCAGACTACCAAAGATGGCCTGGCAAAAATGGAGGGAGTTAATCGGACGGGGCGAAGTAACCGGGTTTCGAATATGCCGAGAAGCGCGGCTTGCCGGGCGGGCGGGTGACCTTCACCTGAATGCGGCGGTAGCGGCCGTCGCGCTGCTGGTTCGAAGGGATATAGCCGAGCAGGTACTGATGGCGCAGTTCGCGTCCGATGGTCTCGGCGACTTCCGGCAACTCCCTCGAGTCGTCGATTTCAAAGTAGCGGCCGCCGGCCTTTCCGGTCAATTCGTTGAGCAGTGATGGACCCTGCAGGAGTTCCAACTGCGAGCGGGCGCTGGAGTGGTCCACGATGCCGATGCCGTAAATCTCGACGTCCGATTCGAGGGCCAGCGTCTCCACTTCGTGGGCGCGAAAGCGGCTGTGGTTGTCGCCGCCATCGGAGACGATGAGCAAAATTTTGCGCGGATTCTTCGCTTTGCGCATTTCGCGCAGCCCCAGATGGACGGCATCCAGCAGCGCGGTGTTACCCGAGGGTTTGGTAAAGGCAACGCGATTCTGGATGTCTTCCGGGGTCGCGCCAAAGCCGGCAGAGATTTCCGGCCGGTCGCGAAATTCGATCAGGGAGAACTCGTCGGCGGGATTGGCGCTCTTCAGGAATTCGGCCACGGCGCGTTTCAGTTCACGGAATTTGGGCGCCATACTGTTGCTGAAATCGAGCACCAACCCGACGGATACGGGCGATTCTTCGGTGGAGAAATAGGCCAGGGTCTGGGCGGTCTTTTCTTCGGATATCTGGAAGTCCTGGCGATCGAGCCCCATGACGAAGCGGCCGCGCGCATCGGTTACCGTTACATTCACCAACACCAGATCGCTATCGACTTTAAAGTTTCCGCGCGAGGCTGCGGTGGCTTGACGGCGAGAAACCGTCTGCATGCTGTCTTGCGGCCAGGCGGAGGTTATCGCGCTTGCGAGGATTAGCGGAATCGAGAGGCGGAACAAACGGGCTTTCATTCAGGCTTCTGTCGTAACGATATCGCGGGCCAAGCAACCGGCACAAGGGCCGTCGGACTGGGTTGTACCAGTACAGTAACAGGCTTTACAGTGGCCGTTGAATGCGGTGATCGGCGATGGTCATCCCCGGGGCGTCCTGCGCGGGCCGTTTGGGCATGTGGCAGCGGGGGCAATCGAGGGGTGCGCTGTTGTGCATGGTGGGGTGGCAGCCGCGGCAGACCATGCGATATTCGGCCGCAGTTTTGGAGAAGGTGTGGGGGGGGTGGCAGGTGGTACAGGTGAGTTTGCCTGCCGAGTTTTGATAGCAGCGCGAGGCCAGCAGGCGATATCCAGCGCTATTCAATTCGATTTTGGATTCTTCCTCATCCGAAGGGTGGGCCGCGGCGTGCGCGGATCTGGCGCCGCTCGATTGCACGTGGCATCGCAGACAAACAGCCTGCCCGGGCTTCGACGCGGACGTTGCATGGCAACTCACACAGCCCAACGCCTGCGCATGGCCGCTCGATTTTGTGGCGTGGCAAGTCAGGCAGTTTTCGGAAAAAACAAATGCTGGAGCGGGGGCATACTTTCCACTGTCTGCGCCGTACCAGGCCAGCGGCAATGCTGTAAGAGCACCGTCCGCGGAGCGGGTGAGCAGCATGCGCGCGTGGCGGCCGGAGCCGATGGTCGCGTCGATGCTGGTTTGGCGGGCGCGGCCTGAGTTGTCGAAGGATTGCAGATAGAGGCGGCCATCCGCGCGCCGCACGCTATAGGGGACGCCGTCGGAGGGGGTCAGGTCCGGCATTTCCGAAAAAGTGCGGGCCATACCGGTCGCAGCGAAGCCCGGCGCGGGGTCGGCAGGTACGCGCAACTGCGCTAGTTTATCCTTCACCTTGCCGGATTCGGGCGCATCCGGATGATTTTGCAGGAAGGCCTCGAGTTGGCGGACGGCCGCGGGATGGTCATGGCGGCGCAGGGCAATCTCGGCCAGCATTAATTGCGGATGCGAGAAATGGGCCGGATCGAGACTGGTGGCCGCGGCCAGATACTTTTCGGCCAGATCCAACTTGCCCAGGTAGAAGTAGCTCATGCCCAGTTGCGAGTTAGCCAGCGCATCATTCGGGCGGACCAGCGCCGCGTATAGATTGAACTGGAGCGCTTCGGCAAACTTGCCCAAATTGAGCAACACACCGCCCAGATTCACCAGCGGCTGAAACGCTTCGGGAGCGGCGTCCAGCGCCTTGCGAAAACAGTTTTCGGCGCGTGGGTAGTCACGGCTTTGGTAAGCGATGGTACCCAGATGGTTCCAGGCATCCGAGAACTGCGGCGCCAGTTCGACGGCGCGCGCGAAATGTTTGGCGGCGGCTTCCGCATCGCGGCGGGTCAGGCTCTTTTCGGCTTCCTCGTACTCGTGGCGGGCGCGATCGGGAATCGCCAGTTCCTTGGCCGATACGACGGCGCCACGGCGCAGGCTATCGCGGGATTCGAAATCCGCATCGTGAAGTTGCACGTCGAGGTCGATGCGTCTTTTGGCGTCAGCTTGGCTGGGGCCTAGTTCGATGGTGCGCCGCATCTCGCCGCGCGTGGGCACGAACACGCCCAGCGTGTAGGTTCCGGCCAACAGATCGCGAAAACGGAATTGACCGTCGTCGCCTGCCAGGGTGCTGTCCTCAAACGGCGCGGTGGCGCCATGCAGCCAAACCGACGCGCGACTGCCCGGCAGCAAACGACCGCGCAGTTCGTAGTGGACGGGTTCCCCGCCCCAACCGGCGAAAGCCAGTAGCAGCAACGGGATTTGGCGCGCGATCCACACTAAACAAATATAGTCGGATGTGCGTACAGACCGCGAGGCCATTCCTACCGGATATAATCGCGGCATGATTGAATACGCCAACGCCAGCCCGGAAGTACGGGCCGTGTACGACGACATTATGACTACGCGCCAGACCGACTGGATCAATAATTTCTGGAAAGCCCTGGCGCACGATCCGGCCACGCTGCGGCGCACATGGGAAAGCATCAAGCAGATTATGGCCCCGGGCGCGCTCGACGCGGTAACCAAAGAGATGGTCTACCTGGCGGTCAGCGCGAGCAATCAGTGCCCCTACTGCATTGCGTCGCATACGGCGGCGGCGCGCAAAGCGGGCATGACCGAGGCCATGTTCGGCGAACTGATGGCGGTAGTGGGGATGGCGAACGAGACCAACCGGCTGGCCAGCGGCTACCAGGTGGAAATTGACGAGCGCTTTCGCCCCTCGTAACGCGGCTATTTTGCGACAGCTAATTCCCGCCGCTTGGGAATGCCCTTGGGATGGCAATCGGCGCATTTCGCGGAATGGATATTGTGCGTGCTTTTGGCGGAGAGGAACGTGGTATCCATCTTCTCCACATCCAGGCCGCAGTTGGATAGGCGCGGGTGGCAATTGGCGCAAGAGGCGCGCGTCTGTTGCCCGTGCTTCTGGTGGCAGGCCAGACAACTAAGACCTTCGTGAATGCCGACTCCGGTGCGGTCGTCGCCCGATCCGGCCTGGCGTGTGGATAGCGGGGCGTGGCATTGGTAGCACAACCCCTGGCGCTGGTCCGGACTCATGCGCACCGGCCGCGCGCCATCCATCACTTGGGGAAGCGCGAGGTTGGCGGTGGCTACGTGCTCCATCTCGCGGCGGTCGAACAGCGCGAGCGAGGGCCGGTAGATTGCTTCTCGCGCCGATGACCGGGCCATGCGGTCCGGTTGCCTGCTCTGCGGTTCGCCGTGGCGATGCATCTCGTGACAGGCCAGACAGGGAATGGCTGGGATATTGTTCCAGCGCGCGTCCGTCATCTTCCACGGTCCTTTGGTGTCGATGGGCGTAACCAGATTGCGGATACCGCCTTCGTATTGCATACCGTGGCAGCGCAGGCAATCGTCCATCAGCAGGCGCTCGTGATTCTGTTTCCGATCCAGGAAAAACTTAGCGAAGGTTGCGCCGTGCGGGCCGTTTTGCCAGTCGGCGAATTCCTGGCGGTGGCACGCCTGGCAGCGCTGCATCATAGCCGTGAGGTCGAGGCCCTTCACGCGGATCTGTTCGGGAACTTCGCCGCTGACATGTTTCACGATGCGGCGCAGATTGCCCAGGTGGAAGTCGATGCCGGAAGTCAGCGAATCGCCGTGGCACGCGGAGCAGGCGACGCCGCGATGCGTGGATTCGTGCCATGAATTCCAATTGGCGCGAATTTCGTGACAGCCGGCGCAGCCTTCTCCGGCGGTGGATTTGTAATAGATGCTGCTGGATGCCGGAACCAGCAAGAGCAGGCAGGGCAAAGCGGCCGCAGCCCACCACCAGCGTGCGTGCATCACCGGTACTGTGTCCCCTTCCAGCCTTTCACCAGGTGTTCGGAGGCGCGATATGCGTTCGCCATAATGGTCAGCACCGGGTTGAAGCCGCCGTTGGTTACGTGGACGCTGCCGTCGATCACAAACAGGTTGTCGATGTCGTGCACCTGGCAATAGCGGTTGACCACCGAAAGTTTGGGATCGTCGCCCATGCGGCAGGTGCCGGCCTGGTGCTGTCCGCCGGTGTAGCCAGGGCCGGCCAATTTCTTCCAGGTGCGTACGGCGCCGGCTTCTTTCAGCCATGCTTCTGCTTTGGCCGCCGCGAAGGCGCCGATTTCAATGGTGTGCGGATGCTTGTCACCGGATAGCCGCGCCACCGGAATACCCCAGTAATCGGGCACGTTCGGGTCAACCTCGACGCGCGCATTGTACATGGGCATTTCCTGTGTGGGCCCTTGAATGGCGATGGCGCGCCGGTAGAAATTGCGCATGAAATCTTTGTGGGCCTGTCCCCACTTGGGCACATCCGGCGGCAGCATGCCCACGAACTGGTAGGGGAGCCTGGTGAATTCGTTGGCCAGCATGGCTCCACCCGCGAGGCCCGGATTGCCGTGGTTGAAATCGCAGACGGCGATGGAAGCGCCGGGCCCCAGGTCGTCGTACGTGTCGGTGGGCATGATGCCGAACGCTCCGGTATAGCTGTGGCCCTGGAAATTTCGCCCCACCCAGTCGTAGCGGTTGCCCAAGCCGGTGGGGAACAGATGGCTCTTGGAGTTCAGCAGCAGGCGCGCGGATTCCACAGCGGCGCTCGATACCACCACCAGGTCGGCTTCCTGGACACGCAGACGGTCATGCTCATCGAAGTACTCGACGCCGGTCACATGGCCGCGATCGTCGGTCACGATATGGCGCGTCATGCATCCGGTGCGCAATTCGCAGTTGCCGGTGGCCAGCGCTTTGGGGATCACCGTATTTTGGGTGCCGCACTTGGCATTCACTTCGCAAGCGAAGCCCACGCACCAGCGGCAGCGCATGCATTGCCCGCGCCCGTTATAGGGCACGCTGTTGCGCAACATCGGAATATGGAAGGGATGCAACCCCAAACGTTTGGCGGCTGGTTCCAGCATTTCAAATTCGCGATTAGGCGCCAGCGGCGGCATGGGCAGCGGCCTGCGGCGAGGCCCGCGAAACGGATTGCCGGAATCGTCGCCGGAGACTCCGATTTCCCATTCGGCTTTTTCGTAGAAAGGCTCCAGATCGGCGTACGAGATGGGCCAGTCTTCGAGAGTGCTGCCGGCCACAGTTCCGTAGGTGGAGCGCATGCGGAAGTCGCGCTCCATATAGCGCCAAGCCATCGCCCCGTAGCTGAGCGTGCCACCGCCCACGCATGCGGCGTTGTTACTGTAGCCGGGCCCGCTGGCCCGTACTTTGTGCGCGCGGCCTTTCAGATCTACCGAGACGCGCGGATTGCGCTCGTCATCGGGACCGAAGGCGTTGCCGAGAGCACTGGTGCGCTGGTTGCGCAAATCGTCTTTGCGGCAATCGAAGGCGGTGTACCACTTGCCGCGCTCCAGCAGGACCACGCTCAGCCCCGCGACGGCCAGTTCTTTGGCGACGATACCGCCTCCGGCACCGGCACCCACCACCACGGCGTTTACTTTATTCAGGCTGCTCATGCGCGGCCCCGCAGCGGCGGCGATGCCACGCCCAGCATTTTCCAGCTTACGCGGCCTCGGTTGCCGCCATGCCGCGGGTCGCCATAGAAGCCTTGCATGGTATGGGCCACCAGCATGTCGAAGAACGGCTTAGTTTCCGGATTGCCTTCGATGCGGTGTAACGCGTCGAGTTGCGCGGTGGCGGGTAAATCGGCAAACCCGGCGCCGATAGCTGCGATACCCTGGCGATAGGCGGGCTGCAGAGGTTTGTAGAATCCGGCCAATTGCCGGTCGATGAAGACCACCGCTCCGGCTTCCACCGCGCCCGGATCGCGATCTTGCGGCACAATGTGCGCGCAGACGGCTCCGACGGTACGGGCCTCATCCGCGGTGAAAAACCGCCACGGACTTTTCGAGCGGGTGCAGCCTACCGCGGTTCCGGCCAGACCCGCGGCGATAAACCTCCGGCGATCCATACACAGAGCGTACTAGGATTCACCGCCGGTTTCAATCATATCGGACCCTTAACTCTATTTACCGGCCAGATCACAGATCGCGTCCGCTCCCGCGGCGGTAAGGCCCTTGGACGCGGCGGCGGTCCGGCGCGCCATCATCATGGACCTGGCATAGCTCGAATCGGCGCGGTCGACCAATGCGAAAAACGCGCGCAGAAACTCTTCCGGATCGGCGCCTGCCGCTAGGGGATGCGGCACATAGGCGACAGGGGGGCCGATCGGGCGGGTTAATGCGCTGGCGAGCTGGGGGTCGTGAACCAGCACACCGGACGATGCTTCCAGAACCAGATCGAGCATGGGAAACGTCTCGGCCATGCTTTCGGCCGAGCAGAGGCCCGCGCGAAAGATCTCAGCCGCCAGACGTCCCGGCGTGCCGTAAACTCTCTCGCACTCGGCCGGGTAACTGGTCCGTTCGCCATAGACGGGGGCCGGAGCGTGCGCGTATAGTTCATGAAGGTGGGCGTCATGCACGATGGCAATTCCCGAATGGGCCTGCAACATTCGCCAGATTACGCCGTGGTGTTCGGCTTCGCGCCCAAGATTGAATATTGCCGCATCGCCGCGATTGACCATGCGCCACGGAAACCTCCGCGTGGAATAGCGCCGGACACGCCCGTACTGTTTGATGGCGGGATCCCAGATCTTTTGATTCGTGCACAGTTCAACCGAACAAGTTCGAGCTATTAGTGGGATCACGGCGGCAGTGTAGGACGCGGCTGGAACATCGAGCGGCGGCAGCGGGGAAAACCAATGGATTCGCATACTGGCTCAACCAGCGGTGGCGGCCGGCGCGGTGAGTTCGCGCACCACACTCTCCCACGAAATATTCAAGCCTTCATAACGGACACGCCCAGCTTGGCCCATTTTTTCGGCGCGGGCGCGATCGTTCCAAATCGTGTCCAAAGCCTCGGCCAGCGCGGCCGGTTCCGCAGCCGCGACCAGACCAGTTTGGCCCGTCAGCACGAATTCGTTGGGACCGCCTGAATCCTCGCACGTAATCACCGGCTTACCCGCCAGCATTGCCTCTAGCGGAACGTAGCCGTAATCTTCGTCGAGGGGGGGGTACAAGACCGCGACGCATTTCGCATAGCGCAAGAGAAGTTCGTCGTCGGAAATCCTGCCCAGCCATTGAATGCGGCTCTCGACGCCCAGGCGGCGCGCCTCGGCCTGGAGTTTCTGCGCGTACACGGCGCTCTCGGGCTCGCCCGCGAACACCACCCGCACGCCCGATCGCGCCTTTGCCAAAGCCTCGATCACCAGGGCCTGCCGCTTCAACGGTTCCACGCGGCTGGGAAAGAAGACGTATTCCTCGGCCTCCGCATGGTAGAGGCGACCATGGAGCGGCGGTGGATGATATAAGGGCTGGGACGGAATGCCGCAATACTTCTGCAGGCGGGCCGCGACGGTCTTGGAGTTGGCGAAAATCCTGGCAGCCTCAGGCAATAATGCGCGATCGGCATCGCGGATGGCATCACGCACCATGCGCCCGTTCGGCCAAAATCCCAGATCCACATGAGGATGCTCCCAGAGTTCGTACGCCGAACGAAACTGATGGAGCAGCCAGACCACCTTGTTCGGGTGCCGTATGAAATACGCCGGGAAGCGCAGGGCGATCAGCAGGTCCACCGGACCGCGGGCGCCCTCGGCGAGGTCGAGCATGCGGCACGCTACCATCTGGTCCAGAATTTGCTCCGGCGGGCTCCAGCGAAAAGGCACTGCCACCACATCCGCCTCGTGACCCTGCGCTTCGAGCGCAGCACGAAGGTTCTCCGCGTGCAACTCCGCACCGCCCCGGACGAAGGGCACTTTCGTGGTCGCGATCAGGATGCGCATGAAGGGATGCCCGTTATTCCCGGCCGGCCAGACGGTCCACTTCGAGTTGGAGCGCAGCCAAACGCGCCTCCGTTCGCTCCAACCGACGGCACACCATTTCGAAGAGCGTAACGTGCATCTCGAGCGCCTCGGTGGCGGCAGACTGGTAGGCCGCAATTTGCGGAGTGTACCAGAAGAGCGCCTGCCTGACCATCCTGACCAAGCCCATGCCCATGCGCGCGCGCAAGGAATCCGGCTGGGGCGGCAGCGTGCCTACCACGTTCAGCCGCTTGCGCACCTCGCGCGAGGCTGTGCGAATCCGCTCCAGGGCATCGGCCTCCTGGCATTCCAGTTCGCCGAGGCCGGAGTCTTCGAACGTCTGCCGCATCCGCTTCCGCACTTCGGCGAGGAATTCGACGTGCCGGTCGCTGTGTTCCATGGTACTCACAGGATATCAACCTCGACTAAGACTGACTAAGACTGATTAGGACTGATAGAGTCCATGCGCCCGAATGTACTCCAGCACGGCGGCGGGCACGTCCACATGGTCATCGCCGACTGCCAAGTTCCGCCGGATTTCGGACGATGAAACGGGCAGGTCCACGGTCTCGAGGCGATGCACTTTGGCGCCCGGCGGAATATCGTACCCATGTCCGGGGCGGCTGACCACGATGAACTCCACGGCATGTATCACGTCGTGCCAGCGATGCCAGCTTTCGATTTCCGCGAAGGCATCCGCGCCGATGACAAAAAATAGGGCATCGCCCGAGTCAAGCCGCGCACGCACTTTCTCAATGGTGTCGATCGAATAACTGCTGGCAGTGCCCTGCTCCAGGCGCGAAGCCTCCAACTTGGATTCGCCACGGCAGGCCAGTTCGACCATGGCAAACCGGTCAGCATACGGCGCATGCGTCACACGCTGCTTGTGCGGCGGACGTTCGGCCGGAACCAGCCAAACGCGGTCGAGTTGGAAGCGCGCTACGGCTTCGCGCGCCACCGCCAGATGCGCATTGTGGATCGGATCGAAGGTACCGCCGAAAATCGCCAGTCGCAAGTGCCGGCGTCCTTACGGCAGAACCTTGATCCGCACATTGCGGAAATAAACTTCCATCGGGCGGCCCGCGATGCAACTGAAATGCGATGATCCCTTCCAGGCGGGCGGAGTCATGGAGATCGGCGGTGACCAGGCCATTCAGAGTGACCTTGATATGATCGCCGTCGCACAGGATCTCATAGTCGTTCCAGTCTTGCAGCTTGACTACTTTTTCGGCTTTGCCCTTCCAGCCGTCCACCAGCGTGCCGCGGCCTTTCTCTTCGTAGATATTGCCCCAGTAATTGTCTTCGCGCGGCATCCGCCTGGTAGCCGCGCACCACCCAGTTGGGCATTGCTTCGCTGCGGAATTGGATGCCGCTGTTGTGATTGCGCAGCTTCATTTCCGCCCGCAGAATGAAATTGCGGTACGGCTGCTTGCTGATGAGGAACGAATTGTCGGTCATGGTGACGCCTTCGGTATGGCCCACGATCATGCCGTCGCGCACGCTCCACATGCGCGGATCGCCGTCCCAGCCGTCCAGGTTCTTACCGTTGAACAGCGGCTGGAAGCCATCCTGCGCGAAGGCCGCGGCGCAAAGGCCAGCAAGAGCAATGCGCGCTTCATGGCTTAGTCCTTTCGATCTTCACGGAGTTGATCCGCACTTCTTTGTTCGGGCGGTCCTGGCTGTTGCGCGGAACTTTCGAGATCTTCTCCACCACGTCGTAGCCTTCGATCACTTCGCCGAAGATGCTGTGCTTGTTGTCGAGCCACGGCGTGGCCGCCACGGTGACGAAGAACTGGCTGCCGTTGGTGTTGGGTCCGGCATTGGCCATCGAGAGGAAGCCGTGCTTGGTGTGCTTCAGCGAAGGATGGAATTCGTCGGCAAACTTGTAGCCCGGGCCGCCGCGGCCGGTGCCTTCGGGGTCGCCGCCCTGAATCATGAAATTCGGGATCACGCGATGAAAGACGGTGCCATCGTAGAAGGGCTTGCCGGTCTTGGTGCCGTCGGCGAGGGTGACGAAGTTCTCCACCGTCTTGGGGGCCTTGTCGGCGAACAGCTTGACTTTGAATTGGCCCTCGGTGGTATCGAAGAGAGCGTAGGTTTCGTTAGGCATTTCCGAATTGTAACAGCGGGACGGCCTTGCGGTAGTCGCACGCGCGCCCCCCGCGCTAACAAATATGATTTCAGGTACACTGATCCTTTAAATCATCAGTTCGGAAAGGTGTGTGTCCATGCCAGACAATCAAGACTCCGTCAATCGCAGAGATTTCATGGTCAAGACCGCGGTCGTCAGCCGGCGCGCTCGGGGCCGCCAGGGAACTGTTCGCCAAACCGGCCAAAGCGGCCGCTACCGGACGGGTGATCGGCGCCAACGATCGCATCAATGTCGGCGTCATCGGCGTCGGCGGACGCGGCTCGTATCTGGCGGGCCAATATGCCACCATTGGCGAATCGCACCAACGCCTGCAAAGTCGTGGCGGTGGCCGACGTCTACGAAAAGCGCAAGCGGCGGCCGCCGAAAAGCACAAATGCGACGGCTATCTGGATTACCGCGAGATCATCAACCGCTCGGATATCGACGCGGTGGTGGTGGCCACGCCGGATCACTGGCATGCGCCCATCGCGCTCGAAGCCATGGACCATGGCAAGGATGTTTACCTCGAAAAGCCCATGTGCCACACCATCGAGGAGGCGCGGCATCTCTCGCAGACGGTGAAAGAGACCAAGCGGGTATTGCAGGTCGGTTCGCAGACCACTTCGGCGTTGCAATGGCACGTCGCCAAGAAGTACATCGCCGATGGCGCCATCGGCAAGATGATCATGAGCCAGGGTTCCTATCACCGCAACTCCAAAGAAGGCGAATGGAACTGGGACATCGACGCAGGCGCCGGGCCGGACGGCAAGAACGAGAACTACATCGACTGGAAGATGTGGCTGGGCAAAGCGCCCAAGCGGCCTTACGATGCCGACCGTTTCTTCCGCTTCCGCAAGTATTGGGATTATTCGGGCGGCATCGCGACCGACCTGTTCTTCCACGTGGTGGCGCCGTTGAACATCTGCTGGTCGGAACCGCAATTCCCCAGCAAGGTATCGGCGAGCGGCGGCATCTATGTATTCAAAGGACGAGCGCGAAGTGCCCGATACTTTCCACCTGATGGCGGAATTCCCGCAGGGCCATTCGCTGGTGCTGAGTTCGTCGATGGCCAACTCAAAGCACATCCCCGGCCTGATTCGCGGCCACGAGGGCACCATCATCATGGTGGACCACGGCATGTTCGAAGGCCGCACGGACCACATCACCCTGTTGCCGGAGCGGCGCGTCATCGACGATGCGTACAAGGCGAAGTTCGGCGACGATGTGGAGACCAAGATCCCGGTGGAGCAGAAGAGCGACATCGTGGCCCATATCACCAACTTCCTCGATTGCATGCGCACGCGCGAGAAACCCACGCTGGACGTCGATACCGGCTTCCATGCGCAGGTCACCATTTCCATGGCGGTGCAATCATACCGCGAAGGACGCGTCCTTTATTGGGACGACAAGAATCAGAAAGTCGTCAACAAGCCGGTTAAGGCGTAGTGAAATCTGGCACAATTGAGAGGATGAAAACGCTGATCTGCTGCCTCATTCTCTCAGTTGTTGCCGCGCCTTTATTCGGCGCCCCTCTCACCCAGGCAGAAAGGGATCGGGCTATCGCCGAGCTAACCGCCAGCGGCCATGAATTCCTTGCGTCGGTGGCCGGGCTTTCGCCGGCTCAGTGGAATTTCAAGCCAGACGAGAAAACCTGGTCTGTAGCGGAATGCGCCGAGCACATCGCGGTTGCCGAGGACTTGATCTTTGGCAACATCTCCAAAATCGTGCAGGGACCGGCAACGCCCGATAAGAAGGATGCGGTGACGGACGACTTCATCCTAAAGGGCGTGGCTGATCGCACGCACAAGGTGCAAGCGCCCGAAGTACTCCGCCCCACCCACCGTTTTGCTACGCCGCAAGAGATCGTGGACCACTTCAAGCAAAGCCGCGAACGCACTATCGCTTATGTACGCGATACGCAGGACGATCTGCGGGGTCATTTCTTCGACCATCCGGTGCTGAAGACTATGGATGCCTATCAGTGGATTTTGCTGCTGTCGGCCCACAGCCAGCGGCATACGGCACAAATCAACGAGGTAAAGGCCAACCCGAACTTCCCGAAGCAGTAGCGGAAACGTCCGGGCTCTATCTGGTTTCTTGTTTGCGCGCCGGGCGGGCTTTACCCTTGCGGGGCTGACGGGTTCTTCCGGGCAAATCCCATAAGGGATTATCGTAAATCTCAATCTCCTGGTCGTCGTAGAGAGGCCAAAATTTGTTTGGGGGAGTCATAGCTGTAATCCAGATGCCGCCCGAGGAAGTCCTGAACGGCACACTTCTATTATAACGGACCCATCGATCTAATTTAAGTTGCGATGTGGGTCTTTATTATCAGCAACTTATCAACTGAACGGCGAAGGAAGTCAGCCTCGGTGCGGCGGTTTTGGAGGCGTATGCGGCTGGGCTTCGTGGACGCGCTCGCGGAAGGCGCCCTTCAATCCTGTGGCCAGGGAAACGGCGGAGTCACCGTATTTATCCCGCAGACGGTCGGCTGCGGCAGTGGCCTGCTGCCAGCGTTCGTGCCTGCCTTCGTCCAGAAGATCCAGTTGCGTGGTGACCTCCTCGAATGACGAACTCTGGACGCCCAGCAGCCGGATACGCGCTCCGGCTTTCCAGTTTTTCAGGAACAGCGCGCGGATCTGGTCGAAGATCTCGGTATCGAGTTGCGTAGGGCGCTCGAGGGAATGCGCGCGCGTGATCGTGGAGAAGTCGGAATAGCGCAGTTTGAGTTGCAGAGTGCGGGCGTGCAATCCATTTTCGCGCAGGCGGCGGCCGACCATCTCGGATAGACGGGCGAGGGTGGATTCGAGCACCTGGAAATCGTTGGTGTCCTCGTTGTATGTATGCTCGTGGCTGATGGATTTTGGGGCAGATTCCGCACCGACCTCAGTATCGAACCAGCCGCCCGCGTCCTGGCCCCGTGCTTTGCCGGCCAGCGCCAGTCCCCACTTGCCGAAACGTTCTTCCAGATAACTGTCGTCCAGGCGGGCCAGATCGCCGACCTTGCGGATCGAGAGGCGATGCAGATTCTGTTCGGTTACTTTGCCCACTCCCGGGATTTTGCGCACGTCGAGCGGCGCCAGGAAAGCGGCTTCACATCCAGGCAAGATCCACATGATGCCGTTGGGCTTGGCTTGGTCGGATACTACCTTCGAAACCAGGCGCGCGGTTGAAATACCGATGGAGCAATTCAGGCGCGTTTCGGATTTCATGGTTTCGTGCAGCGCATGCGCGGCGCGAAGGGGTGGACCATGTAAGCGCTCGGTTCCGGTCATATCGAGGTAGGCTTCATCAATGGAAGCCATTTCAACCAGCGGCGAGAACCGGCTCAGAATCTCGTGCACCTTGACGGAGTAGTCGCGATAGCGGGCGGGGTGGCCGTCGACGAAAATGGCGTGGGGGCACATTTTTGCGGCGGTGCGCAGCGGCATGGCGGAATGAACGCCAAACTTCCGCGCTTCGTAAGACGCAGCCGAAACCACGCCGCGCTCGTTCGGCCGGCCGCCTACGACAACCGGTTTACCTTTGAGCGAGGGATCGTACAGTTCTTCAACGGATACGAAGAACGCGTCCATGTCCACATGGAAAATGGTCTTCAAGGTAAGGGGCCCGTTTCCCTGATGGTAGCAGGCCCGGGTCAGCGCGGCGCGCCGTCCACGGCGTGGCACGCCCGATGCCGTTATCCTCCCGCGGGCAAAACGCCCCTCTCGCGAAGCGGAGGCGGAAGCGGCGGCGGCGCCACACCGCTGGGGGACGACATGTCGGAGAGCAAACGGGCGGCATCCACCGCCGGAACCGGCCGGGAGAAGTAAAACCCCTGGCCATATTCGCAGCCCATCGACATCAGGCTGTCGATCTGGTCGCTTTGTTCGACCCCTTCCGCGATCACCTCCATACCCAACGTGTGAGCCATGTCAAGGATTGATTTCACGATCTCGGCATTGCAGTCGCCGCCCGTAAGCTGCACGGTAAACGACCGGTCAATCTTCAATGTGTCGAAAGGAAGTTGGGTCAGATAGGCGAGGCTGGAGTAGCCGGTTCCGAAGTCGTCGATTTTTAACCCGATACCAAGGGTTTTCAGCCGCGCTAGGACGTTGCTGGCCAATTCACGGTCATCCAGCAGGACGCCTTCGGTGACCTCAAGCCGCAGGCTGCTTGGATGGAGGCTCGTTTCCTTCAGGACGCCGGCTACTTGCTCGACCAAGTCTTTCTGTACGAATTGGCGGGGCGAGAGATTCACGCTAATAGCCAGTGGTGGATCGCACGGGTATTCGACTTGCCAACGCGCCATCTGAGTGCAAGCCTCACGCAGGATCAACATATCGAGTTCGTGAATCAACCCACTTTCTTCGGCTACCGGAATGAACTCGATGGGCGGAATCCAGCCGCGTACCGGATGCCGCCAGCGCGCCAGGGCTTCAAAACCGCAGACGCGGCGGTCGGTGAGCCTGACCTTGGGCTGGTAGTTTACGGAAAACTCGTGGTTCTCGATTGCACGGCGCAAATCGTTCTCCATTTGGAGGCGCTCCACGACACGTGCGCGCATGGTTTCGTCGAATACTTCACAGCGCGACCGGCCCTTACCTTTGGCGGTGTACATGGCGGTGTCGGCATCGCGAACCATGTCGCCCACCGCCTGGTACGCGGCATTACAAGGAGCGATACCGATACTCACGCTGCAGAATATGCCGTGATCGCCGACCCCGAACGGTTCCCGCAGTTCCATCAAGATACGCTGTGCGGCTTGCACGGCATCCGTCGGATCGGAAAGATCGCAAAGTAGGACGGCAAACTCGTCGCCACCCAAACGCGCGGCCAAGTCGCGGGAAGTACGGGATTTTAGGGGATCGCCGCTGCGAACTCCGCGAATGAGCCGCTCGGACATGGCCACCAGCAACTGGTCGCCCGCGGCGTGGCCCAAGCTATCGTTGATCAACTTAAACCGGTCGATATCCAAAAACATGACGGCGAATTGCGCGGCTGGTTCGCCACGAAAGTGGACAAACTCCTCTTCCAGCCGGTCCATGAATAAGACTCGATTGGCTAGTCCGGTCAACGGATCGTAAACTTTTCCGGACGTTATGTCGGTCATGGATCCCGCGATCCTCACCAACAAGCCGGTAGTTGCCCTTACCACCGCGCCGCGGCACCGCACCCACCGGTAACTCCCATCCCGGTGGCGGATGCGGTTCTCACACTCAAACGCATCGCCGGCATCTCCCCCCAATTCCGGTTGCAACAATTGGCGGAGCGCTCCGATGTCGTCGGGATGTACTCGCGAGAGCCACTCGTCGGCCCCACTGCCAATCTCGGCTTCCGAGTATCCGAGCATCGCTTTCCAACGGTCCGAATAGTACACCTGACCCGAGACCAGATCCCAATCCCAAAGGCCGTCGTTAGCGCCGCGCGCCGCCAGGGCATAGCGTTCTTCGCTTTCCCGAAGTCCCCGTTCGGCGGCCTTACGCGCCAATTGGCTCTGAATTCGTGCTACTGCAACGGGAAAGTCGACCGGCTTGGTGATGTAATCGTTGGCGCCCAAGCGCAAGGCTTCCACCACCTTTTCGCTGTCCTTCAATGCCGTGACCATGATTACCGGCAACTCGGAGGCAGCGTACTTTTCCCGCAAAGCCTGTAGCACTTCCACGCCACTCATGCCCGGCATCATGATGTCGAGCAATACCAGATCCGGATGGAGGGCTTCGACTGCTTCGAGTGCCCCGGGACCATCTGTGGCTACATCGACGCGAAACCCGTGATGATGAAGCCTTCGCGAAAGCATGTCGCGATTCAGTTCCTCATCGTCCACTAGCAGCAAGTGATTGTTCTTACTCATGTGCGCTCCTCTTGCAACACTGTTTCGACCGCGGGCGCGGAAGGCGGCGCGGTCAGACGTTCGACCATGCCGATCAAGAGAGGCAAGTCGACAGGCTTGGTGGCGTATTCATCACAACCTGCTTCGAGAGCTTTCTCCCGGTCTCCAAGCATGGCGTGGGCGGTCAAAGCCACGACCGGGATGTGGTCCGTGGCTGCATCGCTCTTCAGAATGCGCACTGCCTGCCAGCCGTCGATCTCGGGTAGGCTCAGGTCCATCAATATTAAATCCGGATGCAGACCGCGCGCCATGTCGATGCCTTGCCTGCCATTCACCGCCATTACCACCTCGTAGCCACGGTGGCTCAGCCGTCGCCTGAGCATGTCGCGATTCAGTTCGTTATCTTCAACCAACAGAATTAAGCACATTTTTAGACTCCAGTTCCGGGTCATTTCCTGTCCCCGTTTTTTGACCGTCTTGCTGCAGATCCCATTTCGCCGGCAACCGGATGGTAAAGCGGGAACCATGGCCGGGTTCGCTCTCGACGGTAATGTCGCCACCCATCATCTGGCAAAATTTTTTGCTGATAACCAGCCCCAGGCCGGTGCCGTTATAGCGCCGCGTGGCGGAGCCGTCCACTTGCGAGAACGGCTGGAACAACTTGTCCAGGTGTTCCCGGCTGATTCCGATTCCCGTATCCAGGACGTCGATTTCGGCCCAGTCGCGGTTGGCATCGCGGAACCGCTTGACCTCAACCGCAACGCGTCCGCTCTGCGTGAATTTCAACGCGTTGTTCACCAGGTTGAGCACGCTTTGACGGAACTTGGGAAGATCCAGGTAGACCATGCGGGCTTCCTCCGGGCACTCGATCTCGAGCACGTTGTGCTGCTGCAGGACCAGCGGCTGGACGGCATTCGCCACATCCTGCAGCACTCCCGCAATATCAACGTTCTGCGCTTTAACCGTTTCGCGGCCGGCTTCAATTTTCGAAAGATCGAGAATGTCGTTGATAATGCCCAGGAGCATCTGCCCGGAGCGTTCGATCTTTCGCAGGTCGGCGATCACAGTGGTCTGCTCAGGCGAAATTGAGTCTTCGCACAGCATCTGGCTATATCCGATAATGGCGTTGAGCGGCGTCCGGAGTTCGTGGCTCATATTCGCGAGGAAGGCGCTTTTGGTCCGGTTGGCTTTCTCGGCCGCATCCCGCGCCCGCACCAATTCGGCCTGGGTTTGTTTAAGCTCGGTCAACTCCTGCGCCAGACATACGTATCCTTCGAGAGATCCCGAGCCGGTGCGCAGTTCGGCCAAGGAGAACAGTACCGGAATCCCCACACCCTCTTTCGTGCGGCAGACTCTCTCGACGGCGGTGCTCGAGGCGGGCATTTCCCCTTCGACTACCATGCCGACAGCATGGTCGATTAATTCCTCATCGCTATAGCGAAGCAGGCGTAGTGCGCTCGGATTGACGCGCCGGATGCGCAACCCGGGATCCAGGACCAACAGCGACTCGCTCATCGACCGCAGTATGTTGTCCACGTATTCCTGGGCCTTTTGGCGGGTGATGGCCGCGCCCAGCATACCGGCAGCAGAGCGGAAACTGTCACGTTCGGCATCACTCCAGACTCGCGCTCGGGCACAGTCATCGAACCCCAATACACCGCTCCACCTGCCATCCACTTCCACCGGGACGAGGATGGATGATAGGGGGAACTGGTCCGGGGCGCATGCGTTGATTGTGACGAGCTCCCCGTTCTTCAGAGCGGGAGCCCATAACTCCCAATCCCCGCCGGTCCATCGCCGCTCCGGCTGTCTGACCCCGGAGTTTAGGCACCGGAGATCCGGCCGCATCCATTCGTGTAATACCGTGCCGGCCGGTCCATCGGGCTGAGCGGCGCGGTTTTCCAAAAGGAACACGCGGCTGACTTGCGCTGCGCTGCCGATCTTAGCCAGTACCTCTCCGATTACCGTCTGCCAACCCGCCGCGCTCAGAAAACGCTGCGCAGCGAAACGAACGCTCTCGAGAATTTCGTCGCGTTGCAATAAAGAATCCGCCATGGTGTTGAACGACTGCGCCAGCCTCTCGATTTCCTGCACGCTGCGGATCGACGCCCGGGCGGACAGGTCGCCGTCCGCGATCCGTCCCACCACGCGCTGGAGGCGCAAGATAGGACGGACCAAGCGCCTAGCGAAGATTACCGAAACCAAAAGACTTCCCGCGACACAGACCACAGCCATACCGCAGGTGCGTTGGTAGAGGCGGGCAACACCGCGGTCATAGCCGGCCAGCGATAGCCCCACGTGAATCCAGCCCCACGAAAGCGACGAGAAATCGTAGGGTGTCGCAAAATGGAAGACCCGCTTGCCGGACAAAGGGGTAACCTCAATGCCACCGGATGGGGTGCGTTCTTTCGATCTCCAGATCTCGCCCAAATGGGTCACCCGCCAGCCGCTACGTTCCACCACTACCGCAAAGCCGTCGTTCTTCGCGATAACCAGGAAGTCGATGGTGTCGTCCCCCATGAGCGCCTGGGAGCATTGCTCCACCACACCGCTGTAATCCTCCGTGACCGCTGCCGCGGCAAGTCCCTCCTGCAATGATGCGGCGATGCCGCGCGCCTTCGACCGGAGGTTTTCCTCGATTTCGCGTTTCTGCTCGGGGATGCTGGCGGCCACGAACGCGAGCAGGCTAAACAGCGCAACGGTCCAGGACAGCCACGAGATTCTAGATGTCACGCTCCGCGGTGAAAAGAATCGACGGAGCCGCGACCTCGCCCAACCGTTGGTAGACCGGCACTTCAATAGCCAAGTACTCTGCATCGCCTTCCGCTCACAGTCCGGCCACCGGCGGCGCACCCTTGATCCGTTCGTAAGAACGCAATAATTCGAAGCAGGTTTGCAGAGCCGAGACATCGGTTTGCACCAGCCGGCTGCTTCCGAATAACATGAGCGCCTGACGGCCTGGGACCGTTTTGTCCAGTTGCGTAACAGCCGCCAGGAACCGCCGGCGGATTTCCGGTGGACTATCTTTGTGAAAGGCCAGGACACTCGTTACCAGTTTGGGCGATACGGCTATCAGGCGCAGTTGCGTTGCCAATTGCGGGTTCAGCTCACACATTGTATTGAAACCCTGCCGGGTCACAATGCAAGCGTCAGTCTGCCGGAAAAATACCGGCAAGACGACGCGCGACAGCTTGGTATTACTGTCCATACGATCCGAAAAAGCCTCCATCGATCCAAGATGGGCAGATGCCAACAAGGTTTCCAACCAGATTTTAGCGAGGCAGGTGCGCGGGTTTCGATATATGATCAGGCTCTTTCCGCGCAGGTCGGCCAAGGTCCGAATCCCGCTGGACTGGTGTACTAGCAACAGGTACTCATGACCGTTGGGTACTTCGCCTTCATCCGCCACCAGTTGCTTGTCGGCATACGCGGCAACCCGAATAAACTCGAGAATATTAACGGAAAATGCGTCCACCTGATGGTCGCGGACTCTCTGGACCAATTGCGCGGTGGTACACAATTCGGGTTCAATGTGCACGCCGGTCTCGCGAGCCACGGCCGCGGCCCAAGCTTTGATGGCGACCCGCAAATCACTGCCATTTACTTCGCCGGCAACGTTTTCGGACACGGCGATGCGGAGGCCGATGGACGTCAAGTCCGCCGGCGCGCACGGCCGGCAGGTGACGGCAAGGCAGGCCGCTAACAGCCCGCAAGCCCGCGCCGCACTTAGCCAAGATGTGCTCATTTTGCCGCCGGATTCTCGCCGATCTCCTTTCCCACCACCAGACTGAGCTGTGATAAAAGGGCGGCATAATCGTATCGCGCTTTGAAGTGTTGAGCCGACATGAGTGCCTCCATCAATTGAGCCCGAATCACTTTCTCGGTTTCGACTAACTCCTCTTGATAGGCGCGCGTATTGAGTTCGCGATTTTCCCGCGCGGATCGCATGGCTGCGAAACTGGCTTTACCGGACTTCCCGGCGGCTTCCAGGCCCAAGACCAAATCCTTGATTTGGAGCGCGAGGCCGTCCCGTAACAAGACCTGCGTCTCTTTGAGGCGATGAGCTTGGGCCAGCGCCTCACTTACCCGATTGCGCGTCAGAAAACCGTCAAAGAGGGGGATTTCTAATCCGATGCCGGCGCTCCAACCCTGTTGATCCTGGTCCGTCGCGATCCCTGCGTTGTAGCCGCCATTCCACCAACGATGGAGTTCTCCGGTCAGGGCCAGTTTGGGATAGTACCCGCTCTTGGCGGTAGTCACGGCGCCATCAACCGCGCGGATCGCTTGCCCCAGCTTTTCCCAATCGGGGCTGAACTGATAGGACGTACCGACCAGGCCGTCAAGATTTTCCGCGGCAGGTTCAAACGGAATTTCCTGGGCGGACGGCTGAATGCTGACATTCCAGGGAAGTCCCATGGTGTTGGCCAAAGCCGCCTGGGACATAGCCTCGTTCTTCTCCAGCGCGGCGAGCATGGACCGCATGGTCTCGACCATGACGGCGTTATCCAGATAGTCGGACCGGGTGACTTTTCCGGCGCCCTCCTTGTACATGGTTTCTGTCAGCCGCAGTGTTGCTTCCATGCGCCCGAGCGTATCCTCCCCGAGTTGGCGTAGCTGACGTGCCAGCACCGCGCCCCAGTAGATCCGCGTCACGCTTTCCACGATTTCAAGATCCGTGCGGCGCGCTTCCGTACTCATCATCGCCACGTTCGCGGCGGACTGCTCGCGCAGGCCTTTGCGCATGCCGCCATCCCATAGCAGCCACGTCATATTCATTGCGCCGCTTACCAAATTCCGATCCAGCACCTTCACGTTCTGTTCGGGGATCGCAAAAGTCTGCGCCGCGGTTTTATAGGTTTGGCCGGGGAAGTTGACGGGCATCTGGATGCTGTTCGCGGGAAATCCCGGGGCGAAGGCACCGGCCGGAATAGTAACAATCATGGTGCCGCCGGGCACGCTGACAGACTGCGCGGGAACTTGCATGTTTTCCGCCGGGAAAATGAAATTCAGCGGATCACTCAGGCGTTCATAACCCGCTTTGGCCGTAACCTGCGGCCAGTATGCGGAAAGAGCTTGACGATGTTGCGCCTCCGCCAGGGCCACGCCAAACTGGGAGATTGGCCGCCGGTGACTCTTCTGGAGGGCCGTTTCGAGGCACTGAGCCAGAGACTGCGGGGGAAGTACGTCCTCCGCCAACGCAACGAGAGACACGCTTGACAACGTGATGCGGATTAAACAGCGCACTACAGCCGATCCATTCATACCATCCCCATATCGACTGTCCCGGTGCGAGACATTAGCCGTGCGCTTAACCGGGCGGTGGTGACCCAGCCGGCACGCGTATGGTGAAGCAGGAGCCTTGTCCCAATTCGCTGCGAACAGTAATGTCGCCGCCCATCATCTCGCAAAACCGCTTGCTAATGGCTAAGCCCAGACCCGTACCGTTGTACTTCCGTGTCGCCGAGCCGTCTACTTGAGAAAATGGTTGGAACAGGTTGCCAAGGTTCTCCCGGGCAATGCCGATGCCGGTATCGGCCACATGCACTTCGGTCCAGTCGGCGCTCTCCGCCCGGACCCTGTTTACCGAGACCGATACTTGGCCTTTTTCTGTGAACTTCAGCGCATTGTTTACCAGATTCAAGATACTCTGGCGGAATTTGGGCAGGTCGACATAAGCCAGGCGGGCCGGGTCGGGACAGCTGATATCAAGGGTGTTGCCCTGCTGCCGGACCAGTGGCTCAACTGCATTCGCAACATCCTGTAGAACATCGGCGACGTCGATATTTTGCGGCTTCGCGGTTTCGCAGCCTGCCTCGATCTTCGAAAGATCCAGAACATCATTTACGATTCCCAACAGAAGTTGGCCGGACCGCTCGATCTTCTCCAGATCGGACAGTACCTCGGGCTGATCAGGCCCGATGCAATCTTCGCGCAGCATCTGGCTATAACCGATGATGGCATTCAAAGGCGTCCGCAATTCGTGGCTCATATTCGCCAGGAAAGCGCTCTTGGCGCGGTTCGCCTGCTCAGCCGCATCGCGGGCGCGCTCGAGTTCTCCCTGCGTGCGCTTGAGTTCAGTCATATCCTGCGCCAACCAGACATAGCCCTCGGTGAGCCCGGCAGCGCCTCGCAACTCACTGGAAGAAAGCAACACCGGGATGAGGCGCCCATCCCTTGAGCGGTAGGTCCGTTGCATACTGGCGGCGGCTGGCGGCGCCTCGCCTTCGGCCACCAAACTCAGCGCCGGACGGCCCATCAGTTCAGCTTCGCCATATCCCAGCAGTTCCACCGTCGGCGGATTCACGCGCTGAATCCTGCCCGCGCGGTCGGTGACGATGAGCGCTTCCCCCATCGACCGCAAAACGTTATCGACGTAATTCTTAGAGACCGTAGTCTCGCCCAGCCGCACTACCATGGCATTGAAAGCCGCCCCCAGTTGTCCGATTTCATCGGTCCGATCAAGGGGGGTACGTTGCCCTAAGTCCCCGTCTCCCACCAGATTTGTAAAACGAGCCAGCGTCGCCAAAGGACGCAACAGGCGGCGCAGCCCCCAGTATTGCGCACCGCACATTACGCCCAAACCAAGCAGAATGACGCATACGCCGCCCAGCAGCATCTGGCGGAAGAACAACCGCTGCTTTTGCATCGAAATCCCCATGCGTAAGGTGCCTAGCGAAGATGGGCCGCCGCGCGCCGATTCCCAATCGAGCAGACGATCCCGGCTGGGAGCGCTAACCGGTATCCGAATCTCCACAAAACGTTCGCCGGCCGTCCGTACGGCGGTATTCGGCTTCCACAATTGCGCACCTGCGGCCAGCGGTGGAATCCGCGGCAGGCGCCCTTCCCGGCTTAGGGCACAAACCCGCATCCCCGCCGAATTCAGAACTTCCAGAAACAACACGTCTTCGTTCTTGGAGGAAACCTCCAGCAAGCGTTGCGTTTCTGCACGATCGCCTACCAATAGGGAGAACTGAAGTTCGTTGGCCAGAAACTGCGCCATGGATTCTCCGCGCAATTCGAGTTGACGTTCGAGTGCGCGGCCTTGAGCGAACAGGAAGACGCCCAGCAGCAGTAGCGCTGACGTGGTATGAAGGGCGATCGTGGCTGCCAAACCCTGGGTCAGCAGGCTAGACGAGAAACGGCGCTTGAGATATTCGTACCACCTCATTTCAATATCACCAGTTCTGGGTTGGCCGAGGTCTTGGAATCGAGCCCCAACATGCGCAGGACCTTGGAATTTATGGCAACCGACACTTTCCGCGGACCCTCGGAACTGCCGCACTCTCCCGGTTCCATGCAGCGGCGGACCAAGTCGGCGGTTTGCTCTCCGATGCCGCGGTAATCAGGGTAAATCGCCGCTGCGGCCCCCGCCCGTAAGAAAGCGGGCGAAAAACCCACGATGGGCAAACGGTTCTCTAGAGACGCCATGATCAAAGGCCGCGCAGTGGCACCGTTATACAGTGAACCGTCAGGAAGACAAACCACGAAGTCCACTTTCTTCCGGAAAGAAAGGAATACCGGCAGCAGGTCCTCGGCTTTGGTGCAGTCGGCGAATTGTACCAGGGTGGGTTGCTGACCCGCGTTCCGCGTAAGCGGCGTTGCGCTCCAGGAACGGTTCGGATTCCGAATAACGCCGACGCGCGTTTTCTCCGGAAAGACTTTTCTCAGTTCTCCGACGATCGTGCGCAGGGGAATATCCAGGTAAACCGCCGCGGACACTCTCCCGGTTTGGAGTGCGCCCTCCCGATCGGATTCCAAAGTCATCGTGGATACGGTCCGAACCGGCGGGTCCGCGGTCAGTGCCGTTCGCACGGCGTCCGACCCTACTGCCACGATTAATGCTGCCCTCCTGCTCGCCTGCCGGAACGCTTCCGGATCAAAACCGGGTTTACTCAAGTCCAGCATATCGATTGGTACATCATTGCCGGAGAACCGCTGCCGCAGCCCTTCGACAGCTTCTACGCATGGGTCGAGAGCGGACGGGAAGACCACCGCCACCCGGCGCGTGGCAGTGGGGCCGGTAGCGCCAGACATACCTCGCAACAACCGCCCACAGGACAGCGCAGGGAGTGCCAGCAACATAGTGCGACGGGAAACCATTGGGGGCTACTCGCCTTGCCTCCAGATCAGCTTTACGTACGCGGTACGGCCGTCCGCGGGCATTTGGTCCACCGAATCATCAAGCGGTAGGGCGATCGGATCGCTATACGCCCAGTTCAGCGCGTTGCGGAGGCCCGCGACCAAATCGAATCCATGGAACAGCTTTTTCGTCGACACCGTGGCGTTCACAAGCGCGACCGGACGGGTAGACGCGCGAGACATGGTAAAGCGCGCGCTGAGATATTGAAAATCGGCACTGAAACAGATCCGGTCACGAAAGAGCGGCACGGCTGCACGGAACTTGGCCATCTGCCCCGGCGCGTTCGGTAGAATGTCGTGCGCCGTCGCGTCCACCGCGTGATCCAGACTCAGGCTGGCAGTGGTTTCGAGTCGGCCCCCCGGGTGCGCCCCGACCTCGAAATCGACTCCCTCGGAATTACGGACCCCGGCGTTCTGATATTGGATCAAGTCCCAGCGGTCCAGACCGCCTCGATCACCGAGCGCAGAGAATAGAAATAAGTATTGACCAATGCGTAAGCGGATTTGCCGATCTTGTGCTCCACAGATAGTTCGCCTGCTTGGGCTGTTTCCGGATGTAGCGAGAGGTTGGCGATCTGGCTGATTCCATCGGCATAATATTGTTCGTAAACGCTGGGCGTCCGGAACGGCCGGCCATACATCAGCTTGTACGAAGTCCGCTTAGTCGGCTGGAAAACCAGCGCGACGCGCGGAGAAAGAAAACTGCCATAGTTGTGGGAAAAGTCGAAGCGCGTCCCCCAAATAGAGCCGTCAGATGCTGGGGCAGTTTCCATTCCTGCTGCGACAAACAACGCTGGGGTGCGATCCGGATGGCTGATATCCAGGTTGACGTCTGGTCCGGGGAGTGATCCAGATTTTCGACGCGATTCCGCAATTCGGCCTTACCGCTCAGGCCCACCGTCAACAACCCCAGCCGGGGCACGGGATAGCTGTAAGTCGATTGCGGAGCTGACCCAGTCGGCGCGTACTTCATCACGGTTATCGATGAATCCGAACTGTTGGGTATAGTCATACCGGTCACTTAGCCGAAAGTGGTCATAATCGAAGTCTCCCACCGCAGTTCCCCTCCGCCGGCAAAATCATGCGTATAGGTCACGCCCACGAAATCGCGCGCCTCGTACGTAAGTATTCTGCCGGATCGTTGAACTGGGTGCCGCCGCCCAGAATGGGCGTATCTTCCAGATGCTGGTTAAAGTAGCCCGTGAAATTCCACGCTCCCCATTCCAGATTGACGAAGGTGTGATAGCCACTTTGCGCGTCGACATGATTCGCGATGCCCCTGTTTTCAGGAGAGGTGTCGAAACTCGGCACGAACAGATTTTCTCCGTTTCCGATGAACCCGGACCCTTCCACAAGGAGATTCGCCCCCCTTCCCAAATTCAGAGAAGTCATCAAAAGAAGTTTCTCAGGACCACCAGTGCCGGTTTCCGTACTCACCAACATTTTCGGGCTATCGACCGGAGTCTTGGTCACGATATTGATGGTTGCCAGGATCCCGTTGGTGCCGTAAAGCGCCGAACTGGGGCCTCGAATAATTTCGACTCGATCGACCAGATCGAGATCCAAACCGAAATCCTGCCCGAAGAAGCTGTTGGAGTCTCCAACAATGTCGGTCATAGCATGACCGTTGATCATCACCAGGAAGCAGGTATTGAAATCGCCCGGCACGGCGAATCCCCGCACGCCGGAGGAGAGGGTGATGTGATCGGTAGTGACAGTAAAGCCCCGCGCCGAAGCCAGCACATCCCCCAAAGTCCGGTAGCCGAATTGATGAATCTCGGCCGCGGTGATCACGGTAACACTGGCGGGCGCTTCAGCCAGCGTCTGCGAATGCAAAGCCGCGCCTACCACCTGGGGCATATCCCCAAAAAGCGCATCTTCTCCGGATGAACTCCCCGGTGGAGCCGGCACGGGATCGCTTGCATGCAAGGCTAAAGCGTACGTTATGTATAGAATCGCCAAGGAACGCATTCTGGATCAGAACTGAGCCACCGTCCAGTATTACGGACGCTCATGAGTTCTCATCGGCAGAATGCGATTGGAAGGTAAGGGCGAGCGCGCAGAAGCGTGCGAATATTGGCTAGGGGCGATGCGCGGTGGCGTGCCGGTACTTCACCACGTTCGCCTCCTGGTCGGCCAGGGTCGCGGCGAAATTGTGCCCGCCGGATCCATCCGCACGAGCCACAAAATACAAATAATCCGTGGCTGCCGGATTCAGGACCGCCCGTATCGACGCCAACCCGGGATTAGCAATCGGCCCCGGTGGCAGGCCCGCATGCTGATAAGTATTATAGGGGTCGTCATTGGCCAGATCGGATCGATGAATCGCCCCCCGATAGTTGCCGCCCAATAAAGCCGCATAGATCGTGGTCGGGTCGCAATCGAGCTTCATTCCAATTGCCAGCCTACGCGCGAATACCGAGGCGATGACGGGGCGTTCATCGGCAAGCTTGCCTTCTTTTTCGACCAGTGACGCCAGCGTAACCGTGCGATGGAGCGGCGCATCACTATGCAAACCGCGCCAGACTTCGCGAAACTTGCCGGTCATGATCAGGCAGAGTTGCTCTGGAGTGGTACTGCGATTGAGCCGGTAAGTATTCGGAAACAAATAGCCTTCAAGGGTGGGCGCTTGGGGATCGAGATCCCGGATAGCGGAGGGGTTACGGGCGGCCTCGAGAAACCGCGCGCCCGTAAACAGGCCGAGCCTCTCTACCGCCTCGGCAATGTCGAACATATTCTTTCCCTCGGGCACTACCAATTCGTAGTAGAAGATGTCGCCGCGCCGGATGCGGTCTAGAATATCCAGGACCGAAGCCGGTTCCGTAAAGCGATATTCGCCCGCCTGAAGCGTGGCGCTGCGGCGCGCGGCACGCGCCAGCAGAAACTGCCACGAATGGCGGACCACGCCGGCGTTTTGCAGCATATCGGCCATCTGCCGCGCGTTCGTACCTCTGGGGACATCTACAAAGACCTCTTTGTTAAAGCCGGCGTACGGCGTATTCAGGCTAACCCCCACATATAGGGCCGCGCCGAGAACGCAGACCAGAAGAAAGATGAGAAAACGGAATCTGTTCACAAGGAGTCCAGATAGCTTTGTAGCAGGATCACTGCGGAAAGGCGATCCACTGCGCGCGCACGCTTCTCGATGCTGATGCCACTCGACCGCAAGACGCGCCCGGCTTCCACGGTGGTCAATCGCTCGTCCCACAGTTTTACGGGACAACCGGAACGGGTCGTCAGTTCGCCCGCAAACTCCCGCGCCCATGCCGATTGCCGCCCTTCGATGCCGCTCATATTCATGGGATTCCCGATCAGCACGAGGGCGACGTCATGCTCTCGAATCTGCTGTATGAGTTCCGCAAAGTCGGCGCGTTTGGTGGTGCGTTCCAGGTTGGGGAGCCCTTGCGCGGTAATGCCTAGCGGGTCGCTGATGGCCATGCCGATACGCCTCTTTCCCAGATCGAGCGCCAAGATGCGAGGTTTAAGCGATGGCATTCCAGAGAACCGATTTCATTATAAACACGGGCGTGGTAGATTCGAGACAGGACCCCTCGCTTTCGTGGCCATATTATCCGATCCCCTGCGCGATGCCGAGCAGGAAGTTCGCCATTTCGCGCTGCCTGTGATCGCGGTTGGAGTAGTGATCGCGATCCTGTATTTCGGCCGCGTCTTCTTCATCACTTCTCTGGCCGCCGTGATGCTGGCTTTCATTCTGGAACCCTTCGTCACATTGCTGGTACGCATCCGTTTCCCCAGATCGCTGGCGAGTTTCGTGGTGTGCGCGGCAGCCCTATCGATGCTGTACCTGATGGGGTTGGGGGCATACTCGCAATTGTCGGGATTAACCGCCGAACTGCCGCAGTATAGCCAGCGCATCGGCGACATTATCGAGAGCGTATCGCAAAAAGTCGAGAACGTGGAGCAGCGCAGCTATCAGTTGGTAGCCCCCGCTCGAAAGCCGGTGGCGCCCCCCGTGGAACCTCCACGCAAAAAGAAGCGCACCGCCGAGGTAGCCGTCCCAGTAGTGCCGGGCGCCATACCGGAGGTGCGGATCCACGCGGAATCGTCGCCAATCAAGGATTTTATTTCGGTCCGGTTGGGTTCGTTTTATCAGATCATGCTGATGGCGTCCTTCGTGCCCTTCCTGGTCTATTTCATGCTTAGCTGGCACGACCACATTCACCGTAGCTTTCTGCAATTCTTTCAGGGCGAGGACCGCGCTGCAGCGGCGCGTAGCCTGCAGGGAATCGCGGATATGGTACGCGCTTTCGTAGTGGGAAATTCGGTGCTGGGTCTGCTGCTCGCGGCGGTGAGTTCGCTGGCCTTCTGGATCATTCACCTGCCCTACGCGCTTCTGGTCGGCCCGTTGAGTGGCTTCCTAAGCCTGGTTCCATACGTCGGCCTTCCCTTAGCGCTATTGCCGCCGCTGTTCGTAGCGCTCACGGCCTACGATACGATCTCCGGCTATTTGCTGGTCATGGCGATTGTCAGTACCTGCCATATCCTGGCGCTGAATCTGTTGTATCCGAAGATTGTAGGTTCGCGCGTACACCTGAATCCGCTAGCCGTAACGTTCTCGCTGATGATCTGGGGATTTATGTGGGATGCGGCTGGACTTCTGCTGGCCATTCCCATGACCGCGGCCTTCAAGGCGGTATGCGACAACGTCAGGGGGTTGCGTGCGGTCGGAAAGTTTTTGGGGGATTAAAAAGCGTGGTTCTGAATGACGCAGAAGAAAACTACGTCATTCAGATTCCGCCAATTGCTGATACGCCCGTTGGTCAGGCGGATCGTTTCATGAGCTGCGGCTGCGGGGCGTTCGGGGAACAAGCGGCAATCCGCCGTAAGGCTTTACGGTCGAGAACCCGCTCCCAACACGCGGGACATTGGTAGAACTCAAGATCCGGAACGGTATACGTCTTACCTTCAAATTCGCCAGTCCAGTTGCGGCGGACCTTCTTGATCTCATCGCTTCCGCAAGTTGGACAAAATGTGATCTCTTGCATAAATGATTGGCTATGTAGCGCCACGGTCTTCCCTCTCCCTGGGCTGGAACCCGGATGGACTCCAGCCGGCATCTTCAATTACTCCGCTAACCAATTACTCCGCTAACGTCTCGTCGGCGGTACCCTCGGTCAGGCCGCCCGCGTACTGTATGCGCGCTTCTTCGTCGTAACCCGGGATCGATTCGAGCGACGGCTCGACCACCGGTTCTTCCACCACGTCTTCGCCGGCGATCTTGACGCGCCGGTAGTATTCCATGCCGGTCCCAGCCGGAACCAGACGGCCCATGATCACGTTTTCCTTCAAGCCGCGCAAGTAATCCACCTTGCCGTTGATGGCGGCTTCCGTGAGCACGCGCGTGGTTTCCTGGAAGGAGGCCGCGGAGATGAACGAATCCGTCGAGAGCGACGCCTTCGTGATACCCAGCAACACTGCCCGGCCCTTCGCCGGACGGCCGCCCGCATCCACCCGTTAGCTGGTTGATCCAGTCGGAAGCGGAACTTATCCACCACTTCTTCCGGCAGGAATTCCGTATCGCCGATATCTTCGACCTTCACCCAGCGCATCATCTGCCGGACGACTACTTCCAGGTGCTTATCGTTGATGTTCACGCCCTGCAACCGGTAGACTTCCTGAATCTCGTTGACCAGGTACTTCTGCAGTTCCTTTTCGCCGAGGACATCCAGAATGTCGTGCGGGTTGCGGGGACCGTCCATGAGAGGCTCGCCGGCTTTCACCCTCTCACCTTCCTGAACGTTGATGTGGACGCCGCGAGGCAGACGAGTATTCGCGCTGCTCGCCATCCTCGCCGACCACATAGATCTTGCGTTGACCCTTGGTGACTTCGCCGTACTTCACGGTGCCGTTGATTTCGGCCATGATGGCCGTCTCGCGCGGCTTGCGGGCTTCGAACAGCTCGACTACGCGCGGCAGACCACCGGTGATGTCCTTGGTCTTGGTGGTTTCCCGCGGGATCTTAGCCAGCACATCGCCGGCGTGGACTTCTTCGCCGTCGCGCGCCATCAAGTGGGCGTGGGTCGGCATCAGGTACTTCTTGGCTTCCGACTTGCTGCCGAGCGCCGATATCCGGCCGCACGATGACGGTGGGCTGGCGCTTCTCGTCGGGAGAATCGACCACCACGAGCTGCGACATGCCGGTGACTTCGTCCAACTGCTCCTGCATGGTCATGCCTTCCAGCAGGTCTTTGAAGTGCACCGTTCCGGTGACTTCGGTCAGGATCGAGAAGGTGTACGGATCCCATTCGAGCAGGATCTGGTTGGCCTTCACCGGCCCGCCGTCTTCCACCAGGATTTTGGCGCCGTATACCATCTGATAGCGCTCTTTTTCGCGGCCCTTGTCGTCGACCACGGCCATGATGCCGTTGCGGTTCATGGCGATCAATTCGCCGGTCTTGCTGCGTACCGACTGCACGCCGATGATAGCGGGCAAAACCGTCGGATTTGGTATCCTGCGTGGACTGCTCGGAAATTCGCGAAGCCGTACCACCGATGTGGAACGTACGCATGGTGAGCTGCGTGCCAGGCTCGCCGATGGACTGCGCGGCGATGACACCCACCGCTTCGCCGCGTTCGACCAGCCGCCCGGAGGCCAGGTTGCGGCCGTAGCACATGACGCACACGCCGCGTTTCGATTCGCAGGTCAGCACCGAGCGGATCTTGACGCGCTCGATACCGGCAGCTTGAATGGCGGCGGCCAGGTCTTCGGTGATCTCCTGATTCACGGCCACGATCACGTTGCCTTCGTAGTCCTTCTGATCTTCGAGCGCCACGCGGCCCACGATGCGGTCGCGCAACGGCTCGATGATTTCGCCGGATTCGATGATGGGCTCCACATAAATGCCCTCGGTGGTGCCGCAATCGGTTTCGGCGATGATCACGTCCTGCGAGACGTCCACCAGGCGGCGGGTCAGGTAGCCGGAATCGGCCGTCTTCAAAGCCGTATCGGCCAATCCTTTACGCGCGCCGTGCGTGGAGATGAAGTACTGCAATACGTTCAGGCCTTCGCGGAAGTTAGCCGTGATAGGGAGTTTCGATGATCTCGCCCGAGGGCTTGGCCATCAAACCGCGCATACCGGAAAGCTGGCGGATCTGCTGTTTGGAACCGCGCGCGCCGGAGTCGGCCATGATGTAAATCGGGTTGAGGTAACGGCCGGTGCGGTCGTCCTCTTCCATGGCGTGGAACATTTCATCCGAAACCTTTTCCGTAACCTTCGACCAGATTTCGATGATCTTGTTATAGCGTTCGCCGTGGGTGATGGCGCCGTCCTGATATTGGTTTTCGACGGCCACCACTTCTTTTTCGGCGTCGCGCACCAGGCCGGCCTTCTCGGAAGGCACGACCATGTCGTCGATACCGATCGAAATGCCCGCGCGTGTGGCGTACAGGAAGCCCAGCGACTTGATCTTGTCGAGCATCTCAACGGTGACCACCAACCCGAACTTCAGGTAGCAGTACTGCACCAGTTGGGCCAGACCCTTCTTCTTCAGCAAGCCGTTGATGAACGGCATGTCCACCGGCAGTTGATCGTTCAGGATCACGCGGCCAACGGTGGTTTCCATGTACTGCTTCACGAACTCGATGGGTTCGGTATGCAGCATGTTCTGGTTATCGAAGGCATGCACCAGGTCGATCACCCTGCCCGTGTAGCGCAGCTTGATCGGGGTCAGCGTTTCGACTTCGCCCATTTCGAGCGCGATCAAAACGTCTTCGACGGAGGCGAAAGTACGGCCCTCACCCTTCGTGCCCGGGCGCGCTTTAGTCAGGTAATAGCAGCCCAGAACCATGTCTTGCGTCGGTACGGCAATAGGACCGCCGTGCGCCGGCGACAGGATATTGTTCGATGCCAGCATCAGCGTGGATGCTTCGATCTGCGCTTCCGGAGACAGCGGGATGTGAACGGCCATCTGGTCGCCGTCGAAATCGGCGTTGAAAGCCGTGCAAACCAGCGGGTGAATCTTGATGGCCTTGCCTTCCACCAACACCGGTTCGAAAGCCTGAATTCCCAGGCGGTGCAGCGTGGGAGCGCGGTTCAACAGAATAGGATGGTCCTTGATGACTTCTTCGAGAATGTCCCAAACCACCGGATCCTGCTGCTCAACGAGTTCCTTGGCCTGCTTGATAGTAGTGCAATGGCCGCGCTGTTCGAGCCGGTGATAAATGAAAGGCTTGAACAACTCGAGCGCCATCTTCTTCGGAAGACCGCACTGGTGTAGCTTCAGTTCGGGCCCTACCACGATCACCGAACGGCCGGAATAATCGACGCGCTTACCGAGCAGGTTCTGGCGGAAACGGCCCTGCTTACCTTTCAGCGTATCGGAGAGCGACTTCAACGGGCGGTTGTTGGCGCCGCGCAGTACACGGCCGCGGCGGCCGTTATCGAACAGCGCGTCTACAGCTTCCTGCAGCATGCGCTTTTCATTGCGCACGATCACATCGGGAGCATGTAGCTCGATCAGCTTTTTCAGGCGGTTGTTGCGGTTGATTACGCGCCGGTACAAATCGTTCAGATCCGACGTGGCGAAACGTCCGCCATCCAGTGGCACCAGCGGGCGCAACTCCGGCGGAATAACCGGGATCACATCCAGAATCATCCACTCGGGCTTGTTGCCCGATTTGCGGAACGATTCCACTACACGCAGGCGCTTGGCGAACTTCAGCTTTTTCTGCTGCGAAGTTTCCGTCTTCATCTTCGTGCGAATATCTTCGCTGAGGAATTCGACGTCAACCTTCTTAAGCAGCTCTTTAATACCTTCAGCGCCCATCATGGCGATGAACTTGCCGGGGAACTCCTGGTCGAGCTGACGCTTCCGCTCGTCGGTGATCACATCGCCGCGCTTCAGGTCTTCGATGCCTTCACCCGCATCCACTACCACGAAGGCTTCGAAATACAGCACCCGCTCCAGTTCGCGCAGGGTGATGTCCAACAGGTGGCCGATGCGGCTCGGCAGACCTTTGAAGAACCATACATGCGAACAAGGGCTGGCCAGTTCGATATGGCCCAAGCGCTCGCGGCGCACACGCGCCAGAGTCACTTCCACACCGCACTTGTCGCAGATAACGCCGCGATGCTTCATGCGTTTGTACTTCCCGCACAAGCATTCCCAATCCTGGGTAGGTCCGAAAATACGCGCACAGAACAGCCCGTCGCGCTCCGGCTTAAAGGTCCGGTAGTTGATGGTCTCCGGCTTGGTAACTTCTCCGTGGGACCAGCTCCGGATCTTCTCGGGAGATGCCAGACTGATCCGGATGGAATCGAAATCTGCGATCAAATTCGCTCTGTCGTAGGGAGAGGATCTCATTGAAA
This sequence comes from Bryobacterales bacterium, assembly GCA_963738345.1. Taxonomy (GTDB): domain Bacteria; phylum Acidobacteriota; class Terriglobia; order Bryobacterales; family Bryobacteraceae; genus Bog-159. Next base: position 4,889,210 of record CAVTWI010000002.1, read on the forward strand.
GCTCCGCTTTGGTGGCTGGTGATTAGTGGCTGGTGGCTAGTGGTTTTGTCTAACCCACCAGTCACTAGTCACCGACCACCAGCCACCGATTCTTTTAGTCTGCTGCGGGCGCCATATCCAGTACTTCATGCGGCGCCTTCTTCATCAACTCCACGTCCAGGCACAACGACTGCAATTCACGGATGAGCACGTTGAACGACTCCGGCACACCCGGTTCGATAGCGGCTTCGCCCTTGACGATGGCCTCGTAGATCTTGGCACGGCCGTAGACATCGTCGGACTTGGCCGTCAGCAATTCCTGCAGGATGTAGGCGGCTCCGTAAGCTTCGAGAGCCCACACTTCCATTTCGCCGAAGCGTTGTCCGCCGAACTGCGCCTTGCCGCCCAGCGGCTGTTGCGTGATCAGCGAGTACGGTCCGATGGAGCGCGCGTGAATCTTGTCGTCCACCAGGTGCGAGAGCTTGAGCATGTAGATGTAGCCGACGGTAACCGGCTGCTCGAAAGCCTGTCCGGTCATGCCGTCGTAGAGCGCGGTCTTGCCATCCTTGGGCAAGTTCGCGTCAGTGAGCGCCTTCTTGATTTCGCGCTCGGTCGCGCCGTCGAATACCGGCGTTGCGTAGTGCAGGCCCAGAGCCTTGGCGGCCCACCCTAAGTGGGTCTCCAGAATCTGTCCGACGTTCATACGGGAAGGCACGCCCAGCGGATTTAGAACAATTTCAACCGGCGTTCCATCCGGCAGGTACGGCATGTCCTCGTCCGGCAGGATGCGCGCGATCACGCCCTTATTACCGTGGCGGCCGGCCATCTTATCGCCCACCGAAAGCTTGCGCTTCATGGCGATATAAACCTTCACCAGCTTGATCACGCCGGGTGGCAGTTCGTCGCCCTTACGCAGTTTGCCGACCTTCTCGTCGGTGATCTTTTCGAGCACCGCGATCTGGCGCGAGGTCATTTCTTCGATCTCGTCGATCTGTTCGTTGACCCGCGGATCCTTGTTCTGGAAGCGCATGCGCTTCAGGTCGCGCGATTTCATCTTTTCGATGAGCTCACGCGTAAGATCCGTATCTTTCGCCAGCAGGCGTTTGTTGGTCTTCTCGTCGTGCAAATCGGCCAGCAGCCGCTTGCCATCCAGAAGATTGCCGAGGCGCTTGGCGCGCTCGTCGGTCAGGATGCGGATTTCGTCCTGCAGGTTGCGCTGCAGGCGGGCGATCTGGGATTCTTCGATAGCCCGCGAACGCTCGTCCTTCTCCTGGCCCTTGCGCGAGAAGATCTTGCAATCTACTACCGTGCCTTCGATACCGGGCGGGCAGTAGAGCGAAGCGTCTTTCACGTCGCCGGCCTTTTCGCCGAAGATGGCGCGCAACAGTTTCTCTTCAGGAGTGAGTTGCGTTTCTCCCTTAGGAGTTACCTTGCCCACCAGGATGTCGCCGGGCTTAACCGTGGCGCCGATGCGGATCACACCGCTTTCGTCCAGGTTGCGCAGGAAAGAATCCGCGATGTTAGGAATATCGCGCGTGATTTCTTCTGGACCCAGCTTGGTGTCGCGACCCTCGATTTCGAACTCTTCAATGTGGATCGAGGTGTAGTAATCTTCCTTGACCAGCTTTTCGCTGACCAGGATGGCGTCTTCAAAGTTGCAGCCGCGCCAGGGCATGAAGGCCACCAGCACGTTGCGTCCAAGAGCCAACTCGCCCAGATCGGTGCAAGGACCATCGGCCAGAACCTGACCTTTGGTTACCCGCTGCCCCATGGCCACGATCGGCTTCTGGTTGATGCAGGTGTTTTGGTTCGAGCGTTTGAATTTGGTGAGCTGATAAATGTCAGCACCAACTTCACGGGATAACTGTCCTTCGTGGGCCGCGCCGCCTTCCACGCGCACGATGATGCGCTCGGAGTCGACCGAGTCCACGATGCCGGCGCGTTTGCAAAGCACCACTGCGCCCGAGTCGCGAGCCGTTACGCGCTCCATGCCGGTTCCCACGTAGGGAGCATCGGCGCGCAACAGCGGTACAGCCTGGCGTTGCATGTTCGAACCCATCAATGCGCGGTTCGCGTCGTCGTTCTCGAGGAACGGAATCAAACTGGCGGCCACCGACACAAGCTGCTTGGGGCTGACGTCGATGTATTCAATTTCGTCGCGATGCTTCAGCACGAAGTTGCCGGCTTGACGGGTATTGCACAAGTCCGGAACGATGCGGCCGTTTTCGTCGAGTTCGACGTTGGCCTGGGCGATGGTCCACTTGTCTTCTTCCCAAGCGGACAGATACTCGCAATGCGCTTCAAATTCGGCGGGCTGTTTCTTGGCCGCCAATGCCGCATTAGCCTTTTCGATATCGGCGCGGCGAATGATGTCGCCCACCTTATATTGCGTATCGCCGGGATTGAGGATCTTCACTTCATCCACAACCACGCCTTTTTGCACCTTCCGGTACGGGCTCTCAATGAAGCCGTATTCGTTGATGCAGGCAAAACACGATAGCGAAGAGATCAGACCGATGTTCGGACCTTCGGGCGTCTCAATCGGGCAGATACGGCCGTAGTGCGTGGGGTGAACGTCGCGGACTTCAAATCCGGCGCGCTCACGCGAAAGACCGCCTGGTCCCAGTGCGGAGAGACGCCGTTTGTGCGTGATCTCCGATAGCGGGTTGGTCTGATCCATGAACTGCGAAAGCTGGCTCGAACCGAAGAACTCGCGGATCGCAGCCATCACCGGCTTGGCGTTCACCAGGTCGTGCGGCATAGCCGTCGACATTTCCTGGTAGACCGACATCTTCTCTTTAATGGCGCGCTCCATGCGCACCAAGCCGATACGGAACTGGTTTTCGAGCAGTTCGCCCACGGCGCGCACACGACGGTTACCCAAGTGATCGATATCGTCCACCGCGCCAATGCCTTTGCGTAGCTTCAGCAGGTACTTGATGGTGGCGCGGAAATCTTCCGGATCCAGAGTGCGCTTATCGAGCGGCGTCGCATCTGCCCGGTCAAACAATTTGATATTGAACTTCATGCGGCCCACGCGCGAGAAATCGTACTTGCGTGGGTCGAAGAACATGCCCTGGAATAGTTGCGTGGCGGTATCGAGCGTCGGCGGATCGCCCGGACGGAGCTTGCGGTAGATTTCAATCAGCGCATCGTTCTGCGCCTTCACACTGTCTTTGCGTAAGGTGGCCGAAATGACCGTACCCACGTCATCGCGTTCCGGGAAGAACACTTCGAACTCTTCGATGCCGGCTTCCATCAACTTCTGCACACCGGTGGTGGTCAGCTCATTGTTGGCGTCGATCAGAACTTCGCCGGTGGTCATGTCCACGATATCGGCGGCAATGTAAGCGCCTTCCAAATCGTTCGGCGCGATTTCGGTCTGCTGGATCTTGGAAGCCTGAATCGCCTTAATCAACGATTCGGTGATCTTCTTACCTTGGCCCACAAGGGTCTCGCCGCCTTTTCCATTGATGGCGTGCGAGAGCTTCAGCCCTTTAATGCCGGTGGTGAACTGGCCCTCTTTGTTGTAGAGATTCCAGTAGAGCTTGCTGTCTTTGATGGAAATGCGGTCTACGGTGTAGAACGCGTGCAGCACTTGCTCATCGCTCTTGAAGCCCAATGCGCGCAGGAAAACAGAACCGTAGAATTTGCGCTTGCGGTCGATACGTACATACAACAGGTTCTTGGTATCGTACTCGAACTCGACCCAGCTACCGCGGTAGGGGATGATCTTACCGAGGAAATATCCTTGCGCCGGAACACGCTCGAAAAACACACCCGGAGAACGATGCAACTGCGAAACGATAACGCGCTCGGTGCCATTGATGATGAAGGTACCGTTGTCCGTCATCAACGGAATTTCGCCGAAGAAAACTTCCTGCTCTTTAATATCCCGAACGCTCTTGGCGCCGGTAGTCGGATCTTTCGCGTAAACCGTGAGCCGGATGGTGACCTTAAGCGGAGCGGCGTACGTCATGCCGCGCTCCTGGCACTCCACCATGTCGTATTTCAGTTGCAACCCAACCGGATCGCCGCACTTGTTGCAGAAGGTGACGACGTTCTTGTTGAAGGTGCCGCAATGATGGCAAAGCACGTCGCCGGAGTGGAACGGATCCGTACGGATGGTCGCGCCGCAGTTCCGGCAAGTGGAACGTAAATGATGCAGACCCTTCAGGTTGCCGCACTTACACTCCCAGTTACCGATGGAATAATCGACGAATTCCAACTCGCTGACACCGCGAAAATCGGAAATAGGAAATACAGAGCTGAAAACGGTTTGAAGACCGGTATCTTCCCGCTCGTTGGGAAGGAGGTCCATCTGCAGAAACCGCTCGTATGAATTCTTTTGAACCTCGATCAGGTTCGGAATCGGGATCGAAGTCTTGATCTTGGAAAAATCAACTCGCTCGGAGGCGGCACCGCTGATTTGAATATCCATGTCTTTTTAAACTCCTGAGGGCCGAACAACCAAAGCAAAAAGCTTTAAGAACTACCAAAAACCCGGCCAAACCGGAGGAGGGACGCTCCTGGAAGAGGCCAAATTGCTAGCGAGGAGCAGAAACCGGACAAAAGCCGGAACGATGATGGCTGCGTGAGCCGGGCCGTGTGCGTCAGCGAGAGTTGCTGAGAAAGGCGGGAGAGAAGACCCTTTAGGGCAGAGGAATCCTGTATAGAAAGTGCGGGCACAAAACGGCACGCAAATCCACGCGTTGCAGTCGCGAACCAACTGCAATTTATCTGCCAGGATCCAAAAATCACAGTCACCAATGGGATCAAGGTCGGTTGAAAGAAGGAGATCCCAACCGATAATCCTACCAGAACTTTACCCGGTCGTCAACAGCCACCCAGGAATCAAAGGACAAACACTCTGATTCCAGTAACTTGCGAGCCAAGCCCGCGCATTTACTTTACTTCTACGGTAGCGCCGGCGTCGGTAAACTTCTTCTTAATGGTGTCTGCTTCATCTTTGCTGACACCTTCTTTGATCGGCTTGGGGGCGCCGTCTACCAGATCCTTAGCTTCTTTCAGGCCCAGGCTCGTGACTTCGCGAACTGCCTTGATGACGTTGATTTTATTGGCACCGACTGCTGTGAGAACCACGGTGAATTCCGTCTTCTCCTCGGCTGCGGGCGCCGCCGCTGCAGCCGCGCCACCACCGGCTACCATAACCGGGGCCGCGGCAGCCGCCGAAACACCCAACTTTTCTTCGAGCAGTTTGACCAGCTGCGAAGCTTCGAGCAGCGTCAAGCCTTGAATCTGATCCGCAATTGTATTGATGTCCGCCATTGTCCTAAAGACTCCTATCTTGAAAAATCGTCCTGACGCCTCAGCCCCGATCAGCCTTCCGCGTCGGCTTTAAACTTGTTTTCCTTGCAGCCCTGATCCAGAACTACAGCCACATTCCGTCCCACCGCGCCAATCACCGTAGCCAGTCGCTGTGCCGGCGAATTGATGAGGAAGAGCAACTTCGCGAAAATTTCTTCCTTCGGAGGCATGCTCGCCAGGTCCGCGATCGCCTTTACGTCGATGACCCGGCCTTCCACCAACCCCGCCTTGAACGTAAACGCTGGATTGATCTTGGCGTACGCCGTGAGGGCTTTCGCCAGCGCCACCGGATCGGAGGTGGTGTAAGCCAGCGAAGTCATGCCGCGCAGGTTCTTCATCAACTCTTCCGCAGCCGTGCCTTCCGAGGCCTTCTCCGCGATGTTGTTCTTGATCACGCGGTACTTGCCGCCCGCCGCCCGAATGGTCTTGCGCAGTTCGAAATCCTGCGCGACACGCAGTTTCTCGTAACCGGTAACAAATAGGTTGCGCGACTCCTGCAAATCCTGGCGCAGGGACTTCGAGATCCTTCTTCTTATCTGCTTTCTTCTTCATTTCGACACCTGCGAAGGGAACTAAACCGCCGTCTTAGCGCTGAATACAGCCACGTCCAGGGAAACGCCTGGACTCATGGTGGAGCACAGGGTCGCGCTCTTCACGTATTTGCCTTTGGCCGCCGCGGGCTTGGCCTTAACCACCGCACTGATCAGGCTGGAAGCATTCTCCACCAGCTTCTCCGAGGAAAAGCTGATCTTGCCCACTGGCGCATGAATGATTCCGGTCTTATCCACGCGAAACTCAACCTTACCGGCTTTGATTTCTTTAACCGCCTTGCCCACATCCTGCGTCACCGTACCGGTCTTCGGATTAGGCATAAGCCCCCGCGGGCCCAGTATCTTGCCGAGCTTACCGACCGAACGCATCATGTCCGGCGTGGCGATCACGGCATCGTAATCCGTCCAACCTTCGGACTGGATCTTGTTGACCATGTTCTCGCCGCCCACGAAATCGGCGCCCGCCTCTTCCGCTTCTTTCTGTTTGTCGCCGCCGGCTATGACCAAGACCTTCTTGGACTTACCTAAGCCATTCGGCATGACCACCGTGCCGCGGACCATCTGGTCGGCATGTTTGGGGTCGACACCCAGACGCAGGTGGACCTCCACGGTTTCGTCAAACTTTGCGAACTTGATTTTCTGGAGCAGCGGGACCGCTTCTTCAAGCGCATATTCACGCGCCTGGACCTGTTTGGCCGCAGCCTGATATTGTTTTCCTTGCTTGTTTGCCATAACTCCCTCACTGGTACTAGCGGCCCGGCCTAGAAGCGCGGACCTCCCATTGAGCGTCTTTGTAGGGACATTTGAAGATTACCACATCACGGAAGGGATACACAACTGGGGGCTCCGATAATCTTTTTGGGCGAGGTTTTCGGGCTTTGGGAGAATAAAGTAGAAGTAAGAGGAGCACAGATACAGATATGGAAAGAGCAGTAACTGCCACCGCCGATCATCCGCTTACCCAGCGTCCCGCCTGGAAAAGCCTGCAAGAACACTTTAAGAAGGTTCACGAACTGCATCTGCGGCAGCTATTCGCCAGCGACGCGGAGCGCGGCAAACGGCTGAGCGTCGAGGGTGCCGGCCTTTATCTCGACTACTCCAAAAACCGCGTCACCGGCGAGACTATCCAACTCCTGCTGCAACTCGCCGACGAGTCCGGTCTGCGCGCGCGCATCAACGCAATGTTTCGCGGCGACAAGATCAATACCACTGAAAACCGTGCCGTTCTGCATGTCGCTCTACGAGCACCGAAGAGCGCGTCGATCGTTGTCGATGGACAGGACGTCGTCCCCGCCGTGCACGAAGTTCTCGACAGAATGGCCCAATTCTCCGACCGTGTCCGCAGCGGTGCCTGGAAAGGCCACACCGGTAAGCCCATCCGCAACATCGTCAACATCGGCATTGGTGGCTCCGACCTTGGACCCGTCATGGCCTACGAGGCCCTCAAATACTACAGCGACAGAGCCCTGACGTTCCGCTTTGTCTCGAATGTCGATGGCACCGATTTCGCGGAAGCCGTGCAAGATCTCGATGCCGCCGAAACCTTGTTCATTATTTCTTCCAAAACCTTCACTACGCTCGAGACCATGACCAACGCCCACACCGCGCGCGACTGGTCGATTGACGGCTTGGGTGGCGACGAAGAGTCGGTTGCCCGGCATTTTGTGGCTGTCTCCACGAATGCGGCGGAAGTGTCTGAATTCGGCATCGACACGGCCAACATGTTCGGCTTCTGGGATTGGGTAGGCGGCCGTTATTCGATGGACTCAGCCATCGGCCTCTCCACCATGCTCGCCGTCGGCCCCGCTAACTTCCGCGCCATGCTGGACGGCTTTCACCAGATGGACGAGCATTTCCGCACCGCTCCATTCGCCGGCAACCTGCCCGTCCTCATGGGACTGCTGGGTATCTGGTATAGCGATTTCTTCGCCGCCGAAACGGTCGCTGTCCTACCTTACGAACAGTATTTGAAGCGCTTTCCCGCTTACCTCCAGCAATTGACCATGGAGAGCAACGGCAAGCACGTTACCCTTGCCGGGGACAAGGTCGACTACGCTACCGGCCCCATCTATTGGGGCGAGCCGGGCACCAACGGACAACACTCTTTCTACCAGTTAATTCACCAGGGCACGCGCCTGATCCCGTGTGACTTCATCGCGTTTTGCCAAACGCTGAACCCGCTCGGCCAGCATCACGACATGCTGATAGCGAACGTGTTCGCGCAGGCCGAGGCTCTGGCGTTCGGCAAAACGAGCGCAGAGGTGAAGGCCGAAGGGACCCCGGATGCACTCGTCCCGCACAAGGTCTTCGAGGGGAACCGCCCATCGAATACCATTCTGGTCGACCGTCTGACGCCCGAAACTCTCGGGAAACTGATTGCCCTTTACGAGCACGCCGTGTTCACCGAAGGCGCCATTTGGGGCATCGATTCGTTCGACCAATGGGGCGTCGAACTGGGCAAGGTCCTGGCAAAACGTATGATTCCAGAGCTAGCCAGCCCCGAAGAACCGACGCTTGGCCACGACAGTTCCACGAATAACCTGATTCGCCGGTACCGTCAGCAGAAGCAGAAGGGGTGAGAAGCCGAAACGCGAGAAAGCCGAGGCATTGCGCCTACGGGAAAACTCACTTAGAATGAAACCAGTGTCGGGGCGTAGCGCAGCCCGGTAGCGCACCTGCCTTGGGCGCAGGGGGTCGGGCGTTCGAATCGCCCCGCCCCGACCAAATCAAGCCCTTTTGATTCATATCGTTGCCCCTCGCCACGATTTCCTGGTCCTGCCTAAAAACATCAAAAACGTATCATAACCGTATCAAAACCCCTCTACTCCTTTCGAACCGTATCAGAACTCTTCGGAGGAGCGGACTCCCCCGCCTGACGGTTCAGGCGCTCCAACGCCTCGCGCTTCATCTGGAGTTTCATCTGCGAGTACTTCTTGAAAACCTTGGCATCAGTCTGTCGAAGGAGTTGCGTGACCCACTCGTCCGCCACTCCGCCCGCACTCAGCCTCGTGGCGAACGTTGACCGCAGATCGTAAAGCCTGAAGTGCGGTAGACCCGCACGTTGAAGTGTTCGTATCCACGTCGTTTTGAAATCCGTCTGGTGTTCAGTCGGTCTTTGTGAGCTTGGAAAAAGCCAAGGTCCAGGGCCGGCGAGTTCCATCTGATGGCGGAATGCTTCGACGGCGATATCGGTTAGCGGGATTTCGGCCACTCCGGTAGGAGTCTTTGAATCCGTGATGAACGCCACCTTGTTGGCGAGGTCCACCTGTTCCTTCTTCATGCATGCGAGCTCCTTATATACGCGGAGGCCCGTCTCTGTGATTATCCGAACTACGTTCCGCAGGTACTCGGGAGCGTGCTTCTCGATTTTGGCCTGTTCCAATGAGGTGACGTAGTGCGGCCTGAACGAGCCCTTCACGATTACCGGAAACTCTACGGCAGCGCAGGGATTGATCGGAATGAGTTTCTTCTTAACTGCCACACTGAATATCCTGCGGAACACCCGGAACTCCTGATGAACAGTGGTGGCTTTCAATGTCGCGATGGCTACGGTGCCAGCCTTGCGGCGGGCGTAGCGCTTCTGCTGAAGCCGATTTCGGAGATGAATTTCGATCTGTGTCGCGTCGATGTCCACAAGTTTGAAGCTGCCAAATACTGGTTTGAGCGTCTTCAGCGCGTTTTCATTGGCCTCGTGAGTCTTTGGAGCCCGGATTGGCGGCTTGGAATAGTTCTCAAGAAAAAAGTCCGCCAGTTCGGCAAACGTCAGTTGCTTCCCCTTCCGAATGAACTCGAGGGTATTGTTGTCTCTGGATTGAAGGCGTTCGCGGAGCTGACGCTGCGCGTCGTCCCAATCTTCTGTGTTGGTTGATTCCAGGCGGCGGCGACCGGCCTTGTCCCGGTAGCGCATCCACCAAATATTGCTGTCGTTTCGTCGATAAACCACGCCATCATGCTTACGCGGTCGTGCCATTCTCCACCTCTTGTTTGAACTGCGCGCGGAATGGCTCCAAATCCGATTTCAAAAATCGAATATTGCGGCCCATCACGCGGAGGTGGGGTATCTGCTTTCGCTCAACCCAAAGATACACCGTTTGAGGGCTCACGCCAAGGAACCGGGCGGCGTCTTTGACGCTCATTGGAAGGTCCGCCTGCGGACTGCGAAACTCACTCCGCGGGTCAGGCCAGGTTGTTCGGGTAGCTGGGGCCTGAAAAGACATATTCTTGGTCCAGATCACGCGAATCGAAACGATTCACCGCTTTATTTCTTGATCTCATCCATCCACCGAGCCAGCCACTCGCGTCGGACGAGTTTGCGTCGACCCATCGCGAGGTGAGTCAACCTTGGGATACCAGGGACCCTGCCCGCAAGGGCGTTGGAGACATGTGTCTTCGAGCAGCGGAGAATGCCCGCAACCTCGTTAATCGTTAAAATGCGATCGTCCTTCATGGTTTCTTGCATTGGAATAACCTCACGAATTGATTGCTGGAATTACGGGAAGCCCGAAGAGCCTGGCCCATGCGCGAACGCACGTGTGCTGCACCCGGGGCACGATCGTCGCGGCGGTCCACGCCTCATTCGAGATCGCTATTAGCACCGTCGGCTTCTCGATGGCGGAGCGTAGCATGGGCCAGGTCAGCAGTTGCTCGTAGCAGATGAGGATGGCCGCGCGCCGGTCTCCGACATCGACGGTACCTGGGCCTAGAAGGTTTAGCGCCACTCCGCCCTGCGGCTGGAAGGGATTCCACATCCCGCCGGGGACAGGAATACGCTGGTGGAAAGCCGGCCTAGGGTGGTCTCCAACGATGACCACGGAGTTGTAGTAGCGAGTCGAGCCGGGGATTGGCTTACCAGCACCGATCAATAGCGTCTTTCCGGCATTCGAAATCGCCGGGGACCAAAATGCGTCGGTGGCATCCGTCCAACGGCGAACCGCGCCTTCGGGAAAGACGAGAACTTTCGAATCCGAGGACTGGGCGACGTGCTGGAGTTGCTCCTCAATAGCGAAATCGGCGAGGTCGTCAGCTTGCCGTGGCCGGTGGATTCGCGTCATCTCGCCTTGCCAGCCGTTTGGTCTCCTCACATCCTTCGCGTGAATATTTAAGAAGACGCTGGCCGCGCTGGCGACTAGCAGTGCAATCAACCTAGTCCTCTTGTGGATCAACAAGCCTGGGAGTGCCAATGCGGCGGCAATTCCGAACCAAGCCGAATTCGGAAACAGCACGCCGGCGGATAGCAACGGCGACGCCCAGCCGATGATGCAAAGGGGGGGTACGGCGGTGAGCGCCACCGCGCTGGCCACTGTCCACGGCCGAAGGGATTCCCGTCGCGTCCAGCAGATAAGCCAAGGCACCGACAAAAGTGCAGAGGCTGCCATCCACATGAAGACGGCATCTGCGTCACTTGACTGCCAGTACGCTTTGGCAACTGTGATCACCGGCAATGAAGCCGCGGCATAGTAGGCAAAGGAGGTGGCAGCAGCCGTGGAGCGAGTCGGCTGGACGGCGATGAGGCACGGAACCAAGGTGCTTAGGGGTATTGCCCAGAGTTGTCCCCTCCATGCGATCAGCCCGATGGCGCCCGCGCTCACGACGCGAAACCAGATTAGAGAAGCCATAGTGGGCGGAGCCTCGCGCGGATTTGGGATATTTTGATCGGACCCATGTAGCGAGAGTCGTAGCTGCCGCGATTGTAGGTGGAGGCCACCCAGACTGCGCCATCTTCGACCACATACTCGCCAAAGGGCCATGGATGGAGGCTGCGACCGGCAGCGTCGCGGAACAACGGAGCGGTTTTGGGAAGGAGGCGGCCGTTGACTCGCATGCCTTCGTCCGAGAGAACAACTCGATCCCCGGCCACCGCAACGATGGGTTTCAGCAGAGGCACGGAGCCGTCGGCGCACGCCGTGCCATGCGTGCGGTAGCCGCGCTCACTGGATTCGGTGGCGAACGGCTCGACCGGACAAAACTCAATCAGGCGGGCATCGTGATCGTGGGTCCGAACGTAGATTCCCAGCGGAAGACTGTAGCTGGTATTGATACGGACTCCACCAATCGCGGCAGTGGCGGCCAGGAAGCCAACGCTTAAGAACAGGATGCCCAGCAATGGGATAACGGCGACTTTAGGATGGCCAAACTTCAACATCGGCTTCCACCTCCGCCGGCACTCCCGGCTCGACTGAAGAGTTCTGGGCCTGCGGATCGTTATCGGCCGGAGCCTCCTTCGATGCCTTTGGCTTAGAGATCTGGTGTGCGGATCGAGCGACAATTTCGTGAACGGTTCTGGTGCTGCCGTCCTTCGGTGTGAATTGCCGTGTCTGAAGTGTCCCTTCGACGAAAATGTTGTCGCCCTTTTCGTACAAGGCCACGATGTCAGCGAGGTCGCCGTAAAACACCAGGCTGTGCCAGTTCGTGTGTTCTTGCGTTTGATTGTTGCGGTCGGTGTACCGGTAGCCCTCAGCAATCCGCGCGTTCGCAACCGGCGTTCCAGAAGGAAGATAGCGCACGGATGGCTTGCCGCCAAGGTAGCCCGCTAGCTCAATTCGGTTCTTTTGCATGATTTTCTTTTCAGCTCCTCTCCTTTGCCTTACTAGATCTCGGACTCGTGTAGATCGAGGTCGAGTTGCTCAGTGAACCCCACAGATACGGGCGAAGTGGGGAGATCGGTTGCGGCCTGGTCGCCGCCCATTTCCTTCCAGAAAGCTTCTTCCATCGGGGACCTCGCGGTCGCCGGGGCGGTAGGACTGGAGGTGGCCGATTGTCTCGGTTCTGCAGCGCTGATCGCATTGCGTGTGCGATCTGCCCGGCGCTGTGCGATGACGTGGCCATCTTCAATGGCCAGGAAATTCGATGGTGGCGCAAGGTCGGCACGCTTGGTTAGAACGGGATCGGTGAAGTAGAGAATTTGAGTGCCGTAGATTGGATAGTGACCGCTAACGAAGATCAGCATGTCTCCGGGCGCCGCGATGCGTTCGGCGGCACCGTGCCCGCTCTTTGTAGGCGGTCGTAGGCGCATCACTTCGTCGGGCGTGACCAACGGACGTTCGACCTGGTCCACGGTGGCGCTCATGTGATTGGCGATGGGGGCAAGGCGCGAGCCCGAGAAATTGAACGTGGCCTTTTGAACCGTCTTGGTGCCCGTCATCTTGGACAGGAGTTCGGCCGTGTCGTACTGGTTCGGCGCGTAGGCGATCCGTACATGGCAATTTGAAACAATGCTTTCGTTCGGGCCATACTCGTCCACAATCTGGCGGATGTCCTGCGTGATGAGGTAGGCTTTCAAGCCGTACCCAGCCATGTAGGAGAGCGCATCAGCGAAGACTTCCATGCGCTTCAGCGATGGAAACTCGTCGACCATGAAAAGGAGGCGGTACCGGTTTCTTTTCTGCTCGGCGCCTTCGAAATCCATGCGTTCTGTGAGCCGATTCACGATCATCGTGAATATCAGCCGAATCAGCGGGCGCAGCCGAATCTTGTCAGACGGTGGAACGACGAGGTACAGCGAAGCTGGATGCTCGTGATTCACGAGGTCGTTGATAGTGAAATCGCTGGCGGAGGTGTTACGGGCTACCAGCGGATCGCTATACAGCGTCAGCGCAGTTTTGGCCGTCGACAGCACCCCAGAGAAATCCTTGTCCTCCTTGTCGAGCATCTCCCGAACCTTCTCCCGCACGACCGGGTGCGTCACGGTCTGGTCGCCATCCGCTGTGTGCCACCGGTGCTGGCGTTCGGGATCGTGTGGAAAGCTTTCCAGTTCGGCCAAAGTCTCGCGGAAGGTTTGACCCGGTCGCGTGAAAACTGCTGAAAGATCGGCGAGGCATGCCACTCGCCCACTCGCCGCTGACGCGTAGCAGACGTGCAGAATCATCCCGGCGGTGATGGACGCCGCGGCATCCTGCCAGTAGCGTTCTTGGGGGCTATCCTCGCCGGTGCGCACAATCATGTCCGCGACGTTTTGCGCATCCGAAACGTCGCGTGGCGTGCCGATGCGGACCTCGGCTAGGGGGTTGAAGCGGGAACCGTTGGCGAGTTCGACCGGCGAGAACTTGAAACAGAGATGCCCGCACTTTGCTCGGAACCCGGCAGTTTTCGCCCAGTTCTCCCCCTTGATGTCGTAGACGACCGCCGATTCAGACCATGCGAGGAGCGTCGGGATCACCAAGCCGACGCCCTTGCCGCTGCGGGTGGGCGCGAACGCGAGCACATGCTCTGGTCCGTTATGCCGGAGGTAGTGCAGTCGCTTGCTTCGGCCCGTGCACCAACCACCGACATAGACGCCCTGTTGCGCATCAAGTAGGCCGGTTGCCTCGATGTCAGTCTGCGTTGCCCATCGGGCCGACCCATGCAGGTCCTCGGTGTTTGCCGACAGGCGCTTGGCTCGGCGGAGATTCATTCCGTACACGAGGATGACTGCAATGGCAGCGCCGGCGACCACGATCAACGCACCAGACAGCAGTGGGAGACGAATCCGTGGATCGGCAGAACTGCCATACCTAAGCAGCCAGGGTGCCCAGGCGAAAGGTTGGTATATCGAATGGAGTTGATAACGAAGTAGAGGGCTGCCAAGGGCGGGTTGATATTCAAGCCGATAGGCGACGAATTGCGTGGCGCCTATATTGACAAGTAGAAGCAGTAGCAGCCCAACGAACATCGCGGACCAGTTGTAGCCGCCGACAAATCCTGGGTCTGGGGGATTTCGATATACGCTGGGCTGCTTGATCATGGCGTTCTCTCACCGGGAGAGGGCCTGGACCCGCTCCCGGACTTGGTTAGGTTTGAGTTGCGCCAGGCCGTTCGAGTAGGAGACGACCAGATTCTGACCGGGTTGGACGGTCCCAGGTAACAGATGCTTTGGGTGGGCGACCGCGCTCCGCGGGCTGAGCTTCTGGATGACGTGATGGTCGGTCTCTCCCAGCAGATCTCCCCGGTACTTGCCGGATTCGGTGTCGGCTTGGTAGACGTTCGCTTTGCCACCGAGAAGCTGCTTCGCCTTTCGTTCCGCGTCGGCGAGTGACTGCTCAAACTCTCGGTCGCTGGGCGCCTTTCGACCGTCAACTTCGCCATCCAGGATCTTCTCTGCGTCGATCTTTGCGTCCTGGTCCCTTTCCGGGCCACCGCGTTTGCCGGCGACAGGGACGGGTTCTCTATGCTCGGTAGCGGTTTCCTTTTCGACGATATTTACCGTCTTGGAACCGCGTTCGAAGTCCGCGACGTGCTCCGAGGTTTCCGTGCGAAGCTGTGTTTCCGCTTTCTCAACGGTCTTTGACTTTTCGAGGCCAAGAATGAAGTCCGCCGCTTTGTGGGCGTCCTTCGCGGCGCGGAAAACCTCATTCTTGTCCTCCTGAAGTGACTTGATCCACGACCCAACGTAGGCGGCGTGCTGTTCGGGGTTGTGCGGAATGCCGCGCTCTGCGGAGAGGAAGACACTTGCCAGCTCTGCACGCAACTCTTCCTTGGCGTAGTTGGGATCGCCGAACCGGTAGCTCTCATTGAGTGTGGGGCGGTTCAGGCGGGTGGGGTGGCCGCTCCAGTGGGCAAGTTCATGCAGAGCCGTTCCGTAGTAGTCCGCTGCGCTCTTGAATGCGTCCTGCCGGGGAAGATGGACCGCATCCTCAGAGCGGCTGTAGAAAGCACGATCCCGCTGGTCGTGCCGGATCTCGGCGCCAGAATTCCGCAGAATCGATTCACCGGTTTCCGCGACTTCCCACTCGGTGCGGCGTTTCGGCTCGAGGTTTGGAATGCCATCGATTTGCTTGGCATTGAACACTGTGTAGACTCGGTGGATCGGGTTAGAGCGGCCGGCTACGTTCCTGTCAGCCGACGGATCGTCTTCCTGACCTTGGGCCGACTTTCCAGGAGTGTCGAACTGCCAGAACTCGATTTGGGAGCCCTTCTCCCCTTGGCGGACCTGCCAGCCGTTTTCTTGAGCTTGCCGGTAGGTCAGCCACCTCGGATCGTCGAAGCCCTTCCTCGCGCCGACCGCCATTAAATGCAGTGCGTTGCCGCCGCGGTAGGCTCTGTTCGTGGTTGGGTTATGCGGGAGTTGCAGCGCGCCCGGCTCCCACGGCGTTTGCCATGGGGCAGTGCCTTTTTCCAGCATTTCAATGATTTGGTCGGTGACCTCCTGCCGAAAGTCGCGTTTGGGAAAGGAGGAAGGCTCTGACACTGAGTTTTGCGGATCCTGAAGATCTGTGGCCATTTGGGTCAGCTCCTTTCCTCGAAGTCCGGCTCTGGTTCTTCACCCTCAAAGCCGGAGTTGGCCAATGGTTCTCCGCCGGTATCGTCGAGCACGCCGGGTGGGAAAGAGGGATTCCGTTCGGAATCGGGTAGAGTACAAGTCAGCATCTGCGTAGACTCCTTACCATGCTAGCTTGTACAGGCTAGCATTAGTGACGATTATTGCCCTGAATGCTCCAGTTGTCAATGGCGATGTCGACAGGAGGTGTGAACTCCACTGATCCTTCGGGCAAAATGCGCCGGCTTAGGCAGAAAACTCGAGCCGATCGCCCGTCAATTCAAGCCCTCTCGGCGCATGGCGGATCTTTTGGGGCTTGGCCAGCCACCGATCTTTCCAGATAAACCGGTCGCGCATTTGCCGTCCAGGTAAACGCTACGACCAGGCAGGATCTATTGCTCCGACAGCCGGATTCCGGACCCTCGGCCGGGCCCAAGGTACGAGTCGGTGACAATTCGCTCATGTGGATTGCTTCCAAGCCCTTGCGCTTGCCACCACCACTTTTACGGTCGGCGGATCCTACAGCTATATCCCGACGGCGCACACACCGGCGCGGCATATTGTGGCGGGTATCCATACACCGACGGAGCCGTTCGGGGGATCATTGTTCAGGAGACATAGGCATGAGTAAAATTTGGCTGATCACCGGTGCCGGGCGCGGGATGGGTGTCGATATTGCAAAGGCGGCTCTGGCCGCAGGGCATAAAGTAGTCGCTACCGGCCGCAATACCGACAAGGTGGCCCAAGCCGTCGGAAAATCCGCTGACCTGTTTGTCGTGAAGCTGGATATTACTAAACCCATTGACGCGGAATCCGCCGTCAAGGCATCTGTGGACAAGTTTGGCCGGATCGATGTGCTGGTCAACAATGCCGCAAACTTTTATGCAGGCTTTTTCGAAGAGCTGTTGCCGGAGCAGATGGAACGACAGCTGTCGACCAGCCTTATCGGCCCGATGAATGTCACCCGCGCCGTCCTGCCGGTTATGCGAAAGCAGCGTTCTGGTCTGATAATCACGATTTCCTCAACTGCGGGCCTGATCGGGTTTGAATTCGGTACCGCGTACGCTGCGTCGAAGTTCGGCCTTGAGGGATGGATGCAGTCGCTGCAGGCCGAGATCGAACCGTTTGGTATCGATACCATCATTGTCAATCCGGGCTTCTTTCGCACTGAGCTTCTGACTGAGGAGTCAACAAATTTCGCGGAGCGGACGATCGAGGACTACAACGAGCGCAGAGCGAAGCAAATGGAATTCTGGAAAGGCTACAACGGTCAGCAATCCGGCGACCCCGCCAAGCTCGCACAGGCATTGATTACAATTTCCAGTCAGGAAAAGCCGCCTCGCCGTTTCATTGCAGGCGCAGATGCGGTCGGCACGGCAGAACAGGTGGCTTCAACGCTTCAGCGGCAGACCGATGCCTACCGCGAGTTGTCCTCTTCCCTCGCATACGATAATTCGTAGCAATGGACCGTTGGGGTCCAGCAGGCCGATCACCGCCGTCCAGCGGGCGATGCTGGTCCGAATTGGATCGTTCGGCGAACCGGAGTTGATGCCGGAGAAGGACGGTATCGGAATGTGTCCAGCGAGAACCCGCTGAACCGGCCCGACCCGCCGCGGGGAAACCAACGGGGGCAGTTGACGTGAAACGCCCCCCCCGCCAAGTGGATCGGCGCGGCCCCGCTGGCCCGGCATCGGGAACGGTCGGCGACAACACGGCAACTGCTTCGCAAAATTGCAGCTGCGCGCTACCGCATACAATTGCTGTATGCCAGCGTACGTCAGGCGCACGGTTAGCAGGTTTGTCGTTGAAGATGCGGCGGCAATTGTCGGTCTTCTCGAACAAGCGTACGCAATTGACGGTTTCGCCTCGCAGTATACGAGTCAAACACGAGCCTGGGCCGACGTCATACCCGAGTTGCAGGACACATTCACTAGACTCTATGCGGTCCGACCCGAGGTGAGGAACTGGACGATCCTCATCGAGTACCCGCTTTACCGCCTGCGACGGCGGATAGACGTCGTCATTCTCGCGGACAGTCTGGTTGTCGTCGTGGAGTGTAAGGTCGGAGCACAAGCGTTCACCTCAACAGACCGAAGACAGGTGGAAGAGTACGCTCTCGACCTTCGTGATTTCCATGCACAGAGCTCTCGTCGTCGCATCGTTCCGGTACTATGGTGCACGGGTGCTCACCCTCCGAATGTCAACTTCGAATACACGAAGATCCTGCCCTCTGAGGCGAGCGTTGGAGAAGTGGTCCAGATCGGCGCGGAGGGGCTCGAGAGCTTCCTGGCAACGATCCCTCTCTCAGGCGGCGAGGCAAGCTTCGTAGGCGAGGAGTGGGATCGGTCGGCTTACCGACCCGTCCCAAGTGTCATAGAGGCGGCAACGAGCATCTTCTCGGGACACGATGTCAGGGCCATCACGAACGCTGACGCGGATAATCTACAGTTCGCGTCTGCACGCCTTATTGAGTTAATTGCGCAGGCGCGTGAACGCGGGGAGCGGTATTTACTCCTCCTTACCGGTGTTCCTGGCTCCGGGAAGACACTCGCTGGGCTCCACGTCGTCCACAGTGCCATTGGGACCGGCCTGGAATGCCAGGGTGAAATCGTCTATCTGTCTGGCAACACTCCGCTCGTTGTTGTGCTTCGTGAGGCCCTAGCTCGCGATCAGGCCCACCGTCAACGGTCGGCCGGCGAAAGATGTACCCTCGGGGACATTCGTCTCAAAGTCCGCGCTCGCATCCAACACATCAACGACTTTCTCAAGGAAAGCCTACAAGGTTCGCCGGACAAAGCGCCACATGAGCACGTAATCGTCTTCGACGAGGCGCAACGTGCTTGGGATGAGGAGCACGGTTTCGAGAAATTCGAGCGCGCAGCCTCAGAGCCGGCCCTCCTCTTGGAGTTAATGTCTCGCCACCACGATTGGTGCGCCTGCATTTGCCTCATCGGTGGCGGGCAGGAGATCAACTCGGGAGAGAATGGCGTGTTCGGTTGGGGAGAAGCACTGCGCAGGATGAAGTCGGATGATCGACGGCGGTGGAGCGTCTTCGTGCCGCCAGACGTCCGTCACGGCGGTCCCTCGGCAGGTGCGTTCGCGCTTGGCGAACTACCCCCGGAACTGAAAATCGAGATCGAACCTAACCTCCAGCTCAGAGTGCCGCAAAGGAGCTACCGTTCCCCGAGCGTTAGTCGTTGGGTGGACTGCGTGGTAGCCGGCGATGTGGCAGGGGCCAGGGCCGCAGCCCAGGAGCTAAGTGAGTACCCGCTTGTCATGACACGGTGGCTCAGTCGGGCGAAATCCTGGTTGCGCCAGCATGGGCGAGGGGAACGTCGATACGGACTTGTCGCGTGTTCTGGCGCCCGCAGGCTTCGGGCTGACGGGCTCGGCGTGACCCTCAATGCGACCTCGGGCAATGAGATCGCTCACTGGTATCTCAACCCCCATGGCGACATCAGGTCGTCCTACGCCTTGGAAGTCCCAGCTAACGAATACACCTGTCAGGGACTGGAGCTAGACTTCGCCTGCGTGTGTTGGGGCGGGGACCTCCTATGGAGCG
Source organism: Bryobacterales bacterium (assembly GCA_963738345.1). Taxonomy (GTDB): domain Bacteria; phylum Acidobacteriota; class Terriglobia; order Bryobacterales; family Bryobacteraceae; genus Bog-159. Next base: position 4,908,861 of record CAVTWI010000002.1, read on the forward strand.
ATACCCTGCAGACATGGGTTCTCTCTCGTCTTTCTGACAGTCCGGCGTGGCAACGAATTCGGGAGCGTGCCGCCCAACTGTTTCTGGAGAACTCCTATCGGGTCTTACTCACTCGCGCACGAGAGGGTCTGTGCATTTGGGTGCCTGTCGGTGACGAGTCGGACACTACTCGTCCGCCTGAGCCGCTCGACGCCACTGCGAGGTTCTTGGAGCGTTGTGGTGTTGCACTAATCGATGCCGACTGACGCAAGGCGAGTGCACTGCGGAATGCCCTGCCCTGTCGATATGCCATGCCGCCGACCGAGGAGCATCCGATTCTGAGTGACGGGCCTCGATGATCGCGATTGCACCCGAACGCGTTATCGGAAGGCTCCTCCAAGCCGCCCAACCGCCTGCTCTCCCGAAAGGGACTCATCGTGAAACAGAATTGGTCGCGCGCCGTTTGGCCGTAACACGCCCGTTGCTGACATTTGCCGATCACTGCGACACATCTCCTCAACTGTTTACGAAGGTCATTTGACGTTTTACGCCATAACGGAACGCTGAACACGGCACCTCTGGTAGCTGGTGACCGGCCCTCCTAGCGCACTCTCTTTTGTTCCACATTGCGCGTGACGCCGCCGGGTGGCTGCAGCCCAACGGACAACTTTGAACCGTCGAAATTAGAGCGTTTGCCGAGAGCTATCAGCTTCTGACGATCACGGCCGATCTGCATAGCCTTCAGCTTCGTAAGAAATGCAACGTCAATCTGCCAGCGGCCAGGTTCGATTTCTTCAGAGAGTCCCAGCGTTCCCAGGGTCCGAACGCGAGCGGCCAGAAACAGACGTCGCGCTCGCTGGCCCTGAGAATTTGCAGGCACGAGCGACTCCGACTTGAAAGTCCCATCTCCATCTGGAGCGAATACTTGCCTCGCAATCCTCCGGTCCAGGGACGTGATCTGCAAGGCGTCCACCTCGCGGCGCTCGGCCTCGAGGGCATCCAGTTCCGTCCTGAACCCCAGTTGGGCTGTACACAAATTCTCGGCATTGTCGCGAATACCCTGCTTGATGTAGTCGCGGGGAAGCCGCAATGGGCCGGCGTCCGTTCGGCCCCGCAGAGCGATATGAACGTGGGGATGGTCAGTATTGAAGTGGGCGACAGCTACCCATTCCAGGCGTAAATCCAAGTCCTGCTCCATCCGGGCCATCAACTCTCGGGTGTGCCGCTTAAGGTCGAGGCGTTCGCCGAACTCCGGGGAGATGATCAACTTGAACAGGCGCTGGTCGCCGGCGCTCTGCCATTGGCCCAATGTCTGCGGGATGTCGATGCGATCGTTGGTGGCGGTGAACCCAGCCTCTTTGGCCGAGCCTTCCTTGGTCGCGCTCCCGCGCGATATGTATCGGCCATGCGCGGCCCACTGTCCACCCACACGGTTCGGCGAATACGTGACGCGTACGGCGCAGCGCTGAAGATGGGGTTTCCGCGGCGCCCCTTCACTCCGTCCGGGATATGCCGGCTTGGATGTCATCCTAACCAGGTGGATGAGGTTCTTAAAGGATCGCGACCAAGCCTTACTTTCGTCCCGGGGCACACGCGGTCGGCGCGGGCGGAGACGGAACTCAGGCTCATTTGACGGCTGCTTCTTAGCCACGGTCGACAAGCTCCGATAGGGTGGCGCGGGAATCCGAAGTCATGTTCTGCGCCACGGAAACAAGATATCGTTCATACCGCAGGCGCGCCTTGCGCTTCGCCTGGTCCAGGGCCTCGGACGGTGGCTCCGGGATGCACGTGAGAAACAGGCGCGTGAGGCTATCCACGGCGGCGAAGAGAGCCTGCTGCGTAGTATGCAGGTTCCGAACCTCCTTCGAGAGACGGTCCAGGCTGGCCGCGACGAACGCTTCGCGGTCGGACTGGTCGGGTGGCGAATCGCGCAAGTCCCTCTTCAGCACAGCCTGGATATACCCGCTCACAGACCGGAATCCGCGAACCTTGGCTGTACGCTTCACCACAGTCAATTGGTCCTCCGACAGCCGGAGTTCGAATCGTTCCCACTTGGCCATCGCGTTTCCCCCTCTTCACGGCACCCGGCATTTAGCCGTCTTGATGGCTAGCATGTACCGTACAGCTATACTACTGCTGGCGCGATACTTAAGCAACAAAAATCAGGCACCATACCGGCACTCCCTTTATGTTCCACTACGCCCTTCGTTGCTGCCTGTGTTGTCTGAAAACGCGATTGAATGAGAATCCATGAGAATTCGCGAGAACATGTGAGAAACCGTTAGACTTTATGCAAGCTAGCTTGTATTTGTTGAGAATTTGCTGTAAAAAGCTAGAAGGGGGCTGCTTCACGAATGAATTCCGTCGCGACGCCGAATCTGAAGGCATTCGCCGAACAGCTGCCGAAAACGCGCATCGGGATTCTTCGCGCGCTATGGCCGACGATTCAAGATTGCCTAACCGTGGGCCACTCTTTGCGCGACATCCATAAAACTCTTCATCTGGACGGCATCGAAATGCCGTATTCCACTCTCTGTCGGATTGTGACGATACTCCAACGCGACGTTCAGCCCAAGGCTGATCGCGTTCCAAAGCAGTCTACCGCGCCGGACAGGCCGGGAGAAAGATCGGTCAAGCCTGCACCCATGGATCCACTTCGGAACCTGCGGCGGTTGAGTGAGCATCGTCCCGGATTCGAGTATTCAGGGACGCTGCCGGATGAAGAACTGTTCGGACCCAGATGATCTATACCTCCTCGAAGCGGCGCAACAAAGGAACCAACATGGCGAACTCACGGAACGGCAATTCAAATCCATCAGGGGATCTCACGGGCACTACGGTGCATCTCTCCCTGCAAGGCAAGGGTGGTGTGGGCAAGAGTCTCGTGGCCTCGCTGCTGGCGCAATACTTCAGACAGAGGAAGGGAATATCCGTCCGGTGCATTGACGCGGACCCGGTGAATCAAACGCTGGCGCAGTACAACGAACTCGGTGCCGAGCGACTGGACCTGATGAAAGAGGGATCAGTTGACCAGCGGGCCTTCGATGGACTCATGGAGAGCCTGCTAACGGAATCCGGTACGTTCATCGTGGACAACGGCGCTTCAACGTTCATTCCGCTATGGAACTACATGCTGGAGAACAATGCCGTGGCCCTTCTGAAGTCGTCCGGCCGGCGAATTTTCCTGCATTGCGTTTTGACCGGTGGCCAGGCCCTGGCCGACACCCTGAGCGGCTTTGCGCGTCTGGCTCAGACTACTGGAGAGCGGAACATTGTGCTCTGGGTGAATGAGTACTTCGGCCGCGTGGAGCGAGACGGGCGGCCTTTGAGCGAATTGCCGGTGTACATCGAACATGCCAGCTCGGTCGTGGGGTCAGTGGCAATTCCGCGGAGGAATCAGGACACCTTCGGGCGCGACGTGGAGGATGTGATTGCGCGGAAGCTGACCCTGCAAGAGGCGATCGACTCCTCGAGCTTCCCGATTATGGTCAGGCAGCGGCTGCGTGTGGTCCAACGGGAACTGTTCGACCAACTGGATTCCCTGCCGTTCGCTTAGGGACAAGCCATGGCGATCGACGTAGAGAGGCTGTTGTCAGAGGCATTGACCAAACACGGAATCCGTTTGGACCCGCATGATCCCGCCATCGTGCTCGTGACGCTAAATCGCCTTGTGTTGGAAGATGCAGTTGAGTGCGTTGCGGCCGACATACGTAAAGCCACGCGCGAGTACGAAGAGGCGGCTAACCGGGTGCAAGGTAGGCTAGGCGCGGCAATTGCGACGCGGCTCAAAGCCGGGGCCGGCGGTGCACCCCCAGCCCTATGGCGTCGATGGGCGTTTCTAGCGCTCGGTCTGGCCGCTGGTGCGGGTCTGTTTTTGACTGGTATTGCACTAGGGAGGTGGGTATTGCGATGAACTTGCGGCGATGGATTCTCGTCTATCTGGCCACTGGCGCCTCGTTCACACGCTGGGCAGTTCTTGCATTCTACGGCGGCGGGATATTCGTCGTCGGTTTGGTGGTGTTGACTGCACTGGTTCTCATTGGAAGCAAGGTGATGGAATTCTTCGGATAGACGCCTGAGGTCCCCTACAACCTAGGTCGTGGGCTCGCGCGTCACATCCGACGGTTTCTTATCTTCGCGCAGGCCAATGAAGCGCGGGCAGTCGGTCTGTCCGAAGCAGGAGCATCGGATCTGTGAAGCGGGCTTTGGTGTGAGATCTAGCCATCTTCTCTGTCGATCACTCGGGACGCCTTCGCAAATAGCAACGGTTGCACCCCGACGCCATTCCATGTTTTCCGGATTTCATAGTGCGCGAGGGCTGCGCGCGAATGATAGCGTGGTGCGGCACCGTTTCCTATTATTCCAGTCCGGGCCTCTTGCAAAACAGATATCCCTTCGGCCCGTTCCATGTCCGACGCTTTTCCACAATCCAGGTCCGAAGAGCTGTTCCGGTCACGCGATACACTTTGCCGGCGGCGACAACCTCGAACACTGTCGCAAGCGTGGGCTTCGGGAGTCCGACCGCCCGTTCCTTCTTTGCCTCGACAACAAACAAGTGCGCAGCGTCGAATGTGCTCGTGGCCTGCACATCTACGCTATGCCGCCTTCCATCCTGGTCCGTCACCGTCACGGTACACCAGCGCATCGGAAATCAGTATAGCGCAAGTGGCGAACAAAAGGCGAAGTTAGATAAGTGGCCGGTTAAAGCGTCGCGTTCCGCTGCCGATGTTCAACACCGCCCTGCGAGTCACTGATCGAGCACTATCCACGCGGGAGCGTGGTCGCTCGCGTTTTCCTCTCCGCGAACCCATCGGTCCACCCCCCCGTGGACCAGTCGCTCGCGCACTGTGGGAGAGAGAAGGAAATGATCCAGTCGCATGCCCTTGTCTAAAGGCCACCGATTGCGCTCGTAATCCCAAAATGTCCAGAGTGGCCCCTCGGGTTGAAGTTTTCGCAGAGCGTCGGTCCAGCCCTGGGATAGGAGGTTGGCATAAGCCTGGCGGCTCTGCGGCTGAATCAATGCGTTCTTATCGAGAGACCGCGTTGGATAGATGTCCTGCGCGGCCGGTACGACGTTGTAGTCGCCGGCCAATATGACTGGCACGCCGGCCTTCATGAGTTCCGCGCCGTGCTCGATTAAGCGCTGGAACCAGGCCAATTTGTAATCGAACTTCGGACCCGGTTGAGGGTTTCCATTCGGCAGGTAGATGGAAGCGATCAGCACCCCGTTGACCGCCGCTTCCACATAGCGTGCCTGGGTATCCCCAGGATTCCCAGGAAGGCTGGATCGCGTCAGCACCGGGTCGTAATCCCGCGTCAGGATCGCCACACCGTTCCAGGAGCGTTCGCCAAGCCAGACTCCGCTATAGCCGAGGTCACGAAGGGTACTTGCCGGAAATGCCCGCTGCTCTACTTTGAGCTCCTGGAGGCAAACGACGTCGGGCTGTTCCCTTGCGAGCCAAGCCGTCAGATTGTCTAGACGCTTGTTGATGTTGTTGATGTTAAAAGTGGCGATCTTCAATGGCCCGACCTCAGTCATCGCTTTTCCGGCCGCGCAATTTCTTTGAGGAGGATCGTTGCGATTTTGCCGTGAGCCGCCGGACCTTGGAGGCGAGCGTAGGTCGACTGGGGCGGCGGGTTTTCGGCACAATTTCCGCGCGGGCGATCAGTTCGTTCAGTCGTGCTCGGGCTTCGGCGCGATTGGCCTCCTGGGTCCGGTGCACGCGGGAGGTGATGATCAACACGCCGTCTTGCGTGGCGCGACTGCCGGCTAATGCGAGGAGGCGCTGTCGCACGTCGGCTGGGAGCGAGCGAGATTGGCCGACATCGAAGCGCAGTTGGACGGCAGTGGAAACTTTGTTGACGTTCTGGCCGCCAGGGCCCGAAGCGCGAACAAAGGTCATTGTGAGTTCGGAATCTGGAATGAATATGGGCAAATGCTATTTCCAGAATAGCCCGTGCTGCTCAAGGTTCGTCGCTCTCGCCCTTGACGAAGAACGGCTCCATCCCCTTGTACTCCAGGATCTTCACGGTTGCCTCCTTGGGGGCGTTGCCCTGCGCGATCGCGAGGAACGCCTCCTCCGACTGAGCCACCATCGCGCGCGCGAGGTCATTCTTGTGGATGGAGTGGTATTTGGACGGCATGGCCCAGTGCAGCAGTGGCATGAAGTAGCCAAGGAGGCCCGGCGTGTTGGAGTTGCCGAGAATGACGGCGGGACGGTACACGCCAAGGAAGTCGAACTTGACGGACTCGACAGCCTTCTCCTTCCCGCCGATGATCTTCGCGTACTTCATCCCGGCCGCGGGGTCCGCGCCCACTGCAGTCATAACCCCGCACACACGAGCGCCAGCAGCCCTGGCGGCGCGACAAAAGGCCTGCGGGTAGGCGATTTCGATCTTGCGCACCTCCTCCTCGGGCATCTTCGCGCTGCCCTTGCCGACGCCGAACGCGGCGAGCGCAACGTCAACTCCCTGGGCGTGCGGCGCAATCTCCTCCTCAAGTCGGTCCATGTTGACAACCACCGCGGAGACCTTGGGGTCGGCGAAGGCGTCCGTCTTGCGGCGCGTCGCCACCACCAACTTCTTGCACAGCGGGTTCTTGATAAGAAGTTGCACGATGCGTCCGCCCACGTTCCCCGTCGCGCCCAGCACAATGGCCGAGTACATCGCCTTCGCGTCTGTCGTCACGTCACACTCCGCGGAACCACAAATGTATCAATGTAGATTATTGGGTATCTCTCACTACTATTGTCCCCCGCGGTCGTGTTGCGAGTCGGCGTGGGCATTTGCCGATTTGTTCCCCTGCCGACCTGTTTCCGGGAGAGCGACGGGGCTCACAGCTCTCGAAACTGTCACTTCCGCGCCCCGGGCGGAATAGGTCCAGTCGCGGAGCACCAGTTCGGATCGTTCTGTCGTACCATCAGCTTTTGACAGGGAGCGCGAACTGACCGGTGATAACCTTGGAGAGCTTCATCGAACTGCTCAGGCAGACAGAGGGACCTACTCTCGATTTCAAGCGAGATCCGTATGATCTCGGAGACGAAGAGGGCCGCGGTGCCCTGATTAAGGACGTCTTAGCGATGGCCAATACTCCGCGGACGGGGCCGGCGTACATCGTGTTGGGCGTAAAGGCCCACCCGGATGGCTCGAAGGATCTTGTCGGTTTGGCCAAAAGCGTGGACGACAACGAGTATCAGAGCTCGGTCAAGGCGAAGGTCCACCCCTGTCCGACATTTTTGTATGTTCCTCTCCAGCATGAGGAAAAAACTTTCGGCGTCCTCGTCATTCCTACTGAGCGCAGAGGGCCGTTTCAGGCGATTGTTGACGTCGGGAAGAAACTACGGCGGTATGTGATTTATTGGCGCCGCGGATCGCAAAATGATGAGGCCCGGCCGGATGAACAGGAACTGATCCGAAGATGGTGTACCGGAGACGTGCAAAAGACAATTGAGATACCGGCATCGCCAACTACGCCCTGGGAGAAATTCTTAGCAGACGTCCACTACTTCGAGTCTGGGCGAATCTACATTTTGCTTGCGGGCCCGTTCAGGACAGATTCGGCCCCACGATTATCGGGGCTTGCTAGTGCACCCTGGAATTTTGTATTCGATTTCGACCCTCATAGCAGTAACGACGGCCTTGGGCTAGCTGTTCAGCCCATCCTCAGGCAGAGGAGAAGCCTTCGGGAGGTCGTCCTTGGAGACCGCCCTACGATTCGTGCAGATCACTCGTGTTACTGGTACTACGCGCTGGGCTTAGCGAATCGCGTAGGTACGCAGCCAGAGTCTGGCTGGGCCGCGTGGAAACGAAGGTACGGCCGGGACCTCGTCGAACAACTCAGGGCCTTGGCTGAGGGTCGCAATTCTCAACCAGCGACGATAATCTCCATCTGGGATTCTGAGGACTATATCGACACCGTCTTCTCTGCTGCGCTGGACGTGTTCGGTGATGCCGTGGATTTCGTCATCGCCCATCCAAATGCCGGTGTTCTTAGCCGCATGACGGATCGCTTCAGTGCAACTCTGGTTCAGATCGATCCCGAACATCTTGGAGAGGCAGTCCAAACGCTCTACGCGGGCACTGAGCAGGCCGATTCTCAAGCCATCCAACTTCCAACGAAGAGCGGCACGCGTGCAACCCTCAGCTTGGAAGATCAGCGTTACTTGGAGGAAGAACTCGAAATCGCCGGGTTCTCGGCAGGTACGATCGCGGATGAGGATCGTGAAACCTGCCTCGCCTTCTTCAAGGGCAAGAAGATTACGTGGTTCGAATTAGGCCTTCACTGCGATGTCGATCGAGAAAAAAGCGATCGCATTATGAAGACGGTCCGCCAGGATCTCGGAGGAGGCGAGGACAAAAGGTCCAAGGGAACGACTCGAATAAACATATGTCACGCGCCCGGCGCGGGTGGAACCACGATCGCTCGTCGGACAGCCTGGAACCTGCACTTGGAGTTCCCGACGGTGGCGCTCAGAAGATGCATGCCAGCGGAGACCGCTCCCCGCCTCGAATTGATCTATCGACTCACGGGCCTGCCGATCCTCCTCTTGATAGAGGGTGCTGACGTTCAAGAAACTCAAGCGGAGGAACTGTATTCCATTCTTCGTGCACGCCAAGTCGCGGTAGTATTCCTACAAGTCCTGCGCCGATTCTCCAGGGTAGAGGAACGCGAGCGCTCGTTCTATATTGAGTCTCAACTCTCCCTGACAGAATCAGCTCGGTTTGCGCACCGCTTGGCGGAAGCACGGCCACAACGCCGGTCGCGACTCCTGGGTTTGGCCTCAAGAGGAACCAGTGACGAGTGCACCGCATTCTATTTCGCACTCGAAACCTTCGAAGAAGATTTTGAAGGCCTCCCGCAATACGTCTCGGCCCGGCTCAAGAACGCCACGCCGGAACAGACAACAGTCCTCCTATTTCTCGCGATTGCGTATCACTACGGCCAGCAATCCGTTCCTGCATCTTCCTTCAGCGATCTTCTCAGCATACCTAAGAGTCGGAACGTTGATTTCGCCCTTCTATTGCCCGATTATCTTCGTGAATTGCTCCGGCAGGGTCCGAAGGGTATCTGGCGCACCGCACATGACCTCATAGCGCGAGAAATCATTCGCCAAGTGCTGGCTCCCGATGCGACAGACGCGCGAGTCTGGGCCCAGAATCTCTCAACTTGGGCTCTCCGATTTGCGGAATTCTGCAGAGGCAATGATCCCATTCCAAGCGCGGACATGGTAGAGATTGCGTCGCGATGTTTTGTCCTTCGGGATGATCGCGATCCGTTAGGCCGCGAAACATCCGGAGACCCTTTAGCCGGCAATTTCTCACAACTTATCCAGGATATCCCGTCCGTTGAGGGCCGTCTCACAGTCCTTGCCAAATTGACTGAGCTGTTTCCCGAAGAAGCCCACTTTTGGGGCCACCTTGGCCGGTACTACTCATTGCAGATGCGCGATACGGAAAACGCGCTTCTAGCCCTAGACAGGGCCATTTCGATAAGCCCTGATGACGACGTGCTTTATCACATGAAGGGAATGGCTCTGAGGAGTCAACTCTACGAGTCTATGCAAGCTTATGACGTATCTAAGCAAGCACTTGATAGCGCTTTGGACATGGCACGCAAAGCGGCGGAGCAGTTCGCAATCGCTCGTTTGAAGGAGCCGAACGACGAACACGGCTATATCAGCCATATACAGATGTTGCTGCGCCTACTCGAATTCGCCAAGCGCGTATCCGGCAGCGACTCGGCTCAGCAGATTCTGGTGAGTCCAACGGTCAACGCTGCTCTCCGCGAAAGCCTCGACGTTGCCGAAGATCTTCTGGAACAGGCCCGGAGACTACGTGAAGGCGAACGGCCTAGCTTTCATGTCGAGCGCTGTCGCGTCCAAATGGATGCGTTGTATGGGAAATTCGACGTGGTTCTTCAGGGCTGGAACAATCTTTTAACGAGACCGGATGTGTATCGTCCACCGATCAGGCGACAATTGGTTCAGGCATACGTCGTTCGTAAGAACAGGCGCTGGGATAACCTGGATGCTCGCGAAATTGCTCGAATCGTCGAGTTGCTTGATCAGAATCTTCTGGAAGAGCCGAATGACCGCAAGAATCTGAGACTGTGGATGCAAGCTGTGCGGCGAGCGCAGCCGCCCACACCGCTCGATCATGTGATTGAAAAAATGTCTTACTGGAAGGCTAACAGCCTGGAAATCGACCCAGTCTACTATCTATATATTCTCTACGCCCTCAAGGCGCTGGATGGATATGTATTGGCACTCGACCCTTTGAAGGACAATCTGGACGAATGCCGGCGACGAGCACGCCTTCGGCCGAACCGGACCGGATCATTTGAGTGGATCGGGCAGGGGCAGGGCCTGCGGCGACTAGTGCATTATGCGGAACTTGGGGAGTGGAGCGACGAGCACGATTTTTGGGAAGGCGCGTCACGGTTGTTCCGAATGCGGGGTACCATAACGTCAATCTCTGGACCAGAGGCTGGGCTGATCGAAGTGAGCGGCGGCGTGAGAGCGTTTTTTGTGCCAGGTAAGTCTGGCCATTCGCGAGGTCGCGATGAAAACCGGACCGTAGATTGCTTCCTGGGCTTTAGTTACGACGGCCCCCGTGCGTGGGAGGTGCGAACTGTCTAACCATCCGAGCTTTCAGAAGCCGGGTCCCATAGCAGAGGCTGGCGCTACTGACGTGACCCGCTCGTCTGGTTTGTCGCTGGGCCGAAACCATATTTCGAAGAGATGACTCCGGCGAGTCGACAAAGAGCGACTGATGTACACGTGATCATGGCTCGCTACTACTCCTCCGACGCCGACCACTTTCACCGTCGGGCGTGAGACGGCCAAATGGGTCGGCGGGGCAAGCGCGGCGTGCCTCAGGTCCTTTTGCGCAACGCCGTGCCCGGCGCTTCCCTGTCACCCGGTGTCAACGTCCGGTAATCGACGTTATATGGAATCCGGGCCCCTCGCTCGGTGGATCCGACGGACGATTTGGGCGTGGCGCAAATGCCACGTGGCAGCGGGTTCAATCTGTGGGCTCGTTGAATCCCCGGCCGCTTAAGATCATTGGCACACACTTCTCCGCCCGCTGCCCGCGTCCTTGCCTGCTTCGCGCCCGAGACATGGAACATGTACGACTTCCTCCGTCCCGGCGTTAAGGCTTCGAACGCCGCCTTCAGCTCTGGAGCCGCATTCAGTCTCACCTGCAGTTCCTCGGGAATCACATACTCCGAAGCCTTCTTGAGGGGAGCCTTCTTTCCCGACTCCTCGACCTTGATGGCTTCGTAGATGTAACTCCTCAGGGTCGCCTGCAGTGCCGAAATGTCTTTGGGAGAGGTGAATTTGATCCAGCGGCCCGCCTGCGCCTCTCCGATCTTTTTGAGAATGTGCTTCGGGTCCTTGAGCAGGGCGCCTTTGAAGAACGAGAGCGCGCACGCGTCCTTTAGGGGGATGATGATCGCCACGTTCCTTTTCTGGTAAGTGAAGCAGGGTTTGCCCCATTTCAACTCCTTGACCAGGTCGCAGTCGAGTACAATCTTCCTCAGCTCGTCTGTTTCGTTCTGCCACTTTTTCGCGTAAGGCACTCTCATCGTCCTACCCTGTGTACCGCATTTCCATTCGGTTTCACAGACAGTATGCCACCGTGCAGGAGAAAAGCGCAGGAGCCGTCGTGCACGAGGAGCTGTTTCAAAAACGGTCCGTTGTTAGACTGAACGGCACCGTGTAGATTGGACACATGGCGCTCAAACGGATGGACAACGTAGGAATCGTCGTCGATGACCTCGAAACGACGATTGATTTCTTTCGCGAGCTCGGCCTCGAGCTCGAAGGGCGGGCCACGATCGAAGGAGAATGGGCCGGACGTGTCACTGGACTGGGCGATCAGCACGTCGAGATTGCCATGATGCGCACGCCGGACGGCCACGCCCGGCTTGAGCTCTCCCACTTCCTTACGCCGCCTGCCGTCGCGGATCATCGCAACGCCCCAGTGAACGCTCTGGGCTACCTCCGCGTCATGTTCGCCGTGGACGACATCGACGAGACGCTGGAAAGGCTCTGCAAGCGGGGCGCGCAGCTCGTAGGCGACGTAGTCCAGTATAAAGACGCGTATCGGCTCTGCTATATCCGCGGGCCTGAAGGGCTTCTCATCGGACTCGCCCAAGAACTCAGCTGAACGCAATTTGAAGACCATGACGAAGAGCGACCAATCTCAGCGAGCGCGTCTCAAAAAGGGAAACAGAACCTCAGATGACGACAGCGCTTCGCGGAGCTAGAATACTGAGGATGCTTGAAGTCGCAATCTCGGTGGTTGATCGCCTAATCCAGTTGGCAACGGTCAGGGAGCGTAACAAAGAAAAATACTTCAACAACTTTATCGAGCCGCTCTACAAAGACGCAGAGCAGGTCGTGAAGGACTACTTGGGACTGTTCACCGAGCTCACTCGTCGACTGGAGACGACAGACGACATCGAGCCAGTGATCGACTGGCTCGAAGAGCGGCGGGTCGCCTATCAGCCTGTACGTATGAAGATGAGGGCGCTCTTAAGGAAGGAGCCTCGTTACGCGACGGACGATCCCCGTGAAAAGTTCAATAAGGGAATATGGGGCCTAATGCGTGGTGGGGTCTCATTGCTCGAACAGGGTCACGGCTTGACGAGAGAATATGGGTTCGGAGGACACACGGTTCTCGATATCATGATCCAGCTTCGCGATGAGCCATTCAGGAAGAACCGGAACCGTTTCATCGAAACGACTAGAGCGCAGCGGTCAGCCCTGGAGCGAGCATGGCAGGATGTAGTCGCAGGCTACGTTGATATCAAACATCGCAGCCTGAGCACATAGGTAACTGTGGTTATGTCAATCGGGAAAGTCGGGCTGGTTTATCCGCTCCGCCCGTTTACGCCCAAACAGGAAGTTGGGCGAGCAAGGTTAATTAGCTGAGCTCAACTTCCCGTTTAAGCCGACGATTCGCCCCGAAACAGCATTAGGCACCGAGGCGCAACGGAGGTTCTGGTCAGATCCACATAGCGGAGTTCAGGAGCGGTAACGTGGAAGTTTCCTTGGGCCGTTGGGGCCCGGAATGACGGCAAGTGATCCTTCTGCCCTCTCGCGTCCGCGCCGCCGACGCCGTGCAACACACAGTCGCGTCGGGTATGCTCGCCTCACGTGTCGTACGTGTTCGTTTTATAGTTGAAAGGTGCCGGCCCCGTGCCGCGCCAATCTATCTGAAACTCATAAGACGACCAATTGCAGTTCACACACCAGGCAATGTAGTTGTCGTTGTAGTCCGAAGGAGTATATCCACCCATGTCGATAGTGCCATGTACGATACCCCCGACGGAATCGCATACATGGCACTGTGTGTCTGGATCAACTGCGCCGCATTGATGAAGATAATGAAGCTCAAGGCAGCGAGAGAAGCTTCGGAGGTCTGCCTCATGATAGTGTTGCCATGATCCTTCCTTGACATCAGGAAATCCGAGATGTCGGCACCATTGTGCAGTGGCCCTTTCCTGCGGGGGCAGGAGAACCAAAAGCGCCTTCAGGTCATCGTAAATCCCATTGCAGTCCTTGTGCTGCAGGGCAAGCGTGCGCAGAAATGGCTTGTTCGTAAGGAGTTGTTGAACTCGTGAGGTCCTCGCACTCTCCTTGATGTGGTGAGCCAGGTACCTGAAGAAATAAGACTCGCTCGGACCCAGTTGCCCCATGTGACAGCGCCTTTCGTATCCATCCAAGAGTACGTTATGGAGCTCCGTCAGCCTGTCGCCGCAGAACTTGCGCACATAGTCCACCTGCAAGTCGTGAAGTGAGAAACGGCGATCCGGACTTGTTCCCTCGAGCCGCTCTACCAGCGCCAAATTGTGTAGTGTCGTGAGAAGCTTGCGCGCGTGCGGTTCGGACATCGTGTCCTGACAGGTCCACAACTTCACTGCTGCGTCTTCGGGCACCTCGGCCGCCGGGAAAACAGCAAGCTCAACGTATCGCTTAGCGGTTCCCGGCACTTCCCGGTCCACGAAATCAACGCTCACCTGGATGGCCTTATAGATATCGGGATAGTCATAATTCGGAAGAGCCTCGGCGAAGAAGGATACGTCAGTGTCGGTCAGCGCTGAAAGCAGATCGGACCATGAGGTTCCGTTTCGGATAACAGCACCGCATTGCACAACTGCGAACGGCAGGTTGCCACAGTGCTGGGTTACCCCCTCTGCGCCGACAGGCAGGGCCGCGAGATCCACCCCAGCCGTTCGCGCCAACAATGATCTTGCCTCATCCGTCTTCAGCCGTTGGAGATGCCAGATCTTCGCGCCGATTTTGTTGGCTAAAGTCTCGTCACGCGTGGTTAACAATGCCCGGCATCGTGGGCCCAAGATGTCAAGAAACGTCTGCGCATGGTGCAACTGCCATACGTCATCGAGTATGAGCAAGAATGCCTTGTTATCCAATGCTCTTTGCAAACTCGGCTTCGCATCTTCGACGGAAGTCCATTGATCGACATCGATCCGGAGTGTTGCACCGAGACGGCGAAGAAGGACAAGTAAATCGGCATCCCTGCGCACGTTCAACCATATAATCCCGTCGAGAAACCGACGGCGCGTTTCGTAATCATGGGCGTACGCGACGGCGATAACGGTTTTCCCGATGCCGCTCATCCCGTGCAGCGCCATGTTGTGTGGTGCCGCGAGAATGGCGACAGGGTTCAATTCTTGGGCCTCCATTGCATCACGGATGGCCTTCAGGTCCACACTTCGAGGTTGGTAATGTGGTGGGAGACTCGGCACTGCAAAGAGCGGACCAGGAGGAGCGGCTGGTTCTTCCAGGATACGCAGAATGTCTGCCAGCCCATCCTCGTAATTTCGGCGGGCCGTGAAGTCGATGATCAGGAACTTCTTCAGGTCCTGCGGGAGGTCGGCGAAGGTGATTACATCGTCGCGCAAGACCGGGCTGATCACCTTCCCGATGCTGAGCGCGTACGCCCGTTCGGCTTGGCACGCAGGGGACGCCAACCAGCCTCGGCCAATAATTGGAATCAGCCGCCCGCATACGCTGAGGCTGTCAATCACCTCTTGCGGAAGGGCTCGGCCGCGGCTCGACATGTTTTCGACGTCCATCCAGGGGTCGTATCCGTACCGAATGAGATCAGCATACAACCGCTTAACGAAGGGCTGATCATCCTTCCATGCGTACGACAGAAACAGCTTTCGGTTACCGTTTTCCATACCGACCCGCAATGGCGCGGGTATATCCGACAACGTCAATGTAAGAAAGCCCGGAAAATGACATCCTCCATACTATCGTCCGTTGACATTGTGAATCCACCCAACGCCTGGCTGTGGTACTGATTGTGGCCCTCGCTCGAATCCAGGTGAGCGCGATGTGGAGCGTTCTCGTGGTCCCCAAAACCTGCTACAGATCCACGAGTCCATCACGGACCAAGAAAAAGGGAGACAAGGAGACCCAAGGCGTGACCCGTGCCTAGGTACCGACACAGGAGGAACAGGCATGGGGTCGGCTCGGTGCGCCGCTGGAGGCGGCCAAAACCGACACTGCCGCTACGACTTCCCGAAGATGCTCGACTAACTTTCAACCAATCTGCTTGGTCATCCCGTGCACATTTTTGCCGCTCCACACCTCTGGGCGTGCGGCGCCACCAGAATTTGGGACGTTCAGCGTCAAGGTTGGCGAAAGAAGACTCAAATCGATCAAGTTATCAGGTCAGAATTGCAGCTGTGCAGGGTTCACCTTCCAAGGGTCGAGCAAGCCTTCCGCATTGTCCGCTCGATGTAGTTGAGCTGCCTTTGTTCGGGCCCCTTCTTTGACAGGTCTCGTGAGGCGATGGCGGATCGGATGTCGGCCTCGCTAACCCCGTGTGTTAAGGCGTAGACCGTGTAGGCGAGATCGATCCTGTTGCCGTCGCCGCCATAGGCTGGCTTGGCGCGAAAATCATCTATGGTCAGGCGGGCTTTGCCTGCAGCAACTGTGTGCGGCACGGACCTTTGGCTCCGTTGTCGCTCGGCGAGTTGCTCCGACAGTTCTTGAAGGAGGTTCTCGGCGGCTCGGTACGATTGGCCGGTCGCTTGTACGAGATGCACGAAGGGATAGCGGCCGTCCTCCGCGCGATGTTTCGGCTTTCGATTTGTCAGCCCTGCCAATCTGCCGAAGTGCCGCCAATCGGCGGCTCCCTTGTCGCCGCCGAAACGCTCTGCCAAAGTCCGCGCAGCTAGCGTGGAGAGCTGCTTTTGCAGAACCTGTCCATGATTCAGCCATGCCTGGAAATTCCCGGGAGACGTCTCGACAACGAGGGCGGGAGTGAATCCTTCGGTCTTCATTTTCTGGACTGCTGCTGCCGTAAGGTCGTCCACCAGGCTAAGGTGATGCTCGCCTTTGGGGCGGACATAAACGTTACGACCGTTGGCGTTTTGGTAGGAGAGCCAAGAAACGGACCGGAGCAGAGTCTCCCTATCCCACACGCGCGGCAGCATTTCAGGCTCGTTGGAGAAGTCGCCGGGTACCCGCGGCTTGAAGAGCCCAACTTCAAAAACATCGGCTCCCATAGCCGTGATTTGCCGTTCCACTGCGATCCTGGTTCGGTTATTCATCAATACCCCCTTGACGAAGTGCCGATCACCGGTGGATAATCAGCACTACTAGCTAGCTTGTACAAGCTGTACGGAAAATGTCAAGCTGGAGGGCTGAAATGCTGGCTCGCACCGTTGTTACATCGATCGATCAACAGGCTCGCCTGGAGGCAAAGCTCAGACGGGAACTGGGCGATTTGGTTCTTCATGCGTTGTCCGACGAACTGACCGAGGACATCGTCCTCAACCCGGACTCCCGCCTGTGGGTGAAGCGGCAGTGCGAGGGATTCGAGTGCGTTGGTGAGATGCCGCCGGCACAAGCTCAATCCGCCATGGGGACGATTGCGGCGCAAAAGGGAACGGTGATCAACTATGACCGGCCATTCCTGGAAGCGGAGTTGTCCATTGACGGCAGCCGCTTTGAAGGAATCATCCCTCCGGTCACCTCCCGGCCTGTCTTTGCGATTCGGCAACGGCCGCGGCGTATCTTCACGCTGGACGATTACGAGCGTGGTGGGATTCTCAGCAGACAGAACGACCCGGTGAACCGTCTCCGCCGTCGCGGCATCTTCCTGGATCTTGTTGCCGGGCTCTCCCACGCGGAGGTTATCCAGCTTGCAGTGAGGGAGAGAAAGAACATCCTGGTGGTGGGCTCGACGGGCTCAGGCAAGACAACCCTGGTCAATGCCATTCTCCATGCCCTGGCGCGCATCGCGCCATATGACCGCGTGATCACGATTGAAGACACGATGGAATTGCAGTGCCCCGTCCAGAACTACGTGGATCTCCGGGCTGTCGGGTCGGTCACCATGCTGGATTGCCTGCGCGCGTCGATGCGGCTGAAGCCGACGCGGATTGTCGTCGGTGAGGTTCGAGGGGCCGAGGCGCACGTCATGTTGAAGGCATGGAATACCGGGCATCCCGGTGGCGCTGCGACGGTCCACGCGAATGATGCCGTCAGCGGCTTGGTGCGGTTGGAAAGCCTTGTGGCCGAGGCCACGGCTGCGCCCCAACAGAGTCTGATTGCAGAGGCAATCGATCTCGTCATTTTCATTGACGAGGAGTCCGACCTCGCGGCCGGCCGCAAGGTTCGGGAGTTGCTGGTTGTCACCGGGTACGACTCCGGTCGGTACGCGGTCGAGTACGTCTAAAACACACTTCAAAAGGAGTCCATGATGTTTCAACGATCCCGATTCTGCAGCAGGACGCTTCTGATCGGCTTTGTGCTGCTGGCCGCACCGGCCGCCTTTGCAGGCGGAGGTGGAGGCGGTCTCCCTTGGGAGACGCCGCTCAACCGGATTGCGCAGTCCCTGACGGGTCCAGTCGCGCTGTCCATTTCGCTAATTGCCTTGATGGTCGCCGGCGGCACGCTGGTTTTCGGCGGCGAACTGAGCGAGTTTGCGCGAAGGTCGTGTGTAGCCGCGCTGGCCATCGCGTTCCTGGTTCTTGGCGCTGGGTTTATGACGACGCTGTTCGGCGTCGGCGGCGCGACGGTGCTGTGAGGACGCTATGGAGAAACCGCGCGAAATCCTCATTCATCAGTCGGCCAATCGCCCACATTTGCTCCTGGGCGGCGACCGGGAGCTGGTCCTCTTTGCGGCGTTGATGTCGGCGATGCTCATGTTCGCCTTGGTGACCTGGTGGGGAATTGCTACCGGAATCGCCCTCTGGATATCGGCGATTGCCGTCTTGTCGAGGATGGGGCGGTCCGACCCGATGCTGAGGCAGGTCTACATTCGGCACGTGAAGTATCGGCCCTTCTACCCGGCAAAGGGACGCTTGCGCGGCGAGACGACTACGACGCCGAAGGCCTGGAGGTGACCATGCAATTCAATGAACATCGCTCTCGCGCTCAGGGTCTTGCGGACCTACTGCTGTACGATTCCCTGATCGATGACGGAGTGATGCTGCTTCAGGACGGCGCATTGATGGCCGCGTGGTCTTTCCGTGGGCCGGACATGGCTTCAGCGACCAACGGGGAAATGGCTGCCCTCAGTGCTCGCCTCAATTCTGTCTTGAAGCTCGGTACCGGTTGGATGATCCAGTGCGACGCCATTCGCTCGCGGGCACCGGAGTACCCAGGGCCGGGCGCTTTCCCCGATCCGATCACCACCCTGATCGACGAGGAACGCCGCCAGCAATTTTCGGCGGAGGGCGTCCATTACGAGAGCGAGTACTTCCTGAGCCTGACATACCTGCCGCCCGAGCAAACCGAGGAGCGGGTAAAGGGCTGGATGTTCGACGGTGCCCAGGAGCTCAAGTCTCCCGCGCGTCGGGCTCTCGACTACTTCCGGAGCCGAATCGATACCTTCAGCGATGTCTTCAGCTCACCGTTTCAAGTCCAACGGTTGTTGTTGAGCCGAACAGTGGACGATCTTGGTTCCTCACAAACTCATGACGACCTGCTCCGATTTGTGCATCGTTGCGTTACAACTCTGGATCATCCCGTCGCCCAACCCGTGGTCCCCACATACCTGAATGACCTGCTGTCGACGGAGGACTTCGTCGGGGGAATAGCGCCGCGAATCGGACGAAAGTCGCTCAAAGTCATTGCCATTGACGGCTTTCCGCGGGTCAGCTTCCCCGGCATTCTGGGAGCGCTGGACAATCTGGCCATCGAATACCGGTGGCACACACGCGCAATCCTCCTGGACCCTGAGGAAGCGCGCGGGCTGCTGGACAAGACGCGGCG
This sequence comes from Bryobacterales bacterium, assembly GCA_963738345.1. GTDB lineage: Bacteria > Acidobacteriota > Terriglobia > Bryobacterales > Bryobacteraceae > Bog-159. The sequence continues at coordinate 4,928,105 of CAVTWI010000002.1, forward strand.
GAAGTGGCGGTCCAAGGTGCGCGGTTGGAAGGACCAGCTTCTGCGGATTGAAACAGGGGCGGTGAACCTCTTTGCTCAGGAGATGAGCGCGGACGCCGAGGAAGCAATGGGCGTCGCCAGTAGCGGCGATGTCCAATTCTGTGTCTACAACACGGTCATCATTTGCGCCCACGAGCGTGAAGACCGGCTGGACGAAGCTGCCGGCCTGGTTGTCAAAACGATCCAGAACCTTGGGTTCGCCTGTCGCACAGAGACGGTGAACGCCGTAGAGGCTTGGCGTGGAAGTCTCCCGGGCGATGGCTACCGGAACGTTAGACGGGTCATTCTGCACACCCTGAACCTCGCTGACTTGATGCCAATCACTGCCGTCTGGGCCGGGGACAAGGATAATCCGTCACCGCTCATGCCGCCGAATAGTCCGCCTCTGCTTTACGCGGCCACAACTGGCGCGACGCCGTTCCGGTTTAACCTCCACGTAGGGGACTTGGGCCACACCCTCATGATCGGTCCGCCGGGCGCCGGCAAGTCCACCTTTCTCGGGCTCGCTGCCGCCCAGTGGTTCCGCTATCCGCGCGCCCAGGTCTTTGCCTTTGATAAGGGATACTCTCTTTTCACCCTGACGCAGGCGGCCGGCGGAGAATTCTACGACATCGGCGGGGAACTGACTCACTGGTCCTTTTGCCCCCTCAGAGAGATCGATACCCAAGGGGACGTCGCGTGGGCGGTCGATTGGCTCGAGAGTCTATGCACGCTCCAGGATTTCAAAGTGTCCCCGCGGGAGCGGAATGCGCTGGGCCAGGCGGTTACTCTTTTGCAGGGCTCTCCGACGCGGACGCTTACGGAACTATGCGCGAACGTCCAGGATACGGAGGTTCGCGAAGCACTCCAATACTACACGCTGGGCGGAACGATGGGGCATTTGCTCGATGCCGATGAAGACATGCTCGGCAACGGCCGGTTTCTGACCTTCGAGACCGAACACCTCATGAACATGGGCGAGAAAGCCGTCGTCGCAGTCCTTCTCTATTTGTTCCGGCGGATCGAAAAGCGGCTCGACGGGTCGCCGACACTGGTTCCTCTCGATGAAGCATGGGTATACCTGCGCCACTCGCTCTTTCGTGAGCGCGTGCGGGATTGGTTGAAGACGCTCCGGAAACTGAACGGCGTCGTACTCTTGTCGACGCAGAATCTATCGGATATTTTCAATTCGCCGATACGCGATGTCGTTTTGGAATCGTGCCCTACGAAGGTGTTGCTTCCCAACGCGGAAGCGGCGAATCCGGCGTCACGACAGTTCTACGAATCGATCGGACTGAACGAACGTGAAATCTCAATCGTTCAGACCAGCATTCCGAAGCGGCAATACTACGTCGTGTCTCCGATTGGCCGGCGGTCAATTGCGCTCGGCATGGGAGGCGTGGGTCTTTCGTTCGTTGGTGTCAATAGCCGCGAGGAACGCCAACTCGTTGAGGACACTATCACGAAGTATGGGGAGGACTGGCAGTCCGCCTGGCTCCGAATGCGCGGCTTGGGAGACTGGGCGGGCTATCTGGAAGAACAAATGGTTTTGGAAAGGAGCATCAGATGAAACCTGTTATCAAACGCGCCGCGGTGTTGCTGGCCATGATCGGCGTCGCATTCACGGTCGACCGCCAGGCGAAAGCCGGTGTTCTGGGCGGCTTTGCCACGGAGTGGACCCAACTTGCCAACAATCTTCAATTGATTAATTCGTACCTGCGGCAGGGAGAGCAACTGACGCAGGAGATTCGCATGGTTCTCGATATGGCCAGGAACACCGCACAACTGCCATCTCAGGTCTTCGGGCCGATCACATCAGACATCGCGAGTTTGGCTCGGATCGTTCAGGGCGGCCGAGCTATTGCCTACTCGATGGCCAATCTCGACGCGGAGTTCCGCAACCGGTTTCGCGGCTGGGGATACAACTCGGGCGCTTGGTACGTGAACTATCGCGACTGGTCGCAGACCAGCCTCGACACAACTCTCGGCACGCTTCGCGCCGCCGGGTTGCAGGGGCAGCAACTACAAAGCGAGCAGGCCGTGTTGGATCGCCTGCGGATAATGGCGCAATCCTCGGATGGGCGGATGCAGGCGCTTCAGGTAGCGAACCAAATCGCCGAGCAGCAGGTGCAGCAAATCATGAAGCTCCGGCAATTGATGCTGGCGGACCTGCAGAGCAAACAGGCGTTTCAGGCGGCCCAGATCCAACGTCAAGCCGCAAGCGAATCGGCATCCGAGAAATTCTTCACATTTGGTGGGCGCACAGGGGATGGACGGGGCTACCAGGCCGGTCAATGATGTAGGAATGCGGCTGTATTTTCTTCCTTCTATCGTTTTGGTTCTGTTGCTGGGTGGCTGTACGAGAGAGCCACCGAGCCCAATTGTGCAAAAGGTCGAGGCGGCGGGCGCTGGGGATCTGAGAGCCGCGGCGCAACCGACCATCGAAGACTGGTTCCGAAAGCATTCGGAATTTGCAGTAGAAGTCAGGGATCAATGCCGGCCGATTCGCGATAAGGCCCCTGCCGCGTGGTCGAGCACCACGGAAGGGCGCGTCTGCAACGCGGCCAATGTGGCATCGGTCTTCAACTTCAAAGAGCGTAAGGGCGACGGCAAGGGGTACGAAGCCGGCAAATAGCGCAGGGACCGGGAGAATGGTCGCTGCGCTCCGAGAGGGGAGTGGCGATGACGGTCCGCAAGCGATGGCGAAATCCGGCAGTTCAGTGTGCAGTTTGCGCGCTGGCGTTCCTGGGCGCTGCCCATGTGGCGAACGCCCAGACTTCGCCAAGCGCGATGTTGGACCAGTTCCGTGCCGTTCGGATGACGTGGCTGACAGTCGCAGCCGGCTATGCCAATCGTCTATTCGGACTGCTTGCCTTAATAGAATTCGCCTGGACCGCCGCGATCCTGGTCCTCGAACGCACGGACCTCCAGGGTTGGACCGCCGCACTCATCCGCAAGATGATGTTCATTGGCGCATTCTTCGCGCTCCTGAATTTCGGCGCGGACTGGATTCCGCGGATCATCAACAGCTTTCAACAGATTGGGCAGAATGCTTCCGGCCTCGGATCGCTTGCGCCCACGGACATCCTTGTCCAGGGCCTCAATATCACTGGAAACTTGCTTAGCGGAGCCGCAAGCTCCGGTTGGCTCGGCAACATTGGCACGGCCCTATCGCTGGTGTTTGCGGCGCTGCTCGCGTTTCTTGCCTTCCTCGGGTTAACAGTCCAGCTTGTTGTCACGCTCGTCGAGAGCTATCTCGTGGTCGGCGCCGGGTTCATCTTCCTTGGTTTCGGCGGTTCGCGTTGGACTGCGCCCTACGTGGAACGGTATATCTCACTGGCCGTGTCCACGGGCGTGAAGGTGATGGTCCTCTACCTATTACTCGGCGCCGGGCTGACGTTGACGAACGGCTGGGTGGCGGCAGCGCGGGCTATCCCAGGGAGTGCAGAACCGGCGGTGGACGCGCTCGATATCGCTGCGTCCGCGGTGCTGCTCCTGATGATCTGCTGGAATGTGCCCAAGTTTACGGCGGCGATTCTCGGTGGAACACCAGCATTCACGGGAGGCGACGCGGTGGGAGTGGTCGGTGGCCTCGCCCAAGGTGCATTGTTGGCGGGCACTGCTGTCGCCGGTGGAGTGGCTCTTGGTGCCAAAGTCCTCGCGGCGAAGGGCGGCGCCATGAGTGTGAGTCAGGCTGCCGGTATGGGGGCCGGCGGTGCTGGGGGTGCGGCTGGCTCCGGCGGTTCTGGCGGTTCTGGCGGTTTCGGCGGTGGTGGCGCGGCCGGCTCCGCCTCAAGTGCGTCTGCACCGAAGCCCAGTGCGGGCAGTGGTGGTGCGGCAGCTGCGCCCACCGCGACCAGTAACGGCGGTCAGGTGAGTCCGCCGGCTCCTTCGGCCGTTGCTTCTGATGGCGGAAGTAACAGCCAACAGGTCAGTGCCCCCGTGCAGCAGTCGGGCGCATCCTCCTCCGAAATTGGTGGCCCGACCACATCTTCAGCGAGTGGAGCTGGGGATAGCCCTCCCACCGTGCCGCCTCCGTCCGCCGGGCCACGTCCGGCAGGCGGGCTGAGTCAGAGCACAAGAATCACGCGGGGAATACTCAAGACCACTGGAATGGTGCGGGCGGCCCAGTCGGCCATTCCTCCGGACCATGCACCGCACGCGGCGCCACCGCCACTGAATACAGGAAGTGAGGGATCCGAATGAATCTTGCAGAAGCACAAATACCCGCGCCGAGCCGGGCGACGGCAAACGTAGCGGAAGGCGCCCAGTCAAAACCGGAGCCGCGCAATCAGCATCGGCCTCCGGAAACGAGTCCCTATCTCGCCGCGCGCCGCGAGTGGGATGAACGGTACGGCAGTCTCATCACGCGTGCAAGAAACTGGCGCACAGCGGCCTTCCTGGCACTGCTGATCGCGATGTTGGAGACGGGCGGTCTGATCGCACTTTCAATGAAAGCGAAGACGGTTCCCTACGTAGTCGCGGTTGATAGCTTGGGACGCGTCCTGGCAGCTGGGCCAGCCGATCAGGCAAGTCAGGCCGATGACCGTCTGAAAAGGGCCGCTTTGTTTCAGTGGGTAAGCGATCTCCGCTCGGTCACGACGGACGGCGTTGCGCAACGGAAAGCAATTGATCGCGTCTACGCCATGATCGCTAATGGCAGCCCGGCACAAGTGGAAATCGGCGAATTCTTCCGAAGCGATCCACCGTACCAGCGTGCTCAGACGAAGACCGTTGATGTCGACGTGAAGGCCGTTTTCGCGGCCAGTGACCGAACGTATCAAGTCGAATGGACGGAGACCAACAGAGGTCTCGCCGGTCAAGTGGAGTCGGAGGAACGGTGGAAGGGGTCCTTCACCATTGCGGTAAACCCACCTAGCGATGAGCGCCTGATCCGAATCAATCCGCTGGGCATTTACGTCACCAACGTGAGCTGGTCAAGAGTTCTGTAGCAGGTCTTTTATGAAGCACATAATCACATCATTGCTAGTATTCGCCGTCGCCGGAGTTGTGGCAGGCCAGCAGCGTCCGAACGAATCGCAGAAGAACCCAGCAGTTCGAGTTCAGCGGACTCCGCCGGCGCGGCCCGCCAATAAAGAAGGCGTCCCAGATCCCGCCAAGTATCCATTCGACCGGCTCATCAACACCCTCGATTCGGGCGACCCCGCCGTTTCCCCCACTTCCGCCGGCGCGGTTTCCTCCCTCGCTCCGGGGAGCCCGGCATCTGAGGTTCCCAAGGACTTCAGACCAGCGAAGGACGTGCCACTGCCTCCGGCTGCCAAAGAAGCGCTCAGTGTCGGTCAGGCTTGGATGACGGAGAATCACACGCCTGCTCCCGGCAAGGACGGCCGTGTGCTCTACACCTACGGAGCCGGATTGCCAACGCTGGTTTGCGCGCCACTGCGGGTCTGCGTGGTGGAACTGGAGGCAGGCGAGAAGCTCGTCGGTGAGCCCCAAATCGGAGATTCCGTGCGCTGGATCATCTCGCCGGCCACCTCCGGAAGCGGCGATCTCACTACGTCGATGATTGTCGTCAAACCAAAGCAGGCGGGGCTGGATACGAATCTCCTGGTCACTACGGATCGGCGCGCTTACTATGTCCGGCTGATCTCGAAGCCAGAAGACTACCTGGCTCGGATCGCCTTCGCTTATCCGGAGAACGAATCGCTGAAATGGAAAGCTCGCCTCGCGGAGGACCAGCGCCGCCGGGAGGAATCCGAGGCCGTAAAGGTTGCTCCGGTGGAATCGCTGGAGAACTTGTATTTCGATTACAGGATCCAGGGTGGCGATGAAAATATGCGGCCGATTCGCGTGGTTGACGACGGCAAGAAGACGTTTATTCAGATGACTCCGAATGCCGCACACCGGGAGGCGCCGGTTCTTGTCGTGCTCGGTACCGACGGCCCGGAGATGGTGAATTACCGGGTCAAGGGTGCCATGTACATCGTCGACCGGCTGTTCGAGCGAGGGGCTCTTATTCTCGGTGTGGGCAAGAAAACCCGGCGCGCGGAGATCGTTCGTGGCACCTATCGAGGCAAGGTGTCAGCGAAGGACGATCCGTATTCGAAGGCCCTGGAGGAAAAGGCGCGATGAAACCCACGAAAGAGACCGTGAAAGAGATTGAGTCCCCGTCCGGACTGGATCTGCATCCTCAGCCGCCTTCCCCTGTGCGATTGAGCAAGCGAGCCGGGATACTGGTCCTGGTCGTCGTCTTTGCTGTCGCTGCGCTGGTCGGGTACGGCATCGTCACGCGGGGCAATCGGTCATTTCAAACAGGCTTTCATGCGGACGATACGAAGGGACTGACTGCGGCGACGGATGCCGGTAAGGTTATCGCGGCTCAGATCCCCAATCGAGCAGGGACCGTAGGCGGGTCGGCAGATCGCCAACCTGCGCAAGCGGAAGAGCTGCGGCCGCCCGGCCAAACCCTAGTCGCTCCGGGCGGCGATCCGAACGCTCAGCGGATGTACGCACCTGCCTCGTACCCGCCCCCGCCGAACACGCCTCAATATCGCGAGCCGACACCGGAAGAAAAGCGATTGGCGCTGGCGTACGAACGCGAAATGCAGGCGATGGACTCCCCGACCACTTCCCAAGCTGCTACCGGCTCCGGCTTCGGCCGCACTGCCGGTCCGACTCCCGCGGGCTCTGAAGGGGGCAGTTCCCAGCTTGCTGGACTGCTCCGATCGCTTCAAGGATCGCCGGCAACAACGCCCGGACCTGGCGTGGCAGGGAACGGAGTCGTTCCCGGCCTGACGATCTCGGGGCAGACGAATAGCCCGACGGAGGAGTATGAGGCGCAAAACATGCAGGACCGCAAGGAGGCGTTCGTGGCGCGGGCGCGAGCGGGCTCCACCGAAAACTATTTGAACTCTACCCGAACCAAGCCGGTCGGACCGTACGAGATCAAAGCTGGCTGGGACATTCCGGGTGTTCTCGAACAGGCTCTGAATTCGGATCTGCCGGGTGAGATCAAGGCGCTGGTTCGCCAGAACGTCTACGACACGGCGACAGGACGGTACCTGCTGATTCCGCAAGGTGCCCGGCTGGTCGGCACGTACGACTCTCGGGTCGGGTACGGCCAGGATGGTATCCAGGTGGTCTGGAGCCGCCTCATCTTCCCAGATGGATCGTCAATCAACCTTGAGGGTATGGCAGGACAGGATGCCAGCGGCCACGCCGGACTTCGTCACGGTGTGGACAACCACTACAAGCGGCTGGTGGGCTTCGGTCTGCTCACCAGTGTGTTCAGTGCAGCCTTCCATCTCTCCCAGACGCGTCGCGGGAGTGTCCTCGGATATCCGTCGCCGGCGGAGACCGCCGGGAGCGCGGTTGCCGGCAACATCTCTCAGCTTGGCGCCGATGTGACCCGCCGCAATCTGAATATCCAACCCACGATCAAGGTGCCTGTCGGTTACCGTTTTAACGTTCGCGTGAACCGGGATATGCTCTTTGAATTGCCCTATCGACCCATCGCCGGGTGAGCAAAGTCACGCTGTCAGCCCCCCGCTGCGATTCCGGGTGCCGGACAAAAGTGGTACCGTAATGCCTGTACGACCTTTGTTTGCCAAGGCATACGGATATGACCGACACCTCGAAACCTATTGTTCGGCTGGAGACCAGTTCCGCAGCGAAAAAGGCGCAGAAGAAGGCTGTGGCCGAGGCAAAGGAGCAGACGATCAAGCTCGCCATACGCCTGAACGAAGGCATCAACGAAGCGTTACGTACGCTAATCCGCTATCGGGGGGATCTTTCCACGATGGCCCTGGAGGCTCTCGATGCCGTGGACCTCACACGGGCCGCCCTAGTCAGCGCGGAAGAGAGGATGGTCCGGGACACTACGATCACAATGCCGCGGGTGCTGCATAAAAAGTTGAAGAAGATCGCTGATGATCGGGACAGTTCGATGAATATCCTGGTGAACACAGCTTTGGCACACTGGCTCGCCAAGAAGGGTGCGTTGCGTTTGGGTTGAGGCTGGCGTCTGTGCGCCGAGCGGAGTTAGAATACCCAGACGTTATGCCTCACGGTTTCAGTGAAAAAGAGTGGGCTACTGGCGTGGCCGAGATGACCGGAATTCTGCAGCAGAAAGCGTCTTCCCGCAGCATGATTACGTACAGTGACCTATCGAAACAGATGCGCACTGTCACCATTGGCTACCACGATCCTGCCATGGATGACATGCTCCTAGAAGTTTCGAGGAATGAGGCCGCTCAAGGGCGCGGATTGCTGTCGGTAATCGTTGTTCATAAGCATGGGGACATGGAGCCCGGAAACGGTTTCTATGGCTTGGCTGAATCGTTTGGACGGGATGTCTCTGACCGAACCGCCTGTTGGATCCGTGAATTGCACAACGTTCACGGGCATTGGTCCCGCTAGAGGGTTGGTCGGCACACGGGGAGTGCCTGGAGATAATGTACTTGGCTTCGTAGGTTGGCCTCAGGTGGGGGCGCACCTTGCGATGCGCCCCGCCGCTTTAAGCCGCCACTTCGATTGGATGATCGACAAGCGCGACGGCGTCTGGAGGCGCCACCGCGCGCAACACATCGTAGAGCCATTCGTATGTGACAGCGCCTTCTTCGAGCGCTCGGAGTTCCTTCTCCCCCGAGAAGATGAATTCGCCGAGAATCTCAAGGCAGGCTATGGCGCCGCTGAAGCCGGCGGCATGCGAGTATTGGTCCCGAGGAACGTAGTACAAGCACACCCCGTCGTCTTCGTTGAGAGCAATCAGGTTCTCGGAGAAGGTCGGATCAAGGGATTGCCAACGCGAGGCCAATTGAACGGCATTGGTCAGTATCTGCTCGCGGGTGCCGGAAAGGCGGAAGCAGGTCATGGGATAGTCCTCGCCGCCGATCAGCGGGAGAGCGGTCGAAGTGCCCACACGCTTCGTTTTCGCTCTTGCCGCCTGCTGCAGCGGAAAAGGATCTTGAGCCGGCTGGATCTTGAAGACTTGGTAATGGCGATGTGCGGGGATACTGGCGCCCGCAGCACGGCTGCCATTGTACAGCGCGACCCAACCCTTCAGTTGCGCGGCGAGATCGAGCAGCGACGACACAACGTGACGGAGCTCGCTTTTATCTGACCAACGCTGCGGCGTGTGCCGTCTGGTTGCGATTGTGGCGTGAAACTGCCCGAACGGAAACGGATTGCAGGAACAGTAGTGATCCTCTGCGTCGAGTTGGATCAAGTGGGAGAGTTGAAGCCCACACTGCTGCCACTTCTGGTTGCCTTCATCCAGAAAGCACCCGGGGTTCGGCACGCGGCTCACATCAATTCCCGGCGGCGGTGTTGTTCGGCCCTTACCGCCTCCGCGCAGGGCGCGGCCGGGGTTGCGATGCGCGAGGAAGAACTCGTGGCCGGCCCGCGCCCGGATTCGGATACGTTGCAACTGCGCCAAGGTATCTTGCACGAAACCTTTGAAGACCTGGTGATCATAGAGATCCATGAGAGCATCAGGCAGTTTGCGGAGAGCGAGCAGGTGCTGCAGAACGGCTTGCTCTACGTCGATCATCATCATCGCCAACCGCACCACTAGGGAACAGTTGTCGGCCAAATAGTCGCGGGCGATAACAGCCCGTACTGCACTCTGGAACTGCAGACGAAGATTGTCCATATGCGAACCTCCAATGGTTTTTGAACCCGGGGGTTGAAGGCCTTCAACGTTTCCCGATTGCAAGTATCGAATCGCAGCTCAAAAGTGTCGATTAATATATCGGCGATCGTTTTGTGATAAATATTTTGAGTGTGCGAGATCCAATTAATCGTGAGAAACGTACAGCCGCCGCTCTGCTCCGAGCACGCGGACATTCCGAGATGGACATTTCGAAAATCCTGGGAATTTCACAGGGTTCCGTGCCCAAGTGCCTGAAATGGGCGAAGGAGCAGGGATACCTGAAGGTGCCCAGCCCTCAATTCGAGGCCGATCGCGTACCGCGCGACCTCATGGCAAGGGTTTCATCCATTGTCGATCACGTCGGGCTGACCGACGCAATTGAAACCATGATCAAGGTGTCCTCGCGAAAGGACGCCTTCGCGCCCGTCGTCAAGGTCTTCCCAAGCGGGAGCCGAAATACTGGCGAGGTTGTCTGGAAGAAGCGACTGCAGCGCTTTGGACACGCGTGTGCTTCAACTATTCTGGAGCTCCTACGAAGAACCAACCGGGTCGGTATTTCGTGGGGCAGTACGGCGGCGAGCATCGTGTCAGCGATCGAGGACACCCACACGGCGGAGTCCCCCCGCACCCGTATCGTTCCTCTGGGTGGGGAGCCGCTAGGCGCACCGCTGAATTTGGCGTCGAGTTCGACATTAGCGGCGCGGCTTCAACTCGCTCTGGGCGGAAGCGGCAACACATTGTCGCTGGCCGCAGTTCCAGCCCTGATTCCGCTGTCGTTCCGGACAAAGTCCGAAATCAACACGATCAAATCATTGATCCGACTGGTGCGCGACTACGAAGCCGTCTACCTGGGGGGCGCGGAGCGGCCTCCGCTTGCGGGGGAACTCGACGGCATTCTATGTAGCGCGAGCCAGGCGAATCGAGTATGGGGTGAAGATCTGCTGCAGAGCGGGCAATTCAACGAAGCTGACCTGATGGATCTGGTCCACGGCGATATTTGTGGTGTGTTAATTGCGCATGATGGCATGGAAAGGAAGGTTGCTCAGCTTAGTGAACGCTGGACCTGTCTGCAAGAACACCACTTGGTGGCGTGCGCACAGAAGGCCGCCTCCGATAAGTCCCTGCCGGGGGTGATACTCACCTGCATTGGATCTAACAAGGCGAAGTGCGTTTTTGAATGCCTTCGCCGTGGCTATGTGAATAACTTGCTGATTGACGACGATCTTGCCGACGACCTTGAGAAGCAGATACGGGCCTGGTCGAGCCGGGCCGGTCGTGGTGGAGGCGCGCCATCGATCCTTCGGTAGGTACGTGGGGCATCGCGCCATATGAGTCCCGCAGACCAAAGACCGCGGAAGAGTGACGCTGGCCTGGGGTGCGCGTTTGCCGCTGGGGCGGCGGCTCGGCGTCAGAACGAAAGGCGCACACCCAGTTGCAACAGTCGCTGGTCTCGCGCGCCGGTGGCCGCTCCTGTGGGCGGGATGAGCACATTCCCGAGAGCGTCAACTGCTGCGGTGGAATTGACTCCCACCACATTGAGTGTATTCGTCACGTTGGTCGTTTCCGCGAGGATTTCCAGGAGGTACCGCTCCGAGATTGGAAAGAATCGTGAACAGCGGGCATTCAATTCGAACATGGCCGGGGCGCGGAAAGTGTTCCGGCCGACGAAAAGGGGGCGCTGAAACGCCGCAGGTTCCGAAGAGTCCAGGTTCAATTGCCGGTTGCTGCCGATGTTGAACAGGTCGCCACTGGCCGCCTGGATTGTCAACGAAAGCTGGTTGCCGTTAAGGACGCGATTCGCGAACCCTCGCGAGATGTGAAATTCCGGCAGGAACACGCCCGTCATGTTAAACACGTGGCGCTTGTCGGTAAGCGAATTGGCACGGTCGCGGCGTCGGTTTGTCGGATCCGAAAGGAAATTTGAACTGTCGATGTTGTTCTGCTCCGGCGCATCGTCGATCGCGTGCGACCAGGTGTACGTCGCATACAGTTGGCACCTTCTGCCGCAGCGCTTCTGAAGGGTCATGTTCAGCGCGTTGTAGCTCGAGTTGCCGACGGATTCGGCGGACAGGATATTGTTGAATCCCTGATACACCCGCGCGGACGTGCCGAAGATGGGCCGTCCGTCCGCCAAGTATGCACCGGATGGCACCAGGTTGATATTTCGATATACGGGAAGGTTGGTGCCCTTGGTGTATAGGTAGGAACCGGTGAACACGAACCCGCTCGCAAGTTCACGGCTGATCGAGGCATTGGCGTTGAAGGAGTATAGTGACGCGAAATCCGGGGACACAGTCATGAGGTCCTGAACTGGCAGATTGACGCCCGTTGGCAGAGCCGTGACCACGTTCGGGAAGGCCGGCGCAAACGGCTGCGACGGCAGCAGGGAGATTCTAAAGAAGGCAGGCAACCCGGTCTGTAAGAGCGCAAGCCGGTACTGGTCGGTTTGAAGAGGATCGTAGAAGATGCCCGTGGAGGCGCGAACCACGGTTTTCTGCTCGGGTCCGAGCCCCCAAGCGATGCCGAGTCGGGGCGCAAGATTGTTCTTGTCCGTTCGGAAGTTCTGCGAATAGGCGAAAGGAGCCTCGCGATTTGCCTTCGGCGGCCGGTAGACGTCATACCGGAGCCCGTAGGTCACGGTGAGGTTACGACGCGGCTTCCACGTGTCCTGTGCGAACAGACCGGCAAACAGCGAATCGTACCCGATCGCAGGGTTTCCGAGCGATTGTGTGAAGCTGACGTAGCCTTTTGGATCGACGCCAGTGACGGCCGCCTGGTACGCCGCGATAGTCGGGAAAACGTAAAGAGCGCCGGTAGCTGCCACTTGCTCGTCACGAATCCACCGCGTGTTGAATCCGATCTTGAACTCATGGGCGCTCGTAGTAAAGCTGAAATTGTCCGTGATCTCCGGCGCGGTTTCTGTGTACGCGAATCCCACGTCAATTGGCCCGCCGAAGTTTGCCACGCCCAAGACCGTGATCGCGGGGCCGGTGCCTGTCGCACTAAAGCTGTTGTTTGATTGGCCGCGTGTGGCGAACTGGAATCGGAATTCGTTCACGGCGCGGCTGGAGAGGTTTGAAATCAATTGCGCCGCGCCGACATGCGAGCGATCGACGAAGTTGTACGTGCGTGACACCAGGTTTTGGCCACCTGGTCCGCTGCTGTAGTTGAAGGGGGAATCGTTGGAGTGATGATTGTAGCGGAGAAGGAGCCGATTCGATGGATTGATCATCCAGTCAGCCCGCGCCATGTAGAAGTACGCGCTTTGCCTGAACGGAATGGCGTCCGCATAACTGGCTGGAAGTCCGAGTTGGGCGATCACTGGTGCGGGCACGGTCACCGGCGCGGGCAGATCGCGGTTCACGTGCTCGAAGGAGCCGAAGAAGAAGAGCTTGTCCCGGACGATCCGTCCGCCGCCATCGGCCACATAGGAATCCACATTCACGTCCGGGGTTAGAGCGACGCTGGGAAGGAGTTTGGGGCGCGCGCTGAATGGTGTGCGGCGGAAGATGTAGGACGCCTCACCGTGATAGTCGTTGCTGCCCGATTTCGTAATCGTGTTGAACACAGTGCCCACCGTGTTCCCAAACTCCGGGGCGAAGCCGTTGCTAACCTGCTGCACCTCCTGGACGTAGCTGTTTGAGATCGGGATGAGCCTGATGCCAGCGCGGTCGCTTTCTGTGTTGTTGCTGCCGTCCAACTGGTAGTTGATCCGGCTGTTAAAACCATTCGCATTCACCCTTCGGGGCACTCCGAACTCAGTATTGGCCCGACCGCTGACATTGGGCTGAAACAGAATGAAATTGTAGGGATTGCGGGAAACAAGCGGCAGGTTCTGAGTTGCATTCGAGTCGAGGGTACTGCCAACGTCCGTCCGGCTGGGGTCGGTGATGGCAGTTGTCGCGGAAACGTCGATCGCGGTGCTCGCGCCCGCGATCTGTAGCGAAATGTTGACCGTGACCGTAGCACCCGCGTTTACCGTCACCCCGGAATGGCGTGCATCTGCGAATCCCCCCGCCTGGCCCAGGAGGTTGTAGGTGCCTAACGGCAGTAAGGTGAACCGGTACATGCCAGACTCGGCTGCCTTGATTTCTCGTTTAAAGCCTGTCGCCGGATTGGAAATCTGGACAACCGCTTCTGGTATCGCCGTGCCCGACGGGTCCGTGACCGTTCCCGTGATTTCGCCATTGATTGCGGCGGACTGGCCGTGGGCCAGTGGATGGATCGTAGCGGCAGCGCCGGCTACCAAGGCTAGAAGTCGCATTCTTTTGGGTATAGAGTTCCTCATCGTCCATTTCCTCTTTCCGTGGTGGGGGGGCCGACAGTGCTGTCAATGACCAGCCCGACGAATTTGAGCCGTTATCGGAGCGATGTGGCCAGCAGATCCGGAATTTCGATTGCGAGGTCGGCTGGGCATTCGGTCCAGTTCATGAGGAGAACGGCGTATTCGTCGGCGCGGGGCGCGGTGAATCGAAGGGTGTATGCCAACACATCTTCCGCCTCAAGGTGAACCAGGAGTGCTATTTCGGGATCATAGCCCGAGTCGATCCATCGCTCATAGTCCGCCATATTGCAGACCAGAACATCGACAGGTGTGTCCGACCGGAGAGTGAATTCCAAATATTCGCGCTCCTCCAAATCAAAGACATACGGGATTTCGTCGTACGCGGGCAGAGTGATCGCTTCGCAGATGAACGGAAACAGAGTCCTTTCAGCGTGATCCGGTGTGATCCGATCTCCCGTTGGCGCTACCGTTCCAAAACGGATTTCCTGCAGGTTAAGTTTCGGCATCCAGCCGTTCCCCCTATTTTGTAGAACGCAGTTTTCGAGGTTGAACCTTACACGCGAAAAGGCGACGTATTGGTGGTCTGGTGCGGTTTTGGACAGATCAGCACGAATCGGGAACGATATCTGGAACTGGTATGGAAAGGACGCGCCAGATGCTCTTATACTGGGAAGGTCGCAGAACTCTAGCTGCAAGGGCCCATTATTTTATGGAGTCTCCGACCAGGACCCAATTCTTAGACCAAGCCGGGAATCCGCTCCCAGATCGCATTCAATCTGCTCTCGGCGAACTCCTCCCAAGATTGCGCAGGAAATTCTCAATGATTCGTGACGAAGTTATTCTCACCGAAATCATGGAGCAGGCCGGACAGAAACTCCTCAACCGTGAGGCGCGTAATGGCCGCATCGATAAGCTTTACGAATTCGCCTGGGTGACGGTTTATCGCGTGGCGATTTCGCAACTGCGACGTACACCTTATCTGCTAGAACAACCCACGACTGATTCAGCGGAGAGAGCACTGTCACGGCTTACGTCCGAGCAGTCGAGCCCTGCCTCGATTGAGAGCGGTGTGCTGGCTTCTCAAGTGCTGGATCGGCTGTCGCATCGGGAACAGATGATTGCGATCTGGAAGCGGTCCGGTTTTTCCAGCCGAGAAATCGCCGAGAAACTTGAAATGTCGGTCCCGGCAGTCGATACTACGTTCTGCCGGGTTCGGCAGAAGGTGCACAAGCTCCTTGGACCGGGAGCGAAGGTGGGCTGATGACATCTTCATCTACTAATGCGGTCGTGCATTGGCTGGGGTCCGCTCGGGACTGCCGGAAAGAGAATGGCCATTCAGATGGCGCGTGATAATCGAGAGCGTGGGCCGGCGGCTTTCCGCCCGGAAGATGAAATCGACGAGGTTTTTGCAAGAGCGAACCCTAATCCGACCAGGACGGGTTGCCCTGGAAATGATGTTTTGGTATCTGCGGCGCGTAGGGCGCTTCCGATTGACCACCCTGCGTTCGAGCATCTGGCTGGGTGTTCCGCCTGTTATCAGGAGTTCCGTCAGCTTCAACAGGCGGTTCGCGTACCCTCACGAGCGCGGCAGGCACTTGCCGTCGCGGCCGTCGTTTTAGTCGCAGTTGGCGGGGTGACGTACTTCGGGCGCAGTCGTGTGATTGGTCTACCGGGCGACACCCAAACAAATGCGACCACCCAAACGTTGCTCATCGACTACCGAGGGGAGGGCACCACGCGAAGTGAGGCGGGTGACCCAGCTCGTAAATCTGTGACCGTGCCCCGTGCAAGTTTGGAAGCGACCATATTGCTTCCGATCGGCTCTGAACCCGGCCAGTACCAACTTCGATTGCTCGATGGAGACAAGCGCTCCAGACTTGATGAGGAGGCGCCCGGGGATCTGAAAGATTTGGCTGTGCGCGTGAACTTCAACCTCGACCTACGCTCCTTGCCGAGCGGAGCGTACACCCTGGAAATTCGTCGCCGGGGCGAGGACTGGGACCCCCATCCACTGATTATTCGATAACGTCTTCGGAAGGACTTGGTCCGCGCTTAACCGCGGTGCCGGCGATATGCGGACTGACGACGGGCAGCGGCACCTCGAATTCCTGAATGTCAATCGATGCGAAGCCAACGTTTTCCAGTGCCGTCCGCGTTTCTCTATCTGGATGGCACCCGTCTCCGATTCGCCGCCAGAGCGGTCTTACGAGCCGCTGCATCCGGTTTAGCCAACTTCCACGTCTCGCAGCAACGTGCTCGATGAACAAGAATTTGCCACCGGGTTTGAGGACCCTGGCGACCTCTTGAAGAGCGCGCTTCTGGTCGACCACACTACAGAGCACCAGCGTGCTGATCACGAAATCTACGCTCTCGTCCGCGGCTGGCAACGTTTCGGCGATCCCGTCGCGGAGCTCAATCTTCATGTCCAAGCGGTGAGCCTCTTTGAGCAGGTGCGGTTTCATGAATGGGTTTGGGTCCACTCCGATCCATGTGATGCCTGTGGATGGGAAGTAATGAAGGTTGGCGCCGGCACCGGAGCCGATCTCGAGAACTGTGCCCGAGAGGTTGGAGAACAGGTTCGCTTTGTAGTGCCCCAGAAACTTATCGGTTTTCATCCCGAATCGCGCCATGAACCAGGCGAAGATTCTCAGACGGAGCGGTCCCGCACCGCCACAGAGTTGGGCGGAGTTCATGTCGGACACATTGGAAGGCAGGATCAACTCTTAGATTACAGCGTATAAGGGCGTGCTCCACAAAGTGAAAAAGAACACGATGCCAATTTGCTTTGGCTTCGGTAAAATCAGGGGAGTTTCTTTGGAAACGACTACAGGATTTCGTATGGCGTTCCGCTTCAGTGTTCTTCCTCGGGTCCCTTCCTCGCTCGTGGCCCTCTTTGCTCTCATGGCCGCTCCGCCCCCTTCTGCGGGCCCGCAAATTCGGCCTGAGGATTCGATTGAACGCGCACGGCATTTCGCCTGGCTGAACAACTGGTCGGAAGCTGCGCGGGTGCTCGAACGGCTCAAAGCAACCGGTCGATTTATCGGTGATGAACCAACCACGCTCTTCTCAAAGGCTGTTGAGATTCGGGGCAACATCGAAGCGTTACCTCTCCCGTCGGCAGCAAGTGATCTTGCGACGATGCTCTCTTCGGTCGAGGCCCAAGGAGATCTGCGCCTTCAGATTTTGGCTATGAAGGGCGACATCGAATTCCAGTACGACCTTCCGGCAGCTCAGAAAACGTGGACAGAGGTAAGGGCACTGGCTTCGCAATTGGGTACTGCGGCTTGGGAATCCCGTGCCGGCGGGGAGCTTGGCTGCATCGCCTTCTTGAATGGTGAGGTCTTCACTGCGCTCAGAATGGTTGCCACGGCCTATTTCGAAGCCGAGATGCGCGGGGACATAGCTGCCCAAATCAAGCGACTCACTGCATTGGGAGAAGGGCTCGCCGAGTTCGGCCGGCCAGCGGATGCGATCCGGTTCTTCGATAAGGCGCTCATCCGGTCTGCCCAGAATCCCGATGTGTACTTTCCGTTTACCGCATATCTAGGAAAGGCCCGCCTTTTGCTCGCCACGCCACGAGCGGATGAGGGTCGGCGAATGCTCTTTAGCAGCCTGGAAGAGGCGCGGCGTCAGGACATGAAAGTGCGCGAGACGCGAATCTTGATAGTGCTGGGTGACGATGCCGTCCAAACCGGCGATCGTGAAGCCGCTGTGAAATGGCTGAAGGAGGCCGCTGATGTAGCGAGGCGCTCCGGCTTGCATCGAATCGAAGCGGATGCTGGAAGCAGGTTGGCGTCCGTTTTGAGTGCCAGCGGTGATTTTGTGCACGCAGCTTCGTATGCCCGTCTGAGTGTCGGAGCCGCCGGGCAGGCCGGCGACGTCTACCATCTTCCGCAAAGGTTGGCGGCGCTAGCGGACATTGAAGCGAGCCGTGGGGATTTGGCCGCTGCCGAAACCGCGTACTCAGAGGCGACCGGGATTGTGAATTCGCTGTTCAGCGATCTTCCGAATCCGAGGCACGAAAATACCGTGGTTGCGACCATGAGCAGCGTCTTTCTCGGGCATTTCGATTTGGCACTAAACAGATTCCACGATCCCGGTCGCGCATTTGAGATTCTGGAGTCGGCCCGTGCCCGCGGCCTGGTGGACCGAATTAGGGAGCGCCCGTCAGCGCGGGAATTAGGTGATCCTCGCATGCTGTACAGAGTCGCCGATCTGAACCGGCGCCTTTCGAACGAACAGGATTCTCAGGGCCGGAGCCGTTTGCTGGACCACCTATGGGAGGCGGAACTGCGAGCGCTTCGATTTACGGGTTCAAATTTCGAATCGGAATCTGCGTCCCCTGCGAAGCCCGTTTCGTTGCGTCAACTGCAGTCACGACTGCGCGACGGGGAGTTGCTCGTCGAATACGCTCTTGGCCATTCGAAGTCTTTCGCCTTCGCCGTTAGCCATCAAGAGGCCATCTCATACACGCTGGAAGGCCGGCAGAAGATAGAGTCGGCCGTCGCCGCCCACCTGCGGGCGATCAAGGAGAAGCGTGACGAGCGAGCTGAGGCTCGGAAACTGTACCGATTATTGCTGGAGCCGGTGGCTCTAATGCGGCAGAATCCCCGCCTGATTATTGTTCCTGACGGTAAATTGAATATGGCCGCGCTGGGTGCCTCCGTCGATCCCGATGGTCGCTTTGCAATCGAAACACACGTGATTTCATATTCGCCCTCCGCGACTGCGTTCTACCTGTTGTCGGAGCCGAGGCCGTCGCCAAAGCGAGTCGACATGTTGGGCGTTGGCGGTGCCTCGTACACCGCGCCTCCGTCCGCCGATCCACTGCCGTCGGTACGCCTCGGCGGATTGTTTAGCCCCATAGCGCCTCCGAGGTTCTCGCCTTTGCGCCGTTCATCCGCCGAAGTAGCGGATGTTGCTGCCGCCGGCACCTGGGACGCTAAAGTGCTGGAAGGTGAAGATGCGACGGAGGGGATGTTGAAACGTCTGCCGCTCGCCAGCTATGACGTTCTCCATTTCGCGGTGCACGTGGCTATCGATCGTGATTTCCCCGACCGTTCAGGTTTGGTGCTTACATCCCACAAGGGAGATCAGGAGGACGATCTACTTCAGGCCCGCGAAATTCTCGGGCTGAGACTGAACGCGGATCTCGTCACGCTCTCCGCGTGCGACGGTGCCACCGGCACATCTGAAGGGATCGCCGGGACCAATAGCCTGGTGGAGGCATTTCTTATGGCCGGGGCTCGGAGCGTAGTCGCCAGCATCTGGGAGTCCGACGATGCTTTCACGGCAGCGTTGATGCGGCGTTTCTATGCGAATCTCCGCCTTGGGCATGATAAAGCCGAGGCCCTTACGATTGCAGAACGTGAACTGCTGAAGATGTATGGATCGAATGCTGCTCCACAATACTGGGCGGGATTCCGACTCGTGGGCGATACACACGGAAGGATTTCAGGGGAACTAAATTGACGAACCATTTGGGCAAGGCTGATCGCGAGGAGATCCTCTCGAAGGTAATGACGACGGTGGAGAAGAAGCACTACGATCCGCATTTTGCCAAGGATCGCTGGAAAACGCTGGTTGAGGAGCGGCGCGCGGGCATTATTGCCTCGGTCGACGCTGACGACTTTGAATCGGCTCTTGCCGATCTCGTCCGTTCCGTCGGCACTCCCGACTCCGGCTTCTTTCACGAGAGCACTCGCAAGAAGGTGCCGAAGGGCCTCGCGGCACGATTCCAGTACTGCCAGCCCAACGAATGCTCTCCCGCCTACACCCAGCCGTCGGACGCCGGTGATGTTCTATTCTCGAAAATAGCGGACGGCGTTGGCTGGCTCAAAGTGACGAAGTTCCCAGGTGCCGTCGGGGTCGATATTGCCAAGCAGATTGATCGGGCCATTCAGGAACTTGAGGGGTGCGGCCGGTTGATCATCGATCTTCGCGGAAACGCCGGTGGTGGTCTGGCTTTCCTCCGGGTCATGAGCTACCTAACGCCCGAGCGAGTCCCCGTTGGATATAGCGTGACCCGCGCGCGAGCCGAAACGAACTACTCCAAGGAAACCCTCGCTACCTTCGATCGAATCCCATCCCAGAAGGCGGCGCTTATCCTGCTCGCACTGAAGTTCGGCTTCCGCGACGATTCGGTGAGCATTGTGACCGAAGGGCTTGGAGCCAAGCCATTTCACGGGCGAACGGTCGTTCTAGTCGATGCAAGCACGGCCGGGGCCGGAGAACGGATTGCGGCATTCGCGAAAGAACGCCAGCTTGCTCCGGTCGTCGGAGAACCAACTGCCGGCCGTCTCATCTGCTGTAGCGTGTACAAGGTCTCGCACGGCTACTACATAAGGATCCCTGCCCGAGCGTGGTACACCTGGCGAGGAGAACTGCTGGAGGGCAGGGGTATTCAGCCGGATTGGACTATTCACCCAGTGCTCCAGTCATCTAGGGACCTTCAACTGGAACGAGCGGTCGAAGCCGTCCACGGCTTGTAATTAGGGAAATACACCATCGCCCACGGCCACGGCGTACCTCTAGAGGCCGTCAGATCGTCGATAGACGATAATTTGGGTCCTGCCCGGTGCAAAGTCGTCAAGGGCTGTCCCCGACACGCTGAGGCGTAGCGAGCAGGTCGATGCCTGCCAAGTTAAGAGTTGAACCGACTTCACGCTATACGTCACAATGGAGAAATCGGAGGTCGGCCGCCAAACTTGCTGCAAAAACCCGTGTACCTTGACAATCACGCGACGACACAAATTGACCCGCGGGTCCTAGAGGCCATGCTGCCATTCTTGGGCCCTAAGTTTGGAAACGCAGCGAGCCGAAGCCATAGTTTTGGATGGGAGGCCGAAAAGGCAGTGGACTTCGCGCGCAAACAGATTGCCGATTTGGTCGGAGCCACGCCGCGCGAGATTGTCTTCACGAGCGGCGCCACTGAATCCAACAATCTCGCTCTCAAAGGCGTGATGGACGCAAACCGCGCTAAGGGCCGCCACATCGTGACGATGACAACCGAGCACAAGGCCGTACTCGACACCGTAAAACACCTCGAAAGCGAGGGTTGTCAGGTAACATTGCTTCCGCCGCTACAAGACGGCCTGCTTGACCTTGATCAACTGCGCGACGCCCTCCGCGCAGACACCGTTGTGGTGAGTGTAATGTCTGCGAACAACGAGATTGGCGTGATTCAACCAATTCAGGCAATCGGAGCCGTTTGTAGAGAAAACGGTGTCCTATTCCATACTGATGCGGTCCAAGCGGCCGGGAAAGTGCCGATTTCGGTTAATGACGACATTGACCTAATGTCCATGACGGCTCATAAGATGTATGGACCAAAGGGTGTAGGAGCACTTTACGTCCGGCGAAAGAAGCCGCGAACCCATCTCTTGGCCCAGATGGACGGAGGAGGGCACGAATTCGGAATGCGTTCTGGAACCCTGAATGTGCCTGCGATCGTGGGGTTCGGTGTGGCCTCTGAGATTTGTGCACAGGAGATGCAGGCGGAAGGAGCTCGTTTGGGGGCGCTTCGCGACAAGCTCAAATCGCAGTTCGAATCGCAACTGGATGAGACAGCCGTAAACGGGTCAATGGAGCGACGCCTGCCCGGCAATTTGAACATGAGCTTTGCTCTTGTGGACGGAGAATCGCTGCTGATGGCAATTCCGGATATTGCGCTGTCGACCGGTTCGGCGTGTACGTCCGCAACCATTGAGCCAAGCCACGTGCTGAGAGCTCTTGGCATCGGTGAGGAGATGGCCCACTCCTCAATCCGTTTCGGTTTAGGCCGTTTCAATACTGACGAAGAGATCGAGTATGTGGCGCAGCGGGTGATTGATTCGGTTCTCAAACTGCGCGCTCTCTCACCGGTCTCAAAATCTTTGGAAATCGTTTAGCGCTAAGTCGGCGCGTCAAAGCGAGATCCTGGATTGGCATGCGCAAGTTCAGTCACGCCCTTGTTAAGACCGCCAGGGTCCGTGACGCGGCGCGTGCAGCCAAACGGTCGTCTATCCCGAGCGGCCCTTAACGCTTCGATTGCCGGGCTTCTCCGTAGTTATGCTCAGCCCGCGCGGAAGAGAGCGGGACGGCAGTTCATCTGGCACACTTCCTGCTCCCTCAAGCCAGCAAGAACTGCTTGGGGCATAAAGGTAACGGCTACGGAGCCAATAGTAGGCCGAGCAGTGTTCTCGGCGCGGCCTGTTAGGCCAGCCTGTGGGCTCTCTGCAGCTGGCTGCCATGGGCGTGAATTCACAATTGCATTGACTTCCTGCATAAACACGTATATACATGTATATAATGCCGGACGCACACGGTCATCCACCTAAGAGCCCCGTCAAATCCACTCGAACGGGGAAGCCATTAATTATCTATTTCAGCCAAGTTCAAGCCGATCGATTGGAGGAAGTCGCAAGAACCAGACGAGTGTCAAAGGCTGAAGTTGTTCGGCTGGCCGTCGAACGACTTTTGGACGCGATGGCATCCGGCCAACTCGAATTGCCTCTTGGACTGTAATTTATGACACAATCATTCCCAGTACCCTCGTCGCAAAAAGTGCAGTTCCGATTTTCCGGTCACGAGAGCTTTCCATGCAGGTATACGTGGTTGCCGAAGGCGTTTCGAACGCTCTCGCGTGGTGGAACATTCTGGACCGATGACGATCAGGCTATGGTCGAAATGGGGGTCGGCAAGAACATGGTGCGCGCGATTCGATTTTGGGCACAGGCCACCGACATCTCCGAGATAAATTCTGAAGGGAATCACGCGCCTACGGCTTTCGGGAAGGCCCTATTTTGCACAGACGGCCTAGATCCATATCTAGAAGATGTTCAAACGCTTTGGCTGATGCATTGGATCCTCGCTACCCGGGTAGCCGATCCCCTCTTCGCGTGGGATTTCTTGATTAGCCGTTGGCAGCTACCCGAGCTGAGCCCCAGCGAAGTTCTCCGTGCATTCGACCAAGAAGCTCGCAGACAGGACAGAAATCTATCCTCGGCGACCCTCCAGCAGCATTTCGATGTTTTCCTGCACACTTACGTTCCAACTAGGAGCCGCAAGGGTGACGTGCAAGAGGACAATCTCGATTGCCCTTTGGTAGAACTAGCATTTCTGCAGCGTGTGGGCGAACGAAGGGATCAACGCGGGCGGATGGAGCCAGTCTATTCTTTCAGGCGGGAATCTAAGGCGGAGATTACGCCTCAGCTATTCCTCTACTGTTTGAACGATTTCTGGAACAAGCGCAAATCGCATGAAATGACGTTGACGTTCCGAGATGTCTCAAGCGCGCACGGTAGCCCAGGCCAAGTCTTTAAACTACCGGAATCTGATCTTCGTGACCGGCTTGAGAGACTCCGTTCAGACTCCGACGAACTCTACTCGTATCAAGAATCGGCTGCACTCCAGGTTGTGACCAGGCGGGAAGACAAGGGGCATGATCTGTTGAGGAACATCTATCAAAGGGAGCTGACACGTGCCTGAGATCCAGATTGCGGACCTTTTCCAAATAAAATCGAGATTTCTCCGTTCAGCTCACCTAGAGCGCGACTTCCAAAATCCGTCGGCGATGGAAGGCTATGTTCTGTCGCCACACGCTCGGACCGGCCTGGAACGGCTTACGGCAGGGTTGGCTCCAAGCTCAGGTCAGCGAGCCTGGCGCATAACTGGAGATTACGGTTCAGGTAAGTCCTCTTTCGCTCTACTCCTGGCTCACATCCTTTCGGGCCGATCACGAGACCTCCCGCCGCAACTGCGAAGCGCCGTCGATTTTAAGCGCCTTGGAGTGCCACGCCAAAATCTGCTCCCAATCCTCGTGACAGGATCCAATGAGCCACTGGCTACTGCACTAACGCGTGCGGTACTCCGCGCAATCCCGAGCGGAACATCGAGGTGGCGGACCCCACCCATCGTGGGACGCCTGAAATCAGTTGTTGCCTCCAATCTTAGTATTCCTGATTCTGCGCTACTAGAACTTCTCGAGGAAGCTGGAACTTGGGTAAGAAATCTGGCGGTTGCGTCAGGGATATTAATTATTATCGACGAACTTGGAAAGTTTCTTGAATTTGCTGCGCTCAATCCGGAGCGGCAGGATGTTTACTTGCTTCAGCAGCTTGCGGAGACGGCCACACGAAGTAGAACGTCGCCACTGTTTGTAGTTGGTCTTTTGCATCAGGGGTTCAGCGCTTACGCCGACCAGCTATCGCCCTCGGCGCAGAAAGAGTGGGAGAAGGTAGCGGGAAGGTTTGACGAGGTTCTCTTCAGCCAGCCACTAGAGCAAACGGCCGGCCTCATAGCGGACGCCCTGAACTTGAAAACGCGTGCGATTCCGCCGGCTCTGCGACAAAAAGCAGAGGCAGACATGGAGACCGCCATATCGCTGGGTTGGTATGGAGCGAGCTGCTCAAAACGAGAATTGATTGCGCAAGCGTCAAGAATCTATCCCCTCCATCCAACGGTTCTTCCAGCGCTTGCGAAGATCTTTTCGCTCTTTGGCCAGAATGAGCGATCCTTGTTTAGCTTCTTGCTGTCGTCAGAGCCGCACGGCCTGCAGACACATGCAAAACGGCTTCTCGGTACTGATGGCTTTTATCGGCTTCACAACCTCTACGATTACGCTCGCACTACCTTCGGCTCACGACTGTCTCTTCAAAGCTACCGCAGCCATTGGAGCCAAATCGACGCCGTAATCGAAAGCTATCGGTCGGACTCTGATCTCCATTCACTGATTTTGAAAACAGTAGGAGTTTTGAATCTGATCGACAGCGGCAGTTTGGTCGCAACCGAAAAACTCTTGCTTTTGGCAATCGCTGGTGAAGGGTCATTCTCAGACAAGCAGATAAAACTTACTGTCCAGGATTTGCGGAGGAAAAAGACCGTTCTCTACTACCGAGGATCGGCCGGAGGCTTTTGCCTGTGGCCGCACACGAGTGTCAACCTACAGCGCGCCTACGATGACGCGGAACGCGCGGTCCCCACTTCCCACCGCGTGACTTCTGAAATCGAAGCGTGGCTTGAGACTCGACCGATCGTCGCAAGGCGACACTATGTTGAAACCGGCAATCTCCGCTACTTTGAAGTCCGTTATGTGCCGGTGGGCCACCTCGATGACCGACGAATCTTCGAGCACTCAACAGCAGACGGATTAATTCTTATACCCCTATGCGAAACGGACGAGGACCGAGTACGCGCTCTTCATTTTGCGTCGTCAGAGCCAGCGTCGAATAACAGAGGAGTGCTCATAGCAGTCCCGCGGCCCCTTCGTGCCCTAGCGGGCCTCGTTCACATTGTTCGTTGCTGGGAATGGGTAGCCGCAAATACCCCTGAATTGAACCATGATCAGTACGCTGCCGAAGAAGTGTCCCGACAGATCGCAAATGCGCGACATGTCCTCGAAAAGCGGATTAGGCTCTCAATTGGATTGCTTGACTTCTCGCAGGACACTGAGCTGCAGTGGTATCACGAGGCTCAGCTACTAGCGATTCGAACTGGCCGCGATCTCCTCTTCAACCTGTCTTACATTTGCAAACAACTCTACTCCCAAGCGCCGGAGATTTCTAATGAGCTTGTGAACCGTCGAAGCCTCAGCTCTGCCGCTGCGCAAGCCCGTATGAGACTGATAGAACATATGTTCGACCATCCGGCGGAAGCGTTCTTGGGAATGGATCCGTCGCGGAAACCTCCCGAGATGTCTATGTATCTGTCCTTGCTCGAAAAGTCCGGACTCCATAAGAAGTGTGGCGAGATATTTGCGTTTCAGGTCCCGGAGGTCGACCCGTGCAACGTCCGCCCTACCCTCGAGCGTATAAAGGTGTTCTTGGAACAGCAAAACGAGCAGCGAGTCAAGTTATCTGTTCTTTTTGCCGAGCTTCAGAAACCTCCTTATGGAATACGAGACGGACTTATTCCCGTGTTCTTAGCGCTTTTTATTCTAATCAACAAGGAAGACGTAGCAATCTATCAGGATGGGGCATTTCACAAAGACTTTCAAGGCTCGGATTTCCGCCAAATTGTTAAAGCATCGGAATCCTTTGAGGTCCAGTACTGCCGGATTGACGGTGTACGCGCTGATCTTTTTGAAAAGCTCCTTAGCGTCTTGAAGCTCCAACCATCCGGAAAGAGAACGGCGCAGCTACTCGATGTAGTCAAGCCAATGTGCGTCTTCGCAGCTCAACTTCCTAGTTATACCCAAAAGACGAAGCGGCTTTCCGGCGAGGCGATTCTCGTGCGAGAGGCACTTCTGCATGCAAAAGAACCAGCGACATTACTGTTTCGTGAGTTGCCGGCGGCATGTGGATGTCCGGCGTTCGGCGACACAACGGTCAGCGAAGGGGACGTAGATGCTTTCATCTTACGACTAAAGTCCGCCTTGGATGAGTTGCGTGACGCTTACCCTCAATTGCTTACTAGAGTTCGAGACAGCTTTCTAAAGCTCTTTGAGGCGCCCGGACCGTTTAGTAAAGTCCGTTCGGACTTGTGCGATACAGCGTCCCGTCTACTTGTTGCCGTGTCTGAACCGCGGCTCAAGGGGTTCTGCATGCGGCTTGCGGATCGAAGTTTGGGCGACTCACAATGGATCGAGGCCTTAGGCAGCTTCGTTTCATCCAAACCTCCTTCGAAGTGGATGGACACTGATGAAGATGGCTTTGTACCGGAATTGAGTCAATTCTCGAACCGGTTTCGACGTCTAGAGAGCTTTGCATTTGACTGCGCCGAAACCCAAGACCACGCTCTCAGGTTGGCCATTACGCAACCTGATGGGTCTGAGCGTGAGCGTGTCGTCTACTACTCTGCAGCGGAGGGGGACGCAATCGAGAAGATCGAATCCGACATTATTGCGTGTATCGACACTGCTGGTCGCGTCGGGCTCGCAGCCGCGGCTCGCGTGTGTTGGCGGCTGCTCTCAGAAGAGCGAGGAACCGATAATGGATAAAGCCCCACGTCACATACTGAGCTTGTCCGGTGGCAAGGATAGCGCCGCGCTTGCGATCCATGTTCGTGACAGAGTCCCTCAGATGGAATACCTTTTTCACGACACGGGAACTGAGCTGCCGGATACCTACGATTATATTGATCGTCTCGAAGCCCTGCTTGGAAAGAAGATTCATCGAAGCAGTCCGGAGAGAAACTTTGATCGCTGGCTAACTATCTACGGCGGTATGATCCCCTCCAATCACCGACGTTGGTGCACGCGTATGTTGAAGCTGAAACCGTTTGAGGATTACGTGGGCGATGATCCGGTCATAAACTATGTCGGTCTTCGTGCTGACGAGCCCCGGATCGGATACATCAGCACCAAACCAAACATTACAGCGGTCTATCCCTTTCGGGAAGATGGCGTGAAGTTGGCTGACGTCAAGCGAATTCTAGAGGAGTCTGGCCTCGGCTTGCCACCGTATGTCGAGTGGGGTCGAACCCGATCGGGATGTTTCTTCTGTTTTTATCAACAGAAGATTGAGTGGGTTCGGCTGAAGCAACGCTATCCGGACCTATTTGAGCAGGCAAAGAGGTACGAATACGCCAATAAGGCCAATGGAAACGCTTTCTATTGGAGCCAAGACGAGCCTTTAGAGGCTTTAGAGCAGCCTGAACGGATGGCCGAGATCATCGCCGGCTGGGAGGCAGCGAAGGCCAAGGATCGGCCATCGACGTCGGATAAACTAATCCACATTTTGGGCGGTCTTGAGGAAGAAGAAGAGGAGCGGCAAGGCTGCTTAATATGTCAGATCTAGACGTTTGCCCGGCGTCGGCAACCGTTTCTTGCTCGAATCCCGGAAGGACATCAAGTCAAACAGATGAGCTGGATTAAGTTTCTTCGTCAGTATGGGCCTATTGCGAACAACGATAACATGTATGACGAGCAGATCCAACGCTCGGCGCGGCGCTCGGGGACACGCCCCATATCGTTTGATCACCCCTATCGTGACAGGGTCCTTTCTTGCTTTTCGACCGGTCAGCGTGTGACGTCCGTCATACTAACCGGTACCGCGGGCGACGGGAAGACGCACTTGTGTCGGCAGGTATGGCGACACATCGGCGGCGAAGACGATCTGTGGAACTCGCGCGACCCGCACCTTCGTCTGCAAATACCGAGAGATAACGGCCAATTCACTACCCTCCACGTAATTCGGGATTTAAGTGCCTGGGCTCCCCAGCGCGGCGCGGCATGGGATCCGGAGAAGGAAGATCTGCTTTCACGATTCTGCTCGTCGGTTTACACCGGCGGCCAAGATGAGCTTTTTCTGATTGCCGCCAATGACGGTCAACTGCTTGAGTCTTGGAGAAAGCTCAAACGGACTGACGACGTAATCAAGACCTGGAATACGTTCGAAACTCTGCTTGTCGAGGACCGCCAGGAGATCGAAGGCGCCAATTTGATGTTTTTCAATCTCAGCAGAGGCAGTTCTGCCGAGCTATTTGATCGGGCGCTGGAGGCTCTGCTCAGTCATGAAGGCTGGCAGGAGTGTCGGCGCGACGGAGGCACCGAGATCGGGTTCTTTGGGCCGAACTGCCCCGTGAGGCGAAACTACGAGCTACTCCATACGGAGCTGGTCCGTCAACGTCTTCGTGCCCTTTTTGAACTGTGTGACTATAACCGCTTGCATCTTCCGATTCGTCAGATCTTGATTCTATTGTCAAACTGCATTCTCGGCCACCCGGATGTTAAAGACCGCCTGCTTCGCCCGGAGGATGTGGAGAAGATTATCCGGGCGGGAACAACAGCTAAGGCAAGTCTTTACAACAACGTTTTCGGTGGCAATTTGACGGAAACGCGGCGAGACGCGATCACGGTATTTGATTATTTCAACAGGTTTCGAATAGGCCATGAGACGTCTAACCGTATTGACAATATTTTGATATTTGGATATGCAGACGATACACTTCGCTCCAACTTCGACGAATTGCTGGGAGCCGACCGGTTCTACGGCGCGGACCCAACCTATTATGCCGCTCAGCGTGCGTATGTGGAGGGCGGAGATGACGACGAGACCGACAATGCTACTTTTGTCGATCTCCTCATCAGCCAGCGGCGCGGCCTCTTTTTTAAAATACCTGCTGATAAAGAGGGCGAGCTAAGGCTTTGGGAGCTTACTGTGTTCAAATATGCTGGCGAATACCTCGCCCGCCTCGTGCGACCACTGAGCGCTGGTGCCAAAGTCGATCGTCCGATCTTGGCGCGTTTAGTGAAGGGTCTAAATCGGGTGTTCGTCGGAATGCTTGTCGGTACTGATCGCGAACTAATCCTCGCTACTAGCCTTTCATTTTCAAACGCGAAAGTGAGCCGGCTTCTTGAAGACAGAATCTCAGTCCTCCCCCGTCTCGGCGAGAAGGTTGAGCTCGTCTGGCTCGACGGTATGCCAACGTTGGTCGTTCAACTGTCTGATGCGATTAGATGTTCACTGCAGTTACACTTGACCAGATACGAATTCCTGAGCCGTGTGGCTGAGGGGGCTCTACCTAGTAGTTTCTCAAAAGAGTGTTACGAGGACCTGCTTGCGTTCAAAAGCCAAGTCCTAAAGGGCTTAGCGAAGCGCCAGAGCAACACTCCGCAGGACGACGGACCGCTAATCTTTAGGTTGTTGAATCTGGACGACAACGGGAATCCCTTCGAAGAACAGGTGGAGGTGCCAGATGCCTTTTGAGACCGTCCAGGTGCCGATACCAAGTGCGAACGACCACCAGGATCTTGACATTTGGCTAGAGGAGCAGATCTGGGGACATCGAATCTGGGATTCGCAAAGCCCATGGCTAATCTTTTTGGAATTCCTAAACGTCGCCGAATCATGTCACAGGAACGGGGCGCTGCTGGATGAGAAGGGTAAGCTATATCCTCTGACCTATCGGCCCTATAAGCGCCTGTATCTCCGCAATGTTCTATTCAACAATCAATTGCTGACTCAGGTGATGGAGAGGGGGCTTGATAGCAACTCATCATGGGCGGCATGGATACCCTGGATGAATGATAAGGCTCAGGGCGTACTGGACCGAGACTTCTCGTTCCTCAAGACAAGATTTCATTCATTCGCGGACTTCTCCGCTCTCGTCGCCATGCTGCGAAGATCTGCAGTCGAGAGCGAGACCAACCGCCGATGGAGTTCCCGGTTCGTTTTTCCATTTGGGCCTAACGCACTCTATGAGGACTTGAATATTTTGCCAAGTGGAAGCGCCAGCCGCGAGTACATCAACTTTGGCCGCACCGGTGAAATTCTTTATCTCATGTTGTGTCGGAGTGCAGCGGCTTCTGAGTTGCGGATGCATCTAGCGGCGCTGATGGCGGGTGATAATCATTGGAACCGTCTCCTCACCCTATTTCAACCAATAGAAGCAGAAGAATTTTCCTCGCGCGGAAAGAGCTACTTGCCGTACTCTTCCCATCCAACGTTCAATTATCTTGGAGAAGATTGGCTATCGATATTCACGCTTCAGGTGCCAGGGTTCGACAGCATGCCGCATTTGGTCACTCTTGGCGCTTTCCATCTCATGCTCTATCAACTCTCGCTAGCAGCGACCTGGAGCGGTTCGAAGAAGAAAGTCACGTTCATTTGTGAGGCCGTAGCACCCAAGAAAACGATAGTTCGTGAGTTGTCCTCCCTGAGCTTTCAGGACAACAATCTGTTGCCGTCGGCGGCCATCGATCGGTACATCGCCGATATAGAGGAGTCGCCAGATTGGATCCGTGCGCTTAGCGGGCCCGGCGCGTTCGCAAGATGTCGGCAGATTCTCATGGATCGGTTCCGCTGGGGCGACGATTATGATGGTCCCAGTGATCCAAGTGGGCTAATCACGGAGCTTCGCTTATCGGCACGACGTCGCCACAAGCAGCACGTAGCGAATGTCCACCGGAATTACGGCCGTGATATCGGCCTAGTATCGAGGCGAGCGACGAATAAGCTGCGATATGCGCCCAGTGACTCCTTGATAAAGACGCTGCTTTTTGCCAACGTTCCTCACCGGATGGAGCTTGGCGAGTTTCTGGATCTGCTGTTTCAACGGTATGGCTTCATATTTGGTGAACGCGAGGCGGAGCAAGTGCTCGCGCGCGATGATTTCGATAAGAAGTCTTTTCAGGCCAATGCGCGTCGTTTTGAGCAGCGCCTTGCGAGTTTGGGGATGCTCCGCCGCCTGTCGGATGGCTGCGCATACGTTGAGAATCCGTATGGTCGGAGGTCGGTGTGACAGCTATTGAGTTGATCGGCAAGGTGGGCGCAGCCTACCTGAGGGCACGGTTGGCGGTTGGGGAATTAGAGGGAACAGCTCGTTTTATTATCGATTGCCTGAGTGCTGCGGAGACCGCATCGATAGCTCGGGAGGTCCTGAATGATGCTACGCTTCGACAGCAGTTCGAAATCCGACTCCCATCCCACTTCGTCAACGGACTTGATCTTCCGGAAGAGGTATTAACGTCCGAGCGAGCAACTTATTTTCGAAACTCAGAGTGTACAAAAGCTGCGCTCTTGTTGGCTAACACCGGGGATGACGAGGAACAATCGCTGAAGGAGCTCGTGCCAATTGGGGCTGCGCAGTTGCAGGAACAGCCTGAGTTGTGGGTACAGATTGCCTCCGAGGGATTGCCGATCACGTCGGAACATCTCAGGTGGTGGGAGAAGGCTTTGACGGGCGTATTGGAGCTTCGATTGCTCTCGCTCGAACGGCTCGCGGAGTATGTCATTCAGACTAGGCTCGAATGTGAAGAGTCGGGCCTTCCAATCGTCATTGCATTGGGTGTTGCCCTCCCGGCGCTGCGGATGCCGCGGGACTCATGCTACTTCAGAGGACTCAATGAGAAGACTCGTGGTCACACTTCGAAATGGAAGGCCCTCTTCGCTTCCGCTGCGAAGAAACGGGCCTGCTATCTAATCAAGCAGACGCCCTCGCAGGTGATTCTAAGCGAAGAGGATCTCACGCAGGCGTTGGAACGCGTGGGGCAAAGTATTCCGGAAATCCATCATCCTGTGATCCGCGAGTTTATCGCTCAACCAAGCGGCTGGAACCCTGCCGCTCAAGCGCTCGCCAGTTGCGAGTGGGAGGAGGTAAAGCCACTTTTTGATGGACTTCGTCGAGAAAAATTCAATATCGGCCAGGCGACGATCGAGTTTTACGACGATCGAGATCCCGAGCTGCTGAACGATACAGAACGCGACTATCTCAAGGGTCTCATCGCCCGTCGGACAACCGAGTGTCTTGAGGAAGATGAGGGCTTTTACGAGGCCCACCGGAATGAGCTGAAAGACGATAGGAAACTAAAGTCCGTATGGGATCGATTTGTTTTCGGTAAGGCAAGGGAGACGCATGATTTCATCAGCGGGCTCGCACTTTGCTGCGAGCCTTTGTTCAGCCAAGAGCAGCCGAGTAATGGGCGTAAGCTGATCATTCGGTGTGATCGAGCGAACAAGAAAGACCTCAAGGATCTGAACGTCGATGCTGGTTTGTATTTTGCCACTAGGTATCGAGGCATCCAGAGGGTGCTCGGGTCCCGAGTTCACTGGGAAGTTGGAAAACTGTTTGACTTTCCGGATCTGTTGCGGGATTGGAGAGGATCCAAGAAGGTAACGCTTAATCGTTCGGCATCGCGAGCGGCTCTGCAGCTTAAATTTCTCCTTGAGCTGGAAGTTGAATTGGTTTCGGGCGGTGTTGAAACGTACACTACGCAACTCATCTGGAACTTCGATCAGAGTCGTGTAACGAGCGAGCTGGTCGAAGACTGGGGCCGCTTGTGTGAGCATCCATTGGTTTATTGCAGTGCCATGCGAGAATCGATGAGCAGCAAAGGGCGGTTCCAAACCGTAGACTTGTTCAATGTTAGGACATTCGTTCCTGCCTACGACAAAGATCGTGGCTCATTCGTCTCGGTCTACCGCACGGCACACGATGTTGCCATTCGCTGGCGCACGAATCTCTCGGAGGCTGTCCGCCTAGGTTCTGTTAGTACCGAAATTGCAGATCGGCTTAGCAGCCTTTTCGACGCGTTTGAAGCTGAATATGGCCAAGCCATATGTGCTCTTCTGGACAGCGGCATAGGACACCCCTCCTTATTAGCCCAAGCCGACTGTTTTGCGTCGCTTCTGGATGAGATCTGCGTATTGGCAAAGGGCGACAGGAACCGCGAACTTCTCTTACGCCCTCTGCTGCGCGTGGGAGTTGTTGCGGTTGAGGGTGGCCAGTTTGCTGTGATCGTTGCACCTTGGCACCCGTTGCGCCTAGCGTCGATGGCCCGTAAGGCTCGGCTCGTAGGCGGCCTGATGAAGTATCTCTTGACGGCGAAACAGGTGTTCTTCGGCGACACCCGGCTTTATTTCCGCGATCTCGGTCAAGCGCTTGATCATCCGTTCTATCCAGAAGTAGTTTTAGGTTGGCAAGAGAACAAGCCTCATCTCCTCTCCGTTTCAGACGTGTGCGGCGATTACAGCTTGCACGAGCCGCCAATTGCAAGTGATGATGGACTGGATGATACGAATGAGAATCCGGGCGAGAGTGCCAATCGCGTTCTAGATCTCGTTCGTAGGTACTTGGCACTTCATCCTCATGAAAAGGCCAATTTATCTGTGGTGCTCTTCAATTGCGATTCTGCCCGACTTCCTCAAGCGGTCGTAGACAGGATCGGCGATCTAAATGAAGATGAAGACGATGTACGCTGCAACATAATCTTGCGTCATCGTGACAGTCAGCGCCTGCGTCATCTGTACGAAGGCATCGTCGAAAACTCAGATAACGACGCGGACTCTTTCAACGCGAGTGAAACGACGCGCGATTTTATGGCGCGTCTCCGCATTGCCATCATGGCGGACCAAGCTCCAACGCCCGACCCAAAGGACGGCTGCCCGGCAGATATCGTGTTTTCTCAAGATGTAATCGCTCGACACGCCCATTTGGAGTGGTACAGCGAACCCGCTAAGCCTGCAGACCCTGAATACCTTCTTCCGGCCCGTTGGTCCAGGAGACGGCCGGCAGCGAAAGATGACATGAAGTCCGTCGTCTATCTCTGTTGCCCGGTGCAGAGCCGAGAGGGGTGGTCTCTGCTGACCGCGCTGACGACGTTCCTGAAGGGGGATTGGGATGGGGATACCTTCCGACGTCTTTTGCCTGCCCGCCAATTAGATTTTCAGGAGACAGCAACCGCACGCATCTTCGAAGAGACTCATAATCTCGCGAACTGGGTCGTCAATTACGACGAACTTCTCGACAGGCGCCAGCTGCTTAACCAAAATGTTCGCGTCATCCGTTTTAAGCAGTCGACCACCCAGGGGAGGAACATAATCGTATCCTCAAAGGCTCCATTAGGACTGCTTCGTTCGATGGTTTCGCGGCGTATCAAAGACCTCAACCTACCTCTGGATGACACCGAGGTCCAAAGGCTCACGGAGAGATTCATAGCTGACGCAGGTGATGTATCTGGCGATATCGTTCTTCGAGCGGCAAAGCGAGGCCGCAATGCGAGTGAACTGATGGGGATTGTGCTCAGCCGATTCCTAATTCGACACGAGCTTGGCCCAAAACGACACTTCGGTTGGTACTTTTTGGACGATTACGCTGACTGGCTTGGACAGCGCGAAGAGCAGATCGCAGACATGCTCGTACTGAGCCCACACAAGGACGGGAACGGTCAACTCACACTCACCGCCATTGTTAGTGAAGCAAAATATATCGACGCCGGAAACCTTGCCGTTAAGCGCAAGGAGTCTCAAAAGCAGCTTCGGGAGACCGTGATCAGGATTGACGAGGCGGTTTTCGGCGATCCGCAACGGCTCGATAGAGATCTCTGGCTGGCCCGTCTGTCCGACTTGATTCTCGATGGCGTCCAGTTCCCAGCTAGCGCAAACATCCAACTTACTGAGTGGCGCCGGGCGATTCGCGAAGGCGGCTGTGCGATCCGCGTCCGAGGCTACTCCCACATTTTTGTCTCGGGACCGGCCGACGCATCAGATTGTTCGAGTGTAGGACCAGTCGCCGAACTAAGCGACTCTTACCAAGAAGTGTTCAGCAGGTCGCAGGTCAGGGACATAGTGATGGACTATTTCCATGACCGTGACCCGATGCCGATCCGTCGCGCCTCATCAGACACAGACATTTGGTCGACTGAAACCGCCGCTCGTGCCGCGCAACCACCAATGCTGATGTCAGGGGAGACAGAAAATAGCATTGAAGGCGATCACTCGACGGATCCAGATCTTCCTAACACTGGGCAGAATGCTCCCACAGTTGTTCACGTAACTCCTGGTGACACCGTTGAAAGTCGGCACTCATGGGCCTTCAATGGCATCCAGGCACTACTCTCTCCCGAGTCGAGCCGTCCGGATGGCACCGAAGGTCTAACATGGCTAGCCAAGTGTGAAACTCAGACTAAGGCCGCTCTTCAACAATTTCAGCTGCAAGCAAAGCTGTTGTCTAGTAAACTAACGCCCAACGCTGCCCTCCTAAAGTTTGCCGGTAGTGCGAATCTAACGGTTGAACAAATCCTGAAACGACGAACGGAGTTCCTTACGACCCATGGACTCAATATCATTTCCGTCCAGCCCGAACCAGGAGTCATTGCTCTCGCCGTTGAAAGGCCCGAACGGCAAATTCTGCAAGTGCGAGACCTTTGGCGTCGGTGGTTGCCAAACAGCACTGCGGGAAACCAGCGTTTACTTATTGCGGTTCGCGAGGACGACGGTGAGTGTCTGTTTCTCGCGCCGGGGACGGATCACGCTCCGCACACACTGATTGCTGGTTCCACGGGAAGCGGTAAATCTGTGCTGATGCAAAATATCATTCTTGGGATCGCCGCAACGAATCACGTTTGCGACGCTCGAATCATTATTATCGATCCGAAACAGGGCGTCGACTATTTCCAATTTGAGGGCCTCCCTCATTTGGATGGCGGGCTAATTGACAAGCAGGAGGACGCTCTTTCGCGGCTGCAGGCGCTCGTGTCGGAGATGGATGAGAGGTACGTCAAGCTGCGAAAGATGCGAACGCCAAACGTCCAGGCTTACAATCGGGTTGTCCCTGCTGGTGAGCGCCTGCCTACGATCTGGTTGATTCATGATGAATTCGCTGAGTGGATGCTTATCGACGAATACAAACAACATGTAACCTCAATGGTCGCCCGACTTGGTGTAAAAGCGAGGGCGGCTGGAATCTATCTGGTGTTTGCCGCTCAACGTCCAGATGCTAACGTTATGCCAATGCAACTTCGGGCGAACCTCGGCAATCGGCTAATCCTGCGTGTGGACTCTGAAGGAACCTCCGAAATTGCCCTGGGAGAAAAAGGAGCCGAGCGGTTGCTGGGTCGAGGTCACCTTCTTGCGAAACTTGAAGGTTCGCCCGTGTCTTATGCGCAGGTGCCGTTCGTCGACGCACAATTTATGGAGGAGATTGCTACTGCGATCGGCAATAAATAGCTGATTGTTTATAGGGTGTGACTGATAGAGTTGGGCCGAACGAATGGGAGTTGCTGAAGAGTTTAGCCATTTACTTGACCAATTGACGTATGGAAAACGCCTTCCCCAAGCGCTTTACGTACACCGGAGTACACCTGCATGCCGGGAAGGGGCTCTCGGAAATGTCTTGTCCTCGCTTTGCGCAGCTCATAGCATTTGTGATGCGTTCAATGTCGTCAAATTAAGAAGGGACGCCCCGAGGCTGTCCTTTCTGTCCTATCCGGGATTTGACACCGACCCCCATCCAGTACTTGCGCACTCCCTTGCAATTGACCTCAAATCGGGTAAGACGTACACGGCTAGCTATTTGAATAGCCCTAACCCGCCGATCTTGCACAGGAAGGAATTGTTACTCTCGCCCGATGATCCGAGGTATGAGAAATGGGCTGCCCTTTCGCATGCCGAGGAAAACGCCGGTCTTTACCAAGAGACGTCAACAATTGGACTCTTGCTCAACTGGAACCGGATCTTGTTGGCCCGGGGCCTTGCCATCGAAGATTATGTTCTACTGGAAGTAGCGCCCCGGTTGCATAATACACAAACGTGTTCTCCACCGGTGGTCGTTCAGCGGCACCGTACCGCCATTACCCGCTATACCTTTTCAAAGCCCGTCAAGTCCTTGCTTGAATTTGGCGTCCTGAAACCGGAGTTAACCTTCTTTGACTACGGCTGTGGTCACGGGACTGACGTTGAGAGCCTCCGGTCGATGGGTTTTCAGGCTCGAGGGTGGGACCCCGCGTTCGCCTCCAGCGAGCCGAAGATCTTTTCCGATATCGTTAATCTCGGTTTCGTTCTGAACGTAATTGAAGACCCGGCCGAACGGGCGGATGTTCTCGCGGAGGCGTGGAGTCTTGCTAAGAGCTTGCTAGTTGTATCTGTGATGGTGAGAAGCGCAAATGGCCTGCCGGACGCGCCATCTTATCAAGACGGAATCATCACTGGTCGCAATACATTCCAACGCTATTTTAGCCAACAAGAAGCTCAACAGTACATTGAGGACGCACTTGGATTCACTGCAATCCCGCTCGCGCTAGGGGTCTATTACGTCTTTCGGCGTTCTGAAGACCACCAGGGGTTTCTGCAACGTCGTTCACGACGAGCGTTCGTCTGGGAGGCCCCGACTCGCCCGCCTCGGCCGCCACGCCAAGCCCGTGAGAAGAAGGCTCGGGTTCCACGCCAACCCGCATACATCAGCAAGTATGAAGTACACTCCGACCTCCTCGAAGCGTTTTGGTCTGCCATAACCGACCTCGGGCGGTTGCCGGAGCCTTTTGAATTCAACGGATACGATGCAATTCTGGCAGCATTCGGCTCCAGTAGTAGGGCCTTGAAGATTTTACTGGCATTAGGGCGCCAAGAGCTGTACGAGAAAGTGAAGGCCTCTCGCCGTGAGGACCTAACTGTCTATCTCGCATGCGCTAACTTGCGAAGGCGAATTCCGTTTTCTCAGCTACCGCTGTCAGTTCAGGTCGATATTCGGGAGGCATTTGGAACGTACAAGCGCGGTCTCGACGAAGGGATGCAGCTACTGTTCACTGTTGGAGACCCGACCAACGTGATGCTTGCCTCCGAAGACGCCACTGTCGGCTGGCAGGACTCCGACGCTCTGTATTGTCACTCCAGGGCCCTCGGGGAACTCCCTCCGCTGCTGCGGGTTTATGTCGGTTGCGCGGAATTGTTGTATGGCGAGGCTCTCCAGTCCGACGTCGTGAAGCTCCACAAGACGTCGAGCAAAGTCTCGTTTCTCAACTATGAGCATTTCGACCGTGCGGCATTGCCGCGGCTTCTCACTCGAACCAAGGTAAATCTGAGGACGCTGAGTGTTGAAGTGTACAACCACTCCGACAGCAACCAGATCCTGTATTTTAAAGAGAGGCTCATCGCCCCAGACGATCCTGATCGCCAGAGACTTGCTGCGATCAGCGATCAGCTTCGTCAGATCGGAGTACGAGATGACGGGATGATCGGTCCTAATATCCCGGAATTGATCGCTGCTCTCGACCGGGCAAAAAGGAGGGACCTCATTGATGTTTTGTTTAACGGGGAGAACGCAGGAGGGCGAGGATGATAGAGGTTGAGCACAATTTCGATCCGAGCAAATTCAGATGGCTTTGGGCTAAATATGTAACGGGGCTCAATGTTCGTTATCATTGCACCAATTGCATCACTGGGCGCTACTCGAAACAATTTAGCAAGCACAATCCTCTGCTCCGTTCGTCGGGGACGGTGTCGTTTGATGAGCAGCCGGCGGAATCGTTCAAAGCGGTCTACATTTGTGGTGTGTCCTCTCTAGGTTACCAAAAGCATCGCAACTACCCCCACAACATACACGTCGCGATTGCACCTTGCGAGGGGGCCGAGGACGATTGGAGCTTCGAGAACTGGAAGGTCCGCATCAGGAACGGCCGGCAAATAGCCATTCCCCAGACTGCGGCTAGCCTTCCAGAGTCATGTTGCTCATTGGGCTCCGAATATACGACATGTCGCATTTTTCGATGGGCTGTCACCTTCTTCAAGGAACCACCGTTTGATGTCCACCCTGGCGCAATACCGCGGTGAGGCCGAGGCCTCACCGCTTCTGCCGGCCGGCCATCGGTGGATTCCTTCGCAATGACCGCTCCCTCGGGCCCACGGATGGCTGCGGACGCTTTTTGCCGAGCGCCCTGCTGCCGTCGCCGTTGGGCGTCCTCTAGGCCTCGGCGCAACCCTGCTTGCCTGGCGGCACCAGCGGCCTCAAACGAACCGGTGCAAGAACTCGTCCATGCCCTACTCTGCGCGCGCGCACGTTTTTCCCGTCTTGCTGTCACCTACGCATTCAACGGCGTGCTTTCGGCTAAACTGTTGTAAACTCAATGTATCGGCGACTAAAAACCATGGAAGACGGCAGCAATTTAAACCGCGTCTATCGTCATTCGGTTCCCCAATGTGTACCGCCCCACCTTGAAGAGCATTCCTTCCCAGCGGCGCCGCATCAAGAATCGCTGTTTGTCGAAAGGACCGCTGAAGGTCCGTTTTCTTCAGGTGAAAGAAACTGGAGCGCTGCCGAGATCAAACAGAATACATGTAGGCCGCCACAAGGGCACGCGGGCCCACATACGACGTGTTTGAAGAACCCGCTCATCTCTCCTCGAAATATACAAGACGACAAAGGCTCTTTGTCACTGCACCTCGCGGCAACTTCCGGTTTGGCTGGAGGGCCGGTCGCGTAACTCATGGCCTTTCGCGTACAGGCTCGAACAATCCTGCAACTTGGAGCTGAGCTGATAAGTTCAGATGCGGTTGCGTTTTACGAACTAATCAAGAATTCATTCGACGCCGGCGCCAAGTCAGTCAAGATTGCCATCGTCAGCGTGATTCCTCATGCGCCCTGCAACAAATGGCTCGATGAGATCGAGCGACATGTAGCGTCCGCTGCGAACTCCAAGGCCCAAACGGCGGCCAAACTCTCCGAAGTGAAACGTGAAGTGGCGGAAGTTGCCGACCTATCCACTATTCTCGGGCGTCGATTGGCGGCGGATGTTGAAAACGCTTCGACTCTTGAGGAACTTGCCTCGGCGCTTGCGAACTGCAACACAATTGAAATCAAGGATACCGGTTCGGGAATGAACCTTGAAACCCTAGCGTCAGTTTACCTGACGATTGGCACTCGATCTCGTTACTCCGAGCGGAAGCAGCAGAAGGAAGCCGGCAGAGAAAGAGTAATTCTCGGCGAGAAGGGAATTGGGCGTCTCTCCGCGATGAGGTTGGGCGACGTGCTTGAGGTCCTCACTACTTCTGAAGGCGAAAGATTCTGGAACACACTCGATATCGACTGGCGCATCTTTTCACACGACTCGGATCAACTATTAGAGGACGTTGACGTCACTGCATGTCGGGGTCCGCGCAAAGAATCCCAGGAAGAATCTGGTACGGTTCTCACGATTAAGCGACTAACGTCAACATGGACCAAAGCCTCAGTTGAAAC
This sequence comes from Bryobacterales bacterium, assembly GCA_963738345.1. Classification (GTDB taxonomy): domain Bacteria; phylum Acidobacteriota; class Terriglobia; order Bryobacterales; family Bryobacteraceae; genus Bog-159. The sequence goes on from CAVTWI010000002.1 coordinate 4,968,388, forward strand.
TCTGGTTCGAGAAGAGTTCAGCAAGTTTGCCGATCCGTTCTCAGAATCTGACACGTACAAGGTGTTTGTTAGATTCAACGGCGTAGCCCTCGAACGAGTACATCTTGATAACGATTTCTTGGCAGCCGCTCAAGCCGTACTGACCGCTGATTTCAGGGTAGATCCGGTGAAAGGGCCGGTGTTGGTTGGTAGGACCGATTATCGTCGCTACAAGCGAGTTAAGACCTTTTCACTATCAGGAACACACTTTCTTACAAGCACGAAGACGTCCACACTCGATCAACTTACCCAAATAGGCCCTTTCTCTCTGGTTCTTTACTGGTTTAATCGGAAGGACATAGAAGACGTCGCCGGATTGGAAGAGTCATACATAAAGAGCCAAGTTCGACTCTGGGCCGGCGGGGTGATGGTATACAGGGACGGATTTCGGGTCAACCCCTACGGCGGACCTGATGACGACTGGTTGGGACTAGACAAGAAAGCATTTGCCTCTGGCGGATACAAGCTTAACCGGAATCAAGTCATCGGACAGCTGAAGATCACTTCCGGCGATAATCCCGAACTACTGGACCAGACTAACCGCGAAGGCATCCGCGAGTCTGAGGCAAAGAAAGTTCTCGTAAGGGTGCTTCGGCACGTCATCACAAGTGAGTTCAGGAATTTCCTAAACGCGGTCGAAAAGGAGCTCCGCCCGCAAGAACCATTGAGTGCTGAAGAACTGGACCGAAGCGCTCTGAGGACAGGCAAGGCCTTACAATCCGCCTGGGAGCGCCTCAGGAAGAAGTTCCCCGTCCTGCGGGAGGAGAGACAATTAGTCGGCGAGATTGACGACGCAATTGACGAATTAACAGCGCTGCTGGCACGAGCCCGCAGCCTGGTACTTTCCTACGATAAAGGGCGAGGCCAACTTATTCAGCTCGCGGGGATCGGGCTGATGGTTGAGTTCATCGGGCATGAACTTAGTCGAGCGACCGAGCACGCCTTGAGGGCGGTCGTTCATTCTCGGAAGGCGTCCTCAGCCGCAGCGCTAGAGACCGCTCTAGACTCTCTCGGCGCTCAGTTGAAGACAATTAATAAACGGATCCGCGTTCTCGATCCCCTGAGTCCGTCAGGAAGACAAGTCAAAGAGCGATTCGATTTCGTGCGGTGGGTACGCGACCTCCTTTCGACACACGACGATCAGTTTTTACGTCACGGCATCGCTCTGTCATTCAAAATTATCGGTGATTCAGAAGAACGTGTGATTTGGGTTATGGCTGTAAAGGGAATGATAACTCAGATAATCGAGAATTTAGTTGCAAATTCCGTCTATTGGCTCAAAGCGGAAAAGCTTGTCGACCGGCGCTTGAAAGCGCGGATAAGCGTGACGATCGACGCTCGAACGGATAGTCTTCATTTTGCCGACAACGGCCCGGGAATCGAAGTGGAGCGAGCTCAAGAAATTTTTGAGCCGTTTGTAACATCGAAGCCGCCAGGTGAAGGTAAGGGTCTCGGACTCTACATTGCTTTGGAAATGGCTCGTTATCATGGATGCGAGCTGTATCTATCGAACAACGAGTCAAAGCCTGGCATTCTAAACGAGTTTGTGTTTGATTTTTCGCAGATAACGCAATAGTGAAAACCGATGGCGACTATGCCGACCAAACAATCTTCAGCAGCTGTATTCTCCTCGAAGGGCATTGAATGCATTGGCGTCATCGATGACGCCTTTGATCCATTGCGGGCCTCGGCTCTCCCATCGGTGGCGGTTAGTGAGTTCTTGGCTGAGATCGAGCAAAATGAGGTCCTTCAGCGTGCCCTAAAACAACACGGTATCGTCATATCAAAGCTCTCCGACATGACTGATGCTGTTCTCGAGGTGATGCACTCAAAGCAAGACGAAGTGCCCGGCCTGCGATCCGAGTTAGACAAACTCCTGGCGACTCGTGCTGCCATCGTGGCAGATGCTGATGAGATCGTGAACAATATAAGATCACTCCAGTTCACCGTGCACAGTTCGGGAACCTCTGGTCCTCTGGTTCATGAGGCACAATGTAAAATCATATTCCTCGACTATTTCTTGGGCTCAAGCACAGGTCCGGAGGCAGAGCGCGCTGTCGAAGCTGCAGTAACTAGAGCAACTGAGATCTATGGCCGACAAAAAGGCCAGAGTGAAAAGACCATCTTTGTTCTCATGTCTTCCTCAGAGCTATCTGATCAACAGGTGATTCAGTTTCGTAAGAGATCCCGTCTTCTCGGCGGGATGTTTCACCACGCTCCTAAGAGCCTTCTCAAGAATAGGAATGCACTAGAACGGAAGCTTTTGGCAATTGCATTGTCGATGCCTGTGGCAGGCGGAGTCGTCTCTCTGATTGAAGCGCTGGAGCGCTCTCTCGATGCCGCGCGCGAGACATTTATTGATCGCCTGATGGATCTTAGCCTCGAGGATTATGCTTATATCGACCGACTCAGCCTTAAAGAAGATGGTCAACCGTTTGGGGAGTATCTCCTGTGGCTGTTTGGCGCGGAGCTTTACAAAAGTGTGTTTGAGAACGTTGACGTAAGAGCGCATCGCGACGCCGTTGATCGCGTCAGATTTCCTGGATTGCCCGCTCGGCAGATCTCACCTTCCCTGCAGCTTGCAAGCATGTATGGCGCAGCTCTTATTCAAAAACTGTCCGGAGAGCTTCAGGTTCACCCTCTTGGCGATGCAGCAAATGAGTTCCCCCTACTCTCTCTCGGCGATATATTTGTGGGTCCCGAGCATGCCTTGTTCATGGTGATCAATCCGGAATGCGATTTGGCGTTTTCACCGATGTCTAAAGGGAGGCCATTCTCCAAGACGAAGAGCATCGTTTTGGTTCCTGGGTCACTGGAGGAACTAAGCAAAGCCTCCACGAGCGACGATGGAAAGATTCGCACTGAGTTGTTCGTGCACGAGGAACGAGAGTACCGAATTATCTGGGACATTAAGCGAATAGTTGTTAAGGAGTACGGGTCGATTAAGCAATGGGCGGAGGAAGCAGGTTACAAGCGCCTATATAGGTTGCGGCTGTTGTACGCATTGCAGGTGCAGCAACGGTTCACGGCGGATTTCGGCAGGGTAGGTCCCCCCGTGGCCCCGCCGCTATTCACCCCGGTACGGCTAGAAGTATTTGGATTCGACAAAGATGGCAAAAGCCAAGTGTTGTTGGGGCCCCTAGATGGATGTGCTGCCCTAGTCACAGGCAAGGATGGCTTATCGTGCGTGTTCGATCTCGGATTTCTTGAGGAGTTGATTGGGATTACGGGCGGAGTCCAAGATGGAATCTCTGAGAGGGTTCATGCGCTAGAGGAGCAACTGGCCGCTACACGCAATAGTGTTCCATCGACGGAAGGGACGGAGGCACAATCGGTAGGTGTGAGCGGGAAAGCGTCTGCTGCTGCAGTGACCGAGGAGTGGTTACAAAAGATGGAAGCTAAGATTGAGCGGCTTCGGACACTTGAAAAGAACTTAGCAGCCTTCGAGACTGATACGCTAATGCAAATGAATTTTATTGCAAGGGAATACCCTATGCCTTCACTGGGTGACCTCAGCGTAATAGATTCCGAGACCGAGCTGTTTTCAATCTGTTACGAGAAGTCCCTTAAGGGTAACTATCATCTGCAGTCCCTCCTCACGTTGTCGGTTACTAGGGCCATTTGATTCGCTGAGTCTGTTTGGCCGCTGGCGCGGGAGATCGATGATCTGCTGACGACGAGTGGCCGGAACATCCCGCCCGGAACCGGCAGCGGCGGGCCGCCGAATCCCGTGAGCCGAGGTTTGAGGGCGTGTGCGGCGCCAGCGACGTTCACCGGAACGCCCAGTCTTTCGGGCCGGGTTTTGAGGGGGCCACAGCGATGGTTCTCTTCGTCATCGTGGCTCTCCTCGCGACACCCACAATCGGGCTGGCTGCTGGAGATACGATGGTTTACTTGTACCCCGATGTGAGCCCGTCTGCGCGCGGGGGGGTTGTTATCCGCGTTCTGAAGGACTGTTCGATGCGCCTGGTCGATTGGCGGTGGCCAACTTCGAAAATTTTCGGCGTTTCTCCGCGTAGCTGTCCTCCCGGAGCATCTGAGAGCGCCGCTCGGCACATTGACGCTCTGTCTCTCGCCGGGCGGCGTCCGCATTAGGATTTCGAAAGCTGCCCGATTTTCCCGATTTCACTGGTATTCCCGGCGCTCGCGCAGGCGCAGCAGAACGATTACCGGGAATGGAACCCCTGACTATGGGCGACGCCAGGTCCGTGACCTTTCGGCAAGCGTGCATGACGCCGGCTAGCCCGTCCTGTTAAGTTCAGTCAGTCGCTGAGGAGCGGCTGATCGTGAACCACAAAAGCCTACCCATTCCCGAACCTATCGCGCAACTGCAGCGCCAGTTGGATCAGTTCCGGAGCACCCAGTCACAGCGGACCAAGCTGCCGGAATCACTTTGGCAGGCTGCGGTCGAACTGGCCCGACAACACGGTGTGTACGCCGTCGCGCACCCACTACGGCTGGATTATATGGGTCTGAAGAAACGGCTCGGCGGAGTTCCCAACCTCCGACGCAAGGCAGCCAAGCCGGCATTCGTGGAGCTGATCGCTCCGCATACGGCGACACTGGAGGACTGCGTCATCGAGTTCGAGTCCGCGGGCGGCGGCAAGATGCGCATCCACTGGAAGGCAGCCGCTCCGCCGGATTGGGCCGGCTTGCTGCGCGCCTGGCGGGATACCGAAGGATGATCCAGATCACGGCGCAGATGCGCGTGCTGGTGGCCATTGAGCCCGTCGACGGACGTAAGGGGATTGACTCTTTGGCGCGGCTTTGCCAGGAGAAACTCGCGGAAGATCCATTTTCCGGGTGCGTGTTCGTGTTTCGCAGCCGCCGGGGTACAGCCATTCGCCTCCTCAGCTATGACGGCCAGGGATACTGGCTGGCGCAGAAGCGGCTATCCAAGGGCAGGTTCGTATGGTGGCCGGAATCAGAGGCACCGGCCAAGCCGCTGGAAGCCTACGAGGCACAGTTGTTGATGGCGGCCGGTGACCTGTCACGGGTGCGGGCGGCGCCCATGTGGCGGCGGGTGAACGCGACGAAGTAAGAATTGCAAAAAACATTCCTACCCCCTTGCGTTCCAGAAAAAGAAGGTGCATACTGCTGTTGATGGCAGAACTCATCAGGTATCGCGGACGAGTGATCACCAATGAAAACATCGTCTATATAAAGGAACTGATCGCGGCGCATCCGCGCGCGAGCCGCCGCAGATTGTCCCAGAAACTGTGCGAAGCCTGGCAATGGAAACAGCCCAACGGCGCCTTGCGCGACATGGTGTGCCGCGGCCTGTTACTCACGCTGGAGCGCGCCGGACAGATCGAGTTACCACCGGTGCGGTACGTGCCGCACAACCCGCTGGCGCGGCGGGTGCAGCCGGCTCCCGTGCTGATCGACAGGACGCCGGTGGAAGGCCGACTCGCCCAGTTCCAGCCCTTGGAGTTTGTGCAGGTACGGCGGAGCGGGGATGAGCCGCTGTTTAACAGCCTGCTGGAGGAGCATCATTATCTGGGTTATGAGCAGCCGGTGGGGGAGCACCTGAAGTATTTAGTATCGGCTCAAGACCGGCCGCTGGCCTGCGTGGCGTGGTCCAGCGCCCCGCGACACATTGGCGCGCGCGACCGCTACATCGGCTGGAACCAGGAGGTGCGGCGGCGTAACATTCGATTGATCGTCTACAATACACGGTTTCTGATCCTGCCTTGGGTGCGGGTGCCGCATCTGGCGTCGCACATTTTGGGACGCATGGCGACGCAGATCTCCGGTGACTGGCAGCGGATGTACGGGCATCCCATTTACTTTCTGGAAACGTTCGTGGATCCGGAACGATTCCGCGGGACCTGTTACCGCGCGGCCAACTGGGTGCTGCTGGGCCAGACCACGGGACGCGGCAAGCAATCCAACAGCTATGTGCCGAACCGCTCGCTCAAGCAGGTGCTGGGCTATCCCCTGACGCCGCGTTTCCGCGAATACCTCACCCAGTTATGAAGAGGAGACGGCGGATCGACGTGAATCTGGACGAACTGGATCAGATTATCGATCGCAGCACGCGTGCGCCGCTGAGCGCAGCGGAAGGCCAGCAGCTCAAAACCGCGCTACACGCCATGGCCGAGAGACTGATGCCAAAACGCAGCACGGAGAAAACCAGCGCGGTTGTGCCGCCGGATGCAGCGCCCGCAGACCCACCGGAGCACAATGCACCAACTCCCAGCGGCCATGGGCGCCATAGTGCCGCTGCGTTTCGAGGCGCCCGCAGGGTTGCCGTAGCGCACACCACGCTCGATTCCGGCGACCTTTGCCCGGAATGCCGCCGCGGAAAAGTGTACCGGCAGAAAGAGCCGGCCACGTTGGTCAGATTCGTAGGGCACGCTCCGCTGGAAGCCACCGTGTTTGAGATGGAGCAACTGCGCTGCAATGCCTGCGGGCAGGTGTTCACAGCCGACGCACCGGCGACGGCGGGCCCGGACAAGTACGATGCAACGGCTGTGGCCATGATCGCCCTGATGAAGTACGGTACGGGAGTGCCCTTTCACCGGCTGGAAAGGCTGGAGCAACAACTGGGCATGCCGTTGCCCGCTGCGACGCAATGGGATCTCCTGGTGGCCGCTGCGCAGTGGATCCGTGCGGCGCTGGAGGAGTTGATCCGGCAGGCGGCGCAAGGCGGCGTGCTGCACAACGACGACACCGGCATGCGGATACTGCGGCTGACCCGCGAACCGGGTGACAAACGCACCGGCACATTCACCAGCGGGATTGTTTCGATGGTAGGGGTGTGGCGCATCGCGCTGTACTTTACGGGATGGAAGCACGCAGGCGAAAACATGGGCGACGTATTGAAGCAGCGCGCCCGCGAACTGCCGGCGCCGATCCAGATGTGCGACGCGCTGTCGCGCAACACGCCCAAGCTGGAAGGCGTCAAAACCCTGCTGGCGAACTGCATCGCCCATGGAAGACGGCAGTTTGTGGAAGTGGTCGACAATTTTCCGGAAGAATGCCGTTATGTGCTGGAGACGTTACGCGGCGTTTATCACCACGACGCACTGGCGCGAGAACAGGAACTTTCGGCGGCAGACCGGCTGCAATTCCATCAGGAGCATAGCGGCCCGTTGATGACCGAACTGCACCAGTGGCTGGAGGCACAACTGGCGGACCACAAGACCGAGCCGAATTCCGGGCTGGGCAAAGCCATCTCCTACTTGCTAAATCATTGGCCAAAGCTGACACTGTTCCTGCAACAACCCGGCGCACCACTCGATAACAACATCGCAGAAAGAACTTTAAAGAAGGCGATTCTGAACCGCAAGAACGCGCTCTTCTACAAGACGGTGAACGGCGCCGGAGTCGGCGATCTGTTCATGAGTCTGATTCACACCTGCGAGTTGAACGGAGCCAATCCGTTCGATTATCTGACCGAGTTGCAGCGGCACGCCGCGGAGTTGAAGGGTAATCCAGCGGCGTGGATGCCCTGGAATTATCGCGAGACGCTGGCGCGGATCGCCACGCCCGCCGCCGCGTAATATGATAATTCCTTCCTGGCCGGAAAGGATCGACTCCGGGCCGGGCGGGACAGCCCTCTCGATATGCCCATAAAATGGGCCTCTCCAAAGGCAAGATCCGATCGCGTTTTTAGCCAGGCACGGAAAATCGGTAAAATGTTGCTGGCGGGCCTGTACGCTCATGTCTCACCAATGATCAGCAAACGTTGCCGATGCAGAAGCCGGCGATGCGGGAGTATGCCGCTAGGCGAGGGTGGACGATTCGCTTTGGACGTTCGTGAGGTTGGCTCCGGCAGGGTAATCGACACGTGGCCGCCAACGGTTCGATCAGCTTGGTCGTCAACTTTTAGTGAAATACTAGGAGAAGGAGAAATCACATGTTGAAAGTGATGATACTCGCCGGGGTTTTCAGCCTTGGCCTTTTGGCTGGGAACGATCCCATTCGTGAGGTTACGTCTCAGGCAAGGACGGAGGGACTCCAACCGGTCCCAGCGTTCTACCAGGGCTACTTCTACAGGATCGATAACGAAGCAGTTACGATCTTCGCGCCCGATGGCCACCTGGCAATGGCTTTTGCCGAGGAGGCAGGGCACCCTCGCGCCGTCGCGATCGACACCGATGGCACAGTCGCTGTTGCCTGGGGTGCTTTTGACTCGAAGAAGGATCGCGGCATCGATTTCCGAGACAGTTCCGGTTCCGTGACCAGGACCGTCAAGACCGGGTTGTATCTTCCTTACCACTTGGCATTTGCCGAAGATCATTCTCTCTGGAGTTTCGGCATCGAAGTCAATGCCACCAGCGCGCACGGAACACCCAAAGAGGAATACAAGACCGTGCGCAAGTACGGTCCGGACGGCAAGGAGGCGGGGGCTTATCTCCCGCGGTCCCTGTTTCCATCCGGCCTCGAACCGGCCTCTCAGGGCTTCCAGTGGAACAGCATTACCGTCGCGCACGATCGCGTCGGACTCTGGGCTGTTTCGGGCACGCTGGGCAGCGAAACCGAGTGGGTAGAGTTGGACTTGAACGGCAACCTTTCCGGCCGGTGGAGGCTGGATCAGTTTGGGCAAAATGCAAAACCAGCCTTCACAAGAGACGATTCCTTCTTCGTCCAAGTCTGGGACAACAAGACCAGCGCTCAGCGGTTCTACACGCTGGATCGCGCCTCCTCGGGATGGCGCGCGATGGATGCGGCGCCGAGCGGGTGGCTTGAGGGCGCGGACGGAGACGCGCTGGTGTTCAGCGACGGAGGTCTCGGGCCGATGCATCTTCGGTGGTATCGACATCCTTAGTGCTATAACCCGGGCGTGGAGGCCGGTAGTGTACGAAACAACCTGGGGAAAAGTCCGGCCAGTTTCCCACAAAAATAGGGCGACTGCACATTTACGCAAGCCTGCCGAAAGCTCACCCAGGTCCACGACTTGAAGCTGCCCGGCCACTGTGTCTACCCGTACGCCAGCGACAACTCAGCGAGCACCGGCACCAATTCGGGAGCGGCCAGCGCCTGACCCACGCACGCCTTCAGGCTTTGCCATTCTTCATGAGTGAACGAAATGGTGATGGCGTGTTGCTGATGCCTAAAATTGAATCGAGTGGTGAGTTCGATCATCAGGCCTGGCCCACTTCGATCATCTAATTTGGCCCACCCCCGATAGTTATAGTTTGCCCCATTCAGCCCGTATTTGGTTCATGCCACCCCGGCGTGAGTGGAGCCTGGCGACGCCCGTAGGGCGGCGCGTTTCAGGCGAAACGAACGGCGGGGTGGCATGAACCGGCGACTCGCCTCCCGCTCACCGTTTCTTCCTTTTCTCCATCGTTCGCCGGAAGCGGAACGATTCTGTCCCGGTTTCAATAATGTGCGCCCGGTCTGTGACCCGATCCAGCAGGGCTTTGCACAATCGCGGATTGGGAAATACCGTAGTCCATTCCGAGAAAGGCAGATTGGTCGTTACGATTAGTGCCGCCCTCTCGGCCCGCTCGGATACCACTTGAAAGAGAAACTCCGCGCCCACGTCGGCCAACGGGACATAGCCGACCTCGTCAAGCGCGATGAGTTCATACTTCTGCCAGCGCGTCATCATCCGTCGCACTTGGTTGTTCTGCTTTGCCTCCACCAACTCGTTGACCAGGGCCGCGGCCGTGGTGAAGCGTACGCGACGTTTCTGCCGGCAGGCCGCCAGACAGAGCCCCGTCGCCAGATGGCTCTTTCCGGTGCCACATTCGCCGATCAGGACCACGGGCTCGTTGCGTTCAATGTAGCCGCCCTCAGCCAACTCGCGAATCTTCGCCGCTGGAATCTGCGGCGCCTGTGTAAAGTCAAACTCTTCCAGCGTCTTCATCCGTGGCAACTGCGAGTCGCGAATACGATTGGCGATCGCATGCCGGTCGCGCTCTTCACACTCCATCGCAAGCAATGCCTCCAGATACCCTATGTGCGTGCGGTTTTCCTTTATCGCCTGCTCGGCCAGGGAAACAAAGTTCGTGGCGATCGCCGGCGTCCGCACGGCCTTGCAGTATTGGCGCACGCTGGCATGTTCGAGAGATTCACTCGGGCTTTTCACTGGATCACCCCTTTGCATCTCAGCAGTAGATCGTACTCATCCATCACGGGTTGGGGTCGTTCAAACTGGGCCAGTTCTTCCGCTAGTTCCATCTGGTAGCGCCGTCGCTCTTCGGCATCCGGCGTGCGCATGATGTGCAACACAGCAGCCGCGTCAGTTACCCCAAGGTGCAGGGCTTCCTCCACGGCGCTGATCAGCCGGTCCCATCCACTAACGAGGCCAACCCGAACCAGGCCGATCATTTCTCTGGTTCCGCCGCTCTTCCCATAACGTTCCTCGAGTTTCTTCCAGATTCGATCCAAACACTCGGGCCAACGTCCGGCCTGCCTCCACTGCTCCAGCGGCGTTGATCCGGCCATGGCACCTGGCTTCTTCTCCAACACATCGAGATAGTGTTCGAGGTTGAGAATCTGGTGGCCGCGCCCGTAGTTTCGCTGGTGACGTGCCACACACGTGCCGTCATGCAAGATCTCGATCAGCGATGGCCATACCCGCGCTGTCACGCGCAAGCCCGGGCCACAGCGGCGCCGAGTACCAGTTTGTCTTCACTTTCACGCGGCCCTTGTTGTCTACGATGAGCGGGTACAGGATTTCGTCTATCGGAAATCGCTCATCGGCCGTCGGCAATAAGTGGGGCCGTTCCATCTGGCTGGCATCGCCGACCGTCATGGTCCTTCCGCTGATCGTTCGACTCCGGCTTGCCAGGCAGCCGGAGAGCAATCGTTGATTCAGCTCTGCCAAATCGACAGCCTCCGGTACCGGCACCAGCCAGTTTCGCCGGTACCTCCCCACCTCACCTTCCACGCCACCTTTTTCATTGCCGCTCGCCGGATTACAGTATTCGCTCTGGAATCCCCAATGCGAACGGAATGCGATCACTCGATTGGTTTCTTCACGCTGCCGTCCGCGAAGAATCTTCTTGACGGCACTCGATAAATTGTCATAACGGAGGGTCCGGAAGACGCCGCCGAAATAGGCGAAACCGTGTTCGTGCCCCTCCAGAAACGCCTGCTGGGTCGCGTTGGTGTAGGCCCGATGAAACGCGTCTCCCGAACCCATGCTGCGCATCGCGAAAAACTGCAGGACACAGCGTTCGCCGCCCAGCTTCGCCGAGGCTTCGAACCAGTCCACCTGCGCTTCCTGGCCTAACGCGTAGGACTGCGGCACGAACACTTCACGGCCGCTCAGCCCCAGTTCACGCTTCCTCTCCGCCACGAAGCGCCGCACAGTGGGTTCACCGATCGGGTGCTCGGGATGTTCCTCTCTCAGTCTGGTATAGATCCGGTGCGCTGTGTGTCTCTGCTTCCGCGGCGCAACCCGGTCTTCCTCCAGGATCCGATTGATGATCTCTTTTAGAGGACCCAGTCGCGGCTGATCCTTCTCGAAGTGTTTCCGCTCCGGCGGGATCGCGTTGGCGATCGCTTGCCGCACCATCCGGCGATGCACTCCGTGCTTCTTCGCCAGTCCCTTGATCGTCTCTCCGGCCGCATGACCGCGCCGGATCTCTTCGAATAATTCCACTTTCAGCCTCCTGTCCATTCCGGAATGGTTTCATTTCCGGGTTGTCAGAGGTGGGCCAAATTAGACGATCAAAGTGGGCCAAATTAGACGAGCGAACTCAAGTGGCAGCGCCGTCAGTAGTTGTCGTTCCGCCAATGAACTCCCGCGCCTGCCAACGGCCCCCGGCGGTGAGGCGCTCGAGCATGCTGTTGAATTCCTTGATTTCTGGGAAGCGAGTGAGCATGTAGCTCACGCCTTTACGTTCCATCAGAATCGACAGCTCAAGCTCCCCCTCGCTGGTGACAATGCTGGACACGCAGTAGTCTTTGCAGGTGATCTGAGGAATGGGCAGTGAACAGAAACCGCTGCTAACGGGGGAACGCCGTACCGGAAGACCCTCTCGGATCCAATGGCCTCTCGCGGCAAGGCGGTAAAGAACAGGCAAACAGTCGAAGAGTGCCTCATTAATCAGGGCGACGCCGTACAAGCTCTCATCTTTCAACGCCACGTAGAGATTCCGTCCCGCAAATACGACGTTGGCGGGACTTTTGCCCATGCGTAGTTCTTTTATCAGGTCCCCAGCGGCTCTCGGGACGGCATCGGGATCAATCTGTCGTTGCGTGAGTAGCGGAGCACCCACGATTCCCAGGTTCCCTAAATAGTACCGGTCCAGTTCGATGCCGCGCTCAACTCGTAGAGCCCGCACTGCAAGAAACGCTTCGAGCACACAGGCAAGCGATTCCGTTCCGGGCATTGCCAGGTCGCCTGTTAGCTCTTCGCACCCTACCTGGGAGTACTGTGCGAGAAAGGTGAATTCCGCGCGCGACAGGTAATGGTTTTGTTCCCATTTTTGCCGGATTGCCAACAGGGCTTCCACCGGGCAAGTCCGCAGGTCGGCCACTTCGATGCGGTCGTCTAGCCGATCGTCACGAGCCGATTCCAACAGGAATTTGGCTGCATCGGACGTCGATACTGACCCGTTGACGTTGTCAGAAAGCACCGCCTTGGCTCGCTCGAGATAGTTGCGTAAGCTTTCTGGTACGCGAATGGAAAGGGTCTGCTGCTGGACTTTTCGATCCATGGCACATTTTCTCCGTTGTTACCTTTGCTGATCGGAGTAATCGTCCGATCTGTAGTTGCTTGGGCATTTCGCCGTTTCGGGACAGCCCAGATTGGCACAATTGATCTGCGCGGCTTCGTCCACGTCCTCTGCCAGCTCGTTCCTACAGTTCCCAGTCTTGTTCCCTGCCTGATCTGGCCGCAATGTCATGCCGTTTCAATCCTGTTCCCAATGTTTCCCATGTTCCTAGCTGTTTAGATGTGTCCATCAATTTGAGCAATACGTCTATATGGGTCAATAGGGGCAATCCGGAACACTGAGAACTTAAGCATTTTCTTGAGAGAGCCTGGGAACTTGCTGGGAACAAGACTGAGAACCATAGGAACAGCTTCATCTCACACCAACCTTCGATACCGCCATTCGAGCCGCTCCCCTCGACGCTCCCGATACCGCACCCAGCCTTGCGCCCGCAGACACCGGGCGGCACGAAGTTTGTCGGTTTGAGTCCATTGCGCCTGCGGCTTGTCGATACATCTTTGCAGGACCTCGGAAACGGCAGTACTCTGCTTACTCTCCAGCCACGGCCCAATTACTTCTTCCCACGGATCACCTTCGTAACGCGCTTCCTGCTGATCGCTGGCGAGTTTCACCAGGTCTTGAGTGTCGAGCCACCATACGAATCCTGATTCGAACCGTACTTTGGCTTCCGCCCACAACTGGTCGCGGACAGCGGCCAGGCCTTCCACATCGATCTGCCCACAGACGACGGGCCAGAAACGCCGGCCCCCGGTCTCGTCCCGCAGATAGGTGCCGTGGTTGACCGTCCCCGCGAATACGCACTGGCGCGGTGACTCCACTAAGCGCATGCCGTAGGGCGGGCGAAAACGGTCCGTGGTCCGGCTCATGAAAGCCTTGATCCGCGCCACCTCCGCATGACCGAGACTATCCAACTCGGAAAGCTCGATGATCCAGACGCCGCGTGTCTGCATGGCAGCATCTTTGCTGCCGAGGTCCGCCAGTTCGTCCGTGAAGTACTCGCCGGCGATCGTCCGCAGTGCGGTGGATTTTCGGATGCCCTGTGGCCCTTCGAGAATCAGGCAGCAATCAGCCTTAGCCCCCGGTTGGAAGATTCGCGCGACCGCCGAGATCAGCCAACGCGAGCCGACGGCGCGCGAGTAGTCGGCATCATCCGCGCCCAGGTAAGTAGATAGCCACTGGTCCAGACGCTCGACCCCGTCCCACCGAAGGCGCCCAAGGTATGCCTTTATCGGGTGAAATGGGTGATCCCTCGCGACCGTCTGGACAGCCTGCCCCGCGACGTCGACCGAAACCAGGATTCCTTGGCGCTGTAGCCACTCTGCAGCTAACCGATCCTCGTGATCGGTCCATTCCCCTTTGGGCACGACACCCCAGGGAGCCGGTTTCAACGCAACCATTCCATATGCGAATTCGTTGAAGGCGAGCACCCCGCCCCATTCCGGCGCATGCCGGAACGCGGCGATCGCGTTCGCCAAGACTGGCAGGATTCGACCTTCAGTAGTATTCATAGGTGGCTTCGAACGAAGCAAGTCCATTCTCCATGCAGAACCTGCGAAATCGACATGGGCAACCTCGTCCAGGACCGTTTCGGGTCCGACGAGCGCAAGATGATCGTCGATCCCTTTGCCTCGGGCTACGTCCCATTCCAGGAAGCCAACCAGGGATCCCCGGCCGCGCAAGTGCGACGCGAGCTCCGAACGGGCGATGCGCACCATGTCTTTCGTGACCGCATCGGCGTCGTATGCGATCACGACGCGGCGACCTTCCCAGGCAATCCAGTCGAGATCCGAGATGGCACCCTTCACGTCCAGGCGGCTGCCGTCGGGCCCGACGGTTTTGCCGATGGTTCCGCGCCAGTTGTAGACACCCGAAACGCCGAGTGGCAGGAATCGGGGTTGTGCCGGGGAGCCGTGATTCGCCAAGCGCCATAAAGCAAGTGTTTTGAACTCCCCCTCGGTGATCACAATCGGGAGCGATACGTCGCGCAAAAGGAGTTGGTTAACGCCCGGCGCCAAGTACAACATATTCGAGCGTCCGGGCGGGCTGAGGTACTTCTGTCTCTGTTTCAGATTGCCGGCGGAGTCATATTCGAGGTCCGGATGGTCCCGCCGCAATCGGTAGTCCCGAATGTGATCGGAGCCGGCGCGATGGTAAGGAATGATGATGCCGGCGTAGTTGCCGCTCTTCCGGCCGATGACCTCGCCACCGGTAAGAGAATCGACCCGACGGAGACCGGCGCAGACCGCCAAATCGCGGTCAATCCAACGGGACTCCAACGCTGCGTAATCAGTGGCAGTCAGGTCCGACCCAACCAGGCCAGGAGCGTTGGAATGAATGGGAGCATGAATGTGTTCAACCCCAACAAATGGCCTAGCGACGAGTGTATTTTCGTCTTTTGTTTGCGGGTCGAGGTGGTGTATACTTCCGTTGAGAGAATTCAATTTTCACCCCCTAAGGGTCGATGGCTCGCGCTGCGAACGCGGGCCATTGCTATTTGGGGCGATGGGCTGCGACGCACTTGCCGCCGCCCAGAAAGGACGGGAGAAGGTGGTCCAGTTCCCACAGCGAAGCAGCCGTATCAGATCTCAGGCGACCGTATCAGAATTGGCCTACCGTATCAAAACCGTATCATTACTGGTCGTGTTGATAGGCAAAAGGATGCCGGCTGAGCGAAAGCAGACGCCCCAAGTTGTTGAAAGCCTTAGGAACAGGTGAATGGTATAGAGGGAACCCGTCTAGCTTGGGCGCAGGGGGTCCGCGGTTCAAATCCGCGCGCCCCGACCATAACTAGTTTATTTTTCAGTTGTTTGCAGCATTCCCTTTTTCATCGCTCCCGGAATTTGTGTGCACTTGTGTGCACTTCGCGGGAGACAGCACCAAAATCACCGCGAATCAGCGTTATCCGTCTGGGCCGCGCTGCATCGGATTCGCGACTCTTCGACCACGCTGACGGCGACAAACCTCAAGTTGGATTTGTAAGCGGTGCGCTGTTGCTCAGGAGTTGGAGGCGATCTCAGCTTCCGGAGGGCGCTAGAACTGGGAACCGCGATCACCCTGATCCCGGACTGCGTTGGCTTGGCTAGAGCATACCGCCGTGCGAGGAATCAGCTTCCCCAGATCATCCCCCAAGGATTCACGTTGCAATGTTTGAGGCGCTCTCGCTTGCCGTTGATTTCGATGTAAAACCAACCGCCCGATTCTTCCTTCAGATCGTAGTGAAACCCAGACATTACTTCGTAACAGAAGCGAAAGGCCTTTCGGCCGGCACGGTTGTGCGTCGAGATGCCGTGCTTTGATGGGTCGAATCGGTAGCGCCATTTCCTGTCATCGATCCAACTTCGCCCGCCATTGCCACCCGCCTTCCGATGCTCACGTTCAACACACTGAAGGGTATGTTCCGCATCGGGTATGCGGTGCGCAGCATAAACCTCGCACTTGTTCCAGAAGTCTCCGCACTCTCGACTTGCTTTGAACACCGAAGGCGGCAGCAGCAACGCGTGACGCAGGTCAGTGGGTGAAATCTTGGCAAGCCAAACCTCATCGAGAGCGGCGATTTCGTGCAACCGTGTCCTCATAAAGTTCCAGGACATTTCTCGTAGTGGCACGTCCACGGGAATCGAGTGGACGCGACAATCAAACCGGAACAGCTGCTGCACGACCTTCCAATCGCTACGACCTGGAATGACGATATGCGTGAATCCGTCCTCTACGGCCAGTTTCAAGTCTTCCAACTCGCCTTTTGTGAACGGAACATTGGAATTTGTCGTGAGTGGAACCGAGCGAAACGAGTGCACTGTCGGAACCGCGTCGGCCCAGTCGTTGGACTCCGCCTTAAAGCGTGCCTGAGTGCTGATTGGAAGCCCGAAAAGAACGATTTTCACGCATCTCCCCGGCGCGTCACCTTCAGCACCCAATCAAGCGGCACTCGGAGCTGCAGCAAGTCCTCAATTGGAAGCTGATCAAAGAAGTTGTAGAGATCCGCTCGCTGGCTAATATTTTGAGGCTTAGACACTCTTTCAGCATCCGAACGAAATCCTTGCAAGCTTTGCGCTGGAGCGATCCAACGCTCTTCCGCCACTCCATTTCTTCCCGCCCACTCTGTCACATGGTCTGTTATCTGTTTTTGCAGATACCGATTCCATGCGCGGGCCACCGCGACGTTTTCCCGAATTCGCCTGGCGAACTCATTAAACGCGGCGTTGGGCGGGCCGTTGATTGCATCGAGAAGTTGCTGCTTCATTGGGTCGGATTGTTCTTCAGCGAAGGTCCTGCGCCACTGGAGCTGTGCTTCCCGGGTAACTGGCTCGATTACCAATCCGAGGCGCGGTGCCGCCGCGTCAACGTGAACAATCTTGTCTTCATCAGGGTCGTAAACGCGGGATACGCCCGGCACGGGAAACTCGACAAATGCACGCCAGAAATCACGCCTCAGCCGTGGCAGAGGGCTCGCGTACGCAGCAAGCGTTTCTGTAGCCGTCACGGGTGCTAGCAGGATGTCGCTACCAGATCGCCCTTGAATCCCGATCTCGGGAACCTGCTTAACGAAGTCTATGAACCGGCGAAAACCCAGCACGCGCTCGCTGAACTCTGATCCTTCGCTTTTCGCTTCCGCTAGGAGTTGGGCCTTGACGAAAGCACCTGGCAGCGGACTATGACGCTCACCGTAGAACTTGTTGACCACGCGCAACAGCAGGTCGCGAGCTTGGGCGAGATCGAGGGGCATTTTCGTATCGTAGCTTAAAAAAAGGCCATCCTTGCGGATGGCCTTGTTTTTGTCGGATTGCCGACGCGATACTTAATATGCTCGTCTGTGATCTTTGCAGAGGTCTGAGTCTCCTCGCGAAGGCCCTGGCTACTGTGAGATCCACAATTCGCTAACGAGCCACGAATTGCAACCCCACCTCCACTCAATCCCTTCCGCGTGAACGCATTGAGCATCACCGGAATCATCTATATGATGCCGCACACTGCCAGTACGTGTCAATCCCCCCTGGAGGGCGCCAAGGAAGCAACAGCTTATCATCGCTTTCTTTTCTTCGCTTTAGCGAAAAAGTGCTCCCAACGGTGAGGGACTGCAGCGAGCGAGTCGCGGTCCGAACCCCACCAAACCGCGCCGTCCAGGAATGATGCCCCGTCAAACACCCTTTTTGTCCGGGTAGCTCTCGTATCGTCGACCCGAACGTTGACCCTCTGATGAAGCCCTCTTGAGTGACAAAGAACGAAAAGTCGCGCAGCGTTTACTGGCAGTTCATGAGCCACTTTGCCGCATAAACGCTAGCCGTGGATCTTGCCTTTCGCCGGCCCCATGGATACACGAGATGAAGGGACGTGCCGTTGGTGGGAAATGGTTTAGCCAGTGCGTAACAGCGCAGGCATTCATTGAACAATGGCAGTCGGTTGCGCCACAGCGACCCCGCAGAGCTTCTGATCCAGCGCCTCGACTGCCGTCCGAACGCTCTCCGGTAGCTCCTGGACGTACACTCCCAAGGTCGTCATGGGGGTGGTGTGCCGTAGTTGCGCCTGGATATCCTTGGTTGTCCCGACTTTTTGGAACCACGTGGCGCAGGTGCGGCGGAACGCGCGGAAATTGACCGATGTCGCTGGATCGACCCACTGCTTGCCCTTCGGCCAGTCCTTCGGCTTCGCCTGCATAATGTCGGCGCGCACCGCCGCGGGCCTGAGGTGGCGCCGCAGGAAATTCCTCGTGCTGATCGGCCGCCCATTTGCACCTGGAAAGATCAAAGTCGATGAGCTGGTCGCGCGCCACTTCAGCAGTTCCTCCGTAATCGACTTCGGGAGCCATACCCATGCGCGCGATCCGGGCGTCTTGGTGTCTTTGATCTGCGAATCCACTGCCGACTCGTCGATACGCAAGCGGCCGCCCTCGGCGTCGAAGTCGTCCCACTTGAGGGCGAACACCTCGCCGGGCCGCAGACCAAGGACGATACAGATGCGAGCGACCAGCCGATCGCGGCCCTCCAGGTCGTCGAGGAGGCGCGTGATCTCATCCAACGAGAGAAACCGCCTGCAGGTCGCCCGCGTCGCCGGCCGGATAAGTTTGCGCGCGGGATTGCGCTCGAGTAAGTCCTGGTCGATTGCTTCCTCCAGCGCGGCCTTGATGTAGATCCGAACCTTCTGCACCATGCTGGCTGACCACGACTCAGCGATCTTCTTGACGAGCATGTCGATCTCGAACTTCTCGACGCGGCGCAGCAGGCGTGTGCCGATCACTGGAAGTACATGGTGCTCAAAGATCGTTGTGATCACGGCTTCGGTTTTCGGGCACCAGGTTCGCGTCGGAACAAAGCGGCGGGTCCAAAACCACTGAAACGTTGGCTCGCCTTCGGGCGTTATGGGCCGCTTCTCCTGTTCGGCAATGTGGGCGCGGAGCCTATCCTGGGCCTCCCACTTGGTCAGTTTCGCCTTGAGACCCAGCACGACAGCCGGCATGAGGTCGGAGGGCGAATTGATGGCCACCGTGCCTCTGCTGACTTCCGCCCAGATAGCTGAACGCCTTCAGGTCTCAGTCGCGTGGGTGCGCGACCATAGCACCCGCAAGCATCCGCGCCTGCCGGTCGTCCGCATCGGCGGCCTGTTGCGCTACGATCCCGCCGACATTGATCGCTGGATCGCCGAGCAGCGCGCGGCTGGGCTCCGGCGGGCTTCGTAGATGCCTTGATGATGCTTGCGAACGGAAGGTACCTTCACCCCTGCAGGAGATAGAATGCAACGCGAACGGCACCAGACGGGCTGGATCGTGCTTTCTGGCAAAACGGAAAAGAAATGGATCGGGCACTGGATGCCCTGGCGTGCGGACGGCACGCGTACTCATGAGCGCGTGGCACGTTCCAGGAATGAGGGCGGCACCTGATGCCCCGCCCCGGCTGCGACGGACTCGAACTCCGCCATGAAGGCTGTCTTGCGGTAGTGATCTGCCCGGATTTGCCGCGCGGAATCCTCCCACTCCGCCACAAGCCCGGCGCACACGTAGCATCTCCGCGCCCTCTCCAGGTTCGCCGCGGCAGCTTCGTAGTATTTGCTCTTTCCGGCATCGACAATACGCATCGCTTGCGCGCGCCACAATCGAGCGGCCAGTTCGGGATGCGGCTTCTCCAACTTCCTGGCCGCCGGCTCGGTGGTGTGGTGACTGAGGTTTTCCAACGCCACATCGTTGGTCACGCGCACCAACTCCGCCAGTCGTTCCACCTCTTTGGTCTCGACCATCGACTCCATCACCGAGTCCAAGTCCGCACCCTTCGCCGCGTCCAGAGCTTTCTCCCGCCATGCCGCGCGCGTTGCTTTCGGCGCCACTGCCATGAGGTCGTCAAAACTTAACTTGGACGGGCTCTTCCGATACTCGGCCCAGGCATCTTCAATCGCCTCATCTCCCCTTCCGAGTCTGGTCAATAACTCGCGCCGCAGCCTGCTCAGATGGTATCCCGCGCCGGACGTGCGCGCGGCCGTCCGCTCCAGATCGATCCCCCGATCCACCCACGCCAGCGCCAGATCCGCCTTGCGCGAAACAAAAATCGTGGCCAGCGCCAGGCAATCCCGCGCGTCAATTCCGGCGTGTTCGGCCAGCGCCTCGTAGGCGGCCGGATTCCTTTCCGCCACGTAAATCGCACGCAAGACGTCACTCCAGCGGCGGCGGCCGTACGTTGCCCCCGCTGGGATGGCCTCGAAGCGTGCTCGAATCAGGCCTTCGAATGCCGCGAGGCCGGCCTTGTCGAACGACTCGGCCACAGCCTTCTCGATCTCATAACAGAAGGAAAAGGGGTCGTTGTCCATCCACGCGAGCAATGTCGCAGCCGTCTCGTCCGCGCCAGCGCCAGCCCCCTGACGCGCCTTGATCCACCGGCAGATGAGGTCCTTGGCGAATTGCCCGAAACTGCCGCTCGAGTCGTCGAGTTCTTCGCCCTTCTCTCGGCATCCCGCCAGAAAGATTTCATAGAGTCCGGCGGCGCGCACCGCATCTCATCTGGAGAATGTCGATCCGTCTCGCCACCGCTTCAAGGCTACCGGCGAATGCGAAGCAGGCGCGATCGGGAGTGAATGTCCCCGGACTGAACGCCAGTTCGATCTCATTTTCAATAGGGTCTCTTCGTTTCATCCGTCTATTCATCGGGATATTCTCAGGCGATCACATACTGGCGCTTCGGATCGTGCGGCCCGGTTCCAATTTCGGCCAGAAGACCGCGCGCGGCTAACGACTTCAACCGTGTCAGGGTGGCTCGTTGGGACAGTCTGATATGCTTCGCCACAGCCGCCGTCGACCGCGCACCCCCATCGCCGAACAAAGTCAGGATGCGCGCGTCGGTCTCGTCCCTTCGCGGCTGCTTTACCCTCGCGGTCGAAATGGTCACGCGAAAATGCGTCCCGATCTCCGCTAGTCCCGGAGGCCCTAGGCCCGCCTCCTCGCAAGCAGCAGTCATACGCTGAATCCCGCTGCCCCATTGCTCGATCAGGTGTAGTTCGTGGAAGACGCGCCCAATCACCCGATTCCGCAATTTGGAGACGCCTTGCATGATGTCCTCGATCGTTAGGCCCAACGGCAGAAGACCTGGATTCTCGATCTCGATTCGGTCGTCAAACACAGCAACGCGGATCGGCGCTCCTTGCTGAGCGTAGTCCGCATGAACGATGGCATTCATGAGCGCCTCCCGGATTGCAACCAGCGGAACCGACCATCGGTCCTCTCTGCGAACACCCTTGATTACCGTCTCGTGCGTCAGGTGCTTTTGAATAAATGCAATCGCCTCTTCCGCGGCCCGAGGTAAGAATGAGCGAATCTCTGCCGAGTCCAGCAGGCGCGCTCGATTGATTCCCGCAAAGCGCCCGGCCTGGATCCAGGCATCCGGGAACCGCGCAAACCGGTCCTTGCCAAAGAGCAGCACCCCTCCTATAGTTGGCACCTGATGCCCTTGGTGTTCGGCGGTGATACGAAGGATACGCCATGCCTGGGCGGTCAGTCGCCTGTAAGGCGCGAACAACTCCGCAGCAGCTCGGAAGTCAATAGCTTCCGACTTCAAACCCGGAATCGCCTGCTCGTCGAACGTGATTCTCCAGTTCAGACGTTTCAGCTCTTCAATCTGCGATGCCTCCGCTTTCCGGTTGGTCGAGCCCACCCGGATGAAGACACCGTAATCGGGGCCCAGTCGTTCCAGATAGTGCGGGCGCGTGTTGCTTGGACAGACCTGCACAGCCAACACATTCACATTCCGCCACCGCACTACCTCAATGTCGGGAACAAGTCTTGGGCGGATCGAATCGGAGACCAGGTTTGCTATTTTCTCTTCCGACACCAGCACATCGGGCACGCCACGTACGTTCTTCGACCCGTCCTCAACACCGATGACGACGGTACCGCCGGCAGTGTTCGCGAACGCCACTAGGCATTTGAGAATACCCTCCGGGGACGACAAGTCCCGCTTAAATTCGAGGGTCTTCCCCTCGTTCCGCTTCAACAATTCGACGAGCATCACAACTCCGCATTTTACTCGGAAGTGTTCGCCGCTGCAAGTCTTCCGACTCGCATCCGGGCAATTCCGCGAGTTGGGTGAGCGCTTTTCACTTTTCACCGTACGAAGCGTTGGCCCCCCCCATCTCACCCAGTTGCGCTCCGCCAGTAGCAGGCGCTGCAAAGAGCCCGGGACGTACAGGATAAATGAAACGCACGACTGTTGACGACCTTCACAAGAAGTGGATGAAAAAACCGAACTATCGGCGTGAGCATGAAGCGCTGGAGGAAGAGTTTTCACTCTCCGCCGCGATGATCGAAGCCCGCCCTCACGCCGTTCTCACGCAGCAGCAGGTGGCTCAACGTATGAAGACGACCCAGGCCGTGGTCGCGCGTCTGGAAGGCGGCGGAAGTATGCCCTCGACGCGGACCCTTGAAAAATTGGCCAAGGCAACCGGAACTCGGCTCAAATCCGTTTCGAGCCCGGAGAGGCTAGGCTTTATAATTACACCGACCAGCGCGCCAGCGTCCACTAGACTCTAGCTTCTCGCGGCGCGCGTTCAGCCGGACGAACCCGGACCTTCACATCGATTCGAGACCCAAGCTTATTCAGCATCGATATCAAACGGTCAGCGGTGAACCTAGCCAAATCGGCGTTCCGGATCCGTGAGAAATCCGCCGCGGCAAAACCGGTACGGGCCTGCGCGGCACGGACGGTCAACGCGTCCCGCGCCATAGCTTTGATGATTTCAGCCGCCAGGAGGGCCTTCAGTTGTTCCAGGTCGGCGTTCTCCCGGCCAAGATCGCGGAAAACGTTTCCGCTACCGCGCGCCAATTCCAGTCTTTCACCTGTCATCTGAGTGCCTCCTTGAGTCTTTTCAATCGCTCTTTCACCACTCGAAAATGCATCACCCCGGAACGCGAGGGCGACTTCGAATACGCCGGCGCCCAGGCCATGCACAGACTTTGCAATATCCGCCTTCCCTCCGTCCGCCGCGTCGTGAGCGCCGTTAGCAAACCGATGTCGCGTCTGCGGGAAAACTCAGTTGCTGTTCCTTCAAATCGGCGTTCGGCCAGACTTAACGTGTCGCCCTCGCAAGCTTTGCGGCACCCAACAGATTTCAGTTCCGCTCTGCAGATATCGTTACGCTATGCAAAGTCAATGGCTTAGCGCCAAACAATCCAGCCAGCCTGAAACTCGAGTGCTATCCTCAGATCGGGTTGAACGTCGCGCTTTCGCCGGAATCCGCGTGCCGCTCGCCGACGTTCCGTGAAAATCTGACGATAGCTCCGCAAACGCCGCTACGATGTTACAAAATGCAACACGAAAACCCGTTTTTCCATGTTGCATCCCGTCGTCGGCACCAACCCGCACACCGCCGCCCTTCCGCGCCAAAATTACCGAACGAACCCAATTTTTGGGGGGATCGCCCCATCCGCCCAACAAAATCAGCGACCAGGCCGCAACGATGTTACAAAATGCAACACGAAAACCCCTTTTTCCATGTTGCATCCCCTCGCCGGCACAACCCGAACCTCGCCGCACGAACCGCGCCCAATTGCCGAACGAACCCAATTTCTTGGGAATCTTCCGGACGCCCGCCAAAATCACCCAGCACGCCGCCACGATGTTACAAAATGCAACACGAAAACCCGTTTTCCACGTTGCATCCTCCACCTACCACCCAACCCGCCGCCCCAATCCCCCCAAAATACCGAACGAACCCAATTTTTGCGGGTATCCCCCCGCATCACCCGTACCGCCCCCGCACTTGGTTCCACCGCACCAACATCGGATCCAAAAACGCCGCCACCCCACGCCACGTGCTCACCTTGGTCCCCGCCACGTCGCTCCACTTTACCGGCACCTCAATCTCCCGATACCCCAACCGCCGCCCGATGAACAACACCTCTACATCGAACCCAAAACCGTCCAACAACTGCCGCCGGAAAATCTCCCGCGCCGCCGCCGCTTCAAACAGTTTGAATCCGCATTGCGTATCCCGAAACGGCAGCCCCGTAATCAGCCTCATCACCAGGTTGAACATACGCCCCGCATTCTCCCGGAACCACGACTGGTGTACCATGATCAGCCGCCGGTCCAGTGCCCGCGAACCCACCGCCACCTGCGCCCCCTCGCGCTCCGCCGCCGCCCACAACTTCTCCAGTTCCTCGATCGGCGCCGATAAATCCGCATCCGTGAATAGCGCCCACTCCCCGCGGCACTCCAGCATCCCGTGCCGCACCGCGTATCCCTTGCCCCGATTGCCCGGATTCCGCAGCACGCGCAGCCCCGCAAACTCGCGCCGCATGCCCTCCGCCACCTCGACGGTGCCGTCCGTGGACCCATCGTCCACCACCACAATTTCCGCGAACGGCCAGCCGCCTCGTCCCAAATAGGCGATCACTTGCCGGAGCGCCGCCGGTAGCCGCTTCTCTTCGTTGTAGGCTGGAATGATAATGGATATGGATCGGGTCAAGGAAGACCTATAATACCCAAATTCATTTAGGAGAACGATTTGTCCCTGGAAGACGACCTTTTGCAGCAACGCCTCGAGCGCATTCGTGAGATCGAAGCGCTAGGTTTCAAGCCCTACGGCCAGCGCTTCGAATTCACCCACACCATCCCCGCCATCCTGTCCGAATACAGCGCCAAGACCGCGGAAGAACTGGCCGAGCCCGTGCGTGTGCGCATCGCCGGACGAGTGCAGACCTTGCGCCGCATGGGCAAGGCAGGCTTCGCGCACCTCGCCCAAAATGGCGAGCGCCTGCAAATCTACATCAAAAAGGACGCCATCTCCGAACCCGATTTCGCCATCTACCAACTCATCGATCTGGGCGACATCATCGGCGTCGAAGGCTACCTCTTCCGCACCCGCACGGGCGAACTCAGCGTCCACGTCGAACACCTGGAATACCTGGCCAAAACGCTCCTCTCCATGCCCGAGAAATGGCACGGCCTCGAAGACGTCGAAACCCGCTACCGCCAGCGCTACCTCGATCTCATCGCTAATCCCGAGGTCCGCAAAGTCTTCCTCACGCGCAGCCGCATCATTTCTTCGCTCCGCCGCCAACTCGAATCGCACGACTTCATCGAAGTGGAGACGCCCATGATGCAGCCCCTCTACGGCGGTGCGGCAGCGCGTCCTTTCGTCACCCATCACAATACCCTCGATATCGATCTTTACCTCCGCATCGCGCCCGAACTCTACCTGAAGCGCCTGGTCGTCGGCGGCCTCGAACGCGTCTACGAAATCAATCGCAACTTCCGTAACGAAGGCCTCTCCACGCACCACAATCCCGAGTTCACCATGCTCGAGTTTTACCAGGCCTATACGGATTACCAGGGCATGATCGACCTTTCCGCCGAACTGTTCGCCCAAGTCGCCCTCGATGCCACCGGCAGCCTTCAAGTGGAATACGACGGCCACACTCTAGACTTCGGCCGCCTCCAGCGCTTCACCATGCGCGATGCCGTCGTCCAGTTCTGGGAAGGCGATGGCAAGCCCGGCGCCGAACAGGTCCGCGACCCCGCATGGTTGCTGGCTCACTCCGACAAAGCCACTGCCGGCGAAGCGCTCACCGATATCTTCGAGCGCACCGTCGAACATCAACTCATCCAGCCCACCATCATCTACGACTATCCCGTCGAAACCTCGCCCCTCTCCAAGAAGAAGCCCGAAGACCCCGCCTTTGTCGACCGCTTTGAAATCTACGTAGCCGGCATGGAGGTGGCCAATGGCTATAGCGAACTGAACGACCCGCAGGAGCAGCGCCGCCGGTTCGACATGCAGCTTGGCATGCGTGAACGCGGCGACGACGAAGCCCACCAGATGGATGAAGACTACGTGCGCGCCCTCAGCTACGGCATGCCCCCGGCCGGAGGCGAAGGCATCGGTATCGATCGCCTCACCATGATCCTGACCGGCTCCAAATCCATCCGCGACGTCATTCTGTTTCCCCTGCTGCGCCCCGAAGGTCCCATCGACCTGGTCGCCCGCCTGCGTGAACTGGACGGCGTTAAACCGTGAACTCCTCCTTTGAACTGTTCGTCGCGCGGCGGTACCTCAAAGCCCGCCGCAAGGAAGCCGTCATCTCCGTCATCACCGCCATTTCCATCGTGGGAGTGGCCGCCGGAGTCATGGCCCTGGTGGTCGCCTTGGCCATCAACAACGGCTTTCGCGATACCCTGCAGCGCAACTTGCTCGGCGCCATGGCCCACATCAACGTGCAGGAAAAAGAGCCCCACAACGGCATCGAGAACTGGGAAGCCATGGTGGCCAAAATCCGCCGCGTACCGCATGTGGTCGCCGCCGGACCCGCTCTCTACACGCCCATCTTTTTCTCGGGCACCATGATGTCCCAGGGCGGTCTGCTGAAAGGCGTTAACATCGCCGACGAGTTGCAAATCAGCGATACTCTGCGCCACCTGAAAAGTGGTTCGGTCGATCGCCTGCGTGCCTCTGCCGACTCCGCCCTCCCCGGCATCATCCTCGGATCGCGCCTCGCCGAAGACATCGGCATGCTCCAAAACAGCATGGTGAATGTCATCAGCCCGCAAGGCGAACTCACCCCCTTCGGCCCGCGCCCCAGCATTCGCCGCTTCCGCGTAGTCGGCATCTTCGAATCCGGTTTCTACGAAATCGACGACAAGTGGGCCTACACCTCGCTGCCCGCCGCCCAGCAGGCGCTCTCCTTGCAGGACGTTGTCAATCAGATCGAAGTGAAACTCGATGACCTCAACCGCGCCCCCGACGTGGCCCGCCAGATCGAATCCATCGCCGGCCCAAAATACGCCACCCTTACCTGGATGGAGCGCAACCGCCAGTTGATGAACGCCCTGAATATGGAGAAGGCCGTCACCGTGGTCACCATCGGCCTCATCGAATTGGTAGCCGCGCTGAACATCCTCATAACCCTGGTCATGATGGTCATGGAAAAGTACCGCGATATAGCCGTGCTCATGTCGCTCGGTGCGCGCCGCGGCCAAATCCGCCGCATCTTCATGTTTCAGGGCGTGCTCATCGGTGTCGTAGGCACCGGCATCGGCTTAACCGTCGGCTACACGCTCTGCTACTTCGCCGACCGCTACCGCTGGATCCGGCTCGATGAGCAGGTCTACGCGCTAAGCTTCGTCCCCTTTGAGCCCCGCGGCGTGGACGGCATCTGGATCGCCGCCGCCGCCATCCTGGTCAGCTTCCTAGCCACCATTTATCCCGCGCGCAGCGCCACCCGCATCGCCCCCGCGGAAGTGCTCCGTTACGAATAGATCGCCTGGGGGGGGACCATGCGCATCGCTATCGTTTCCGATATCCACGGCAATCGTACCGCCTTCGAAGCGGTCCTTGCCGATCTTCGCCTGACCGCGCCCGACCTCGTATTTCACGGGGGAGATTTGGCCGACACCGGTTCGAGCCCCGTCGAGATAATCGATCGCATTCGCGATCTCGGCTGGCCGGGCATCGTGGGCAATACCGACGAAATGCTTTTCAAACCCGCGTCGCTCACCGATTTCGCCAGCCGCGCCCCCGCCCTGCGGCCTATGTTCACCGCCATCGAAGACATGGCCGCCTGCACGCGCGCGAAGTTGGGCGACGAACGCCTCGCCTGGTTAGCCGCCCTCCCCTACCAGCAGATGCATGCTGGAATGGCCCTGCTACACGGCAGTCCCGAATCCTGTTGGCGAGCGCCCGCCCCCGAAGCACCGGACCAGGATCTGGAGGCGATCTACGGCCCGCTCCGAGCGCCAGTCGTAGTCTATGGACACATTCACTGGCCCTATATTCGCCGCATCACAAACCTTACCGTAGCGAACACCGGCAGCGCCGGCCTCTCGTATGACGGCGATCCCCGGGCCGCCTACCTGTTGCTCGACGATTCCGCCCCATCCATCCGGCGTGTGGAATATGATCTCGATCGCGAGATCAAAGCGCTCACGGCCAGTGGCATGCCGCACGCCGATTGGGTGGCGCGCACCTTACGTAGCGCCGCGCCGCAGCCGCTATAATTCCAGGAGCACCTATGCGATTCGAATTCGCCACCGCCACCCGCATTGTCTTCGGTGCCGGCACCGTTCACGATGTCCCCGCCGCTGCCGCCGAACTGGGACATCGCGCGCTACTCGTCGCCCGGCGTTCCGCGGATTCAACGGCCCTGGGAATCGATGGTGAGCCATTACCAATTCACGGCGAGCCTACCGTCGATCTAATCCGCCAAGGCACCCGGCAGGCGCGCGAAGCCGGGTGCGACATGGTGATCGCGCTAGGTGGCGGCAGCGCCATCGACGCCGGGAAGGCCATCGCCGCGCTACTCTCCAACGCTGGCGATCCCCTGGATTATCTCGAAATCGTCGGACGCGGTCAGCCCCTCGCGCGGCCGTCTGTTCCTTTCATCGCCATACCCACCACGGCGGGCACCGGGTCGGAGGTCACTCGCAACGCCGTGCTCGCCTCGCCGCAACATCGTCTGAAAGCCAGCCTCCGCAGCCGCTATATGCTGCCCACGCTCGCCGTCATCGATCCCGCGCTCACCCTCCACCTTCCCCCGGCGATCACCGCCAGTACCGGACTCGACGCCCTCACCCAACTCATCGAGCCCTATGTCTCGAACCGCGCCAATCCCATGACCGACCTTCACTGCATCGAGGGCATGCGCCTGGCGTCATCCGCCTTGCGCCGCGCATTCCACAACGGCAGCGACCTCGCGGCCCGTACCGAAATGTCCTTCGCCAGTTTGCTCGGCGGCCTTGCGCTGGCCAATGCCGGACTGGGCTCCGTACATGGATACGCCGCACCCATCGGCGGCATGTTCGATGCCCCGCATGGGGCCATTTGCGCCGCCCTTCTGCCGCATGGCCTGCGGGTGAATATCGCCGCATTGCGCGCCGCGCCACCCAACGTCGAACCCCTCCTGCGGTATACCACCGTTGCGCGAATCCTAACGGGCGATAACGCAGCCATGCCCGAAGACGCCGCCGAATGGATCGCGTCACTTTGCGCCGATCTCGAGATCCCCCCCCTGCGCGCGTATGGCGTTCGCGAAGCCGATGTGCCCGCCCTTGCCGAACAGGCCGCCCGCACCAGCAGCATGAAGTCGAACCCTATCATTCTCTCGCCCCGCCAACTGGAGGACTTGCTCACCAGTGCTCTCTGACGATCGCCCGCTCATTGACCTCCATCGAATTTCCGTAATGCGCGCGGAAAACATCGTTCTGAACGAAGTCACCTTGCGCGTCGGCGTGGGCGAACACGTCGCTATCCTCGGGCCCAATGGCTGCGGCAAATCCACGCTGATCAAAACCATCACGCGCGAATGTTATCCCCTGGTGCGCGACGGCTCGCGCATGGCGATCTTCGGCAAAGAACGCTGGAATATCTTCGATCTTCGTCCGCTGCTGGGCGTCGTCTCGAACGATTGGATGACGCTCTGCACCCGCGAAATTAGCGGCCGCGACGCCGTGTTGTCCGGCTTCTTCGGCAGCGTCGGCGTGCAACCCTATCACGTCGTCACGCCCGCGATCGAGCGGAAGGCAGCGGAGATCCTGGCACTGCTCGAGATCCCGCATCTGGCCGACCGCACCGTAACCGAGATGTCGTCCGGCGAAGCCCGCCGCGTGCTGCTAGCGCGCGCCTTGGTGCATGATCCCCGCGCCCTGGTGCTCGACGAACCCAGCAACAGCCTGGACGTTTTTGCCCAACACGAGTTGCGCGAACTCATGCGCAAACTGGCGCGCGCCGGCATCGGCATCATTCTGGTGACCCACCACCTCGCCGATATCATTCCCGAAATTGAACGCGTAATCCTGATGCGGGCCGGCCGCATCGTGGCCGACGGCCGCAAGCAGGATATCCTAACCGCGTCGACGCTGGCTGGCCTATTCGGGCTGCCGCTCGACCTGACCCAGCGCGACGGTTACTACCATCTCTGGTAAGCCTCTGGTAAGCGTTATTGCTTGTCCGGCAGCGCAGCTACGCCGGGCAACACGTCGCCCGCCAGGAACTCCAGCGACGCCCCGCCGCCCGTCGAGATGTGCGAAATCTGGTCGGCCACGCCGGCCGACTTGATGGCCTTCTCCGAATCGCCGCCGCCTACAATCGAAGTCGCGCCGGAAACCGCTACCGCCTTTGCCAGCGCCACCGTGCCCCGGTCGAACGGCTTCTTCTCGAACACGCCCATCGGCCCGTTCCAGATCACCGTCTTCGCCGTCCGGATCATGTGCTGCGTAATGGTCGATCGTCAGCGGTCCGATATCCACGCCGATCTTGCCGTCCGGAATCTTCTCCACCACTTCGCTCTCGGCGTTTTCCTTGATCTCGGAAACCACCACGTGATCCACCGGCAGCACCAGCTTGTCTTTCAGGCTCTGCCATCAGCTTCCGCGCCAAGTCGAGCTTGTCGTCTTCCACCAGCGACTTGCCCACCGGCTCGCCTTGCGACTTCAAAAAGGTGTAAGCCATGGCGCCGCCGATCAGCAGCTTGTCGACCACCTTGCCCAGGTTCGCGATCACTTCGATCTTGTCCGAAACCTTCGCGCCGCCCAGAATCGCCACGCACGGGCGTGGCGGATTCGTGGTGGCCATGGTCAGGTACTTCAGTTCCTGTTCCATCAGCAGCCCGGCGGCGGCCTGCGGCACGAACGCGATCATGCCCACGGTCGAAGCATGCGCGCGGTGCGCCGATCCGAACGCATCGTTCACGTAGACATCGCAAAGCGCCGCCAGCTTCTTCGAGAACTCCGGATCGTTCTTCTCCTCTTCCGCGTGGAAGCGCAGGTTCTCCAGCAACAGCACTTCGCCGGGCGCCGGCTTCATGGCCTCCACTTCGGGGCCGATGCAATCGGGCGCCATCTTTACCGGACGGCCCAGCAATTCTTCCAGGCGCTTGGCCACCGGCTTCAGGCTCATCTCCGGATTGGGCTTGCCTTTCGGACGCCCCAGGTGCGAGGCCAGGATCACGCCGGCGCCCTGCTCCAGCGCGTAGCGGATGGTCGGCAGCGACGCCTTGATGCGCTTGTCGCTGGTTATTTCCTGGCCGCCGGGCGCCAGGGGCACGTTGAAATCCACACGAATAAAGACGCGTTTATTCTTCAGATCGAGATCGCGAACGGATAGTTTAGGCATAAGAAGCTCTCAAAGGGGTTTAACATTTGAGGTTAGCAGGAAACGCGCTGGAGTTCTCGACGCCGTCCATTTAGAATTGTCATGTGGCCCGCAAAGTCTCAACCCTCGAAGAGCAGCTTGACCATCTGGCGGAGTTGCGCGGCCAACCTCCGTCGCCCGAAGCTTGGGCCGAACTGGCCAGGCACCTCGATAGCAAGATGAACCTGATCGTATCGAAGGCCGCCCGCATCGTCGGCGAGTGGGGCGGCGAGCCAGGCGCCGCGCTGATGCCCCAAATGGTAGCCGCCTTCGATCGCTTCATGATCAAGCCCGAAACCGCCGACAAGCGTTGCGCCGCGAAGATCGAAATCCTAAAGGCGCTCTGCAAATTGGATTACCCGTCGCCATCCATATTTCGACGTGCCATGTTGCACATCCAGATGGAGCCCAGTTTTGGCGGTCCCGTGGACACCGCCGCCGAGGTCCGCGCGCTGGGCGCCATGGGCCTCGCGCAGACCGATTACACCGAAGCGCTGGAAGAAATCGTGCCGCTGCTGGTCGATCGCGAACGCGACACGCGTATCGGCGCCGTGCGTGCCATCGCCGTATCCGGACTACCCGGCGGCACCTTGCTGATTCGTCTGAAAGCGCTCAGCAAAGACGATCCCGAAGTCCTCGGCGAATGCTTCGCCGCCCTCCTGCGGACCGAGCCATCGAAATCCATTGAGTTCGTTGAGAAGTTCATCGGTCACTATGACGAAGCCGTCGCCGAGGCCGCCACACTGGCGCTGGGCGATTCGCGATTGGAGGGCGCATTTGCGCCCCTCCGCGATGCTTTCGAGCGCTCGCACACCCGGCCCATTCGCCGCACCTTGCTGGTAGCCATTGCCCTCCTCCGCCGCGAAAACGCCATCGATTATCTTTTGGAAATAGTGCGCGAAGGCCCCCAGCAAGCCTCCGCCGATGCGGTGACCGCGCTCGCCATGTACGAAAAAGATCCCACCATAAAAGAGCGGCTCGACCACGCCCTCGCCCTTCGCACTTAGCACCGGCTTACGCGCCTTTCAGATAAGCGAAGCGGGCGATAAACAGCAGCGTCAACAGATACACCAGCCAGTTGACCTCACGGTACTTCCCGCGCGCGATTTTCAACACAGTGAAAGCGATGAACCCAAACGCCAGTCCGTTCGCAATACTGAAGGTCAGCGGGATGGCCAGCATAGTAAGAAATCCCGGAATCGCCACCTCCGGATCTTTCCAATCCACTTCGCCGATCGCGGTCATCATCAGGCTTCCCACCACGATCAACGCCGGCGCCGTAGCAGCAGACGGGATCGCCCCCACCAGCGGGGCCACGAGCAGCGCCACGATGAACATCAGACCGGTGACGATGGCGGTCACGCCGCTCCGTCCGCCCGCTGCCACGCCCGCCGCGCTTTCGATATAGCTCACTACGGTAGACGTGCCGGTCAGCGATCCCACAATGGTCGCCGACGCATCCGCATACAGGATCCGGTTCACGCGTGGGATCACGTTCGCATGGTTGAACAAGCCCGCCCGTTTACCGACGGCCACCAGCGTCCCGATATTGTCGAACATGTCGATGAAGAGGAAGACGAATATGATCTCGAAAAATCCCAGCCGCAAAGTGCCGCCCACATCCAACTTCAACGCGGTGGCCGAAAGGTCCGACAAACTGTAGTGCTGCGGATGCCAGCTCACCAATCCGGTGCACATGCCCACGAAGGTTGTGAGCAAAATCCCGATGAGCATTGCCGCGGGCACACGCCGCGCCAGCAGCGCCGCGGTCGTCAACAGGCCAAACACCGCCAGCAAGGTATGCGGCTCGCGCAAATTACCCAAGCTCACCATCGTCGCGGGGTTCGGCACGATCAAGCCGGCGTTACGGAACCCGATGAACGCGATGAACAGTCCCACCCCCGCAGCCACAGCCGCGTACAGTTCAAACGGAATCGCGGCCACAATAAGCTGGCGGATGCCCACAGCGGTAAGGAACAGGAAAGCAACTCCGGACAGGAACACCGCCCCCAACGCGGTCTGCCAGGGAATCCCCATTCCCTTCACCACCGTGTAAGTGAAGTAAGCGTTCAGCCCCATCCCCGGCGCCAGCGCGATCGGATAGCGCGCCAGGATGCCCATCATGAGGCTGCCAAATGCCGCTGAAATACAGGTGGCCGCAGTGACCGCCGCCAGCGGCATGCCGGCTTCGTGCAGTATCTGAGGATTCACCAGGACGATGTAAGCCATGGTGATGAACGTGGTCAGTCCCGCCAGTACTTCGGTTCTCCAATCAGTGCCAAGCCGCTGGAATTCGAAGTAAGCTTCCATCCGGGCAAGGAAGGGCATCACGGGAATATAACACGCGATGCCATCCTCACAACCGACCAGTTTTCCGTGAAGTATAATTGATGGCCGGTACGCACTCGCGTGCCATAAAACCTCAAGAGGAGAATGTCTGATGAAGTCCCGCGTCATAGTCTTTACAGTCGCTGCACTCGCCACCTCGGCGCCATTTTGGGCCCAACAGCAAACTGCTCCGCCGGCTACCACCGTGACCGGCAGCGGCAAGGCAAAGTTCATTCCCGTCTGGACGAGCACCTCAAACCTGGCGGACTCGCCGATCTACGCTACCTCCGGAGATGTCGGCATTGGCACGACCACTCCGGCAGCCACGCTTGAAGTCAACGGTAACGCGCAGGTAGACGGAAACCTCACTCTGGGCGGAAACATTTTGTTGAAGGGCAGCGGCGGCCTGATTTTCTATGTTCCCAACACCGGTTCCAACAACCTTAGCGTTGGCTTGAGCGGCTTGCCGTCGGCTACTACAGGGACTGAAAACACAGCCGTTGGAGATACCGCCCTGCACGCCAATACGAGTGGGAGCAACAACACAGCTCTAGGCACCGGCGCGCTGTACGCGAATACCACTGGACCCAACAACACGGCGATAGGACAAAACGCCCTGGCCGCCAATACGACCGGTGAGAACAATGTAGCCGTCGGTGGCGGTGCGCTTCAAAGCAACACGTTTTCAAGCGGAAATACAGCGGTAGGCGGCGCCGCTCTCCAAAACACTACGGGTACCGCGAACGTGGCCGTGGGAACGGGGGCGCTGAACAATGCCGGCGGCGGCAGCAATAACGTCGCCATCGGATGGGGCGCCGGCGGAGCTGCGGGAGCCAACTACAGCATCGCCATCGGCACGTCCGCAGCTTCCAGCGTGACCGGCAACGTTGGCAACATCCTCATCGGTACCATCGGCGCATCCGCCGACACGAACACGATTCGTATTGGGGGGGGGACCAGCGGAATCGCTGACGCCATGAAGCAAACAGCTTTTTTTGTTTCCGGCGTGCGGGGCGTCACAACCGGCAGTAACAATGCCGTTCCGGTGGTTATCGATTCCAACGGCCAGATCGGCACTGTATCATCCTCCGTCCGCTATAAAGAAGATATTCACGACATGGCCGATGCAAGTGGCAATTTAATGCAACTGCGACCGGTTGTGTTCCGTTATAAACAGCCCTATGCCGACGGCTCCAAGCCAATCCAATACGGATTGATCGCTGAGGAAGTGGCGGAGGTCTTTCCCGATCTCGTGGCTCGTTCCGCCGACGGCCAAGTGGATTCCGTGAAGTATCAACTGCTCGACCCCATGCTGCTGAATGAACTACAGAGACAGCACACCACGATCACACGCCAGCAGGAGCAGATCGCATCCGAGCAGGAACAGATTCGCCTCCTGGAAAAGCGATTGGCGATCGTCGAGGCGGTGCTGACGAAAAGCGCGGTCGCGCCCTGAGCGGGAATATCCGGGGGTAAGCAGCGGGATTTTGTGTCGCCGGTGCCCGCTGCTCCTTACAGCCTCTCCGTTGTACTATGTAAGGACGAGAGGGCCGACCGATGCGAACACAGTTACTGCAACTGCGGCTGACGTCTGTTATAGCCGCTGTCTCATTGATGCCTGCAGCCGCGCAGACATATCACGAGGTAGCGCTGCAGAACTTTGGCGGGTTTGGCGGCGTTAACCCCTACGGCGGCCTGACTGTCGACGCGCAAGGAAATTTCTACGGCACTACCGCTGCCGGTGGGACATCCAATATTGGAGTGGTTTTTAAGCTGGACCCGAGCGGGCAGGAAACTGTGTTGCACTACTTCCAGGGTGGCAAGGATGGAGCCGTTCCCTACGCCGGCGTGACTCTCGATTCGGCTGGCAACCTTTACGGCACCACCTATCAGGGCGGCACTGCGAAATCGGGAGTCGTATATAGGATCGACACCAACGGTCAGGAGACCGTGATTTACACTTTTACTGGACAGCCCGATGGCGCGAAACCGTATGCGGGCTTGATACTCGACGGATCGGGAAACATGTACGGGACCACAACGGAAGGCGGCGCCGCCAATCGCGGCACGGTTTTCAAGATTGACCCGTCCGGTACGGAAACCATTATCCACAGCTTCAAGGGAGGCGCTGATGGGGCCGCACCTTATGGTGGAGTCGTAATGGATTCGGCGGGTAATCTGTTTGGAACGACAAGCGAAGGCGGCACTTCCAACGCTGGCACCGTTTTCAAGATCGATACCGCCGGTGGCAAGGAGGTAGTGTATAACTTTAACCCCGCGACTAACTACGATGGCTCGGGACCGCACGCCGGTGTTATTCTCGGCCGCGATGGCAAGCTATACGGCACAACCGCGAACGGTGGCCTCGACGGTGGGGGCACGGTCTTCAAAGTGGATCAGGCCGGCCATGAAACCGTGATTCACCGCTTCCCAGGCAACTATCTAACCGGCGGCGATGGAAAATACCCGTATTCAGGACTGGTTCAAGATTCGACGGGGAACTTCTACGGCACCACTTATGACGCGGGATGGGGCGGCGCCGGTGTCATTTACAAGATCGACCCGGCCGGAAAAGAGACCATCCTGTACAACTTTGTTTATGACAACTCCTTAGGCGGCCTGGGCGGCGCCTATCCGAATGCCGGCGTCATCCTCGACTCTTCAGGCAACCTGTATGGGACAACGGTCGGCGGTGGCACGGGATCATACAGCGGGTACGTCGGTTTCAGAGGTGTGGTCTACAAGATAAACACCAGCGGCCAGGAAACCGTGCTGTCCAACTTCGCCGCCGGTAGCGGTGTAATGCCTTCCGGCGGGGTGATCCGAAGTGCGGCCGGGAATCTGTTCGGGACGGCGATTTACGGGGGACAATCCAATTTTGGATTGATTTTCGAGATCAATGCTTCGGGCCAGTATTCCGTTCTGTACCAATTCACGGGGGGGGGATGGCGGCGGCAATCCCGCATACGGGGTAATCCGTGATGAAAACGGAAACTTTTACGGGACGGGAGGGGCGGCTTATCAACCGGGTGGAGTCGTTTTTAAGTTGAAAGCAGACGGCACATACACCGTTTTGCACCGGTTCACCTCCGAGTTCCCTTCCTCCGGTGTTATACGGGATTCAGCCGGCAATCTTTACGGGGAGACGGACGGCAACAGCGGCGCCTGCAATGACAGCCTCGTCTATAAGGTGGATCCTGAAGGGAATTACACGGTACTGCACGCTTTCACTGGAGAAGCCGGATGCCACCCGCTAGGCGGTCTCGCGCTGGACACGGCGGGCAACTTATACGGAACTACACTTAGCGGTGGCGCCCACGGCGCGGGAACTATCTTCAAGTTGAATCCCGCAGGCCAGGAAACCATCCTATACAGTTTTCCCGGAACGGCAGAACCGTATACCAACGTCGTGTTCGATGCCGCAGGGAATCTTTATGGGACCACACGCTTCTATATTTACAAGCTGGACCCGGCGGGCAACTTCACGCAACTCTATAATTTCGAAACTACAAGTGCTGGGGATACGGTCTCCGGCGTCATCCTCGATTCGGCCGGCAACATTTATGGAACCGCCAATGCCAGCGTGTATAAACTGAACACAGCCGGCGATTTTACGGTGCTGTACACCTTTGAGGGTGCCAATAGCGCGCAGTTGTCATCCGGCGTGATCCTCGACCCCGCAGGTAATTTCTTCGGCACCGCCACGACCGGCGGGTACGGTGCGAACGGTTTGGTTTACAAACTGGTTGCGCCGTAGTGGTGATCGGCTTATTGAAGCCAATCAATGTGGTCCCGGATCTATTTCAACGCCGCACGGCATTCAGGACTAGCGCTACAATCGGAGCTTATACTCTGTATTCTGAGGAACGATGCTCCCAACTAAAAATGTCGCTATACTTTGCCTCCTGACTGCATTCGCGGCGCTTGCCCAAACTTCGAATGAAATCGTCCTGCACAACTTTTCAAATGCCTTACAAGGGGCATTCCCCGACGGCGGCGTGATCCGCGACGCATCCGGCAACCTGTACACCACTGCCAGTCAGGGCGGGACAAACGGGTTTGGGGTGGTTTTCAAGGTCAGCCCAACAGGCCATGAGACGGTGTTGTACACCTTCACCTTTCCCGGTATCCCTGAAGCCGGGCTGGTAGCTGATTCATCGGGTAACCTCTACGGGACATCGACATTCGATGGCGCTTACGGTGGAGTGTTTAAGCTCGACTCCTCCGGGAATGCAACTTACATTCACAACTTCAACGGTCTTGATGGAGCTACTCCGTACGCGCCCCTTACGCGCGATGCAGCGGGCAATCTCTACGGGACTACCAGTGAGGGCGGCTGGGGCGGATATGGCGTCGTTTTCAAAATCGACGCAGCCGGCAACTACACGATGCTCTATCAATTCACGGGTGGCGCAGACGGGTGCTCACCATATGCGGGGTTGGTTCTGGATTCGGCGGGGAACCTTTATGGGACCACCAACAATTGCGGCGCTGCCGACTCATCCTTCGGCTCCGGTGTCGTTTTTAAAATAGACACTGCCGGACATGAGACCGTGCTTTACACTTTCACGGGGGGCACGGATGGAGCCAATCCCATGGCTGGTCTGTTCCGCGACTCCGCTGGAAATCTGTATGGAACGACGAGTAGAGGCGGCGCGGGACTTTCGGGCGTGGTGTTCAAGCTCGATAATATCGGTCACTATTCCGTGTTGTATAGTTTTGGGACCGCGCCCGATGGAGGCTTTCCATTGGCAGGCGTGGTGAGGGACGCCGCCGGCAATCTCTATGGCACCACCAATCTGGGCGGCGCGGCAGGTTTTGGCACGGTTTACAAGGTGGATGCGACCGGTCATGAAACGGTGCTGTATAGTTTCAAAAGTGGGATCGCCGACGGAGCTTATCCCTACGCGGGCGTAATCCTGGATGCATCCGGAAACCTCTACGGCACAACCGAGCAGGGCGGCGCCGGTAACGTGGGGATTGTGTTCAAGGTGAGCCAGGACGGCCATGAGACAGTGTTGTGCAATCTTCCCGGCGCACCCGGCGGAAGTTCCCCGGCCTCGGGCGTCACGCGCGATTCGGCAGGCAACTTCTATGGGACCACGCGCGGCGGGGGCGCCGGCGACGTCGGCGTGGTATATAAAATGGATCGTACCGGGCATGAGACAGTGCTCTACAACTTCACGGGCGGCGCCGACGGGGGCGACCCCTCCTCCGGTGTGGTTCGTGATTCCGCCGGCAACCTCTTCGGGACCACCCATTCCGGCGGCTCCCTTTCGGCCGACAACCCATATTGCGGTGTCCTGTACAAGCTGGATCCTTCCGGCCACCAGACGGTGCTGCACGCCTTCACTTGCGGCGCGGATGGCGCATTCCCCGAAGGGCCGTTAGCCCGCGACGCGGAAGGCAACATCTATGGCACCACTTATGCCGGCGGATCCGGCCAGGCCGGCGTCGTGTACAAGTACGATACGACCGGCAATTTTACCGTGCTCTTTAGCTTTACGAACGGACCCGATGGCGGGTCTCCCCAGGCCGGCGTGATCCTTGACGGGGCTGGCAATCTATATGGAACGGCCAGCGGTGGAGGGCTGCCGCATGGTACAAACCCGGGCTGGGGCGTAGTTTTTAAACTCGATCCGGCTGGCCATGAGACCGTCCTGTACAGCTTCTCGAACGGCGCCGATGGCTCTTCACCCAATTCACCTCTCTACCGCGACGCAGGCGGCAATCTGTATGGCACCACTTCCGCAACCTTATATGAAGTGGATCCGTCCGGTCACGAGACGGTGCTATACAACTTCTTCGATAGCTATCCACAAGGCGGGTTGATCCGGGATACCGCGGGCAACTTCTATGGCACTACCAAACTTGGCGGCACTTCCGGTAACGGTGTGGTCTATAAGTTGGACATCGCCGGCAACGTAACCGTGCTTTATAACTTCACCGGCGGCGCAGATGGAGGCCAGCCACAGTCAGGCGTCATTCGAGACTCCCAAGGCAATCTGTTCGGTACTGCCTACATCGGCGGAGCGGACAGCAGCGGCGTGCTGTTTAAGATCGGTGTGCAACATAGAGTGGAAGTGGAGACACCCGGCGGGTCACCCAGTAATCCTCGAAGCGTCCGTTGAGGTGACAGCAGCGTCGCACACCCGTTTAAGATCAGAGCCCAGTAGCGGCAGCATTCGACGCGGTAGCATGGAACTAGAGGGATCGAATGTTCACATGGATCTGCCCGCAATGCGGGCGCGAGGTGCCCCCATCATACGAGGCTTGCCCGGACTGCGCAGCTAGAACCAAGCCCTCCCAGCCCGCAGAACCGCAGGAAGGCGCGCTCATGCCGCCGCCTGTCGCTACAGCCCCGCCCCCTGTTTACATCCCGCCACCGTCCCCCCCGGCGCATTCCGGCCTGCCCACCTGGCTGCTCGCCATTCTCTTCGCCTTCGCCTTTCTAGGCCTCGGCGCCGGTATCTATTGGGGCATCAATTATTTCCGCGGCGGCTCCGCGGCGGCCTCCGTACCCGGCGAAACGCTGCCCGCCAAAGGCCAAGCCAAAACGAATCCGCTGCAAAAGTATGTCGAAGTCGCCGGTATACGTTTTGTCGAAAATGCCAAACACCAAACCGAAGCCCGCTTCGTGATCATCAACCATTCCGACGCGGACATCACCGATCTGGCCGGCACCGTGAACATCTGGGGACGTACCGCGAAATCGGAAGAGGAAGCCGCCGGACACTTCAGCTTCAAACTGGATTCGCTCAAACCCAACGAGTCCAAGGAAGCGGTGGCGCCTCTCACCACCAAACTGAAGGTCTACGAATTGCCTGACTGGCAAAACGTTTCGACGGACTTGCAACTCACCGCGCCATAGGCGCGCCGGTCAAGATCCCCGACAACGCATTTTGGCGATACGCGAAAATCTCCTCCAGTTGTCGACGAACCGCCACGCGATGCGCCAGCCTGCCCAGCGGCCCGAAGGGTAAGGCGTAATCCACACGGTCGGAAACCAGCGCACCGTATTCCGTCGGCTTGAACTCGTGGCGATGGTGCCAGTAGGCATAGGGTCCGGAAGCCTGCTCGTCCACGAAGAAGAAGGGCGGTTCGTATTCGGTGATCACGGTCTTCCATTTGATCGGCAACCCGAGCCAGCGGATCTGGTAATCGATCTCCGCGCCTTTGCGCATCTGAATGCGCTCCGGCGAAGTGATCCGGAAATTAAGCCAGGGCGGCGTAATGCGCGCAAGGTTGTGCGGGTTTTCGAAGAACTCGAAAGCCTCCCGCAAGGATACCGGCACGGACATAGAGTACTCCAGGCGGTAGGTGGTCATGGCGATTACTCGAAGCCGACTTATCGATTCAGATCAGCGCGGATCGACGTGCTATGCTACCAGATTAACCTGCCTGTGACCTCCAAAGTGCATCGTCCCAAGACCGCCGCTGAGCGCCGCGCGCGCGTGGACCAAATCCTCCATGGGCTCAATCAGATGTACCCAAACGTCACTTGTGCGCTTCATCACCGCAACCCTTGGGAACTCTTGGTGGCGACCATACTTTCCGCGCAATGCACCGACAAGCGGGTGAACGAAGTGACGCCCGGCCTGTTCGCCAAGTACCCCACCCCCCGCGATTTCGCCGCCGTGCGCCCCGAAGTTTTGGCGCAGGATATCCGCAGCACGGGCTTTTTTAATAACAAGGCTAAATCCATTGTAGGGGCCGCCAAAAAAGTGATCGGCGATTTCGGCGGCCGCGTTCCCCAAACCATGGAGGAGATGCTCACCATTCCTGGAGCTGCGCGAAAAACCGCCAATGTCGTGCTAGGTACGGCTTATGGAATCGCGGTGGGCGTGGTTGTCGATACCCACGTGCAGCGGGTCACTCGCAGGCTCGACTTGACCAAACAAACCGACCCGGTCAAGATCGAACAGGATCTGTTGAAGATCGTGCCGCAAGATCGGTGGATCCTTTTCTCGCATCAAATTATCCACCACGGCCGCGCACTCTGCCAAGCACGCAAGCCCCGTTGTCCCGAGTGTCTGCTTGACCCTATCTGTTACGCCAAGGATAAAACCACTCCGCCCGCTTGACCCTTGCACTGCACGATATCGGCAGGTTCTGGTGAGCCGTCGAGTTGGCTGAGATAGTAAGAGTCGCCCCTGCCGGAGCGCTTGCGCAATCGTATCGGCCACAGTGCTGAACAAACGCCTGGTCGCGGACGGCGCTGACAAAAATTGGCCGGAGCCGGCATTGTACTGCCCCACCGGATCGCCTTGTTGGTAACCCGGCAGCGCCGATACCGCGAAAGGTGCGGAGGGTGCCCCCGATTGTCACGGTTATCCCGGACAACGTTAGGCAACGCTACGCCGACGGCTGTAACCAGCCCGGTGGCGTAGCGGCGGCCAGCAGTTTTGCATTCGGTAGGGGCGGGTCTTCTAGCAGATCGAGAACCTGCAAGCTATCCCGCGGGAAAGCTTCGCATGATGCGGCTGTTTATCCTCGACGGCGACTCTCGGCGTGGCAGCGACTACTGCAATTAAGTATTACACCGGACGTCCTTAGTCAGCCGCGGAGCGATGTGTTCACGCCGCTATCCCACTCCTGAAGCAGCCGTTGGCCAATGTCGGCAAACTCTGGATGTTGACTAATGTAAGAGGAGACTTCGCCAGCCGTCTCCCGAATCGCGTCGCCCACACGTGTCAGAATTTGCCGGACTTTCGCCGGGGCGCCGCCAGCCCTCGTCTCGCCGAGCCTTCGTAGTTCCTTGGCCGTGGGCCACCGGGTCGAACCGTTGAGGGTCAGGGCCAGGCTGTCTTTGGGAAGATAGACAGATGTGGTCACCACATCGTAGACGGGCGCCAGGCGCGCTTCGCCCAGCACCTGGTCGTAGACGACCCCAAAATTCTTAAGATGCGCGTCGCCGTTGCGCAGGGCGCAGTTCAGAGCAATAAGGGTAAAGAGCTTTTCCAGATCTTCGTTGACGCGCGGAGAGTTGGCGAACTGGGCGAAGCGCTTCATCACGTGTGTTTCATAGGTGCCGCGATATTTCTCGTCGGTCCTCCGGGCGTTGAGGACGCAGAAATCCTCGAAGCCGCGGTAGGTTCCGTCCATACGCAGATCGAAGCGGTCGATGACCAGAGCCATGCTGTCTTCCGCAAGTCGAAAGGGGGGCACGTCGAGTCCGCATTTGCGAGCAACGGTCGGACAGAAGAACTCGTTGGCCGCAAGTTGCGGGAACTCGTTAGGTTCCCACAACTTCACGATATGCGTGGCGCCGGTGTAGCTTTGCGAGAGGCGGTGGACGGAGTGCTCCATTTCGGCGAACGCGTTTTGATCGCGCACGAGGATTTTGGGCTGCACGCCGCTGATGCCGGAGAAGGCCGCGAACTTTTCGAGCAGATAGCGAAAGAGGCCGCCGTCGCGACTGCGCGCAAGAATCTCGTCGACGGACTGAAAGGGCACGTCCTCATTCAGTTGTTCTTTGTCGCCGGTATAGCGTAGGCGGCCGACCTGGGAACGGCCTACGATCGAGAGCAGATCGAATTCGTCGAAGGATCCGGTGGCTTTGGCGAAAGCGAGGCGCAAACGCTCGCGCAATAAACCCTCCGGCAGGTTCATCTCGAAGATGGGTGGGAGGCCGAAGTTCACGCTCCAGGAGGGGAGGCGCACGGGCATGGTAATTGAAACGGCGCGCGCGGCGGGGATATCGGGCAGGTAGGCGAAGGTGCTGCCGCGCTCGGCGTGACGATCGAGCAGGCCGGCTTCAGTGGCGCTCGTCCAGACTTTGATCATGTTCGTCGTCTTCCTGGATCAGGTCGTCGAGGGTGGGGCGCTGCGAGCGAGCGGTCTGGAGCGTTAGCTCAAGGCCCAGGGCGGCAAGCAGTTTGGTTAGTTTGGAAAAGCCCAGTTCGCCGGCGCGCCCGTTTTCCAGCGCGTCGAGCGTGGCGCGGCTTATGCCGGCGTTGCGAGCTAGTTCTGCTTGGGTGAGCTTGAGCAACTTGCGCCGCTCGGCTATTCGCCCGCCTATAAAGGTCAGGTCTAGCATATTTGCCTAGTATATTAGGCGAATAGAAGGAAGGCAATAGGTTTGCCTAAAATATTAGGCACCATTTAGGGCGCAGTGACGGTAACCGTTACTGTGCCGCAGATTGTGCCGGTGCAGGCGGTGATTACGGCCGTGCCGGCCGCGACACCGTAGACTACGCCGGAATTGGTGCTGTCGTCGGTTACGGTCGCCACGGTCGT
Source organism: Bryobacterales bacterium (assembly GCA_963738345.1). Lineage (GTDB taxonomy): Bacteria > Acidobacteriota > Terriglobia > Bryobacterales > Bryobacteraceae > Bog-159. Next base: position 5,012,232 of record CAVTWI010000002.1, read on the forward strand.
ATCGGAAGAGATCCAGACGGCGGAGGCCAGGTTCTGGGTGCTGCCGTTGCTGAACGTGCCAGTGGCTACAAGTTGCTGGCTGGCGCCGGTATTGAGCGCGGGCGCGGCGGGGGTGATGGCGATGGACGACAAATTGGCGGGCACCAGGGTAGGCGGTTCGTAGAGTTGGGCATTGGCCAGAACGGTGCCGCTGGCATTGCTATGGCCGCCGGCGATGAGCACGGTTCCATCGGGCAGCAAGGTGGCAGTCTGCAGATCGCCCGGGGTATTGAGCGCGCCGGCGATCGCGAAGGTTCCGTTCGCGGGGCTGTATAGTTGGGCCGTCGCGGCGTTCATAGCGCTACCCGCGACCAACACGTTGCTGTTGGTGAGCAGAGTGGCAGTGCCCAGCCATCCGGTACTAAGAAGGTTGCCGGTAACGTTGAAGGTTCCGGTAGTGGGGTTGTACAGTTCGGCGCTGATCAGCGGGCCGGTAGTGAGGTAGTTGTAGCCATCGGCGATCAGAACGTTGCCGGTATTAAGCAGGGTAGCGGTAGCGCCCGAACGCGCCACATTCAGACCGGTGGGGGTAAGCGTGAAAGTGCCGGACGAGGGGTCGAACAGTTCGGCGCTGGAGAGCGGGCCGTTTTCATCGGCGCCACCGGCGATGAGCACCAATCCGCTGGGCAGAAGAGTGGCGGTGGCATCGAAGCGCGCTGCATTCAAGGGTCCGGTTACGACGAACTTTCCGGTCGCGGGATTATAAAGTTCGGCGCTATTCAGAACCCCGGCAGCGCCGTAGCCTCCGGCGATCAGCACGGTAGCGTTGGGTAGGAGCGTGGCGGTATGGGAATAGCGCGCGGTGTTGAGATTCCCGGTATAGGCGAAGGCAGCGGTGGACGGCGTATAGACTTCCGCGCTGGCCAACGGGCCGTTGATGTCGGAGCCGCCGACGACCAGCACTTTGCCGCTATTCAGCAGCGTGGCGGTTTGTTCATCGCGCGCCGTATTGAGGCTGCCGGTAAAAGTGAACGACTGGGTAGCGGGGCTATAAAGCTCGGCGGTGGCCAGATCGCCGAGAGCGCCGGTGCCGCCGGGGATGTAGCCGATACCGCCGGCGATCAGGACCATTCCAGTGGTCAGCATAGTTGCGGAATCGTAATAGCGCGCGGTGTTCAGGCTGCCGGTATTCACAAAGACCTGTGAGACGGTGAGGGATGCGGATCCGGCGATGCCGGTGTAGGTAGCGGTGACGGTGGTGGTGCCGGCTGCCAATCCCGTGGCCAGGCCGGTGGCGCTGACGGAGGCGATACCAGAGGGGGCGGTGGTCCAGGTCGCAGTAGACGAAAGATTCTTGGTGGTGTTGTTGCTATAAGTGCCGGTGGCGGTGAACTGCTGGGTATTGCCGATGTAGATGGATGCGGTGGCAGGCGTTACGGCGATGGAAACCAAGACGGCGGCGGTCCCGGTGCCCGTAAGGGCCACAGTCTGCGGGGTGTTGGGGGCGGAATCGGAGAAGGACAGCGTACCGGTGCGGGAGCCGGTGGCAGTGGGGGAGAAGGTGACACCCACGGTGCATTTGGTAAGTGCGGCAACGCTGGGGCTGCAGGTGTCGGCGGTGACGGCGAAATCGCCGCTCGCGAAGATGTTATTAAAGGTGAGAGCGGTGGTTTGGTTGTTGGTCAAGGTGACGGTTTGAGGCGCGCTGGTCTCGCCGAGCGGTAGTTTAGCGAAGGTCAAAGCAGTGGGGGCGACGGTGACGGGCGCGACGCCGTTGCCATTCAGAGTGACGGTTAAGGTCGCATTGGTACCCGTGTCGGTAACCGTAAGTTTACCGGTCTGGGTGCCCAGCGCGAGCGGCGTGAAGGTCACCGAGATGGTACAAGAGGCGCTCTTCGCGAGTTTAGCGGGGCTCACCGGGCAAGTGCTGGCGGACTTGGCGAAGTTTCCGGTAACGGTAGTGCTGTTAATGGTGATGGCTGCGGTGGTGGTGTTCTTTAGGGTAGCAACCTTGGCGGCGCTGGTGGTGCCCTGAGCCTGAGCGCCGAAGGCCAACGTGGCTGGCGTGAGAGTTTGGGCGCCGAGCGGCGCGAGAAGAGCTAAACCGGGAAGCAAAATCCAAGCGCGCCGAACCAGTCCGTCCATCGTTGATTACCCCGTTGGTCCCGAAGCGCCGTTGAAGTGGCAGACGGGAGTCTCCTCAGTATAGGGAGCACTGCGGGCGGGTGGCAAGGCAAAGCGGACGTTATGGTACCAGAACCCCCGATGCAAAACGCGCAAACGCATCAAAGGGGCGGGATCGCCGAATCCCGCCCCTTTGTTGATAATGAGTTAAGTCTTAACGGTGGCCGCCGTGACCACCGCCGCCGCCGTGCGATCCACCACCACCACCGCCGTGGAAACCGCCGCCACCACCGCTAGAGTGCGCCACGGACCCACCGCGGGAGCCGCCACCTCCACTGCTGCGAACAGATCCGCCGCTGTGGACGCTGCCACCGTAGCTATGGACACTGCCGCCACCACTATAAACGCTGCCGCGGCTGGCGCCATATGAAGGGTTCGACCGATAGCTGGGCGTCATCGCCCGGTTTCCAGAATAGGTCCCGCCATAGGACGGAGTGGAACGATAGCTGGGGGACGCGCGGTTGGCGCCGTAACTGTTCCCCAGCGAAGTGGAGCCACGATAAGCATTGCCGCCGGCGTACGAGGAACCGGCGCGAGCAGTGCCGGCCCCTGAGCCGAAGCGATTCCATCCCCCGTTTTGCGACACGCCACCGCGATAGCCGGAGCTATAGCGAGACCCGGCAAACGAGGACCGGGCACCCGCCACTGAAGCCGCGTTGTACCGTCCGCGAAGGGACGCGTTGGGGTAGGCGATACCTAGCCGGTGGCTCGCATTGTGCGCCCACACGCCACCACGGAAGCCTACACCGCCGAAACCGTAATGGTTGAAGAAGAACGCATTACAGAAGATCGAACGGCCGAACCAATTGGGTCCCCAACCCCAGCCGCCCCATCCAAGGCCGCCGAAGAATCCACCGATATAGATGCCAGGGCCGAAGCCATAGCCGTAACCGAAGCCGACATCAAGGTAATCCCACGGGGGATAATAGCCGCCGACCGGAGGACCCCAAATGTACTCGGGGTTGTAATAAGGTACGTAGACCACTTCCGGGTTGGCGGGCTGAATATCGATAGCGGACTGATCGCCCTGCATCTCGCTAGTTACGGTCTGCTGGCTGTTGGACCGCAGTTTACCGGATGCCTGGGCTTGGGCGCGCATGCGCTGCACGGCAGACATTACATCGCCTTGCTGTGCGAGAAACGCGTTGCCAAGATCAGTGGTCCAGCGGATATCGGACGCCAGACGCGTGAGGACGTCAGGGAAGACCACCATGGCCTGAATGCTGGGATCCCAGTTTTGTTCGCGGGCGGCATCAACCAATTGCTGCCCTTGCAGATTGCCATTTTGCTGCATCCATTGAGCGGCTTCAGCCACTTCAAGCGGATAGGTAGAAGCTACCAGCAACTGGCTCAGCAGGCGATCCGGATAAAGGGCGACCGGGGCCACCAGGGTATCCAATTGCTGAGGCGCAAGGAGCGGGGTGGAGATCTGCCCGGAGCCTGGGGGCGGGGGTGGCGCTGGCTGCGCCAATAATAGAGCACCCGCTAAAAGCGGGACACAAACCAGGCGCGCGGCCTGGCGAACAAATGACGATTTCACGACGCTTCTCATGATCCACCTCCCTTGGCGTATCACGTCACTCCTAAAGGCACGCGAGCCGCCAAATCGCAACGCGTTGAGAGTGCTAGTTATATGACGCGGCAGCGGGTATTTGCGTTGGTTGAAAAGCACCGCTGCGGTGATTGGCAGCCGAAGCCGGGATTATACTGTGGTTTATCCTTCCCAATATCTTGCTCAATACTTGGACGCAAACTTATACTCCGGTAGCCGGTAGTTTGGCGCTGTCGGCTTTGGTGGCCGCCCTTCCCGTGGTGGTGCTGCTGGGGTTGCTGGCGTTCGGCCATGTGAAGGCGCACTGGGCGGCCCTGGCGGGATTGGCGGCCGCCCTTGGCGTTGCGGTGGGCGTGTTTGGAATGCCGGTAAAGTTGGCGGCGGTGGCCGCGCTAATGGGCGCCGCATATGGCCTCTTTCCGATCGGCTGGATCGTGTTGGGAGCGATTTTCGTTTACGATGTTACGGTGAAGTCGGGCGACTTCGAGGTCGTAAAAGATACGATCGCAGGCGTGGGCAGTGACCGCCGCATTCAGGTATTGCTGATCGCGTTCTGCTTTGGGGCGTTCATTGAAGGAGCGGCGGGATTCGGCACGCCGGTGGCAATCTCGGCGGCGATGTTGATTGGTTTGGGGTTCCGGCCGCTGGAGGCTGCGGGGTTGGCGCTGATTGCGAATACCGCGCCGGTCGCGTTTGGGGCGCTAGGCATTCCGGTGATCACCTTAGCGACGGTGACTGGGCTGCCGTTAGATCTACTGAGCGCCATGACGGGGCGAATCCTGGCGCTGTTCTGCGTGGCGGTGCCGTTCTGGGTGGTTTGGACCATGTGCGGCCGCAAGCATGCGGTGGAAGTGTGGCCGGCCTGCCTGACCGTGGGACTGACGTTTGGCGCCACGCAGTTCACCATCAGCAACTATATTGGACCGTCACTGGCGGCGATCGGCGCGTCGCTGGTTTCGATGCTGGCGCTGATCATTTTGCTGAAGTTCTGGCAACCGGCCACGACGTGGTCATTCGGGCACGAAAACGTGGCGGAACGCGCGCGGGAGCATGCGGGCCGGCGGGTACACGGAGGCAGGCGAGCGGTGAAAGCTTGGCTGCCGTGGATTCTGCTTTCGGTATTCGTCTTCGTGTGGGGCCTGACGCCGGTGAAGAGTTTTTTGAACCGAGTCACCTCGCGCAACATTCCGGCGCCTTGGCTGCACCTGGCGGTGACGCGCAGGCCGCCGGTGGTAGCTAAGCCCACAGCGGAGCCGGCTATTTTCGTATTCAACTGGGCTTCGGCGACGGGTACCAGCCTGCTGCTATCGGGGGGACTGAGCGGATTGTTGCTGGGCTTTACGCCGTTTGAACTGCTGCGGATTTTCCTGGGGACGTTGAAGCGCATCCGGAAATCGTTGTTGACCATTGGGGCCATGCTGGCGTTGGGCTTTTCGACGCGCTATGCGGGGCTGGACGCGACCATGGGTTTAGCTTTCGCCAGCACGGGCGTGCTGTTTCCGTTTTTCTCGCCGCTATTGGGGTGGCTGGGGGTGGCGCTGACAGGCAGCGACACTTCGTCGAACGTGCTGTTTGGCGGACTGCAACAGATCACGGCGCGGCAGGTGGGATTGCCCCCGGTGCTGGCGGCAGCGGCCAATAGCGCGGGGGGGGTGATGGGCAAGATGATCGATGCGCAGAGCATCGTGGTGGCGGGTGTGGCTACCGGGCAGCAAGGGAATGAAGGAAGCATCCTGCGCTACGTCTTTCTGCACAGCATGGTGCTGGCGTGCCTGGTAGGGGTGGTGGTGTTGTTGATGGCGTATGTTTTTCCGTGGATGATCCCGGCCGCGACCCTGCCGGCGGCGGCGAAGTAAGTACAGTTCGTTCCAAAAAATACCGATAGACAAGCGGAGGGACTAATATGTTCCATGCTCGCTTGTTACGCACGCTGTTGAGCGTGTTGGCTGGGATGGTGATCCTGGCGCTGGCTGCGGCGCCGGTTTCCGCACAGCTTCAGATACAGAACGAAGACGTTAGCATTAAGTTCGGCATTCAGGGTCAGTTTTGGGCGGACTGGACGCAGACCAATACGCCAGCCTCGGAGGGCGAGCAGGGTTTTGCACAGAATTTCTATTTGCGCCGCGCGCGCATCCTGATGGGTGGAAACATCGGCGATAAGATCGCTTTCTTTTTCCAGACGGACGATCCGAAACTGGGGATCACGCCGAAGGCCTTGGGGTCGGGATTCATTCTGCAGGATGCCTGGATGGGTTACCAGGTGAACAAGTATCTGCAAGTGTCGGGCGGCGAAATGCTCGTTCCGAGTTCGCGGCAGGGATTGCAGTCGACACTGAGCTTCTATTCGCTGGATATCAGTTCGGTTGCGACGGTAAACAATACGGCGCTGCAGGAATCGGCTTTACGCGACATGGGTTTTCAGGCGCGCGGGTATTTCTACCACGATCGGCTGCAATACCGGGGTGGCATCTTTGAGGGTGAGCGCGATACCAACGGACGTAACTCCTTGCGTCCGGCGATGTATCTGCAATACGACTTCTTCTCTCCGGAGAAAGAGTATGCGTATACCGGCACGGCATTGGGGAAAAAGAAGATTCTGGCGGTAGATGCAGGCGGCGATATGCAGGGCAGCTACCGGTCTGAGTCGGCTAATATTGCGAGCGACACGCCGGTACATGGTGGTGACGAAGTCGGCTTTAACCTGAACTACTTCCACTTCGACGGGCGGCAGAAGTTTGCTTCGATTCCGGACCAGAACAACTTCATGGCGGAAGGCGCCTATTATATTCATCGGGCCAAGATTCAGCCCTTCGTGCGGTGTGAGACGCAGCGGTTTGTAGTGGAAGTCAACCACACGAAAGATATCAATCGCGTAGGCGGCGGAGTGAACTACTATATCCGCGGGCAGAACCTGAAATGGACGCTACAGGCGTTGCGCGCACTGCCGCAGAACGGCTCGCCGCTACGGCCTAGCAACGAGTTCACCATGCAGATGCAGGCGTTCTACTTCTAATCGGCTATGGCGCCGGCGCATAGTAGCCGGGGCGCCAGGAAAGACGCATGCCGCGTTGTTCGACGAGTTTGACCTGGACCCGGCGATACTTCCCGTTCGCCTCAATGGGGGACGGGCGATACGCCAGCAAGTACTGGTTTCGTAGTTCGAGTCCGATAGCGGCGGCAGCGGCGGGCAGTTGGCTGGGGTGGTCCACGGCGAACTGGCGGCCGCCACTCTCTTCGGCGATGTCGGTAAGTAGTTTTTCGCCGCCGCGTTCTTCTTCAGGCAGTATGGGGATGCCCCGGTCGTAAATGCCGAGGGCATAGATAGAGACGTCGGACTCCTGGACCATTCTGAGTATTTCTGTTTGGTTATAGCGGCTGTGGTTATCTCCGCCGTCTGAAATCACCAGGAGGGCGCGCCGCGGATTGCGGGCATTTTTCAGATAATGAATCGCCAGGGAGAGGGCATCGAGCAAGGCGGTTTTACCGCGGGTGCCGGCATACATCAAGCGCATCTGAATGTCGCCCGGGTTATTGGTAAACGGGACGACTAGTTCGGGAGTACGGGCGAAGTTGACCAGGAAGAATTCGTCTTCGGGATTAGCGGTTTTGAGGAATTCGGCGACAGCGTCGCGAGCTTTCGGTAGTTTGGCGGCCATACTGCCGCTGGCATCGAAGATGATTCCGACCGACAGAGGGGCATCGTCGCTCGATAGGCGGAGGACGGTTTGCTCAATCTTGCCTTCGAACACGCGAAACTGATTGGCTGCTAAACCGATCACCGGATGGTTCCCGGGGTCGGTGACACTGATCGGAATCAGGGACAGGTTGGAATCGACGTGAATATCGCCTGCCCGCGTGGCTTTGGTACGCGGCTTGATGGAGCCCGGATCCGCTGCACGCGAATTCCAAACCAGGACCGAGATCAGCAGAGCCGCGCCGGAGAACACCGTACGGCAATGTAGGGAATAAGCAATCACCGGTTGCCAAGCCTCAGGGATACGAGTCTATCACGCAAGGTGGAAGCGATCCGGGCGGAAAATACTGGTACGGTACGGTGGCGGAAAATAGGTGCGACTCACCGTTAAGGGTGTCGAGCCCGTCTACATGGTAAAATTCAAAGAGTCCCCCTCGACATGGACTTTCTTAAGGGTCTTAACCCTCAACAACGTGAGGCTGTCGCTTGTACAGAAGGTCCTCTACTCATTCTGGCCGGCGCAGGTAGCGGAAAAACACGGGTCATTACACATCGCATCGCCCATATCATTACGGCGAAGCATGTGCCCCCGTCCGCCATTTTGGCGGTCACGTTCACCAATAAAGCGGCAGCCGAGATGCGGGCACGCGTCGCGGCGCTGTTGAGCGATGTAGAACTTTCGTCGTCACCCAATTTGTCCACATTTCATTCGTTCTGCGTCCGACTGCTGCGCAAAGACGGCGAACCGCTGGCGCAAATCCGGCCTGGGTTTACGCGTCATTTCAGCATTTACGACGATGACGACCAACTCGCACTGATCAAATCGGCATACCGGCATTTGGGGTTGGACGAGAAGTTCATGCAGTACCGCGCGGCGCTGTCGCGCATCAGCCAAGCCAAAAATTCCAAGCAAACGCCGCAGGATTTTTACCGCAATGCGGCGGATCCGGCGGCCGGCAAACTGGCCATCATCTGGGAAGATTACGAAAAGGCGCTACGCACTGCGAATGCCCTCGACTTCGACGATTTGCTGCTCGAAACGGTGCGATTGCTGTACCACGACGAAGGTACCCGCGGGCTGTATAACCGGCGCATCAGCTACCTGATGGTGGATGAGTATCAGGACACCAACCGGACCCAATACGAATTGATGCGGTTGCTTTCGCAGGTACACGGCAACGTGTGCGTGGTGGGCGACGAAGATCAGTCCATTTATAGCTGGCGCGGCGCCGACATCAAAAATATCCTGGATTTCGAGCACGACTTTCCCAACGCCCGTTCGATCCGGTTGGAGCAGAACTATCGCTCGACCAAGAATATTTTGGCGGCTGCCGGCAAAGTGGTGGCGAACAACAAAGCGCGCAAGGGAAAGACCTTGTGGACCGATTCCGAGGGCGGCGAAATGATCGGGATGTACGGGGGGTGGGATGCGGAGAACGAGGGCATGTTCATCGCGAAGACCATCGAACGATTGCTGGCGGTGAGCCCGGACGACCGGGTCGCGGTGCTGTACCGGACGAACTCGCAATCGCGGCAGATCGAAGAAGGGCTGCGGCGGCACGGCCGCAAGTATCTGGTGATCGGCGGATTCAGTTTCTATCAGCGCGCCGAAATCAAGGACGCAGTGGCGTATTTGAAGCTGGCGATTTCGAACCACGATTCGGTGAGTTTGCTGCGCGTCATCAACGTTCCGGCGCGCGGTATCGGGCGCACCACGGTGGAGCAAGTGGATGCCTTCGCGCGCGAAAACGGGCTGAGCCTGTGGGATGCGGTGTCGCGCATGATCGACCAGCAATTGTTTCCGGCGCGCGCGCAATCGGCGCTGGTGGCGTTCCGCACCATGGTGCAGGAGATTTCCCTGCGCGTGATGAGCGAACCGCTGCCGGATGCCATCCGATTTATGCTGGACCGCACCGGCTATGGCAAGATGCTGCAGCAGGAGGGCACGCCGGAATCGGAAACTCGGCTGGACAACCTGGCGGAGTTGGTGAATGCGGCGGCGGAGGCTGCCGAGCGCGGCGAAAGCCTGGGCGACTTCCTGGACCATGCGGCGCTGGTGGCGGATGCCGATGCGGTGGACGAGAATGCGCAGGTGAGCCTGCTCACGCTGCATAACGCCAAAGGGCTCGAATTTCCGATCGTGTTTTTGGCGGGCTTGGAAGAAGGGTTGTTCCCGCACCAACGGTCAATGGCTTCGGTGGAAGCGCTCGAAGAGGAGCGGCGGTTATGCTACGTGGGCATGACGCGCGCGCGCAAGCGGTTGTTCCTGACGTGGGCCAAGTACCGGCGCCGATTTGGCGGCGGTGAACAGGAACGCATGGTGCCGTCGCGCTTTCTCAGCGAGTCACCGGCGGAACTGATCGTGAACCTGGGTGAAGACGATAGCGTGCCGCAAGTGGACTTGCACGCGGAGCGCTACCAGGTGCGGCAGAGTGCCCAGCGCAATACGTTCAACGGAAAGACGTATAATTCCCTGGAGAACATTTCTCAGTTTTTCTCGGAACGCGGGGTAGCGTTTCCATCGCCAAAGGCTCCGCCGGTAGTTCCGCCGCGGCAACAGCAGTTTCAGCCTGCCGCGCCTGCGAAGCCGCCGGTGGCTGCACCGCCGCGTAAAGCGGCGCGAACGGGCATGACGGTGGAACATCCGAAATACGGCACAGGAACGGTAGTGCGGCGCGAGGGCGAGGGTGAAGACGCCAAGATTACAGTCAGCTTCCCGCGGTTTGGGCTGAAGAAGTTGGTGGAGAAGTACGCGGGGCTGAAGAGAGGTTGAGATAGAATACTACGACAATTACCGATAGAGTGGAACGAAAGAAGTTGAAGCGGGTGGCGCGGAAGAAGGCGGCTCCCAAGGCCAAGCGCGCGGCGGGCGTGGCGCGCGGGTCCATGAAGAAAAAAGTCAAAAAGATGGTGCAGGGCCAGCGTAAGCGGTAAATTAAAATACTGAGCCGCGAACCGTAAACGAGCGGCCTAAGGACGGCTGTTGAGCCAATTATTCCGCACCAAGAGTATTGACGCTCTCATAAAGGCTTCCGAGGAACCGGACAAGCGCCTGCGCAAGACCCTGGGACCTTGGAGCCTGACCGCGTTCGGGGTTGGGGCGGTAATTGGCTCCGGCATCTTCATCCTCACGGGGACGGCGGCCGCGGGGGAAACGCTCCGCAACACGTCCATATTCCATGCCACCGTTCTCGACCTGATCCTACACGGACCCCACGCGGTCTCGATGGTGGGTCGGCCGGGAGCGGGGCCGGGCATTTCGCTGTCGTTTCTGTTGACGGCGATCTGCTGCGGTTTCGCGGCACTGTGCTACGCGGAACTGGCGTCCATGATCCCGATTGCAGGCAGCGCGTACACCTACGCGTATGCCACGCTGGGAGAGATCATCGCCTGGATCATCGGGTGGGACCTGATTCTGGAGTACGCGGTCTCGAACATGGCGGTGGCGGTGGGGTTCTCTGCCTATTTCAACGACATATTGGATAATGTCTTCGGCTGGCATTTGCCGGCCAAAATTTCGGGGCCGATTTTTTCGTCGGCGGGCACCCACGGGGGCATGGTTCAACGTTCCCGCGCTGGTGATCCTGCTGATTCTGACATAGATCCTGGTGCGCGGCGTGAAGGAAAGCGCCAGCACCAATAACGTGATGGTGCTGATCAAGATCGCCGCGATCTTGATTTTCGTGCTTGGGCGCTGCGCACGCGGTGAAGAGCGACAACTGGCATCCGTTTCTGCCCAACGGATTTCCGGGCGTGCTCACCGGCGCGGCGATCGTGTTCTTCACTTATATCGGATTCGATTCGGTATCGACGGCGGCGGAGGAGTGCAAGAAGCCGCAGCGCGATCTGCCGATCGGCATCATCGCCACGCTGATCATTTGCGCGGTGCTTTACATCGCCGTATCGCTGGTGCTCACAGGGATCGCCAATTACAAGACTCTGAACAACGCTGCGCCGGTGGCCAACGCCCTGAAGGCGCTGGGCTATCAACCGCATTGCGGCTGGTGGTGAGCGTCGGCGCGATCGTGGGGATGCTTTCGTCGCTTCTGGTATTTCAATACGGGCAGGCGCGCATCTGGTTCGCCATGTCGCGCGATGGATTGCTGCCGAAGGTATGTTCTCGAAAGTCCATCCGGAGCTATCAAGACACCGCACATCAGCACGTGGATCGCGGGACTGGTGGTGGGCATTCCGGCGGGGATTTTGGATATCGACTGGTTCGCGGATCTGGCGAACATCGGAACGCTGTTCGCGTTTATCGTGGTATCGGCGGGCGTGATCGTGCTGCGCAAGAAACAGCCAGAGCGCCCGCGTGGATTCCGCGTGCCGGGTTCGCCATACCTGCCGATGTTATCGATTGTGTCCTGCTTGATCCTGATGATGTCGCTACCTGTGGAAACCTGGGTGCGCTTCTTTGTGTGGCTCATTATCGGATTTGGGATTTACTTCCCCTTCGGCCGCAAACATAGCACGCTCGGAAAAGAAACCGCGCAAGCCGCCGGCTAGTTACCCTGCTGACAAAACCAATCCGGCAGCCTTCAGGCCTGAGGCGATGGCGCCATGCACCGTACTGGCATGCCACTCCGTATTGGCCGCTTCGCCAGGGAAAAACAGCGTATCTTCTTCGGGCTTGGCGAGCGCCCGGCGGGCGGCCTGTCCACCGATAGGGGCATAGCTGTATGCGCCTCGAAAAAACGGATCGGCCTGCCAGTCGTGGTAATAGACGGCTTCCGGCGCGGGCACTTTGCGATGCAAGATGCGAGCGAGAGACTCGAGGGCGGTTGCGGCGACGCGGGATTCGCCGATACTGTGGAACTGGTGCGCGGCGGCGCCTGCCGACCATCCAGTGAGCAGGGGGGCAAGGATTGGATGCATGGTCCACCAGGCAAAAAAGCCCGGGTCGCGAGAGATCAGGAATCCGGCGCGTTTGAACTGTTCACAGTCTTCCCAAAAGGCGTTGCCGAAGCGAAAGGTGACGCGATGGACCTGGCCGAATTCCAGAGAGGCCGCGGCGCGCAGAATGCGGGAGGGGGCGGGGTCGAAGCGGATCGCTCCACGGCTGGCCGGATTGGCTTGCAGCACGCCCAATGGCACCGTAACGATCAAGCGGCGGCAGCGCAGGGTCTGCTCATCCGGATCGAAATTCTGGCGGTAATGGACCTCGACGAAACCACGTCGCCAGTTCACACGTTCGACGACACAATTCAAATGGACGACCGAGTCGCTTTCGGGAATGCTGCGCAACAGAGCGGCGGGGATGGAATCGTAGCCGTTGAGAATGCGGAAAGAGCGGTCGCCTTCAATCTCGCCGGCGGCCTTGGATTCGGCGACTAAGGAAGCGGCACTGACCAAGTCTGAGTGGGCGGCGTTGAAGCCTTCGATATGAACGCGAGCCCATTTTTTCAAATCCGGAGATTGATGGGACCGGCGCAAATAGTCTTCGAAGGTCTCGTCCTTTTTTCGGGAGGACTTAGCGGCTTGCGCGAGCATGTCATCGGCTATCTCGCCGACTTTCTGGTCCTTCAGGATGCGTCCCCGATCCAGATGCAAAGCTTCGGCGGTATGTTCGTAGGCCGTGAGGCCGGCTTGGCGGACGAGTTGCCACGTTTCCGGTGGAAGACCGTGGATGAACTCGGCGCCCAGTTCGACCGGTAGAGAAGCGAGCGGATCGTGAACGGTCAGGATACGGCCGCCGATACGGGCGGTGGCCTCCAGGCAGATGACGCGCTGGCCGGCGGCGATCAGTTTTGCGGTAGCCGCCAGTCCTGCGACTCCCGCGCCAATGGTGACAACGTCCCAGTCAAGACTAGTATCGTGGCTCATTGCAGGAAGCGCGCCAGATACGGCGCGGTGCGACTGGCGCGCGATTGCGCGACGGCCGCGGGAGTACCGGAAGCGACGATGTGGCCGCCTTCTTCGCCTGCGCCGGGCCCGATGTCGATGACGTAATCGCTGGCGGCGACGACGCGCATGTCATGTTCCACCACGATCACGGTATTGCCGGATTCAACCAAGCCGTCCGAGCTGCTGGACCAGCTTTCGACATCGGACGGATGCAGGCCGGTGGTGGGCTCATCCAAAACGTATAGCGTGTTGCCGCGTTCGCATGCGCTGCAGTTCCGTGGCGAGTTTGATGCGCTGGGCTTCGCCGCCCGAAAGTTCGGTGGCGGGTTGGCCCAGGCGCAGATAGCCCAGCCCGACTTCCTGCAGGACGATGCAAAGACCGGCTGATGGGCGCTTCGGCGGCGAAGAATTCGGCCGCGGCGTTCACTGTCATGCCTAGAACTTCGGCGATGTTCTTGCCGCGATATTCGATTTCCAGTGTTTTCGCGTTGTAGCGAGCTCCGTGGCAGGCCGGGCAAGGCGCATAGACGCTCGGCATGAAAGAGCAACTCCACGCAGACGAAGCCTTCGCCTTCGCATGTTTCGCAGCGGCCCTGCGGCGACATTGAACGAGAATCGGCCGGCCGTGTAGTGGCGGGCGCGCGCGGCTTTGGTGTGCCGCAAAAATCTTGCGGACGTGGTCGAACAGGCCGGTGTAGGTGGCCAGATTGGAGCGCGGCGTGCGGCCGATGGGTTTCTGATCCACGCGCACCAGCCGCTTAATGCCCTCCATGCCGGAAGCGATGCGGCCTTCCACGCTGGGGGCGCTGGCGTGCGCGCCAGTCTCTAATCCGGCGGGATCGTCTTCATCATCCGGAGGGGCCGCCTGGCCCAGGTGTTCGCGAACCAGTTCCACCAAGGCCTGGCTGACCAGGCTCGATTTGCCCGATCCGGAAACTCCGGTGACTGCGATCAGACTGTGCAAGCGGGAAATCGACGTCGAGGTTGATGCAGGTTGTTTCGCGTAACGCCTTCCAGGCGGAGCCAGCCTTTCGGATCGCGCGGACTGCGCACGGGTGGTTTCAAGTTGCCGAACAGGTGGCTGCGCGTTTCGGACTCTTCGATCTTTTCGAGCCCTGCGGGGGGGCCGCTATAGAGCACCCGGCCGCCCTGTTCGCCGGCCGCGGGCCCGACATCGACAATCCAATCGGCGCGGCGAATGACATCGAGTTCATGTTCGACCACGAACAGAGAATTGCCGGAAGCTTTCAGGCGATCGAGCGCCACCAGCAATGCTTCGGTATCGGCCGGATGCAGTCCGGCGGACGGCTCATCCAGCACATAGACGACACCGAACAAATTGGAGCGGATCTGAGTGGCCAAGTCGCAGGCGCTGCAATTCGCCGGGCGAAAGCGTGGGCGTGCTTCGTTCCAGGGAGAGATAGCCGAGGCCGAGATCGAGCATGACCGCGATACGTCCGACAAGATCATGCGCGATGCGCTGCGCCACGACTGACGCGCTCCGGATGCCGTTCCGTATGCGCGCCGGCGCTTGGCGTGCCGTCGGCCGTCGGCGGCAGGCAGCAAGAGTCGTGCAGGCGCGTTATAGCGACGCGCGGAAATATCGGCGATATCGAAACCTGCGAAATTCACCGACAGCGATTCGCGCCGCAATCGCTTGCCATGGCAGAGCGGGACATGCGGTGCTCGACCAGGAATTGCGAGACGCGTTTGCGCGTAAGGGCGCTTTGGGTGTTGGCGAAGGTGTGCAGCACATAGCGTTTCACTCCGGTGAATGTGCCCTGATAACTGGGCGTTTCCTTGCGTTTCAGGGCTTGGCGGGTTTCTGCGGGAGTGAAGCCGGCGTAGACGGGAACGGTGGGCTGTTCTTCGGTGAACAGAATCCAATCGCGGTCTTTTCTGGGCAGATCGCGCCAGGGACGGTCCACATCGTAGCCGAGAGTCACCAGAATATCGCGTTGATTCTGGCCGCCCCACGCGGTGGGCCAAGCGGCGATGGCGCGCTGCCGAATGGTCAGCGAATCGTCGGGCACCATGGTCTTCTCGGTGGCATCGTAGATGCGGCCGAGGCCGTGGCATTGGGGACAGGCGCCTTCGGGGCTGTTGGTGGAAAACGCTTCGCCGTGCAGTTCCGGTTGCCCGGGAGGATAAGATCCGGCGCGGGAATAGAGCATCCGCAGCAGGTTGGAAAGGGTCGTGACGCTGCCGACGGAGGAGCGCGTAGTGGGCGATCCGCGCTGCTGTTGCAGGGCGACGGCGGGTGGCAGGCCGTCGATAGCTGTCGACTTCGGGAACGCCCATCTGATCAAAGAGGCGGCGTGCGTAAGGCGCAACGGATTCCAGATAGCGGCGCTGGGCTTCGGCGAACAAGCGTGCCGAAGGCGAGTGACGACTTGCCGGATCCGGACACGCCCGTAAAGACCACCAGCGCATCGCGGGGGATCTCCACATCAATGTTTTTGAGATTATGTTGGCGCGCGCCGCATACGGACACGAAACCGGCGCGTCGACGGATTTCTTGCGTGTTTGCCACTGGGTTACAGTAGCAAGACAAATGCCACAGGCGCCGAGAAGTGCGGAATGCTACGGCTGGGGAGCGGTCGCGGGAACTGCGGCAGGCGCGCTCCATTGCGCGTCAGTCAATTGCCATCCGCCGCCGAGCGCCTCATAGAGTTGGACGACGGCCAAGCGGCGCGCCAGTTCCGTTTCGGCGAGCGCGTTTTCGGCGGGAAAGAGCTCCTGCTGCGCTTCCAGCACTTCGAAATAGCTTGATTTTCCGGCAGTATAACGCTGCATGGCCACTTCAACAGCGTCCTGGTAGGCTTTCACAGCAGCGGCTTGGCGCACGCGCACTTCTTCCAGCTTTTGCCGGTTGAAGAGGGCGTCGGAAACATCCCGGAAAGCGGAAAGCGCGGCACTCTCATAGGCGACGCGGGTTTCCTCCCAAAAGGCGATGGCCTGGCGTTTCTGGGCGCGTAGGAATCCGCCCGCATAAATTGGACCGGCCACAGTGGCGGCAGTGCTCCACAGCGCGTTGCCTCCGTAGGCGAACGACTCAAGCGGCGAACTGGCGCGGCCGAGCAGGGCAGTCAAGTCGATTTGGGGGAAGAACGAGGTGCTGGCGATTCCCACGCGGGCATTCGCGGCGCGCACCGCGAGTTCTGCTTGCAAGACATCCGGGCGGCGTTCCAAAAGGCTGGACGGCAGACCTGCCGGAACATCGGGGGGAACAGTCTGTTGAAGCAAGGTTTCGTGGCGCGGGATGGCGCTCGGGGCGGCCCCGGTGAGCAAGCGGATCTTGTTTTCCTGGATGGCGATCTGGCGTTCGAGGTCGGGAATATGGGCGGCGGTGGAGGCCATAGCTCCTGCTGCCCGCGCAGTTTCGAGGCGCGAAGCCGCGCCCCCATCCAGGCGTTCGCGGAAGATGCGGAGGCTCTCGTCGAAGCTGGCGGTATTGCGCCGCGCGA
This sequence comes from Bryobacterales bacterium, assembly GCA_963738345.1. GTDB lineage: Bacteria > Acidobacteriota > Terriglobia > Bryobacterales > Bryobacteraceae > Bog-159. Next base: position 5,028,952 of record CAVTWI010000002.1, read on the forward strand.
TATCGAGGCGCAGATCCAGGTCCAACAGTTCGAAGTAGGCTTGCGCCACGCCGCTGACGAGGGAGAGCATGACGCCGCGCCGTCCTTGTTCAGTGGCAAGGAAATTGGCCAGCGAGACTTGGTTGGCCCAGCGGATACGCCCCCAGATATCCAACTGCCAGGATGCGCCGATGGCTGCCAGCAGGCTGCCGCGCGTCTGGCCCGACTCGGCCACTACGCCCAGGGATTCATTCTTCCCTCCGCTGACTCCGGCTTGGTACCCAACCGCGGGATAGTATTGGGATCGCGCCTGCGCCGAAAGCTGGCGGGCCTGTTCGACGCGCAATACCGCAGCGCGCAGATCCTGATTATTCGTGAGCGCGGTCTTGATCAGATCCTGCAAGACGGGGTCGTGAAAGACCTGCCACCAGGGCAGGTCGGCAACGGAAGACTGCTGGGCGGCTCCATCTTGTCCGCGAAAAACCGGTGGTGCTGCGAGGGAAGGCTTCGCGTATTTGGGGCCGATCATACAACCGGTCAGCATGGCGGCGAGCAGCAGCAGTACAGCGCCTGGCACGGTTCGTCGCATGTTAGCGGCCCCCTTCTGGCGCGTGGCCTTTGGCGGGCTTACCGCCCAGCCGTTCCATCAGGTAGAAGGTAACGGGGATGAGTAACACGGCGATTCCAGTAGCGGCGGCCATGCCGCCAATGACGCAACTGCCGATCACGCGGCGGGCGATGGCGCCGGCGCCACTGGCCATCCAGAGGGGTACGCAGCCAAGGACAAATGCGAAAGACGTCATCAGGATGGGGCGCAAACGGAGTTTGGCGGCAGCGAGCGCGGCGTCCATCAACGACATGCCGCCTTCGTAGCGCACTTTGGCAAACTCGACGATGAGGATAGCGTTTTTGGCAGCCAGTCCGATCAGCATCACGAGCCCGATCTGGGCGTAGACATCATTCGTCATTTTGCGCAGCGACAGAGTGCAGAGGGCGCCGGCAACGGCCACGGGAGTTCCCAGCAGCACGCTCATGGGTAGGGTCCAGCTTTCATAGAGCGCCGCCAGAATGAGGAATACGAAGACCAGTGACATGCCAAATATGACCAGGGGAGAAAGTCCGTGGCGGGCGGTCTGCTCCTGGAAGGACATGCCGGAATAATCGAAGCCCATTTCACGCGGCATGCTTTGTTTGAACACCTGTTCCAGGGCGTCCATGGCTTGGCCTGAACTGTAGCCGGGCGCGGCGCCTCCGAAGATCTGGGCACAGCGATAGAGGTTATAGCGCTGCGTGAATTCGGGGCCGTAGACGCGCTTGATTTTGGTGAGTGCGGAGAGAGGCACCATGCCGCCCTGTTGGTTGCGCACGTAGAACTGATCCATATTCTCGGCGCGCGTGCGTTGTGCGCCTTCGGCCTCGATGAAGACCCGCCATTGGCGGCCGAAGCGGTTGAAGTAATTGACGAACGATCCACCCATGAAGGTTTGCAGCGTTTGATACACGTCGCCCAGCAAGACGCCCTGCGAGATGGTCTTGTCGCGATCAACGTCCACGTAAACCTGAGGGATGGTAGGCAGGAAGGTGGTGCTGAGGTTGGTCAATTCGGGACGTTTGCGAGCAGCCTGCAGGAACTGTTGAAGATTGGAATTCAAAAACGCGACATCGCCTCCCGAGCGGTCTTCGAGAATGAAAGTAAATCCGCCGGACGAGCCTACACCGGGGATGGCGGGAGGCGTGATCGAGAAAGCCATGCCCGACGATAGGCCGGCGAGGCGTTTATTCAGCAGGCCCACCAGTCCGGCAGCCTGCTCTTGCTTGCTGGTTCGCTCGCCCCAGGGCTTGAGTTTCAGGAAGAAGAATCCTGAGTAGGTATTCTGAACGCCGCTGAGGAAGTTATATCCCACCACGCTGCTGTACTTTTCGATTGCGGGGACTTGTTTGACGATGTCTTCAATCTGGCGGACCACCGCGTCCGTCCGCTGCAGCGATGCAGCGTTAGGAAGTTGGACCGAGAGCAGCACATAGCCCTGGTCTTCCTCGGGCAGAAAGCCCGTGGGCAGTTTGGTACCGAACCATCCGGCTAGTGCGGCGCATCCGCCTAGAACAAAAAGCGCGATCGCCGATTTCCGGATGAGGCCCCCGCAGGCGGCCACATAGCCATTCCGGCCGCGTTCGAAGAAGCGGTTGAAAGCCTTAAAGAAAACGCCGAGCGGTCCGCGGTGCGGTCTGGCGGGGCGCAGCAGCAGGGCCGAAAGCGCGGGGCTGAGGGTGAGGGCATTGAAGGCGGAGATGACCACCGAAATGGCGATGGTGACGGCGAATTGCTGATAGAGGCGGCCGGTGATTCCGGGCACGAAGACGGTCGGCACGAAGACCGCCGCGAGGATGATGGCGATACCGATGACGGGTCCGGACACCTCTTGCATGGCTTTGCTGGCCGCGTCTTTGGCGGAGAGACCTTCCTCGATATGGTGCTGGGTAGCTTCGACCACCACGATGGCGTCGTCAACCACCAGTCCGATGGCGAGGACCAAGCCAAACAGGGACAGGGTGTTGATGGAGAAGCCGAACAAGGGGAACAACATGAACGTGCCGATCAAGGAAACGGGCACGGCCAGGAGCGGAATCAAAGTAGCGCGCCAGTCCTGCAGAAATAAGTACACCACCAGGGCCACCAGCAGCAGGGCTTCGAACAGGGTGATCACGATTTCCGAAATACCTTCGGTTACCGGCAAAGTGGTATCGAGCGAAACCGTGTAATCGACATCTTCGGGAAAGCGCTCCTTAAGCCGGGCCAGCACTTTGCGTACGGCAGTGGCGGCATCCAAGGCGTTCGAGCCGGGCAGTTGGTACAGCGGGATGATGGCGGCAGGATGGCCGTTGACGCGTCCGGTGACGTTGTAGGTCTCCGCTCCGAGTTCGATGCGCGCGATGTCGCGCAGACGGAGGACCGAACCATCGCGGCTGGCGCGGATGACGATGGCGCCGAACTCTTCGGGAGTGATGAGACGCCCCTGTGCGCGGACGGAATAGGTGAACTCCTGACCCTGGGGAACGGGTTCGCTGCCTATCTGGCCGGCGGGGTTGACGGTGTTCTGCTGCCGCAGCGCGCTGACGATCTCCGGCACCGTGACGTGCAATTTGGCCAGTTGATCAGGCTTGATCCAGATTTGCATGGCGTAGCGGCCGCCGTAAATCTGTACGTCGCCGATGCCCGGGGTGCGGGCCAGTTCATCCACCATGTTGATGTAGGCGTAGTTGGCCAGGAAGTTGCGATCGCGCGTACCCTTGGGCGAATACAAGGCAATCATGTAGATGGGAGAACTCATGGCCTTGCGAATGATGACGCCGTAATTGTTGACGTCGGCCGGCAATTGCGTAGCGGCCAGGGACTCCCGCATCTGGGTAAGGATGAGATCGATATTGGGCTGGGTCTTGACCGCGAAATTCACGCGCAAAGACATGCTGCCGTTATTGGCATTGGTGGAGAACATGTACTGCATGTTGTCGACGCCGCTCATCTGCTGCTCAATGGGCGCGGCCACGGATTGTTCGATGGTCTGCGCGTCGGCGCCCAGGTAGGTGGCGCCGATGGTGACTTCGGGTGGGACAATTTCCGGATACTGGGCCACCGGCAGAGTGACCATGGAAATGCCGCCGATAATGACGGTCAGGATGGCAATGACGATGGCCACGATGGGCCGGTCAATAAAAAATCTGGACATGTCGGCTAGTTTGCCTCCGCCCTGGCGGCCGCCATCCGAGGCGTAACAGTGGCGCCGCTGCGGATTTTCTGCAAGCCTTCCACGACGATTCTTTCACCCGAACGAAGCCCCTCTTCAACGATGCGGCGGGAACCCACGGTCTCGCCCAACTTGATGGGGCGAATCTCGATTTTGTTATCGCCGCCGACCACTGCCACCTGCGAACTCCCCTGCAATTCGGCGATAGCGCGCTGAGGTATGAGGATCGCATTCTTGCGTGTTTCGACTATCGAGCGTACCCGGCAATACTGGCCCGGGCGCAAAACGTTCCCGGGATTCGGAAACAGTGCGGCGATGCGCAAGGCGCCTGTGCCCAGGTCCACTTGGCGGTCGGCCATGAAGAAAGAACCCTTGTGGGGATGAACGGAGCCGTCAGCCAAAATAAGGTCGAGGTTGCCGGCGGTGACACCGGGTCCGCCCGCCTGAATCTGTGTGTGGCGGGCCATGTACTCCTGCTCGCTGACGGTGAAGTAAGCTTTGATGGGGTCGACCGTGGAAACCGTGGTAAGTTCTGAGCCGGCAGGGCCGACCAGGGCGCCCACCTGCATTTTGGCAAGCCCGGCAATACCACTGATCGGTGAAGTGATGCTGGTAAAGCCTAGTTTCACCTCGGCGTTGTAGACTGCCGCCTCCGCTGCCGCGATGCTGGCCTTGGCGGCTTCGATGGCGGCTTGTGAAGATTCCACGCCGGCGCGGGCCTCCAACTGGCTTTGAATAGCGTTGTCCATTTCTTCCTGGCTGATGGCTTTCGTCTTTGCCAGCGGCGTATAGCGTTTGACATCCAGGTCGGCCTTGCCCAGGCGCGCCTGATTTTGCGCGAGATTGCCTTTGGCCTGTTGCAGCATTCCCTGGGCTTGCGCCAGATTACCTTTGGCCTGGTTTAAGGCGGCTTGGAACGGCCGCGGGTCGATTTCGAATAATAACTGGCCTTTTTGGACCACCGAACCTTCGCGATAGGTCTGTTTCAGCAGGTAGCCGGAGACTTGCGCATGGATGTCGGCATTGATGCGGCCGTCCAGTGTGCCGATCCATTCCTTGGCCACGGGAACATCCTGCATGGCCACTTCCACCACATCGACGCTGGGGGGGGGCGCCTGGGCTGCGATTTTGGTCACGGATTGGCAGGCGGCGAGCAGTATGGCTGCCAGAGCCAGCGCGGCGCCGGCCGCGGGTATACGGAACGGGCATGGATGTAGTCGCTGCATATGTTTCGGGGTCCTTCCGCGTGAGCGGCCGCTTAGGCGTCGGCGCCCTTCGGTTAATTAATATTACGAGATCTTCTAATCCTTAAACCATAGAGTAATACGATGCGGATTTTCTTGGGAGCCGAGACCGGTGAGCAGACTGAGAGTGGTAAAAAGGAGCGTGATGCGTCTTGCGAAATGTTGGGGACTTTGCTTGTTGGTGTTGGTCTACGCCGCGGATGCGGCGACCCCTATAGTAGCTGTCGGACCGCAATACGATACCACCCACGTCTATGTAGCGCCCGGCGATTTCGACCGGTTCGTCGCCAGTTTGATCGCTACGTTCGGCGGTACCACGTCTAAGAAAGGCGAGTTCATGGTCACGCCTACTGCCAGCAGCACGTTGTCGCAATTGGTGATGACGCCCGTGGGAACCGTGTCCGTTTTCGGGTTCAAGACGCCCATCCCTTACCCTTTCGGCCAGGAAAGGACGGGCTATCTGGTGACCGACCTGGACGCGGCCGTGAGCGCCGCCCGCACAACCGGAGCGGATGTCCTGGTCGCGCCGTTCGACGACCCCATCGGCCGGGATGCCATCATTCAATGGCCGGGGGGCGTAAACACGCAACTCTACTGGCATACCAAAACACCTTCCTATGCGGCGCTGAAATCCGTTCCGGAAAATCGCGTTTATATATCGAGCGACAGAGCGGCGGCGTTGGTGAAAAGTTTCCTGGCCTTCTCACACGGAAGCGTGGTCTCTGATGACGCACGGGCTTCCGGCGTCGAGATCGGCCGGGCGCAGGGGACCCACCGGCGTATCCGCCTTGCGTCGGCCTTCGGCAAGCTGACGATCCTGGTTACGGACGGTCACCTTCCCTATCCATTTGGACGGGAGACCACTGGCTACGAAGTGGAGAATCTGGATGCCGTGCTCACGACAGCTAAAGCCGCAGGCGTTACGGTTTTGGTGGCACCGTACATGGCGGATGGGAGAAACGCTGCCATGGTGCAGTTTCCCGGCGGATATATCGCCGAGGTCCACTCGCTCGCGCACTGACTACATCGAACTTCGAGACACGTGCTCGTGTTTAGTGCATAGCGTGTTAAAGCATAATCGGCTTCCGCTGTTGCTCGTCGTTTTTCTAACTCAAAACCTGGGGCTTGCGGCCGACGGCAGCAAGGCAGGCGGGACTCCGTGCCCGGTGCAAGTAGTGGCTAATGACGTTGTGGCTTCGGCGACGGGTTTGAAACAGGACGCCATGTAACACCGCCGGGCGTTGTGGAGAACCCGACTGGTCGAAAGGATGGTGCCACCGTCGCTCCCAAATAAGAGGTAACCTGTGCCGTCGAGGATCCGTGCTACGCCTAATGGCGTGTCGCTCCCGGCAAAGTACGGCCGTTCGCCCACCTGGCAAGATCTTGGCTTGATCATCGGCGGGACACAGCCATATATACGGCTCAGGGGCGCCCTCGCTATTGGGGACGGCAACCTTGTGGTAGCTATTGATGCGACTACTCAGGAGAAATACTCGTCGCGTCCACGGGAGGTTTCGCGACAGTCCCCTACCTGTGCCACAAGTATTACGAAGGGCAGTGGAACCAACCCGGCCTGGGGTCGAACCGATAGCGATCCACAAATAGCGTGGAATGCATCGAAAAACGCCTATGGCGAATCCGCCGACGGGCTGCATTGGCCCCCCATGCAAGTGATACTCGGAACCTACCCAGAGATCCCTTGTGTACGGGTATGCCAATGCAGTCGGACTAGAGAGCAACCCCGGTATTCTCGGCGAGACATTTTATAGCTACTATACCGACTGGCCCACCAGCGAATCGTAGAATCCAGCGACGATCAAACGGCTTACTCTCGTTGTGTGGCGCCGAATTGCGCCGTCCGAGGCCGATCAGGCAGCGAGCCCGTGGGGTTTCAGTACCACCTTGATGCAATCGCCCTTCTTCTCATGAAACGTTTTGTACGCTTCCGCCGCATCATCGAGCGCCAGCCTGTGCGTTATGACGAAGCTCGGATCAATCTTGCCGGTCGAGACATAATCCAGCAGACGCGGCAGATAGCGGTGTACATTCGTCTGCCCCATCTTGAGCGTGAGGCCCTTGGCGAACGCGCCACCCAATGGAAACTTATCGAGGAAGCCGCCATAGACGCCCGGGATGGAGACGGTGCCACCCTTCGCACAGGCGAAGATTGCCGCGCGTAACGCGTGCGAGCGATCGGTCTCGAGCATCACCGCGACCTTGATCCGATCATAGAGAGCGTCGAGAGTGGCCCCATGCGCCTCCATTCCAACCGCGTCAATACAATGGTCGGGACCGCGTCCCGAGGTCATGGCGCGCAGCTTCTCCTGGATGTCCTTGTCTTCGTCATTCAGCGGCTCCGCACCGCCCATGCGCGCCAATTCCAGGCGCTCCGGAACATTGTCGAGGGCGATCACGCGTCCCGCGCCGAGCAGAAACGCGCTGCGAATTGCGAATTGCCCCACCGGACCGCAACCCCAGACCGCGACCGCCTGTCCGGGTTCGATTCCGCAATGTTCGGCAGCCATAAAGCCGGTCGGGAAAATATCCGTGAGGAATAACACTTGCTCGTCGGATAACTCTTCCGGCACCTTGAAGGCTCCGAAGTCAGCGCACGGAACGCGAACGTACTGAGCCTGTCCCCCCGGGTAGCCACCGTAGAGATGTGAGTATCCGAAAAGTCCCGCGGCCGCCTGCCCGTAAGCCTTCTGCATTTTCTCTGCACCCTCCGGGTTGGTGTTGTCGCAAAGGGCGGTTTCCATACGCTTACAAAAATGGCATTGGCCGCAGGCAATCTGAAAGGGAATCAGAACGCGGTCGCCCTTTTTCAACGGATGGTTCGGGCCGGCTTCTTCTACCACGCCCATGAATTCATGGCCCAGGATGTCGTCTTCTTCCATGGTCGGGATGTAGCCGTCATAGAGATGAAGGTCAGATCCGCAGATCGCGGTTGTAGTTACCCGCAGGATGATATCGCGCGGGTCCTGAATCTTCGGATCCGGCATATCCTTCACCTGAATGTCATGCTTTCCTTGCCAAGTTACTGCTCTCATTTATTACTCCTTGTTTTAAGAAACGATTTCGAGATATTACCCCTGCCTGCAATTACTTTGCCGTGGTTCACACGAGGCCGCGCGCCCTAACTCTTCCAAATCGGACTCGGCGTGGGATTGGCGGATATATAAGTTCAATTCATGACATCGGCGCGCAATCCTAGCGTCGAATGCCAACGGTCGCGGTCCGAAGATCCTTCCGAACCGTTGCATGGTATCGGTGCACGATTGTTCGACCAGGTGTCGCAACCGGAGAGCGCGTATCCTGGCTGCGCGCACGTCCCCGAAATTGTTATCGATCTCCTTGCCCGCGGACTGGAGGAGCGCGTCGAACTGCCAACCGTTTGCTTCCAGCGCTCCCTGGTGAGCCATGGCGTGCGAGTCTGTCTGGCGTGCGTGCGTTCGTGCGTAATCGATCAATCCCTGCGCGCCGCCCGCCCAGCAGGACGCCGGTCCACAAGCGCCATGCCAGAAGCCCGGCCGTTCGAGATACCAACCGGGCGGCCCCACGAAGTCGTCTTCCGAAATCGGATAGTTACTGAAGGTAACGGTCGCGGTGGAAGTTTCCGAGAAGGCGTCGGTAGCCCAACCCGATGCATCGAAGCTCATGTGATCGGCGGCCACGCGAAGATCGATTTCGAGGAGACGGGGCGCAGTCTCCATCACCGTTACCAGGGCGCAGTCAACGAGCTCTGCGCCGGTACAGAATTCCTTCCGCCCCGAGACGACGCCTTCAATAACTTTTAACCCCGCCTTGCCCTCCGAGGCCCAAACCCCGTAAAGCGCTTGCGCCGTCGGCTGCCGGCCGGCTTCATGCAGAATGGCCAGGGCATCGACATGGGCCTCCGCAAGCCGTCCGAGTTCCAAATCGTCCCTGGCAATTTGTGCCAAAGCCGCGTGGCGCGGGGCGGTATCGCCGCAACCTGGAAATGGCAGATCGAGGCGGCCATTATCAAGAAGGCACCGAAACTGTGCGGCGAGACTCATCCAGCAAGCACCGCATCGTTGTGAGCCGCCAAGGCGCCCGCGAATCCGCTGGGAGCCCTTCCTACACGCCGGCCACTCGTAACAACTTGAAGTTGAGCAGACGAGAGCATCCGCGTTCCGGTCCGCTTGAGCCGACCCCAAAGATCATGGTCTTCGGCGGTCTTCAAATCCGCCCATCCGCCGACATCGACGTAGCGGTCGGCCCTCACCCCGAGATTCGCGCCGTGAATGTGCGGATGCGTTCCGTCCGCATGAATCGCATAAATAGCCCGAAAACGTGCGGGAACTTCCCTGCCGTGATCCTCAAAGGTGTCAACTGCGACAATGCCGGCGACCGCCTCAATCCCGGATGCCGCGAAGCCGATTTGGTCGCTGAGCCAGGCGGGCGGAACGACACAATCGGCGTCGGTGTTGGCGAGCCAGATGTTTGAAAGAGGCACCCTCATCTTTTCAAGCGCGTAGGAAGCAGCCAGGGCTCGCGCTGTTCCCACCGTTCCCGCGCGCGTATGCAGCACGCTGCCGTGCCGCCCGATCAAGCTATATGCAATTTCTGCGGTGCGATCGGTGGAACTATCGGAAACCAGCACAATGTTTGCTTTAATCGTTGCGGGCAGCGCATCAATTGAACGAATCACGGATTTCAGACAGCGGCCAAGCAGCAATTCTTCGTTACGCGCCGGTATCAGAACTGCAACTTTCCAGGCAGGCCTCATCAAGTCCGCTCCCAAGCTTCCAGCAGAAAGCCATCGTGATAGCGGGATGCCGTCATTGTTAGGGAGTCGCTGGCGCGCAAGATCTGGTGCACTTCTTCACCACTGAGTATGTGATCCGCCGATACACCGAGCCAATGCACGCCGACTAGTAACCCATGTGGCGCAAGACGTCTCGTCAGCAGATCACGAATTCCTGTAAGACCATCGCGTTCGAAGTAATAGCCAATCTCACTGAAGACGACTAAGTCGAAGACCTCCGCTGGGAAATCCTCCGGAAGCGCGCCTTCGACGATGCTGACGTTCGAATATCGCGCACAACGCTGCCGCGCCAGCGCCACGGCGGTCGGTGAAATATCCATCGCTAGCAGGTGTCCGCAGCGGCTTGCCAGCCGTTCGGTGAGTACACCGATCGAGCATCCGGGCTCGAAACCGTTGTTAAACAGTCGCTCACCCAAAAGCCGCATAATCTCGTCATATCGATTCAACTCATACGCGCTGGATGAAAAACTCCATGGGTCGCCATTCGCGCGATACTTTCCCTCAAAGAATTCCTTAGAGACCGTGTTGATCGTCATAGATCGCAAATGTTTCAAACGGACGGCGCGCCGGGGCGAGAAAGATTTCCGGCAAGATCGGTGGACCTTCATCTCGATGTAACTGGGAGCAGTGGCACGTAAGGGCGCTGGCGCGGCGTAAGCAGGCCTCCGCCGATAGTGACAAACGGCGAAGCAGTAATCCGTTCAAACACTCTGGACGAAAACGGTGCCAGGTCCAGAAGAAGTATGAAATCAGGGTTGCGCCTGTTCGCTTCGCGGCTACCGCCGCAGCCCTACCGCACGCCTCATGGTCCGGGTGCGGATCGTTCGGCCAAGGCGCCACCAGCAATGTATCCGGATCGATACACGCTTCAATTCGATCAGCCAGCGCCGGTTCGGATTCCGCAACGGCAGAATCCCGTAGCCCAAAGCGGACGACGGCGTCAGGCGCAACCGCGAGCGCCTCCGCAGCACACGCTTGTTCCGCTCGCCGGGTGTTTCCCAGATCTGGAGCGTTAGGATAGGCAGCCTCACCATCGGTCACGGCCAGCAGCGTAACCGGTATCTGGCGGGACCGCTGCGTTGCGATCAGTCCGCCCGCCGCGAGCGTCTCATCGTCGGGATGGGGCGCCACAATGACAGTTGATTTGTGCGGCGGCATCCACTCGGGCACAAGCCGCAGAGCGTCTATCCAGGTTTGTTCCACGGTCACCGGTGCCAGCACTATACATGGCGTGGCATTTTCTTCGCCACTCCCGGGCACCTCCGACAGGCGCACTTACACCAGCATCCGTCCCACGTGCGAATGAATCCAATCAGTGTGTCTGGGCTCGCTGCTTATCAGCCAAACCTGTTTCGATTGGAAGGCGCCCCCGCCGGCCTGTTGTCCGAGCCGGAGATCATGACAGCGATAGAGGAAGCCGGATTCCTCGATGTCATTAAAACGCTTCCGTTCGGCGCGTTTCGGATGCATGGCGTCGACGCTAAGCGGCGAGTAGTCCGGTTTGGTGTTCACTATGTTGCCGGTTCAGCGGCGATGCGGCCGGTGTCCGATTTTCCACGTGATGAAGTGCGCGAGGAATGGCAGCACAGCATACCGCCGGTCAAAGAGTCCCGCTGGTCAATCACCTTCCGCACGCTAAGAACCCGGGAATCCGAGGATAATGGGATTAAATGGCCGACCTGACGACTCTCCCCCACAAACTCGATACCGAAAAAGCGACCTGCCGGGCGATTATCGAGACGCCGAAAGGGTTCCGCAGCAAGTTCGATTATGACCCGGAATCAAATCTGTTCATCCTCGGCGGCCTGCTGCCCGAGGGCATGATGTTCCCATTTGATTTTGGGTTCATACCCTCGACACAGGGCGAAGACGGCGATCCGCTCGACATTATGGTGCTGATGGACGCGCCGGCACACGTCGGTTGCTTAATCGATGTGCGCATCATCGGAATCATCGATGCCGAGCAAACGCAGGACGGAAAGACCGAGAAGAACAGCAGGATTCTGGGCGCGGCGATCCATTCTTACGAACATGAGAATCTGGTTACCATCAACGACGTGAGCAAAACGTTGTTGTCGCAAGTGGAAGAGTTTTTCGTGTCGTACAACAAACAGCGCGGCAAGAAATTCAAGATCACGGACACTGGCGGTCCGAAAAAAGCCCTCCGGTATCTGAAGAGCGGAATCAAAGCCCGCGAGAAGGCGGCGAAGGTATAGTCAGCGCCGGAACAGCGGCTGCAGGTCTTGCCACGGCAGGCAATTTAGAACGCAAGCCGGTTCAAGTCCTGCGCGCCGGGCTTGGTCGATTCCATACCGCACCGTGCCATATTCCCGCGTGCTGTGAGCATCGGTAGAAATCGCTATTCTTACGCCGGCCTCGTTTGCTAGCCGGGCATTCTCAGCCGAAAGGTCCAGCCGGTCCGGACTCGAATTGATTTCGAAGAAACACCCGTTTTGCCGCGCATGGCGAATGATGCGCTCCATGTCGAGCTCGTAGCCGGGACGCTTGAGAAGGAGCCTGCCGGTAGCATGCCCGAGAATATTGAAGTAGCGATTGTCCATGGCGCGAAGAATGCGCTCGGTCTGTTCCTGCTTGCCAAGGCCGAAGCGCGAATGCACGGAGCAAACGGTGTAGTCCAGTTCCTTCAGAAGGTCGTCGGGATAGTCGAGTGTGCCATTGGCCAGAATATCCACCTCGGCCGATTTCAAGATACGGATACCAGCCAAACCCGAGTTCAGTTTATCGATAAAGCGGATTTGCTTCCACAGGTCTTGCGCGGGAACGCCGCGCGCGATTTTCAGGCTCTGGGAATGATCTGTAATGCCGATGTACTCGTATCCGAAATCGCGCGCCGCCACCGCCAGTTGTTCGATGGAGTGTGACCCATCGCTCGCTGTGGAATGCGTGTGAAGTTCGCCGCGAATGTCGTTCATCGTCACCAGCGAAGGCAGCGTTCCGCGCTGCGCGCGCTCGACTTCGTCATGACCTTCGCGCAGTTCAGGTTCGATAAAGGACAAGTGGAAATTGGCGTAAAACTCGGCTTCGGAAGCAAAGGGTTCAGCCTCTTTGACGGCGACCCAACCGCCGGTGGCAGCCGTTAATTTGCGCAGGTGTGCTTTGCTGCCGGTACACTGGATCAGAGAAAGCCCCCAGTTTTCCGCACGGGCGCAATCGATCCGCAACCGCACGCCGGAAGAAAGGGAAAACGTTGCACTCGTTCTGATCGAAGTCAGCAGGGGAGTGCGCCCGCCATACCGTTCCAGCCGCGCGATCAGTGATGGGAAATCATCGGTCTCTACAATAAATGCGAGCTCTTCGATGGTCTCGACACGCCGGCGATAATCGCCAACAACCTCCGCCGCCCGCACTCTACAAACATCCAGCAGAAAATCTTCGACCGCCTGGCGCAGTTCGTGCGCCCTATAAAGCAGCATCGCATGCGATTCAGTCACGCCTTGCCGAACATGCTGAGCGAGACGCGCACCGAGCGCCTGCTCCAGTTCGCCGCTCTCGAGATTCTTCCGCAATTCATCCACGGACGCGATCCCGAGTTTCTTGTATGCCCGCAGAACGCGCTTCGGATCGAGCCGCGGATAGTCGCTCAACCCTGCAAGCTCCGGCGACGCCTTAGCGCGTAGCTGTTCGAGCTTACCGAGTGTGCCGGTGCGGACGATTTCCTGCACGGCGTGGCTGATGGCCTCTCCGATCCCCGCATACACCGTGAGGTCGGCATCCTCGTGGACGAGTTCTCCCACGCTTTCAGAGAGCGTCCGAATCTTCGCCGCGGCGCGTTGATACGCCCTGATCTTGTATGGATTCTCTTTCTGGGTGGAAAGCAGTTGCGCCAAACCCGCCAGGCGATCGGCAATCTCCGCATTGCTTAGATTCGCTTCGCGAATTCGTGCAGCCGGAATGGAGGGCATAGCCTTATCACCAGGGACTTCTATGGAGTTGATTGAGGCACCCTTAGGGATGTGCAGTTCGACTACTCCCATTTTAACCAACCCGAGCAGGCCCTTTTCGTCTTCAATGTGGATATTCGCACATTCTTTCCCAACGACCGCCTACACTTTGGCCGGAATTGTGCAGAAAGTGATGTGCCGTTTGCCGGCAGCCGTCGGAGAGTATTATTCGCTAACTAAGATCAGTGATGCCCTTCGGCTCTATCGGCGAGAGAATGGGTAAGTGGACTGGTAGGTGGTGGCCTGTCCCTAAGTCATCTGGGATTGGAGGTACTTAGATCCGATGTCCAAGCAACAGATTGACGATGTCTTTGCAAGACTGAGGAGCCTCGAAGGTAGCGTTTCATGGCATCAAGGGAGCAAACTGCAGTTTTGGTCTCGCTAAGGACAATTGGTTTAAGAAGAACGGGCGTTGGTTTTTCCCGCTTGTGCCTGCAGTCATCCTCCCGTTTCTAGGTTTGCTGGTTGATTCCCGAATCGATTCGCGCGTCGATTCTAGAGTTAAACCGCTGATTGAAACGGTTTCCCGTAACGAAGGCCGGACGAACCACGCAGAGCAGCGGCTCTCCTATCTGGAGGGGCATTTCGATCTGCCAAGCCGGATTGGGCGCTTCGCGGAAATGCCACCAGGTGACCTGCAAGTGAACTTACGCAATCTGACCAACACGCTACAGGAAGCTCAACAAGAGAAGGCGGATGTCCCGTTTAAGACATTAGTACAATTGCGGTCTGGGCTAAATCTGGTGAATGGACGCCAGCCTGAGTATTGGCAAGCTGTCGCGGTACTCATTAACTACCAAACGGACTTAGCAGCACGATTGCAAATTATGCCCAACCTTGAGCGGATCAAAGACAGGATTTGCGGAGCCATTGAGGGCGGGTTATCAGGAGCCGTCTTCGTGGGCAGTAACTTGAGTGGTTGTTTCCAAAAGCTCGATGGTCAGGTGTGGATCAATTCTATCTTCGAAGATGCGATCATTTACTATAGCGGGGGGCCGCTACATTTACGAAATGTACAGTTTGTCAATTGCCTCTTTGTCGTTTTGCTGCCGCCCATCCCGGATGCGTCTGCCGAGAGATTTGCGAATGCGATTATGTCCGCAAAGCAAGACATTCCGACCTTTACAGTGAGCACTGAATAGGTGCTTTTGACCAATGTTAATCTGATGGCCATGGCGACACAAGCCGAGAAAGCGGAGATATTGCGCAGTCTACATCGCGGGCCGGAGATCCTGCTGCTGGCGAATGCGTGGGATTGTGCAAGCGCGCGCATCGTTGAGGAAGCCGGGTTTCCGGCTATTGCCACGACCAGCGCGGGCATGGCGAACGCGTTGGGCTATGCGGATGGGGAACATATTCCGGCGGCGGAGATGTTGGCGGCTGTGGCGCGGATTGCGCGATGCGTGCGCGTACCGGTGACGGCAGATCTGGAAGCGGGTTATGGGGATGTTGCCGCGACTACGGCGGGGATGGTGGCGGCCGGGGCGGTGGGTTTGAATCTGGAGGACGCGGGCGGGGACGCAGGGGAACATGCCGCGCGGGTGGCGACGGTTCGGCGGGTGGGCGGCGAAATGGGCGTGCACGTGGTGATCAACGCACGCACCGATTTATATCTGAATCAGATTGGCGAGGCGGGGTCGCGCTTCGAGCGGGCATGCGAACGGTTGCGAGCTTACATCCGGGCTGGCGCGGACTGTGTTTTCGTGCCGGGCGTGACGGATGAGGAGACCATACGGCGTTTCGTCGAGGCGCTGCGTTTCCCGCTGAATGTGCTGGCGATGGCGGGAACGCCGCCGATCGGACGATTGCAGGAGATGGGCGTGGCGCGGGTGAGTGTGGGATCGGCGATGGCGCGCGCGACGCTGGGGCTGACTCGGCGGATCGCGCAGGAACTCAAGAGCGAGGGAACGTACGAGGCGATGTTGCAGGGCGCCATTCCTTATGTGGAGCTGAACCGTTTGTTTGAACGGTAGAATCCTGGCGCATTACTCCACAACCGGCACGAGTTTTGATTCGGCAATCCGCTGGCCCGATGTTACCAACTGAAGGCGGCGGACACGGGCGGCCGCCACGATGGCTTGGTCGGCGGGATCCCTGAGGCAGTCTCCCAGTGCGGCGACCTCCGCAGCAATTTGTATGTCCAAGGGGATGGTTTCGAAGCCTCGCTTTCGAGGGGCGGACTGCGTCGAAGCACACGCAACTGTCCACAGATAGTTTCTTGGGTTGCACAAGCCAGCGGATAAGTACATGAGTATCCAGCAGGAGTTGAGAGCGCACGATGGACGGCTCAAGTCTCGGGAGACTCATGGCCGACGATGTCCCATAGCTCCGCGGTATCGGAGGTGAGTCGATCGTCAGGAAAATGGACTTTGCCCATCCAGAGGCCTTCGGTCAAGGGGCGGGGCTTTTTCCGGAACGGCTGAAGAGTGGCCAGAGGTTTGCCCCGCTTGGTGACTGTGATGCTAACGCCCTCGCGTTCGACCTCATCGAGCAATGCGAGGCACTTCGTTTTGAATTCCGTAGCGCGAACCACACGTGTGTTCAATACTGATTATCCTACCGGCCGGCGCCCAGGGCCATGGGACGCGCGGGTGTGACGAAATCTAGCAGGGCGCGTTTGATTTCCGGGGGGATGCTGAAGCGCTCGATCTCGTTCAGATCGCCAGCAGCGTACTTCACGGCATCGCCATCCATGGTCACGGCGATGAACAGGTGGCGGGTTACATCATGGAACAGTCCGCGCGGTTCGTGCTTCTCGGCCTGGAAGGTTAGGGCGCGGACGGGCGCATCATTGTTGGCATCGGCCAAACTGTTTTCGTAAGCCATGGCCACTTCGGTCGATATCCGTTTTTCGTAATCGGCCTGCATGCGCCGCGCTTTATCCCTCCAGGAGATTTCCTGGTAAATAAGCGCGGCGATGGTAAACAGCAACAACACTTCGACGGGCGTCATGTTCGTTCCTCAGCTCCGACTCGTTCCTCAGCTTCGCTTCGCCTTCATCTCCGCCAGCATTTTCTCGATCTGATCCTGCTTGTCGAGGGCGGCCAGTTGCTCTTCCACGTCATCCTTAAAGAGTTCGGTCTTGGCCTGGCTCATGGCTTCGCTGTGGCGAACCTTATCCTTCATGCGGTCGAAGGTGGCTTCGGTGGATTGGTTGCTGGTGGCGAATTGCGCGTCGGCGGCTTTGGTGGCGGCGCGCGCGCGGCGATGCTGGGCGATCAGCACATCTTTCTTGGCCTGAGCTTCGGTTAGCTTCTGGTCCAGCTTTTGCAGGGCAGCCTTCAGGTTTTCGACCTGCTGCTTTTGATCGGCAACCTGCTGGCGGAAGCTTTCGGACATGTTGCGGTAACTGACGGAACGATCGAGCGCGACGCGGGCGAGGTCGTCCTGTTTCTTGTCGACGGCCATCTCGGCTTTGCGCACCCATTCGGCGGTTTTTTCTTCGTTTTCCTGATACTTTTTCTCGAGGACATGCTGGTCGGCGATGGCGATGGCCACCTGCGTTTTTACTTGCAGCAACTGATTCTGCATGTCGAGAATCACTTGTTTGATCATTTTTTCGGGATCTTCGGCCTTATCGATCAGGTCGTTCAGATTAGCGCGAACCAAAGTAGATACTCGTTCCAGTAGTGCCATATCGTTCTCCTTCTTTACTCTTATTGAACTCGTGCGCCTAAACCGACGCTCCCTTGACCTTGTCTTCCGGGGGCTTCGGCTTACTCTCGCCGATCTGTTTCACCTTCGAGAACAGTTCGGACATATTCATGCCGGACAGGGTTTCGAACAGCGCGGGGATCTGCGCAGCCATAGCCGCCATATCTCCGGTGATCTTATTCATGCCCGCCGAGTGGCCATCGCCGGTGGAGATGATGGTGATCTTGTCGACGTTGGCCAGGGGGGCGGCCAGCGCGCGTACGATCTCGGGCAAGCCGCTGATGAGCTTGTCGACCACGGCAGCCTGGTTGTACTCCTGGTAGGCTTCGGCTTTCACGTTCATGGCGCGGGCTTCGGCGTCGCCCTTCTTGAAGATGATTTCGGCTTCGGCTTCGCCCTGTGCGCGGATAGCAGCGGCCTGGCCGTCGGCTTCCATGGTGAGCTTGGATTTCTGGGCTTCGGCCAGCGTTTCGATGCGGCGGCGTTCGACTTCAGCCGGCTTCAAGACAGTGGCGATCAACTCGCGTTCGCGGCGCTGGATTTCAGCATCCTGCACGGCGACTTCGTGTTCCTTCTGCACCTGTTGGATCTTCACCTGTTCGGCGATGACCTGCTGCTGCATGACGTTGGCCTGGATCTCATAGGCCTTGTCGGCGGATGCCTGTTGCTTTTTGATGGTCTCGTTGTAATTGGCCTTCTTGATTTCGAGGTCGCGGGTGGCTTCGGCCTGTTTGGCTTGCGAGAGCGTTTCGGCGAGCACCCGTTCCTGGTCGGCCTGCGCTTTGGCGACGGCGGCGGCGCGGGTGGCTTCGGCGCGTTTGATGGCGGTATCGCGTTCGGCTTCGGCGGCGGCCACGTCGGCATCGCGCTTGATGCGGGCGACGTCGGGACGGCCCATGTTGGTGATGTATTCGTTCTTGTCGCGAACTTCCTTGATGGTGAACGAGATGACTTCGAGACCCATCTTGTTCATGTCGTCGGCGCAGGTGGAGCGCATGCGGTCGCCCACCATCTCCGGCTGTTTCACGATCTCTTCCACGGTCAACTGGCCGATGATGCCGCGGAGGTGGCCTTCCATCACGAGGCGGATCAAGCCTTCGCGCTCCTGGTCGGTTTTGGTCAGAAACTGCTCGGCGGCAGTCTGGATGGATTCGGGATCGGACTTGACTTTAATTTGCGCAACCGCTTCGACGGTGACGGCGACACCTTGACGGGTGTAGAGATCCTGCTGCGGGGCCACGTCGAACGACATCAACTCGAGCGACAGACTCTTGTAGCTTTCGACTATCGGCCAGATGACGGTGCCGCGGCCTTTGACAATGCGAGTGCCTTTGCGGCCATAGACGATCAGCGCTTCGTGCGGACCGGCCTTGCGATAGAGGCGCGCCAGCATCGAGCTGATCAGCACGATAGCCAGCAACATCAACAACACCACGACGACAACCATGTCCTTCTGCATACTTCTCCTTTTCAAACTCACTTCGACAGCCGCCAGACGATTAAGCGTTCAGATCTTCCCAGCGGCGCACATAGGCGATACCTTTTTCGTATCGCTGAACCACCACTTCCTCGCCTTTGGTGATGGGCTTTCCATCTTCGCTACGGGCTCCGGAAACGCGGCGCACACCTTCCTGAGAGAAGACAATCTCGCCGGTGCCGCCCTCGCGAATAGGGATGCTCAGTTTACCTAACACGCCGACCATGTCGTAATCCGCCGGATCGAGAGCTTGCTCATCGCCGGCCAATTTGGCTAGGAACCAGAAGACGATGGCGGCGCCCCCCAAGCCGCTGAGAACGGCGATAGCGAGGGCGATCAGAAACCAGACCGCGTAGTAGCGTTCCAGCAGGAAGCCGGTACCACCGAACCAAGCGAGAAACGCGGTCATGGTGCCGAAATTCAGCCACGGCATGCCTTCCGATTCGGGCGCGTGCAGGTGCGGCCCATGCACGTGAACGTGCGGCACATGGACATGCGGCAAGTGCAGATGCGCGGTGCCGGTCAGCACCGACAAAAGGCTCAGCGCCAGGCCCAGCAAAAAACAGATCAAATAGAAATCGGCCCACGTCATATCGATCGCCTCCTTGGCTTAAGTGAGGTCTTGGGCGAAGCCTCCGCGGCAGACGGCGCCGGCGAGGGCTTTAGAACTTGCAACAACCGTTCGGCAAGGCCGGGGTTATCCAGGATGGCGCCCAGTAAAACGATGCACATGCGCGAATCGTCGTGCTTGGCTACACGCAGGAGCGCCTGGCTCATCTCGATGTCGCCGCGAAAACGTTCGGCGCCATTGATCAGCCATAGATCCAACTTGTCTTCGAGCGCGCCGACATCGGAGATCAACTCTTCCTGATAGCCTTCCGGGTCGTCCACCAGGTAACCCGGATGCACTTTGTAAAACCTGGCCAGCAGCATACGGCTGGAGTTGGTGAGGTGCGGGCGGGCGCCATTTTCAATTTGCGAAAGGTAGGCCTGGCTGATGGTCTCGCGCAACTCTTTTTTCAAGAGGCGGACAACTTCGGCCTGGGTGAGCGGGCCTTCGCGCCCGCGCAGGGCGCCTTCGATTTCCCGCAGATACCGGAGCTTTTCTCCCAGCTTCATCGCAGATCGTAATTATCATATAGCAATATGCGATATTTGGTCAAGAACTATATTTGGCTTGTTTTCAGCGGCTGTGAAGGTAATCGCCGGAGGGGACCGGTTGGCGTCCGGCGGTAGGGCGGTTATAGATGTAGGCCCAGGCTTCGACGGTTTGGCCGGCGGCCAGGACGACGGGAACAATGTGCCGTTCAAACTCATACGGCGCGGGGTCGGAGGGGCCACAGCCTTCGTAGGAATCGAGGAGGCGGAGCGTAGCGGGCGGATCATGGAGCAGGAGCAATTCGCCGGTCACCCAGGCATCCTCGGTGGCGGGCAAGACCATCCCGGGATATCCGTCGAGCAGGAAGAGCGCGCCGGGGGTACGGGCTGCAGAGATGAAGCGGGATACTGCGGCAAGGCGCTTCGACCATTCCGTGCCTGCCGCCGGGCGGAGCGAACCGTAGACGAAGAGATATGGGGACAGGGGCGCGTCCAAGTAGCCAAGTTTAGCGTGGCACGCGGCGCGTTATGCTTGAACGTTGATCGGCGCAATCGATATCGGGGGCACGAAGATCGCGGTGGGCGTGGTGGATGACGCGGGCCGCATCGTCGACCGTTTGGAATGTCCGACAGAATCGGAGCGGGGCTTCCCGAACGGTCTGGCGCGCATGGCTGCGATGCTGCGGGAGACGGCTGCCCGGACGGGAGCGAAACTGCGCGGCATCGGGATTGGCTGTACGGGTCCGGTGGATCCATTTGCGGGCGTGCTGGGTTCGGTGGATCTTCTGCCGGGATGGCAGGGCGGCGCAATCGTGGCGGGCCTGGAGGAAGAGTTTGGAATTCCGGTGGCGATGGAAAACGACGCGGATGCCGCGGGCCTGGCGGAAGCGGCGTGGGGCGCGGGCCGGGGTAAGCGGCGTTTTTTATACGTGACGGTGGGAACGGGAATCGGCGTGGCGATCATCTTAGACGGCGCGCTATATCGCGGGGTAGATGGATCGCATCCGGAGGCCGGCCACATAGTGATCGACGCGTCGGGTCCAAGGTGCTATTGCGGCGCGGATGGGTGTTGGGAGGTTTTAGCGGCCGGGCCGGCAATGCTGGCGCGGGCGGGGGGGGACTGACGGCGCGGGCATTGCGCGCGTTAGCTGAGTCGGGCGATGCGGCGGCGCTGGCGGTGATGGAACGGCAGGGCTACTATCTGGGGCTGGGGTTGGCGAATCTGATATCGATGTTCTGCCCGGACATGATCGCGCTCGGCGGCGGAGTGATGCGGAGCAGCGATCTGTTCTTGGATCGCGCGCGGCAGGTAGTCCGGCAATGCTGCACGATGGTGCCCTGGGAGAAAACGGAGATTGCGCCGGCGTCGCTGGGCGCGGATACGGCGCTGGTGGGCGCAGCACAAGTCTGGCATCACCGGTTTGGAAACGGAAAGAAGACCCATGAGATTTGACCCGGAAATGGTGGAAGGGCGTTACCTGCACGATATTTTGGCGCAACCCGCCGCGCTGGCGGATACGGCAGCGAGCCTGTGCGACGCGGCGGCGCCGGCGGATGCAGCGGGATTCGACCGCATCGTGCTGACCGGCATGGGAGGATCGTATCATGCGCTGCAACCGCTGCTGATCCAGTTGGTGGAGCATGGATTGAACGCGGTGGCATACGAGACCGCGGAACTGATTTATTACTACGAGGCGGCGTTGACGCCGGGCACATTGCTGGTGGCGGTTTCGCAATCGGGACAGAGCGTGGAGATGGTGCGGCTGCTCGATTTGGCCGCAGCCCACGACAAGCGGCGGATGCGGACGATCGGTGTCACCAATACGCCTGCTTCGCCCCTGGGAAGGCGCGCGGATTTTACGATATTGACGCAGGCAGGCGAGGAAGCAACGGTTTCATGCAAGACCTTCGTGACGACGCTGCTGGCGCTCGAGTGGCTGGGCGCGGCGCTACGCGGCACGGATCGCACCCAGGTGGAAGGCGTGTTACGCGAAGCAGCGCCGGCGGCTGCGGCGTATCTGGAGGGGTGGCAGGCGAAAGTCGCAAGCATGATGGAACTACTGGATGGCACGCGGGCGTTATTCTCGGTGGGACGGGGAACGTCGATGGCTGCGGCCGGCGCGGCAGGATTGACGCTCAAGGAGTCGGCGCACTTCCATGCCGAAGGGATGACGTGTTCGGCATTCCGGCACGGTCCGTTCGAAATGAGCGAGCCGGGGGTATTTGTGCTGGTCTTTGAGGGCGACGCGCGGACGGCTGCATTGAACCAGAAACTGGTACACGATGTCCGCAAGGCCGGGGGTAAGGCGGCGCTGGTGGGGCCGCAATCGGATGTAGATGCCTTTCGAATTCCGATCACGCCGCTTGCGGTACGGCCAGTGATGGAAGCGCTTCCGGTGCAAATGACGTCGCTGGCGCTGGCGGCACTGGCGGGGCATACGCCGGGCGAATTCCGGCTGTTGACCAAAGTGACGACCATCGAGTAAAGCTTCGGCTCACGCCTCGGTTCGCTACAATGCGAATGAGACCGGCGCAATCGGGGCGAACAACATGAAGGCCGTCGCAGTTTATCCTTCGAAAAAGACTGTCAGCATCATCGATATCGCGGAACCACGCGTGGTTTCGCCTACGGAGGTGAAACTGCGCATGTTGGAAGTAGGGGTCTGCGGTACGGATAAAGACATCTGCGCATTCGCTTACGGGACTGCGCCGGAAGGGCGGGATCGTTTCGTACTGGGCCACGAGTCGCTGGGCGAAGTGGTGGAGGCCGGACCGGGAGTGGAGGATCTGCGGGTGGGCGACCTGGTAGTGAGTACAGTGCGCTTGCCGTGCGCGGATGCGAATTGCCTGGCGTGCTGCGCGGGGCACTACGATTTCTGCATGACGGGCCACTACCGGGAGCACGGCATCAAGGATCTGGACGGCTTCATGACGGAACTGATGGTGGAAGAGCGCCACAACCTGCATCCCGTGGCAGCGGACTTGCGCGATGTGGCGGTGCTGGTGGAACCACTGACCATCGCGGAGAAAGCGCTGATCGAGGTTCGCGAGATTCAGCAGCGGCTGCATTGGGACGAAGGGCCGCAACGCGCGGTGGTTTTGGGCTCCGGACCAGTCGGGTTGCTGGGCGCCATGGTGCTGGTGAACGCGGGCTTTGAAACGACGGTCTATTCGCGATCGCGCCGAGCCGAATGCCAAGGCCGATGTGGCGGAAGCGATGGGCGCGCGGTACATCTCGTCGGAGCAGACGCCCATCGAACAGATGGCGGAACAGGTGGGCGAATATCGATTTGATCTACGAAGCCGCGGGCGCGCCGCAGTTCGCTTTCGAAGTATTGAAGCACTTGGGATCGAACGGCATTTATGTCTTTACAGGTGTGCCGCGCGATCAGGCTCCGGTGGAATTCGATACGGAACGCATCATGTACAACCTGGTGCTGAAGAACCAGGTGGTGCTGGGGGTGGTGAATGCGGGGCCGCTGGCCTTTGAGAAGGCGGTGCGCGACATTGGTGTTTTTGCAGCGCGGTGGCCGCAGGCGTTGCGCGCGATGATCACGGGCCGCTATCCGATGGAGGCGTTCCACGATCCGGTGATGGGTAAGGCAGGGGGATTAAGAACGTGATCTGAGATTTCCGGGCAGGGCGCGCGTGATCGCCGAACTGGCACGCCTGGCGGAGGACGAGCGCCGCGAGAAAAACTGGAAGCGGTGGGGGCCTTATCTTTCCGAACGGCAATGGGGCACGGTGCGCGAAGATTATTCAGCCAACGGCACGCTGCTGGGATTATTTTCCGCACGATCATGCGCGCAGCCGCGCCTACCGCTGGGGCGAAGACGGGCTGCTGGGCATCTGCGACCGCGAATGCCGGCTGTGCTTTTGCGCTGGCGCTGTGGAACGGCCGCGACCCGATCCTGAAAGAGCGGCTGTTCGGGCTGACCAACGAAGAAGGCAATCATGGCGAGGACGTGAAGGAGTGCTACTACTATCTGGACTCCACGCCCACGCACTCGTACATGAAGGCGCTGTACAAGTATCCGCAAGCGGCTTTTCCGTACGATCTGCTGCTGGAGGAGAACCGGCGCGGGGGCGCGAGAAGACCGGAGTTCGAGCTGGAAGATACGGGCATCTTCGACGAGCAGCGCTACTTCGACGTGTTTGTCGAGTATGCCAAGGCGGGGCCGGACGATATTGCAATCCGCATCACGGCAGTGAATCGAGGTCCGGAGCGGGCGGCGCTGGCGGTGTTGCCGACGCTATGGTTCCGCAATACGTGGTCGTGGGGACGCACGGGCGAGGGTTACTGGCCGAAGCCGAAGATGACGCGCGCGGGGGATACGGCTTTGGTAGCGGAGCACGTGTCGCTGGGGAAATTTCGCTTTGATGCGCCCGGCGCGAGCGAACTGCTGTTCACCGAAAACGAAACCAATACGGAGCGGCTATTCGGCGTGGCGAACGGCGGGCCCTACGTGAAGGACGCGTTTCATGCCTATGTGGTGGAGGGCCGGAAGGACAGTGTGAATCCGCAGGGCGAGGGGGTTAAGGCGGCTGCGCTGTATCCGCTGGAATTGAATCCGGGTGAGAGCGTTACTATCCGGATGCGGCTGACGGCGGATGGTTCAGGGAACGCGCCCGATACAGACGAGGTGTTCCAACAGCGCCAAGGCGAGGCTGACGAGTTTTACGGCTTGTGGCTGCGCAAGGGATATACAGACGAAACGAGGCGGATCGCGCGGCAGGCCTATGCCGGGCTGTTGTGGACCAAGCAGTTTTACCACTATTCGGTGGCGCAATGGCTGGAGGGCGATCCAGCGCAGCCGCCTCCGCCCCCAGGGCGTGAGAAGGGCCGGAATCACGACTGGAAGCACCTTTACAATCGCGATGTGATTTCCATGCCGGACAACTGGGAATACCCGTGGTACGCGGCGTGGGATCTGGCGTTCCACATGATTCCGTTTGCGAAACTGGACCCGCACTTCGCCAAGGAACAACTGGTACTGATGCTGCGCGAGTGGTACATGCATCCGAACGGCCAGATTCCCGCGTACGAATTTGCATTTGGCGACGTGAATCCGCCGGTGCACGCGTGGGCTTGCTGGCGGGTCTACAAAATGACGGGTCCGCGGGGGGGGCGCGATAGGATTTTCCTGGCGCGCGTATTCCAGAAACTGCTGATCAATTTCACCTGGTGGGTGAACCGGAAGGACGTGGAAGGGCTGAACATTTTCTCCGGCGGATTTCTGGGGCTGGATAACATCGGGGTGTTCGATCGCTCGCAGCCACTGCCGGGCAACGTGAAATTGGAACAGGCGGACGGCACGGCGTGGATGGCCTCGTATTGCCTGACCATGTTATCGATGGCGCTGGAACTGGCTGCGGAAGATCCGGCGTACGAAGACGTCGCGTCGAAGTTTTTCGAGCATTTCGTTGCGATCGCGAGCGCTATGAATTCGCTGGGCGGCACGGGACTGTGGGACGAGACGGACGGTTTTTATTACGACCAACTGCATGTGGACCACACCACCTTGCCATTGCGGGTGAGATCGGCGGTAGGACTGATGCCGCTGATCGCGATCCAGGTGCTGGACTATGACATCATCGCCAAACTGCCGGCGTTCCGGAAGCGCATGGACTGGTTCCTCGAGAATCGCAAGGACTTGACCGAGCAGATTTCGTACATGGAACAGGACGATTCCAACGGGCACACGCACAGGCTGCTGGGGATTCCATCGCTGGGGCGGCTGCTGCGCGTACTAAAGTACATGCTGGACGAGAACGAATTTTTGTCGCCGTATGGGATCCGGTCGCTCTCCAAGTTTCATCTGGAGCATCCCTTCGTGTTGCGGACGGATGGGACGGAGCAGCGGGTGGATTATGAGCCGGCGGAATCGACCAGCGGGCTGTTTGGCGGGAACTCGAACTGGCGAGGGCCGATCTGGTTTCCGGCGAATTATCTGTGGATCGAAGCACTGGAACGATATCACCATTTCTATGGCGACCATTTGCGGGTGGAATGTCCCACGGGGTCGGGCCACATGATGAACTTGAAAGAAGTGGCGGGGGAATTGATGGCGCGGCTGGCGCGTTTGTTTTTGGCGGGAGAGGACGGACGGGCGCCGTGGCAGTGCTGCCCGCATTATGCCAACGATCCCAATTGGCGGAACCTGACGTTGTTCCACGAATTCTTCCATGGCGACAACGGGCGCGGGTTGGGGGCGAGCCATCAAACCGGATGGACATCGCTGGTGGTGCGGTGTCTAGAGGATATGGCGCGCCGGAACGCGGGGTGAGGGTGAGCGGCGGGTCCGATACTTTGTATCATTAATAGGACCCGAATATGTTGGATTTCTACCAGGCGCTGCCGCCGGAGGCCGCCAAGATTCTGCTGGTCCTGTTTCTGTCGTTTCTGACGGGACTGGAACGGGAGGAGCATCACGCAGGCGCTGGACAATACTCGTTCGGCGGAGTGCGCACGTTCCCCTTGATAGGCGTGATCGGGTATGCCATGGCGTACCTTTCGGGCGGACAGGTGCTGGCGTTGGCGGTGGGCTTCGCGGTAGTGGCCGGCTTCCTGATGCTCTCGTACCAGCACAAGGTGAGCGGTTCGGGGCTGCCGGGATTCACTTCCGAAATGTCGGCGTTGACGACTTATCTGGTCGGGGCGCTGGTCTCGCGCGAGCAGTTCTGGCTGGCGACTACCATCACCGTGGCCAGCATGATCCTGCTGGAATTGAAGACCGCGCTCGAGGGGTTGACCAAGCGGGTGGCTCCGGCGGAGATCTTCACATTTACCAAGTTCCTGTTGCTGAGCGCGGTGATCCTGCCGGTCCTGCCGAACCGGGAGTTCGGGCCGTTTCAAATCAATCCGTTTAAGTCGTGGCTGGTGGTGGTTGCGGTGAGCGCCGTTTCGTACGGTAGCTATGTCATCCAGAAGGTGACGAAGGGCAAAGGCGGAGTTCTTCTGGCGGCTCTGCTGGGCGGAGCTTATTCGTCTACTGTAACTACGATCGTCATGTCGCGCCGGGCGAAGCAGGAGGTGCGGCCGCATCTTTTTTCGGGTGGAATCTTGATCGCATCGGGAGTGATGTACTTGCGGTTGGCCGCACTGGTGACGCTTTTCAATCGGGGGTTAATGGCGCGGTTATGGCTGCCGTTCCTGATGTTGGCGGGCGCCAGCATGGGCGCGGGATGGCTCTGGACGCGCGTGTCCGATGGCGAGGCCGGACCTGTCGAGCGGGAATTTGAGCCGAACAACCCGCTGGAGCTGAGGGCGGCTTTCTTCTTTAGCGCCCTGTTTTTGGGAATGCTGATCGCGACGCACCTGGCGGTGACCTACCTGGGGCGGGCGGGGGTCTATTCGCTGGCGCTGCTGATGGGGTGCACGGACGTGGATCCGTTCATCATGGGCATGACGCAATCGGGGGGCAGCGCAACGCCATTAGGTGTGGCGGCTGCAGCCATTTTGATCGCGGCGGCGAGCAACAATTTGGTGAAGGGGATCTATTCGTATGCCCTAGCGGACCGAAAGACCGGGATCCAGAGCCTCTGCCTGTTAGCGCTGCTGGCGGTGGCGGGAGTGGTCCCATTGTTTTGGCTCAGCCGTTGAGCGCAGGGCGGCGCTAGCGCGCCACTAAACGAGCCATAATGCGGCTGAGCGGGGCGTCGGGCGGCAAGGCGGCGCAAGCCTGTGCGGCGCCGGTCCAGAGTTGTTCGGCGGTGGCCAAGTTGTTGTCGATGGCGTCGCTATAGGATGCGGGCGGGCGGGTAGCGGCGGCCTCCCGACGCGCTGTTGCCACGGTATCTTTGAGGGAAGCCGGCACGGCGGCGGGGGGGCAATGGTCGAGGAGATCGAGAACGGCCGCTAATACGGCTTGGCTGCGCTGGTAGCGTTCGGAGGCGCGGAGTCCTCGCAGGGTGGGATCTTCGGAGAGAATTCGGGTTGCCGCATCCAGGCGCTTTTCGACGGCGGTGTCATTGGGATTCAGGCGGAGGGCGGCGGTGAGGGCATCGCGCGCCGCAGGATAGTTCTCCAGCGAATATTCGGCTTCGCCGAGACCGGCCCACGCAGCGGTGTCCCGCGGGTCGCGCACGGTGAGGTCGCGAAAGAGATTGGCGGCTGGTTGGGGGAGCCCATACTCCAGCGACATGGAGGCTATTCGCTTCTTCACTTCGGAACCGGCGGGCAAGGCAGCGGTTGCGGACAACAGCTCAGCCTGGGCCTGCTGCTTACGGCCAGCTTGGCCGAGGGTCTCGATCAACTCGATGCGGGCCTGGCTACGCCGACCGGCGGCATTCGATGGCCACGCGCCGTAAATGGCGTGGTGGAAGGCGCCCACGGCTTCGTCGATATGTCCCTCCCGGGCATCAACGCGGGCCATGCCGAGGTTGGCTTCGCCGTTTGTCGGATCGCTGCGCAAGACATCTTTCAGGTAGATGGCAGCTTCTTCGGCATGGCCGGCCTTGACTAGTGCAAGAGCCAGAGCCAGTCGATTTTGATTGCTGTGCGACACGGAGAGCGCATCGCGATACTGTTCGATGGCTTCGTCGTAGAGATCCCTTTGTAGATACTGATTGCCTAACTCGAAGGAATGCTGGGCACGTCCTGCGCGTTCGGCGCGATAGTAGTAGCTAAGGAATCCGCCGACGACCGCGAGGAGAACCAGAAAGGCCAGGATGCCTCCCAATAGGGCGGCGGGCCTGCCTTGCGGGAGAGAAGGTTCAGCCTCCTGCTCCACGTTCCCCATGGCGTAGGCGGCGAGGATGCCTTCCACGGAGATGGTGCCCTTCAATTCGCGGACATTAGTGCGGCTAACGACGGGGAGGACTTTGGCGCCGGTTTCGGCCAGACGGTGCATGGCAAAATCCAGCGAATGGTCGGTGTGCAAATGAGGAAAATCCTGGGCACTCAAGTGGCCGGAATGGGGTGCGGGCACCAGTTGGCCGAGGGTTTGTTGGCCTTCGCCCTGCTTCAGAGCGCGATCTAACTGTTCGACCCGCAACATGCCGCGCAGACCGGCGGAATCTACGACAGGCCAAGCGCCCGCTTCCCGGTTGACCCGCGCGGCGGCCTCGCTGACCAGCATGGTGGAGGGGAGGGTGTCCGCAGTCTGGCGGAAGGCCTGGCCGACCATGAGGAGGACTTCACGAGCCCGGGCTCCGGAGGGAAGGTGGATGCCGTCCTGGTGCAGGAGCGCTTCGTACACCGACTCTTCCTGCAGGCGGCTGGAGATGATATAGCTGATCAAATTCGAAATCATCAGCGGAACGATGATGGAATAGTCACGGGTGATTTCGAAGATCATGATCACCGAAGTCAGGGGTACGCGAACGATGCCGGCGAAGGCGGTCCCCATGCCGACGAGGGCGTAGGCCCCTACGCTACCGGTGTAATCGGGCATGAGGAGGTGGGCAAGGCCTCCGACGGCGCCGCCCATCATGGCGCCAATGAACAAGCTGGGGCCAAAGATTCCGCCGGCGTTTCCCGAGGCGTAGCAGGTGGATGTCGCGAGGACTTTCAGCAAGACCAGCAGCCCCATGACGCGAATGGCCATTTCGCCGTTCAAGGCTTGGCCGACGAAGTTGTAACCGACGCCGAGAACGTCCGGGAAGAACCAGCCCAGGATACCGACGACCAGTCCGCCCGCCGCCGGCTGCAACCAGATGGTGCGATTTGGGAGGCGAAGAAAATACTTGCTCTGCCATAGGAGCAGCTTGACGAAGGCCACGGAAACCAACCCGCCGGCTAAGCCGAGCACGGCATAGACGAGAAACTCCAACGGATGAACCAATTGGTAGGCCGGAACATGGAAGAGGGGTTCGTCGCCCAGGAAGAGATGGAGGACGATCCAGGAAGTTGCGGACGCCAGGACGATGGAACCGAGCACGGGGGCGTGCATATCGCCCATCACTTCTTCGAGCGTGAATAAGACGGCGGCGATGGGGGTATTGAATGCGGCAGCGAGTGCAGCCGAGGCGCCCACCGGAATAAGCGCCTTCACGCTGCTGGTGCTGAGGCCCAAGCGCCGGCCCATGACCGAGGCGATGCCGGCGGAAACCTGAACTGAGGGACCTTCGCGGCCAAGGGCAATACCACTGGCTAGGGAGACTGCGGACATGCCGAACTTGCCCAGCACGGTGCGGATAGAGATGAAGCCATCGCGCACGAAAAGGGCGGTCTTGGTTTGGGGGATGCCGCTACCGCGGGCATTAGGGAAATAACGCGCCAGCAAAATACCGGCTAGCAGCGAACCGGCCACAGGAATGACCAGGCGGCGCCAGGCGGGAACGGTTCCAGGGTAGAGGCGCGCTCCCAGGTTTTCGGTCACCAGAATGAAGGCGACCACTACCAAGCCGACTACGGCTCCGATGATTAAGGTGAGGAGGAGAAGGACTTTATCTTCGTACCGGCGAGTAGGGGCCAACTACCAGGATACATTGCGGACGGCGGCTACTGATAGAGGCAAGAATCTAGCGGGACGGCAGAAACTTGGCAGGGTTGCAGCACGCGGCTCTTTGTTTTGATCGGCATAGGCCAACCGGGCTTGGCGCGACAAATGCCGATGAGAGAGTATGAGTTCGATCAGTTCGATTAACAATCTTTCGAGCAGTTATTTACAGTCCATTTTGAATACGGCGCTACAGGGGAGCAGCACAACCTCGAGCGAAACATCGCAGGTAACGTCGCAACAGGAGGGCGGCCAGCTTTCGCCGCTCGCGAAGCTGATGAGTACACTTCAGCAGCTACAGCAATCGAATCCAACAGAATACAAGAAGGTCACCGCGCAGATCGCGACGAATCTGCAGAATGCCGCGAAAACGGCGACGGCGGACGGGAATACGGCGGCGGCGACGCAACTCAACCAATTGGCGACGGATTTTTCCAAGGCGTCGCAGAGCGGCCAAATGCCCGACGTGCAGGATCTGGCGCAGGCGATTGGCGGCGGCCACCACCATCATCACCATGGTCATGCGGCGGCCAGTGACTCCGACAGCAGCACGACCAGCAGTTCAACCACTGATGCGAGCAGCAGCACGAGTTCGATCAGCCAACTATTGTCGGCTTTTCAGACAGGCAGCACGACCAACGAGGCACTGGACCCGATGGCCATCATTTCGGGCACGCTTTCGAGCGCGGGCATCACAGGGCAATAGCTGGAACGGCCATAGCGGTGGGCTAGTCGCGCTAAACTAGTTGTTTCAATGAGACAACGCATACGTTCGACGACGGTGCTGTGTATCCGCCGCGACAACAAAGTAGTGATGGCGGGCGACGGGCAAGTTACGCTGGGCCACGAAGTTCTGAAATCGTCCGCCAAGAAATTACGCCGGATCTATAATGACAAGATTCTGGCTGGCTTCGCTGGCTCGACGGCGGACGCATTCGCGCTCTTTGCCCGGTTTGAATCCAAGCTGGAGCAATTCAACGGCAACCTGTCGCGGGCTGCGGTGGAACTGGCTAAGGAGTGGCGTACGGACCGGATGTTACGCCATCTGGAAGCCCTGCTGTTGGTCGCCGATAACAAAAACACCTATATCGTCAGCGGCAATGGCGACGTAATTGAGCCGGACGAGGGCGCGGCGTCTATTGGCTCGGGCGGGCCGTTTGCGCTTTCCGCCGCCACGGCGCTACTGCGCAACACCAAAATGTCCGCACGGCAGATCGCGGAGCAATCCATGCAAATCGCGGCGCGGATCTGCATTTACACGAACGAAAATATCACTTACGAGGAGCTGGTCTGATGGTTATTTATTTACCCGCCCAGTCCGTGGATGAAGAACCGATTCTGGACGAACTGACTCCTCGCGAGATCGTGCGTGAACTCGATAAGCACGTGGTCGGGCAGGCCGAAGCGAAGCGCGCGGTAGCTATCGCGCTACGCAACCGGATCCGCCGCCAGAAACTGCCTCCGGAGATGGCCGATGAGGTGATGCCTAAGAACATCCTGATGATCGGGCCAACCGGTGTGGGCAAGACGGAGATCGCCCGGCGGTTGGCGCGGCTGGCGAATTCGCCGTTTTTGAAGGTGGAGGCCAGCAAGTTCACGGAAGTCGGGTATGTGGGCCGCGATGTGGAATCCATGATTCGCGACTTGGTGGACATCGCCATCGACATGGTGCGCGAAGAGCGGTTGGAAGAAGTGGCGGACCGTGCGGAGGCCAATGCAGAGGAGCGGCTGCTCGACTTGCTGATGCCGCCGCAAGCAGAAACCACCGAAAGCGTGGAGCGCACGCGTGAAAAGCTGCGGGAGCGATTGCGCGAAGGCAAACTGGACGAACGGCTCGTGGAGCTGGAGGTTAAGGACCGCGGACCGAACTTCGAAATCGCAACCAATGCCGGCATTGAGGAAATGAGCATCAACCTGAAGGATATGTTGCCCAATTTCTTCGGTGGGAAGACGCGCAAACGGAAAATGCGGGTGGCGGAGGCGGCCGATTACCTGGGTCAGGAAGAAGAGCAAAAGCTGATCGATATGGACCAGGTTACGCGCGTGGCGTTGGAGCGCGTGGAAACCAGCGGCATCATCTTTCTGGATGAAATCGATAAAATAGCGGGTCGCGAGAGCGGCCACGGTCCGGATGTGAGCCGCGAAGGCGTGCAGCGGGATATTTTGCCCATCGTGGAAGGCACGACGGTGAATACGCGGTACGGCTTTGTACGCACCGATCATATTCTGTTCATGGCGGCAGGCGCTTTTCACGTTTCGAAGCCGGCGGATATGATCCCCGAACTGCAGGGGCGTTTTCCGATCCGGGTAGAACTGAAATCGCTATCGGTGGAAGATTTCATTCGCATCCTGCGCGAACCCAAGAATGCGCTGGCCAAGCAGTATACGGCGCTAATGGAGACTGAGGGCATCAAGCTAACTTTCACCGATGACGCGCTCGAGGAAGTGGCCAAGTTTGCGGCGCAAGTGAACCAGAGTTCCGAGAACATTGGCGCGCGGCGGCTGCACACCATCATGGAAAAGCTGCTGGAAGAAGTTTCCTTCGAGGGGCCGGACCTGAAGAAGAAGAATGTAAAGGTGGATGCCGCATACGTACGGAAGCAACTGGCGGAGATCGTGAAGGATCAGGATTTGAGCCGGTATATTCTATAAGCCTGCCGTGACATCCGGCCTATAATGTTAGAAACATGTCATCCGCGTTCGTCGATCTTGCTGGGCCGGGGCTGATTGCCAAGTACGAGGCGGTGATCGGCCTGGAAGTACACGTCCAACTGGCGACGGTTACCAAGATCTTCTGCGGATGTCCGACCAGCTTCGGCGCGCAGCCCAACAGCAATGTTTGTCCAATCTGCCTGGGGCTGCCGGGAGCGCTGCCGGTAATCAATGCGGCGGCCGTCAAACTGGCGATTGAAGCGGCGCTGGCATTGAATTGCGAGGTGCGCCCGGTATCCCGCTTCGCGCGCAAGAACTACTTCTATCCGGACCTGCCCAAGGGTTACCAGATCTCGCAATACGACGAACCGCTGGCGGAGCATGGCTGGGTGGAAGTAGTGGTGGACGGCGCGCCCAAGCGCATCGGGGTCACGCGCGTTCACATGGAAGACGACGCCGGCAAGAGCATCCACGACGGCTTTGCGGATTCGAGCCGTTACACTTATGTGGACTTGAACCGCTCGGGGACACCGCTGATCGAGATCGTGACTGAGCCCGATATGCGGGGATCGCAGGAGGCCTACGATTTCCTGACGGGACTGAAGCAGACGCTGGAATTCCTGAACGTGTCCACATGCGATATGGAGAAGGGGCATCTGCGGTGTGATGCCAATGTATCGGTGCGGCTGAAAGGCGCGGAGCGGCTGGGCACTAAGGCAGAGGTGAAGAACCTGAACTCGTTCCGGTTCCTGAAGCTGGCGCTGGACCACGAGATCGCGCGGCAGGTGGGCATTCTCGAAAGCGGGGGCACGATTCCGCAGGAAACGCGGCTGTTCAATCCTGATACGGGCGAGACTGCGACCATGCGCAGCAAAGAGCAGGCGCACGATTACCGCTACTTCCCGGAGCCCGATTTGGCGCCGATGCGGGTGGCCGGTGAGTGGCTGGAAGAGATCCGGGCAGGTATGCCGGAGTTGCCGGCTCACAAGCGCGCACGTTTTTTGGATGGCTACGGATTGAGCCCTTACGATGCAGACATCCTGACCGCCAGTCGCGCCATTTCCGAATATTACGAAAAGGCGGCTAGCGTGGCGGGCGATCCAAAGGCTGCGGCCAACTGGGTGATGGGCGATCTGATGGGCGCGCTGAACGCGGAGGGCAAATCGATCGGTGACTCGCCGGTGACGCCGGAGCGGTTGGGCGAACTGGTGGCGCTGATCGGCAAGGGCGAGATTTCGGGCAAGATCGCCAAAGAAGTCTTCGTAAAGATGTTTGCGAGCGGCGAGACCGCGCCGGCGATTATCGAGAGAGAAGGGCTGAAGCAGATCAGCGATACGGGCGCGCTCGAACAGATTGTGGATCAGGTGCTGGCAACAGAACGCCAAGCAGGTGGAGCAGTACCGAAGCGGAAAGACGACGGTGCTCGGGTTCCTGGTGGGGCAGGTAATGAAGGTTTCGCGCGGACAGGCGAATCCGGGCGTGGTTAACGAGTTACTCAAGAAAAAACTATGCTAAAAGAAGGCGACACAGCTCCTCCGATTCAGTTACAGACGGACACAGGCGCGGACTTCGATCTGGCGGCGATGCGCGGTAAGAAGGTCGTGCTGTTCTTCTATCCCAAAGCGAGCACACCCGGATGCACCGTGGAGGCGTGCGAGTTCCGCGATACTTTCAAGAAGTTCGAGAAGAAAGGCGTGGTCGTGCTGGGAATTTCGAAGGACACTGCCAAGGCACAGACTACGTTCAAGCAGAACCAGAGCCTTCCGTATACGCTGCTCTGCGACGTCGATAAGAAAGTCGTGGATGCTTACGGCGTATTCGAAAGAGAAGAACATGTACGGCAAGAAGGTGATGGGCATTGAACGAACCACCTTCATCATCGATGAGAAGGGCAAGATCCAGAAGATCTTCTCGAAGGTGAAGCCGGCGGGCCATGCGGAAGAAGTGCTGGCGCTGGTCTAAGAAAGGTCCAGCCTAGTAAATCCCGCCGCCTGGCTGAGTGGAGTGTAAGACTCCATCTACGGCCGAGAGGCGGTAGCTGACGCCTCCGGCGCCGGCCCAAGTAGCGACGTTGAAATGCCCGCCATTCTTGAGGCGGCAGACGGACAGGTCCTTGAAAGTTAGCGGGACTTGCGGCTGGCACTTTTCAGGTGGACCCGGAGTGCGGAGGAAGTAGGCCGCACCGGATCCGACGACGACGCCACTGCCATCGGGCTCCATCAGGAATGCGGTTTTCTCGTCGGTGGCGATAGCCGAGACGCGTTGCGCGGCGCCGTCTTGGATGACGCGGGCGAGGAAGGCGACCAAGCGCCCCATTCGATCGCGCGCCTTGAAGTGATCGTCGGTGAACGTATCGCGGAGCAGGGGCGACACGTTTAGAAATCCATTGGAGATGGTGATTAAGGGCGTGAAGGGATCGGCGAGAGCTTCCCTGGAAGTCACGGAGCCGGTAAGCGCGGAGTAGCCAAACTGCGCGAGCACGGCGTTTCCAGCACTGGTGCCGCCCACTGGTACGCCATGCTGGGCCCGGGCGTTGATGGCTGCGGTGACCGGCGTGCCGGAATAGAAATTGACGTAGTTGCCTTGATCGCCGCCGGAGATGAATACGGCTTCGGCATTGAGGATGGTTTCTTTGACGAAGGCCTGACGGGCGCCGGTCTGGCTGGTGACGATCAGGGTGGCGACGGAATTAAGCGACGGGCACAATTCCCGAATATAGGAATTGTAGGCGGCAGTGCCGGAAGCGCGGATGACCAGAAAATCGCCACCGTTGGCCTTCGCGCACATCCATCGATAGGCTTCGTCCACATCTTTACCGCCGCCTTCGAAGAGGATGCCGCCTTTGGTTGTGGTGGTCACGTCAGAGGCATTGCCCAGCCGCATGTACTCCCAACCCTCGCCTTTGGTTACCGTCCCATCGGATGCGGCGAAGCCTAGAGTGGCGATTACGAACAGGCCGGATAACAGCCGGATCATTTGGCGCTCGCCACGTGCAAAGTTTGGGTCAGGCGGGCGTCCGCGGACGATTCGCCGATGATGACTTGAATGTCACCCGGTTCCAAGACCCATTTCTTGCCGGCGATGTCCCAATAACGCAGAGAATCGGCCGCCAGGGGGATTTCTACGGTCCTGGTTTGGTTAGGGGCGAGAGTCACCCGGCGAAAACCGCGCAGCTCCTTGGCAGGCCACTCCACGGCTGACTTTGTATGTTTGACATACAACTCGACAACTTCATCGCCCGGTCGGGTTCCGCTGTTCTTCACATCCACGCTGACGGTTATGTTGCCGCTGGCCGGCAAGTGAGCAGAGCTGAGGCGCAGTTTGGAATAGCGGAAGGTGGTGTAGCTCAGGCCGTAGCCGAACGGATACAAGGGGTCGCCCTTGAAGTACATGTAAGTGCGGCCGTGACGGATGTCGTAATCCATCATGGGGGGCACCTGGTCGAGGGACTTGGGCCAGGTTTGCACGAGGCGGCCAGCGGGATTGTAATCGCCGAATAACACGTCGGCGACGGCATTGCCCATCTCCTGCGCGTTGTGCGTGAGGTGTAGGATGGCGGGGAGATTTTCCTGGCTCCAATTAACGGCAAAGGGAAAGCTCGAGACCAGCACCATGACGGTCTTCGGATTGGCGGCGTACACCTGCTTGACCAGTTCTTCCATTTCTAGATTGATGGCGCGGCGGTCGACGGCCTCTTTGCCATCGCTCGGAGTCGGGCATTTCTCCCAACCGGCGTCGCAAGTAGTGTGGTTGCCCACGAAGACCAGGGCGACGTCAGATTCCTTAGCTGCCTTTACTGCCGCGCCATCGTCGTTGTTCACGGCGTAGTTGACGGTGACAGTGGAACCCAGCTTGGCTTTGATTCCATCGAGGGGAGTGACGGTGTAGGGTGGCGTACCGCTATACCAATCGAGCAGCACCTGGTTGGCGCGCGGGCCGATCACGGCAATGGATTTCAGTTTGGTCTTGTCGAGCGGAAGGAAGCCGCCCGCGTTCTTTAGTAGGACGATAGATTCGAGCGCTACTTGTTTGGCCACTTCCTTATGTCCGGGAGTCTTCCAGGCGTCCTCTTCGCCGGTCAGTTTCGAATAGGGCGGGCGCTCCGGCGGATCGAGCAAACCCAGCCGGATCATGACACGGAATTCGCCTTTGATCACGTCGTCGATATCGGCTTCGGTGAGCAGCTTTTCCTTCAGCGCATCGGTGACGGGGGCTTGAAAGCGGTCCAGGAACTGGTTGATACCGGCCTTGACCGAGCCCGCCGCGCCTTCGCTGAGCTTGGGATAGTACTTGTGCAGAGTGATCATGTTGCGCAGCGAGCCGGCATCGGTACAGATTATGCCATCGACGCCCCACTCTTTCATGGTGATGTCGCGCAGGATGGGGTTGACGGTCATGGGGATATGATTCCAGGCGTTGTAGGCGGCCATGTAAGCGCGCGATCCGCCATCGAGCACACCCATACGGAAGGGGACGGAATAGTATTCGCGGAGCAGGCGCTCGTCGAAATCCGAAGACGAGCCGCCGCGGCCGTTCTCGTTACTGTTGGCGAGGAAGTGCTTCATCAGGGAGGCGGTAAGCCAGTACTTGGGGTCGTCGCCCTGGAGTCCGCGGACCATGGCGGTAACCATGGTCCCGTTGAAGAAAGGATCCTCGCCGAAGCATTCTTCGGTACGTCCCCAGCGGGGGTCGCGGCCGAGATCGGCATTGGGGGCGCGCACGACCAAACCGCCGCGCTGCTTGGTTTGGTAGATGTAGCGGGTCTCGTTTCCCTCGACGCCGCCGGCTTTGCGGATGAGATCGGGATCCCAGGTTTCGCCCATGCCGATGGCTTGGGCAAACTGAGTGGTGGGAACCGGCGTATTGCCGGGACGCTCCCAGTGGCCGGGACCGCCCAACGCCAGTCCGTGCAAGCCTTCGACGTGCCCGGTGCCCTGGATGCCCAAGCGCGCCACGGAGGGCCGCGTGCCGAGGCAGGCGATCTTTTCGTCCAGCGTCATTAGGGAGACAATGTTGGCCACACGCTGCTCAATCGGCAGGTCGGGGTTTTGAAACGGATATTGGTAAGGGCCGGCGGCGAGGGCCGCGCCGCGAACCAACAAGAAAAGAACGACGGAGATTACGGGGACGAACGCTCGCATACCGAATACTGTATACGCTTGCGCGCGGCCGGGCTATGTCGTGGGCGGAAAATACAGGCTCGGCATCTGCCAGCCGCGATAGTGCTCGGGACCAGCAATATTTAGAAGCACGTTGGCCGGCCCGATCTGGGGGGCCGCGGGGACAGGTCCGAGTTCCATACTGTAGCCGTTGGTGGTACCCAGATTGATGAGTACGATGGCGTTTTCGAAGAAGAAATTTCCGTTGGCCAGCAGTTCGGCGCTGCCCATGGCCGTCGAAAAGGTACCTAAGTCGAGGCTGACACCGCCCGGCGAAACGCTGACGGTCATGGCATCTTCATCAAAGCTGACCGCCATACCGCGGCTATGACAATCGTTCGGCCCGCAGGCGGAGCCCAGTCCGTTGACGCCACCGGTGGAGATACCGGGTTGCGAAACCCTGGTGTTGCCGTTATCGAAGATAGTCATGGGACCAGCGCCGTTGTTTTCTATGCCGGCATCATGCTGATGTGAAAACCAGGGCCAGGGGTCGTTGTAAGCGTTTTGAAAAGTGAAGTCGCCGCTGGGCCCCATGCGCCAAACGATCGCACCGGATCCATTGCCATCGCGGTAATCGATCTTCATGACCCAATCCTGGTGGCGGGAGGACCAGATGAGATCGCCGCCCTGTTGAGAGGAGCCACCGGAGTGCGGCCAGTAATAGAGGGTGTTCGCGTGCAGCCAGTCGTGCGCCAAGGGTGCTGTACCGGAACTCAACAGGAAAACAGGCGGGCATCCCGACGTGTTGGTGCCGCAAGGCTCAGCCAGGACCGCAGTGCGGCTGACCGGAAGCGGTGGATAGCCATTCCCGCCGTTGCCGGGATTGAAAGCATCCCAATACCATCTGACCTGCCAGTTGGCATCGAGAACCACAATCGTGTCTCCGATAATATCTACAGGCAATCCGCTGGTGTCTCCCTGGGTTCCGGCGGGGAAGATTCTCTCGTTGTCGAGCAGGACAGCGGTCCAACCGTTCGGCAGCGTCTGAATGGCATCGTGGTGGAACGCGCCGGCGCAGCCTGCACCCACGGGAGCAGGGACAGCAATGGCGCGGCAGGGACCGCCCGCGGTATCGCCGAGCGCCAACAGTTGTTGCTGGATGATACCCATGTTGGTTTCGCG
The DNA here is from genome assembly GCA_963738345.1 of Bryobacterales bacterium. Lineage (GTDB taxonomy): Bacteria > Acidobacteriota > Terriglobia > Bryobacterales > Bryobacteraceae > Bog-159. The sequence goes on from CAVTWI010000002.1 coordinate 5,068,273, forward strand.
TACGATGTTGCCGGCCAGGTCGATCTGCCGCAACACCTGCTCTTTGGTCACGGTGGGATCCCAGGAAAGGTCATCTTGCATGGTGATGAAACCGCCGCCGGGCAGGGGACGGGCCATCACGTCGCTGTGGGTAAGGTCGTTGGGCCAGTAGTACCAAATGATATTGCCGGATAAGTCAGTAGCGACGTCGGGATAAGTAGTTCCCCCGCCTAATTGGATCAGGTTGTGGAGGACCACGGGATTGCTGGTGTCGGTGGGCGCGCCAGTGGACGGCACCTTTACTGTCATGGCCGGGAACGGGACGGTGGATGGCAGTACTCCCGTGGTGAAGGAAACTGACGTTCCGCCGGTTATGGTGGTGCCGGTCTTGGTTTGGGAATGCACGGTGTAAGCGGTATTGGGCAGCATGCCGGCGAGTTCGAAGGTCATGGTAGCGGATGGGTGGCAGCCCATCCAATTAGTGACGACGGCAGGCGACGTGCCAGACTGAGCCTGGAAGTATGCCCGCATGGTGCTGCCCGTGGGGCAGGCTGGAGCGCTGAAGAGAAACACCAGGGGATTGGCGGTTTTTTCGACGACTGGGCCGTTGGTGGCTACGGGGGTTACGACGAAGGAAACTGTTTTGGAGGTAGTTTCGCCGCTAGTGAAGTCTTTGATGACTACTTGGATTTGGTAGGTTCCTTCGATACCGGTTGGAACCCACACGAATGGTTGGGCGGTCCAGGTGGCGCCGCTCAGGGTACCGACATTGAAGTCCTTCACAAGGGTGAAGCGGGTGGCGTTGGGGGGAAGGATGTTGAACTGGAAGGTGAGTGGACCGGTCTTGCTATCCGTAGCGGTAGCAGTCCAGGTAATTGTCTTGCCGATCGGCTCTGGCGACACGTGGGATGGGGTAAACGATGAAATGGCGACGGTGGCAAACGCGGGCGCGCACGTGGCGATGAACAGCGCTGGAACCACGGAAAATCGGCAGTTGAGTGTCTTCACGAAACCTCTCCATCCGCAGGGATTACCGCACGGGCTATTTACAGCCTGCGCCCGGCATTCTTTTTTGTATCACAGTTGCAGACAAAGAGGTCTGGTTATCGGTAGAGAGCGGTACTAGCGCGTGCGCCTACATGTCGCGGCGGCCTTCCATGGCCTTCCACATAGTGACTTCGTCGGCGAATTCGATGTCGCTGCCGACGGGGATGCCCATGGCAATGCGGGATACTTTAACACCCAATGGCTTGAGCAGTTTCGAAAGATATACCGCAGTGGCTTCGCCTTCCACCGTGGGATTGGTAGCGGCGATAATCTCTTCGATCTGTCCGGTGCCGATGCGTTCGACGAGGCTTTTGATCTTGAGTTGGTCGGGCCCGATGCCTTTTAGCGGGGAAAGTGCGCCATGGAGTACGTGGTACAAACCCGAGAACTGGCGGGTGCTTTCGATGCCCAGAATATTGGGCGCCTCTTCGACCACGCAGACCACCTTCTGATCGCGATTGGGGTCGCGGCAGAAGACGCACAGGTCGCCGTCGCTGATGTTGTTGCAGATGCGGCAGAGGCCAAGCTTGTCTTTCACGTCGAGCAGCGCCTGGGAAAGTTGTTCCGCGTCGTCGCGGGAGGCGCGCAAGACGTGAAAGGCGAGGCGCTGGGCCGACTTCTGGCCGATGCCGGGCAGGCGTTTGAATTCGGTGATCAGGCGCGCCAGGGGTTCCGCAAAATCGGGCATGGTTTAGAACAGTCCGGGGGGCAAGCCCAGGCCGCCCAGCATCCCGCTCATTTTCTGCTGGCTTTCCTGGTCCACCTTTTTGGCGGCTTCGTTGCAGGCGGCGAGCACCATATCCTGGAGCATTTCCACGTCGCCGGCAACTTCGGGATCGATCTTGACGCTGAGTACGTTCTTATGGCCATCCATTCCGACGGTCACCATGCCGCCGCCGGCCGAAGCTTCCACGCGGATCAGCGCGATTTCCTGCTGCATGCGCTCTTGCATCTGCTGCGCCTGCTTCATCATGTTTTGCATGTTGCCTGGTAATTTCACGTGGCTACTCCTTTAGATTGCGAACGGTGCGGACCTCTCCGCCGAATACTTCCCGGAAGTTTTTTACCTCGGGATTGGCCAGCGCGCGGCGAGACACATCGTCTTCCTGCGCGGGCGCGGCCGCGACGCTCTCCTGTGCGGCGACATCTCCAATCGTAACCTTGATCTTAAGCGGTTTGCCGATGATCTGGCGGACGGCTTGGTTAATATCGGCCTCGCGCATGGCGATGGAGAATTCGCGCGGGGTGGTGAACCGCAGTTCGCCGTTGGATTCGACGATTTCGGAATGCTCGATGGCATCGGCGGTGAATTCCATACCGAGTTCCATGAGGGTGGCGTGGAGCTTTTCGCGCCACGAGGATGGACTGGGGGCGGGCTTCGCCGCCGGCTGGTTGGTGGTCGAACTGGGCACGGGCTTGGGCGCTGGCACCGGCTTCGCTCCGCCGTGGCTGGGGGCGGGCTTCGCTCCGCCGTGGCTGGTGGGCGGTGGCTGGTGGCTGGTGGTTTTGTTCGAACCTTCGTTTGGCAAGCCCGAGAGGGCTTCTTCGATTGCGATCAGGCGGCCGGCTTGCACCATGCGCAGGAGTCCCAATTCAAGATGGAAGCGGGGCTGGAGGGAGAACTGCAGATCGCGGAAGAGATCCAGGGAGAGCTGCAGGTAGCGGGTGAGGTCCTCTTCGGAGAACCGGGCTCCCATTTCGGCTAGTTTTTGGCGCTCTCCGGCGGATGCGGCGATCAGGCGCGTGTCGCCGCCGGCGATCCTGGCCACCAGCAGGTTGCGGAAGTAGCGCGCCAGTTCGCGGCTGAAGTGCTGCAGGTTTTGGCCGTTGCGCTCGAGTTCGTTGACCACTTCTAGCATGGCGGCGGCAGAACCATCTACCAACGCCTGGCTGACTTGGCCCAGGGCATCGAGCGAGAAGGATCCGAGCAGGGCGCGCACCTCGGGATGCCTGCAGCGTATCGCCGCAGCAGGCGATGGCCTGGTCCAGCGCGGAGAGCGAATCGCGAACGCTGCCTTCGCCCGCCTGGGCCAGCACGGAAAGCGCTTCGGCATCCGCCTGGATGCCTTCCTGCTCGCAGATCCAGGCCATGCGGGCGACCAGCGCTTCAAAATCGACCGAGCGAAAGCTGAAGTGCTGGCAGCGCGAGGCGATGGTCGCTGGAATCTTGTGCGGTCTCGGTGGTGCAGAGCATGAAGACGGCCCACTCGGGCGGCTCTTCGATGGTCTTCAGCAGCGCGTTGAAGGCTTCGTTGGTGATCTGGTGGGCTTCGTCGATGATGAAGACTTTGTAGCGGTCGCGCGCCGGCTGATAGCGGACGTTCTCGCGCAACTCGCGCATTTCGTTGATGCCGCGATTGGAGGCGGCGTCGATTTCGATGACGTCCGGCGATCCGCCGGCGGCGATTTCCTTGCAACTGGCGCACACGCCGCAAGGCTGATTGGTGGGGCCGTTTACGCAATTCAGGCAGCGGGCCAGAATGCGGGCGACGGTGGTTTTGCCGGTGCCGCGCTGTCCCGAAAAGATGTAGCCATGCGCAATGCGATTCTGCGCGATGGCGTTTTCGAGGGTGGTCTTGACGTGCTCCTGGTTCACCACGTCGGCGAACGATTGGGGCCGGTACTTGCGGGCGATTACCTGGTACATGGGTGGGCGAATGCCAGGCCCCGGGTGATCCGCGGCACACAGGTTAAACCACTACCGTTGCTTCCTTCCGGACCTGGCGGGGTTCGCGGCCGCCTGTCGCACGGAGCCCGAGACCTGACAATCGACTATCGTATCACGCTTGTCCGGGCAGCCCAGATTCGGCGCGCGGCTTGTTATCCTCAGGGTTATCGTTAATGCCATGCTTGATCTAACGCAGCACCCGCACCGGCGCTTCAATCCGCTGAACGGATCGTGGGTGCTGGTTTCGCCCCATCGTACGCAACGGCCCTGGCAGGGCCAGGTGGAGAAGACGGCGCCGCCCGTGCAACCGGCTTATGAACCCAATTGCTACCTATGCCCGGGGAATTCGCGGGCGGGAGGGGCGCGGAATCCGGCCTATACCAGCACGTTTGTTTTCGACAATGATTACGCCACGCTTCTGCCCGATACGCCGGACGACGTTGTGGAGCGCGGCGGACTGTTGATCGCGGGAGGGGAGCAGGGCATCTGCCGGGTGGGATGCTTTTCGCCGCGGCACGACTTGACGGTGGCGCGTATGAGCGTGCCGGATCTGACCCTGGTGGTGAACGTATGGGCAGACCAATATAGGGAACTGGGGAGCCACGCAAACATCAACCATGTGCAGATTTTCGAAAATCGCGGCGAGATGATGGGAGCGAGCAATCCGCATCCGCACTGCCAGATCTGGGCCAGCAGTACGGTTCCGACGGAGGTGGTTGCGGAACGAGGGCGCCAGGCGGCTTGGCTGGATGCCCACGGATCGTGCCTGCTGTGCGACTATGTGGCGCTGGAGCGCGGGGCCGGCGAGCGGGTGGTGTGCGAGAACGAGTCGTTTGCGGCACTGGTTCCGTTTTGGGCGGTGTGGCCGTTCGAGGTGATGGTGGTGAGCAAACGCCACCTGAGCGGCATGGACGAGTTCGACGAAGCCGAGCGGGCGCGCCTGGCCGATATTCTAAAGCGCGTAACCACGCGCTACGACAATGTGTTCGAGGCGCCTTTTCCTTATACCATGGGCTTTCATCAACGCCCCACGGACGGCGAAGCTCATCCGGAGTGGCATTTCCACGCACATTATTATCCGCCGCTGCTACGTTCCGCGACGATACGCAAGTTCATGGTGGGCTACGAGATGCTGGGGATGCCGCAACGCGATATAACGGCGGAGAGTGCGGCGGGGCGTTTGCGCGAAATGTCCGAGACACATTACCTGGATCGCTGACCCGCGCCGGGTGCGGTAGGCTGAAGGTATGCGGGTGCTGCATTTTTTCTTCCTTCTGGCTGTGGCCGCGGAATTGAGCGTGCCGGCGATTTTGGGCGTGCCGATGATCAACACGGAACTGGATCGCGGCATCGCTTTAGCGAACGTGGCGGCAACGGCGGAGTCGGTGTTCTATGAACAGGCCGAGGAAGTCTACGCGCAGGTGCGGACGCTGCTGCCCCGCGTGAGCGGACTTACGGATGCGGACGAAACGGCGCTATCGACCAAGGTGACGGATCTGCGCATGGCGCTGCAACTGGTGCCGGGCGGGACGGATTATCCGCGCAGGGGATCGGTTGGATGGGCTCCCAGGGTTTGACGCCAGTGTTTCTCGCGTTCGGCGAGTTGATCTTTCAGCAATAGCGGGGCGACATCGTCATCGAAGGTTTCAAGCACTTCGTAGACGAAGGACGTCTCGCCGTGGGCATTCCAGAGATCCTGAATCGCTTTGACGCGATGTAATCCGCCGCGCAAGCCGAACCAGATACCGTTCATTTGCGAATCGAGGTGCGTGGAGGATCCTACCCAAAGGTCACCGGTCGAGGTGCAGCGGATCGCAAAGATTCCGCGAGGCGTCTTTTTCTGTTTGTATTCGGCGCGAGCCGTGCGTTTATCCATGTGAACAGGCCGATTCCACGGTGGTGATGTCGACTAAACCGGCGCATCCATAGAGCGTGGGGAGAAGGTTTTGCGCGGAGTAGCGGCGGCGCAGATCGGCGACACGATCGGTGCCGGCACGATAGGCAGGCAGATACATGCGGCCCAGAAGAGGGTGCTGTCCCCAGGCGCCGGAGAGTTTGCCGGCACGCTCGGTGGAAACCAGAAAGTCGCGACGTAGGGTGGCGGCTACCTCCGGTTGTGGGACGCGATCATTCCAGGTGAGGTACGACGCCTGATTCTTGGCGTCATCCTGCAGGAGGGCGAGGAGGACGCCGATCTGGAGGTCGTCATCCGGCAACTGGTCAACTTCGGTCACGCCGTGGGCCATGAGAATCGCGTTGTTGGCAATGCCTTCAAAGAGCGCGGCGGCACGCGTATTCATGGTCAGCACGGAGGCTTCGAAGCCAACCAGTCCGCGGGCGTACAGGTTTTGCAGGTAGGCGAAAGTGGTGACGTGTCCCGGCACGACCTCGTGGCTGACTAATTGGACGAACTCGGGATAAGAGATTTCGAGAGAGGCATTAATCTCGTAGGTGGCTTCGTACTCAGGGGTACCGTCGGCGCGGCGGGCGCGCCCGAGGTAGTTCATAGAGCCTGAAAACCAGGCATCTTTGATAGGCAGGAACTGAATATTGGCGCGCGGTACGGCGTGCAATTCGGCGGGCAGGTAGGGCGATAAGTTGGCAGCACTCAGCGCGTCATACTGGGCGATCACGGCAGCGCCAAGTCCCCGGATAACGGCCATCGGAACGTAGCGTGCTTTACGCCAGGCATCCACGGCGGCCAGCAATTCATCGCCTGTACCGGAGCGATAGCCGGCGCGCCCGAGCAACTCCGCGACGCGCTCGCGTTTAGCGGTGGGCTGCGATTGCGACGGTGGTTGCCCGATGGAGGCTTCCACGCAACGCTCGTAGGGCACCGGGGCGCCCTTGCCCAGCATTTCTATGGCAAGATCCCACATGGTTTCGAAGCAAAGGGCGAGGCCGCGCAGGTATTCGCCACTCAGGCCGGCACGTGCGGCGGCATCTTCCTTCATCCCGCGAATGGCGCCGAGGACGTCGACCGCGGCGAGGTAATTCTCGATGGCTTGCCCGTCGGGAGTTTTAGCGGAAACGCCGCCGGATTCGCGAACCCGTGCGGCGGTCGGGTCGGTATAGGCGGGCGGCAAGGGCTCGTCGGAAAACCAGGAATCGGCGATAAAGCGCCCGGTGCCGGAAGCGCACATTACGTCGCCGCCCCAGAGCGTGTCGATACCCAGGATCGCGTTCGCGATTTGATTTTGTTTTGTCACAGTGTCTCCTTAGCTCTATGCAGCGAGCCATACCACAGATAAGCACAGAGGCCGATGAACAGGATTGCCGAGATGGATTGGGAGATGACTTCGTTGCTGTAGAACGGCGTTTTGATCCAGTCTTCGGTAAAGCTGGGGATCAGGCGGCAGGCGGCGCCGAACACCCCACCCAGGGCTCCGCCGGCCATCAGACCCGAGGCGATGATCACGCCCCGCTCACGGACGCTGGAGCCAGCTTGTCCACCTACTTTTTCCGACCGTTTGCCGAGGAAGTGCGCAAGGAATCCGCCGACCAGGGCGGGGGTGTTTAGTTCGAGCGGAAGATACATTCCCAAGGCGAAGATGAGGGCGGGGACGCCCAGCATCTCCATGATGACGGCGATGAAGGCTCCGGACGCAAACAGGATGTAGGCTACCGGTTGGCGGCTCATGAAGCCTTCCACCAGCGCCTTCATGATGGACGCTTGCGGGGAGGCGAGCACTACGCGTGGATCGCCTGGCACGGCTTCCCCGAATTGGAAAGTGCGCGCCAGCAGTACGATGGTGAGGCCCACGGCGATGGATGCCGCAATGACGCCGAGGAATTTCACCTTTTCCTGGGCGGCCGGCGTGGATCCGAGCCAGTAGCCGGTCTTGAAATCGGTAACAGCCTGTCCGGAAACCGAAAGCGCGGTACACACCATGCCGGCGATGGCCATTACGAAGAACATACCCGTGGTGCCGGATAGGCCAAAGCGCAGCAGCACTACGCAGGAGATGATGATGGTCAGCATGGTCATGCCCGACACCGGGTTGCGTGCGGTGGTGGCGATGGCGTTGGCGGCCACAGAAGTGAAGAAGAAGGCGAAGACCAGCGTGAGGCCCAAACCCACCAGGATTACCGGAAGCGAGGCGGCCAGGCTTCCCAGCAGCATGGCGACGGCGATGGCGCTGATGATGACGCCAATCAGGATTGAAAGGACGGAGATATCGCGATCGGTGCGCTCGACACCCGCGTCGCCATGGCGGAAGGCGCGCGCCGCGATAGCGAACGATCCGGCCACCACACGTATGGACTTCAAAATTCCGAAAATGCCGGCGGTGGCAATCGCGCCGACGCCCACGAATCGCACGTACCCGCGGAAGATCTGGGCGGCCGTCATCTGGGCGATGGGGAGTTGGGCGGGATACACGGCGGTGGTCAGGTGGCTTCCCACCATCCAGATCAAGGGAACCAGCACCAGGTTCGAGAAGACTCCACCCGCGCACAGAATCATGGAACTGCGCAGCCCCATTACGTAGCCTAGACCCAGGATGAAGCTGATGGCATCGAAGCTCAGGCTCATGCGGGCGCGTTCACTGAGGGCGTGCAGCGCAGGAACGAATTGAAAATCGAGATACTCCTTCCAGACGTGGAAGGTAGTGACCAAAAAATCGTAGATACCGGCGATGGCGGTGGCCTGCAATAGCAACTTGGCCTGGGATCCGCCTTTTTCGCCGGTGACCAAAACTTCGGTGATAGCAGTGGCTTCGGGATAGGGAAGCAGGCCGTGCATATCGCGCACAAAATAGCGGCGGAGAGGGATGAGGAATAAGACGCCGAGGCATCCGCCGGCGAGACAGATGAAGATGGTCTGGACGGGGTGGGGATCGAGTTTCAGAATGTAGAGGGCGGGCAGGGTGAAGACGGCGCCGGCCACGATCGATCCGGCCAAGCCGCCGATGCCGGTAATAATGACGTTTTCAAGCAGACTGGAACGCCGGGGATAGGCCCGGGCCAAGCCAATGGCCAAGATCGAAATGGGGATGGCGGCTTCCATCACCTGGCCTACCTTCAAGCCTGAGTACGCGGAGGCGACCGTGAAGATGACGCAGAGGAAGAGCCCCCAGCCGACCGATCGCACGGTCAACTCCGGCACGTCGGCCGATGGGGGGATTAAGGGAGCGTATGCTGTGCCGGGCGGCAGCGGCTTGTAGGCGTTCTCCGGGACGGCGGTGGTCGCGGCGGGAGTAATCATGACGGGGTCTGCGGATTGCAGTACACCGTATCGTAATCGATCTCAGCAGCAGGTCAGAGAAGCGGCAGACGGGCGGCGCCTTCCGGTCCGGAGAAAATCAGCTCCAGCGAGTGGACGCGGCTCAACTTGCCGCGGTAGGGGAAATAGAGAAAGCCGCTGGTAGGTTTTGGGGCGGGGCCTTCGGGTAACGCAGCTTGTACCACCACCTCTTCGGCGGTCAAGGGACTCTTGTCCTGGGCGGGGCGGGCGGTTCCTGGTGCGCGCTGGGGATCTTGTGCCGGCGGAGCAGATGGATCGCCCGGAAAGCGCGGGCCGGAATTCGGCGCCCCCAGAACGACGGGACCCAGACCGACCATGGGATGCACACCGTGGCCGTCTTCAGGGTGTTCGAGAGCGGCGGCGACAAATTCACCGCCTTGCGGCGCGATGGCTTCCTTGCGGCCGTTGACGCGCAAGTTGAATTCGCCGGAGTTCACCAGCACCGTTTCGCCTTTGGCCGGGAAAAGCGCGACCTCCACGACCAGAAAATCTTTGGCGATGAACATGTCACGGCCGCTTGAGAAGCTATGGATCAGGTACTCAACACCGATCGACATTCTGTCGAGCTTGGCGTGGACAGGATAATCCTGCTCGGAGGCTTTTGGTGTGGTGCCGGTCTGGGCGGACAGAACGCCGCCCGCCAAAAGGGCCGCAAATAGGGCTATGCGTGAAGCCATGCTCCTATTATGGCCTGCTCACTAGCAGAGCGAATCAGGCCACGCGCCGGATCTTTGAGGCATTGGAAATAAGGGCTGCCAGCTCTGGCGGCCGACGGAGGCGGATCAGCCGGATCTCTTCCAACAACCGAATCGCGTTATCGAGTTCGGTGCGGCGATGCTGCAGCTTCAAGAGTGCTACGTTCGGGGGAGGAAACGAGCGTTGTGGCGACATTCTAATCAGCAGGCTCCTTGTTGGCCTAGGATATTTCCTAACACAATATAGTGGTAACCCTAGGATTATCTGAGAGCTCACCTCATATAAACCCCCCATTTGCGGGGTTACTAGTACTCTTTTGGGGGTAGGCTGAAAATCAGTCTCATTCGGTTAGTTCGGAGGTTATGGTGGCCCCGCCCATTTCGGGTATTGTAGCCAGGAACTTCACGGGTTTTCGCGGCTCCCTGGCAATCCACACGGTGATTTTTTCCGCACCACCGTCGGCTGGCGTGACGTCGATTTTGAAGGCGTCGAAAGTTCCTGCGGGCACGGTCACCTTCTCGGCTCCGGCGACCTGCAATTGCATGACTTTATCTTTTAGCTTCTGAATGTCGAAGGTTCGAAACGTGGTGGAGTAGCCCTCTGCCAGCGGCAGGCAGGCCAGGATCGCGGGCGCCGCCACTACTTCCGGAAAGACCGGACCGGCCAGATCCACCGCGACGGGCTTATCGCTGCCACCGGCCTTCATGGTGCCGCTGGCCTTGTTGCCTTGAAACGCGAGTTCGATTTGCATTCCGTTCTGGTGGATCGACCGCTTGTTCACCAGTAGGGTTTCTTTGTCGAGCGTGAACGTGTCGGTGGCTTCGTCGGTGGCTGAGATCATCCGGTTAGTCACAATCCAGGCGCCCTGCTCGGCTTTGACTTCGTTCGATAGCTTCAGCGGTATCTCGTGGCCGCCTGCCTGTATGACCAGTTTGTATTTGTAGGTGGCAGGCTGGAGTGGCGTGGCGATTTGGGGAGCGTTCACGGATGCGGCCGCGATCTTAGGCTTCAGCACCACGGTCTTTGGATCGACCGTAATCTCTTTCAGGCGGGTGGCAACTTCCGGCGACATTTCTTCCTGGAAGCGGCCCCCGAGATAATGCGCGAAGAACTTTTCAGAGGCGGCGATCATGGCCAGATTGTTGATCGGGCGGGCAAAGCCGTGGCCTTCGTCGGGGGCAACCAGGTATTCGACAGGAAAACCGCGATCGCGCAGTGCTATCACGATCTGGTCCGATTCCGCTTTATTTACGCGGGGATCGTTAGCTCCCTGCACGACCATCAGCGGCGTCTTGATCTTGGCCGCCGAGTTCAATGGCGACTGGCGCTGCAATTGGGCTTTGCCTTCGGCAGTATTGGGATCGCCCATGCGCTGGTAGAAGGTCTTGCGGATCGATTCCCAGTAAGGCGGAATCGAATCGAGCAGCGTAATGAGGTTGGAGGGGCCCACGATTGAAACGGCGGCGGCGTAGAGATCCGGGGTGAAGGCGACGCCGGCCAAGGTGGCATAGCCACCATAGGATCCGCCCACGATACCCGTGCGCTTGGGGTCGGCAATGCCTTTCGCAACCAGATATTTAACACCCCAGGTTAGGTCGTCTTGCATCTTATCGCCCCACTGGCGGTTGCCTGCATTTAAGAACTTTTTGCCATAGCCGGTAGACGCGCGGAAGTTGGGTTCGAGCACCGCGTAACCGCGATTGGCGAAGAATTGTGCGAGGGTGTTGTAGCCCCATTGATCGCGGCCCCACGGCCCGCCATGCGGCAGGATCAGGGTCGGGAGATTCCGCGGGGCAATGCCTTTCGGTAGCGTCAGGTATGCGGGAATCTCCAAGCCGTCGGACGATTCGTAGCGGATCGCTTCCATATGGGCAAGGTCCTGGCGCGGCAGTTTTTCACGAATCTTGTATTGGGGCGTGAGTTTCCTGGACTGGCGGTCGAACAGGTACGTCTGACCGGGTTCCGTGTCGGAATTGGCCGTGATCAGCCAGAGTTTTTCGTCGCGGGTGTGGGAGTTGAAATTGATCTCGGCGTCCGGCAGTTTGGCGCGGAGGAAAGCGTAGTCGGCCTCGAACACCTTATCCTTCCAATAAATGCGCCGTTTTTCGTATTGATAAACAGTGGCGATCAGTTGGTCGGTTACTTCGGAGAACATGGCCGATCCGAAATCCACTCGATTTTCCGGATCGCGTTCGACCAATTCTTCCTTGCCGGTTTGGGCGTCGAGCAAAACCAATTTCTCGAAATTCTCGCCCGCACCCTGATTGGTTTGTAAGTAGAAACGTTTGCCATCTTTGTGGAAGCGGAGCGGAGCGCAGGATTCGAGGACGTCGCAAGAGTAGATTTTGGTGAAGCCTTTATCGTCTACGCGAAGAATTTCGGTATCGCCGTTGTCGGCCGAACGGGTGGCCAGACGTAACTGATCTTTCAAGTCGAAGACCCAGCCTGTGACCCGATCGGTATTCTTGCGGAGCAGGGTTCGTTCGCCGGTGGAGATGCGAACTTTGTACAGATCGTGCCATGCCTTATCGCGGTCGTTCAGGCCGACGTAGATGATGTCAGGCTCGCTCCGCGGAACTTCATAAGGTATAGCCCGGGCGCCTTTCAGATCGGTTAAATTTCGCGCGGCAGGCACATCGGCGCCAGCGGTAGGGGCTTCCGCCGGATCGACGGCGTAGACGTTGTAGTTCTCGTCGCCGGCCTTGTCCTGGGCGAACAGGACATATTTGCCGTCTCGGCTCCAGAAGTATTGCGTAATGGGGCGCTTGGTGTCGTTGGTAATAGGCTTGGCGGAATCGAAGGGCGCATCGGCCTTCTTCACCCAGATATTTCTGGTTTTATTGAGGGGCTTGAGGAAGGCAATGTATTTCCCGTCGGGCGAGATTTGGGCGCCGGAAATTTCGGGGTCGCCGAAGAATAATTCGCGGTCTATCAGGGGAGGTTGTTGGGCAACGGCGGGCGCCAGCAACAGGAAGGCGCTTAGGGAAACACGGTTCAAGGATGTCATGGGTGATGGTCCGTAACTTTGAGGGTGCGGGATGAGTGCGAACCTTGTCAAGCGAGGTTCTTGGGGGCTGGCCGTGAATGGTGCTTAAATAATCCCCATGACCACCCGCAGACGATTCGCCGGGCTAGCCGGCGCAGGCGCGGCCGCCGCTGCCGCAGGGGCGTTAAGTCTGAAATCGCAAAACAGTGGGAAGCCCGCATTCCGGCTGGGCTTGATCGTATCCGCCGGCAGCGATCCCGAGGCCGCCATACGGAAGGTGCATAGTTTCGGCATACCGACCTGCCAGGTGGGCGTGAGCGCCTTCGATGCCGGTATGCCCGCTCGCTTGCGCGCCGCGCTGGACGAATTCAAAATCGAAGCAACTTCGCTGGTCTCGGGTGGGCCCGGCCCGGAGATTTACGATTTCTACAAAGGCCCCGAAACCATCGGGCTGGTGCCGCGGGAATACCGCGACGCCCGTATCGCCCAGATCAAGAAGACTTCCGATTTCGCCAAACAATGCGGCGTGCCGGCGGTACAGACGCACTGCGGATTCATCCCTGAAAATCCCAACGATCCGGTTTATAAGGAAGCCGTCGAAGCCATCCGCACGGTGGCGGCGTACTGCCGCGCCAATGGCCAGAATTTCCGCTGCGAGACCGGACAGGAGACGCCCATCGCTCTCTACCGCGCGATTCGCGATGTGGGCCTCGATAATGTTGGGGTGAACTTCGACGCCGCCAACCTCATTCTTTACGGCAAGGCGAATCCGGTAGACGCGCTCGACATTCTCGGTCCGCTGGTACAAGGCGTTCACGCAAAGGATGGACTTTACCCCACTGGCCCGCGCGAGTTGGGGCAGGAAGTACCGATCGGCCAGGGCAAAGTTAATTTTCCGGTGTTTATCAAACGTCTGCGGGAAGTCGGATACCGGGGTCCATTGACTATTGAGCGCGAGATCTCTGGCGCTAAGCAGGCCGAAGATATCCGCGCATCTATCGCCTATCTCGAAAAGCTCATCGGCTAAAATTATGACTGACAAGACCGATCGCCGCGCATTTCTCGCCGGAGCCACTGCGGCTGCCGGTTTTCTGATGGTGAAACCGCAGCAGGTGCGCGGGTCGCAAGCCAACTCCGCCGTTCGGGTGGGACTGCTGGGCTGTGGAGGGCGCGGGACAACGGATGCCACCAGCATCGCTCTGAACGGACCCGCGCGCATCGTGGCGCTGGCCGATCTTTTCGAAGATCGCCTGGTCACCGCCAAGAAACATTTCGACGAGATCGCCAACAAACAACACCATGCCGGCGTGGCCGCAGCGCAGATGTTTCACGGGCCGCACGCCGCCGAGCAGATCTTCAACTCGCGCGAAGTGGACGCCGTGGTCATCGCAACGCCTCCTTATTTTCACCCGCAGCACCTGGCCGCGGCGGTGGCCGCCGGCAAGCATGTTTATTGCGAAAAGCCCGTGGGAGTGGATGTGCCGGGTGCGCTGCGCGCCATCGAAACAGGAAAGCAAGCTGAGGGCCGCGTGAGTTTGGATGTGGGCTTCCAAATTCGCGACGCTCCGCCGTTCGTCGAGTTAGTGCGCCGGATTCATGCGGGAGCGCTGGGCGACATCGCTTGCGGCGAAGCATATTACTATTGCCCGTTCCTTAAGCTGCCGGAATATCCAAAGGCTTCGCCGACGGAGTTGAGATTGCGGCACTGGCTGCATGACCGCGTGTTGTCCGGCGACATATTGGTTGAACAGAATATTCACGTGGTGGATATCTGCAATTGGGTGATGCAGGCACATCCGGTGAAGGCGATTGGTACAGGCGGGCGCAAAGGGCGAACGGAGACGCCGGGCGACAACTGGTCGCACTACGACGTGGTGTTTTACTACCCTAACGATGTACACGTCAGTTTCAGTTCGTGCCAGTTCGGCAAGGCCGGGTTCGATGCTTGCGAGCGTTTCTTCGGAACGCGCGGCAGTTCGCAATCGCCTTATTCGGGAGCGCTGCAGATCGCCGGAGACGAACCATGGACTTGGGGCGGCGATAAACCCGCTCCGGCAAAAGCAGGCGAGTTTTCAGTAACCGGCAACTTCTCGGATAATCTGGCACAGGCCGATTCCGAGAAGCATGCGGCTTTTATCCAGAGCATTACTTCAGGGAAATTTCATAACCAGGCGGCACTGGGTGCGGAGTCGGCGTTATCGGCGATGCTGGGCCGCACCGCCGCCTATACAGGTAATCCGGCTACTTGGGACGAGTTGCTGCGGTCGACGGAAAGCTGGGACGCGGGCATCGATATCGAAAAACTTGGTTTGTCCTAAAGGGGACTGGCTACTCGGCGGCGCCCGAGAGTGATTTCACCAGTTGGTATAAGAACGTTTGGCCTTCATAGAAGGAAGTGACGCCCATGCGCTCGTCTCGGCCGTGAAAACGGATATCATCCCGGTCCATGAAGAAACCCTGCACGCCATAGGTCGGAATGCCGGCCGCACGCAGATAAAGGCCGTCAGTGGCGCCCATCACCATGATCGGAACGGTTGGGACGCCGGGCCACAGGGTGTCGGTAAGGCGGCTTACTGCCCTGAGCACATCCGGACGCATGGGCGAGGCTGGACCTTTGCTGACTTCCCCTGGGATCGTTACCGCTACCTGACCGTCCGCGATTAAGCTGCTCAAGGCGCGGCGCACGTAATCGACTGTGTCATCCGGAAGCACGCGGCAATTAACATTGGCGGCGGCCAGTTGGGGCAGCGCATTCCTGGCGTGGCCGCCTTCGATCTCAGTCGCGACGCATGTAGTGCGCAAGGTGGCATTCCACGCGGTGCTAGTCTGGGCGAGTCTGGTCATGGCGTCAGTGGAGCCTGCGGCCGCGGCGGACAAATCGTTTTTCAAGGGTCCGCTTTCGATCCTCGACATGGCCTCGAAGTACGCGCGCGTGACATCGTTGATCTTCACAGGGAAGGAAAATTTCGACAGGCGGTCGAGAGCGCCGGCCAGATGGTAGATGGCGTTATCCGGCACTGGCATCGAGCTGTGACCGCCTTTGTTGCGTACCTCCAGGCGAAAATTGATCACATACTTTTCGCTCACCTGCAGATTATTGGAAATCTTTTTGCCGTTGGCCATCTCGCCCCAGCCGCCTTCGTTTAGGGCGAACTCCGCATCGATGAGGTCGCGGTGGTTCTTGATCAGCCACGCTACACCGTTGTAAGGTCCGCCGCCTTCTTCGTCCGCGGTCAGCGCCACGATGATGTCGCGATCGGGTTTAAAACCTTCGCGTTTGTAGCGGATGAGGTTTGCGATCCATACGGACGCCTGGGCTTTGTCGTCGCCTGTTCCACGTCCGTAGAAATAGCCGTCGCGCTCAATGAACTGGAACGGATCCATGCTCCAGTCTTCCCGTTTGGCTTCGACGACATCGGTATGAGCCAACAGCAGGATGGGCTTGTGGACTCCCGCACCGTGATATCGCACCACCAAATTTGCCTTTGTAGGAATGGCGCCGCCAATGAAGATGTCGCTTTCCGGGAAGCCAGCCGCTTTTAGCCGCGCGGCCACGGCTTCGGCCACCGGAGTCGTCGCGCCCGTGGTATAGCCCGACTTGATCTCGACCAGTTCCCTATAGATGTCGCGGGCGAGTTGACGTTCCGATGGCGGCGGCAAGGTCTGGCCGGTGGCGACGGCGATCAACGCAGGCAATACGAGGAATTTGAGCATGTACGATTGTGCCACTGTGCATCAGTGGTTTGTAATGGGCCAAGCCAACAAATGTCCGTCGCCGAAGCCGGCCACAACGGTGGGGGGGTGGTCCCGAATGGAAACGGCGGCACCATCTCTCGCCGAGTAGCGGTAAGTCGCTGCGATGTTGCCGGTCCCGTTCGATCGCACTTCAATCTGGTTGGGGTATTGCACCGCGGTAAGGCGTCCGTCATCAGAAGTCGCGCAATAGAACGCCGCCTCTTGGGTGACCTGGGTGGCTTTGGTAATGTCGCTGGCGGGGATGCTCCACAAGCCCGCCTGGGCACCCTCGGTGACCACCCCCCACCATCCATCTTGACTGGGGCACAGCATGTACACGGCTTTCTTCGTGAATTGGTATTGTTGACGGGGCGACATGGCGGAAGGTTGCCCCTGGTAAGTGGTTAGGTTTCCATTCCAATCGGAAATGAGCAAGTGCGTGCCATCCCGCAGAAAGGCCGCCGCCGCTCCGCCACCCACGGTGGTGGCGATGTCTTTGACGAACGCCAAATCCGGCAGACTCCACAGTTTTACCTTTTTATCGGAACTCACCGAAGCGAGCCATTTCCGATCGGCCGAAATTCCAAAAGCATTCACCAGGCTTTCATGGACAGCCAGAGTGCGCAACAGTTTGCCGTGGGTGGTATCCCACAAACGCAGAGTTCTGTCGTCGCTGGCGGAGACCAAGCGGTCGGATTCTACGAAGCGCAGGAAGGTCACGCCGTCAGTATGTCCCTCCAGTACTCGCACAGTTTTTGTGGTTACGGGATCGACGATGAAGATGCGCGAATCTTTCCCGGCAACGGCTAGTTTAGAACCGTCGGGATTGGCGGCCACGGACCATATTTCAAGCTGGCTAACGGGAAGGTCAAACAGCAGAGACGGTTTTGTATATTCCCAGACGAAGCCCCCCCCACCCTCGCCAAGCGCTATCCAACGACGATGAGAAGGCACCCAAAACGAACGATAGACGCCGGGTACCGGAGCCTCTTGCTTGAATTGCCATTCCTTATTGATATCGGGAGTCCAATAGAGGCGGCCGCGGTCATCCATCGCGCCAATGCCTTCGTCGCCAATCCAACCTATGTCGGCGATCCAACCGGTGGTCGCGAGGGTCTGCATGCGCCGCTTCTGTGCGAAGTCGTAAATGACCAATTGCTTGAAGCCGAGGGAAAAATAACGGCCGCTTTCGGACCAGGCGGAAGACCAAAGGCCGATCAACTTTTCGCCTAGAGTATCGTGAAAGACTTCGGCCAGACTATCGATCGTGCGAACGCTGATGCTGCTGACGCCGATAAAAACGAGAAGCCGCCGGTTGGGATCCAGTGTCGCGCGGAGGTAGGCATCATCCAGAGGCATGGTGCGGACGATCCGATTGGTCTTAACGTCGAACTCGATCCATCTCTGGGGCATTTCTTTGCCTACCAGGAACCCCCACCGGGTCGCCTTTTCATCCAGGCAAATCGCGGATTGGAAGGCCCAAGGCAGCGCGACGGTTGCCGCCGGTTGCTGCCTGGCGACGTCCCACTTGGTGAGGTGGCGGTTGTCGTCGTGAATGAGCCACAAGCCAGCAGTGCACTCGGCCCGCCCGCCGGCAGAGAACGTCGTGGTTAGGGGCGCCGCCAGATTTTGGCCGGGCACCCAGGCGCGCGTGAAGGACGGGCCGAAGAGCAGAAGTTGCGTGGGATTGAGCGAACCGTCGACTGCGGCAACCAGAGAGAGCGAGGGATCGGGAGGTAGTGGAACCTGGCGCCATCCAAATCGCGTTGCCGCGGACGGCGCCGTACCGGGAGAGACCGCCGGGATTATCTGCGATCGTCTTAGTAGGTAGTAACCGACACCAATCGACGGCAGAATAATGAGCACCGCAGCCACGACTATTGACCGCCGTATTCGCTTGGGTCGCGCCGCTATTGCTGCGACCATATCCGCTGAAGATCCCGGCGCGGCTTCGCCGCTCAAGGCACGGATGACGTCGGCCGCGCTTTGAAAACGATCAGCCGGATTGCGCTCGAGACAGCGCAGAATCACACTTTCCCAGGTGCGGTCGAGATTCGGCACAAGGGTTCGGGGCGATACGGGCGGTTCGCGCAGGCGCTTGGTGGCGACGATCCAGGCACTCTCACCGGTAAAGGGTAAGACACCCGTGACCATCTCGTACATCACCACGCCCAAGGCATAAATATCCGTGGCGGCGGTGATCTCTCCACCTTCGATCTGTTCCGGCGCCATGTAGGCGGGCGTGCCGACTAATCCGCCGGCGGCGGTCAGTGTGGTGCGGGCATGATCGCCGCCACTCATGGCGCGCGCTAAGCCAAAATCCATGATCTTGACGTGCAGGCCCGCACGGTCCGGCTTTCCAGTTTCTTCGGGAACCAGGATGACGTTGCCGCTCTTGAAATCCCGGTGGATAATTCCAGCGCGGTGGGCGGCGGTCAGGCCCGCGACTAACTGCTGAACGATCGGTAAAGCTTCGCTAACTCCGACCGCCCCGGTGCGGGCCAGGCGATCCGCAAGGGTCTCACCGGAAAGCATCTCCATGGTCAGAAAGGTCACGCGGACGGACGGACCGCCGGAGTGATGCCCGAGGTCGAAGATGCGGCACACATTGGGGTGCGTGACCTGGCGGGCAAGATGCACTTCACGTTTGAAGCGATCCACGATGTCGTGTTGAACGGCGATTTCGGGACGGACCAGTTTGAGGGCGACCGAAGCGTGCAATTCCAGATCTTCGGCTTCATAGACTTCGCCCATGCCGCCACGGCCGATCAGGCGGAGGATTCGGTAGCGGCCAGCCAGAACCTCTCCGGATGGCAGACGGTTATCAGTTTGGGAGCTACCGGCGAAGTCACTGCCCAGATAGTCTGCCGCGGCTTCCGATAGGAATTCGTTGGATTGTTCTTCGGCCGCCAGCAGGGATGTCACTTCGCGGCACAAATCTCCATCGTCACCGCAGGCGGCGGCAATGTAAGCAGCCCGATTGGAGCGCGGCAATTCAAGCGCAGCGTGGAAGATTTGCTTGCATTGTTGCCAGCGTTCGGAGTCCATGGCAAATCGCGCAACTCAAGTGGCGGAAAGCTCCCGGTAGAGCCAAGCCTTGGCCATGGCCCATTCGCGCTTCACTGTAGGGGCGGAAACGCCCAGCGCGGCGGCCGTTTCTTCGACCGAAAGGCCGCCGAAAAACCGCATCTCGACTACTTTGGCTTGGCGCGCATCAAGCTGTTCCAGGCGGGTGAGGGCTTCGTCGATTTGGACCAGATCTGAGGCACGGTCATCGCTGACGATCAAGCCTTCGTCGAGGGTAGTCTGGCGCATGCCACCGCCACGTTTGTCGCGTACCTTCGACTTCGCATAATCCATCAGGATACGCCGCATGGCTTGTGCGGCTACGCCAAAGAAGTGGGCCCGGTTCTGCCAGGAGACCTCCCGTTGGTCGACCAGTTTCAGGTAGGCCTCGTGCACCAGAGCAGTAGCTTGCAGCGTGTGCCCCGGGCGTTCACCGCGCAGTTGGCCACCGGCGATGCGTTTCAATTCCTTGTAGACAAGGGGCGTCAGTTCATCGACTACAGCCCGGTTTCCGCCGCCGAGTTGGACCAGCAGTTGTGTCACCTGATCGGAAGCCATGTTCTCCGCACCCCTGCGTTTCGGCAGGACTAAGCAGGAGTATAGCGCGAACCGGCGACCGGTGCAGATGCCTGATCCCGTTATCGACGAGTTGTCGCGTTATTAGGTGAGAGCGATGGAAACGCACTCACGAAAAAGGAGATACGACGATGAAATGCACTGCTCTAATGGCTGCCCTGTTTACGGCCTCAATGGCCATGGCTCAGGTGATGATCCCGGACGGCACTAAAGTCCGCGTCCGTTTGGAAGAGAACCTGTCATCGGAAACCGCCGAACTGGGCCAGACACTGGATTTCGCGGTCACGCAGGAAGTGCGCGTCGGGGATGCCATCGTGGTGGCGAATGGCGCGCGCGCCACGGGCAGCATTGTCAAAGTGGAGCAAAAGCGCCGCATGGGCCGCGCCGGCATGCTGGATTTCTCCATCGAGCGGGTGCAAATGGTGGACGGCAATTGGCTGAGTGTGCGCTACACGCCCAACAAGAATCACGGCAAGGGCAGCGGCGCTTCGGCGGGTGTGACCACCGGCATATTGGCCGTCGTATTCTGGCCCGCCGCTCCGCTCGGCTTACTGATCAAGGGGCACGACGTCGAAATCAACAAGGGGCGTACCTATGACGTATTCGCAGACGAAAGCACCTACGTCGCGGCTGCCATGGCAGCGGGCACTCCCCTGATGACGCGCGCACTTCCCCAGGCTCCCGCCGTGATGCTGCGACAGCCGAATGGCGCGCCTGTGAGCAATGGCGGTCTGCCGGGGGGCGTAAATGTGGCGGCAAATCCGGTGCTGGTGAGCAACGCTTCGATGCTGAATACGGCGATGACGAACACCGCACAGCAGTCCGAGCCTGCCCAGGGCACACCCGCCACGCTGACGATCAACTCCAACCAACCCGGCGCGGATATCACGGTGGACGGCATGTTCGTAGGAAACGCCCCGACCACTATCCAACTGGCGCCTGGAATTCATAAAGTGGTTTTGCAGCAGGGGTCGAGCGTGTGGCAGCGCGATCTGCAGGTGACCGGCGGATCGGTTACGATCAACGCCACGCTCACCCGGGCGGCCTTGAGAGCATCGCGCTGAAGAGTAAGCCATTTGAGCAGTAGAGGCCGGGGGCGCTTGATGCGCTTCCGGCTTTTTTCGTTTTACGCGCCGGCAATTTCTTCGGCTACCAACCGTGTTGCCACTGGCGGCCCAGAATCTTACATTCAAGAACACCACACTATTGGCAGGAGCCGGCCAGAGGTCGGTGCACCTGGCGGACTTTAACGGTGACGGCAAGTTGGATATCGCCGTCGTCAGCGAGTCGGGGGGTGTCGCGGTGCTCTTGCGCGCAGGTAGCGGATATGCGGCCCCGGTAGCCACGCCGACGGGAGACCTGGGCGCCTGGGGCATGGCAACAGGCGACTTCAATCACGATGGCAAGATGGACGTCGCCGTGACCAACAATCTCAGCAATACTGTCTCGATCCTGCTTGGCAATGGCGATGGTTCGTTTCGCGCGGCCGCCTTGTATGACACCGACCTGAGCCCGACAGCTATTGTGGCAACGGACTTCAATCACGACGGCCATGTGGATCTGGCGGTGGTGAATGGCGGCTCGGGCGATGTAACTATCTTGCTGGGAAAAGGCGATGGGACGTTCCGCACCGGTTCACGCATTTTCCTCGGAAGTTCACCAACCGACGCGGTGGCGGGTGATTTCAACGGAGACGGAATCCCTGACTTGGCCGTAACCAATGGCACACAGTTCTCACAGGTGGTGGCGGTGCTGCTCGGAAACGGCGACGGCAGTTTTCGCCTGGCGCAGAGCGCAACGGTCGGTAATGAGCCATTTGCTTTAACGACAGGCCATTTTGTTAAGGGCGGAAAGACCGATCTGGCCGTGGCGAACCTGGCCGCCAACGATATATCGGTACTCGCGGGTAATGGCGACGGGACCTTTGAGAACAGCGCGACTTACCAGGCCGGCACAGGCCCCAGCGGCATTGTGGCAGCGGACTTCAATGGAGACGGCAAATTGGATCTGGCAGTGTGTGACGACGTTTCGGGGGACGTTTCCGTGTATTTAGGCAACGGCGACGGCACCTTCCAGGCGGCCAAGAGTTTCCCGGCCGACAGTTCGCCCACCTCCATTGCCGCGGGCGATTTGGACCGTAATGGAACCATCGACCTGGTGACCGCGGGTCCCAACGGAATCGTGATTCTGCGCAACACCTCGCGTCCCTAAATATTTTTGATCCGCTTTCCTGAGATTCGTCGCGTTGAGAGGTGAGCACCGAAAACGCGCTTCTCAGAGGGAGTTATGGGATTGAAAATTGTCTTACTGTGGGCGGCAACGTTGGCCGCTCTCGTGGCGGCTCAGGGAGCCACACCCGCGGCAGGCGGTCCGACTGCGACTTTGACCATCAATTCGGACCAAGCCGGAGCCGATATTCAGATCGATGGAATGTTTATCGGGAATTCTCCAACTACGGTTCCGCTAGTGGCGGGCATTCACAGGGTAGTCCTTCAGCAAGGGGGCAGCGCGTGGCAGCGCGACCTGCTAATCACAGGCGGGTCTGTTACAATCAACGCAACGCTTGGGCGACCGGCGGCGCACCAAAAACGCGGGCCGCGGGTCACTCCTAGCGTAGATCAGCAAACCGGGGGGGCGTGAAAATCTAGGATCCAGTCTTTTGTTTGACCTTCGCAGCTCCCTGTTGGGTCTTATCGGCACTCTTATTGACTGCTTTCTTGGTACCTGTCTTGACCTTATGCCCAGTTGTTTGTGCCGCTTTCTTGGTACCGCGTCCAGCGTCTTTGGCTGCTTCTTTGGTGGAATGGCCGGCATCCTTCATGTCTTGGCCGGCAGACTGGGCAAACGTGGCCAGCGGGAGCCCGGCAAAGAGGATTATAGCGAGTGCTGAATTGAAACGTCGTGTCATGCTTATTTGTGGGCAGCTTCGCAGCCATCGTGAAGAATAATACATTACTAGCTAATAAACTTGGCATTCAAACGGAACACTTATGAAAAACATTACCCTTGCACTATTTACTCTTTGTTTAGCCGGCCTCGCACCTGGAGTCTGGGGCCAAACTCCTACCGCGACTTACACCAACAGCTACCAAACCGTCACATTGACCGGACTGGGAGGCAGTAACGGTGTAGGCCAGACCTCGGTCGATTGGGGAACGTGCGCGTACGACGGCACCAATACCAACTGCACCGTTACGGCGCCATATACCGGTGTGGGCGGCGGTGGGACCATCTCCATCGTCTTCAGCTACCCAGGCAACGGGCCATCCCCATTCCTGGCTAACTCAATTAGCCCGGGCAGCAACTATGTCACCTTTGCGATCGCGCCCGGTAAGTCCGGAAATATCGTGGTGAGTTTGCAGGAAAGCACCGGCGCGAATGTCACCTTCCTTTCGAATAACTTCACTTTCTATTTTGCTTCGAGCGCGACCTGCACAGTAGTGCCAGCTTCGTCCTGCAACGTGTCGCAGGTAGGCCTCACGCCGACTGCTACCATTACGGGACCGGTCTACGGCACCTTCGACGCTACGCCGGCGATTCTGGCGGTAATCACCGCCAGCAGTTATGGAGGCTTCTTGACGGTGGCGCCCGCCACGTGGATGGAGATATACGGGACTAACCTCGCCAACGTTGCCTCACAGGAATGGGGTGGCGCTGATTTTGACGGGAACGCAGCGCCCACCACGCTGGGAGGCACCACCATCACAATCGGCGGCGAAGCGACCTTCGTCGACTTCATCAGCCCATTGCAAGTGAATGCTCAAATACCATCGGATTTAGGCCCAGGACCTCAGCCGGTGGTGGTCAACACGCCGGGAGGAGCCAGTGCGGCCTTTACGGTGAACGTTGTGGCGACGGATCCCGGTCTGCTTGCCCCGGCCGTCTTTAAACTGCCTGCGGGACAATATGCCGGCGCACTTTTCCCCGATTATTCGACCTATGTTCTGCCTCCGGGTGCGGTGAGTGGCGTACCGTCGAAGCGCGCCAAGCCAGGAGACACCATCATCCTGTATGGCATCGGCTTCGGGCCAGTCACACCGGACATTCCGGCGGGCGTGCTTGTGACGCAGTCTAACCTGCTGGCTGGAGACTTCCAGATCTTCTTCGGCGGTGTCCAGGCGAAAGTCGATTTCGCCGGATTGACGGGCGGCTTCCTGGGCTTATACCAATTCAACGTGGAAGTCCCACAAGTAGCTGCCAGTGACACCGTACCTTTGACGTTTACCTTGAACGGAACGCCGGGGGCGCAGGCACTGGTGATCGCGATATCGAACTAAGTTCGCGATGCGGGCCGCCGGAGTTAGTAGTCGGGATCCGGCGGCGCCTCCCGATTTGGATCACCGGCCGAGCCAGAGCCTGATGGGTTGATACAACAAGTACAGAGCCCAAGCCGCCAGCCAAATCAGCGAACTCATGGAGAAGGCGCGCGCGGTAACCCGTACTTCCGGCGTGCGATCCAACTGCAGCAGGGGTCCATGTTCGCTGGCAGCCGTCCGATCATACAAAAACAACGGAGCCGCTGCGTAGAGCGCGAACAGCGGAAACCAGCTCGCGATAAGAACTAATTCGGATTGTTCCCCGCCACCGTCTCGCCACAGGAAGCCAAACGACCTGAAAGCCGCGGCTATGACGAACGCAGGGAGCGCCAGATGTCGAATGGCGAGGGCGCGACCGGCAGATCCCAGGCCGGTCATCAATGCGCGCGAGCGATAGACGGCGGCCTTCCCCGATAACCTCTCCACAACACAAACTACCGGCCATAGACAATCGCCAACTATCCAGCCGGATCCCAACGAGGTGATGGCGCGGGCCTGTGTGGCGATCAGCGTAGGCGTCATCCGGATCAGCTTCCAGACCACGCGGAACGATAGAAACCGCCGGACGCGAACTTGTTCGTCCACGGCAATCAGCGCGGCCATGGCGCGCAACAAGTTATCGGAATACACGCACAGAAGTGCGGAGGCGATGGGAAGCAACACCAATCGCAACGTCACGAGCGGCAAAAATTTCGGGCTCGTCGCGGCGAGAATCGCAGTCAACGCCACAAGCACACCGTGGATGGGAAACACCAGACAAATATAAGCAGCGAGATGTTGGAGAAGAAATGCTTTCGACCGGCGCAAGGCCAGGACTTCGGCATCCACGGCGTTGTGGAACCGCCGGGTAAAGGCGATGGCGGAGGGGGGCCGGTCCAGGGGATTGCGGGAGAGTCCGGAGAGAATGGCGTCCGAGACGTCGCGTGGAATCTTCTGAATGTTAGCGGGTGGCGGGGGGGTGCCGGTGCGGTGGTAGTCGAATAACTCGCTGGTTTTGCCACCGAACGGCAGTTGCCCGCAAACCAGTGAGTAAGCGACGACCGCCAAACTGTAGATATCTGAACGAAAATTGATCTCCTGACCCAATGCCTGTTCCGGCGACATATACGCAGGTGTTCCGACGAGGCTGCCCGGCATAGTATGCGCTCCCGGATCACTGTCGAACGAGCCGGAAGAAAAGCCCGATGGAGTGCGGGGAATGGCGACCGTTTCGGCCTCTTCCGCGGCTGCGGGGGCAATGTCGATCACCACCGTTTCGCTTTCGTCACCGGGCGTTACCGGTGGTGGAGTACTGGCCCTAGGCGCGTCAATCTCCGCTGGATCTGCTGACGGCGGCGACCAATCGCCCAGCAAGTTCATTTTGGCTACGCCGAAGTCCAGCACTTTTACGGTGTAGCCGCCGCGGCCGTTGGGCTCCAACCAGATGTTGTCCGGCTTTAGATCGCGATGGACAATACCGTGGCTGTGGGCCTCCGATAGGGCCAATCCGATCTGGTCCAACAGGTCGGCGACGAGTGGCAGCGCGACTTGTGGATTTGCCTTCTGAAAATCGGAGAGCGTTTGCCCATCGAGAAACTCCATCACCAGGTACGGCATATCGCCGCGAGCAGCTTTGGCGATGCCGAAGTCAGTGACATTGACGATGTTCGGATGGCGCAAACGTCCACAGGCTTGGGCTTCGCGCTGGAAGCGGGCGAGAAACTGAGGCTCCGCCGCCCACCTGGGGGCAATCACTTTCACAGCGACGACGCGGGTGGTGCCGAGGTGGGTCGCCAGGTACACGTTGCCCATACCTCCGGCGCCCAGTTGCTTATCGATACGATATTTGGCGTCCAGGATTTCGCCGGTCATGCGCTGGTGCAGATGCTCCAGCCGCCATCATAACAACCGCCGTCGCGTTCAGTGGGAAAGCGGACCCGAAACTAAGCCGTCGACAACAAAGAGTTCGGAGACCTGGCGGCGGAACGAATAGACGGTGGATCTCTCGTCTGCCGAGACTGCGGCCGGCCAGATGGTGCTGACACCCGATAAGTCGGCTGGGGCTAACTCTTTCCATGGAGTTGATGTGCCGGTTACGATATCGACGTGGATCAGTTTGGCGGGGGCAGGGCCCGACTGCGCCAGTATGGACTTGCCTGATTGACACCAGCGCAGAACGGAGGGCGCGAATCCGGCCGAGATTGCACGAGGCTCGCCGCCGCCGGAAGGCAACAATACCAGACGTTTGTCCGCATCGATCCCGGCGATCTGCGCGCCATCCGGAGAGATTGCGGGACGCGACAGATAGACGCTGGTGTTCAAAGGCGCCGGGCGTCCGCCATCTAGCGCCTGCACAAAGAGGCGCATCGGACCGCCCTTCAAACTACCACCGACGAGCAAGCGGCGGCCATCCGGAAAGAAGCGGACCCAGTCATACGTGACCCCGTATCCAGAGAGCGTGCGGGGCTGTCCGGGAGTTAGAGGCACCAGGTTTAAGCGAGTCTGGTCAGTGTCCGGCATGGTAATTGCCAAGGTTCCATCGGGCGACAGAGCCATGGCATAGCCGTCACTGACCCGGGTCGCACTGGGTGCGTCCGAGTGGCGTATGTAGACCGCGTGGTGCGCTCCCCCGCCCTCTCCGGTTTCGTCGAAGAGAATCACGCGGCCGTCGTCTGAAATAGCGGTGGCATGCGAATAGTCGAACCAGGAAAGGTCCCGCTCTTTGATCTCTCCGTTCAGCAGGCCGGCCATCATCACGCGCGACTGATCACGCGAGATTAAGAGGCGGCCGGTGCGCGAGATATCGTGCAAGGTTAGAGCGCCGAGGAACGATGCGCTCTGTCGGAGTTTACCCGAGAGACTCATTGCGTAAAGGCATCGAAGCGCACCGGCACGGGCTGCGGTAAACCATAACTCTCTGCCGGAGGGATGCCAGGCGAGTCCCCAGGCGCTGGCCCAGCCACTTGCCAGGGTGCGCGAGGTTCCATTTTCGTCGATCATCATGATGTTACCCGCATCGTCGCCGCCGACCAGATGTTCGATGAAAGCAACCTCTTTGCCGGAGGGCGATACTCGAACATGGGAGAGCCATCCGGCGCTTCGATAGATGGTATGGCCGCGCGGGAATTCCAGGGTAGATTGGCGTGCACCGAGACGGATGACGGCCATTGCTGAACCGTCGGGAGACCAATCCGCGCAACACACATCTCGATCCAGCGGAAGAGGCGAACCGCCATTGAGTGGGACGCGCACTAGAGACGACAACTTCGGATCGTCGTAGACCACCAATGCCAGTTCTCCTGAGCCGGAGACCGAGGCCAAGGCGGCTTGGCGGAATCCCAGGGAACGCGATTCCGGACTCAAAGTGTTCGCAATATAAAGTTCGCGTTGGCCCGGCGCTTCCATGGCTTCATAGATTACGCTTTCGCTATCAGGCGCGAACCGTGCGCTTTCGATGTTGAAACGGCGGAAGGTGACCTGATGATAAACGGACTGAGCCGCGGTGGGCCGCCGCACCGAAACGAGCACCGCAGCGGCCAACAGCAGGGCAGCAGCAGCCACGACGGGCCACGTGAGGGATGTTATTCGGCGCGGCACGGGGCGGGGGGGCGGGGTCGCCACCACGCTAACGTCAACGGCGATCTCGGAAGGCCCTTCGCTCACCGGGGCCAGGAACTGGTATCCACTGCGCGCCAAGGTCCCGATATAACGGGGGTGCTCGGCGGAATCACCCAATGCCAAACGCAGCCGGTTGACGGCCGTATTCAGCCCGCTTTCAAAGTCGACGAAAGTGTCGGCGGCCCACAGCCGGTCACGCAACTCTTCCCGCGCCACTACTTCCCCGGGGCGTTCGAGGAGGGCCTGCAACAGTTGCAGAGACTTTCCCTGTAGCCTGATTCTGATCCCGTGCTTGCGCAGTTCGCCTGGCCGAAATTCGAAAGCACCGAATCGGATGACACGTCCACTGCCGCTCTTGTACATCTTGAACCCCTGGCCCCCGCTTTAACATTTATACGGTTGCCGGGGAAATCGGTTACGTATCAGTTTGGATTTGGAAGAGGCGTAACAAAAAAAGGAGCCGGCCGGGGAATAATTCCGCGACCAGCTCCTGACAGCTAAAGGGGGAGAACCAGCTGTTTTAGAAAACGAAGCGAGCTACGAGTTGCACGTTCCGCGCATTGCTTGGGAAGTACTGGTCGTATTGGCCGAACGTGGAACTGCTGGGAACCAGAAAGTTGCGGGGGATGCCGTTCGTGCCAAATGGGTTGACATCGGAGAGATAGCCCCCGACAAACTGCGCGTGATTAAAGAGGTTGAACGCTTGCGCACCGATATCGAAACGCATCCGTTCGTTGATGTTCACACGCTTCATGAACGCCACATCAAAGTTATTGGTGTGGCCCAGCGGGAACGTATTGCGTCCGCCGTTAGCATAGGCGCCCTCACCCGCCACAATATAGCGTGCGTTGGGATTGTTGGCGACATAGGCTACGATCGAAGCGTCACCGGCGGCCACGGCCTGACCTTGCGCGTTGTAGCCAGTGACCCCGCTTCCCACGTTGGCCGCGCCGGCTGGATTGATTACCGTCCGGTCGCCAGCGTTATCCCCATTCAAATTGGAGTCCACGCCGCTTTGAATCGTGGCGAATTCGGGCGACTGATAGGTGTAGGTACCCGACAGATTCCAATTACCTACGACGTTCTTCAACATCCAGCCACTGTTTTGGAATGGCCTGAAGTCATAAATGGAAGTGAAGGTCAGGCGCTGCCGGCGGTCCAGCCCGGAAGAGGCCCACTCGGCCCGCATATCCTGAAAGTCCTGGGCGCGCCTGGGCGAGAGAATGGTCGAAAAGTTAGTGGCGGTGGAGTCATCGAAATTATGACTCCACGTGTAGGCGGCGATGTAAGAAAAGTTCTTCGCGTAGCGTTTCGTCATTTGCAGCGCCAAGCCGTTGTATCGGGAATTCCCCCAGGGGTTATAGCCCGTGAGGTTGTTTGGGAATCCATACTGCGCGAGATAGTTATTCGGTATTTGCTGCAACGCGCCCAAAGTAGTCGTGAGTGCAGACAGAGTTCCTGCCGACGGCATGGTGAGGAACGTCGGAAGATTCTGGGCAGCAGTTACCGGCGAGGTGAAGTTCAGCCGGGTCTGATTCCACAGATGGACACCTTTGGTATATACGTAGCGGGCTTCAACCGTGTAGTCTTTGCCGAGGACATGTTGTACGCCAAGGGTACCGGTCAAAGCATAGGGACGGTGCTGGTCCCAAGTGTACGACGCAATGGCCGCCCGTTCGCTGGCCACTGTGGGGGCTCCGCCTGCCGCGGCCGCAGTGAGACCGCCGTTAGCCAGGAAATCGGAAACAGGGTGAAGCGGGTCAACGTCGGCCGTGGTTTGGTAATAAGCCGGCGAGGCATTCTGGTTCAGGTTGACGTAGCTATTGTCGAAAGCGCGACTGGCGCCTCCGCGGATGGACCATGTACCGCTCTTGCCTGGTGAGTAAGCGAAGCCGATGCGCGGCGACCAGTCGTTCTTAGTGGCTCGCGGTTCCGCGAACGTGATCACGCCGGGCACATCCGCAATGGCGCTGTACTGCTGGGCGCGGGAGCCCACAGGTACCGTAACGTATTCGTAGCGGACACCCAGATTGAGAGTCAAATTGGGCTTCACGCGGAAATCGTCGTTGAAATAGGCGGCGTTCTCCAGGTGGCCAAACGGTACGCCATTGGTTGCCCCGAAGCTTCGCTCGCCGGTAACACCCGAAGTAGAGCCACCGTCGGGCTGCTGGTCCAAGAGGAAGGTCTGCAACGATGCATAGTCGTAGTCGCCGCGTATGCGTTGCACGAAGAAGCCGCTCAAAATCACATCCACGGCGTCGTAGCCTGCCTTAAAGGTGTGCCGTCCCCAAGTCTTGGTGATGTTCTCCTGCAATTGAGACAGGTTCTCGATGTTGCCTGACGGAGCGTTCGGGTCCGGACCGATCTGTAGGCCATTTAACTCGTCAATGCTCAGATTCGGGAACATGTCGAGGCCGGGAAACTTGAAGTTGCCGGCCGGCGTGCTGGCGTTACTGCGGGAGTAGGATATGCGCAGTTCATTTTCCATGGTCGGCGAGAAATTGTGGAACTCGGAGATCGAGACACTATTATTGACTAGGGGCGCCTGCTGAAAGAATACGGGTAGAGTGGCAAGAAAATCGAGACCTATGGTCTTGTTGTAGAGATAGCGGCCGCGAACCTGGTCCTTAGCGCTGATATTCCAGTCAATAGCGGCAACGCCGTTATACGAATTGAAGTAGTCCGGCGAAGCAAACGAGAGCGTCCCAGTGGGGATGGAAACACCCTGCACGGTAACCGAACTGCTGGCTGTGGGCGCTGCCGGCACATATTTCTCGAAAACGCCAAGGTTGGTGGCGCTCAGTCCCGGAATGGAATTCAGCGCCGAGTAGCCCGCAGCCGTGGGGGCAAAGACGGCCTGTCCGGGCTGCGCGGCCTGACCCAGGGGATTGTATTCGAAATTTCCGAAGTAGAACAGCTTATCTTTGCGGATCGGGCCGCCAATGGTTGCGCCTAACCGGTTGTTATCGTATCGCGGATTGGAATAGATGCCCTGGTGAGTTTCCAGAGCGTCAACCGCGTTCAAATTGCGGTTCTGCATGTATTCGTAGAGCGAGCCATGGATCTGGTTGGTGCCGCTCTTTACCACGGCGTTGAAGACACCGCCCGCCGCCCCGCCGAACTCGGCGCTGAATTGATTCTGGACTAGATTGAACTGCGATACTGCCTCGTTCGACAGATATACCTGGGGGCCGGTGGCGTAGTGATTGTCATTCAGCACTCCGTCAATATTGAAACTATTGTTTTCCGGCCGCTGGCCAGCAATGCTGGGGCCGGTCCCCTGGCCAATGCCGCCGGATGAGGCGACGCCGGCGCCCAGAAGACTCAAATTGTAGATACCCGCGCCATTGACCACTCTGGATAAACCTGCCGTAGGGACATCGGCGGCAGTTTTGGAATCGTAAGTAGTCTGAAGTTGAGCGGTAGAGGTGTCAATGGACACTCCCGCCGCCACCACCTCAACGGTGGTGCTAACGGCACCCACGGCCAGAACTAAATTGATCGCGGACGTGTGGTTGAGTTGTAAATCGATGCCAGCCACTTTTGAGGTGGTGAATCCGGCAGCCGCGGCCGAAACCTCGTAGGTGCCTACGGGCACATTGTTCAGCCGGTATTCGCCGGATGCGTTGGTTTCCGAAGTGTAAGTCACTCCGGTGTTCTTATTCGTGGCGACGACAGTGGCCCCGGCCAAGGCGGCTCCACTGGTATCGGTTACAGTACCGACTAAGATGCTATCGCTGGCTTGCCCGAAAAGGCTGGCCGCCAGTGTAAGGAATACAAATAGACTTCGACCGTTCATTTGAGTCTCCTCTGTTAATTGGAAAATCTACCCCTCTGAAAAAGCTTGCTTGCTAGGGATTGTGCGCCTGCGGCAGAGGAAGCTCAATGGACGGCGGCTGAATTGTATCTTAATTTGCAGGTAATTGAAAATGGGGGATTTAGGAAACTATCTGACGAGTTCTATAGAGGTGATTTGGTGAACAGGAGAGGGTTACTGAGGATGTTAGAGAATACCGGACGAAACACTTGTTTCAAAGGTGGCGCCCTCCGTTACTCCACACTGAAGTGGTGTGGCGGATGTGATTTCGTGTATCACCCATGCGCCGTCATGACGCGATCAGCGCACCAGTCAATCTCAATGGTCTCGCCAAGAATTTCATCTGCCTTGGCTTGCGCTTCCCGCTGGGCCGCCGCAACGGTCAGGTGCAGGCGCCTTCCCTCGTAAACAAACTGCAGACGGTCGAGGTCACAGACATAAGCAAGCCAGCCCTCATCCTGCTGTTCCACGAAGAGACGCAAATTCTTGTAGGTAACATTCATAACGTTACCAGCCAGACTGACCCGTAACATGAGGGCGTGCGCTGATCGCTTCGCAACTGGATCAGCGTCACACCCCCGGTGAGTCGGGCATCATTCAACGACTGCCCAGCCGGCTGCGCCCATGCAGATCCGGTCGGACTCACCGCTCATTTGACTGAATGGTGCCGGTCCGCGGGCATAATTCTCCAGAAACTTCATAATGAAGATGAGTCTCCTGGTTTTCTGGCAGCGGCACGGCTACACTTACAGCATGGGTTTCCTTTGGAAGTCTACACTCTCGCTCGCTTCCATGAGCCTGCTGGCGCTTGGCGCGTCTGTCCCTGAAGCCAAAGAGCCTGAATGGCCGGGATTTCGCGGTCCGAATGCCAATCCTGCGGCGGGGCGCGGTCGCTTGCCGGAGAGATGGTCGAGGACGGAGAACGTGGAATGGTCCACGGGAATTCCGGGTCGCGGATGGTCCTCACCGATTGTCAGCGGAAACAGAATCTTCCTAACCACTGTCACCACCGAGGGCAAATCCAAGCCGCCACAGATCGGCACGGAATATAGCAACGAGTATGTCGCTGAACTGGCGAAGAAGGGTCTTGGCGAACGCGAGATCCTGGACCGGGTCACCGCGCGCGACATCGAACTACCGAAAGAAGTGCGGCTGCATTATTACCTGTACTGCCTGAACCTTCCGGACGGCAAGCTGATTTGGAAACAGGAGTTCTATACAGGCCAGCCCCCGGGTGGAAGGCATCGCAAGAATAGCTTTGTGTCGGAGACGCCGGTGACTGACGGAAAGTGGGTGTATGTTTATGTCGCGAATCTGGGCCTGTATGCGTACGACATGACGGGGAATCAGGTCTGGCATACACCGCTGGAGGCCTATCCGATCTATTTGGATTTCGGTACTGGAGGATCGCCTGCGCTCTGGGGAGAACTGCTCCTAATCGTCAATGACAATGAGAAACAGCAGTTCATCGCCGCGTTTGACCGCCGCACCGGCAAAGCGGTTTGGCGGACGATCAGGGATTTATCCGCTTCGCGCGGCGGCCCTCCGCAGAGGTCCGGGTGGGTGACGCCATTCGTGTGGAAGAACGAAAAC
The DNA here is from genome assembly GCA_963738345.1 of Bryobacterales bacterium. Lineage (GTDB taxonomy): Bacteria > Acidobacteriota > Terriglobia > Bryobacterales > Bryobacteraceae > Bog-159. The sequence continues at coordinate 5,101,594 of CAVTWI010000002.1, forward strand.
CGGACAGAAGTAGTTACGGTGGGGCCGGGTACGGCGGTCAGTTATGACGCCGCGGGCAAGGAATTGTGGAGGCTGGCAGGCATGGCTGTGACACCGATACCCAGCCCCTTCTCTTACGAAGGGTTGTTGTACGTGAACGGAGGGCGAGGTAAATCGCTGATGGCGATCCGGCCGGGGGGACAAGGCGACCTCACGCCCAAGGAAGACGGAAAGCTTGGCGAATTTGTGGCGTGGTCACAGCCCCGCGCCGGCACGTATTTGCCTACCGAAGTTGCGTACGAGGGCGCCCTTTATGTATTGTCGGAAACGGGAATCTTGAGCCGCTTGGATGCGAAAACGGGAAATGTTACCTATCGATCGAGGATCGAGGGTGGCGAAGCTTTCACTTCGTCGCCTTGGGCGTACAACGGCAAAGTGTTCTGCCTGAATGAAGAGGGCAAAACATTTGTAATCGCGGCCGGTGAGAAGTTTGAAGTACTGCATGTGAATCAATTGGAGGAGATGGCGCTCTCCACTCCGGCAATCGTGGGGGAGCGCTTGCTCTTGCGCACCGAGAGCCGGCTGTATTCAATCCGGAGCCGGAATTGAAAATCGGATAGCCAATTCGCAGCCTTCCGGCTATCTTCAGATAACATCTAATTTCTCGCGGAACCGTGCCAGACTGTGAAATGTGGAACAGGGCCGAAGACTGCCGCGACACTCGCGCCGATTTAACGGATTCCCTGCCGACTTTCGATGTCATCGACTGCACACGAGCCGTCTTATGCGGATTGTTTTCGCGCACTAGGCGTACATGCGGATGCCTCGTGGGAGGAGATCCGGCAAGCATATAAGGACTTGGTACGCGTCTGGCATCCGGATCGATTTCAGTCCGATCCGATGTTGCAACAGCGGGCCGAACAGCAGCTACAGCGAATTAACGAAGCTTACTTCAACCTGAAAAATCGGCAGACCAGGGTGCCGCGAGCGGAACCCGAACCGCCGCCCCGGCCGCCCGAACCCGCTCCGGCCGTTCACGTTCCTCCGGATCCGCGCGTTCATGTTGGCACTGATTCCCGGTTGCAATTTCAATGGCCGGCCAGGGTTGCATACTGGGGACTGGTGTGCCTGGCGCCGCTGGTTGTCGGCGGCTGGCTGCTGAATCGGTACCGTATTCCCACACTGGATTCCTTCATCTCGCGGAACGCACCGCCTAGAGCCGGCCTACTGACCCCGTCGCAGTTTGGAGGTCCGTTCGGCGAGAGGCGCGCAACGCCGGACGAATTGTCGAGTTGGGCACGCGGAGAGGCGGCCGATCTATGGACGTCAATTCGGAAGGTCGGACCTAAATCGGCGGATGAGTCACCCCAGCCGGCCAGCCAGCAGGCATTGCAACCTGGCATCGGCGCGCCCGTACCGGGAACTCCGCCTAACGGAACCGAGTTGCGGCACAGCAGGATGTATGGCGGGAGTGAATTGTGGGTCTCGAATCCGACCAACCACGACGCAATCGCCACGTTGGTGGAGTCGGAGACGGCGGCGCCCCTGCGTGTGGTTTATATTCAGGCGAAGAATAAAGTTTGCATACGACATATTGCGCCGGGGCTTTACGATCTTCTGGCAGAGGCCGGAGACGATTGGGATACGGGCCGTCTTCGATTTAGAACGAGGTTGCGCACGTTTGAACGAACTGGACCGTTTCAGTGCCTGGACGTGACGTCGGCGCAGGGCACCTACGGACCTAAGTTCCATGTTGTGCTGGGGAGCCGTTGACGAAGTTGGGCTGCAATAACAGATACGGAATTACAGAATCAAATTCAAGGGGCATTCGATGCAGATCAAGACACTCGCTTTACGCATATTGCCAATGGCACTGCTTTGTGGCGCTATCAACCTGCTGGCGGCAGAAGTAAACTTCAGCGGTGAATGGAGAATGAATGCGGACAAAAGCAATTTCGGTGCGTTGCCACGGCCGGACCGGCTGTCCCGGAAGATCGTTCAACATGACTCACATTTAAAAATAGAGACCACTCAGTTTGGCCAGCAGCGGGAGATTGTTACCGATTTGGCGTATACCACGGACGGCGCGGAGTGCAAGAACGTCATACGCGGGCAGGAATTCACCGGCAACGCGCGGTGGGATGGCGACGCGCTGTTAATCGAAAGCAAGCGGGAAGTGCAAGGGACCGAGATCGTGCAGAGAGAGAACTGGACCCTTTCCGATTACGGGCGGACTCTCACCATTGCCAATCATGTGGGAACACCGCAGGGGGCCTTCGACATTACTATCGTTCTGGAAAAGCAGTAATCGGAAGAATCTGGCGGAGAGACAGGGATTCGAACCCTGGATAGAGTTTCCCCTATACACGCTTTCCAAGCGTGCGCCTTCAACCACTCGGCCATCTCTCCGTTGTTCACGGCTGGATCTTTAGATAGGATAGCATGCCAACCGTGCCCAACTCCCGCGCGCCACGGACCGCTATTGTTTGATCACAGTGCCGTCGCGGCGGCGCACATCACCCCAACCGCCGTTGAGACGCTGCCGCTCGCCTTGCTCGTAAGTCCCGTAAGGATATTTGGCCGCCAGTTTTTCGTCCACCTCGATGCCCCAGCCCGGGGCTTCGTTGGCGTACAAGTAGCCTTTTTTCATGACCGGGCAACCGCGAAATACTTCCTGCACGCGATCATTGAACGGAGAGTATTCCTGGATGCCGAAGTTGTAACAGATTAAATCAAGCGCTACGTTGGCCGCGTGTCCAATAGGCGAGACATCGCCGGGCCCGTGCCACGCGGTCTTCACGCCGTGGAACTCGGCCATAGCCGCAATCTTGCGCACGGGAGTGAGCCCGCCTGCCTGGGTCACGTGCAGACGGATGTAATCGATCAGCCGTCCGTCGATGAGCGGGGTCCACTCGTGCGGATTATTAAACAGTTCACCCATGGCGATGGGCGTGGCGCACTGCCCGCGGATCTGCCGGAAATAGTCGATGTCTTCGGGCGAAAGCGGGTCTTCCATAAAGAACATTTTGAAATGTTCGACATCCTTCAAAAACTGCACCGCTTGGTTCGGCGAAACTCTTTCGTGAACATCGTGCAGCAGTTCCACTTCGTCGCCCAGTTGCTTGCGGCATTCCTCAAAGAGTTTCAAGGCACGCCGGATGTAATAAGCCGGCTCGAAAGTCGGATCGTCATGGAGCGCGCCGACGGTAGCTTCAGGGCGAGCGGCGCCGTACCCGGCCATCCCGGGTACCCCGACTTGCACACGTACATGGCGGAAGCCCTGATCCATGAACTGACGGGCCTGGTCGATGGTCTGCTGAATCTCGGCCCCCGCGGCATGCGTATAGCAGGGAGCGGCTTCACGGCATTTACCGCCTAAAAGCTGGTACACCGGCATTCCGGCTTGGCGTCCCTTGATATCCCAAAGGGCCTGATCCACGCCACTGATGGCATTGTTCAGGACGGGCCCGTTACGCCAGTAGGAACTGTCATAACAAGCTTGCCAGATATCTTCGATACGATCGGCATGCTTGCCGATGAGGAATGGCTTCAGGTATTTTTCAACTGCGGCGTTGACTAATTCGGCGCGCTGGGTGAAGGTGGCACATCCGTAACCGTAGAGGCCGTCCTGGTCGGTAGTGATCTTGACCACGGAGAGGCGCAGGCCGGCGGGAGCAGTAGCAATTACAGTGACATCTTTAATGACTGGCGATGCCAGACCACGAGTAGCGGTCTGGGCGCGAGCGGGCAGCACAACGGCTGGGCTCGCGGCAGCCAGGGAAGTTATAAAGCCGCGGCGGTTCATAATGAAAGGCAGTTCATTTACGGTCTCGGTCGTCGAGCAGGCCTTTCAAGCCTTTGAGCTGGTCAGCGATCTTGCGCTCGCGCGACACCAGCGATAGCACATAGACGACCAGGATCAACCAGGCGGCCAGGAAGCCGTAAAACATGAAAGTAAAATTGCGTGTGTCCATTTCGTTTCCTTTAGACGGCGTGAGCGTAGCGGCGCAGTGAATCGATTTCGCGCTGCACTTCCTCCTGGCGAAGGCGAATCAGCGACAGCACCACGGCCAGAAGTATGAGCGCAATCAAGTTCAGCAGAGCAGTGGTTTTCATGGCGGGATCGATACTGCCGCCACCCCAGAACACGGGTTGCGGATGCTGCGTGCGCCACCATTTAATGGAGAAGATGACGATAGGGACATCCACGAAAGCGAAGATATTGAAGACGGCCGAAATGCGAGCGCGAGCCGTAGGATCCTCAATCGCGCGGCGCAACATGAGGTACCCGGCGTAAAGCAGCCAGCAAACCAGAGCGGAAGTGAGGCGCGCATCCCAGGTCCACCAGATGCCCCAGATGATGCGTCCCCAGATGGATCCGGTTACCAGATTGGCGGCGAGAAAGGCCAAGCCAACCTCGGTTACCGCGACGGAGATGCCGTCGTACTTGAGATTCTTGGTAAGCAAGTAGACGACGCTGGTTATACAGGTGACACTGGCGCACAGCATGGCAGTAATGGCTGCGGGCACGTGAAAGAAGATAATGCGGTAGATCATCCCTTGGGACGCTTCGTCGGGAAGCACCATGAAGATGGAATAGAGATCGCGCGCCAGGAGAATGGCGGCGATGGTGCCGAGGAGGTAGATCAGTTTCTCACGCATAAATAAACTCCAGGATTGGCCAAGTGCCTATCCTACTAAAACGGTCTCCAGCAGAACTAGAGATAGAGCGGTAAAAATTACGTCGAAGGCCACCAGCAGGCGTAGCCACACTTCGTTCTCACCGCCCAGCGGTTTACCCGCTATCAACTGCATGGTCAACTGCATGGCGCTCATCAAGACCGGGATCAACATGGGATAGACCAACAGGGGCGCCATCAATTCGCGCAACCGGATATTTACGGTGAGCGCGCTGAAGATGGTCCCGATGACGGTGAGTCCCCAAGTGCCTAAAGCCAATACTAACAGCAATGACCAGATCTGGCCGGTCCAGTGCACATTATAAAAAATGCCGAAGATGGGCAACGACACCAGTTCGACGGAGATGACCAGCGCGAAATTCGCCAGTGCCTTACCGAGAAAGAGCGCGGCCCCCGAGATAGGCGCCGCAACCAGGGCGTCCAGGCAATCGTTGGGCACCTCGCGCGCGAAACTGCGGTTCAGCACCAGGGTACCGGCGAAGGCGAAGACAATCCACAAGAGGCCGCCGGACATATCGACGGTTTCCTTCTCAGAGGGATCGAAGGCGAAACTGAATAGCACCAGGATGACGAGGGCGAAGGCCAGCGAAGCGTTGATAGCTTCCTTGGTACGGAGTTCGGCGCGCAGGTCTTTTCGGGCGATCACCAAAGTTTGTCGGAAGAAATCCATCAGGCCTCGTCGTAGTGCGCGTAAACCCAACCAGGGTCTTCCACCATTTGCGATGTGCGCTCGCCGTGGAAGGCAACCTTCCCGCGATTCAGAAGAGCGACGTGGGTGGCAAGTTCCAGAGCTTCGCGAAGCTGATGGGTGGACATGACGACGGTGCGCCCTTCGGCGAGGGCTTCACGTAGCAGACGCTGCAGCACGGCGATGGCGCGGTCGTCCAGGGCGGTAAACGGCTCGTCCAGCAGCAACACCGAAGGTCCATGCAGGAAGGCTCGCGCTACAGCGAGACGCTGCCGCATGCCGCGCGAAAACTCGCGGACCAACCCATCCTTCACGCGATCGAGGCCGGTACGCTCCAACCATTCCATAGCGGATTTATGAGGGTCCGGCAGATTGTACAATCGCCCAAACAGGCTCAGATTCTCGATCGCCGATAATTCGTCATAAACCGAGATGCCGTGGCCGATCCAGCCCACCCGGCGGCGCGTTTCGGTTTCGCGCGGATCGTTGCCGAAAATCCGGACGTGCCCGCGGCCGGGTTTAGAAAATCCCCCAATGATGCGAAGAAGAGTGGTTTTTCCGGCGCCGTTACGGCCGATCAAGGCCAGGCAGGCACCCGGTTCCGCGTGGAGAGCGACGTCACGAAGAGCGGGATAATCGCCATAGAACTTCCAGACCCCATCAGCGGCGACCGCGTTCATTGGATCCTTCGGCCGGTCCCCGTGGAGTTGAGAGAAGATCGCGGTTCCGCCCGGTAAAGCACGATGAAGCCAAGCGCTAGAATGCCGAGCGCCAACGCCAGGATCCACTTCATATTCTGCTGAAGGATCTTGGGCGAAACCTCTTCGAGAGCGGGACCGCCGTTATCGGCGGAATCGGACTCGGTAGGCGCGGCGGCGGGCATGGATCCCGCTATTTCGACCTTGTAATTGGCGGCAGTGACACTGTAAACCGTGGCCTGGGAGCGCGGCTCCTGCCCGCGATTCTGGACACCGTCACCCTTCATGGTGACACCGTTGGGCACCACTAAGAGCGTAGGTTCTTCGGTTTTCCCTATGGTTTTGCCTTCGAAAACTGCGCCGGAACTGTAAGGGACCAGGTAGCTGATCTGAATGCTGGTTTCACCCGGCTTAATGGGAAAGTCGACCTTGTAGACGTCCTTCTGGCTGGTCTTGTCGGCCGCGCGGTCGATCGGCATGCCTTGGGGAGCGGTAGCCTTTACCTGCACGATGCCCTTAGCGGCAACCGGCAGAAAGAATTTCAATGTGCCGGCATCCGGATCGTTATAAGTAGTTGCGCCATCATTGGTGAAGATGAAACCTTCGTTCACCGACATCTGCGCGCCGTTAGGCTGGAAGATCAGGAAATGGCGCGACATACGCGTGCCGCCGGGTTGCTTGGAGGAGTTATAGACGTCCAACGAGATACCGGACATCGCTGAACCGGGCGGCAGCATATGGTTATATGTGACACCGTCGAAGGCGGTCTGGATCAAGTGCGGGCCCTGCGGGTTTTGCTCGATGTGGAACGCGCCCTTGGCGTTGGACTTGACGCTCTCGACGGATTCCATACCGTCTTTGCCAAGTCTGTAAAGCGTGACAGTCGCTCCCGCCTGCGGCTGATTTGTAGTCTTGTTGATTACGTTTCCATCCACCGCCGAAAACAACGGGACTGAGGATAGAAATAAACAGAAGCTAATGGGAAGCGATCTCATGCTTGTGCTACTTTCATGGCCTTGCCGCATTCGCCACAAAACTTTAGGGGTTGTGGGAACCGCGCTCCGCAATGTGGACAGGCCAGGGGATCTGCCGCGGGTGCGGCAGGGACTGGCGGCGGCACCGAGCCGTTCGAACCCAATTGAAGCTTGATGCGGTCCACTTCGGCCATCACGCCGGCTAGTTCGCGCTGCAGGTCTTTCTTAGTGTGTTGGTAGTCTTGATCGGAGAGTTTACCCACGCGATATTCAAACTGAAGGTCGCGCAGGTTTTCGTAAATAGCGGCCTTACGTTCGTCCAAGTGTTGAAAGGGTGAAACAGGCTCCGGTTCGGGCAAGTCCTTAGCCCGCACCGTCAGGATGAAGACAATCGCCCCGACGGCGATTAACGCTGCTATGGCGATGATCATTATTCCAGGTGCGCCAAATCCTTTTCGATCTGATCGTGATACTTGTTCAACTCGGTATCGTCGGGCGGTGGCCCTACCAGTGCGACGGGGCGAGGCTTATAGTAACGCCTGACGAACCACAAGATCAAAGCCAAGCCGGGAGCCAGCAACAGATACGGCACCAGCCAGCCATAAGCACTGGGGTCGCCGCGATAAACTGCCGCGCCAAACTCGGCGGTGAACTGATCGATAATCGCTTTGTCGTTAAGGCCGCTCGCCTGCAATTTGGCGATCTTCTCTTTGGCGGGCTTTGAAAAGCTGCATTCCAGCATAGCGCAGGTGGCCACGGTATCCTTGCAACCGCACTGGCACCCGATGTGCGAACCCACCCGGCGCACGTCGACACTGGGTTTTTCGGACGCGCTTTCCGCAATCGCGGTAAGAGGCATGCCGGCGACCAGCACGAGCGAGGCAATCAGCCCCCCCCACAATTTACTTTGGGACTTCTGCATATTTCCTAGTGATGCCCACCACTTCGGTACGGGCATACTGCATCTTGACTTTGCTGGGTACCAGACACACTAGCGTGCCGCCGATCAGAACCAGGCCGCCGATCCAAATCCAGGAAACCAGCGGGAATATATAAGCTTGGATCACGGCGCGCGCGCCATCATCGGACATGCCGCCGAAGTTCAAGTACAAATCTTCGTTCAGGCGCGGACGAACGCCCACTTCCGAAGTACCTTGGCGGCTAGCTTTGTAGAAACGCTTCTCAGGCTCCAGTGTGCCCAGCGCATCGCCATCTTTAGAAACCAGCACGGTCGCCCGATGCCAGCTATAATTCGCGTTTTCGTCTTCCTTTAAATCCGTGACTTTAAGGTCGTAGTGGCCGAGTCTTAGCGTGTCGCCGACAGCCATCTCTTTTACGTCGGACTTATTGAAAGCCGCGCCGGTGAAGCCGACACACATCAGCACGATGCCCATGTGAACCAAGTACCCGCCGTAGCGCCGCGTGTTGCGATGGGTCAATTCGGCGGTCGCCCGCAACAGGTTCATGTTGTTCTTGGCGGCGATGGCGCGGCCGCCTTTATAAAACTCCATCAGCACGGTGAGCGCGACGAAGAGACAAAAGCCGAACGAAATCAGTGCGTAGAAACTGCGCACTCCGCCTGCAAACAGCACGCCAACTAGAACCAAAGAGGCGATTCCAGGCCACTGGAAATTGCGCCGCAAACTCTCCCTAGACGTTTTACGCCATGCGAACAGTGGTCCAACGCCGGTAAGGATCAGCAGGAACAGTCCGATCGGAATCATCAGCTTGTTGAACCATACCGCGTCGAGGCTGATCTTTTCGCCGGAAACAGCTTCGGAAATTACAGGGAATAATGTGCCCCAGAGGACCGCGAAACAGCTTGCCAGCAGGATCAGGTTATTGAACAGAAAGCTGGACTCGCGGGAGATGACGCTTTCCAGTTCGGCTTCACTCCTCAAGTAATGCAGGCGGTCAATAATCAAGTACGCGATGCCTGCGATACAGATGGAGAGGAACGAGATAAAGTACTTGCCCAGCGGACCTTGCGCAAAGGCGTGCACGGAACTGACCAAGCCGGTGCGGGTGAGCGATGTGCCGAAGATGCACAAAAGGAAGGTCGCGGAAATCAGCACCATATTCCACACCTTCATCATGCCCTTCTTCTCCTGCATCATCACGGAGTGAAGGAATGCGGTACCGCTAAGCCAGGGAAGCAGTGAGGCATTCTCGACGGGATCCCAGCCCCAATAGCCGCCCCATCCCAGTACGTGATACGCCCAAGCCATACCCAGCATCACGCCGGTGCTTTGGAAGAGCCAGGTGACGAGCGTCCAGCGGCGTGTGGTGTGAATCCACGCATCGCCCGGTTGGCGGGTGATCAGGGAGGCGATAGCAAAAGCGAAGGGAACTGCGAAGCCTACGTATCCGAGATACAACATCGGCGGATGGATCGCCATGGCCGGATATTGCAAAAGCGGATTTAGGCCGTTACCGTCCTGGACAGCGGTAATGGAGCCTTCCAGCGACAGCATCTTGAAAGCGTTCACTACAAAATTATTTAAGAGCAGGAAGAACGTCTGTATGAACATCAAAACGCCGACGACGTACGGCATCATGTCGCGATGTTTGCGGCGGTTAGTGAAGACTACGATCGCCGAGTAAGTCGAGAGTAACCAACTCCAGAAGAGCAGGGACCCTTCCTGGCCGCCCCACCAGGCAGCAATCTTATAAAGAAGCGGCATGGAGCGGTTGCTATGCTGGGCGACATAGGAAAAACGGAAGTCACCAGTAATCAGGCTATAAACGAGTATGCCGGCACCGATGGAAATCAGAGCCCACACCGCGTAAACCGCACGTTCGCCGCTAACTATCAGAAAAGGCTTGCGCCGGATGCGTCCTACAACTGACGCGAGCAGGGCATAGATAGCGGCGCAAAAAGCCAGAAGTACAGCCAGGGATGCTACGTTTTCCATGCTTGGCCCTTTCTAGGTCGATTTGTTGACGGGGGGCGCCGGAGCGGCGCGCAGATTGCCGGGCTTGGCTTCGTATTTAGAAGCGCACTTAGCTTGAATCTTACTGGCATGGAATACGCCGTCGCGACCCATACGGCCATCGGCGAGCGCTTGAGCGCCATCGCGAAAAGTGTCGGGTAGCGGGTCGGTACCAGTGTACGCAACCTTCAATTGCCGCTTTTCCTGGGTGAGAGTGAAGCAGACCTGCCCATTGGCGTGTTGAATGGATCCGCTTTCGACATCGCCCGCTACGCGCAGGCGCTCTTCAAAGGCGCGGTCGCCCATGGTGCCGACTTCGCTAATCGTTTTGTAATAGGTCTTGGTTTCGCTGACTCCGGTGCTGGCGAGCCAGACGAGAGCGGCGATTACGACCGCGATTAAAGCGGCGAATTTACCGTATTTTCTCATACCATCCCTCTGAAGCAATAGTATATCTGAATCTGAGGAGGATATCTTGTGAACTCGCGGTCGGGCTCTCCGCCGGGGCGCGGTGGGCCAGGAATTCCCCCCAGCCGCCCATAGCCAGTTCCGTTCCTTCCCGCAAAGGGGAGCATGATCCTGTTGACTTAAGTACAATCCAGGTTTATTATTCTAGGTTCGCACGTGGCACCAAACAGAGGGGAACGGCGGTTTACTGGGGGACCCCGTAATGGCCTTTCACATCGGTGAGAAGGTAGTCTATCCCAACCAAGGCGTTGGGACTATCGAGAATATTCGTGCCTGGTCGCTGGGTAGCCAATTTGAGAAGTGCTACCTGCTCCGCATGGTTTACGGAAGCGTAACGGTTACCGTACCATTTTCCAAAGTGGCCAATATCGGTCTCCGGCCCATCACCAAAAAGACGGAAATTAGCCGGGTGTTGGCCTATCTGGCCACGGGACGTTCCGTTTCCTGCGCCGATTGGAAAGTCCGCTTCAAGAGAAACTCGGACAAGATGCTGAGCGGAAACTTGCTGCACGCAGCCGAGGTACTCAAGAACCTGCTGGAATTGCAGAGGGACCACCTGCTCTCGTTCCGCGAGAAGAAGATGCTTGATCGGGCCCGCCACATGCTGGTGACTGAGATCTCAATCGCCCACGGCATCGCTGAGCCAGAGGCTGCTGCAATGCTCCAAAAGTCCCTAGGGAAAGCCGGGCTCAGCCTGCCATCCCTGTTCTAATCCAAAGCCTGGGCTTTTTAGAACCAATCCAACTTGCGAGGTCTCATCGTTGGCGTTAAGCTCCGAATGGAGGTACTGATGAAACCTTTGGTCCGGCTGAGTCTATCTGCACTCCTGGCGGGAAGTCTTTTTGGTGCGCAGCATGCGGGCGCGGTGGCCAACGGTGGGCGGGTGGGCGCTACCAAGCCAGGTTCCGGCATCGTTCGTCATAACGCCGTTCGAGACGCAGGGCGCGACCACTTTGGTTACGGCCGGCAAGGTTTCTACGGCTATGGCTACGCGGGACTTTATGATGACTACCTGGGCGCCCCCTCGGATTTTACAGAGCAGGCTCCCTCTGCGCCAGAAAGGCCCGCAGGCATCTTGCTCTATGGGCCGCCCTCGTCAACCGTCAGGCCGCCCGAAGTAGCGCACCCGGTGATGCACGATTATACGCAGGCTGCCAGCCACGAAGATTTGGCGCCAGCCTCCAATCAACCGGTTATTCATCTGCTCGCCTTTCGAGACAGTACCGTGCGCGCCTCCACTACGTACTGGGTGGAGGGCGGCACGCTCCATTACCTAGACACCACGCACAAACAGCGGCAAGCCCCGCTATCCTCCGTCGATCGCGACCTGAGCGCGCAACTGAATAGCGAGCGGCATGTTCCCTTCGAACTGCAATAGTGTGTGACGCCGCACCGTGGCAAATCACGCGCTAGAGGGATCTCGCAAGTCGCCCGATAGATCAAGAAAAGGAGCTTTGGCGAGATGACGAATAACAACGGAAGTTTGGCAAACAACGGCAACCTGGTGTGGGTTGGTGTAGGAGTTGGGGCAGCGGCGCTTGGTGTCGCGCTGGCGCTGAGCCGCCGGAAAAAGGATCGCTGGGATGCCGCCCGGCAGGTTTCCAAGCGCGTTGCCGATAAAACCAGCGACCTTGCCGCCGCCAGTAAAGACATTGTCGACCGCATCAGGATCATCTATGGTGAAAGCTGCAAGGTAGTTGAAGAAGCGGCTGAGCTTTGGGAGCGCGGCCGGAAGCTCGCCGGCGTCTAACTTCCGCCCTTTGCATCCGGCCACGCTTTGCGTGACAATCCGGTGATGCACTTTGCATATTCCCCCAAAGTCCAGGAACTGCAGCAAAAGCTGATCGGTTTCATGGACGAGTATGTCTATCCAAACGAGCCTCTCTACTACCGCCAGATCGCGGAAGGGGACCGCTGGCAGCCGGTCCCCATCATTGAAGAACTGAAAATCAAGGCTCGTGCGGCTGGACTATGGAATCTCTTCCTGCCCGACCACGAATCCGGTGCCGGGTTGACCAACCTGGAATACGCTCCTCTGTGCGAGATTATGGGCCGCGTGGTGATGGCTGGAGAGATTTTCAACTGCTCCGCGCCGGACACCGGCAATATGGAGTTACTCGCGCGCTACGGCACCCCCGAGCAGAAAGAGCGGTGGCTCGTCCCGCTGCTTGAGGGTCGTATCCGTTCATGCTATTGCATGACCGAGCCCGCAGTAGCTTCTTCCGACGCCACCAACATATCTGCCAGCATTACGCGCGACGGCGCCGAATACGTACTGAATGGCCGCAAATGGTGGTCGTCCGGCGCTGGCGATCCTAGATGCAAGATCGCCATTTTCATGGGCAAAACCGATCCGCAAGCGCCGCGCCACAAGCAGCAGTCCATGATCCTCGCACCCATGGAATCGCCTGGTATAACCATTGAGCGCATGTTGCCCGTTTTCGGCTTTGATGACGCACCTCATGGGCACGGCGAAGTCGTGTTCGATAATGTGCGCGTGCCCGCTTCAAACATGCTTCTTGGCGAAGGGCGGGGCTTTGAGATCGCGCAGGGCCGTTTAGGTCCGGGCCGCATCCACCACTGCATGCGCCTGATCGGACTAGCCGAACGCGCGCTCGAAGCTATGTGCCGCCGGGCGCAATCCCGAACGGCATTCGGCCATAAACTAGCGGAATTCGGAACGCTTCGCGCCGACATTGCGGCGTCACGCATGGAAATCGAACAGGCGCGACTGCTGACCTTGAAGGCCGCCTATATGATGGACGTGGCGGGTAATAAGACGGCACGTGCGGAGATCGCCATGATCAAGGTAGTGGCGCCGAATATGGCGCTCCGCGTCATCGACCGGGCCATCCAGGCGCACGGCGGCGCTGGTGTTTCCGACGATTTCTTTCTGGCACGTGCCTGGGCAGGTTCGCGCACGCTGCGGTTGGCAGATGGGCCCGACGAAGTCCACCGCGAAGCGGTCGCCAAAATGGAACTTAAAAAATACGAGACCGCACCCGCATGAAGCTTACAGGCAAAGTGGCTGTAGTGACGGGCGGCGCCAGCGGCATCGGCCGCGCATTATGCAGGCGGTTCGCGGCGGAGGGCGCGCGCGGTGTCGTGGTAGCGGACCTGAACGGGGCTGGCGCTGAGCAGGTCGCGCAGGAAATCGGAGGCTTGGCCGTTCGCACCGACGTCAGCCACGAAGCCGATATCATCGACTTGGTCGCGCGCACCACTGCGGCTTATGGCGCGCCGGACTTATTCTGTTCCAACGCGGGTATCGCCATGGAAGGCGGCGTCGAGACACCCGATAGCGAATGGCAGCGCATCTGGAATATCAACTTCATGTCGCATGTTTACGCCGCGCGGGCCGTTCTGCCGGGCATGCTCGCGCGCGGAGAGGGTTATCTGTTGCAAACCGCTTCCGCCGCCGGCCTGATGACGCAAGTAGGATCGGCGCCATATGCGGTGACCAAACACGCGGCCGTGTCGCTCGCCGAGTGGCTCTCTGTCACTTACGGCGACCGCGGTATCCGCGTATCCTGCCTGTGCCCCCAAGGAGTGCGCACCAATATGCTCGCCGAGGCGGAGCGGGGGCCCGGCCGCTTCCTGCTGGAAGGCGCGCTGGAGCCCGAGCAAGTCGCCGGCGCCGTGATCGAAGGCCTCGACGACGAGCGTTTTCTGATTCTGCCGCATCCGGAGGTCGGCGAATACCTGCGGCGCAAAGCCGGAGATTACGATCGCTGGTTGCGCGGCATGCGCCGCATGCAGGCTAAGTTGGGCCGTGATTTGCTATTTTAGGCCCATGGCGGATCATGCTGGAGACAATTGAGTGGACACCTGACGGCGTGGTCATGATTGACCAAAGACGCCTCCCACTGCACGAAGAATTTATCACCTGCAAGACATATGAAGATGTGGCCGCGGCCATCCAAACCATGGTCATTCGCGGAGCACCGGCGATCGGGGTTGCAGCCGCCATGGGTGTCGCGCTTGGCGTGGCTCATGCCGGCGCCGCCAATCTTGACGCGCAAGTGGAAAAAATCTGCGACACGCTCGCGCGCACGCGGCCCACTGCCGTAAACCTATTCTGGGCCATTCACCGCATGCGCGCGCTATATGAGTCTTTGCGCGGGAGGCCCCTATCCGAGATCCGCGAGCGCTTGGCCACCGAAGCCCAGCAAATGCGCCTCGAAGACATCGCTATCAATCAGGCTATCGGACGGCACGGGGCCGACTTGGTGCCCGATGGGAAGACAGTGCTGACGCATTGCAACGCCGGTGCGCTGGCCACTGCCGGCTATGGAACTGCACTGGGCGTTATCCGGGCGGCCGTCGAATCCGGCAAGAAAATCGACGTCTTCGCCGATGAGACGCGGCCCTTCATGCAAGGCGCGCGCCTAACCGTATGGGAATTGCAGCAGGATCATATTCCCGCCACGCTCATTACTGACAACATGGCCGGCCACTTCCTGAAATCGGGACGCATCGGATGTGTAGTGGTAGGCGCCGACCGCATCGCCGCTAACGGCGACGTAGCTAATAAAATCGGCACCTACTCGGTAGCCGTGCTGGCGAAGGAAAATGGCGTGCCGTTCTTCGTGGCCGCGCCGGTTTCGACCCTCGATCTTACGCTATCGTCCGGTGACCTGATTCCCATTGAGCGCCGGCCCGACGCTGAGGTCACCCATGTATTCGGCCACCCGGTCGCGCCGGCCGGCACCATGGTAGAAAACCCGGCCTTCGACGTGACGCCGAATCGCTATGTAACCGCTATTGTTACCGAACATGGCGTGGCCCGCGCGCCCTACAGCGAATCGTTGCGGAGACTCGCCACCGGCCAGCCTTAGCGGGTCGCCGCGGGCGCCTTTTCCGGCTTCCGGACTGCCTCCATATCGATAGTGATGGTGACTTCGTCACCCACTACAACGCCTCCAGCCTCTAGCGCCGCGTTCCAGTTGAGACCCCAGTCCTTTCGATTGACGTGCGAGGTCGCCGAAGCGCCAATTCGCAAATTGCCGTAAGGATCTTTCAGTTCTGGGGTGGGCCCATCGACGCTCATCACGATCTCTTTAGTGACGCCATGCATTGTCAGATCGCCCTTCATTAGAAGTTGGCCGCCCTCCCGATACACCTGCTTGCTCTTGAAGGCCAGCGTAGGATACTTGGCCACATCGAAGAAGTCCGCGCTCTTCAGGTGCTCATCGCGCTTTGGTTCGCGGGTGCTGATGCTGGTGGCGTCGATCACCGCGTCCACCGAACTGGCCCCCAGGTTCTGCGGATCGAAATTCAGTTTGCCAGATACCTTGGTGAACTCCCCGCGCACATTCGAGACCATCATGTGCCGCACCGCGAACTGTGCCGCTGAATGCGCGGAATCGATTTGATATTCAGCCCCCCAACCCGCGGCGGGGAGCAACAACAATAGTGACGTAATCAGTTGCTTATTCATAATGTTTGCCTTTTCCGAAAAATCTAACGCAGTGTCGCTCGCACTTGATCGAGAAGGCGGATGAGCGTATCCAGGTCCTCGCGGTTTAGCTTCATGCTGTCCTTGGCCGACTGATCGATGGGATCGTCCAGTTCGGCAAGAAGATCAAGGCCTGCCGCCGTGATGGAGCAAAGCACTTGCCGGCGGTCCTTGGGACCACGGACACGGTGGACAAGCTTTTTGGCTTCCAACTTATCGAGCAGTCGTGTAATAGCTGGTGACGGTTCGATCATACGGTCGACTATCTCCAGCGTCGCCAGACTGCCGGCGTTCGCCCCACGAAGAATGCGCAATACGTTGTACTGCTCCGGGCTGATGCCGCGCGCTTCAGTCAGCCTCGAAGCCTCTCTTTTCACGAGCGCGGCAGTTCGTGCTAACCCCAGAAGCGCTTCCTGCTGGCGCGAGCGAAACGGCTTGTTCTGCCGGATCTCGCGCCGTAACCCGCCTTCTTTACCGGCCGTACTTTCCATTACAGGTCAATAGATGACATGTCATGTAATTTAGTTGCAAGAAAGTGCAGTGCAATAATAGGCCAGGAAAAGCATGATGATCGACCTGAATTGCGATATGGGCGAACTGCCCGATGGGGCGCTCGAAGAAGCGCTGCTTTCCCACATTACCTCCGCCAACGTGGCGTGCGGGGGACATGCCGGCGATGCCGCTAGCATGCGCCGCACGGTGGATGCCGCGCGGCGCTACGGTGTCGCCGTCGGTGCGCATCCCGGATATCCCGATTGCGCGAACTTCGGGCGCCTGGAAATGCCGCTGTCGCTCCAAGCGATTGCCGAAACCGTGCACCAACAAATCGCCGCGTTGGCGGATATTGCAGGCGAACTGACGCATGTGAAACCGCACGGCGCCCTGTATAACGTGGCGGCGAAGAATGCGGAGGTAGCCCGCGCGATCGGCGAAGGCGTCGCCCATTTCGGCAAAGAAGTGACCTTGTTTGGCCTCGCCGGATCGCTCATGCTGGATGTCTGGCACGAAATGGGCTTTCGCGTAGCCGCCGAGGGATTCGCGGACCGCTGCTATGAGCCGGACGGTTCCCTGCGGTCCCGCAAACTTGCCGGCGCATTGATCACCGATCCCGATTCCGCCGCCGCCCAGGCGCTGCGACTGGCGCATGAAGGCTGCGTCCAGACAATTTGTGTTCACAGCGACACTCCGGGGTCCGTCCGAATTATGGCGGCGGTCGCTCAGGCATTACGCGGAGCGGGTTGTAAAATGGATGCATCATGAGCTTCAAACTGAACCGCCGTGGATTCCTGGCGACGGCCGGCCTAGCCGGAATGGCCGCGCCAGGTCCCGGCACCGTCGCCGCGCAACCGGTGGATGGAATCAAACTCGGCGTCGCCAGTTATTCATTGCGCGAATTTAGCCGCGCTCTGGCCATCCGCTGCATCAAGGAACTGCGCACGCCCTACGTCAGCGTGAAAGAGTTTCACTTGCCGTACCGCAGCAGTCCCGAAGAACTCGAAAGAGGGCGCAAAGAATTCGAGAGCGCCGGCCTCACTATTGTGAGCGGCGGCAACATCTCTCTGTCGAAAGACGATCCCGATGATATCCGCCGCTACTTCGATTACGCCAAAATGTGCGGCATGCCGATGATCGTCTGCGCCCCCACCCACACCAACCTGGGGGCCATCGAGCGTTGCGTCAAAGAGTACAACATCCGCATCGCCATTCACACGCACGGTCCGGAGGACAAGCAATATCCGACGCCCCAATCAGTGCTCGCGGTGGTCCGCAACATGGATCCACGCTGCGGTCTGTGCATGGATGTTGGACATTCGTCTCGTGCCGGCGCGGACGTGGTGGCATCCATTGCCGAAGCCGGAGAACGTCTGTTCGACATGCATATCAAGGATCTGCGGTCCTTCGATGCGCACGCCGTTCAGTGTGATGTAGGCGAGGGTATTATGCCGGTGGTGGGCATCTTCAAGCAATTGCAGAAGGTCGGTTACCAGGGCTGCGTGAATCTGGAATACGAAATCAACGGGGACAATCCGCTGCCCGGCATGAAGAACTCATTCAGTTACATGCGCGGTGTGCTGGCGGGTCTGAAAGGCTGAGGCGCAAGGACACATGGCGGATATTCCAGTCGGAACCAAACTCGAAACGAAGCTGTTAGTAGATAACACGGTGGCCATAGATTTTCTGGGCATGGAAGGCGCGCGCGTGCTGGCTACACCTTGGATGATTGGATGGATGGAGCGCACCTGCCGAAACGCTGTCCTGCCGTTGCTCGAAGCCGGACACGACACGGTTGGCACGCACGTCAATGTTTTCCATTTAGCGGCCACGCCCATGGGAATGACTGTGACGTTCAAAGCCGAAGTCACCGGCGTAGACGGGCGGCGCGTGAATTTCAAGGTGGAAGCCTGGGACGAAAAAGAAAAGTGCGGCGAGGGCACGCACCAGCGGGCCATCGTCGAGATCGCCCGGTTCGCCGCCAAAATGAAAGGCAAACTCGGCTGACTAGCCGCGGTCTACAGCGCGTCTTCCTTGGCGATGATTTCTTTCATGATTTCCGAAGTGCCGGCGCCGATAGTATAAAGACGCAGGTCGCGCCAGTAGCGGCTGACAGGGTATTCGGTAGTGTAGCCAAAACCTCCAAAGATCTGCATACAGTCGTAACTGAGGCGTTGCGCCAACTCGGAAGTATAGAGCTTGGCCATCGTAATCTCGCGGACCGCCTTTTGGCCGCGATTCATTAAGTCAAGCGCGCGATAGACTAGCCACCGGCCTGCCTCCAGGTTGGTTCGATGTTCGGCGAACTTATGGCGCCACACCTGATAGCTACCGACCGGATTGCCAAAAGCATGGCGCTCCTTACCGTATTCGATGGCCAAGTCAAGACAGCGCGCCATTGAAGCACTCATCATGATAGCCGATGCCAGGCGTTCGCCCTGGAAGTTATGCATGATGTAGTAGAAGCCGCGATTCTTCTCACCTAGAATATAGCGGGCCGGGATACGGCAATCGTCAAAGAACAGTTCAGCGGTGTCCGAACATAAATTGCCCACTTTCTTCAATTTCTTGCCCACCGAGAAGCCGGGAGTGCTGGTCGGAAATAGGACCAGCGAAACGCCGCGGCGTCCGGGTTCGCCGGTGCGTACGGCCAGCACGATGAAATCGGCGCGGGAGCCATTGGTAATCCAAAGCTTCTGCCCGGAGATCACCAGGTGATCGCCATCCTCGCGCGCCTGCGTACGCAGTGCCGCCACATCTGAACCGCCCCCGGGCTCACTGATGCCTAGCGCGCCGATCCATTCACCCGCCATGGCCGGCCGCATAAACTCTTCCTTGTGCTCCGCCGTGCCGAGTTCATTGATGATGGGAATCGTCAGTTCGGCCTGCACCATGAGCGCCATACCGACGCCTGGACTGTCCCCCCATGCCATGGATTCCAATGCTGCGGCCGTGGCCCACCAGTCGAGCCCGGCCCCACCCAATTCCGGGGGAATGCGTATGCCGAACAAACCCAAATCGGCCGCTTTGCGGAAGATCTCGCGGGGGAAAATGCCGGCTTCATCCCACGCTTGGGCGAAGGGCGCGATTTCTTCGCGGCAAAAGCGCTTCACAGTCTGCCGGATAAGGTCGTGCTCCGTCGTGAAGGGCGGATAGACAGCAGGGGCTTCCGCAACCATTTCAGGTGTCATGCGGGCTATTGTACACCAGCCTTAAACCGATGACTCACTCCACAATCTGTACCATTGACCCCGAACTGCCCGCTACGTTTGTGCTTCCCGTGTAAGTTGCGGTAATGGTTTCCGTGCCCTTGGGCAGGGTAGTAACAGCCACCTTGGCGGAGCCGTTGACCAAGCTGCCGGAGCCCAAGACGGTTGAACCCATGTTGAAAGTCACCGAACCGGTGGCAAATGCCGTGGCTGACCGCACCACCGCGGTGAAGGTGACTGACTCGCCAACTGCCGCCGGATTCACCGAAGAGATCAGTTGGGTTGTCGTGGCCGCTTGGTTCACGATTTGATTGAGGGTGGCTGAAGTGCTCTTCGCAGACGATGTATCTCCACTGTAGGCAGCCGTAATGGCGTAAGTGCCGGCGGCCAACGTCAGCGTCGTAAACGTAGCCGAACCTTGCGGGTTTAACGATGCCGTCCCCAGCGGGGCGGATCCATTCTTAAAGGTGACTGTGCCCGTGGGCGTCGGCCCGGCAGAGGTAACTGTGGCTGTAAAGGTGATGGGCTGGCCGTAAGCCGAAGGATTCGCGCTTGAGGTCAACAACGTCGTCGTCACAGCCTGACTGATGGTCTGCTTAAAGATCTTCGACGTGCTGGATTCGAAAGTGGAATCGCCCGCGTAGGTTGCCGTTATGTTGTGAACGCCAGCGGTCAAGGTTGACGTCGTCATCGCCGCAGCGCCGCTCTTCGTATTCGAGGTCCCGATAGTCGTCGTGGAATCGTAGAAGGTCACCAGTTCGCCGTCGGGTATGGGGCCGTAGGTGGAAGACACCGTGGCTGTGAATGTCACCGGTTGGGCCACGGGGACGCTGGAGTTGGAGGAAGTGACCGTGGTGGTGGTGGGTGCGTTGGTCACTGTCTGGGCAACTGGCGTCGAGGTGCTGGTCTGATTATTGGCATCGCCGGTGTAGACAGCCGTGATCGAGTCGGTTCCGACCGTGGTGAAAGCATACGTGAAGGTCGCCTTCCCGCGCGTGACCGGCGCGCTTCCCAACGTCTTAGAACCGTTCAGGAACGAGACCGATCCCGATATGGTTCCAGTGTAAGCTGCGGTCACCGTTGCGCTAAACGTGACGTTTTGGTTCAAAGAGGACGGGTTCGGCGTGGATGTCAGCACTGTTGTGGTCGGAGCTTGGCCGATCACTTGCGTAAGAGTCCCGGTGCTGGTCGAGAAGTTTCCGTCGCCGGAGTAGGATGCCGATAGTGCCAGGGAACCGGCTGATAGAGTCGACGATATATAGGCGGCCGTCCCATTGGTCAGCGCAACCGATGCAATGGCCGTGGTACCGTTCTTGAACGTGACCTTGCCGGTCGGCATGAGAGAACCGGACGAGGCGCTGACCGTCGCGGTAAGGGTGATCGATTGGCCATAGACCGACGGATTGGCGCTCGACGCCAACGCCGTAACACTAGTATTGAGGTTGACCACCTGTTTTACAATCTTGGACGTGCTGCCCTGGAGTGTTGCATCGCCGGCGTAGGTGGCGCTGATCGAGTGAGTACCCACCGCCAACGCGGACGTGACTAGAGTTGCTACGCCGCTCTTCGTCGTGCTGGTCCCCAGGCTGGCTGAGCCATCATAGAATGTGACCGAGTCACCGTTTGGAACGCTGCCGGACGACGGAGTGACCGTGGCTGTAAAAGTCACGCTCTGTCCTGCGAACGAGGGCGAACCCGATGACGTCAGCGCCGTCGTCGTGGATGTATTGCCCACCGACTGGCTTAGCGGTAGGGATGCACTACCGCTATTGCTGACGTCGCCCGAATAGGTCGCCACCACGGCGTATGTACCGGTGGCGGAGAATGCGTAATTGATCGTCGCCTTACCTTGCACCGGGGCGGCGTTCCCCAGAACGGTCGAGCCTTGCGTGAACGTAACCGTGCCGCTGGTCTTTCCGCCGTAAGCACTCGTAACGGTTGCGGTGAAAGAGACGGCTTGGTTGAGCGACGATGGATTCGGCGTGGAGGTGAGTGTCGTCGTCGTGGAGGCCTCGGATACAACTTGAGTCAATGTGGCGGAACTGGTCGAGAAGTTTGTATCGCCCGAATACGCCGCAGTAATGGTGGACGATCCAGCAGCCAGGACTGAGGTACTGTAATTGCCCGTGCCATTGCTCAGAGTGATCGAAGCGATAACCACGGATCCATTCTTCAAAGTAACCGTACCCGTGGGAGTACCGGTCCCCGACTGTGGGGTTACGCCAACCGTAAACGTAACCGTCTGACCGAAGACAGAAGGATTCAAGCTGGATACCAGGCTTGTGGTCGTTGGGCTCAGGTTTACTACCTGCTTGAACACTCGGGACGTGCTCGATTGATATGTGCTGTCACCTGGGTAAGTGGCCGTAATCGAGTTGCTGCCAACGGGTAACGACGAGGTGGTCATAGAGGCGACGCCGTTGGCGGTCGTGCCGGAGCCTAATGTGTTGGATCCGTTATAAAACGTCACGGTCTCACCATTGGGGATGGCGCCGGAGGCGGGACTAACTGTGGCTGTGAAAACTACAGGCTGGTTGACGATCGACGGTGTGCCGGACGAAACCAGAGCGGTGGTGGTGGTGACATTCTGGCTCCCGCTGACCACCTGGTTGAGCACCGAAGAAGTGCTGCCTTGATAATCGGGGCTACCTAGAAACACTGCCGTTATTGGATAGGTACCCGATTTGGAAAAGCTGGTAGTGACGGTAGCCTGGCCATTCACCAGTTGGGCAGTGGCCCAAGTAGCGGCGGGAGTACCTTGCATAAACGCGACGGTGCCGGTCGGGATCCCGCCGTACTGCCCTGTTATGGTCGCGGTGAGTGTGATGGGCTGGTTGGTGCTGGCAGGATTGGCGCTCGATGTGACGACGGTGGTGCTTGCCTGGCTCACTGCCTGCGTGAGGAAAGCGTATCCAGGCTGAAAGTTGGCATCCCCATTGTAAGAGGCGGAAATAGTGTGGTTGCCGACTGTCAGACTCGCGCGACTGATGGAAGCGCTGCCGTTCACCAGCCCGGTAGTTCCGAGCGTGGAAGTGCCGTCCTTAAATGTTACCGTTCCGGTGGGCGTGCTCCCGGTTCCCGCGACCGTCGCCGTGAATGTCACCGCTTGGTTTAGCGCGGAGGGATTGAGTGACGATGTCACGGTGACTTTCGTGCCGATCGTCTCGGCCACAGTGTTGGAACTGCTTGCGGCATAGTGTGAGTCGGCGGAGTAGACCGCGCGCAGTGCGTGCAGGCCTACAGTCGCGAATGACGCCGTGTAGGATGCCTGCCCATTGGAAACGGCTGCCGTCGAGAGTACAGCCGTGCCATCGTAGAAAGTGACATTACCGGAAACTGTTGCGGCGTCGAACGCCGCGGCTAACGAGGCGGTCAGCAGCACCGCCTGACTGGTTGCCGAGGGGTTCGGTAGGGATGTCAGTGACGTAGTGGTTGCGTACGACCCGAATTTGGCAGTGGTGTTCAGTAAGACGCCGATCACGCCGCTGCTGCAACCGCCCGTTGTGGCGCACTGATTGACGACGGCTAAGTCAGGCTGGCCGTCTGCATTGAAGTCGCCCGATAAGATAGCGGATGCATAATTGCCGCCGGTGGCGAAGGTGCTGGCCGGCTGAAAAGTGCCGTCGCCATTACCGGATAGCAGGCTAACCGCCCCCGCGGCGCTACCGCCGGACGACGAACTGAGATTGCTGACTGCAAGATCCAATACGCCGTCCCCATCGAAATCCGCCACAGTGACGGAATTGGGCTCGTTACCTCCCGACCCGTAGCTTACCGCGGGCTTAAACGTGCCATCGCCATTTCCTAAAAGAATTCCTATTGAGCCGCTTTGCGAGCAGCTTTGGATAAAACTTGCGCAACTGTTTACCACCGCCAAATCCAGCGATCCATCGGAATTGAAATCGCCAATGGCTACGGCGGTAAGGTATGCGCCGCCCGCAGCGTAAATCATAGGCGCTTGAAGGCTGCCATCGCCATTGCCCAATAGGACGCTTACGGTGTCCTCGGCGTTGGCATTCGCTACCGCCAGATCGACAGAACCGTCGTTATTAAAATCTCCCACAGCCAGATACACCGCAGATGGGGCACCTGTCGAATACGCCATGGGCGATTGGAAGGTGCCATCGCCGTTGCCTAATAAAATGGCGATCACGCTGTCGGCCGCGGTCTGATTGCAGACAGCCAGATCGGGGTAACCATCGCCGTTAAAGTCACCCATAGCCACAAAATAGCTACCGCCATTGCCTGTGTTGTAAGGAACCGGCGATTTGAAAGTACCGTCGCCATTTCCTAAGAACACACTGACTTGTCCCGTACCACACGTTGCGCTTGTCGGGCATACGGACGCGACCACCAAGTCGGCGAAGCCATCCCCGTTGACATCTCCCGCGGCCACTGACATGGGTTGAAACGAACCCGTTAAATAGCTGACCGGTGCTTGAAAACTACCGTCGCCATTTGCAATCAGGACGGCGATGGTCGCGGGCGCCGCGGTGTTACAGGTGGCGGCGACGCACGAGACTACGGCGATGTCAGGCACGCCGTCGCCATTGAAATCGGCGGTCGCAGACTGACCCAAGCCGCCCGCCGCAGCATAGCTCTGGACGGTTCCAAATGTTGCCGCATCGGCTCCAGCCGCGAAGATTAATAACCCGGTGAGCGAGATAATAATGCGCAGGGTGTGTTTCATAGGACTGCCTCCGGCATAATTATCGTAGTTAACAACTGTCTATTGCGCAATTCTACTTCGGATAGTACTAATGAACCGATGGTTAACAAGGCGGGTTAATTCCGGGTGTAACTCGACTAAAGCCGGTGCCACGAGGGACGATTCCGGGGCTGGAATTATAATATGACCATGGATCCTTTTCGCGTCATCAAGCAAACGTGGTCACCTGGGGATACGCGCGAAGTCGAGGATACCCGCATCGACCGGCAGATCGGTGTCGAATACGATTCGTACCGGCGCATTTACCTCGCCGACAATCATGAATGGATCATTGCCGGCAAGATCGCCCGTGACGACGGTAAGACCTATTACATTCTCGAGTGCGTTTTGTGACCCGGTCGACGGAATGGTTCCTAAGGGCACTGGGCGCCATCTACTTGGTCGCATTCTCTTCGTTCGGCGCGCAGGCCGGGGGATTGATCGGCTCTCAAGGCATCCTGCCGGTCACTGATTATTTGAACGGCCTCCGTGACGCCGTGGGCACTCGCGCCTATTGGTACGCGCCCACCTTGCTATGGGTGAACTCCACTGACCGTGCGCTACAGGTCGCATGGATTGCAGGCGTGGTGCTCTCGTTGCTCCTGATCCTCGGCCTGTTCAGGCGGCCCTGTCTCGTTGCGTTGTTGATCCTGTATCTATCGATTTCAACAGCCGGCCAGGATTTTTGGTCGTTTCAATGGGACATCCTACTCATCGAGGTTGGCTTCCTGGCAATCTTCGCGGATGGCTCACCTGGACGTACCTGGTTGTTCCGATGGCTGCTGTTCCGCTTAATGTTCATGTCTGGAATGTCGAAATTGCTAAGTGGCGACCCTAACTGGCGGAACCTCACGGCGCTGGGCTATCACTATGAGACTCAACCGCTGCCCACGCCGCTTGCCTGGTACATGCATCAACTGCCGCTTTGGTTTCAGAGAGCGTCGACGGCGTTTGTATTCGTCGTAGAGCTATTGGTTCCTTTTCTGATCTTCGCACCGGGCCGCTGGCGGCGAGCCGCCGCGATGCTGCTGATCGCGCTACAGATTCTGATTCTGCTGACCGGCAATTATACATTCTTCAATTGGTTGGCTATCGCGCTGTGCTTATTCCTTTTCGCAGGCACAGAGCGGCGCAACGACGCATGGCAGTCGGTCCGCCATCGCGCGGTCACTGTGGCGCTCACAGTCTTCGTTCTAACCACCAGCGGCCTGCAGTTCCTGCAGATGTTCCGGGTAACATTGCCTGGGCCGGCAGAAACCTACTTAGCCTGGATCTCACCACTCCGACTGGTCAACTCATACGGCTTGTTTGCGGTAATGACCACCACGCGCCCCGAGATCATCGTGGAGGGCTCGAATGATGGAAGTACTTGGACGCCTTACGAGTTCCGTTATAAACCGGGCGATGTGAAGCGCGCGCCGCCCTGGGTAGCGCCTTACCAGCCTCGGCTTGACTGGCAGATGTGGTTCGCCGCGTTAGGCAGCCCCGGCGACAATCGCTGGTTTTACAATTTCGCCGCGCGGCTGATGCAAGGCTCGGCTCCGGTAGTGGCGCTGTTGAAGAGTAACCCGTTTCCGGGCACCCCTCCGAAATACATTCGGGCGGTCGTGTATGACTATAAATTTACCGGCTTCGAACAACGCCGGCGAACCGGCGCCTGGTGGCAACGCGAGGAGAAGGCCACCTATCTCCCCGGCATCTCACTCCGGCGATAGTGTCTACAACAGCGGCTTCACTTCGCCGCCCAAGCCCTTGTATCCGTTCTTCATGCGCTCTTCGATCTTCGCCCACACAGCCGGATCGCAGCCCTTCCACTCTTCCACGGCCACGTTACCCAGATACGGTAAGTCGGCAACACCCATCTTGCTGGAGTAGAATCCGTTCAAGGTCAGATCGCGAAATGTGGTGAAGAAAGCTGCCCAGCGCTTATCTTCCTTGGCGGCGCGTTCGGGCCACGCGATACGATCCACAATCTGCTTTTGCCGCGCCGCGCTGGCGCCCACAAAATCCGCCTGAAACAACTCTCGTGACTCGCGGTCTAACCACGCCAGGCCGCCAAGCACGTGAGCGGCAAGATCGTCATGCCCGTCCTGCTGCTTGCGGAAGTCCAGCCAATCGTCCATGAACTCCGGAACGCCGGCTTGTGTAGCGCTACCGCTCCGCTCATCGGCGGGCACGATGATGTCACACAGCACGTGCACGGTGCGCCAAGCGTGGTCGTCGAACACTTTGCGTTGATAGGCTGCCTGTTTGGATTCGTGTGTCTGTGCGGAGCCCACTCCTGCCGTAGCGGCGGCTAAGGCCGGCACCGATCCCATAATCTGAAATAAATCGCGGCGGCTCAGTTCGTCTGCCATATCTTCTCCTTGCAAGGCTGCCTAGGCGGCCAGGTTCCTTTTCTTTACCTGCTCCGCGATGTATTCCGATGTGCGCCATCCCAACGCCGAAATCGTGAGAGTCGGATTCTTGTCCGCGTTACTCACAAAAGGAGCCGCGTCAGTAACAAATAGATTCTTACAGTCCCAAGCCTGGCAATACGGATTCAGCACCGAACTCTTGGGATCGTCACCCATTCTGGCCGCTCCCACTTCGTGAATAATGGCGCCACCGCGAGAGATGCCCCAGTTGTTTTCCGCCGTGGCATCGGTGAAATACTTGCCGCCCGCTGCAGTGATGATCTCCTTGAAAGTGTCCTGCATATGCTTGGCCTGCAGGATCTCGTCCTGGCTCCATTTGAAATGAAAGCGCAGCACGGGGATGCCGTACTGATCGACTTTCTCCGGGTCGAGTTCGCAGTAGCTGTCGGGATTGGGAATCATCTCCCCCCGGCCCGCGAAGCCGATCGACGCGCCGTACACCTTGCGCATATTCCGTTTCAGCTCGATGCCATAACCGCCGCCGAAAATCTGCGCCGCACCACCGAAATCGTCCGCGCCTGGCAAGCCGCGGCCTCCGCCGAACTCGATGTGATAGCCGCGCGCGAAGGGCATTTTACCGGCCTTCTGCTGCTTATAATTCCACCAAGGCATGTACATGTGCATGCCGCCCACGCCGTCTTCATTGCGCGGGGGCAGGTCTTCCATGATCGGCAAATAACCACTGACATCCGAACCCACCGTGTCCATCAGGTAGCGTCCCACCAAGCCGCTGGAGTTTGCGAGCCCATTGGGGAACTGGCTGCTCTTCGAGTTCAGCAGGATGCGTGCCGTCTCGCAACAACTCGCCGCCAGCACCACGATCTTGGCGTTAACCGTAACTTCCCCGCGCGTCTTCTTGTCGATATAGGAAACTCCGCGCGCCAGACCGTCCGGACCCACCACTACCTCGCGTACCATCGCGCCCGTACGCACGTCCAGATTGCCGGTCTTGATGGCAGGCATGATGTGCACGCCGGGTGAGTTGAAGTTTGCATTGACCCCGCAGGCTCGCCCACATTGCGCGCAATAGTGGCAAGCCGCCCGCCCGTGGATCGATTTCGTCAGGATTGCCAGGCGCGACGGGACACACGGAATCTTCAGCCCGTCGCACGCAAACTTCACCAGGCGTTCGTAACCGCGCGGCGCCGGCGCCGGCAGGAACTTTCCGTCAGGCGTGTTCTCGAGCCCCTCATGACTGCCAAAAACGCCGATCAGTTCTTCCGCCTTGTCGTAATATGGCGCAAGGTCGTCATAGGTGATGGGCCAGTCGAAGCCCCGGCCGTCGCGGCTATAAGGCTTGAAATCGTAGGGACCCATGCGCAGAGAAATACGGCCGTAATGGTTGGTGCGGCCGCCCAGCATGCGCGCGCGCCACCACATCCAATCGGTACCTGGCGCGTTGGTGTAGGGCTCGCCGGGAACCTTCCAGCCGCCCAGCAGAGTGGCGTCGAAGTAGCCGAACGGTTTCTCCTTGGTGCTGGCGCCGCGATGGGGCGCATTGTACGGCCACTTAAACATGTCCGATTGCTTGGTGCCGTCATACCAACCGCCCGCTTCCAGCATGCAGACCTTGGCGCCGGCGAGAGACAGCACATGCGCGGCAACCCCTCCCCCGGCTCCTGAGCCGACCACGATCACATCGTATGTTTTGGGTGTTGCCCTCACTTGCGCCATTCCGACTATTCTACGCTCTCGCGGTACTTGAGATAAAGTGATCTCAGTGCCGAATTCCATGACCTCGCGAATTGCACGGACAATCGGCGTATTGCTCCTTGTGTCGCGCGCTCCGCTGGGGGCCCAGACTCCATCGCCAGTGAACCCGCACGCTTCGCCCGAGGCGCGCGCGCTGCTCACCTACCTATACTCGATCTCCGGACACTACATTCTGACCGGCCAGCATAACTTTCCCAACACCATCGCTAACTGGACGGATCGCGCCTACGACTTCACCGGCAGGTATCCGGCGGTGTATGGGCAGGACTTCGGATTCCAGGGTGGTTCGGACAAAGACTCCATCGTGGCCCGTCCAGCATTGGTCGAGGAGGCCATGCGCCAGTATCGGAACGGCGCGATCGTGACCTTCACGTGGCATGCCGTAAGGCCGACCGACGATGAACCGGCCACCTTCCGCGATAGCGTGCAGGGCCACCTGACGGATTTCGAGTGGCACGAGTTGCTGACACCCGGTACAGACCTGCATAAGCGCTGGTGTGCGCAAGTCGATGTGATTGCCGGCTACTTGAAGCAATTGCGTGACGCGCGTGTTCCCATTCTGTGGCGTCCGTATCATGAGGTGAACGGAAACTGGTTCTGGTGGGGCGGCCGAAAAGGCCAGGACGGATCGGCGGCGCTGTATCGCCAACTATTCGACCGCTTCGTAAACTTCCATCACCTCGACAACCTGATTTGGGTTTGGAACGCGAACTCGCCGGGCTCAGGTAATTCCGGCCCGGGGCCATACCCAGACTATTTTCCGGGCGCGGCATACGCGGACGTGCTGTCGGTCGATGTGTACGGCGAATTCAAACAGAGCTACTACGATGCCCTGGTAACGTTGGCTGAGAATAAGCCTGTGGCTCTGGGCGAAGTAGGTGGCGTGCCCAGTCCCGCCATTTTGCAGGCTCAACCGAAATACGCGTGGTTCATGACCTGGAGTGAGTTCATCGAGATGGGCAATTCGCTCGATGCGGTGCGGGCAGTGTATAGCGACCCTCACGCACTTAGCCGCGACGATCCGCCGATGTCACAGGCCATGGCGGCGATCCGCAAGGCATCGGCATCGCCCGCTCCGGAACTAGTCACGCCCAGTCCGCTGCCCGCCGCGCGGGAGTTGCTGGCTAAGTTATACCTGACCGTCGGACACGGCGTCCTCAGCGGTCAGGATAGCGAGTCGGTGCAGCAGGTGGCCGAACTAACCAACAAAATTCCGGCTATATATGGCGCCGATCTGGCCTCGCCGAATGCCCAGGGGGTAGTCGCGGCAGCAATACGCGAGCATCGCGACCACGTGACCGTCTCACTTACCTGGCGGCCGGAGCGCCCCACCGGTGGCGACTCCGGCAAGCTATCGGATTTCGAATGGAAGGAACTGTTGACACCCGGCTCCAGGCTTTTCGAAAACTGGTGCATACGAGTGGATGGCGCAGCGGCCGCGCTGAAGCAATTGCAGGACGCGGACGTGCCCGTCTTGTGGCGGCCCTATCCGCAGGCTAACGGCAGCAAGTACTGGTGGGCCGGTCACAAGGCCGAGTCAGCCAAGCTATACCGGCAGTTATTCGACCGCCTCGTCAATCATCATCACTTGCGCAATCTGGTCTGGGTGTGGAGTGCGGCGGCCGGTCCCTACGACGATTATTTCCCAGGCCTCGCATTCGCCGACGCGTTATCTATTGACACGGGCAAGACGCCGTACGCTTGGCGCCGCGACAATGAACTGGCTCGTTTCGCCGTGGGCAAAGTGATTGGGCTGGGCCTCGACGGATGGGCACCTACGGCGGCGATGCTCGATCAGCCCACTCAGTGGGCCTGGTTTCTGTCGTCGGGCATTGAAACTCCGGATGCCACGCGCGCCTTATACGCGCATCCGCAAGTGATTTCCATGGTTGCCCCACCAGTTCCAGCGGCATCCCGGATCGGTATCTTTGATGGTCACGGCGACGTGGGAACGGTTCTGCATCCCGGCTCTGTCGAATACGACGCGGGCAAGCAAACCTATACCGTAACCGGCAGCGGCGAGAACATGTGGTTCGGTTCGGACGCGTTCCAATTCGTCTGGAAGAAAGTAGAAGGCGATGTCAGCCTCGCTGCGGACGTCACCTTCCTCGGTACCGGCAAGGAAGGCCATCGCAAGGGTGTGTTGATGATTCGGCAAAGCCTGGAAGCCGATTCGCCTTATGCGGATGTCGCCCGCCACGGTGATGGGCTGACATCTTTACAAGCGCGCGACGAGAAAGGCGCCAACACTGTCGAAGTTCAATCGGCAATGAAGGGGCCAACGCGCGTGCGCATCGCTAAGCGCGGCGACTATTTCTATATTTGGGTAGCGGGCCCGGGCGAGGAATTGCATTTCTCGGGCGGCTCGATGCGCGTGCCGATGAGCGGCCCTTTTTACGTCGGAATCGGCGTGTGCTCGCATAACAAAGACGTCACGGAGCAGGCGGTCTTTTCGAACGTCGAACTCACACTGGGTTCGCCCAAGGACGCGCCGAAACTATATAGCACGCTGGAGATCGTTCCCGTGCCGGGCGACCGTCGCGTGGTTTACGTAGCCCCCGGCCGGATCACGGCGCCTCGCTGGACGACCGACGGCACTGCCATCGTTTTCAATCGCGAGGGACGCGTCGAACAAATTCCGGCATCCGGCGGCCAGCCACAAACTATCGGCGGCGAAGACTCGCCCACCAAACAATCGGGCCGCCCCGCGCACCTGTCGCCAGACGGGCAGCAACTCGCATTCTTGTCCTTTCCCGATGACCAACTCGAAGACAAAGATGTCACTCTACAAGTGCTGTCGCTCAAAGATGGTAAGGTTCGGCCCGTAGCGAAACTGATCGGCGGAAAGGGCAGCATGGATGCGCCGAACTGGTCGCCCGATAGCAAGCGCTTGGCCTTCGTCAGTTATCAGTGGATTCAATAGCGGCGACGCGGACTAAGCTAGTTCCAGCACCTGCCGCAGGCTCGGGTCGCTGCGGACGCGCCAAATCCTGCTGTCCAGATAATAGTGTGTCAGGCCAAAGCCGCAGAAAAAGCCGAACGCCAGATTCGACGATTGGCCCAACTGAAATCCGGGTACGCGATACAGCGCGCTGAAGACCAGCGCTACCAGTACATAACTCAGCAGGCTTCGCGAAACCGCGCGGGGAATACGGCCATGTTCAACGCCGTCCGAAGCGCCATAGCGGTTGCGATTGTGAAACCAGATCAGCGCGTGATATTGCAAGTTGTGGACTATTGTCACCGTGGGCACTGCGCCCATCCAACTCATGTACGCGAACGTCAGCCAGTGTAGCGGAATCACGCCGGCGAATAATAGGAATTTCGGCACGTTCACGGAGTCGCGGCGGCGCAACCGCACCAACTGCCGCCCCGCATATACGACCGCCGTGGCCGCCACCACGCCCCACAAAAACGGCTCCGATCGCGGGAACGAGAAATGAAGTCCCAGTTCTTCGGGATGATGAATGAAAAAGCGATGGAAGGGCGGGAACACGGTCATTACGCCCAGAAACCAACGATCCAGAAAATTATCGAGTTTGGCGAGGTCTCGGTTCTTTACTTTATACAGAACCATGAATCCATAATGCTGCCGGATCACGTGGTAGTAAGCCCACACTGCCACGATCATGGCTAGCACAGCCTTGCCCCCGAGCAGCACCAGCACCGGCCCCAGTGCAAAGAAAAACGCCGCGCTACCGAATAGAAGCAGCCGCCGATTTCGCCGTGCATCGCTATCGAAGAAAGTGCGCGACGCGGTGCCGAAGATGTGAGTGCCGTCGAAGCCCACTGACCAGAACCACCATAGCAGCGAGATCGGGACATGGAGCGCCACGTTGGCCACCAAGTAGGCGTATCCCGCCAGGCAACTGCCAATGATGAATGTCAGGTCGATGCCGCGCGTAATGATCCAGCGGTGCGCGAGACGGATTCCTGGAGCCGGAAGGACAGGCACAGGAACGGCTTGGGTAGCGGCAGCCAATCCATCCAGTTTACAGCATCGTGCGCGGCCGGCCTGCGCTAGAATGTAACTCTCATGACATGTTGCTCCGAATTCGACAAGCTAATGGATCTGGAATTGGCGCGCCATGCGCAGCCGCATCAGCTTACCAACGGTAGGATCATCACCGAAATCGACACCGAATACTATTTCGTTTTCGGCGAGGAGCGGCACAGTTTCGTGGGGATTAATTATTGTCCGTTTTGCGGGCGCGTGCTTTCCCGCGGACTTTGGAATCTGGAGAAGAAGAAGCAAGGGCAATAGTCGAATCCTGAGCTTCGTCAAGAATCAGCAGCGCCAGTTGTTCGGACTCGTCTGGAATCGGCGCGATGGTTATCAAAAATCCCGCGTCGACGAGTTTGCCATCTTGATTCAACCGTAACCGTGTGCTCTTCCGGCATGCCGTAGGCTCATCGAGCAGCGGGCGCAGGAAGTTATGAATGAGGCACTCCTGGCAGGGCTGGGTTACCGCACACTCCGTTGTCTCGATCGAATGGATACACTCCTGCTGCGCTGCGCCGCGCAAACGCAGCACAGCGAACGGAACGCGGTCCAACAGCTTAGCGCCGGCCAAGTTAAAATCCACGACATTGAATTCTTGATCCACGACGAATGCCGGCAACGGCAATGCGTCGAAGACGTTGGCGATCAGGTCCGTACTGGTCGCGGGTAAGGTCAATGCTCTGGCGCTCATTCACTTTACAAGTGCGGGCCAGACATCACATTTCTCAAGAAACATCGAACGGCGTTTGCGTTTTGTGCTGTAATCCCCGCCTATAACTTATTTCGTTGAGAAATATTCCCCGCGTGGTCAACCATTTTGCAGAAAGGTCCCCTCCCGCAACTCCCGAAACGCCTCCTGCAACTGCTGTTGCGTATTCATCACGATGGGCCCGTACCACGCCACCGGCTCTTCGAGCGGCTTCCCGGAAACCAGCAGGAAGCGAATCCCTTCCGCGCCCGCCTGTACGGTAACCTCGTCGCCCCGGTCGAACAGCACCAGCGAGCGGTTATCCGCTTCCGAAGGCGGCGCCGTGTCAGCCCACCCGACGGCTTCGGTCGGTACAGCCAGCGGGCCGGAAGCATTGCAAAATTTCCCGCTTCCCGCGAAAACATAGGCGAATGCGTGGCGGGTAGTTTCGACGGGCAGCGTCTTCCGTCGTCCTGGCGCCACCGACACGTCCAGGTAAATCGGGTCCGCGGCAATGCCATCGACCGGACCGGCCTTTCCCCAGAAGTTTCCGCACACCACTCTTACATGCGTGCCATCGTCGTCGGTGATCTCGGGAATGTCGAGCGCCTTCACTTCCTGATAGCGCGGCGGCGTCATCTTCAGCCCCGCCGGAAGATTAGCCCACAATTGGAAGCCATGCATACGGCCGGCGCTATCGCCTTTGGGCATCTCCTGGTGGATGATACCGCTTCCGGCTGTCATCCATTGGACATCTCCCGCGGCGATAGCCCCATGATTCCCCATGCTGTCGCCGTGCTCCACTGTGCCGGCCAGAACGTAGGTGATGGTCTCGATCCCGCGGTGCGGATGCCACGGGAAGCCAGCCAAATAATCTTCCGGAACGTCGTTGCGGAAATCGTCGAGCAAGAGGAACGGGTCGAAATCCGACGTATTGCCGAAGCCGAACGCGCGGCGCAAATGCACGCCGGCCCCTTCCAAAGTGGGCTTCGATTTGATCAGCCGTTTGACGGGTCGAATAGACATATTCTGAGTTTACCCCGCGTTACTGCTGCACCGTAAGCAGGGTGGTTGATGGCGAAGAAACGCCGCTGACTTTGGCGACGATGGGCAGATCCCCGTTAGGCGCCGATGCCGGAACCTGAATGGCGACCTGATACAGCCCCGCAAATCCTGGCGCCAAAGCCGTCCCGTAAACTGTCGCGTCGATGCCGCCAACCGTGACTGTAACGGGGTTGCTGGTCAGATAAGTAGTGTCTCCGGGAACTTCCTCGCCTGGCGGCACCGCCGGAGTGGTAGGCCCAAAACCCGTGCCCCACAGGATCAGCACGTCTCCGGGTTTAGCCGGAACCGTAGCAAGCCCGCCGATTGCGCCGTTTTTCACTGCATAAGTATAGTTCTGGTAGGTAGCCACCGCATATTGATTGGCCCACAAGAAGAACGCCGGGCCGAAAGTTGTCGAAGTTGCCGTGACCGCCGCGCTGGTATTGGCACCGTTGGTTACAGACACCTGCATCGAACCTGTGCCGACGTCCGGCGCGACTATGTTGATCTGCCCCGAACTCACGAATTCGACGTACGCAGGTTTTCCGTTGACCATGACGCTTACCCCATCCAGTTCCGTGGGCAGTTTGCCGTCAACGATGGTCCAGAAATCAGTCACGGGCGAGAGATTGGTTCCATAGATGGCCACCCATGAGTTAGGCACAATGCCAGGCTGAAAACTGGCGCCGCTGACCACCGAGATGATGCTGGGCGCAGTGGAAGCCGCCGCTACACCGGTAATCTCGCGCACCCGGTTATTCGCTACATCGCCGACATAGAGGTTGCCGGATTTATCCAGCGTCATAGGGAATGGGCCGTTAAATTCCGCCTGCAACGGCGCGCCTCCATCGCCCGCATAACCTTGGACCCCATTTCCCGCAATGGTCGTAATTATGCCGCCGCTCACTTCTCGAACCCTTTGATTCACGGTGTCTACGATGAACAGCGCACCGGTTGGATCGAACCCGATCTCGCCCGGGTAGTTCAAACTCGCCGCGGTAGCCGGCCCGCCATCCCCGCCAAACGTCAGGTTGCCGTTCCCGGCGACGGTAGTGATAATCCCGGTAGCCGCATCCACGCGCCGGATCCGGCCGTTGAACTGATCGGTGATATAAAGGTTGCCCGATGCATCCACCGCGTCCGCGGTCGGGTTGTTCATAACCGCATCGACCGCCGGCCCCCCGTCGCCGGAAAAGCCCTGCGCGCCAGTGCCCGCATAGGTCGTAATGATGCCATTGCCATCCACTTTGCGGATGCGAAACGCGCCTTGGTCCACGATAAACAGGTTGCCGGTGCTATCCACGGCGCAGCGAATGGGAATCACCATGCCGGCGTTGAGTGCAGGGCCGCCATCCCCACTCGTGGTGTTCGTACCGTTGCCGGCCACGGTTGTAATGGTCCCCGATGGGGAGATCTCGCGTACCCTGAAGTTGCCTTCGTCGTTCACGTAAATGGCGCCCGAGGGGGCCACACACACGCCCAACGGACCGTTAAGCTGCGCCTGCGCCGCAGGGCCGCCGTCGCCCGTGAATCCGGCCACGCCAGTCCCCGCGAAGGTGGTGATCACACCGTTAGTGTCGACTTTGCGGACCCGGTTATTGTTCTGGTCCGCCAGGTAGATGTTTCCGGCGGCATCCGCGGCAAGTCCTACTACGCGGTTGATCTCCGCCTGTGCGGCCGGTCCGCCATCCCCTGAATATCCAGCGGTCCCATTTCCGGCAAAAGTATTAATCGTCTGACTGGACGCTATCGCGCCAAACAGCAACGGTAACAAGAGTCTCAAGCTCATTCCGGTATTCCCCTCATATGACTCGGCGATCGAGTCTTGAACCAGTATAGGCGGACTTAATCGCTTCCGCGTTACGATCATCTCTTACAGCGTAAGGATACGGTGCCCATGACACAGTTTTCAACTTATTCCCGTTGCACCGCTTTGCGGTTGGCGGTGGTCTTCTCGTCGGTGTTACTGCCCCTCGCGGCTGCCTCGCTTCCGGCAGCCAAGCCTGAGGACGTCGGACTGTCCTCCGACCGCTTGCAGCGCATTCATGAGATGATCATGCGCCGCGTGGAAGCGGGCGATATTTCGGGCGCGGTCACCATGGTGGCACGGCGCGGCCGCCTGGTCCATTTCGAGGCGCACGGTGTGATGGACCTCGACAGCAAGAAGCCCATGACTAAGGATGCCCTCTTCCGCCTGGCGTCATCGAGCAAGCCGGTCACTGCCACCGCCATCCTGATCCTGATGGAAGAAGGCAAGCTGAAACTCACCGATCCGGTGTCAAAATACATTCCCGAGTTCAAGAATTCCAAGGTAGCGGTGGAAGCGGTGCGGACCGCCGCCCCAATGACGGACCAAGGGCCCGCTGCCGGCGACAAATACTATACCGTCCCGGCCAACCATGACATCACCATCATCGACTTACTCACACATACGTCCGGACTGGGTAGCGGCGGAGTCACGTCGGCCGACTTTCAGAAGTTGCTGCAGGCCCGCACACCGACCGAAACGCTGGCCGATTTCATCCCCCGCCTGGGAGGAGTGCCGTTGGACTTTCAGCCCGGAACCCAGTGGCGCTACAGCGGATTGGCGGGATTCGATACGCTCGGCAGGATCGTGGAAGTGGTCTCTGGCTTGAAGTTCGACGAGTTCCTGCGCAAGCGGCTATTCGAACCGCTGGGCATGGACAATACCTGGTTCAACGTTCCAGAAAAGGAGCAAGCG
This sequence comes from Bryobacterales bacterium, assembly GCA_963738345.1. Taxonomy (GTDB): domain Bacteria; phylum Acidobacteriota; class Terriglobia; order Bryobacterales; family Bryobacteraceae; genus Bog-159. The sequence continues at coordinate 5,138,488 of CAVTWI010000002.1, forward strand.
CATATCGCCACGATCTACAACCGGACGGCTGCCGGCCTGCAGAAGCCAGCCACACCACTCCGGATAGGATCGCCCGCCTATTTCTCCGGCGCTGGAGGCCTTACGTCGACTGCGCCAGACTACCTGCAATTCGCGCAGATGTTATGCAACGGTGGCCAACTGAATGGCAAGCGTATCCTCAGTCCATGGACTGTCGACCTGATGACCAGCAACAATGTGGGCGAGCTTTTTGAAGGACAGATCGGCCGCGCGCCCAAGGGAGTTGGATTTGGGCTGGGCGGCGAGGTGGTGGTGAGCGCGGTGGATGCGCGCCTGCGGAAGCCAAACGGCAGCTACGGCTGGGACGGCGCGTTCGGCACTTACTGGTGGGTGAATCGCAAGGAACAGATGGCCGTCGTGCTGTTCGTGCAGACGCCCGGGCGGTCGCTGCAATATGACTTTGATAATGCGGTGTCGCAGGCCGTGATCGAATAGCGATCTCATTACACAAGCGAGATTGGCGTACGGCTACGACGCGCAAAAGGAGCTAGATCGGGCGGGTGCGGATTGTGCAAACGAAGCCTAGACGGTTGGAATCAGGGGAGATGTTGGATGGGGCGCGGTGTGGGTTCGGTGGGGGGGGGACGGAAAAGGGGCCGCGGGATGAACAAAAAGGGGCCGGGGGTCCGGGGGACGGGGGCCGGGGATTAGATTTTTGGTGATTTGGGAAGAATTGGCTGGGGGGGGAGAGACAATACGGGCGCACCCGTTGTTGGATGCCTGGAGGTTGTCAAAGAACGATGGTGCGGGGAGTGTTAGCGCGTGTCGTTAGGGTCGGGGTCGCAGAGGACGGTGGGGGCGCCGGCGGCTTCGGACATGACGTAATCGGGTGCGGGCCGGAATTGCGAATGCAGCACGGGTTTCAGGGGCTCAGCCGGTTGTTCCGGTGCGGCGGCCTGGGGCTGCGGTTTGGCGAGGCGCAACTTTTGTAGCTGTTGCAATTCGTGGAGGTTGTGGTAGAAGGACTTCTCAAGCGCGGCGCGCTCTTTAGCGGCGTAGGCGAGCATGATGAAGCGCTCCTCGCCGAAGCGGATTTTGTCGTAGATTTTGGATACGCTTTCGGAGTTACGGATGAGCATCCATTGGGCGACGACCATGGCTTCGAAGGGGAGTAGTTCGGTACGGCCCTGGGGATGCCAGTCGGCTTCGAGTTCGTCCCAAAGCTGGGAGTAGGCGGCCGCGTTTTCGCCTTCGATGATGGCGGTGCGGGTGCGGAGTCCGAAGGTGAGGGCATTGAAGCGGATGGCTCGTTTGCCTTCCTCAGTTTTGGGGCCGGTACTGTGCTCCGAGTTCCGTTTATTCGCTTCGTGCTGTTTATCCGAAATAATCATATTTTTTCCTTGACCACGATTAGGTGGTGATGAGTAGGGGAGCGATGCCCCCTATCCGATTTGAGTAGAGCATGGGGGGGGCGAAAAACGGATTTGGGGGGGGGCGGGGGATTACTTGGGAGGCGTTGGCAGGGATTGAGTTAGGATTATTTTGCCGGCTTGTGACTCCCGCCCGTGGGTTTCGGAGGTTCGGAAGCGTCCTGCTCCGAAGGAGGTACGCTACCGTTCGCGACTGGCCCGTTGAAGATGCGGCGCAGAGGACCGTCATGCCATTACGGCCGCCGCTGCCAGCGAATCGAGCTTATGGAATTGCCGGACGATACGACTCACAATGAGAGTCTCGGCGCGCGATTTCAGGAGGGCAGTTGAGGCCAGAGGTGACGATTGGCGAAGGCTCGGCCAGAGCCGGACTTCAAGTATCGTTCGAACTGCGCCGCTTGTTCGCGAGTAGAGAAGGCAACGTAGGTGTTTAGCTTCCACGGCGTGAATTTGGAGGTGTGCGGAACTCCTCCAGAGTTATGCTTGACGAGCCTCGCTTTGAGATCGCTGGTAAGTCCGACGTAAGACTGGTCTGGATGGGATTCGCTTTGGAGAAGGTAGACGTAATGCATTTCTACTGCTCTTGATTCCGCCCCGGCCCTCCGTCGCTCGCTTCGCTTGCTTTGGCGGGCACCAGCCTTCGCCTTGGCGAAGGCTGGTGGAGGCGGCGGGAGTTGAACCCGCGTCCGAGAAAGCCCGCAATGAAGAGAACTACGTGCGTAGCGCGATTCAGAAACTTCGGCTTCCGCCTCAGAATCGGCAAGAGTGGCGGCTGCCTAGCCCGATTGATCTCGACCTTATGCTCCGGACCGAAGCCATCAGCCTATCCCGCAAAATGACGCTCACTCACCGTCGCGCGGGCTCAGCGGCTGGAGCGGCTACTTAATTAATTAAGCAGCGTATGCAAACTGCGTGTTGGCAGTTTTGTTTTTCCGATCGTTTAACGGGAGCTCGGAACCCGGCACGCCTCCCCACCACGATTCAATCCCGTCGAATCCGTTGCGCCCCCACTATGGAAAACTGGTAAGAACTAGCGGTCTTTCGGGTATCTCGATTGAGATACAACCCAATTTTACCATACATACCAAATATCCATGCCCATTACTATTGACCATCTCCGGCGCCTGGCTATCTCCCAGAGCCTCTTCCCGCCCACGACGCTTCCGCGCGCTTTCGAAAAGATGGGCTTCGTGCAGGCCGACCCCATCCGCGCGCCCGCCCGCGCGCAGGACCTTATGCTGCGTCACCGCGTGAAGAATTACCGCGAAGGCGACCTGGAACGCCGCTATACAAAACTCGATATTCAGGAAGATGTCTTCGTCAACTACGGCTTTGTCACGAAATCCCTGCAAGCGCTGATGCATCCACGCTCGGAAGCCGGGGTTCCCGCTGACGGCAGCCGCGCCTGGCCCGCTGCGCGAAGAAAGAAAGCGCAGCTTCTGCTGGAGTTCGTAAGCCAGCGCGGCGCCGTCCACCCGCGCGAGGTCGACGACCATTTCTCGCACGGCAGAGTGAAGAATTATTGGGGCGGTTCGTCCAACGCTACCACGCATCTGCTGGACGCCATGCTCTACCGCGGGATGCTGCGTGTCGCGCGGCGCGAAAGCGGTATCCGCATCTACGCCGCGCACCAGCACGGACTTGAGCCGGAGGATGCAGCCGAACGCCGCCGGCGTGTGGATGCCCTGGTAGATGCCGCTGTCGCGATTTACGCCCCCCTACCCGGCGCCAGTTTGTCGTTCCTGGTGCGCCGGCTGCGCTATGCCGCCCCCCAATGGCACGGCGAATTGCCCGCCGCCATCAAACGCGCTAAAACTCGCCTTTCGCAAGCCCGGGTCGATGGCCTCGATTGGTATTGGCCCGCCGGTCAGAAGAGTAAACCTGCCGAGCCCCCGGAATGCGTCTGCCTGCTGACGCCCTTCGACCCTGTCGTGTGGGATCGTGCCCGCTTCGAACTCTTGTGGGGCTGGGCCTATCGCTTCGAAGCGTACACCCCGGTGCCCAAACGCAAACTCGGCTACTATGCTCTGCCCGTGCTTTGGCGCGATCGGGTGATTGGCTGGGGCAATCTGTCGGTTAAGGACGGACAACTGAAATCTGAAATCGGGTATGTCGATTCGTCCCCGCCGAGGGATCGCGCGTTTCAGCGCGAACTCGAGGCGGAATTGGACCGCATGCGGGCCTTTCTCCGCTTGCAATCCTGACCGCCGGGCGGACGCACGGTTCGGAGGCGTATGCTACGCTAAACGGCGATTGGAAGCCCTAAAATGATCCGCTCCCTGCTCGCCGCGGCCGGTCTCCTGCTTGCCGCCCAATGCGCCCACGCCTATCCCAAGGAAATCACCTTTTCACAATCGGCAGCGTCCGTCGACGCGTACGATTTCGTCGAGGTAGCTATCGCCGTAAACGCGCCCGATGCCCCCAACCCCTTCACGGATGTGGCGATCCGCGGTTCGTACGGGAAGGCTGGTGCGACGAACCGGTTAACGGCCGACGGTTTTTGCGATTCCCCCGACGGAAGCACCTACCGCATCCGCTTCATGCCGTCGACGCCGGGCGACTACACTTACTCAGTCACCTACGATCAGGGCGGTAAGCAGAACGTTTTCTCCGGCGCCTTTCATGCCTCGGACGGCCATCGCCGCGGGATCCTTCGCGTGGATCCTCAATACCGCTGGCACTTTATCTGGGAGGGCACCGGCGAGCACTACTTCTTCAACGGCACCACAGCCTTCTGGCTAATGGGATGGAAGGACGAGCGGGTGATCGACTTCAGCATCGAACGCCTGCATCGCTTGAAAGTAAACCGCGCGCGCGTTCTGCTGGCCGGGCGGACCAACATGGCCTATGGCGATCCGGTAATGAACACCGAAGATTGGACCGTCTTCCTGAGCCCGTGGCCCGCGGTAGACGCGGCGGATTTCTCGCATCCCGGTTTCGATTATTCCCGCTTCCGCGTGGCACACTGGCAAAAATTCGAGCGCATGCTGCGCTTCGCGCGCGATCGCGATTTCATCATCTCCGTGATTTTCGATATTGCCGATGGCAAAATCCATCCCGTTGCGGGGAGCGACGATGAGCGGCGCTATATCCGCTACGCAGCGGCGCGTCTCTCCGCATTTTCCAACATCACCTGGGATCTCGGTGACGATTTGGATTCGTTCCGCGACGATCAATGGGCGCACGAAACCGGCACGCTGCTCGAAGGGTGGGACCCGAACCATCATCTGGCCAGTTCGCACCCCGTGAAAACCGAACACCAGGATCGCGGTTCCGAATGGTTCGGATTCGCCTCGTTACAAGAGTGGTCGCGAGCGCAGCACGCGCTGATGCTGGAAAGCCGCCGGTTGCAGAAGCTTAGCGGGCGCATCGTGCCGCAAGCCAATGAAGAATACGGCTATGAAGATCACTATCCCAAGTGGGCGCCACAGCCACCGGGCGATTCCGCCGAAGTGCTGCGCCGGACGGCTTGGGATATTGCAATGGCAGGCGCCTATGGCACGGCCGGCGAGACCGCCCGCCGTGGAACAAATATCTGGCCGGATACAGGCGGCGGTTGGGTGAATGGCCGGGGCGACGATACTATGACCATGCTGGCCGGGTATGCCCACATGGTGGACTTCTTCACTCAATTCGAATGGTGGAAAGCCGAGCCCCACGATGAACTCGCCAATAACGGCGCTTACTGTCTCGCAGAGGTGGGCCGAACTTATGCGGCTTATCTTCCTAATGGCGGCAAGGTGACGCTCACACTCGAACCCGGCCGCTATCAGGCCGAGTGGTGGAGCGGATTTACCGGAGAGATCGTGCCGATTGGCGCGGCCGAAGGTCCGGTGTGGACCTCGCCCGAGGCACCCGATCACAGCGACTGGGCACTCCTACTGCGAAAGTGAATTTAGCGGGCGGGCACCGGCAGCGTCTTGGCGGGCGCCGGCGAAGAACCGTTGACGTGCTCGCCTGGCGGCGCCGGAGCCGACGGCAGTTTCGCGGCGGCTTTCGGGATCCGCACCGTTACGCGATGTGCGCGACCATCGTCCGCTAGTTGGAAAGCACCTTCCAACACACGTCCATCCTCTTCGAACACAAGGCCCGTGGCGCCGGCGTCAGCGTGCCGCACCACGGCGATCTCGTAGGTTGCGGTGCGGTGGCGGTAAGTTATCTCAAATCCCGCCCAATCGTCGGGGATCACCGGTTTCATGCTCAGGGTGTTGCCGTGAAGATGGAAGCCCAACACTTCTTCGATCCAGATGCGGTACATCCAGGCAGCCGAACCGGTGTACCAGGTCCACCCGCAGCGCCCCACCATTCCGGGCGCCGAAGAGACATCCGCACCGACGACGTAGGGCTCGCCGCGATATCGCGCGACATCTTCCGGACTGCGGCTGAGTTCCACGGGGTTCATCAGCTTCAGCAGGTGCGCGGCGCGCGTACCATTCTGTAGCCGCGCCCACGCCATCGCCAGCCAAAGCGACCCGTGCGTATACTGACCGCCATTCTCGCGCAGGCCCGGCGGATAGCCCATCACATAGCCCGGATTTGGCTGGGAATGGTCGAACGGTGGGGTGAACAGGCGCACTAAGCGGCCGGCTTCGTCGACTAAAGTGCGGTCGGCGGACTGCACGGCGCGCTGCCTTCGATCGACATCACCCGCACCGGAAATGACGGCCCAACTTTGCGGCAGTGAGTCGATGCGGGCCTCCTCGTTGGCATGTGACCCAAGCGGCGCGCCATTGTCGAAGAAGCCGCGCAGATACCATTCGCCATCCCAACTGGATTGCTCCACCGCCTTTGCGATTTGGGCGGCCGACCCTCGCCATTTGGCGGCCAACTCCGGTCCGCCATTGCGCTTCTCCATAACCGTGGCGAAATCTTCCAACACCGTGCACAAGAACCACGCCACCCAAATGCTCTCGCCGCGACCTTCGGCGCCGACCCGGTTCATGCCATCATTCCAATCGCCCGAACCGAACAAAGGCAAACCGTGGGCGCCGAATCGCGAGGCGTGGTCGATGGCGCGCTGGCAATGCTCCCAAAGCGGCGCGGTGTATGGCGAAACCGCCGGAATAAAAAGACGCTCCTGGTCGGCAGCCTCCAGAAGCGGGCCTTCCAGGAAGGTTGTTTCGACGTCCAGAATGGCGCTGTCGCCGGTTACATCGATATAGCGCGCCACCACGAACGGCAGCCACAGCAGGTCGTCTGAGCAGCGTGTGCGCACGCCTTGGCCGCTTTCCGCATGCCACCAGTGCTGCACGTCGCCCTCCGGAAACTGGCGCGCCGCGGCTGTCAGGATATGCGCGCGCGCCAACTGTGGAGCGGCGTAGAGCAGCGCCATGCAATCCTGCAATTGGTCGCGGAATCCGAAAGCGCCGCTCGATTGATACAGCGCCGACCGGCCCCAGAAACGGCAGCTCAGCGATTGATAGAGCAGCCAGCGGTTCAGCAGGAAGTCGGTCGAAAGCTGGGGTGTATGTACCCGCAACGTATCGAGCGCGGTGTCCCACCATTTTCGCGTGAGGTCCAGGGCGCCTTGCACCTGGTCGCTAGTCTGGTAGCGTTTCACCAACGCGCGGACAGCATCCACGCTGTCGGCCTGTCCCAATAGGAAAAAGACGTCCGTCTGGCCGCCTTTCGGGATGTTCACGGAAACCTGGAGCGCGGCAGCCGGATCCATACCGGCACCCGTACGATTGTCCAGGCGTACGCGGCCGAGAGCGGCCGGCGCAGCTAGTGATCCGTTGCGCCCGAGGAATTGGGTGCGCTCTCCCGAGTAAGACGAGGCCGCTGGGCTAGCCGCGGCAAACGCTATGGCATCGGTAAAATTGCCGGTCCATGACTGCGCGGCGAGAATGGCCCCCGCCTCGCGGTCATACCAGGTGCGCACATGCGGCGCCTGGTCGTCGCGGTTCGACCCTAAGACCCACTCCGCGAAAAATGTCGCGGTCAGCCGGCGCGGGCGCGATGAATCGTTTCGCAGGCGCAAGCGCATCAACTTCACAGGTTGGCCGGTTCCATCTTCCGACACGGGAACGAACACCGTGAGTTCTTGCCCGATGGAATGGCTATTGTGCTCAAACACGGTGTAGCCCTGCCCATGCTTGGCTCGATAGGCATCAGCCTCACGGATAGGAAGCGCGGTAGGCGTCCAGAGCGCGCCGCTTTCTTCATCTCGCAAATAGATGGCTTCGGCCTGCCGGTCGCTGGTGGGGTCGTTGTACCAAGGGGTCAGACGGTTGGACTGGCTGTTGCCCGCCCACGTACAGCCGAGGCCGCTCTCGCTCACCAGGGCGCCAAACGTGGCGTGCGCCATCACGTTGATCCACGGCGCTGGAGTGCAGCCGCCCGGCTTAAGGTAGATGGCGTATTCGCGCCCGTCCGGCGTAAAGCCGCCGAACCCGTTGAAATACGGCAATTCCAGGAAGGGCAGGGGTTGCGATGGCTCCTCCTGGCCGCCTACCGGAGCGAATGGCGGCGGGGCCATGCTATCGGCGCCGGCTACCAGTTGTTGCTGCAGGGGACCGCGGCTTCCGCTGAGCACCGCGCTCGAAACCGCCAGCAGCAATTCGCGATGTTCGCTCGGCAGCGCATGCCAGTTGCGCAGGAAGACGCCACCCGGCCGGTCGTTCGCCTCGGCCGGTGAGTGCGCCTCAATCTGCCGCAGCAGTTGCTGGTGCAGGGGCCGGTCGTAGCTGGAACTCTCCTGATTCAAGATGATCAGGTCGGCTTTGAATCCACGCAAACGCCAGTAAGTTTGCGCCAATAGTAATTCCCGTACCAGCGGCATGCCGCGCATCTCCGCCACCAGCACAGTGAGCATGGGAAGGTCGCCCGAGATGCCGTATTGCCAGAGCGCCGATTGTCCCAACCGGTTGCGCGCCAGACGGTCGCCCGGCACGCGCAGGCGCGGATTCGGATAGATCAAGTGGCTGGCCAGATCCTGAAACCGATGCGCCGCGGCCGGACCGATTCCCAGATAGCGGAACTCAAGTTGAGCGCGGGTCCAGGCCATTTCGAACGCGCGGGAAATCGCGTCCGACCGGCGGAATTTGTTGATGAGCGTCAGCAAGGCTTCCCGCGAGGCGGCCGCCATGGTCATGAACGAGATCTCCAGCCTTACCCGCGGTTCGATCAAAGCGCGGCAGCGCAAGCTGAAGATTGGATCAATCACTGTTCCCACCGAGCCGGTGAGATCGCGTTTCAGAGCTTCGGGTGCGTCGGTAGTTTTCCCCCGCCCCAGAAACTGCGCACGGCCGGTTTCAAATTGAATGTCGGACGAAGCCCCTACTAACACTTGAGCCATCCAGATGGGCGGCTCCTCGGGAGATCGCGGACGCCGGTGCGCGATCAGCACTCCTGGCTCGGGGCATTCGGTCTCGATGAACATCTTCGAGAAGGCGGGATGCGCCTTATCCGCGGCATGCGGGGCCATTGCCAGTTCGACATAACTGGTGAACTCCAGTTGCCGGCTTCGCAAGGAACGATTGGTGATGTTGAGGCGGCGCAGTTCGACATCGTCTTCCGCTGCTACAGTCACTTCAAGAACGGTTTCGATTCCCGACAGGTTGCGGCGGAACTCGGCGCGGTCGGCGGAAAAATGAGCCGAGGCGGTTCCCTTCCCTCCGCCCACAGGCTGCTGCGCAGCCGCCCAAATCGAGTCCGTTCGCATGTCACGGATATAAATAAAGCTGCCCCACGGATCCAGAGTTGTGTCGCTGCGCCAGCGGGTAAGGTCGATGTCTTTCCAGCGGCTGTACCCCCCCCCTGCATTGGTCACCATCAACGAATACGCGCCATTGCCCTGTAGGTGCACGCGCGGTACGGAAGTGCCCTCTTCCCAGACGCGTTCGGCGGGTTCCTCAGAACCAACGGCGCGGATCGGCGGGAAGGTCTGCTGCTTTTCGGCTAGCGGCAGGCGGCTCATGGGAATGCGTTCGAAGAGCAGCGTCTCGATGGCGCGTATCCGAAGGTCGCGATGGAAGCGGCGCTGCATGATACGCCCGTGGAGCACATTGTCCAGCGCCACCAGGCTCATGCCTTGATGGTGGGCCATGTACGCGTAGATCACCACGCCCAGTTGGCCGTCCCGGGCGTTCTGGCGTGTATAATCGATGGACTCGTAGAAGCCCATGGGCCCCGCCAGCCCCGCGCCCTCCAGTTGTTTCAGGTTATCGGCCGCTGCGCCGGGATCGACCTGCAACGCCAGCATCGTGGCGTAGGGCGCCACCACCAGTTCCTCGTCCTGCTCCTGCTTCAAAGCCAACGCCGGAACACCGAACGCGCGGTACTGATACACCTGGTTCGCATCCAGGGCGCTATAGGCCGATTCCGACACGCCCCACGGGATTTTCTTTTCGCGGCCGTATTCCATCTGCAGCTTCACCGCCTGCCGGCAGGTCCAGTCCAGTAGTGAATTGTTGAAGGTCCGCGTAAACAGGAGCGGCATCAGGTATTCGAACATGGTCCCGCTCCAGGAAAGCAGCGCATCCTGGCCCGCGGAATATACGAATGGACGGCTGAGCGCGGACCAATGCGCCAGCGGCACATCCCCTTTGGCGATTGCCACCAGGCTGGCGAGGCGGCACTCACTGGCCAACAAATCGTAATGGCTGTTGAACTCGCGCGGACCGCCTACCAGGTATCCGATTCCGAAAAGCCGGCGGCGCTTGTCGTACAGGAAACCCATGTTGATTCCCGCGGCCAGTTGCTTCGCTTCCTCGGTGAGCGACTCCAGTTTCTGAACAGCCAGGACTGCCGCGGCCTTGGCGGTGCGGTATTCGGAGCTTAACTGGTCGAGCCAGTGGGCGATCTCGGGACTCAGGCCGGCCATGCTTCTGCGGGCAAGTAGCGCATCCAAGGGGGTGGCCGCATTGCCGGCCAGGGTGCGTAGGGAGGGCGCTTCGCGCAGCACGCGGCGCCGCAGTTTTACGGTGTCTTCCCCCAGGTCCGCGAGCAACCGGTCGGGCGGTTGCGTGAGGGTTTCCATCCACCGCAGATACCGGTCGAGCGTAGCGGTCCACGAATCGATCTCCGCCGTCAAACGGCCCAGCCAATACGACCGTTCTTCCCCTTCGACGTCGGGCCAACGTCCGCTCTCGCGCAACTGCTGCATGGGAGTGGTTGCCAACCGCAGCCGCGCGATCAATTCGTGGCCTTCCACTTTGCCGCGCAGCAGCCGCTGCAACACGCGCAGAGGCGCCGAGGTGGATGGGTCCGCACCGCATGTCTCCACCAGAATCGCCGCCGTATCGGATAAACCGCGCAAGCACGACTTGTCGATTATGGGCTCGCGGAGCGTGTCGCGCAGACCTTGTTCCACCACCCACAGGCTGGCGGTTAAGTTGCCGCTATCGACCGTGGAAACATACCGCGGCAGCAAAGGATCGAGCGTGCCGGTGTCGTACCAGTTGAGCAGGTGCCCCTCATAACGCTCCAGGCGGTTCAAGGTGGCCATGGTATTTGAGCAGCGCGCCAATAGCTCATCGACCGTCAGATAACCCATATCGCGCGCGGCAAGCGCCGACGTTAGCCATAGACCGATATTCGTTGGCGACGTACGGCGCGCCACTTCGATATTCAAGCTCAACTGGGTATTGTCGGGGGGCAGCCAGTGCGTATCCGGGCCCACCAGATCGTCAAAGAAACGCCATGTCTTCCGCGCCACACGGCGCAAATAGCGCGAATTCGGGCCGGTTGCGGGAAGACTCTGGTTCGAATTATCGATCCGGCCGAGCCACCGCATCACTACCGGCGATAATGCCCAAAGTCCTACGAACGCGGAACTGGCAAGTGAGGCATGCTGAAACCGAAGCAGAATCACCAGAAAGAACGAAAAGCCGCAGATGACCATCATCTGCCGGTAGGTCGACGCCGCATGTTTATGAGCGCTGGCGCCCGCGCTCTCGGCGGTTTGCCACTCGAGCAGGTTGCGGTGGCTGATTCCGCGGCGATAGATTACGCGCGCGATTGCATCGAGCGCCAGCCACGCTTGATGCGGTAGAAAAGCCAGCATCACCAAGGCGCGGATCAGTTCATCAGATGCTCCCCGCCATCCGTGGATCTCACCTTGTAGGACACGGGCCAATCGCTCCAGCAGCGGAGTTACGGCTGGGAGACCGATGGCCAGCCCGGCCACCAAAGTCCACACGGCCGGCGCATCCGAGAAAAGCCAGCCGAATAGCAGCAGTAGGAGAAAAGCTACCGGCACCAGGCTTCGTCGCAGATTGTCGAAGATTCGCCAGCGGCCGATAATCGAGAGCGGGTTGGGCTCATTCCCCCCCCCGGCAGTAGGGACACGGCTAAAGATCCACGGCGCGATTTGCCAGTCGCCGCGAATCCAGCGGTGCTGCCGCTGGCTGAAGCTGGCGTAATCCAAAGGCAGATTCTCAAACAGTTCAATACCCGTGGCCATTCCCACGCCCGCATATGTGCCTTCGATCAGATCATGGCTGAGCAGGACCTCCGCTGGAAAACGGTCGCCCAAAATGCGGCGGAAGGCGTACACATCGTAAATCGCTTTGCCATGAAAGATGCCTTCGCCGAATAGGTCCTGATGGGTATCCGATACGGCTTGGCAATACGGATCAGTCCCGCTGGTATCCGCGAAGATACGCGTAAAGCGCGTAGCCGTAGCACCAGGCAGCGCAATGCTGACGCGCGGTTGAATGATGGTATAACCGCGCTGGCGCACTCCGGTAACCGGATCGATCACCACCTGGTTCAACGGATGCGCGATGGTTTCAATCATGCGCCGAGCGGCCCCAGGGGGTAACTGCGTATCCGAATCCAGAGTGATTACGGAACGCACCGCCAGCGGCAGGGAACCTTCGCGCAAAATCTCCGGTGATCCTTCACCCATCAGGAACGCATTCAACTCTTCAATCTTGCCGCGCTTACGTTCGCGGCCGATCCACTTTTGCTCGCTCTCGGACCATTCCCGATTGCGGTGAAACAGCAAGAATCTTCCATTGGGATAGCGCGTGTTCAGTCCGGCAATACCCTCGCGCGCGGCCCTGACCAATTCTTCGTCGCCCGGCGTGGTGCGCTCTTCGGCATCGGTAAAATCGGAAAACAGGCTGAAGTATAGATTGTTTTCCTGGTTGGCGAGGAAGCGAACCTCGAGTTTTTCGACTTCGCGGCGCGCCACTTCCACACTCGAGAGCATCATCGGTACGACCACCAGCGTGGCCTGCTCCGGTGGAATGCCGTCTTTGAAATCCATTTCCGGTAAGCCGTCGGGCGGCAGTAGCGAGATCACCATCGCATTGACGATCTGCACCGCCAATTCGCTCAACGGGAAAAGCGCCAGTAATCCAAGAATGCCCAGAAATGTCTGGTTCCGGACGCCGGCATTCCAGGCCAGAGCCAGTGAAACCACGGTGAACGACAGCGTCAGAATGACGATTCCGCCTAGATACAGCGGGGTGGCACGGCGCCGGACCATCCGCAGGAAGCGTGTTCGCAGCGGGACGCGCGCATGGGTCTCGGCTTCCAAGCGGAATACACCTTCGTCCAGCAGATAGTAGGCAACATGCGCGGCATTGGGATCGAGATTTCCAGCAGCCAGTGCAACGGCTCGCTTGGCGACGTCGAGTTCGCCCTTACCGGAGTGCCGCGAGATGCGCTCCACAGCGCGCCGGCAACGGTCCCGCGTGGCAAAATCGGTGCGCGGGTAAACGCCTCCCGGATCGTTGCGCAGTTCCGCTTCGACCAGACTGACTTTCTCGAAAAGCTCGGCGAAATCAATACGAGACAGCGCCCGTAAACTTCCGAAAGCATTAGCCGTGGATACTGACTCCGCCGCCTCCTCGGTGTGCTGGATGCGTACGATATCGGTGAGCGGCTTGCCTAGATGATCCTCAATCCAGTGCTGCAGGGGCGCCAGCGCATCCTCTTCATCCTGTAACTGCTCGGCCAGACAGGTCAGGAAATACGGCTCAAGCGCGATCGGCTCGGCCTCCATGGATTGAAGGATACGGGAAAACGCCTCAACACTACGCCGGGAGCCTGCCGCCAAACGGTTGGCCCATAGGTAGGCGGCTTCGCGCAAGCCCTGCGCACCACTAACTTGCGTGCCCATGCGGGTAAGCGATTCGATTAAAGCCACCCGCAGAAGGAGCGGAAATGACCAAAGTTCGGCAATCGTTAAGGGTGCGATTTCCTGATAGCGCCGCAGAGTGTTTTCGATGTTGACTTCGTCGAGCGAGTAGTCGCAGTAGGCCGTGAGCGAGCGCGCCAGCTCATAAATATACGGATCGCCGGATTCTCCCGCCGGCAAGATCTGGTGGTAGTAGCGCGGCAGGTGGCGCCGAATCTCTGCGATCTGGGTGCGCAGCAGATAGCCGTTATCGAGCAGCCACTCGGCGGCGGCCGTCAAGACATGGTCCAGACGTACGGCTTCCGCTAATACGCTACGCGAAATCTCTAAGGATCGTTCGTCCGCCAGAAGCTGTGCGAGAATGTTCGGCTTCGCGGGCCGGGCTCGATCCCTCCGGCGTGCGCACTCCCGCGCAAAATCCTCGCCGTGCGCAGCGTCGGGCGATGCGTCTTGGACTCCGGCACCTACGTGCTGCATCGTATCGGCGAGTACGAAAACAGCCGGTGATCCCGCTCTTTGTAAGGTCTGAACAATATACTGGACGTCGGCGGGCCCGGTCCTGACCATGATCAGGCATTCGTCGTCGAGGCGCAGTGTTCCAAACCTGGTCCAAGCGGTAGAGGTTTCTTCGGAGGAATCGGGCGGACCACAGCGATACACCCGTTCGCCAGTGGTTCCTTCTAAAGATTTGTAAGCTCTGGAGGATTCCGCTTCGTCGGGACCGTAAAAAGCGAGAACTGTCCGGACCGGCTTGGGTGGATTCATCGGGGGAGTCGTAGCATTACAACCCCCGCCCGCGTACGAGGCGAGTCAACACGGAAATGACAAACAGAGATCCAAAAGTCAATCCAACCATCAGCGAAACTGCCGCGGGATGGGCAAGGGTCGAAATCGTCCCCAGAAGGGCCATCAAAGCGAATAGAATCATCCAACCAAGCATGTTCACCCTCTTTCGTATTATTTAATAAGTGCTGTTTGTTACTCCGGATTTACGACGCCGCGCGCAGTTTAGCAGCACGTTGATAACCGAACGCGATTGACTAAGTATCTATTGGGTTTACAGATGAAGAGGCTTGGCTCCCGCGAATAAATAGTCGTTAATGTGACGGCGGGCGGGCAACGTTTGCGTATTTGGCCGGCTATGAGCTAAGCGGCAGGCAGAGTGAAGGTGAAGCGCGCCCCGATGCCAAGCTCAGAATCGGCCCAAATTCGGCCCCCATGCCGCTCCACGATCTTCTTAACCACGGCTAGCCCAATGCCCGTTCCCGGAATCTCGCGGCCGTGCAGGCGCTTGAACATGCCGAAGATGGATTCAGCGTGCTTTTGGTCGAAACCGACGCCATTATCCGCCACGGTGATAAACCATTCGTTCTTCCGGCGCTGGCTTGAAATGTCGATCCGCAAAGCCACGTCCGGCTTTCGATACTTCAACGAATTCGCCACCAGGTTCTGGAAAACTTGCGTTAGCTGCGCTTGATCGCCCAAGACCACCGGCAACGGCGCATGCTCAATCGCGCCACCGGACTCTTCGATTGCCGTACTGACATTCGCCAATACCCCAGCCAGCACTGCTTCCAGTTCCACAGGCTGCGGCGCCAGTTCAAAATCGGGGATTTGGCAGAAGGCCAGCAGTTCCGTGATCATGGCGTTCATTCGCCGGCTGCCCTCCACCACATACGCCATATAGCCGGCCGCCTCTTCGTCGAGCGCTTTGGCGTGCTTCAACGAAAGCAATTGCGTAAAGGTGGTGATGCTGCGTAGCGGTTCCTGTAAGTCGTGGCTGATCATGAATGCAAACTGGCTCAAATCCTCGTTGGATCGCTTCAACGCGATTTCGACCCGCTTCCTGTCCGTAATCTCCATGTCGGTGCCCACCACACGGCTGGGTTGGAGACTGGCATTGTAGAATACCCGCCCTTTGGTGGCGATCCAGCGCACCGTTCCGTCCGCGCGGTAGGCGCGATATTCGTGCCGGAATGATTGCATTTTCTCGCAGGCACGCCGCAAAGTTTGCTCTACTCCCGCACGATCTTCAGGGTGTACCAGCGCCAACCATTCCTCAAACGGGATTTCCGTAAGGTTGTTGTTTTCCGGGTCAGGCAGCAGAACCTTATCGCGCTCGATATCCCATTCCCAAAAGGTGAGCCCGGCGATGGCTTGGGCCTGCGCTAAACGTTCCTGGCTGTCATGCAGCTTCATCTCGGCTTCGCGAAGACGTAGGAACGACTCCACGGTGGCCACGAGAAGGTCTGGGTCCACCGGTTCGCACAAATAACCGTCGGCGCCCTCAAAGAGACCTTTGGCTTGATCGGCCGTATCCACGTATGTCGCCGAAACATGCACCACAATAGTTCGCGGCGTCGACAACGCCTTGATGCGCCGGCATACTTCCACGCCGTGCATGTCGGGTAGGTTGATGTCCAGCAGAACCAGCGAGGGCTTCTGCGAGGCCCAAGTGGAGAGCGCCTCTTTGCCAGTGGCGGCTTCGATGACACGATAGCCCGCCTTCTGAAGTATCTGCGTCCGTATATAACGATTTACTTCATGGTCGTCAACGTTCAAGATCATGCTGCCCATAGATCTCCTCGCGAACTAATGGCCTTGGCCGTAACGCGCCGAAACCGTTGTCTTGGGCGAAAATTCCACCGAGAGAGCCGCGGCCCTTGTCAAAGCGTTCTTCGACAGGATCGCGACTGTGTTTTGTCCAAGTTCCTTCTCGTCCGCGGGATCCAGCGTGATCGCGGTTACGATAACTACGGGAATCGATGCCGTGACCGGGTCAGCCTTTAGGCGGGTCAGCACTTCGAAGCCGTTCATGTCCGGCATAGTCAAGTCCAGGAAAATCATATCGGGCTTGATCTCGCGCGCTTGCTTCAGGCCCTCCTTCCCCCCGTTTGCCTCCACAATATTATGCGGCCCGGCTAACAGGTTGCGTAATAAGTAGCGTGAGATCTCCTCATCGTCGATGACCAGCAGTTTGTATCCGTTGGTCTTTATTCTCCGCGATTCCTCCGTGCCATACTCGCGCGGTATAGTGGCCGTGAACTTCGAGCCCGCTCTAGGCTGGCTCGAAACTTCTACGTAACCGCCCAGTAACTCGGCCAGCCGTTTGCACAGCGGCAGGCCCAGACCGGTACCCTTCACGCGCCGCTGCAGCGGGCTGTCGATTTGCGCAAACTCTTCGAAGATCCGTTCCCGATTCTCTGGCGCGATACCGATTCCAGTGTCCGTCACGCTAAACGTCACTTCATCGCGCGCCGCGTCGTATGAAGTGCTGATGCGGACCTCGCCCCGTTCGGTGAATTTTAGCGCGTTAGAGATGAAATTACGCACGATTTGCGAAACCTTGCTTTCATCGGTCTGCAGCGTCGGTATGTTCTCAGGCTCGTCAAAGATCAGAGCGACTGAATCGCTCACCGATAACGCACGAAACACGCCGCGCAGGGCCGCGAACAGGTTAGAGACGTCGACCGGGCTGGCATGCACCGTCAACTTGCCGGCCTGTGCCTTAGCCAGATCCAGCAGGTCGTCCACCAGCTCAGTCAAGTCCTCGGCGGATCGCTGGATATAGCGTATCTGCTTACCGGCTTCGTCGCTCTGGCTAGGCTCGTTCAGCAGCAAACGCGTTAGCCCGATGATACCGTTTAAAGGCGTCCGGAACTCATGGCTCAGATGCGACATGAAGCGGGACTTCATTTGGTCGGCTTGACGTAAATGCTCAGCGCGTTCGTCCAGCTCAGCGTAAAGCGCCACCACGCCTCGGTTGGTTTCCTCCAATTCCCGGTTCAGGCGCGTCAATTCGTCTTGCCGTTGACTGAGTTCCGCCAGCATGCGCGTGAGTTCGCGGTTTTGCTGTTGAACTTCGTCGTAAACGTCGTAAGGCTTCTTGGCCAGTTCTTCGGCGATCTGCCCCGGCCCGGGAAGGTCAGCCCGTGGAACGGCGGTCAGATGCTTTTTCAGCACCACCGTGGTTCCCGCGCCGGGCGCGGATGTCAGTTCGAACGCGTCCACCAGCCGGCGCGCACCCGAGATACCCAATCCGATCCCGTTCTGTGGCTTGTATTGTCCCGAAAGCACTTCATCCGGTTTGGCAATTCCAGGCCCCCTGTCAGTAACCCGGATCGTCAGCGACCGCGGCGCCGCGTCATCTAATGCGAACTCTACCTTGCCACCGCCCGCATACGATAATGCGTTGCGCGCGATTTCCGAGACAGCCGCGCCCAGTCGCGTGCATTCTTGCGCGGGGAGATGTAGAAGGCGTGCGATTTCACAGGCGCGCCGGCGCACGATTACGATATCCCGTTCATGGCCGATAGCTACGGAAATGATCGGCGTGTTCAAGTTTGAGCACCACCCTCGCGCGCAATCACCACGGTAGCGTCGTCCTTGCCGCGCGCCATGTCCCTATAAATCACCGATGCGGCCAATGCCGGTGCACGCTGCTTCAGTCCCGGATAAGTCGAGAAATCCCAGCGCCCGCTTACGCCATCCGAGTGCATAACCACCAGCGCCCCTGGGCGCCAGGGATAGGTGAATTCGCGGATGGTGCGCACGTTGTGCCCCAAAGTCCCGCTCATCGAAACCATGCTCCGGCTTTCGCTCCCGTCGATCACAATGCCGGCGATATTCCCGATACCCACGAAACGCACCGTGCGCGCGCGGCTATCGAGCCGAGCTAATGCCGCCGCTGCGCCCCGCGTGCTCCGCAGCCGCGCATGGATAGCGTCCATTTGCTCAATCACGCTCCGATGCCCGTTGTCCCGGAACGCCCTGACGGCCTCCCGTGCCGCTTCCGCCGCCGCCAGGCCGTGACCTAAACCATCGACCACAAAGATGCTGCAGCCCTCGGCGTCTTCACGAACCGCCCAATCGTCGCCGGATTCCTCTTCACCCAGCATTGCCACGGAAAAACCTTCGACTTCCAAGGGTGAAGGAGCAGGCACGTGAGATTGCCAAAAACGCGCGAGCACGGCCGTCCCTTTTCCGGGCTGAGTGTAGACATCGTGCCAGGCCGAGAGCCGTGAGATCGCGCCCAAACCAGACCCGGGAGTTCCCGCTGTCGAGTGCCCGTCCCGCATGCTTCTTTCTAAGTCCGCGATTCCCGCTCCCCGGTCGATGGCGAACACCTCGAGTCCAATTTCGCCGCGCGCTTCCATCCTATGGAGCAGTATCTCGCCGCCCCCCCCGTGCTTCACCAGGTTCGTTGCTCCTTCGGTGACTACGATGGCCACTTTTCCGGCCGTGGTTTCGTCGAAGCCTAGCCTCTGCGCCATTCCTACGGCCACTCTTCGGGCTTCCCCGGGCTGGCTGCTTTCCACTACCGGAACTCTGACCGCTACACTCATCGTTTCCACCTTGTGATGGTGATGCGTGTCCCTTCGCCTGCACGGGACCAGATTTCAAAATCGCTACTTAGGCGCTTAGCCCCACCGAGGCCCAAGCCCAGTCCGCCGCCGGTCGTGTATCCGTCTGACAGGGCCCGCTCGATGTCTGGAATGCCTGGACCGTGGTCTTCGAACGTCAGACGCAGGCCTTTCCGTCCGTTGGGCTCCGGCGTTTCAATCGAAACCTTACCGCCGCCGCCGTAGATCACCATGTTGCGCGCCAGTTCGCTGGCGGCCGTGACCATCTTGGTTTGGTCTACCAGGCTGAAACCCAAATGCACAGCCCAATCGCGAACCGCGTGCCGCACCAGCGCGACCTGGTCGGCATCGTGAATCTCCAGGGAATCAGTAGTCGGTATCGGCATCCCCGATCTCCTGTCGGCCGATCGAGCTGCGCAGTAATGCCATCCCTCTCTCCACGTTGAGCGCCGTTCGTACGCCAGGCAGGGACAGGCCCAAGTCGACGAGAGTGATCGCCACCGATGGCTGCATGCCGACTACAACCGTCTCGGCGTCCAGGATGCGGGACATTGACGCAATGTTACCGAGCATACGCCCGATAAAAGAATCTACAATCTCGACCGAGGAGATGTCGATCAGTACACCGCGGCTTAGGTTCTTGACGATGCTGCTGGTGAGGTCGTCCTGCAGAGTCATCGCCAAACGGTCGTGCATATCTACCTGAATGGTGACTAAAAGAAAGTCGCCCATCTTGAGGATCGGAATGCGGTCCATGGGTTATTTCTCGTCGCCCTTCCCGTTGTCGCGCGGTGCGGCGTCTCGGGCGCCGGCCTCGCGGTTCTTGTTCAGGCGCCGCACTCCCAGCCCCAGCCGCTCCAGCGCCAGCGCAAAAGCGCCGGCCATAGTTGCTTTGGTAGCGACGTCGGCCAGTTCCACGCCCAGATGGACAATGGTCTGCGCGATTTGCGGACGGATCCCACTGATGATGCAATCCGCACCCATAAGCCTAGCCGCCGCTACTGCTTTCAGCAGATGCTGCGCCACCAGCGTGTCGACTGTCGGCACACCCGTGATGTCGATAATGGCGATCTCCGCGCCCGTTTCCACAATGCGCTGCAACAGGTTTTCCATGACTACCTGTGTGCGTGCGCTATCCAGTGTTCCGATTAACGGCAACGCTAGGATTTGATCGTAGAGTTTGACTACCGGCGTGGACAGTTCCAGCATTTCCTGCTGCTGCCGCGCGATCAGTTCTTCCCGGCTCTTTTGATAAACCTCCATGGTGTAGAGGCCCAGGTTGTCAAGCAGCTTGGTGACCGCCAGCGCGGCGGGCGCAACCTCCGCTGGGCTTCCGCCTTCCTTGGCCATCCGGTCGAGCAGGGGCTCGCGCAAAGCAAATACGAAAATGGCGGTCTCCGTCGGCGTAGCGCCCTGCGCCGCGCGGCTGCGCGACAGATCCTTCAGAACATCGCGTACACCAGACCATTGCGGCGCCGCGATATCGGAACCGCCGCCCGTTTGAACCGCCACGCGCAAAGCTCCTAGAAATTGCCGGGCTTGTTCGCGGAGTTCGACTTCCGTGATGCGGCTGCTCCCGCGCAGTGCGGCGAACTGCTCGCCGATCCAAGCCGCCTGAAGGTCGGCTTCATACTTCGCGAGGACTTTAGCCAAGAGCGCGTCGTGGGTCATGCTGGGTTGGGTAGGTGCCATATATGCCGAGATGGATTTTCTGCCTTCCTGGCGATTCAAGCCCAGACGCAAGTCGGCCGGTTACCGGACGTCTTAGCCTGATCTCGATTCTCTTATTAGACCCTAAAAATCTCACCTCGGCAAGCGACGAAACGCGTGAAAAATCGTACGTTACGCGTAGCCATGCATTAGTGAAGAGTACAACAAGGGACCGCCGGGTGCGATAACCGGAAAGCGTTCGATGGCAATCGTGGAATTAGTTTTTCTAGGAGATACTCGCAATGAAGATTGAAAGTTTAGACAGCTTATTTGAAGAAGAAATTAAAGATCTGTACGACGCGGAAAAGCAACTCGTTCGCGCCCTGCCCAAACTGGCTAAGGCAGCTAACTCCGAGGAGTTAAGCAGCGCCTTCCAGGAGCACCTCGAAGTTACTAAGGGCCACGTCACTCGTCTCGAAGAGGTGTTCCAACTTCTGGAAGTGAAGCCGCGCGGAAAAACCTGCGAAGCTATGAAGGGTCTGGTCGCGGAAGGCCAGGAAGTTATGGAGCAGGAAGGTGACGACGTGCTGCGGGATGCCGCTCTAACCGGCGCCGCAAAACGTGTCGAACACTACGAAATGGCTGCGTACCAATCCGCTATCGCTTTGGCGGAAGCCATGGGCAACGAGGAAGCCGCCGAACTGCTACGGCAAACCTTGGGCGAAGAAGAGGAAGCCGACGAGAAAATGCAGAGCCTCTGCCAAGAGATTTTGTCTACCTGGACTGAGAACAGCGAAGGCGAAGAAGAAGAAATAGACGAAGAGGAAAAGCCGGCGCCTGCTGCCGGGAAAAAAACTCGCCGCGCGGCGGAGTGATTTTCGTTAGTTAGGTGGAGGGGACCTTTACCGGAAGCGTAAAGAGGACGGTAGTCCCCTCCCGTTCCTTAGACTCCATCCAGATCCTGCCTCCGTGACCCTCAACAATTTTCCGGGAAATCGTTAACCCCAGGCCGGCACCGCCGGATCCACCCTGCAACCGCTGGAACGGCTCGAACGCTTTTTCCTGATAAAGCGGCGCGATACCTACACCATTGTCTTTTACTGCGAAACACCAAGCCCCGCCGCATTCCACGGCTGTCACTTCGATCCGCGGCGCCCTGCTTTCATCCCGATATTCCAGCGCATTGCTCAGTAAACAGCGAAACAGAACGCTCAGTTGCCCATGATCGGCTTCTACTCTCGGCAGAGCGGCCGCGTGAACCGTGGCGCCCGTCTCCGAGATCCTGCTGCGCAAAGCGGCGATGGCTGTCTGGAGCGCGTTTCCGGCTGGTAGCGCAAGGGCTGAACTCGCTTCCGGTGCCAAAGCCATGGAGTATTCGGAAAGAGCTTTGGCTAGTCTTTCGACCTTCGCTACCCCATTCAGTATGCTATCCAGGTGAGACCTGGCATCTTGGTCAAGGCAATCCGCGGACTGCGATAGCAATGCCGCCGACATACCGATGCTGCGCATGGAAGCGCGCAAATCGTGCACGGCAGTGTCTAGAAAACGCTGGCGTTCGTGGACTTCCGACATGGCCTCCGCACCTACTCCGGAGCGGCCATGGCCTTCGATTTACCTTGAAATGTGGCCAGCCGGTTCTGCAGGGTCCGCAAACTAATTCCCAAAATCTCCGCAGCCCGCGTGCGATTGTTCTTGGTGTGCTTTAAAACCAGCTTTATATACTCTTCCTCGAGTTCCTGAATCTGCGGACCCACTCGAAAGTGAATCGACTCGTCGTCTTCGGTATTCACCGCGGTGCCCATCTCCCTGATGGCAGCGGCCTGCGCCGGTGCGGGAGCTTCGGGCGGTAAGTGCCTGGAAGAAATAATGCCTTCGCCCGCGATGATCACCGCGCGTTCCAGAAGGTTGCGAAGCTGCCGCACGTTGCCCGGCCACGCCGAACGCTGGAAACGCGCCAGCACTTCATTATCGATTCCCGCCACGCGGCAGTCGTGTTTCCGGTTCAGATCCGCCAACATGGCGTCGCACAGCGCGGGTATATCTTCTTTGCGCTCGCGGAGGGGGGGAAGCGCCAGATGGAATACGCTTAGGCGGTAGTACAGATCCTCGCGCATGTGCTTATCGATGATGGCCTGGTCAGGCGCGCGGTTGGTTGCCGCCACGATACGGACCTGCACCGGCAATTCGCTCTTGCCCCCCAGCCGCCGCACCGTGCCCTCTTCCAGTACGCGCAGTAGCTTAGCTTGCGTACCGATGGGCATATCGCCGATTTCGTCCAACAAAACGGTGCCGTTGTTGGCTTGCTCAAAGCAGCCCGCGTGGCGCTCAACCGCTCCTGTGAACGCACCCTTCTCGTGCCCGAACAACTCGCTTTCGATCAGGCTCTCCGGCAGGGCCGCGCAGTTGATGGCGATGAACGGACCACCGGAACGCGGACTCATGCGGTGCAACGCCCGCGCCACCAGTTCTTTGCCCGTGCCGCTCTCGCCCGTGATCAGGACGGATGCCGACGTCGGCGCTACTTGGCTGATTAACGAATAAAGCTGGCGCATCACCGGCGAACCGCCCACCAGATCGCAGAGCACGCCTTGATGGCTTAACTGACGCTGCAGTAGGCTGGTTTCCGCGATCAGGCGTTTCTGGTTAGCCGCCCGCTCCACCAATGCCCGCAAAACAGTCGGCTGCACTGGCTTCTCCAGAAACCAAAAAGCCTTAAGGTCGTGAACGATGGAAATGGCTTTCTCGATGTTGCCGAAACCCGTCAGCACGATCGTTGGCGTAGAATCACCCAAAGCCTGCAGCCCGCGCAACAACCCAAAACCATCCAACCGCGGCATCATCAGGTCCGTTACAATGACATCCGCCGGACTCTTAGCCTGGACTTCCATAGCGTCCTGCCCGTCGCGGGCCGTGCTCACGGCAAATCCTAGCGCGGCGACCACTTCCGCCAGAAGTTGCCGTTGGTCATCTTCGTCGTCTACGACCAGCACACGAATCGTGGCAGCACTTGGAGTCATAACCTTCAGTGTAGCGAAACTGCGCGCCGGGATGGCCTCGTACACGAATAGAATGTCCGTTTGATAACGTTACCCAGAAATCACCCTACGGAAAAATATGCCGGATCGCGCGCTGCAGATCCTGCACCGCCGCGTTCCTGCGATGTCTCCGTTCACGCCCCTAACCGCGCTCTGCATAACGTCATGAGTTTGGACCACGGCATGCAACGGGATGTGCGAGTTCGGACTCATTACTGCCTTTTACACATGCCCGGTCCCGAACTAAGCGCTTCTTTAACTAACGGCCAGAAAATGAGTCCAAGTCCAATGCGCCAAGTCTGCGATCTCTTGCCGGAGGCAACCCTCCTGGTCGAGCGTGGGGGCCGAATACTGTTTGCCAACCCTGCAGCAGGCGAACTCTTCGATTGCCGCCGCTCCGCTTTGGAGGGCAAGGATCTCCGCCAGATCACCTTAGACGATGATGATGCCGTTGGCCGACTATTAAGCGCCTGGGAAAACAGCTCCAAGTTCCTTCCTGGGAACCTGCGCTTTTGCGTGAATGGAGTGACTCGAATCGATTGCGAGGTGGAAGGCGGTCTGTTCTTCGTACCTGATAGTCCAGCTGCAGGCTATGTTCTGTTGCGGCTCACTCCCACCGGTGGAGCGGATATCGCGCCCGTTGCGAGCGACCCCGTCGGGTGGGCTCGCGCAATCTTAGCCAACATCGGCGAGGGCGTGCTCATCCTCGACACCGCCGGTAAAATCACGTTCATGAATGGGGCTGCCGAAGATCTCACCGGCTGGAAAGAAGCCGAGGCCATGGGGCAATTGTGCGAATTGGTTTGCGAACTGCGCCCGATCCCCATGCAGCCCGGCCATCGGGAATTACTCGTTTCTCGTCAAGGCGGTGAGAAATTCGTGGTTAAGCGTACATTTAACTTGAGTAAGCCCGCATCCGGTTCGATGATGATCTTACGTGACGTTACCGGCGAGGTTTGGGCCGACAGCGGCAAGAAGCATCTGATGGAGGAGTTGCGACAAGCCAATGAAGGGCTGAAACAATTTGCTTATTCGGCCAGTCACGACCTGCAAGAGCCGCTGCGCATGATCGCCGTCTACAGCCAGTTGCTTCGGCGCAAACTCGCTGACGATAATGACGCCGAGATCGCCGAATACCTGGGCTACACGCTGGAGGGCGCCCGCCGCATGGAAGCATTAGTAAAGGGGCTGCTCGCCTATTCCGAAGTAGGAATCGCCGACTCCTTCGGACCTTTCGAGCAGGTGGATTGCAAAAGTACCCTGGATGTCGCACTTCGCAATCTCAGCCCGGCCATCGAGCAAAGCGCGGCGCAAATCGCTGCCGGAGCCCTTCCTGTCGTCCGCGCGCATCGCGCCAACTTAATCCATCTCTTCCAAAATCTGATAGCCAACGCGTTGAAGTTTCGCAGCGCGCAGCCCCCCAGGGTCGCCATAACCGCGGTCCGGGAGGGCGCACACTGGCAATTCTCGATATCCGACAATGGGATCGGTATCCCTGCGCAGTATCATTCGCATGTCTTCGGCATCTTCAAGCGCCTGCAGCCTGGCGGACCGTCGCCCGAAACCGGTATCGGCCTCGCCATATGTAAGCGCATCGTCGAGCGATACAATGGAAAAATCTGGCTGACTTCCGCTGAAGGCCGGGGTTCAACGTTCTTCTTCACTATCCCAGACAAAACCCCCGCTGGAGTTGCCTCATAGTTTCTAAAATGACTGCCAGCCCATTCATCCCAAAATCTGTGCCAGCGGACAGCGGTTTCCTGTTGGTGGCGGAAGATAATCCAGCCGATGTGGGACTGATCCGTCTGGCGCTCAAGACCCATGAAGTTTCATCCAGCATTCACCTGGTGGCCGACGGAGAAGAGGCGCTGCGCTTCATCGAGCAACTCGAGGAGGATCGCGCGGCGCCCTGTCCGCTGCTGGCCATCGTCGATCTAAATCTACCGCGCGTCAGCGGTAACGAAATTCTGAAGCGCGTTCGAGCAAGTTCTCGATGGCACGCCGTGCCCGTCATCGTGATGAGCTCTTCCCTATCCGGGCGCGATCGCGCGGAAGCCATGCGCCTGGGCGCATCCAGATATTTCGCCAAGCCTTCCGAACTGGAACAATTCCTCGAACTGGGAGCCTTGGTCAAGGACATGGTCGGGTCCAGCGATGACGCTCCGGTTTCATGCCCCGAAACCGGGCCGTGACGGCGGGTCCACGTAGGCATTTAATTTTTCCGAGTTGGTAATGCGTGCGCTAGCCGTATCCCACTCAATGCGCTCCCCTGGGAACCTCTGCGCAATGCATCCCAACAGAAAAGCCTCCGTCACCGGACTTTGTATTTCGAAATTCGCCAGCGGCGCAGGCCCGCCCTTACAAGCCGAAACGAACTGATCGATAGCGGTGTCGCGCGGACGCCCCGTTCGCGGTTGCCGAGCCGGCGGCTGGTATTTCTGCGATTCCGGATAAACTCTCGGATTGTTGCCATTAAAGCCGGCAAGAATGATTCCCTTGTCGCCGACGTAGAGGATGCCTTCATTATCCTCGCCGGCCTCGAAATAATGCTGATCCTCGGCGCGCAAGCCGGCCGGACGCTTGGGCCGCAGCCCCCCGTCGTACCATGACATGCGCACTGCAGGCCGGCCGCCCGATGCAGGATAGTCCAGGTGCACGATCGAAGCCTTTGGATATGTTTCGGTAAAGGATTCGCTGGAACATGCCTCCACCCCGACTGGCGGGGTGAGCCCCAGGATTTTGAAAACTCCCGCAAAACTGTAGCAGCCCATGTCGCCGAACGATCCGCAGCCGAAATCGTGCCAGCCACGCCACACGAAAGGCAGGTAGGCATGGTTGAACGGACGCTCCGGCGCTGGACCCAGCCACAGGTTCCAATCGAGGCCCTCCGGAACAGGCTGCGCCTCGGCGGGACGATCGATGCCCTGCGGCCAGAAAGGCCGGCTCGACCAGTTGTGTACCTCCCGCACAGCGCCGATCGCCCCATCCGCCAGCCATTCCGTAATCAGGCGCGTCGGTTCGCTCGACGGGTTGTTGACGGGCAGCGACGTGGCCACCTTCATCTCGCCCGCCATCCGCGCCATACGCCGGGCATCGCCGATGCTGTGTGTCATCGGCTTCTGACACAGCACATGCTTGCGCCGCTTCATGGCCGCCAGTGAAATGGGCGCGTGCCAGTGGTCCGGCGTGGCCACGTATACCGCGTCCAAATCCTTTTCCTTTTCCAGCAAATCGCGATAGTCGATGTACGCGGCGCATCCTTTATAGGACCCGGCGGCCGCGCCCTTTCGTGAACCGTAATAAGCTTCGATCAGCCGCTTGGCCGGCTCGCGTCCGCCCATGCCGAGGCTGGTGCGAAACTCGTGTGTGAGCTGCGCGAACCCCGGCGAAGCCAAGTCCTGCCCCCAATTCTCGTAGCCCGCGCCCAGCAACTCGCGCGCCGATTTCAGCAACGCGTTCTCGCCGTACTCGGCATAGTCTTTGCTGTACCGGTTGCAATCGCACACCGCCACTACCTGCACGTCGGGACGCGCCAGCAATTCCATGGTGATCGCCTGGCCCTGCCGTCCCAACCCCACGGTGGCCAGCGTGATCTTATCGCTAGGCGCTACGAATGGCGCGCCCAGCACGTGGCGCGGCACGATCATGAAAGTAGCTGCGGCGCCGGCAAATGCGCGGCGTGAAAGTTTGCCGTTCGTGGAGCAATCCATGAAGACTCCCTCAGGTGGCGGTTGCCACGTCGATCATTATAGTTCCACGCGGCGGGATTGGGATACAATGAAAGGCAGCCTTCATTGTGCGCCCGTAGCTCAGCTGGATAGAGCGTTTGCCTCCGGAGCAAAAGGTCGGTGGTTCGAATCCACTCGGGCGTACCAGTCTAAACCTTTCCCGTTCAAACCCTTACGGTCTTCCGCGAGCTTCCCGTCGAAGTCCTCAGTTTTGCCACTGTGCCCAGAACTGTGCCTACCCTGCGCCTCGCGCGCCCGTTCCATGGCTTCCCGGCCCGTTTCCAGGTTCGGGTGAACGTAACGCCGGGTCGTGGCAAAGTCGCTGTGCCCCGCGAAGTACGCCAGCGTGTAGGGGTCCATGTGGGTGGACCAGAGAGTCAGGCATGTATGGCGGAACGTGTATGGGGGGAAGAATTTGATTCCGGCCGTTTTGCACGCCTTCGCGTGCGGCTTCTTGATTGACGATTGCTCGATGTGGCCGCTCTCGGTGGGGGCAGGAAAGACCCATCGCGAGGTCGAGGTGGCCCTGCGCACGTCGAGCAGGGCGGCAACGCGATTGGTCAAGGGAATCGAGCGCCGCGCATTTGCGGTCTTTCCAAACGGAATATGCATCGCGCCGTCGCGGATCTGTTCCCATTCCAGGCGATGACATTCCTCGGGCCGGAGGCCGCAATCGAGCAGGACGCTGGCCACGTCACGCATTCGGAATGGGTCCTCGGGTTCGTTTGGACGCTGCCCGCGCTGGGTGGCCCGGATTCCTTTTTTGGCGCGCGTGTACGCTTCCAGTATCTTCTCCCCAATCGTCCGCGCCGCCTCCAGGTAAGTGTCTTCCTCGGCGGGACTGAGTACGCGTTCGCGCCGGCGCTCGCCGGGCAGCAGTGAGATGGGCACCATCGCCTTCTCTACGCGTCCCCATTCGACAGCCAGCCGGCGCATCCGGCGCAGCACCTGCAGAGCACGATTAATACTGGATACCTCATATTCCGCGGCGCGACACTTGTCCACGAAGCCGGAGATGATATCAGGCGTGACGGAATCGATTGGCGCAGTTGCCAGCGGAGGGTATGCGATGAGGTGTCCGACCTGGATGCCGTAGTATGCCAACGTGCTTCGCTTGTCTGCAAAGCGGCTTCTGACGTGAGGAAGAAAATCCTTCTCCGCAAACTCCGCCACGGTGGGGGTGCGCTTCTTCTGGCGGATTCCAACTTCGCCTTTTGCCAGCGACGTTTTGTGGGCGGCTTCGATCTGCTCGGCAACGCGTTTGTTGGTCTGCTTGGTGCTCTCCCGGATTGGTTTGCCGTTCCAGGTGAACCTGTACCACCAGACGTTGCCGCGCTTGTAGACCGCCATAAGCTACGTCCTCGTCTGCCCCGCTTCGTCGCTGTTGATGATTTGGCTCATCTGTTCGCCAGTAACGGCGTGCCATCCAGGCGCCGCCCAGAACTCGCCCCGCATGACATTAGTCACTTGTGCTTGGCCGCAGAGTCAAGGCCGAAATCGGCCGGACTTCCCTTGCCCTCCTTCTGATTCCGTTCCCGTGGAGCGCGCGCGTTCGGTTGCACAACACGGGCAACAGGTCGAACAATACGAACCAAGCAACCGCATCGGAGTGTGCCTGATCGTTACCAGCGCAGTGCCGCACGTCTGGCAGTCTGCGGGGCTTGGTGCGCCCTCAAGCAATCCGCTGGTCTCAGGTGGCGTACGTCGAAGTCGCGCCGGAAACGCTGCGCCTTCGTCATCTCCTGTGCCCTCCATAGGCTCGGTTCGGCGCGTGCGTCGCGTCGGCTTGCGACACTTCCCGCTGGACAAAGGGGGACGACGCGTTGCCCGACATCCGTCCGCGCGACCGTTCGCCATGGCGTACCGCTTCAGCGGTGATTCTGCCCGGTTGCCCGGACGTGCCTTGCTCTTGAAATAGTCTGTTCAGAGCGGCCGCTTTCCATTCAGCCCAAGACATCCCTCCGTCGCCCTTCGGGGCCCGCGGCTCTTCGCACCGAAGGACTATGCCATCGTCGGCGCGGATCAACGCCTGGTCAGGTTCGGTGGCCGACTGGGGTGGGCCCGCTGCACGATCCAGTTCCGTGAGGGCCAACGGCATGTCCGCCCACTTATTTAGGAATGCCGCCATTGCTTACGCCTCCACCCGTTTTTTGCCCGGACAACTCGGAACAAGACGGACAATGTTGTAAATGCTGGGCGTTGATGCGTTCCGAGTCGGCTCCGTGCCATTCGCACAACTCGGACAGAAAACGCGCACGCCTCGCTTGTTCCGACCTGTCCGAGTGCTGTTTATCGGACTCGGAACACGGTAAGACTCAATCAATTCCGGGGTGTTCCGACTTGTCCGACTTGTCCGAGTGAAAACAGAGTAAGCCCGCACCGTTTCAGCCCTCCAGAATCCTTGCCTTGATGCTGAACGCTCGGATCGGCTCAACAATTCCCGACACCCGAACACGCATCGTGAGTTCCGGTGGTTGACGTTCCAGATAGCGGCGTTCTTCCAGCGCGTGAGCCACCATGCGGTAGTCGAAGCCCGCACAAACTTCCGACTTGAAGGTTTCCGGTAGTACCAGGTATTCCAATTCGCCCTCCGCCGTTTTTCGCCAGAACCCAGCACGGTTTATCACCACCTGACTGTCGTTCGTTGAGGCTACTCCGGCATCTACCGTGTTGCGGATCGCCTGAAACCGGCTCGCCCCGTTCGCTTCGAAGAATCGCCGCACCTGTTTGATTGCCTCTTCCTTATCACTTGCCCCCGTTGTGCCCCGCCTGGAAATCCACAACTTCATGCAGCGCACCGCCGCGGTCGTCGCTTCATCTGGCTCCCACCCTGTCAGACCGGCGTTCGTGGCGAGTTCACCGGCCGCAGCAATCAACCCAAACCTCTGCGCCGCCCGGGACACTTCACCCGATGCGCCCGCAGGAACGTGCCTGAGAAAGCCCGTCTGAAAGTTGCGCAGCGCCGTCTCCGCCGCCACGCGGTTCCGTGCCACGAACTCCAGGTATGCCCGTAAAGGAGCGCCGTAAAAGCGCCGCGCAGCTTCCTTCAATTGCCGGGCGAAAGAATCGGGTGATGCCGCGCCATGGATCTTCTCGAAAACTCCCAGACCGACCCCTGCATCTGCTTCGATGTTGAGTAGCCGGACCTCCGCCCCGCCCTTGGTGCGCTTACCAGCCGTCTCTGCGTGATCGGCCAGCGTCACTTCTCCTGCGCTTACAAACAGCAGGGACCATGACAACTTTTTCCGCCCGCCGATATTGCGGGACATGCGGGTCTTGCCGCTTCCGTTGCCCAACAGGTAAGCTGTCTCAGCCGCTTCGCGTGGGTCCACTTGTGAAAGTTCATCCAGGAACAGCGTTAGATCGTTGTGAAGTTCCGCGGTGGCTTCGAGGCCGTTCGCTGTGGTCCGCCAGGACTGAACGAAGCCATTCCGGCCGCCACCGCCCATCACGGAGCCGCCCGCTAGTAGTGCGGTGCTCTTACCCGTGGAAGTTGCCCCGATGAGGTGGACGCCGCCCGACTCGCCACCTACCAGTGACAGCGCCGGTCCAGCGAAGGCACAAGAAACCGCCAGAACTAGCAGTGAATTGCCCGAACAGAACCGACCCACATTGTTGCGCCAATCATCCACCGTCCCGCTCACACTCAGGTAATGTTCGGTTTCGAAAGGGGTCTGAAACAACACCGACTCAGCATCTGCGGGCCCGATCGTTGCGCCGGGCAAGACGAAGGTGTCACCGTGCCACCCAACCCGCGCCACGCATAGCGTTCGCGCTTCGGGCCGCATGGCCTGGAGGTATTCAGCGAGCAGGCCCCAAGCCTTGCGCCCGGGTGCGATGAATAGCCCGCCGTCTAGCAATCGGGCGCGGTATTCGGCGCCGTCCGTGGCAAGCAGCGACATGGGCATGGCCCATTCATGAGGTCTGCCCTCGCCATCACGCCAGCGGAGCAACCGGCCCCAGCTCTCGCCGTTGGCACTGCGGGTCTCCGCCGCCACTTCGAGCCGGCCGCATATCCGTAGCGATTCTTTTCCTGGGCCAGGGTCAAGATAGATCACAGCATCGTCAGTTACCCGGAACGCCGAAGACTCTGGCCCGGCTGTCGCCCTGGGCTTTTCGCTGGTTTCCAGCCTCGCGCCGGCGTCTGGTTCCCATCGGGCGCGCCAACCAGCCAGAGTTTCCTGAGTCACCGTCTGCTGCGCACTGACAAGTCCACGAAGCTTTTCGAGAGTGCCGCCTGCGCCTAGCCAGTCGGAAACGTCCTTGCCCTCGGGGACTTCCACGATTCGGGCTTCACAACCCACGCGCAACAGATCGGCCGCAACGGATGCAGCGTGCTTCTGGCCTTTAAAGTGGGGCTTCCCGCCCTCGTCTATCGGTGGGTCGTTGTCCGGTAGGAGCACCGCGGAGCGACCCCGGATCATCTCGGAATATTCAGGTCTCCACTTACCGGCGCCCATGGGATTACAGGTTGCGAGCAAACCGAGCGCTTCAAGGGAGTGAACGTCCTTTTCGCCTTCGCAGATGAAGACTGTTTCGGTGCTGCGCTCCAACAGAGAGGGAAGGCGGTAGAGCACCAACCTGACGTCCTTAATACTCCAGACCCAGCCGTCCTTACCATCCGGCTTTCGCTGCTTGAAACCCTTTGGTTCCATGCGGACGGACTGGTAGAGCACGTGGCCGGCTTCATCGGTGTAATCGTAAGTCTCTACGATGCGAGCGCGAGTCGCGCGTTCTCCAATTAGAGGGTCGGCCCGCCCGACGATGCCGAAGATGGCCGCTTTCGCCGTCTTGAAGTCCGCACCCGTCAAGGCCATCTCAAGGTCACAAACGTCCCCACCGCGCCCGCACGTGGAGTGACAGAACCACCGGCCCGTTTCCGGTTCAACAGCGAATGAGTCCCGATCGCCCTGGTGGATTGGACACGGGGAGCGCCACTCGGGCGCACGCCGCCGGTTCATGCGCGGCATGCGTACCGCGTAGTAAGCGGAGACTTCGCCCGAAGTGAAGGTGATGGGCGAGTCCGCCATCTATCGCCCTTCCGGCTGCTCGCCGCCGCCGGATGGGCGAGACTTGAGGAACGCTGATATCGAGTAGGGTGTGTAACGTACGCTCGCCCCGATTTTTATCCACGTGGGTGGCTGTTTCAGTAGCCTTCTGCGCCGGATAGTGGCAACTGAGACCTTGAGCAGCCGTGCTACCTCATGCTCGGTGAGGAGTGTTTCAAGTGTGCTGTTTGCGGTTGGCATTTTCGATCCTTTCGGGCGGCTCTGTTGCCCCCACATAAATCATAAGAACCGAAAATTGTTTTGGAAATTTCCGCATGCAAAATCCAATAAAGACGAGCGTTGCGGTGTGTAGCCGGGAGTTGCGGAAGTTTGCGGAAATTAGGAGAGAGTTTTCTTGATGGGGTTCTTGCCGGCGTTCTCAAGCCGGTATTCGATGGCTTTCACCATCGTGGCGCGGTCCGGCGGGCTTAACCAAGTATTTTGGTTCCTCCTCCATCTACCTGGAACCGGGATCTTCTCGTGGTCCGACACGTCACAGATCTCTGGCTCCGGGGCATTGCAGACCCCGTGATCCAGCGCATAACCCACATCGTCTAACTTCGAGCGCCAATCTCCGTCAGGTGCCAAACGCGTCACAATTTCAGCTACACGCACGGCGCTTTCATGATCAGGTTTCGGCCCGCGCTTGCGGCCCTTGCCCTCCGACTTACCTGCGTTCACCGCCGGCCCCGCTCGACCCTCGCTTGATTTGTCCTCACTCGGCCCCAACCCGCCGCCCTGCCCTGTCTTCGAGAAGGCACCCGCTCGCTCTTTCCGCTGTCTCAGAACCGCTTGTAGTTCCGCTTTCAGTGCCTCTCGTATTGCGGGTACGCTCTCCTTGTAACGCGACGATCTAAAAAAGAGAATTGGAGCCAAGCAAAGCGTTTCGGTGACCGTTTGATCGGCAATTTCATCAAACTGTTCCGGCAGGAAATCAGGCTGCGACTCGCAGTATTTCACAATTGCCCTGAATGATTCAGCGGCACCGGACCGCATGATTTCGGTCACTCTATCCGTATTGAGAAGAAACCCAAAAGGTCCGGCTTGGCGTGCGCAGTCTTCTAAAAGCGTTATTGTCCGCTGCTTGATTTCCTGCACATGCAGAGGCCAGGCGGTCTTTGGTGTGATCGGTTTGTCCATCGTGCCCTTTGCAATTCCCTCATCGTCGCCCGTGGGTAGGGTATTTCCAGCCTCAGCGCGGTAGGCCGCACTTCGTGATTCCACTGCCACTGACAGTCGGCGGGAGTTTCGGTGCTCGCACGCTCAATCCACTGCCGAACTCCACGCGCGAGGTTAGGCATTGCCGTGTCTTGGGCGGGCTCAGATCGGTGAAATTTCATAGTAAAGCGCCTCAACTACCGCTGCTCACCGGTGAACATTTGGCCGCAAATCCTCGAGTAGCTATCGTTGAATCTGTAATGGGGTAGTCCCTCATCGGCCAGCTCCACTAGTCACAATTAGGAGTCCTGAGCAACGGTTAACTCTCTATATTACAACACTTTGAAGAATCGCGGAAGTCTCGTATAATCGGTGCTTGCAAGCAGGTGGTTGTGACAACTGAACCCACTGTCGACCGGCTCTATCCAATGGCCACGCACATCGAGTACTTGCCCATCGACAACTTAGTCCCGTTCAGCAGGAACGCTAGAGTGCATTCCGCCCGGCACGTGTTACTGACAGCCGGCTCGGACACGGTACAGGTCCTCGAATGCTATCTCGGAGAAGACCATGCAAATTGAAATGTGGGATATTGATCGCCCGAAGGATTACCCCGCGAACGCCCGCAAGTGGAGCAAGCGCGCGATCGAAGTGGTGGCCGCAAGCATCCGGGAATACGGCTGGCGCCAACCAGTGGTGGTCGATTCCGCAGAGGTTATTGTGATCGGTCACCTCAGACGCGCGGCCGGCAAAAGCATCGGCCTGACCGAGTGCCCGGTGCATGTCGCCGGCGAGTTGACGCCAGAGCAGATCCGGGGCCTGCGCTTGGCTGATAACCGGACCAACCAGGAGTCCCTCTGGGATGAGGAGCTACTCGCGCACGAGTTGCAGCAGTTGGCTGCACTAGACTTCGATCTCAGCCTTACTGGATTCGATCCTCGCGAACTCGAAGAACTCCTGACGCTCCCGGGCAACGACGCCGAGGCAGACGTGGCCCCGCCGCTGCCGGAGAATCCGGTGTCGCGAGTGGGTGACCTCTGGGTCTGCGGCAACCGCCGTAACCAGCACAGGATCCTCTGCGCGGACGCCACTAGCCCGGAAGCGGTGGCGCGCCTGCTGGGTGACCGCAAGCCGTTCCTCCTTGTGACGGACCCGCCGTACGGAATTTCACTTGACTCCGAGTGGCGCGACCGCGCCGGACTGAACGGCTGCGGGCCGGCCGAAGCCTCCTACATGAAGCATCGTACCGAGGGCCACACCGAGACGACCATCTCCGGCGATACTCGTGCCGACTGGTCCGGCGCCTTTGAATTGGTACCGAGCCTTCAGATCGCTTACGTCTGGCACGCTTCGATCTTCACGAGGGAAGTGCTCAATGGGCTGGAGCGCATCGGATTCCTGTACCCGCAGCAGATTATCTGGAACAAAGGCCGCACCGTTCTCACGCGCACGCACTACTGGTACCAACATGAACCGTGTTGGTATGTACGCAAGAAGAACGCGCCTTGGTTCGGCAAAGCGGGCGAGAACGCGACCATTTGGGATTCACCATCGCCGAAATTCATCATGGGCGGCTCCGATGAGGAGAAGTACGACCATCCAACTCAGAAACCGGTAATTTTGATGCAGCGCCCGCTGCTGAACCACACAAAGCGTGGGGCGGCTTGCTACGACCCCTTCCTCGGATCGGGGACGACCCTGGCCGCCGCGGAAATCACCGAGCGCGTCTGCTGGGGTATCGAACTGGACCCCAAGTACGTCGATGTCGTGATCACCAGGTGGCAAAGCATCACGGGAGGGAAGGCGACGCTGGACGGCGACGGGCGCACGTTCGAGCAGATCGCGGAGCAACGAAAACAGGAGGCCACATGAATCGCCCGATGACGCGCAAAGATTTCCGCCGTCGAAAGTCAGATGCGAACGGGCCATCCCGATCTGCAAGGACTGTGCCGCAGGTTGGCGGATTGACTACTGTACCGTCTTGGCAACGTTTGCTCGCAATAGCGCGATCGCAGCTTGTTTTCGCGCAATTTCTTCAGCGAACTTACCGCGATTCATCTGAATCGCGGCTTCGAGCCGTTCAGAGAACTTTGGGTCAGAGCTTAAAAGCGGAAGCGCCAGCCGTAGCGTCTCAAGATCGGCATAAGCAATTGCCAAAGAAGAGGAAAGCTGTTCCTGCTGTGCAAGTATAGTCAACAGTATGCTTTTCAATGAAGGCTCTGGAATATCGTTAGCCATTTACTTATTCCCCCATCGCGCCTTCGCCGCTTGGTCGCAATTTTGGGCCCCCTTTGCGAGGGGTTCTGCGCGGCGCGGGCCCCCCTGCCAAAGGGTAACGCGGATTTCGATGCTGCACAACCTAAAGCCCGAGCAGAACATGCTGTTGGTCAGCACGGGGAGCGCCTTGGGTGCCGGCCGCGATGTGTTGGGGCGGATGTGGCGCGGCGGCTTGGCAGGGTGGCCCCCTGGCTCGCCTGGGCCCTGGACGGCGCGACGTGGGGCGTTGTGTCGCCACGACTGGCCAAGGATCGCGCAGAAGCAGAAGCCCCAGCGTAGAGCATGGCGCACGCGCCAAGATCGGCCCCAGGACCTTGTGTCGATGGCAGCAACAGCCGGAGTTCGACAAAGCCTATCGAAACCCCATCGTGCGGCACCCGGGGCAGATCCTTGATGGCCGGAACAGGTTCCGCGCTTGCGAATTTGCAAGTGGGACACCACTGGACACGACCGGGACACCGGGACAAAGGTGCGAGATTTCGAGGAGCGACCAAAACCATGAGCGACGACAGCAAGGCTTCGATACCCGAGACACCCGCGAAAAACGGAAACGGTTATATCGTGGCCACAAATACACTCAACTTAACCGTTTCGCGGCTGTCCAAGTTGCAGCGCTGGATTCTGGAGCACGCGCACCAGAACCGCTTGGCCGAACATCGGGACGGCGGCAGCAGGGGCGCGGATCTCTATTATGCGGAAGTACTAGCCGGATTCTATGGCTTCGCTCCGGTGCTGCCCGTGAATCCTGATATGGGCACCACGGTCAGAACCTGTTGCCACTTATGTGGACCCGGAAGCAAGCGCTTTGACCCGGATATCATCGGCCGTGCCAGATACAGCGCGGCCTGTGCGTCGTTATCGCGGGCCGTCACTCGCCTGGAGTATCGCAAGCTGGTGACGGTTTTGCACGGCGCTTGTTCGCACTGGGCGGGCGTGTCACTTATCGAGGGGGAACAACCTGGGGATACGGGCCGAAAATGTTAACGCTGACGACGGGGAAGCGGGAAGGGAGGTTTGGCGCGGGGGCCAATGCCGTGACGGAGGCGAATCGGGGAGGAATCGTGGCCAGAAGCAGAAAAGCCCGCCGCGGCGGTGCCGGGCGGGCTTGGAAGGAAAGGAGGGTCGCGATGCTACTGGTTGATTCGGTAAGTGCGCGCGCCCGTCTTTTCGTCCTTGTAGGATTCGACCTTGTAACCGGCCTTTTTCAGGGAGCCGGCGATCATTCCGCGAACTGTATGTCGTTCCCACTGGAAGGTGCTGGCGAGATCGTCCAAGGTGGCGCCGCCCTTGCGCTGCATCAGGGCGATGGCCTGGGCCATCTTGCTGCCCTCACGCGGCCCGGCGTTGCTCTTCGTCTTAGCGGCTTTCTTGGCTTTGGGCGCGGCCTTGGCCGGGGTGGCCTTCTTGGTCGCCTTGCCCTTGCCGGGCGCGCTGTGGGCCGCCCGTGCGCCACCTTTGGCCTTTTTGCCCGGCTTCGGCTTCGCGGGTTCCGTCTCGGGCTGCGCGGCGTCACCCAAGCTCTGAATCTGCTTCCAGATGCGGCTGGCGGCGGTCTGGGCGCTCTTGAAGCTCTTCACCGGGGCGACGCCAGGCAGAGCTGTTCCAAGATCGCTACCAGTCGCTCCGCCGGCCACGCTTTGGCCAGTTCCGCGAGTTCTTTCTGGCTGGCGAAGGGATCGAAAGGATTCTGGGTTGCGGCGGCGGCCTCCTCGGCGGTGGCGTGCGCCGTGATGTTGTTTTCGGCATCGATCGTGAACGTCATTGTGAATCTCCTTGGTCCGCGGGCTGCGCGGGTCATCACATGAATCACTCCGAAGTGCCTGAAAGGCAAGGCAATGTGCAAATAAATCGGCCCGGGCAAAGAAAAGGCGATAGCCTGTGCAACTGGCAGAGTGCGTCTGGTTGGATCGGGCAATGAAGGGACACGGAAGCAAACTCGGGCGGAAGAAGGAATCGGCGATCAAAGCCTTACTCGCGGAGCGGAATCATGCCGAGGCGGCCCGTGTCGCCGGCATTGACCCGAGCACCCTGACGCGCTGGCTGCGTTTGCCCGAGTTCCTAGAGGAGTACCGGCGCGCCCGGTGGGAGGTTGTAGAACAGGCCTACGCCCGTGCCCAGCAGAACACTGGCGCCGCCACTGCCGTGCTCCTGAAATTGATGGCAGATCCCACGACGCCTGCCGCGAGCCGGATACGGGCGGCCTTGGGACTGTTTGCCGTGGCTCGCGAAGCCTTGGATTTGGATATCGAGACACGCGTGTCCGCTTTGGAGCGCGCCGCGGAGACCGTGAAGCATTAAATGGACCGCTGGAACTGAGACCGCGTATCTGTCGAAACGATCGCGGTGAAGCATGAAAAGGGAGGCTTGACCGTGCACCTACGTCGACGACTCGCCGCACTTGAGCGGCGTCTAATCATCGAACCGACGCTGCTCATCATGGCAGACGACAAGATTGTCAGAATCACCGCCAACAGCGATGCCCTGCTCCAGCTTCTGGTGGCGGCATCCGGCGCCGCAAACATCAGTTCCGAGCAAGCGGTGCAGTTGGACCTGATTCGGCGATCCACCAGTGCGATTCAGCCGGACGGGGGCCGACTGGTTGAATTGATTCGCTGCTGCTTGCTTGGTCCCCACGCCGGCGCGGGAATCCCGGAGATCCCCGTCGCCGGCAGCGATCAGGCGGTGGACATGTAGACTCGATTCTCCGAAAATGCCCTATTTCGCGAACCGGGCTGTCAGCCCGTTTCCGCCAACTCTAAGCCGACCTTGCTAGCAGATGGCTCGCGCGCAAATGCAGCACTTTCCTGGCAGCGCCAGCCAAGATCCGCCGCACCAGCAGCACCTGGCGTGCTGTATCTCTGCTCGCCAATAGCCCTCGTTCCCACAGCCTGCGCCGCAGGGCCGCCTCGCTCACCGCTAGGCTCTCCGTACCCGCTATCTCCTGCACGACTTGATAGCTGGCGCTGGGCTCCAGGTATAAGTCACCGTTCACCACCCAACCGATGCAGCGGCCCCGTGGCTTCCACCCACGGCCAGAACCGGTTCGCTGCCAGCCCCAGCCGGCGGCCTCGGTTGGCGCCTTGCCTTGCCGGTCCGCCACATGCGCCTGGCCGGTTGCCAGGGCGGTCTTCAACAGGCCCGTAAACCGCACTGTCGGATCGCCAGCCGTCTGATATTTTGCTTGCCGCTCGGCAAGTTCGACCAGCGCCTGTCTGGCGCGCTCCTCCAACTCCGCTCTTTCAAGCCCCCCGATGGCCCCCTTTTCCTCGGCGAAGTCCAGGAAGATTTCCCAGCCAGCCCGCAGTTCCGCTATCGCTGCCGGTGTCCGTGCATGTCCCGCCATCCCGTGCCCCTGACTGCGCAGATCCTGCACGCGCTGCTGCAGTTGGTTCTGCATGGCCTCATAGGAACCCGCCAGCCACACCACGAAGGCCCCCATCGCTGCTGCCAGGAGACCTTCACGCCCGGCACTCTGGCCGGCGTTCAATGCCGTCCGTCGAACCGCGCCGGCGTCGATCTCAACAATCAGCAGCCGGGCGCGGATACTTTGTCCCGGCGGCACCGCTTCTCCGGTTCCCAGCACCAGCCCGCGCGGGGCTTGCTGCGTCTGCAGTCGTCCGTCTCCTCCCAGACGGCTGCGTGCCTGTGCGTTTCCCACGCCGCGGAACAAGCGTTCCGTAACGCTCTCTAACAGTCCGTCACCCACGCCGCCGGCGGGAGCGAAGTCGTCCACCACCAGCAACGCATCCTTGGCGGCGTAAGCCAGCCGTTCCAAGGCATTCGCCGTGGAGGCGAAGTTGGCTGGCAGACCGCTGGCATCCATGGCTGCGCCGAAGTGTTGCTGTGCCAGCGCCGCGAGGGCGGTCTTAAAGACCCCGCTGGGACCGCTTAAGAACAGACTGAAACGTGACGCGCCCAGGGCTGCCCGATACACGCTCGCCAGCAGGGGAAAGCTGATCCGGTCGGGCGCGGCCAAGAGTATCTGCAAGCTGGCTCGCACCGCTGTCGTCAACTGCTCATGATTGGCGGGCACACGCAACTGGTAATGCTGCAGAGCGGCCGGCGGTTGTACTTGCAATCCATTGACCGGTCCGCCGACTCCTAGCGCGCCTCCGGCATGCAGGTACACCCATTGTGAGCCGTGTCGGCGCCAGCCCAGATGCGCGTAGATGTGTTCCTGATGAATCGCCCCGGATAAGGACTGCATGGCAGCGCGCACATGCTGTTGCTGTCCCGGATAGATGATGGCCCGTGGTCCCAGCCTTTCGAGCACCCAGCCCATCCGGCCGAACTCCGCTGCCGGCAGGGCAAAGACTTGGCGGCTCCCCCCCAATTCGGCTTCCACACCAAATTCGCGTTGCTGTTGGGCGCCATCGTCGCGGATGATATCACTCACGATCCGGGCCCTGAAGTTAGCCACCGGAGTGCGCCTCACCCGGCCGTTGGCCAACTGATCCCGGCGGACCATGTGCGTCCCGCTGTACTCGTAGCAGCGCAACGATGATTCGTCGACGGGTATGTCAGCGTCCAACTCTGGCACCGTCCCGCCATCTGGATCCTGCTCGGCGCCCAAAAAGATCATTCTGAATTTCATCACGTCTCCTGTGCGCAGCAGCGTTCGCCTGACGGAACCGGCATTATGGTGCGCGCTGAGACATGCATGGCTCAGGAAGGGCCGGACTGTCAACTTGGCCGGAGAGCATCAGTTGTCGGGTTTGTCAGGTTTGTCGGGTTTCGAGGGAGGGTGGTAACCGCGGTCGAGAGAGGGTAAGCGTGGTGCCGCGCAGATGCAAGGCCATTAAATACGGCCGAACGCGCTAAAGCCAGCTAACCGATTGATACAGATAGGCTTTGTCAGGTTTGTCGGGTTTCGAGGGAGGGTGGTAACCGCGGTCGAGAGAGGGTAAGCGTGGTACCGCGCAGATGCAAGGCCATTAAATACGGCCGAACGCGCTAAAGCCAGCTAACCGATTGATACAGATAGGCTTGCAGATAATCGCCGGGGGCCTGATAATTTCAATTTACGTGCACCTGCGTGCCTGGTTGAATTGATTCGCTGCTGCTTGCTTGGTCCCCACGCCGGCGCGGGAATCCCGGAGATCCCCGTCGCCGGCAGCGATCAGGCGGTGGACATGTAGACTCGATTCTCCGAAAATGCCCTATTTCGCGAACCGGGCTGTCAGCCCGTTTCCGCCAACTCTAAGCCGACCTTGCTAGCAGATGGCTCGCGCGCAAATGCAGCACTTTCCTGGCAGCGCCAGCCAAGATCCGCCGCACCAGCAGCACCTGGCGTGCTGTATCTCTGCTCGCCAATAGCCCTCGTTCCCACAGCCTGCGCCGCAGGGCCGCCTCGCTCACCGCTAGGCTCTCCGTACCCGCTATCTCCTGCACGACTTGATAGCTGGCGCTGGGCTCCAGGTATAAGTCACCGTTCACCACCCAACCGATGCAGCGGCCCCGTGGCTTCCACCCACGGCCAGAACCGGTTCGCTGCCAGCCCCAGCCGGCGGCCTCGGTTGGCGCCTTGCCTTGCCGGTCCGCCACATGCGCCTGGCCGGTTGCCAGGGCGGTCTTCAACAGGCCCGTAAACCGCACTGTCGGATCGCCAGCCGTCTGATATTTTGCTTGCCGCTCGGCAAGTTCGACCAGCGCCTGTCTGGCGCGCTCCTCCAACTCCGCTCTTTCAAGCCCCCCGATGGCCCCCTTTTCCTCGGCGAAGTCCAGGAAGATTTCCCAGCCAGCCCGCAGTTCCGCTATCGCTGCCGGTGTCCGTGCATGTCCCGCCATCCCGTGCCCCTGACTGCGCAGATCCTGCACGCGCTGCTGCAGTTGGTTCTGCATGGCCTCATAGGAACCCGCCAGCCACACCACGAAG
Source organism: Bryobacterales bacterium (assembly GCA_963738345.1). Taxonomy (GTDB): domain Bacteria; phylum Acidobacteriota; class Terriglobia; order Bryobacterales; family Bryobacteraceae; genus Bog-159. The sequence continues at coordinate 5,180,122 of CAVTWI010000002.1, forward strand.
GCCCCCATCGCTGCTGCCAGGAGACCTTCACGCCCGGCACTCTGGCCGGCGTTCAATGCCGTCCGTCGAACCGCGCCGGCGTCGATCTCAACAATCAGCAGCCGGGCGCGGATACTTTGTCCCGGCGGCACCGCTTCTCCGGTTCCCAGCACCAGCCCGCGCGGGGCTTGCTGCGTCTGCAGTCGTCCGTCTCCTCCCAGACGGCTGCGTGCCTGTGCGTTTCCCACGCCGCGGAACAAGCGTTCCGTAACGCTCTCTAACAGTCCGTCACCCACGCCGCCGGCGGGAGCGAAGTCGTCCACCACCAGCAACGCATCCTTGGCGGCGTAAGCCAGCCGTTCCAAGGCATTCGCCGTGGAGGCGAAGTTGGCTGGCAGACCGCTGGCATCCATGGCTGCGCCGAAGTGTTGCTGTGCCAGCGCCGCGAGGGCGGTCTTAAAGACCCCGCTGGGACCGCTTAAGAACAGACTGAAACGTGACGCGCCCAGGGCTGCCCGATACACGCTCGCCAGCAGGGGAAAGCTGATCCGGTCGGGCGCGGCCAAGAGTATCTGCAAGCTGGCTCGCACCGCTGTCGTCAACTGCTCATGATTGGCGGGCACACGCAACTGGTAATGCTGCAGAGCGGCCGGCGGTTGTACTTGCAATCCATTGACCGGTCCGCCGACTCCTAGCGCGCCTCCGGCATGCAGGTACACCCATTGTGAGCCGTGTCGGCGCCAGCCCAGATGCGCGTAGATGTGTTCCTGATGAATCGCCCCGGATAAGGACTGCATGGCAGCGCGCACATGCTGTTGCTGTCCCGGATAGATGATGGCCCGTGGTCCCAGCCTTTCGAGCACCCAGCCCATCCGGCCGAACTCCGCTGCCGGCAGGGCAAAGACTTGGCGGCTCCCCCCCAATTCGGCTTCCACACCAAATTCGCGTTGCTGTTGGGCGCCATCGTCGCGGATGATATCACTCACGATCCGGGCCCTGAAGTTAGCCACCGGAGTGCGCCTCACCCGGCCGTTGGCCAACTGATCCCGGCGGACCATGTGCGTCCCGCTGTACTCGTAGCAGCGCAACGATGATTCGTCGACGGGTATGTCAGCGTCCAACTCTGGCACCGTCCCGCCATCTGGATCCTGCTCGGCGCCCAAAAAGATCATTCTGAATTTCATCACGTCTCCTGTGCGCAGCAGCGTTCGCCTGACGGAACCGGCATTATGGTGCGCGCTGAGACATGCATGGCTCAGGAAGGGCCGGACTGTCAACTTGGCCGGAGAGCATCAGTTGTCGGGTTTGTCAGGTTTGTCGGGTTTCGAGGGAGGGTGGTAACCGCGGTCGAGAGAGGGTAAGCGTGGTGCCGCGCAGATGCAAGGCCATTAAATACGGCCGAACGCGCTAAAGCCAGCTAACCGATTGATACAGATAGGCTTTGTCAGGTTTGTCGGGTTTCGAGGGAGGGTGGTAACCGCGGTCGAGAGAGGGTAAGCGTGGTACCGCGCAGATGCAAGGCCATTAAATACGGCCGAACGCGCTAAAGCCAGCTAACCGATTGATACAGATAGGCTTGCAGATAATCGCCGGGGGCCTGATAATTTCAATTTACGTGCACCTGCGTGCATCTGGGCCAAGGAAAGAAAGAGAAAGACAAAGAGCAGGAAGGAGTGGGGCGAGATTCTTCATTGGTCGAGCACCTCCGTTATGCCGGTGCCTTCGCTTCAGGCCAGTAGCGGAAGTTGCGGAAGCTCGCGCTGCCGGAACCGGCGGCGAAGACGGCGGGGCGGAGGTCCAGGAATCCACCGAGGACGTTGTGATGCATGCCGCTGACTTCCGCCGATTCACGCGTCCTTTGCCAGCTTTGGCCGGGGAGCCGGAAGTAGAAGTCCACTTCCTGGTTGTCGTTGACGATGCGCAGGGTGGCGCGCGTTGCGCCTTTCTGTTGGCGGCTGGGCACGTAGCCGTTAGCTATGCGCACGCCGATGCCCTCGCCATCCAGCAGCACGCCGGTCCAATGCTCGGGATCGTAGAAGAGCAGCAGGCCGGTGCGGCAGCCGGAGGCGATCTCGACGTCGATTTCGACGGTGTACGAGTGACCGCCCACCGGGGTGGTGAGAGTGGGGCTGTTGGCCGGCGAACTGCCGCGCGCCTTCAGGTTCAGCCTGCCCTGCCCGGTGGTGAAGCGGGCCGGGTCGAACTCGTGCCAGAAGGCCCATTGCAAGCCGAGTTCGGCACTGGTGAAGTCGTCCGAAGGGTCGGGCAGGGGCAGTTGGCGAGTGCCGGGAATGGGCATGCGGATGGCCGACTCGGCGGTCACACTCGCGGGAACGCGGAACCACAGGTTCGCGAGCCATCAGTGGGGATGGGCATCGACGATGGACGAGGGCACTCACGTTTCTCTCAACAAGGTCCTTGATTGACTCGCAAGTATTCGCTCTAGCGAAGACGGCTCCTTCGAGATGGCGGCCACGGAGATCGATTGAACGCCCCTTCAATTCGCTCTTTTGAGCTTCAGATACGTCGAAGCCCGGCAAGACGAGAGTATTGGTTGACCAACTGGTACGGCGACGGGTAATCGGATCCACATCGCCGTTGAAAATCTTCGCATTGAGCGGCTCGATCAAAGTGAACCACCTCAATGGCCTCTCTCCCCACTCGTTCGGGAACGTTGCAACCATCAACGAGAATAAAATGGTGCTTGCAGTTGCGGCGAACGCGATAGAAGTCTTAGCCCATGTCTTCCAGGCGCGCCAGCCGCGTAAGTCGCCCCGCCCGGCCAGGATTGTGCGCCACAGCCACCAGACGATCAGAAGATCGGTGATAAGCGCGACGCGATGGGTCCAGGTGATGAAAGAGTGATGGTAAGGGAGGAATTGGATCTGAAACAGCAATAGAAGAGCGACCGGCCCGAAGACCAACGTTGTCCAAGCGATGACTTTTAGGAGACGACCGAGGCCACCATTGCGGATTTCGCTCGGGCCGGCGAGAAACTGCACGAAGATGTTGCTCGGCAATAGCTGACGCTGCCCATCCCGGGTCGATGAACTCTGGCTATCGTCGTCAGGGAAGTGTGCCAAGAGGCAGTCGTGAAATAGCGCCGCCTTCTTTGATAGAAGGACGAAATGCACCATCGTATAAGCATGCACCACAAGGAAGAGCAACGGCGCGACGAAAAAGAAGGCGACCAGCGGCAGTTCGATGTTCAAGAATGGCAGTTTGACCGGGTTTTCTAACAACAGGTCGGCGTGCGTCACCGCGCCAGCCGCAACTGCGAAATAGAAAAGGACAAAAAGATAGGAGAGCCAGAGGCCGGTGCTGACCGAGGACGCCGCCTCGACACTCTTGCCGACGGCGTCGAGATCATTGGCTGGCTTGGCGAGTTTCGACTTTTCTTCCGCCATCTGAAGGTTCACCAGCTCCTGTTGTGCCTGGGTATCAGGCTTAGGGCTCGGCGGAGACTCAGGCTGCGTATCCATTTCTGTATTGTAGTTCTGTTATTTCCAGGATCAGACTGGCGACGGTTTCAATTCAAACCTCCATCCTGAAACGTACCCGGTTCCGCGGCGCTTGCTTACCGTCCGTGCGCTGCTGTTGCTGCGGTTGTTTCACTTCCTGCACCGGAGGCGCGCCCACCCGGCGTTCGAGATCGGTCCAGTGCTTCTCCTGGAAACGGTCGATGCCGACCCGTCCAGCCGCCGCGCGCGCATACACGCGGCAATCGAGCGCCTCATTGCGCTCGCGCATCTTTTGCCATTCGTGCCGGCGATAGCCTTTGACGATCTTGGTCACCAACTGTTCGGCGGTGATCTGCTTGAAGTACTCCTCGCTGTAGCGCGGGAGGTGACAATACCCCGGAGGAAAGGGAATTCCCTTCGCGAGATCCTCATCGGTGGGTCGGTCAAGCCGAAGCCAACGGTACAGTTCCTCTTTGGCCATGCCGGAATTGACCGGCCACACCCGGACGCCGCGCTTCAGTTTCGCGCCCGCCGGCCCCACCTCCACCGGAGACGCTGCCCCAATGAGAGCGGGCGTCCGCGAATCGCCTTTGATCACCAGCACGCGCCCGCCCTGTCGTCGCGCCCACTGGTACACCTCGATGGTGGCGAAGCCCGAATCCACGGCGAGTTGCAGGATCTGCAACTCCAGACCGGACGCCGTCGGGAACGTCTCACTCAAGAGCGCGGTTAGCTTCTCCCAAACCTGTGGTCGCGACGTGTCCCCTTCGAGCACCCGGTAATCGACCGACCACGACTCCTTGCCCCGGCCCCACGCGGTAATCTCAACCTCGATGCGGTCCTTCTGGACATCCGCGCCGGCCGTAAGGAATAGCCCGCCAGGCGGCACGGTGCCGATCTTGTACGACTCGCGGCGGTCATAAAGCTTCTGCCACTCCGGCGCTTCGCCGAGCAGCGTCCACGTCTCGCCCAGCACGGTGTTGACGAAGACCTGAAGCAACGCCGGGTTTCTCTGCGCCTGCTCGAACTGCTTGGCGGCGTCGCCCCACGAGAACCAACCGACCGGACTGTACAGGCTGGAGATATGGAAGCCCGCCGTTCTACCATCGCCTTTCGCGCCGGCGCGCCACTCGCCGCGCGCCAGCATGGAGTGCTTCTGGTGGTTGCGAATCTCCTGGCCGCAGTGCTCGCAGACGTAAACCGCACTCTGCGGATCGCCCTTTGGCCACCGCAGTTGCGCGAACTTCAGAATCTGTAACTCGCGGCACGTCGGACACGGCACCCAGTACTTCCGCTGGTCGCTCTCCTCATACGCCGACTCGATCCGGCTCATGCCGGTGATCTTCGGCGTCGAAACCAGAAACACTTTGCGGCGCGCGAACGTCCGCGTGCGCGCCATCGCCAGCGTGATCGGGTCGCCCTCGCCCTCCACATCACCTGGGTAAGCGTCTACCTCGTCCAGGAACAGGTATCGTGCCGCCATCGACCGCAGGCCGGGCCCAAAGGAACTGATTTGCCCAATGGAACTATCGGCTGGCGCGAGCTGCACCGACGGCGATGCCACGGACAGCCGAAACTGCTGCGCGAATGGAACGTTGCCTTGGTAGGTCCGACCGGTCGCGCTTTGCTTTACCGAACTCAGGGGAAGATATGTCGTCTGCAAAGGGACGGTCGGACTTGCGCTTGTCCAGATTCCAACCAACAGGTCTGTCTTGTGCTGCTGGACCGCCGCCTCTAGCAGTTCGTGAGCATCCTCGACCTGCACGGTCAGTTGGACAGCCGCCGGAACCGTAACTTTCGCAGCCGCCACCAACTGCGCCGCCGTCACATCCGCGCGTGCCTGGAACGCGCTCCACAGGCATGTGTCCAGCAAGCCCGCCTCCGCCTTTTGCACGCAGATTCGATGCCTGAGGTGAAGATGCCCGAAATAATGTCTAACGGAGAAACTGCGAATGAAAAACGAGGGGGCCACCAGGCAGTTGGATTACGGGGCAACCGCAATGGTGACTTGGTTCGACGTCGTCACGCCGCCAATCCGGATCTGTAAGGACACCGCGTCCCCCGTTGGTGTGTTGGCGGCCGGCGTTACACCGATCTGGTACTCACTGACGAACTGCGGCGAGAGCCCGGAATAGATGGGTTGCGCCGGGACGCCGCCGATCAACACAGTCGGCTGCAGCAGAGTGTTCCGAAAGATGCCATCCGACGCTGCCACGTAGTTGTCGATAGACGGCGTCACCGAACCCAGCCCGGTGCAGGCAATGATCAAGGCGTGCCCGGAACTGATGGAAATCGGGGTCGCATTAAAGGGTCCAATGGCCGCACCGGCCGGCGCAGCCAGCGCCTCCGTGGTGTTGTCGTAGGCAAAAGCCTGGCCGAGTCCGTTTGCGGTCGTGGTGAAAATGCCGGGCGAGGACGGCGTCACTGTGACATTCTGGGGGGCCGATTCGCCGCTGTTGCGGCTAACCACAACGTTCACCGTGCCTCCTTGGTCCGACGGCAGAACGTCAAACGGGAGCTGCGCATTTATCTGGTTCTGACTCACAAAGAACAGCCCCGCGGGAATATTGTTGAATGTCACCGACGTGACGTCGCTCAATGCGGTCGGCAGTGGGATGGTGGTTGCGATGGCGGCTGAGCCGGCCAGGTCCGTGCCGAAGATCGACACGATAGAGCCCGGCGCAACGCCTTGCGCGGTGTAACTGCCGGAATTCACCACACCTCCAGCGTTAACCGCCGGCACGCCCGGGAAACTGGTTGCGGTCGCCAGCGCGAGCTGCCAAGGGATCTGACTGTAGGAGGGGGCGTTCGCTGCCGGGTTGTCTCCCTGGTAGAGGAATTGCAAATTATTGTTGAGGTCGATCTGGAGGGTTTCGTCGTAGCCGTCGCGTATGATTTCGCCGTGGCTGAAGTCGTCGGTCCAGGGCGTCACGCCCGTGGCAAAAGTCACGTTCTCTTCGCCCAGGAACGGCGCGGCGAAGCCGTTGGCGCCGGTGACCGGAGTCCACTCGCCATCCAGGCTGCCGGCCAGGAAGGCCCGGAAGTAGCGGTGGCCATAGGGCCCCCCCATAGCCTCGATGATGGTCAAGTACTGCGTCGATCCCTTAATGCTATAGGTGTGGCTGGCCTCGAACAAATCTCCGGCAGTGGTGGCCTGCATGATGAGCTGCGGCGTGCTGAAACCGTTGGGGAAGTTCGCAACGGTGGTTTGGCTGCGATAGAAATTACCGTCGTCCCCGGTGAAGAACAGGTAGCAGTTGGCGGAGTCGCAGATGACCCAGAAATCGAGCCAGCCGCTTACCTTGGATGGCTGGCTCGAAAAGAAGCTCTGCGGCTCGGTCCAGGTTTGCGGCTGGGTGGGGTCGGCGGCGGTGGAGTACTGCGGCGGGCCGGACTGGTAAATCAAATACCAATTGTTCTGCGGGGTGAAGTAGAACAGTTCCGGCGCGCAGTGATAGCCAATGAAGCCGGGCGTAGCGTCCATGTAGTAGGGCTGGGCGGCGGAGGCCTGGCTCCAGTCGGCAAAGTTCAGGTAGAGCATGTTCCAGTTGCCGGAGGTGTCGGCGGTGGTTGCGTAAACATTCCACTGATTCTTGTAGTAGACGACGGTGGGGTCTTTGACCGAAACGATCGGATGGGTGGGGTTGGGAATGGCGGAGATGAGCGGGCCGGACGAGCTCCACGCAAAAGTAGATGGAGCCTGGGCGGCGGCCGTGACGACCAGACTGAGGTTCGATGAGGCGGAGTTGGTTCCGTCGGTCGCCTGCAGCGTGAGCGCATAGGCGCCCAGGGCCGCGGTCGTCGCCATCACGGTGATCTGCCCGCTGCTGGCGGCCTCGGGGTTCAGGTAAGAGATAGTCGCACCCGAAGGCAGCCCGGTCACGCTGAAGGTGACGTCTCCCGTGTTTCCGGTGCGAGTCAGGGTGACGGTGGCGCCGGCGCTGGAACCTTCGGGGACGGTCAGCGTGGATGCGGAGAGTTGCAGCGTGATGCCGTTGGCTGCGCGGGGCGCCACCGGCGCGGCGCCTGCTCTATCGCTCCAGCCAAGGAAAGAAAGAGAAAGACAAAGAGCAGGAAGGAGTGGGGCGAGATTCTTCATTGGTCGAGCACCTCCGTTATGCCGGTGCCTTCGCTTCAGGCCAGTAGCGGAAGTTGCGGAAGCTCGCGCTGCCGGAACCGGCGGCGAAGACGGCGGGGCGGAGGTCCAGGAATCCACCGAGGACGTTGTGATGCATGCCGCTGACTTCCGCCGATTCACGCGTCCTTTGCCAGCTTTGGCCGGGGAGCCGGAAGTAGAAGTCCACTTCCTGGTTGTCGTTGACGATGCGCAGGGTGGCGCGCGTTGCGCCTTTCTGTTGGCGGCTGGGCACGTAGCCGTTAGCTATGCGCACGCCGATGCCCTCGCCATCCAGCAGCACGCCGGTCCAATGCTCGGGATCGTAGAAGAGCAGCAGGCCGGTGCGGCAGCCGGAGGCGATCTCGACGTCGATTTCGACGGTGTACGAGTGACCGCCCACCGGGGTGGTGAGAGTGGGGCTGTTGGCCGGCGAACTGCCGCGCGCCTTCAGGTTCAGCCTGCCCTGCCCGGTGGTGAAGCGGGCCGGGTCGAACTCGTGCCAGAAGGCCCATTGCAAGCCGAGTTCGGCACTGGTGAAGTCGTCCGAAGGGTCGGGCAGGGGCAGTTGGCGAGTGCCGGGAATGGGCATGCGGATGGCCGACTCGGCGGTCACACTCGCGGGAACGCGGAACCACCCGTCGGCGGTCCACTCGATGGGCAGCAGGAGGGTTTGGCGGCCCAGGGCGCGATAGCCGTTTTCGTAAGAGTGAACGGTCATGAACCAGCTTCCGTCCAGAGTATCGACCAGACGGCCGTGGCCGACCGAGAGCCAGCGCGAGTCTCGGCTGGGGGTGTGGACGATGGGGTTGTACGGCGAATACTCCCAGGGACCCTCGGCGTGGCGGCTGCGGGCCGAAACGACCGCGTGACTGGTGGAGGGCCCGCCGGTTCCTCCCTCGGCGACATTCAAATAAAAATAACCGCCGTGCGCGATCACCTTGGGCGCTTCCAGGCAGGTGCATTCGATGCGCATCGAGGCGGGCATGGGCCACGCATCGAATACGTGGCGCGGCGGCGTCTTCACGCCCAATCCATCGGCGTTTAGCTCGGCCATGACGCCGCCGTTGGCGTACAGGAAGCGGCGTCCGTTCTCGGCGATGTGGGCGGGATCGATGGCGTTGATGCCCAAGTCGATAGGGTCGCTCCAGGGGCCCAGCGGGTGATCGGCATGCACCACGCGCAGGCGGTTGTCGGCGGGGAAGTAGATGTAGAAACGGCCTTCGTACTCGCTCAGATAGGGGGCCCACACGCTGCCGGCGTAGCGATGCAGCGCGGCGGCGGCAGGCTTCCAGTTCACCAGATCGGCGGAGTCCCAGATGAGCAGGCCGGGAGCATAGTCGAAGCTGGAATGAGTGAGGAAGAACTCCCTGCCCACACGGATAGGGCTGGCGTCGGGGTGGTCTCCGCCCAAAATGGGGTTACGAAAGACCGAGTCGTCGTCGGCCAGCAGCCGGCCCGCTGGAGCGGTTAGGGTGACAGCGGCGGTCTGAAGAAAGCTACGGCGAGTGAACATGCCGAGACCAGTGTAGCGCCGGGTGCACTCCGCCCGCTCCCTTGCCGGCCCAACCGGCTACCGTGGCGACCGCAGCGAACCCCGTTCCCAATGCCTTCGTCTACTCGGCCAGCGCGACTTTCTGGATCGAGTGGGTGCGTAACCCGGGCGAGCCGCCGATCCTGCTGCGAGAGGGGCAGGCGCCGCCGTCCGGCCGATCCTGGAGCTCGAGCGCCGCTATTGGGACAGTTGGTCAAGACCGGCAAGGCTGGATTTCGAAGGCTGGCTATGCCTGGATTTACGGCATCAGATGGCGGAACTGGAGCGCTACGCTTCCAGTCAAGGCATCCCGGCACCCACATTGTCGCGCAAGTGGATCGATGAGCAAACTTATGAAGGGCTTATCCCGTCTGACTCGATTCCGGTTCAGCGCCAACTCTTCCGCTCGGACATGGAAACAGTCTTGGCCACTCTAGCGACGCCCATGCTGCGGGGTAGCTAGTCTAGGCGCCGGACTCAAAACTCAAGCTTCGCCTGCACCGCGATCATGCGGGGCGGATTGTCGACGTAATGGCCCCGAAGCCCGTCTGTGTCGCTGGCCGGCCGGGAATGCCCGCCATCACAGACAGCAAAGCGAAATTGGAATGGCGCAGCACGTTGAAGAATTGCCCCTCCACGCGCAGCGTGGGCCCCTCGCGCAGACGGAAACACCTGGTGAGGTCCAGATCTGATCGGCACAACTATTTCTTTGGGTCGGCGACAACTATTTCTCCCGATCAACGACAATTCAGCGAAAGCGCGTGCGGCGCGCGAAAGGTAATCGGGTTGGCGGCGGACATCTGACCAGCAAAGATAGCCGCGACGGCGATCGAGGGAACTCGTAACATGGGTTAAGTGTCTCTTTCGACCTGGAAATCCGGTCAGGTATCATTATAAGCCCGGTCTTAGTGACGACTTAAAGTTAGTACGTACTGGTTCGACCTTCCAGTCTCAGTGAGCGCCGGCGGACGCACTCGCCGGGAATGCGCCGCCGGACTCTGCGAACCTACCCGGCGTTGAGCTTCATCGTCGCTACGGTCACGTGCGGCCAGAGGACGTTGTTAAAGATCAGGATCACGAGCTGTGAGTACTGAAGCTGCAGGTGTGTCGAATGCTGCCAGAACGGCTCGAGCGGGTGCGCGAATATTGACAATTTGCTGATATCGCCCGCCGAACATTCCCGGATCTTCGTCCGTATACGTGCTCGACGGCCGCGCAAAAGAGGCCGGCGGTCCAACGCTTGAAGGAGCAAAATTACCGATGAAGAAGGCGATGTTATGCGTGTGTCTGCTGGCCGGGATGGCGTTCGCCGGTGCCAAGTCGTACACCGTATCTTTCCCCCTACCGGCCACAATCGGCGGCACGGAACTAAAGGCCGGCGACTACAAGTTCGAAGTGCAGGGCCAGAAGATCGTGATCAAGCATGGCCGCGAAAGCACCGAAGCGGCTGTCAAGATCGAGACGGGCAATACCAAGTATTCGTTCACCACCGTGCTTTACAACCCCCGAGGAACAGCGCGATCTCATTCCGGCGCACATCTCAAACCGCCATGAACTGAACGAAGCCGAGCAGGAGAACATCCTGCGCGGGCAGGACTGGGCATTGCGCCGGCGCAAGCCCGACCTGCTGAGTGAGAAATTCATCATGGATCTGCACAAGCAGATGCTCGGCGAGGTCTGGAAATGGGCCGGGGACTTCCGGCGCAGCGAGCGCAATCTCGGGATTCCGTTCTACGACATCCCCGCCGCCCTGCGCCATTTGCTTGAAGATGCGAAGGCCTGGATCGATCACAAGTCTTTTCCGCCCGACGAGATCGCCGTGCGCTTTCATCACCGCCTTGTCGCGATTCATCCATTCCCCAACGGCAATGGCCGTCACGCGCGCCTGATGGCTGACCTGCTCATCATGCAGCTGGGCGGAAAGCGTTTCTCATGGGGAAGCGCCAATTTGCGCGACGTCGGTCAAATGCGCGCGCAGTACATAGTAGCGCTGAAGGCAGCGGACAATCACGATTCCGGTCCGCTGCTTGCGTTCGCGCGCTCATAAGCAACACGAAGATGGAACTCAGTTCACACCGCTAAGTTCCTTTATGAGCTTCGGTATCTCTTCGGTTGTGAGCTTGGGGAAATAGAGCTTGAACATCTGGCGACTCAGCGGACTGTCGCCGGTCTTCGCCGCTGTCCGCACTATGTTGCGCTCCTGCTCGTTGAGAGCGAAATACTGGTCGAGATACGACGGCATGGCTTCTTCTTTCTCCTGCGTCCGATATCAATAACGCTGTAAATCGCACTGCGCAAGCCGATTCCGATTGTGAGGTCCCGTGAGCCGCCCTCAGGCGGCCTCGGCTTTCTGTTGCGGCTGCAGCTTGTGCAGGTAATCGACGGCGCGTTGCGCGTGCGCGGCAGCGGCGAAGATCGCGCGGTTGTCGTCCTTGAGTGCCTGCAGCCAGTGGTGGATATAGGAGGCATGATCGTCACGCACTTCCGGCGTCAGCTCCAAATCGGCACACAGGAAAGCGGACCCCAGCTCGGCCACGAGTTCTTCGCGCGCATAGCCTTCGTCGCCCCATGTCTTGCGGCCGAAGTCGCGCTCAAGGCGGGAGGGATGCTTTGTCGCGTGTACGCTTTCATGGGCGAGCGTAGCGTAGAACGCTCTCAGCATCGATGAAAGCTCTCAATCGGCGGCATCTGGATATAGTCCAGCTCCTGCGCGTAATAGGCGCGGTTGCCGCCATAGCGGATACAGACCGTGTGCTGCGAAAAAAGCCTCGGCGTGATCGATCCGCTGCACGGGCGTGAATTTCGGCTCGGGCTTCGCGTAATACTGCTCGGGCAAGCCCTCGATCTGCTCGACATTGAACACCGTGTAGCCCTTCAGGAAATGGATCTCGCGCTCGATATCCTCGCCGGCGTCGTTCTGCTCCGTCTTCGTGACAGAATTCGCGTAGACGACAAGTGAGCCTTTCTCGCCCTTGCGGACGCAGGCATCGAGTTCAATCGCCTGCTTGAAAGTCATCCAGCTCGGTGAGCCGAAGCCCTGCTCCATGGCCGATGCCCACAGCATCGTGACCTTTCGGCAAGCGTGCATGACGCCGGCTAGCCCGTCCTGTTAAGTTCAGTCAGTCGCTGAGGAGCGGCTGATCGTGAACCACAAAAGCCTACCCATTCCCGAACCTATCGCGCAACTGCAGCGCCAGTTGGATCAGTTCCGGAGCACCCAGTCACAGCGGACCAAGCTGCCGGAATCACTTTGGCAGGCTGCGGTCGAACTGGCCCGACAACACGGTGTGTACGCCGTCGCGCACCCACTACGGCTGGATTATATGGGTCTGAAGAAACGGCTCGGCGGAGTTCCCAACCTCCGACGCAAGGCAGCCAAGCCGGCATTCGTGGAGCTGATCGCTCCGCATACGGCGACACTGGAGGACTGCGTCATCGAGTTCGAGTCCGCGGGCGGCGGCAAGATGCGCATCCACTGGAAGGCAGCCGCTCCGCCGGATTGGGCCGGCTTGCTGCGCGCCTGGCGGGATACCGAAGGATGATCCAGATCACGGCGCAGATGCGCGTGCTGGTGGCCATTGAGCCCGTCGACGGACGTAAGGGGATTGACTCTTTGGCGCGGCTTTGCCAGGAGAAACTCGCGGAAGATCCATTTTCCGGGTGCGTGTTCGTGTTTCGCAGCCGCCGGGGTACAGCCATTCGCCTCCTCAGCTATGACGGCCAGGGATACTGGCTGGCGCAGAAGCGGCTATCCAAGGGCAGGTTCGTATGGTGGCCGGAATCAGAGGCACCGGCCAAGCCGCTGGAAGCCTACGAGGCACAGTTGTTGATGGCGGCCGGTGACCTGTCACGGGTGCGGGCGGCGCCCATGTGGCGGCGGGTGAACGCGACGAAGTAAGAATTGCAAAAAACATTCCTACCCCCTTGCGTTCCAGAAAAAGAAGGTGCATACTGCTGTTGATGGCAGAACTCATCAGGTATCGCGGACGAGTGATCACCAATGAAAACATCGTCTATATAAAGGAACTGATCGCGGCGCATCCGCGCGCGAGCCGCCGCAGATTGTCCCAGAAACTGTGCGAAGCCTGGCAATGGAAACAGCCCAACGGCGCCTTGCGCGACATGGTGTGCCGCGGCCTGTTACTCACGCTGGAGCGCGCCGGACAGATCGAGTTACCACCGGTGCGGTACGTGCCGCACAACCCGCTGGCGCGGCGGGTGCAGCCGGCTCCCGTGCTGATCGACAGGACGCCGGTGGAAGGCCGACTCGCCCAGTTCCAGCCCTTGGAGTTTGTGCAGGTACGGCGGAGCGGGGATGAGCCGCTGTTTAACAGCCTGCTGGAGGAGCATCATTATCTGGGTTATGAGCAGCCGGTGGGGGAGCACCTGAAGTATTTAGTATCGGCTCAAGACCGGCCGCTGGCCTGCGTGGCGTGGTCCAGCGCCCCGCGACACATTGGCGCGCGCGACCGCTACATCGGCTGGAACCAGGAGGTGCGGCGGCGTAACATTCGATTGATCGTCTACAATACACGGTTTCTGATCCTGCCTTGGGTGCGGGTGCCGCATCTGGCGTCGCACATTTTGGGACGCATGGCGACGCAGATCTCCGGTGACTGGCAGCGGATGTACGGGCATCCCATTTACTTTCTGGAAACGTTCGTGGATCCGGAACGATTCCGCGGGACCTGTTACCGCGCGGCCAACTGGGTGCTGCTGGGCCAGACCACGGGACGCGGCAAGCAATCCAACAGCTATGTGCCGAACCGCTCGCTCAAGCAGGTGCTGGGCTATCCCCTGACGCCGCGTTTCCGCGAATACCTCACCCAGTTATGAAGAGGAGACGGCGGATCGACGTGAATCTGGACGAACTGGATCAGATTATCGATCGCAGCACGCGTGCGCCGCTGAGCGCAGCGGAAGGCCAGCAGCTCAAAACCGCGCTACACGCCATGGCCGAGAGACTGATGCCAAAACGCAGCACGGAGAAAACCAGCGCGGTTGTGCCGCCGGATGCAGCGCCCGCAGACCCACCGGAGCACAATGCACCAACTCCCAGCGGCCATGGGCGCCATAGTGCCGCTGCGTTTCGAGGCGCCCGCAGGGTTGCCGTAGCGCACACCACGCTCGATTCCGGCGACCTTTGCCCGGAATGCCGCCGCGGAAAAGTGTACCGGCAGAAAGAGCCGGCCACGTTGGTCAGATTCGTAGGGCACGCTCCGCTGGAAGCCACCGTGTTTGAGATGGAGCGACTGCGCTGCAATGCCTGCGGGCAGGTGTTCACAGCCGACGCACCGGCGACGGCGGGCCCGGACAAGTACGATGCAACGGCTGTGGCCATGATCGCCCTGATGAAGTACGGTACGGGAGTGCCCTTTCACCGGCTGGAAAGGCTGGAGCAACAACTGGGCATGCCGTTGCCCGCTGCGACGCAATGGGATCTCCTGGTGGCCGCTGCGCAGTGGATCCGTGCGGCGCTGGAGGAGTTGATCCGGCAGGCGGCGCAAGGCGGCGTGCTGCACAACGACGACACCGGCATGCGGATACTGCGGCTGACCCGCGAACCGGGTGACAAACGCACCGGCACATTCACCAGCGGGATTGTTTCGATGGTAGGGGTGTGGCGCATCGCGCTGTACTTTACGGGATGGAAGCACGCAGGCGAAAACATGGGCGACGTATTGAAGCAGCGCGCCCGCGAACTGCCGGCGCCGATCCAGATGTGCGACGCGCTGTCGCGCAACACGCCCAAGCTGGAAGGCGTCAAAACCCTGCTGGCGAACTGCATCGCCCATGGAAGACGGCAGTTTGTGGAAGTGGTCGACAATTTTCCGGAAGAATGCCGTTATGTGCTGGAGACGTTACGCGGCGTTTATCACCACGACGCACTGGCGCGAGAACAGGAACTTTCGGCGGCAGACCGGCTGCAATTCCATCAGGAGCATAGCGGCCCGTTGATGACCGAACTGCACCAGTGGCTGGAGGCACAACTGGCGGACCACAAGACCGAGCCGAATTCCGGGCTGGGCAAAGCCATCTCCTACTTGCTAAATCATTGGCCAAAGCTGACACTGTTCCTGCAACAACCCGGCGCACCACTCGATAACAACATCGCAGAAAGAACTTTAAAGAAGGCGATTCTGAACCGCAAGAACGCGCTCTTCTACAAGACGGTGAACGGCGCCGGAGTCGGCGATCTGTTCATGAGTCTGATTCACACCTGCGAGTTGAACGGAGCCAATCCGTTCGATTATCTGACCGAGTTGCAGCGGCACGCCGCGGAGTTGAAGGGTAATCCAGCGGCGTGGATGCCCTGGAATTATCGCGAGACGCTGGCGCGGATCGCCACGCCCGCCGCCGCGTAATATGATAATTCCTTCCTGGCCGGAAAGGATCGACTCCGGGCCGGGCGGGACAGCCCTCTCGATATGCCCATAAAATGGGCCTCTCCAAAGGCAAGATCCGATCGCGTTTTTAGCCAGGCACGGAAAATCGGTAAAATGTTGCTGGCGGGCCTGTACGCTCATGTCTCACCAATGATCAGCAAACGTTGCCGATGCAGAAGCCGGCGATGCGGGAGTATGCCGCTAGGCGAGGGTGGACGATTCGCTTTGGACGTTCGTGAGGTTGGCTCCGGCAGGGTAATCGACACGTGGCCGCCAACGGTTCGATCAGCTTGGTCGTCAACTTTTAGTGAAATACTAGGAGAAGGAGAAATCACATGTTGAAAGTGATGATACTCGCCGGGGTTTTCAGCCTTGGCCTTTTGGCTGGGAACGATCCCATTCGTGAGGTTACGTCTCAGGCAAGGACGGAGGGACTCCAACCGGTCCCAGCGTTCTACCAGGGCTACTTCTACAGGATCGATAACGAAGCAGTTACGATCTTCGCGCCCGATGGCCACCTGGCAATGGCTTTTGCCGAGGAGGCAGGGCACCCTCGCGCCGTCGCGATCGACACCGATGGCACAGTCGCTGTTGCCTGGGGTGCTTTTGACTCGAAGAAGGATCGCGGCATCGATTTCCGAGACAGTTCCGGTTCCGTGACCAGGACCGTCAAGACCGGGTTGTATCTTCCTTACCACTTGGCATTTGCCGAAGATCATTCTCTCTGGAGTTTCGGCATCGAAGTCAATGCCACCAGCGCGCACGGAACACCCAAAGAGGAATACAAGACCGTGCGCAAGTACGGTCCGGACGGCAAGGAGGCGGGGGCTTATCTCCCGCGGTCCCTGTTTCCATCCGGCCTCGAACCGGCCTCTCAGGGCTTCCAGTGGAACAGCATTACCGTCGCGCACGATCGCGTCGGACTCTGGGCTGTTTCGGGCACGCTGGGCAGCGAAACCGAGTGGGTAGAGTTGGACTTGAACGGCAACCTTTCCGGCCGGTGGAGGCTGGATCAGTTTGGGCAAAATGCAAAACCAGCCTTCACAAGAGACGATTCCTTCTTCGTCCAAGTCTGGGACAACAAGACCAGCGCTCAGCGGTTCTACACGCTGGATCGCGCCTCCTCGGGATGGCGCGCGATGGATGCGGCGCCGAGCGGGTGGCTTGAGGGCGCGGACGGAGACGCGCTGGTGTTCAGCGACGGAGGTCTCGGGCCGATGCATCTTCGGTGGTATCGACATCCTTAGTGCTATAACCCGGGCGTGGAGGCCGGTAGTGTACGAAACAACCTGGGGAAAAGTCCGGCCAGTTTCCCACAAAAATAGGGCGACTGCACATTTACGCAAGCCTGCCGAAAGCTCACGCATCTGCGCCGTGATCTGGATCATCCTTCGGTATCCCGCCAGGCGCGCAGCAAGCCGGCCCAATCCGGCGGAGCGGCTGCCTTCCAGTGGATGCGCATCTTGCCGCCGCCCGCGGACTCGAACTCGATGACGCAGTCCTCCAGTGTCGCCGTATGCGGAGCGATCAGCTCCACGAATGCCGGCTTGGCTGCCTTGCGTCGGAGGTTGGGAACTCCGCCGAGCCGTTTCTTCAGACCCATATAATCCAGCCGTAGTGGG
The DNA here is from genome assembly GCA_963738345.1 of Bryobacterales bacterium. GTDB lineage: Bacteria > Acidobacteriota > Terriglobia > Bryobacterales > Bryobacteraceae > Bog-159. Next base: position 5,197,218 of record CAVTWI010000002.1, read on the forward strand.
TGCGCGACGGCGTACACACCGTGTTGTCGGGCCAGTTCGACCGCAGCCTGCCAAAGTGATTCCGGCAGCTTGGTCCGCTGTGACTGGGTGCTCCGGAACTGATCCAACTGGCGCTGCAGTTGCGCGATAGGTTCGGGAATGGGTAGGCTTTTGTGGTTCACGATCAGCCGCTCCTCAGCGACTGACTGAACTTAACAGGACGGGCTAGCCGGCGTCATGCACGCTTGCCGAAAGGTCACACAGCATCAGGATGTTGATGCCGGAATAGGGCATGCCATTGTGGCGCAAGGGGCGCGTGATCCGCCCGGCCGTATTCTCGCCGCTCCACGGCTTGATCCACGGGCGGACGCCCGCCTCAAGGGAAGCGACGATCTTGCTCGTGATGCGTGTGTAGATATCCTGCCGTTCTATATTCTGCATTGTCTGTTCCTCTTTCTGCGCCGCGTGTCTCGTGACGCGGGCATTAACAGGGCAGGCGGCATGAAGGGATCTGTCACCGCAGGGGAACGGCCACACGGGGAGACAACGGAGCGCAGCGAAGGCGCGAAAGGAGCGGGCCAGCCGTTGACAGGGACCGCCGCGGGCCCATGATCGCGTCATTGTTACGAGAACACAGGCGTTATAGGGAACGGACAGAATTTGCATAAGACGGCAGGTCAAAGCCAGCGACATCGGGATAACCGCCATCGCGGTGCAGTCTTGCGTCCCGGCAATTGCGTGAACTCGGATGGCTGGCTAAGCTGCCCTGCGCGACAGGGGACATGACCTATGGGCAAGGCCGAGATCAAGCTTGCGTTCGGCGTCGACCTGGCGAACGGGATCGTGCACATCAACGATGTTGAGAGGGGCAGGGGCTGCGATTGCATGTGTCCTGGATGCGGTGCGCTTTTGGTGGCGGCGAAAGGGCCGGTACAGCAGCATCATTTCAAGCACGCGGTCGAAGTCGAATGCAAGGGCGCGGTGGAGAGCGCCATTCATCGCGCGGCAAAGCAACTGTTGCGGGAGCGCAAGCAACTCAACCTTCCGGAGCACAGAATCGAGGCGGATTTCTTTGACTCGCAGCGGCTAAGGCACTCTGCGGCGGAGATCGTGGTTCGGTCAGGGACGGTGGCGGTATTCGATTCCGTCGAGGAGGAGATAAGCCTGCACGGAATGAGAGCGGATCTGCTTGCCATCCAGGGGGAGCACCGGCTGATCATCGAGATTCATTTTCGGCATCCGGTCGATGATGAAAAACGGGCGAAGATCGTCGCGGCGGACGTTTCTGCCATCGAGATCGATCTCTCTGATCTGCTGGCGGAGCATATCGCTGACTGGTCAGCATTCTGGGTGCTGATCAACGACCGCTCAAGGATGACCTGGCTCCATAACGCAAAGGAAAAGCTGGCCCGCGAAAAGCTGCAAAAGCGACTGCCCGCCCTGAAGGTGGCGCGCGACAAGAAGCACTTGTATCAGGAACAGGCTGATCTCAGGAAAGCGCTATCGGAAATGCGGTTCTACCGCTCTGCCGCTCATCTTGCGACTCTGAGCGCCGCCGCCGAGGATCACTACATTTGGCAGAACCCTAAGCGGTTCTTGCCCCTGAGATTGCCGACGTTCGTCAACTTATCCGTTCCCAATGGCGACTGGATCTATAAGTGTGACCGGCGACTGTGGCAAATTGCCATCTACAGCCATTGGATCGTCAAGAAGCGGAAGTCATTCTCGTTGGCTTATGTTGACAACTGGCTTCAGGATTCTGTAGGCCTTTGGGTGCCCGGCTGCGTGAGCGTCATCGCCGATTACGGCCCGAAATACCCCGACCTGATTCCGGTGGGCGATCGAAATGGTATGCCCTCGACGTTGAGAACGCTCAAGGCGTATTGCGAGGCGCTATGCGATCTAGGAATTCTCCGCTGTTCAGGACGCGATCGTGAGACGGCGGGCAGCTTCTGGTATTCCGTCCAAAGAACCGAACCGATCACTTCGACGAACCAACGAGTCGCATAGCTTCCTCGCGCCAGGGATCGTCACCGCATGGCCGAGACTTCCAAAGAGGCTCGGGGAGAAACGCCATCACTCTCTCCTGCGATGGCGGTCGAGTAGAGCCCGGCGGCCCGAACCGGGCCGGGCGCTATGACACGGAAATGGAACTGTTTACCATCCTCTTGCGTTCTATCCGGTCGGGGCACGAGCGGGCACCTGACAAGGCAAAAAATCGTTGACTCCGGGCCTGCGCTTCCCTTAAATTTATCAGTATTGCGGAAATACAAAGTCGTTCAAAAAAGTGGTAAATCTAGAGTGAAGGTTTCCGACCGCGCACCCGGCTGCAAGGAGGGGATTAGGGACCGCCATGGCGACCGAGAAACGTCCATACCAGATTCTGCTGGCCGAGGAGTCGGCAGCTGATGTCGGCATCGTCCGCATCGCGCTTCGCGATCAGGACCTCGATCATGTTCTCCATGTAGCGAGAGACGGCGAAGAGGCTATCAGCTTCATTCAAAAGGCCGACAAGGACCGAAAGGCGCCGGGCCCGGATCTGCTGTTGCTCGACATGCATCTGCCGAAGTACAACGGCGAGGAAATCCTCAAATGCCTGAGATCAACGGAATTCTACGCTCAGATTCCGGTGGTCGTGATGACATCCTCTGACGCTCCCGCCGATCACGACCGGGCGCAAAAACACGCCGCGATGTTTTATTTCCGGAAACCGTCGCGCCTGGATGAATTCATCCAGCTCGGCGTCATCGTCCGCGACATTCTCACAGGAAAAAAGTCTATGGCTCTCGGTGCGGCCGGGCTGGAGAGGAAGGGTGACGCGGCATGACTCCCACGCGCACGATCCGCAAAGAAGAGATAACGGCGAACGGCCATTCCAACGGCCGCGCGAAGGCGCCGGACACGGCGTCAAACGATGCCTTGTTGCGCGAACTCCAGGCCTTGCGGCGCAGCGAGGCGGTTCTGCGCGATTTCATTGAGACTTCGACCATCGGCCTTCATTGGGTGGGCGCGGACGGCACCATCCTCTGGGCGAACCAGGCCGAGCTCGATCTTCTCGGCTACACGCGGGAGCAGTATATCGGGCGGAACATCATCGAGTTTCACGCCGACGGGGCTGTCATCAACGATATTCTTGCGTGCCTGAGCCGGGGCGAAACCCTTCATGACCGTCCGGCCCGGCTGCGGCACCGCGACGGATCGATCCGCCATGTCCTGATCAATTCGAGCGTGCTGTTCGAGGACGGGGAATTTGTTCATACGCGCTGCTTTACCCGCGACATCACCGACCTGAAGCAGGAGCAGGAAACACGGCAGGCGCAGCTTGCCGCGGAACTGGCGGACACGAAGCTGTTGCGGGATATCAGCGCGCAGCTCATCGAGCCAGGTGATGAAAACGCGCTCTACGGAAAAATCGTCGACGCCGTCGCCGCCATCATGCGGTCGGACTTCGCGACCATGCAGGTGCTTTATCCCGAACGCGGGCCGAAGGGCGAGCTGCGCCTCCTGGCGTCGCGGGGACTTACGCCCGTGGGCTGCAAAGTATGGGAATGGGTGCGCTTCGATACGGACAGCACCTGCGGTCAGGTTCTGCGCACCGGCAAACGCGCGATCGCGGCGGACGTCGAGACATGTGATTTCCTCGCCGGCACCGGCGGCATGGCCGCGTTGCTGGAGGCCGGTATCCATGCCGCGCAGTCGACGCCGCTCATCTCGCGCAGCGGCAAAATGCTGGGCATGATCTCCTCGCACTGGAGCAAACCGCATGCCCCCACGGAGCGCGACCTGCGGCTACTGGACATCCTGGCGCGCCAGGCCGCAGACCTGATCGAGCGCAGGCAGGCCGAGCAGGCCTTGCGCGAAAGCGAACGCCGTCTGCATGAAATCATCGAGGCGATTCCCGCCGCGGTCTACACGACCGACGCCGACGGCCGCATTACCTTCTTCAACCAGGCCGCCGTGGAATTCTCGGGGCGCGTGCCGGAGGTTGGCACCGATTCGTGGTGTGTGACGTGGAAGCTCTACAACACGGACGGCACGCCGCTTCCTCACGATCAATGTCCGATGGCGGTGGCGCTGCGGGAAAAAAGGCCGGTGCTGGGCTGCGAAGCCGTCGCCGAGCGCCCCGACGGGAAGCGCCGCATATTCACGCCGTATCCGACCCCGTTATTCGACGCTCAGGGCCGCCTGACCGGCGCGGTCAATATGCTCGTCGATATCACCGAGCGCAAGCGCGCCGAGGACATCCTGCGCGAAAGCGAGGAGCGTTTCCGGGCGATTGTCGAGACGACGCCCGAGTGCGTTAAGGTGGTCGCCGCCGACGGCACGCTGCTGCTGATGAACGAGGCGGGACTGGGGATGGTCGGAGCCGCCGCGGCGGAAGACGTGACGGGAAGAAGCGTGTACGACCTCATCGCGCCGGAAGACCGCGAAACCTACCGCGCCTTCAATGAACGGGTCTGCGGTAACGAGAAGGGCTCCCTCGAATTTGACATCGTGGGACTGAAAGGCAGGCGCTGCCGGATGGAGACCCACGCCGTGCCGCTGCGCCGCCCCGACGGCTCGATCGTCCAGCTCGGCATTACCCGCGACATCACCGGGCGCCGGAAAGCCGAAGAAACGCGACTGCTGCTCGGGGCCATCGTCGATTCGAGCGATGACGCTATCGTCAGCAAGAATCTGAACGGCGTCATCACCAGCTGGAACAACAGCGCGGCGCGTCTGTTCGGATACACGGCCGATGAAGCCATCGGCCAGACTGTCGCGAGCCTGCTGATACCGGCAGACCGTCAGTCCGAGGAGCCCGAGATCCTCGCCCGGCTGAAGCGCGGCGAGCGCGTCGACCATTTCGAGACGGTGCGCCGGCGGAAAGACGGCAGTCCGCTGGACCTCTCACTGACAATCTCTCCCGTGAAGGATGCCCACGGCACCATCATCGGGGCCTCGAAGATCGCCCGTGACATCACGGAGCGCAAGCGCAACGAGCAGGCCATACAATCGCTTAACGAACAACTCAAGCACGATCTGGCAGCCATGACCCACGTGCAGCGCCTCAGCACAATTCTGGTCGAGGTGCATGATGTAACGAAACTGCTTGAGGAGATCGTGGCCGTCGCCATCGAAATCACCGCGGCGCACAAGGGCAATATCCAGCTTCTCGATGACGGAGTTCTCAGGATTGTGGCGCAGCGGAACTTCGATCAGCCGTTCCTTGACTTCTTTAATGAAGTGCATGACGGGCAGGCCGCATGTGGCGCGGCCCTCAGGCAAGGCGGGCGCGTCGTTATAGAGGACGTGGCAGGAAGCGAGGTTTTCGACGACGCGGCGCGCAAGACCATGCTCGACGCGCATGCACTCGCGGTCCAGTCTACGCCGCTCGTCACGCGGTCCGGCGAAATTCTCGGCATGTTCTCGACCCATTACGCCCGCGCCGGAGCAATTCCGGAACGCGATCTCAGGTGGCTCGATCTGCTGGCCCGGCAGGCCGCCGACCTGATAGAGCGGCGCCGCGCCGATCATGCGCTTCGGGCGAGCGAGGAACGCTTTCGCATCGCCCAAAGTGCCGCACAAATCGGCACCTTCGACTGGAACATTCAAACGGGTCTGAACACCTGGTCCATGGAGCTGGAACAACTATACGGACTCGCCCCTGGGTCTTTTGCAGGAACACAGCAGGCATGGGAGAAACTCGTTCATCCGGAAGATCGGGAGATCGCGGTGAAAAAAGTTGAAGAGGCCTTCAGCACACAGCTACCCGTGGAAGCGGAGTGGCGTGCCGTGTGGCCCGACGGAACTGTGCACTGGCTCGCCGGACGGTTTCAGGTGTACCGCGACGATAGCGGCGCTCCGACGCGCATGAGCGGCGTCAATTTCGAGATCACCAAACGCAAGCGCATCGAGGAGGAGTTGCGGCGGGCGAACCAGGACCTTGAACAATTCGCCTATTCGGCGAGCCACGATCTGCAGGAGCCGTTGCGTACGATCAAGATATACTCCGAGCTTCTCGCCGACCGCCTGGGAACTGCGGTCGAAGGTGAATCCGCAGAATTCCTGGATTTCCTGCAGAGCGCCGCGACAAGGATGGAACTTCTGGTGCGCGATCTTCTGGCCTATACGCAGGTCACCAGACTCGATGCGAAGCCGGAAGAGACAGACGCCAACCAAACCCTGGAGGAAGCGCTCGCCAATCTGGGCGGTGCGATTGCGGAGAGCGGCGCTGCCGTTACAAGCGACCGGTTACCGGTGCTGCGCGCGCACGGCACGCACCTCCGACAGCTCTTCCAGAACCTCATCGGCAATGCGATCAAGTACCGAAGCGAAGACCGCACGCCGACGGTGCATATCGGCGCCGAGCGTCAGGACGGACACTGGGTCTTCACGGTCCGCGACAACGGCATTGGCATTCAACCCGAATTTAAGGAGCAGATCTTTGGCTTATTCGCACGCCTGCACAACACCGACCGTTATGCCGGCACCGGTATCGGTTTGGCCATCTGCCAGCGCATCGTTGAACGCTATCATGGCCGGATCTGGGTCGAATCGGAACCCGGACGCGGATCAGAGTTCCGCTTCACTCTCCCGGTCTGATCAACCGGGCCACCGCCCCTGGCAGATTCTGATCGCCGAGGACAGCAAGTCGGATGTCTACCTGATTCGGCAGGCTCTCACGAAATCGGGGATCGACGCGCAGATTCACGTCACGGACGACGGCGAGAAGACGGTCCGGTTTTTCGAGCAGGCGGACGCCGATCCGGCGGCGGCCTGTCCGGACCTCATCCTCCTTGACATCAACATGCCCCGCTATAAAGGCGACGAGATACTGCGCAGGCTGCGCGCCAGTTCGCGCTGCAAGGACGCGCTTGTCCTGGTCGTGACATCCTCGGATTCGCAGCGCGACCGCGAGGACATGGACGCATTCGGCGCCAACGGGTATTTCCGCAAACCCTCCGAGTTTTCGGAATTCATGAAGCTCGGCCCGCTTGTTCAAGACCTTCTCGCGCGGAAGGGAACGCCGCCGGGTTGAAGAGGATTTTTCATTGCCAATCGCAGAGACTCGCGCCATAAAATCGCACATGCAGCCTCCGTCGCGACATCAATGCCTTGTTTACAGCGGCTCGCCCGCGCGGCATCTGCCCGCGCTCGCGGCGCTGATGCGCCGGAAGCTGGAGGAGCGGCACCGCTGCCTGTATCTCGACAGCCCGCCGATGGTGGCCGGCATGCGCTCCTATCTGTCCGCGGCGGGCGTTGACGTGGCGCGCGAAGTGCGAAAGGGCAGCCTTGTCCTCTCATCCGACCAGGGGCATCTGGTGCATGGACATTTCGACGTGGACCTGATGCTCCGCGCGCTCGAAGACGCCGTCCAGCAGGCGCTGAAGGATGGTTATGTCGGACTGTGGGCGACAGGCGACATGACCTGGGAATTCGGCTCGCGGAAGGAATTTGCCAAACTGCTCGACTATGAAGGCAAGCTCGAAGACCTGTTCCGCCGTCAGCCTGCCCTTTCCGGCATCTGTCAGTATCACGCGGAGACATTGCCGCCCGAGGCCGTGGGGCAGGGCCTTCTGACGCATCCATCGCTGTTCATCAATGAAACCCTGTCACGGGTGAATCCGCACTACATTCCCCGCGAGAGTATTACCGCCGACACGCCTCTGCCTGATTTTCGGGCTGTGGCGGGGGATTAACGGCGGCCCGAATCACGCATCCGCCGGTTACTTCCTGGCGGCCTTCTTGTGAGCCTTCATGCCGTCTTTTAAGAACCGGAGCCCCTTCTTCGGACCGCCGGTGCCGGTAACCTTGAATTTCTTGCCGCGCTGCTTGTTGTACGAGACGAAAAACTCCTCCACTTGGTCGAGGAGGGTCTTGCTGATATCGCCGATGGATTTCACATCCTCGTGGTCATAGGAGTGAACGGCGGCGCCGATGAGCCGGTTGTTGCTTTCGGTTTTGCCGTCTTCGGTCTGGTCGGCGGTAATGATGCCAATGACGCGTACTTCGATGAGGCAGCCGACATGCGCCGGGGCGTCCATCAGGACCATGATGTCGAGCGGGTCGCCGTCCTCGCCGAGGGTTGAGGGCAGGAAGCCGAAGTCGAAGGGGAACATCATGCCTTCCGGCAGCAGGCCGCCCAGCATGAACAGGCCCGTCTCAGGATCATAATCAAACTTATTGCGGCACCCTTTCGGGGTTTCTATGATGGCCCGGCAGGTTCCGGTTTTGTCGTCCAGTTGCAGGGAGAGAGAGGTCAGATCAGCCATGATTGTCGTCTTCCTTCCTGAATTAAGAGGTTGTCAATATGCATGAGATTCGAGCCACAGTGCCGCCAGAGCTCACGGAAGAGGCGGCGCGCCTTGCCCACGAGGCGGGCATTGAGCGCGTGAGCATCGCCGAGGTGTTCATCCACGGACCCAGCCTGACCCGCCGGATCGTGAGCGCTGACACCTCCACGCCCAAGGCGCGCGCCTTTGTCGATGCGCTGCTGAACTCCCCCGCCTTTTCCGGAGTCGACTACACGGTCACCTCGCGCGAAGTGCGCTCCATCGTCAGCAACGAATCGCCGGATAGCCTGACCCGGCCGATGAGCGAACCTTTTACCGACGTGATCCAGGATCTCTGGCAAATGAGCCACGTCACGACCAGCTATGTGGGCCGGGCGGCTGCCGGCGGCATCCTGCTCGCGACCGGAATCATCGACGACAACCCGATCGCGATCGTCGTCGCGGCGCTGTTCCTGCCCTATCTCTCGCAGGTGCTCGCCGTCAGCTTCGGTCTGTGGAGCCGGGACCGCGACCTCCTTCTGAAAGGCGTACGGGCTGTGGCCGTGAGCACGGTGCTGGCAATTGCCGCCGGTGTGGTCGTCGCGCTGATCGAAGGCGGCACGATAGCGTTCGCTGGTTTCAAAAATCCGTTGAGCAGCTTCGCCATTTCCGCCGTCATCGGCGTAACAGCAGGCCTGTCGACGGCCGATGACACGGGACGTCGATACCTGATCGGCGTCGCGGCAGCCGTCCAGCTCGCCATCTTCCCAGTCTGGCTGGGAACTGCTTTGGTTCTGGGGCTGCCCGGTCATGCGATTCTCTATTCACGCTTGCTTAGTTTCGGCATCAACCTTGTGACAATCGCTGCCGCCGGCGTCGGAGCCTATGCCATCCTTCACCTCTCAGGGCGAGGCTGGGGGTCTCCGCGCAGCGGCCGGAGTGAAGGCTAGGATTTCTTTTTCTTTTTGGGAATCTTCGCTCCCGACTCGCGCGCCTCACTGAGCGCGATCGCCACCGCCTGTTTGCGGCTCTTGACCTTCTTGCCGCTGCCGGATTTCAGGGTGCCTTCCTTGTGCTCCTTCATGACCTTGTGGACTTTGCTCTGCCCTGCAGAGCTTGAGGATGATTTTTTCTTGGCCATGATTCACCGCCCCGCCTGTGACTTGCGCTTGCTGCCACGGCTCGACGAGCCCCTTGCCGGCGCTTTGCGGGTGGCCGATTTTTTGCGCGCGGCGGCAGCCGCAGGCGAGTCCGCACGGCCACGGGACTTTGCGACCATAGCGTGTTCCGCGTCGGTCGGAATGCCGTCCTTCAGAAGCTCTTTCTTGCGGGCAAGCATCCGCTGTCCCAAAGCCTCGAAATCTATATCCAACTCCTTGGCTTTCGGCAGCATCTCGTTCTCTTCTTCGCGGATATGGTGCCGGACGCTTTCGGCTAGAACTGTAAATTTTGCATCCCGGTGATCATTCTTCGCGTCGATGGTGTCCAGCTCGGCTATCAGAACTTTGGCGACGTGGTGTTCCTCGTCCGCCTCGTTCATGAGGTCTTTGCCGACATGGGCGCGGACGGTCGGGTAGAAGATTTCTTCTTCGAGGAGGGCGTGGATCTTCAACTCCACCAGCGTCTGATCAACAATTTTGCTCTTCCGGGCCGGCGTTTCCGCCTTCTCGAACTCTTCGAAGAGAGCTTTGACGGTCTCGTGGTCCTTTTTCAGGATGGCGATGGCATGGTCTTCGGGCAGTATCCAGTCGAACATTTTCGTATTCCTCCTCATTGAATTTAAGGTGCTGTTATTGAGCGTCCAGGAGCCAGAGCCCCTGCCATTACTAAACGCTTCCCAGAGCATTTTTGGTTCCATGCGTGCAGGGGATTTCGGCGTCCGCAAGTCCTAACGAGGAGAAGAATTATGTCATCGCGCGAAATCATTCAACCCCATCCGGGCGATAAACGATACGCCCGCCGTAACGAGGAAGGACAGTTCACGGAGAACCAGGTGGATGTCGGCAAGTCCCTCGCTGCTGACCGGCGCAGCAAGGCGAAGAAGGTTGTTCCCAAGGGTCAGGGCGACCGGGGCGACCAGAAACCCGCCGCCAAAAAAGCCTAACTAGATTGCGCAATTCGAAATAATCGCAACTACTTATAGGAGAACTATGTATCACCACATTAAGACATTGATGTACACGGTTCGGATTGGTCAACCCGACCCGCGCTTTGGGAACATGCTGCTTGAACAGTTCGGCGGCGCGAACGGCGAACTCGCCGCCGCCATGCAGTATTCGATCCAGGGCCTCAATTGCGACGATCCCGAACGCAAAGACCTTCTGATGGATATCGGAACCGAGGAACTGAGCCACCTCGAAGTCGTCGGAACCCTGGCCCGGATGCATCTCAAGCCGCTCAAGTCCGACCGGCGGGCGGCGCATGCGGATCCCCTGATCGCCATCGCGGGCGGCGGCGGGGTCGCCCTGTTTAATTCGATGGGCGATGCGTGGACGGCGGATTATCTCAAGATCACCGGCGAGCTCGATGTTGATCTGCGCAGCAATATCGCGGCGGAAGCCCGGGCGAAGATTGTCTACGAGCGGTTGATCAATTTCACCGACGATCAGGGCACCATCGACGCGCTTCAGTTTCTGATGACCCGTGAAATCACGCACATGAAGGCTTTCACGGCGGCGCTGGAAAGCATGGGCAAACCGGCGTTTTCAATCGGGCGCATTCCGCCGACGCCCGGCTTGGTGGATCAGTATTTCAACGACTCGACAGGGACGGGGGACAGGGGAGAACCGGACGCGCGCGGGCCGTGGAACGAAGGGGGCGACTGGGAGATGGTGGAGGCCCCCGCGTTCAAGGCTTTTGAATCCGCCCAGGCCGGCACCCGCCAGCCCGGCTCCGGGAACGGCGTGCAGGAAAGATCGTAACGATTGTATACAAAAAGAGGATATGACTATGCCACAAGTGAAAGAATTGCTGGTCGACGAGCTAAAGGACCTCCTTCACGCGGAGGGGCAGCTGACGGAAGCCCTTCCGAAGATGGCGGCAGCCGCCCGCCATCCGAAGCTGAAAGAGGCTTTCGAGAAGCATCTGGTTCAAACCGAGGGACAGATCGAACGCCTGCGGACGATATTCGAGCTGCTGGGCGAAAAGGCCCAGCCGAAACCGTGCAAGGCCATGATGGGGCTCGTCAAGGAAGGCGAGGAGACCATCGAAGAGGGCAGCGAAAAAGAACCGCTGGCGGCCGATCTGGCGCTGATCGCCGCGGCTCAGAAGGTCGAACACTATGAGATCGCCTCCTACGGGACGGCCCGCGGGCTGGCCCGGCAAATCGGCGAGATCGAGTGCGCCCGGCTGCTCTCCCATACGCTCGGCGAAGAGGAGAGCGCGGACTTCCTGCTGACGGCCATCGCCGATCCATTGCTCCAGCAGGCGACGCTTGACGATGGCGACGCGGACGTCAATCTCGAAACCGTGGGGAAACAGTCGTCTCCCCGTAAAAAGACAGCCAGCCGGACCAGTTCGGGAAAAGCTTGACCGGGCGGGGGCAGGGTCTAGATGATTAGCCCTGTCCCCCTTGTTACGGGGTTAACCTTTTAAGGAGGAGTCGCGAGAATGGCCGCAACAGTCTGGAAGGGCTATATCAGCTTCGGTTTGGTGTCGTTTCCGGTGCGGCTCACGTCGGCCGCGCGCGCGGAGACGGTGCATTTTCACATGCTCCACAAGAAGGATCTCTCGCGGGTGAAAGAGGTCTGGTTCTGCGCCGAGGAAGACAAGCAGATCGACCGTTCGGACATTGTCAAAGGCTACGAGACGACCAAGGGTTCGTATGTCGTCGTCGAGGATGAGGAACTAAAGAAAATAGCGCCTGCGACGGCCACGACCATGGATATCCTGCAGTTCGTCGGCAACGATGAAGTCGATCCGATTTTCTTCGAGAGCTCATATTATGTCGCTCCCGAAGACAAGACCGCCAAGCCCTATACGCTCTTCATGGCGGCCCTCGAAGAGACGAAGCAGGATGCGATCGCCAAGATCGCCATGCATAACCGTGAACACATCGTGCTGATCCGGCCCTCCGAAGGAGGCCTGATCCTTCATACACTCTATTATCCTGATGAGCTGCACAAATCCAACAAGAGCGAATCTCCGAAATCCAAATACACCGCCAAGGAACTTGAACTGGCGAAGAGCCTGGTTAACCACCTCAAGGCTCCGTTCAAGCCGCAGGAGTTCACGGACGAGTACCGGGAGAATGTCGAGCGCCTGATAAAGGAAAAGCAAAAAGGCAAGAAGATCACCACTGTCGAACAACCGCGCAAGGCCCCGGTCATCGACCTGATGGAAGCCCTCAAGCGCAGCATCGAGGCGGGGTCAGGGAAAACGGCATCAAAAGGTAACGGAGGTCGGGCCGCCCGTAAGACGACAGGGCGGCGCAAGGCCGCGTAGCGGCTGGCTACCGCCTGAAGAGCTGTGACAATTTATTCCAGGGCAGGCAGTTCAGGACGGAGTTTTTATCCAAGCCCGCCCGCCGTGCCTGGTTCAGACCGTAGATCACATTGTCGTATTCGCGCATGCTGTGCGCGTCGGTGGAGACCGCGATCTTGATCCCGGCCGCGTGCGCGAGCCGCGCGTTCTCGGCGGAAAGATCGAGGCGGTCGGGGCTCGCATTGATCTCGAAAAAACAACCGTTCTTCCGGGCGTGGCCTACGATCCGCTCGATGTCGATTTCATAGCCGGGGCGCTTCAGCAGCAGACGCCCGGTCGCGTGTCCGAGGATATTGAAATACCGGTTATCCATAGCGCGCATGATGCGCTCGGTCTGCTCTTCCTTCCCGAGACCAAAGCGGGAATGGATGGAACAGACCGTGTAGTCGAGTTCCTTCAGCAGGTCGTCCGGATAATCCAGAGATCCGTCCACAAGGATATCCACCTCCGAGGATTTCAGGACCCGGAAGCCTTTGAGCTTTTCATTAAGCTTGTCGATGTACTGGATTTGTTTCCAGAGATCGTCGACGGAGACGCCCCGCGCAATTTTAAGGCTCTGGGAATGATCCGTGATCCCCAGATACTCATATCCTTTTTCTTTCGCCGCCGCAGCCATCTGCTCGATGGAGTGGGAGCCGTCGCTTGAAGTTGAATGGGCGTGCAGCTCGCCCTTCACGTCTTTCTCAGTGACAAGAACGGGGAGGGTCCTCTCGGCAGCTCTTTTCACTTCGTCGTTGCCCTCGCGCAGTTCGGGTTCGATGAACGCTAGGCCGAACTTGCCGTAAAAAACCTCCTCGGTGGGAAAGGGGCCTTTTGCCTTTACGGTTTTCTTGCTGCCCGTCACGGCTGCGAGCTTGAGCAGGTGCGCCTTAGAGCCCGTGCACTCAATCAGCGACAAGCCCCAGTCTTTCGGTGAGGCCAGCCTGACACGCAGCTGAATCCCCGATGAGAGGGTAAAGAGGGCCGTGTCCTTCGAAGAACTGACCAGCGGTGTGCGGCCGCCATAGCGCTGCAGCCGTGCGACCACCGCAGGAAAGTCGTCGGTCTCGATGATAAATTCCATATCTTCGATGACTTCAGCGCGGCGGCGATAAGCGCCAGCCACTTCGGCGCGGCGCACGCCGCATTTCGCGACCAGGAATTCCTCCACCGCGTCGCGAAGATCGTCGGCCCGGTACAGCAGCATTCCGTGGGTTTCCGTCAAGCCCTGGCGAACATGCTGGGCCATGCGTTGGCCGAGCACTTTTTCGATCGCACCGCTCTTCAGCTGTTCGCGCAATTCCTCGACAGACGAGATGTTGAGCTTCTTGTAAATACGCACGACCTGCTTTGGGTCAAGACGGGGATAGGCGCTGATGCTGGCGAGTGCGGGGCTAGCTTCGGACCGTAGTTTGTCGAGCTTCCCCAGGCTGCCGGTCAGCACGATCTCGCGGACGGCGCTGCTGATCGCCTCGCCGATTCCCTCGAAGCGCGTCAGGTCAGCGTCTTCGCGGACCAGCTCGTCAATGCTCTCGGACAGGTTTCTGATCGAGGCGGCAGCACGCCGGTACGCCTTCACCTTGTACGGGTTTTCCTTCTGGGTCGAAAGGAGCTGGGCCAGGCTTGCCAGCCGGTCCGCGATTTCGGCATTGCTCAGGGCGGGCAGGGCCGGCGAATCTGTCAGAGGGGCGTGTGTTTCCATGCTCTTTCTCCTGCAGACAAACGCTCTGCGCCGTCAGAAGTTCGCGGGCCTAGCGCCGTTCCGCTTTCAAATCCTCAAGACGCAGCTTGGCGGCCGGCATGACCCCGGCATTGGCCATCTCCTTTATATGCTCGATGGCCTGCCGGTGCTCGCGCGGTGAGCGCGCCGCTGAGCAGTCCGTCGGCACGAACAGCCTGAACTCTCGCATGTTCGCATCGTGAGCTGTGCAGACGATGCAACTGTTGGTCGCCAGGCCGCACAGGATCAGGTTGGTGGCGCCCAGATAGCGCAGGAGAATTTCAAGGGGCGTTTGAAAGAACGCCGAATGCATAGGCTTCAGCACGAAGTAGTCGTCAGCGCCGGGGCGGAGTGCTTCGACAAATTTGCGCCCTGCGGATTCGGACCGCAGGCAATAGGTCACCAGCTTCGCAGCGTCCGAGCGCCATTGCCCGAAATTGTCATTGACGTAGATGCATGGGATGCCGGCCTCGCGAGCGCGTTGCTTCAGCCGCGCCAGTCGGGGCGCTATCGGCAGGGCCTGGCGCAGGATGCGCTGTCCGTCAGGAAACTCGAAATGGTTGATGACGTCGATCAGAATGAGGGCGACAGCCGATTTGTGACGTGTGTTGGATGTCATGGCCTGCTCCGGGCGATCTCTTCGGTCACGTGACGAGCATTCCTACTGTTGCCGCGCTCATGACCGCAAAGGTGATCCACCCCAGGATGCGCAGCAAGGGCGGGTTAACACGGTCGCCCATCACCTCGACATTACTCGTCAGCAGGATGATCAGCAGGATAAGGGGCGGGGCCAGTGCGCCGTTGAGGACCGCCGACCAGAACAGCATCTTCACGGCATCAAGACCGGCAAAATCGATGGCACAGCCCATAATCAAGGCGGCACCAAGGACGGCGTAGAACTTGCGCGCCTGCCGGGGCTTTTTCTCGAGCGACCCGCGCCATGCGGCGGCCTCCGCCAACGCGTAAGCGCATGAACCGGCGAGCACCGGGACCCCCAGCATGCCGGTGCCGATCAGGCCCAAAGTGAAAAGCCAGTAAGCCCCTTGGCCGGCCAAAGGGCGGAGCGCTTCGGCGGCCTGACGGGCTGTCTGGATATCGGTGGTGCCGTGCGTATGGAGCGTGGCGGCGGTCGTCAGGATAATGAAATACATAACGAGATTCGAGGCGATCATCCCCGTCATGGTGTCGGTCCGCAGACGGCGTAATTCGCCGTCCGTTGCGCCCCGGCGCTGCGCCAGGCTTCGTCCCATGGACCGCTCCTCCTCGACTTCCTGTGACGCCTGCCAGAAAAACAGATAAGGGGATATCGTCGTCCCCAGGATGCCGAGCAGCAGGGAGAAATATTCGCGTGACCAGGCGATATGGGGTAGAAATGTCGCCACGACAGCCGCGCGCCAATCGACATGCGCCAGAAAAGCCGTCCCGACATACGCAAGCAACACCAGTGTCAGCCACTTGAAAATCCGCGCGATCTGCCGGTAAGACGACCAGAACATGAAGCCCATGATCACAGCCGTAAACAGGGGTGTCCATATCAGCGCACTGATACCGCTGACCATCTCCGCGCCCTGGCCCATGCCCCCGAGGTCAGCGGCGATGTTGATCACGTTGGCGGTGACGAGCAACAGGCAGGCGCCCCAGAGCACCCACCGGGAATAACGCTGGCGGATAACGCCCGCGAGCCCGCGTCCCGTCACCATACCGAGACGTCCGCACATCATCTGGACGGAGATCATCAGCGGCAGCGAGAGCAGCGCGGTCCACAGAAGACCGTAGCCTGCCGCAGCTCCCGCCATGGAGTAGGTCGAGATGCCCGACGGGTCGTCGTCCGCGCAGCCGGTGACCAGGCCGGGACCCAACTGCGCGCAATAGCGGCGCAAGCGGCCGTTCCTTGCCGGTTTTCCCGCCTTCGTGGCGGGTTCCTGCTCGCGGTCTCGCGGCGGCGGTGCTGCAGGACGGAAGCCCATCAGGAAGGAATCCTTTGACCTTTAGGCCGGGGTATGAAACCTGTCTTCTTGTTCTTTAACCGCTTGAGCACATCCTTCATCGTGAACTGGCTGCCGGATTTCAATCCCTTCAGTTCTTTCCAGTCAAGAGGCAGCGCCACCGGTGCCCCGGGTCGCGCACGAACGGCATAGTCGGCAATGGCCGTGGCTGTATAGTCGTTGCGGAAGTAATCGATAAAGATTTTGCCGGTCCGCTTCGCCTTGCTCATGGTGGCGATGTAAGCCTGCGGCGTCGCCGCCACCATCTCCTCGGCCAAAGATGCGGCGAAGGATTTTACAACGGGCCATTTATCCTTGCCGGCGAGAGGCACGGTGACGTGCAGTCCCTTGCCGCCGGTGCATTTCAGGACGGATTCCAGCCCTTTGTGCTGCAGACGCTGGCGTAGATCCTGCGCGGCGAGCTTGACAGCTTCGAAGGGCACGTCCGGGGCCGGGTCGAGATCGAAGATCAACCGGTCCGGGTAATCAATCGCTTCAACCGGCGCACCCCAGGGGTGCAATTCAATCGCGCCCATTTGGATCACTTCCAGCAGGCCTTTCTCATTCTCGATATAGAAGTATTCGTATTTCTTGCCGTTGTGTTTGAATGCGAAGGGCTTGATGTCGGCGCCGAGACCCCGGCCAGGATTGCGCTGAAAAAAACACTCACCGCCGATGCCCGCGGGGCAACGCAGCAGACTGAGCGGCCGGTTGATGATCTGCGGCAGGATAAAGTCGGCCACGCCGGCGTAGTATTCGGCCAGTTCGCCTTTGGTAACATGGCCCTCCTCGGAGATCACGCGATCCGGGTGGCTAATCGTGACACCGGCGAGGACGAGACGCTCGGCGCTCTTTTTCTCTGCCGCGGGCTTCGCGGTTGCGGCGGTTTTCACGGGCGTCTCCTGTTTAACGTCCCGAGCCTCCTTATCCTCCCTCAGTCCCTGGAAAGAGGGGTGGCGGATATGGCCGTCCTGCGTCCATTCCGTAAAGGCAACCTCACAAAGCAACGAAGGCTTGATCCAGTGAACAGACTTCCATTCGCCAGCGGCAAGGCCCTCGGTCTCCGCTCTGGACAGGGTGGGTTTCTCCACAGAGATCCCCTCGAAACGCTCCGTAAGCTCGCGCGCGCTTTTCATCGAAAAACCGGTGCCGACCTTGCCGGCATAACGCAGCTCGCCATCCTTCTTATATCCAAGATAGAGCGCCCCGAGCGCCCGGCCTCCCGTGCGCGCGTCGCTGTAGCCCAGAATGATGAATTCCTGGCGCAGCGAGCATTTGATTTTCAGCCAGCTTTTCTGGCGCCCGGCGACGTAGGGCGCGTTCGCGCGCTTGGCGATGATGCCCTCAAGTCCCGCTTCGCAGGCTTTGGCGAACATCGCCTCGCCTTCGCCGGCGATATGCGCGCTGTAACGCAGCCAGCTCTCCTGTTTTGATTTCTTGAGGAGCCTCTCCAGCTTCTCCTTGCGCTCTGTCAAAGGCAGGCCGGTCAGCTCCTTACCGTCGAGGTGCAACAGGTCAAACACGTAGGCAACAATGTTTTCCGGTTTCCCGCCGTCGCCGAGCGCCGCCTGCAATGCCTGAAAACTGCTTTTCCCTTTCTCATCGACGATGACGGCTTCCATGTCCAGCACCGCGTCGTCGACCTTCACCTTTTCCAGGGCCGTGGCGAGCGACGGGAAACTCCCGGTCCAGTCCTTGCCGTTGCGCGTGCGCAGCTGCGCTTCGCCGCCCGAAACAAAACCGAGCAGCCGGTAGCCGTCGAACTTGATTTCATGCAGCCAGTCTTCACCCTGCGGCGGTTCATCGACGAGGGTGGCGAGCTGCACATCCGGGTAAAGCTCCATCAGCCGCTTCAAACCCTTGCCCGATTGCGGGGTTTTCTTCGTCTTGCTTACTTTCACCGCCTTGGCCTTGACTGCGGCCTTACTTGCCGGAGCCGCTCCCCCGGCGATTTCATCCATCGAGCGCCCGGTCTTGACGCTCGAAGCCAGGTCGTTCAGAAATTTCTCGTTCGCTGCGTTCTTGCGCGCTTCCGTATCGTTTTCCTTTACCAGCAGCCAGTTTTCACGCTTGCCGTCGCCGCGCATGCGGATGAGGCCCCAGCCGCCTCTCAGGCGTTCTCCATGCAGAACAAACGACAGGTGGCCCTTCTCCAGCCCTGCATGGGGATCGCCTTTAGGCTCCCAGGAGCCTTCGTCCCACATCATGACGGTGCCCCCGCCGTACTCGCCCTGGGGGATCGTGCCCTCGAAGGTGCCGTAGGTGAGGGGATGATCCTCTGTCCGCACCGCCAGCCTCTTGTCAGCGGGATCGAGGCTCGGGCCTTTCGTCACCGCCCAGCTCAGCAGGACGCCATCCAGCTCCAGCCTGAAGTCGTAATGAAGGCGCGTGGCGTCGTGCTTCTGAATGAGGTACGAGAGTTTCTGGCTATTGGCCTTGATCCGCCCGGGTGGCGGCTCGGGCGTCTTTTTAAAATCGCGTTTGCGGCGGTATTCTTCGAGACCCATGTCATCCCCCGCTATAGCCGCCGATGATCGGCAGGATTTCTCCGGTGATGTAGCTAGAGCAATGAGGAGAGGCGAGGAAGACGTAGGCGGGCGCGATCTCCTCGGGCTGGGCGGGCCGCTTCATCGGAGTGTCGGCGCCGAATTTGCTGACATCCTTGGCTTGCTTGTCCGACGGGTTCAGCGGCGTCCAGACCGGTCCCGGAGCGACCGCATTCACCCGGATGCCGCGCGGCACGAGGTGGGTCGCCAGTGACCTCGTAAAAGCATGAATGCCGCCCTTGGTCATTGAGTAATCGAGCAGGCCCTCGTTTCCTAGCAGGCCGGTGACAGATCCCGTATTGACGATGGCCGCACCCGGCTTCATCTGCTTCACCGCCGCCTGTGCCATATAGAAATATCCGTACAGGTTGGTCTTGAGAGTTTCATCGAAGTGCTGGGCGGTCAGGTCTTCGAACCGCGAAGTATGCACCTGGAACGCGGCGTTGTTCACCAGCACGTCCAGCCCGCCCAGCTCCTTGACCGTCCGGGCGACCGCCCGGTCGCAATACTTCTGGTTCGAAACGTCGCCGGGAATGAGAATGCATTTTCTGCCCTCGGCTTCCACTCTTTCCTTCGTAACCTTCGCATCGTCATGTTCATTGAGATAGGCCACCGCGACATCGGCGCCCTCCCTGGCAAACAGGATTGCGACGGCACGGCCGATGCCGGAATCCCCGCCGGTAATCAGCGCAACCTTATTCTCCAGCTTGCCGGAACCTCGGTAAAAAGGTGCATCGTACAGGGGAGCTGGATTGAGTTTAGCCTCCAGGCCCGGTTTGCTCTGGTGCTGCCGCGGGAATGGCGGCGCGGGGTAGGGGCGGGCGCCCGCCTGCATGGCCTTGCGCGGCTCAAGCTTGGGATGCCTGGCGTCAGCCTTTGCCACCTGATGCTGGATTTTCCGCTGGCGCCGCGGCGCGCTTGCTGCCTTCATCAAACAACTCCTTTCCGAGTGGATCAGCCAACATTATTTCTCGCGGTTTGGTTCCCCGCAGACAGGACGCTCGGGGCGCACCTCATCGGAAAGTTTCCTAGCAATTAGAATGCCGCAAACGGGGCCACTCCACTTCAAGGACGGTGTATTTTCAGGAGGTGTCGATTCTGTACTGCAAGGGTTAAGGCTAGCAATCCGCTTGGCTCCTGGGAGGGAACTGAGTCGCCCTCATTGGGGTTAGAGAGCCGAATGGCTGAGTAATTTCTAACTAAAAGGAGAGGAAGATGAAGAACACCGGTCACCACAATAAGGAAAGCGGCACCGCCAAGGCCGTCATCAACGACCTCGAAGCCCTGAAAGAGGATTCCCTGGACCTCGCGAAATCCCTGCAGGTAAAGAGTGAAACCGCCGTTGCGGACGCTCTCGACGAGATAAGGCAGGCTGGCGAAGACCAAGTCGCGAGACTGGAAAAGCGAGTTGTAAAGAATCCCCGTAATACGGTCCTGCTGGCCTTTGCAGCCGGCGCGCTGACGAGTTTCTTGTTCGCACCTCGCCGCTAACTGATCATGAAGAAGAAACCGGCTGTCCGCTTATCACTGCTCACCGAAGGGTCATGAGCGTGGAGCGGGCAGCCCTTCGTTTTCCCTTGCCGCTGCTTCTATAGAGTCTCCAGACGCGCTTAGAATTCGTAACGAAAGATGAGTTCCGCCGAAAACTGTCTGTATCCGGCAACATTTCTCTGTAGAAAAGATGGCAGCATTCCCGCTCGGTTCGGGTGCTTAAAACATTCGCGAGGGCTTGTTCCGCTGCTGCTGATGAGCGGAACCGTTTTAGCGGCAGTATCGTTTGAAACCTGAAGTCAGCAATAACCAACAAGGAGAAACGCCATGACGATCACATCATACGTATTCAAGTCCCGCGAAGCGGCCGAGCATACTATCGAACGGCTGGAGAGCGTCGGAATCAGCGATGACCAGATCAGCCTGGTCATGACGGACAAGGCACGCGGCGCCCATTTCGGCATCAAGGAAAGCAGCAAGGTTGAGGAAGGCGTCACCGTCGGCGGCACCACGGGTGGTCTGGTCGGCGCGACCCTGGGCGCACTTCTCGCTGCGGGCGCGATCGCCATCCCCGGGCTCAATCTTGTCGTGACCGGCACCGTTATCCCGGCTCTCGCGGGATTGGGTGCAGGCGGCGCTGCGGGCGGCCTGATTGGCGGCCTGGTAGGCTCCGGCATACCCGAGCACGAAGCGAAAGCCTACGAGAGAGATATCGAGGCTGGCAACATTCTGCTGGCGGTCAAAACCGAATCCTCTGAACAGAAAAAACTAGTGGACTCAATCTTCAAAGACCTCAAGGGGCCCGCGCGCTGCTCGATGAACTGTCCGCCAAACCCAGCCGGGCGAAGGCTCTCGCGCCGTTTCTCGCCGAAGGCTATATGGCGCTGCGGGATCACGAGCGCGCCCTCGAATTCGTGCGCCGCGCGCGCCGCGCCGATCCCGAGGACTGGCGCGCCATGGCGCTCGAAGCCCGTATCCATCTGGCCGCCGCCAGGTTTGCGGAGGCGGCCGACTGCGCTATCGAGTCGCTCGCCCTGATTTATTTTCAGCCGCCCCTGCACTACACCCTGGCCGTCGCGCTGAGGCATTTGGGCGATGAGGATCGTGCGGTCGCATGTCTGCGCACTGCGCTGCAGCAGGCGCCCGCCTTCCCCGCCGCGCACGATGAACTGGCCCGCATCCTGCGCCGCAGGCGCGATTTCGGGCAGGCCGCCCTGCACATGGCGGAAGCCTCGCAGTTGCGGAAGCAGGCGCAGGAGCGCCGCTCCACTAACCCTGTGGCTGCATCGGCGCCGCCCCCGCAGCCGCACTCCGTGCCAGCCTTCGAACGCACCGCCGCGGCGCCGATAGACCGCGCGCGCGTGATTACCATTGTGACCGGGCTCCCCCGCAGCGGCACGTCCATGATGATGCAGTTGCTGGCCGCGGCCGGTATCCCGCCATACAACGATCACCAGCGTGAAGCCGACCCGGATAACCCGCGCGGTTACTTCGAGCATGAAGATGCCACCCGCCTGCGCCAGGACGCTTCGTGGATTCCCGCTGCGCGCGGCCAAGCCGTGAAAATTGTCGCGCAGCTATTGCCTTACCTGCCCGCCGGCGAAGAATACCGGATCGTGTTCATGCACCGCGCGCTCGATGAAGTGGTTGGCTCGCAGCGCGCCATGCTCGCACGACTCGCCCGCGCGGGCGCCCGCCTCAACGACAGCGTTCTGGCGCGCACCTACACCCGGCAATTAGTCCAGGTGCAGACTTGGCTGCAAAGCCGGCCGGAGATTCCGGTGCTGCCCGTTAGCTACAACGGAGCCTTGGGCGACCCCGCCGCCACCGCGGCGCGCCTGGCCCGATTTCTCGGCCAGCCCTTCAACGAATCGGCTGTCGCCTTGGCCGTGGACCCTTCCCTGCGGCGGCAGAAGTCACCGACCGGGAAGTCCGCCTGAGCAACTCACTTCGCCGGTGTCTTCTTCTTCGCACGTCCCGGCTTGGCGTTTTTCTCCACGCGTAACTGCCAGGCCGTCCGCAACGCTCCGGCCAGCACATCCTCAGTCGCCGCCGCCAGCCGGATATGCGTTGCTCCGTTCTTTCCCCGTTTAACAAATCCACAGCGGAAACGTCGGAAACGACCACGGCCAAGGCCAATGGCAATCTTGACAGCCAAACGGTATCTAAATCAGAGAATGGGAATGGCACCGCCGATGAAACTGTGCATAAGAAGACGGTGAGGGTCGATTCAAAAGGCCACAGGAAAACGAAGATCGTCCACAGGAAGATCCACAAGCCGGGCGTGGGTTTGATGAATAAAACGACACAGGAAACGACCGATACATCAGAGCAAAAAGACAACGGCCAGACCGAAACCACGCATGAAACCACCGTGAACGGCCGCACGGTGGAAAAAACGAAAACGCTCCAGTAAACGCAGGCTTCATGAATCCGCCAACCTACGGGCTGGCGGATTCACCTGGGGCGGCCGCCTCAGTTGACGGGCGTCGTCTCGGCGCAGAACATGTATCCTACGCCGCGAACGGTTTTGATCAACGGAAGGTCCGGAGTTTCACCCAGTTTCTTGCGGATGCGCGCGATGTGTATGTCTATGGCACGGTCATAAACATCGTAGTTGCCGTTGCCGACCATCTCGAAGAGTTGTTCGCGGCTCAGCACCCGGTTGGGTGCCAGGGCAAGGGCTTCCAATAACTTGAATTCGCCGGTTGTCAGCCCGGCAGGCCGGTTGCCCGGGGTTTCAACGACCTGATACTGCAACCGGTCAAGGCACCAGTTCCTGAACAGGATTTTTGGAACGTGGCTAGGGTCCGTCGACGTCTTGGCCCGAGGATCGGGAGGGGCGTTCCGCCGTAAAACCGCCTTGATGCGGGCGGAGAGCTCGCGCATTTCAAAAGGCTTGGTCAGGTAATCGTCCGCGCCCATTTCCAGACAGAGAATGCGATCGACGGTTTCGTTCTTCCCACTGACGACGATAATTCGCGCATTCGATTTATCTCGAATGGAGCCGATCAGGGTCTCACCGTCCTTATCGGGGAGGTGGAGATCCAGCAGAATGACGTCAGGCGCACTGGTAGCCAGTTTTGCGAGCATATCGGCGCCGTTGGCGGCCGACAGGATCTTATATCCGTCTTGCTCAAGATATTCGCGCACGACCACCTGAAGACGTTCATCATCTTCAACAGACAGGATCGTTTCTCTTGGCATCTTGGCCTCCGTCATGAGGGTGATGCTTGCCCTTATACATCAAAAACACGGCCCGATAAACAACGGAGAGGGGAGGGGGCGTTTGCCATCATCCTCGACTGATACAAATCTGAAACAAACTGTTTCAGCCGTGTTACAAACCCGAAAAACTGCATTCATACGCGTCGGGCAAGCTGAGAATTACAGCACAGCCAAGAGGAGCTTAGGTCATGTTCACTCAGGACGCCTTGACTAAAGAAATGGGAAATCTTCGCCGTTTTGCGATGCGCCTCACCCGTGATACGGCCGATGCCGACGACTTGCTTCAGTCGACGCTGTTGCGTGCCATGGACAACCAGCACCTTTTCGAGACAGGCACCAACCTGTTCCGGTGGTGTTCGAAGATCATGTTCAATCTCTTCGTCTCGTCCTACCGCCGCCGGGTTAAATTCGAAACACAGTTCGATCCCGAACCGTACCTCAATAAAGAATCGGTAGAGCCAAACCAAGAGCTGCTGACGGAAATGACGGAAGTCAGCGATGCCATGGCGCAGTTGACTGCCGAGCACCGCGACGTGCTGATCATGATCTGCGTAAAAGGGATGAGCTACGCGGAGGTATCGGAGTCCCTCCAGATACCCGTAGGCACCGTGAGATCGCGGCTGTCCCGCGCGCGCTGCCAGCTTCAGGCCCTTCTGGACCCGTCCGCGCGCCTCCTGGCCAGGCCCTCGGAGGAGGAGATGCCACAGGATTCTACCTCTATCGCCTCCGCAGCAACCCAAAGATGGGCTGCCTAGCTAAGCTATGGCTCATTCGTAGGACCAAACCGGCGCGAAGACCGTCGGGCGACGGTAGCGACCGCCGCCTACCCACAAAAACGCAACCTCCGTAAGAATAGAGTTGTGACCGGGCCGATACCTTCCACAATCGAAGAGCGCCGCCTCAAGCGGGCAGCCCGCCGCGAAAAGCAGCGGCGGGACAATGTCGGTCACGCCGCTAAAATGCACGCGGCCCGTTTGGAGCGCGAGGAATCGGACGAGCCTCAGCCATGCCGGGATGACAATGCTCACCACAGAAGCTTCTATATTGGCTGCTCAGGGTGGTTTTACTGGCACTGGCGCGGCGCTTTCTACCCGGCGGATTTACCGACGAGCGGCTGGTTTAAACACTATGCGGGCCGTTTCAAAACGGTCGAGCTGAATGCTCCTTTTTATTCCTGGCCGACGGTTGCCACCGTCAATTCCTGGACGCGTCAGGGGGGGCGACGCCAGTTCATCTACACGGTGAAGGTGTGCGAGCTGATCACCCATGT
This sequence comes from Bryobacterales bacterium, assembly GCA_963738345.1. Taxonomy (GTDB): domain Bacteria; phylum Acidobacteriota; class Terriglobia; order Bryobacterales; family Bryobacteraceae; genus Bog-159. The sequence goes on from CAVTWI010000002.1 coordinate 5,222,153, forward strand.
AAAGCGCTTCGCCGGTACCAAGGAATTGGTGCGCGACTTCGGCCTGATTGCCGATTTGCTGGGGCCGCGCATGGGCTGTTTCCTGTTTCAGCTTCCGCCGAGCTTCCACTACACTCCGGCGCGTGTAAAAAAGATCCTGGGCCAGCTCGATCATCGCCGCCGCAACGTCGTGGAATTCCGGCACAAGAGCTGGTGGAACGAGGCGGTCTACAGCGCGTTTCGGGAAACAGGCACCATTTTTTGCTCCTGCAGCGGCCCCCGGTTGCCGGATGAGCTAGTCAAGACCGCCGACGACATCTACATTCGTTTCCATGGCACCAAGCAATGGTACCGGCATGACTATTCAAAAGAGGAACTCGGCATCTGGGCGACACGTATCAAGGATTCGGGAGCCCAAACCGTGTGGGCGTATTTCAACAATGACCGAAACGGTTACGCCATAAAGAATGCGCGCTCGTTATCTCGGCTACTCCAACAGCAGGACTCCCTCTGACGCCTCAGCACGGTTTGAGGGGCCCCCAACCGGGGAGAGCGACGATTGCCCTATGCGGCCTCCTTCCCGGTTAGAAGATCGAACAGCTCGCCCTGCGCCCTGACCGGCGGCGTGAACTCCGCGCAGACGATCTCCGTCACGGGTGCGCCGTGCTTCCAGCCTTCGCGGTGGAAGGTTGTGTCGATGCCGCAACCGGCTTCGAGCTCGATGCCCGTCTGCTCGACGAGACGGAGATATTTCTCGTGTTCGTTGCGCTGATAATATTGCGCGCCGGAGTAGCGGAATGGCGCTGACATCTGCGGGACGATAAACGCGCCGTAACTGGCCAGGTGCCCAGCGATGTCGATGATCTTGTATTCGAACTCGGGACCGTTGTAGCGCGGCGCCTTGCCCGCGTGGCGGACAGTGCCAAAAGGCGGGTTCGCGATCGCCGTCGTGAAATCGCGCGGTAACTCCTGCCAGACATCGAAGATATCGGCACAGAGCCAATCCGCTTCAGGCAGCAGCTTGCGGCCAACGCGGACATAGTCGGGATTGATCTCGACGCATGTGATCGCAGGCTTGGGGTCCGGATCATGATGCTGAAAGTGAAACTTGCAAAAAGACAGGATGCCAATGCCGGCACAGATGTCGATGATCTTCGGGCCGGGGACTTCCAGCTTGAAGTCGTTCGCCAGTTCGAGCGGCGTGAAGAACGCGCCGGCGCGCGTGTTGTCGTGCAGAGCGGCCTCGTTCCAGTTTTCATAGACGAAGATCTTGTCGTCAAGTGTGAGGACGTCCTTCTGAAGCCGTTCTTCCGCCTGAAGGTGCGCCTTCGATTGTGCTTTCGTCAGTTTCGCCATTAATGCCTCCTTGTTTTGCTCGCTACGGGCAACAGAAGGCCGGGCGGAAAAGCGGGGCTGTCACCGGAGGGAAACGGCCAACACGGGAGGACCGCAGGGACGAAAGGAGCGGGCAGCGCCGTTGACGGACCCGCGCGCGCGGTCATCGTGACCGTATAAGAGTGAGCAACACAGGACGGCTCAGGCGGGTTGATCGCACACGAAGGTGCCGCTGAGGCCCAAGAGCGCGTCACAGCAGACGATCATCGCGAGAAGGTCAATACTCCGAGGCCAACATGATCGTCAGAATCCGGAAGCACCGCGAAATGTCCGAGGGATCTTCGGCGCCGAAGGAGCATGATTTGTCAGCATAGTAGTCGATCTTCCAGAAGACTTTGCCAACACCCTCGACATCGAGCGCCCCGAAATCATGTTCGCCGTGCGGATCGTTGTCCTCGGTGAAACTGTCGAAATCGGAGACTCGTCCCCAGATGCCGATCTGGGTTTCAGGGGGAAGGGCGGCAACGCCGGACGTGCAGACGATGCGGCCGGGAACGGGGCGCGGACCGAAAGACGGGATGAAGAATCCCGTCCGGAATTGGTCGTTCAGGGCAGCGATTTCAGCCGCTTTCTGATCGGTCATGGCGCCACCTGCTGCGGTTCACAGGGACAGCCGTCATGATCGATCAGGACCATGCCGGGCGTGATCGCGACGAACAGCGGCCTAATGGTGTACTCCTCGCCGTCGCGGTTGATAGCGACGATGGCGACGGCCGGTTCGTTCGCGATGAAACAGGAGAAGAGAGCGAAGTTGTCGTATTCTCCTGAGACAAGCGCTTCGAATGCTGCGCGGTGCTCTGCGGTGATATTGGTCATCACTGGCCCCCGCTGATTTCGGCATTGAAGCGGCCTTCGGCGATGCCGTTGCAGGCGGTGAAGTTGATATGCCGAGATATGCAGAAATGCCGGAGATCGGCGAGCAGGCTGATCACGGCTTCCTCGCAGACCGGGTGGTCGTCGCCGCGAACCCACGTGGCAGCATTGAGCGCCGAGCGCGCCGTCCCGATGCGATGCGCGTTTGGTCGGGAAGTTTCCGGTATTGAATCCGATGACATTGAGTGGTTCCTTTCGTGGTTGAAGTCAGCAGGCGACTGAAATCAGCCGGCCGGAATAGCGGCGGGATCACCGGAGGGAAACGGCCAACACGGAGTCTCGGAGCGGGCCGAGCCGTTGATCACGCCGCGCGGGCGGCTAGAACAGCCTTAAGACTGACTGAAACGCGAACGGACCATCACCGTGAAGGAATTCTCCGGGTCCAGTCGATATATAGGATGGGTGAGCGTCTTCGCCGTTTGTTCGCTATCATGTTTGCGTGGGGAAATGGTGTACGGTGACCGTGGCGGACGGCGACGGCAAGCGCTATAGCGTCGACGTTAACGCCGACAGCTCATACGACGCGGCGCATTTGTACCTGACGCATGTACGCGGCAATCCGTCCTGCGGCTTTCCCATCCCGACAACATCGACCGAATTCGAGGTCGTGACAGCCGGGCGCATCCACCATGTTCAGGGCACGCGGCTCAAGAAATGGATCGAGAACCGGCGGCAGGAATGGAAAGGGCCGCGAGGCTTGCTGTTCAGCCAGAGGCCGATGATTGAGGACTAATCGATAGTGAATTGACCGGGCGACGATTCAAGCATCCGCAGCGGGTACGGTGAACCGCAGCGTCGTGCCTTTTCCGATCGCGCTCTCTGCCCAGATCCGCCCACCCATTCGTTCGACGATACGCTTGCACGATGCCAGGCCGATCCCGCTGCCCGGTGTATCCGGGCCGTGCAGGCGCTTGAAGGGCATGAAAATCAGTTCGGCAAATTGAGGATCAAAACCCTGACCGTTGTCAGCAATCGTGACCACGTGCTGGCCGTTCTCCCGGACGCTTCGAATCTCGATGCGGGGGGGATCGCCGGAGCGGAATTTAATGGAATTACTGACCAGGTTCTGAAATAGAAGGATCAGCTGGGAGCGATCCGCTTCAATCGTCGGAAGAGGGCTGCAATCGACCTGCGTCCCGGTTTCCTCTATATCGCAACGCAGGTTGCTTAACGCGATGTCGAGAGATTCCTGCAGGGACACGGATGCGCGGCGCAATTCACCCTCGGCCTGCGCATAGCTGAGAATGTCCCCCATCAGGCCTTGCAGCCGTTCGAGACCGGACATCGCCATGCCCAAAACGCGCCGGTCCTCGTCGTCCAGCTTGGTTTCGGACCTGTTCTTGACCAGTTGCAGAAGCGCCACCGATGAATTCAGCGGCGCGCGCAAATCATGCGCCGCCACTGCGGCGAAACGTTGCGCGTCTTCATTTGAACGCAGCAATTCCTCCTCGATATGCTTGCGGCTCGTGATGTCCTCGATGGCCAGCAGAATCAAGGATGCGGGATTTCCTTCACTCCAGAGCCTGCGGGCGTTCAGAGACATAACACGCTGGCCCAGCCCGCGAAAATCGCGGGCGACTTCAAGATTATCGATTACGGCTCCGTCAGCGAGGACATCCTGCAAGCGCTGAGGCAGTTCCGGAATATTCCATTCCCCGTTTCCAAGTTCACCGAGAAAGCGGCCCTCCGTCAGTTCGGGGGTAACCTGGAAAGTCTCGTAAAACGAACGGCTGGCCGACCTGACACGGAGAGCGCCGTCAAGCACAAGCAGCGGCTCTCGAATCGTGGCGACGATGCTCTTTAAGGCGATCGTTCCGGACAGCGCCTTGTATGCCGCCGCCGCAAACTCCCCGAGTATATTGATGACCCGCGCGTCTTCGGCGTCGAACTTCCGGCTCTGATCGTCGTGGGATATGACCCAGATCGTGCCGACGGCTTTTCCGTCGACATGAAATGGAACGAGCAGCGCTTCGGCGATTCGCGGTTCAACTTCGGCAAAGTAGCTGAAGTGGCGGTCGAGGCGGGACATCAACTGCACGCGGTCCGTATCGAGCACGGTGCCGCAGGGGCTGAACTCCCGGGGCGTCGTTCCCCAAAGATGGGAAGAATATTTGCCCGCAACGCCGTGCCACCGGAAAATCTTCCGTCCGTTCTCCTCTTCCAGCAGGCTGATGCCGGACGAGTGCGCATGGCAGAGGTCGAGCGCGGTTTCGACCAATTTCTGCAGGATGCTCTCCGGCGCGTTCGCCATCGTCTGCGCCAGGACGATCAGGGCCGCCGTGACCGCCTCATGCTCGGGCTGCCGGGCCGGGCGCGTGGTCAGTTCCGGGGTCGCGATGACGGACTCCAGCGGAACGGTCGGGTTTGGCATGGCCTGCGCAGATCCCATAAACTGCCTCCTTGGACGACGTAGTCCGTAAGCCTCAATCAGGTTGCGGAAGGCCGATCCTAGTTCATATACCTCATTCACCGCCGAGCGCACCGCTTTGCGGCAGTCGACGGACGCAGCTAACCCGCGATCGCGCCGCTGATCTCTGCTTCCGCGGCCAGCCAGTGCTCCGTTTCAGAACCGGAGGGACAGCCGCGCTCAAGCCAAATCTCGTGGGCGCGCCGGCGGATCTGTTCATCCCGCGGCAGCGCGACCGCCTCCAATTCTCCATCTATTTCTCGGACTTGGGTGTCGGGCGCGCGACCTGTTCCGGCAGCCATATGCATGACCTCCACACAAAATCTTATCGTGGCGATACTAACAATTATCCTGGCCGGGCTAAGGCCCGTCAAGCAGCCAAGTCATTGAAACAAGTGATTATATGAACGCTCGCGTTCATTGCCATCTGAGCGATGGCGGACATAAATTGAATTGGCTTCTTAGGCTACGGTGTTGCTGGCTCGGGGGCGAGGTGCGCGTATACCTTGAGGATGGCGTGATAGCACTCGCACGATGCCGATTCCAGGCCGGGTCGATCAATCACGGTGATCTTGCCCCGCACATAGCGAATAAACCCGGCCTTCTTTAGCATGCCTGTCGCGACATTCACTGTCGCTCTGCGCACGCCCAGCATATGAGACAGGAACTCCTGCGTCAGCGGAAACGTGTCCTCGCCGGCGCGGTCATGGGTCATCAGCAGCCACCGGGCGCAGCGTTCTTCCATGCTATGGACGCGGTTGCAGGCTGCCCCGAAGAGGACCTGCCGCAACAGCGCATACAGATGCTCATGGATCAGCCTGAGCAGTGGAGGGCGGTGGCTGATCAATTTCAGGAAGGCAGCGGCCTCGATACGCACAGCAGTCCCCGGTATCTGGATGAGGTTCAGGCCCATTGCTCCCTGCGCTTGAAACACCTCCGAAGCGCCGACAATTCCCTCTTTGCCGATCGTGGCCATCTCCATCTGGGGCTTGCCGTTCGTTGTAACAAGCAGGGAGAACATGCAGGTCAACGGAAAGTAGACGGCTCCGACGCGCTCATCCTGTGCAATGAGGCGTTTGCGAAACTTCAGGGGAACGATCTTGGCCTCCGCCATCAGGGCGTCAAAGTCTTTCGGCTCCAACCGCGCCAGGAAATGGTTCATCCTGGGGTCGGAACTCCCCGGACCGGGGGTCTGTTTGGGCATACTGCTCCTTTTGGTGCATCGTGGGGACACTGCGCCCACGCCAACCATCAAGTCGTTCACGACTCTTCAGGAGCGCTGCCCGGCGGGATTGGGAGGCAGCCGGATCTGGAAAGGGGTACGAATATAGTGCGCATTCATTATGCCACAACGGCAAAAAACCAGCGGGACGCCGCGCAGGAGTACGGGGTTAAAAGCCGGAGGATCGACGCGTAGGCGACAGGCTCAGGCCTCCCCTCGCGCCTTGCGGATGAGCGTCTCGAACGGCGCAAGTTCGGAAATCGCATCATTATAGATATCCTCGATTTCGCGGGATTCAATCGCCGTGACCGGCTGTCCCTCTTCGTACAGCAATTTATCGGCGATGTTTTCGAGGATGTCGAACGCGCGTTCCAGTCCCGCAAGCAGTTCGTAATGGTGATTGCAGGCATGGACGATGAAGGACCCACGACACCGATTATCAAAGCGCCGTGAAATCTCTCTGGGACAACGTGGTCAACCGTAAGTACTACTTGACGGGCGGCATTGGCAGTGGCGAGACACCTGAAGGCTTCGGCCCCAACAATTCACTGCGCAACCAGGCCTATTGCGAATCTTGTTCCAGTTGTGGAATGATCTTCTTCCACTGGAAGATGAACATGGCTTATCACGACGCCCGCTATGTCGATAACTATGAAGAGACCATGTACAATGCCCTTCTGGGTTCTTTGGATCTCGAAGGAAAGAACTACTACTACACCAACCCACTCGACGCTAACGTGGGCCGCAGTTCCTGGCATACTTGCCCGTGTTGCGTAGGCAATATCCCGCGCACGCTTCTGATGGCTCCCACCTGGACCTACGCCACCTCGGCCGACAGTATCAGCGTCAATATGTACATCGGCAGTACAGTCACGCTGGAGCGCGCCGCGGGTACGCAGGTCGAGATTGTGCAGGAGACCGACTATCCCTGGAGCGGCAAGGTCGCTCTCACGATCAATCCCCAAAAGGCGAACTCCTTCGCGCTTCGCCTGCGGATTCCCAACCGCACTACCAGCAAGCTCTACAGGTCCACACCCGAAGTCAGCGGGCTCGTCTCGCTGGCCGTCAATGGTAAACCAGTGAAGCAGGTCGCGGAAAAGGGATATGCGGTGATCCGGCGCGATTGGAAGCCCGGAGATCGGGTTGAACTCGAACTTCCACTCCAGGTGCAGCGCGTGAAGGCGGTCGAAGAGATAGCCGCTACCCGGGGAAAAGTGGCGCTTCGCTACGGCCCTCTCATTTACAACGTTGAGCAGGTAGATCAGGACATCGGCAAGCGGCTCGCTGACGACGCTCGTTTGGTCGCGGAATGGCGTCCGGATCTGCTGGGTGGTGTCGTGGTCATCACTGGCGAGTTCGCGGATGGCAGTAAGCTGCTCGCGATTCCTAACTACGCTCGGATCAACCGGCAGAAGGATCTGCCGCCGGAAGCTGGGCCCATCTCCGCTAGTCCGGACCTGTACATGGGTCCGGACGCCCACGAACCGGCGCGCTCGTCAGGTGGCAATCGCCGCCTCGGCCCTTTGCCGCCGTCATCGATCATCTGGATCGAAAGGGCTTAATCGGCATTGGGCTGCCAGCCGGATTTGGCAGTTCATGTCCCTCGACGCTCACGAGTTCGCCGGGGCAGAGCTGGCACCTGATGGCTTATCGTGGAACTTTTAATGGAGGAATCATGACCACATCCCGACGGCGTTTCCTGGCGACCGGCGCCGTTACCGGCGTCACTCTCGTCAACGCCGCGCCGTCCACTGATGACGCGGGCTTCCGCTATTGCCTCAACTGCGTTAGCACTGCGGTTGCATCACAGCGTATCCGAAGGTTGTCCGGGGTTACGCTGGTCACGGGATCGAAAAGTTCCCTGATACGTCCGCGCTCGAAGCGGGCTGAGGACGATATCAGCAGTATAAACAAGATGATTCCTGAACGCCAAAACTTGAGCTATCGGAAACGGCGCAGACCCAGCCACCGCCCTTTGCGGAAGACACGCAAGGCAAATTGCGGTCGAGCCCGCGGTGACGGATCGGGCGACCAGTAATCAGGCCAAGCTTTCCCTTTCTCCAAGGCTTCCGCTCCAGCGATGCTAGCAAGGTGCGCAAATACCCGGTATTGAGAAAGCTTTATTCGTCGTGAGGCGGCTTCGCTTTTCCGGCCCAGGCTGTCCGTATGCCAGCCGCGCGCGCTCGTCAAGCCAGCGTTGTGGGCCAATTGTGCAAGCTGACGATAAATCTGTTGATACGCATCCCCCGTAGCTCCCAGAACTATCGCAATGGCACCAGGCCGAAGGTCTCGGAACAATCGCTCAAGTTCCTGCCTATAGCCGTCAACAGACGAATCAACCGTCAGAAAATTGCTCATAACCACAATACGATAACGAAACATGCTATTGGCTTCATCTAGGGAGGACGGGTTATCGACCTCCACATATTCTCTCGTCTCAGGGTCCCACTGGACTTCGTATGGGTGAAAATACGAACTGCGCGCTGCACTGAGATCCAGCCCCGAGAAATCTCGGAAATCGGCTCCAAACGGTCCGTGCCGGTCTCCCAGTTCAGACAGATAGTGGGAGAAGCTAATCATCGGCCCGCTGCGCTCAACTGCAGCCAGCGTCGGCGAGGGCAAGTGTAACTCGTCGATAGACGCATGGACGGCAAAGTCCGAGAGCGCTCGATAATAATCATCGATCGCATACAGCGCCGGCGCCGGCCCCGCACCGATGTCTAGCGCACCCACCCCTTTAGTCCCCAGCGGAAGAACCGCATAGCGAGTCAGGTGCTTTAGCACCAGCCAAGTACGACGATAGCGTTCAAGAAGATGGACGTAGGCATATGCTGGAGCAGCGAACTCGTCCTCAAAGACGCTCGCTTCGTTGCAGCACGCCCGGACCTTTGGGATCAGCGACCAGAACCGTAGAGCGTCATCGGCGCTCCCGGTCCGAGATATCAGCGCGCGCTCCAGGTCTGAAGCTAATTTGTCCAAACCAGTCACTCTCGCGCTTCGATACGGTTAGCCACTTCATAAAAGCTGGGCCGTGCTGGCGCAAAAGCTGCCGCCACGTCGGATGTGCAGTCGAGTTGTTGCCAGGCTGTAATGGCGAACCCATACGCTTCGGCACCCTACCGCTGGTATTATACGCGATCCGCACCGCTTGCGGATCTGGGCGGCGAAACCGGAAGATAAAGCGGGTTCCTCTCCGAAAAGTGTAATTGCAGTTGAAGGCCTTTGAGCACTTGGAGTTGCGCCGAGCGGGGATTTGAAGGCACCCCGGCATCGGGTTAACTTCGTGTTTCCGACCAAGGAATACGAAAGGACCCGGACCGAGGTGCTCATAGAGACTTTTATCAGAAAACAGTTGCATTTGAAAGCTCATACCGTGACCAAGGTGGAAGCGACCGACGAGTGCATGTTGGTGTATATCGACCGGCTGGGAAAGCGGCTCTTGCGCTGCGGGGTATGCCGGCAAAGATGCCTGGAGGTTCACGATATACGGAGAGAGCGAGAGTGGCGCGATCTCTCGATGCGGAAGTTGCCCTTGAAGCTCCGCTACCGTCCGCGGCGGGTGCAGTGTCCCCGTTGCGGAGTGCGGGTGGAAGACTTTCCGTGGGCGGAGCCATGGGCGCGGGTGACCACGGCGCTGTCCAATGCCGTGGCCGTGCTGTCGCGGGAGTTGAGTTGGAAGGGCACGGCGCGCGAATACGGACTGAACTGGAAAAGCGTGGCTACGATTGTGAAGCGGGCCGTGCAGTTCGGGCTGAAACATCGGAAACGACCGCCGATACATGCGATTGGCATTGATGAGGTGAGCCGTCGTAAAGGGCAGGTCTACCTCACGGTGGTTTACGATCTGGAACGTCGGGTTCTACTGTGGGTGGGAGACGATCGGACCGAGGAGGCGGTGCGGCCGTTCTTCACAAAAGAAATGGGCAAACGGCGCTGCCAAACGCTGCAGGTGGTTTGCATGGACATGTGGGCAGCGTATGCCAAACTGGTGCGCGACTACGCCGTCAACGCGCAGATCCTGTTCGATCGGTTTCACATCGTGAAGCACCTCAGCGAGGCGGTCGACGCGGCCCGCCGCGACTTGTGGCGTCAACTCACGGCCAAAGAGAGAGTCAGCTTCAAGGGAACGCGCTGGCTGCTGTTGAAGAATCCGTGGAATCTCAGCAGCGGCCAAAAGGAACGCCTTTCCACGCTCGTGCGCTGGAATTCGCCGCTGGTCCGCGCCTGGTACTTGAAGGAATCCTTCCAGCTCTTCTGGACCTACCAGCAGCCATCGCGTGCCAAGCAGCATCTGCTCAAGTGGATGCACTCGGCCATGCGATCACGATTGGAGCCATTCAAGAAATTCGTGGGGATGCTCCGCTCCCACTTGGACGGAGTACTCGCCTGGACCAAAACCCGGCTTTCGAACGGAGCCGTTGAGGGCATGAATAACAAGATCAAGTCCATCAGTCACCGGTCATTCGGATTCCGCGCCGCTGAGAACTTCATCGCCGCCATCTATCACTGCTGCGCCCGACTGCCGCTACCTGCTGAACGTTAAACACACTTTTTGGATAGGAGCCATAAAGCGGACGTGGTGAAACTTGGAACAATGGACGGTACAGCGGCAGTCGATAATGCGACACAACACCTGCGGCCAAATGTGGCTTCTAAAGCCGGATTCACCAGCGAGGCAAGTTATAGATGTGTACTAACTGGTAGGCTCGCTCGGCCTGTGGCAAACCATAAGCCTTTGGCCCTGCGCCACGGACGCATCTCGGCATTTACGAAGGTTCCCGGCTTTCCGATCCAGCAGGCCCTAGCAGATCTCCTCGATGCTCCGACGCCAATTGATGCGTGACAGATTGCGGTTCGATCAAGCCGATGAGCCGAGCTTCGATTTCTTTCCAATCCGCACTCAGGTCCAACGTTGCAATGCGAATGTGATGGCCTTGAACGCGCATGCTCTCCTCCAGATCTTGTGAGGTGGTCGGATATAGCAGCATGCCCTCTGCAAACCGATGAGCATCGCTCAGGTGCTCCTGGGTCCTTAGATACGTGTACAACTGATAGAGATTCGCCGACTTGAATTTCGCTGCACCGTGCGGAGCCGCGACGAGGGTATTGACCGAATACTTTGTGTCGATAATGAGGCGCCGGTGCGGCGACAGTTTGCCGACTAGGGTGATATCGGTTTTCATTGAGGGCACTAAATTACAGCCCAGTTCGTCATGCCAACTAAGCGTTTCGCGTCCCACCTCGGTGTGCTTGAGATTAAGGCGGTAGAAGTTGCGGACAAAGCTCTCGAACAAGTCGTGGAACGTGATTTCGTCTCGCAGTAGTGCGGTCAGCGCGTGGTCGCCACCAACCTCCGTCGGCATCTCAAGGCGGCGGACGAGGGCGCAGACGGTCATTGGGAGAGCATATTCTCGATCATTACGACCTATCTGGAGCCGGCTGAAGTCGGCTACCGTGATCGGAACGAGTTCGACGCCATCCATCGCTCTGACGACCTCGCGCAAGTCATGGCGAAGCTGTTTTGCCGCCAGCGGATTATCCGTGTGACAAAGCCGGGGATCACCAGCAAGCCTATTCAACGTGGAACGAAGAATGCGGTTCTTGAGGCTATCGATGGTGAGCTCGGGGTAAGAGCAGTGGGCCTTGGCGCGCTCGAACGACAGGTGTTTCAACGAAGCGCCGAAGTCAACCCTACCTCGAATTCCACTGACGAGATCCCGATGCTGAGAGTGCACTCGCCCGAACTGGTTTCTTAGCAATCCGCGCGTCGCCTCCAGAAGTATCCGCGATAACAACCCAAGCAGTCCTGGGGAAGACTCCGAGGCGCCCAGCCATCTCCCTTGCCACTGCGCCATGTCCCAAGCGTAGAGAAGGAGGTACCACGCATTCCGGATGGGGATCTTCTGAGCGGCGTCGTTGGGCGTCTGGACTGTCACGGAATCTGCCCTACAAAAGCTCCAGAGCGGTCTTCGCTTTGCCTCGGTCGTCGTACCAGTACTCTTCAAGTAGCGGCCGTATCTCCGTATCAACTATTTCGCGATACCAGGTTTCATCGAGTGCGGAGAGATCCTTGCCTGTCGGACAGAAGAAGCTATGCCCGATGCGGAAAGCATCGCCCAATTGCGAATCTGCCGAAATGTGCTTATTCAAAGCCGTCATGCGGTTGATAATCGTCGCGCACAGGGTAGACGACATGCCGCGATCTTGAAGCCATTTCCGATAAGCGGGATCGCCGTAACGTGGCTCGAGCGTGAGATACGCGAATCGTCGCCGCAGTGCGTAGTCGACCAGCGCCAGGGATCGGTCCGCAATGTTCATCGTGCCGATTACAAAGAGATTGGCGGGGACGTGCAACTTTTCATCTTCGGTTCGGCGGTACAGTGGCGTAACCGAAAAGTCCTTTCCACGCTTGTCTGATTCCAGGAGCACCATCAATTCGCCGAAGATCTGACTTACATTCCCACGGTTAATCTCATCGATGATCAAAACGTAAATCCGATCTGGGTCATCTTCAGCGGCCCTTCGCAGATGCAGAAAGGGTCCGTCGATCAGATCGAATCTGCCGGATTGAGCGGTCGGACGATAACCACGGACTAAATCTTCATAGCTGTACGAAGGGTGGAACTGGACCATCGTGACCCGCGAGTTATCTTTGGCCTCCATCAGGGCATACGCAAGCCGCTTCGCCACGAAGGTCTTCCCAACGCCGGGCGCACCCTGGAGTATCAAGTTCTTTTTTGATCTGAGGCGGCGAAGGGCGGATTCAATTTCAGCCTCGGTGAGGAATACGCCATCGGCGATTAGGTCGGCCGTCGCATAAGGCTCAGCCGTTTCGCCGATCTCATCCAGAGAAGGCTTGGTGGCTGCGGGTTCTCCCCACCACTTGTTTATAAAGAACTTATAATCTTGTTCCTCACCGCCGAACGCGAAGCGGCTCAAGCGCTGGGCAAACTCATTTTCTTTACGCAACCGCCAAACGGTCGCGCGGCCAGTGTAGAAGTACCAGGCTCGCGGTGTCGTCAAGGGTGCATCCCACTCCACTTCCACCCTACGACCGTCTTTTGGGTTTGAGACAATCGTGCCGGTGGCTTTGATGAGCAGCAGTGAGGCGGTGTGCCCAAGGCTATCGAACGGCAAATCGTTCTTTTGTGTGGTGGTCGATTTGATGGCGATTTTGTCGCCGACCTTCATTGCCTTAACGAGATCAAGGTAGCGGTCCTCGTAACCGTTCTGCCACACGCCCTCCGCCAGAAATCGTTCGGTCTGATCTGGGGAGTCCTCGCTACTCCAGTAGGCTCCAACCAACCAGTAGTCAACGTCGGCCTGCGGCAGTGTTGTCATCACGCGGGTCGACGGAACTTCTTCCTTACAAGCAACCCACGCAGCGTGTGACAGGTGAGGCAGATCCTGTATCGCCGCATTCTGTACCTGATCAAGGACTCCTCGATAGTACTGGAAAGACAATCCCTGATTGGGTAGCTTGATCTTCAAATGCTCGCGCATCGTGCTGTCGAGACTAAGGAACACTTTGGGCCGAATCCAAAATAGCCCCATCGTAAGGTTCACGTTGGTATTTCGCACCATCAGCGCATCATCGAAGGCGCGGGCGAACTCCGGGTCGGAAATCGGCGATTCTTCCAGCGCTCGCGTGAAAACAGCCCAAAGGCGTTCAATATCCCCCGGCTTTCGGTCAGCCTGGTAGGCGAAGAACCAAGATTTCTGGTTGTTCAGGATGGGGACGCCGGCAAAATCGGTCGGCGCTGCCGCGCCGATATCGAACTTCGTCTTGATTGCCTGGAGAATAGCGATCCTGGTTTCCTTCACGATGCCGCGGTTGAAACTTCCAAAAAAAGTGAACGGATCGATCTCGGAGAGCGGAAACCGCCGCCCGCTCTCGTCTTCGTCCTCAAGTGGCGTGATCGTCAGGCCGGACTTTCGGAGCCCCTCCAGGAACGCAATGAGTTCTAGCTGCCGAGATTGAAAGACTATAAGCTTTTCCGCGAGTTCCTCATAAAAGGGGACCCAATCAAACGCATTCAGCGACTCCGCATCGTTCGGCATGGCGTTGTAAGGAGAACCTTATTCTATTCCGATTGGTGCTCCGACGGAAAGTCAACGCTCTGAGACCGGCTCGCTGCGGCGGAGGAGATGCCCACCTCGACGCATCGCGCGCCGTTGTAAATCTTCGCAGAAGTGGCCGGCGCTGAATTCTTGGAAAGGTGAGCCGCGTCCCAGGTCCGTTCCTCGCCTTTAGTGGCTTGTTCCTTGCTGTGCCCGTCGTCCAGAGGTAAGGTCTTCATGTACGATATTGACCAATAAAAGGCACAAAATGAATAGCTTAACCGTAGTCGACAAGGCAAACGAATGGCGGCGGATGAAGAGCCTCGTGCTCGATTCTGTTGCGTCGCCGATAACGAAACGCGTCTACAACATGGCGCTCGACGAGTTCTTCGACTGGTACCGGATGGAGCCGCGGCCCGGCTTCACCAAGGCGACCGTGAACGCATGGCGCGTAACGCTGGACGACCGGGGGCTGGGGTCGTCATCAATCATCGTGCGCATGTCGCCGATCCGGAAGTTGGCGGTGGAAGCCATGGACAACGGCCTGCTGGCGCCCGAGCTGGCCGCGGGCATCCAACGCGTCAAGAGCGCGAAATCCCTCGGCGTCCGCACCGGGAATTGGCTGAATACCAAGCAAGCTCAGGCGCTCCTGAACGCCCCGGACATTTCCAAATTGGTCGGCCTCCGAGACCGCGCCATCATCGCCGTACTCCTGGGCTGCGCGTTGCGCCGGTTCGAAGCGGCGGCACTTACGATGGCTCACGTTCAACAGCGCGATGGACGGTGGTGTATTGTAGACCTGATCGGCAAGCACGGGCGCGTTCGGACTGTGCCCATGCCCGCCTGGGTCAAGGTGACAATCGATGCCTGGACCGGTCGCGCCGGCGTGGTGGACGGCTACATTTTCCGGCCCGTCAACCGCGGTGGCCGGGTACAAGGCGACGTGCTGTCCGAGAAAGTTGTGTGGCAGATGCTCAAACCGTATGCCAAGGCGGCCGGTGTCGCGGGTATCGCGCCTCACGATTGCCGCCGAACGGCCGCAAAATTATGCCGCGCCGCCGGCGGCGAGCTCGAACAAATTCAACTGTTGCTGGGCCATGCGTCGGTGCAGACGACAGAGCGGTACCTCGGCACCAAACAGGATCTCGTGCACGCGCCGAACGACGCGATCAAATTACGCGTAGCGGTTTAGTTTTGGCTGCTACGCGTGGAACGGTCCCGGCGGCAACGGCTTTAGGAAACCATTCTGAATGAGACTCTCGAACTTCGACCGGATCGACCCTGCAACCCTTGGGTTGTCGCGGAACAAGACGCCGAGTTCGATGTTCCGTTCATGCGCGGACTCTGTAAAATTCGCAGACGTGATGAACGCGGTGACTCCGTCCACGAGAATACATTTCGCGTGTTGGCAGGCAGGCGTCGCCGGCGTTTTTTCAGGACCCCGTGGGTCGTAAAACACCGCTGGCTTCCTCGTCCATGGCCAGTGATATTTCCAAAACGACCAGGCGTACTTTTCGACGGGGGCAGCGTCTTCGTTTGGCGGGATGTTCAGGATCAGAACAACTTGGAGTTCGGGACGGACCGACCAAGCTTCCTCAATGGGCAGGAAGACGTCTTGGCCGTTGAAGATGCTGTACGTGGATATCCAGAGGGATTGGCGCGCTTCGGACAGGAGTTGCCCCACCACAACGCAGGTGTCGCGGACATGCGGACCTTCTTCATCGGGGCTGGTCCATACCAACTGGACCTGATCGATTGCCCGCTGCCTGGCCGCGGCGTCCTCGGCGAGAGCTTCGAGGGTGATGGCGAGCGTGGTGGGCGTGAAGCCGGACGTCTGCAGCGAAACCAACTCGGCCGCCAGCGAATCCCGACCATACTGCGGCGCCCATTCGGCGACAGTGAAGGCGGTGTAGGGCGGCTTAAGGCGGCCTCCCCGCAGCGCGTGCGCTATGGATTGCAGGGTGCTCGCGGGCAACGAACGGATCAGCTTCATGGAAGCGCCAAATCCTGATCGGTGAAGAACTCCGCGCCGGTCGCACCCACTGTGGCAACGACCAGCGACCGATCCAGGTATTGGTTGAAACGCTCACAGGAGGTTTCTGAAATCAGCAAACAGCCGTGGCACGCCGCGCCCAGAAGGAAGCGTTCTTCGAGTAGCTGCTTCGCGGAATGCTGGGCGCATACCGGATCGTTCGAGCAGAGGCGTCCCAGTTCGATTGCATTGCGGAGATGCTGGTCGATCTTGCGGCCGATTTCGACCAGCCCGCCCAGCGTCCCTTCGGAATCCGGCGAACCGGTGTAAAGCAGGATTCCATAACCGGCCTCTCCGGCGTAAACCCGCTCACGAATCGCCGACGAGGAATAGCCGCACTCCAGCGATACCTGCGTGATCAACAGGTGCGCGAGCGAGTGCAGCATTATGTAGGGAGCGCCAACGAAATCGGCCTTGGAGCTTGGATACTGCTTCTTCCACAGCTTGAAGCCTTCCGCCAGTTCGAGTTCCCGCTTGGAAACTTCCGTCCGTTTGCGCCAGGCGCGAACCTCGTCAGACTTGAAGGAGATGAAGACTCCCTCGCCGCGATTCTCGACGGCCGGAACCCAGTTGACCTCATCGGCCAGCGCGGCGCGATTCACGCCGATGGCGAGCTCACCGTCGATGTCATTGGTCGCCGGCTCGAAACGCGTGAAGCCTACCAGCGACACAACCTCGCGCAGACGGTGGATGAGAACCACGCGGTCGATCTTGTTCCAGATGGCTTCGAGTGGTGGCGTCGGCCGCCAGAGGCGTGCGTAGAAGTCGCCTTCGATCTTGTCCTGGCCGATCTCGTCCGGACTCGCAAGTAACGTCTCAATTTCCGCCTGCTTGATTGTCTTTGCCGGGGCGTTGGAAGAACCGCCGCGGTGGCGTTCGATCTCAGCCCAGACAGCTTCGTTGGAATAGCCCTCCAGCGCGGCCGCGACCTTCGCCCGTTTTCGTTCGCCGGGCAGATCGTCGATTGCCGTGACGTATTGCAGGTGGTCTTCCCAGATCTTCTCCACGGCACCGCGCAGCTTTTCGTCCTCGTCCGGAATGGAGATGACGCTCAGAACCTGTGGGAACCAGGCATTGGATGCCGAGCGGTTGAGCAGCCGGTTAAAGGTCGGCTGGCCTTTGGGATCGCGGCAGTTCGGTTCGGAATTGCTGCCGCCGAGCCATGGCCTGCGCCCGCGGCACCAACCGAGTGCCGTCTTGTCCTCCAAAGCAATGATGAGTTGCTTGGTCTTGCCGCAGTCGCAACGAATCACCACTTCGGTGAGGTCGCCGCTGGTGCCCCACTCATCCATGAACAGATCGCGGCGGCACGCCTCTGCCTCCTCAACGGCCACGCCATGCACGAAGGCGTACCAATCGACGTCGGAGATATGCCCGTTCGGACACGCCTGCACAAAGCGGAGCGGAACAATTTCGTATTTCTTGCGGTCTGGCCCCTGCCACTTCGTCTGGGTGATGAGATTGCGGCGGTGAACCAGGGGCCGGGTGCGCTGGCCTTGCGGCCCCTTCATCGGATACTGCGCAGTGAACCATTCGGGGAAGCGGTAAACAACGACGCCGCTCGGCGGTGCGTCCGGGTCCTGACTGTCGGCGGGAGGCTCCCACATCGCGAGGCCCTGCCGTTCCAGCGCTGCTTCAATTTTGCTGAGGAGGCGGGGTTCGATGATTTTCCGCTTCCGGTCGTCGCCTCCCCAGTCCCACGTGTCCAGACCACCGACAATCGCGGCGTGGTGCGGCAGGTCCATAAGGGCGCCGGGACCGAACACGTTGATGATCTGGCCGCGGCGAATCTGTCCATTGGGGCGGGCCATTAGTCCAGATCCTCCTCGGGATCGACCGCATTCCCGTTCAGTTCGATCAGCCGGAGGTTGCAGGCCGGCTCCACATCGCGCAGCGAGCGGTGCGCTTTGAACTGCGCCGCTTTGCTTTCGATTCGCTCCAAATCCGGATCGAGTGGATAACGCAACAGGTACGGCCCCGTGCCGTCGTCGTATTGCTGGTAGCGAAGCGTGGCTCCTGCATCCTTCTGCTGCTTGGAAATCTTCGCCCAATCGTCAAGTAGGTCTTCTACTTTGCCCCGAACGCCATCGCGGCGCTGTTGCATCTCCTTGGCTTCCAACGCTGCATAACACTCCACTCGGCGACCGAAGATATCCACGACGGGCGACAGGCTTGACCGCAATTCCATGGCGCGCAGCGCATTCGGGCCCTTAGTCATGCCAGGCCACCCTTGGCGGCTCATCGCGACCGTAACTTCCGCCAAGCCCCGATCCAGCGCGCGCGGCGAGAACGGGGTGACGCTGGTCGCCTCCACCGACCGGTAGAAAGACGCGTGCCACGCCTCGAAGCGCTCATAGTGCGAGCGGTCGCGCGGCTTATGCACGTTGAGCATGGTGATGATCAGGCCGGGCTTGCCCTCCTCGCGGCCCACGCGCGACGTGGCTTGGATGTATTCCGCGGTTGTCTTGGGCTGGCCGAAGACCGCCATCAGGCCGAGCCGCGAGATATCGAGACCGACCGAGATCATGTTCGTTGCGAGCGCGATGTCCAGGCAGTCGGCTTTGGGCAGGAAAGCCTTGGCCAGGCGATCCTTCGCTTTGGAAACCGCGGCGGTTGAGATGCGCGAGGTCAATTCGACCACTTCCTTCAGATCGCGCTTCGCAAACAGGCCCGTCGTTTCACCCTGACGCAGGCGGTTGCCGTAGTCTTTCAACCGCGACGTCACTTCGTCCTCCGCTATGCGGCGGCACCCGCCAAGCTCACGAAGGCTGTTGAAGTACCCGGTGAGCGTCATGTACGGATCGGCAGGATTCTGTGGATTGTTCAGGCCGCCGTTGGCGAGGAACGCTTTCTGCGCCGCGCCAAGCAACGCGAGATACGTGCGCAAAAAGATGACCTTCGGTGAGCGGCCCTGCGCTGCAACACCCGCGTACAGCCGGCCCGGCTTCTCGTCTGCCGGCACGGTAATCGCGAAATACGAATCGCGACGGTCGGGACCAGGGCACGGGAAGATTTCGACGCCATTGCGGCAGAACAGCGCCTTGATTTGCGCTTCGGCGCGGCGAACCGTGGCGGTGGAGGCGACCACTTTGGGCCGTATGGTCTTCTTCTCTCCGTCCGGCAGCGTGACGTCCCGGCAACAGAGTGCGTCGATAGCGGTCTCGTACAACCCGACCATGGTGCCCAGGGGCCCGGAGATGAGGTGCAACTCGTCCTGAATGATCAGGTCCGGCGGCAGGAGCGGCTCGGGCAAAGGCTGTCCAGCAGAGTTGGGGTCGCAGGGGCCATAGAATCCGCCCGCGTCGGCGCGCTCCACCTTCCCGAACAGTTTCCCTGTCTGGCCTTCCCACGGGAGGCTGGCGAACTTATCGACGGTCGCAATCAGGAATGCCGGCAGACGGCGATAAATGGGTTCATCGACAGCGACAATCGGCAACGGCGAGCCGCCGGAGAATTCGCAGTCCCGATTGACGCAGGTGATGCGGAGATCGAGAGGCTCCTTTTCGGTCGGGACCAGATTAAAGGAGTTGGGCGAGAATTTCGTTCCGCACCACGGGCAGACTTCAAGGGGGATGGGGGACGTCTTCTGGTCCTGTTTGAATTTCCGTGTGCGGGCGCGGGCGCTATTCTCGTCTCGCTCTCCCGACTTGCCCATGCGATTGGGCGTGGCCGCCTGGCCGACCCAAAGCCCGATTTCGAATGGCCACTTGCCGAGCTTTTCGACGTCGTTCCGCCGCTCCAGTTCCATGGCGCAGATTAGCGCCGCGCCGCGGCCCAACTGGTCGAGCGTGAGCAGACGCAGGGTGTAGCGCATGATCACCGCGACTCCGCACCCGCGAAGCGAACCAGGATTCCGCAAGCGGCGAAGAAACATAGTGAACGCCGCAAGCCCCAGGTAAGCTTCGGTCTTGCCGCCGCCCGTGGGGAAGAAGAGCAGGTCCACCAGTTCGCGATCCGCGTCCGCTGGTGCCGCCATGGAGGTCAGATTCAGCAGCAGGAATGCCAACTGGAAGGGACGCCACTTCGGCGGCTCCACCGCGTCTTTCCGCCGCTGCCGGCCCACCGCTGCCATGACCTTGTTGGCGAGACGGAAGGCTTCGAGCACGTTCGGGTCGGCGAGTTCGTTCAGGCCCTGTTCGATCCGGCCGGCGACAACTCCGGCTCTCGACAGCATCTTCGTGGCGACGTCGGCGCGCCGTTTTTCCATCGCGCTGCTTCCGCCCGGTACAGGCTGCTTCGCGATCCAGTCCCGGTAGGCCTGGATCAGCGGCTCAATCAGCGATTTGGCTTCGGCGGCGTCCTTGATGGATGCCAGCTTCTCCATTTCCAGCGTTGCGTTCGCGGGCGCGGCCCGGTGCTCGATCCGTTCTACCTCACACCTCGGAATCCACGCCGTCTCGACGGACCTGCAGCCGTCGGAATTAACGGGAAGAGCGCGAGCGGAGACGCCGTGGCCCACGGCGTATTCGAATGCATCCCGGTACTGGAGGTCGGCCACGCGTTCATCGGGATCGGAGGAGATGACGCCGCGAAGGTCAGGGCGGGCGACAAAGGGCAGATCGGATTCCAGTTGCAGCTTGACCTGGAAAACGTAGGCTTCATCGCGCCGGATGCCCGTCATAGGCGTGCGGTTGTTCACCAGAAAAACGGACACAGCGCGCGTGCCGGGGGCAACCAGGTCGAGCCCTTTGTGGGGCGGGATGGTGCGAACGGAGAGAACCAGATCGAGGCCGCCCGAGTCTTTCAGCCGAACCGCGTCGCGGGTGGTGTCCTGTGCAGGGATCGGCAAGGGTGCTTGTGCCCAACGCGCGGTGCGGCGCCAGCCGGTGACCGCTTCGTCCTTCATGGCCGCCGCATAGTCGCCCCACGTGACGGTGGCCTTGATGGACTTGCACTTTGGTGGGATCAGAACACTCAGGCCCATGGAGGAGGGGAAGGGCGTCTTCCGGGAGGAAGCCGATTCCGGTGCGGCTTCATCGTCGAGGCCGGTCTTAGGCGGGATCAAGTCGATCTGCTCGCCGCTGTCTTCGTCGGTTTTCTCCTCGGGTTTGGCGGCGAAGGGCGCGAGGAATCCGGTGAGGTACCAACGCAGCGGCGCCGTCGATCCTGGCAGAATCTCCTGTTCGAGGTAGTTGCCGGCTTTCAATCCGGCGACCGGACCCACGAGGTCGAGGATAAGGGAATCGAGAATTTGTTCGCGCACTTTAGCAGAGGTCATTCGGTGGGTTCCTGAAGGTCGAAAAGACTGGGGGCTGCGGTTGCCGCGGGTTTGGTGGACTTCCGGGCGCGCTTCGCCGACTTCTTGGGGGCGGGATGGGCAGGAGCCGATTGCGCTTCTTCCTCGGCGCGGGAGCGATTCAGTTCAAGCAACCGGGCGAGGACCTCGTCGCGGTCTTCATCGACCCAGCGGTAGCGCCATGGTTTCCTTCGGTCACGACCGCTGGAGTTGTTTTCGTCTTCCCCTTCTTCGTAGTCGAGGATGAAATCGAGTCGCGGTTGAAGGTCGGTCCAACCGTAGGCGTCCAAAATGAAGCGATCCACCTTGGCGTGCAGTTCTCGGAGCTCCAATATTTCTGGATCGGTTTCCAACCCGTTGTGAAAGCGATTGTAAGTATCGGTAAGGCCCTGGCCCTTCCGGACCATCAGATCGGCGCGATACCTGTAATATTCCTCGCCGATATGTTCGATGGTCTGGTTTGACCCCCAGTTCGGCGGGAACGGGAAACTCTCGAAGCAATCTGTCGGCGTATATCGAAGGCGATCTTCCATCGATGAGCCGAAGAATCGTGCCCATATCTCGTGAATTCGACTCTGCAGAATCGCAAAAGCCCCGTAGCTGTCCCAAGCGAAAACATTAACGGAATGCGAATAGACCCAGTTCGAGGGAAGTACCGCGAGACACCAGTGAGACGTTACGAGCGAGTTGACAATTACGTTCGCGAGCCCGCCGATAGCTTTGGCCAGTGCCGGCCGTGGTCGACCAAATTGCCAGTACCGATGGTGATGGGCCTCCGTTCCGGACGCGTCCCATTCTGGCTTAACCTTGCGAGAGAGGACTTCCAATAAGTCTGGCCACTGCTGCGCTTCATCGAGGGACATCGAATCAAAGTAGACAACCCATCTGTGAAATTGATGTCGAGGCTCGTTGTTGAGCTCTTCTCCCCCGATATAGGGCCAGATCCGTTCCCCGTTTCTCTCGCACCGCTTCAGAAGAGATTCGCGCTCGCTCAGGGGAGACGCTTTGTCATCCTTGTCGTCAAAAAGAAAACCTTGCGACTTGAGTTCATATCCTTTGAAGCTTCTGCCTCCGTTCTCGGCCAATTTGAAGGGATCAGAGCTGCCCCCTTTATCGAACAGAAATGCAGTGATTTGAGGTACACACCGGCCGTCTAGAGTGCACTGTATCTGGGCCGGTTCGTCACCTTTTTGAATGTGAACAACGCTGACGACGACTTGAGCGGTTCCAGGCCACTTCAGCCTTCGCGTGGCAGAGTATATCCTCCCACCGTCGTTAACGATATATCGAAGTGAGCCAGCACGCGTATCACCCTTCGCGATCGTCTTGGTAGCGATCAGCCCCATTGCCGAGCCAGAATGCAAACAATCGAACGCTCGCCGAAAGAAGTAGCCAACGAGGTCCATCCTATTACCGGTGCCTGCGTAGTAGGTTTTCAAGAAATCCAGGTACAGATCACCAAGTGGGCCGGAAATCATGATTCCACCCAAGAATGGTGGGTTACCTACCATCGCATCAAACCCACCGCTCCGTCTCCCGTTCTTGTCCAACCGAAACACTTCTGGGAACTCCAGTTCCCAGTGGAGGGGCGTGACACCCTTCGTGCCGGTTTTCATGATGCGAACAGCACCTTGCAACTCATCATCGAGTTCCAGATCCGTGACTCGTTCCCGTGCGCGGCGAAACTTCTCGGCCAGATCTTTGCGCCGGGTCTCGCGATCTTTGGGCTTATCCGCCGCGAAGAACGCGGCAACAGTGAGATCGCCAGCGAGGCGCAGATCGATCATCTGCTCCTCCGTCACCGCGAGCTTCTGTGCGAGCGTTTCGTACGGCGTTTCATCGGCGGCATCGAGAATCTGAGCGCGCGCGTTCAGAATGTGGCGCAGTCGCGAAGGCATGTCGCGAAGCAGCGCGCCTTCTTCTTTCGGCTGCCAGTGGAATGCCTCGACTTGATGGGCGGTGAGTCCGACGAGCGAATCGCCGCAACGTAGCGTGTGGTCCACAAACGTGAACGGGTGATCTTTGGCGAAGGTCGCGAGCCAGAGTGACAGCTTGGCCAGGTTGACGGCGAAGGGGTTCTTGTCCACGCCGTAAAGACATCGCTGCGCCACGATGCGGCGTGCGTGCAGCAGCGGGTCCTGGTCCGCTGGGATCGGCGGCAACTGGTTGTGCGCGATCCACGCCTTTTCGAGTTTCTCGCCAAGATAGCGGCAGGCCTCCACGAGAAACGCACCGGAACCCATGGCGGGATCGCAGACCTTCAGTCCCAGGATCTGTTCCGGCGTCGGGTTGTCTCCCAGTTGCGCCAGCACCGGATCGAGCGTGGTCTTGACGATTGGCTGTGTGAGCGAACGCGGCGTGTAGTGCGAACCGGAACGGCGGCGCTCCTCAGTGGGCTGGAGATAGATGCCGCCGGTGGGAATCGTTACCGGGTTGGAGTTCTGGTCGAGATAGAGCTTCGAGATGCGGCGCCGGAGCGCAGCGAGCAGTTCATCCACAGAGGCCGCGGCCTTCAGTTGTTCGATGGCTTTGCCGGTGACTTCGCAGTCGGCATTTTCCTTCAGCCATTTTGGGCGGTCGCCGGGCTTCTTCGTAAGCAGGTCTTCAAGGTCGATGACCAGATGGTCTGCGCCGAGGCCGATGGAGATGCCGTGAGCGGTTTCGACAGTGAAGCCCATCATGGCTTCGTAGACGGAACCGATCTGTTCCACATCGAGGGCGCGGTAGGAGATGCGCTCACCATCAAGGTAGAGCAGGTCCTGGAGAATGCGGAAGAGGATGCCGTCGGAAACCAGTGGCGGTTCGATCAGGGCCGTTGCGTCGCGCTTCGATTCCCAGGCGCGGCCTTCGAGGAAGGGGTAAGCGTCCGGATCGAAGAGCCCGCCATGCCGCGGTGGCAGGCGCCACTTACCGTGGCCGCCGCCATCGTAAAGCAGCCGGGTCAGGGTGATAATCTGCGCCCATGCTCCGTAGCGACTGTCCATCGTGTCCGGATACTGGCCCTCGTCCGCACGGAGGCGTTCATACAAACCGGAAATGGAATAATTCTGCAGCCAGGTTTCGTCGGAGCCCATCAGGCTGCGGTCTTCGGCGTAGAGCACGAAGACCATGCGCATCAGCGTGGTGAGCATGCCGCCATAAATATGGTTGGGGTCATGCTCGAGGGCATCGGCGAGAATCTTGCCGTGTGCCGAACGGTCGGCTTCCTGAAAGCCGCGGACCAGTTCGTTCAGCGCGCGCAGCACCTGGCCGGCAAGCCGGATGGAGACTTCGTTCTGGTAGCGGCGCGAGGCTTCCAAGATGGCCGGGAGCCGCTGGTTTTCCGGGCCGATGAAAAGGCGGTCGCTGTGGAGAAGGAGATGCAGCGCGGCCAGCATGGGCCAGTTCGCCGCCATCGTCATCTGGTGGACGGGGAAGGTGACGTGGCCGGACGATTCGCCCTTCGGCGCGTAGACGAGGCGGATACGCTCGGGGGAGATGAGAAGGCCGATGGCCACACCGGTTTCGCGCAGGAGCCGTTCGAAGCGGGACTGCGGCGAGGCGTGCCAGCGGTGTTCTTCCGATGCCGTGCCGGGTTTGTCGAAGTCCGTACCCCAGGGAAGTTCTTCCACCAGGATCAGATGCTCGGGTTGGCCTTTACCTCCGCGCACGACCCAGGTGGGCCGCAGCGTTTCGCCATACTCGGGCAGGCGGGCGGAAAGGTCGTCGGGTGGAGTGGCCAGGTCGGATTCGCGCCAGTCCCAGAATTCACGGGTGAAGGCCGGGAAGTTCTTCAGGCGCAGGTTGCTGTCGAAGTCCGGGACGGCGTGACGGCGCAGGATTTCCTGCTGGGCACCCACGTTGCGGCTGAGGACTGCCTGGGCGTTCTTCAGGGCGGCCGGGGAAACGACAAGACCCTCCGGCTGGACGAACCCGATCCAGAGTTGGTGGTCTTTGATGATGGGGTCGGTTGCCATGGTGGGTTATCCGGAGATCGGCCAGAGATAGACGACGCCAATCGGCTCGACGCGATGCGCCTGGACTTCGTAGGATTTCAGGATTCGCGCAGGTTCCTCGTCCACTTCGCGGCCGATTGCCGTGAGCCGCTTGTCCCAGTCTTTGCGCTCTTCCTCCATTTGTTGCAGCTCCATTTTGTCGAAGCCGAGCGTCATCTGGGCTTCGTTCCGCTTTACCTCCTCTTTTCTGGCAAGAATGCGCTTACGCTGGTCTTCGATGATGCGACGCATGGCCTCGGCCTCCTGGCGGCCGCGGGTGCCGAGGACAGCTTTGGCGCTCGCGGTGACGGTGGCGGCGCGGGCCTGCAGGTGCGGAAGCAGGTCGGCCACGTCGAGCGGCGCGGCGGATTGCAGTTTGCGTTCGACGGCCTCATCCACACGCCGGTCGCGGGCGGATTCGAAGGATTTCTCCAGCGCGGCGAGCGTCAGCTTCTCGGTGTCGCCGGCATAAGGGACGAGGGGGCCCTTGCGGGCAATGGGATCGATCCAGCGGGCGGCAACGGCGATGATCTCATCGTGCAGGCGGGATGCGCCGGGACCATAAAGGGAAATGCGGCCGAGGAGAACCACGCGACGGATGGCGTCGTCGGTCTGGCCGACACAGGCGCGGGCGAGATCGTTGTGGACGAAACCCTGCGCGCGCAGGCGGCCGAGCAGGCGCTGCACGACGCGGTGTTCCAGGTGCATATGCACCACGCCCTCATCGATGTGGGTGGGGGATTGGAAGACGATCGGGCGGATAGGGCTCGATGCGCGCCATTCATAGAAATCCTGATCCTTTGGCTTCGGTGCGCGCAGAGCGTCCATCGCGCGGAACCAGGCGCGTCCGCGAATCTCCGGGAATCGCCAGCGATCGGGTCCGCCGGCCAGCGGTGGGCAGTTATTCAGTTCCAGTGCGGTGGAGATGGCGTTGATGAAATCCGGTGGGTTGAGGCCGACGTAGTCCTTGGAATCTTGCAGGTAATCGTCGAGAGATTTCAGTTCCTCGACGAGTTGTACCTTGCGTTTGCGGACGGATTCGAGTTCCTCGTCAATGGCTTTGCGGCCAGAGGCGCCAGCATCCAGCATTTCGAGGCTGGTTGCCATCGACGGCTTGAGACCCTCCGCAAGCATGTCTTCAATCCGCCGTTCGAGCACGGGCGACAGACTGCCGAGTTCTCTGCGGATGGTTTCGGTCTTGCGAACCAGGGTTCTGATGACGTGGTCTTCGGGACGCTGCGTGAAGACGAAGTAGTGGCACCGCACGACGTCTTCCCGCTGGAGCTTGCGGTCAATGCGCCCGTTTCGCTGCTCCATGCGGGAGGGATTCCAGGGGACGTCGAAATGGAAGAGATCGGCGCAGTAGTTCTGGAAGTTAACGCCTTCGCGGGCGGCGTCGGTGGCGATCAGAATGCGCAA
The DNA here is from genome assembly GCA_963738345.1 of Bryobacterales bacterium. Classification (GTDB taxonomy): domain Bacteria; phylum Acidobacteriota; class Terriglobia; order Bryobacterales; family Bryobacteraceae; genus Bog-159. Next base: position 5,248,751 of record CAVTWI010000002.1, read on the forward strand.
CGGGTGGATCTCGGGCGAGGCGTTGAAAGCTTTCTTGATTTCGTCGAGGCGGCCGCCGCCGGGACCACCCTGATAGGTGGCGATGCGTTCTTCCGCGAGGTCGGTGTTGGCGAAGGCGGTTTCGAACTGCTGCCGGAGGTAAGTCTTGGTTTCCGTGAACTCGGTGAAGATCAGTACGCGACGGCTGTTCCAGGTGCCGTCGGGATTGAAGAGGTTCTTACGAATCCAGGGAATTAAGCCGTATTTGGCATCGGTAAGGCGGGGGTCCGCGAGGCGGCGCGCCTGGCTGGCGATCTCGGCCATGCGATCGAGAACGGCGATTTCTTCCTGGGAGATCTGCTGCGAACCTTTGGAGCGCTCCGTTGCGCTGGCGACGGCTTGTTCGATGCCTTCGGTGACTTCTTCTTCGGGGCGATCCGCGCGGTCGTCGTCGGCGTCTGGCGCATTGAGTTCGCTGAGAAGATCCGCCGATACCTCGGGCTCACTTTCGGTCGCTGCCGCAAGCTTCTCCATGCTCTTGCGGTGAACCCGCAGAGTGGAGTTGAAGGCCTCGATAGACGAAAAGAGGCGCTTCTGCAGAGTGGTGATCACTAGGTTGGCGGCGGTCTGCTGCGAGCGGCGACAACCTTCGAGGCGCTTCTCCCGCAGTGCGCGGTACTGGGTCAGCAGCCGCATCAGGGCGAGGTCCGGCGCGTCTTCGGGCAACCCGGAAATATCGTGCTGGACCACCTCGCGCTTCGGCAGCTTCAGCCCAGGAACGGCTTCGCGAAGTTCGTCTTTGAGGCGGCGAACCATCACCTGGTCGAGTAAGCGCGGGTCTTTGATCTGCTCGCCGCGGATGAAGCGCTGAGGATCGAGCATGGCAAGAAGCGCGGAGAAGCTGTTCGAGTGACCGTTGTGCGGAGTGGCTGACAGGAAAAGGCGGTGTTCGAATAGCGGCGTAAGTTCGCGCATGCCGCGGGTGAACTGGGAATCGATCGCGTAAGAGGACGATGTCGCCGGCGCGGCGTGGTGCGCTTCGTCGAGCACGAGCATGGAGCCGGAGCGGTGCTGATTGAGCCAGTCGCGCAGGGGCGAGGCGTATTGCTCGTCGCGCAGAAGGGAGTGGGAGACGATGAAATGCGAATGCGTGGTCCAAGGGTTGATCGCGTAGCCCCGTTCGCGGCGGCAGTTGAAAAGATACTCCCGGTTGAAAATCACGAAGCTCAACCCGAAGCGCGCCTCCATTTCGCCTTGCCACTGGGTGACCAGCGAGGCTGGGCATGCGATGACGATGCGTTTCACTTTCTGGCGCATGATCATTTCGCGGAGGATCAGGCCCGCCTCAATCGTTTTGCCGAGCCCAACGTCGTCTGCGATAAAGAGGTTGACGCGCGGCATCTGGAGTGCCTTCTTCAGCGGCTCCAACTGGTATGACATGATCTGGATGCCGGCGCGGTGGGGCGACTGGAACAGCCGCGGGTTCGTGGAGGTTACGAGATTCCAGCGAAGGGCATGGAGGTAAGCGGAAAAGACATGCGGCGCGTCGAATCCCTTGCTGGCCAGGTGCTTCCAGTTAGATTCCGGCAAGACCTGGGCGTCAGGCTCCCGCTCCCAGAGTACCGAGAGATGCTCACCCTGGGAATCATCCTCCAGGCAGGAAAGTTCAACGAGTGTCTGCTCCCAAGAGGGTTCATGAGCCGGTTCGACAGCCTCCACCAAATAGCGGCGACTGCGAACCTTTACGACTTGGCCTGTCGATGGCACCAATTCACCTTCCCGCTCGCCTTGACGCTGACGTGAACATATGGCCTTCTGATCATCTATTTATAGCAGCATGCCTGACTTCGGTTGCGGGACTCGCGTTGACTACGATGTCGCAGGTTTTCGATGGCGAGCGCCGCGCTCCGCAAACGGGATCGCGCGCCGGATCTGGTAGCACTGCAACTACAATAAGAAGTCTCCTCCGAATTGAGCCTGTTGTTCAGGGTTATCGGTAGCGGTCGCGCGAACCGGAGCTGGCACGGCGAGGTTGGCTCAAACGGCGCGTCCCGTAGGCACCCAGCGGCAATGTAGGTGGCGCCGGGCGGCCCCGGCGCAACGCGGGCCAGCCTGGCGCGACGCTGGCGCTTTTCGTTCTCTTCCGGCTTTCACGAGGGTGGAAACTGGTGCCTGTGGCGTGGCCCGAAACAGCCTCCTTCTCGACGCTCGCCCATGGTCGGGCTGCCAGCGCGGCCCGCGCGTAACCCGAGCCTCGCGATTTCGCCCGCGCGGCATTCGTCGGCTTTGCGGTAGGCCGCCGCGGGTTCCTCCTGGCTTCTCTTACGAGATCACTGCTTCCGGGGTCGGACGGACGGGTTGACCTACGGGCTTGCTGGGTAATCTCACCGTGAGCGGCAACCTCAACAAAACCGGCGGGTCGTTGGTGATCGACTATCCCACGGGGGGGACGTGTTATCCTTATTTAGGAGAGTTATCTGCGGAGGGACGCTTGCCGGGCGTTTCTCCAGAGATGGCTGAGTGGCCGAAAGCAGCAGCCTGATAAGCTGCCGCACCGGCAACGGTGCCACGGGTTCGAATCCCGTTCTCTCCGCAAAGGGCCTTCACACCATGGATTCTTCGGGATTCATGATGTGAGGGCTCTTCGCGGTTTTGGGCGCCTTGGGGAGCGAATGATGCAGCCGCTTAAGTTCGACGAAATACTGAACTCGTTAGACGAGCTGGACTCGTGGCTAATCTCTCTTGGAATCCAACCGAAAACCGACCGGTGGCATCAGGCCGCGAAAACGATGCGAGCCGCAAAGAAACAGCGAGAGAGAGCCGAACTCGGAGAGGCGCCTTCGACGATCAAGAACTACGTCCATGGCTTATTCGAGGCGATGGAGGCGCACGAGATCTTCCGCGCATTTTCAGGGGAGACCTCCAGACCGCTAAGGGAGAAGGTGCAACGGGCTTTATCTGGCCCGATTGCGCCTCCGGATGAGCGGCCGAAGAACAGTTCGGGACGGAACACCATGTTCGAATTGTTCCTTGCGGCGGACTGGAAGAACCTCGGGTTGCCGGTCGGGCTGGGAGAGCCTGATATTCTCCTTCGCCTTGCAGGCACGCCGTTCTTGGTCGAATGCAAACGTCCGTTCCACGAAAACGGCGTATGGTCGAACATCGAGGATGCCGCCAGGCAACTAGGCAAGCAGCTTGATAAACCGGAAAACAGCCAGGCGCGCGGGATAGTCGCGATCTCTCTGAGCCGGGTCTTTACACAAAATGACCTCGTCTGCTACGCGGGCGAGGAGGAAGGCAAGCAGTTCATCCGCAAAGCATTTGATGCAATGATATCCAACCATCGTCAGGAATGGCACGTTAGACAATTTCTGCAGTTCCATCCTCGAATCGTGGCAGTGATGTTCCATCTTGCCGTGCCATGGGACGTAAATGGAGAGCGGCTGGTTTACACGACGATAGTGAACTACGTACAGGCAGGGGCGGATGTCGCTGGATGGCGATTGCTAGAGAAAGAGCTCAGCGGCTTATATCGCTGAGCTAACGTCGCCCTGTCGAGGGCCTGACTCGATGAGATACGACGGCACCCTCCGTTCCAACCCGCGCTCAACAATACCGACACGTAACAGATGAGCGACAAAAATGGCTGAAACACCCTACGAAGCCAAGTGGTGGCAGAGTGAGCAATACAGGCGCATGCTGAACCCTGACCTTCCTCCGGAACTGGTAGACCGCGCCATGGAACGAGTCTTCGATGTGCTCAACCCTGACTGGTGTGCAGAGAATCGCAAGCACCCGGCATGCTTTTACCTTTCTGCGCGAGGATCAATGCCGTTTACATTTCTCTTCGAGCTTGGCGTTGATTTATTGCTCGCATCAGAGTGCCTTCGCCTGCCATCCGTCATTGATGATCTTCGGCAGGCATCCGCCTTCGCAAGTACGCGGACCGAATTAGGCCTCGCCGCAGCACTGACGCGATGCGGCCACCGGGTGGAATTTCGACCGCCTCTTCCTAATGGAAAATGCGCCGATCTCGCCGTAGCAGACCAAGATCAAACAGTATTCATTGAAATCAAACAGCTCTCGCAGTCGGAAGCTCAGGTGTCGTTCCAGCGACTCTGCTTGGCGCTGGTTCGCGCGCTTACCGAACTTCAGCGGAGGGAACCTTGGTCTACCTGCGCAGGTTTTGGATACGAAATCGACATCACGAGCAAAACCGTGGGCCTACTCGGGGCGAACCCGCGGGCCGACGAGGCGACGATTGCCGCGGTCGTCGATTCGGTGCGTGCTGAACTCACGAGCCGGTTCGCTAACGCTAAACCGCCTTTTGACTTCAATGTCGGAGACTACGCCCGTCTCCGAATCGCCCTCAACGCAAAGTGCACACTGACTGGACCGCCGTTCGCTCCTGAGCTTGAGCTAAAACGAATTCTGCAAAAGCACTTCAAGAATCCGACTGATCAATTGCCTCCTCAGCATCCGGGAATTCTGGTTATTCGCACAGGCTCGGTTTTGAACGCCACTCTAACCCGAAACACCGTGCAACAGCTTCTTGCTAGGCAGGGCGATCAGGACAGTCAGATCTCCGCCGTCATTTTTCTGCCGGTTTATTCTTCCTATCCAGTGCGCCGGTCCATGTTCCGGGCTTTTGCCGTTTTCAATCCCCGCGCGCAGTTCTCTGCCCGAAACCTTGACGTGTACAAGAGCCTACGCCGAATCTTTGACATCGCAGAATGACCGTCATGATTTGGTTGCGAGGTTCTCCACCGGGGCCTGTGCCCCAGTTTCGCCGGGGCGCCGTCGGTGGCCTAGCAACACGGGCTGCGCTGGGCGTCACCGGCGCAACCTGCGCGAAACGTAGCGCGGCGAACGGCGGTCTCCGTCCCCCTCCAGCCCTACCCGAGACGCCACCTCGTGGCCCCAGGAACGAGGACCTCTACTGCCGGTTCAGGAGATTAGCAAATTGAATCCAACTCCATTCCCCAGTAGGTTTCTTGGCTTTTGCCGTAAACCACTGCACGCTACCACGCCCCATATGCAGCGTGCCCAAGAGCGCACCGCCTGTCTTGATCTGGAACGTCAGCGTCCGGCGACTGGTCCTTCGAGTCAGATCGACATTCAACGGGAGATCGGCGAGGACTTCCGTTTCTATTGTGCCGACAGTCTTGCGAGTTTTCCATGCTTTTCGTGCGGCTGCGCTACGGTCGTTCATAACCGAAAATAATACCACGTAGCAGCTCGATCATACTCCGCGCATGTAGTCGGTGATGTCAGGCCGCCTGCAATCCTTAAAAGCAAGGGGAATGGTGAGAAAGATCTAGCGCAGCTTTGTCGAGCGTGAGATAGCTCGGCGCGCGGGAAAAGACACCAGCACTGGGCGACTGACTATCCCGCCGCGGAATCCGGCGCCAGTAAGCCTTCTCGCCTCAAATAATCGCGCATCATCCTGTCACCGACCGAATTTTCTCGCTCCTGGTCGCCGGTTCGGGCTATTGACTTACCTATACGTCGCTTCGCCCATTCTCGTTTACCGTTCTCAAATGTCCGGTGTTCATCACGTCTCTGCCTCGTATCTTCAAAACGCGGATGCCGCGGATTCCTGCCATACTCATCCATTGCAAAATGCCTTCCGTCCATGTAACCGGCCCGGATGCCCGTCGTGAAGTTCACCTTCCACAGATTGGGCAATAAAAACCAGTCGTCATCAAGTTTGGCCCAGTCCATTCTGGGGAGCTGATTTTCTGGATACAGTGCTTCTTGCGTCGCAGCCGCGATAAACTTCGTTGCGCATTGCTTGAGGACGTAGTTAATGCGGAGCACTTCAGCGTCTTCAAGTTCACGCCCAAATTGTACAGCTCTGAGATCCGCCACTGTAGCCCCGAACGTCCGTGCGGATTCCGGCGAAGGAAATCGCTCATTCCGATCTGATGTCGATCAAGATTGAAGCATCGTTTCGCTGGACAGTTATATGTTGACTGATTGATCGCCTTGAGTCAAGTAAAGGTGTCCTGGCGGCGACCGGGCCGTCGCAGGGCCGACCAACGGGAGGCTGGACCGCGCCTCGGGCGGGGGCGTTTTTTGGTTTTCCTTTCATAGGAGGTTTTTTTGTTTTGATGTTGGCGCTCTCCAGGCTGCCGCGGGCCGACCAACGGGAGGCCGGTCTCCGTCGCACGCAGACGTTGTCTCGGCGGCGAGCATGGTTGGCGTTGGAGTGGGAGTTGAGCCTTGGCGGTCACTTGCCATCCTCCTCGGCCGGTTTGCGGCCGCGCTTCTTGCGGATCGATTCTCCGTCGAGGTCCATGCGGTGCGCGTTGTGCACCAGGCGGTCCATGATGCTGTCGGCAATGCTGGGATCGCCGATCTGTTCATGCCAATGCGCCACAGGCACCTGGCTGGTGAGAACCGTCGAACGGCGTTGATAGCGGTCATCGCAGATTTCCAAAAAGTCGCGCCGCTCACTGTCCTTCATCGGCGCCATGGCGAAGTCGTCGAGTACCAGCACATCGGTGCGCGCCAGTTTCGCTAGCACCGAACCAATGCTGCCATCGGCGCGGGCCACGGCCAACTCGCGGAACAGTTCCGCCATTCTTTTATGGACAGCAAAGAATCCATCGCGGCAAGCCTTATGGGCCAGTGCGCAGGCCAGCCAGCTTTTGCCGATTCCAGTCGGGCCGATTAGCAGCAGGTTCTGATGCTGCCGGACCCAATCGCTGGAGGCCAGCGTGCGCATGAGCCGGCGGTCCAAGCCGCGGGGATGCTGGTAGTCGATGTCCTCGATCAAACCACGCTCCTTGAATTTGGCCAACTGCAGCCGTCGGGTCAAAGCGCGGTTCTCCTTCCAAGTCCACTGGCAGTCCACCAGCAAGCCGAACCGCTCTTCGAAGCTCAACTGGCTGGAATCGGCGTTCTCATATTGTTCACGGAAGGCTTGGGCCATGCCGTGCAACTTCATGGCCTGCAGTCTCTCCATCGTCGGTTGATTCAACATGTTGGTCTCCTGGTTGGGGTGATTGCTTTACTGCAACAACGAACTGGGCGGCGGATCGTAATACGTCGCCCCGCGAATGTTGTCGTGCTTGGGGCCCGGCTTTTCGACTTCCAGTTCGAGTTCGGTTTGCCGGTCGAGCGAGCGCTTTAGAATCGATTTCAGGCTCTGGTAGGAATGCGCGTGCAGCAGCAGGGCGCGTTGGCTGGCCGCCTCCAGGCGTACCGCGGTATAAGTCTTGGCCAAGCCCATGATGCCCAGGCAAGCGCGGTACCCCATCTCCGGATGCGGCTTGCTCTCCAGGATGATCCGCACCAGTTCCGCGGTCGCCGGGCCTACGTTCGCCGCCCAGTGGATCAGCCGCGACGGCGTCCACTCCAAGTGGGCTTGATGGCTCTTGGGACGATGGTCGTGAAGCGTGGTCGCCGCATGCGGCACCAGCCCGCGGCGATGGGAGGCGACGCGCACGCCATGATAGAAGATCTCCACAGTGGCCGCCGTGTAGCGCGCTTCCAGTTCCTCGCCTACCAGCTGATACGGAACGCTGTAATAATGCCGCTCGATCTCGACGTGATAGTCGATGTTCGGACGGACCTTCTTCCACTGAGCCAGGATGTAGCGTTCCACGGGCAAGGGCCGCAAGGCGGGCTGGTCCAGTTGTTCGAACAGGCTGGCTCGGCAGGCATCCCGGCGTTTGCGGAAAGGCCGTCTGGTTCAATCGATCCAGCAACGGCGCGATGGCTTCGTTGAGGTCTGCCAGAGCGAAGAACTTGGTGTGACGCAGCGCCGCTACAATCCAGCGCTGGGCTATTTGCACGCCGGCCTCGACCTTCGCCTTATCTCTGGGCTTGTAGGGACGCGCCGGAAGAACGGCCAACCCATAGTGTTCGGCCATCTCGCGATAGGTTGGATTTAAATCCGGCTCGTAGCGGCAGGGATGCTTCACCCCAGTCTTGACGTTGTCCGGGATGACGGCTTCGGGTACGCCACCCAGGAACTCCAGGGCGCGCACGTGGGAGCCAATCCAGCAGGACAGTTCCTGGCTTTGGGTGGCTTCGGCAAACGTGTAGTTGCTCGCGCCGAGAACGGCAACGAAGATCGCAGCCTGGTAAACGACCTCGCCAGTCTGCCGGTCGTGCATCGGGATTTTGGCGCCGGCATAGTCCACAAACATCTTTTCGCCCGCGCGGTGGTCGTGCCGCAAGACCACATCGAGCCTACGCGCCCAGCCGTGATACAACTCGCAGAACCGGCTGTAGCTGTACCCGTCCGCCGCATTCCCTTCGCGATACTCCTCCCACAGCAGTTGCAGGGTGAGGTTGCGGTGGGTTTGCAGTTGTTTGCGGATGGCGGGGAAGTCCGGCAGGGCGGCTTGGCGGGCCGGCGCGCCAGGACGAGGCTTCCTGGAAAGAGCCTCTTCTAACTGCTGCTCATTCCATTCAGCGGGCAGCGGCCAACTCACGCCAGCCTGCGCCGCAGCTTTCAGGTACTCATGGACAGTGCTTTGCGCAATCGAGCAGCTACCCGCGATCTGCCGTTGTTTGAGCCCCAGGGAATGGAGCCGGAGAACTTCCTTGAACTTCCGCATACTGAGCCTTTCTTGCGGCAATAGACTACCTCCACTTCCAGTGAAGGGCTTTTGCCGCGCCATTTGCCCAGCGCGTTTAAGGTTTCTTAATAAAACCGTTACGACATGTCGATCACCATTCCGAAGCGGTCGCGATTTGTGATCGGCATCGCGTCGGAATCGTGATCGGCATCAGTTCGTAATCTTGATCGACATCATTTCGGAATCCTGATCGCCATCGTCCGGAATCCACACGTCCGCGCATTCTCACGAGTTTCAAGCGGATTGTTCCACGGATTCCTTGCCAATTGAAGATGTGTGATGAACAGACAGGAATCCATGCTCAATGGGAAGATCGTGCGCGTACCGACCCTCGGGAAATCTTCGCCGCCAGGATAGGAAGCTTCACCGGGAAAGATACGTCGGTTGAAAAATGTGACCGGATCATCGCTGATAATGAATTTCTGGGCCGAGTTCGCACGGACGATCTCCCAAAGGCCCTCCATCCACATCGTGCCGTACCGCTCAAACAGCCCGCTCATCGCCAACAGGGTCTGAGTCTGATCCTGCACGCCCACTCGACGCTTGATCCAATCAAGCCCGCGCGGAGTTCTGAACCGCTGCGCGCCTATGTAAGCAAGAAGCGCCTGATACGCTTCATGCGCCCTTCCCGACCGACATCATAGCCATCAAAAAACGCTGCCGCCAATGCGCCCCGGTTATCCACGCGTCCGAATAGAGTCCGCTCCACAACGTCAGTAACGTGTGTGCCGAAGCGCATTGAGTAGAGATCCTCAGCGCAAAAGCAGCGCGCGGGATGCATTAGTCTCAAGGCCCTCCTTGTGTAGCGGACAGAACCGCTAACGACCTTTTCAGGCTTCAAATCAAGATAATAGAGGGCGCTCTGACCTGATGGGAGAAAACGCTTTTGATACCAACGCGGGACGTAGTGGTGAAGATGTGACAGCGTATCCGGCATTCTGACGTTGGAACGACCAGGAACCATCATTTCAAGTCCATGCCCTGTGCGCAAGGCGCCACCCAGACTGGCCCCCAGCAGGAATCAAACGTACACCAGCGCTAACCCCGCCGCAGTACCGCCGCTTTCCCGTGGCACGGCCTGCGCCCTGATATGTAGGAGTGAATTCGATACAATATTTCTTCGGAATCCAAGAGGACGGCAAAACAAAGAGTTGCAGGATGGCTGCCGCGCACGAAAGGCCGATGCCTAAACGTTCCCTCACGGTAGAATTCGGCGACATATGGCAAGATGGCCAGGCCCCTGCCGAGGCCCATGAACGCTGGGGCAACCACTGGATGGCCTGGATGTACTGGATTTTCGTCCTTGAGGACGCAGCCAGAATGATTGGGGAGCAGTCGTTGCATCAGGAGGAGCGTAGTGGCCATGTTGTCATGCCTGCTGTCTTGTCAGTTCGGGCAATGCTCTTGGGTTATGCGATTGAATGCGCACTGAAATGCTTATGGATCAAACACGGCAACAAAATCGTCAAGGCTGGGAAGTTCGTTGGTGTACCGGGCGCCGGCGCGGGGCATGACCTTGTTCGGCTCGCGAAGATTGTCGGCTTTCCGGCCAACGCTCGGGAAGCTGACGTTCTTATGCGTCTCGCGAAGTTTATTCGTTTCGCAGGCCGGTATCCTATCGCGAAGGTTCCCGCAGATATGGCTCCGCGAGAGGTCGCCGACATTGGACCTGTAGACGTCGGTTTCTTCTCCAAGGCGGATTTTCGCACTTGCCTGAGCATCCTAAACAAGCTAATGACAATGATCTCGGGCAAGAAGCGGCACACATTCCAGCCGCTTGGAACCCCTCATCACTTCATGCGCAGTTGAGTACAGTCTTCGCGCGAATGCATTCGGCCCAGCAGGTCGATTCTACGATCCCAGCGGCAGGAATATTTCTGGAAACTTTGGCCGGATCAGTTCGATCAACCTTTCGAACTGCCCTTCGTCCAGGTACCTATCGAGGGGCTTGTTCGTGCTGGTAAACAGTTGGCGCGTTCCCAGGTGCAGCTTGCAGCCTACGAATCTCTTGCTTCCGCCAATACAGTGGGCGTGTGGGTCGGAGGGAAGCGGATCGGGATCGCTTTTGTGAACGCGCCAGACTTCCCCGGCGACTCGGTAATCCTCTTCAAGATGCAGCAGTCCCTCAGCGGTGGTCCAAAGGCAAACGCCGCACGAGACCGCGATAAAGTCTTCCGATCTTTCTACAACACCGCTGTCCACTCGCTCGATTATAGCCCGCACCGGCGGTGCGGGAATCCGAGATGATGACCGCCGCCATGCCCTATGGCAACTACACAGGAACCTCCTGCCACGTTGATTTGGCAAACCATCGGCGCGCTATGCAATCGTTCACTTGAATCGGCCACAAGTGATCTTCGCCTGTCCTGGGGTGGTTACGACGGACCGGAATGTTCATTCCCAGCACTGCTGCTGCCGTGACTTTGGCCGGAAGAAATTCAGCGACCGCCTGCGTGCCAGAAATGGCGTACTTCGCACATATTTGGCCCACGTCGCGTTCTGGCGCTGCCCCACGTCTTATCGAACGGGACTGATGTTCTAGTGCAACGTGGCGCTCCTGTCCGCGAACTTGCGCGCACATCGGGTCGCACAGCCCATCCAGCCACGCTGGGCTCCGTAGCGGTTTTCTGCGCCGGTGGCCACATTGGTCGCGGTGGGCGCCACCGGCGCAACGTGGGCGAACGTGGTGCCACGGGTGGCGGCTTTCCCGCGCGGCGGGCCCAGACGCCGGTGAATGTTGTCGGCCAAAACATCGAGGCAGTAGAATGTTTGTAGCCGAGCGACCGGCGGGAACCGTATCGGATGCCAACGCCCACTTTAAAGAGAAGATTGCACCGACTGGAAGCCATCGGCCAGCGTGAGAGTGAACTCGCGCCAGAGCGTTGCCGCTTCATTACGCGCGCGGCCATTCATCATCTATCGACAGACGAACTGCGGTCTGCGCTTGGTGCCGGCGCAGCCCTCCAAGAAGGCCGAGAACCGACAAGTCAGGAATTGGCCGCTGCGAGCGCACTTAAGACTGCTACGGAGTTCGAATGCCGGCGTGCCGGAATAACCCTTGCGCAGTTCAACCGAGATCTCGCCGAAACTACCCCAGCCAGTTGATGTGTCGAGAACAGTTGGTCCAAAGCCAATACCCTTCAGAATCAATCTTCGGTAGAATTGTTGTGAACGATGAAATTTGAAAAGCGCGTTCGGGCGCTTGAAGCCAGATTCCTTGCGGACCCAGTGATCCTTTACTTCGCCGATGGCAGCACGCGGGAGATTTGCGGCCGGGCCGACTATCTGCTGAAGCTGTTCTGTGCCGCATGCTACGGAGGGGAACTCAGTCCCAGGCAGGCTGCGGAACTCGATCTGATCCGCGACTCCGTGGGCGAGGGAGGGGCGAGTTGCGCCCGCATGACCGAAATCATTCGGTGTTTTTTGCTTGGACCGGCCGAAGAACCCACCGGCGTCACGCCGGTCCGTTCATAGCCAAGATTGAGGCAGCCCGGCGGGGTGTTGACGCAGACAGATCGAACTTGCGGATATTGGCGAGGCCACCCCGGTTGGCAAACACCATCGGGCTTGGTTGTTGGTGTCCCCGACCCAACAACGCTTAGCGGCGGCACGCCAATGGTGGCAACATTGTTCGCGACCGGCGCCGGCAAGCGCAACGTTGGCCGAACTTTGCGCGACGAGGGTACTTCTATATGAGATGGATCACTGGTGGCCCAGACTTGCCGCCTGAGCTGTTGCAGGCGCTGGAAGACGGACAGCTCGTGTTGTTTTGTGGGGCTGGCATATCCTATCCTGCTGGTCTGCCAACATTTCGAGGTCTGGTCGAGAGGGTTTACGAACGACTGGCCGAGACGATGCAGGGTTTAGAACGCGTCGAGTTCGAAAACAAAAACTATGATCGTGTATTTGGATTATTAGAAAAACGAATCGGCGCCTCTTTTGTCCGCCGGGCGGCCATCGCGGCGCTGCATCTTGACGCGGACGCAAAACTCCCCACGCATAAGGCACTGCTGAAACTCGCTACCGCACAGAACGATGTTTGCCGACTTGTCACCACCAACTTCGATAGAGGATTCGAGTTCACCGCGCGTCCTGGAGTCGCAATCGAGTCAGCACCCAAACTCCCCATTCCCAAACTAGGCGTGTGGAATTCTGTTGTTCATCTGCACGGTTTGATCACTGATAGGGACCCGGACGGCCGCACGCTCATACTCACGAGTGCGGACTTTGGTTTGGCCTACTTGACGGAGCGGTGGGCAAGCCGATTCGTGAGCGAGCTATTTCGGAGGTTCACGGTACTGTTCATCGGGTATAGCGTCGAGGACCCTGTAATTCGATACATGATGGATGCGTTCGCTGCCGATCGAGCACTCGGCGAGGGCGTAGGAAAAGCCTATGTCCTCGACGGAAGCTCGGCGATTGCACGTTCTCAGAAGACTGCAGTTTGGGAGGCGAAGGGTATCATCCCGGCTCTTTATGACGACACCGACGACCATAAAGCACTTCATCTGACGCTGGCCAGGTGGGCCGATTGCCATGCTAGCGGGTTGCTTGGGAGGGACAACATCATTAGTGAGCACGCGTCCTCAAAACGACCAATGAAGCCATTTGATGATGACCCAGTCGTTGCGCAGGTACTTTGGGCAATTTCCGAGCCGAGCGGTCATAGCGCGCTAGTCTTCGCTCAGCAAGATCCCCTGCCCCCGATTGAGTGGCTCGAAGTCTTTGATGAACGTGGGCTTTTCAGCTTACCCGTTTCTCCTGAAAAGGGCGGCATACGATCAGCGCTTGTTGATGGTGGACATCGGTCAAACAACCCCGGCCCGCTTCATCCGGTTACTCGGGCGCTAGGTGAGTGGCTCGTTCGCCATATCGACAACCCCGATCTTCTTAGGTGGATGCTGCGCTCGGGTTGTTTACTCCACCCAGATTTCCGGGATGTTCTTCGCCGTCAATTGGATGCGGGGCTGAAGTTGGCATCCGGGCTGAAGTTGGCATCCGGGCTGAAGTTGGCATCCGGGCTGAAGCAGGTCTGGGAAATTCTTGCGAGTAACGTGCCAATTTTGTGGAAGAAGGCGCAATGGTCGTGGTTCCATCTTCACGCACGGTTGCCCGCTGGTGAATGGGATACCATTCTGAGACTCGAACTCCTCGATGCCATTACTCCTGTGTTGGCACTGGGGCCTCCGACACTCCCTAAGTTCTTCCCCGACTTGCCGGTGGACGAAACGAAGGTCGCACATTATGCCGATGCCGAAGTAACGCTCCGGTGCCACGACCATGCCACGTTGATTCAAGAAGCAGTTGGTCGGTCGCCTTGCCGCGACCAACTGTTGACTGATATTGCTGACGACTTAACCACTCTCCTGAAGAGGGCTATGGAGCTATTCGAGCTGATCCAGAAGTCAGATCACCGATCCGACAGCAGTTATTCTGATGAACCATCAATCTCGCCTCATAAACAGAACGCGGGGCTGCGTCATTGGGCTTTATTAATTGAACTGTTGCGGGATGCCTGGATACAGGTGCTCAAGGCTGAGCGGGATCGAGCACGTCGCTTGGTCGAGCGGTGGAGGACCATTCCGTATCCAATTTTCCGTCGATTAGTGTTTTACGCCATGGCTGAGTTCGACCTATACGCGCCGCAAGAGTCGCTTGAATACCTCTTGGAGGACGAAGAGTGGTGGCTCTGGTCGATCCATGTGTATCGGGAGAAGTTTCGACTTCTAGAGGCAATCTGGCCGGCCCTTTCAGACAAGGATCGCGATAGACTGACGTCGGCTATTCTCAAGGGACCGCCGCGAATGATGTACCGTAGCGAGATATCGGAGCAGCGGTTCGACGGGCTTGCTGAGCGGGAGATCTGGTTGCTTTTATCGAAGCTGCAGGCGTGGGGTTGTCAATTAACCGATATGGGTGCAGAGTATCTGCGAAATCTGAACCAATTGCACCCCGAGTGGCGATTGGCCGCAGGGGATCGGAGCGAATTCGCGATCTGGATGGAGGGCGGGGTAGGCGAGCCGCCCGTCGAAAAAGAAGGGGAGCTCATTGACCTCCCTGACGAGGCTGTCCTCCAACGGCTAGCGGCTGAAAAGACTGACCGCCGCGACGACCTTGCAAAATGGCGACGCATCGTTATTGAACAGCCGGGGCGGGCATCAAGGCTCCTGAGTTCCATGGCGGCTGTCGGGTCGTGGCCTAACGACCTTTGGCAAGCCGCGCTGGAAGGCTTTGCTTCAGAGAAGCGAAATACTCAAGAGTGGCCCCTGTTCATCGCAGCTCTTTTACTTGGTCCGAATGCCCTCTTTGAGTCGCTGGCACGTTCGCTTGCCTGGACGTTGCATGAGGTCTCGCCAGCTCTGGATCTCGATAGTGAGGGCGAAATGTGGCAAGCGTGGGACCGGCTCCAGGCCTATGCCTTCCACGATGACTACGACGCTGCCAAAGACCCCATCTTCGCTGCACTTAACAGACCGGCTGGCCTTCTAACCCAAGCGCTGATTGACCGGCTAGCGGCCCGGCGTCCGCGAACGGCGGCGGACCTTCCGAACCAGATTTGGGCAAGGCTTACCACAATTGCTGAAGGGACAGACCGTTCATACATGTATGCCAGAGTCCTGGAGGCATCCCGGCTCGCTTGGCTTTACGCGATGAATCCGCTGTGGGTTGAGCAACACCTGCTGAAATACTTCGATTGGGAGCACAGTACGGAAGCGCCAGCGGTGTGGCAAGGCTACTTGTGGCAGGCCAGGGTTACCCCGGAGTTGTGGACGAGAATCAAGAAGGACTTCTTGGCTGCGCTGAAAGATAAACAGCGGCTTGGCGAGTTCGAAGGTCAGATTTGTACGGTATTCGGGTTTATCTGTATTGACGAGCCCGACTCTCTGACGACGGATGAGATGCAAGCAGCGTTGCGATCCCTCGACGCGAAAGGACGAGCCGAAATTGCGCACGTGGTTTACAGGCGGGCTGCAGGCGCGGGGGATAAGGGCCAAGCCATGTGGACTACGCGAATCGCCCCTTGGCTAGATCGAGCTTGGCCGAAGGACCGAGCATTGGTTGATGCAGATTCAGCTCTTAATTTTGCCCAGGCTGTGGTGTACACTGGCGACGCATTCGATGCGGCCGTCGAGGAGATTACTCCGTTTCTAACTTGCTCCGATCACTGTTCCTTCCTCGTGAACGAACTGGGGAGATCTGACCATCCCGACAGGCACCCTGCATCCACACTTCAACTAATGGCCCTAATCGTTGATACTGACTGCCGGTGGCCCGATCAACAAATGCGAGCAGTCTTGACCCGGATCGTCGGTGCCATGGACGAGTTGGCGAACGACTCCCGATTCCGGCGACTTGACGAGTACCTACGCCGCTTCAACTTGTGATGCATTCCGCGCATGTGCCATTGTTGATAGCGTCGGCCGCCCCCTTCGCGACCGATGTTCCACCGCACGGCCACTGGCGCGCCCACGTGGCGAAAGTCGCCAGCGGAGCAGCGATCCGAGGTAAGCGAAATGATCGCCGGCGCAAACCTGGCCGCACGTGGATCGACGGAGGGGGATTTCTCCGGTCATCGGCATTGTGCCGAGCGGCTAGCTTCCGTATCGGAAAGAACGCTTAAACTAGTTGGCTTGGCTGGCGCGCGCGGGTTTTGTAGGTTTTGTAGGTGCCATCTGGGCTGGAAGTCCTAATATTCGATTGGTCCTGGCCACCAGAATCGCGGGACTGGACTGTGCCCATTTTTGTGCCCACTCCCTGCATAGAAGGGTTGTTTGCCGTTGCTAGCGCCACGAAGACGCCCGACCGTGAAGTCCGTGCAAGCGTTTGAAAACTAGCAACTTGGCGCAACGGTTAGCAATGTCGGGTATCATTCGAAGAATCGCGATATTTCCGGGGGTAATGCCTCCGGAGCAAAAGGTCGGTGGTTCGAATCCACTCGGGCGTACCAAACTTCCCAAATATTTCATAGAACGAATCCACCACTGAGTGTTTCCTCTAGATGCTCCCGCAGTGTCCGTGTGAGACAGGTCCCGAGCATCGCCTATTCCGCACTCCATTCGGTACACTGAAGCCGTAGGGGCCCGGCGATGGAGCAAATCATGAGCGACCTGGACCGACTTCATGAAATTATAGATGCCTTGCCTCCACGTCAGATCGAAGCCCTCCTGGCTCTTCTCGACACCTGGCAGCCCGTCAGCAATGAAGAGTTCGCCCGCCGCGTCGCAAGGGCCCCCGAAGAAGAAATCGATGCAGGTCGTAGCGCCCGTGTTCTGGCTACCGAAGTCGAACCCGGGGACAACAGCTCTCACGCAGAATTAATGCAGCGGCTGGGTCTGTGAAGCGACTCCTGGTTTATAGGCCTGCTGCTCAGCGCGAACTTCACCGCATGGACCGGTGCGAGGCGCAACGAATTATGCGCGCATTGGAAGGATTTGCCGCCACTGGTCTTGGAGATGCGAAAGCGCTGAAAGGTGCTTTGAAAGGTCTTAATCGCCTTACCCTAGGGGCTACTGCGCGCGGCAGACGGGCTGCCTTCATCACGCTATTCGGCGCGGTCAGCGTTTCAGGCCCAACTTACGTCCAGGCCGGCGTGTGCTTCATGGAGCATGATCTGCCGGGGTTTCGCGGGACTGCTTAGCCCGCTCCCGTCACCGCTTACTGTTTGAGGTATTTACCGCCGTTCTGTTTCCACCAATCCGTAAGCGACGTGCAGCATTGCCAATACGGAATAACCAGCCCAGTTCGAATGCCGAAGCTGTGAAGCGCTGCGATCACCACCTCGATATTGTCGTCCTTGGAAATGATCTGTACCAGTGCCGGCAAAATCCGAGAGTCATCGATCGGATAGTTGGCAATCGCCATTAGTCGCTGAGTAGGGCTCAAGCTCTCCCTCAGAATTTGCAGTAACTCGTCGGGCGTCTCTGGTTGCGGGAAAGATGGCATCGTCCGCAAGGCGTCACTTGTAACATGGGCAATTGTGGCAGCCGCTACTCTGTGCACCCCTTCTGAGATGGTCCCGCTGAAGGCTAGTTTCTGCAGTTGGTCGAAGGCTTTCCGGTCACCATTTTGGGCAAGTACCGCAAATGTATCGACACTATTCATTTCGCTGATCTGATCTAACCTAAAACTGTGGTTTGGTAATATCGACGAACCGTTCGTCCGTGTCTCTTGACGTCTCGGACCTTATGATCGGCGCAAACTCCTTTTGTGTGCGCTCCTTGGCAGTCTTCCGCACCAGATCAGTTATGGCCTCGCTTGTAAACTCAAGATCTAGTCGCCTTTGTACCTCAGCGTAAACACTTTGTAACTCTGTGGATACCGTATTCTGCGCTTGAGCCCGCAAGGCGACAATCTCGGCCTTGCCCCGTTCGACTTCGGCATCGACCGAGGATCTTGTATCTGCCCGCATTTGGCTTACAGACGCGTATTGAGTGACGCCGCCCACAGTGAACATAAACGCGAGAATTCCTCCCGCCAGACCGAAAAGAAATTTCAAGGAGCCGCGGTCCTTTTCCATCTGTCCTTGAAGGAATTCGAGATTTCTACTGCCCCGTTCAAGCTCTTCCCGAATGAACCTGCGTGAGGCCTCACTGAAGAGCAAAGGCGGCGTTTTCTTATAGGTATTGGCTGACATTCTGTGTATCCTCACGCACATTCTATCGGGGCTTGGTATCATGGATCGTATTTCTTACTCAAACTCTTCAGGAAAACGCCATGCGCGCCATTTCTTTACTTACCCCCCGCCGGATCGTTCTTTCCGGCTGCCTGCTGTTCGCCCTAGCGGCGTCTTCAGGCGCATTCGCAGCCGCGAATGCCGGCTCACAAACAACCGTCCAGTTTCCCGCTATTACCAGCGTGCTTCCGCAATTTGCATTTGGCGGTGGCTGGTACTCGGCCCTCTATTTCACGAACGTGACCGCCTCTCCTATTTCGTTTTCGGTGACTTTCATAGATGACAACGGACAGCCATTGACCGTACCGTCCGTCGGGGGAACCACCGCGCAAGTCAATCTCGCGGCCTACGGCACGTCGATCATTGAAGCTCCCAATGCCGGCAGCCTGGTTCAGGGATACGCTGCATTTACACTCCCCACCGGCGTCTTCGGCTACGGCGTTTTCCGCGCCAGCGTAACAGGCCAACCGGATCAGGAGGCCGTGGTTCCGCTGTCCGACGCCTGGGCTGTTTCGAACACGCTCACCTGGGACGAAACAATTTTCACGACTTCCGTGGCCATTGTGAATCCGAGCGCCACTGCGGCTAACGTGGCTTTAACAGTTTGGGACGAGAACGGAGCCACAATCGGAACCTCCACGATCGCTCTGCCGCCATACAATAAGACCGCCACCGAATTGCGCACCCTTCCCGGGCTCGCCGGAATGCTTGGCAAGCGCGGCTCGGCCCAATTCAAAGTGACTACCGGGAACGTGGCCGTCCTGGGGCTGCGCTTTGGCCAGTCTTTTACCTCCATCCCGACCACGGCGAATACCTCCACTTCGACTTTCCGGTCGAGCGTTTTGCCCCAGATCGCATTTGGGGGCGGCTGGTACTCGGCGCTGTATTTCACCAACAGCACCACGTCGGCCGTTTCGTTTCCAGTGAACTTCATCGACGGCACAGGAAAGCCTCTGATGGTGCCGTCGGTCGGGGGTTCCACCGCGCAGGTGAGCCTGGCGGCCAATGGCACAGCCATTATCGAAGCACCCAACAATGGCGCGCTGGTCCAGGGTTATGCGGCGTTCACGCTTCCCACAGGGGTGTCGGGCTACGGCGTCTTTCGCGCCAGCGTGGCCGGGCAACCGGATCAGGAGGCGGTAGTGCCGTTGTCCGATGCTGCTGCCGTTTCGAGCGACCTGACGTGGGATGAGACGAGTTTTACGACTTCCGTGGCCATCGTGAATCCGAGTTCTACCGCGGCTAAGGTGGCCGTGAAGGTGTGGGATCAGAACGGCAAGACCATCGGAAGTTCCTCGGTCACTCTGCCGCCCTACAACAAGACCGCCACCGAGTTGCGCACTCTTCCGGGGCTGGCGGCAATGCTCGGAAAACGCGGGTCGGCCCAATTCACGGTCACCGCCGGAAATGTGGCCGTACTGGGACTTCGCTTTGGCCAGTCATTCACCTCTATTCCAACTACCAGCCTTGAGGCTCCCACCGCCAGCCTGATGTCGCAACGCGCCCTGGCTCAAACAGGGCTGGCCATTGGTCAGGCGTCCACCGTGCTGCAGAGTCAGCTCAGTATTGCGGTGGCACTTATTGAACGGCAGGGCGGATGCACGGCGCTTACCGGAGGCGGCAGCGTGCGAATCTCCGGGAGTAACTCCGCGACCGTTTATTATGACAACACGTGTCAACGGCCTTACGTTGCAACTGGCCCCGGCCTGACCTTGACTACAGCAGACAACAAGCTCGTGATCAACGAAACCGCTACCTATTACTCGCCAACGGGAACGATTATAGGGACGATGGCAATCAACGAGACAGCCATAATCGGCACGGACACAACCAATATTTACGGTTTGGGTCTGTTCACGCCGGTCATCGGCGCGCGCACGCCCGTGCAATTGGGCCTGTATTGCGCACTGACCCCGTTTTCAGGTTCCTGCGCGGGCGGCATCGCGCAGGATTTCCCAGATCTCGGCATCGCCATTGGCGGCGTCACGCCGCTCACACTTTCGTACAACGGTGACACCGCGACTTCGCCCGTCACCTTCACCGGTGGGGGCTCCGCCGTCACGGGTCCTCTCGGGTTGCTCAAATTAACGAACCCCGCGCCCACGTCCCTCGTCATCCAGGGCGGTTCGCCGTTTGCATCCACTACCTGCAGCGGAGGCGCCGCCGCGTTTGACCTTTTTCCACCCACGCCAACGGGGTGGACCCTGATGGATTCGGCGCACGATCAAAACTTCGCAATCTCGGTAATCGACAACACCACGCGTAACTTGACCCTGACCATCACCCAGATAAGTACCGGCGCCACGCTGGCCACCGGCACGGTCGATCAGTCGGGTTCCGGAACGATCGAGTACTCCGACGGCACCACCGTAACGATTACGAATTGGGCGCTCGCGGATTGATCCGGACCACGGCAGAACCGTGATACGTTTCACACTTTCGCCGCGCGCCGTTCATTCGTTTGTCACAGAAGGCGATTATCCTAGAGCGGTGGCCGAGATTATCGGCTTCCGCTTATGCGAATCCTGGTTATAGAAGACGAGGCCAAAACGGCCAAGTTCCTGAAGAAAGGACTTGTCGAAGCCGGCTTTGTGGTGGACGTATCCGGAGATGGCTTGGCCGGGCTTCACCTGGTACAGGAAATCGATTTCGAGCTGGTCATCCTCGACATAATGTTGCCCACCCTGGATGGCTGGCAGGTCCTGGCACGCATGCGCGAAGCCGGTCGCCGCGCAATGGTCCTTCTGCTGACCGCGCGCGATGCGGTCGACGAACGCGTGCGCGGGTTCGAACTGGGCGCCGATGATTACTTGGTGAAGCCCTTCGCCTTTTCCGAGTTGCTGGCCCGCGTGCGTTCGCTGCTCCGACGGACTCCCGCTCACCCGGATAAAACCGTACGCGTTGCGGACTTGGAAATCGATCTTCTGGCCCAGCGTGCCAGCCGCGCCGGTCGCCGCCTGGAACTCACCACCAAGGAGTTCCTGCTGCTTTCTCTCCTTGTGCGTCACGCCGGCGAGGTCCTATCCCGCACCCTGATCGCGGAATCCGTCTGGGATATGAACTTCGATAGCGATACCAACGTGGTCGATGTGAACGTGCGCCGCCTGCGCGGCAAGGCGGACGATCCGTTCCCCATGAAATTGATCCGCACTGTTCGAGGCGCGGGCTATGTCCTCGAGTCCGGCCAGTAATCACAAGGCCGGATCGCGTCTCTGGGACACCCTCGCCTTCCAACTCATGGCTTGGTTCGCGCTGGCCGGTTTGCTGCTGGTATTGGGAGCCACGCTCAGCCTATACGTCGTGTTGCTTACGGAGATGGATCGAAGCACTGACCAGTTCCTCGCCGATAAGCTGCATGTCCTGCGGACTCTGCTCCGGGAACGTCCCGAGGACACTGACGCCTTGCGCGAAGAGATCGAGTTGGAATCAGCCGCGCGCCGTTACGAACACTTTTACATCCGTCTGCTCGACGATCATAACCAGCCGTTGCTCACTACGCCTGGCATGGAGGAGCAACTGGACTTGTCTCAGTTCGCGGGCCTGGCTCGCCGGCCTACCGAACGCACCGTTGCGATCCGCGGAAAACGCGGCCAGCCCTTTCGTATCGCCAGCGCTCCGGCTGCCGTGGGACCTCTCGGCAGCAGGACCGATACGATTCAGATCGCCATCGACGTCTCGCCCGGAGACGAACTGCTGGCTCGCTATCGCCTCTGGTTCTGGGGCATACTCAGCATCACGTTGGTCATCCTTCCCTTAGCCGGATATCAGATTGCCCGCCGGGGCATCCGCCCAGTCGAGGAAGTAGCCGCCACCGCACGCCGCATCAGTTCCACGAACCTGCGCGAGCGCATCCATCCGGAAGGCTATCCCTTCGAATTGGCTTCGCTCGCGGCTACGTTCAATAGCATGCTCGACCGCCTGGAAGAGTCCTTCGAGCGCGTTTCCCGCTTCTCGGCCGATATCGCGCATGATCTGCGCACTCCCGTGAATAACATCCGCGGCGAAGCGGAGGTAGCTCTGGTCCGTGCGCGAAGCATCGACGAATATCGCGATGTGCTCGAGTCCAATCTCGAAGAAGCCGTCCGTTTATCGAGCTTGATCAGCGATCTTTTGTTCCTGGCGCGAGCCGAAAGCCCCCTCGCGCATTTGAATCGGGAACTCGTGGATGTCGGCGATCTGCTGCGCGGGGTGAGCGAATACTACGAGGCTTCCGCCGCTGATGGCGGCATCTCACTCACCACCGAGGCCGCACCCGTAAGCGCTGAACTGGACCGTACGCTCCTGCAGCGCGCCGTGGGCAACCTGGTCTCGAACGCGGTCATGTACACTCCTCCCGGTGGATCGGTAATGCTGGCCGCCCAAGCCGAGAACGGCGCAGTGCGCATCGATGTCGTGGATACCGGGGCGGGCATTCCACCCGATGCACTGCCCAAAGTTTTCGATCGTTTCTTTCGCGTGGATAGCTCCCGTTCCCAAGCTTTAGGCGGCACCGGCCTTGGGCTCGCTATCGTCCAGAGCATCATGCTGCTGCACGGAGGCAAAGTCGAAATCCAAAGCCGCTTGGGGCAAGGTACCCGCGTCTCGCTGTACGTTCCGACCAATGTCGACGAACGCGTAATTCCGGCGTGACGCTTCTCAGCGCGTTGAGTATTCCGGCTCAATTTCACGAACTGCAGCATAGATCTGAGCTCTGCTGCGTCCTAATGCCTCGAGCAATCGGCCGTAATTATTGACGGCTAATTGCAAGCGGGGATCTAGTTGGCGCGTGGCTCGCGTGAATTTGAGAAAGATCTGGACTGCGCGGAGCAGTATGGGCTCAGCCTCAGTCAGCCGGTTCATTTTCTTCAGTGCCTGGGCCAGATTATTAAGGCTCGATCCAACGTCCGGATGATCCGCGCCCAGGTTCTTCTCAAAGATAATCTGCGCCCTGCGATATAAAGGTTCCGCGACGACCGGTTGATCCGAGTGTTCCAAAAGGCCTGCCAGGTTGTTGAGATCCCGCGCGACGGCGATGTGCTCCAGTCCGTAATTCTTCTCGTCGATCGCGAGCACGCGGCGCAGTAGCGGCTCCGCCTCGGCCAACCGGTCCGTTTGATGTAGCACCACCACAAGATTGCTCAAGCTTGCTGCGACTTTTGGATGGTCGGGACCGAAGTTCTTTTCCAGAATGGCGAGTGAACGACGAATCGACGATTCGGACTCAGCTGGCCTATCCGTGCGTTGGAATAATCTCGCAAGAAGGTTGAGGCGGATAGCCACGTTGGGATGGTCGTGTCCGAAACACTCTTCGTCGATTGCCAATGCGCGGCGCGCCAGGTTCTCGGCCTCATCCAACCGGTTGGTTCTCAGCAGAAATTCTGCCAGGTTCGAAAGGGATATTGCGACCTTGGCATGTGCAGGCCCGAGACCTTCCTCCCTGATTGCCAACGCACGGCGATACAACCCCTCCACCTCGTCCAGCCGGTCCATTCCTTCGAGCAGCCTCGCCAGGTTGCTAAGCCGCGTGGCAACGAATTCGTGATTCGAGCCGCGCTTCTTCGTTTCGATCTCTAGTGCACTGCGCATCAAGGGCTCGGCCTCCGCCAAAAGACCCGAGCGATTGAAAAACTGGCACAAGTCGTCAGCGGCGTACAGAATTCGGCTGTCGTCACGATGTGCCAGCCTGGACCACTGCTCGAACGACGCCAGGTAGAGCTTGCCCATGCTCTTTTCCTTACCTAGCGCCACCCAGTAGCGCCTCAACTCTTGCTCGTCGTTCTTGTGGATTTGGAGAAACCGATCAATATTCAGCAGACAGGCGCGCAGACGCTGGTAGGATTCAGTCTGAAGTAGCAGCCACGGCAGTTCGTCGCAACTGCGCGAAGAGATGGGCTGCCGCTCAAAGTCATCAGCCAGACGCAAGCGCAATTCGTCCCGCCCGTCTTCATCTGGCGCGAAGGCTGCTTCAACGGCCGCGCGAATGGAATCGTGCGCGAAGTTCAGGATACCGCCGCGGTCTACCAGACCTTCCTGCACCGCGGCGCGTAGCGGAGCCCAGGTGGCGAGCGGCAACTCTGGCAGATCCGCGGGTGCGAGTAGACGCCTGAGTTCCGTTTCGCTGAGTCCGCGCCGCGCGGCCCAAATCAGTCCGAGTGCCTCGCCTACCAAATTGGAGGCCATCAAGCAGCTCCGATCGTGCGGGTGGAGAATTTGCTGCCAGAGTGACCCAACAACACCACCGGCGCGCCATCGCCTGCCGCATGGTAGTCGAACATCCCAAAATAAACCGAAAAAACCTCTCCCCGTTTACCGGGGAGAGGGCCACTGCATTCTAAACGTGTCTTACTTGTCGTCATCGTCGTCGCCGTCGGGTGCGGCGTTGTTGAACTCGCTCGGTTTGCGCACTTTCTTCTCGCCGGGATACGGCTTCTTAAACCCGGTCGCCATATACCAGTTCAGATGGTTCACGGTGTCCGGATCCTCGGAGTCGGGCTTGGTCAGTTTGCCGGCGAAAATCTCCGCCTTCTTCTGTAGCCAAGCCGCCCTCAATGCTCTGACCTTAGCATTATCCGTAGGTTTTGTATCGTTCCCGGAAACACCCTCGGTCAGCGGGACTTCGTTGGGCACGTGCGTCCAAGGCAGGAAGTTGTCCGCCGGCGGCGTACCCTTCACGAAAGCCGTGGTCATGGGCGAAGCCACCAGGTCGTACTGGTTCATAGGCGGCAGACCGAGGATTTGCTCGATCGTCCGCGTCATGTTGACCTGCGTGTAATAGACGTGTTGCGTGGCGCCGAACTGCACGGCGTAGGGGCTGACGATATAGCCGGGGCTGCGGTGGCCGTCAACGTGGTCGACGCCGTTCTGCGCGTCGTCTTCCTCGATGAAGATTGCCGAACTCGACCATACGTTGCTGTGGCTGATGTAGTCGATGATGCGGCCAATCGCCAGGTCGTTATCGGCCTGTTCGGCGTCCGGAGTCGGCGGTCCGCCGGTGTGGTCGTCCATGACCCACAGGATGGTCAACGCCGGCACGGTGTTAGCCGCGACATCATTGTTGAAATCCTGCAGCCAAAGATCCACGCGGAACTGATCGGGAATGCCGAGATCAAATTGCGGGAAATTCTTGATCAGGTGGTTATATACGGCCGGGACAGATGACTCTGCCTGGACCGTATTCTGATAGTACAGCGTCTTCTCGCCAGGAGTGCCCCGCCATCGACCTCCCTCGAAGCATTGCGAGTCGGCGTAGAACTGGCTCCAGGTCGGTTCGCTAGTCGACCCGTTGGGCTGTAGGAAGGTATCATTCTCGACGTATTCGCCGTAAATCTTCACCGGCAAACCCGCGGCAGCCGCTTCCGAGAAGATGAAACCCTTCTTCTGATACGCCAGTGCATCGCCGGCATTTCCGCCGGGATAGCTACGGACCCAGTCAGGCGACTGGATGTCGTCGGCGTAGGGCGCCATGCCTTCCACGATCCACTGGTGGCCGTCAGCGGACTGGCGGCTCGGGTCGTAGAAATTGTCGAAGAGCGGGAACCTCGTCACTAAGGCGTGCGCGTTCGGCGTGTCCTTGCCGCCGAAGACCGCCAGTGCGGGGTCTCCATTGCCGGCGGTCACATCGCCAAGAACCTGATCGTAAGTGCGGTTTTCGCGTATGATCAGGAACACGTGTTTGATCAGCGACGGATCGCCGATCTTTGCCGGTATCGCGACCGGCGCGGTTTCGGGATTGCCACCGCCGGCCGACGCGATATTATGCGTCAGATTCCAGTGGTTGTTCTGGTAAACCTGCGTCGTCATCGACGCCAGTGTCGTGGTGCCAGGCACGGGGACGATGCTGACAGTGCCATTATCCTGGTGCGTGTTGTAGTCGCAAACGCCGTAGTCGCACTCGAACGAAAAGCGCGTACCGATACCTTTGTCGTTGGCAACGATGAGTTCGTTCGCGGCGGCATCCAGCACCACCGAGGCCGGCGCATAGGCTACCGGAATCATGCCCATAACAGGATTGGTCACGCCGGCGCCGAGGTTGACGACCGCCACCGAGTTGGCATTGTAAAGCGCGACGTACGCAACACCCTTCTTAGGATCCACCGCGATGGAGTTGGGCGCGGCGCCATAAGCCGCGGCTTGTCCAGGCACTGCGATGGGCAGCGGGATCGCGATGGTCCGCGTCACCTGATTGGTGGTGGTGTCGATCACCGAGATGGTGTCGCTATAAGTATTGGCGACCAACAGGTACTTACCGTAGAACGCCATTCCCGTCGGGTGCAGACCGGTCGAGATGGTAGCGGTCACCGTCATGGAGGGCAGGTCGACTACAGAAACGGTACCGGTAACCGCCGCGCCCACCACCGGGTCGGCGACGATTTCAGTGCCGGCGGAGTAGATCTGGAAGTCTGTTGCCGTGGCGGCCCGGCCGCCCTCGTTGCTGACGTAGGCAGTGTTACCGTTGATCAAAATGCTATGCGGCGCGTTGCCCACGCGGATCTGCTCGCGCATCGTCGGCGGGTTCGTGGTCAGGTTGATCTGGGCCAGCGTGTCGTTCTGGTTCAGCAGGGCGTACGCGCTCTTGCCGTCGCCTGTTACGGCGATGCCGCCGGGATACGAGGTGCTGGTCGTATAGAACGTGCCACAGGGCCGGCCATAGGGGCCGATAGGGCTGAACGGAAAGCACGTAATAAATGAGTTGTTCGGCGGTACGCTCACCTGTGCATAATCGCTCAACAAGCCCTTCGAAGACACGTTGGCTACGGTTACGTTGCTACTGTCCTGGCTGAACAGCAGGTATTTGCCGTCCGCCGAATAAGTGATGCCACTATAACTGCCGCTTGAATCCGATCCGAACGTAATATAGTTCTGCAGGACCACGCCAGTGTTGATATCGAATATCTCTACCGCTTCCGCCGCACCCATCGTCAAGACCGCCGCCGTGTGAGTGCTGGCATTCGGATTCAGCGCGATGGCCTTCGCGCGGACTTGGTTGCCAAGACTAACTTGCATCCCGGATGGGGTGATGACTTGGCCGGAACTGACGACCCATGAGCCGGTGGGCCATCCGGCCGGACTTGGGCCGGTGACGTATGTGGGATACGGTACAGACTGGGCGGTTACCAGCGCCGCGGAGCCTAGCCCAGTTGCCAGCAGGCCGGCGAGCGGGCGCAAACGATTCATGCGGGATTTTTTGTCAGCTTTTTTTCGAGCTTTTCGGGACATATATACTTTTCCTCCTTGGTATTTTTGCTGAACCTAGGCTCCCAGTTTAGCTACGCAAAGCAAACAGCAACATGACGCCAGGATTACGATTTTGTCATCTTGGTTCGAAGGAAAAGTGGTCGTCAACAAGTTCGCGCAGAGGGCCCAGCCATGGCTCGTAGCGCCGCCAACGCGCGACCGAGCTTCCATAGATTGGCTGCCGGGTTTGCCACTTACTGGGGGTCCTTACGGCGCGCGGATTGCGCTCCGGATGCAGGCACCCGTCGTGCCACTTCAGACCGCAAGCTGCGATAATCCGCCGGATCACGGGTTCGGGCGAGCCAGTCAATTCTTCGTAATCGACCTTAATGAACCGATCCCCCGGCAG
The DNA here is from genome assembly GCA_963738345.1 of Bryobacterales bacterium. GTDB lineage: Bacteria > Acidobacteriota > Terriglobia > Bryobacterales > Bryobacteraceae > Bog-159. The sequence continues at coordinate 5,276,559 of CAVTWI010000002.1, forward strand.
CACCCGCCGCCAATGATCCACCAACCGCTGATAGCCGCGGATATAAGCGACCAGCTCGGCGCCTCCCGTGGGAAACGCCAAACCCGGATGGAAATAAGTTTGATGGATCGACACCGCCGTGTCGACCGCCGCGCGGCGGCAATGTACAATCGTTGCCCGCGGAAATGCCAGGTGGATCAGCCCCGCCCATAGGAAGTTGAACGGCATCTTATCGGTCACCCGCGCCGCCTTGGGCGCGATCGCGCGCAACAGGCCCAGATAGTCCGCCGCCGCCTTCGCCAGGAACGTCTTCTCGTTCGCGGCGGGGCCCGAGCGGTGCCACTCCCCCCCCCGCCCGTTCCAGAAATGCAACTCGTCCCCCGCCCCAACCTCCGGATGCATCGATATAATCTGTTCGACCAGAGTTGTGCCGGAGCGCGGCATCCCCACAATCAGCACCGGCTTCGCATCCAAATTGCCGAGCTTGGGCGCCTGTGCGATCAAGTCAGCTGTGCAGCGCGCAATCAGCCGGTCGATCTCGACCGAAAACGCCGCCGAGTCGAACGGCGCGAGGCCCCGGCGCACGGCATCCGCATCGTCGAAATGCCGCATAGCCAAGCGATAGTCGCCAAGATCGTCCGCCGCCTTGCCGATCGCCAGATGCAGCCGCAGGCATTGCGCCGCCTCCAACCCCGGAGTTTCGAGCGCGGCTTCCATCCGTGACAGCAGGCTCTCGTCATCGCTAGTGATGGGGCGGCACCGGACCAGTTCGTAGTAGCTCCCCGCCAGCCCTGGCGCAATCGCGATAGCGCGTTCGAAGTACTCGCGAGCCTCCTCGAAGCGCCCGAATTCAGAAAGCAGATTACCCAAAAGATCGTGCGCCATGGCGTTCCTGGGATCGTCCGCCAGCGCGCGCCGCAGTACCCGTTCGGCTTGCTCGTTACGATCCTCGGCCAGCAGCGCCCGCGCCTTGCCCAGCCGGCCGAAGCTGGTCTTACCTCCGGTTTCCGCCGCGCGGCGAAAACAGCCAATCGCCTCGTCCCGATGGCCCAGCGTGTAGACTAAATCGCCGGCGCGGAACCACGCCTCGGTCAGCGATGGGAGAATCTCTGTGGCGCGGTCGTAGGCCACGATGGCGGCTGCAGTATTGCCCATCTTCTCGAAAGCGATTCCCAGGCGGAAATATGCGTCGGCGTAACGCGGGTCGCTGGCGACTGCCTGCTGCAATGCCGCAAGGGCATCCGGTAAGCGGCCCACTTCAAGACAGGCCAAGCCGAGATCGTGCTGGATGATGGCGTTGGATGGCTGCAGCAGCGCCGCTTCGCGCAATGGCGCGATCGCATCGGCTGGTTGCCCCGCCTTCAGAAACGTAGCGGCCAACTCAAGCAGGTGCGTAACCTGCGAAGGTCCGGATGGCGTTGGGGATTGGGACATGGTACGGCAGGTCGCAGAGTGAGTTACCAAACGAGCTTACCAAAAGAAAAACAGAAAAAAGCCCTCCCCCCGGTGATCGGAGAGAGGGCCAGTTACAACCGGACGCGATTTAGTTGTCGTCGTCGTCGTCCTTGTCAGGCGCAGCGTTGTTGAATTCGCTCGCCGGACGAACCTTCGCCTCACCGGGGAAGGGGCGCGTAAACCCGGTCGCTTCATACCAGGTCAGATGGTTGGCGGTATCCACGTCTTCGGAGTCGGGTTTGTGCTGTTTCCCAGCGAAGATCTCCGCCTTCTTCTGCATCCAGCCAGCCCGCAGAGCTTTAACCGCAGGGCTCTCGTTGGTGATGGATTGAGCCTTCACCGCGGGTGTCCCGGGGCACGCGGGGATGGGCTGAGTCGGGGTCTGTGTCACACCCGTGTTGAGCGCAAGCGCGTTCGGCACGTGTGTCCACGGCAGGAAGTTGGCCGGCGGCGGCGTGTTGATGAACAGCGTTCTCATCGGCGAGGCCACCAAGTCGAATTGGTTCATGGGTGTCAGACCGAGGATTTGCTCGATCGTGCGGGTCATGTTGACCTGGGTATAGAAGGTGCTATCTTCGACAACTCCACCACCCTGGTCTGAGTTCACCTGCAGCACATAGGGACTGATCACATATCCCGGGCTGCGGTGGCCATCCACATGGTCTACGCCGTTTTGCGCGTCGTCTTCTTCGACGAAGATCGCCGAAGAGGACCAAATGGAACTGTGGCTGATGGCGTCCACATAGCGGCCGAGAGCCAAGTCATTATCGGCCTGCATGGCGGGCGCGGTGGGAGGGCCGCCGGTGTGGTCGGAGCTGATCCAAATGAACTCCAGCTGCGGCAGGGTACCTTTGTTCACATCGTTGGCGAAGTCCTGCGACCAGATGTCATAGCGGAATTGATCGGGAATTCCCAAGTCGAACTGCGGGTAATTCTGGACAGTGTTATTGATCAGGTTCGGGAGCGGGGAATGCGAGGCGACCGTGCTGTAGTTATAAAGCTGCTTCTCGGCGCCGCACTCGTAAGCCAGTGTGTCGTTGTAGAAGTCGATCCATTCCGGCTCCGTGGTAGAACCCGTCGGTGTCAGGAACGTGTTGTATTCCACGTATTCACCGTAATTCTTAAATGAGACGCCCGAGGCTGCCGCTTGGTCCCACAGGTGACCTTTCTTCTGGTAGGCGATCGCATCGCCGCCGTTCGAGGGATAGTCGCGCAGCCAATCCGGCGATTGAATGTCATCCGAGTAAGGAGCCATGGCTTGTACGATCCAGTTGTGGCCATCGGCTGACTGCCGGCTGGGATCGTAGAAGTTATCCAAAAGCGGGAAGCGCTGCACCAGCGCGTGCGCGTTCGGTGTTACAGGCGTACCGCCCGCCGCAGTGCCATCGCCGAAGACTGCCAGGGTGGGTTCGCCAATGCCGCCGGCTACATCGCCGAGTATCTGATCGTAGGTGCGATTCTCACGGATGATCACGAAAACGTGCTTGATCAACGAAGGCGAGCCGATCTTCGCCGGAATCGCCACCGGCTTGGCCTGCGGACTGCCACCTGAGGCAGACCCGATATTTTCCGCCAGATCCCAATGGTTGTTCTGGGAAACCTGCATCGTCATGGCCGACAAAGTCGCAGTTGGAACGGGGACGGGAACCATGCTCACGGTACCCAAGTCCTGGTGGGTGTTCAAGTCCGTTACGCCGTAATACGTCGCGTATGAATTCTCGGCCGTATTAACCGGAGGCGGCGCCACTGCGAAGCCCGTCGTACCGATACCCTTGTCATTGGCCACCAATAGCACACCGTCCGCAGTATCCAGAACCACCGAGCTCGGCGCATAGCCAACCGGAATCATGCCCTCCACCTGGCCGGCGTTGATGTCAACCACGGCAACCGCATTAGCATTGTAAAGCGCGACATAGGCCGTGTGGTTCGCAGCATCCACGGCGATTGAGTTCGGTCCGGCGCCATAGGCCGCGGGTTGGCCCTGCACTTTAATCGGCAGTCCCAGGTTGATCGTCTTAAAAACAGTGTTGGTGGTCGTGTCGATCACCGAGATACTGTCACTATAAGTGTTGGCGACCAGTAGGTACTTGCCGTAAAGCGCCATGCCCGTTGGGTGTAGACCCACCGCGATGCTGCCGGTTTCATAAAACGTTGCCAGGTTCACGATCGAAACAGTGCCCGTGGCAGTAGCGCCTGTCGGATTCACCGCGACCACCGGAGTGCCGTTCGAATATCCCTGGAAATCCGAGGCTTTAGCGATTCGTCCAGCTTCGTTGGAGACGTAGGCAGTCTTGCCATCCGACGAGATGATCACGCTATGCGGCACATTGCCGACGCGGACCTCAGGGCCCTCCACCGGAGTCGCTTGCGTCAGGTCGATCTTCGTCAGCGTATTGTTGTTGTCAAGCACCGCGTACGCCGTCTTTCCATTTTGCGAAACGGCGATGCCGGTCGGATAGGAAGTGTATGTACCATCCGAAACCACCGACACCGTCTGCCCGCAGGGGATCTCAATGCTACCGGTAGTTCCGGGAGGGCTGTTCGGGTAGCAGGTAACTGTGGTCAAGTAGCCGCCGGAATTGACGTCCAGCGCCGCACTGACTTGCACGAAGTCCGAGAGCAGACCCGTCGTCGAGTTGACCGTAGCGATCGCCACGTAACCTGCCGGCGCTCCAAAGCCGCCGTCCTGGCTAAATAGCAGGCGTGAACCATCTGGCGTATAGGTGATGCCGGTGGAACTGCCGCTCTTGTTGCCGAACGGACTGTAAGTCTGCAGCACAGCGCCAGTCTTCGTATTGAAAACGCTGACGGACTGTGGGGCGCCCATCTGCAGCACCGCGGCGGTGTGTGTGCTGGTATTCGGATTCAGCGCTACAGCCTTGGCGCGCGTCGTGGTACCCAAATAAACTTGCGTCCCCGCTGGCGTGATGATCTGGCCGTTACTGACCACCCAAGGCTCGGGCAAAGTAGACGGGTAGTTCGGGCCCTGGGGCCCGTTCTGGTTCTGGCCCAACTGGTAGGTCGGAAACGGCACGGATTGACCCAGCAGCGCCGGAACGCTCAGCCCCGTCGCCAGCAGCCCGGCGAGCAGGTGCCTTGGGTTTATCCAGGGTCGATTGCGAGAATTCTTCTGGTACATGAATAGTTTCTCCTCTTATACTCTTCTATTGCAAGACGTGTCGCTGCGTGAGTACCGCAGCCACGACTTAGTGGTAGTATAAGCACGCGGAATTGACGCCAGCATGACGCCAGAATTACGAATTCGTAATCTGCGGTGCTACTTTACCGGCGAGCCGTCTTCGGCAACGTGCACATGCGCGTGCTTTCCACTCGCGAGTGTAAGTTCGCCTTCGTAATACATGGTCGACCCATTAGTGACTTTCTCAATCTTACGAAGTTTGCCGTCGCCTACAGCTTTCAGGATCGCTTCGACCGCCGCCCGAGGGACAGTTTCCATGGCCACTTCCTCTTCCACTTCCACAGTCTTGCCTTCGGCGTCGAAAGTGACGTAGCGCGTTTTGCCATGCAAATCTGTTTCCATTTTGTAACTGGGCGTGCCCGGTTCGCCGCCGGCGAAAAGCGCCAGCAACTTCGCGTTTTGCAATTCCTGCTTTACGCTTACCTGCACGGCCGGCGGCAGATCCTCCATCACTACCCGTTTGCCTCTTTCGGCTGCGCTGCTATCTAAAGCCAAAAACCACGATGCCAGTAGTAACGCAATTGTCTTATTCATTGAAGGTGTCCTTGTTCAATCCGATCCCTCCAGAATTATACCCGCCCATGACCGCGCTGCAGGAAATTTACAAGCTACGACTCAAAATTTCACGCGCGCGCGCCTCTGTCATCAGCACGTGACATTGGGCAGGTAAGATTTTGAATTCGGAGCCTATCCTCAATGAAACCGTCTTATCTTATGGTGTTTCTGCTGGCGTTGTCCGGCGCCCTTCATGCTCAAGTCGCACGAACCGCTCTTAACGGAACTGTAACTGATCCGCAACGCAAACCCGTGCCGTCCGCTAAGGTCACCGCGATTAACTTAGCAACCAGCCTCAAAAGAGAAGTTGAGACAGGGGTTGAGGGCACTTACCAGCTAGCCGATCTGGAGGCAGGGAATTACCTGATTGAGATTGAAAAGACGGGATTCGGCACAGTTAACGTCCAGAATGTGGCATTGGAGGTCGGCCAAACTCGTACGCTGGATGCGAAGCTAGGCTGGCGGAGCGGAACGAACAAGTGAACGTTACCGAGGCAATGTTCCAGCTAGACCGGGTGGACGCCACGATGGGTGCGCCCATTGAACAGCAGCAGGTGGAGGAACTGCCGATCAATGGGCGGAACTGGTCGACGCTGACGTCGCTGGTTCCTGGCGCGGTGGATACCGGCGCGGGCGATCAGCGGACCATTCGCTTCGCAGGCCACGGTCTTGACGACAACAATCTAACCATGGACGGCGTGGATGCGACCGCGGTATTCAATCAGATGCAGCGCGAGTATGTCCGGCTCACGATTCCCCTGGACGCAATCGACCAGTTCGACGTGAAGGACCAGACCTTCGGAGCGGATGTGGAAGGCGGCACGTCGGGCGCTCAGGTTGCGGTGGTGTCGCCTTCCGGCACAAATATTTTCCATGGGAACGCTTTCGATTATTTCCGCGACGATGCCTTGGAAGCGCGCACACCGTTCAATGGGCCTTCTCCTAATCCATTTCTGCTGAATCAGTTCGGAGGAGCTTTCGGTGGTCCCATCATCCGCAATAAACTGTTCTTCTATGCGGCTTACGAGGGGTTGCGGCAGCGCCTGGATGGAACCCAGATCGGTCTGGTGCCCAGCCCCAGCTTCGTCGCCCAGATCGGCACTACGTCTCCCGCTCTGCTGCCGATCGTGCAGGCCTATCCCGCCGGGACGTCGCCGACTTCCAATCCCAATGTATGGAACTATAACGCGCTCGGACGCCAAGTCGACAACGAAGACTCGGGAATGGTCCGGCTCGATTATCACTATTCCGACCGAACGACTGCTTTCGTGCGCTTCAATACCGACCAGGCCGTCGAGACGAGCCCAACGGGCCAGTTGATCGCCAAAACGCTGTGGGACACGAAGTTCAACAACGGTGTCTTCGAACTCCTCCATGTCTTCTCGCCGAAGGTTGGTGAACGAATTCAAGTTCGGAATCGACCAGGACTTCTATCACAGCGGTACGGTGTCGCCCGTGCCTTATACGTTCAGCGTCTCCGGGTTCAGCTCCCTCGCGGGAAGCACTACTTCCGACAATCCTTCGAAGTGCATCAGCTTCCTGGACGACATCTCGTGGTCAAAAGGAACTCACACGCTGAAATTCGGCGTCGAGATAAAGAGTGGTTTTCCTAAACCAGGGCACGTCGAGCCAGCGGAAGCCTGACTTACACATCTACAACGAACTTTTTAAACAACGCCGCCGGCACCGCCGCCTACACGGCGTTGCTTCCCCTGGTAAGGCAGCGTAAGACCGAGTACTGGGCCTATGCGGAGGACGAGTGGAAAGTGCTCCCCAATCTGACTATAAATGCGGGCGTTCGCTACAACTTCTTCAATGCGCTGCACGCCATCAGACAACGATGCGGTACCTTTCGATTTTGCTACTTGCGGCGGTTTCTGCCCGCGGACCGATTCATTTTTCAATCCACGCTATGACGATATGGACCCGCGAATCGGCATCGCGTGGTCGCACCGGGACACGGTCGTCAGGGTGGGCGGCGGCATCTACCACACCGATGGCCAGCTCGACGATCAGGATCTTGCCAATCTCCAATACCGTCGACCGTTACTCGTTCAAAAACACTGCGTTTCCCGGTTTGTCATATCCTCTGAACCCATTCCTGTCTTATGCGATGAGCGGAGGCCTCGGAGTGGTTTCGCCCCGCGATCTTGATCGCAATCGGAAGGATGACTACGTTGCTGCCTGGACGGTGTCGCTGCAGCAATCACTCCCCGAGAAATTGGTCGCCACGCTGAGCTACTTGGGCAACAAGGGGACCGACGTTCTGACTACAACCTACACGAATCTCGCCGTCCCTCCGACTAACCGGTGCCATATCCTGCCTTCGGGGTGGTGTCCTGGCGCGGCGATGTCGGCAACAGCACTTTCGAGGCGATGCAGTTTAATCTGCGGCGCGTATTCCAGAACGGTTTCCTGCTTTCTTCGAACTACATGTGGTCGCATTCCATCAACGACGGCAGTATCGGCGGCGGGGATTCGGATACTCCGCAGGACTCCTTTTGCCGCTCCTGCGATAAAGCCAGCAGCGACTTCGATGTGCGTCAGTTACTTCAATGTTTCCGTCGTTTATGCGTTGCCGTTCGGCGGAGGGCAATTCGGCCGGAGCTGGCCGCACGCTGTTGCGGTAATTGGGAAGTCAGCGCGATCGGTACGGCTCAAACCGGGTTACCGGTTAATATCACGGTGGATCGGACCAATGCTTCGGTGCCGGGGTTGTACGCCGTAAGCGGCTCTGAGCGCCCCGACTACGTTCCCGGAGTCTCGTTGACTCCGGCTGGGGGATCGACGCCAATCGACTGGATCAATCTCGCGGCATTCGCCACACCGGCTAGCGGGACATTCGGCAATCTGGGCCGCAATGCTTTCCGCGCCCCTGGCATAGCGCAGCTCGACTTGGGCGTGTCTAAGTTCATTTCAATCACTGAAGGCGTCAGTGTCCGTCTACGCGGCGATTTATTCAACGTCGGGAACCGCGCTCAATACGGCGCACCAAACGCCGATATTTCACAGTCCAACTTCGGAGTTATCACGACTACGATCAGCAACTACGCGACGGGCCGCGGAACGCCGCGTGAGCTACAAATCTCGGCGAAGATCGTTTTTTAGGCGATCCGTCGCGCCTCAGCGCGGCTCCGCTATCTTCAAGAATTGGTCCGCTGCCAAGTTGCTCAACTTCTGTACCGCACCCCTGGGCCATCGAATCTCCGCCGAGGCGACCCGGGTCTCACCGCCAAGTCCGAAATATACGCGCTTGTCGCTCGATGACATCAGCCCCACACTGACAGACACGCGATTATATAAAGTCCGGCCCGACGCGGTAGTCAGTTTAACAGTTGCCCCAATAGCATCCCGGCCGCTCGCCGTCCCCGTCAGCGAGAGTGCCAGCCAGTGGTTGCCATTGTCCGCCGAATTCATCAGAATGCGCGGCGGTTCGTTCAGCGAAGTCACTACGATATCGGGGAAACCGTCGTTATTCAAATCGCCGATGGCCGCGCCGCGCTGATAACCCCGGCGCAGAAAGTCCTTCCCCATAGCATCGGAAACGTCCTCGAAATGTTTGCCGTCCGTGTTCCGAAACATCGTGTCGTGCTGGCGGCCCGCGGGCGTGATGTTCTCGATATCCCCATTGGCCGAGTACAAATCCTTCCAGCCGTCATTGTCGTAATCCACAAAAGCCAGGCTCCAACCGGAGAACGGAGCGCTCAACTGCCGCAATCCGCTCTGCAAAGAAACATACTGAAAAACATCGCCGCGATTGCGGAACAGCCCCCACACCTGGCCCATCAGGTTGTTATAAACAATGTCCACGCGCCCATCGTTGTCGTAATCCTGCGCGTCACTGCCCATCGACGAAACGGCCTTCGAACTGTCGTCGTATGCCACGCCGAAGGGCAGGGCCTGGTCTTCGAAAGTACCGTCGCCTTTATTGATCAATAGCGAATTCGCCTCCGTATCGTTGGCGATGAAGACGTCGGGCCAGCCGTCGCCGTTAAAATCCGCAATCGAAATCCCCATTCCTTTGCCAGGGGCGCGGCCGAAGCCCGACTGCTCGGTCACGTCCGCAAACTTGCCATGGCCCAGATTGTGATACAAGCGCGGCGGCACGTTGGGCGAGTACAGGCGCGGATCGCAATAATATTCCACGCCCTCAGCGGTACAGCGCGGATCAGTTTGCGGATTCCAAATGGTATAGTTGGCCACTACCAGGTCAAGCAAACCGTCGTGATCGTAATCGAACCACGCCGCCCCAACACTCACCGTATTGGCGGGCTTGCCGCCGATCCCGGATTCCCGTGTGACATCGGTAAACGTGCCGTTCCCGTTATTGTGATACAGGGCGTTGCGCCCGGCGCTGCACACAAACAAGTCTTCGTAGCCATCATTGTCGAAGTCGCCCACCGCCACGCCAAAGTTATAGTCGAGATCCGCGCCCGTAAGTCCGGCTTTGCGCGTTACATCCTCGAATTCGCCGTTTCCTTTATTGCGCAGCAGACAGTTATAAAATGCGGCGCCGGTCTTCTTCAGTTCGGGAAGCTTGGCGCCGTTGGTGAAGAAGATATCCAGCTTGCCGTCGTTATCGAAATCGAACACCGCCACGCCGCCCGCCAGGGGTTGCGGAAAATACTTACGCGGCGAAAGATCGTTGTTTGTTACATAGGCGAACTTCGATCGCGGGGCCACGTCGGTGAAATGCGGGCGCGGGTGCGCGCCGGCGGGAGCCTGCGGGGATTGAAAGGCGATCGCGGCGGTCCACGCCAGCGCCGCCACCGCCACACAGAATACCGCCTTGGTCATTTATTTATGCGTATCGTCCGCGCCGGAAATATTCTTGTGCAGCGCTTTGGTGTTGGCGTTGATCTTATCAGCGGCGCTCTTCTGCAGCGCAAATTCGCGCGCGGCATCCTCTTTGCGGCCCATGCGTTGATAGGCCGTGGCCAGCGAAAGATGCACCGTCGGATTGTCCGGCGCCAGGCGCGCCGCCTTTTCCAGCGGATCGATCGCTTCCGCATTCTTGCCGGCATCAAGCAACTCGCGCCCTAGGGCGAACTGCGCCTCCGCGAAATCCGGCGCCAGTTTGATCGCCGCGGCATACTGCTCGATGGCTTCCCCGCCCTTGTCCTGCCGCCGCAAGATCTCGCCGATATAGTAGTGCGCGCCGGCATTGCCCGGGTCGATCTTCGATTCCTCTTCGAACTCCTTGCGTGCCTCGGCCAGTCTCCCCGGAGTAGTATTTTCCAGCAGCAACCCGCCGATGCGGTAATGAATGCCGGGCGTGCCCGGTTCCCGCTGCAACAGCACCCGATACTCGCCGATAGCTTTCCCCGGATCGCCTGCCTTCTCGAAATTCTCGGCGTTGAGCCGAAGCACTTCTTTCGAATCGGGCGCCACCTGCATCAGTTGCTGTGAGTTTCGATAGGCCAGGTCCGAGTACATGTGCACGGCCAGAAACAAAATGTCCGGATCGCTCGGGAATCTTTCCTGTAACTGCGAAAGAAAGCTGCCTGCCTCGGCCTGGTGGTTCAGCAGCATCGCGCAACGCACCCCGAACTTGCCTGTAAGCCGCTGTGTGTCGCGATCGGGCGACTGCGTAGAAGCGTCTTTCAGCAGCGGAATCGCTTCGGCACAACGCCCTGCCACGGCCAAATTGACGGCCCGATCGGCGAGTGAAGCCTGCTCTTGGGCCGGGGCCGCGCTACCCGTCAGAACTACGGCAAAATATATAATTGCCGGTATGCCATGTAGTCGCATCCGTGCTCTACATCTTAGCAAGGCGAGCGTAACGCGGATGACACGCGTACACTGCTCGAAACCTGCTTCTCGCAAGGCGCCCGGGCCGCGCTGCTCTATCCCGAAAACCTTACCGCGAATTTCTTCGACCTCAGTTCCAGCGAGGCCGGCGCCATTCTCCAAAAGCTCCGCACATACAGCGTGCGCCTGGCAGTGGTCTGCACTCCCGGAGGCGCGCGCTTCGCAGGCCGCGCGGGATTGCTTGGAAATTCCGCTCGACGATTAAGCCGGCTGCGCCGTGCCCGGACCCGGTACCGATTTCAGCCTGGGGATCCGGCTCTCTGCCGGCGGGAGCGCCGGAAAGTCCGTATACGGTCCGGCCTGATACCAATACGCCACCGAGAAAAAGTTATCGGCGCGGTGGTTGGCATGCCCGTGTTCGATCGTGTATTTCAAATACTTCGTGAACGTGATCGGATTGTCCGCGTGCCAGCGGTACAGGCAGTATCGCCCGCCCGCGCGCTCCGCATCCACCATGAACGGCGCGCCATTATAAAGATGCGCGAACTGCACTGGCTCGTCGCGCCCGCCAAAATCCCACGCCCCGTTGAAGTAATCTTCCGTACCTGTGCCGGTAATCGCTGGATGCTGTTCGTCATCCACGAAAATCATTTCGTCGCCTTCGCCCATCCAGAAATCCTGATTTTGCAGAACTCCCAAGGTCACGCCCATCAGGTGGCCGCGCCCGCGCGTCTCGGCGAAAACATAGTTGTCCTGGCCATCCAGATTCTTCAGCTTGTCGGCGTCGCCATTGTGCTTCCAATCGTTGGTGGTCGGTTTGTTGGGGGCCGCCTGCCGGTACTGCGCGTGGAAGTACAGCACTTCATCAGGCAGCGCCGGCACAATCTGGTAATCGATATTCGAATAGAACGCCCCCACGCGATGTTGGCTTTCATTCGTAGCCGTAATGCGCGCCGAGCGCCGGAACGGCATCGCAAAATAGCAGTTCAACGCTTTCACCGAAGAGCAGTTCAAGAAGGCGGACTGATATACGAAATACTGCCCCAGGTTCAGGCCGAAGAAATCGCCCACCGGCACTTCCACGCTGGGCTTCGCCTGGCCGTCCCAATAAATCCTGATCACAATCTCTTTCAGGTGATTCGAACTGTCCGCGGCAATCGTGAACCAAATATGCGTGATCACGCCCGGACCTTCGGCATTGAAAATCTCCCGCGTAGCCCCGGGCTGGATCGGCCAGGAATCCGCGTTGCCCCCCGTACGGTCGAAGCTCGATTGTTTCAACGAGCGGTAATTCTGGGCGCGCGCGTAACGCGGCAGGAACGGATAATCGCCGCCAGCACTCGTGCCGCTCTGTGCGCTGGCGGACGACGCCGCTGCCGCCGAAAGTCCGGCGAATCCCGCCAGACGCTGCAGAAATCCACGGCGCGGCGCTATTTCGGATGACATCGTAGGGTTCTCCTCCGGAATGATATCGAAGGGGGATTATAGCAATAAGAGGATTACGCGGGGACGCGCCAGCATGCCGCTACCGCGACTTGAAATTCTGGCGCGTCCCGTGACCAGGCTACTTGATCTAAGACTAAGTCTTCGCGGGCGCGCGCAGTATCCTGCCGGAAGAGTATTTTCTGTCAGGTTCAAATCTACCGCATTGACGGTATATGATCGAAGGAGCCGAGTTGGTAGCCTACCAATGGAGACGGAAGCACCTCAAGATACTGTGGTTTTTAAAAGGAGCGGTCAGCCCCTGCAATGGGGTGCGCAAGTTGTATTGCTGGCTAGCTTTGGCGCCATGTTGGGCCTCATGCTGTTCGCCGGCATCGACTCTTTGCGCGCCTTGCGCCAGGTCCAGTCGCGCAATGTACAAATCCGCCAGACCTTCCTGTTGCGCAATCGCGCCCTAGAAGAAATCCGCTCGGCTCTCTATCAATCGGGCACTCTCACCCGCGATTATCTAGTCGAGCGGGATGCCACTCAGGCCGAGACCTACCGGGCTAGCCTGCAAAAGGTCCGCGCCGGAATGGATGCCTCTTTGGCCCGTTACGCGCGTTTGCTCGACACCGCCGAAGAGGCGCCCTTCCACGCCCTGCAAGCTCGCATCACCGATTATTGGAAGCTATTCGACCCGATTTTCCGCTGGGACGCCAAACAAAAGTCGATCTACAGTGAGCCCTTCATGCATCAGGAGCTTCGTCCCCGGCGCACCACCACCCTCGAAATCGCCGACCGTATTGCCGCCGTGAACGAACGCGAACTCAGCACCGGCGACGAGCGCCTGAAGACCCTGTTCGACAAGTTTCGCTATCGCCTCGGCTTGATGTTATTCATCACCCTGGGCATCGGCGCACTGCTGGCGATCGCGACCACGCGGCATATCCTCCACCTGGCCCGCGATGCCGACCTGCGCTATCAACAAATGACGCTAGCCCAAGGTAAGTTGAAAGAACTTTCCGCGCGCCTGGTGGACGCGCAGGAACAGGAACGCCGCGCCATCTCCCGCGAACTCCACGATGAAGTGGGCCAGTCGCTCAGCGCCCTGCTGATGGAACTCGGCAACCTGGGAGCCATCGCGCCCGGCGACGCCGAACTGCGCACCCACGTGGAATCCATCCGCAAACTGGCCGAGAGTAGCGTGAACGTAGTTCGCAATATGGCCCTCTTGCTGCGCCCCTCCATGCTCGACGACCTGGGCTTGGTCCCCGCCCTGCAGTGGCAGGCGCGCGAACTTTCTAAGCGCACCGGCATGGCTGTCACGGTCGATGCCGATGGCGTGGCCGACGATCTGCCCGAAGAAGTAAAGACCTGCATCTATCGCGTAGTGCAGGAAGCCCTGCATAACTGCGCCCGCCATGCCGTGGCCCGCGCCGTCCGCATTCAGGTCGCCCAAGAAACCGGCCGCATCCACTTGAGCGTGGTCGACGATGGCCAGGGTTTCGATAGCTCCCACGTGCGCGGCCTGGGACTCTTGGGCATGGAAGAGCGCGTCTTACACCTGGGCGGGCGCTTTCAACTCTTCTCGGAACCCGGACATGGCGCCCGCTTGCGCATCGAGATTCCGCTGACCCCCCAAGCGGCCGGGGCCCTCGCGTGACTCCCGTCCGCATCCTGCTAGCCGATGACCATACCGTCATGCGCAATGGATTGCGCCTGCTGCTCGAGCGCCAAACCAACCTGCAAGTGATCGGCGAAGCCGCGGATGGCCGCCAGGCCGTGGCCCTGAGCGAGTCCGCCAATCCCGACGTGGTGATCATGGATATTGCCATGCCCAACTTGAACGGCATCGAAGCCACCCGCCAGATCGTCAACCGCAGCCCGCGCGTTGCTATCGCCATCCTCAGCATGCATTCCGACGAGAGCTACGTGATCCGCGCCCTGAAGGCCGGCGCGCGCGCTTACTTGCTGAAAGATTCCGCGGAGGCCGATCTGCTGGCAGCCGTGCGCGCACTCACCGAAGGCAAATCGTTCTTCAGCCCCGCCATCAGTAAGATCCTGGTTGAAGATTATATGCGCCAGTTGGAAAGCCGGGGCGCCGAAGATACTTACGAGTTACTCACCAATCGCGAGCGGGAAATCTTGCAGCTTCTGGCCGAGGGCCGCACTAATAAAGAAGTTGCCAATATGTTGAACCTCAGCCTCTATACCGTGGAGACCCATCGCACCCATATTCTGCAGAAGCTGAATCTGCATAGCGTGCCGGAGTTGATCCTATACGCAGTGCGCAAAGGAATCATCGCTTGAGTAAGTCCTCCACCCAGGGCGGCGTAGCCTGCATCAAACGGCCCAGTTCCGGCTCCAGTTGCTCCATCTTCAACTTCATTTCCCAGGCCACCTCGCGATAGCTGAAGTGCCCTTTCACGCCGCTGCGCACGCGCGCGATATATTCGGCTTCCGCGAAATCCATCTTAAACAGAAACCGGCCGCGCGCTCCGAACGGTAGCAAATACTGGCCGGCAGGCTCTGGCAAACCGTGCATCGTGGCGAGAGCCGCCTCTATCGCCTCCCGATACACGGCCCCGGCGCCGGCCTCGTCGAGCAACGGTGGCGTCTCGTATCCCAGCCTGCCCGTATAGCCCTGCCGGAATTTCTGGCAGCGCCGGTGCCGGTGCAGGTCACGATACGCGCCGATATCGATCGCCAAATCGTAAGCGTAAAGGCCGCCATGGAAGCCCGCCAACAGATCGTCGCGTTTACTGCGCGATTCGAGCGCCACGTCCAGAACCTCCGCGCGCTGGGCCGTGCTCCACGCCCGCGCCATCTCGTAAAGTTCGCGGAACGGCCGGTCAGTCACTGGATACAGCAGCGTGGCCACCACATCCGCCGGCGTATCCGATGGATGCACCAAGTCCACCCGGCCGCACTCCGTCCCCGCGGCGGGTGGCAGGTTCTGCTCCGCCCACCGGCGCAAATTCCGTTGCGCCAGCGCGCCGTGTTCGTCCGCCTCGGCATGCCGCGCCAGCGTCGGCGCCAGCGCTTCGCGCACAGCGTTCGGATCCCAAATGCAATCCGGTTCACTCGCGCAAGCCTGCGCGATCTCGTCGCCCAGTTCGCGCAACTCCTGGTACTCGGCCGCCTTCAGCCGCCGGATCTGCTTCTCCAGCGTGCGGATGCTGGTCACTTGTCCCACGTTGGTCGGGATGCCCCAGAACAGCAGGTAGCGCGCCACATCGAAAGCCCGCGCCGCCAGATTGCGGCGGTAGGCTTCGGGCTTCATATCTTCGGGACGCGGCAGCCGTTCGCTCAGGCAATCGAACGCACGGGCGTTCACCTGCGCATAGGCATCCAGCAGTTTCCGCGCGGCCGCCTGATAGCACTCCGCCGCAGCCTCGTTCAATTCGGGGGGGGTGATAAATCCGGCGCGTGAAAAATCCTGATACCGCGACGATTTCGCCTGCCCGTCCCACAGCGATTCTTCTTCAATCTCCGTAGCCGCCAGTTCCGATATTCCTTCGAAACACAGCACCGTATGCCCCAAATCGGCAATCGATGCGTGCCCGTATTGGAAATAGAAGCTTTCCAGAAACTTTTCCGAATTGTGTGTGCGCACCCATTCGATCGACTCGCGGATCGAATCGGGCGAACGGCTGTAGCGGGCCAGGGCGTATGCGCTTTTCTCCGGCGGCATCGGCGAAACGGAAATTACGCGCTTGAGTTTGGATTCCGGCATGAAAAGGCTATGATAACGGATTGTGAAAATACGCATCAGAAGACTAAGAGAAGACGCCGTGCTGCCCGCCTACGCCCACGGCCCCCAAGAAGACGCCGGCCTGGACCTAAGAGCCGTGGAGGGCGCCGTACTGCAGCCTGGCACGCCCCAACTCGTGCCCACCGGCCTTTGTATCGAACTGCCCCCGGGCTATGAAGCGCAGATCCGCCCGCGCAGCGGCCTCGCCGCAAAGCACGCCATCACCTTGCCCAACAGCCCCGCCACCATCGACCCCGGATATCGCGGCGAAATCCGCGTCATTCTTTTGAACCTCGGCCGCGAACCCTACGAAATCCACGCAGGCGACCGCATCGCCCAGATGGTGATTGCCCGCTACGAGGCCATCGAGTGGGAAGAGGGCGACTTAAACGAATCGCTGCGCGGCGAGGGCGGCTTCGGTTCATCCGGCCGTTGAGCAGAGCTAGGGACGCGATCGACACTCAAAGCCGCGCTCCGCGATCTGTGTAGGCAGCACCTCGGCCGCGTGTCCGTGAAGTTGGAAGATCTGCCGCACCAGGTCGCAAACCGCGTCGTAGCCTCGTTCGTAAAAAACCAGGATCGACGGGCCCGCGCCGCTCAGTGCGCAACCCAACAGCCCCGGCGCCCGCAGTTTCAAAATATCCGCCAGGCCCGGGACCAGCGGCGTACGGTAAGGCTGATGCAAGCGGTCTTCGAGCGCCGCCGGGAAAGCCCACGTGGCCCCGGCCGCCAGCGCCGCGATCAGCAGCGCCGCCCGCTGGACATTGAATACCGCGTCCTGCTTGCTGTAGCAATCCGGCAGCACCGCGCGCGCCTCCGCCGTCGGCAATACGAAATCCGGAATCACCAGCGCGATGCCGAAGCGCGACGGCAGTTCCAAACGCACCGCCCGCACCGCGCCGCCGGAATCGATGGCGCTCGCCACGATCGACCCCAGCACGCACGCCGCGACATTGTCGGGATGCCCTTCCAGCCGCGCCGCTTCATCCAAAATGCGCGGCGGACGCCAGCCCAAACCCAGCAACTGGTCAGCGATCACCACCCCCGCCGTCAGCGCCGCGGCGCTCGACCCCAAGCCCTTGCCCAGCGGAATCTGGTTATCCACCACCAGATCGATGGGCGGCAATTGCATGCGCACATCCGCCGCCACCGAAAGCGCGGTCTGCCAAATCAGATTGTCCTCGCCCGTCGAAATTACCGCCGCATCGCGGCCCGTAACGGTGATCGAGAGCTTTTCGCTAGCGCGGAAGCTGCAGTCCAGATACACGCACAGCGCTAAGCCAAGGGCGTCGAACCCCGGCCCGAGGTTGGCGCTCGATGCGGGCACCCGGACGGTTTGCCAGGACATAAGCATTCATTGTACCGACGCATCACCAATGCGCGTGCCGGCTTGGCACCGCGCGCAAAACGCCGGAGGATCCAGCGAATATTCCGGAGTGACGAGCAGATCTTGCTTTGCGGAAATCAAACCCTGAAGGATCAGGACCGCTTCCGTAAAACTTCCGGGATGCTGCGGCTTGCGATGATCCTGCCAGACAGTCTCGATCCGCGACGCATCAACCAAGGGCGCCAGCCTCATGAAATCGACCGCATGCTTAGCGGGAACGCACGCGCCGGTGGCAAGGTCGAGACTTAGCCTGGCCGCCCGTGCCGCCAGATCCTCGAGCGAAACGAGCCGCATAAGACCGCCGGGCAAATCCACCGCAGACGTTCGGCTCATTGTGGATCCAGCAGCCCGAAAGACGTCGATGCGCGTGCCAGTGTCCCGATCGATGGCCTGAAGCATCATCCTGCCAGGAGGATCGGAAGGATGCCTGTGAAGAAACAAGAAGTGTTGCGACAGAGTGCCGGGAATGGATTCAAATGAGGAGGCAACAAAATCCAGATCGTTCAACGCGCGCTTAGGTCCAACGCAAGCGCCTCGCAAGAGGTGAATCTCGATAGCCAGCCCCCCGGTGAGCGCCCAATCCGAGACATTATGCGCCGTCAGATTTCGCAGAGTGCGCGACGCACGCTCCACATCGAGGGGAGACAAGACCTGTTCGAGCACCATCGTCGGATACCAGCGGCCAGAGGCCATGCGCTTTGTGAATACCGGCAATCGATCCGTTCCGAGGTCCGAACTTTACCGGGATGGAGCGTTTGGCTCATGCCACTCTCTTATTATGCCCTGGGTTTCTAGCCGAACAGTCGGCCAACCCCTTGCCTCTGCCAAAAAAGACAGCGCCCCCCTCCCTCCTGGCATGCCAAATGCTTCCCTACCGTAACCGCCACGAAATAGCCCCGAAATTCGCTGTTTCTAGCGGCATATCACACTAAGGTGGGGCATTTGACACTACAACAGACTCTCCAAAACCACGCCTTCACCCAAGGCCTCGACGACCACCACATCGCCAAGTTGGCCACGCTAGCCACCCCCGTAACCTTCGCTGAAAACGAAGTCATCCTTATGGATCGCTGCCAGTCCCAGTACTTTTACCTCATCACTTCCGGCAGCGTGAACGTCGAACTGCATGCCCCCATCTTCACCGTGTCCGTGCTGGCGGTGGGCCCCGGTCAGGCGTTTGGATGGTCCTCGTTGCTCGACCATCAGGACACACTCTTCCAAGTACGCGCGCGCGAACAATCTACCGCGCTCCGCATCGCCGGTCCCGACCTCAACGAAGCGTGCCGTAACGATGCCCAACTGGGTGTCGAAATCCTCATGCGTACGCTCAAAGTAGCCGCCGGCCGCATCCAAGCCACCGAAGCCAGGTTTGCCGAGATCTGTGGCGTCCGTATCAAGTCATCTGCTAAAAAGGAGCACTCATTTACATGAACGAACAATACGATGTTGCCATTCTGGGCGCAGGCTTCGAGGGGAGCATGCTGGGAATTATCCTGGCCTGCAACGGAGCCAAAGTCGTCATCATCGACGCCGGTACTCATCCGCGCTTTGCGCTGGGCGAATCCACCGTGCGTCATACCTTCCGCATGATCAAGATCATGGCGGAACGGTTCAACGTGCCGGAATTCAAAACCGAGTTCAACTCCGGCGAAACCATTCACAAATACGTCTCTTCCAACCACGGCATCAAGAAGAATTTCGGCTTCATGCTGCACCACGTAGGCCAGCATCAGCACCCTGAAGAAGCCACTCAGTTGGTTATTCCCCCTTACCGCGAAGGCTACGAAGCCCACCTCTTCCGCCAGGATACCGACGCCTACCTCACCCATACGGCCATCCATCACGGTGCCACCGTGAAGCACTACACCCGCGTGACCAAGGTCGATACCGATAGCAACGGCGTCAGCCTCGAGACTGACAAAGGCGATACCATCCGCGCCCGCTTCATCGCCGACGCATCCGGCGGAGGTCACGTACTCTCCCGCATGTGGAACCTGCGCGACGAACCCACCCGCTGCAAGACCAATACTCGCTGCCTGTTCACCCACATGATCGACGTGAAGCCTTACGACGACCTGAAACTGCCCTACGGCGTGCCGCAAGCCCCCCGCCGCTGGTACCAGGGCACCTGCCACCACCTGTTCGACGGCGGTTGGGTCTGGGTGATTCCATTCGATAACCGCCCCGGATCCTCCAACAAACTGGTCAGCGTGGGACTCAGTTTCGACATCCGCAAGTTCCCCAAGCCAACCGATATCACGCCGGAAGAAGAATGGCGGCAGTTCCTCTCGCGCTTTCCCAGCGTCTACGAACAGTTCAAAGACGCCAAAGCCGTGCGCCCCTGGATCTCCTCCGACCGCCTCCAGATTTCCGTGAAGCAAAGCGTCGGCGCCCGTTGGGCCATCATGGCCGGCGGCACCGGCAGCGGTTTCCTCGATGCCATCTTCTCGCGCGGCCTGGCCACCTCCATGGAAGTCACCAACGCCCTCGCCGCCCGCTTGCTAAAAGCTCTCAAGGACGATGACTTCACCGCCGACCGTTTCGAATACGTCGCGCGCGTTCACGAAATCAATCGCACCAATAATGACCGCACCGCCAGCGCCGCCTATACCTCGTGGCGCGATTTCGATCTGTGGAATGCCTGGTTCCGCGTCTGGGCCCTCGGTGTCGGCCTGGGTGACCTGAAACTCGCCAGCATCTACCGCCGCTATAAAAAGTCGCACGACGATTCCATCCTGCCCGACGCCGAAGAACCCATGGGTCTCTTCTATAGCCAGCACAAAGGTTTCGGCGAATTATTCAATGCCGCGGAAGCTAAAATGTGCCAGGTGGAGAACGGCAACGTCGACCCCAAGGAAGCGTCTCGTTATATCTTCGACCTCATTCGCAAGGCCGACTTCGCCCCCCCCGCCAACCACCTGGGTGACCCGTCGCATCACTACATTAATATAGGAACGCCTTGGGCCACCGTGAGTACGCTAGCCTGGCTGGCCACTTCGGCACCGCCAGAAATCAGAAACCTCTCTGCCGGATTGCTCGGCGACTTCGGCTCTAAACCCCACCCGGCCTAACCGGGTCACTTAAGTCGAATATCGCTATCTGTCTGAGACCAATAGGCGGCCGCGCCTGACTCGCCAGCATGCCCCAACCCGCATGGTAGTATCGTGTCGGCAGGGCATCCGGCGATCAGGCGCGCTCGCATGTCGTTTGTAACATCCATATCTTCGATTTTCTGAATCTCTCAGAGCACCGACCGTAAGGGAGTGGGTCCTGGGAACCTGGTCGCAGCCTGTTAGAAATCCGAAAAATGAGGAGCATGTTACATCCATATTTTCGAGCGCAGCCGAGAGAGCAAGAATCCGTCATCGAACATAACGCATTTGCCGGCGAGAAGCCTCGCTGTACAGTACGTTCATGGTGCGCCCGGGCGGGTGTAAGGAGGGCGCAGTCCAACTGCCAAAAACGCATCATTTATAACATCATGTCGTCAGCGATTATGGCCGCAGTTGCTCCAGTTCTCGCGCTACTTCTCTCCGCCACTCCGGAGCCTGAGCCAACAGGAGCGCTCAAAGTGCATGACCACTGTTCTGTGGCTCTCGCTCAAGGGAAAGTCGAGTGCTCTGTGACGCTCGATGGCGATGAAACCGAGCCCAGACGGGAAGGTCCGCTTCCTCAATCCGCAGAATCACACAATGTTTGCCACGGCCGGCACGAGCGAGGTCGGAAAAGCTAGTTGCCAAGCAGGTGCATATAACCGCGGCCGGCTTCGGATTGACACACTGCCATCGGGATCGCACCTTTGCGCTCACACTGGCCGCGGGCAGTATGCCGAACTTACACTTGGAACCAACACCAACTCGCCAAATGAGCCTTTGTCAATGACCTACGTTTTATGGGAATAGCACGGTCCGGCGCCGCTCCAGACCGACACCATGTTACAAAATGCAACACGAAATCCGAAAAACGAAGGGTATGTTACATCCAGTCTTCGACCCGCGCCAACCTACCCCCACCCGTCCCTAATCCCTTAAGTCTCCTGTCTTCAAACATCTGGGCTTTGTTTGCACATTTGCATCCCCCGCCGCGAGTCGCCCCAGATGCACAACGCTGCACAAGTCCGCACAATCCTGCATAACCCGATATATTCGGACCACCCCCGCCACCGCAAAGGTATAATGATGCGAACCGACAGGAACTCGAACATGCCGCGCACCGTCCGCTGTTCTCTTATCCAGTCCCATACCGATGTCTCGCCCGACTTGCCCCTGCCCCAACTCAAACAGGCCCTGATCGACAAACACCTGACCTACATCCGCCAGGCCGCCGACGCCGGCGCCCAAATCGTCTGCCTCCAGGAGTTGTTCAACGGACCCTACTTCTGCGCCGAGCAGCAGGTGCGCTGGTACGATTTCACCGAACCCGTGCCCGACGGTCCCACCATCCAACTCATGCAGGATACCGCCCGCAGTCCACCACCTCGCCCTGATCGTCCCGGTCTACGAGCGCGAGCAGGAAGGCGTCTACTACAACACCGCCGCGTCATCTCCGCCGAGGGCGACTACCTCGGCAAATACCGCAAGACCCATATCCCCCACGTCGCCCCCGGCTTCTGGGAGAAAGTTCTATTTCCGCCCCGGCAACCTCGGCTATCCCGTCTTCGACCTGGGCGTGGCGCGCATCGGCGTCTACATCTGCTACGACCGCCACTTTCCCGAAGGCGCGCGCGCCCTCGGCTTGAACGGCGCCGAAATCGTCTTCAATCCCTCCGCCACCGTCGCTGGATTGAGCGAGCACCTCTGGAAACTGGAGCAGCCCGCGCACGCCGTGGCCAACGGCTATTACGTCGGCGCCATCAACCGCGTCGGCGTCGAAGCCCCCTTGGAACATCGGCGAATTCTACGGGTCCAGCTACTTCTGCAATCCGCGCGGCCAGATCATCGCCCAGGCATCCCGCGACCGCGATGAAGTCCTCACTGCCGATCTCGACCTTGACCTGATCGCCGAAGTCCGCAAGACCTGGCAATTTTTCCGCGACCGCCGTCCCGATATGTACGGCGCGCTAACCATGGCTTGAACCAGCCCTAAACACATGGCGAACATGACCAACCCGCGCGAATTCGATGCCAGCTTCGCCGAAATCCATCCGCCCCTCGGGCCCCGCGAAGCCTTGGTGGAAGCCAATCGCTGCCTCTACTGCTTCGACGCGCCTTGCAGCAACGCCTGCCCCACCCACATCGATGTTCCCGGCTTCATCAAGAAGATCTCCAGCGGCAACCTCGGCGGATCCGCCACGAAGATCCTGAATGCCAACATCCTGGGACTGAGTTGCGCGCGCGTCTGTCCGGTAGACGTACTCTGCGAAGGCGCTTGCGTCATGCACCGCTACAATCAACGGCCCATCGAGATCGGCCGCTTGCAGCGCCACGCCATGGATCACTTCTATGCAGCCGGCCGCCGCCTGCCCCCTCCCGCGCAAGATAAACCCGGCAGCGTGGCTTGCATCGGCGCGGGTCCAGCCTCCCTCGCTTGCGCGGCCGCCCTGCGCCAACAAGGCTTCGCAGTCACCATCTTCGATAGCCGTCCGCTGGCTGGCGGACTCAACACCTACGGCGTCGCCGAGTATAAACTGCGCGCCGCCGATAGCCTGCGCGAAGTCGACCTGGTGCGCTCCCTAGGCGTGGAATTCCGCCTCAGCGCCGAGATCGGCGGCGAACTGCGCATCAAGGAAATGGAAGAGCAGTTCGATGTCGTTTTCCTGGGAGTCGGCCTCGGCCGTGCCCAGTCTCTCGACATTCCCGGCGAACACCTGCCCGGGGTCATCGACGCTTTGCGCTTCATCGCGGAATACAAGGTCCACCGCGGCGCGCGCGTCGGCCGGCGGGTGGTGGTCATCGGCGGCGGAAATACCGCTATCGATGCGGCCACCGCGGCCCTGCGCCTGGGCGCCGAAGAGGTGCACGTGCTCTATCGCCGCAGCGAAGCGGAGATGCCCGCCTTCGAATTCGAATACGATCTCGCCAAGCAAGATGGCGTCCGCTTCCATTGGCTCACCCAGCCCATCGCTATCCACGGAAATGCCACCGTCGAGTCCCTGGAATGCGTGCGCATGGAACTCGGCCCGCCCGATCGCCGCGGCCGCCGCCAGCCTCAGCAGATTCCCGGGTCGAATTTCCGAACTGGCGTGCGACATGGTCATTCCTTCGATCGGGCAATCCCGCTTGCTCGATTTCCTGTCCCAGTTCCGCGATATTCATCTCGCGGGCGGCGCCGTCGTGGTAGATCCCGCCACCGGCCAGACCAGCAATCCGCGCTACTTCGCCGGGGGCGACTGCGTGAACGGCGGGCGCGAAGTGGTCGACGCCGTGGCCGAAGGGAAACGCGCCGCCGCTGGAATCGCCCGGCGACTTGGAGGCCCTGCATGGCTGATCTCACCTCCGAAATCGCCGGGATCCGCTCTCCCAATCCCTTCTGGCTGGCCTCCGGACCGCCCACCAATTGCGGCGACCAGGTCATGCGCGCCTTCGACGCCGGTTGGGGCGGCGCCGTCTGGAAGACCATCGGCGAACCCATCGTCAACGTGTCCTCGCGCTACTCCTCGGTCGATTGGAACGGCCACGCATGATGGGCCTGAACAATATCGAGCTGATTACCGATCGCCCCATCGAAACCAATCTGCGCGAAATCGCCGAGGTCAAGAAACGCTATCCCCGTCACGCCGTGATCGCGTCGCTTATGGTGGAGTCGCGCCGCGAAGCCTGGCACGACATCGTCCGCCGCACCGAAGATGCCGGCGCCGATGGCCTGGAACTGAACTTCGGCTGTCCCCACGGCATGAGCGAACGCGGCATGGGTAGCGCCGTCGGCCAAGTCCCCGAATACGCCAAGCTCATCACCGAGTGGGTGAAGGAAATAGCCCGCACGCCTGTGCTCGTCAAGTTGACTCCCAACGTCGCCGATATCCGCGCCATCGCCCGCGCCGCGAAGGCTGGCGGAGCCGATGGTCTCTCCGCCATCAATACCCTCAACTCCATTACCGGCGTGGACCTCGACACTTTCACCCCGCGTCCCGACGTCGGCGGACGTTCGAGCCATGGCGGTTATTGCGGCCCCGCCGTAAAGCCCATCGCCTTGCACATGGTGCAGCAACTTGCCGCAGATTCCACATGTGGGTTGCCCGTCTCCGGTATGGGAGGGATCTCCGGTTGGCGCGAAGCCGCCGAATTCCTGCTGCTCGGATGCCATAGCCTTGCAAGTCTGTACCGCGGTCATGCATCATGGCTACCGCATCGTGGAAGACATGCTCGAAGGCTTGAGTAACTGGATGGATGAAAAAGGCTTTCGTACCCTTGCCGACTTCCGCGGACTCAGTCTCCCTCGCGTAACTGAGTGGCAGCACTTAGACCTGAACTATAAGATCGTGGCGCGCATTCATCCCGACCTATGTATCGGCTGCGATCTCTGTTATATCGCCTGCTGGGATGGCGCCCATCAGTGTATCCACATCGAAGGCGCGCGGACGCCCGAGCAACTGGTGGCCGCCAGCGCGGCTACTCTCTCGCAGACTCCGGCAGTCGTGGCCGTCGATACCACTCACACACCACCGTCGCGCATTCCGAAGGTAGACGAGCAGGCTTGCGTGGGCTGCAATCTGTGCTGGCTGGTCTGTCCCGTGGAAGGCTGCATCACCATGGATCGGGTAGATACTGGCTTGCCTCCGCAAACCTGGGCCCAGCGAAGCTAAGACTTGCCCTTGACGTCCCGCACCCACAGAATGTAGTCGGTCGTCGGAGGCTTCCCGCCTAGTGCGCGCAAACGCGCCGCCACCTGCGCCCGGTGATGTTCGCTATGCATGATCAACTGCGTCAAAGCGTCCCGCGCCGATACTTGAAACGCCTTCATCGGCCCTAGCGGCGGGAAGTCGATCGTGCGCGCCATTTCGGCTTCATCCATGCTTTCCGCATAAGCTATGCTGTCGGCGTGCGTTGCCGCGAAGCGCTGCTCCAACTCCGCCATAGTGGCCGGCGGTTGCCGCTCCCGCGCGGCATCGAACGGTTGCCCCCGCAATAGCGACAGAAATAGCCGTTGCGCGGCCGCCGTATGGTGCAACCACTTCCGTATGTCCGCGTCGTCAAAAGCGCCTTCTTGCTCCGCTACCGACTGCAAGAGCGCACTATCCGCCCAGACCATATGCCCGGCCAGCGATGGAATCAAATCGTCCATGTATTCCTCCCCGGATATTCTACCGTGGGCCGATTGCCCCGCGCGTCTGCCGCCATGTAGAATGCACTGCTGAGGAGCACCACGACGATGCGTTTTCTAATGAAGGTTTCCATGCCGGTCGAAGCCGGCAACGCGGCTGCCAAGAACGGTTTCGCCGCCATCCAAAGCATTCTGGCGCAACAAAAGCCCGAGGCCGCCTATTTCGTTTCGGAAGGGGGCAAGCGAACCGGTCTTCTGATCGTCCACATGGACGATGCCTCGCAGATCCCGGCCCTCGCCGAACCCTGGTTTCTGGCCCTCAATGCGGCCATCGAAATCACTCCGGCCATGGTTGCCGAGGATCTAGGGAAGGCCGGCCCCGACGTGGCGCAAGCCGTGAAGACTTACTGGCAATAGTGACCATGCTGACCCCCGCCATCTTCTTCGGACATGGCAATCCCATGAATGCCGTGTCGCACAACGGTTACACCCAGGCGTGGGCCGCACTGGGGCGCGATATGCCGCGCCCCAAAGCCATCCTGATGATTTCGGCGCACTGGTTCGTGCCCCAAACCGGCGTCACCGTCTCCACTGCGCCCCGCACCATTCATGACTTCGGCGGCTTCCCGCGCGAACTCTACCAGGTCGAATATCCCGCGCCAGGCGATCCGGACTTGGCGCGCCGCGTACAGTCTCTGCTTCACCCGTTGCCAGTCCGCCTCGACGAAACTTGGGGGCTCGATCACGGCACTTGGTCGGTGCTCTGTCATGTTTATCCGCAGGCCGATATCCCCGTCGTCCAACTCAGTATCGACGAAACCCAGCCGCCCGCCTACCATTACCAAATCGGACAACGCCTCGCGCCGCTCCGCGAAGAAGGCGTACTGATCGTAGGCAGCGGTAACCTGGTACACAACCTGCACGCCTACGCATGGGGCCGCCACATCGTCGAGCCGTTTGACTGGGCCGTTAAGTTCGAAGAGCAGGTGCGCGCCATGCTCCTGGCCGGCGACCATGAACCGCTCCTGAATTACGAACGGCTGGGGCGCGATGCCATGCTCTCCATCCCCACTCCCGACCACTACCTGCCGCTACTTTATGTCATCGCTGCGCGCCAGGCTGCGGACCCCGTTGCCTTCCCTGTGGAGGGCGTCGATGGCGGATCGATATCTATGTTATCGGTAAAAATCGGGTAACACCTGGACCGGTAGTGTATACTGAACCGGTAGGTAGAGGGGTTCATGATTTATAGAACTAATAAACTTAATCACGCACTCAAAGTGTGCCTTACGATTCTGGCGTTCACCGCCGGCCTGAACGCGGATGATCTGGCGGCAACCCGCGCCGCAACGATTGTTACCTTCGACGTTTCGAACGCCACCGGCACGTTCGCCAACAGCATCAACAAGTCGGGAAGCACTGCGGGTTACTGGGTGGACGGCGTCAACGTTTATCACGGCTTCCTGCGCGCCGCCACCGGCACAATAACGCCGTTCAATGCGCCTGGCTCAGCCAGCGTCAGCGGTTCCGGCACTTACGCTGTGGCTATCAATACTTCCGGGGAAATCGCCGGATATTATGCCGACTCCGCCAATGTTTATCACGGCTTTATCCGTTCCGCTGCCGGCACGTTTACCGAAATCGATGCTCCCGCTCCCGGTAAGAACACCTTCCCGCAGAGCATCAACGACGCCGGCGCGGTTACCGGCTATTACCAGGACACCAGTTCCACCACGCACGGCTTCGTATACAGCGCTACCGGCGTCTTTACATCGTTCGATGCGCCCAATGCAGGGCCCGGCGAAAGCCAGGGTACTTTTGCCCAAAGCATCAACACCTCGGGAGCCATCGCCGGTTATTACGCCGATCAGTTCTTCGTCTATCACGGCTTCCAACTGGCGACCAACGGCATCCTGACGGAGTTCGACGCGCCGGGCGCCGGCACCGGTCCGGATCAGGGCACGTTTAGCGGGAACCTCAACGACTCGGGGACCATCGAGGGTAACTACACCAACGGCGCGACGCACGGATTTGTACGCGCCGCCGATGGCACGGTTACTTCTTTCGATGTCACTGGCGCGGGCCCTCTGGGCACCCTGCCCACGGCTATCAATACCGCAGGCGCGGTTACGGGATACTTCGGTTTGAAGAGCACCGCTTATCACGGCTTCTTGCGCTCCGCCAAAGGCGCCATCACTACCTTTATCGTCACCGGCTCGGGCACCAAGAATTATGAAGGTACGTTTCCGTACGGCATCAACGCAAGCGGAGTGATCGCAGGCTATTATACCGATGCAGCCGGCAAGGCCCACGGCTTCCTCCGTACTCCATAGGCGCCGATTACCTCGCGTAAGCGGCTCTCCAAATAGCGGCGCTCGCTATCGTTGGTTACCAACTCGAGCGCGCGCCGGTAACTTGCCGCGGCGCTCTCGCGCGATCCCATGCGGCGCAGCAGATCGGCACGCGCGGCATGCAGCAGGTGATAGTCATCGAGATCGCTCGCTGCCATCAGCCGGTCCACGATTTCGAGCGCCGCCTCAGGTCCGCTGGCCATGCCCACCGCCACTGCCCGGTTTAGCGACACGATAGGGGACGGCTGCAGGCGTTCCAGCAAATCGTAGAGGCTCACAATCTGCGGCCAATCGGTATCTTCAAACCGCGGCGCGCGGCAGTGCAGCGCCGAAATCGCAGCCTGAATGGCATAGGGTCCGGGCTGGCCGGCTATTGCTTCCTCCACCAGCGGCAGCGCCTCCGCGATTTGGCGGCGATCCCACAGCTTTCGATCTTGCCGCTCCAGAATCACCAGGTCGCCATGCTCATCCAGGCGAGCCCCGCGGCGCGCATCGTGCAACAGCATAAGCGCCAGTAGCGCAGTGGCTTCCGCCGGAGGCTGCGGTGCCAGCAAGGCCCGCACCAACCGGCCCAGCCGTATGGCTTCCGCGCATAGATCGGTGCGCACCAGCGGTCCGCCCCGGGTTGCCACATAGCCTTCGTTGAAGACCAGATAGATCACCGTCAGCACGGCGTCCAACCGCTCGGCCATTTCCGCCGTCTGCGGTACGGTGTAAGGAATGCCGGCATCCCGGATCTTCCGCTTGGCTCGCACCAGCCTCTGCGCCATGGTCGTCGGCGGCACCAGGAACGCGCGCGCGATCTCGTCCGTCTCGAGCCCGCACAGGGTTCGCAGGGTCAGCGCTACTTGTGCCTCGGACGCTAGCGCCGGATGGCAACACGTAAAGATCAGCCGCAGGCGCTCGTCCGGAATTTCGCCCACGTCATAATCCGGATCCTCGGCTTCAGGCGCCAGTCCCTCGGCCACGTACGCTTCCAATTTCTCTTTCAACAGCGCGCGGCGGCGGATGCGGTCGATAGCCTTGTGCCGCGCCGTCTGTATAATCCAAGCGCGCGGAGAGTCGGGAATGCCGGAAACTTCCCACTGATCCACGGCCGCCGTGAAGGCTTCCTGTGCCGACTCTTCTGCCAAGTCGAAATCGTGGGTGTACGAGATCAGCGTGGCTACAATGCGCCCCCAGTCGGAGCGGTAAACCTCTTCAACTATCCGGGCAGCGTCGCCAGCCATAATCGATTATATTGATTTCTTCCCCCGCGCTGTCGATTTGTGGCCGGGCCGTTCGACTTAACCAATAAGGGGCTGCTGTTATGAAATACATGTTGTTGATTTACGGCGACGAACAGGCTTGGACCGAGTTGGAGCGGGCCGATTGTTACGCCGAATCCAGCCAACTTGCGCATAAGCTGAAGGCCGACGGCAAATTCCTGGCCACCGCCCCCCTGCAACCTGTGGCCACTGCCACCTGCGTCCAGGTTCGCGATGGCAAACGCCTGATAACCGATGGCCCTTTCGCCGAAACCCGGGAGCAGTTGGGCGGCTATTTCCTGGTCGAAGCCAAAGATTTGGATGAGGCTCTGGCCATAGCCGGCCGCATCCCAGGGGCGCGCAAGGGAACCGTTGAAGTCCGCCCTGTATTGGAATTGGGCGGCCTGCCCACTGGAGGGGAATCATGAGCACTGTTCGACTATTAGCCGGTACACGAAAAGGGGCGTTCGTCCTCACCGCTGACGGCAAACGCCAACACTGGGATGTGAGCGGTCCGCACTTCGGTGGCTGGGAACTCTACCACCTTAAGGGCTCGCCTGCCGACCCTAACCGGCTCTACGCCTCGCAATCCACCAGTTGGTACGGACAATTGATCCAGCGATCCGACGATGGCGGCAAGACTTGGGCGCCGGTGGGCAATAAGTTCGTCTATGAAGGCGTTCCCGGCACGCACCAGTGGTACGATGGCACACCTCACCCCTGGGAGTTCAAGCGGGTATGGCACCTGGAGCCTTCGCTCACCGACCCGGACACTGTCTATGCCGGCGTCGAAGATGCCGCGCTCTTCCGCTCGACCGACGGCGGCCAAACCTGGCAGGAACTCTCGGGATTACGCCAGCACGGGTCGGGGCCGCACTGGCAGCCAGGCGCAGGCGGGATGTGTCTCCACACCATCATCCTCGATCGCGCCGATCCCAACCGGATCTACATCGCCATCTCCGCTGCAGGCGCTTTCCGCTCGGACGATGCCGGACTAACCTGGCGGCCCATCAACCGTGGCCTCCACTCGCAATACATTCCCGACCCGAATGCCGAGGTCGGGCACTGCGTCCACCATGTCTCCATGCATCCCGCGCGCCCGGGCGTGCTCTTTATGCAAAAGCATTGGGACGTCATGCGCAGTGACGATGCCGGCGAGAACTGGCGCGAGATCAGCGGCAACCTGCCCGTCGACTTCGGATTCGCCATCGACGTGCATGCCCACGAGCCCGAGACCGTCTACGTAGTTCCCATCAAAAGCGACTCGGAGCATTATCCGCCCGAAGGAAAGCTGCGCGTGTATCGCAGCCGCACCGGTGGCAACGACTGGGAACCGCTCACCGAGGGCTTGCCGCAAAGTAATTGCTACGTCAACGTCTTACGCGACGCCATGACCGTCGATTCGCTAGACCAGTGCGGAGTATATTTCGGTACCACCGGCGGACAAATCTACGGCTCCGCCGATGCGGGCGATCACTGGAACCCCATCGTCCACGATCTGCCGGCTGTCTTATCGCTCGAGGCGCAGACCCTGCCATGATCCGCGTAGTGCTGCCGGCTCATCTGCGCAATCTTGCCGGCGCCGGCAGTGAGGTCCAACTTGAAATGGCCGGCGAGGCCACCCAACGGTCCGTGCTCGATGCGTTGGAGGCTGCCTATCCCATGTTGGAGGGCACCATCCGCGATCACGTGACCCGCCTGCGCCGGCCCTTCGTCCGCTTCTTCGTTTGCGGCGAGGACTGGTCCCATGAGTTGCCGGATGCCCCCCTGCCGCCCGCGGTGGTGTCCGGCGCCGAGCCGTTCTTAGTAGTTGGCGCCATCGCCGGCGGCTAGCCTTCCCCGCCTCCGTAAAGTCTTCCCTCCCCCCTGCCGATAAGGAGTCTTGATGGCACCGGGGGAGAATCGCTGAGATGGCGCTGCTGATCGTGGATGACGACGAGAGCAACCGGGATATGCTCGGGCGCCGCCTCCAGCGGCACGGCTTTGAAGTGGAATTGGCCGAAGATGGGCCGACAGCGCTGGCATCCATCGCCAGGCAGTCGCCCGATATGGTGCTCCTCGACATCCGCATGCCGGGCATGAGCGGCATGCAGGTTTTACAGGCCATCCGCGAACAACACAGCCCCACCCAACTCCCGGTGATCATGATCACCGCCGAGGGTCATAGCGGCAGCATTGTCGAAGCCTTGCAATTAGGCGCCAACGATTACATCACCAAACCGGTAGACTTGCCCGTGGCTTTGGCCCGCATCCGAACCCTGCTTTCCCAGAAGACGCTGTCTACGGCTTTACGTGAAAGCGAAGAACGCTATGCGCGCGCGGCGCGTGGCTCAAACGATGGCTTGTGGGATTGGGATTTAGAAAAAGGCGAAGTCTACTTCTCGCCGCGCTGGAAAGAGATGCTCGGCTACGCGGACGATGAGATTGGATCCCAGCCTGACGAATGGTTGTGCCGGGTCCATGGGGAAGATTTTCCGCGTTTGCAGGCCGCAATCGCGGCCCACTGCCGGCGGGATACTCCGCAAGTCGATTGCGAACACCGCATGCACTGCAAAGACGGCACCTATCGTTGGATGCTCAGCCGCGGTCTGGCTGTATGGGGCGAAAACGGCGAAGCCGTTCGCATTGCCGGCTCTCAGACCGACATCACCGCCGCCAAGATCGCCGACCCCCTCACCGGCCTTCCCAACCGCCTGCTCTTCATGGATCGGTTGGAGCGCCGCATCGAACAAGCCAAACGAGGCTCCACGCGCAACTTCGCCATTCTGCTGTTGGGTTTGGATCGCTTCAAGAACGTAAACGACAGCTTGGGGCATTCCGCCGGTGACCTTCTTCTCAAAGCACTCGCCAGCCGCCTGCGGGAAGGTCTGCGCGCCAGCGATACCGTCGCGCGGTTGCAGGAGGATTGTGGCATCGCGCGCTTAGCGGGCGATGAGTTCGCCGTCCTTCTGGACGAGGTCAGGCAAGAGAGCGACGCCGTGGCCGTTGCAGATCGCATCGAAGCCGAAATACGAGCACCTTTTCTATTGAATGGGAATGAGCTGTTTGTCACCGCCAGTATCGGTATCGCCGGCAGCGCCAACGGCTATGATCGCGCGGAAGATCTGATGCGTGATGCCGATACCGCTTTGCACTGTGCCAAGACCGCGGGCCGGTCACGTTTCGAGATTTTCGATGCCGGTATGCGCCGCCGTGCCGTCCATCGCCTGCAAGTGGAAACTGATTTACGCCGGGCTCTCGAACGAAACGAACTCCGTTTGCACTATCAGCCGATCGTGGATCTGCGCACCGGCGCAGTCGCGGGCTTCGAGGCCCTGGTACGCTGGCAGCATCCCCTCCGGGGCCTGATCCCTCCCGGAGAGTTCCTCCCCATCGCCGAGGAGACCGGTCTGATCGTGCCGGCCGGCCATTGGATCCTCGAACAAGCCTGCCGCGATGCACATCGCTGGATGCGTAACGCGCCGAAGGACCAACTCCTTGTCGTTCCCCCCCAACTTACCCTCCATCTTAATTTCTCGCCGATTCAACTCGCCGAATTGAGCGCGGTCGACGAGATCGAGCGCATCCTCCGGCAAAGCTGGCCGAACGGCAAAGCCTTTGGATTGAGTTTCGAAATCACCGAAGGCACTATCATGCGCAATTCCGGCGTGATCACTTCCCTGCTGTCCCGTTTGAACGACTTCCATATCGGGTTGGATATCGATGACTTCGGGACCGGCTACTCTTCGCTGAGCCAACTCCAGCATCTGCCCGTGCAGACCTTGAAAATTGATCGCAGCTTCGTCAGCAGAATCGGCGTAGACCCTGATAGTATCGAAATCATTCGCACCATCGTGTCCCTGGCGCATAATCTGGACATGGACATCATCGCCGAAGGCATCGAGACGGAAATACAGTTGATTCAGTTGAAGGCCCTCGGCTGCGAGTACGCTCAAGGCTATTACCTCGGTAAGCCTGCCGATCGCGAAACCGCCTGGTCCAAGATACCGGTAGCGGCTGTCCTGCCCATTCCCGTATCCTCCTCGACCAGCCCAGCATCCATTAAACTGGTCTAAGTTGATCAAATCCACGGAGGATACATGAAAAGAAACGCATCGGCAATTTGGCAAGGCGACCTGAAACAAGGCAAAGGCTCCATCACCACGTCTAGCGGCGTGCTCTCGAATACCCAATACTCGTTCTCCACCCGCTTTGAAAACGGGGTGGGAACCAATCCCGAAGAGCTGCTGGCGGCCGCGCACGCGGGATGTTTTGCCATGGCACTGTCAGGGCAATTGGGCGCAGCCGGACTTACCGCTGAGCGCATTGACGTAACGGCTACGGTTTCATTGGAGAAGACCGAAGCCGGTTTTGCCATTACCGAGAGTCATTTGGAGCTGAAGGCCAAAATCCCAGGCGCTACGCAGGCCGCGTTTGATACTGCTACGGGCAATGCCAAGACGGGATGCCCTGTTTCCAAACTCTTCAATACCAAAATCACCTTGAACGCCGTCCTCGAAGCGTGATGTGCTCCTGCTAACCAAGCCCGATCGCGAGCGCATCCGCGCCGTGATCGAGGCTCAGCGTCCAGTCCATTTTCGTACCCCGAACACGGCGCTACCCGCGGGACGGCGCCGCCGGGCTACGCCATCGATCACAATCGAATCCAACTCGGGCGCGGCTTAGAAACGTTCACGCGCGCCGCGCAGGCTGTGCGTCAATGGAAGATGTTCGATACCGGTTGGATCGACTTGTGCTGGCCCGAGGCGCCCATTCAGGCTGGTTCCACCGTTGCGGTCGTGGCGCGGCACTTCGGCTTCTGGTCGATGAATGTAGCTCGCATCAGCTACGTCGTGGATGAAAGCGGTGCGCAGACACGCTACGGTTTTGCATACGGAACCCTCGCCGAGCATGCCGAAAGCGGCGAGGAGCGCTTTCTTGTGGAACTGCTGCCGGATGGCACAGTTTGGTACGACATATACGCCTTCTCCCGGCCTCGGGGCCTGGCTAGCCTAGGATATCCGTTCGCGCGAAGGCTGCAAAAGCGGTTCGCGCGCGACTCCAAAGCCGCCATGCTACGCGCTGTCGCTTATTGATTACTCAATAGCGGCTGCGTTTCCGCCTCGTGCCGGTGGAAGAGGGCATGCTTTACATCGGGCCAGAATTCCTTCATCACCTGCGAGAAAGCATCCGTCGCTAACGCGATCCCCAACCGCTCGATGTTGTCGCCTGCGGTTCTCGTATCGGGATAGTATGCGTTCGAAATCGCCACAGCCGTGGCATTCCCCAACACCTCCGAAAAATTGAATTGCCGCTCGTTACTATCGGTACGGGTGATGAGGATGCGCGACGCGGCGTATCCGATGCGGTGCATGACACTGCCACGACTTTTGCCGATCCGGAAATAGCGCGGATCCTGATGCAACATGCTCGGGAAAAAACTTTCCGTCATCATGTTGCCGATCACCTGGTCGCCAAGCGCCGTGCCGTACCGCCGCGCGTAACCCTTCATGCCCTTGCCCGAACGACGGGTTTTGGTCCTCGAGCTGATAGAGCGCCGCGAAGGCTCCCGCCACCGGATAGACCGGCCAGTCGAAAGAGTCTTTCAGGCCGATCAAGATCTTTTGTTTGCTGGTGATCGGCTGGAAAGGGTACATTGCCGTCGGTGGTGCGATAGTTTGGAAAAACACCAAAGACCCGCTTGTCCTGCTTTTCGCCTTCCGCCGGCGCGGCGGCGTTAGTTGTGGCGGAAGAATCCGTCGGATTCGGTGTTTGGGTCTGGCCGCCACATGGGGAGCATGGCTCCAAAGCATAAGATCATCAAAGTGCGGCACATAAGCGGCGGCAGAGAACATAATGACATGTAGGAAATCCTGGTCAAACGGCCGGCACCACACACCCCGAGCTATATATTCTGATGCGTATTCGCCGCATGGATAGTTACAGCGAAGGCCCCAGCCCCGGCTTCATTGGCCAGGACTGCATCCAGCACCGTGCCCGTCCGGACGCCTTCGACCGGTCGCGAAGCCGGCTCCCGCCAGCAGTGCGCGATATTCGGCCAGCGTGCGCTCTCGGCCCTCGGTGCAAATCAGCATATTCAGCGATTGCATATGAGCCGGTGTCGGACCCGACTTGTCCTCGTCCAGCAGTTTCTCGGCGATCAGCAGCCCGCCACCGTCGGGCAAAGCCGCATAGATCTTCGGCAGCAGCATCCGGATGCGCTCTTCCGGCCAGTCATGCAGGATACGCCCGAGGGCATACAGATCGGCGGGCGGCAACTCGTCTTTGGAAGAAGTCGCCCGCGGCCAGTTCAACGCGCTCGCTCACGCGCGAAGACTCGCCACGTAATCCCGCGCCATCGCGATCACCACAGGCAAATCGAAAACGACCGCGCGAAGCTCGCGGGTATAATTCGCAAGCGGCGATGGCCAGGTGTCCCGTCGCGCCGCCCACAGTCCACCATCCGCCGAAAGCGCGAAAGATCGAATGCCGATACCACCGCCGGAGAACTCAATTGCCCGAATCCGTGCATACCGCGTAGGAAGCTGCGCTGGCGCGGCTTCGGTCTTGAAGAAATGATCGAACATCGGATCCCTGCCAGCCGAAGGTCTGCGTCCATCGCGGTGCGCCCTCGCGCACGGCGTCTTCGAGATGCGCCCACATCGGAAACAGCGCTTCGTTCGAATAGCGGACATAGCCGCGTCAGCGAGAGCGGGGCTGGCGTCGCACAGGTAAGCTTCGGCGACTGGTTGGTTGGAGTAAATGCCGTCCTGCTTGGCAAGCAGCCCCAAGTCCCACGCAACCATCCACCAGCCGCTCCAGCGGTCGGCGTCGGCGCTGGCCCCGGCAGCCGCGCCGCTAAACTCGGAAAGATCCGCTGGAGGGTATCATGCAGCGCATCAAAAACGCCCAGCGATACGGCCGCGAACATGGTCTTCGACCGCCGAAAAGCATCGATCAGTTCCAACCGTATTGTGGGGCGGGCCCTCGGATGCGGTGGACTCTTAGTCCGTTCATTGGCGATCCTCGAAAATGGTCGTAACCCATGCCGGACAGCGGTTGCCCCGTTAAGTAAACTTCCCCCGCCCGGCCGCGCCGCATCCTGCCGATCCGGGTCAACGGAATGCCGCCGAAACGCGCCGGCACCTTGACCCGCGCCCGCACGGTAAACAGAAGCTCGTAATCTTCGCCGCCGTGGAGCGCCTGCTCCACACTGGCGCCCGGAAACCGGGGTGGTGCATCGATCTCCGCCTCCAGACCCGGAAGCCAGCGCCAAACGCCGCAGATCCAATCGAGATGCCGTCGCTCAGATCCATCGCTGCAGTGGCGCGCAACTCGTTCCCGCAGAAAGACTCCCAAAGTTCCAGCCGCGGGTGTCGGCCGCAGGTGCCGCGCCCAAGCTCGACCGCGACTTTCGCTCCAGGCCCAACGCCGAACCTCCCAGTCTCCCCGAGACATAGATCGCATCGCCCGCCCGGGCGCCATCGCGGCGCAAGCGCGGTGCCGCGCGGAACCGCTCCGCAAACGACAATATCGCAGGCTGTCTTGGCCGCCCGTGCCAGATCGCCGCCGGCCAGCGGGGTGCCGGTCGCGCGCGCCAGGCGCAGCAGCCCATTATAGAAATCGGTCGATCCACGCGCCGGTCCACGCGTGCCCAGCCGCCAGCGAAAGCAGGCAAAAGCGCGGTACCCCGCCCATGGCGGCGATATCGCTCAATCCGCGCGCCAGCGCCTTATGCCCGACGGCTTCGGCGGGTGCGTCTCGTGCCGGAAATGGACATCCTCCACCAGCATATCGGTGGTAAACAGCAGGTCTTCGGGCGCTCCACGCGGCCGGTAAATCGCGCAATCGTCGCCGATTCCCAACACCACGGCCGCTGCCCGGAGGCTAGCGACCGCCGCGTATGGTCCAGGATATCGCTCTCGCTAGCCTAGCGAGCATAGGCCTGACGCGCATCTGGTTCCTCGGCAAGATTTTATAAAAATGGACTTGACCGCACGTTTGCCATTTGCGATAATTCCAAGTGCTAGTTTCGAAATGGTTGTTTGTCCCGCGCCACCGAAAGTCCAGAGAGCTACGAGCTTCGGCTCGTAGCTTTTTCGTTTTTGGAGACAGGAGCAAGGGCAACAATGAATCAGGAGAAGAAGCAGTGAGAGAAAAAGGCATCGTGAAATGGTTTAACGCCGCCAAAGGCTATGGTTTCATCCAGAGAGGCAGCGGCGATGACGTGTTCGTACACTTTTCGGCCATCCAGGCAAACGGCTACCGTTCCCTGGATGAAGGCGCGGAGGTAGAGTTCGAGGTGAAGCAGGGGCCCAAGGGACTGCAGGCCGAGAACGTAGCCAGAATCTAGTTACAGTTACAAAATTTCGGAGTAAAGGAGCCCCCGTCTGTGGGGCTCTTTTTGTTTACTAAGGATCTACGGCTGCAAGACCACTTGAACGCGATTACTTTCCTGCCCGTCCGCCGTAATATACAACTCCGCCGGACCCGCATTCACCACCGCCGGCAATTGCACCTCGATCAGGTAGAACCCAATATAGCCCGGCGCCAGGGCGGCGCGGGTCACCTGCACCGGAACGCGATCCAGATACGCCTTAACGGTAGCCGCCACGGCAGGCGGATTTTCCAGCGGCGCGGCCATGCCCGGTGGGCCAGTCCGGGCGCACTTTTCCCAAGCCAGTCGCCAGGATCTGCAGCCGCGAATCCGAACGCGCCGCATTGCGGCCATCCAGCATTAAGCCGCTATCCCCATCCAGCACCATGGGCGATCCGTCGCGGTTCACGAAAATGGCCGGCGACACCGCTTGCACCGGCAACCCTAAAGTGAAGCGTCCCGCGCCGAGTCTCCAGCGCCAGCGAGTAATTCGACGCCGAAGCCTCAAACGGCACCTGGATCTGGGACTCTGTCTCGGAAGCCGCCAGCACCGGAAATCCCAGCGTTCCTGCCGTTGCGGTGCTTGACCCGCCCCCCGACTACGCTCATCAACGATCCAGGCGCTGCGGCGCGCGTACTGAAATCCGCCGCGTTCAACAGTCGCAGGGTGCGCAGGCGGTGCGGTGCGGCCGTGGCATAAACTCCGTATCCATCGAGCGCCGCATAAAGTTGGTAGCCGTTGGCATCCAGTTTTACATCAGTGGCCGGAGCCGCCGGAAGGCCGTTTGAAATGGGTGTCCAGTTCACTGCGGCGGGGCTGGCATTTTCCAAGTCCGCGGATCGCATAGAAAACGCCCTTGTCGGTGGCTACATAGACCGCCCCTGCGGCCCGCACTGCGGTCACGCCATGCGCCGGAACATCCGGCAGGTTAGAGGTCAGGTCGTCCCAGAATCCGCCGCTGTTGGTGGTGCGCAGCACGTGCGCGCCCCAGCCTCCCACAGCGGCCAACGCTACGCGCGGCTTCGCCTGGATCGGCGAAGAATCGTTCAACGGGCCCGTTGGCTTTCGGCCGCGGCGATGAAGTCCAGGTTTGGCCGGAATCGAGCGATACCCAAATGCGGCCATCCGCCGCGCCCGCGTAAACTGTCTGAGCCCGACGTCGCCGATAGCCGTAATCTCGGTTCCCAGCCGGATTGCGACAGCCGCCGTAATGCGCCATCGTCGGCTTCGGCCTGCGGATCGGTAATCGGCTGCCAAGCTTCGGCGCCCGGCGGCAATTCCATGGCGCCGCGATCCCTGACCAGGATCCGCGTGCCGTGCATGCCGGCGGGAGTCGCCAAAATTTGGTTGGCAGGCAAATTCGGCAAGCGCAGATTCAATCCCGACCAGGATAAGCCGCCGTCCATCGACCGCCAAACCCCGAAATCGTTGGCGACCGCCACTTGGTCCGGGATCGGCAGGAGATACCGCCACGCTACGCTGTGCGGAGCCGATAATCGATTGGTTGTGGAAAGCGGTCAGGTTCAGACCACGATCGTCCGCCATCATCCGAGCGGTAGAGTTGCGTGCCGAGGGCAAAAACCCGGCCAGGTGCGACAGCAGACGCCGCCAGCTTCGCGCCCGACTCGGGAAGGCGATCCACCGCGGGCGCCGGAGTTTCGGCGGCTCGGCAGGTGCTTGCGGCAGGTTCCAATTCTCGAAATCGGTGGTCTCGAAAACCCGCCCAGTACGCGTGCGCGCGTAAAGCCGTGAGCCATCGGGCGAATACCAGCGCGGTCTGCATGGGGCCGGTAGCGGGCGACGCCAAGCCCCGTTTCCATCGCGGAATTGCCCACCCGGCGCCAGTCTACCGGCGTCGTTCTGGGCAGACAAAATCCCGGACGTAAGGGCCAGCGCCGCTACCAAAAGATAACGCCGCATCGAGACTGTTACTTTGTGACACACAACCGAGTCCTATTTTAACCTATCCGGCTCAATACTGCATATCTCAAAGAGTTGAATCAATGGAATTTGTGACCGAGTTTTCATTCGGCGCGCGATTTGCTTTGCATCTTTGATGCTAGACTAGGGTTTCAAAAGTACTGTCTTAAACAGATAGTGCTAATGGGACGCAGGTTGTTTCATGTCTTCGCGAAAATGGTATAGGACGGCGCGCTGGCTGCTGTTAGCGGCGGCGTGCATCTATGTCATTCCGGCCCACGCCGAAAGCGGCGCTGCCAAAGTAATTACCCTGAACGGGCAGGTGTCCGTACTGCGCGACGACTCCCCCTGGGTGTTGAATGTCGGCGATTCGGTGCAGCCTCGCCAGATCATCATCACCGGTGCAGACGGCTTCGCAGTCTTACAGGTTTCTGACGGCAGTACCTTCGAAGTATTCCCAAACGCGCGCGTCGTTTTCCGTGAGAATGCGGGGTCATGGCGCGATTTGCTGGACGTACTGCTGGGCCGCGTGAAAGTCCATATTCAGAAACTGGGCGGCCAGCCGAATTACAACCGCGTGCGTACGCCGACGGCGGTGATTTCCGTGCGCGGCACGATCTTCGACGTCGCCATCGAGGACGACGACGATACCACTTTAGTTAGCGTCGAGGAAGGGCAGGTGGGCGTACTGCATCTGTTAAAGCCCGGTCCCGAGCGCATCTTAAATCCTGGCGAATCCATCCGCGTTTTCCGCGATCAGGCTTTGGCGCAAGCGGCAGTCGACAAGAATTCGACCATTCGTGAAATGCTGCGTCGGGCGGAGCAGGCAGCCTACGAACTGGTTTACCGCTCCGGTTTACCCGGCGGTGGTGGTACCACTGGCTGCCCGGTGGGTTCCAGTTGTGACAAGAAACCGCCTACCCCGCCGCCCACCACGCCGCCACCCACGGCGCCGTCCAAGTAGGGCCGCAGCCGAAAGCATGGTTCCCACAAGCGGACACTAATCGCGCGGGCAGTCTGTTTACCGGCCAATGATTTCATACACTTGGCGGCCAGGCTGAACGGCCCTTGGCATGCCTTGCCCGATAGCCATGGCGACCCTTCTGGCGGACCTTCGCTATTCCCTGCGCACCCTATGGAAGATGCCCGGCTTCACCCTGGTGGCCCTGTTGGTGCTCGCGTTGGGCATCGGGGCGAACACCGCCATCTTTAGCGTGGTTAATTCAGTGGTGCTGAGACCGTTGCCGTATCCCAGCGCCGACCGTCTCGTCCTGATTTGGGAGACGGACTTGAAGGACGGCATCAAGCGCGAAGGACCGTCCGCTCCGAATTTTCTCGATTGGAAGGAACAGAGCCAGTCCTTCGAGGATATGGCGCTGCTCGAAGTGGGTACCGGCACGGTAACCGGCGAGGGCGAACCGGAGCAAGTTACGGGACTGCGCGTCACCACGAATTTCCTGACCATGCTGGGCGCCCGTACTGTTCTAGGCCGCGGTTTCACCGAAGCCGAAGGCGCAGGCAAAGCGCGCTATCCGGTGGCCGTGCTCACCAACGGATACTGGAAGCGGCGTTTTGGATCGGACCCGCGCATCATCGGGAAGACCTTCACCCTGAACAGCGAACCATACACCGTTGTCGGCGTGCTCGCGCCCGATTTCTACCATCCATTGCCCAGCGATCTTTACGTGCCATGGCCGCTGGCCGAACTACGCGCCAAGAACCGCGTGGATCATGACTTTGGGGTGATTGCCCGTTTAAAGCCCGGCGTTTCCATCGCGCGCGCCCAATCCGAGTTAAGTGCGATCGCGCGCCGCATCGATGCGCAGACGGCCCGGTTGGCGGGTTGGGATGTAACTGTGGTGGGAATGAAGCAGGCCCTCTTCGAATACATCCGGCCCGCAATGCTGCTGCTACTGGGCGCCGTCGGTCTGCTGCTGCTACTGGCATGCGTGAATGTGGCGAGCCTGTTATTGGCGCGCGTCACCAGCCGGCGCAAAGAGTTGGGAATCCGCGCCGCATTGGGAGCAGGACGCCGCCGTCTGATCGCGCAGATTCTGAGCGAGAGCCTGCTGCTTAGCTTGGCAGGCGGTGCGCTGGGAGTCTTGTTCGCAGCTTGGGGCGTCGAACTGCTGAGCGCGGCGTTGCCCAACACGCTTCCCATGGCCGATGCGGGCGCCGAAATTATGCGTCCAGCTATCGGTGTGGATGGGCGGGCCCTGATCTTCGCGCTGCTGGTGTCGACCGTCGCAGCGCTGATCTTCGGACTCATACCCGCACTGCATGCGGCGCGCGCCGATGTCAACGACGCTTTGAAGACGGGCGGCCGGACCGCATCGTCTGCGCCAGGCCGGACGCAGGTGTGGACTTGGCTGGTAGCGGGCGAGATCGCGCTTGCTTGTATGCTGCTGATCGGCGCAGGGCTGGCCATGAAGAGCTTCGTGAATCTGCAGCACGTGAATCCAGGCATCCGGCCCGATCACGTGCTGACGTTCCGCATGCGCCTGCCTACGGATAACCTTTACAAAAGTGACCGGGAACAGTCCGCGTTTTACCAGTTGGTGTTGGGCAAAGTCGAGCAACTGCCCGGTGTGCAATCCGCCGGCTTAACCGATGTGTTGCCACTCGGGCAACAGAACGACCGCGAGTACTTCACCATTGAGAAGCGACCCTTGCCGCCCGGGCAGGAACTGGTGGCGGACTTCCGCCGCATCAGCCCGCGGTATCTGAACACCATGGGCATCGCTCTGTTGCGCGGCCGCATGCTTTCGGATCGCGATGGGCGCGATGCGCCTCCGGTGATCCTGATCGACGAGACTCTGGCGGATCAATACTGGCCCAATGAAGATGGGGTAGGACGGCGTATGCGGCTGTGGGGCCGGTATCGCGAAGTGGTCGGAATCGTCAGCCAGGTTCATCACTACGGTTTGGAAAAACAGCCGGAACCCACCATCTACGCGCCCTATACGCAAATGACTGATAAGGTCATGGCGCTGGTGATCCGCACCACTGCGGATACGGGCGGAATGGTGAAGGAGGTGAAACAGGCGGTGTGGTCGGTCGATCGCGGCCAGCCGGTCTTCCAGATCCGCAGCATGGGCGACTATCTTTCGCTGGCGGAAACCGCGCCGCGCGTCTCGACCACCCTATTGCTGGTGTTTGCCGCCATTTCCATGCTGCTGGCCGCATTGGGCATTCACGGCGTGGTGTCGTATGGCGTGGCGGAGCGCACGCGCGAATTCGGAATTCGCATGGCCCTGGGTTCGACACCGGGCCAAGTGAAGGCATTGGTGGTTCGCAGCGGCCTGCAGACCGCCGTTATCGGTCTGGTTGCCGGGATGGCGGCCGCCGGCGCGCTGGCTTCCGCACTCCGCGCACTGCTGTTCGGCGTGGCGCCTCTCGATCCGGCGGTATTGGGCGCGGTCGTGGCGTTACTGCTAACCGTCGTGCTAATCGCCAATTATGTTCCGGCGCGGCGCGCCACCCGCAT
The DNA here is from genome assembly GCA_963738345.1 of Bryobacterales bacterium. Taxonomy (GTDB): domain Bacteria; phylum Acidobacteriota; class Terriglobia; order Bryobacterales; family Bryobacteraceae; genus Bog-159. The sequence continues at coordinate 5,319,625 of CAVTWI010000002.1, forward strand.
CGACCCGCTGCGCGCCTTGCATCACGATTAGACCGCTTAGAACGACAGGAACAGGAGCCCGGCCGCGTCGGTCGTGTTGGTCGCGCCCGTAGCGCTGACGGTGACCGATTGGTTCTGGATGACTACTCCGTAGCCGGTGTTCGGTTTCAATCCGGCGATGAGCATCTGGTGTACGCCCGCCGGCGCGGCAAAGGTGGCGCCGGTAAAGACCGTGCTGGCGCTTTGCGGGAAGTATAGTGCTGAGTTGCCGAAAACAGCTCCGTCGAAAGCCGTTCCGTTGGAGCTTTGAACGTACGTGGCCGTCGCCATAGCTACGCCGGCATTAGCGCCCTGCAGTACGTGCAGGAAACGGGTATCGAGCGGCAGCGTTGGATCTTGCACCGTATAGATATATTGGGTAGGTTCCAACTGTGCGATCGGGTTCAGGTTGCCTGCGCCGTAGACCGCGCTGGCGGACGCATTGATAGGCAGCAGCGTTTGAATGAATAGCCGCTGTCCATCCGCCATGGTTTCGGTAGCTACTTTGCCGCTAATGGCCGGGTTGGTAACCAGGCTAAGGTTGAACCGCTTAAACAGGCTGGGGTTCTGCGAAGTGGCGCGGTCATAAACCACGATGTAATCGTTGTTGAGCCACACAATGGAACGCGTCGCCTGCGTAATGCTGACGGCCGCATCGGAGGGCGACCAGAAGTCGGGGCGATTATATAGACCGGTCAGATCGCTGGCGGCATAAATGTAGCCAGGCCCGTTACTGGTAACCGTGGTCGGATCGGCGGCGCTTTCGCCGAGTATCCACTGGCTGCCATTCGCCCATTCTCCGCCCTCGTCCCACTGCAGATTCGTAGGCGTGCCGTTGACGCACCAGTTCTGAAGCGCGAGAGTGTTGTGATAAACAGTCGTGAGCCCCACGGCATTGTTGTCGTAATTGCTCATCTCCTTCGTCAGGAACTCGCCGTTGCGGAAGAATTCGAATTGCCCGCCATCGCCGTCCTGATGATTGATGGACTCCCAACTGGCGCGGTAATCGAACATGGTGTTGTTGGATGTCCAATCGCTGTGGGCGAAGATACGGCCTGCGCCGGGGTCGTAGAAAATGGTCGGGTAAGTGGGGCGCGGGTCAGCGCCGGCGGGGGCCGATGGATCGAGCAGCATGTAATACAAGATCGTCTCGGTGAAGCTCCAGGGATCGGTGATGCGGGAAAGCAGATAGCTCGATCCGCCCTGCGCCGCGTTGACTACGAACCAGCGGGCCGGGTCGATGTGCGTGTTGACGCCGGTCTTCTCATCCATCATGGCCAGCAGGCTGAACGAGCGCATATAGTCGGGCGTCACCCACAGGCGCAGGATGTCGCCATAGCTGCCGTACTGATAAATCGGGCCTAGCCACGGCTGTTCGGCAAAAACCTGCGCGGTAGGTGTTAGGGACGAGATAATGCCGGTGACATAGCGGTCCCAAACCGGCGCGCCGATCAAGCCGATTTGTGGTCCGGAGTAACTGATGTTATTAAACCCGGCGGTCTCGAGGGCTAATAACTCGCCTAAGGCGAAACCAAATGACTCACCGTAGAGCATTCCTTCGGGAGGCAGTCCGCCGCTGGCGAGTCCGAAGCCGGCGCCGGTACCGCCGATGCCATAGGCGCTCACTACGCTCGAAGCCTCGCCCATCATGGCGTATTGCTGGTACAGCCATGCGCCCGTGGCATTCAGAATGAAACTGCGGAGGCTGTTGCCCAGTGTTGACGAAGGCAGACTGGAGTTGAGCGGCGGGTCGTCTGTAGGATCGATGGACAATGCCATCATGGCGATCTCGCGCGCGTGGCCGATGTAGTAGTTATTCGACGCCATGCGATACGGCAGATTATTGGGCAACAGTTGCAAGCTATTGGCTACCCCCACCGGCGTAGGATGATCGCCGCCCGCGGTGGATGCGTTCAGGCATTCATTAGCCCACAGCAGGAAGACCGTACGGATAGTGGCTTTATCGGCAGTCGTAAGAATGGGCGCGCCGGTAGCGTCGGTGGCATTGTAGATCCAATCGACGATGAGCGGCCACTGTTCGCCCTGGCCGTTGGCGCGATTGTAAGTGGGGAACGCCGGGTCGCGGAAGGGCGCGCCGGAGAGCGGTCCCAGTGCGGCGATGTTCATGGCGTACATGATGAGGTTGCGCGCGTACTGCGCATACAGAATGCGGTTGGCGGGGTTGGGATCGATCAGGGAATTGAAGGCGAGGACTGCGCCATACTGCTCGGTAAGGTAGCCCGTATAACCCTGTGTGTCGCCGGGATCCGGATAGTTGGGGTTAGGCACGCCGCCGGGGAAGAATTGGGTGTTGTAGATGTTGACCGCCTGCGTGAGTACCGGCAGCATCCCTTGTTGGTAGATCTGGTTGGAGGAGACCGCCCAGCTTTGCAGGCGGGGCAAGTCACTCTGGGTGATCCACAGCCGCGGATGGGTGGTGACCGGGTAAGGGATCGGCGGGGGCGTGCCGTAGTTGGCAGTTACCGTGGTATTCGCGGCGGGCATATTCAGGGTGGTGGCCGGGGCGTTGGCGTCCGCTACCGTGGCGCCAGTCCAGTTGACGAAAACCTGGCCTGCAGGTGCAGGGTTGGCCGAGATCGGGACCACGGCGTTCGCGGCGTACTGACCGCTGCCCGTGCCGCTCACTACAGTCAGGGCGTAGGCAGTACCCGCGGAGTAGTTTGCCGTGACGGTGGTATTCGCGGCGGGCATGGTGAGGGTGGTGGTGGATGCGCTGGGATTCTGTACCGCGGCGCCGGTCCAGTCGAGGAACGATTGCCCCGCGGGCGGCGGGTTGGCGGCGATAGTGACTACCGCGCCTGCCGTATAATTGCCGCTGCCCGATCCATTGACCACAGTGAGGGTGTAAGTGCCCGTGCCGCCGCCACCCGTTACCGGCACTGTCAGTGAGTTGCCGCAGCCTGTACCGGGGTTCTTTACGCAAAACGTGGTGGAGGTCGCAGGCGCTTGGTAACCGGTCGCGGTCAGGCTCTTGGCGGTGACTACCGTGGTAACTAACTGGATAGCGCCATTCATGGCTTCGGCGCCCTTCTGGAAGCCGGCGCCTGAGATTGTGACGGTATAAGTACCTTGCGGCAACGGGTTGGGCGAGACGGATGTGATCTTGGGTCCGTTCCTGACGATGTAGGCGTAGGCGCTGCCGGATACTGCCGTATTGACTACGCTCGTGGCGGTTATAGTGACCGGGTTCTGGGCGGGAGGCGTGGCGGGAGCGCGATACAGGCCTTTGGCCGTAATAGTGCCGACTGCAGAATTGCCGCCCTTCACTCCACCGGCGAACCACGTAACGCCCGGTTTCGAAAGACCCGAAACCTGGGCCGTGTATTGCGCAGTCTGGCCGACCACCACCGAAGGGTCGGTGGGGGTAACGGTTATGGTTTGGGAATACGCGAGGGTGGGGACGGCGAGGAGCGCCAGAACGGTCGCTTTGAGCATGAGAATGGCCTCCGGATGGTAAAGACTTAAGATAGGGCGGGTTTCGCCGGGAAGATACCCTGAAATCAGTTAGTCCACCTCAGGATTAACTGTGTTGGGAAAATTCTGCTAAACTGCTTTACCATCAACATTTCTGCGACGGTTGCATAACCTTACGGGGTTTGTGAGCGTCATCACAATTTGGAGTAATTCTGCAATGAAAATAATCAATTTAAGCGGTGCGGCAATGATGTGCCTTGCCATAGGCGTTGCCCTTGCCCAGCCCGCCCGTACGAATCTGGTCGGAGCTGTAGAAAGCATCGACCCATCCAGCGGACAGATCACGTTGCATACCGACGATGGCAAGACGGTTAAGATCACGCCGCATACGGGAGCGAAGTTCCTGCGGCTGCCTCCGGGCGAGAAGAGTATGGCGAACGCTACCCCGATCACGGCCAGCGACATCGGCAGCGGAGACCGGCTTCTGGCGCGCGGCGAACTTTCCGAAGATAAGATGTCGCTGTCGGCGACCACGCTGGTAGACATGAGCAAGGCGGACATCGCCAAAAAACAGCAAGCCGATCAGGCCGAGTGGCAGAAACGCGGCGTCGGTGGCTTGGTAACGGCGGTGAATGCCGGTGCGGGTGAGTTGACGATCAATACCCGCACTGCCGAAGGGGTGAAGCCGCTGATTATCGTGGCGGATGCCAAGACTATGGTGCGGCGCTACGCGCCCGATTCGGTGAAATTCGCAGAAGCCAGGCCCGGCAAAGTAGCGGAAATCAAGCCGGGCGACCAGGTTCGGGCGCTGGGGACCAAGAGCGAAGACGGTACCCACTATGCCGCGGAGGAATTGGTTTCCGGTTCGTTTCGAAATGTGGCGGCGACGATCGTTTCGATCGATCCCGCGGCACACACCATGAAAGTTACGGATCTTTCGAATAAGAAGCCGTTGCTGGTACACGTGAACGCGGATTCGACGATGCGCGAGCTGCCGGAGATGGTGGCTAAGATGATCGCCATGCGGGCGTCGGGTGGCGCGGGTGGCGCTGGCGGCCCGGGTGGCGCGGGCGGGGCACAACGTCCTGCGGGCGCTCCAGGCGCTAGCGGTCCCGGCCAGGCGGGTCCTGGACAAGTTCCGGGTGCTCCTCCCGGAGGCGCGGCGGGTGGCCCTGGACAGGGCGGTCCTGGAGGCATGCGCGGTGGACGCGGCGGCGATATGCAGCAGATGTTGGAACGTATGCCGGCCATCAAGCTCGAGGATCTGAAGCCGGGCGATGCCATCATCGTGTCGAGCACTGAAGGCGCGGATCCGGCACAGGTGACGGCCATCACGCTGGTAGCCGGCGTGGAGCCGATTCTTTCGGCGGCGCCCGCGGGTAGCCAGCGAGCCTCCATGCTGGGCTCCTGGAACCTGGATATGAACATGGGCGGCATGCAATGATCGGTGCGATCATACTGTGGGCCGCCATGGCTGCCGCGCCGTCACCCGTTAAGCTGACAGGCGTGGTTACCGATCCTTCCGGAGCGTCGATCCCGGGAGCGGCGGTCACCATGACGGGCGCGCAGGGCGCCGTCAAGATAGCGCAAGCCGATGCGCAGGGTCGTTATTCGCTAGATGGTGCGCTGCCGGGTATTTATACCGTGCGGGCGATGGCTCCCGGCTTTGCCTTGTTCGAAAAGAAAGCGCTGGATCTAACCCTGGGAGGCCCGTCGCGGCTGGATATCCAGATGGTAGTGGTGGCGGAGAAGCAGGAGGTCACGGTTTCCGATAGCGCGCATGTGGACGTGGATCCGTCGGCCAACGTGGGCGCGCTGGTGCTGAAAGGGACAGACCTGGACGCGCTTTCGGACGATCCGGACGATTTGCAAAACGATCTGCAGGCGCTGGCGGGTCCTGCGGCCGGCCCCAACGGCGGACAGATTTATATTGACGGTTTCACGGGCGGGCAACTGCCGCCTAAGGAATCCATTCGCGAGATTCGCATCAATCAAAACCCATTTTCGGCCGAGTATGACAAGCTGGGGTTCGGGCGTATTGAGGTCTTCACCAAGCCGGGAACGGACAAGTTCCGAGGACAGGTGTTCTTCAACTTCGGCGATTCGATTTTCAATGCGCGAAATCCGTTTGCACCGGACAAGCTGCCCTATCAGCAGCGCATGCTCTCCGGAAATCTGAGCGGGCCGTTGACGAAGAAATCGTCATTCTTCATCGACGCGGAACGGCGCGATCAGCAGGAGACTTCGGTAATCAGCGCGTTGATCGGGCTGAACGATCCGTTCAGCCAAGCGGTGCTGGCGCCGCAGGTACGCACTACCGTAAGCCCGCGGCTCGATTACCAGTTGAACGCCAAGAATACTCTGGTGGCCCGTTACCGCTACTCTTACGCGACGCAGGATAACCAGGGGGTTGGCGGCTTGACGCTCGCCAGCCGGGGCTACAACGTGCATAACGGTGAACAGAGCGCCAGCCTCACCGATACCTACATGGTCAGCAATAGCGTGATCAACGAGACGCGCTTCCAGTATATCCACGACACTTATTCGCAACTGGGCAACAACGATCTGCCGGGCATTTTAGTGGAAGGCGCGTTTACCGCCGGCGGTACGCCTTTCGGCCTGGGGCAATCTTATAACAACGAAGACCATTACGAGTTGCAGAACTTTACTTCGATTGTGCATGGCACGCATTTCTTCAAGTTTGGCGGGCGTTTGCGCGATGTGCGGCTGGACGATCTCTCGACGGGGAACTACAACGGCATGTATACGTTCACATCGCTCGAGCTATATGAACAGGCCGTTCCCCAGCCCAGTCAGTTTTCCATTACGCAGGGCACGCCGCTGGCCACCGTCAGGCAATACGATGCCGGGCTGTTCGCTACGGACGATTGGCGGTTGAAGCCGAATTTCACGCTGAGTCTCGGGGCGCGGTACGAGACGCAGGACAACATCGGCGACCATGCCGATATCGCGCCGCGCGTGGGGTTTGCATGGGGCGTCGGAGGCGGCAAATCGGGACAGCCGAAGACCGTGATCCGCGGCGGATTCGGCATCTTCTACGATCGTTTCGGCGAGAGTTTGGTAATGGCCGCGGTGCAAGGGAATGGCGTCCTGCAACAGCAATACGTAGTCATGGATCCTGCCGTCCTGGCCGCGTCGTATCCCAACATCCCGCCGTTGACGGAAGTTCCGTCGGCGATCCGCGAAATCGACTCGCACCTGCACGCGCCTTATACGATGCAGGGCGCTATGGGGGTGGATCGCCAATTGCCCAAGAACATCACGCTGGCGCTGACTTATACGCACTCGCGCGGCGTGGATATGCTGCGGTCGCGCAATATCAATGCGCCGCTGCCGGGAAGCGGATTGCTGCCTTATCCGGGCGAGGGAAATATCAATTTGTACGAATCGAGCGGCTTGTTTACGCAGAACCAGTTGATCACTAACATTAACGCGCGTATCAATGCCAAGGTGAACCTGTTCGGTTATTATGCCCTGGGCAAAGCCGAAAGCAATACGGATGGGGCGGGATCGTTCCCGTCCAACCAATACAACGAGCGGTACGACTGGGGCCGCGCGGGCTTCGACGTGCGAAATCGCGTGTTTATCGGGGGCAGCGTGGTTGCGCCGCTGGGGCTGCGGTTCAGCCCATTCATCATCGCGCAATCGGGTTCGCCCTTCGATATCACCCTGGGGCAGGATTTGAATGGCGATTCGATCTACAACGACCGGCCGGCGTTTGCCGGGCCAGACGCGGCGGACCCGCTGGTAACGCGCTACGGCGTATTCGACTTGAAGCCGCAACCCGGGGAAACCATTATCCCGCGCAACTACGGCGATGGCCCTGGAATGTTCAGCATGAATCTGCGGCTAAGCCGGACGTTCGGCTTCGGCGGCGAGCGGGCGAGTAGCGCCGCGGCCGGTGCTGGGATGACGGGTGGCGGTATGGCGGCCGGCGGTATGCGTGGTGGACCGCGAGGCGGCCCGGGGGGAATGCGCGGCGGTCCGTTTGGCGATGCGGTGACCAATAAGCGCTACAACCTAACGGTTGGCATTTCGGCGCGCAATTTATTAAACAACGTGAATTTAGCGCCGCCTATCGGCACGCTGTCATCGCCGCTGTTTGGCACGTCGAATGCGCTGGCTGGAGGCTTCTTCGGCTCGTCGTCGGCCAACCGCCGCATTGAGATGCAGATGCGCTTCTCTTTCTAAATTAGCGTGTCCGGCGGAGACCGGGCTACTTAACCAACGGCTGAAAGATAGCGAATACGGCGCCCTGCGGATCGGCCACTACGGCCCAGCGTCCGACGCCTTCCATGGTGGTGGGTCCATAGTAAAGAGTGGCGCCAGCGGATTTCGCTTTGCCGGCTGCGGCATCGCAGTCGGACGCCAGAAAATAGAGTAGCCAGTGCGAGGGGACGCCTGGCTGCGGCCCGATGGGCGGAATGCCGCCGATAAAGGTCTCGCCGTTTTTGATGTGGAGGTAGCCTGACGAGTCGTGTTCGCCGGGGGCAATCTCCCAGCCGAATAGGCCCGCGTAGAATTCCCTGGCGCGCGGCACATCACCGGTCATGAGATCGGCCCAGCAAAGGGTGCCATCCACGCCGGTAATACCCACACCCGAGTTGTTTTTCGGTTGCCATAGTGCGAACGTGGCGCCGGTGGGATCCTGGACCACGGCCATGCGCCCGGCATCGAAAACATCGAGCGCCGGCGCGATTACTTTGCCTCCCAGTTCGGTGACGCGAGCCGCGGAGTCATCCGCGTTGCCAACCGAAAGATAGGGCAGCCAATTCGGCGGTGCACCGCCCGACTGTTCCGGCTGGAGGGTATAAGCCGCTGCCGTATCGCGCCCGTCCAGGCGAAAGATCGTGTAGTGCTGGTCCGGGCCCATCGGCATGTCATTCGAGACCCAGCCAAAGAGGGATCCGTAGAAAGACTTTGCGGCTGTTTGGTCAGTGGTTCCCAGTTCCACCCACACGAAGGCGCCGGTGGGATGTTTGTCGATGTGGGGCATGGGGAGAGTATACAACGGCCCGTGCGTATCGCGCTGGAAATTGGTCAAACGGGCGGAAGCATTTCGATTAGAGTGATGCGGAAGATTCCGGCGTCGCACGAGAATGTCATTCGTTCGACGGAGTTCACCCGGCACAAGTGGACCGAATAGTCGCTGCCTTGGACCACCGACGGCATGGATAAATCGACACCGTGGGGCAGGAGTGATTTTAGATTGCCGGCAACCATATTGGCCAACTCACCCATGACGTCGCGGACGTCGTCGTCCACCGCATCGGGCAAATCGATTCCCATGAACCGGACCGCAAATTGACAGGCCTCCCGCGCATTGCATTCGACCAGGGTCGCGCCACGCCAGTCGCCAACGAAGTGGACGGCGGACGTAATCGTATCCGGAGCGTGGGCCCAGATCGTGTCGCAAGGGGCTGCCTCCAGTTCCATCATGGTCTGGAAAACCGACTGCACGATGCGCGTCAGGTCGTCCCGGTAGACATTTAGTGCGATTGAGGCAGGCATTTTGATCCTTTAAGGAACCCGGTACAGCACCGTTTGTCCCGTGACCCGGCGTTCAAAGCGGTCGGTCAGATTGAGGGTAGTTTCGGCACCGCCCAGTAAGAGGTAGCCTCCCCGGAACAGGGTTCCGTAGAGTTCGTCCAGAATGCGGCGTTTCGACTCCGTATCGAAGTAAATCAAAACATTGCGGCAGAAGACCACATCGAACGGGCCGCGCGTGGACATTTTTTGGCGAAGATCGAAAGTGGTGAAATCAACCATGCGCCGCACCTCGTCCTTCAACTGCCATTCGAGGCCGACCCGGGTGAAATACTTCACCAGATAGCCGACGGGCAATCCACGATTGACTTCAATCTGGAGATATCTGCCGGTGCGGGAACGTTCGGCCATTTGGGTCGATAGATCGGTGCCTTGAATCCTAATTTTCCAATCCCCCAGCCCCATTTCGAGTAACATAATCGCCAGGCTGTAGGCTTCCTGGCCAGAGGACGATGCGGCCGACCAAAAGCTCATTTTCCGGGTGTCCTGGCGCAGGGCGACTAGGGCCGGTATGACCACCGAACGCAACGCATCATACTGGGCTGGATCGCGGAAGAAGAAGGTCTCGTTGGTGGTCATGGCCTCCACCACCCGGCGCTTCAATACGGTATTGTCAACGGCGCTACCGAGCCTGGTGCATAGGCCGTCCAGGGTGCCCAGGCTCTCCTGCTGCACGATGGGCATCAGACGGGCCTCAAGCAGATAGCGCTTGTCGCCATCGAGAACGATGCCGGACTCGCGGTAGACGTAGTCTTGCAGGAATCGGTAGCTTTCGGGGCAGAGTTCGACTGCTGGCATCGAGTTATCCTTTGCCTGCCTGCCGCAGGACTTCCGGCACTACTGCGTCCAAGGGCACCACGCAATTCGCCAGGCCGGCGCGCGCGACCGCACCGGGCATGCCCCAGACCACGCTGCTCGATTCGTCCTGGGCTATGACATACGCGCCGTGTGCCTTGAGAACCTCCGCTCCGCGCATGCCATCCTGTCCCATGCCGGTGAGCACGGCGGAGATGGATGCGTGCCCGTAAACCTCTCCGACCGAGCGAAATAAGACGTCCACCGAAGGCCGGCAGGAGTTCTCGGGAGCGGACTGATCCAACCGTACAACGGCGGATCCGGCATGATTTTCCACGCGCATGTGATAGTCTCCGGGGGCGATCAAAACCGTTCCGGCAGCTACCGGTGATCCGTCGACCGCTTCCTCAACCCTTAAGCTGGTGCCCGTCTGAAGCCGTTCCGCCAGGAATCGCGTGAATAGCGGGGGCATGTGTTGCACGATCAGAATGGGTAGCGGAAAATCGGCGGGAAACTGGGGCATGATCGCGCCCAAAGCGGTCGGACCGCCCGTCGACACGCCGATCGCTACGACTCTGGGCCGTCCCTTGCGGTCACTCGGGCCCGTGGGGCGGAGGGCGGAGGGTGGCTTAGGGACTGCAGCGGTCGGAGAGCAGATCGGAACTTGACCCTGCATCAGGAAAAACTGCTTGATCTTGGGGATGAGTTCGGTGCGCAAGCTGGCCATGGAACGGTCGAGCGATCCCACGTTTGCGGCCTTGGTCACATAATCGTCCGCGCCGAGCGAGAGTGCCTCCAGAGTCAACGCGGCGCCCCGGTCAGTAAGGGTACTGAACATGACCGTCCTGGGACGGCCCTGGCGTTCGCGGACTCTGCGTAATACTTCCAGGCCATCCACTTCGGGCATCTCAATATCGAGGGTGATTACGTCCGGGTTCAATTGCGCGATCCGCTCCATCGCGATCGCGCCGTTAGACGCAACGCCCACTACTTCCAGAGACGGATCTTCCGAGAGCGCATAAGTCACCAGCCTGCGGATGACCACCGAGTCGTCAACTACCAGCACTCGGATGCGGTTACCGGGTAGAATCGTCTTCCTTGAGATATTAGTGCGCATTACAAACTCTATGGGCGGTAAATCCGTTATTGAACCAAGCCCAACACCCGCAGCTTATCCACCAGGATCTCTTTGGTAAATGGCTTCATGACGTATTCGTCGGCCCCCGCTGCGATGGCCTTGACCATTTGATCCACTTCCGTCTCAGTGGTCACCATCATCACCTTGACAGCGGCGTAACGCGAATCCGCACGGACCTTCTGGAGGAACTCGAAGCCATTCATGTTGGGCATGTTCCAGTCCACCAGGATCAGCGCCAGTTCTTGCCGTAGAAGCGCGCACGCTTCCGCGCCATCGGCGGCGGCGGTGACTTCATAACCCAATTCAGTCAGATTCCTCGATAGAATCATGCGCACGGCACGCGAATCGTCAACGACGAGAACCTGGGGCATTCGCTAAAATCCTCTCTAGTTGTCTATCGGAAGAGCGGGGAAGCGGCTTTAGGGGGAAACAGCGGGAAGGAAGGCAACGCCGAAAATAAACGGCGGCCGCCGGGGATTGCATGTGCAGTCACCCGCCGGCCGCCTAGTCTTGCAAAATCAGAATGTGAACTTGGAAACCAGACCCTGCAACTGAGCGGCCATGGCACTCAAAGACTGAGCCGCTTTTTGCATGTCGGACGCGCCGCGAGTTGTGTTCTGCGCGGCGATGGCGACCCCGCCAATATTTTTGGCTATTTCGCCCGTACCTTTGGCGGCTTCGCCTACGTTGCGGCCGATCTCGTTGGTGGTTACGGTCTGTTCTTCAACAGCCGAGGCGATATTATTTGAAATATCGTTGATCTGGTTAATGATCCCACTGATCTCGCCGATCGCTTGCACGGCACCCTTGGTGTCGCTTTGAATCGCGTCGATTTTTTGGCCAATTTCCTCGGTGGCCTTAGCGGTCTCCTTGGCCAACTCCTTCACTTCATTAGCCACAACCGCGAAACCCTTACCGGCTTCACCGGCCCGAGCCGCTTCGATAGTGGCATTGAGCGCCAGCAGGTTGGTCTGCTGGGCAATCGACGTAATGACCTTGATTACCTTGCCGATCTCCACGCTCGATTCGCCCAGCTTGGCAATCGTATGGTTAGTGGATTCGGCCACCCCCACGGCCGTTTTCGCCACCTTGGCGGATTCGTTCGCGCTCTTCGAAATCTCCCGGATGGAGGTTTGCATCTGCTCGCTGCCGGTCGCCACCACCGTGACGTTCTTCGAAACCTCTTCGCTAGCCGCCGAAACCACGTTGGCCTGCGTCGCGGTCTCCTCGGCATTCGAAGCCATCTGGCTGCTGACAGCCGTTAACTCCTCGGCGGAGGAGGCCAGCGCCGAAGCTTGGCTGGCGGCTACCTTCAACGGCTCGACCACAATATCCAGCGTGTGATTGAACCCTTCCACGATTTTCCGGAATTCGCCGCGATGCCGTGACGCTTCGGCGCGAACACCGAGCCGGCCATTCCGGCAGGCCTGGGCCAGTACGTCCACATCATCCACTAACCCGTTGATATTGTTCTTCAATAGGATTAGCCATTCATGAATCTGGTCTTCGTTGGAGGCCTTATCTACATTGGCTGTCAAATCTCCGTTGGCGAGTTTGGTGACGTAGGTGATCAATTCTGTCAACCACTGGTGCACGCCATTGACCGCGACTTTCATTTTCTCGTGGTCGCCTTTGCAGGCGATCTCCACTTTCTCTCGCAGGTTTCCACCACAAATCAAGCGCAGGATGCGGTTACCTTCCGCAATGGGCAACAAAATGGCATCCAACATCTCGTTGATGCCCTTGATAATCCCGGCGTAGGCGCCCTGGAACTCTTCCGCCTTACCGCGTTCCGATAACTGCCCTTCGTGAGAGGCTTTGGTGAGGCGCCCCAACTCGGTCCGCATGTCCTGAAGCACCAATGCCACGGTATTTACGGCCTGCTTCATGTTTTCGTGATCGCCCTTGTAGGTTTGCTCGATCAGTTCGTCGATATTGCCCGTGGCGATCTGCGCCAGCACCCGATTGCCCTCACCTATCGGGATCAAAATGGTGTCCAGCATCTCGTTGACGCCCTGGACGATCTTGCGGTACTCGCCCTGATGTTTGGAAGCGTCCCCGCGGGTGGAGAGTTGGCCTGCCGCGGACGCCTTGATCAACCCGCCGGTCTCGGTCAACAGCGCGTTGATGTTGTCGATGCAGTTGTTCAGGTTGTTCTTGATTTCATTGAAGTCGCCCTTGTAAGTTTCGGTGATCTTCGGCGGAATGTCGCCCTTCGAGATGCGATCCACGTACTCGGCGGACACGTTCAGCGGCGCGATAACGGAATCCAGGGTTTGGTTGAAGCCCTCGATGACCTTGCGGTAGTCGCCCAGGTGCTTAGAGGTGTCGGCGCGAGTGGCCAACTTGCCATCCGCCGCCGCTTTGGCCAGAACGCCGGCCTCTGCGACCAACCCGTTGATGTTGGTCTTCAACAGCACCAACCATTCGTGAATCTGGTCCTTGTCGGAGGCCTTGACCGTGGATGCGGTCAGGTCGCCGTTCGCGATCTTCGTGATATAAGTGACCAGACCCGTCAGCCAGTCCAGGACGACGTTGATGTTGTTCTTGATTATGTTGAAGTCGCCGTTATAACTGTCCGTGATCTTGGGGGGATATCGCCCTTCGAGATGCGCTCCATGTATTCGGCTGACATGTTCAAAGGCTTGATGACGTTGTCTAGCGCCAAATTGAAGCCCTCGATCACCTTGCGGAAATCTCCCTCGTGCTTAGTGGCGTCGGAGCGCGTCGCCAGCTTGCCTTCCAGCATGGCTTGCGTCAGACCCACGCCGTCGTTCACCAGCCGGCTGATAGCATCGATACACACATTCAGGTTGTTCTTGACTTCGTTGAAGTCGCCTTGGTAGGTGTCGGTGATCTTGGGCGGAATGTCGCCCTTAGAGATGCGGTCCATGTACTCGGCCGACACGTTCAAAGGCTTGATGACGTTGTCCAGCGCCATGTTGAAGCCTTCCAGGACCTTTTTGAAGTCGCCCTGGTGCAGGGTCACGTCGGTGCGGACTGCCAGTTTGCCTTCGAGCATGGCCTTGGTCAGGGCCACGCCGTCCGATACCAGCCGCCCAATGGCGTCGATGCATACGTTCAGGTTGTTCTTGACCTCGTTGAAGTCGCCTTGGTAGGTGTCGGTGATCTTGGGAGGAATGTCGCCCTTCGAGATGCGGTCCATGTACTCGGCCGACACGTTCAAAGGCTTGATGACGTTATCCAGCGCCATATTGAAGCCTTCCAGGACCTTTTTGAAGTCGCCCTGGTGCAGGGTCACGTCGGTGCGGACTGCCAGTTTGCCTTCGAGCATGGCTTTGGTCAGGGCCACGCCGTCCGACACCAGCCGCCCAAGGGCGTCGATGCATACGTTCAGGTTGTTCTTGACCTCATTGAAGTCGCCCTGGTAGGCGTCGGTGATCTTCGGCGGGATCTCGCCTTTCGAGATGCGGTCCATGTACTCCGCGGTTATGTTCAGGGGCTTGATGACGTTGTCGAGCGCAAGATTGAAGCCCTCGATCACCTTGCGGAAATCGCCCTGATGTTTGGTGGCGTCGGAGCGCACCGCCAGTTTGCCCTCCAACATGGCCTGCGTCAGGCTTACACCGTCCGACACCAGCCGCGCAACCGCATCGATACAGACGTTGATATTATTTTTGACCTCGTTGAAATCGCCGTGGTATTCGTCGGTGATCTTGGGCGGAATGTCGCCCTTGGAGATGCGGTCCATGTACTCGGCCGACACATTCAAAGGCTTGATGACGTTGTCCAGCGCCATGTTGAAGCCTTCCAGGACCTTTTTGAAGTCGCCCTGGTGCAGGGTCACGTCGGTGCGGACTGCCAGTTTGCCTTCGAGCATGGCCTTGGTCTGCGCCACGCCGTCCGACACTAGCCGCCCAATGGCGTCGATGCATACGTTCAGGTTGTTCTTGACCTCGTTGAAGTCGCCTTGGTAGGTGTCGGTAATCCTGGGTGGGATGTCGCCCTTGGAGATGCGGTCCATGTACTCGGCGGACATGTTTAAGGGCTTAATCACCGAGTCCAGCATGCCATTCAGGCTATCGACGACGGCTCGTTCGCTACCTACGAACAGGTCGGCTCGGGCCCGCTCGGCGAGGTGGCCTTGTTGGAGAATGGAGGCTACCCGGATTATTTCTTCCTGCAGTAGATTCTTTCCCTGGGTCTTTTCATCATCTTCCGGACGGTCCAAAACGGCCGCGCCTGTGGACCGGCCTCCTGCGGGGATGGTCCGGCTATTGCCTGTTTGTCGTGCCATTGTCTGCTCCTTTGCTACTCGATTCCGTTTATCTAATGAGATTCCACAAGGCCGGCGAAACCGCCTGCCTTACCACTGCCTTCAGCCATCCTCTGCGATTCACGCAGCCTCTCGTTGCACTGCTCCATCAGCGGAGGACCGTGCCCGAAATAGATCGGCCCGCACATCGCGGGCGCATACCTTCTCCAATGCCGTCCAGAAAAACCGCTTCATAGGTGCCGCCCGGCGACGTAATGATCAGGGGGGTGTCGCCGGCGAAGAGTACTCCCTCTGTCCGGTTATAAAGGCAGATCGAGTCGCTGCTATGGCCTGGCGTGTGTATGACCTCAAAATACTCGTCGCCCATTCTGATGGAGTCTCCATCGCGCAGCAGGTGGTCGACGCCATAGGTATTCGGTGAATGCGCGAATACCTTGGGGTGGAACGCCTCCCGGATCTGCGGCAGCAGCGCGCTGTGATCGGAGTGGCAGTGCGTGAGCACTACCTGTTCGACGGGCCATTTTCCGAGCCCGGTGGGGGCCCGTTCGATGCCGGCGAAAATGGCCGGATCCTGGCCCACATCCACCAGGGTGTTGATGTCGCCGATCCGGCTGGCGCCGCCCAGCACCAGATAAACCTCGCAAGTATAAACTTCGCCGCTATTCTCTAACGTCACGATGCGCATGCGCCGCCCTCCACTTTGCGGAACAACTGCCCGTTGGGAATCAAGCGTTGGAACAGCGGTGCGAGTTCCGGCGGCATGTCCTGGGTATGCTCGCTGGCGAACAAGCCGCCGGGGGCCAGAGCGCGGTGAAACATTTTGAGCACTTCGATCCTCTCCAGCGGCTGGAAGTGGAGCAGCACATTCTTGCACAAGACCAGCGAGTAACCCTGACCGATCTCCCGCAGCGACAAAAGATCATGCTGCTGGAACTTGACCCGTTGCCGGATGCTGTCGACGACGCGAAATTGCTCGGGTTGGCCGCTAGGTTCGAAATACTTTTCCAGGATGCCTTCGGGCAATCGTGACAGTTCCTCTCTCGGATATACGGCGGCGTCGATCATTCTGGCAAACTGGCCGGTGCTTTCCACGTCGGTGGCATCGATGCGGAGGTTGTTGAACCCGAAATGTCCCATGTGATCGGCCAGTATCATGGCCAAGCGTGTAAGCCTCTTGCCCCATGGCCGAGCCGGCGTCCCAAATGCGCGGATGGCTGCGTCCCGCCAAACCGGGGATAAGGAACTCCGCCACCCGTTCCAGCACCTGTTGATCGCGAAAAAAGAAAGTAAATGCCAAGCCAAACCTGTGTTCGTAGGGCGGCCAATCTTACCCGCCCCCCCATCTCAACAACTGCGCCACCTCTCACCTCAAGCGACGTTGGCGGCAATATCAATGGTCTTCTCTGTATCAAGGACCAATAGCAGGCGATCCTTGAGCTTGTAGACGCCCTTGTAGCAGATCCCGCGCGGCGGGATCGACATTATCCGGCACCGGTTCGAAAGCTTCCGTGTCCGCCTCCACCACGTCGCCAATCTCATCCACCAGCAGGCTGACGGCGGATCCTTCCTTGGTGCGCACCACCGCATTCATGGGCGTCTGGCCTTCGGCCCGGGGCCGCAGGTTCATTCGCTTGCGCATATCCACTGCCGTGACAATCTGGCCGCGCAGATTAATCAGGCCTTCAATCACCGCGGGCGCCAGCGGTACATGAGTCATCTCCTGATAGCGCAGGACCTCCTGCACCTCCAGTACGTCGATCCCAAAATAAAGGCCATCCACAAAGAACGTGGCGTATTCTCGCGTGGTGCGAGCAACATCCGAGACGCCGTGCGCGGTCTGACGATCGTTCATACGTTTAGACTCCCTTGTCCGGAGGGAACTTCCATTGCCGGGTTTCCGAGGGCATTCGCCAGTTTGGCCAGAGATTGCAGCATGGCGTCCCGATCGAACTTCATCTGGTAATCGGAAAACCCTTCCGGGTGCTCATGAAGAGTCTTGGCCTGTTCGGCGCTGTCAATGAGGGCGAGCGCAGGGACGCGCGCGAGGTTGGGCAATCGCCGCATAGCTTCCAACAGCCCGCGACCACTGTCGGGCGGCAGGTCGAGACCGGCCAGCACCACGTCGATTTTGCGGCGCTCCAGTTCCTGCAAGGCCGCCTGCGTATCGCCGGTTTCAATGACCCGATACCCCGCCATTTCGAGCGAGTTGCGCACCAGGCCGCGCACGAACGGCGACGCTTCCGCGACCATGATCGTGGCGGCATTGGCACGCAGTTCGTCGCCGCCTTGGAACCAACTGTCGTCGGCCGCCTGGATAACGGCGTGGAGATCCAGTAGATCGGTCACTTTCTTGCCGATCACCGCGGACCCCAAGAGTCCTTTGCGCACGGCCGCCCGGCGTACCGTCACCTCTTCTTCCACGATGTCCAGGATCTGGTCCACCAAAATGCCGATGCTGCGTTCTCCGTTATTGAAAACCACCACCTGCGCGGGATCCTGCGAGGCCGGCCGTCCGCTTGTCTCGGATCGAGGATTTCGGCCAGCGAAGCCAATTGCAGAATACGTCCGCGATATTGCACGACTTGTTTGCCGCCGGCATGCTCGATCTTGGCGAGAGGAATCTCCTCCAGTCGCGCCACCAGGGAAAGCGGCACCGCCAGCCTTTCGAAGGCGCCCGCGCGGAAGAGCAGGTAGGTCTGGCGTTCTCCGCCGGCATATTCCCGGCGGGCCGTCCCCGCCGTAGATTTCTCTCTCGATTCACGGACCACGCCGGACAACTGAGCGATACCGGAGACGTCCAGAATCAGCGCCACCCGCCCGTCCCCCATAATGGTGGCGCCGGCATAGCAGTTCAGCCCCTTCAATTGTTTGCCGAGGGGCTTCACCACGATTTCCTGCGTGTCGCTGATGCCATCCACTACCAGGCCGAACTGCCGGTCTTCGGCCTGGAGCACCACGATATTCACCACATTCGATTCGCCCTCGCTGCCGAGTTTCAGAATATCGGCCAGATAAACCAGCGGCAGCAGGCTTCCACGGCGACGGTAAAACGGCGTGTCGTGGATGCGTTCGATCTGGCGCTTGCCGGAATCGCCTTCGAGTCGGATTAACTCCAGAAGGCTGACCTGCGGAATTACGTAGCGTATGCCGTGATCTCCGGTTGCCCTGGGGGCCGAACGCTTCTCCAGCACCGTAACCACCAGGCCGGGAATAATGGCGAGGGTCAGCGGGATTCTGAGCTTGAGGGTGGTGCCCTTCGCCCAGGCGGCTGACCAATTCCACTACGCCGCCGATCTTCTCGATGTTGGTCTTAACGACATCCATGCCCACGCCGCGCCCACTGACGCTGGTCACTTCGGCGGCGGTAGAGAAGCCCGGCAGGAAAACCAGCCCCAAGCGCCTCGCGTTCGGTCATGCGCTCGGCCTGTTCGGGGCGAATCAATCCCAGTTGCACGGCCTTGCTCTTCAGGACCGCAACATCGATTCCGGCGCCATCGTCCGCAATCTCGATGTTTACTTGCCCGCCCTCGTGGAAGGCGCGCATGCTCAACTTGCCTTGCGCCGGTTTGCCGTTACGCACGCGCACGTCCGGCTTTTCAATGCCGTGGTCACAACAGTTGCGCACCACGTGGGTCAGCGGATCCTTGATCGCCTCAATGATCGTTTTATCGAGTTCGGTGTCCGCTCCGTTCATCTCGAGGGAAATTTGCTTACCGAACGAGTTTCCCAAGTCCCGTACGATGCGCGGCAGTTTGTTCCAGACCACGCCGATCGGTTGCATGCGGGTCTTCATGACCCCTTCCTGCAATTCGGTAGTGATCAAGTTCAGGCGCTGCGATGTGGCGTTTAAGGTGGAGTCTTCCTGGTGAGCATTGAACTGCAGGATCTGGTTGCGGGCCAGGACCAATTCACCTACCAGATTCATTAGCTTGTCGAGTAATACGACATCCACGCGTATGGTGGAGTCGGATACCGAGGGTCCCTTAAGCACGGCCGCTTTCTCAGCTTCGGGCGGAGCCACCGGGATATCCGCAGCCGGCGCGCCGCCACTCACCTCGATGGAGGCGTTGAGCAGTCGCTTGCGCAGATCCTCATAGACTTCGGTACCTTCGCGCCCATTGACTTCGATAGATACCAGAATGGTCTTGATTACATCCACCGCTTCAAGTATTAGAGTGACTAATTCGGGGCTCAAGTCACGCTTGCCGTCGCGCAACTGGCTGAGGATGTTTTCCGCCTGGTGCGAAACGCCTTCTAGCGAAGTAAAGCCAAGAAAACCGCAAGTGCCTTTAATTGTATGGATAGCGCGGAAAATGCCAGCCAGCAACTGGGGATCCTTGGGGCGTTTCTCAAGTTCCACCATCTCCTGGTCCAAACGGGCGAGGTTCTCGTTGCTTTCGATGAGGAACTCTCGAATGACGTCTTGATCGTCCATTCCTAAGACCACCCTTGCTTTCTATGGATTTCGGCAAACTAGTGGCGCGGACCCGGGGAAAGTCTCACGCAGCCTAAGCCCGGGATGCATCGGCCTATATGCCTGCTCTCCCGGCTCCCCGTTTACTGCACGAGCCGATACGATTTCACCTGGTTGAGCAACTCGGAAAGATTGATCGGCTTAACCATGTAAGCGTCGCAAAGCTCGTTAAAACTCTGCATGACTTCTTTGATGTCCGTTACTGCAGTGGTCATGATGATCTTGACGCCCGCAGCGGAGCCAATGCCGCGCGCCTCTTCGAGGGCGCGGATTTGCTTTACGGCATCCCGGCCGTTCATCTCCGGAAGCATGATGTCCATGCAGATCAACTCATAGGGCTGACCTGTTTCGAGTGCGCTGCGGAACGCCTCGACCGCCTCCCACCCGTTGACCGCGACGTGGCATTCGCCATAGCGCGACAGGAAGGTCTGGAGGACCAGCCGGCTGGTGAAATCGTCTTCTACAATCAAAGTCTTCATGTATTTTCTCCTCTGCTCCCGGTGCTAGGCCCACCCGGTGTGGCGTAGCGTGTCTTTTAAGCGCTCGAACTCCCGCGCCGCGCGCGGTAACAACTCGTCGAAATCATGCAGCCGGCCGGCCCTGCCCGACTGCTCCATCGCCAGGGCCAAGGCGCGGATCCCACCTGCTGAAACGGCCGCCGCCGCGCCGCGCATAGCGTGCGCTTGTAATGCCGCTCCACTGCCGTCCGACGCATCCAGCCGCCTGCGCAACTTGTCCAACTGAGACGGAAAATCTTCCAGGAACCCTTTCACGATTTGCCCCGCCAGATTTCTGTCCCTGACCATCCGGCTCAGCAGGTCCTCTTCGTCGAACACGGGCGGATCGGCCGGCGACTTCCCGCACGGCGCGACGTCAGGCAGCCACCGGGCCAGAACGTCCGCCAGGCGGCGCAGTTCCACCGGTTTCGAAAGATAGTCGTCCATCCCTCCCCGGAGGCAGCGCTCCCGATCGCCAGCCATGGCATCCGCCGTGACACTCACGATGGGAATATGGCCGCTCACTAACTCGCGGATACGGCGGGTGGCCTCAAAGCCGTCCATTTCAGGCATCTGGCTGTCCATGAGGACCAGATCGTACTGCTCATGGCGAACCGCGTCGATGGCCTCGGCTCCGGTAGCTACTGCATGAGCAACGTATCCTAGCTTCTGTAACTGCCCCAGGAGTACTCGCTGGTTGGTGCGGTCGTCATCCGCGACCAGGATGCGAGCACCCCACCGCGCACGCACCACACCGGATGATATTTCGCCGCGAGCCGGGGCAGTCTTCGAGGCGCCCTCCGCCGAGATTTCGAAAACTGCGGTGAACCAGAATATGGACCCAGGGGAATCACCGTTGCGCAAGCCAATGTTCCCGCCCATCAGTTCCACCAGTTCCTTCGAAATAGCAAGGCCCAGGCCGGTGCCGCCGTACTTTCGCGTGTCGGACGGGTCCGCTTGCACAAATGGCGAAAATAATGCGGCAGCCTGGTCCGGATGAACTCCAATACCGGTGTCGGTGACGGAAAAAAGCAGGGTCACCCGTTCTTCGGTCCGGCTCTCCACTTGCACTTGAACGCTTACCTTACCCCGTTCGGTGAACTTGATAGCGTTGGCCGTGAGGTTGACGAGCACTTGCCGGAGCCTATAGGGGTCGCCGCGCAGCAGTGCTGGTATCTTGGCCTCTGCCTGCCAACTGAAAGCGAGTCCCTTGGCGGTCGACCTCGCGTGGAGCGTCTGGAAGGCGTCTTCCATGACACGGCTCAAATCGAAATCCACTTTCTCGAGACTGATCTTCTGCGCCTCGATCTTGGAGAGGTCCAAAATATCGTCGATAAGTGCCAGAAGCGTGCGCCCACTATCCTCGATTACGCCGGCGTATTCGCGCTGCTCGAGCGTCAGGTCGGTGTCGAGCAGCAACTGCAGCATACCGATCACGCCATTCATGGGCGTCCGGATTTCGTGGCTCATATTAGCCAAAAACCGGCTTTTCGCGCGGCTGGCGGCGTCGGCAGTCTCTCGCGCCCTGAGCAGTTCCACCTCGTAGCGCTTGCGCTCGGTGATCTCTTCGGCGATGCCTGCGATCCGGATCAACTCGCCGGCTTCATCCCGTATCGGAAAAGCGCGGTCGCGTATCCATTTAACCTGGCCGTTGCGCGCGCGGATGCGGTATGCGGAATCGATGCACTCGCCGGCCATCTGCTTTTCGAATGTAGCGTGAGCCAGTTCGCGGTCGGCTGGCTCAATCGACTCCATCCACGACATCGGGTTCTGGTAAAGACTCTCACAAGACCGGCCCCACAGGCTTTCGTAAGCCGGGCTGACATAGAGCATCTCGGTGGCCGAGGCGTTCATCATCCAGAACACTTCGTGGATATTTTCGGCCAACTGCCGGAACTTCTCCTCGCTGCTCCGCAAGGCTTCCTCGGATTTCTTCCGCTCAGCAATGTCCCGGAAGAACCATACGCGCCCTAAGCGCTGTCCCGATTCGCTTCGCAGGCCGGTGGAGTACCGTTCGAGAGTCCGGCCGTCGTTCAGCTCAATTTCGCAATGATCGCTGGCTGTGGGATCGGCGTACAATTCGAGTACTCTTCGCGTAAAGTCCTGGGGGGCTTTCACTAAGGCTGTGCACGCGGATAATAGCTTCTCATCGGCACAACCCACCGTGGGGCCGCTCGCAATAGCGGGCGGGACCTGCCAGATCTCCAGGAATCTTTTGTTATGCGATGCTACTATCCCGTCGTCGCTCACCACCAGGATTCCATCGAGCGATCCCTCATGGATGGCTCGAATGAGCAACAGTTGGAACTCCCGTGCCTGTTCGGACTTTAGGCGATCGGTGATGTCGGAACTGAGCCCCACATGCCCTAGAAAAATGCCTCCCGGAGAGACACGAGGCATGGCATTTGAACCCAGCCACCGCCATGCGCCATCGGCTCTCCGGACTCGCGCCTCAGCCCGGAACGGGGCGCGTTCCGCGACTGCTCCCTGAAAGGCCCCTGTGTAATCGACGGATTCGTCGGGATGTACCAACAACTTCCAATGGCCTTCTTGCACCTCTTCAAGGGTTACGCCGGCAAATTCGCGGTATGTCCGGTTTATGAAGCGAAGTTCCCCCTGATCGTCGGTGACCCAGAGCATCGTCGGGCAGCTATCGGCCATAACGCGGAAACGATCTTCGCTCTCGCCCAAGGCCTCCTCCGACTGTTTCCTCGCGGTAATATCCTCGACGTGAACTACGGAATACAATGGCTTGCCCGCAGCATCGCGCACTGCCGAAATACGCGTGCGGGTCCAAACGGCGGCTCCATCGCGATGGAGGAAGCGCGGCTCCATCTCGACGCACATAGAAGGGTCGGCCAGCAGGCGGCCGTACGCTTCCTCGATGATCTCGTGATCGGCGGGATGCACCAGGTTCTGCAAGCCGCGTGTCTGCATTTCCGCTTCGGAGAATCCCAACATCCGGCAGAGCGCGGCATTCGCCTGGGCAATGCGGCCCTCGCTACCGGTGACGCACATACCAAACGGCGCATGTTCGAAGACACCGTGGAACCGCTCTTCGCTCTCCCTCATGCGGCGAGCGGAGCGCACGCGATCCCCAACGTCGCGGGCGATGACCGCCACTCCGACCGCTCCGCCAAAGGCGTCGCAAATAGGAGAGACGGTGACCGCGACATCGACCAGGCTGCCGTCTTTTCTCAGGCGGACCGTATCGTAGTGGCAAACTTCGCCGGTGCGGACCTTGGCTAATGCTTCGCCCACCTCATGTTGCTGGCTGGTTGGCGCCAGAATGGCGTACGGTTTTCCGACGATCTCCGCGGTCGCATAGCCGAAGAGGATCTCGGCGCTCTTGTTCCAACTGACGATGGTCCCATCCAAGGCTCCGCTCAAGATCGCGTCGGCGGAGGATTCCACGATCGATGCCAACAGCGCGCGCAGTTCTTCGGCTTGTTTTCTTTCGCTGATATCGCGGATAATGGCCGCGGTCGCCATCCCTTCGCCCGCAGGATTTGGCACGGCATTGGCCGCCACCGATACGTTGAGCGGACAGCCGTCCTTCCTAAACAGCAAGGCTTCGCGTTGGGGTGCCCTTTCGCCCTTCGGCCCTGTTGCGGTGAATGGCAGCGCACCGTTCGGTTCGCCGGGCTGGACCAGTATGGAGACATTGCGTCCAATAGCCTCCTCAGCGGAGTAGCCCAATAGAGTTTGAGCGCCGCGATTCCAGGTTAGGATTGTGCCATCAGGTCGATAAGCGACAATGGCGTCCTCCGACGACTCCACAATTGATGCCAGGAATCGTCGGGCATCCTCAGCGGCTCGGCGCTCTGTAACGTCCTGCTTAATTGCGATGTAGCTAACGATTTTGTCCTGCGCGCCCCGGACCGGAGTGATACTCATCTCCTCGGTATAGAAGGTGCCGTTTTTCCGCCGGTTGATCAACTGGCCCCGCCAGATCCGACCGCAAGCGATGGTGTCCCAGATGTCCTTATAGAACTCAGGCGACTGTAGCCCGGACTTCAGCACGCGGGTGTTCTGCCCAATGGCATCCTCCGCGGTGTACCCGGTCATGGTGGTAAAGGCTGGATTCACATACCGAATCGTGCCGCTGGTATCGGAGATGACGATGGCGTCTGCGGATTGCTCCACAGCCGCTATCAAGCCGGCTCGTTCAATTTCCCCGGCCGAGGCTACCGGCCCCTGGGATTCGCCACCCTCGTTACCCGCACACTCGTGCAATCGACCACTTTCGCGCTGTTCCACTCAGTACCAGTTATCGGCGGACAGGCGGACTAGCACTAGAGGCGATTTTGCGCTTAGGCGCGGCGCACGGCGGGGGCGGGGCAGCAGTCCTCGGCGCAGATATCGTGGCTAGGGCCGAAATGGCCCAAGGCACGGCGAGGTACGCCTTCGGTTCGTTCAAGGACCAGTTCCCGGATCATTGCGGCGAAACGCGGGTCCGCGCCCACGGTGGCGGCGCGAACCATATTTAAGCCCAGTGTGCCGCACAATTGGGACGCCTCGGTATCCAAATCGTACACGACTTCCATGTGGTCGGAGATGAATCCGATAGGCGCCAGGATCACATCGCGCACCGAACCCTCCGCAGCAAGTTCGCGCAGGTATTCCAACACGTCAGGACCCAGCCAGGGTTGGCCGGGCGCGCCGCTGCGGCTCTGATACACGAGCCGGTAGGAGGGCCGTTCCACGCACTCCGCCACCAGACGGCAGGCTTCCGAGACCTGTTGGACATACTGGCTGGTCTCGGCCATGGTTACCGGAACACTGTGCGCCGTAAAGGCTAGGGCTGCGTTGGCGCGCCTCTCGGGCGGGATCTGGTCGAGCGCGGCCGTTACCCGGTCAGCCATTATGCCGACGAAAGCTGGGTGATTGTAAAACACCCGGAGTTTCAATAACTCCGGCGCGCCCGGACCCACGGCGAGCCGCGCGCGGGCCATATCCTCCAAGTATTGCCGACAGCCGGAATAGGAACTGTAGGCCGAGGTGACGAAGACGAAGGCGCGGCGCACGCCGTCCGCGGTCATCTGGCGCAGCGTATCCGCTAATAGCGGATGCCAGTTTCGATTGCCCCAGTACAGCGGCAGGTGCGGCCCCTCGGCGGCCAGCACATCGCGCAGTGCAGACAGCAGCGCGCGATTCTGATCGTTAATCGGGCTGCGGCCTCCAAAGTGATGATAATGCTCGGCTACTTCGAGCATGCGCTGGCGCGGCACGGGACGGCCGCGAAGCACGTTTTCAAGAAAAGGCATCACTTCGGCGTGTTCGTCGGGCCCCCCGAAAGAAAGAAGCAGCAGTGCGTCTCCGGGGCTGGTCATAGCTTGTACCAAGTGCTTTTTCCGCGCGACAGTCCCATGTCTGGAGTATAACCCACCGGTGCGGGTCCGGAACAAACCTCACGCCACCTCTTCGAGGTGCTGCTTATTCAAATCGAGGACGACACTGCATTTCCGATAAAGGCCGCACGCCCTGATTGCTCTATTATATGTTTAAGAAACTTAGGCTTAACAGCCATATGACGCACCAGTTACTATCTGCTTTTCTAATACTGCATAAATCTTAAAAGGCTATTGCATGATACTAGAAGGGCTTGCTACACTTAAGGAATTCCACGGAGAAAATATGGCCGAATCCACGTGTATCCCCGGTCGAAACCAGCTACCGTCTCCCGAGGGCCTTTACGACCCCCGAAACGAACATGATGCTTGCGGCATAGGTTTCGTAGCCAGCATCAAGGGCCACAAGTCCCACGACATTATCGCCAAAGGCATTCAGGTCCTGATCAACCTGACCCATCGCGGCGCTTGCGGCTGCGATCCGGAAACCGGCGACGGCGCCGGCATTCTGATCCAGATTCCGCACAAGTTTTTCGCGCGCGAGTGCGCAGCCTTGGGTTTCACACTTCCGGCCGAAGGCGAATACGGCGTGGGCATGACCTTCCTTCCCGTCGAACCGCATCAACGTCTGTCGTGCGAGGGCATCCTCGAGCGCATCGTGCGCGAAGAAGGACTCACGGTACTCGGCTGGCGCGATACTCCGGTGGATGGCGACGCGATCGGCCGCGTGGCGCGCGCGTCGCAGCCTTATATCCAGCAGATCTTCGTCGGATGCACCGGACATGCGACCCGGATGCGCTGGAGCGCAAACTCTACATCGTCCGCAAGCGCGCCGAATCGGAAGTGGCGCGCACCAGCCTGCCCAATAAGGGCGATTTCTACATTCCGTCGCTGTCGGCGCGCACCATTGTATATAAAGGACTGCTGCTGGCTCCCCAGATGGCGGATTTTTACGGCGAGCTATCCGATCCTGACGTGATGAGCGCGCTTTGCCTGGTGCACCAGCGCTTCTCGACCAATACGTTTCCCACCTGGCAACTGGCGCATCCTTACCGCTACGTCGCCCACAACGGCGAAATCAACACGTTGCGCGGCAACGTGAACTGGATGCATGCGCGCCAGTCCATCCTGGCCTCTCCGCTTTTCGGCGACGATATGAAGAAGCTGTTCCCCATCATTGCTCCGAACGGCAGCGATTCGGCGGCCTTCGACAACGCGGTCGAACTGCTGTTCATGGCGGGCCGCGATCTGCCGCACGCCATGGCCATGCTGATTCCCGGAAGCTTGGGCCAGCAATCCGCACATGAACCCGGAGAAGCGGGCGTTCTACGAATATCACGCTTCGCTGATGGAGCCTTGGGACGGTCCGGCGGCCATCGCGTTTACCGATGGCCGGGTGATCGGCGCCACGCTCGACCGCAATGGCTTGCGCCCCGCGCGCTACCTGGTGACGCACGACGACCTGATCGTGATGTCGTCGGAAGCCGGCGTGCTGCCGGTTAAGCCCGAGAACGTCAAGAAAAAGGGCCGGCTGCAGCCCGGCAAGATGCTGCTGGTCGATACCGTCGGCGGCCGCATCGTTTCCGATAAAGAAATCAAAGAGCGGCTTTACTCGCGCAAGCCCTACGGCCAGTGGCTGGCCGAGAACCAGGTCACGCTCGAACAACTGCCAGACCCGCCGCGCGTGCATGGCACCGATCACGACACCATCCTTTGCCGCCAGCGCGCCTTCGGCTATACCGACGAAGACCTGCGCACGATCCTTGCGCCCATGGCCGAAAACGGGCAGGAGCCGATCGGTTCGATGGGCACCGACACGCCGCTGGCCTGCCTTTCCGACAAGCCGCAGCCGCTGTTCAACTACTTCAAGCAGCTCTTCGCGCAGGTGACCAATCCGCCCATCGATCCCATTCGCGAAGAGATGGTGATGTCGCTGATCAGCTACATCGGCACCGAGCGCAACATCCTGGACGAGACGCCGCAAGCACTGCCACACGCTGCGCCTGCCGCATCCGATCATCGGCAACCGGTCGCTGGAAAAACTGCGCCGCGTTTCGCAAGGCGATTTTCTGGCCACCACGCTGCCCACGCTGTTTCCCGTGCCGAAGATGGCGAAAAGGGGCTGGAGCGCGCGCTCGATTCGCTCTGCCGGCGCGCTTCGCTGGCCATCAAATCCGGCTACACGCTGCTGATTCTCTCCGACCGCGGCATCGACGAAGACTACGCGCCCATCCCCAGCCTGCTGGCGCTGGCGGCGGTGCACAATCACCTGGTTCGCGAAGAGACGCGCACGCAGGTGGCGCTGATTATCGAATCCGGCGAGCCGCGCGAGGTGATGCATTTCGCGCTGCTGATCGGCTACGGCGCGAGCGCCGTGAATCCTTACCTGGCCATCGAGACGCTCGAAGACATGGCCATGCGCGGCAATCTGCCCGCCGGCCTGACGTTCGAAAACGCGCTGGCGCAATTACAAGAAGGCCATCAACAAGGGACTGCTGAAGACCTTTTCGAAGATGGGCATCTCCACGCTGCAAAGCTATCGCGGCGCGCAGGTGTTCGAAGCCATCGGGCTGAACAAAGCGTTGGTCGACAAATATTTCACCGGCACGGCGTCGCGCATCGAAGGCGTGGGCCTGGACGTGCTGGCGCGCGAAGCGCAGATGAAGCACGCGCTGGCGTTTCAGCCGGTCACCGAGTTACGACACCGAACTGCCGGTGGGCGGCAATTATCAATACCGCGTGCGCGGCGAGTATCACCTGCTGAATCCGCTGACGGTGAGCAAGCTGCAGCACGCGGTGCGGCAGCAGAGTTCGGACGACGTTCCAGGAATACACGGACCTGATCGACAAGCAGAACCGGCAGCTGTGCACGCTGCGCGGGCTGTTGGAAATCAAGCCGTCAGTGCGTCCGGTTGCCGCTCGAAGAAGTGGAACCGGCTACGGAGATCGTGAAGCGCTTCGCCACCGGCGCCATGTCGTTCGGCTCGATTTCGAAGGAAGCGCACGAGACGCTGGCCATCGCCATGAACCGCATCGGCGGCAAATCGAATACCGGCGAAGGCGGCGAAGACGAAGCGCGCTTCCAGCGCGATGCGAACGGCGACTGGCGGCGCAGCGCGATCAAGCAGGTGGCCTCGGCGCGCTTCGGCGTCACCACGAATTATCTGGTGAATGCCGACGAGCTGCAGATCAAAATGGCGCAGGGCGCCAAGCCCGGCGAAGGCGGCCAGCTGCCCGGCCACAAGGTGGACGAGGTGATCGCGCGCGTGCGCCATTCCATTCCCGGCGTGGGGCTGATTTCGCCGCCGCCGCATCACGATATTTACTCCATCGAAGATCTGGCGCAGCTCATTTACGATCTGAAGAACGTCAATCCGCGCGCGCGCATTTCGGTGAAGCTGGTGGCCGAAGTGGGCGTGGGCACGGTGGCCGCGGGTGTCGCCAAGGCGCATGCCGACGTGGTTCTGATCAGCGGCGATAACGGCGGCACCGGCGCTTCGCCGCTCAGTTCCATCAAGCACGCGGGCATCCCCTGGGAACTGGGCCTGGCCGAAACGCAGCAGGTGCTGGTGATGAACGATCTGCGCGGCCGCATTCGCGTGCAGACCGACGGCAAGCTGCAAACCGGCCGCGACGTCGCTATCGCCGCGCTGCTGGGCGCCGAAGAATTCGGTTTCGCCACCGCGCCGCTGGTGGCGATGGGCTGCATCATGATGCGCAAGTGCCACCTGAATACTTGTCCGGTGGGCATCGCCACGCAGGATCCCGTGCTACGCGCAAAGTTTCAAGGGCAGCCCGAGCACGTCATCAATTTCTTCTTCTTCATCGCCGAACAGGTGCGCGCAGTATATGGCGCAGCTGGGGTTCCGCACGTTGGACGAGATGGTCGGCCGCGTGGATATGCTCGATCCGCGCGCCGCGATCGACCACTGGAAGGCCAAGGGACTCGATTTCTCCGCCATTCTGTACAACCCGCAAGTGCCCGCACGCATTGCGCGCCGCTGCGTGCAGTCGCAGGATCACGGCCTCGCCCAGGCGCTCGATTACAAGCTGATCGAACTGGCCGGCGAAGCGCTCGACGAACCGCAGCCCGATCGAAATCAAGCTGCCCATCCGCAACGTGCACCGCACGGTGGGCGCCATGCTGAGCGGCGAGATTGCGCGGCGCTACGGCTCGGCCGGGCTGCCCGACGATACGATCCGTTTCGAATTCACCGGCTCGGCGGGGCAAAGCTTCGGCGCGTTCCTGGCGAAAGGCGTCACGCTGACGCTGGAGGGCGACGCCAACGATTATGTCGGCAAGGGGCTTTCCGGCGGACGGGTGATCGTCTATCCGCCGCGCGGATCGTACGTTTCTGCCCGAAGAGAATATTCTGATCGGCAACGTCGTCCTTTATGGCGCCACCAGCGGCGAAGCCTTTTTCAACGGCATGGCCGGCGAGCGCTTCGCGGTCCGCAATTCCGGCGCAACGGCGGTGGTGGAAGGCCTGGGCGATCACGGCTGCGAATACATGACCAACGGCCTGGTGGTGGTGCTGGGCAAATGCGGGCGCAATTTCGCCGCGGGCATGAGCGGCGGCATTGCCTACGTGCTCGACGAGACCGGCGAGTTCGCGGAGAAGCGCTGCAACACCGCCGGCGGTCGATCTGGAGCCGGTCGGAAGGCGACGCACCGACTGCTGCGCAGCCTGATCGAGCGGCATGTCGAGTTCACCGGCAGCCCGCGGGCCAAGTGGATCCTGGAAAACTGGGCCACCATGCTGCCGAAGTTCATCAAAGTCTTCCCGCACGAGTACAAGCGCGTGCTGAAGCTAAGCCATCAGCCGCCCAGTCACCAGCTCATCAGGCCAGCGAGCGTCCGGGAGGTGGCGCATGGGTAAGACTACCGGCTTTCTGGAATACACGCGCGAGCTACCCGCGCGCCGCCCGCCGGCCGAGCGCATCAACGACTGGTTCGAGATCTACCTCGATTTCCCCGAAGACAAAATCCGCACGCAGGGCGCGCGCTGCATGGATTGCGGCGTGCCGTTCTGCCACACCGGATGTCCGGTCAACAACATCATTCCGGACTGGAACGATCTGGTGTATCGCGGCCGCTGGCACGAAGCGATCCGCGTGCTGCATGCCACCAACAATTTTCCGGAGTTTACCGGCCGCATCTGCCCCGCGCCCGTGCGAAGCGGCCTGCGTGCTGGGCATCAACGAGCCGCCGGTCACGATCAAGCAGATCGAGAAGACCATCGTCGACCGCGCGTTCGCCGAAGGCTGGATCGTGCCCGAGCCGCCGCGCAACATCACCGGGCAAGCGCGTGGCGGTTGTGGGATCGGGTCCGGCCGGCCTGGCTGCCGCGCAGCAGTTGCGCGCGCCGGGCATGCGGTCACGGTCTTCGAAAAGAACGACCGCATCGGCGGCCTGCTGCGCTACGGCATTCCCGATTTCAAAATGGAGAAGCACCTGATCGACCGGCGCCTGGAACAGATGCGGGCCGAGGGCGTCGAGTTCGTCCCCAACGCGCACGTGGGCGGCAACATTCCGGTGGAGGATCTGCGGCGCGATTACGATGCCATTCTGCTGGCGGGCGGCGCGGAACAGCCGCGCGATCTGCAGGTGCCCGGCCGCGAGTTGAAGGGCATCCACTTCGCCATGGAATTTCTGCCGCAACAGAATCGCCGCAGCGAAGGCGACACGTTCCCGATGCCGGCGCTATTCTGGCTACAGGCAAGCGCGTGGTGATCATCGGCGGCGGCGATACGGGCGCGGATTGCCTGGGCACTTCCCACCGCCAGAGAGCGCAGTCGGTGCATCAGTTTGAAATGCTGCCGCAACCTCCGGCACGAACGCGCGCCGTCACACGCCCTGGCCGCTGTGGCCCATGCAGCTTGCGCACGGAAAGTTCGCACGAAGAAGGCGGCGTCCGGGAGTGGAGCGTCGCCACCACGCGCTTCACCGGCGACGAGCAGGGCAACGTGAAGCAGTTGCACGCCGTCCGGGTCGGCCCAGCGCCGAAATTCGAGCCACTGCCGGGCACGGAATTCACGCTGGATGCGGACTTGGTGCTGCTGGCGATGGGCTTTCTGGGACCCGTTCAAATCGGGGCTGATCGAGAGTCTGGGCGTGAAGCTGGATGCTCGCGGCAACGTCCAGGCGGGCGACAATTACATGACCTCTGTCCCCGGCGTATTCGCGGCGGGCGATATGCGGCGCGGGCAATCGCTGGTGGTTTGGGCGATCTGCGAAGGGCGCAACGCGGCGCGCGGGGTCGATCAAGTATTTGATGGGCTCGACCAAGCTGCCCTGATCATTCGTAGCGCAAAGCTTCCACTGGATCCACCTTGCCCGCGCGGCGCGTAGGAACCCAACAGGCCAGCAGCGCCACGCTCGCAAACAAAACCGCTACCCCGATTAGCGTTATCGGATCGCCCGGTTCTACTTCGAACAGGAACGATCGCAGCACGCGCGATAACACTAGCGCGGCAGCTATGCCCGCAATCACGCCTCCTGCGATCAGCCGGAATCCTTCGCCGAAGATCAAGTTGCGGATGTCGCGCTGCTGGGCTCCCACGGCGGAGCGAATCGCCAACTCCCGCCGCCGCGAAGCCACCGAAAGCGACAGCACGCCGTAGATACCCACTAGCGTCAGCACGCTTCCCACCACCGCAAACCCAGCCAGTAACTGCATTGCGAACGTACGCGAGGCCAGCGAATCGCTTTGGATCTGTTGCAGCGTCTTAACGTTTTCGACAGCCACCGTCGGATCGACCGCCCGCAACTCACGCCGCACGGCGGCCATAACAGTATGCGGATCGGCCGCCGTGCGGACTACCAGGTGCTTGGAAAACGCATTGGCCTGCCATAGCGGGAAATAAACTTCGGGCTGTCCAGTATGGGTGAGATCATCGGTGCGCCCATTGGCTACCACGCCCACGATTTCAGTCGCCGGGCTCCTGCCGGGTGCCCATCCACAGCTTCTTTCCGATCGCCACCGTGCCGCGGGAAATAGCGATCAGCGAACGCCTTGTTCACTACCGCTACGTCGGCGCTTTACGAATATCCGTGGCGCGGAAATCCCGCCCGTCCAGAAGCGGAAGCCCCAGCAGCGCGAAGTAATTCTGCGTCACCGCGCGCAGTGGCACGGCGATGCGGTCGCTTTCCTTGGCAGGTGCGGGCTGGCCCTCCACGTCCACCGTAGCCGGCCAGTTGTTGCCGGTCAGCGGAACGCCCCAGGCGAATGCCGCATACTGCACGCCGGGAATCGCGGCCACCCGTTCCAGCGCATGGCGATGGAAATCCGCCCAGTCGCCCTGACCGCGGTCACGCTCATGGTCAATATCCGTCCGATACTGTAGCCCGATTCCACGTTAGAGATGTTCATCATGGTGCGGATCAGCAGACCGGCGCCTACCAACAGCGCCAGAGTCAGCGCCGTCTGAACCAGGGTAACGGCGCGCAGCAGCCGACGTTCGCCGCGACTGGCGCTGCTCTTGGGACCGGCGTTTTTCAGCACCTGCACCGGGTCGAGCCGCGAGGCGCGCAACGCGGGGTAGAGTCCCGCCAGCAGCGCCGCGAAGACCGCCGAGAAAAAACCGAAGGCCAGCACCGGCCAGCCCAGCGTGACCGAGTCAAGCCGCGGGATGGCGTGTCCGCCAATCAGTTTGAATATATTCACCGCGCCTAGCGCCAGCACCACGCCCAGCGCGCCGCCCAACAATGCCACCAGCAGACTCTCGGTCGATACTTGCCGGAACAAGCGCCACGCGGCCCACACCCAATGCGCTGCGCACGGCGTATTCCTGCTGGCGCTGCAGTCCGCGCACCAACAGCAGCGCGGAAGCATTGCCGCAAGCGATCAACAGCACCAGCGCGGCCGCGCCCAACAGGGGCCACAAGATGCGGCTGCCATCGTGATTCAATTCGGTAGTTAGAGATTTCACCTCGGGCGTGAACCCTTCAAATTCGTGCTCCCCGGATGCCTGCCGAGCGGCCAGAACTTTCAGCTCTCCCTGGGCTTGTTGAGCGGTGGCGCCCGGGCGCAAGCGTCCCACGATATCCCAGATGGGCGCTTTCCGGAACGTGGGCTTGGAGGGCGCCGGAATCCAGAAATCGACGTGCGCGTTCAGGTTGTAATTCGGTTCCTGTGCATCGCCGGGCGAGGGCAGAAATCGCACGCCGCGCGGCATGACGCCGATCACGGTAGGCGGCGTATCCTGCCGGCTGATGCGGATTTTCTGCCCGATGATGTGCGGATCGCCATTAAACGTCCGCTGCCACAGGTCGTAGCCGAGAATGATTACGGGCGCGGTCTTGTCGCTGCTGGTTTCGGATTCGAGGAAGGTGCGCCCCATCAATGGCTGTAGCCCCAGCACGCGGAAGTAATCGCGTGTGACCCACATGCCTTCCAGGGATTCGCTGCCGTCTTGGCGGATCAGGAAATTAAACGTCCAGGAATAGGCCGCCAGGTCTTCGAGTGATTTCGACTGCTGTTTCCATTCGACCCACTGCGCGGAGGGCCAACCGCGCGGGTGCTCCATCTGGCGGCCATCAGCGCGGGCGGTCGGAATCAGCACCAGGCGCTGCGGATCGCGATACGGGGGCGGCGTCAACAGAACGCCGCGAATGAGGCTGAAGACGGCCGATGTCGCGCCGATGCCCAATGCCAGCGTGAGTACGGCAATGATGGTAAAGCCGGGCTGCTTGCGGAGCATTCGCAGGCCGATTCGCAGGTCTTGGAGCATAGTGGTCCTCCGGTACTGGATGTTTGGACGAACGAGCCGGCGTGCGGGTTAGCAGAGATCAGAATAGTTGGGGCTATCGTAAGCTATAGTTGCAATGTCCTTCGTATGCTTCAACCGGATCGCGGTCACGGGGCCACGGCCCGCGGTGCTCCGGTTTCGTGGCGACGCCCGTCGCCGTCGACCGTCGGTGGTGTTCTCGCTTGAAACCCTGTTTCGGAAGAATCGCCTGGCGGCCCCATCGAGCGACGGAATTCCGGGTGACGAAGGCCACTACGATGCTTCCGCCTCCCGGCTAACGCAATGGCACGGTTACACGCGCATCGAATACCGGCTGGAGGTCAAAAACTACGAGGTCTACGAGCTATTGGTTCCCCTCTCCCGATCTTATGGCGATCTATGCTTCGTCGACAGCGAGATCAGTTTGGATAGCGGCGAGATCAACGGCAGGTACATCGCTCGCGGTCGCTGCTCCACGTGGCCTCTGCCGGAGGACCGGTGCAATGCCCACTGGGAACGCGCGGCCAAGAAAAACAGTATCGAGACGCTCGAAGATGCGTACGAAGACGACAGCGTCAGAAACGACGCCGAGGAGGCCATGCTCGCCGAGGCCATGGCCCGTTGGGATAAGCGCGTATTACTCGCGCTTCGAGGCCGGAGTCTCAAGCGGGCGGCGATGGAACGATGAGGATCTTTTTGACCATGCGGCTTAGATGGCAACGCCGGATCAGGAAGCAGTTGCGGAGAATGCCCGGTCAGGATCGCACGCTGGCGATGGCAGTGGCCAAGCGCGAGCGCGGTGGGAGTCCACTGGCGGAAGCTCTCCGTTCAATCATGCTCGACCCCGCCCGATCTCATCAGGACCGCGCGGCGAGCGGGAAATTGCTGGCCATCGCCGGAGGCGCGAGCGCCGTGCGAGCTTTGCTGGGCCTCTTCTTTGAGCAGACCGGGAAAGATGATCTTTATGCGACGGCGCTGACTATCGAGTCTTTGAATGACCGCCGCGCCGTGCCGCCCTTGATTCGTGCGCTCTTGCACGATGACAACCCCCACAGACGTCACGCCGCAGCCCGCGCATTAGGCTGGATTCACCATCCTGGCCGAGCCACGGCGCTCGCACTTGCACAGTGCCTCGTGGATTCAGCCCAACCCCAACCGGCCCGCGAGGAAGCCGCAGAGTCACTGGCTTATGCCGGCACGCGGGAGAGCATTGAGCCGCTCATTTCCGTGCTCCACGACCCGGATGTACGGATCCGGTTTTGGGCGGTATTTGGACTGGGCCGGAGTTGCCGGGGAGACATGCGGGCTATCCGCGCGCTGGAATCCGTATTGGGAGACGGCGAGGCGCCGCCCGGAAATTGGTGGCCCGTAGGCAAGGAAGCGCTCGCCATGCTTGCCGCGAAACGGCAGCCGCCCGGGGAATATGAGACGAAGTTATCGGCCGAGTTGGAACGCGTCCTCGCGGACCCGAATGCCACCGCGGAAGATCGCCGCTGGGCAGAGTTTTATCGCTAATCCGCGCGTCCGCCCGGCCTGCTAACCTTGCGCATCCTCAGACGTCTTTATATTATGAAGTCTGAGTATGCCTAAAACCGATTCTCTCCAGGGATCGCTCGATTTGCTGGTCCTGAAGATCCTCTCGCGACGGCCACAACTGCACGGCTACGCCATCATGACCTCAATCAAAGAGTGGTCGGGCGACGTGCTCCGCGCCGAAGAAGGCTCGCTCTATCCAGCGCTCCATCGTATGGAAGAGGCCGGCTGGATTCGTGCCCGATGGATTACCAAAGATACCGGACGCCGCGCCCGCATTTACGAATTGACCGCAGCCGGTAAGAAGCAACTGGCTAACGAAGAGTCGCGCTGGCAGGCGGTCACCTCCGCCGTCAATCGCGTTTTAAGGACGGTTTGATATGTCATTGTGGTCACGCATCTCGAACGCTATCGGCGGTGGCCGGCTGAGCCGCGAAATCGACGAAGAGGTGCAATCGCACCTGGATGAAGCCGTGGTGCAAGGCCGCGACCCGGCCGAGGCACGCCGCGCCTTCGGTTCCCCCCTGCGCTACGCCGAAGAGACTCGCGACACCCAACTGGTCGCATGGCTCGACTCCCTGCGCGCCGACACCGTCTTCGGCTGGCGCCAGCTCATGAAAAAGAAGGTGACCTCCGCCGCGGCCATTCTATCCCTCGCGCTGGCCATTGGCGCTTGTACTTCGGCATTCCGCCTGATTGATGCGATCCTGCTGCGCCCCCTGCCCGTGACCGATCCCCAACATCTTTACATGGTTTTCCGGGTGGGCAACGATCTCGACGGCAAACCCGCCACCTTCGACGGGTGGGCCTATCCATCCTTCCAATTAATGCGCGCTGCCGTCAAAGGCCAAGCCGACCTCATGGCGGTCTCTTACGCAGATCGTATGGACCTGACCTACAAGTCAGACGCGGACACAGAAAAAGCCACCGTGCTGTACGTCTCGGGCAACATGTTCGGTATCTTCGGGCTCCAGCCCACGCTGGGGCGATTGTTCAATGAAAACGACGACTTGAAGCCGCGCGCGCATCCTTATGCCGTGTTGTCTTACGACTATTGGAAGCGGCGTTTCAACCAGGACCCGCAGATTGTGGGCCGCACTTTCCGCATGGCCGGC
This sequence comes from Bryobacterales bacterium, assembly GCA_963738345.1. GTDB lineage: Bacteria > Acidobacteriota > Terriglobia > Bryobacterales > Bryobacteraceae > Bog-159. Next base: position 5,356,516 of record CAVTWI010000002.1, read on the forward strand.
GATATCTACCAGATCGTAGGCGTGGGTCCTGAGCGTTTCACCGGCACCGAAACGGGCACGGTCACGGACATCTTTGTGCCCACGATGATGCACCCCGGCGCGCCGCATGATGATTGGACCTGGCATCGTACCCTGGCGCATCTGAAGCCAGGCGTCGCAGTGGGGCCGGTCCAGGCCAAGGTAAATGCTACTTCGTATGCCTTCGAAGAGGAGCGCGCCAAGGGCTTCGCGGGCATGAGCCAGCAGGATATCAAAAAGTTCCTGGACCAGAGAGTGGTGCTCGGCTCCGCTGCGGCGGGCGCTTCGGAATTACAAAGCAATTACCGCGTGTCGCTGGTGGTGCTCGGCGTTTTAGTGGCACTCGTGCTTTTGATCGCATGCGTCAACGTAGCCAACCTGATGACCGCGCAAGCCGCCTCAAGGGCGCGGGAAATGGCCTTGCGCGTTTCGATCGGCGCCGGGCGCGGCCGGTTGGTGCAATTGGTGCTGGTGGAGAGCGCCATTCTGGCTTTCCTGTCGGGCGCCATCGGCAGCCTGTTCGCCTGGTGGTCGGCGCCTTTCGTGGTTAGCATGATCAACCCAACCGACAATCCAGTGCGCCTTTTTCTTCCGGCGGACTGGCGGGTGTTGGCGTTCGGCATGGCGCTTACCGTCGCTGTAATGCTGCTCTTCGGCCTTACCCCGGCCTTGCGCGCTTCTGGTGTAAAGCCCGCCGCCGCGCTGAAAGGCGGAGACGATCCGCACACGCGACGGCGCGGTATGCATGTGCTCATTGCCGCGCAAATCGCGTTTTGCTTCGTGGTGTTGTTTGTTGCCGGACTTTTTTCCACCACCTTTGACCGCCTGTCCCACCGCCCAACGGGTTTTGTGGCGGATCGCTTATTAGTTCTGAACACGGTGGCGGCGGGCAACGAGTCCCCGATCGTCTGGGACCAGATGGCCGATCATCTGCGCACGATTCCGGGCGTGGAGAAGGTTGCCATTGCCGGATGGGCGCTGCTCGACCGCAGCGACTGGAACGGCTTTGTCTCGGTGAATGGCGCGCCGCCCGGGCCGATCCTGGCGCACTTCCTGGCCGTCTCGCCGGGATGGGTGGATGCCATGAAGATTCCGTTTGTGGCCGGGAGGGATTTTCGCCCAGGCGATACGTCGCCCGATGTGGCGATCGTGAATGAAACTTTCGCCAAGCAGTTCTTCAGAGATCAAAACCCCATCGGACAGTCGATTAAAAAGGACGGCGAACTGCCCGCCAAGATCGTGGGCGTGGTGCGGGATGCCCCCTACCGCAACGTGCGAGAGTCGATGCAGCCCACGGTTTATGTACCCATACACCGGGCCGACTCGCATGGCGCCCTGCAATCGCTCAGCGGGGCGGTCTTCATGGTGCGCACACTGAGCGCGGATCCCATGGCGCTGGCGTCGACGCTGCGGCGGGAGGTGCCGCGCGCACGTCCGGAATTTCGTGTCAGTAACATCCGCACGCAAGCGGACCTGGTTCGCGCGCAGACCCTGCGTGAAAGACTGGCTGCCACGCTGGCCCTGTTCTTCGCCGCCGCAGCACTGTTGCTGGCCGCGATCGGACTCTACGGCGTGCTCGACTATTCGGTACTGCAGCGGCGCCGCGAAATCGGCATCCGCGTGGCCATCGGCGCGCCGGCCGGCAATATCGCGCGCCTCGTTACGGTCGAAATCTTCAGCATGGTGTTGGCGGGCACCGCCGCGGGACTGGCGCTCGGCTTGGCGTCGGTACGTTACATCGAAACGCTGCTCTTCCAGGTGAAGGCCGGCGATCCAGGCATGCTGGCGCTGCCGTCGCTCACCATTCTGGCGGCGGCTCTGCTGGCTGCGCTTCCCGCCATCGTGCATGCGCTGCGCATCGATCCTGCCGCGATCCTGCGTTCAGAATAAGGACGGCTCGAAATGTCACTGTGGACACGCATCAGGAACGCCGGGCGCAGCGGACGCCTCAATCGCGAGATCGAAGAAGAACTCGCCGCGCACATCGCGGAGGCCGTCGATCATGGTCGCGAAGCCTCCGAGGCGCGAACTGCTTTCGGCCATCCCCTACAACGGCGCGAAGAGATCCGCGATATCCGTCTGGTCCCCTGGCTCGACTCGTTGCGGGCCGATGCCATCTTCGGCTGGCGGCAGATCGTGAAGCGCAAAGCCACTTCGGCCGCCGCTATCCTGTCACTGGCTCTGGCGATCGGCGCGTGCACCTCGGCCTTCCGGTTGATCGATGCTCTGCTGTTACGTCCACTGCCAATTGCAAACCCCGAGCGGTTGTACTCCTGCTTCAACGTCTCCACCCTCTCCGCCGGCCCTCCCATGACCCTCGATGGCTACGAGTATCCGATGTTTCGCCAGATGCGTGCCGCCGTCAGCGATCGCGCGGATTTAATCGCCGCATCCTATACGGAACGCACCGATGTGACCTACGGCTCGAAGGAAGCGACGGAAAAGGCGTACCGGCAATATGTATCGGGCGCGATGTTCGCCTCGTTTGGCTTGCGCCCCGCTTTGGGCCGCCTGCTCACCGAAGACCACGACCGCGCGGCCGGCGCGCATCCTGATGCGGTGCTTTCCTACGACTATTGGACTCGCCGGTTCGCCCAGAATCCCGACGTCCTCGGGAGTAGATTGCAGATGGGCGACAAGCTATACCGGATCGTGGGCGTTTCAGCCCGCCATTTCACGGGCATCGAACCCGGCACCGCAACCGATATCTTTGTCCCCACCATGATGGACCCACGCGTGGATGGCGTCGACAATAGTTGGGTCCGGATTCTAGTCCATCTCAAACCCGGCGTGACCGTCGAATCCGTCCGCCAGCAATTGCAGGTTCCCTATCTCGAGTTTCGAAAGGAACTAGCCAAACGCCGCTTCGCCGGAATGAGTCCCGATCGCGTGCAACGGTTTCTGAACGAAGACCTGATGCTGGCGCCGGCCGCCGCGGGTGTTTCCCGAATGCAGCGCGAGTATCGCGTGCCCCTGATTGCGCTTGGTGTATTGGTGGCGTTGGTGCTGCTGATCGCGTGCGCCAACGTCGCCAATCTGATGGCGGCGCAGGCGGCCGCACGGGCGCGGGAGATGGCGTTGCGCGTCTCGATCGGCGCAGGCCGGGCGCGCCTGCTGCAACTGGTTCTGATCGAAAGCGCGTGGCTCGCGTTTCTGGCCGCAGCCATCGGCGCGGCATTCGCCTGGTGGTCAGCGCCGTTTATTGTGGCCCGCATCAATCCGGCGGATAATCCGGCGCGCCTGGACCTGCCCGCGGATTGGCGCGTGCTCGGATTCGCTTTTGCACTGACGGCTGCGGTAACCCTGCTATTCGGTTTGGCGCCGGCCCTCCGCGCGTCGGCCGTTGAACCGGCCAGCGCTCTGAAAGGCGGTAGCGATCCGCATGCGCGCCGCCGCCTGATGCGCGCATCCATCGCTATGCAGGTGGCCTTCTGTTTCCTGGTGCTATTCGTGGCGGGGCTCTTCATGGCCACTTTCCGCCGCCTTTCAAACCAGCCCATCGGGTTTTCATCCGATCGCATTCTACTGCTCGATGCCGTAACGGATCGCGCTCAAACTCCCGCCCACTGGGATGAAGTAGCCCAGTATTTACGCACGACGCCCGGTGTGGAAAGGGTCGCGGTGGCGGGATGGCCGCTATTGAAAGGCGACGCCATGATTGGCTCTGTCTCAGTCAACGGCCAACCTCCGGCCGCGGATGCCGCCTACTTCATCGACGTCTCACCCGGATGGCTCGACACCATGAGAATTCCGCTCGAAGCGGGGCGCGACTTTCGCGAAACCGACTCCGCCCTATGGGTCTGGTGGGGCCGGCCCGCGCCGTCTTCAGCCCCTCCGGGCGCCGCCATAGTCAACGATGCATTCGCCCGGCAATACTCAACGGTGAAAACCCGGTGGGGCGATACTTTGAGAAGGCCGAAGGACGCTCGCGCTTCCAGGTTGTAGGGTTGGTACGGGATGCGCGCTATCGCGACCTGCGCGGTCCGGTCCTGCCGGTTGTTTATCTGCCGTTCCGATGGGTGGACGAGAAAGGCGCGCCACAACTCAAACGCTATGCCTCGTTCATCGTGCGCACCAGTGGGCGCAATCCATTGGCGCTGGCTTCGACATTGCGCCGCGCGGTGACGGCCGCACGCCCCGACTTTCGCGTGATCAACATACAGACGCAGGAAGAACTGAACCAGTCGCACACCCTGCGCGAACGATTGTTGGCCAACCTGGCGTTGTTCTTCGCCGCCGTGGCGCTGTTGCTGGCCGGCGTCGGACTGTTCGGCGTTCTGGATTATTCGGTGGTGCAGAGGCGGCGGGAGATCGGCATCCGTATGGCGATCGGCGCTCAAGCCGGCAGCATTGTCAGCATGGTCACGCTGGATATTTTCGCGATGGTGTTGGTGGGGGCGGTGGCTGGTGTCTCCCTAGGTTTGGTTTGCGCCCGATACATCGAGGTGTTGCTTTACCAAGTGAAATCGACGGATGCCGCGGCGCTGGCCCTCCCGTCGCTCACCATTCTGGCGGCGGCCCTGATTGCCGCGCTTCCGGCCATCGTGCATGCGCTGCGTATCGATCCGGCCGCGATCCTGCGCTCGGAATAATGACGGTCTTGCGAGGTCATCATGGTCTCGGATCGATTTCGTCAACACTTAGTCGCGAACGAAGCGGCACACACGCCTATGGCTGAATTGAAAAAACGCCGCCCTTTCCAGATGAGCCACCCGTCGATGTAGTGCCATAGAGAGCGCCGTTAGCAGCAAGCGCCAATCCAGCGACTGGCAGAGAGCCGTCCCCATTTTGACCCGAAAAACTATGTAACACCGTCTCGGTCCAAGGGCCCCCTGGCACCGAAGGGGGAGTCAGTTGAAAAACTGTTCCACAGCCCACCACCGCTGAGAACGTACACGGCGACCCCTCCGTTGCACTACCCCCGTACTCCGTTGTGCCATAGATAATGCCAGACGGGCTAATAATAACAGCCCCTTTCGGATACGCACCATCTCCATTCACACCCGTAAAGCTGTAAAGGATGGATTCAGTCCAGGCGCCTCCAGGTGCAGTCGGTGGGGTGAGCTGGAAAACCGTGCCACAGCCGACGCCCGTGGAAAACGAGCACACCGAGCGCGATCCGGCACCTCCGTAAAACGTAGTACCGTACAGGACGCCGCCCGGTCCTTCGACTAAAGGCGCCTCCGATCCGCCCCCATCATCCGGAGAGCCTGTAAACGTATGGATGGTGGATTCCGTCCAACCGGCACCAGCGGTGACGGGCGGAGCCAACTCATAGACAACGCCACACACGCAGAATTCGTCGCCAGAATAGTAGTCAGTCCCGAAAAGCGCCCCGGCTGAAAATATCATACCGGCAAAAGGCTGACTTCCCGCTGAACCCTCGAAAGAATAGATGACTGAACCCGTCCAAGGATCTCCGGGGTTAGCGGGCGGCGTAACAACGTCAGCAGTCCCGGCAGGAGCGCCGCCCTGGCCTTCCGCTGTCGTGTAAAGAGCCTTCCCGGGCCCAATAATTACAGCCCCTCCCGGTGTGTGATTTTGGCTCCGGTTGCCAGTTTCAAAGCTGTACAATACCTTCTCCGTCCATTGTGTGCTGCCTGGCTGGGGCCTTGCCAGCTCAAAGACTGTCCCAGCACCAAGGCCGCCGCCTTTAGTGGTGCCATAAAAAAGGTTCGGGTTCCCAAACGTTAAGTTCGCTGCCGGAAAGGTTCCATCCGGCCCGCTGAAGCTATAAATCACACTCTCCGACCAATTCCCGCCGCTCACAGGCCGAAGCTCGAAGGCGGCGCCCTTTTCGAAAGCACCTCCGGAGAATGTCGTGCCATACAGCGCACCGCTCGACCCAATTGTAATCGAGGCGATTGGCTCAGCTCCGTCAGGGCTACCGCGAAAGCTGTAAAGCATGGCGAACCTGGTAGTCTGCGCTTCGGCATATTGAACATTGCTCAGTACGTATAGCGACAAACACAAGCCTACGATGCGCTGTGTACGTACGTGCCTGGCAACATCTTGGATTTTTCCAGTCATGACAGTTCCTCAGGTTGTGTGATTAACTGGCGGGATCTTCTTCAGATTCCGCTAAAGTGGCCCTGCTGTCAACACCATTCTTGGTCCGCAATAAGCTAATACCTGGAAGTGATGGTGCTTGTCGATTTCTTGCGCCTGGCACTCCCATCGCTCACCATTTTGGGGGCGCATCGATCCGGCCGCGATCCTGCGCTCGGAATAGGCGGCTTTCGCAGTTTGACACCAAAATTATGCCTTGGTAATGTGGGGATAACACAGGACCGCACATTGCCCGAGAAGAAACTCGATCTATTGCAAGGCACGCTTGACTTGATGGTGATGCAAACGCTCGCCGCCATGGGATCGCTGCATGGCTACGGCATCGCCCGCCGTATTGAGCAGGTCAGCGGCGACGCGGTGTTGCTCGACCAGGGCACCATCTACGCATCCCTCGTACGCCTGCAGCAGCGCGGTTGGATCTCGGCGGAGTGGGGCACTTCCGACAACAATCGCAAAGCCAAGTATTATTCCATCACCAAGCGCGGACGCCAACAACTGGCGGACGACGCGGCTTATTGGGAACGGCTATCCGGTGTGATGGGCCGCGTACTGTCCATGCAGAATGAAGGCGGCGGCGACTAAAATCGATAGTCCAGTGGCGGCTTTTGCCCGTCCGGGATTTCCGATTTATAAGTCTTGCCGGCCATGCGGCGCGCGAAATCGAGCTTAGCTTCGCGGATCAATTGCGGATGCGTAAACAGGTCCGCGCCGGTCACCGCCAGCACCTTCGCAGCTACTACCATCGCCTTTTGACCCGCGCTCGTGCCCGCACAAGCCGCGGCTTGCCAGGTATGCGGCACCACTCCCGGTACAAAGGTGGCGGCCGTGAAGCCGATGGTCGGCACGTTCCAACTCACATCGCCCACGTCGGTGGACGCGGCGGGTTCGTTGGGGTCGAAAGGCCGTAAAGGCTCGATAACGGCGGTGGAAGCCAAGTCGCGCGCGCCGCCCGCCGGAAGGCTCTTTTGCAGTTCCTCCGCGAAATGCTGTTCGTCCGCCGAATAGCGGAATCCTCCGACTTCTTCCAGATTCCGCTGGGCTACTTTGGCCAGCGCGTCGTTAGCCAGGATGTTGTTATCGCTACCGAGAATTTTCACCTCTAGAGTCGTCTCGGTCATCATGGCCGCACCCTGGCCCGCCTTTACGATGCGCCCCCAGATCCCGTCGAGCGTTTCGAGCGACGGACTGCGCGCGTATAAGAAAAGTTCGGCGGTATCCGGCACGATGTTAGGCGCGGCGCCGCCGTTGCTGATTATGTAGTGAATGCGTGCGTTGCTGGGGATATGCTCGCGCATGTATTCGATGCCGGTGCCCATCAACATCACGGCATCGAGCGCGGAGCGGCCGCGGTCGGGCGCCATGGCTGCATGCGCCGCCACCCCATGGAATAGAAACTTGGCTGAAGTGATAGCCAGCGCGCCGCCGTTGGCTACGCTGTTGCGGTCTGCCGGATGCCAGTGCAGAACCACGTCCACATCGCGAAAGACTCCGGCGCGCACCATGTAGACTTTGCCATCGCCGCCTTCTTCGGCGGGAGTCCCGTAGTAGCGCAGGGTGCCGGTTACATGGTTCTGCACCATGTACTCTTTCAAGGCCACGGCTGCCAGTGCCGCACCGGATCCCAACAGATTGTGCCCGCAGCCATGGCCGGGTGCCGCGGCTTGCACCGGCGTACGATCGGGCACTGCCGCTTGCGACAGACCCGGCAGCGCGTCGAACTCGCCCAGAATCCCGATGACTGGACCACCCTGCCCATAAGTGGCGATGAAGGCTGTAGGCTCGCCGGCCACGGCTGCTTCGATGCGGAAGCCCGCTTCTTTCAAATCGCGCTGCAACAGCGCCGAACTCTTGTCTTCGTGATAGCCCAGTTCCGCATATTCCCAGATAGTCTTCGACGCCTGGGCATATACGGCGCTATGGTTGTCGACCAGCGCCACGATCTGTTTGTGTGGGGGTGTTTGGGCTGCTGCGATGAGCCCCGCGGCAAGTGAGAGTAAGAGCAGACGGCCTGTAGGAACCATCCAGATAGTCTAGCCCATGCTACGCTTCTGTTCGCGTGCAGCCATTTGCGCCAACTCGTCGCAACGGTTGTTGTCGACATGCGAGGCATGGCCCCGGGTCCACGACCAAGTGGTCTTGTGCATGGCCGATACGTCGTCTAACTCTTCCCACAGGTCCCGGTTGATCACGGGCTTGTTTCCGCTAGTCATCCAGTTGCGCTTCTTCCAATTGGGCACCCAAGTGGTGATGCCGTTTTTCACATACTCGGAGTCGGTGATGACTTCCACTTCGCACGGCTCTTTCAAGGCCTTCAGCCCCTCGATCGCCGCGGTCAGTTCCATGCGGTTATTCGTGGTGTGTGTCGCGCATCCGTAAATCTCGCGGTTCTGTTCGTTGAAGCGCAGGATACATGCCCACCCCCCCCGACCCGGGTTACCGAGGCAGGAACCATCGGTAATAATCTTGATTTGCTTCGTTGGACTCACGCTGCCACCACCTCACGGCTGAAGAATTCGTCGACCATCTCCAGGATTTGCGCCGCCTCTGCCGCGCGATAGATAGTAGCACGTAACTGGGCTCCGTGCCGCACGCCGTGCGTGAAGTAGGTAGCAAACTGCTTCATCTTACCCACGCTATCGGGCTCCCCACGCTCAATTAACATGGCGTAGTAAGTGCGCATCATCTGGTAGCGATCCTGATGGCTGGGATGATCGTAAGTGCCCGTCTCCAGATACTGCGAGATCTGCCGGAAAATCCAGGGATTCGACGACGCCGCCCGTCCGATCATCACGGCGTCGCAATTGGTATCGGCCACCATACGCACGGCATCTTCGGGCGAATTGATGTCGCCGTTGCCGATCACGGGAATGCGTACGGCGGCCTTCACTTCGGCGATCCGCGTCCAATCGGCTTGTCCACTGTAGCCTTGTTCGCGGGTGCGCGGATGCAGCGCCACGGCCACTACGCCGCAATCTTCCGCCAGTCGGGCCATTTGGACGGCGACCAATTCCTGATCGCTCCACCCTGCGCGGAACTTGATGGTCAGCGGGATGGTAATGGCCGCGCGCACTTCGCGCAGCAGGCGCTCGACCAGCGGCAAGTCGCGCAGCAGGCCGGAGCCGCCATTACATTTCACGACTTTGTTTACGGGGCAGCCGAAATTGATGTCCACGATGTCGAAGCCGAGGTCCTGGCAGACGCGCGCGGCATCCGCCATTACTGCCGGGTCGGCCCCGAATAACTGCGCGGTAATGGGCCGCTCCACCGGATCGAAGGTCAGGTACTTCAGTAGGGTACGGGTAGGTTTGCGCGATCGCGAGGACGCGCTCACTCCGTGCGAACTGGTGAATTCGGTCATCAGCAGGCCACAGCCGCCGAGGTTGCGGATGAAGCGGCGGAAGACGGTGTCGGTCACGCCGGCCATGGGGGCCAGCACTGTGGCGGGGGCCACGCGTATGGGGCCGATGGCGAATTCTGTAGGGAAATGAATCATCTCGAATCCCTATTTTACCCGGCGGTACACTGGAAACGGAAGGGCGGGCCGGTTCGTCCGACTCAATAAGGATACGCGGACCAGATGAAACCACTTCAAATTGGACTGCTAGTGTTGGTTGGGGCGCTGGGCGGCGCCGTAATCATGAAGTTTACTCAACGTCCCAAGCCGGTTCCGGTGGCGGTGGCCCCCCCGGCGCCGGCGGCTGTGACGCCGCCCGCAGTGACGCCTGCTCCCGTCCCGGCGGTCGCGCCAGTGCCGGAACCGGTCATGAAGGCCGAACCGGCGGAAATGGCTCCTCCTGTAAAGCGCGCGAAGCCTGCGCGAACCCAGGAAACGTCGGTGGTAGCCCAGAATCTGCCGCCCGCGCAGCCCGAGCAACCGGCTCCGGCTCCGCCTCCACCCCCCGCGCCAGTCCAGGAGCAGGTTAGCGCGCCTCCGCCGGTGGAAACCACCCCGGCCACCCAAGCGGCGGAACCGCCCGCTTCGCAACCGGCGCCTTCGGTCACGCTACAGTCCGGAATGTCCCTGCCCGTTCGGTTGGGCGAAAACCTCTCGAGCGAGCACAACATGGCGGGCGACACCTTCACTGCGACGCTCGATGCGCCCGTGACGGCGGGCGGCTTTGTGATCGCGGAAAAGGGCGCGCGCGTGGAAGGGCGGGTCGTCGAAGCACAGAAATCGGGCCACGGGAAGAAGGCCCTGTTGACCCTGGAACTGACCAAACTCAATACGTCAGACGGGCAGCATGTAGAGATCAAAACCGAAGCCTTCCGCAAACAGGGTTCGACTATGGCCACGGGGGATCAGGTTGGAGTGGTGGCGGCCGCGGCCGGAATTGGCGCGATCATCGGAGCCATGGCGGGCGGCGGTAAGGGCGCGGCCATCGGCGCAGGTGCGGGTGGCGCGGCGGGCGGTGGTGGCGTAGTGGCCACGCGCGACAAGGCGATCAACCTGCCGACGGAATCCAAAGTAACTTTCCGGCTGAGTACGCCGGTCACACTCACCGAGCAAGTCAACCGCTAATTAGTGCGAGTGTGAGTGGGAATGCGCGTGGGGTTCTTCTGCTGGAATCACACAGCCGCTTTCGGCCACCGCGCATCCCACATGCTCAAACTGCACGGTGGAGTGCCGGATGTGAAACTTGTTTGCCAGCATGTCGTTGATGCGCGCCAGAATGCAATTGCTGGCCGATGGCGGAACGTCGTCGATCAGCACGTGGCAGCTCAGCGCGTGGATGCTCGAACCCAGGCTCCAGATGTGCAGATCGTGCACGTCCAGCACGCCTTCCACTTCGCACATGCAGGCGGTGACGGACTGCAATTCAAGCCCGCGCGGCAACCCTTCCAGCAGAATATTCAGCGACTCTTTGATGATGTCCCAAGCGGTCCAGACAATCAGTACACCGATCAGGATCGAGAGGATCGGGTCTACCTGGATCCAGCCGGTATAGCGAATGATCACAGCGCCGGCAATGATGGCGACGGACCCGAGCAGGTCGCCCAGCATGTGAACGAATGCGCTGCGGATGTTGATGTCGCCGTGGCGCGCCGCGCGCAGGCCCCACATGATGCCACCGTTGAGGGCCAGTCCGGCGCCCGCTACCAACATCATGGTCGTTTCGCCGACCGGCGCGGGATTCCGCAGACGTTCCCAGCCTTCGTAGAAAATCCAGCAGGACAGCGCCACCAGGGTCATGGCGTTCACGAAGGCGGCCAGGACGCCCGCGCGGTGGTAGCCGTAAGTCTTGATTTCGTTGGCAGGCCGGGATTGCAGATACACGCCGAACCAAGCCAGCAGCAGTGCCAAGCCGTCTGTGAAATTGTGGCCGGCGTCCGAAAGCAGCGCCAAGCTATGAGCGTGGATGCCGGCGAATACCTCTAATCCCACGAAGGCAAAAGTTGCGATCTGCGACCACCATAGAATACGGCCGGTGGCCCCAGCGTGGGAGTGGGCGTGGGAATGTGAGTGCAGACGGCCTCCAGGTACTATTTTACCTCGGCCCGCGGCCGGCCAGATAAAAGTGCACGGCCGGAGTGACGATCAGCGAGAGGACCATGGAGGCCAGGATGCCGCCGATGACGGCGATGGCCAGAGGTTGCAGCATCTGGGAGCCGGCGCCCCAAGCCAGAGCCAGCGGAATCATGCCGGCCACGGTGGCCAGCGCGGTCATCATGATGGGCCGCAGGCGGCGTTCGCCGGCTTGGATCATGCTGTCTTCGGCGGGCATGCCCTCGGCGCGGAATTTCTGATCGGCATCGAGCAGCAGGATGCCGTTCTTGGCCACGATGCCGATGACCATGATCAGTCCCATGAAGGACGAGATGTTGAAGGTGGTGCCGGTGACCAGCAGCGCGAGGAAGACGCCGGAGGTGGAGAGCAGCGCCGAAGAGAGAATGGCGATGGGCGCGGCGAAGCTGCCGAACTCGAAGAGCAGCACGATGAAGACCAGCACGCACCGCGAGCACCAGCACGAACACCAGATCGTGGAACGATTTCTGCTGTTCTTCGTAGGTGCCGCCGTATTCGACGCGGATGGCCGGCGGCAAGTCCAGCCCGGTGACCGCTTTCTGCACGGCGGCCATGCCGTCGCCCAGATTCATGCCTTCGAGGCGCGCGGTGACGGCCACATCGCGCTGCAGATTCTCGCGGCGGATTTCGGTTTGGCCGGGCTCTTCGGCGAGCGTCGGCGAGCGAGCCGAGCGTGGCGGTCTTGCCGGTGGAACTGACCAGCAGCGTGTTGCGGATGGCGTCGAGCGAGGCGCGGGTCTGCTCGGGGAAGCGCACGCGGATGGTGTAGGAGCGGTCGTTCACCACGACCGGCGTGGGGGCGGGCTCGCCTTGCAGGATGGCGCTGGCGTCCAGTTCCACTTCCTGCGGCGTGAAGCCGGCGCGGGCGGCCACCACCGGGATCGACCTGGAAGACGATGGCCGGACCGCTGATGGTGTTCTCGATGCCGTTCAGAACGTCCACGACGCCGGGGATTTTCTTGATGGCGTCGGCCACTTTGGGCGCCCATTCGCGCAGCAGCGCGGGGTCCTGCGAGAAGAGTTTGATCTCGATCGGCTCGGGGGCGCTGGTGAGGTCGCCGATCATGTCCTGCAGCAGCTGCGGGAATTCGATGTCGAGCATGGGAACTTGCTTGGCGACTTTGGCGCGCACCTCGGACGATCACTTCGTCGGCGCTGCGGTCGCGCTTGCCGTTTCAGCTTGACCGAGATATCGCCGCGATTGGCTTCGGTGACGGCGGCGAGGCCGAGTTGCAGGCCGGTGCGGCGCGAGGTGCTTTCCACTTCCGGCGTCTCGCGCAGGATCTTCTCCACGGTCGAGACCACGCGGTTGGTGTCGTCGAGCGAGGATCCGGCGGGCATGAGGTAATCGACGATGAAGCCGCCTTCGTCCATGGCGGGCAGCAGGTCGCGAACCGAGCGCGCGGTAGCAGAAGTAGGAGCCGGCGATCAGCACCAAGCCGAAAGCTAGCGAACACGAGCGGACGCTCCAGCATGCCGCGCAGCACGTTGTTCATAGACGCGGATCATGCGCGATGGAGCGGCGTCGTGCGATTCCGTTTCGGCGTTGGCCGCGTCTCTTTGGCGCGGATGAAGATAGTGGCTGAGCGTGGGCGTCCAGGTGAGCGCCAGAGCCAGCGAGGTGAGCAGCGCGACGCCGACGGTGACGGCCAGGGCGCGGAAGAAGACGCCGGTGACGCCGGTGATGGAGATGAGCGGAAGGAAGACGACGATGGGCGTGATGGTGGAGCCGACCAGCGGCGCGCGGATTTCGCGGATGGCGCTGCGGATGGCTTCGCCGCGCGACTCGCCGGCATCGCGATGCAGCACGATATTTTCGACCACCACGATGGCGTCGTCGATGACCAGGCCGACGGCGGCGGCCAGACCGCCCAGCGTCATCAGGTTGAAGCTCTCGCCCAGCATGCGCAGGGCGATGAAAGTGAGGCGATGGTGGCGGGAATCACCAGCCGGCGACCAGCGAAGTGCCCCAGTCGCGCAGGAAGAGCACCAGGATGAGGGCGGCCAGCACCAGTCCGATGAGGATGGCGTCGCGCACGCTCTTGATGGAGTCGTTGACGAGTTCGGACTGATCGTAGAAAGGCTGCAGAGCGACGCCGTGCGGCAGGGTCTTGCGGATCTTGTCGAGTTCGGCGTGTACTGCGTCGGCCACGGCCACGGTATTGCTGTCCGGCTGGCGATAGATGTTGAGCAGGACGGCGGGTTTCTCGTTCGCGGTGACGATGGTGTAGACCGGCTTCACCGACGGCAGCGACCTGCCCGAGATCGCCGATGTGGACGGGCGCGCCGGCCGGCGTGGTCTTCGACCACGATGTTGGCGATCTCGGCGGGCGTGCGCGCCTGGCCGCTGACCAGGCGAGGACCAGTTGGTGGCTGATTCTCGATCAGGCCGGGCGAATCGATCAGGTTGCTGCGGCCGATGGCGTCGAGGAGGCTGGGCACGGTGACTGCGCTTTCGAGCAGCTTGGCGGGGTCGGGGTGGACTTCGAACTCGGGCTCGCGGCCGCCCTGCACCACCACCGTCGAAACGCCGGCGAGGCGGTTCAGCCGCGGCTTCATGTCGTAATTCGCCAGTTCCCAGAGGCGGGTTTGCGGAATGGTGTCGGAGGTGAGGCTGTAGCCCATGATCGGGAAGGCGGCGAAGGTCAGGCGGTTGGCGGTGACTTTCGCGGTGGCAGGCAGAGTCGACTGCACGCGCGCCAGCGCCGCGTTGACCAATTCGAGCGTCTGGAACATGTCCACGTTCCAGGTGAAGAACAGGTCGACTTCGGCCGGGCCGCGGCTGGTGATGGATTGCACCAGTCTCGAGGCCCGGCACGCTGTTGACGGCTTCTTCGATCGGGCGCGTGACGGTGACCAGCATCTGGTCGATGGGCGCGACGCCGTTGTCGACGCCGATGACGATGCGCGGAAAATCGGTGGAGGGGAAGACGGCGACGGGAATGGAACGCGCCAGATAGATGCCGACTCCGACGAGCGTGAGGATGACGAAGATGACCGGCTTGGCGTGGCGCGCGGTCCAGTGCTCGCCGCCGCCGTTCACGAGTGCCCTTTCTCCGGCTGTTCGACGCGGACTTTGGCGTTGTCTTCGAGACCCAGGCCGCCGACTGTGACACCTGTTCGCCGGGTTTGAGGCCGCTGAGATTTGGACGTTGTCGCCGTCGCGGACGCCGGTTTCGATTTTGCGTACGTGGGCGACGGAGTCGGCACCGACCACCACGTCTGGGTGCCGCCATCCTCTGCCGCGAGCAGCGCCGCGGCGGGAACGACCAGGGCATCTAGTGATGGTGTCGGCGACGATGGTGACATGCACGGAAACGCCAGGTTTGAGGCGCTCGCCGGGGTTGGCGGTCTCGACCCAGACCTGTACGGTGGTGCTATTGGGATCGACGGCGGGGCTGACGACGGTGACGTTCCCGGGACTTCGTCCGTCGTGCCGGACTGTTTCACAGTGGCGGGATCGCCGACTTTTAGAAAGCCGGCCTGACTCCTGCGGAACATTGGCGCGGGCCACCACGCGCGTGTTATCCATGACCGTGAGCAGCGGCGATCCGGCGGTGGCCATCTCACCCGGATACACGCCACGGTCGGCAATGACGCCGGCGATAGGGCTGCGGATTTCGGAGTAGGACAACTGGGCTTCGGAGCCCTGGTAATGCGCCTTGGCGGTATCCACCTGGGCCGCGGCTGATTTGATTTGCTCCTGCTTGCCGACACTCTGCAGAGCCTCCAGATGCTGCTGCGCGGTTTCGTACTGGCTGCGCGCCTGGACGTAGGCGACCTGGGCATCGTCCACCAGTTTACGGGCGAGCGCGCCTTCCTGGAACAGCTTCTGGCGGCTTTCGAAAACTTTCTTGGCGGCGTCGATGGCTTCTTTGTTGGCTTGCGCGTCGGTCTGCGCTTTGACCACTTGCTCGGGAACGGCGGCGGCGGTGGTGCTGCGGTAGTTGGCTTCGGCCTGGTCGAACTGGCCTTTGCTTTCCTGCGCGGCGGCGGCCAGATCGCGATTTTCGAGCAGGGCGAGGAGCTGGCCTTCGCGCACGTGGTCGCCGCGATTGACGTAGAAGGTCTCACCGGAGCGCTGATTTTGGGAACGACGGAGGCCTGGTTGCGCGGGTAGAGGATGCCGTCGGCTTCGATGATGCGGCGGATGGAATCGGTGCGGGCGGCGACAGTTTGGACCGGGGCGATGGGTTCGGCTCCTTCTCTTCTTTCTTGGCGCAGGCGGCTAGGAGGAGTAGGAGCAGAGCGCGGCGAGGCCTGAGATTGTTCATCATTAAAAGGCTCCCGTCAGAGTTTGCAGGGCGGCGAGACGCGACGCGGTAGCGTACCAATCCGTCGTCATAGGCATTGCGGGCTTGCGCCAGGGTGGTCTGCGCGTCGACAACTTCGAGCACGGTAACTTCGCCGGCCTGGTAGCGTAACAGGGTGAGACGCAGGCTTTCGGCGGCGAGGTCGAGCGAGTGGTGCAGGGAATCGAGCTGGGCAGCGGCGGCTTGGGCTTCCAGGTAGAAGGCATCAAGGTTGGCCAGCAACTGGCGCTGTGCGAGGCTTAAATCGAGCCGGGCTTGCTGGAGGCGGAGTTCGCCTCTGGCGGAGCGCTGCGGGTGGCGCCCCAGTTCCAGACGGGGATGGTGAGGGTGCCTTCCGCCACGGATCCGAGATTGCGTGTGTGCTCGCGGTCCCAGATGGCGTACTGATTGGCGTCGATGCCGTAGAAGTAATCGAATGACAAGGTGGGCAAGTAGGCGGCGCGGGCGGACTTCAGCTCCAACTGCTGTTGGGTAACGACGGCCTGGGCGGCGTGAATGTCGGGGTTGTTGCGACCGGCCATCTCGCCGATTTGGATCGTGGGGAGGCAAGGTCGGCGCAGTGGCCAGATTGTCTTCGACGGAGAATTGCTGATTGTAATCGCTGAAGAGAAGCACGGCAAAACCGATGCGGGTGCGCTCGATGGCTAGCGGCGGCGTCCTGCTGATCGCGCTCGCGCTGGGCGAGTTGGATTTCGGCTTTGACTACATCGGAGTGGGCCTGCTTCGCCGCCGGCCTCTAATTTACGGGTGATATCGACGAAATGAGTGCCTCTTGCAAGCTCTGCTTAGCGTTGGCGAATTTCTTTTGGGCGGCCAGGAGGCTGTAGTAATTCTGCACCACGGTGGCGGCCAGACCGCGGGCGGCGATATCGGCACGGGCGCGCGCGGCAGCCTCAGCCGCAATGGCGCGCTGATAGTCGGCACGCTTGGCCGGGGAGAGCACGTCCTGGTGGACTATGGCGTAGTTGTTGTAGACGTGGACGCCGTTCGCGGCGACGAAGGTTCCGGTGGGCGTGTCGTTGCCCTGCGTATAGATGTATTGGTTGAACCAGGTGACGTTCGGTAGCAAGCCGGCTTTGGCTTGCACGCGGTCTTCGTGCGCCAGTTGGGCGGTGATGACGGCGGTTTGATACTGTTGCGCGACCTGGCGGGCGCGGGAGAGAGCATCGTCGAGGGTGAGCGTAAGATTGGTTTGGGCGAAGAGGCTGGTAGCCAGTCCAAAAAGGGCGATCAGCTTACGCCCACACCTCGGGTTCACTTGCGCTTCCTCACTTCGCCGGCGAGGGTGCCATCCCACACGCCATCGCCCTGCGCCAGATAGTTCCCTAAGCCTTGCCAGTCTTCGCGGGTGATGCCGTTCAGGTCCCACACAACGCGTCCATTGCGAACAGTCAATTCGCATTCCAACTTTTGGGAACCTGGCATGCGCGCGCCATAAGTATCGACGAAGCCGAAGTGCCCTTGCTGTACGCTGAGCACGGCGACATCGGCGACCGAGCCTACCGAGAGATTGCCCAACTCTTCGTGCCTGATTTCGCGCGCGGGCGTCCAGGTGGAGCGCAGGATCACCTCATCGAGCGGCATTCCGATGTTCAGGAGTTTGGACATCACGTTCAGCATATCCTTCATGCCGGCATTCATGCTGCCGATATGGAGGTCGGTGGAGATGGAATCGGGGCCGAAACCTTGCTTAATTGCCGGTACGGCCTGACGGAACAGGAAACTGCCGCCGCCATGGCCCACGTCGAAGATGACGCCGCGTTTGCGGGCTTCGCCGAGGTAGGGCAGTAGGTGTCCGGATTCATCGAGCATCGGTACCCAGCTCAGGTACATATGGGTAGCGATATCGCCGGGGCGCAGTTTCTTCAGCACCAGGTCCTGAAAGGGGCGCTCGGGGCGGAAGGTTCCGAAGTCCACCATCACAGGGATATTGGCCAGGGTTCCAGCCTCGACGGCGCGGTCGACGGCGGTCCACTCAGGCCCGGCGAAGTGAGCGGTTTTGATGCCGACGATGATGTCCTTATAGCGGGCGGCCATGTCGGCGGCAGCTTTGGGGTCCATCTCGGTGGGGTCCTGTTCGACTTTGCCCCCCATGCCGGCGCCCACGATATTCAGGAAGGCCAGCACGCGGGTTTTGGAGCGATCGATGACGCGGTCTTTGAAATCCGGGAAGTTGCGCCAACCGGAACTGCCGGCGTCGGCGACGGTGGTGACGCCGGTGCGGAAGGTGAAGCCATCGGGATAGACGCTGTTGTCGCCATCGTATGCGCCGCGCAAGCCGGTGCCGGCGTAGACGTGCACGTGCATGTCGATGAGCCCGGGGACGACGTAGAGTCCGGAGACATCCACCACCTTGATGGCTTTTGAAGCGGGAATATCGGCGGCGACGGCTGAGCTATCTTGCCGCCGGCGATAGCTACGTCCATGACCGCGCTGATCTTGTTCTTGCCATCGATGACATGTCCGCCCTTCAGCAATAAGTCGTAAGAGGATTGAGCCAGCATAGTACACGCAAATAGAAACGCCGTCAAGCCATTTCATGTTCAACTCCGTTTTCTGCCGTCTTCGAACTTCCAGGCACTCTCCACAATGTCGCGCACCGCGGCGTATCGCGGCGCCCATCCCAACACGTTTCGCAGCTTGTCCGAATTGGCTACCAGCGCGGGCGGATCGCCTTCGCGGCGAGCGCCGAAGGTATAGGGAACTTTTCGGCCGGTGACCTCTTCGACGGCGCGGATCATTTCGAGGACCGAATGGCCGCTGCCGGTGCCGACATTGAACTGGTTCGAAGGAGCCGCCGCCGAGCAGGGCTTCGAGGGCCAGGACATGCGCCTCGGCCAAGTCGTTCACATGGATATAGTCGCGAATGCAGGTGCCATCGGGGGTATCGTAATCGTGGCCGAAGACGGTGAAGGGTTGCCCGGTAATCGACGGCGCGGAGCATCAGCGGGATGAGATGGGTTTCGGGGTCGTGCTCTTCGCCGAGTCCGCCCGCGGGGTCGGCACCGCAGGCGTTGAAGTAGCGCAGGCAGACACTGCGCAGGCTATGGATGGTGTCGAACCAGCGGAGCAGCGTTTCCACCATCACCTTCGATTCGCCATACGGATTGACGGGGGCGATGGGGAACGTTTCGAGGATAGGGGAAGCGTGGGGTATGCCGTAGACGGCGGCGGTGGAGGAGAAGACCAGGTGCTTGACGCCGGCGCGCTGCATGGCGGTGAAAAGCGATAACGAGCCGGCGACGTTGTTCTCGAAGTACATTTCCGGCAGGCGCATGGATTCGCCGACGGCGATGAAGGCGGCGAAGTGAATGGCGGCGTCGTGTCCGGCGAGGACTTCGGCCATGGCATCGGTTTGCTGCACGCGCAACTGGTGGAAATCGGGCGACTCCACATTGTGCCGGTAGCCGCGGGATAGATCGTCAACCACGGTGACATGGTAGCCGCGGCGGGCCAGCATTCTAGCGGTGTGGGAGCCGATATAGCCCGCGCCGCCGGTTACCAGAATTCGTCTTTTGCTCACGCTACGATTGTAGTATGTAGTAGCATGGCGGAATGTTCAGAAGCGTCTCGCCCCTGCTGTTGTTGGCTTTTCCGCTGGTCGCGGTGTGCGGCCCCCTGGCGCCGTGTCCGGTGATTCCGGCGCTATGCGGATCGATTGCGCGGCCGCTCGACCCGGCGGGACAAGTGGTGGGAGACATCCAGATCGCGTTTGAGTTGTATCCGCACCGCGACGCGTCGCAAGCGGCCACGGGTACCATCGTGGCGGTGGAGGGCGGCCCGGGTTATCCTTCGACGGGCAGCCGGGTGGACTATCTGGACCTTTTCGATCCGCTGCTCGACACCCACGATTTGCTGTTGGTGGACAATCGCGGGACGGGCAAATCGCAGGCGCTCGATTGCCCGATTTTGCAGACCGACGGCAATGGCAACCTGCAGGATATCGGGCAGTGCGGGGCGATGTTGGGCGCGACGGCAGACCTTTACGGGACAGGCTTGGCGGCCGACGATCTGGCAGCCGTATTGGACTTCCTGGGGATTTCGAAGATCAACCTGTACGGCGATTCGTATGGCAGTTTCTTTGCGCAAGCGTTCGCGGGGCGGCATGGCGATCGTTTGCGGGCGTTGATTCTGGACAGCACTTGGCCGGTAGTGGGGGAATCGCCGTGGTATCCGGAAGCGGGCCCGGCGATGCGCAACGCTTTCAACGTGACGTGCGAGCAGAATGCCGATTGCCGCGGACTTCCGGGGAGTGCTTCGGACCGCATCGCAGCGCTGTTGGAGGCGGTAGAGGCGCATCCGTTCGCGGGCACGGCTCCGGATGGCAACGGGCATTACATCACGGTGCATGCGGATGGCGAGAGCCTGGCATATGAGGCTTACTCGAATTCGAGCGAGTCCGTGGTGTTCCGCGAACTGGATCCGGCGGCGCGTGCTTATCTGGAGAAGGGCGATAGCGCGCCGCTGTTACGATTGATCGCGGAGAACGGACGGGCGAGTCTGTCGAACTGCGACCAGGGCGCGCCTTCTTGTTATAGCGCGGCGCTTTTCGTGGCGGTGAGTTGCACGGACTATCCGCAGATTTACGACATGACGTCGCCGCTGGCGGTGCGGCCGGGTCAGGCGAGGGCGGCGATCCAGCAGGAACAGATGAGCGATCCGGGAGTCTATGCGCCGTTCAGCATTGCCGAATACCGGCTGATGCCGCTGCCGTCGAGCGTGCTGGATATGTGCCTGACGTGGCCGGTGCCGTCGCCGGTGCATCCGCCGGGACAACCGGTACCGCCAGGCACGGTGTTCCCTGCGACGCCGGTGCTGGTGCTGTCGGGCGGCCTGGATTCGTTGACGCCGGCGCAACAGGGCGCGGAGGCGGCGGCATTGTTTCCGAATGCGCAACAGGTGGTGGTGGCCAACAGTTTCCACGTGACGGCGGTGGGAGATTTGGACGATTGCGCTTCGGTGCTGGCGGTACGCTTCTTCCGCGATTTGACACCCGGCGATACATCGTGCGCGCGGCAGATTGCGGAGGTGCGGATGGTTCCGCGGTTCGCGCGCAGCATGTCGGAACTGGATCCGGCGATAGCGGGCGCGGGGAACGAGGGAACGCGGGCGGATCTGCAAGCGGCAGCGGCAGCGGCACTGACAGCGGGAGATGCGATGGCGCGCTGGTGGGTGAACTACAGCGGTACGGGGGTGGGGTTGCGGGGCGGCAGTTTTCAGTACGTGGATACGGGGAACTATGCGAACTTCACGTTGGACGGGTGCCTGTGGGTGGAAGATCTGGCGGTTAGCGGCACGATTTCGTGGCAGGTGGTGAAGCCGGGGGCGACGGTGGCGGAGATGACGTTTGATACGGTTGGGGGCGCGGGGACGCTGCAGGTTTCCTGGAATGACCGGTTGCCGCAGGCGCAGGCGACAATTCGAGGGATGATCGGGGGGCGGACGATTGTGGCCAGTATGGCTGCGCCGTAAGTGCAAACGAAGCCCAGGTGGTTGAAAACGGTCGGGATGCGAGATGTTCGCGTGGTTCGCACGGGGTGGGGGGGAGAGAAATGGATGAAAAGGGGCCGGAGGACAGGGGCCAGGGGCCGGGGAATAGGCAAAATGGTGCCGGGGGACGGGGGACGGGGGCCGGGGATTAGATATTTTGAGACAATACGGGCGCACCCGTAGTTGGATGTCTGGAGGTTGTCAAAGATCGATGGTGCGGAGGGATGCTAGCGGGTGTCGTCAGTAGCGGGGTCGCATAGGACGGTGGGTGCACCGGCGGCCTCGGACATGACGTAATCGGGTGCGGGCCGGAATTGCGAATGCGGCACGGGTTTCAGGGGCTCGGCCGGTTGTTCCGGCGCGGCGTCCTTAGGCTGGGGTTTGGCGCGGCGCTGCTTTTGGATCTGTTGCAATTCGTGGAGGTGGGTGTAGTAGGACTTCTCCAGTGATGCGCGCTCTTTGGCGGCGTAGGCGAGCATGATGAAGCGCTCCGCGCCGAAGCCGATTTTGTCGTAGATTTTGGCTACGCTAGCGGAGTTGCGGATGAGCATCCACTGGGCGACGACCATGGCTTCGAAGGGCAGTAGTTCAGTGCGGCCCTGGGGATGCCAATCGGCGTCGAGTTCGTCCCAAAGTTGGGAGTAGGCTGCCGCGTTTTCGCCCGTGATGATGGCGGTGCGGGTGCGGAGGCCGAAGGTGAGGGCATTGAAGCGGATGGCTCTCTTGCCTTCATCTGTTTTGGGGCCCGTACTGTGCTCCGAGTTCCGTTTATTCGCTTCATGCTGCTTATCGGAAATAATCATATTTTCTCCTTGACCACGATTATGAGTAGGGGCGATGCCCCTATCCGATTTGAGTAGAGCATGGGGTTGGGGGGGGCAAGGGGATGGACTGCAGCAAGTGGTTGTTTCGATTGACGCGGATTTATTTTCTCGCCGCGTGACCGTTTACCGGCCAATCTCAGAAAAAGGCTTGCGGGCAGGCGATGTAGTTTTTTTCAGGGATTTGATATGAAGGAGCGAAGGTTCCGAGCGAACAACCAATTGGCGGGGTGATTCGATCGGCTTTCGCGCCAGCATGATGCGTGATTCGACCCGTTCGGTATTCGATCGACTTCGCATTGGACGGATTGCCGCGATCGTCGTGCAATTGGGTTTTGTACAGAAGACTCGCTTAAGGCGGGTGGTGGGTATCAATGGACGGAAACCGGGTCAAGGTTACGCGATTTGTGCAGATTCCTTTGCCTGGCCGCCGGGGACGATGGGCGGCGTCAACGAATACACCGTGCCGCAGCCGCCGGGGCAAGATCCACTCTCGCCGTTTTGCGTCGTGCCGTAAAGCACGCCCTTACTCCCGATCACCACATCGCTATGGGAGTGGCCACCATCACTACGTCCAGTGAAAGTGTGCCACACAACTACGGTCCACGAACCGCCCAGTCCGGCTCGCGTCCCTGCGGGCGGTATCAGGAAGAAGACCGTGCCAAAGTTTGATGCCCCACCCAGGTTCGTCGTACCGAAGAGCACTCCGCGACCGTCGTCTACCGCCACCGCCGCGTGGGATTCGAGCCGCCAGTGCCGCCCTGAAAATCATGGAGCACGGTTTCGGTCCAAGGGCCGCCTGTAGACTTTGGCCCAAGGGGCAAGGAAAACACTGTGCCACATCCGCGGGGTAGCGACGAAATAACGCACGGCCCGGAGCCGCCATAGGACGTCGTGCCGAATAGCAATTCGTCGCCGCTGACAGCGAGATGCCTGGGGCTGGCGCCATCATTGGGATAGCCCGTAAAGTTGTGGAGTGTCCTCAGTGCCGGAGAAGAAATCTGGGCCGCGGCAGAATGTATGAAGATCAAGAGCGCCCCGATAAAGGTTCGGTAGGCGAGTACCGGTCGCCTGCTAGTCACGGGCTAATTATGCGGCGATGGAGAAATCAATGTCAAGCGATGTACTCGTTCAAGAGTACCAAATCCTCTCCGTGCGGGAAGTGATATCGCTCTATGTGGTACTGTATCTCGTCCAAGCTTCCAGCGTAAGGAAGCGTTGATATGTTGATATAAGGTATTGAACTGGCTTTCGGCAGTTCGAAGCAGCGTCTCGTCTGTTTGGCCAATTCAACACTACTCTGGGTAAGGCCGGAACAGATTCATAGCCTGCAGCTTCTTCGTACCTAAGTGGCCGGTAAACGGGCATACTGGAAAATAGCGAACAGCGTCCCGTCGCTAGACGGCCACGGAAAAAGGCGAAGAAACCGCTTACTGACGTACGCGGCTCGGATTGCAGTATGGTGCTTGCAATCACTTACGGAGCCCCGACGGTCAGGAAGTGGGCCATCCACCCCTTTTCCGCAGCCTGCTAGACGACGGCCATTCGTTAGGGGCGGCGAAACCTGTGTGCGATTCCGAGTTCGCTGGCCAACCTAGCCAAATGCTCGTCGGCTGTCCAGAGAGACGTGTCCGCGACAAGGGCGGAAGCGAGCAGATGCGCATCGATCCATCCAATGCCTCTGCCGTACAGCTTGTGTGACCGCACGAAGGTAACGACGTCCGCATGACCGACAGGCGGAACCCGGTGAATAAGGTCGTATGAGTTCAACAACTGGGTTCGCCCGCCGGAATCTCCGATCAGTAACTCGCCATACACGAGGTCGTGTCCGGCGGCTTCGTCTCTCTCGAGCAGGCGATCCAGTTCGGCGGCGTATGGCATCCGGTTCGCGAGAAAACGGATCCAGACGGAGGTATCTACCAAAACCATCAGGCCGCCGTTCTTGTTTTGCGAGTCTGCCGGCCGGCGCCTCGGAACGTCTTTCGCGTCCGCATCGGAACCTCTGAGCTTTCGCAGTCTCTCATAGGCCGCATGCCGGATCAGAGCTTCGAGACCGAGCCGCACGGTTTCTGTATCGGTCACCGCGCCACAGGCCTTCTTCGCTTCGCGAAGGATTGCTTCATCGAGGTGGAGCGTTTTCTTCATACATCTAAAACTACCATATCGATACAGCGTTACTAGCCATACCCGAATCGGGCTGTCTTGTAGGGAACGATAGACGGGCTTTGTGGAAAGTGCCAGGATCCGGCCACCGGCTATGGTCATTTTCCAAGGAATGGACAGCAGTAATTTCAGTTGAAGGTTGACTCCTGTCCCGATCGAGCGGGCGTCCACGACCCTGAGGCAGGCGAACTTCTGCCCAGGGACTTCCGCCCAGGCGAAAAAAGTCTGGCTCGTACCGAGTTACTTTGCGCAAGCCTTCGCGCGGCGGCATGGCGACCGTTTGCGGGCGTTGATCCTAGACAGAACATGGCCGGTGGTGGTGGAATCGCCGTGGTATCCGGAAGCGGGCTTGGCGATGCGGAACGCTTTCAACGTGACCTGCGATCAGAATGCGGATTGCCGCAGACCTCCTGGTAGCGCTTCGGACCGCATAGCGGCATTGTTGAAGGCGGTAGAGGCGCATCCATTACATCACGGAGCATGCGGATGGTGAGAGCCTGGCTAGGAGGCTTATTCGAATTCGAGCGAGTCCGTGGTGTTCCGCGAACTGGACCCGGCGGCGCGCGCGTATCTGGAGAAGGGCGAGAGCGCGCCGCTGCTACGGTTGATCGCGGAGAACGGACGGGCTAGTCTGTCGAACGGCGACAGGGCGCGCCTTCTTGTTATAGCGCGGCGCTCTTCGTGGCGGTGAGTTGCACGGACTATCTGCAAATCTACGATATGACGTCGCCGCTGGCGGTGCGGCTTGGTCAGGCGAGGCGTCCATCCAGCAGGAACAGATGAGCGATCCGGGAGTCTACGCGCCCTTCAGCATTGCCGAATACCGGCTGATGCCGCTGCCCTCGAGCGTGCTGGATACGTGCCTGACGTGGCATGTGCCGTCGCCCGCCCATCCGCCGGGACAACCGGTACCGCCGGGGTACGGTATGCAAGCGGCGGCGGCGCTGACAGCGGGCGATGCGATGGCGCGCTGGTGGGTGAACTACAGCGGTACAGGGGTGGGGTTGCGGGGCGGCAGTTTTCAGTACGTGGATACGGGGAACTATGCGAACTTCACGTTGGACAGTGCCTGTGGGTGGAAGATCTGGCGGTTAGCGGGACGATATCGTGGCAGGTGGTGAAGCCAGGGGCAACGGTGGCGCAGTTGACGTTTGATACTCCTGGCGGGGCGGGGTCCCTGCAGGTTTCCTGGAATGACCGGCTGCGGCAGGCGTAGGCGACAATTCGCGGGTCAATCGGCGGGCGCGCGATTGTGGCGAGTATGGCTGCGCCGTAGGACGAACAGCGCTCAAGCACTTTTCCTCAGCCTGCTAGAATTAAGTTATGCGGATCTTGCTCTTCAGCGGGAAGGGTGGCGTTGGCAAGACCAGCCTGGCCGCCGCTACGGGCGTGCAACTGGCCCGCATCGGATATCGCACCCTGGTGATGAGCGTTGACCCGGCCCATAGCCTGGCCGATTCCTTCGACCTAGAAACCAGTCTCTTCCATGAAAAGACCGGCGACCCTTTCCCCATCAGCGACAAACTGGCTATTCACGAAGTCAATATTCAGAAGGAAATCAAACGGCACTGGCGCGAGATCTCCGCCTACGTGATTTCCGTGCTGCGCACCACCGGCATTAGCGACGTCGAGGCCGAAGAACTCGCCATCCTGCCCGGCATGGAAGAACTGAGCGCCATGATGTGGGTGAACCAGTTCCGGCGCGAGGAACGGTACGACGTAATCGTGCTCGATTGCGCACCCACCGCCGAGTCTATGCGCTTCGTCAGCATGCCCACCACGCTCGACTGGTACATGAAGCATATCTTCCCGTTCCAGCGCACCGTGCTGAAGGCCGTACGCCCGCTGGCGAACCGCGTCTCGCCCGTCGAACTGCCTACCGATAGCTACTTCGCCAATATCCAGGATCTTTTCGGCAAGTTGGATGGAATCGACGAACTGCTCGAGAATCCGCGCACCACGAGCGTCCGCCTGGTCACGAACCCGGAGAAGATGGTGCTGCGCGAGACGCAACGCGCCTTCGTATACTTCTCCCTACACGGGCTAACGGTCGATGGCATCATCGTGAATCGCGTGCTGCCCGAGACCATCACGGATTCCTTTTTCTCCGAATGGCGTGAATCGCAACAGCGGGTGCTCACCGAAATTGATGCCTACTTCGCTCCAGTGCCGGTCAGGCATGTGCCGCTATTTACGCATGAAGTGCTGGGCGCCGATCGCCTGCAGGAACTGGCGCGGGCGCTGTACGCGGACAACGAAGATCCCGCCGCGGTCACCCGTACCGAAGCGCCTTACATCTTCACCAAGCGTGACGGACATTACGAAGTGCAACTGCAACTGCCTTTCGCCGTGAAAGGCGAGGTCGGGCTGTTTAAAAAGGGTGACGAACTAATCGTTCAAATTGGGACGCTGCGCCGGCATATTGGACTGCCCACCTCCATGGCCGCCCTTTCGCCGGCACACGCAAAGTTGGAAAATAAAGTTTTAACCGTGGAAATGAGGGAGAATTGATTATGGCAGACGAAAAGACAAACATCGACGCTCCGGGCTGTTTCTATTGTCTGAATGTGAAGCCGTTCTTCCGGAAGGCCTGGTCCGACGCCAGCAAAGATCATTTTCGCAACGCCCGCGTGGAGTTCCTGAAGGGCGTGCGCAGCATCATTGACGACCGCATCGGCAACCTCGCGAAGCACGAAACCAGAGGTACCCACGTCACCGTGGAGTAGGGCAGGACGGTACTGCCCAGCTATGACGAAGTTTTCATAATTTTTTTGTTGACACATTTGCAATAGAAGAGCTACCTTTGAATTGGTAGTTGTATTGCAAGGATCCTCGGTAGGCGAGGCGTCCGCGCGGCAAATAAGCCACTGCCCTAAAGCGTCCAAAGATGCTGGCAATCAGGGTAGACCAGGAATTCCCGGGTTAAGGGTTTTTCTAATGTGGCTGAGGTCTTCGAGATCTCTCACGGCGCGCGGTGCTGAAGCTTGGACCCGTTGGGGAATCCGTCAGCGATCGTTTTGCGATAGTTGGCCATTTCTCTGCGCCGGGGGAAATGGCTTTTTCATTTCCCGCCTGCTTCTCTCGTCTCCAGAAAGGTATATGGAACCCAAAGACGATCGCCCTCCTAGTACGGACGGGCAAATCGTGGAAGAAACGGTTGTGATCCGGTAGCGGTCTCCCCCACTATCGCCTCGCCCGCGCTTCTTCCACTCGGTGGTGAACGCGGGGGTTGAGGCGCAAGTTTTCCCTCTCCCTCCAAAGTAATCAGTGCCGTAATTCGCCGTTGTATTTTGCGTTCGTGCTTTGCCGCAGCGCACCTTACCGAACGGCCTTACGGGCGACGTGTCTGCCTGTCGGGCGGCCACATAAATGAAAGGAGCGGAAGGCAATGGCCAACAAGACACTTAGCATGTCCACGGCAGTCACCGCGGGCGTCGACTTGCCCCAGTGATGCCGGCGCGCGGCCGTGTCGTGAAATCCAAGTGGATGCGCGACTTGCTTACCTTCCTGATGGTCTTCGGCCCCGGCCTCATCGTTATGGTGGCCGATAACGATGCCGGCGCAGTCTCCACCTATAGCCAGGCCGGCGCTCAATACGGCACCCATCTGCTGTGGATCGTTCTGCTCTTATTGCCCGTTACTTATTTCATACAGGAGATGGTGGTACGCCTGGGCATCGCCACCGGCAAAGGCCACGCCGCGATGATCTACCAGCGCTTCGGCAAATGGTGGGGCCTGTTCTCGCTGGTGGATCTGGAATTGGTCAACTTCCTGACCCTGGTCACCGAGTTCGCCGCCATCGACCTGGCACTGAACAAAATGGGTGTCGATCCCCGCTACGGCGTGCCGCTGGCCGCCGTCGGCCTAACGCTGCTGGTAATGACCGGGAGCTATCGCCGCTGGGAGCGCATCGTCGTTTTCCTCTGCCTGCTGGATTTCGCCTGGTTCTTTATCGCCTTCAAACTGGGACCTCCGGCCGGCCAGATCGTGACAACATGCGGTGCTGCCGTCCATGCCCGCCGGCGGAATAACGGCCGACCTGATGTTTTTAGTGATCGCCATTGTGGGCACGACCATCGCGCCCTGGCAACTCTTCTTCCAGCAGAGTTGCATCGCCGACAAGCGGCTGCGCTTTGCCGACGTGAAGTGGGCGCGTCTCGATACGTTCCTGGGCGCCTGCATTACGATTACCGCCGCAGTTTGCATGATGATCGCCGGCGCGGCCTCCAAGGCGCATGGGTTCCACTTTACCGACCCGGCCCAGATGGCTGTGGATATTGGCACATTCGCCGGACCGGCCATGCGCAACATCATCCTGATAATGATGATCAACGCCGCGGTCCTCGGTACCACTGCCATCTCGCTGTCGAGCGCTTGGGCCTACGGCGAAGTTCGCGGATGGCCGCACAGTTTGCAATTGCCCTGGCGCGAGGCCCGCGGGTTTTACGCCCTGTATCTTCTTTCCGTAGGCGCCGCCGCAGCCATCGTGCTGATTCCGCGCGCGCCGCTGCAGTTGATTATTCTCGGCGTGCAGGTGCTGGCTGGCGTGATTCTGCCCTCAGCCATCATTTTCCTGCAGCTCTTGTTGAACGATAAGGAACTCCTGGGCGAGTACGCTAACAAGCCCTGGAACAATTGGGTGAACTGGACCATCATCGCGGTTCTATTCGTCCTGTCCCTGATTTTAGCGGCGCAGGTCACCGCGCCCAATCTTTTCCGTTAAAGAGGGAAATATGAAAACGACAAAAGACCAATTCGTTGTGGTTCATCCCCTGGATGACGTTTTCGAGACCAAGGTGGATATGGAAGCCCTGGGTCCCATGCCGATGACGCGCAGCGTCCGGCTTTCGCTACTGAGCTTGCGCGCTTACTTGATCCTGATGGTGCTGATGGTGGTCTATCACGTAGTGATGTTGGCCCGCTAACTGAGCCACGCGCTTCAGCCAGTGTCTTCCTCACGCGCGGCGCGGCCGGCAGCCCCTAAGAGAAATTTAGGGCGCATGACGCCGATAGCTGCGGCAGTGCTGGTTTGGCGCAGTTCAGATGGCCCCTTCAAGCGGGCCATGGATCAAAAAACACTGACGCCCAGGTCAGCAAAGTCTTTCACATTGCGCGTGACTACCGTCAAACGATGTTCGAGGGCGGTGGCGGCAATCAAACCATCAGCTACTTTGAGCGGCCTGCCTTTTAGCTGGCACTGCCCGGCGAGAACACCCCACCCCTGAGCAACGGGTTCGCTCACGGGCAGGATGCGCCCTTCAAACCACGGGCGCAGCGTTTCCTCTATCCACTGCTGCAATTGCTGCCGGCGCTTGCTTTCGGGAAGAATCGTCAGACCCTTGAAAATCTCGCCCAGGGAAACCGTGCCGAAAAACAGCAGCTCGTCGTCGGCATCGTCCAGCCATTTCTCAACCTGCGGGTCGGGTTTAGGTCGCGTCAATTCGGATGGAACGTTCGTATCCAGCAGGAATCCGGTCATAAACTGACCGGGCGCCCCGTGTCTGGGTCTCTTTCAAACTTCAAGTCGAGACCCTTGAAGGGAGAGTCCGCAAACAATTGCGCAAGGCTCTTTTTCCCGGCAGGACGTTTTTGAATTTCGCGCCCGCCCGCTAACTCCCTCGCGCGCTGGATGGCCTCCGCCTGCGTCCGGGACACGTCCCTTGCGCGTTCAGGCGATTTGGAAGTGACGGTGTTTTGAAGCACCTGGTCAAGATAAGCTTCCAAGGTGAGGCCGTGCGCGTGTGCTTGAGCGGCGAGGCGCGCTTCAACTTCGGGCGTTAGGTCGAGTTTCACTGTCATGATGCTTTCCTTCTGCTATTGTCGCAACTCTTGGCCTGAAAGATAGGCTGGACGGCTATTAGAGTCAACCCGGACCGTGCCCGCGCTGGTTCTGCTCTATCGACACGGCCTCGCCGCGACAGCAGCGCGCCCTACAGCCTCGTACTACAATGACCCTTCAAGTAGTGCAGGCGTACCATGAAAAATCTGATATTCTCGGCCGTTTCTCTCCTTTCGCTCTGCCCGTTCGCTGGAGCAATGGATCTGACCAACCTCGCCCCCATCGGCTCCATGGCGAGCTATACCGCAGCCCGCGACTCCGTCACAATTCTTTGTCGCGACCAATCGCAAGTCCGTCTTTATATCCTGGCGCCCGATCTCATTCGCGTGCGTGCCTCGTTTGGCGCGCCCCTTCCCGCGCGCGACCATTCATGGGCCATCGACAAGACCACCTGGGACGCTCCTAAATTCGATGTAAAGGAAGACTCCGGCAACCTGTTAGTTTCAACCGCCGAAATCGAAGTGGCCGTTCACCGCGATCCCCTTCTGATCGAGTTTCGCGACGCCAAGACGCATCACCCCATCAATGCCGACGCCATGCCCATGATGTGGAATCCCAAGCTCAACGACCAGCACCTGCACACCGTGGCGGC
This sequence comes from Bryobacterales bacterium, assembly GCA_963738345.1. Taxonomy (GTDB): domain Bacteria; phylum Acidobacteriota; class Terriglobia; order Bryobacterales; family Bryobacteraceae; genus Bog-159. The sequence continues at coordinate 5,387,345 of CAVTWI010000002.1, forward strand.
CGCCAAAACCCTGCACATCGACGAACATTTCTACGGACTCGGCGAAAAAGCCGCGCACCTGGACAAGCGCCGCGGCGAGTTCACCATGTGGAACTCCGACACGCCCGCCTATAAGGAAGGCACCGATCCCATCTATCAGGACATTCCTTTCTACCTCGGATGGCAGGCCGGCGAAGCCTATGGCATCTTCTTCGATAACAGCTATCGTTCGCATTTCGACCTAGCCGCGAACTCGCCCGAATACGTCACCTTCGAGGCCTCCGGCGGCGAAATGAATTACTACTTCTTCTGGGGCCCCTCGATCAAGAAGATTCTCGCCCGCTATACCGATCTTACAGGCCACCTGCCCATGCCCCCCAAGTGGGCGCTAGGCAATCAGCAGAGCCGCTGGAGTTACTATCCCGATAAAGTCGCGGAGGAAGTTGTGGCGCGCTATCGCGCCGAAGATCTGCCGCTCGACGTGCTCCACCTCGATATCGATTACATGAACGGATACCGCGTCTTCACCTGGGATCCCCACGGCTATCCCGACCCCTCCGCCTTCACCGCGAAACTGCGGAAGCAGGGCGTCAAGGTGGTGGTGATCGTCGATCCCGGCGTAAAATACGAACCGCCCCAACCCGGCGCCACCGATGCCGCCACTAACCCCGAACTCGGTCCGCAGGACAAGAGTTACTACGCCTATAACCAGGGCATGGCCAAGGGTTACTTCCTGAAGCGCGAGGACGGTAAGCCGTGGATCGGCGCCGTATGGCCCGGCAAAGCTGTCTATGTCGATTACACGCTGGAGGCTGCTGCGCGCTGGTGGGGCGACATGCATCGCGCCTACCTGGACCATGGCGTGGCCGGTATCTGGAACGACATGAACGAGCCATCCGACTTCCTCGACCAGACCGGCAAGACCCAGATGGACGTGGTCACTTACGATGGCGGAGCAAATTCTCCCTACGCCGGAAATCGCAATCTGTTCGCCCTGAACGAGGCTCGCGCCACCTTCGAAGGTCTCGAACGCCTGCGTCCCAACGACCGGCCGTATATCATCACGCGCGCGGGCTACGCCGGCATCCAGCGTTATTCCACTATGTGGACCGGCGACAACACCGCCACATGGGATGCCATGGCGCTCAGCCTTCCCATGTTTGAAACCCTGGGCCTCTCGGGCGAGCCTTTCATCGGCGCCGACGCCGGCGGTTTCATCGGCCGCACCGACGCCGAACTGCTCACCCGTTGGTATCAGATCGCGTTCCTCACACCCTTCTGCCGCAATCACGCCCAACGCGACGCCTACGATCACGAACCCTGGCGCTTCGGCACTTACTACGAAGACATCATCCGCAAATATTTGAAGCTGCGCTACCGCCTGCTTCCGTATCTCTATACCTCGCTCGAAGAAGCCCACCGCACCGGCATGCCTATCATCCGGCCCCTTTTGCTGAACTATCAAAGCGATGCCAACACTCTCGATCTCGACGATGAGTTCATGGTCGGCGGCGACCTGTTAGTCGCGCCTATCCTGAAGCCCGGCATGACCAGCCGTCTGGTCTATCTGCCCCAAGGGATGTGGTACGACTATTGGACCGGACAGCAGGTCGCCGGAGGCCGCATGGTGCGTGCCGACGCTCCGCTCGAAACCGTGCCCTTGTATGTGCGCGGCGGCGCCATCATTCCCATGGGTCCGGAGATGAACTACGTGGGCGAGAAACCTAGCGACCCTATCACCTTCGAGATCTATCCCGATGCGCAGGGTCAAGCCCAAGCTTCACTGTACGAGGACGATGGCGTGAGCCCCGCCTATCGCAACGGCGTCGAGCGCCGTACCGTAGTCACTTACGATTCGTCTCGCATTGAGGTAAGCGCGCCCACCGGCAGTTACCAGCCTGGAGCCCGCACTTTGCAGTTCGCCCTTCGCGGCGGCATGCCCGTGCAGTTGGCCGACGATGGCAAGGCCCACACCGTCAGCCTGCGCTAACGCACCGCTGATACATCATGGGCATCTCGCGAGGCGCTATAGTGTCTTCGTGCGAACCCCATCCGTCATCATAATCGCTGCCGCTTTTCTCGCCGCTTTGCCTGCCGCTTTGCCCGCCGCTGAAACCCATCGCGACTGGGCCGTATACGGCGGCGGCCCCGATAGCATCCGCTACTCCACGCTCGACCAGATCAATCGCACCAACGTCGACCGCCTAGCCGTCGCCTGGACCTTCGATACCGGTGACGCCTTTCACGATTCCGAAATGGAGTGCAACCCCATCATCGTGAATGGCACCCTCTACGCCACCACCCCCAAATTGCGCCTCATCGCGCTCGATGCCGCCAGCGGCAAATTGCGCTGGTCCTTCGATCCGATTCAGCAGCAGGAAAGCTATGGCAAAGCGCGCAATCGCGGCGTCACCTACTGGTCCAGCGGCAGCGACCAGCGCATCTTTTTTCCTGCCAGCCACTGGCTGTATGCGCTCGATGCCCGCACCGGCGCACTCGTCAAAACCTTCGGTGAAAACGGACGCGTGGATCTGCGCCAGGGTCTGGGCCGCCCGCCCGAGGAAATGTCCATCTCCGCCACCACCCCCGGCATCGTCTATAAAGACCTCATCATCATGGGCAGTATCGTCAGCGAGACTCTGCCCGCATCCCCTGGCGACATGCGTGCTTTCGACGCGCGCACCGGAAAAATTCGCTGGACCTTTCACACCATCCCGCATCCCGGCGAGTTCGGCTACGATACCTGGCCCAAAGACGCGTGGCAATACATCGGCGGCGCCAATAACTGGTCCGGCATGAGCCTCGACGAAAAGCGCGGCCTGGTCTTCGTTCCCACCGGTTCCGCCGCCTTCGATTTCTACGGATCCAATCGCAAAGGCGACGACCTTTTCGCCAATACCCTGCTGGCCCTGAATGCTTCGACCGGCGAGCGCGTATGGCATTTTCAAGCGGTCCACCACGACCTTTGGGATCGCGATTTCCCGGCCCCCCCGAACCTCGTCACCGTCCAGCGGGATGGGCATGCTGTCGATGCGGTAGCCCAAATAACCAAGTCCGGCCACGTGTATGTATTCGATCGCCAGACCGGCAAACCGCTTTTCCCCATCGAAGAACGCGCCGTCCCCGCCACTGAGGTCGAAGGAGAAGCCACCGCGCCCCACCAGCCTTTACCGCTGAAGCCCCCCCCCTTCGCGCGCCAGCAGTTTACCGCGGACATGGTCACCAACCGCACGCCGGAAGCCCACGCTGCAGTTCTCGAGCGTCTGCGTAAGGTCCGCAGCGCCGGCCAGTTCGTCGCGCCCAGCCTCGAAGGTACCGTGATCTTTCCCGGGTTCGATGGTGGCGGCGAGTGGGGGGGGCAGCCTTCGATCCCGCCTCCGGCCTGCTCTACGTCAATGCCAACGAGATGCCCTGGATCCTGCGCCTGGTCCAATCGCCCGGCGCCGGCAAAACCACTGGCCGCACTTTGTATAACGCACGCTGCGCCGCCTGCCATCGCCAGGATCGCAAAGGCAGTCCGCCCGAGTTCCCTGCCCTCGCCGGCATCTCGACGCGCCGGACCCACGAACAGATTGTTGGGATCATCCATGATGGCAATGGCCGCATGCCCGCGTTTCCGCAGTTGCCCGCCGACGCCGTCTCCGCCATCATCGCCTATATTGCGACCGGAGAAGATATTCCCGTCACCGATGTAGTTCGCAGCCAGTGGCCTATCGACCAGAAGTACCGGCACGATGGCTACAACAAGTTTCTCGATCCTGATGGCTATCCGGCCGTTGAGCCGCCCTGGGGCACCCTCAACGCCATCGATCTGAACAAGGGCGAGATTGCCTGGAAGATTCCCTTCGGCGAATACCCCGAGTTGGCCGCCAAGGGCATGCGCCAGACCGGCAGCGAGAATTACGGTGGCCCCGTGGTTACTGCCGGCGGATTGCTGTTCATCGGCGCCAGCAACCACGACCGCAAATTTCACGCCTTCGATAAATCGACCGGCAAGCTGCTTTGGGAAACCACACTGCCCGCCTCTGGCAATGCCACGCCCGCAGCCTACGAAGTGAACGGGCGGCAGTTCGTGGTCATTGCCGCGGGTGGCGGGAAATCCGGCGCTCCCTCGGGAGGCAGTTACGTCGCTTTCGCGCTGCCCGCCACAAAATAACTGCGGAGCACCAGCGCCGCGACGGTGAGCAGCGATAGACCGGTCAGCAACCAGCCAACGCGATTTTCGAGCGGCGTTTCGAAGACCAGCGTGATGTCGTGCTCGCCCGGCGGCGCGTCGATCACCGTGAAATCCGCGCTTTGGTCGCGCCGTACGGTTAGCGCATGGCCCTTGTCATAAGCGTGCCACGAGGGGTCATAAGTCGTTTGCACCAGGATGGACTGGCCCGCCGCGATGGTAGCGTGGATCTGCATCGCGTCCGTGCCGCGCCAGATTGTGGTCGCCGGCGAGTCGGGACCGGCTTCGATCGCCGCCGTATACGCGCGCAACGGCGCCAGATTGCTCTGTTCCAGCGGCGCCAAGGCATCGAACTGGGCTCGATCGACCACCCGCGCCAGCGATGGATAACGGCGCGGCACCTGGTAAATCACATTGCCTACGCCGTCGTCATACAACACCGGCAATTTACCGGCGAGTTTTTCCGGTACCGGGAAGTCGTGATACATCTCTTGCGATTGTTTGCCCGAAACGATCACCGCATCCGCACCCATCGCCGTTAACCATCGCACTGCCAACTCCGGATCGACTCCCAACACGGTTTCCCACTGCGCCGGTACGATTCGTGGATTCAGTATACCCTGGTCGCTTCCCCCCCCCCACTTGAGCCAGGTCATGCCATGTGTCCCACCAAAAGCGCACCGACCCCACCACGAAGGTGCGTGCCTGCGGATTGTGCGTCGCCATCCACTCGGACATTCGGTATTCCACGCGCTGCCGGTAGTCGGGTTCGCGCGGATACAAATCCCAGAGATTTCCGATATAGTGGCGCGCGCCCCACGCGCCCGCCAGCACCACAGCCACTGCCACTGCGCGCGCCAACCGCCGCTGCCAAGGCGTCCGCGCGGTCCAGTTCCATAGACGCCGCAGCAACTCTATGGCGGCCACGGTCAACGCAAGGTCTAACTCCGCCAGCAGCCTGTGGGGGACCCCAATCACGCGAAAGTTGAAATAAAGATTCCCCAGCACGTTCAAACTGAAGAACAGCACCAAGCCCGAAAGAAAAACGGCATACGCCCGCTGCCGCTGGCCCTGTGCGGCCAACCAGGAAACACCTAAGTAAAACGCTGTAGCCCCCGCCAGTAGCGCCACGGACCATGCATTGCCGGGAACCGAAACGTATTGCAAATTTTGCAGCGTGATCCGCAAGTATGAAGGGGTCAGCCAAAACGCCGACAGCCCGTATGCCAGGGCAGGAATCGCCGCCGCCGGCAACCAGATGCGATTGTCGCGATGCGTTACCCATACGCTCCATACCAGGATCGGATAAATGATCGCCAGCGCCGTGGCGCCGTAGAAATTCGTCAGCGCCACCAGCGCCGCGAAGATCGCCGCCGCGGCTAACGATGCCGGACGGCGCTTCTCCAGCGCGCGCCATGCAAAGGCCAGTGCGAAAGGCAGCAGCGCCAGCGACGTGATGTGCGGACCTTCGCCATAGCGCACCATTACCCACAGTCGCCATGGCGTCCAATGTTCCGATCGCCAGAGCATCGGAGTCACCAGATACATAGGAGAGGCCACCGCCGACGACACCGCCGCCAGCCATGCCGCCCCGCGCGACCGGCTCATTACCCACACCAGAAAATACACGCCCGCACTTCCGCAGCAATAGAGCAGCGCCGTATAGACGTGATATGCCTTCACCGGCGCATAAACACTCGTCAACAATGCTGTCCCGTAGCGCAAAACAGGCGGATACAAATAGTCGTAACGCGTCCCGCAATACCAGAGCGGCTGCCACCGCGGATGCGGCAGGTGCTCGTGCAGCATCCGGCCATCCGCGATGAAGGTGCTCTCGATCGAATCCCAGCGGTTCAGATACTTGGCTTTGAACAGCGGCTTAATTAATACCGCGGTGAATAGAAAAATCAGCAGCAGATCGAGCGGAAGCTTGAAACGGCGCACTGCTAGCTCTTACGCTCAGCCGGTTCCACACCGGATTGATAACGCCGTTGCAGGCTATCGAACTGGCGATGGTAGCCCCATCCCCAGCGATACATCAGATACTTGGCCAGCAGCACCAGAATTGACAATCCGTAAATCGAGCTTTGGAAGAACGATGCCGACGAGGCTTGCGCGAAATACCGCGTGGGCACCGGGACTTCGGTGATGCGCATCCGCAGCGCCACCATCTGCGCCATAATCTCCTGGTCGAAGATGAACTTATCGGAATTGGTTTCCAGGTTCACCGATTCCAGCACCTCGCGGCGAAATGCGCGATAGCCGGTATGGTATTCCGATAGGTGCAAACCGAACGTGACATTTTCCGCCCATGTCAGAAAGCGGTTCGAAATGTATTTCCACCAGGGCATGCCTTGCTTCATCGGGATTGGTTCCCATCAGGCGCGATCCCAGCACGGCATCGGCGCTGCCTTCCTGGATGGGACGCACAATCTCCGGCAGCAGCGTCGGGTCGTATTGATAATCCGGGTGGACCATCACCACAATATCGGCGCCCGCCTTCAACGCCTCGCGATAGCAGGTCTTCTGGTTGGCGCCGTATCCGTAATTGCGATTGTGGACAAATAACTCAAGCCCCATCTCGCGCGCGATTTGAGCGGTCTCGTCGGAACTGCCGTCATCCACCAGGATGACCAGATCGACAAGTTCGCGCGGCAAGTCCTGATAAGTCATGTGTAGGGTTTTGGCCGCATTATAAGCGGGCATCACCACTACGACTTTTGACTTACCCGTCATGGAGAGGTCTCCGGCACGGCGGTCACAATGAATTGATAAGCGAACATTTTCTTCCACCAGCGTGCGGATTCGTACGACATTCTTTCGAGCGATCGCACCACGGCGCTTCCTTCCCACTTCGGCAGCGCCAATCCGATCGGCACGCCCGAGCACCGCAAACCGTCGAGACGGAAGCCGGTCGATTGAAACAATTCCACCCAGCCCTGCCACGTGTAAAAGTGCAGATGTGTACGGTCGAACAGGCCGCGATCTTCGGCTGGAAAGTTGCCCGTCAGGACCTTCCAGCGAAAATAGGCGTGGCCGCTGTTGGGAAGCGATGCCACCAACCGGCCTCCGTCGGCCAACACCCCATGCACTTCGCGCAACAGTAGGGCGGGACGGCGCAAGTGCTCCAGCACATCCGCGCAGATCACGAAATCGAAACGGCCGTGCAGGGGGGGGAGCCCCAGGTCCAGGTCGCGCTCCAACAACTCGATCGAATCGGGGCATCCGTCGAGCGCGGCGTCCGGCGAATCGATGCCCGTCACCCGGTAACCACGTCCCGCCAGAATCGCGCCCAGATAGCCGCCCGCGCAGCCCACATCCAGCACGCGTCGACCCTCGCCCGTTGCAGGCATGCTCGCCAGCAACAGGCTGTGACTGCTGTATGGGCTCTCCTTCAGTTGATAGGGCGCGTCCGCAACCGATACCATCAAGTCAGATTATCCCGCATTCCACTGACATAATGACTGTGAGGCATCAATGAAATACCGGATGGCGTTCCCCCTGATGTTATGCGCCGTACTGGGCGGATGCCGCCACCACGATTCCCAAATGGATGCCTTCGTTTCGCCGGATACCGTAGTTCTGGCGGGCGTACGCATGGATCAGCTTCGCGCCACGTCCATCTATCGCAAGCTCGATCACGAAAACCGCTTGCCGCATTTCAGCGACCTGCCCAGCCAGGACATGCACGAAGTCCTGCTGGCAAGCGATGGTAAAAATATGCTGGCGATAACCAAGGGCTCCGTCTCGGCCAAGCCCGCCGGCGGCCTCAGCGCCACCGAATATAAGGGGTTCACACTTTACGGTCAGCCCGATACCGTGCGCGCCGCCATGAAACAATTTGACAGCGGCACGGTGGGAGCGCCGCGCGATCTGTTGTCCCGTGCCCGCACCGTTCCAGACAACGCGCAGATATGGGCCGTCGTAGCGGACTGGCGGCGCATTGCGCCCGATCAGTTTCGCGGCATGGGAAATCTGGGTAACTTCGATCGCGTCATGCGTCCGCTCGAAGGTGCTACCCTGACGTTCGATTTGCGCAATGGCGTGCACGCCGCGTTCATCGGAGACTCCCGCACGGAGGCGGACGCCAAAACTTTGGGCGACTCGTTGCGCGGACTCGCCGCGATGGTAGGCATGGCCGCCTCGCGCAATAAACCGCAACTGTTAGGCGCATTGAACGGTCTTCAAGTGAAACAAGAGGGCCGCGTAGTGCGCATGAACCTCGATATAGACGAAGCCGTGGCCGAGAACCTGACGAACTAACAACCGATACGCGCTTACCGAGCCCCACCCGATTTACCGAGCCCCAGACCGTGTTACCGAGCCCCGCCCGTTAAGGGTGGGGTCGCACCTTGCTAAAATTTCCCACAGAGGCACCATATGAATAGTCGAAGAAATTTCGTGCTGGGCGCGGGCGGCGCAGCCATTTCCCTGATGGCCGGCAAAGCATCCGCCAATAGCCGTGTGCGCGTAGCCGTATTAGGAGTGAATGGCCGCGGCAAAGATCACATCTACGGCTTTAACGCCCTGCCCAACGCCGAAGTGGTGATGCTCTGCGATCCCGATAGCAACCTGCTGGCCGAGCGCGCTGAACAGTTCGAAACCAAATATCACCGGAAAGTGCAAACCGAGCAGGACCTGCGAAAAGTCTTCGACAACAAGGAAATCGACGCCGTAAGCATCGCTACACCGAACCATTGGCACGCGCTCGCCACTATCTGGGCCTGCCAGGCGGGCAAAGATGTCTACGTGGAAAAGCCCGGCGCCCACAATATCTATGAAGGCCGCAAGATGGTGGAGGCGGCTCATCGCTATAACCGCATCGTGCAGCATGGCGTGCAATTACGCAGTTCCGAGGCCATCAAGGAAGCCGTCGAGTTAATGAACAAGGGCGTCATCGGCAATGTCTATATGGCGCGCGGCCTGGTCTTCCGCTGGCGTCCTTCCGTCGGGCACAAGGGCAATGAGCCCGCACCCGAATATTTGAATTGGGATATCTGGCAGGGTCCCGCGCAGGAGCGGCCATTCACCCGCGCCCTGGTGCACTACAACTGGCATTGGCATTGGGACTATGGCAACGGTGACGTAGGCAACCAGGGCATCCACGAAACCGATTTGTGTATGTGGGGACTCGGCGTGGGTTTGCCCACCCGCGTCACGTCAATGGGCGGCAAGTTTTTGTGGGACGACGACAAGGAAACGCCCGAGACTCTCACGTCGGTTTATCACTACCCAGCGCAGAAAAAGATCATTCAGTTTGAAGTGCGCCCGTGGTGTACCAATACCGAGGGCGGCGTCGGTGTCGGCAATATCTTCTACGGTTCGGAAGGCTATCTCGCTGTGAATGGCTACGATTCGTACGAGGTTTTTCTCGGCGAAAAGCGCGAGCCCGGCCCCAAGCGCAAGGCCGGTGGCGATCATTTCGCGAACTTCATCAAAGCCGTCGAAAGCCGTAAGTCGAGCGATCTCGATGGTCCGGTCGAGACCGCGCACTTGGCATCGTCACTCGCGCATTTGGGAAATATCTCGTACCGCCTGGGCCGCCAATTGCACTTCGATCCGGCCGCGGAGCGCTTCAAAGGCGACGACGAAGCCAACGCCTTGTTGACCCGTAACTATCGCGCGCCCTACGTCGTTCCCGAGAAGGTCTGACCACTACGCAATAACGTCGATAACCGCCAGCGTGATATCGTCACCTTGCGCGCTAACGCCTGACCACCCCGCGATGCTGGCCAGCAGTGCATCCGCAAAAGCGCCGGCCGCCATCTGGTCGTTTGCGGCAATGAAATCGGCCAACCGCTGATCGCCAAAAAACTCCTCGTCCCGATTGGACGCCTCCGGTATCCCGTCGCTATAAAGCACAAACCGGTCGCCCGGTCGCAAAGCAATCTCCGTGTTCGAGTATTTCTCCGCTTGCCGGATGCCCATCACCAAGCCGTTGTCTTTGAAAGTATCGAGCGCGCGATCGCCTTTGCGCCACAGCAGCAGCGGTGGATGCCCGGCCGCGGCATAGCGGGCCGTGCCGTTTGCAGCATCCACGAATAAATAGCCGGCCGTGGTCAGTTGCCCTTGCACCTGGCGGCACAGCACCTGGTTCAGCGCCCCAATAACCTTGCCGGGATCACCCGCATTTTCTGCCTGCGACGAGACCGCCACCTTCACCATCGACGCAATCAAAGCCGCGGGCACGCTATGCCCCGTCACGTCCGCCACCAGAATGCCGATCGATCCGCCCGGCCCTGGTAAGAAGTCGTAGAAATCGCCCGCCACCGCAGTCATCGGAAGATAGCGAACCGCGATCCGCAAGCCGGGAACATCCGGCACCGTGCGCGGCAAAATCGAAGCCTGTATGCGCGCCGCGGATTTCATTTCCTCGCCGATAGCCACCAGTTCCTGCTCGTTCGTGACAAACCGTTGCACCGCCACATAGCCCAGGCAAGCCAGATTGACCATGAACCCGAAGGGCTCGGCGCGGAAACGCCAGGGCGTGAATCCGGCATCGCTCAAATGGTCGATCATCACCGAGAGCAGGAAAGCCGCGCCACCGGCGAAGATGATCGCCGTCCACAACGACCGCGGCGGCCGGTAGCCTTTCAAATAAGCGATCAGCAGCAGCGGCGGCGTGATAAACAGCAATAGATTCGAGGGATCCGGCGCTCTGCCCGGACTCTGCGTCAGAACGTCCACAAGGATGGCCACCGCTCCCCACACGGCCTGCGCCCAGATCAAAACAATGAGTCCCGATTTCCAGCCCCTGCCATATACCGCGGCGAAGAACAACAGCGCCGGCGTCACAATCACATCGCTGATGATGCTATCTGCATACCGCCACGTGGAAGCCGGCACATCGAACAATGCCCGGCTAATGGAGTGGCGGCACAGCGCGCGTAAACCATAAAGGCCCGCGAACAGCCCGAACCACAACAGCGTACGGTCTTTCGATTTCAAGCGCAGAAGATGGACCGTCAGCGCTGCCAAACCAACAAACAGAACCAGCAGGCTCAGGACGAAGCCGCCCATATCGCCGCGCAGTAGGATTCTGGTCTGTTGCTGAAGCAGGCTCATGATGGCAGCGGAGCGACTAAGCTTTGCCGTCCAAACTGCGCTTCATCTCCGCGATAGCGCGCTGCGATGACGCAATCGCTCCGCTGGTCATCGATACCGGACCGTGCGAATCCGTATTGGCGAAGAAGATCCGTTCCATCGGCTGGCGCGCCGCTGGGATCACCTTCGTATAAGTGCCGGGCGTGGCCATAAACATAGGGTGGCCGCGCCGGTAGATGTGCACTTCCACCGGATCCACCTGCGATCCTGGAAGAAGTTTCTGCCAGTCGCGCAACACACTCGCCGCCAAATCGCGCGCGCCATCTTCTGTCAGCAAGCGCGCCCGCTGGGCTTCCGGCAGCGGCGTATAGAAGGTGAGAATACTGTTCGCGCGCCCGCCGTCAGGCCGGTTCCGGACCACCCAGTTGGCTACGATCACGTCCGTGAACGTGTTGCCGGGGCACCAGGTATCGTAGCCGCCGTTGAACACCGGTTTGTTCGCATCGAAGTTATAGATCACGTTCACCACTGGGTACGGCGCGTAGCGCATCTGGTGCATGGCCTCCTGCTGCGCTTTCGGCAATCCCGCCACCAACCGCCGCGTGATGAATTTCGGCGTAGCCATGATCACCGCCTTGGCCGTCACCGCCTTCAGTTCGCCCGCCTGCATGTATGTGACGGTCGCATCGCGTTTGCTCTGCTCCACCGCCACAATCGTCGCCCCCCCCAGCATCCGCTCGTCATGTTTAGCGCGTAAGCGCTTGGTCAGCGCGCGGCTAATCGCGCCCAGCCCACCAGGGAATGTCACCCGCTCGTCAGGTTCGTCCGCCGCGAAATCCTGAAAGTCGCCCAGCCCCACCAATGCCGATGTATCCGCCGCCCGCGCCCCCCAGTTTGATGGACCGTAATTGTCCCACCACACTCTCAGTTCCGGCGCGTAGCCGTTCAAAAGATCGGTGAGCGGCATGGCATCCAATTCGCGCGCCCGCTTCAGCAAATCAACCTTCAGCATCGCCTCCTTGAATTTGCGGAAGCTCTCGCGCACGCCTTGCGGATACGGCAAATGGTCGATCCCCTCGCGCCACGCGTGGGGTACAAACTCGCCGTTCAATATCAGGCCGTCCGGACAGTCGATGGGCAAAGCCTCAATGCCGAGGTCCTTGCACAGGGCCATCACTCCGCTCTCGTGTTTCGAAGTGTAAGCCGTGCCTGTGGCGAAAGCCTGTCCGGCATATTCTTCCAGATACGCGTTGCCGCCCCAATGGTCCTCTTTTTCAAGCAGCAGAAAATCGCGATCGCGCAGGAACCACGCGCACGATAGGCCGCTCATCCCCCCCCCGACGATCACGATGTCATGCTTGGCGGTAGCCGCCGGCCGCGAGAAATGGTGGCCGTCGCGCACCTGGTGGCAGATTTCGTTGTGCTCCCCATCCACCGCGGGGGCCGGCGCCGGCGCAGCCAGCAGCGACAGATCCACCGGACAGCCTGCGGCCACCGATCCGGCGACTACGAACTTGATGAAGTTTCTGCGATCGGATTGCATAAAATTATTCTCCCGCCGTCTGCGGAAGTGCGGCGGATAGTACCGTCTGCGCCGCGCGAAGCCTGTACCACACCACAATGGCCAGCAGCGAGAAAACAAAAATCGCCGCCGACACCGCGTTGATTTCCGGCGTAATCCCCCGCCGCAACCGCGACCAGATTTCGAGTGGCAACGTGTTATCGCGCCCGATCAGAAAGAAGCTGACCGCGATTTCATCCATCGAAAGCGTGAAGATCAACAGTCCCGCCCCAATGATGGACAGACGCAGATTCGGCACGGTCACCCGCCAGAACGTGCGCCATTGGCTCGCCCCCAGATCGAGCGACGCCTCTTCCTGCGCGCGATCCAACTTCTGCAATCCCGCAAAAATCTCCGTCGTCGCCACCGAGATCAGCGCCGTGCCGTGCCCCAGCATAATAGTCAGCAGGCTCAGTTTCATGCCGGCCGTGACGAAAAGCATCAGCAGCGAGAGTCCCGTAATGATGCCTGGCAGAATCAGCGGCAGAAGCACCAGCCGCCGAAAAATGTGCTTGCCCGGAAACGTAGCGCGATCGAGAGCCAGCGCCGCGGGGAAGCCCAGCAACAGTGCGATGCTCATCGCCGCTCCGGCCACCATCAGGCTGTTGCCGACCGATGCCAGCAGCGCGTCATCATCCAGAACCATGGCGTACCAGCGCAGCGTCCAGCCGTGCGGCGGAAATCCGCCCACGCTTTCGCCGTTGAAAGAATAGATACAAAGAACCGCAATCGGCAGATATAGAAACGCGAACACCACCAGGGCATGCAGGCGGAGCCACGGCGCGCGCTTCATCGGAAGCTCCAACGTTTTTCCAGACGCTCGGTGGCCATCAACAACAGCACCACGAAGATCAGCATCGATAGCGAAATCGCCGCGCCCAACGGCCAGTCATACGCCGCGCCGAACAGGCTCACCACCACATTCGAAATCATGATCCCACTCGGTCCGCCCAGCAGCAGCGGCGCCAGAAAATCGCCCAGGCTGAGCACGAAAGCGAAGGTCGCGCCGGCCAGCACGCCGGGTAATGCCAGCGGCAGAATCACGGTACGGAAGATGCGAAAACCGGACGCGCCTAAGTCCGCCGATGCTTCCACCAGGTTGCGCGGAATGTGTTCCAGCGCCGCGTAAATGGGCAGGAAGGCGAACGGCGTATAAATGTGAGTCAGCGTCAGAACCACGGCGAACGGGCTGTACAGCAGAAATTCAACCGGGTGATGCACCACGCCCGTATATTGCAGCAGCGTATTCAAAACGCCGTCGCTGCCCAGAATCGTTTTCCAGGCGTACGCCCGCACCAGGTAACTCACCCACAGCGGAATGATCACCAGTTGATAAAGCAATTCTTTGCGTGCGCCCGGAATGGAACGATACGAAATACGCCAGCGGAAAACTCAACGCCAGCGAGAGAAACGTAACCATGCCCGCGATCCGCACGGACCGCAGCAGCACCTGTACATACACCGGATTTCTGCACCAGCTGCCGGTAATTGTTCAGCGTCCACTGATGCACAATGGTTTGCGCTTGCACGCTCCAGAAGCTGAAGCAGAACAGAAACAGGTATGGCGCCAGCAGAAAGATCGCGGCCCAAGCCAGTGGTGGCACCGACACCAGCAGCTTATACCCGCGCGAGTACATGCGTCACCTCCCGGCTTACCCGCACCGCCGCCCGGTGCGCAGTAGTGTATTCGGTGATCAAGCCTTCGCTGTCGGAGTGCGCGAAGAAAATCTTGCCCAGCGGCTTGCGCACCTTCGGCGCGATGCGCGTCGTAGCTCCCGGAATGGACATGCACATGGGATGACCGCGCCGGTAGATATGGACTTCTTCCACCTTCCCGCGCGCGCCCGGAAACCAGCGATCGATCAAATCCACCACCGTCTCGCCCATCTTGTAGCAGTAAGCATCGTCGAGCACTTTTGCTCGCTCGGCTTCATGCCGCGGCACATAACAAGTCAGCACCGCGGGCCGCTTCGTGTCGGCCTTGTCGCGGCCCTCCACCCAATCCGCCACATTGAAATCCACAATCGGCGATGGCGCCGGAACGTTGGTATCGTACGATCCGTTATAAATTACTTCGCGCGAGCAAACATTCACCACCAGATACGGCGCGTAGCGCAGTTGCGCCATGGCTTCCGCATGTTCGCGATCCAGCCCTTGCACGATCTTCTTCGCAATGAATTTCGGACACGCGATCACCACCGCCTTCGCCGTCACCGTCTGCAATTGGCCGTTCTGGAAGAAGGTGACCGTCGGCCTCGCGCCCGCCTGCTCTACCTGGATCACCGTCGCGCCCTGGCGCATCCGCCCCGCCGCGGCCTTCTCCACCGCCTGCTCCAACGCCATCGAAATCCGGCCCAGGCCGCCCGCCCAGGTGAACCGTTGCTGGTCGAGGCCGCCGCCCCAATCCATGCTGGTCGCGCCGATCAGCGCCGAAGTATTCTCCGTGTCCGCGCCCCAATTATTCGGCCCGAAATTATCGAACCACTGTTTCAACTCGGGCTCGTACGGCTTCAGCAACTCGGCGAAAACCATTTCGTCGAGTTTGGCGGCGTGCTTCTCCGCGTCGAGAGCCTTCATATCCCCCAGAAACTTCGCGAAGCTCTTCTTCACCCGCTCGGGATACGGCGACTTCCAAAGTCCCTCGCCCCAGAAATCAGCCACCACCTGATCGTGAATGACCGCCGCATCCACGCTGCGAATGCGATGGATCGGCATGCCGATCTCTACGCACAATTCCTCCACCGGCTTATCCGCCTGGTAAGCGGCGCCCGTCGAATACCATACCCCGCGCCACTGTTCGCTGATGGCGTTGCCGCACCAGCCGCGGCTCCTTTTCGAGCAGAGGAAATTGGTGTGCCGCAGTTGCCAGGCGGTCATCAGTCCGCTGGGGCCGCCTCCCACGATAACCACTTCGTAATCGGCGGATGCCTTGGGAATCTGAAAATGCGCGCCATCCCGCACGCTGTGGCAAATCTTGTTGTCTTCGCTGCCAAGCTGGGCCTGCGCACTCGCCGCATCCACCGGGCACGCCGATGCCACCCCCCCCGCAATCAAATAACGGATCGCATCGCGCCGCGTCGTCATTTGAGGCGCACCGCCTCCGCCGCCTCGAATTCGAATCCACGCTCGCCGGATACCTCGCCGCGGCTGGCTATTCGCACGGTCAAAGTCAATCCACCGGCGCATTCAATCTCCAGCAAATCAGTCGCCCCGCCGAAGGTCTGCCGCCGTATAGCCCCCCGAAACAGCCCCGGCTCCGCCATGCGAATACACTCCGGGCGCAACGAAAACACCGCGTGCCCCGAGTCCCCACCGCTATGCCATGCGAGCGGACCACACCGCGCGCAGCCGTTCTCCACGCGCCCCTGCAACAAATTCGTCAGGCCCACGAAGCTCGCGGCGTAAGCCGTACGCGGACGGTTGTAGATGCCGCGCGGCGTATCCACCTGCTCCAATTCGCCCGCGCGCAAGAGCGCGATCCGATCGGAAAGCGCCATGGCTTCCTCCTGATCGTGCGTCACGAAAAGAAACGCGATGCCCACCTCGCGCTGCAGTGATTTCAATTCCACCTGCATCTCACGGCGCAGCCGTGCATCGAGCGCCGATAGCGGCTCATCCAGCAGCAATAGTTTCGGCCGGTTCACCAGCGCCCGCGCCAATGCTACGCGCTGCTGTTGGCCGCCGCTCAACTGCGTGGGACGCCGCGCCGCAAACTCGCCCATCTTTACCTGCGCCAGCGACTGATCCACGCGCCGCGCGATCTCTGCCTTCGGCGTTTTCCGCGCGCGCAATCCATAAGCTACGTTTTCGAAAACCGAGAGATGCGGAAACAGCGCGTAATGCTGAAATACCGTATTCACCCCGCGCTTGTTGGGCGGCAGCGAATCCAATCGCTCGCCATCCATCCAGATTTCGCCCGCATCCGGGCGTTCGAAGCCCGCCAGCAAACGCAGCAATGTGGTCTTGCCCGATCCACTTTCGCCCAGCACCGTCAGGAACTCGCCCGCCGCAATTTCGAGCGACACATCGCGCAATACCGCCGCCTGGCCGAAACGTTTCGCGACATTGCGAATCGAAAGTAAGGGCATTATTGCGCGGCCTTCACCTCGTTCCAAATCTGGTTATACTTATCGCGCCGCGGCACGTCTTCCCAGAAATAAATGCGCTTCTGATATTCATCCAAATCGTCCAGATGTAAGTTCTTCTTTTCGTCCGCCGTCAACAGCTCAGCGACAGCCGGATTGGCAGGCAGATACCCCGTCACCGCGATCACCTGCTTCTGCGTCTTCGCCTCCACCAGGTACTCGATCAGTTGGTGCGCCAAATCTTTGTGCTCGCTCGCCGCCGTGATCATCAGGTGATCGATCCACCCGGTAGTGTTTTCCTTGGGTATCGTTTCGCCGATCGGAAAATTGCGTTTGCGCAATTGGTTGGTCATTAGCGGCCACCCCATCGCCACCGTGACTTCGTGATTTTCAAACAGGTTCGTCAGTTCCCCGCCGGTCGACCAGATCTTGCGAATATTTGGCTTCAATTGCAGTAGCTTAGCCTTGACGTTGTCTAGCTGCTCGTCTGTCAGGTTATAAAGCGCGTGCGGATCGGGCTTGTCATAACCCAAAACCTGCGCCGCCATGTAGACAGTGGATAAGTCGTCCCACACCGACACCTTGCCTTTCACTCGCGCATCCCACAGGATCGCCCAGCTATCCGGCGCTGTCGGAAACGCGGTCGTATCATAGAGCAGCGGATTGGGACCCCACTGATACGGCACACCGTAAACCTTCCCGCCGGACTTCACCAGCGGCAGCGAAGTCAGTCGCGGCATAAGTTGCTGGTAAGTGGGAATCTGCGATAAGTCGAGCGGTGCCGCCAGTCCCTTCGTCGCGATCATAGTGGCCACATCGCTCGAAGGCGAGATCACGTCGTAGTTCGCCGCGCTCCCGCCGCGTAGCTTCGCCACTAGTTCGTCGCTCGATCCCATATAGGAAGCGCTGACTTTACACTGGCACTTCTCTTCGAATCCAGCAATGAATGACGGATCGGCGTAGCCTTCCCAAACCAGCAATCCCAGCGTCGGTGTCGATTTCTTGCATCCGGCAGCCGCCAGCACAGCCGCCAATGCTAGGCCCACCGCAGCGTTCTCATGCCGCCCCCCACTGCGGCCAGCGCCGCTTCCATTACAGCCAGCGCCTCGTCCATCTGCTCGTCAGTCACCACCAGCGGCATCAGAATCCGCACAACGTTGCTATACGTCCCCGCCGTCACCAGGATCAACCCATGCTCGTAGCAATGCCGCGTGAACACCTTGGTCAAAGCCGCATCCGGCAGTTCAAAAGCCTGCATCGCCCCCAATCCGCGTACTTCGCGAATTGCCGGAAAACGCGGCTTCCAACTCAACACCCGCCGCCGGAATCGCTCGCCCAGTTGGATCGCGCGCGCGCACAGGCCGCCATCTTCAATCGCCTGAATCACCGCCAGCGCCGCTTCGCACGCCAGCGGATTCCCGCCGAACGTGCCGCCCAGCGCCCCCGGCCCGGTATGGTCCATGATCTCCGCTTTGCCCGTGACCGCGGCCAACGGAAGTCCGCCGCCCAAGCTCTTGGCCGTAACAATCAAATCCGGCTCGATGCCTTCGTGCTCGATCGCAAATATCTTGCCCGTGCGCGCGAACCCGGTCTGCACTTCGTCCGCGATGAACACGATGCCGTGCTTGTGGCAGATATCCGCGACAGTAGTCAGCCACCCCGCCGGCGGCACGATAAATCCGCCCTCCCCCTGCACCGGTTCCACAATCAACGCCGCCACCGATTCGGCCGCCACCACGCGCTGAAACGTATCTTCAAGCTGCTCCGCGGGCAGTCCGTATGGCACACGATAAATGTCACTCGGAAAAGGTTCGAAGCCCGCCTTATAAGGATGCGTCTTACTCGTGAGCGACAGAGTCAGCAACGTCCGCCCGTGGAAGGCGTCTTCGAAACAGATCACCGCCGGCCGCCGCGTATAAGCCCGCGCGATCTTGATCGCATTCTCCACTGCTTCCGCACCGCTATTCAGCAGCAGGGTTTTCTTGGGCGTCTCGCCGGGCGCCAGCGCGTTCAGTTTTTCGGCCAGCCGGATGTAGCTCTCATACGGCGTCACCATGAAGCAGGTGTGCAGAAAGCGGTCCACCTGCGCATGTAGCGCCGCCACTACGCCCGGTTCTCGATGCCCGGCGTTCAGGCACCCAATCCCGCCTGCAAAATCGAGGAAGTGGTTGCCATCCACATCTTCAATAACGGCGCCTTCGGCACGCTCCACGAAGACCGCGGTCAACTGAGATACGCCGCGCGGCACGGCCTGCGCGCGACGGGCGGCCAACGCTTGGCAGCGAGGCCCGGGAACAGGAGTTTTCAACTGGATCGAAGCCATCAGGGCACCCGTGTGATCTATGCATCGTATCACTCGCGCCGCTACTTCGCCTACTCTTGACGCAACTTCATCGCATCAAATGCCACCTGCCGGAGTTGCTCCTTCAACTTGCGGATCTCATCCGTATGTGCGCTCAATTTAACAAACAGTTCCTTCTGGCTCGCAATTCCCGCCCCAATCAAAAACGCGGCGCATTCCGACCGGCTGGCAAATAATCCCGCCTCCACCAACTGATCCAGACGTGACAGCGCATCGTCGTTCACGCGAGCCATCACCACATTGCCGCGCCCATCGCCCTTGTTGACGAACTGCCCCAACAGGTCCTTCAAATCCTTGCTCTCGCTCTTCTGCGCCACCACTCCCACCTTCGCGCGCAGCCTGCCCGATCCGAATTCGAATGTCTTCTTCATGAGATTTTCCTGAGCCGCAGGGTACCGGCAATTGCAATGACGAACAGCAGCATCGCACTGCCATAGAAAACTTTGGCGATCCCTAACCGCGATGCCAGGTCGCCTGCGAACAACAGCGCGACGCCTTGCGATAACGAGATCAACGACATCGAACTGCTGCTTACCCGTCCGCGCATCTCCGCCGGCACTTGCCCCTGCATCAACGTCATCGCCGCAATCGTCAATAGCGACGCGCCCACGCCGAGCGCCACGCACCCTGCCACCGCCGTAGCCGTATTGGGAATAAGCGCGATCATCCCAATCGAGGCTCCGCACAGCAGGATTCCCGCCGTGATCAGATGCGCTTTTTGCTGGATGCGCCGCGCCACCGGCGTAACCGCGAATCCGCCCGCCAGCATGCCCGCCCCGATCGACGACCCCAGCGCGCCGAACACATACGAATTGGCGTGCAGCACGTCGCGCACGTAAACCGCGATCAGCGAACCGAATGCGCTGATCGCAAACGTCCCCGCCGCGATCGACAAAATCACAAACCCGATCACCGGGTGCCCCACGATGAAGCGCATGCCGGACATCAGGTCGCGCACGATCGGTTTCACCTCGCGGTTCGCATGCGGCGGCCGCGCCGGAATGGCAATCGTGGCAATCATCAATCCCGAAAAGACGAAACTGGCGCTGTCCAGGTAATAGCAGGAACTCGGGCCCGCCCATCCGGCCAACGCCCCCGCCACGACCGGGCTTCCCATTTGCAGAATCTGTACGGTCTGCTGTATCAGCGCATTCGCGCCCATCAAACCATGCAACGGCACAATCTGGGGCATCGCCACCGATCGCGCGGGGGTGAAAAAACTGGAGAACGTGCTTAGCGCCAGAAACACCATGTAGATGTGCCACGGCGCATGCGCGAACACCAACCCCAGCACCAGTGCCGCCCGCGCGATGTCGCTCGTGACCATGGTGCGCCGCGGATGCCAGCGATCCACGAATACGCCGGCTACCGGTCCAACCAAGGCCAGCGGCAGCAGGAAGAAAACGGTGACTAGCGTGATCGCGCGCGCCGACGCGTGCATGCGAAACGTCATCTCGCTGAAGATGGCGTAGAGCGCTAGAAAATCGCCGAAGATGCTAACCAGGGTGGCCAGCCACAGTTTACGAAACGCGGGGATGGCGAGAACCTGGCGAATGGTGAGGGCCGGAGCAGCAGAAGGCGCCATACGGGTATTCTAATTACCCGTAATTCGTAAGTCAAGTACAAGCCGAGCCGCGCAAACCGAGCCGCGCGCGTAAGCAAGCGTCCGATGCGCCTAAAACGTGAACCGCATCTGCAACTCCAACCGCCGGTTATTTGCCGTCTCCGCAAACGCCCCGTACCCGCCCGCCACCTGATTCGCCTCGCCAAATAACGGCGACGTAATCTGCCCGATGATAGGCCCCTCGTTCACATGATTCAGCAAATTGCGCGCCGAAATCGACGCCGTCAAATTGTACCGCCGGCTTGTCGAAACATCCGAAAACACGCTATGAAAACCGGAATTGTGGCCCGCACCTGGAGAAGCCGCAGCCCCCCCCGCGCCTTCCCGCTCCGGCCCAAAGCCCCACGTCTTCCCCAACCGCGCATTCACCGTAATCATCCCCGGACCCCGCCCGTAATTGCGCGGCAAAATGGCTTCCCCCGGCGACGGATTGGGGTCCAGCCAGCCATACTTCGTGTCGATCAGCCCCGCCTTGCTCAAATCCGTCGGAATGCCCGGCCGCGCATTAAACAGAGTGTCCCCGTAAATATCCTGCCCGATCGTCACGTTATATGGCGCCCCCGATTGCACCACAATGAACGGGCTCAGCCGCACGTTCCACCGCGTGTTAATCGATCCGCCGATAAACGCGCGATGGCGAATGTCGGTAGCCGCCGGACCATACTCGCCGGCCATCGTATAAGGACTGCCGGGAAACGTCCCCAAGCCGTCCGTATTGCTCCTGGCGCGGTTCAACGTGTAGTAACCGAACAGAGACATGTTGGCGTTCAACTTCGCGTTCACGTTCGTGATGAGCTGGTTCTGATTGTACAGTCCCGACGATTCCATCAGATAAACCGGGCCCGGCGAATTGAATTCCTCCGACCGCAGCATATGCAACCCGTGCGAATTCGTGTAAGTCACCGACACCGTGGTGTTGTGCTGCAACTGCCGTTCCACGCTGATCGCCGACTGCATAATATACGGAGCCCGTAGCGTCGCGCTCAACTCCTGTATCGTTTGCGTGGACTGAATTCCCGGCATCGCCAGCAATTGCGCAATCGTAGGAATCGTCGGATAAAACGCCGGATTGTTGACGATGTATTCCTGCTGCACGATGCCGTTGTACCGCTCCGCCGTCTCGATATTCGAAATATCGAAGCGCGAATAGAACATGCCAAACCCGCCGCGCAAAACGAACTTCGGATGCAGTCCCATCTGCTTCGCGCCCGGCGCCCAGGCAAAGCCGAAACGCGGCGCCAGATCCCGCCAGTCGTGGATGTTCGTCTGCGTCTCGTACCGCAATCCCAGGCTCAGCGTGACGTTGGGACGCACCCGCCAGTCATCGCCCACAAACGCCCCCGCATCCACTTGATTCAGCGCCAGGAAAGGATTCCCGGCGGCGATGCTGAACTGCGTCGCACCCCCCCCAGGCAAACCCAGCAACGTCCGCTGATATTGTTGGATCGAGGTGATCGGCCCGAGCACCGGCTGGCCATTCGCATCCAGCACTTCCTGGTTCTGCGCGTCCAACTCGGGAGCCACGCCCCCCCCAAACGTGAACGTACCGCCGAAATTCTCGGGCGAAGTGCTGCCCAGCGTTTCCCCCCGCATGCGCACGCCAAACTTCCACGTATGCGCGCCCTTCAAAATGGAAGTGTAATTCTGTAATTCGTAATGGTTCTCCGTGTCGAAACTGCGGCCGCTCTGCGCGCCCCCGCCATTGAACGAACCCAGCACCAGCACCGCCGGCGCGAACGTATTCGAAATCTGGTTGTCTTCCACATGAAAAAACTGGAAGCGCGTCTCGTTCACCGTAGTCGGCCCCAGCACCGCCGTATCGGTAATTTGCACGGTCTGGTTCTGGTCGAGCGTCGAGTACCCGCGGGATTGCAAATTGAAGTTGCCGATGCCCTGGTCCTGCACGTCGTTGCGGGTGAAACCGTAGCGAAACATCAGGGTGTTGTTCTGGCTGATCTGGTAATCCAGTCGCGGGCTCACCCGGAAACGCCGCTGTGGCGCCAGTAGCACGCCCGTGTAAGGGTCGATCGCATACGTGGCCGGATCCAGCGTGATCGCGTCAATAACCGATCCGTTGTCGATCTGCCGCCGCTCCGCATCCAGAAAAAACGAGGCGTGTTTGCTGATCGGTCCGCTCACCGTGCCGCCATACTCCCACAACTGAAATGGCGCTTTCTGTTGCGCGTAAGGGTTGCGCGAATTGAACACATCGTCGCCGAAATTGAAGAAGCCCTGCCCGTGCAATTTATCGGTCCCAGGCTTGGTCAGAATCTCGATGCGGCCGTACCCCAACTTATCGAACTCGGGCGAGAACGGATTCTGGTTGATGCGGACTTCGCGGATCGAGTCCTTCGACGGCAGTTGCCCGCCGCTGAATCCATCGATGAAAATCTCCCCACCCTCGGGTCCGGCCGACGGTCCGGCCAGTGCCTGCAAGTCCGATTGCAAATCGTCCGGATCGTCCGAAAGCGCCTGCAAATCCTCTCCCCGCAAAACCGTCGCGGTGGAATTGCTGGATGGGTCGGTCGAGACGCTCGGTCCGCCGGTGTCCTGCACCGTCACCTGCTGCGCCACTGACGCTACCGTCATCTTCAGATTCAGCGACTGCAATCCGGGCTGTAGCGCAATCTTCGCGGGGGAGGGTTGCGTCAAATCGGGGGCAGACACGCGCACCGTATAATTGCCCGATGGCAGACCCACGAACGAGTAGGTCCCGTCGCTGGCGGATATTGCCGACTTGGCAATGCCCGAAGGCCCGCTCAGCGTGACCGTCGCGCCCGGCACCACGGCGCCGGATTCGTCCATAACCTGCCCGCGAAGCGTAGCAGTCTGCGCCCAAACAGGCGCGGAAACAACAAACAGGAATAGCAGAGACACCAGGAATTTCATTGCAATTTTGTGGAAAGCCGCTAGCGGTGGATTCTACAAATAGACGACCAACCTGAGCCAAAGGTTACGTCTGGCCGTAACTGTAATGCCAGTGACGCCGCGAGAAAATAAATCCGCGCCAATCAATCCAACCGCTTGCCGCCATCTATCCGCTGTTCTCGGCCAGACTCCATGCTCTACTCAAATCGGATAGTGGGTCCACCCCACCATCAAAGGATCAAACATATGTTGATATCGCGTAAACAACATGAAGCCAATAAGCAGAATGCCCAGCAGTCCTGCGGCCCGAAGACACCGGAAGGTCGCGAGGCCATCCGCTTCAACGCCCTCACCTTCGGACTGCGCACCCGCGCTACCATCCTACCTACCGAAAATGCCGCAGCCTACTCCCAACTTTGGGACGAACTGTTCACCGACTGGAACCCCCGCACGCGCACGAAAACCTGCTGCTTCGAAACCCTTGTCGTCATCCAATGGCTGCTCATCCGCAATGCCAATTCCGAAACCCGGATCTACATGGAAATCCCCTTCAACGAACGCCGCTTCGCCATGCTGGCCCAAGTCGATAAACAGCGCACCAAACTCGAAAAAGAGTTCCGCATCGCCGTCGACTACCTGCAGAAGTTACAAAAACAGCGTTCCGCGCAACCGCAACCCGCATCGCCTGCCGAACCCTTGCAGGAAGTGCCCAACAACCAAGTGAAACCGCATCCTGGGTTCGACATGTCCGAACCCGTCGAACACCCCATCTACTGCGCGCCGGACGCCGCCGACACCCGCTAACGTTTTCCCGCACCAAGATCTTTGACAACCTAGCGCCCGGCAACGAAGGGTGCACCCGTATTGTCTCTCCTCCCCCCCCAGATCCCGCCAAATCCCGTCACAGCCTCCCCAAACCACCAAAACATCTAATCCCCCGGCCCCCGGCCCCTGTCTCCCGGCCCCAAAACCCATGCCGAGTCACCGCCCATTTCTGGCTCCATCCATCTATCCGCCGTGCATTCAACTTTTTGGGCTTCGTTCGTCCGCACCCAATTGTGGTTCGGCCCCGATCGGGGGAAACTGGAAATAGCAATGATTCCCCTCATCCTCGTGCGATGGCAGAGCGCGGTCGACTTCGTCGTGCTCACCGCGGCTCTATACATTCTCTTGCGATGGGCGCAGCAGGCCCGCGCCCTACGCGTCGCGCTGGTCGTCTTGGGTCTACACGCCGCAGCCCTGGTATCGCGCCACTTCGACCTGGTGCTCACCAGTTGGGTCCTCGACGGCGCCGCCATCCTCGCCATCGTCGTCCTCCTCCTGGTCTTTCAAGCCGAACTCCGCCGCTTCTTCATGCGGCTCGATAGCCTCCTCAACTGGCGATCCCAAGCGCCTTCGCGTCTTAGCGAAACCTACCAGGCCATCGCGCAAGCCGCCTTCCGCCTCGCGGCCGGATCCATAGGCGCCCTCATCGTCGTCGTTCGCAATAACTCAGTTACCGAACTGGTCAGCGGCGGCATTGTACTCGAAGCCGCCGTATCAGCCGAAATCCTCGAGGCCATCTTCCAAAAAACCTCGCCGGTGCATGATGGCGCGGTCATCGTACATGGCGACCGCATCGTGCGCGCCGCCGCCGTCTTGCCGCTCACTGATCGCGAACGCGTGCCCAGTTATTACGGCACCCGCCATCGCGCCGCCATGGGTCTCTCCGAACGCTGCGACGCCCTGGTCGTGGTGGTCTCCGAAGAGCGCGGCGAAGTAACCCTCATGGAATCCCGCCGCATGGTCCGGTTCGACGAAGAAGCTAAACTCGCGCACACGGCGGAGACACTTTGCGCCCAGCCCGCCGCCGGTGTACGAAACAAACTGCGGCAATGGTTCCTCGCGAACCTCCCCGTGAAACTGGCCTCCCTCGGCCTCGCCGTCGCCATCTGGAGCACTTCGTTCCTCTCCAGCGGAACCACCGTGCGCACCGTCAGCGTACCCGTACAGTTCGTCGGCGTGCCCACCGGTATGGACATCCTCACGCCCGTCGACCGCCTCGACGTTCAAGTGCGCGGCAGCGCCTGGTTAATGGATTCCGTAAGCCTCACCCGCCTGGTCGCCAGTTTCAGTATGCGCGGCACGCATGCCGGTACTCTTAACCTCACCGTGGATTCCGGTAACGTAAATCTGCCGCCCGGTATCGTCATGGAGCGCGTCTCTCCGGCGAAGATCACCGTGCACCTGTTGCCGCACACCAGGTAAGCCAGGCCGTCCCTACCGTAAACTGCAGGCGCCCGAGAAGTCCACCGTATCCGCCACGATAATGCCGGGGCCGGCACTTGTCGCGCTGCCGCCCGAATAGAGTACTGTAGCGGTCGGGAAGTACATCAGGCCCGCGAGTTGCGCGCTCGAGTTTTCCAGCAGCGTATTCGGCAGAAGGCTCTTGATGCCTCGATCCTGGAAGAACAATACGCCCGCCAGCGGTCCCGTAGTGGCCGCCGAGAGGTTCACCTGCGTGGCCGTGATCGTCACCGGTGCATACGAATGTCCGTTCGCGGTGACATAGAAAGTCACTCCCTGCCCGCTGGCCGAACCGCCCGCAATACTCAGCCCCCCCCATTGATCACGTACAGCCCTGGACTGAACGTAGCCTTGCCCGCCAGAATCAGGATGCCGCCGCAATAAACGCCCGGCGTCAACGTCGCAGTCCCGCCCGTCAGCCGGTAGTTGTTGAAGTTGCATCCCGAGTACGCGGGCGCTTGCAAACCGGCATACGAATCGGCGCGCGCCGCAACACCCGTAAGCGGTGGTGGAGTGATGGCCCCCGCCGCAGCGCTCACCCCTCCCGTCACACTCACCGCACTGGCCGTTATCTTCCCGCCGCCCAACACCACCAGCGCTTTCGATGAACTCGAATTGACCACGATCTCGCCGTTCGCAGTCACTCGTGAATTGCTTCCCGCCAGCAGCGCATTCGCAGCCGAAGGATCCAGCACATGCACCCGCGCTTCGTCGATCTTAATCGTTACCGACGCCGCATTGGTCAACCCCGCTACACTCGTTGCGGAGCACGAGAGCGTGGTGCCCGCCGTATATGACGTCAGCGTGACGGTCCCGCAGCCCGCGGATGTAGCGATGCCCGAGTAAGGGTCCGCCACCAGCCAGCTTACCGTTACGTTGCTTACGTACCAACCGCCCGCGCCCAGCGTGCCGCCTACAGATGGCGTGATAACCGGCGCCGTCGCATCTATGTTCACTGTAAGCGTGTGCGTCGCTTCAATATTTCCGGCATTGTCCACCGCGAAGTAAGTCAGAATGGTGGTGCCATTGGCGGAGATCGAAACCTGCGCCGTGCTGCCCGGCACGATCTGCGATCCGCTTTGCGCGCCCGCTAGCGAGTATTGAATCTGCGCGACACCCGAACCCGTATCGGTCGCATTCAGACCGATGGAAACGCCCGCGCTATACCAACCGGCCGCGTTCGGATTAGACCCCAGAGTGGCTGTAGTCGCCGGAGCCGTCACATCGATATTCACCGCCTGCGTATACTGCTGGCTGATGTTGCCCGCGTTATCCAGCACCCGCACGCCTACAGTGTGTGCCCCCGCGCCCGTAACATTCGCACTGGCATTTGCGCCCGCCACGGTCGTCACCGGACCGCCATCCACCCAATACAGAATCCGGCTCACCCCGCTGCCGCTATCGCTAGCCGCCACATTCACGGAGGCCGGGCCGTTGTTCCATCCACTCGCGCTCGGCGCGGGGCTGACGCTGAGAATCGCGCTGGGCGGAACCAGATCCACCGACACCGTTCCCGGCAACAGCAGCACGCCGCTAATTCCGTTCAGCGTCAACGTCACATTTCCGCCTGACACGCTGTAGGTCCCCCCGCCGATGGCATCCTGCAGCGATGTCCCATCCGGATAAAACGCCCCCACCGGGATCACCGCCGTATTCGCGCTGGACCCGTTATTCAGAGCCACAACGGCCGTCTCGCCGTTCGCAATCGACCGTGCAAAGGCATATGTATTCGCCGCCGCGGGCTGTTGCGTATCGCCCGTAAGCAAGGTGACAAACGTGCCGCTGACCAAACACTGGTGTTGCTTGCGCAAGTGGCCCAGGGCGGTGTAGTAAGCCATCACACTCTGGTCGGGCGGCCCATAAATGCTGGGGTCGCCTGCTTGGTCGGTCCACGGATACGGCGCGCGCGTATATGGATCGCCTATCGGACCGTTCGGCCCATTGTATAAGGACGGCGCATTGATGGCCGCTTCATCGCCGTAGAAAACCGTCGGCGCGCCGATATACGTGAACTGGAACAGCGCGGCCAGTTCCAGCCGTTGCTTCGCCTGCACCAGGCCCGTGTCCCCAGCCTCTGTCATCACGAACAGCGCGCGATTGGTATCGTGCGAATCGATCAGGTCCATCATCGCTGCGGTGGCCTGCAGCGGATAGTCGTCCCGCACCGCCCGGTTGGCCGTATCGAACTGGCTGGGCGTCAGCGGGATGATGGCGTCGTTGCCATTGTCGTTGTCGTCCACCCAGTTATAAGGCCAGCGCACGAAGCCCGTCACATTGCGGCGGAACCGGTAGTTCATCACCGAATCCATCTGATCGCCCGCCAGCCACTGGCTCGCATTCGGCCAGATCTCGCCGATCAGCGGTCCGTTGCTGTTGTAGTTCTTGGCGTAGCTGCGGAGTCCATGCCAGAAGTAGTTCGGCAGGTTCGGCGCGCTGTCGAAACGCCACCCCCCCGCGCCCGCGTTGTACCAATGCAGCATCACGTTATCAGGCGTGCCGCTGTAGAAGAACTGCTGCACCGCGGTCACCGATGGGTCGATCAGCGGCAGGCTATTGAAACCGAACCAACCGTTATAGTCAGTGGTGGTGCAGGGCACGTTGCTGTCCAGGAATTGGAACCAGCTTCGCCACGGCGAACTGAGCAACTGGCAGGCTCCCACCGTGCTGAATTTGTTGTACTCGTTGAAGTACGTGCTGTCAGACGACGCGTCTTCGAAAGTGCCGTCAAGAATTGCTCGCATGCCGCGCTGGTTCATCGCCGTCAGCAGCGACGTTAGCGCCGCATTCCCGCCCAATGCCGGATCGATATTCAGAAAGTCGTCCGTATCGTAGCGGTGGTTGGAATTGCCGTAGAAAATCGGATTCAGATACAACGTATCGAAGCCCAGCCCCTGGATATAATCCAGTTCATTCTGGATGCCCAGCAAATCGCCGCCATAGAAGATGCTGCCAAAATTGTTATAGCAGGCCAGGTTTTGATTGCGCGGATCGCAGAGCTGCGAATCCCACGTGGTCACCGCAATATTGGTGCTGGGCGATGCGCCATAGAACGACGGACATCCCGACGTGCTGCCATTGACGCAGTAATCGTTGGTGGGGTCGCCGTTGCGGAAACGGTCCGGAAAAATATGATAAACGTTGGCGCTCGCCATCCACGCGGGCGTTTGGAAGTTGGGATCGTAGGCCGTAATCTGGAACGAATCGAAAGGCTCCGTGGCCGCCGCTGCGCCTGTCCCGTCTTTGTTCAAATTGTCGTAATCGTCAATGTAGTCGTCGCTATAATAAGCCGCGCCTGAGCCATTGAAGATGGCGAACTTATAGTACACAATCGTAGGCGTCGTGGGCGTCGCGTAATCGATCGTATATTCGTCGTAAACCGTTCCGTTGACCGTCACATTTTCGAGAAAAGCCATGGGCGAATCAATCGGCCCCGTAGTGTTGCCCGAAGCCGTATCGAACAGATACACTCGCAGGTTCACCCCGGTGGCGCCCAAGTGCGCGGTCCGCATTCGCAGCGTTACCGTCGTGCCTGCCGGAACGGCGCCTTCCTGGCTGCGATAGTAAGGATCGAAAGTGTTGTGGTACAGCGCCGAAAAATTCACCGCGCTGCTCGAATTCTCTATCGAGAACGGTGGCGTGCTGGCGCCGTTCGCCGTACTGTTGACCACGAAGTATTGCGTATAAGTGGCCGACAGGCCCACCTGTCCTCCGCCATTATCGTTTGGCACCTGCCCGTAAATATATCCGCCGCTCGAAGTGAGCAGGCCCAGCAACAGAAACGATGAAGGCATCCCGCCGCCCGTTATCGCGTGCCACGGTATGGCGAACTCCCGCACGTTACCGTTTCCGTTCGACGCATAAGCACCGTAATTCGCGGTCGAGTTAGTCCAGTTGCCATTGCCGTCCGAAGTCCGGTACTCGTTATAGCCGTCCTTGAAATAAGTGACGAATTGCGCCCGGAAGGGAAGCGTCGCGATCTCCTCGCCATCGTAATTGAAGCCTGTAAGATTGCCGTTGGCATTAGTCCCGCCATTGGGCGGATTCACCGGACTGCCATCGATATAAAGAACCGCGGCTTCACTCAAATTGGCATTGGTCACAGCGACGTAAAGGTTAGTCGCGTCCCAAGTCATATACCAGGTCTGGCCGGTCCCCGTCCCTAGTTGATTGGTGCCGTTCTGTGTGTTGCCATATTCGCCGGATCCGATAGTGCCATCAATGGTCGGCGTATTGAATTGAGCGTTGAGAGGAATGCCGCAGGCCGCCACTACCATAGCAGCAAGCGCAGCCCGCAACGTGGCGGTGCGTAAGATGGAAGTCACGATACCCTCCTAATGTTTGAGAGTATAACTCCCGGCTCGCAAGATTGGGACAGTCGCCGGCAGATTATTTCGCCGATGCCGCTTCGGAATGCTCCCGCGACTTACGTATGAGTCCGGATAAGGCGTCTTCTGCCAGCGGTGGCGAGAAATAATAGCCTTGGCCGTAGTCGCAATGTAGCGCCTGTAATTCATCGAGTTGTTCCTTCCGCTCGATGCCTTCGGCCACTACTTCCATTCCCAGGTTTTCCGCCAGTTGCAGTATGGTGCGGATGGTATCGCCAGTCCCGTTGTTGTCCGCAATATTCACCACGAATGACCGGTCGATCTTGAGTACGTCGAACGGCAGGCGGTTCAAGGACTTCAGCGACGCGTACCCCGTCCCGAAGTCGTCGATTTTCAACCCTACACCCAAGCTTTTCAAACGGTCCAGTAACCCAGCAACCGCGTCCACGTCATCCATCAGGACGCTCTCGGTAATCTCCAACTGTAGGGTCGATGGATCGATGCAAGTATCCGACAATATAGCCACGATCTGCGCATAAAGATCGGGGTCGCGGAACTGCCGGACCGATACGTTGACACTCACTTCGAGCGGCGGGTCAGTCGGGAATTCCGCTTGCCACCGGTGGATTGCTCCGCAAGCCTCCCGCAATACCCACAGCCCAATCGGCACAATCAAGCCCGTCTCTTCTGCCACCGGAATGAACTCGTCCGGCGAAACGATTCCCCGCTTGGGATGACGCCACCGGATCAAAGCCTCGACTCCCACAATCTGGTCAGTCGTGAGTCTCACTTTCGGCTGGTAGTACAGCACGAATTCCTGGTTATCCACCGCCCGGCGCAGATCGCTTTCCAATTGCAGGCGGGCCACCGCTTGGGTTCGCATCTCCCGATCGAATAGCTCGAAGCGGGACCGGCCTTGCGACTTGGCGTGATACATCGCCGTATCTGCATCCCGCAGGATTTCTGTCGGGTTGCTATAGGCGGAGGTTCCCGGCACGATGCCGATGCTGGCGGTGGTAAAAACCTCCTGGCTTTCCAGCTTAAAGGCCGCATGAATCGACGCGAGAATCCGTTCGGCAATCCGTACCGTTCCATCCGCATCTACGTTTTCGAGCAGGATCGCGAATTCATCGCCGCCCATCCGCGCGATCACATCCCTCGCGGTGCTGCGGCCGCCCGCCTCGGGCGATGCTCCGCGCACGGCCGAACGCAAGCGCTGCGCCACATGCACCAGCAACTCGTCACCCGCCAGATGACCCAGGCTGTCGTTGATTACCTTGAATCGATCGAGATCCATCAGCAACACTGCGAACGAGTGTCCGCGTTCCCGTCCGGCGCGGTCCACACAAGCCGCCAGATGCTCGTGAAAAAGAGCACGGTTAGGTAGCCCCGTCAGCGCATCGAGAGACTTACTGGCGGTGATATCGGTTTGCGACCCGGCCATACGAACCGCTTGTCCCGAACCATCCCGCTGCACAACCCCGCGGCAGAGCATCCAGCGGTACACGCCGTCTTTATGCAGCACGCGGTGTTCGACCACGCATTCGTCGTCCGCGGCCGCTTCCCAGTGAGCGGCCAACTCCGCCTGCAGCCGTTCCCGATCTTCTTTGTGCACCCGCGAAAGCCACTCCTCGGGGCTATCGCCGATTTCGGATTCCTGATACCCCAGCATCGCCTTCCAGCGGCCGGAAAAGAACGTACGGCCCGCTTGCAGGTCCCAATCCCACAGACCGTCGTTGGCGCCGCGCGCCGCGAGCGCATAACGTTCTTCGCTTTCGCGCAGGGAATCCTCCGCGCGCTTCCGCTCCAGTTGGGCTTTGATACGCGCCAGCGCCACCGGAAAATCGACAGGCTTCGAAATATAGTCGTTCGCGCCCAGGGTCAGTGCCTCTACCACCCGTTCGCTCTCGCCGAGCGCCGTAACCATGATGATCGGCAGGCGCGCAGCCGAATATCTCTGGCGAAGTTGGCGCAGCAGGTCGATGCCGCTTAGCCCCGGCATCATGCTGTCGAGCAGCACCAACTCTACTTCCCGGCGATTGATCACGTCCAGCGCTTCGTAGCCGCTGGCTGCCAGTTCGGTCGTATATCCGGCGCGCTTCAAACGCCGCGAAAGCAGGTCCTGGTTGGTGGGGTCGTCATCGACCAGCAACAAAGGCTTCGTGTTCAGCATTGCGGATCTCCAAATTGCGCCATCGGGATTAGTCCCTCGCCGGCCGGATTCCACGCGGGACCGCTCGCGACTTTCAGGAAACCATGGAGGCTCCGTACAAAATTCTCGAAATCGACGGGTTTCGTATGGTAATCGTCACAGCCGGCGTCCATAGCTTTTTTCCGATCGCTGGCCATGGCGTGCGCGGTCAGGGCCACGATAGGAATCGCGCGCGTGGCCGGATCCGCCTTCAAACGGCGGGTGGCCTCCCAACCGTCTAATTCCGGCAGGCTCATATCCATCACAATCAAGTCCGGGGACTGTTCCCGCGCCATGGTGATGCCGCGCTTGCCGTCCGACGCTGCAATCACCTGATACCCCCGCCGGCTCAGCCTCCTGGAGAGCATGTCGCGGCTGGCCTCGTTGTCCTCGACAATAAGGATCTTAGACATGCGCCGGTTGCCTTTCCGCCGCCAGTCCGGCCAGCACTAATTCCTGTTCGGGCTCGCCCGCGGGAAGCAGGACCGTGAAAGTGGAACCCGCACCTAGACGGCTCTCCGCCGTTAGCATTCCGCCCATCATCAAGCAGAACTCGCGGCTGATCATCAAACCCAATCCGGTCCCGCCGTATTTCCGTGTGGTGGAGGCATCCGCTTGCATGAACGGACGGTACAGCCGCTCCATCTGCTCGGCACTCATGCCGATCCCGGTATCGACAACTCGAAACTCCACCCAGTCGGCGTTGTTGCGGCGGACGCGTCCGGCTTCTAATCGAATCACACCGTTCTCGGTGAACTTGCAGGCATTGCTCAGTAGATTGAAGAGTACTTGCCGGATTCGGGTAAGATCCGCGCACACCTCGCCGAGCGGCTTGCTGCAGGCCACTTCCAAACGATTCCCGTTCTGTTCCGCCAGCGGACGGATGGTGCTGACGGCGTCCTCTATCACCGGCGCTACGGCCAAACTTTCGATGGATAGCTCGATCTTTCCAGCCTCTATTTTCGAAAGATCCAGAACGTCGTTGATCAAACCGAGCAAATGTTTTCCAGCCCAGCGGATCTTGCCCAAATCGGGCACCAGGTCGTCTTGCCCGCGCTCCGCCGCGATCTCCTGCAGCATTTCGCTATAGCCGATCACCGCATTCAGGGGCGTCCGCAATTCGTGGCTCATATTGGCCAGGAAGGCGCTCTTGGCGCGGTTGGCCTCCTCTGCGGCGTTCTTGGCACGCAGCAACTCCCCCTGCATACGCTTCGATTCGGTCATGTCCTGGGCCAGCCAAACGTATCCTTCCAACTGGCCGGAACCGTTCCGAATTTCGGCGGACGAGAACAGTACCGGAATGCGAGCCCCAGTATGCGTACGGTAGGTTCGCTCCACGGCCGAGCGGCGGGCGGGCGCTTCGTTCTCCAAAAGTACCTGTCCAGCAGGCGAGCCGATCAGTTCTTCCTCCGCATAACCCAACAGTCGCAATGTGCTGGGATTGACGCGCGCGATCCGCAGTTCCGTATCGGTGACGATCAGCGATTCCTCGAGCGACCGCAAAATGTTGTCGACGTATTCCTGTGACCTCTGCCGCGTCATGGACGCACCCAACATCCGCGCGGCAGACCGAAAACCGTCCCGCTCCGATTCGTTCCACTCGCGCTGCCGCCGGCAGTCTTCAAAGCCTAGAAATCCGAACCATCTTCCGGATACCTCGATGGGCACCAGAATCGTCGACTTCGGCGAAATCTCGTCCGCGCTCCCCGGACCTAAGTGCACTGCATCAAAAGTAACCACTTCTCCGCACAGCAGCCGCGCCAGTTCCGCCTGACCGCACGACGGGCCTCGGCCGTCAGCGCCGGCTTCCTGGCAGAGCGCGGGCGTCGTCCATTGGTGCAACACCACGCATTCCAGCGCAGCCCCGGCCGCCCGAATTCGTACCACCGATGCGCGACTCACCCGCGCCGCAATGCCGATCTTGGAAAGCGTTTCCGGGATCACCGTCTCCCATCCCGCGGAACTCAGAATCCGCCGCGCCGCGAAGCTAACCGAAGCCATCAGAATACCTTTGGCCTCATTGGCATGGTGCGCCGCTTCTTCCACCCGTTTGCGTTCCGCGATCTCCACCTGCAGGATGCCGGTCTGATTTTCGAAAAGCGTCATGATCATGCCGAACGCCACGAAATACTTGGGAAGATCCCACACCACGTGATCGCCCGGGATATTGACGTGCAGCGCCGCGCAGATTTCCGATATGGGAAAGACCAGGCCCCAGGCCAGAAACGAAAGCGACGTCAGTAGGACCCCTGGCGTGAAACGGCGGAAATACCGCCAATAACGCCATCCAGTGACCGCGAAGCCCTCAAACAGCAGGAAATCAATCCCCGACTCAATGTGGCTGGACACCCGCCACACGGCGAACAACGCCGGGGCAATGCCCAGCAAACTCCAGGAAATAACGCTGGCTGCAGATTTGTTCGGTTGCCGCCAAGCTAACCAGATTCCTCCGGCCAGCACCGTGCCTAAAAGAGCGCGGTAGAAAACGGGATTCTGCACCTCGTAGACCATGGCGGTCCAATACGCGATGGCCGGTGCGACCAGCGCGCACCAGAACAGCGCGCGACCCACGGTCGAGCGGCGCGGTGGATAGACCGACAGGAAAAATGCGGATGCGCCAAAAATCAGCGTGGAGTAGGCTGACCAGTCCGCCAGTCGCGCGGGAATCAGTGCGAAGCTGACGAGGAGCATTCCGGCGAAGTGCGCCACAATGCAGGCCCACCCGATCATCCACAGGCGTGCCCGGGCCTGCCGGTCGCGCATGTAAATCCAGGCGAATAAGCCCACCAGTATACTCATCACGGTGAGTGTGACGACGCGTTGGAATTGCGGAAACATTTAGTGCGTATGCCTCAACTTGCCAGCGCTTCCTCTGGCCTGCTGCCGACCAGGTCTCCATCGTCTCCCGGGAGCCGGACCGTGAATATCGAACCCTTGCCCAGTTGGCTCTCGACGCTCAACGAGCCACCCATCATCTGGCACAGCCGCCGGCTAATGGCTAGCCCCAAGCCTGTGCCCCCGTATTTCCTCGTGGTCGAAGCGTCCGCCTGCATGAAGGGCCGGTATAGCCGGTCGATCTGTTCGCGGCTCATTCCGATGCCGTTGTCCACTACTCGAAACTCAACCCAACTCGCGCGTTCGTTCAAAACCTGCTTAGCCTCCAGCCGGATCGTGCCTCGCTCGGTAAACTTGGAGGCGTTGCTCAACAGGTTGAAGAGCACCTGGCGTGTTCGCGTCTCATCCGCCACCATACTTCCCACGCCCTCCGTACAGCAGACTTCAAACAGGTTGGCATTCTTCTCGACCAGTGGCCGCAACGTCCCCGCTACCTCGTGGACGACGGGCGCAACGGCGAACCTCTCCGTCGATAGCTCCACTTTTCCAGCTTCAATTTTCGATAGGTCCAGGATGTCGTTAATCAGGCCCAGCAAGTGTTTACCGGCATTCTGAATCCTGCGCAGATCGCCCAGCATGTCCTGCTCGCCGCGCTCCTCGGCGATTTCATGCAGCATCTCGCTATATCCAATAACCGCATTCAGGGGAGTGCGCAACTCGTGGCTCATATTGGCCACGAAATCGCTCTTGGCGCGATTCGCCGCTTCGGCGACATCCTTGGCGTGCAACATCTCGTCCTCGGCGCGCTTCCGTTCCGAGATATCGCGGGCGATACCGAGCATGCCCACCGGCCTTCCTCTCTCGATTACGGCCTGCAGGCTGACCTCTACTGGAGTTCGCCGGCCGTCCTTGGCAGCCAGTTCCCATTCCTGGTTCGGATAGAGTTTCCCCGCCGATACCAGTTGGGTTGCCTCTCCTATTCGTTCCTGCCAGAAAGGCGGGAGCAAACGGGCCAGCGGCAAGCCGCCAACCTCCTTGCGGTTGTAACCTAGAATCCGCTCTCCAGCGCGATTCAACGAAGTCAAATTCCGGTTTAGGTCCAGGGTGAAGATGATGTCGTTGGCATGCTCCACCAGACTCTGATAGCGCTGCTCCAACATGGTTTGCCGCTGTAACACGAGCACCCATGCCAGGCCGCCCAGCAGAACCACCAACAGAATGCCAACCGCCACCATGGCCTTCCGTACTGTCCACCAGGGTGGACGCGTGATCACCGTGACATCGCCGGGAGCCTGCAAGAGCACCCGGAACGCCTGATTGTATTCGTTCTCGCCTTTATCCTCTACGCAGATTCCGGCTACCCGCACTACGCTTCCAGGCGATACGGCCCATTTGGCGGCGCCTCCCGTCCCGTGAATTAACGCAGCGAAGACCACGTGTCCGTCTTTCAAAACCACCGTCTGGCTATCCGCAAGCACCGAACTTCCCAAAACCGTACCCTGAATTGCGACAGGCAGGGAATCGTAATCACCGTTCAAAATCTGTTCGGCGGTCACCGGTACGGGCACCAGTCGGGCCTGGTGTTCGATTCGCCGGCACACTGCATCCTCAACCGTAACGGCATCGTCAGACACCCGTGGAAAACCGGCCACGTCCAGACGGTCTCCAGCCGGAAACTGCCCGGTTCGGCTGTTTCGACGCGTAGCCCAGTCCGGCCATCGGACAAGTAAAGCGTTCTGCCGGGTTCCGCCAGCGTCACCACCCCCTGCACCCTTATGCGGTGTCCCAGCGTGCTCTCGGAAGCGAACCGCGAGACCATTTCCAGTGGATGGATATCTTTATCGAATGGATCCTGCGGCGGCCTGAGAATATCGATCTTGTCCAGGCCGGGAACGTATAGCAGGATGCCGGTAAGCTGTAGTTTCCTGTTAAAGACTGCCCCGCAAGCACCGCGAATCCGGACCTCGGCATCCACGAACTTGCTCGGATCGGCTTCATAGATACCCGGAACGACGGCCCTCAACCGGCCTCCGGCCACTGCTATTTCCAACGTGAGCAAATCATCCTGGACCCTGACGCGCCGCACAATGCCCGTGGTCTCCACCCACTGGCTGTCTTCCGCAGTCGAAAGCATCCTTTCGAGGGGGGGACGCTGCGGTTGCGGCAGGGGCGCCTTGCCGATTACGTGGTACACCGGCTTGCCTATCTGCGGCGCGAAATCCGGGATTTCCGTCACGCCCGCTAGGTCGATAAGCTGCCCGACCTGGAGCGGCGGCGCACCTTTCGGAACATTTACCCAGATGCCGGCCGTGGCGTCCTGCACAAACAGATCCGGAGTATCGGAACTCATGTAGGTATCGCGGCCCAGAAAGTTGGGACCCGAAGGCCAGTAATAAGTTACGACGGCCGTGATGTGAACGGCATAACCACGGCTGACCTGTGCGGGGGTAAGTTGCCGGATTTGAGAGACCTCGGTGAGTACGGGCAGCCCTGCGGCCTTCACCGCTTGTCCATAAGCCGCGGTACTCAGCAACCATAATGCCGATATCACGCAGGCATAGCCGAAGCGACAAGCGCGACGGTCCGTCGGTGATGCGGCAGCATCCATCAGTTGCCCTATGCGGTCTATCGGCTCTTTGCCGGCTAGCCATTACTGCGACCACACATAGCCTTAACGACCATCTTGGTATGCCGCTTGGAGTAGGGGCAATACTATCGGAAGTTTAGGTGTATTTAACCGCGGACGGCCCAGCGCACAAGGTCACCCATTTTGGGCGTTTTACCCTGCATCAAAATGGCAACCCGGAAGATGCGCGAAGCAGCCACCACCATAACTAAGGTAAATGCGAGGACGCCCGCGATACCCACCCAAGGCTGCCAGGCAGGTACGCCGCCACCCGGCATCGCCTGACGCAGCAACATAATCATAGGTGTGAATGGCGGAAATAGCGATAAGCCGGTCGATATGGCGCCGTTGGGCTGTTGCATCACAAAGGTGATCAGGAAGTAAGGGATCATCACCGGGGCGAGCAGCAGGATTGCAAGTTGCTGGGCGTCCTGCGGGCTCCCGCAGCCTGCCCCCAGCGCCGCGGCGAACGAACACAAGAAGATCACGTCGGCAATCAGGTAGGCGTAGAACCAGGGAAATACGGCGAAGGGCACCAAACCGGAGAGCCCCATCCCTTCGAGCGCCAACGTGCCGCCGATAATATAGAACGCAGAACTCGTTAGCGAGGTGCCCAGCGCGCCCAGGACCTTGCCCATCATGAGTTCGAAAGGCGTGGCTAAGCCTAGCAACATTTCCACCAGGCGCTGCGCCTTATCTTCGGTTACCGCCGAGAGCATGGGGCTGGAGCCGACCATCACGATCATTCCCAAAAGCAGCATGATACCGAAGGGCACCGCGAATTCGGCGACTTCGTTCTTCTTGCCGGCCTCGTGAATCTCGCCGGTCCTGGGATCGCGCGAAAGCAGGCCGAACTTGTCGACTTTGACATCTGCCAAGGCGCCGCCCAGAAGCCCCGGACTGACGCCGATGCGGGCCAACCGTACGCGCCGGATTCCATCGTTAATCGAACCGGCCAACCAACCACTGGCCTCGTCAAAGCCACCCGCGTTGGTGTACGTTGTGACCGGGGCTGGGCTCGAATCCTTTCCGTGAGTCTCTGCTGCGGCCGCTGCGGCATTGCCGTCGAGGACCGTGGAACCGATTTCGACAAAGGCAAACAGTTTCTCGTGCCGCACCCGCTCGGACAACTCCAGACGCTGCAATTTCGGATCGGCGCCGCGGGGCAACTGCTCAAAGACGTAACGCGGCTTCATTTGCCGGTGATTGGTCTTATCAAAAAGATCCTTCGCGTTCCGCTCTTCCGCCACCTGGATGATCGAGGCCGCCACCACGCCGGTATCGTCGATCAGTGCGATATGGCGATCCCTGAGATCGGGTTTGCTCTGCATCAATGCAATACCCAGAAATCCGCCGCCGAACAGCAGAGGCGCCACCACTAACCCGATAATGAAGGCTTTGGTTCGGATGGTCGCCAGGTAGTCGCGCCTGGCGATCAGCAAAATCCTGCGCAATTTCTTTTTGTCGATCATGCCGCTTGCGCCTCCCCCGCTTCCGGGCCGGCGATGCGTACGAAGATGTCGTGTAAGGACGGTTTCACAATCGAGAAACTGGAAACGCGCGTTCGCGCAATCAGTTCGCGCAGCACTTCTTGCGGATCGCAACCGCGCGTCATGCGCAGTTCCTGAACCTGCCCTAGATCGCGCACTTTTTCAACCGCGGGCAGGCCTTCGAGAAACTGCGTGCCCCCATCGGCCGAAACCCGGATGGTGTCGTTGCCGTAGTTTGCCTGGATGGAAGCGAGCGTCCCGTCGAGCACTTTCTTGCCGCGAAAGATCATGCAAATGTAGTCGCACATATTCTCGGCGACGTGCATATCATGCGTGCTCAGGATCACCGTAACCCCGCTGCGCCGCAGGTCGAGAATGGCGGATTGAATGACGTCGGTACTCACCGGATCGAGCCCGCTAAACGGCTCGTCCAGGATTAATAGTTTGGGCGCTGGGACCACCGCGGCGATGAACTGCACCTTCTGGCTCATCCCTTTGCTGAGAGTCTGCACCTTTTGCGAAGCCCATTTGGATAGGTCGAGGCGCTTGAGCCACTGCTCCACTTCGGCGGTAACGCTGCGCCCGCAACGCAGTTCGCCGTAGAATTCCAACAAGGGTTGCACGGCCATTTTGCGGTAGAGCCCGCGCTCCTCGGGCAAGTAACTGATGATTTCCGAGCGAGCCCCGAGCACTTGATTGCCGAACACGCGGATGTCTCCGCGGTCGGGGTAAAAAATGCTCGCGATCATGCGCATGGTCGTGGTCTTACCGGAGCCATTCGGACCGATAAAACCGTATACAGACCCTTCCGGAACCGTGAGCAACAGGTTATCGACGGCGGTAACGTCGCCGAAGGCCTTCGTGACATTTAGGATTTGGACG
Organism: Bryobacterales bacterium; assembly: GCA_963738345.1. GTDB lineage: Bacteria > Acidobacteriota > Terriglobia > Bryobacterales > Bryobacteraceae > Bog-159. Next base: position 5,427,677 of record CAVTWI010000002.1, read on the forward strand.
GCGTCCATCGACCCGCATGTTAGCAGATTGCGGGCGAGGGTTAAGACGGCTTGAAGTACAGCACGATTCCGCCCCCCAAAGCCGCCAGCAGGAAGCCTACGTACAACAGCGGATTCGGCGGATTCTTAGGCGGGTGCATGGCCATCGAGACTACTACGTTCACCAGTGGTGCTCCGCCGAAAACCAGCGGCATCACGAAATTGGGGAGTCCGCCGGTTTTGAACGCCCAGATAATGCAGACCGCTCCCAGTGCGCCGAGCGCACCGCCGATGATGGACCAGGTGGTTCCTCCGGAATTAAAGCCTCCCAGACCGCCCTGCGTCGACAGTCCTGCCACCGGCACGATCACGCCAATTAGAAAATAGGCAAATCCCACACACAGTAACGCCTTCAGCGGATTGCCTAGCTGGGTCTGTCCCTTGTGCAGCGCGGGTCCGTACACACCCCACGACAGCACTGCGCCAATAACAAAAACGATCCACATTTTGGAACGCTTCGCCTCCCTTTTCTGATTTACAACCGTCTGTGGTTCCATCCGATGAAATCCTCTGCCCGACTATGCCATACTACCTGAAAATTCTTAAAACTCCGAGGACACTTTAAAATATGGCTCAGCCCTACGCTGCCGCGACCGCTCCCAGACTCACCCCGGTGCAATGGGTCATCTGCGCCATGGCCGCCATTGGCTTCGCTTTCGACACATACGCGCTACTGGTGTTGCCGCTGATCGTGCGTCCCGCGCTGATGGAAATCGCGAAGGTGAAGCCCGGCACACCCGACTTCAATTATTGGGTGGGGCTCCTCTTCTACCTCCCGGCCGTGGCTGGAGGCATCTTTGGACTACTAGGCGGATATCTCACCGACCGTCTCGGAAGACGGCGCGTGCTGGTGTGGAGCATCCTGCTGTATGCGTTCTCCGCGCTGGCATCGGGGCTGGTGACATCGGTGGGCGCGCTGCTTCTGCTCCGCTGCACCACTTTCATCGGTGTGTCGGTGGAGTTCGTGGCTGCGGTGGCTTGGCTGGCTGAATTATTTCCAGATGCCAAACAGCGCGAGTCTGTGCTGGGGTATACGCAAGCTTTCTCGTCCATCGGCGGACTGCTGATCAGCGCTGCCTATTACGTCGCGGTCACCTATTCGAAGTCGCTGCCAGCCATTCATGGCGCGCACGAGGCCTGGCGCTACACCTTGATTTCCGGTGTGATTCCTGCGATTCCGTTGATTCTGATCCGGCCCTTCCTGCCCGAATCGCCAGCCTGGCAGGAAAAGAAAACGGCCGGGACGCTGAAGCGGCCAAGCTTCGCGGAACTGTTCCGCCCGGAGTATCGTAAGATTACCCTGCTGACTGCGCTGATGTTCGCGTGCAGCTACGGCGCAGCTTTTGGCGCGATCCAGCATATTCCGCGCATTGTGCCGGGCCTTCCCCAGGTGATCCATCTGGCCCGCGCCGCGCAGGAACAAATCGTGAGCAAGGTGCAGTTCTTGCAGGAAATGGGCGGACTGCTGGGACGCGTGATCCTGGCATTTCTGGCGATCCGCATTGTCAGCCGCCGCCGCTTGCTGCGCGTCTTCCAATTCCCGGGATTGGTGGTGGTGCCGTTTGTCTTCTACTACGCTGCCACGCACGACCTGGGCATGGTGGAAGTGGGTATCTTCCTCGCCGGACTGCTTACTGTGGCGCAGTTTAGTTTCTGGGGCAATTACCTGCCGCGCATGTATCCCACGCATCTGCGGGGGACTGGTGAAAGCTTCGCCGCCAACATCGGCGGCCGGATGATCGGCACGTCGGCTGCATTGGCAACGACGCAACTCGCGAATGTGATGCCCGGCGCCACGCCATTTACCAAACTGGCGTATGCGGCCAGCGCGGTTGCCCTGCTGGTTTACGCGGTGGGTTCCATTTCCAGTTTCTGGCTGCCGGAACCGAGTACGGATCAACTGCCGGAGTGACGCGCGCGCCATTCCTCGGCGGTGATTTCCCAGACCTCCGTAGGCAGGCGGCCGGAGACATAGTCGCTATCTTTGGTTTCGACCACACGCATCCCCTGCTTTTCGGAAATGCGCCGCGAGGCGATATTGGCGGACGCCTTGGGTGCGCGCAACTTGGGAAAACCAAGCGTCTCGAAGCAGTAGGACGTGACCACCTCGCAGGCCTCGCTCATCAGACCCTGCCCGTGCCATGGCGCGCCCAGCCAGAAACCGCGATTGAGCTCAGGTCCCTTCATCAGGCTGATGCAGCCGATCAGACGTTCGGGTTCGGTCTTCAGTCGCAGCGACCAGTGCCAGGCGTCGCCGCGTTCCGAGGCAGGCAACGCCACATCGCGGTAGTAAGCGAGGACTCCATCGGGCGGGTAGGGCCAGGGAACCTGGCCGGCCAGGTATCGAACCACCTCCCACTGCGGGAAAAGCACCTGCGCTTGTTCCGCGTCGGCAAGTTCGAGCGGGCGTAGGCACAGGCGCGGCGTTTCAAGAAGAGGCGTCACGGCGCCACCTTCACAAGAGCCGCCAGGCGTTTCGGCGCGACCAACTGATAGCTGCACGCCACCAGTTCGCCGACCTCTTCCCAGTCGATTTCGCCCACGTCGAGGCGCAGCGCAACCCATCCTTTCGGCCCGATATAGGCGGGCATGTAGAAGCGATCGGGCTGTGCCGAAACTAGAGCTTTATTATCGCCAGGAAGTACCTTGCAGGCTATGGCGATGATGCCGTCGCCATGATGGTCATTCAGGAAATAGGCGAACGTTTTCTTGCGAACCAGGAACGCGGCATGCGAACCGTGGCGGTCTGTCGTTGCTTCGGGTAGCGACAGACATAGCTTCGTAAGATTCCGCAGTCGGCCATCTTTTTCGCGTTTGTTCAAACCGGTCAGCCTCCGAAGCAATACAGCTTGCCGTCCTGCGATCCGATCACAATGCGGCCGGCGGCTATCGCCGGTGAGGCCGACAAAGGCGCACCCGCTTCGAATTCCCAGACCTTCTTACCAGTGGCCAAATCGAGTACGTAGAACCGGCCGTCGTTCGAGCCCACATACACCCGCGTGCCGGCGATGGCCGGGGAGGAATCCACCCGCGCACGAGTGGCGAAGGTCCAGAGCGCTTTGCCGGTTTTGGCGTTCAGACAATGCACCGATTTGTCGCGACCGCCAAGGACCACACGATCGCCCAATACGGCGGCGGAGGAATAGAACGGAAACTGGCGGGCAGGATTCTCGTAGCGCCACGCCACTCGTTTGCGGGTGAGATCGGCACCGGCTACGTCGTTGTTGAACGTGCCGAAATACGCCCACTGGCCCAACATCGCGGGCGACGCGCCAGTGTAGCCTCCGGACGGGAATTGAAACATTTCCTTACCGTCCGCGATGCGCAGACCGCGGAAGATTTCGTCGCAGCCGGCGATGTAGATCAGCCCTCCTGAGATCGCCGGGGTGGCGTGCACGTAACTGCCGGTAGTGAATTTCCAAAGCACCGATCCATCCTTCACCGAGAGGCAGTAAAGATTACCATCGTACGAACCAATGAATACACGGTCGCCAGAAATCACAGGCGAAGAGCGGATCTCGCTCTCGGTTTTGAAGGTCCATACGGCTTTGCCATCCGAAGCGCGCACGGCGTGCAACGTACCGGCGATGTCGCCGATATAGACGACGCCGTCGTGCACCAATGGAGACGATTCGTCAATGCCATCCTTTGCGTGATATTTCCAGCGCAGTTTACCCGTGGCGAGGTCAATCGCCAGAAGATCGGCCGATTCCGAACCGACGTAGACCACGCCATCGGCAATGGCTGCCGACGATTGAATGCCTTCGCCCGCGTCGTAAGTCCATAACAATTTGAGCGTGGCGGGAACGGCCCCGGTGGCCACCCCTGTCAATTGCGGATTGCCTCGGAATTGCGGCCATTCGTCGGCTGCGTGCAGACATCCTGCCAGCAGAATGACAGCGAGCAATCGCACGGCTTATTTCGCTTTCCCTATGCAGTAGAGTTTCGACGCCGTTCGCACGATCAGTGTCGACCGGTAGATCGCCGGCGTGGCCAGGGTCATTTCATCGAGCGGATTTTTCGCGAGCACTTTGAACTCCGGCCCGGCTTGGATCACGTAGGTGTCGCCATCCTCACTGAGCGCGAATATCTTGCCGTTGTAGGCCCAAGGCGAAGCGGTAAAAGCGGCGCCCGTAGCATTGAGGCGCTGCTTGCCGTAGACTTCTTTACCGGTGCGCGCATCACGGCAGGTCAAGAAGCCGAAATCCATGAGCGTGTAATAGTAGTCGCCATAGACCAGGGCCGACGGATTGTAAGGACCGCCTTGGCGCTGATACCACGCCACGAACTGGCTGCTGGTCTCGTCGCCCTTGAGCGTGATATCACCCGATGCACCGGGCTTCACGGCGTATATCGGCCGCACCTGGTCCTGCACGTAACCGGAAGTTACATAGAGCAGTCCCAACTTGGCGAACGGCGTGGGGATGGCGATGGAAGACATACCGCCCAGTTCCCAGAGTTGCTTGCCATCCAGATCATATGCGCGGATGCGCCGCGTGCCGGCGGTCACGATCTCCGTGCGCTTGCCGCTATCCCATATGAACGGCGTAGTCCAATTGCTGCCTTCGTCGCGGGCCACGCGCCAGATCTGTTTGCCGGTTTTAGCGTCGAGAGCTTCGAGGAACGACTGGTCTTCATTGTCGTTGACGATGTACAGCCTTCCCTGGTGCAGCACCGGAGAAGCCGCCGCGCCCCATCCGTAGCGCATGCGAAACGGACCTAGCGGTTGCGACCAAATGGTCGTGCCGTCGCGGTCAAGACAGAAGACACCCACGCTGCCAAAGTATACGTAGACGTGTTCGCCATCAGTGACCGGCGTTTCGGAGGCATAGCTGTTCTTAAGATGGCGGGCGGGCGCTTTGCCGCGGTGAACCTCGCGCTCCCAGAGCAGTTTGCCCGTCTTCCAGTCGATGCAATACACCATCCAGCGATGTTCGTCGGGCGGGGCGGCCTCGCGGTTGCCGCCGAAGTACAGGCCTTTCTTGGGCGCTTCTTCCGGTTGGGCGGCGATGACCGAAGTCACATAGATCCGATCGCCGGCTACTACGGGCGATGACCATCCACGGCCGGGGATATCCAGTTTCCAAACTACGTTCGAGGTGCTACTCCAGACTTCGGGAAGTGTTTCTGAGGACCCAGTGTTTTCGGCGACGCCGGCAGCCAGTCCGCGGAATTGCGGCCACGATTCCTGGGCAATGAGAGGGGCGCACAGGAGGACAGCAGAAATTAACGGCAGCGTTGCTCCCCAACTCATTTCTTTATGTTGTAGCAAAACAGATTGTCCTGATCGCGCAGATATAGCTTCCCGTTGGCAATCACCGGTTGGCTCCAGGTCGGAAACGAACCTTTGGAAATTTCGAATCGCGAGACTTCACGGTAGCCCGCTGGAGTGACCTCCACCAGCCCAACGATGCCGTCTTCACCGAGCGCATATAGGTGCCGGTCCGCATAGATGAGCGAGCCTTTCCCGACACTGCGGTCGCGCCAGGCGACTTCGCCGGTCTCGAATTTCATTGCGGTCAGGATGCTGCTGGAGAAGCCATACAAATAGTCGCCTACCAGTACAGAGGTGCTGTAGTGGTTGCGCATGTCGCGGTTGAAATAGACCTCCGACGCATCGCCCGCCGCGCTGGCCTTGAGCAGTACGCAGCCGGTGCCGTAGTCGGACGATAGAAAGATTTCGCCACCGTGTACGATAGGCGTCGCGATATTGGCCACGCCGTTGGCTACGCGCTCATAACGCCAAAGCAGTTTGCCGGTAGCCAAGTCAAGCCCCATGGCGGAATTGGCCGTGAAAACCACAATCCGGCGCGATCCTCCGGCAGCGTAGATCATAGGTGACGAGTAACCGGCCGAGTCGCTCTGCGATTGCCACAGTAACTTACCGGTGGTCTTATCGAGAGCCACCACGGCCGCGCCCGATCCGCCTGGTGTCACAATGACGCGGTCGCCATCCACTAGCGGCGATTCACTAATGCCCCAGTGCGGCACGTGGCCGTGAAAGTGGTCCACAATATTGAAGCCCCAGAGGGTCTTGCCCGTGGCCTGGTCCAGGCATACCAACATGCCGTCCGCGGCCAGGGCGTAGAGGCGATCACCATCCACCGTGGGAGTGCTGCGCGGCCCATGTCCGCGGGATTCCTTAAACGGGATACCGGTATGCGTACGCCACAACTGTTTGCCGGTGCCGGCGTCGAACGCCAACACATACTCTTCGTCTCCACGCTGTCCCTGGAGGAAGAGTCGGCCGCCCGAGATTGCAGCGGAGGAGTACCCCTCGCCCAAGCCCTGGATCTTCCAGGCGAGCGGGGGACCGCCCTTCGGCCAGGAATCCAGCAAACCAGTTTCAGAGGAGATGCCATCGCGGTTGGGTCCACGCCATTGCGGCCAATCGGCAGCCCAGACCTGTGTGGCAAGAAAGGAGCAGAGCAGCGGAACCATCCTGCGTGCCAGCATGTGGAAAGGGTAACACGGCCATACCGGCCGCGGCGTACGATCTGCGGGGGGGGGATTACCTCCTGGTCCGTGATCATACACCCGGAAGCTAAATACACCGCCGCGCGCCTCCGATTATAGTGGCGACGACGGTCGCCCGTTCCGCCCGGCCGTCGCGTCAATACATAATGTAAATATGCAGCGATCAATCGCGCGAGGAGGGAGTCCGGCGAGGGGGAGTAGGGCGCGAACTCGGATCTACGCAATCGGCGTTGTAGACGGTCTTGAGATCACTTTGATTTACACCGATGTATCGGAAACCGAGCGACGGGTCATTACGGCATGGAGGGCAGAACGCCATGAAAGAACAGCCTACTGGCAAAGCCAAAGCTAAGGGCAGCGCCACGGATTGGAAACGCCTGAGAGCCTTGAGCGACAAAGGCATCAGGAGCGCGGTCAAGGCAGATCCGGAGGCGCGCCCAACAGACGTGGACTTTTGGAAACAGGCGAAAATCGTAATGCCGCGAGCGAAGCAAACGGTCACAATCCGGCTGGATTCAGACCTACTCGGCTGGCTGCGGCGGCAGAAAGGCTATCAGACGCGGATCAACGCTGTGCTACGGACGTACATGGAAGCGCAGAAGCCATGATGGCCCCGACTTGGATGCCGGCCATGGGCGTTGGGGATATCTGCACCGGTCACAGCATGTCACTTTGCGGGCCGGGAAGCCGCGCCCGAATTGCGCTGTGAGATCCGGGCCAATCGCTTGATCAACGTTTGTCCGTAGGTGGCACGTTCCGGATGGCGCCCAACCTTTCCTGCTCGAATATTACGACAGCACGCCATTGCCAACCGGCCGCGCTAACATCTTGCCCCGCTCGCTCGTCTACCTAAGATCAAATCCGGTATCCTTATAGGAATCTGCCATGATGCGATGCTGCGCACTCTTCCTTCTCTGCTTTTCGCCGGTGGTCCTCGCCCAACAAACCGGAGCGGTGGGCGACTGGCCGGATTGGCGGGGGCCCGATCGCGACGGTATCTCCCGTGAAAAAGGGCTGCCCGAGAAATGGTCTTTGGACGGCCAGGGCCTGGCTTGGAAGGCACCTTATGGCGGCCGTTCCACACCCGTGGTCCTGGGCGACCACTTATACCTCGAGAATACCGCCGGCGCTCGCGAGACCGAGCAGGAGCGCCTCATGTGCTTCAACGCCGACACTGGCAAGCTGCTCTGGGAATACAAATTCACGCTTTATCAAAGCGATGTGCCGGCCCACCGCGTAGGCTGGGCCTCGCCGGTCGCCGATCCGGAAACATCCAATGTCTATATCTTCGGTGTGAATAACCTGGTCACCGCGCTCACCAAAGATGGTCAGAAGCTTTGGGAACGTTCCATCACCGAAGAGTTCTCTCCCTTCACCACGCACGGCGGCCGGACGGTTTCGCCCATGATCGATGGGAACCTTCTGATCGTAAGCACGCCCACATCTACCTGGGGCACGCAGGCCAACCGCGCCCAACGCTTCATCGCGCTCGATAAGCGCACGGGCGACATAATCTGGATCAGCACGCCGGGCGGGCGCCCCTACGACACCAGCTATGGACCCATGAATATCGGCACTGTGAACGGCACGCGCCTGTTGCTGGCCGGCGGATCCGATGGTGCGGTGCTGGCCATGAAACCGCAGACCGGTGAGCCGGTCTTCAACTTGACCATCGCGAAACGAGGCCTGAATACCGGTATCGTCTTGAATGGCAAGTACGCCATCGCCTCGCATGGCGACGAAAATCTGGACAGTAACGAGATGGGTATGATCCTGGCATTCGACGCCTCGCGCAAAGGCAAGCTTGGCAAGGATGCTATTAAATGGTCGGTCCCCGGATTCGTCGGCGGCTTCTCCTCGCCGGTAATCGATGGCGACCGCGTCTACCAGGCTGATAATGCCGGCAATCTTTTTGCGTTCGATGTGGAGACCGGGCACGAGCTTTGGAAGCAGACTATGGGCACGGTGCAGAAGGCGTCGTCCGTTTTCGCCGATGGCAAGATTTACATCGGCACCGAGAGCGGCAAATTCCTGATCCTCAGGCCGCATGCTGATCGCTGCGAAGTATTAAGCGACGTGGAACTGCCGCTGAGTGACTCGGGGCTGGTGTCACAGAAAATTCCAGAGCCGGTAGTGGCCGCCGCCGCCGTGGCCCGCGGGCGGATCTACTTTGTCTCGAGTGACACGTTGTACGCCATTGGACCGAAGCAAACTGCCGGGCATCCATGGAAGCCCGTAGTACAAGCGATGGAACCTGGGCAGGGCGATCCGGCGTGGGTTCAGGTGGAACCCACTGAAATGGTGTTGAAGCCGGGACAGACCGTCGAACTACACGTGCGGCTATTCGACGCGCAAGGCCGTTTCCTGCGCGAAGAGAAAAATGCGGCGTGGTCGCTCGACCATCTGAAGGGTAATGTGGCAAACGGCCGGTATGAAGTGGCTGCCGATCTCACCGGCCAGGCTGGACTGATTAAAGCCACGGTGGGAGGTCTTACCGGCGAGGCCCGCGCCCGCGTGATTCCGCCTATGCCCTGGAACGAAACCTTCGATTCATACGCTGTGGGAGCGCTGCCGCCGCATTGGGTCAGTGCCCAGGCCGGCCAGTTCCAGGTGACGGAACTCGATGGCCAGAAGGTGCTCGAGAAGAAACCTACCGACACGCTGTTCAAGCGGATGCGCGTATTTATGGGGCCTTCGGACTGGTCCAACTATACCGTGGAGTCCGACATCCGCATCCCCGAGAAACGCCGCCAGATGGGCGATGCCGGCATCGTCGCACAGCGTTATACCCTGGTGGCGTTCGGCAATAACCAGCGCCTGGAAATGAACTCGTGGCAGCCTGAAGTGGCCCGCGCAGTGTCCGCGCCATTCGAACTCAAGCCGGACACATGGTATCGCCTGAAACTGCGCGTGGAAAACATTGCCCGATGGCAAGACGCGCATTCGCGGCAAGGCATGGGCCGCAGCCGATCCCGAGCCGGATGCCTGGCTGATCGACCGCACGGATCCGATTCCCAACAAACAGGGCAGTCCCGGCATCTTCGCGGACGCCCAGTTTGGTGTGTATTTCGATAACTTCAAAGTGACTCCAAATCAATGAAACGCGCCATACTGCTCGCTCTAATCTGCCTTCCGATTTCGCTGTGGATACTATTGGCATCCGATCCAGGTACGGGGGACTGGCCCATGTGGGGCGGCACGGCCGACCGCAACATGCTGTCGATGATGAAGGGCATTCCCACCACGTGGGATGTGAAGACCAAGAAGAACGTAAAGTGGATGGCGCAACTGGGTTCGCAGAGTTACGGCAATCCCGTGGTGGCCGGCGGCCAGGTCTACGCCGGCACCAATAACGAACTGGTGCGCAATCCCAAGGAACCGGGCGACCGCGGCGTGCTGATGTGTTTCCGCGAATCTGACGGCAAGTTCCTGTGGCAGCAGGCGAACGCCAAGCTGGCTGCCGGACGCGCGCTCGACTGGCCTTTCCAGGGGGTCTGTTCGTCGCCCGTTGGTGGAAGGCGAACGCCTGTACTACATCACCAACCGCTGCGAAGTGATGTGCCTGGATACGCATGGCGATGGCAATGGCGGGGCCAAGGTGATCTGGAAATACGACATGATCGAGGAGGTAGGCTCTTCGCCGCACAACATGTCGAACTCCTCGCCGGTTTCCTACGGCAATCTGATGTTCGTCGGCACGGCCAACGGCCAGGACGAAAGCCACGTGCACATTCCTTCGCCCCGCGCGCCCTCCATGATTGCGTTAGATAAGGAAACCGGCAAGAAGGTTTGGGAAGTGAACAACGTCGGCGAGCGCATTCTGCACGGGCAGTGGTCCTCGCCCGCCGTGGGCAAGATCGGCGACGTGGTGCAGGTGATCATGGGCGAGGGCGACGGTTGGGTGCGCGGCTACGAAGCCGAGACCGGCAAGAAGTTGTGGGAGTTCGATATGAACCCCAAAGATTCCGTCTGGCCTAAGACGCGCAACGAAGTGATCGCGACGCCGGTGATTTGGGAAAACAAAGTTTTCATCGCTAACGGCCAGGATCCCGAGCACGGCGAAGGCGTGGGGCATCTGTACGGCATTGATGCCACCAAGCGCGGCGATATCACGGAGAGCGGGCGGCTGTGGCACTACGACAAAATCCGCCGCTCCATTTCCACCGGCGCCATCTACAACGGTCTGCTGTTCTATTCCGATTTCAGCGGCTTCCTGCATTGCCTGGACGTGAATACCGGCAAGCCTTATTGGACCCACGATCTCCTTTCGGCCGTTTGGGGCTCGCCTATGGTGATCAACGGCAAGGTGTACCTGGGCGACGAGGACGGCGATGTGTTGGTTTTGGAAGCGGCCAAGGAGAAGAAACTGATCTCGACCATCAACATGGGCAGTTCGGTTTATGCCACCGTGGTGCCCGCCAATGGCACGCTGTTCGTGATGAACCGCAACGAACTTTGGGCCTTGAGCGAGAAGTAGGCGTGCCGTTCTCCTTTGACCTTCGGACGCAGGTGGTTTTCGGCGAAGGTCGATTTAGCGAACTTGGCGCGCTGGCCCGGAACTTACGATTCGGCCGCACGCTACTGGTTTCCGATCCCGGCTTACTGTCCACCGGATACGTGGATCAGGCGCTCCAGATGCTGCGAGAAGGCGGCATCTCGGCCCATACTTTCCACGGCTTCTCACCCAACCCCGATACCGAAATGGTGGAAGCGGGCCGCGCCGCCGCGGCCGCCTACGGCATCGACTCGCTGGTGGCGCTGGGCGGCGGCAGTTCCCTCGATTGCGCCAAAGGCATCAACTTCGTGCTCTCCAATGGCGGCAATATGCGCGACTATTGGGGCTTCGGCAAAGCGGCTCGGCCGATGCTGCCCATGATCGCGTCCCCACCACTGCCGGCACCGGCAGCGAAGCGCAAAGCTATGCGCTGATCTCCGATTCCGTTACCCATGTAAAGATGGCTTGCGGCGATCCCAAAGCCGCGTTCCGTGCGGCCATTCTGGATCCAATGCTGACGCGTTCGCAGCCGCGGGAAGTGACTGCTACCGCGGGGTACGATGCCATCTCGCATGCCGTGGAGAGTTACGTCACGGCGCGCCGCACTACTGCATCGCTGGTGTTCGCGCGGGAGGCGTGGGAATTGCTGGCCGCGAATTTTGACCGCGTGTTGCGCGACCCGGCCGATCTGGAAGCGCGCGGCGCCATGCTGTTGGGCGCGCATTACGCCGGGGTAGCGATTGAGAATTCCATGCTGGGCGCTACGCACGCGTGCGCTAATCCTCTGACGGCGCATTATGGAACTACGCACGGCGTAGCGATTGCGGTCCTGCTGCCGCATGTCGTGCGCTGGAATTGGACGGTTGCGGGCGCCTTGTATCGGGCACTGGCTAACGCGGATCTTGCTGAACTCCTAGCGGAGATGGCGGCGACGGCGAATCTTCCAGGCCGTTTGCGGGATCTCGGCGTACCGCAGGATTCCCTGCCCACGCTGGCGGAGGAAGCCGCGGCGCAATGGACGGGCCGCTTCAATCCACGAGCATTCGACGCTGTCGGCGCTCTAGAGATTTACCAGTCGGCTTATTAAGTATCAGGAGTCTGGGATGCGAATGAGCTTGCGCTTTACTCCATATGCTGCGATCGCGATGATTGCCTGCGCGCAGAGCGTACCGAAACTGCCACTCCCTTCCGGTCCGTTCGGCATTGGTCGGGCAGGCTATGACTGGGTGGATTCATCGCGTCCGGACCCGTATGCGAGCGATCCGAAAGCGCATCGCGAGCTGATGGTTTATTTCTGGTATCCGACTTCCCAAAAATCGGCAAGCGTCAAAGGGGCCTATCTGCCGGGCGCGCAACGAATGCATGCACTCCCCGAGATTCAAGATCAGATGAGCCGCGAGTTGGGCAAGAACTGGCCGGCCATTCTCTCCGGGGCGATCTTCTCACACGCCGTGGAAAATGCGCCTATATCAAATAGCCCTCGTAACTTGCCCGTCGTCATTTTTTCCCACGGATTGGGCAGCACAGGTTTCAACTACACCTGCCTGATTGAGGCAATGGTGAGCCGGGGATATGTCGTGGCGTCCATCGAACATACCTACACTGCTTTAGCGGTAGGGTTCCCCGACGGGCGGGTTGTGCCCCGGCACCAAAAGTCTCGGCCGGCGGGCTTGTCTCCCGAGGATAGTTTTAAGTGGATGGTGACAGGCGCCATGGAGGAGATCAGCCAGGGAGCGGCGGATGTTCGCTTTGTGCTCGATCGCATCACGGAGGCGAACAAGAATTCAAACCAGCTTCCGTTCGCCGGGCGGCTCGATCTCAATAACGTTGCCGTGATGGGCCACTCGGCCGGCGCCGAATTCGCAGCGCGAGCTTCCCAACTCGACCGGCGCATCAAGGCGTGTGTCGATCTGGATGGCGGTATGGTTCCAATGGCTGCTCTTCCTGAGTATCCTGATGGCGCCACCGTGAAGCAGCCTCTTCTTTTCCTGGAGGCATACCATCCTGAAACCCAGATGCCCGCGACGCCCGCACAACGTGAAGCGTATTTCAAGAAGAAGGAAGAACAACTGCGAGCTCTGGGCGCGGGCAGCTACGATGTGGTGCTGAAATCCCCAGGTATTGCGCACCCGAGCTTTAGCGATACTCCGCTACTTTTTGCCGGAAGGGATGGATACCCCGAAACCGGCGCAGTGCTGCACAATCTGGACCTGATCGAAAAATACGTTCTTGATTTTCTCGGTAAGAATCTCAGGAGCGAAAAGGCCCCGCTGCTGGATGACGGTAACGGCCGAACTCCGGAAGCCACGGTGAAGCGCTACGGCGTTCCGGCGTCTAAGGCTTCCACGATTCTGCCGAGCAGGGCGCCGGGCATAAACGGTTTTTGAATGAAATGCCAGCCATGGTTCAGCACCAGCATTGAGCCGTTGGCATAGCCGGACATCAATAATACGCCCATGTCCGGCCTCCGCTGTTTCAAGGCCTTCGCCAAGTCCGTCCCGCACATATCGGGCATCATCACGTCGGAAAGTAGCAGGTCGATGGTTTCCGCGAATCCCTTTTCGACCTGAATCGCCCCGGCGGCCGAGTTGGCGGCCAGAACTTTAAAGCCTGCATCTTTCAATATTGCCTGGACCAACCCCAGGATCGCTTGATCATCTTCGACGATCAAAATCGTTTTTCTAACTTGCTGTGGCGTGGTACTCATCGAGACCGTCGAGTATATAAACCCCGAAGGTCGGCTTTAGCTGCAAACGTTACGTACGGAAAAGTACGGTCGCCAAATTATTGGCATAGCGCGTGCTACATAACCCGGCATGAAGACAAAGAAGAACCACGTGCGACGCGCGACTGATGCTTCCGACGACGCGCTTGAGGCCTCAAATTCCGCAGGTCAGTCCGGCGATACGCAGGGACTATCCGATACTGCTGAGGCAGGTCCCCAAAGCGTTGCGGAACTGGTCGAAGATGGCCAATTCTTCGAGGCGGAGGTAATTAGCGGCATCGAAAACGCACCCGATCCGGATGTGGCGGAGGTTCACACAAGGGAGGTTCCCGAAGACGACGTTCCACCGGAGTATCGCGAACGGGATCTCGAAAAAGACGTGGAGTCAGACTAGGGCCATTTCAACGTGCCTACCAAATCCGAGGCATTGCCGATGCGTTCGTCGCGCAGGAATTGGCCCAATTCGCGTGCCACGCGCAGAGGCGACGCAGGGTCCCAAAATGTCGCGGTACCCACTTCAACCGCGCTGGCGCCGGCGACCATGAACTCGGCTGCATCCTCGCCTGTGGCGATCCCTCCCAATCCGATCACTGGTATTTTCACTGCCTGTGCCGCTTGGTACACAAGGCGCAATGCGATGGGCTTGATTGCCGGTCCGGATAACCCTCCGAAGCCCGCGCCCAGGCGAGGTCGGCGCGTCCGGGCATCCACCGCCAGCGAAATGAACGTATTGACGAGTGAGATCGCATCGGCACCGCTCTCTTCGGCGGCACGCGCCAGCGGTTCAATGGCCGCCACGTTAGGTGACAGTTTGACGATAATTGGACGCCGCGCGACTCGCTTGACGCTCCCTACAACTTCTGCCAGCAGCGCGGGATCGCCTGAAAAGTAGATGCCTCCATGTTTGGTATTCGGGCACGAAACATTCAGTTCATACCCCGCCAAGCCTTCCGCAGACTCCAGAACCTGTACGACTTCTACATAGTCTTCCGTGGCATACCCAAACACATTCGCGAACACCGCAGTTTTCAAACGCGCTAACTGGGGCAGTTTCTCGCGCACAAATGGCCGCACCCCGATGTTTTGTAGCCCGATCGAATTGAGCATGCCTGCCTGGGCTTCCCATATGCGAGGCGGCGGATTGCCCTCCATCGGTTCGCGCGAGAGGCCCTTCACCACCAAACCGCCCAACGCATTCAGATCCAGCAGTCGCTCGAATTCGATGCCATATCCGAATGTGCCCGACGCCGCTAACACCGGGTTTTGCAGGGCAATGCCGCACAGGGAAACGGCCAGGCGCGGGTCGGCGGCGCTCATTTAGAGCGCTCGTCGTCGCCTGGTGCAAAGGCCTCCACCAGAACGTCGCCAATGGCGGATGACGGCGCTGCGACTCCTGCGGCGCGAGCGAGCGTCGGCGCCAAGTCTACGGCCTCAATCGCATTTTCCACGATCTTTTTCCCAAATTGCGGTCCGTACAACATCAGGGGCACGCTTGTATCGTAGTTATACAGCGAGCCGTAGGAAACGCCGCGGCCGGCGCCAAAATCTTCCACGTCCTCCGCCTCATAGGAGAGCATTACATCGCCGCCGCGCAACTCGTGGAAGCTATTCTCCAAGCGCCGGCGGAATTCACCGGTGAAGGAACAATCGCCATCCGCGGTGTAGTAACCGGCCACTCCGGGAATGCGGAGGGCGGTCTCGCCGGCCAGTTTGCGCGCGCCCCGCGGCAGCGTGCTCTGTTTGCGCAGGGCGTCCAATTTCAGATAGAGGAAAGGGTAAACATATTTATCGACGTAACTGTTCTTAGCGGGAGGCTTGTCGATCCACTCGGAAAGAGCCCTCTCTACAGCGCGCGCGATAGTTTCGCCGGAGATCGCTTTGCGCGATCTTGACGCCGCGTCGGGTTCGGGTGGGGCGCCGTGTGCCGCGGCGAAAATTAAGTTGTATTTATCCTTACCGGGCGCTCGGTTCAGAGTGGCCAATGTGCTTTGGATCTGGCGATCGAGCGTGAGCGTCATCTGGGTCATCAGCGCGGAATCAGCGCCGGTATCATATCCCAGCAGAGCCATCGAACCCAACGATACGAAGACGAAATCCAAGGTAGATCCCTGGCCCAACTTCTCTGCGGCGATCAAAGTCCGCAGAAAATCGAACTGCGCTGCCTCGCCATAAGGCGATGCCTGGTACAACGCGAAGAAGTCTTCAGGATGCCGCGGATCGTAAGTCAGTGTGCGCAGAGGCGGGAGATCGGCCCCCCCCACTGCGTTCCATTTCTTATCGTGCAGTTGGTCAAGCGATGGATGTCCGGTGTTATACGGAGCCAGCCATTCCGGCGCGTTGCCGCGGGTGTTGAAACGGGCTTGGCCATCCATCCAAAACACCTGCCCCCGGGAATGACCTGCCAGCAGTGACGGCGAGCCTTCGTTCATTCCCAGGCAGAAGACACGGCTTGGGGCACGTCCGCGAGCACCTCGTCAGCCAACGTGGAAGCCTGCAGCAATTCCGGCCGAGCCTTGATCAACGAGCGTGTCTTGCGATCGAACCACTGGTCGGCAACGATTCCGTGCAGGCTCGGGATAGGCGCCGGTTGCTAGTGTTGCCAGTCCGGCGGAGGTGAAACCGCTCGAAGCCAGACGGCAGTCCGGGTAATATACCCCTTTCGAAATCAGCTCGCGAAACCCGGCCGGCACCAATTGCGGCCAAGTCTGGTCCAGGTACAATTGGCGGAACTGCTCCGCGATCAAAACCACAAAAAGCTTCGGCCGGGTCCGCAGGGCCTGCAGTCGACCCGGCCAGGAGCCAGCCAAGCCAGCCAGGGCGCCTGCGGCGAACCGCCTACGGGAAATGTCCATCGGGTAAGAGTTTAGCAATCCGTTGCTGAATTATGGTATCGTGTGTTTCTTAATACTTTTTCATAAAGGAATGGGTGTACAGCACTCTTGAGGGAGAACCGGCCGATGCAGGAAGAAGATGGCAGCGTCTTGGGCTTGGCTACCATCCGGCGAAATCGGGGTATTTCGCTGGAGCAGATTGCGGAATCCACCAAAATCAACATCCGCAGTCTGAAAGCCATTGAGGGCGGCGATTTCAAGAAGTTTCCCGGCGGCATTTACAATACCAGCTATATTCGCCAATACGCCAAAGCCATAGACTTCGACGAAGCCGAATTGTTGGCGTTTTATCGCATTCAGATGGGCGTGGCGAGCAGTTCCGCCGAGAATACCGCCGAACCGCAATGGCAGCGATGTTGTAGGCGGCGGATTCCGGCCGGCTTCTATCGCCGGCAATAAGCTAGCCAGGATCGCTGTCCAATCACTGTAAATCCGCCAGCAGATCTCCGGTCTGCTTGCGCCAGGTTCCATCGTGCGCGCTCGACGGCGTACTGGGCGTCATAGAACGCGATCCACTTGCCACTTTCCGCGATCCGCGATTCCTCTACTTGGCTTAACAGGATGTGGCCCTCCTGCAAATAGCGCCAGGTTGACGGAAAGCTGTTCCCGCGCTACTTCCAAATCCAGCCGCGCGACCTCCCGCTGGATTTCGGCTTTCCGCACATCGCGGTAGCTCTGGTGGGTGTCTGCGGTGATCTGGTTGCGCGTGTTCGACAGTTGTATGCGAAGCTTCGACGCGTCCGCCGCCGGCTTCGTGCCGCTGCCGCGCTGACCGCCGGGTCCCGCCAGAACCGGGAGTACGAACGACACCCCGATCTCGCCGTTGTTGCGCTGGTACTTCAAGAAGTAATCCTGAAAGTGATTGAAGGTGGCGAACAGGCCGTACTGCGCGACCAGGTCCGCATGCGGCAGGCGCGCAGCTTTGGCCGCCCGGCCCTCCAACCCTTTCGCCAGCAATCTGGGATTCCAACAGGCGTAACTCTTTATTAGCCGATAAGGCGCTCTCCACAGCGGCATCTTCTGTTGCCGGCATAGGCGGGGCCGGGCGTTCTTCAAGCGACGGCCGTACGCGATCGTCCGCGCTATATCCCAACACAATCGCTAGCGATGTTTCGGCGGTTTCGCGATCGGCATCCAGGGATTCCGCGGCTTGTTTGGCCCGCGCAAGATTAAGCGCCGCGCGCTTAGACTCGAGCGGTAGTTCGCGTCCTTCTTCTACGCGGTTCGAAACCGTGGACAAAACCTTCTGCGAGCTTTCCACTTCCTTGCGCGCCAGTTCGACGGCGCGGGCCGCGCGTTCTGCGTCAAGGAACAGAACGGCCGTGCGATACGCGACGTCGTCCTTTTTTGCGGAGGCCGCAATGCCCGCTCCACGCGCCTCTTCCTTGGTGCGCGCGATAGCGTAACTCTGCTGGCGATTAAACAGGTATTGCGAAACGCGCGCTTGCACGATAGACGGCGCAGCGCCGTCTATGCTCATCGGAAATCCATTGGTATAGGCTAGTCCGCTGCCGAAAAATACATGCGGAGAGAATGGGTCTTTCTGGCTGCGCACGGCTTCCCGCGCTTTCACTTCATCCAGGCGGGCCATGGCGAGTTCGGGGTTTTGCTGCAGGGCGCGTTCCACCGCTTGGCGCAGGGTCATGGTGTGCACCTCGGCATGCAATGCGCAAGCGCAACCTAGCAGCGCGATCATTCCGGTCAGGGTCGACATGCTGGTATTGTCTCAGGAGGCGAGACGGGAAGGTTCAGCCGGACTATTTTCGAAAGCGGCGGATCAGCAGGGTATGGCGATCGGACCTATAGAACCCGATCACGTAGACGGTGGCTTTGCCGCCCGTCGAAAAGAGCGCTTGGCGGATCCGCAGCACCGGGGCGCCGGGATGAATCGAGAGCAACTCCGCAATGCGGGTGCTGGCTGGAGTTGCGTCCACTTCCTCGTCCGCATACTGCAGTTCGATGCCGTATTCACGCTCCAGCGTGCCAAACAACGAGCGCCGCTCCAACGGCAGATTCAATAGACTGGCGAACTCATCGGCTGAAAAGTAGCAAATCTCAACGGCGAACGGTTGCTCTCCAGACTGCCGGAGGCGTTCCAACTTCACTAATTTGCTGTGCGCGGGAAGCGCCAATTTGGCGGCCGCTTCCTGCTCGCCCTCCACGATACTGGCGCATAAGATCCGCGAACGGGCAGGCAATCCCCGGCTGGCCATTTGTTCGGTGAAACTGGCGAGCCGGTTGAAGTGGATTCTGGGTAGCGCGACGAAGGTTCCTGCGCCCCGGCGGCGGTCTACCAAACCGTCGTGCTCCAGTTCCGCCAAAGCGTGCCGGGCGGTCATCAGGCTGACTTCATGGCTGCGCGCAAGTTCGCGCTCGGACGGCACGGCATCGCCGGGTTGCAACTCGCCGTTCTCAATGCGCTTGCGTAGCGCGTATTGGATGCGCCGGTACGCGGGCGCGTCCGAATCGGTTTTCTGCACCATCAGTATTCCGTTTCGACACCGCCTGAAGCAATGCTGCCAGCGACTTACAGGCGGACCGCAGTGCTATAGACCTTTCCAATCAGGTGCTATAGAGCGCCGACGAAGGTATTTTACCCCGAACGCGTAGAAGACTTCCAGGTATTCGACAATTTTTCTCTTGACGTATGGTTACAACCAGATTTATACTTCCCGCATAGCATATTTCTGCTATATAGCTGTTCATGGGGTTTTTGGCGGGTACGGGCAGTGCGATAGCACTATGCCCGCCATAATAGAGGCCGGAAAGGCTGGGCGCCTTTCCTTAACAAACGGAGATATCTCGTGAAACTTCAAACGGTGTCACGCAGCTTCAAACTATTGGGCTTAGCGGTGGCCATTTGCGGGCTTTCAGGCAGTGCCTGGGGCCAGCAGGTAAACGCGGCCATTACAGGCACAATCACCGATCCTTCCGGCGCGCCGATTGTGGGCGCCAAGGTCACGGCAAAAGACCTGGATCGTGGCGTAGTCTTCCCGGCAGAGACCAACAGTCTCGGTGTCTATAACCTGCCGCGGTTGCCTATCGGCCATTACGAAGTCAGAGCAGAGTCCCAGGGATTCCAGACTTCTTTACAGCCTTCGGTGACGCTCGACGTCGACCAGACGGCGCGCGTTGATTTTCAGATGAAAATCGGCAACGTGTCCGAGACGGTGGAAGTAACCAGTGCGGCGCCATTGCTCGAGACGGAAACGACCCAACTGAGCACGGTGATCGATTCGAACACTACCAGCAACCTACCACTGGGCTCGCGAAATTATGCACAGTTGACCTTGCTGGCTCCCGGCGCGGTCACCCCGAATCCCAACGGTTTCACCAACGGTATTACCACCGGATTGGGTCCAGGCGGTAACGACGCCTCGCGTCCCTATATCAATGGTAATCACGAGCAGGCCAATAACTTCCTTCTGGATGGCTTGGACAACAACCAGGTCTCCGACAATCTGATGGGCTACACGCCCAACGCGGACGCTATTGCGGAATTCAATATGATTACTCAAAACGCTTCGGCCGAGTTCGGCAACTTTGAGGGTGGCATTATCAATACCACCATCAAATCGGGCACGAACCAATATCATGGCGACGTTTTTGAATTCTTCCGCAACAACGTTCTGAACGCCAACTCGTGGGAGAACAATTGGAACAATCTACCGCGGGCTGCACTGCGCTGGAACCAGTTTGGCGGCATCCTGGGTGGACCGGTTAAGAAAGACAAGCTGTTCTTCTTTATCGACTATCAGGGGCAACGGTTCGACACGCCGACATCCCTGGCAACTACCAGCGTCTTGACGGCGGCGGAGCGTGGCGGCGATTTTTCGGCTTTGCTTACCGCGGCCACTCCGTACACTCTCACCAATCCGTTTGCGAATAACGCGCCGTTCCCCGGCAACAAGATTCCCTTGAACCTGATCGATCCGGTGGCCAAGAATCTGTTCGCCACCAGCTTTTATCCGCTGCCCAACACCACGGGCACCGACAACGGCTTGCAGAATAACTACGTTTACGCCACCAACCAAGCCATCAATCAGGACCAGGGCGACGTAAAGATCGATTACAACCTCAGCGCGAACGATCGCATCTCCGGCCGCTATTCGCGCCTGTGGGCCAACGATCCTTCGGCCAATACGTTCAAGCTTTTCGACGATGGGTTTGTGTACGACAACGCCCATAGCGGCGTGGCCAATTGGACCCACACTTTCAGCCCCAACGTGGTGAATGAGGCCCGCATCGGCGTCAACTACGTGCTGGTGAACAACGGCGACAACCCCAAGAGCGGGCTCGGTGATTTGGGCACCACGTTGGGCATTGCCAATTCCAATACTGTTGGCCCGGGTCTGCTGGGGCTCAACTTCAGCAACGGATATGCATCGAGTATCGGCAGCAACATCGTGGGTAGCCAGCAACTCTTTGCCAGCACCGTGATTCAAGCCGACGATACCCTAGTGGTAACCAAGGGCGCACACACGTTCCACGCCGGATTCCAGGTCTTTCGCGAACGCATCAACGTCTACTATGCCGGCAACAACGGCAACCAGGGCCAGATCGGCTTTACCGGGCAATATTCGGGCACCGGCGAGACCGACTTCTTTCTGGGACTGCCGGCCAGTTATGGCGGCGGCAGCGCGCAAGACGGCACTTGGGGCCAGCGATCCACCATCTTCGCCGGATTCTTGCAGGATGATTTCCACGTTACGCGAAGCCTGACCCTGAACATCGGACTGCGGTATGAAAACCATACGCCGTGGGTGGAAGTGGACAACCGCCAAGCTAACTTCGGACTGTTCAGCGGCACCGTGTATCTGGCCGGCCAGAGTTGCCCGTTCAGCAACTGCCGCGCCTTGTATAACTCCTATAACGCCGGCTACGATTTCCAGCCGCGCATCGGCTTTGCCTGGTCGCCGCAGGCATTGGGCGGCAAGACAGTATTCCGCGGCGCTTACACCCTCTCGTCGTATCTGGAAGGGACCGGCACCAATCTCCGGTTGCCGATGAATCCGCCGGTGCGCCAGCCTAATTTCGGCGCGTCGTATTCTATCGCGGCCGATGGTCCGCTGCCTCCCACGACCACCGACCAAGGGCTGATCGTGCCTCCGGCCGGCAATCCGTTCCAGGGCGCCGAGCTACGCCTTTGGGATCCTAACGACAAGCCTGCCGCCGTGCAACAGTGGAACTTCAGCATCCAGCACCAGTTCTCAAATAACACCACATTGCAGGCCAGCTACGTTGGACAGCACGGCACGCACCTGATGGAGCCGGAGCTTTACTCCCAGGCAGTGCTCAATTCCAACGGCACGACTTCGCCCAGCCCCTACATCGCGGGGAACCCGACGCTGGCTAATGAGATTGGTTTCATCGCGGGAACCTCTTCCGCCGGAACCCAGTCTTATAACGCATTGCAAGCCGTTTTCCAGAAGCGCTTAAGCAACGGACTGCAAGGGCAAGTCGCTTACACCTATTCGAAATGCATGACCGATAACGGCGGCTACTACGGTAGCTGGGGCGGTCAGGCCTGGTTCGGCCCCACCTATTGGGAGAATCTATATGACTCCAAATCCGAGTGGGGGCCGTGCTACTACGACCAGACGCACAACCTGACGGCTTACGCGCTTTATGAATTGCCGTATGGCAAGACGCGCCAGTACGGTAAGGGCGCCAACCCGGTGCTGAATGCCATAGCCGGCGATTGGAACGTCTCCGCGATTCTGACCCTGCACACCGGCTTCCCGATGACTCCATACACCTGGAACGATACTTCCGGAACGGGGCTTTCCGACGTATTCACTATGCGCGCCGACTGCGTCTCGCCGTCGCAAATTGTGAACACCCCGTACTCCGCCGGAGGCATCCAGTGGTTCAACCCCAGCGCGTACACCACTCCCGCTAACGGCACGTTTGGTAACTGCGGCAACGGTGTGGTGCGCAGTCCCGGCGAACGCGATGTGGATCTGAGTATCCAGAAGGACTTCCCCGTTGGGGAATCCAAGAAGCTCCAGTTCCGCGGAGACTTTATCGACTTGACTAACCATCCCATCTTCAACTCACCAGGCCTAACGCTGGGCGGCGGCTTGGGTGTGATTACGGGAACGCAAGGTCCACGCAACATCCAGTTGGCGCTGAAGTTTATTTTCTAAAACTGGTTTTGCGTGCCGTGCTCGGGGGAGCCGAAATGGCTCCCCTTTTTTTATTGGCCTTTTACGCTGACGGGCGCCTTCAGGGTGAACTCAATCTTGGTTCCCGGCGCCACCTTCTTCTTCCGCAAGAATCCACCTTTAATCAGAAACGGCGCCGAAGTTACGGCATAGTTTTGGCCGCCGGAAGTGACCGAGACTAACTCCAGAATCGAATCCGACTTACCCGAGTGACCGTCGCTGGCAGTTTCTCCGAGCCGCAGGTGCGCCTCGTCGTCAATATGGAAGGCATCCTTGCCGTCTGCCTTCACCGGCGCGGTTAACTTCGCCACGAATTCCTGACCCGGCTCGCTGGCCTTGGCATCAATGGGATCAACGGTGCGAACAGAGATGGCGGTCGCGGCGGCGATCACAATCCTGGCCGGCTCGGCCGGGACCGGTTTCACTTCGGGCGCTGTAGGCGTGGTTTCGACAAATGGCGATGCCTTGGGGGGGGATGCCGGCAAGGGTGCGGCTGCTGATGGGGGAACCGGCGCCTGTGCGACGGCGGACGGCTGCGGCTTGGGCCGCAATACCAGCCATGCTATCGCCAGAACGGCGAAGAACAGAACGACGGCCGCCGCCAGGATGCGAATTCCGGTCCAAAACGTCGGAACCACCGCAGCCGCAACGGTAGCCGGAGGGGTCTCTTGAATTCGCTGCTCCACCACAACGGGCGCCTCATCCATCGCCGTTGCCGCCAGGTAGAATTCCTCCGGATGTTCGAGCGCCGCACTGAACTGTTCCGCACTCTGGAAACGCTGGTCGGGATTCTTGGCGAGCGCCTTCAGAACGGCGTGCTCGACACCGCTCGGAATCTGAGGATGCAAACGCGTGAGCGGCGGCGGGTCCGTATTCACGTGGTCGTTCAGGATCTCAAATTCGCTATCGGCGTGGAAGGGAGCTCGCCCCGTCAATACTTCGTAGAGAGTCGCCCCTAACGAGTAAATATCCGAGCGGACGTCGACCTTCTTCATCAGGATTTGCTCGGGCGACATGTAATAAGCCGTACCCAAGCGAACGCCGGTCTTTGTGACGCCATGATCGCCCGTGACTTTGGCGAGGCCGAAATCCATTACCTTTACGATGCCCTCGCGATTGAGCATGATATTGCTGGGCTTGATGTCGCGATGGATAATCCCGGCTCGATGCGCGCAGCCGATTCCGGCCAGCGCCTGCCTGAAAAGAGGGACCGCTTCGGAAGAGGCTATGGGCCCATTCCGCAGCACCATTTGGTGAAGGGTTTCGCCATCCACAAATTCCATCACCATGTAGGCGGCGTCGTCCACCACCAGGAATGCATAGAGCGTGGCGAGGTTGGGATGATTCAGTTGGGCTTGCGCGCGGGCCTCCCCGCGGAAGCGCTCCAATAGCGCGGGGTTTCCGGAAAGTTCGGGATTCAGGGCCTTGACGGCCACAACCCGGTCAAGCTGTGTATCGACGGCCTTATAAACTACGCCCATACCGCCCGAGCCGATCTTCTCGATTATCCGGTAATTCCCAATTTCGGTTCCAACCATCGTTTATAGGATACCGCCCCGTTAGAGGTTGTTCTGGAACAAAAGGCACTTTGCAGCGTCCAATGCAAAGATGCGGTATAAATGGATCGCACTCGCGGTATTCTCCCTCCCCCTCCTCGCCAGTGCCGCGGCTAAAGTGGCGGCCCCAGGCGAGGATTGGCTTTTGTGGGGCGGCAAGAGTCGCGACTTCATTGTGAATAGCTCGGGTCTGGCCGACTCCTGGCCTGCCGCTGGGCCGAAGAAAATCTGGAGCCGTCCGCTGGGCGACGGCTACTCCGCGGTCGCCGAAGAAAACGGCATCCTTTATACCGCATACCGCCGCATGGCGCACGACGTCATCATCGCGATGGATGCGGCGACCGGCAAAACTCTTTGGGAATACGAATACGAGAATCCGTTTACCAACGCCTATTCGGAGGCGGTGGGCCCCGGCCCATATGCCATGCCGCAAGTGGTGGGCGATCGCCTGATCACCGCCAGCGGTACCGGCAAAATCTATTCGCTAGACAAGAAGACCGGCAAGCCCAAATGGTCGCATGACCTGTATAACGAGTTTCACGCTACCCAATTGCAATTCGGGTTTTCCTGCCACGCGCTGCCTTACAAAGATATGTTGATCTACCAGGCCGGGGGCCAAGGCGACGGCGTCCTGGCGTTCCGGCAAAGCGACGGCGCTTTGGTTTGGAAGGCACTGCAGTTCACCAATTCGCACTCGTCACCACTGCTGATCAACGTGGATGGGCAACCGCAGGTGGTAGTGCTGGCGGCGAAGACAGTGTTCGGTTTCAATCCAGATAACGGCGCGTTGCTGTGGACCCACGAGCACGAAACCAATTACGGGCTGGCCGTCAGCACGCCGGTCTGGGCGCCCGGAAACCTGCTCTTTGTGGCTTCGGCCTACGGGACGGGGGCGCGCACCTTGCACCTGAGCCAGTCCGGCGGGAAGACCAAAGTCGAGCAACTCTGGTACGATCCGCACCTGGAACTTCATATCGGTACAGCCATCCAGCGCGATGGCTACGTGTATATATCGCGCGGTTACAACGGCCCGGTCCTGATGACTTGCGTGCAATTGAAGACCGGCAAGATTATGTGGCAGGAGCGCGGCTTCGCCAAAGCGCAGCTATTGTATGCGGATGGAAAACTGATCCTGGCCGATCAGGATGGCACGCTGGCGCTGTGCCGGGCGACGCCGCAGAAGTTCGAAGTGCTGTCGAAGGCATCCGTGCTGCAGAGTATTGCCTGGACGCCGCCGACGCTGGTGGGAACCCGGCTTTACCTGCGCGATCGCAAGACCCTGGCGGTCTACGATGTGGGGCGCTAAGCTTACATCCATGCTCAGATCGATGAAGCTGTCTACGATTTGCCTTGCCGTATTTACGGCGCTGCCGCTTTACGCGGCCGACGCCACGGAGGCCAACTGGCCGCAATTTCGCGGACCCTCCGCCAGTGGACTGGGCGCCGGCGCGCCCCCGCTCGAGTGGAACGTGGATACCGGCAAGAATATCCGCTGGAAGACCGCCATCCCTGGCTTGGGCCACTCGAGCCCGGTGGTGTGGGGCGATCGCATCTTCCTGACCAGCGCGGTCCCCGCCAGCGGCGAGTCCACGCTCAAGGTGGGCCTGTATGGCGATATCGCTCCAGTGAAAGGCGAACCCGCGCAGAGCTTCAACGTGTATTGCCTGGACCGTAAGACCGGCAAAATACTTTGGGAGCGGGTGGCAGTGAGCGGCGCGCCCAAAATCATGCGGCACCCGAAATCGACGCATGCCAATCCCACGCCGGCGACCGATGGCAAACACGTGGTCGTGTTCTTTGGCTCGGAGGGTCTTTTCAATTACGACCTGGATGGCAAGCTGCTTTGGAAGAAAGATTTCGGCGTGCTGGATTCCGGCTTTTACATGGTGCCGGCGGCGCAATGGGGCTTCGCCAGTTCGCCGGTGATCAGCGGCAAGATGATTGTGATTCAGGCCGATGTGCAGAAAGACTCCTTTGTGGCGGCTCTCGATATCGAAACCGGGAAGGAGATCTGGCGCACGCCGCGCAACGATGTACCGACATTCGGCTCGCCCGCAGTGGTGCCCTACACCGCGGATGGCGCCAAGGGTTCACAGGTAGTGGTGAACGGATGGAAACACATCGCCGGCTACGATCTGAAAACCGGCAAAGAGCTGTGGAGCCTGAAAGGCGTCGGCGACATCCCGGTACCTACGCCGGTATTTGCGGACGGCTTGGTAGTGGTTACCAACGCACACGGCAAAGGCCGGCCGATCTACGCCATACGCGCCGATGCGGCGGGGGACATTACCGATAGCAAGTCCGCCATCGCGTGGAGCGAACCGCGCGGGGGGAATTACATGCAAACCCCGCTGCTGGATGGCGGCCTGGGATATTTTTGCTTCGACTCTGGAGTACTGAGCGTGTATAAGTTGGCCACCGGAGAGCGGCAATATCAACAGCGCCTGGGCGGCGGGACATCCGGATTTACGAGTTCGCCGGTCACGGCCGGTGGACGGCTGTACATCACCAATGAGGAAGGCCACAGCTTTGTGCTGGCGCTCGGGCCGGAATACAAACTGCTCGCTGAAAACGAAATCGGCGAGACGGTGATGGCTACGCCCGCGATTGCGGACGGTGTGCTGTATGTCCGAGGCGGCAAGCACTTGATCGCTATTGGGGCAAAGCCTTAGAGGAACGGCATGATCACGGGCGCACATATTCTCTTAAACAGTAGCGATCCGGAAGCGGATCGCGCCTTCTTCCGCGACGTGCTCGAATACCCGTTCGTCGATGCCGGGCACGGCTGGCTGATCTTCAAACTGCCGCCGGCGGAAGTGGCCATCCATCCGGTGGATGCGGGGCTTGCCGCGGGTGCAGCTATGATCGGCGCACAGCTTTATTTGATGTGCGACGACCTGCAAGAGACGATTCAGTCGCTCGCGGCGAAGCATGTTGTCTGTACGACGATTGACAAAGAACGGTGGGGAATAAAGACCACGATTCGCTTGCCCAGCGGCGGTGAGATCGGGCTCTACCAGCCAACACACCCCACCGCATTGGAACTTTAATTCAGCTTAGCGGAGGCGGTGCGAAGCCGCCAGTGACTTCGGCGATTCGCCCGGCAACGTCTATGGGGGTGGCGTCTTCGAGGTATGGCCCGATTATCTGGATGCCGCATGGCAGCCCTTCCGGCGTTCGTCCCACCGGACAGACAGTGGCAGGGTTGCCGCTCAAGGTGGCGTGATAAATCCACTTCAGCATGTCGAGATAAGGGCGCGGGCCGGCGGGTGTCGCGATCTTGCGGGCCATCATATCCGGGCTGTGGTCGTGGGGAAAGGCGGTGACGAAGTCCACCGGCATCAGGAACGCGTCGTGGCTGCGAAAGTAATCCGCCCAGCAGCGGCGCGCCGCCAGTTGGTTTCCCACGGCTGCGGCCCACGCGCGGTGTGGTGTCGGATCGTTCGGTAGCACGGCCGATCCGAGCATCGTGAAGTAAGCGCCGTACCACTCGGCCACGCGCATGCCTTGCGGCCAGCCCTGCTCCAGACGAGCGCCCGCTTTGCCAAGTCCGTCAATCGTCTTTTCCAGTTGCTGGCGAACATCCTGTGCGACGGGGCAAAAAGGATCGTCGAGCACGTAGCCGATGCGGTAATCCCGCAAGCGTGCGCCGCGGGCAGGCGGCAATTTCCACGAGTAGGCGGTTTGAGCGGTGCCCACCGGACCGCCAGCGATCTTCATAGCCAGCAGCAGATCCTGCGGACTGCGCGCCAACGGCCCGTTTACCGACAGGCGGTCGGGCGCGGGACTGGCGTTGGGGGGATCGACGAACCCTTCGTCCGAAATCACGTCGATGGTGGGCTTGTGGCCGAACACGCCGCAGAAATGCGACGGTGTCCGGATAGAGCCTCCGATGTTGCTCCCCAGTTCCAGAAAGCCCATGCCGCAAGCCAGCGCGGCTGCGCCACCACCGGTGGATCCGCCAGACGTGCGAGCCGGATTCCATGGATTGTTGGTAGTGCCGGCTACTTCGTTGTAACTTTGAAAGTCTGAAGCCCACTCGGGCAGGTTGGTCTTGCCCACGATGATGGCGCCCGCATCCAACAACTTCTGGACGGCTGGGGCGTTTTCGGTGGGCACCAGGTTGGCATATATCTTGGCGCCGCAGGTGGACCGGATACCGGCGGTTTTCTTGTCGTCTTTCATCAGGATGGGCACGCCGTGTAGCAGTCCCCACGGCTTCCCCTGCGCCAAGGCTTCGTCGGCTGCGCCTGCGCGCCGGATGGCCTGCTCTTCCGCCAGAGTTACAAAGGCGTTAACACGGGTATTGTATTTGCGAATGCGTTCGAATATGTGGGCAGTAAGTTCGCGCGACGAGATTGCGCCTGTGCGGATGGCGCGAGCGGCGTCGGTGGCGCTGCCGAAGTCCGCGTCGAAATCGGACGACCCACGGGCGCGGGGCAGACGGCTGAGAAATGGCACGGCGGCGAGAGCGGTAACAAGATGGCGGCGGGTAAGCATGGGTGACGATTGTATCATTGCCGGGAATGGGTGTGCTTTTGGCTACTACGGGTAGTACCGCAAGGCAGAGATTTTACTTGCGCCGGAGCGCGCATGGCGCTTTGATGTTAGCCATGGGCAAACTAACATCGTGGCTCATTTTATTAGCCGGCGTGTCAACGGCAGCCGGCCAAACCGAGAACATACTGCATGTATTCCAAGCCGGCATGGATGGATACTTCCCGGAAGTCTATCCGCTGGTCCTCGACGGTGCGGGTAACTTATACGGCACGACAACTTATGGTGGTGGAGGCAACTGCACGTTCGGCGTCTATACCGGCTGCGGCATGATCTACCAACTGACGCCACCGGCACAAGCAGGGGGCGCCTGGCACGAGAACATTATCTGGCAGTTCCAGGGCGGCCTTGATGGCGGAATCCCCGGAGGGCTGTTGCTGAAAGGCGACCGGCTCTTTGGCGGCGCGGGTATTGGCGGCAGCGGGGCGTGCCCCAGCGGTTGCGGCTACGTCTTCGAACTTACGCCGCCCGCCGCGCCGGGCGCATCCTGGACGAAGACCCCGGTCTACGATTTCCCTACGCTCGATTCGGAATGCGGCATCACGGCATTCGATAATGCGGGCAATTACTATGGCACAGGCCCGTCCGGCAATGGGAACGGCACGGTCTGCCGCCTTACGCCGCCGCGCCAGAATGGCAGTTCCTGGACAGAGCAGACGCTTTACACTTTCCAGGGCGTGCCGCGCGGAAAGAAAATCGGAGATGGTTCTGGCCCCATCGGGGTGACCTTCGACTCGCACGGGAATCTGTGGGGCGTGACCGTGGATGGCGGCTATTGCCAGCGCTTCGAAGGTGGAAGTTGCTTCGGCACGATCTTTGAACTGACTCCCCCGGCGCAGGCGGGCGGGCCGTGGAGTGAGACCGTCGCTTACCGCTTCAGCAATCGCGATCAGAACCCAACCTCCGGTGTAGTCATCGATCCGGCCGGTGCGATATATGGCATCACTTACGTGGAAGCTTATAAGTTCGCCGGCGGTGCGCTCACGGTGATCGACAGCTTTTCGGATGTTCCGCCAAACGGGTATGCGCCCACGGGTGGCGTGATTCTGGATAGCGCAGGGAATGTCTACGGCACTACAGGGGCGGGCGGGCAATACGGTAAGGGAACGGTGTATAAGCTGACTGCGCCCACTTATGCCCAAACCATACTGCATAGCTTCGCGGCGGGTACGGACGGTTGGAATCCTGAGGGACCGTTGACCTTAGGGCCGCACGGCGCGCTTTTCGGCACGACACAAATTGGCGGGAACGATGGCTGCCTGCAGTACGAATCCGGCGGTAGCGGTTGCGGCACAGTCTTTCAGGTCACGCCGTAACTCGGGTGCCCGCACCCGGCGTTAGAATCGGTGCATGATACGAACCGATCGCCGGTCCTTTCTGGCCGCTACGGGCGTCGCTGCTTTAGCGGTCTCCGGTAAGGCAGACAGCGGACGCGCCGTCCGGTTGGGCGGGCCGATATTTCTGAAGAGTGACGATCCTGCCGAACTGGCGCGCGAGCATCGCCGCCTGGGCTATAGCGCCGCCTACTGTCCGCAGGCCAAGGTGGAAGACAGCGCCCGCGTGCGCGCTATCGAGAAAGCCTTCGCGGCCGAGAACGTGGTGATCTCGGAAGTAGGCGCGTGGGTAAACATGCTCGATCCGGACAGTGACAAGCGCCGTTCCAATCTACAATACGTGGTGGAGCGCATGGCGCTGGCGGAAGCGGTGGGCGCCAGTTGCTGCGTGGATATCGCGGGGTCTTACCATCCCACGGTCTGGTATGGGCCGAACCCGAAGAATCTGTCGCAGCAGTTTTTCGACGCGACCGTGGACAACTGCCGTCACGTCATCGACCAAGTCAAACCGAAGCGCAGTAAGTTCACCATCGAGGCCATGGGTTGGTCGATTCCCGATGGCCCCGATTCCTATCTGAAGCTGATTAAGGCGGTGGACCGGCCACGTTTTGGCGTGCACCTGGATGTCTGCAACATCATCAACTCGCCCGAACGCTTTTACCGCAATAGCGAAGTGATTGCCGATTGCTTCCGCAAACTGGGTCCGTGGATTGTTTCCTGCCACGCCAAGGATCTGGCGTGGATCGTCGAACTGAACGTCCATTTTCAGGAGGTGATTCCGGGCCGCGGCGAAGTAGACTATCGAACCTACTTGAGCGAGCTATCGCGGTTGCCGGCGGAAACGCCGCTGATGCTGGAACATTTGAAAACGGCGGAAGAGTATGACGAGGGGAAGCGGTACATACAGAAAGTCGCTGCCGGGATTGGAGTGAAATTCGCATGACCCGACGAGTGTTCATGACCACTGCGGCAGCGCTTCCGGTATTGGCGCGAGGCGCAACCGCAAGCGCGCGCCTGCCCATCCGCAAAGCCGTTCTCTTCGAGATGCTTCCGAAATCGCTGAGCGTCGCCGACCGGTTCAAACTGGCGCGGGATACGGGATTTGAAGCCATCGAGTGCCCGACTACGCCGGATCAAAACATGGCAGACGAGATCAAGAAGGCGTCCGAGTCGGCTGGGGTGCCGGTTCATTCGGTGATGAACATGGCGCACTGGAAATATCCGCTGTCGGCGGCGGATCCAGCGGTAGTTGCGGAAAGCGTGAAGGGCATGGAGACCAGCCTGCGCAACGCGCATTTCTGGGGTGCGGAGACGGTGCTGCTGGTGCCCGCAGTGGTGAATGCGGAGACCAGTTATCAGGACGCCTGGACCCGTTCGCAGCAACAGATCCACAAGCTAATCCCGCTGGCGGCGGAACTAAAAGTGGTGATTGCGATCGAAGAGGTGTGGAACAAGTTCCTGCTGAGTCCGCTCGAATACGTGAAGTACATCGACGAGTTCGCCAGCCCCTGGATACGCTCCTATTTTGATGTCGGCAACGTGGCGCTCACCGGCTATCCGCAGGATTGGATCCGTACGGTGGGGCCACGTATCGCGAAATTGCACATCAAGGATTTTCGGTTCCGGAAGATGCAGGCGGAATTCGTAGCTCTGCGCGAGGGTGACATTGATTGGCCGGCAATCTATAAGGCACTGGCGGAAATCGGCTACCGGGGCACGGCCACGGTGGAACTGGCGGGCGGCGACGAGGCGTACCTGCGCGAGGTGAACCGGCGGTTCGAGCTGATTCTGTCGGGCGCGTAGCTTGCAAGGCGCTTGCACAGTGCGGTTGCGCGCGGCGAACCTACGGCGGTATGCTTTCTTAGTCCTCCCCCAGGAGCTTGCACATGACCAAGACTGCTACCGCCTTGTTCGCGACCGCGCTGAGTTTCACCCTGTTGCCCTCTTGCGCGAAGAAAGATTCCGGCCTTGCCGCCGGGCCCGATTTCCAGAAGAAATTCCAGGAAGCGCTGATTGCCGCCAAACCCGGCGCGGTGATCGAACTGCCCGAAGGCCGCCTGGATATGGACCGCGCGCTCTCGCTCTCGGTCGAGAACGTGACCATCCGGGGCAAGGGCATCGACAAGACTATCCTGTCGTTTAAGAATCAGAAGAGCGGTCCGGCAGGGCTCACGGTAACTTCCAACGGATTCACGATCGAAGACCTGGCGATTGAAGACACCAAGGGCGACGCGCTGAAAATCAACGGCGCGAATGGCGTGACGGTGCGGCGGGTGCGCACGGAATGGACCGGCGGCCCTAGCGACAAGAATGGCTCCTACGGCATCTATCCGGTGCAGTGCAAGAACGTGCTGATCGAGGAATCGGCATGCGATCGGCGCGGCGGACGCGGGCATCTACGTGGGGCAGTCGAGCAACATCATCGTGCGCCGCAGTCGCGCCGAAGCCAATGTGGCGGGCATCGAGATCGAGAATTCGCGGTTCGCAGACGTCTACGAGAACAAGGCCATGCACAACACCGGCGGCATTCTGGTCTTCAATCTGCCCGATCTGCCGGTGAAGGGCGGCGGCAATACGCGCGTATTCAATAACGAAGTGGCGGAGAACAACACGCAGAACTTCGGCGCCAAAGGCAGCATGGTGGCGAAGGTTCCCACGGGCACAGGCGTGATCGTGCTGGCCACCAATCACGTCGAAGTTTTCAAGAACACCATCAAGGACAACAACACGGCGAACGTCTCCGTAATCAGTTATTTCACCACTGGCAATCCGATCAACGATGCGACCTACTATCCGTTTCCGGAAGCCATCTACGTGCACGACAACACCATCTCCGGCGGCGGTACCGCTCCCAGCGGCGAATACGCGGACGCGCTGGCGCCGGTGGTGGGCAAGCCCATGCCGGCGATCCTGTTTGACGGCGTAGTGAATCCGCAGAAACTGGGCGCTGCCAAACGCTTGCCCGACGATCTGCGTATCTGCATCCAGAACAATGGCGACGCCAACTTTATGAACTACGATGCGGGCGGCCATTTCAAGCATGCCAGCCGGGACCTGAAGCCCTTCGCCTGTGCGCTCACGCCGTTGTCGGCAGTCAACCTGCCGGCGGCCGACGGCGGGCGCTCCCGCCGGAGGCAACTAGCACGATGGCATGGCGCAGGC
The DNA here is from genome assembly GCA_963738345.1 of Bryobacterales bacterium. Lineage (GTDB taxonomy): Bacteria > Acidobacteriota > Terriglobia > Bryobacterales > Bryobacteraceae > Bog-159. Next base: position 5,461,079 of record CAVTWI010000002.1, read on the forward strand.
CTGGCCGCTTGGGCCGGCACTTTACTGCTGGCGGTCGATGCGGCAGTCGCAGCGTACGCCCGCATATCGCGGAACCGTTTCCGGAGAAGTTATCGGCGTGGCGTCTGTTCGTGGGTGAACCGGCGGCGCTCAAACCGAATGCGGGCGTGGTCCCCTACGATCTGAATACGCCGCTCTTCTCCGATTATGCGACGAAGTACCGTTTCGTCTGGATGCCGCCGGGAACCTCGGCGACGTACAACGATACGGATACTTTCACGTTTCCCGTGGGGACGATTCTGGCCAAGACGTTCGCCTTTCCCGATGCCGATCAGGGTGGCAAGCAGCGCATTATCGAAACGCGACTCTTAGTAAATGGGGGGTGCGGATGGGCCACGCTGCCCTACGTGTGGAACAAGGAGCAAACCGAGGCCACGCTCGACGTGGCAGCCGATCCGGTGACTGTGCATTGGGTGCATCCATCGGGCAAGCGCTACACGATCGACTACGTTATTCCGAACACCAACCAATGCAAGGGCTGTCACGACCGGTCGAAGAATGTGATCCCGATCGGACCCAAGGCGCGCAATCTGAATAAGGATTTCAACTATCCGGAAGGGCGCTTCAATCAGCTCGCTTATTGGACCAAGGTGGGTTATCTGAAAGGCGCGCCGCCGCCGGAGCAGGCGCCCAAACTGGCGGCGTGGGACGATGCGACCAGTACGCTCGACGCGCGCGCCCGGGCGTATCTGGAAGTGAATTGCGCGCACTGCCACAACCCCCGCGGCCCGGCTAACACCACGGGCCTTTATCTGCTGGCGACACAGACGGATCCCATGCGGCTGGGGCTTTGCAAGGTGCCGGTATCGGCGGGACAAGGTTCGGGCGACCTGCTCTTCGACGTGGTGCAAGGCAAGCCGGAGGAATCGATTCTAGTGCATCGCATGGAATCGACGACGCCCAAGATGATGATGCCGGAACTGGGGCGAACGGTGGTCCATCAGGAAGGGTTGGCGCTGATCCGGCAGTGGATCACGTCCATGCAGGGCGGCTGCAGCGCAGCGAAATCGGGCCACCTGTAGCCGTGATATTCTTGTAGCCACTATGCGCAAATCGACCGGTTACGTGCTCCCGGCGGCGTTCCTCGTGGCGGCTATTGGCTGGGCTCAACAGCCGAAAACACCGGCTGAGGAGATCTCGGGAGCGTTCCACTATATCAACAAAGAAGTGTTGGATATGGCCAAGGATTTCCCGGCGGACAAGTACGACTACAAACTGCGTCCAGAGATGCGGACCTTCGGCGCGGTAATCGTCCACATCGCTTCGGGCAACATCTACGGAGCCAAGGCTGGGCGCGGCGAAAAGGTGAGGTGGGACGAACTCGATCCGGCCAACTACAAGACCAAAGAGCAGGCCGTGGCGCTGCTGGAAAAATCGATCGCGGATGCTAACGCAACGCTGAAGTCGCGTCCGGCGGATAGCTTCCAGAAGTCCACCGAGCCGTGGCTTTCGGTGATCGAGCACGCCGGTGAACACTACGGCTTGCTGGTCGCTTACTATCGCGCCAACGGCATGGTGCCGCCCGCGTCGCGCAAGAAGTAGGCCGGCGGATCAGACGATTTCGACGGTGTAATCTTCGATCACTGGATTGGCCAGCACTTCGTGGGCGATGATCTCGACGTCCTTTTGCGCCTGCTCACGGGTGGTGCCATCCGCGATGGTGATGTCGAAGAACTTTCCCTGGCGCACGTCGGCGATGGCGGCGTGCCCCAGTCCCTTTAGCGCGGCGCGAACGGCCTGGCCCTGGGGATCGAGCACGGTGGTTTTCAGCGAGACATAAACGCGAGCTTTCATCAGACTACGATTATACGCGGTAGCGCGCGACGGCGTCCCAGTCGACGTCGATGCCCAGGCCCGGCTCTTGGGGAATGTCCAGATATCCGTCGCGTGCGCGCAGTTTCTGGCGGGTGACGGATTCGCGCAGATTAGTTTCCTCTTCGGCCACGAACTCGCAGATCAGCGCGTTGGGTATGGAGTTAAGCCAGTGCAGCGCGGCGGTGACGTTGATATAAGTGGTGAAGCCGTGGTTCGCAATAGGCAGGCCGCGGTCCCACGCCAGCGCGGCGATCTTCATGGCCTCGGTGAAGCCTCCGCAGCGCGTGAGATCCACCTGCACCACGTCGATTCGCCCGCGATCCATCAACTCGATGAACGACTGCCGCCCGCTTTCCTCTTCGCCTGCCGCGATGCGCACGTCGGTGGCTTCGGCAAGCTTTCGGTAGCCGTCGTAATCGTCGGGCCGCAGGGGCTCTTCGAGCCAAAAGATGCCGTGTTCGGAGAACGCGCGCGCCCGCTGGAGCGCGGTCTTTGAATCCCACACGAGCCCGGCGTCAATCATCAGGTCGGGTCCTTCGCCCAGGCCTTTGCGGGCTTCGCGCACCAGGGCGATGTCGGTCTTTTCATCTTGCCCCATGGGATCCCAACCGAACTTCACGGCGGTGAAGCCTTGGTCGCGATAGCGGCGCGCGAGATCGCCGGTCTTCTCCGGCGTGGAACCGAAGAGCGAACTGGCGTAGCAGCGGATACGCTGGTGAAAGCCGCCGCCGAGAAGTTTCCATACGGGCAGACCGAGGGCCTTACCTTTGATATCCCAGAGCGCCATATCGATCCCGCTCATGGCGTGCAAGCCAACGCCGCGCCGTCCGCCGTAGATATTGGCGCGATACATTTTGTGCCACAGCCGTTCGGTTTCGAAGGGGTCTTCGCCGATCACTACCTGCGCGAGGCCGCACGCGGTGGTGTGTGAGAACGGTCCTTCGATGGCGCCTTTCGCGGCCATGGGATTGGAATCCACTTCGCCGATGCCGGTGATGCCGGCGTCGGTTTCGACGCGCACCAGCAAGGCGTCCTGGCCGCTGTCGCAGAGGAAGCGCACTTCAGGCTGGCGGAGGTATATTGCTTCCACCCTGGTGATTTTCATACGCTCACTTGCTCGTGCTGCCGGGCGGTGCGCCACGACAGAAACAGTAGGAGTCCGGCCGCCAGGGGGGGGAGCGGCATCATGGCGAAGAGAGCCAGGAACTCGCCCAGTTCGAAATGGCGGGCCCACATGGGACCGAACATAACTATCGCGGCGATGCCCTCCAGGATGAACAAGGCCGCGCCGATCACCGGCCATTTCCAGGCAACCGCCAGGGCGCCGAACATCAGTACCAGGAAGAGGACCGCTTGAGTAAAACGGTGTTCGCCGAAGGCCTCGAACGTTTCGAAAAGGACCCACCAGCAGGCCCAGGCTGCGCCTAGCGCCAGCCCCACATAACGCAATCGTTTCGCTACCATTATCGGACCTCGCTATCTATTATAGAAGGCTCGCAAGGCGATCCAGCATTTCTCAATTGCGGGCAGTGAGATGCGGCGGGTGAAGACATCGTAATTGCTGCGCTCGATGCGGTCGAGCAGGCGGGAATAGATGGATATCAGCGCACCAAGAGAGGCGCGACTGCTACGGTGGACCAGTCCCAGCAGGGGCTGCGATTCCTGATAATAGCGGCGCGCGCGCCCGGCTCCGAAATCCATCAGGTCGATGAACTCGGGCGTGCGCAGGCCGGCGCGGAGATCGTCTTCGGTGACGTGAAAGCGGGCCAGGTCTTCGGCAGGCAAGTAGATCCGGCCGAGCGCGGCGTCTTCCCGAATATCGCGCAGGATGTTGGTTAACTGAAAGGCGATGCCGCACTTTTCCGCGAGCGGCAGTGCGTCCGGCGATTCGAAGCCGAAGATGTGGATGGTGGTGAGGCCGGCGGTGGAGGCTACCTGGTAGCAGTAGCGGTAGAGTTGGTCGAAGGTTTCGAAGCGGCGCGGTTCCAGATCGGAGGCTACGCCATCGATCATTTCGTGAAAGTATCGCGCGGAATGCTGTAGCGGTTGACGGTATCGTGGAAGGCGGGCAGCACGGGGTGCCCGTCGCAATGGCCGGCCAAGCGCTTGATCGAGCGCGTCGCGCCAGTGTTCGATGGCGGCGCGGGTGGCGCCGGGTTCGTCGCTCAGATCGTCGCAATAGCGCATGAAGGCATAGACCGCGCACATGGCGTTGCGTTGATCGCGAGAGAGCAGCACAAAGGAGTAATAGAAATTGCGCGCGCGGGTGCGCGCCACGCGGCGGCAGTGTGCGTAGGATTCTTCGAGGGTCATCACGCCGCCCGTAAGAAAGCCACGCGGGTGAGCGAACCGAGCAGCAGCCAGACGCGTTCGGCCTTGGAGATGGCGGGACGTCGCGAGAGCACGTCATAACTCTGATCCGCGATCTTGTCGAGCACGCGCATTCCGCCGCGGCTGAACAGATCAAGATCGAGGGCCAGGCGGCGGTCGACCATGGAGGGCAGCGGCAAGCCTTCCAGAAACAGCGCCCGCGCTTTGGCCACGATCTCGCGCATGACCTCGCGGAAGGCTGGAGTCATGCGGCGGGCGAACAAATCATCGACGGTGTAACCGTGGCGTGCGAGCACGTCGAGCGGAATATAGACGCGGTCCTTTTTCGAGATCGACGGTCACGTCCTGCCAGAAGTTGGCGAGTTGCAGCGCGGTGCAGGTGGCGTCGGAGAGGCGCTGCCGCTGCGCGTCGGAGTAGCCGCAGAGATACAGCACGAGGCGGCCGACGGGATTGGCGGAGTAGCGGCAGTAGGCGAACAGATCGTCCCAGGTTTGGTAGCGGGTGACGGTCTGATCCTGCTCGAAGGCGGTGATCAGATTCCGCAAACGGCTGTCTGCGGAATTGAGTATCGAGCGACGGTGCCGCGGAGCGCGACAAAGACGGGATGCGTAACTTCGCCCGCGTACATGGCTTCCAGTTGTTCGCGCCACCAGGCCAGCAGACGCAGGCTTTCGGACTGGGATCGCCATCTCGTCGCCCAGGTCGTCGGCCCAGCGGCAAAAGGCGTAGACGTTGTAGAAATCCTGGTGCAGGCGCTTGGGCAGCAGGAAGCTGACGACGTGGAAGTTCTCGTAGTGATGGGTGGCCAGCCAGCGGGTGTAGGCTTCCGCTTCGGCTGACGGTGTAGCGCGCGGCGGCCGCCTCGGGCGAGTGACGAACTCTTTCGGGCGGCAGCGGCGGAATCACGGAATGATGGCCGTCTTCAGATGGCCGTTGTGGCTCATCAGGTGCTGCATCACTTCGAGCAGATTGGCCAGCGGCTCCTCGCTGTTGACGAAATCGCGGGAGGTGATATCGCCCCGGCTAACCAGATCCAGCGCTTTGCGGATGTAGCGCCGGCGTGTGATGGAAACTGGCTTTGCAGGTGATTTCGGAATAATGCAGGCGATTGGTGTCGAACATCACCCGGCTGTCGTTGGGGCAGCCGCCAAAGAAGTTGACGGTGCCGCCGCGCCGCACCATATCGAGCACCCAGTGCCAGGTCTCCGGCTTGCCGACAGCTTCGATCGGCGATATCGGCGCCGCGGCCGCCGGTCAGGTTGCGGACGGCTTCGACGGTGTTGGTGTGCTGATCGGCGCGCACCAGTTCGTGGGCGCCCATGGCTTCGGCGCGTTCCAGTTGCGTGCGGCGGCGGCCAATGGCGATCACGCGGCGCCGTACAAACTTGGCCAGCCGCACGAACATCAGCCCGATGGGCCCCAGACCGATGACGGCGATGGTATCGCCGGGGCGCGGATGACAGTTTCTTCAAAGCCCCTCAGCACACAGGCCAGCGGCTCGATCAGAGCGGCATCCTGATAGCTGACGCCTTCGCGGAATCCGGTAGGTGTTGCGTTCGACGATGCGCGCGGGAATGCGGATGTATTCGGCGTAAGCGCCGTTATTGAAGAGCAGATCCTCGCACAGGTTCTGCAATCCGCGGCGGCAGAAGAAGCATTCTCCGCAGGGGGCGGAATTCGCCGCCACCACGCGCTCGCCGATTTGAAAATCTGTGACATCCTTGCCGACCGCTACCACATCGCCCGCCAACTCGTGCCCGAACACGGCGGGAGGCACGATCATCCGCGCATGATAGCCACGGCGGAATACCTTGACGTCAGTGCCGCAAGTCAGCGCAACTCGAACTTGAACCAGCATGTCGCCATCGTCGATCTGTAGGAACGGACACCGGCTCTACCTGCAAGTGTTCCTTGCCATACAGCACGGCAGCCATCATCTGCGTTTTCACTGTGTCCACCTCTGTGGCTGAACGATAATTTTCAACGATTCAGGACCGGGATGCAACGCCAGATCGAATACCTGAACGGATTTTAACGAGGGGCACCCGATGGGAGATGAGCTCTTCCACGGGCAAAGCCCCGCTGAAGACCAGGTCCGCCGATTCTTTCTGCAAATCGACGGAAGCGCTATAGCATCCGAAAAGACTGCGTTCACCCACGCAAATCGCGGCGCCGGAAACTTCCACGCGCTCGGTTTCGGATGTCTGCGCAAACAAGCAGAATACGGGCTCCAGGACGGGAGAAGCGGATGGCCTGCTCCACAATACCGGGCACGGAAGCCGCGACAATCACCAGATCGGCGCCGCGTTGGTCCGTCAGCCGGCGGACTTCGGCTTCCACAGTCGGGATCGCGCGGATTCCAAGCTTCCAATGCGCCACACCGCGCGAAAGCTCGCGGCGAGCCGCAATGGTATCGGTCGCTGACAATCGTGGCGCCGGTGCGCTTCAGCAGCATGGTGAACATCAGACCGATGGGTCCCTGACCGATCACCACAGCTGTTTCGTCAGGCTGCGGCGCGCATTGCACCACGGCCTTCAAACAGGTATTCACGGGCTCGACGAAACTGGCGCGATCAAACGAGACTCCGTCCGGAATCTTTTCCACGCCGTTTTCGACGATCCAATCCATAACGCGCACGTACTGCGAAAAACCGCCGCCGGCCGGTTCAAATCCCGCGGTCACGCCGACCTTTTTGTAGACCGGGCATTGCGCGTACAGTTTACGCTGGCAATAGAAACATTCCGGCAGGGAATGTGGTGGAAGACCACAACACGATCGCCTGGCGCAAAACGGCGCACCTGGCTGCCCAGTGCGCACTACAATCCCGGCAGTCTCATGTCCATAGATGCGTGGGGGGGCCAGAAGGTTGTATTCGATTTTCTTAAGGTCGGTATGGCAGATTCCGCAAGCTTCGACGCGAACCAGCATCTCGCCGGGACCGATTTCGGGAATGGGGACCTGCTCCACAGAGACGACACTCTGGCCTTTGTACACAGCCGCGTGCATGGTCGGCGGGATACTCCAGTCAGAATCGGCAACCGGCAATGAATTCTCCTAATGTTCGCGAAGCAATACGGCAGAAACGCTGTAACCGGAACAACTCCGGGAACGCCTTTCCGGGATTCCCCAATGCAGACGTTAAAAGGTTTATTGTACCGAAATGGCCGTCAGAACGCAGAGCTTTGTTGAAATCGAGAAAGAATGATTGTGCTGGCGGTGTCCGTTACCGATCGCACACAAAACAAAGGAGTACCGGTGGTGGCGGCAAATTGGGCTACGGCGCCAGCCTCCATCTCGACGGCGCCCGCTCCAGCGGCGCGCAATCGACCCTTTTCGGCGGCGGTTTGGGCGACTTGATCGATGGATATCAGCACCCCCTGGGTGTGGGGCACAGGCGACTGCGGCAGGTGCGCACGGAAACTCGAGCCGCCGGTTTCCACCGTGGTGGCTACGAAGACATCGCCGATATTTAGCGCTGGATCGAGCGCTCCACAGAATCCCATACTCACTATCGCTTCAGGCCGGCATTGGGCTGCGGCCGCTGCAGTCGCGGGGCCGGCATGTGTTGCACCGGCGCCATTCGCCACCATCCAAAACTGCCTGCCGCCACAATCTCCCGATCGGGCCCAATTAACGGGCCATGCCAACTTCCTTACGTTCGAACAAAACCGCAGCAGCCCGTCGAATTCGCGGGGCTCCGCGGCGACTAACAATATCCGTTGTCCCGAAACCATGCCACCGCCCGGACGAGCGCGCCATCCGCGGGACCGGGCGCAAATCCTAACTCTTGCGCCGCTTTCCTGTGAGTCACAAACATTTTCTTGCGCGCCATCCGTACGGCATCCAGCGGTGCGCGCGGCGGTTTCCCACTGACCCGAGCCCAAGCGGTAGTAACCACACCCGCGGCATACGCTACCGCATAGGGCAATTGAATCTTCGGCGCCGGGCGACCGGTAATTGCCGCCAACTTTGCCAGAATTTCGGCCAGCGTCAGGTTTTCCGATCCGAGAATATACCGCTCTCCGGGCCGGCCTTTCTCACACGCCAGGAGTTGGCCCAGCGCCACATCGCGCGCGTCGACTACATTCAAGCCGGTATCGATGTAAGCGGGCATGTCTCCTTTTAAAAAATCTAAAACGATCGCCCCAGTGGGGGTCGGCTTAATATCATGATCGCCAATGGGGGCGGTTGGATTCACGATAACCACGGGCAATCCTGCCGCCGCAAATTCCAAAGCCACGCGCTCGGCCAGAAACTTAGAACGCTTGTAAGCGCCCTTCATGTCGCCAAGTGAAACGGGGCGATCTTCGTCGCCTTCATTACCGGACGCAGCATCGTGCGGGACCCCAATACATCCCACGGTGCTGGTGTAAACCACACGCTCTACGCCTGCGTTGCGGGCGGCCTGCAAGACATTGCGGGTACCCTCCACGTTGGAGCGATACAGTTCACTTTCGTCGGCCGCCCAAAGTCTGTAATCGGCGGCTACGTGGAAGACTAAGCCGCAACCCCCGGCCGCGCGTTCGATGGACAGAGGATCGCGCAGATCCCCACCCACCGTTTCCACATCCAATTCACGAATCCTGCCGGAAGACCGTACCAGCGCCCGGACGCGATGTCCGCGCTCCACCAGAAGGCGCGCTACATGCCAGCCCAAAAAGCCCGATGCGCCGGTAACCAGCGTGGGCTTCATCTAATTACGGAAAAACTCATTTCAAAGCCCAGGCGAACATTTTCAAGTTGTCCGCCAGGGTGGCAGTCAGACCCAGCGCAGCGGAGGGTTCGAAGCCGCAGTGCATCATGCAATGTTCGCAGCGCGGGTCGTTGCCGGGGCCGTAGCTTTCCCAAGGGGTTTGGGTCATCAAGCCTTCGAAGGTCTTATAGTGCCCGTCGGTAATCAGGTAGCACGGACCTTTCCAGCCTTTGATGTTGTAAGTGGGGGTTCCCCACGCCGTACAGGGTAACTCACGGGAGCCCTTCAGATAGTCCAGATAGAGCGGCGTCTGTTTGATGTAGAAGCGCTGCGCCAGACGTTCGATATCTTTGAATTTTTCGCGGATATCGTCGCGGGTCATAAATATTTCGCGATCGTCGACGGCGGAATAGCCATAGGCCGGAGCTAACTGATGGCCATCCAGACCGAGCGGTTCGAGATACTCGAACAGCGCTTCGATCTCTTTCATATCGGTTTCTTTATAAATCGTGGTGTTGGTGCACACCATGAAGCCCGCGGCTTTCGCGGCTTTGATGCCTTCCATCGCTTCGCGGAAGACGCCTTCGCGCTCCACGCAGATGTCATGCGTCTTTTCCAGCCCATCCAGATGGACGTTGAAGAAGAAGCGCTTGTCGGGCGTAAATTCGCGCAGGCGCTTGACGATGAACATCCCGTTGGTGCACAGGTAAATGTTTTTGTTGCGCTGCAGAATACCGGCCACCAGTTCGCCGATCTGCGGATACATCATCGGCTCGCCGCCGCAGATGGATACCATGGGCGCGCCGCACTCATCCACCGCTGCCAGGCATTCTTCCAGCGGCACGCGCTGGCTGATGGTGGATTCGTACTCGCGGATGCGGCCGCAGCCCGTGCACGTCAGATTGCAGGCGTGCAACGGCTCCAGCATCATCACCAGCGGGAAGCGCTTGCGGATCATGGGATGCGGCTGGCGTTTGGCGCGCTCGCCGGGTGCGCCGTGCAGGATACGGAACGGATTGGCCGCGTCCGGCGCGGCGCGCTACGTCCTTCTGCCATTCCGGGCGCGGACGCAGTCTGTTCTTGAAAATATATCCGGCCATGCCGGCGGTCATGGAAAGAGGAAATCTCATATGCGATTGGCTCCGGTCTGCCCCGTGCCTGCGCCGCACTTAACGAAATCGGAAAGCGCGATCAAGGGGAAATACAAACGGTAGTAGTGGTAATTCAAATAGAAAACCCTGGGGAAGCCCGTTCCGGTGGCTAGTTCTTCGTCCCAATCGCCATCGGCCCGCTGGGTTTCGAGCAAATATTCGATGCCGTGTTGCACGCTCAGGCTATTGGTGTCGCCACCGGCGATCAGGCCCATCAAGGCCCAAGCGGTTTGGGAAGGGGTACTGGCGGCGGGAACGAAGGCGCCCTGGTCATAACTGGAACAGCACTCGCCCCAGCCGCCATCGGCGTTCTGTATGGAGCGCAGCCACTCACCGGCGCGCAGGATGCAGGCTTCGCGATCGTCGTACCCCGCGGCGCGCAATCCGCGCAGCGCGAAACACGTTCCGTAAATGTAGGCAACGCCCCAACGGCCATACCAACTTCCATCGGGCTGTTGATTCTTGAGCAGGAAATCGACGCCGCGTTTGACCGCGGGGTGGCTACCGCCCAAGCCGTGCGCGCCCAAGGCTTCCATCACGCGGCCCGTAATATCGGGACAGGTGGGATCGAGCATGGCATTGTGGTCGGCGAAGGGTACGGCGTTCAGGAATTCCCAATTGTTATCGACGTCGAAGGCGGCCCAACCGCCGTCGCTTCCCTGCATATCCAGGATCCAGTTGAGCGCGCGTCGATGGCAAGCTTTCTGCGCCGCCCCGTCGGATGCCGAAGCCCGGCTGAGCGCCAGCAGGATCATGGCGGTATCGTCGATATCTGGGTAATGATCGTTGCGGAAGAAGAAGCCCCAGCCGGAGGGTTCGGTCTTGGGACGCTTTACCGACCAATCGCCCCTGAGCCGCACTTCCTTCGAGAGGATCCAATCCGCCGCATGGCGCAAGGCGGGAGCGGCGAACGAATCGCCATTCAGGGATTGCGCTTCACCCACGGCAAATCCAGCGATACCGGTATCCCAAATGGGCGAGAAGCAAGGCTGGAACACGAAGCGCTCGCCGTCATCGATCATGAGGCGGTCGAACTGGTAGCGGGCTTCCTGGCTGGCGGGATGGTCGGCGGGATAGCCGAGAACGTCGAGGGCCATGATGGCATACATCATGGGCGGGTAAATGGCGCCCAACCCGTCGGAATGTTCGCAACGGGCCAGCATCCACTGTTCGGCGGACTTCAAGGCTTTGCGGCGCAAGGTGCGCGAACCGTGCTTCTCCCAGAATTTCAAGAAGCGATCGGCGCCCAGAAAGAAATTGCGCCAGGAGAAGAAGCTATCACTGCGTTGGAAGGCGAGGCTGACACCCGGCTTATAGAATTCGTCGAGATTGAATCCGGCGGGTACCGGGCGGCGCGGATTGCTCGAATGCACGATGGCCAGCGATACCACGATGGCGCGCGTCCAGGCCGACATCTGGTAGATGAAATTCCCCGGCAGGAACATGACTTCGGGCGGTATGGTTGGGCAATACTGCCGCGGATACATGTCGAAGAGGCCGAGATTAATTTTGACGTAGCTATTGGCGGCTTGAATGCCGCCGAGTTCGAGGATGCGGTCACGGGCGCGCACCAGGCGCGGATCGTCCACCGGCAGGCCGGATACTTTCAAGGCGAAATAGGCTTTTACAGTGGCGCTGATTTCGGAGGGGCCCTGGACGTAGATATTGAAGCCACCGTCAGGCAACTGCCGTTCGAGGATGGAGCGCACGGCTTTATCGACGAAGGCGCGTGTGGGCGGATTCCAAACGCCTTCGACTGGCGGATGCATCCAGAGTTGCAAGAGGATGTAGTCGGATTCGAGGGTGGTATCGGCGGTAAGGTCTGCGCACCAGTACCCATTCGAGTCCTGAAGGGCGAGCAACCGATCGGCCGCGCGGCGGGCCGCCTGGGAAGCCGTTGACGTCAAAGTTTCGTGTGCGTATACGGTTGATGTGCTCATCGTGCGGAAATCGTCGTCAAGCCCGGAGCCGCCCGAGTCAGTTCCGGTGGCAGGGAGAAGCGCACGTCTTCGTCAATCAACTCCACTTCTTCCAGCCGGTGAAAGCCTTGATCCCGCAGGAATGCAACCAGATCCTCCACCAGATTTTCAGGGGCGGAAGCTCCCGCGGTGACCGCCACATTACGAACGCCGTCCAGCCAGGCGATGTCAATCTCGCCAAAATCATTGATCAGGTAACCGCGAACGCCTGCGTTAGCGCTCACTTCGACCAATCGCTTCGAATTGGAACTATTCTGAGATCCTACAACCAGTAAGAGATCGCAATATTCGGCGACGCCCTTCACCGCCATCTGCCGATTTTCGGTAGCGTAGCAGATATCCTGGGCGGTGGGCCCTTCCATTAGGGGAAATCTTTCTTTAAGACGTACAATAATGTCGCGCGTTTCGTCTAAGCTCAGGGTAGTTTGGGTTAGATAGCGAACGCGGGTAGGGTCGGGCAATTGCAGGCGGTCGACATCCTCTACGGTTTCGACCAGATATGTTGCATGGGGGGCCTCGCCGAGGGTACCGATCACTTCGTCATGATGGCTGTGGCCGATCAGGACGATACTATAGCCGTCGCGCGCGAAACGGACCGCTTCCAGGTGGACTTTGGTGACCAGCGGGCAAGTGGCGTCAATGACTTCCAGGCCTCTGGCGGCTGCCTGGTGGCGCACCTCGGGGGCGACTCCGTGGGCGCTAAAGATGGCGCGCGCTCCTGCCGGGATTTCGGCGATTTCTTCGACGAAGATGGCACCGGCGCGGCGGAGTTCATCCACAACATGTTTGTTATGAACGATTTCCTTGCGGACGTAGACAGGAGGGCCGTAGAGATCGAGGGCGATTTTGACGACATCGATAGCGCGCACTACTCCCGCGCAAAATCCGCGGGGCTTCAGGAGGTACACTTTCTTGTCCGAGCCGGGATTGGCGGCTATGGGTTTCAATGGCATGTCAAAGTGTAAAGACTAATGAATGCTTCAATTATAACAGGAGCCATCCGGGGCAAGCGGGTGTTTCCCGGTACTGCTGATTACAAATTGATTTGATGCGGAGTTGTGCCAGAACGGCGCAGGAGGTTTTGGGGGGGCGGAGGTATGCGGGTTCACTCCGGCTTGTGGCGGTACCCGGTGTTGTCTGCCGGGGCGCCGGAAAAGAAGGCCCAAGGGGTCGCCGATGAACTTCGATTCACGCCGATGAGAAAACGCATTTGGCGCTGCGAACCCGTGCCACCGATTTTCGGCGGGCCGTAATGCAACATGCAACGCGTTTTTTGGCTGTTTGTGTTGCATTATGTTGCACGGATGGGGTCGCGAGGAGGTTGGGCAAGTTTGTGCAAGCCAGCTTTCGGCGGACCGTGATGCAACATGTAACGCGTTTTTTGGCTGTTTGTGTTGCATTATGTTGCACGGACGGGATTCGCGAGGAGGGTTGGGCAGGTTTGTGCAAACTGATTTTCGGCGGGCGGTAATGCAACATGCAACGCGTTTTTTGGCTGTTTGTGTTGCATTATGTTGCATGGAACGGGGTCGCGAGGAGGGTTGGGCAAGGTTGCAAACTGATTTTCGGCGGGCCGGGATTCAACATGTAACGCGTTTTTTGGCTGTTTGCGTTGCATTATGTTGCATGGCCGGGGTTCGCGAGGAGGGTTGGGCAAGTTTGTGCAGACTGATTTTCGGCGGGCCGTAATGCAACATGCAACGCGTTTTTTGGCTGTTTGTGTTGCATTATGTTGCATGGCCGGCTCTCGGAGTGGTTGGAATGCTTACCCGATCCCAGTCTAGACTACGTCCGGCCAGCAGATGGCGCGCACGGGATGGTGCCGAGGTCTAAGTCCCTTTGCTTGTAGGCAGGGCCGCGGATTGGCTATTTCTTCGGCACGTGTGATCGGCTAAACTGAACCCATGCTCGACTGGATTCGTTGGGAGGCGGCTGGCCAATTTACCTTCGGGTTGGTGGCTTCGGAGGCTGGGATCCGGGCTATTGAACTGGACGGGGCGGCGGAGTTGCCGGGACGCGAGTGCGCATCCAATCCGTTCTTGCGGCAAGCCACGGAGCAGTTGCGCGCTTACTTCGCCGGCGAGTTGCAAGAGTTCGACCTGACGCTCGATATGCAGGGCACGGAATTCCAACGGCGGGTGTGGGACGAGTTGTGCAAGATATCTTATGGCGAGACACGCAGCTATAGCTTCATTGCCAATGCCATCGGAACGCCTAAAGCGGTGCGCGCGGTGGGGGCTGCGAACGGGCGCAACCCGGTTCCTATAGTTGTGCCCTGCCACCGCGTGATCGGCGCGGGCGGGTCACTGGTGGGATACGGCGGCGGGCTGCCGCTCAGGCGATTCCTGCTGGATTTGGAGTCGCGCCACTCGCACCTATTTCAAAACGCCTGAGCTATTCGATACGGACAGAGCCGGAACCGGTGCGCACGTCGACCAGCGCGCCTCCACCCTTCACTTTTCCCTGGATCTCGTGGCCGCCGACGCTGCCTTGCATGGTGATGGGATGGTCCACCGTGACGTGGCCGGAGCCGGTGTGGGCATAAAGGTCAAAGGCCGCATCCGCGGGTAACCGCACGTTGACGCCGCCGGAACCGGTATGGGCTTCGAGCGGGCCGGCGGCGGTCTGTTCGAGGCGCATGCTGCCGGAGCCGGTATGGGCGCTAATGGGTCCCTGGATGGCGGAACCTTCGATGGAGCCGCTGCCGGTGTGGGCGTCGACGCGGCCTTTCACGCCGTCGAGTCCGATGCGGCCGGAGCCGGTTTGGATACGCACCTCGTCATCCACATGCGCCACGGTGACGGAGCCCGAACCGGTCTGCAGTTCGACGGGACCGTGGATGCCTTCGACATTCTCAGTGCCGGAACCGGTGTGGGCGCGCAGGCGAGTCTGGCGCGGAACCACCAGTTCGTAACTGATGGAAAGGTGCCGGCGTAGCCATTCGTCGTGCGGCGTGCTGATGCGGATGGTGTTGCCGGTCTGGGTTATGGGGGGATTGGACTCGATTTCGCGGATGCGGCTTTCATTGCTGCCGCCGAAGAAGTCGTCATGCGCGCGAATGACGGCGTGGATACGGACGCTGGAGGCATCGCCGGGGCGGACTTCGATGCGGCCGGAACCGGTTTCCACGGTTAGATCGACCGCACCATTGACGGCGAGTGAGCGGTCAAAGGACCCTTCGTGTTCGGCGGCGGTGGCTTGCAGGACCATTCCGGCGAAGGCCAGCGCGGCAGCGGCATGGCTGATGTGGCTAAGTCTCATAAAAACCTCCAGTCAGAGAGGCATAGACGCGGTGGGATCTGGAACGTTAGCTTTGCGCTAGAGTGTGTCTCATGCGCTATCTCCTTGTATTCGCCCTGTTCATGTGTGGCGGCGCCCGGGCCGCGGATCGCGCGGCTGAGTGGGGACCGGTTGAGTATCTGATTGGCGATTGGATCGGTGAAGGGGGCGGCGGGCCCGGGCGGGGCAGCGGATGGTTCTCTTTTAAGCCCGATTTACAGGGCAAGGTGCTGGTGCGAAAGAATCATGCGGAGTATCCGGCGACGAAGGAGCGGGGGACTGCGGTTCATGACGATCTGATGGTGATTTACAAGGACGCGGGCGCTTCCGGACCGGACGCCATTTACTTCGACAGTGAAGGGCATACGATCCGGTATAAAGTGCAGGCGGCGGGCGATGGCGGCGCGATCGTTTTCTTGAGCAGCGCGGAAGCGGCGACGCCACGGTATCGACTGACTTATAGCCGGGTGGGCCAGGATCGCGTAAAGATCAAATTCGAGATTGCGCCGCCGGGGAAGCCGGACGAGTTTACGACTTACATCGAGGCTGGGGCGCACCGGAAGAAATAGGATCAAGATGCGTAAGGCTGTTCCCAAACCTCTGCCCGACCGTGCGGCGCTGATAGTGATCGACATGCAGCAGGCGATCGACCATCCGAGTTGGGGCGAGCGCAACAATCCGGATGCGGAACGGAATGTCGCGGCCCTGCTGCAGGCTTGGCGGCGCACCGGTCGCCCGATTTACCACATCCGGCACGATTCGGCCGAGCCGGAGTCACACTATCGTCCGGGTCAACAGGGGCACGATTTCAAACCGGAGACGGCGCCCGGCAAGGGGGAGACGGTGATCGCCAAGCGGACCAATAGCGCGTTCATCGGAACCGATTTGGAAGAAAGGCTGCGCGCGGCCGGACAGACGGTGTTGGTGGTCACTGGAGTGATCACCAATAATTCGGTAGAGGCGACGGTGAGGATGGCGGGGAACTTGGGGTTCGACACTTACCTTGTAGAAGACGCTACGTTCACCTTCGGCCGCAAGGATTGGCGCGGAGTCTGGCGGACGGCGGAGGAAGTACATGCCATGAGCCTGGCAAATCTGGACGGTGAATACTGTACGGTGGTCCACGCCCATGAAGTCCTTCGCGCAATATAAGGCGGGCTAGCGCTGATACCTTTCGCTCCAGAAATGACGCCACCTATTTAAGCTTCGAGGGTGGCGTCGATGGTTAGTCTTGTGTTGGGCGGTAGTCGGAATGGCGCGTTGCTGCTCGCTGTGGTGTGGGTGGGATGCCTAGCGCAGGTAAATGCGGAGGAACCCTGCGCGCGCTGTCATGCAGCGGAGGTGGCGGCGTTCGAGCGGTCGCCGATGGGGCGTTCGGCCGGCGAGCCGTCGATTTCCACGGAAGGGCGGATCGTACACAAGGCTTCCGGCAGCACGATCACCATTCGCCAGCGAGGCGGCGTGATGGAACATAAAGTGGAGAGCCACGGACTGGTGGCGAAGTATCCGGTGGCTTATTCAGTAGGGGCGGGGATTGTGGGATACAGTTACATGGTCCGGTTGGGGCCGTATCTTTACCAATCGCCGGCATCGTATTATACGCAGACCAAGCGATGGGATCTGACACCGGGATATGAGACGGAGGCACATCCCGATTTCACGCACCAGATCGTGAGCGGCTGCCTGTTCTGCCATACGGGGTCGGTGAAGCTGATCAACGGGAAAGGTAATGAGTTCGGCGATCCGCCGTTTACCGCCATAACCTGCGAGCGGTGCCACGGCTCAGCGGCGGCGCATTTGAAGAATCCGGTGGCGGGGACCATTGTGAATCCGGCCAAACTGGCTCCGGCGCGACGCGACAGCGTGTGCGAACAATGCCATCTGGAAGGCGAGCGCAGGATCCTGAATCCGGGCCGGGATTGGTGGGGCTTCGAGGCCGGAGAGGCGACGGAGAAGGTGTTTGTCACGTATTGGAACAAGGCTGAGCGCGGGGGGGAGCGCGCGGTAAGCCAGAGTGAACTGCTGGCAGAGAGCCAGTGCGCGAGACAAAGCGGGGGGCGGCTTTGGTGCGGCACCTGCCACGATCCGCACGGGACCGAACCGAAACGGGCGACAATTATGCGGGAGACATGTCTGGGGTGCCATGGCACGCTGTTCAGCGCCGGGCGTCACCAACCCGCAGTGGAGTGCACCAGTTGCCACATGCCGCGGATCCGCCCAGGCAACGTGGCGCATGCCGCACTGACGGACCATAGCATCCCGAGGGTTGCGCGCGTGCCGGCGCATCGCGCGGGTCCGAACCCACAACTGGCGCCTTGGCGTGAACCGGCGCGCGAGTATGCCGCGCGCGATCTTGGGTTGGCGTATTTCGATTTGGCGGCGACCACGCCGGGCGCGCCGGATTTGCAGCGGGCTTACCGCATACTGTCGCAGTTGCCGGCTGAAGAACGGCAAGATCCGCCAGTGGAAGCGGATTTGGGATCGGTCCTGCTGGCGGAGGGGCAAACACAATTCGCCATCCGGATGTTCGAAAATGCGGCCGCGGCGGAGCCTTCGAATGCGCGGTACGCGTACTGCCTGGGAACGGCGCTGGAGCGGGCCGGCAAGATGGACGAGGCCGCGCGGGAATTCAAACGCAGCATCGAACTGGATCCGTCGCAGCCGGAGGGATATCTGGCGCTGGCCGAGTTCTATAAGAAGATAGGCCGCGAGGCCGAGAGCCGCAACGCGTTGCGGGATTATTTGCGGTTTATGCCGCAGAACATCCAAATGCGATCGGCGGATTAGTGCGGAAATTTGGGGTGGTTTAGCACCTGACGGGCCTGCCATAGGTGGCGCCGTTCATGCGCGGCGATCCAGGCGAAAGTTAGGTGCAGGTTGAACCGGACCAGCCGCATCTCAGGGGTGGGCACCTTAATGCGCGCCAGATCGAGGCCGCTGGCTTGCTCAAGCTGTAGCGCCAGTTGACCTTGCAGGTGATGGAAGGTCGGCAATACCGCGGTGATGGGCTGGCCGTCCGCCGGAGTGAAGGTGCGCGGCGCTTTGGATTTGTGTTTGGCGGGCGGTTCGGTGCGGGCCAGAATGCGCTTACCCAGCCCGCTGAATGCGAAAGGACCTTGAGACCGCGGGCCGTGCGCGCGGGCTTCAGTAAGTACGGGCTCGAGTATATGGACCCAGCGATCGCCAACGATGTTCAAGTGCAACAGGCATTCCGCAATGGACCAGTCGCGCGGGCTGGGTCGCCAGTTGAATTGGGTTTCGTTCAGCCCGTTCAACAGTTCGGTGGCGTCGTCTCGGGCGGCGGTGAACTGACGGCTGAGTTCGGCGAGTTCGGGTGTTAGTGACGGCATGTTCGACATCAGGGGCGGGTGTAGATACCGGCGGTCCGTGCGGGCAATTGCAGGTGGACCTGGCCTGCGGTGAGATGCAGAGCGGGCGCCACGCCGAGGCGATCGGATAGGGTCGCGCCATCCGGCAATCCCAACGGCGAGAGATCGCAGTTCACTTCTGCCGGGGCGGGCGCATTATTCATGAGCACCAGTACGGGTCCGGCGGTTCCGGTACGGGCGTAGCCGTAAGTCTGATCGGCCACGCAGAGATTGACCATCGGCCCGCGGCGCAGGGGTTCCAGTTCGGCGCGCAATTGGGCCAAGCGGCGCACGTGATCCCAAATGACCTTTTGTTCGGGAGTGCGTCCGGCGGCGGTGAAGGCGTTATGCGCATCGCCGGCCCAGCCGCCCGGAAAATCGCGGCGATTGTCGGGATCGCCTCCGCCGCGCATGCCGATCTCGTCGCCATAGTAGATCATGGGAATGCCGCGCGCAGTCATCAGGAAAGTGAAGGCGAGGTCCAGACCCTGCGCGGTGGCGCCGGTATCGCTCATGAAGCGCCCGACATCATGCAATCCGAGGAAGGTTACCAGCAGGCTCGGATTCGGGTAAAGGTAATCGTGAGCGGTGGTGGCGGCCAATTCGCGCAAGGGTTTTCCTTCGGCGAACGCATGGCGCAGGTTGAAGAAAGCGGGGAAATCGAAGACGGTATCGACGCCCGAATCGACGCCATCGAAGCGGGTCTGGCCGCCCTGGAAGAACGATGTGAGGGCGGGGTCGCCGTCGAAGACTTCGCCGACCACGCGCAGGTCGGGGTATTCGCGCTTGATGGCGGCCATCCAATCGCGCCAAAAGCGGCGCGGAACGTAGGGAAGCGTGTCTTGGCGAATGCCATCGAGGCCGGCGGCGCCAACCCACCATAGGGTGTTTTGAATGAGGTAGCGCGCCACCTCTTGGTCATCCTGGTTGAGGTCGGGGAGGATGTTGATGAACCAGCCGTCGAGGGTGGGGGCGCGGAGTTCGGCGGTGGCGTGCGGGTCGATGAGAGTGGTGGTTTGCCAGGTGTTGGCGATGTGATGGGCGGCGGTGCCATGGAACCATGTGGGGGTGGGCGGATCCTGCACCCAGGGATGATAGGGGCCGGTGTGGTTGGCGACCTGGTCCTGAATGACCTTCAGACCTTGGCGGTGGGCGGCATCGACCAATTCGCGGAACTTCGCGAGGGTGCCAAGGTGTTCGTCCACGCCGTAGAAATCGACCGCGCCGTAGCCGTGATAATCGGTGATGCCTTCGCCGCCGTAGCGTTCGTGCTCGTTGAGGTGGTTAACGTTGTCGTAGACGGGATTGATCCAGAGGGCGGTGACGCCGAGGTCCTTGAGGTAGGGGAGGTGGTCGATGATGCCCTGCAAATCGCCGCCGTGATAGTAGCGCGATTTCTGGCGGTTGAAGAGGCCGTGGGATATGGCGGGGTCGTCATTGGAGGGATCGCCGTTGGCGAAGCGATCGGGCATGATGAGGTAGATAATGTCGTCGGGCGAGAAGCCTTGGAAGCGCCCGGCGCGCGGCAGCGGTTGCAGAAGTTCGAACGGCACCGCGGTTTCACCACCGGCAGTGGCGAGGCGTAGAGGGTGCGGGCCGGGCGCGGCGTTAGAGGCGATGGACACGTCTACGAAGGCGTAGGTGCCGGCAGCGTTCACGCTGGTGAGTCCGATTTGGAGGTCGGCTCCAGCGGTGAGGGCGCGGGCTCCTGCGAGGTTGCGGCCGCGTATCAGGAGGCGGACGGGATTGATGGAATGGCCGATCCACCAATTGGGCGGCTCGACTTTGGATACTTCGGGCGCGGCTGCGGATAGGCAGCCTGCGGCGCAGAAGAGCAGGGCTAGCCTGGTGACGGTCACAGAGCGATTGTAACTGAAACGTTGGATGGGCGCTTGAGGGGCGATGGCGGGGCAAGCGCGGGATTGGTACACTAAGGGATTCGGGGCTGTAGCTCAGTTGGTTAGAGCGTCTGGTTTACACCCAGAAGGTCCACAGTTCGAGCCTGTGCAGCCCCACCACTTTCCCTTTCAAAAATAGGCTTAGTTCGAAACGTGAGTTGGGAATGGCCTTCTCCAGTGAAGTCGGCGTGACGAAGTTTCACTAGAAGCAACATTTCAACCTATGCTGAAAATGCCTAAAACGGTGAAAGATCCGGGGGATCGCCGCGTCTTTAGTCGAGGGTTCGAGGTCCTGGCCGGCACAGTTTGGCAGGCCATCCCCATATGCTTCTTCCGCTGCTTGTTGCTCGATTGACACCCTTAGATCAGCCGCCATCGATTCCATTCCCAGGTTTGTTACGATAGTGACGCTTAGACGTCAATCCGCTCGGGAGCAACGTACGTGAAGAATGAACCCCTGAAGATTCTGGTGCTCGACGTTGGCGGCACTCACGTGAAGGCGCTGGCCACCGGCCATAAGACTTTCGTTGAGATCGACTCGGGACCGAAGATGACTCCGCGGAAGATGGTGGCTGATATTCGTAAAGCCATCGACGGATGGGAGTTTGCCGTAGCATCGATCGGTTATCCGGGTCCGGTGCTGCATGGTAAGCCCGTGGCTGAACCTCATAACCTGGGGCACGGCTGGGTCGGATTCGATTTCAAGAAGGCACTGGGGTGCCCCGTTAAAATAATCAACGACGCGGCGATGCAAGCGCTCGGCCACTACGATGGCGGGCGCATGCTCTTCCTGGGGTTGGGCACCGGGCTTGGATCGGCAATGATCGTGGATGGCGTGCTGGAGCCGATGGAACTGGCCCACTTGCCTTACAAGCATGGCCGCACCTACGAGGATTACATCGGGCTGCGGGGTTTGAAGCGCTTGGGCAAAAAGAAGTGGCGCGTGTACGTATTCGACGTTGTAGCGCGGCTGAAAGCGGCGCTCGAAGCCGACTATGTCGTGCTGGGCGGCGGCAACGCTAAGGTTCTGAAAAAGCTTCCGCCGGGCGCGCGTTTGGGCGAAAATACCTATGCCTTCCGCGGCGGTTATCGCTTATGGCGCGAACCCGCCGAACGCCACAAAGGCGTTTGAACCCGGGCAGGCAAAGGCGTCAGGCACCGGTCTTGGACTGGCGCGCTACTATTTTCGCGGGATCGAGCAGATGCTTCGGCTTGTATAGCTTGCGCGACCACTTCTGCCCCGCTTCAAACCGCACTCCCGCGAAATATCCGATTTCGTTCTGTTCGCAGTACATCACGCGGCCGTGCAATTTGTGGCGGCCCAGCGTCAGGCAGATCGCCGCACCTGCCGGCACTCGCTCCTCGAACTGCACGCAGGCGCCCGACGGAGAAATGTCTTCCAGGTTCGCTACTACCTCAAGCGGTTCGGCGCCGTCCACACGTACTTTAATCAGGTCGGAGCACAGCAACCGCGGCTCCTGGCGTCTTTCGTTCATTCGCCCACCACGGTAACCAATACCTGGCGATCGCGCTTACGGTTGTCGAAGTCGCAGAGGATGATTTGCTGCCATGTGCCGGTTCCGAGCTTACCGTCCATAATCGGAAAACTGCGGGCGGTACCTACCAGCGCGCTGCGCAAGTGTGCGTAGCCGTTGCCATCGCCCCAACGGGCATTGTGGGCGTACTCGCCGTCCGGCGGAGCGATCTGGTCTAGCGCGCGCCGTAGGTCCGCGATGCATCCCGGTTCAAATTCGAGCGTGGTGATTCCCAGCGTCGAGCCCACGCCGGCCACGTTCACCATGCCCTGGCGGATGGCGCTGGCGGCGACGATACGTTCCACTTGGGGCGTAATATCCAGGATGTCGGAATGGCCTTTCGTGGAGACGCGAAAGGTCTTCTGGATCACGCTCATGGCAGACGCGCCTTACTTTCCGAAGTTCTGTTCGAATCCGGCAATCTTGCCGAGCCGGCGCTTATGCCGCTCCAGTCCCGAGAATTTCGCCCCGATGTAGTCGCGCACCAGATCCACCGCCAGTTCGGGTCCGACTACGCGCGCGCCGAGGCACATCACGTTCACGTCGTCGTCCTCAACAGACTGGTGGGCCGAGAAAGGATCGTGGCAGGTGGCGGCTCTTATACCCTTGAACTTGTTGGCCGCCACGCACGCGCCCGCACCGCTGCCGCAGAGCAGGACCGCGCGGTCGGCACGCCCGTCGAGGACGGCTTCGGCTGCGGCGCGGGAGTAGTCGGGATAATCGACCGGATCGGTGGAATTGGTCCCCAAATCCAGAGTTTCATGACCCAACTTGGTTAATTCGTCTATGATCCGCGCCTTGAGCGGGAAACCGGCATGATCGCTTGCTACGGCTACCTTCATGGATTCCCATCATAGCGCTATACTGCCAATGTGGCGCCGTGAGAATTTCGGACCGGAGTGGCGTCTATTACATTATGGCTTCTGGCAGACTTCTCATCGCCCTTGTCACACTGGCAGTGGCTGGTTGGGCGCAGCCCTCGGCCGGTGTATCCGGACCGGTTACCGGCTTCTTCTTTGATGCGACGCTAGGCTCGGTGAGGCCCATGGTGGGCATTCCGGGCGCGGCCTATCTTGGAAAGGGCATGGCCAGCGGACTGGCCACCGCCTCTGTGTCGCCGGACGGATCCGCAGCCCTGGCTGTTCAAGCGGGCGGCAACCTGATGCTATATACGGGCTTACGGACCGCGACGCCGCTGCTAGCGACGCTAAACGGATCGATCGCCGGCGCGGACCATTTCGCATGGGCTCCCGATAGTGGCAGTGCGGCGGTCTATTCGTCGCGCACAGGGCAGGGACAGACGATTACGGGCGTTTCGAAATCGCCCGCCGCCTCCGCGCCCATCGATCTTTCGGAACTTCCCGGCGCAGTGACGGCATTTGCCTTTGATGGCGAATGGATCGTGGTGGGCGCCGCTTCGGGCGGCATCTATACCGCGAGTGCGGCCGGAGTGCAGCGGATCGCGGCGTCCGCCAATCCTTCCGCGATCGGCCTATCCGCTAGCAGTCTATATTTCTCCGACAGCCAGACGCAGCAAGTCATCCAGGTGCAGAATTACGCCACTGCCCCCGCAGCGGTGGTATTCGCCAGCGATGCGAGCATCAATGCTCCGGCCGGCATCGAAGTCTCCGCCGACGGGCAGCGACTGTTTGTGGCCAATGCCGGCAGCCGTCAATTGGTGGCCTATGACATCGCGTCGCGCTCGTCGATCCAAAACGTGGCGTTGCCGGTTGTTCCGACGCGCTTGGACCGCTTTGGCGATAGCTCGGTGTTTCTGTTAAATGGCGCCGGACGCGAGCCGCTATATGTGGTGCGCGATGGCGGAGCGGGAAAAGCCGCCGTCTACTTTGTGCCGTCGCCCGTTAAGCCGCACATGTTGAAGGCGCCCGTCCGTCCGCTGTAGCGCCTACAAGGTTGCTACGCGACGCTGCACCAGCAGAAAATACAGCGCGACCAGCACCAACAAGACTCCGTTCACAGCCAGCACGTGGGGAGCGGTAAAGATCGGGACCAGCCATCCGGTCAATAAACTGCCAAGCGGCATCCCGCCGCGGAAGGCCAGGTTATAGACGCTCATGACGCGTCCGCGCATCTCGTTGGGAGTGATCAACTGCACTAGCGAACTCACCATGGAGAAGACGCCCATCATGGCGGCTCCGGAGATGAACAACAGCAGGCAACTCATCACCATCGGTTCGCGATATTGCGAAACCGGCGATGCCGCCGCCCAGGAGCAGCAGGGTCAGCAGCGCGACCTGCCCTTTG
The DNA here is from genome assembly GCA_963738345.1 of Bryobacterales bacterium. Classification (GTDB taxonomy): domain Bacteria; phylum Acidobacteriota; class Terriglobia; order Bryobacterales; family Bryobacteraceae; genus Bog-159. Next base: position 5,485,434 of record CAVTWI010000002.1, read on the forward strand.
TTCTTGACGTTGCCCAAGGCCGCCACGATCAGCGCCCCCGTCACCGAACCCACCCCCGAACAGGAAAGCAGGATGGTGAAGGTGGTGGGGCCCTGATGGAACACGTCCTTGGCAAAGACCGGCAGAAACTGGATCATGGGAAAGGCCAGCGAGGTCATGCAAAATGCCAGCGCGATCAGCCCGACCATGGCGCCCTGTTTGCGCACAAATCCGATGCCCTGCTTCGCTCCCGTCAGAATGGATTCGCCGGTCTTCTGCGGCTCGAATCTGACCCGCAGCAGAAGCAACGAGATAATCACGGCCACAAACGACAGACCGTTGAGCCCGAAGCACCATGCCGCACCGAGCGCGGTAAGCGCTAGGCCACCCAGCATGGGGCCGATCACGCGCGCCAGGTTGAACTGAATGGAATTGAGCGCGATGGCGTTGGGCAGATCTTCTTTTTCAACCAGCATGGGCACCAGCGCCGAGTAGGCCGGCCCGCCGAATGACTGTGCGCAACCCACCACGAAGGACAGGCTCAGGATGTGCCAGACCTTCACCACCTTGAAGGCGATCAGCAGGGTCAGCAGAAAGGCGCAGGTCATCTGCACATATTGCGAACCCAGCAGCACTTTGCGCCGCTCGATACGGTCGGCGATCACGCCGCCGATCAGCGAGAACATGACGATGGGAATCTGGCCGAGGAAGCCGTCGAGTCCCAGCATGAAGGCCGACTTGGAGATGGAAAGCACCAGCCAACTTTGCGCGACGATCTGCATCCAGGTGCCGATCGACGAAGTGCAGGCGCCGAACCACAACAGGCGGAATTCGCGGTAATGAAATGCCTTGAAGACCCGGCGCAGCACAGAGTTTACGGCAGCGGCCTTTCCCTTTGAATCAGATGCAGGATGTTGCCGTCATGATCCGCAAAAAACAAAAGCCGGTTGCCCTGTTTGCTCATCGGTTCGCCGAGGAAGCGCACGTTGGCGGCTTTTAAGCGTTGGTGCGCGGCATCGAAATCGTCCACGTCGATGGCCAGGTGGCGGATTCCCGGTTCATCGAATGCGGTGGTGGTCAGCGGGCCTTTACCGGGGATGATCTCGAGCATGCGATCCATTCGCCGCGCGCACGAAGTAGTTGCCGGCGTACTCGAAGTTGATGACGAAATCCAGATTCGCGGCATACCATTCAGCCAGAGTACGCGGATCGGGAGAGGCGATAGCGGTGTGCTCCAATCCTCTGAACATAGAGCGATTGTATCAGGGTTGGACTTAGCTCTTGGTCTTGGCCTTCTTCATGTCGGCCTGCAACTGCCGCACTTCCCGGGGCATGTCGCCGGCATTCTTGGCGTGGTTCAACTCGCGCTTGCAGGTGACGCTATCGCCGGTGAGAAATGCGATCTTCGCCAGGAAGTAACATCTGTAACTATTTCCGTTGGGAGCTTCGTGGGCCTTCTTGGCCTCGTCCAGGGCGCCAGTCAGATTGCCGAGTTGAAGCTGCGCGTACGCTATGAGAATGCGCAGGGACGAGTTGTCCGGATTGCCTTGGGTGAGCGCGGAAAGGCGGGCCAAGGCGCCGGCATTTTCACCTTCGCGAATCAAAACGGCGGCGTCATTCACAATCTTGCGGTCGGCATCGCTCAGCAGAGTCAAGGCGCTGGTCAGGCGGTCGAACTGGAGTTCCATGGCCGGGGCCTGCGCCTGGGGCGGAGCAGCCGAGGTCATGGTGGCGCACACCAGGACCAGACAAAAAACAACAGCGGAGCGCATGTTCAAGATTCTAGCGCTGATTCCAGCCCTTCGGCAAAGTTAGAACCTGACCATCCAGAGTGCCCCGTATGCGAGACCCGATCCGATGAGCGCGCCCGCGACTACGTCACTGAGGAAGTGCATGCCCAGCAGGATGCGGGAGAGCGCGATGCTGGCCGCGCAAAAGAGCAAGCCCGGCATCAAGCCGGGATAAAAGGCGGAGAGCGTCAGCGCCACTGCAAACGCCGTAATGGTATGTCCGGACGGGAATGAGAACCGATCGGGCGGCAGCAGGGTTGCCCAGCAGTGGGGCTCGATAGCGCAGGGGCGTCTGCGATTGGTGCGCTTCTTCAAGAAGAGGAAGAGCGCGATTCCGAGTCCCGCTGCCAGAGCCGCGGCGCTTACTGCCGCGAATCGCGTGGGACCGCCAAACAGCAGAATGACGATGCCCATGGCGTACCACAGCCAGCCATCGCCGCCGCGGGTGGCGCACAGCATCCACACACGGATCCAGCGGGGCGCGGGCCATCGATGCACGCGGTGCATCAGGCTATAATCGCGTGCCGTGATGAACTCTAACACCATCCCACCCTAATTTATAGTCTCATAATCCTACAAGAGCATGACATTTAGGCTAAAGCTTGGTGAAATCAATAGTGTGAAGAAGCTGGATTTCATTTACTTTGACGCAGGCGGCGGACATCGCGCGGCCGCTACTGCCCTGCAACAAGTAATCGCGCAACAAGGACGGCCATGGGAGATTCGCATGGTGAACCTTCAAGAGCAACTCGATAACCTTGATATCTTCCGCCGTATTACGGGAATTCGATTACAGGATTATTACAACCTGTTACTTAAGAAAGGCTGGACTATAGGTTCAAGTGAGTTGCTCAAAGGACTTCATGTTGTGATCCGCATGTTTCAGCCAAAGTTGGTAAAGCTACTCAGCGACTTTTGGCGTGCGGGCAGGCCCGATATGGTTGTGTCTTTGATACCCAATTTCGACCGTGCGTTAAAACTAAGTCTGGAAGAGGCTCTACCCGGGACATCCCTGGTAACTATACTGACTGACATCGCCGACTATCCGCCTCACTTCTGGATCGAACAGCAGGAACAGTATCTGATCTGCGGCTCGGATCGAGCGGTGGCGCAGGCGCGCGAATTAGGACATCAGGACCGCTTCATTTTCCGTGCCTCGGGGATGATTTTGAATCCACGCTTCTATCAGCCGGTGGAAGTGGATCGCAGCGCGGAGCGGCAGCGCCTGGGGCTGAATCCGGAGTGGCCCACGGGACTGGTGCTGTTCGGAGGCGAAGGTTCGTCGGTGATGCTCGAAATCGCCCACCGCCTGGAGGCTGCGGCGCGCCCGGTGCAGTTGATCATGATCTGCGGGCACAACCAGAAACTCGCCGAGAAACTGCGCAGTTTGCAATCGCGCATCCCCATCTTCGTCGAAGGCTTCACGCGCGAGGTGCCGTATTACATGCATCTCTCGGATTTCTTCATCGGTAAGCCGGGACCTGGAAGTATCAGCGAGGCGATCGCCATGAAATTACCCGTGATCGTGGAGCGCAATGCGTGGAACCTGCCGCAAGAGCGCTACAACTGCGACTGGGTACGGGAGCAGGACGTGGGGATGGTGCTGCACAACTTCCGGGGCATAGGGGCGGCGGTGGACGCGCTGTTGGAACCGGCGACTTACGCCCGCATGCGGGGGAATGCCGCGGGCTTATCAAACCGGGCGGTGTTTGAGATTCCGGATATCTTGGAGCGCATTCTGGCGCAATCTGGCGGGGCGTAACGCCCGAGGACAGCGGACATCCTAGCGGGCCCTTCTATCCAGGACACTGCGATCTGTTACTATTCGGCTTCTTATGCTGTCCAAAATGGCTCCCCGATTGCGCCACGCTACGTTGGCCGCGCTTCTCTGCTTCACCTTTTTCCATCCCGCCGCTGCCCAGTTCGGACCGCCACGTCCGAAGCCCACCGGCCCCTGGATGAACAAGAGTTTGTCCCCCGATCAGCGGGCCGACTTGCTGGCCGGACAAATGACACTCGACGAGAAGATTTCGCTGCTGCACGGTGGTGGCTGGGGATTGATCTTCGCATCCCCCGACGCGCCGCCTTCGAAATCGGTGGGGGGGGCCGGCTTTATCCCCGGCATTCCGCGCCTCGGCATACCCGATCTGCAGATGGCGGATGCCGCCGCCGGTGTTACCCGCAGCGCTCTATTTGGACGCTACTCCACGGCTCTGCCCTCCTGCCTTGCGGAAGCCGCCAGTTGGGATCTGGATCTGGCGCGCGCATACGGCACGCTTATCGGCACCGAACTGCGAAATCAGGGCTACAACATGACCCTGGGCGGTGGCATCAACCTGGCGCGCGAGCCGCGTAACGGGCGCATCTTCGAATACAAGGGCGAAGACCCCATCCTTGCCGGAAAGCTTGTTGGCGCAGAGATGAAGGCGCTGCAGGCGCAAGGTATCATCGGCGACATCAAACATTACGCGCTGAACGATCAGGAAGGCGGCCGGTCTTATGTAAACGTGAAGGCCGAAAAACGCGCGATTCGCGAAAGCGACTTGCTGGCCTTTGAGATTGGCGTAAAGGAGTCCGGCGCCGGTGCGGTGATGTGTTCGTACAACCTGTTGAACGGAGATTACGCCTGCGAAAACAGCTACCTGCTGACTGACGTTCTGAAGAAGGACTTCGGCTTCCAGGGTTTTGTTCTTTCCGATTGGGGCGGCACGCACAGCGTTGCCAAGGCGGCGCTGGCGGGGTTGGATATGGAGATGCCGACCTCGACCTACTTCGGCGATGCGCTCAAGAAAGCGGTTGAGAGCGGTGAAGTGCCCGCCGCGCGTGTCGATAATATGGTTCACCGCATTCTGCGGTCCGAGTTTGCCGTAGGTTTGTTTGACAATCCCGCGGAACGCCAGGTGCCCGATGTTAGCCAGGGTTTCGAGGTAGCGCAGCATGTTGCGGAGCAATCCATCGTGTTGCTGAAGAATACCAATGCACAGTTGCCATTGTCGGCGGCCCACGTGAGGACCATTGCCGTGATCGGATCGAACGCGGATGTGGGCGTACTCTCGGGGGGGGGCTCGGCACAGGTCGATCCAATGGGCGGCAATCCGGTGGCGCAGCCAGCCGGTATGGGGATCTTCGATCGCGTGGTGTGGCACCGGTCTTCGCCGTTGAAAGCCATTCGGGATAAGGCACCCCACGCGGATGTTCAATTTGATAGTGGCGCCGATGCAGGCGCGGCGGCCCGCTTGGCGAAGGCGTCGGATGTGGCTATTGTATTCGTGAATCAGCCTTCGAGCGAAGGGCGAGATCACGAAAGCCTGTCACTTCCGAACCATCAGGACTCCCTGGTGAGCGCGGTAGCCGCGGCCAATCCGCATACCATTGTGGTGCTCGAAACCGGAGGTCCGGTGACTATGCCGTGGGCGGGCGAAGTGAGCGCGGCGATGGAAGCATGGTACCCCGGCATTCGCGGCGCGCAGGCCATTGCCAGTGTCTTGTTCGGCGACGTCAACCCATCGGCAAAATTGCCATTGACGTTCGCCAAATCCGAGGCCGATCTGCCGCATCCGCAACTGACCAAGCAACCGCCTCCGCGTAACGACGCCGATACTACCGAGTTTCTTCCTGGTTTCAAAGACAACACCCGCAAATTCGATGTCACTTATGACGAAGGTCTGAAAGTCGGGTATAAATGGTACGACGCGGAGAAGAAGGAACCGCTTTATCCGTTCGGCTTTGGTCTGTCGTACACCACTTACAAATACTCTGGCATGAAAGCTACCAAAGATACGGTGACTTTCGAGGTTGCCAACACCGGCGCGCGCGCGGGCGCCGAAATCGCGGAGGTTTATGCGACGCTGCCACAAGCGGCGGGCGAGCCGTTCAAAAGGCTGGTGGCGTGGGAGAAGGTAAAGCTGGCGCCGGGCGAATCGAAATCCGTGACGCTGCACCTCGAGCCGTTTTATCTTTCGATCTTCAATGCCAACAAGGACGCTTGGGAACTGATACCCGGCGAGTACACGATCCAGGCGGGCGCTTCCTCGCGCGACCTGCCATTGCACGCTTCTATTCACTTGGACTGACAAATACCATGATTCGATTTCACGGCATCATCCTATTAACGGCCTTGGCAAACAGCGCGGCCGCGGCGGCAGTTGAAGAAGTACGCGTGGAAAGCGGCGCATTGAAAGGCGCCGTGGCAGGCGGCGTGGTGGCGTTCAAAGGCGTGCCGTTTGCCCAGCCTCCCACCGGCCAGAATCGTTGGCGCGCTCCCCAGCCGGTCGCGCCTTGGAAAGGCGTGCGCGCAGCCACGGAGTATTCATCCGACTGCATGCAACTTCCCTTCCCCAGCGATGCCGCGCCTTTAGGTACCAAGCCCGCCGAGGATTGCCTGTACCTGAACGTATGGGCGCCGGTACACCGTAATTCCGCGAAACTACCGGTGATGGTGTGGATTTATGGTGGCGGCTTCGTCAACGGAGGAAGTTCTCCGGCCGTTTACGATGGCACGCATTTCGCGGAGAACGGAGTTGTGTTCGTCAGCTTCAACTACCGCGTCGGGCGCTTCGGATTTTTCGCTCATCCGGCGCTCACTAAGGAAGACCCCAAGGCGCTGCTGGGCAACTATGCTTACCTCGATCAGATCGCCGCGCTGCAGTGGGTGCGGAAGAATATCGCTAAGTTCGGCGGTAACCCGGGCGATGTGACCTTGTTTGGCGAATCCGCCGGCGGTATATCGGTACTGACCATGATGACGTCGCCTTTGTCGCGCGGTCTGTTCCAGAAAGCCATTATTGAATCGGGCGGCGGCCGTGCCACGTTGGGACCCGCGCGGCGCCTACACGAATCGGCGCCGAATCTTCCTTCCGGCGAAGAGGTGGGCGTTAAGTTCGCCGAGAAGGCCGGCATCAAGGGCGAAGACGCGGCTGCGCTGGCCGCCCTGCGCGCATTATCCGCAGATCAGGTTTGTGATCGTTTGAATATGTCCAGTATGATGACGCCCACTTATGCGGGCCCTATGATCGATGGCAAGATCGTAGTGGAAACGGCGGAACAGGCGTTACTGGCGGGGCACGTGATGAAGATACCGGTGATTGCCGGCGCCAATAGCAATGACATTGGATTCTCGTTCGCAAAGAACATGGATGAAGTATTCGCTCCATTCGGCGCAAACAAGGCAAAGGCGGAGGCCGCTTATAATCCCGAGAAATCCACCGAATTCCGCAAGGTTGGTACGCTGGTTGCCGCCGATCACATGATGATCGAGCCAGCCAGGTTTGTGGTAAGAACCATCGCCGCGGCAGGCCAACCAGCCTACGAATATCGGTTCTCTTATGTAGCGGAATCGCTGCGCAAGACTTTGAAAGGGGCGCCGCATGCTACTGAGATTCCTTTTGTTTTCGACACCGTTGCGGCAAGATACATGAAGGATCTGGCGCCGGCGGACGAGGCTACCGCCAAGGACGCGCTGGCATACTGGGTCGCGTTTGCCAAGACCGGCAATCCCGACGGCGCAGGGCGTCCTCACTGGCCCCGGTACAGCGCGACGGACGACCAGTTGATGAACTTCACCAACGATGGACCGGTTGCGGAGCACGACGCCTGGAAAGCCCGTTTGGATGTGACGGAAGCCGCGGCACAGGGCAAATAAGCGGCAGAAATCACCGAAATTGAGAACTCTTGGGCGCGCGAGCCACTAGCTTGCTCACCCATGCAACCTCCACGCCCTAAAACCAAAGCGGTAGTCCCTCAAGGCGGCAAGCTTGTTCGCGGCCGCCTTCCCGTACCGGCGCCAGTCATCGATCGGCGAATCTACGTGATCCGTGAGCAGAAGGTCATGCTCGATGCCGACCTCGCCGAATTGTATAGAGTCCAAACCAAGGCTCTGAATCGCGCGGTAAAACGGAACCTCGGACGCTTCCCCGCCGACTTCATGTTTCAGCTAAGCGAAGAAGAGGCCGAATCTTTGAGGTGCCAAATTGGCACCTCAAACGAGGGCCGCGGGGGGCGACGTTATTTACCGAATGCCTTCACGGAGCATGGCGTCGCGATGCTTTCGTCCGTTCTGAATAGCGAACGCGCAGTACAGATGAGCATTTTAATCATCCGCGCTTTTGTCAAACTGCGCGAAATGCTGGCTACCCATCGCGCTCTGGCTCGCAAGATCGAGGGCCTGGAGCGAACCCAGAATCACCATGCCGCGGTTCTATCCATCGTAGTCAAGGACGTTCAGGATCTCGAGAAAAAAGTCAGGCGAGATTTCCAGAACCTCACCGCCCCGCGCCGTCGCAAGGCACGGATCGGGTTCATCGCCCAACCGCGGTAGCCCATGCGCGATCCGCTGATCCCCCCCCTGGCCGCCATCGCGGCCGGAATCCTCACCGCGCGTCTAGCGCCGTTCGATACTCGGCAATTGCTCCTAGTCATCACAGTTTTGATCGCGTTAAGCGCCCTCGCTTTGTGGCGCCGGTCGCGCCGCGTGGCCGGAGCCTGTTGCCTTCTGGGATTGGTATTCGCCGGTGCGCTTGTCGACCTCGCGCATCGCCCTGGCCCCCCCCCGGAACTGGATGCCGAAGGACGCGAACCAGTCATCCTGAGCGGTTGCGTGGTCCAACCTCCGGCCCTTGCCGGCGAACGCGAGCGATTCGTCGTAGAGTTGGATCCGGGGGCGCGCGTCCAGGTTACCGCCTATGCGCGCGAAGGTCAGGCCCCCCCCATGCTGCACTACGGCCAGCGCGTAGAGTTCGAAGCCCGCGTTCGGCGGCCGCGGAATTACGGCAATCCGGGCTCGTTCGATTTCGTTCGCTACCTAGCGCGGCGCGATGTCTATTGGACCGCATCCATGGCGAGTGGCGCCGAAGTCACCATCCTGCCGGGACAGTGCGGGTCCCGCTTCCAGGCAGCTATCGCCGGCTTGCGCGTGTTGACGCTCGAACGGCTCGCGAGGCTCTACCAGGGCAAGCCCTATGAGACGGGGATGATGCAAGCCGTCATGATCGGCGAAACCTACCAGATGCAACGGGTGTGGACCGAACAGTTCCGAAACACCGGCACGTACCATGCGCTGGTGATTTCGGGTACGCATACCGCAGTGCTGGCGGCTTTTCTGATGCTGGTATTGCGCCTCTGCTTCCTGCGGCGCGAGTACGCATTGCTGGTAACCGCGGCGCTGCTGTGGCTCTACGCCTTGGTAACCGGATGGGGAGCGCCCTGTATCCGTTGCGCTGCCGCATTCTCACTATTCGCCGCCGCGACATATTTATCGCGGCAACGCCGGGTGTTGAATATTCTGGCCGCGGTGGCCCTCGGCTTCCTGGTGCTCGATCCGGAGCAAATGTTCGAGGCGAGCTTCCAACTCACATTTTTAGCGGTGGCCTTTATCGGAGCCTTCGCCACGCCTCTGATGGAGCGCACCTGCTATCCCCGCACTCGTGCGCTGGCGGATCTGCCCGACACAGGTCGCGATCTCCATCTGCCGCCCATGGCCGCCCATTTCCGAATCGAGATGCGGCTACTCGCCGAAACATTGCGTCTCTGGACCAAACTCCCGGAGCGTGCCAGTTGCCTCGCCATCGGCATCCCCGCGCGCATTCTTTTTTATATGGCGCAGCTTGCGGTGGTCTCGGCCGTCGTGCAAATCGGGCTGGCGCTGCCCATGGTTGTATATTTTCATCGCATCGGATTTTCGGGCGTGTCCGCCAACGCCCTGGTGGTGCCGCTGATGTGCGCGGTGATTCCCGTAGGCTTCATCGCAATCTTCAGTGGTTGGAACTGGGCGGCGGTAATAGCGGGATGGCTGCTGGCGGCCTCGCATGCCGTGGTCGGCTGGCACATGCGATTGGAACCTAACTGGCGAATCCCGTCTCCGCCATTGTGGCTGGGTGCCGCTATCATCGCCACCCTGATCATGGCCCTCTTGGTCAGCCGCGCCGGGCGCTTGTGGTTAGGATTGGCGGGCGGCGCCCTGGCCGTCTTTCTGGCATTGCTGATCGCGCATCCCTTCCCCCCCCAGGTTGCGCCGCGCCAATTGGAAATGACAGTGATCGATGTAGGCCAGGGCGACAGTATTTTACTCACCTTCCCAGACGGCAAGTTGATGCTAGTGGATGGCGGTGGAATCCCCACCTTCGGACGGCACGCGCCCTCGCAGATGGACATCGGCGAAGACGTGGTGTCCCCCTATCTATGGGAAAGATCGATCGGCCACATCGATGTGATGGCCTGCACCCACGCACATGCCGATCACATCGGCGGCTTACCCTCGCTGCTCGCCAATTTCCACGCGAAGGAGTTATGGACGGGCGCCAATTCGGATAATCCCGCTTGGGACGCCCTGCGGGATCAGGCGCTGAAAGATGGAGTTCGTATCGTGCCGCTGCATCGCGGACAGCACTTCAGTTATGGTGGCGCGGAGTTGCAGGTGCTGGCTCCTTCGCTCGACTATGTGCCGAAAGATGCGCCGCACAACAACGATTCACTTGCGTTTCGGGTCACCTTTGGACGGCATTCGTTCCTGCTAAGCGGCGACATCGAGCGGCAAGTGGAAGCGGAAATGATCGAAGAGGGATTGGTGCAGAAGACTGATGTTTTGAAGGTGCCGCATCATGGCAGCAAGACTTCGAGCACGGCCGCCTTTCTGGATATTTTACACCCGGCATACGCGGTGCTGTCCGCCGGTTATGAGAACTCCTACGGGCATCCGCATGCGGAAGTTCTGGAGCGTTACGAAGAGCGGCAGGCATGCGTGTTGCGTACCGACCAGGACGGGTTAGTAACCGTGCGCAGCGATGGACGGCGCCTGCAAATGGATATGGGACGCTGGTCGGGCGCTTTGGGCAGCTCTCCGGGAGCCCTGTTGCCGCGCGTCTTCTGACGCCTTAGCTCGGATCCGGCTCTGTCTCTTCCACCAACTGCGAAACATGAACTTTGTAGATTGCGGGCTTACCATCGCGATCGCTTTCAAAGAAGATCTGCTGGCTGTCCGCGGAAAAGATGGGCGCAACCATCGCAGGGTCACTGGCGCGGTGTTCGCACAATGATAGTTCGCGGCGGGTCAGCCGCAGCAGGATCAAGATGTGCGGAGCGGCCCGATTCTGGCTGGCGCCCACGAAAACAGAGGTATTGGCGTTGCACCCGAAATGCGCGAACTGGCTGGTCTTGGCCACCAGTTTGTCGGTGTTCTGGTCCGGCGAACATTCCCGGATGGTATGTAATTGCGTAGTATCTTCAGGAAAATTTAGATACAAGACCGTACGGCCGTCGGGCGACCACCGCGCCGGACCGATGCGTCCACCGGCCAACGGTAATTTGCGGTTTTGCGTGCCATCGAGATTAACCAACCACAACGCCTCGTCACCCTGGCGAAAGAGGATCTGGGCACGCTTGGGACGCGCTTGCGGATGCGACAACACGAAGGGCACTTCGACTACGGTGCGCGCGCCGCCTTTTTGCAAACCGATCTGGCGAAGCCGCGATGCTCCCGCGCGGCTCTCGCCGGCTATGGCGCTGCCGTCGTCGGCAATGCTGCCGCCGGCGCAGCGTTCCCATCCATCGGGAACATCGTAGATCTGGCGGGATCGCAGGTTGCCCAACATAAGCTGGTTGAGCGTGGGTCCATCCCAATAGCCGACACTATGCTCATCCGGCAGCATGGCGATAGACGACGCATCCAGGTGGGCGGCTTCCGTTAAGCGGCGCGATTCCCCGTTATGCAAATCCATGCGGCAGGCTTGCGGCGAGCCGCCTTCGTCGCTGGAGTAAAGCAGGAATCCGCCACGCTTCGCGAGCGTCCGGTTGTAGTATGCAGGCAGCCAGCACGAATGCGCCGGATCGGTCAGGCGCAGGACTTCAAACTCAGTGGATGGGTCGGCGTAGCGATGCCAGGCCGACGGCACCAATGCGCCCTTTTGCTCGCCAAGTGCCAACGGCGCCAAGCCCGAAAAGACGAAAGCGCGGCGCGTCCAGCGGCTCATAGCGACGGGCATTGCCCCATAAGGAAATGGTAGCAGAGGCGCCCCGGCGGCCGGATTCTGGCGCGTCAGTTCGAACTGGATACAGACATCGCCGGCTTCCAAACTCCGCGGCTGACAAAATAAGCTGCGCCCAGCACGGCTAGTCCCATCGAAATCCACTGCGAGGTGTTGAGCGGGCCGCCGAACGGATTGGGTTCGCCGGGATGGTCGCGCACGAATTCCACCAGGAAGCGGACGGAGGAGTAAAGAATCAGATACAGGCTGATGATGACGCCCGGCGCGTGCGGCCGCCGGATGCGCCAGTAAAGTAAGCCGAAAATAATAAACTCCGCAGCCGATTCATATAACTGCGTGGGATGCAATTTAATATCGAGCGGCACACCCACCAGTTCGTGCGATACCGGATTGGTGAAGGTGACGCCCCATGCCAAGGTGGTCGGCGCGCCCCAGCAGCAACCCGCGGCGAAACAGCCTAGCCGCCCGATACCGTGGCCCAGCGCGATGCCTGGTGCGAATACGTCCGCTGTGGGGAAGCCAGGCAAATGATGCCGGCGCATATATACGACGGCCGCGATTAAAGCGGCAATCAAGCCGCCATAAAAGACGCCACCGGCCTGCAGGCTGGCTATCGAAAAGATGTCTCTGGGGTTGCGCACATAGTACGGAATATCCACCAGAAACATCATGATTTTGGCGCCCACGATGGCGCTGAGTCCGCAGAGAATGCCCAGGTTGACGACTGCGTCGCTATTCAGGCCGGCGCGGCGGGCGAGACGCGAGATCACGGATAGGGCCACCAGAAAGGCGAGCGCCACCAGCACCCCGTAAGTCGCTTGTGAATAGCTGCCGATGTGAAAGAGATGCGGAAGCATCAGGCGGCGCCCGCCGTTTGGCGCTTGGGCCGCAACAATTCCAGCAGCAACAGACCGCTGCCGATGACGATGCAGGAATCCGCCACGTTAAAAGTGGGCCAGTGGAATTCGCCGATGTATAGTTCCAGGAAATCCGTCACGCGTCCCCACAGGATGCGGTCGAAGAGGTTGCCGGCTGCCCCTCCCAGCACCAATGCCAAGCCCAGCGCGGTCCACCGGTCGAGGCGTGATGCCCGCCATAGCAAGACCGCCACCAGCAGAAGTGCCGCGGCGGAAAAGGCGATTAGCACTACCGTACGCCAAGCCGAAGTGGAATCGTTCATGATGCCAAAGGCGACGCCACGGTTCTGGGAATGCACGATATCGAAGAAGCCGGGGATCACGTTGTGGACGTCGAAGGCAGAGACTCGCGCTTCCACGATCATCTTGGTTACGCGGTCGATCGCGAACACGATAGCGGAGATGCCATAGGCCTTCCAACGGTTGTCCATTATGCAAGCCTCAACCAAGCATCTCTTTGACCGCTCCTGCGCAAGCGGCGCAAATCGTCGGGAATTGCGCGTCGGACCCGGTATCGGTAGTGTACTTCCAGCAACGCTCGCACTTTGCGCCGTCGGCGCGCTCCACTTTCACGGAGAATTCCTGGCCGGACTTTTCTTCCAGGGATACCTGCGACACGATGAACAATCCCGGCAACTCGGCGGCGTATTCCACCAACAGCGGAAATAGATTCCCGTCGGCGGTTAAGTGTACGCGGGCCTCGAGGGGCGCACCTATAAACTTCTCGCGGCGCGCCTCCTCCAGGCTTTTAAGCACATCTTCCCTCACTTTGATGAGACGGTCCCAGTGCGCCGACCGTTTCCGGTGCGCTTCGGATAAGCCTGCGGTCAATTCGGCGGCGTCGGGAAACAACTCCAGGTGAACGCTGCCTTTCTGGCCCATATGGGTCCAGACCTCTTCGGCGGTAAAGCCGAGGATCGGCGCCACCAGGCGCACCAAGGCGTATTCCAGGCGGTAGAGCGCGGTCTGTGCGCTGCGCCGCGCCTGCGACTTGGTGGCGGTGGTGTACAGCCGGTCTTTGAGCACGTCGAAATACAGCGAGCTCAAATCAACGGTAGTGAAATCGTACAGCGCTCGATAGACTTTATGGAACGCAAATTCCTCATACCAGGTGCGGCAGTTGGCGATCAGCGTTTCAGCGCGCAGCAAGATCAACTGGTCGAGTTCCTGCATCTCGTCGACCGGTACCGCATCCGTTGCCGGATCGAAGCCAGCCAGATTTCCTAACAGGTAGCGGAAAGTGTTGCGCAGTTTGCGATAAGCCTCCTGCAACCGGGTCAGGATGGTTTCCGAGATCCGAACGTCTTCGTGAAATTCCACGGACGCACACCACAGGCGGATGAGATCCGCGCCATGATGCTTGATGATTTCCTCGGGCTCGATGGAGTTGCCCAGCGATTTGTGCATGGCGCGGCCTTCACCATCGAGCACCCAGCCGTTCAAGGCGCAGGCGCGGTAAGGCGATCCGCCCTTCAGCCCCACGCCCACCAACAGCGAACTGTGGAACCATCCACGATATTGGTCGCCGCCTTCCATGTAAAGATCGGCGGGCCATGGCAGATTGTTGGCTGGCGTGAGTACGGCCAGATGGCTCGACCCGGAATCGAACCAGACGTCCAGAATGTCGGTTTCCTTTGTGAACTCCGTGGCGCCGCACTTAACGCAGGCGACTCCGGCAGGTAATAGTTCGGCCGCGCTGCGCTCATACCAGACGTCGGCGGTGTGCTCGGCAAAAAGCTGCACGATGCCGTCGAGGATCTTACGATCGATCAGCGGTTCGCGGCACTTGTCACAGTAGAAGACGATGATGGGAACGCCCCACACGCGCTGGCGCGAGATGCACCAGTCGGGACGCGTGGCGATCATGTTGGAGATACGTTCCTCGCCCCATTCAGGCATCCAGCGCACTTGCCGGATCGCCTCCAGGGCGTGCTGGCGGAACTCATTCCGGTCCATGCCAATGAACCACTGTTCGGTAGCGCGGAAGATGGTGGGGCGGTGGCAGCGCCAGCAATGCGGATAGCTGTGGTCGATCTTTTCGGTGGCCAGCAGCGCGTGGTGGGAGCGCAGGATCTCGATGACGATGGGGTTAGCTTCCCAGACGGTCTTGCCGATCAGTTCCTCGGGCAGCCTGCCTGGCGCGCCTTCAGCATGATAGAAGCGGCCGGCGGCGTCCACCGGGCAATAGGTTTCGATGCCATACTGGCGGCCGACCACATAATCTTCCTGACCATGTCCGGGCGCGGTATGTACGGCGCCGGTGCCTTGCTCCAGCGTGACATGGTCCGCCAGAATGCCGAGCGATTCACGCTCCAAAAACGGGTGATGAAAGACGGTACCTTCCAGGTGTGCGCCGGGAAATCCGGCGAGGACCTCGTAATCGGCCCAACCGCATTTTTCCGCAGTGACTTTCAGCAGGTCGGCGGCGACGATGTAAACCGGTCCGTCCACCGCCACGGCCACATACTCATATTTCGGATTGAAAGCGATGGCCATGTTGGCCGGGATGGTCCAGGGTGTAGTGGTCCAGATCAGGCCATACACGGGGCGGCCAGCCAGCGCGGCATCGATTTTCGCGGCGTCGGAAGTGAGGGCGAACCGTACCCAGATGGACGGGCTCGAATGGTTGGAGTATTCGACTTCGGCTTCGGCCAGCGCGGTGCGGTCGCGTATGCACCAGTGCACCGGCTTGAGCCCTTTGTAGACGTACCCGCGATCCAGAAATTCCACAAAGGCACCGGCGATTACCGACTGGTAATGCGCGCTCATGGTCAGATAAGGATCGTCCCACCGGCCGAAAACGCCCAGACGTTTGAAATCCGTGCGTTGGATGTCGACGTATTTTTCGGCGTATTTGCGGCACTCGGCGCGGATTTCGACGGCCGACATTGTGGCTTTACGAGCGCCGAGTTCGCTATCGACTTTGATCTCGATGGGCAGGCCGTGGCAATCCCAACCCGGCACATAGGGTGAGTCGAAACCGGCCATGGTCTTGGACTTCACAATGAAGTCTTTCAGTATCTTGTTGAAGGCCGTGCCCAGATGAATACGGCCGTTGGCGTAGGGCGGACCATCGTGCAGGATATAAGTGGGGCGGCCCGCGCGGGCAGTGCGGATTTGCGAATAAATGTCCTCTGCGGCCCAGCGCGCGAGCATCTTCGGCTCGGCCTGGGTGAGGTTGGCTTTCATCGAAAAGCCGGTGCGCGGCAGATTGATAGTCTGCTTCAGATCAACGTTATGCGAGTCCATTTTGCTGGGATAATACCATCGTACACGACAGGGATAGCACCGCGCTTCGGAGGGTAGGCTACTTGGGTAGGTAGGTGGATAGGTCCCGAATGATCTGCTGTTCGGGCGGTGAGAAGCGGCTATGAAAGTCCTCGCTATTTAAGCGGGCTTGACGCTGGGCATCGGGCATTTGGCGCAACTGCTGGATTTCGCGATGCAGCAAGGGCCGGCGCGCGGGGGGTAATTGGCGGAACTCGCTCCAGCGGGTGCGTACCAACTGCTTCTTATCCGGCGGCAACTGGCTAAAGGTCTGGTAACGTTCGCGCAGTTGCTGCTGTTCTTCCGGATGCATCTGGTTGTAGCGTTGAATGCGCTGCCGGATTAGTTTCGCGCGCGCCGGCGGAAGCTTAGCCAATTCCCGTTCCCGCTCTTCGGGGGACATCTGGTTCCAACGGTCGATGGCATTGTCGGGCGGGCGCGGGGCGGTCTGCTTATCGGGATCTTGTTCGAAGCGCTCCTGCGCGGCAGCGGGAATGGAAAAAGGCAGGATTCCCAGGATGAGAATAGCCGTTAAAGCGGGGCGAAAGCGGGGGGATTGTTCACGATCACATGGCATCGGGATGCGCGCTTTCCGCGGACTCGGCGGTACTAAATTGGCGCAATAACTCGAGATCGTCGAGAGTTCGTTCCACCTGAGTCGCGTGCACGGTATCCACGCGGGGCGCGACAGGTACCTGTTGCGCGGGGTGCTCCACCAAAAAACCGGCCATCAGCAATAAGCCGGCCGTCGCTGTAAGCGGTAAGATTTGGCGCATGGGCATGGGGCGCAGAGGGGCAACCAGCCGTTCAAACCATGTGTAAGGAGTGGCTGCCTCAATCCGTTTATAGAGCTGGCGATCAAACCCGGCCGAAACAGCAGGGGCTTCCCAAGCATCCAACGCACGCCAGACCACACCCTGAGCCGCCACAAAGGAGCGGCAGGCATCACAGCCGGCCAAATGCTGCTGCATGCCAAGGCTAGTTTCCAAATCGAGTTGGTTGGCGGCGTAGGCTACCAGCAACTCCGGTTTGTGGTTTTCGGTTGGACAGTTCATGTCGATCCAATGTGCGCCAAGCGAGCCCGCAATGTTTCGTAGGCCCGAAACAACAATGATTTTACTGCAGATTCCGAACAACCCAGGACCTTCGCGATCTGGGTGTATTCCATCTCTTCATACTTGTGCATCAAAACTGCAGCACGTTGCTTCTCGGGAAGCAAACCGATGGCCTGCCGGACTTCCGCGAGCTTTACCGCGAAAATCAATTCCTGCTCTACGGAAGGGCGGCGATCAGACACCTGACGCACCGGCAAGTCAGCCGATACATCATCCAGACGCTCCTGCCCTCGTTCGTGCCGTTCGTCGCGAAGCCAATTCAACGCCAAGTGCGTAGCAATCCGAAACAGCCAAGTCTTAAACTTCGCAGTCGGCTCGTATCCCGCACGGGAACGATATACACGTAAAAAAACTTCCTGGGACAATTCTTCAGCAATAGCCTGCTCTTGCACCAACCGGTAAACGAAATGGACTACCGAAGCGCGGTGCTTTTCGAGCAGGATGGCAAAGCTGGTGCCATCCCCTTCCTTGACGCGAAGCATTAACTCAGCGTCATAGTCCAGGGTGGCTGCAACTGCCCCCATATCAGTGTTAACCCCAGGTTGCATGCAAGGTTGCGCGTTCCAGTGCAAAAGTTACTCCCCCTTGAGAGTGCGGTCCATCAGTCTTCGGACCGCCTCCCTGGGGGGTAGCCCAAAGTTCAACATTTCAAACATCTGAGCTGAAATAGGCATTTCAACTGAATGCCTTTTGGCCAAATCCACCGTAGCGGTGGTGGTTTTCACACCTTCCGCCACCATCTTCATGGACGAGACAATCTCGTCCAAGCGGCGCCCGCGCGCCAGTTCCAAGCCGACGGTCCGGTTGCGGCTGAGTTCTCCCGTACAAGTCAGCACCAAGTCGCCCAATCCGGCCAAGCCCGCCAAAGTCTGCGGACGACCGCCTAAGGCCACGGCCAAGCGGGTCATCTCCGCCAAACCCCGGGTTATCAACGCTGCTTGGGTATTACTTCCCAATCCCAATCCGTGGCAGACGCCTGCCCCGATGGCTACGACATTCTTCACGGCCCCGCCGACTTCCACCCCAGCCGGATCAGGGCTGGTGTAGAGCCGGAACATCGGACCGGAAAAGCAGGCTTGCACGCTAGCTGCCAAAAGCTCGTCATGTGAAGCCACAACCAGGGCGGTGGGATCGCCGCGGGCAACTTCGCGGGCGAAAGTCGGGCCGGAGATGGCGGCGACACGGGGCTCGAAACTGGGGGAAACGCACTGGCTAATGACCTCGGTTGCCCGCAGCAGCGTGCCATTTTCCAAGCCTTTGGTGGCGCTGATGAAAACCATGGACGGCGTCAGGTAGGGCAGCATCTGGCTATAGATGGTACGGACCAGATGGGAGGGCATCACGCTTAAAACCATGGAGACGCCGGACAATGCCGCTTCGAACTCCGTTTCGACCTGTACGTTCCCGGGCAGGTTGAAGCCGGGCAAGTAGAGGTCGTTGATACTGGTGGAGCGCATCCTTTCCGCCAGATCCTTCTCGTAAACCCAAAGCCGGATGCGCGGGAAGCGAGGCGCCAGGACCATGGCTAGGGCGGTGCCCCAACTGCCGGCGCCGATAATGGCGAGATCGGTTTCGAGCGCTGCCTGTGTCACTTCGAACTCCCGAAGGAGAAGACGGACTCGGTGCCGGCACGGAGCCGGGAGATATTCTCACGATGGCGGTATACGATCAAACCGGCGCTTAGGAGCGCTGCCATAACGACAGCCATCGGCGGATGCGCGATCAGCCAGATGGCTAGGGGGAAAGTACCGGCGGCGACGATGGATCCGAGCGAGATGTGGTGCGTCCAGGCCACCATCACGACGAAAACAATCAGCACGGCAGCCAGCGGCAAGGGCATGACGCAGAGCCATCCGCCAACAAAAGAGGCAACGGCTTTGCCCCCGCGGAAGTGGAGAAAGACGGGATAGGAATGGCCGATCATGACCGCCACGGCCGCGGCGCTCATCCACTCGACGCTCCCTCCGGTAAGACGGCCCTCGATCCAGACAGCCAGAAAACCCTTGGCCATATCGAGCAGCAAGGTGGCAACGCCGGCGAGGCGTCCGGTGGTGCGCAGAACATTGGTGGCGCCAATATTACCGCTGCCGGAAGCGCGCACGTCGCGTCCGGTAGTGAGCTTTACGAGCAAGTATCCAAATGGAATGTCGCCTAGCAGATAGGCGATGGCGAGTCCTAAGGCAGCATTGATCACTTTGAAAAGGGAAACTCCGCAAGTTTAGTGTACACGGAACCGGCGGGACCGGGGCGGCTAAGGTAGAGGAAGAAGCTAGCGGCTACGAAACTACCGAAATCGGCTGAAGGCAATGCGGCGATGGTTTCGCGCAAGGTTTGGAGGGGCACGGGTTCCTTGATGCGAGCCAGAGTTAAGTGCGGACTGAATGGCCAGCCTTCGGGCTTGAGACCCAAAGCGTCGAGAGCGCGATCGGTATCGGACGCCAGTTCAGCGAGGCCTGCCGGGCTATCCACGCCCGCCCAAAATATCCGCGGGGAATGGGGATTTGGGAAGAAGCCCAGCTTGTGGACGTGAACGGGAATCGGCGGGCGGGTGGGTATGGCGGCGAGCGCGGATTGCAGTTCGGGCAAGCGTGGCTCAGGCCACTCGCCGATGAAGCGGGTGGTGATGTGGAGGTTGGCGATGGGGCTCCATTTGATGCGCGCGGCTGGACGAAGTTGATCGACCAGTTCTTCCAGCGCGCGGATGACGTCAGGCGGAAGGTCGAGCGCGGCGAATAGACGCATGGGTGGGCCTCAGAAGTACTGTACTATAACGGTACGCTTTTTGTGATTTTGGGTACAGTCGCAAACCGCCGGGTGGTATACTCGGGCAGATTCTGGAGTCCAATTATGCGAAGCGCTTCCTCACATGTTCCCGTTCTTCTCATGCCGCTGCTTGCATGCCTTTCGCCCACCCTGTACGGTGCGATTACACAAGTAAAACTGACCCCCTCATTAGCGTCGCCGCAGCGGCTAGGGACGGTGATCCAATTGACGGCTTCGGCGTCGGATTCGGACAAAGGGCCACTGACCTATAAGTGGGAGGTAGAGACTCCCGGGACGACCACGTTCAGCCTGGTCCGCGATTTCGCGGTGAATACGACGCTCACGTGGGCTCCCAACCGTGTGGAAGGGCTATACCAATTGCGGCTTACCGCGAGAGACTATCGCGCGGGTACGACCGCCCAACAGACGCTGCCATTTCTTGCGACGGCGCTGGTGACCGGATCGCAGGCGGTAGTCGTGCCTACTGCTAATCCGCTGGTCGCGCTGTTCAGCGCGCCGACTTGTGCTGCCGGCAGCACGATGGCCGTGACATTTCAGTTACAGGGATCCAGCCTTTTGAGCAGCACGGATTGGCGGCACTGCCATACGGGCACCATGAATTTCTACATCGGCGGGATGGAAGCAAAACAGACCTATACGATGACGTACCAAGTGAACACGGGCGGCAATATCACGTCGGGTTCGCCGGTATCGTTCACCACGGGCGCTATACCAGGCAGCCTGACGTTTCCGTCGTTGAGTGTGCCGGTAGCGCCGGGCGCACAGTCTGATCTGACCGAACCAGTGGTGCTGACGGGTTTCGCGAATCCGCCGGACTTCCCGATCGCTACGGATTTGTTCGCCAATATTATCTGGTACTACCCAGTTACCGTGCAGTTGGTGCGGCCAGTTCCAGGGGGGACGATGCTCTCGCTGCCGGGCGGCCCGGGTACGGGAACGGGCGTTTGGGGACCGAACGTGACGCGGCAGCAACTGTTGCGGGAGTTCGACCTTGCGGGGAACATCGTACGCGAGACCAACTGCGACAGGGTCTACGAGCAACTGCAGGCGTTGGGTTTGAAGGATCCGCTAGGCCGGTTCAATCATGACGCGATCCGTTTGCCGAACGGCCAGACCATGGTGCTGGGCGATGTGCAGAGGATCTATCCGGCGGGCACACAGGGATCCTCGGTTCCACTGGATATCGTCGGTGCGGTAGTGGTGGTGCTCGACCAGAACTTCCAGGTGCTGACTTATTGGAACGCTTTCGATCATGCCTGCACGAGCGCGGGTCCGGGCTGTTTGAATATCAACAAGCAGGGCGACTTCCAGTGCAAGACGAGCGGTACGGGCGAGACCCCGGGCGGTTGCCCGCCGGTGTTGCTGTCATCGCCGGCCAATGACTGGCTGCACGCCAACAGTCTGGAATATCTAACGCCGGATGGCGACCTGCTGATCTCACTGCGGAATCAGAACTGGGTGGTCAAAGTGGACTATAGCAACGCCGCCGGCACGGGCGACATCGTGTGGCGTTTGGGCCTGGGCGGAGACTTCGCGCTGGGCAACAGTACGGGCGGGACGTATCCCTGGTTTTCGGGCCAGCACAATTCCGGCTTCGTGAACAACGCGGAACAGATCTTCACGGTGTTCGACAACGGCACAAACCGGCATGCACAACAGGGTGGCGATAGCCGCGGCCAGGTCTGGAGCATCGACCAGACCAACATGGTGGCTTCGCTGGTATTGAATGCGGATCTGGGCGCGTATTCGCAATCGCTGGGCAGCGCGGAACTTCTGCAAAACGGCGACTACATGTTCCAGGCCGGCAATATCCAAATTACCGGCGGGGTGAAAGTGCAGAATACGGAAGTGACGGCGGATGGCACGGCCAACTACCAGTTTCAGAGCGTCGGTCCGGCGCCCAGCTATCGCGGATGGCGATTGCCGGATTTGTATCACTCCACTCTGAGCGGTTCGGCCGGCCCGGAATAGCTCAATACCAGCCGATGGGCTGTTCGTTGAGATTGATATAGACCTGCTTGGTTTCGAGGTACTCTTCGATTCCCCAGGGACCGAGTTCGCGGCCGAAGCCCGACTGTTTATAGCCGCCCCAGGGGGCTTCCACGTACGTCGGCTGCATGTGGTTGACCCAGACGATGCCGGCGCGGATGGCCTTCACGATGCGGAAGGCGCGGAAGATGTCGCGCGACCAGACTGCGGCGGCCAAGCCGTAGGGCGAGTCATTGGCGATGCGGATGGCGTCGGCTTCGCCATCGAAGGGGATGACAGCGGCCACGGGTCCGAAGATTTCTTCGCGGGCGATGCGGGCTGAATTGTCGACGTCCGGCGAAGATGGTCGGCTCGACGTAATAGCCTTGGCGCTGCCCGGCGCGGACGTCCGCCACCGGCCGCCAGCTTGGCTTCCGACTTGCCCAATTCCTGATACTGGCGCACACGGTCGTATTGCTCTTTGCTGACCAGCGGGCCCATCTTGGTTTCGCGGTCGAGCGGCGCGCCGAGCCGGATACGTTTCGACTTCTCCACCATCGCGTCGACGAACTTGTTGTAGATGGGCTTCTCGACCAGGATGCGGCTGCCCGCCGAGCAGACTTCGCCCTGGTTGATGAAGACGCCGAAGAGTGCGCCGTCGATGGCGGCTTCGAAATCGGCATCGGCGAAAAAGATGTTCGGCGACTTGCCGCCCAGCTCAAGCGTGACGCGCTTGACCGTATCGGCCGCGCTTTTCACGATCAACTTGCCCACCGCGGCGCTGCCGGTGAAGGCGATCTTATTGACGCCGGGATGCGCCACCAGCGGCGCGCCGGCGGATTCGCCGAAGCCGGTGACCACGTTGACCACGTCCGGGCGGAAATCCGATTTCGGCGAACCAGTCGGCGATTTCGAGGGCGGTGAGCGGCGTCTGTTCGGCGGGCTTCAGTACGCAGGTGCAGCCCGCGGCCAACGCAGGGGCTAGCTTCCAGGCAGCCATCAGCAGAGGATAATTCCAGGGGATGATCTGGCCGGCTACACCGACCGGTTCGCGCAAGGTGAAACTGAAGGCGTTATCCGGCACCGGGTTGACGTGGCCCAAGACCTTGGTCGCCATGCCGCCGTAGTATTCGAAACAGGTGGCGGTATCGTTGACGTCGTATTCGGCTTCGACAATGGGCTTGCCACAATTGCGGGATTCCAGTTCGGCCAGTGCGGGGGCGTTAGCGCGGATGCGCTCGGCCAACTTGAAGAGCAATCGTCCGCGATCCTGTGCGGTGGTCTGCGGCCACGGGCCGGATTCGAAAGCGGCGACGGCAGCCTGGACCGCGAGGTCGATGTCAGCGGCATCGGCGTCAGGAACTTCGGCGATGATTTCTTCAGTGGAAGGATCGTAAACCGGCAGCCATTGGCCGGCCTGGCCGGCAACGCGCTGGCCGTTGATATACATCTGGTGGCGCTGCATGCCACTCCCCCTTATGATCTTTTGCGGTGAACAGGCGCGGCCGTAGCGCCGCAGGTGAGGCCTAACGATTTCACCTGGGACTTGGCCTTGGTGGCGAGATCGTTGGAGGGGAAACGCTTGGCCAGCTCGCAGAACTCCTGTTTGCCTTGGGTGCGTTTGCCCATTTTCACCAGGGTGGCGCCTTTCATGTAGAGCGCGTCGGCAGTCTTGTTGTTATCGGGATACTTTTCCAGCACCATGTCGAACTCCTGCAGCGCATCGTCCAGTTTGTTCTGTTTCAGATGGATCTCGGCGATGTAGAACTGGGCGTTAGGGGCAAACATGGTGTTGCCGTAATATTTCAGATAATCGTTGAACTCCTGCAAGGCCAGATCGTCGTTACCGCCGCTGCGGTCGCGATTGGCATTTTGATAAAGCGTATCGGCTCGAGACCGGGGGAATGCCGCCTGCGCTGGTGGATCCGGGGCCGGGACTTGGCGATGTACCCACGGGCACCGGTGGGCGGCGCCGCAGCGGGAGTCTGGATGGTGCGCACGGCATTGCCGATATCGATCATCTGCTGCTGCAGCTTGCCCATCTGGCTGGTGATATCGGCAACGGATTCGCGCAGCGCGCTGACGTCGGTGGTCATCGGTGTCCATTTTGCGCCCACGATCGACCACGGGGTCGACCACTTTCTTCTGCTGATCGCTGAAGTTCTGTTGCAGGTTGTTCTGCAGCAGGGCGACCGAAGTGTTGGCCTTGTTGGCGGCA
This sequence comes from Bryobacterales bacterium, assembly GCA_963738345.1. Taxonomy (GTDB): domain Bacteria; phylum Acidobacteriota; class Terriglobia; order Bryobacterales; family Bryobacteraceae; genus Bog-159. Next base: position 5,509,449 of record CAVTWI010000002.1, read on the forward strand.
TCGAGCGCCTGCTGCACCAGCACCTGGATGGCGGAAAGCTTTTCGTCCTGGGAGCGCTGCAGCGAGCGCACCTGCTCCTGCAGCAGGGCCACATCGCGCTGCAATTCGACGATTTCTTTGCTGGCGGCGAAGGTGAGGGAAGGACAGATTAGAAGGGCCGGCAAGCAGCGTACGCCAAAAGGTCATAGGATCTCCTCGATGAGCGGGACGGACGGGCCGTCCCGCCGGTTGCGGATGGGCCGGGAGCTTGCCCGGCCCTTACCTGATTCTACTGCCCCGTGGCGAAGTGCGCGCGGCGGTTCTTCTGCTAGCAGGACTCGTCGTGGTCGGTGCACTGCGGACGTTCCTTGCCGTAGCTGATGGTTTTCAGCTTGTCGCCGGGAACTCCCAATTGGACCAGGAACTCCTTGGCGGCAGCGGCGCGGCGGTCGCCCAATGCCAGGTTGTATTCGGCGGAGCCGCGCTCGTCGCAATGACCTTCGATGGTGACACGGTGGCATCCGGGAAGCTGGAGAAGATGGCCTTCAGGGCATCGGCGTCTTTGGTCAGCGCGGCGCGGGCATCGTCGCGGATATCGTTCTTATCGTAATCGAAGTAAGCATCCGACGACGGTGCCGGAGAGCATCTGTTCGAAGGTGGTGCTTGGGACCAGCGGACGGCGGTGGCGGCGGCGGCGCGGGTTCGGTGACGTTAACCGTGGCGGTGGCGGTCTTGGTGCCGCCGGGTCCGGTAGCGGTCAGGGTGTAAGTGGTGGAGGCGCCCGGGAATACGCGGCGGTTTCCGGTGGCCTGCACCGTGCCGATGCTGTTGTCGATGGAGATGCTGGTGGCGTCGGTGACGGCTCCAGGTCAGGGTGGACGACTGGCCGCGTTCGATGGACGAAGGCTCGGCCGAGAACGAGGTGATGGTGGGCGCCGCGCGGCGCCGGTGCGGGTGCTGCCGCTACCGGCGGTGGGGGCGGCGGCGGGGGGGCGGCGCTTTCTTCTTGCAACCTGCCGCGAACATCGCCAACGTCAGGCAAATGCCAATGGTGCTGATTCTCCGTTTATCCAACATGAACTTAAAGCCTCCTGAAAATCTTTAAAGCCGCCGTGCCAGTTCTATCTTTGGCCCATACCGGGCTTCCAATTCTTTCCGGCGGTGGTCAACTGTTTCAATTGCGTTCCGTCCGCCAGCATCGTCCAGATCTGTTCCGATCCGCTGCGCGTGGACATGAAAGCCAGGTGACTGCCGTCCGGCGCCCAAGTGGGATTCTCATTGCGCCCCGCGCCGTAGGTCAACTGGTTGAAATTGCGCGAGGCCACATCCATGACGAAGATATTGAAATTGCCGGTGGCGAAGCCGCGCGTCCAGGCAAAAGCGAGAATCTGCCCGTTCGGATGCCACGCGGGGTTGGATGCTTCTCCTTCGCCGTTGGTCAACCTTTGCACGTCGGTGCCGTCGATATTCATCCGGTAAATCTGTTGCGGTCCCGACCGGCCTGAAACAAAGGCCATGTCGGTACCCGTTTTCGGATTCACTTTCGGCTCCACTTCCAAGCGCCCGGGTATTCGAAATGCGCCGAAGATTGCTGCCGTCGATGATTGGCGACATAAATCTGCGCCCAGCCACTAGCCGTGGACGAGTAAAGCAACTGCTTGCCGTCCGGCGTGAAATCCGGCGGTCGCATTCATAGATGCGACTTGATTATAAAACGGCAACCGCCGTCCCGTATCCGTCGAGAGAATAAATATAGCAGGATTCCCGCGAGCGAAGCTAGTAAAAGCGATTTTTGTGCCGTCCGGAGAGACGGCGGGCTCGATGGATAGAGAGTTCAAGTGACTGAACTGCCGTTGGTTGGAGCCATCGGGTCCATGACCCAGATTTCTTTGTGGCCGGTGCGGTTGGAAACGAAATAGATCTTGGTGCCCAGCAAGGAAGTGCCGCCCATCTGGGCTATGATATCGGCGGCAAATTCATGGGCGGTTTTCTTAGCGCCGGCCTCGTCGGGGGAGCCGAAATAGCGCTTGCCGATCACCTGGGCTTGGGAAACGGATGGCTGGCCGACGTTGAACAACCAGCCATAGAGCACCAGCACATTGTTTTGAACGGCGGTGTAGCCGAATGCCAGGTAGTTGGCGGAGACCGGCGGGGAGGACCAGTCGGAAAGCCAGGCGCCGCCACCGCTGGGTGGTTGTTGCCGGGCCGCGAGGCTTGGGGTGCGGGCTGTTCGCGGAAATCCGAAGGCTGCTGCGGCACCTGCAGCGGATACATGGTTTTGGGAACGATCTTGAAGAGGCCGGAGGCGTCCAGGTCGTTATAGAGCGTCTCGTTAAAGGCGTTCATCAGCGGTTGAGCCGCGCCGCTGCCGCGCAGATCGGGCACGGCGATTTTGGGCGCCGTGCCACCCGAGATGACGGTCTTGATATCCGGTTTGCTGCGCCGATAGCGCGAGGAGCAGCCCGGCGAAAGCGGCGAGTAGAACCGAAGGCTCTTTTCATTTAGCGTCTCAACTCAAACCAGAATTCGACGTTGGCGTCGTTGCGTTCATAAGCCGAAGGCAAGCGGCGGAAAAGGGCTGGCATCGTAGATGGCGCGCTGCGCGGAATAATCCAGAGCCTGATTGCCGCTGGTCTGCGACGACATGCACGTTGCGCACCGAACCGTCGCGCATGAGGTCGAAGGTGACGATGGCGGTGGGGAGGGTGTGGATACGCGGATCCACGTCGTCGGTGCGCCATTTTTCGGCGACCTTCTGGCGCAGGATCGATGACGTAGTTTCCGAAGCGGTTGCCGAAGGGCGATCCTTCACCGACGCCCACACCGCCCGAGCCGACCTGACCATATAACGGCGAAACCAGGGCTTGCCCGGCGGCGCTGTAAAGCTGGTTGGGGCGGTCCGGCTGCTTAGCGCGCCAGTTATTCTGCGCGGATTTGGACACTTCCGCTGGCTTGGGATGGTTGCGGCTCTTTAGCGGGATGGCGTCGGGCTGCTCGGCGGCGCCTGTTTTTCGGGCTTGGCAGCCGGGAGGAGGAGTGGGGACGGCGGATTCGGTGGGGTTGGCCAGCGGGTTGACGATCCCGCTGCGCGAGGGCAGGGGAATTTTGTTCACCACATTAATGGAGACGCTGCCGAGCCGCCCGGGTGGGTATCGCCCCAAACATCGTGCGAGCCGGAGAGGGCGACTCCCCGAAGATGAAGGTACCAAAGACAGCGGCATGCAGCACGACGGATCCGATCAGCGGTTTATTGAGGGGATCCGACTGATCGAGGATGTCCGCGTGGGGCATTACCGGCGCCTCTTGTCCGCGGCATCCTCCGGCTGGGTGACCGCGTTCACCTGGAGTTTGGCTGTGCCCAGTTCGCTCATCACCTGGGCGATGGGCTCCCAGACGGTTTCTTTGTCGGCGCGCAGGTAGACGGCGGTGGCGCCGGGAATCGGCGTGAGATCTCGGCCGGAAGGTCGTTGATATTGACGGGCTTCTCGTTGAGGTAGAGCGTGCCGTCCTTGGTGATATTCACCACCGGCAGTATCCTTGGCGCTATCCTGCACGGCGCGCGTTTTAGGGACATCCACTTCGATGCCGAATTCCATGACGTGCGCGGTGAGCATAAAGATGATGAGCAGCACCAGCATTACGTCGACGAAGGGGGTGACGTTGATCTCGGCGAGCATGCCAAAGGACGGTACGGCGGCGCGACCGGGAGTTGCCGCCGCCATTGGTCGAGATCGCCACGGGTTACTCTCCGAAGCTCCGTTCGGCCATGTTGAGGAACTCGAGCGAGAAATCGTCCATGCGCGTGCCGATTTCGCGGATGGTATGGCCGAAGTGGTTATAAAAGATGGCGGCGGGGATGGCGGCGGCAAGTCCGACGGCGGTGGCGATGAGGGCGTCGGCGATGCCGGGTCCGACTGCGCGGAGGCTGGCGCTGCCTTGCATACCCAATTCCTGGAAGGCGCGGATGATGCCGAGTACGGTGCCGAACAGGCCGATGAAGGGGCTGACGGAAGCGGTGGTGGCGAGCCAGCTCATATTGCGTTCGAGCTTGGTGAGTTCCTCATTAGTGCCGAGTTGGAGAGAGCGTTCGAGGGAGATTTTGTTGGTGACGGTACCGCGGGCTTGGACCTGGCGGTGGACCTCCTCATAGCCGAATTCGAAGACGGAAACGAGGGGAGCGGGTTTGAACTGTTCGCTGGCGACCATGACGGCGTCGAGTCCGGTGGCTTTACGGAAGGCGCGGAGGAAGCGCCGGTCGGCGGCGCGGGCGGTGCGCAGGACGTTCCACTTGGAAAAGATGATGGTCCAGGAGAAAACCGAGAAGATTACGAGGATGGCGAGGACGGCGATGGTGAGGGGACCACCGCGGCCAACCATTTCCCAGATATCGACCTGTAGGATGAGTGCGGGGACTTCAGGCGTCAAAACATCTCCTAATTTCAAATCTAACATATAGACGGCGATGGGCTTGCATTTTGGGCGGGGTTGGTACGAACGAACCCCAAGCGACTGTGGGCAAAGGGGCTCGCTTTCGCTCGCCGGGGCCGGGGGATGGGGGTCGGGGGCCGGGGATTAGATGTTTTGGTGATTTTCGTGGAGTGTTACGGGAGCTGACGGGATTTGATGGAGATTTGGGGCTGGGGTAGAGACACTACGGGCGCACCCTTCGTTGCCGGGCGCGAGGTTGTCAAAGATCTTGGTGCGCGAAAAAGTTAGCGGGTGTCGGCGGGGTCCGGCGCACAGAAGACAGGGTGGCCGACGGGTTCGGACATGACGAAACCGGGATGGGGTTTCACCTGGTCGTTGCGTACCGGTTGCAGTGGTTCGGCAGGTTTCGCTTCCGGTTGCGCGGGACGCTGCTTTTGTAGCTTTTGCAAGTAGTCGATGCCGTCGCGGAATTCTTTTTCGAATTTGGTGCGCTGTTTATCGACTTCGGCGAGCATGGCAAAGCGGTGTTCGCCGAAGGGGATTTCCTGGTAGATCCGATTTTCGGAGTTGGCGTTGCGGATGAGGTGCCACTGCGCAACGACGATGGTTTCGAAGCAGCACATTTCGAGGCGCGTGCGGGGATTAAAATCGGCGCACAGTTCGTCCCAAAGCTGGGAGTAGGCTGCGGCGTTTTCGGTAGGGAGGATGATGGTGCGGGTGCGCAGGCCGAAGGTGAGGGCGTTGAAGCGGATGGCTTCGCGGCCTTCAGGAGTCTTCGGTCCCGAACTGTGCTGCGCGTTCTGTTGATTCGCGCGATGCTGCTTTTCGGAGATTAACATACGTTTGGATCCTTTTCCGGAGGGTGGGGTGAACCACTATCCGATTTGAGTAGAGCATGGGTTTTTCGGGAAGCGGGGGATCTGGTCGTGCAAGTGGTTGGATCGAGAGGAGTAGCTTATTTTTGCGGGCGAGTCACCGGAAGTTAGGGCCTACAGCCAATTTTCAGATAGTTTGTTTAGGATAGAAGCATCGATGGCGAGATGAATATCCTAGTGGTGGAGGACGAGCGGCGGATGGCCGATTTGGTCCGGCAAGGACTAGCCGAGGAAGGGCACACCGTCACCATCATCCATGAGGGCAAGGAAGGATTGGGGGTGGCCGAAGCCGGCGCGTACGACGTTATCATTTTAGACGTCATGCTGCCGGGCCTGACCGGTCTCGAGATTGCGCACCGGCTGCGCACCAAGCGGAACCCGACGCCGGTTCTGATGCTGACGGCGCGCGATTCGACGGAAGACATTGTACGCGGCCTGAACACTGGCGCCGACGACTATCTGACCAAGCCTTTTTCTTTTGAAGTTCTGCTGGCGCGGGTGCGCGCGCTAGGCCGGCGCGGACCGATCCCGCAGCCTGTATACCTGGAAGCCGGGGGGCTGACGATGAACCAGGGCACGCGCGAAGTGTCCCGCGGTTCCCGGCGCATCACGCTTACGCGCACTGAGTATGCCATTCTCGAGGTGCTGATGCGCAACGCCGGGCGTGTGGTATCGCGCGACTCGCTGATCGAGAGGGTATGGGGTTGCGACTCCGACATCGAAAGCAACACGCTGGATGCCTTCGTGCGCCTGTTGCGGACTAAGGTGGACGAGTCCGGGCGGCCGGGACTGATACGAACGATCCGCGGCGTGGGTTACTGCATATGTTCGGAAGCCGGCTAAACCACATATCCATCCGGCTGCGCCTGACGGCGTGGTACGCAGTGGCGCTAACGCTGGGTCTTGTGTTGTTTGGGTTCGTGATGTGGCTGGCGGCCGAGCGGCGGCTGATTTCGGGCGTGGATGCCCGCCTGGCGCAGCGACTCGCGGGACTGGAGGACTCGCTAAACAAAGAATCCCGCTGGAAGAGCCGCAGTCACCTGCAGCGGGAACTGGCGGAAGTGATCGGCGCTTATCCAGACGGCAGCTTGATTCAGATACGCGACTCGGCGGGTGCACTGTTGGTGGCGCCTTCGCAGACGATGCCTTCGTGGCCGACCGATGGGGTGTCGAAGCGGCCGCGTACGGTGCGGAGAGGAGGGCGATCCTACCGGCTGATGGCGGGGACGTTGGTATCGGCGGGGGAGAATTGGACCATACTGGTGGCCGTATCGCTCGACGACGTACTGGCGTTGATGCGCGATTTGGGACGGCTGTTGGTGTTGATGATTCCGGCGGTGATGGGGATTGCGTGTGTGGGTGGCTACTGGCTTAGCCTGCGCGCACTTCGGCCGGTGGACGAGATTACGGCGGTAGCCAAATCCATCGGCATGCACAATCTATCGCAGCGGATCGCGGCGCCGCAGACCGGGGACGAATTGCAGCGTATGGCGGAGGCCTGGAATGACGTGCTGGCGCGGCTGGAATCCGCCGTGAAGCGTATGCGGCAATTCACGGCTGACGCCTCGCACGAGTTACGTACGCCGCTGACTTTGATCCGCGCGGCGGCGGAACTGGCGCTGCGGCGGGAACGCGATCCGGAAGCTTATCGCACGACGTTGCGGGGGGTGGAGGAGCAGGCGGAGTACATGACACGCCTGACGGAATCGCTGTTGATGTTGGCGCGGATGGATGCGGCGTCATACGAACTACTCTTAGAGCCGGTGGACTTGAATGCGCTATTGATTTCGGTGGTCGAACAGAATGAAGCGCTGGCCGCCGCGAAACAGATACGGCTGCAGGTGGAAACCAACGGGGCGGCTCTCGCAAGGGCGAACGATGCGGCGCTGCGGCGGTTGCTGGTGATCCTGCTGGACAATGCTTTTAAGTTTACGGACGGGGGCGGCACGGTGACGGCGTCTGTGCGTGCGGTTGAGGACGGCGCTGTGGTGTCGGTGTCGGACACGGGGCTGGGGATTGCGGCGGAGGCGCTGCCGTTTATTTTCGACCGATTTTACCGTGCTGATGCGGCGCGGGAGAATGGCGGGGGATTTGGATTGGGGCTCTCCATTGCGCAAGCGATCGCGCAGGCGCATGGATCGAAGTTGGTGGTGGAAAGCACGCGGGCGGCGGGTTCGCGATTCTCGCTGGAATTGAAGAATTAGGGAAGCTTTCAGCCAAATTTCAGACGCTGCAATTTATGTCGATGGCGAGTAATCCGCATGGCGAACCTATCGGGGGTTACTAACCGACGCGGTGGTTGGCTAGCGTCTCGGCCGGAAAGAATCTGGAGTTGAAGGACCCGCCTGCAGCCGTTCAGAAAACCATACAGGAGCAGTCCCTGGGCGATCGAGTGATGAAGATCGGCCAGAAAACTGAGAACGGACTGACACAGTGAGGTTTCCGTCGCGGCCATCCGATAGGATGCGGTACGATCGGCACGAGAACCGATTATGCAGGTCCGTATTGCGATTGCCGGTGCAATTTCCGCCGTAATCCTGGCGTCAATAACGAGTGTGGCCGCGCAGATCCCAAGGCCGGATCTGGAAAATAAGGCTACGGTGAGGCGCGAGATGCTGGAATTCAATCCGCGCTATATCACGCTGATGGGCCCGCGTTTTCGGGCGCTGAAAGACCTGGAGCGGGAGGTTTTGAAGCGCGAGGCGGAGATGCGCGATGTGTCTTGTTCGCATCAAATTGTTACCGAACTGCGGTGGCTGATGAGCAGCACGGTGGACACAGAGCGCATCGACGCCCGGCTAGCCGACCTGCGGGCGAGCGTTGCGCATCCCGAACTGGAAAAGAAAGCGCGCGAACAGGATGCAGATGGAAGCTGGGGCCGATGTTATGACGCTTGGTTCTTCCGGCTGGACGCGTCTTATGACGGCCACTTTTCGCGGGATGAGGGCGGTAGCCATATCCCCCTTCTCGATCGCGTGAATTCCGCACAGAAGCTTACTCAATACGTCAATTCGATTTCCGTCTCGGATGTAGCTCACAGCGGGGTGGACCATCGCCGCGAGATGAATGAGGCGCTGGCCACGCTTATCCGGCTGATTATGCTTGATCAGCCGCGCGCATACCCTTGGCAGCCGGAAATGAAAGCCACGTTGCTCAATCTTCTGAAGCAACTGCGCAATCCGGCGACAGGCTGGTGGGGGGAGCGCTACCGGCGGGAGGGACGAATTGAGTTTGTGGACGACATGAGCATGACATTTCATATTGTCAAGTATTTGAAAGGGCAAGTCACCGATCTCGACAAAGTAGGCAACACACTGCTCGAACTAAAGGATCTGGAATACCCGATCGGGTGGCTGGAAAACGGGGGGTATCTTACTCATCACAATATGGACGTGGTGGTTCTTTTTCAGTACGCATGGCCTCACATGACTGACGGACGGCGGCGGGAAGCGTCAATCGAAATCGCGAAAATGCTGCAGTGGTGTCTGAAAGATTCCGTTATGCCGGATGGCTCGTTCCGCGCGGGCACGGGTGGCGAAGATTCGCTCGAAGAGGACGAATACTTTGGGGTTGCTTTCCTCGCCAGGGCAGGATATTTCGATGTTTCGAGGCGCTTCTGGACCGACCAACAGTTTCCGGAAGCGGAGACCGTGAGGCGGCGGCTGATCGATTTCATCCGCCGGCACAGAGCTTCGGGTGCGGTTGGCGGCGCGTATTACGAGAGCGCCCTTCGCGAATTGGGCGCGCCGGCGACGGCGAAATAGGGGCTTCCGCGGGCGGTCGCCGCGTCAGCCCCACTGAGAGTTGTTAGTTAGTGCAGGGGCCGGACTTGTCGGAAATGACTGAGTCGTTCTTGGCCTTAATGAGCTTCTCCACACAGGTGTTGTTGGTGGTGTTGGTTTGCAGATAGCGGCTTTCCTGCGATAGATCCTCACCCGTGATTAAATCCTGGGTATCGGCGCCGTTGAAGGTCTGGGTAAGAGCAGTCGAGCTGCCTGGTCCGTTGGTGGAGGTATTGTAGACCTGCTGCACGGCAATGGTTTCATCTTCATCGCCATTCGACGCCGTACCGAGGCTGAGAGACACCTTCAAGGGATAGGAGTACTGCGTGGTTGTGACTTGATTGGAGCCGCCGGCAGCCACAGTCTTCGTAGAGCTTACGTTGGTTGTTTGCTCATAGAGGTTCGAGATCTCCGTATACTTCTGAAAGTTGGAAAAGTCGACAGTCTGACTTAGCGTTGTAGTTACTTTTCCGTGCGACGTATTTACATAGCCGGAGATGGTGAACTGGCGATCGGAAGTAACCTTGATGGTACCTACGGGCACTCCATTCGAATCGACGTTGATGTTTTCGGTTACTACCGGATTCGGGCCGCTGCCGAGGGTATTAGTGGTGGTGGCGCCTGTAACTGTGGTTGAGCCATGGTCTTCATAGACCAGTAGGGTAGCGGTGACGGCGAAGTAATCGTCGGCATTGTAGACGCTGAGCCCGACGGTGTGTGGCTGGCCATTGCTGAGTGTGGCGGCGAAGGGTGTGAGGTCGACGCGATAGGGAAGGAAGTTGAGGGTCTGGACGCCGGGAATGGGAAGCCAGAGGTTAGGATCGATACCGCCGGTGTAGATCCACGGGTAGATGGGGGCCACGCCGGCGGGAGTGCCGTCAATGGTTATTTCGGTTTCGCGAAACGCGGTATTGCCGCAGTCTTCCAGTTCGCCGGCGACGTCATTGGGGGCGCAACTCCACCAGAACTCGTCGTTACTCTGGCTCTGCGCGAAGACGTCGAGATAGGCGCTTTCGATGTTAGTGGGGAAGGTATAGGTTTGGGACAAGACCGAGGTGGTGGTATCCAGCGCAACGGCACCGCCGGGCGCATCGGGGTAAGGGTAGACGGCGTCGGCGACAACAGGTGCGGTGCCGCCCGCGGCTACGGGATAGAAGCTCAGCGTGGCAGTGCCGGAAATGACACCAGTGTACTGACTATTGACGAGATTGCCGAGATCGACCTCGCCGGGTTGGGAGGCGGTGAAGAGCGGAGTGTAATCGGTGAGATCGCGACTTACATTCCAGGTGGGGCCGAAGGTGGGATCGTCTTCGCGGGTGGTACCGAAATAGATGTTGACGTAGCCCAGCGAAATCTCCGCCGTGCGGTCATACTGGATGCCGGGCGTGATCGCGAAATTGCCGTTAAACACCACTTTGGACCACGGTCCGGGGCAGGAGGGAGTGTAGGTAAAATATTGCGCGTTGAAATTGACGAATTGGAAATTGGAGAACAGGGTGACGGTACAGGGCGTTCCGGCAGGAGGTGCGGCCGCGTCCGACACGATAATGGAGTTGGAAGCGACTGGGGCTTTCATCACTCCGGCTTTGATTTTAAGTGAGCCAACGCCCGGTGTTTCGGCGAAGGCGGAAAGGGTGAGGACAAGGGACGCGCCGGCAAGCAGCACGAACGAAAAGGAACGAAGCAATGTTTAGGCTCCTAGAGTAAGATTCAGCTATTCTAGCATGGACCTTGATCACCCAAATTATAAACAGCTTAAGGCGTGCCAGCCAGGCCGTTCACTGTAAGAGGCGTGTATAAAATGGCCGCGCCGGAGGGATCGCTAATTCCCAGATGAACGATGGCCGACGTATCCGGCGCCAGGGGCGAACCTTGCGGAAGGGCGACAACATAGGGGCTGCCGAGCGGCGCGTAGCATGTTGTGGGACCTGATTTGTTTACGAGACTTACCGCGCTGGGTAGGCCTTCCAAAATCAGATACACAGGGCCGGGTACGGCCGCTGTGCCGACGTTGGTCAAGGTGACATCTTGTGTGTATATCTTGGCGGCCTGATGGTAAATGATGGGGCCACTCGAAATCGCGAGACTTGCGGTAGGCAAGGCTTGGCAAGTACTAACAGTGAGGCCGGAGAAGACGGCGCGGCTTCCATTAGTGCCGTTGCCCTGGTTTCCAGTGTCGGTAATCGTCACACTAGTGAGCGTTTGAGTGTGAAAGGCTGCCGGAAGGGCATACGCCTGACGGTCCAAGCGCTGGCCCAGTCCGTTTTGCCAGACCTGAGTGGTGGAAGTGTTATTGATCGTATTCGTATTGCCGTCCTGATTGTAGTCACGCACACTTACATCTCCGACTAGCGGCACGGTCTCGGTTGCGCCGTCGCTGCCTGTGAATGTGACATAAAGGTAGGCGGCGGGGCCCGGCCAACCCCAGAACGTGTTCAGCAAGGTGAAGGCGGATGTGACACCATACACACCCACGGGTATAGTGACACTGACCACGCCGGAGCCGAACTTCGCGGCGGCGGCCCCGTTCCAATAATTGTTGGGACCGGTTGGAATCGCGAGAGGGATGCCCCCGAAATTCTGGGGGCCGATTGGGAATGTAGATCCGTTGATGATAGAGGCGCCGCCGGGAGCGCCAGAAAATGTCCAGAGTTCGTTGGCCAGATGGCTGATATCGATGGGAATTTCGCCGGCGCGCGCTGAAGCGGCGGTTAATGCAATCGCGAGGAACGAACTGGGGAAGCCAGTAGTCTTCATATTCCTGGGATTATACAGGTTCCTTAGGTCCGAGAGTGCGATAAGGTGAAGGTCAGAAATACCTTGATATGCCCGATCTGCCCCGCAGGGAGCATCGGAGATGCGTGGTGGCAAAGACTGCGTAGCGCGTACGTGCATCGGTCTCGACGTGCTGATTTATGACGTTCAGAAGAGTGAAACGACAGAAGGGATTCTTCAGACTTATCCTTCCATAGGCTCTCTCACCAAACACACTGAGCACCACCTGCGCGACCAAGAGGCTTTGTGAGACAAGTTTCGCGAAGAGCATCGCGGCCCGAGCTTGGCGGCGGGGCATCTATCATCGTTTGTTACTGTTGTGTATTTGGCGCGTCAACCACTTCCTTACGGCCATGGCTGTGATTGAAGTCCTGACGCTGTATGAAGTCTGGACTCGGAGTCAGAAGCTATAGCGGAAGGCTAGCATGGCATGGGAATTACGGCGGTACTGGCCTAGGAAGTTGGATTGGTCGCCGCGGATGAGGGTGAAGGCGGCGGTGGCGCGCCTGTGCGCCCGGGGCTTGCGAGGATTCGAGTTTGGCCCATTCGCCTTTGCCATTTTGCCGTAGGCCGTTTCGAGGGCCACGCTGCGATTGGTGTCGATGGTGTAACGCTCCATCGACTTCGCGCCCCAAGGGGACTCACCCGCGCCGTGATGTCCAGCACCACTATCCACGACCGGAAGTCCACCTTGCCGCGTTTCAGGGTAAGACTTTTGCTCTCGTCGTCGTAACGAAATGTTTTCCCGAAACCGACGGGCAATTCATCGCGTATGAAACAGAGCTCCAGCGGATCATCGCAGACCTGGACAATCCCACCCCGCAGGCTGGATCGCGGACCTGCGCGGCAACGTGGGCGGGCAACAGTTGGCCGATGGTTGCCGGTATGGGCCCGGTGCTGGGTTAAGGTGATCACATCGGGGCGTTTTTCACGCTGAATGCCACAAATATCGTAATGGGACTATTTCGTGGCGGTTACGGTAGGGAAGCGTTTGGGATGCCGGCGGTCATCGTTGGGAGGGGGATTGGCAGGCGAAAGATAGGGTATAGCCTATTTAAATAGAGTTTATGATAGGTTTTAGTCTATTAGACTAGGATATTATATAGGCTGTAACCTATGAACAAAGCGCGGAAAAGTAAACAGGCCCGGGTAGGCCTCGATAAACGTTTTGGAGAACTGGGTCCAGCGAACCGCTATACGCCTCCTCCGCGCGGGTGGATCAAGGCAATCAGGGAGGGCCTGGGCATGACGACAGCGCAGTTGGGGCAAAGGTTGGGAATTAAGCAGCCCTCGGTAATTGAGTTGGAGCGATCGGAGGCCACAGGCACTATCGCATTGGCTACATTACGACGGGTGGCCGAGGCGCTCGATTGTACCCTTGTTTATGCGCTGGTGCCGAACAAGCCCCTGGAGGCTACGGTCCGCGAGCGCGCTCGCCTCTTTGCGGGCAAGCGCCGCGGACCGGTGGAGCACTCGATGCTGTTGGAAGGCCAGCAGGTAGAGAAAGAGGATTCTGAAGCGCGGCTCGATGAGATCGTGCGCGAGACCAACCCACGTCTGTTTTGGGACTAGGCGGTGAGCGATTTATTTGAAGAGTTAGCGGACGCCACGCCGCTGACGCCGGAGGAGAGGCGGGATTTGATGCCCGCGCATGTCGCCTTTCGTAGCGAGTTGAACGCCGCCGAACAGGAGAACATTGCGCGCGCGCATGATTGGGCGCTGGGCCGGCGCCGTGATCCTCTGACGGAGAAATTCATCATGGACCTGCACAAGCGCATGCTGGGCGAGGTTTGGAAATGGGCGGGGAGATTTCGTAAGAGCGAGCGCAATCTGGGAATACCGTTTTACGAGATCCCCGTGGCGGTGCGGCAGTTGCTGGAAGATGCGCAGGTGTGGATCGAGTGCAAGACGTATCCGGTCGACGAGATCGCGGTTCGCTTCCATCACCGGCTGGTGCAGATTCATCCGTTCGCGAATGGCAACGGGCGGCACGCGCGGCTGATGGCCGATCTTCTGGTGATGCGGTTGGGTGCCGAGCGGTTTTCGTGGGGAAGCGCGAACTTGCAGGACGCCGGCAGGATGCGCCGGAGGTATATTGCGGCGCTTCAGGCTGCGGATAATCATGACATTGGTTTGCTGGTGGAGTTTGCGCGGTCGTGAGGGCGGCGCCGAAGTATGCGGCGTCAATGACCGAGAAATTCTGGGTGTGGACAATCGAGAATGGTCGCAACGAAAAAGGGCGAGGAGTTCGTGGCCCTAGAGATTCAGCGCTTCTGACGTGCACGAACTCCGTTTTGAAACGCTTTCGAAAGCTCGGCAAGTTGACGCCGTTCCGCGGCGGGATAGACGACGATGAAACGTTCCGAGAACGGTGCAAAGTTCACATCCAGAAATTCGTTCGGTATTCTGCCGCCCACAGTGAGGCTGAACGTAATTCCCGGAATCGTGAACATATGCGAATGGAATCCGTCCTCATTGTGCGAAATGGGGTTCAAAGCCCATTCGATCATTAAGTCTTCGATCCCAACCATAACGGCTAGCGTCATGTGATCCGGGAACGGTGTCTGGTCAAGGAGGAACGTGCGAATGGACTCGGTGTACGGCCCCAGGTTTATGCTTATTCGACGCTCACCGAAACGCCATGAGTGTGCCCCCGCTCGCCAAAACATGCTCATCGCAAAGTACTCAAGAGAACGGGTATCTATTTCGGGGATTCTCGAAGCGGCATAGATGAGGATGTCCTTATCAGCGTAGTACGGCGGTGTCTGTTCGAGAATCTCTCGCAACGGAAATATCTTCCCGGCCCGGTAACAATTCGCTAGGACCCAGCGCTCGCCGTTCTGCTGAAACCGCTGTTCGCATGATTCACAGAGAAGATAGTCTCTTGTCTGCGCGGCTGTCTGGTTGTAAAAACCGTAGCCAAACGTAAGCGGGTGGCGGTTCTTCTGCTGTTTTACCGAGAGCAAAGTCTTATACATCGCTTTCGGTAATAAGTGGCTATTACACAACAATGCCCTTTGCCGGCAAAGCCTGCATTGTTGGAATGGGCGAGTCATAAGTGCAATGACGCATTACTTCGTGGGGCACGAGCTTTTATCAATTATAGGCGACTTGGTCAGGATTTATCACAACCGTTCAGTTGCAGTAATGATATGCGCCAAAGTTCAAACCGCTTACAGTCATCTGGGTCGAATTCACGCCTATTTTGGATATTGATGTAGTTGAGGAGATCAGTTGTCACTTACGACGAGTCTTTGAGGGCGCCGGGTGCTGTGGGGAAGCGCCCCCGACGCAACGGTTCCGCTTCGGTAAAATCAAACGGCGGCGAAAGGCGATCGGCTATCCCGGAGCAGAATTGGCTCCATTAATTGCAAGTCGTCGGCGAAGATTGGTGTATTGAGAAAGCGGCGATCATCTTCTACCCAAGCTGGTATAGTCAGTCCCCAGCGTCGTGCCAAGTGCTCTCCTACAGCGCCAACATAGGAATCGAGCGGCTGGCGCCCCGAGATTCGCGGTGGGGCGTCTGTCATCGCTGAAGACCAGTCAGAAGCTATAGCGGAGGGCTAGCATGGCGTGGGAATTGCGGCGGTACTGGCCCAGAAAATCGGATTGGTCGCCGCGGATGAGGGTGAAGGCGGCGGTGGCGCGCCAGTGGGCGCCCATGGCTTGCGAGTATTCGAGTTTGGCCCATTCGCCTTTGCCGTTTTGCCGTAGGGCAGTTTCGAGCGCCACGCTGCGATTGGTATCGATGGTATAGCCGGCGCGGGCCAGGAAGGCGCGGGTGAGCCCACGGTCGGGCGCGAAGTCGAAGATGGAGCGGTGCTCGGTGACGGCTTGTCCGGCGTAGCCGCCGATGAAGAACCATTCGCCGGCCTGGCGTTCCAGTTGGACCACGAAGAGGGCATACTCGTCCTCCGTTTTGGTGGTGGAAGTGAAGTAGGCGGCTTCGGCTTTTACGGTCACCCCTTTCAAGGGAATGGCGGCATCGCCCCCGTACATGCGCATTTGCGGATAGTAGCGCTGGACATCGACCGCGGGCGGCTGGGGGGCTTGAAAATTGAAGAGCGGCAAATTGTTATGGCCGTCGTAGAACGAAAGTGAATACTCGGCCACGCCGCCGATGTGGTTCCAGCGCGCGCCGAATTGCGATCCGCCGGGAAACGCGGGCGGCTGTTCGTCAAGCTGGATGCCGGGCGGCACGTTGCTCCAGCGCTGGTTAAACAAGGGCACGCGGCTCGGGGTGAAAAGCGGAACCCACACCAGGTCGATGGTATTGGACTGACCGCCGTAGGTGGCGCGGACGGCGGTGATGGCCAGGAAATCGCTATCGACGACGGAGAGATAATCCTGCGGGGCGAAGCGATCGGTGGGATTCAGGATATCGGCTTTACCCCAGCGGACGAACTGTTTGCCCAGGACCAGCGTGAGCTTTTTCTTCGAATAGGTGGCGTTGAGTTGGCGAACTTCGAAGGACGGGCGGCGGCGCTGACGGTCGTCCCAGGAAAGTTCCCAGGCACGATCGACCTGCTGGTGGGTGTCGGTACGGGCGTCGATGCCGCCGGCGAATTGCCAGTCCGCATTTAGCTTGTAGAAGGCTTCGTAGCGGAAGAGCGCTTCGCCGATGGCTTGTCCGCTGTCGTTAGGCGCGGTTTGGGGGTAGCCGACGAAATCGGTTTCGAGGAATCCGCGCTGGGTGAAACTTTGCGCCGCTGCTGCCGCGCATGCCAGCAAACAGAAAGCGGCGCCCAGAAACCGGATGGTCACATTTGCCGCCGCAACGCTTGTACGGTGAAATCGTCGTCCTTCATGGGTACGTTGTAGCGCACGTTTTCCAGCTTCAGGATGGTGCGGCTCTTGCGGCCGAGGTCGGTCATTTCGAGGAGGCGGGCGGTCCAGATGCCTTGGATGTTCTGGATGTCTTTCTCGACCAGCCGGCGGACGAGTTTATCCTTCACGTAGTTCTCATATTGCACGGGGACGTAGTTGTCTTTGCGGATCCAGACGCGCGAGGAAGTATATTGCGAACTCTTGCCCTGCTTGGGTTTCGTCTCGATGCGCCAGCAGGGGGCGCCGTCGATGGACTCGTCGCCTTGCATGGTGAAATCGAACTGATTGACGTCGCGTTCTTCGAGGTCTTCGAAGCTGAAATCGGTACCGAAGAAGCGGGTGGAGCGGTCCTGCTGGGCGATGCGACGGTCGCGGCCGATGGCGGGGGTCCACATCCACTGGTCGGAGGAACGCTCGGGATGGTTGACCACCAGGAGTGCCACACCTTTCACTTCGGCGGGTTCGGTGAAGCGGATGATGGCTTTGCTGGCGCCGTAGGAGCCGAGGCGGTCGGACTCCCAGCGTTTTTTCGAGACTTTGTTATTGGCGGAGATGACTTCGAGGGAGCCGTCGTACCGCTGGGAATCGGCGCGGCCGCGGCGTTGGGATTCTTCCACTATTTGGCGCGCGTCCTGGGATCGGGCGAGGCTTGGGGCGAGGATAAGTAAGGCCAGGACTGGGAGGCCTCGCCGTGGATGGTGGTTGGTGGCTGGTGGCTGAGCTGGTGGCTGGTGGTTGGTGGCTGGTGGCTGGTTGTTGTGTTCGGTATTACTCATATTCGAGAGCCTCTACTAGGGAGCTGCGGACGGCGCTTTCGGCGGGGAACAGGGCGGCTCCGAAGGCGGAGCCGAGGATTACGGGTACGAGGATAGTCACGATTCCTATGGGAAAGGTGTAGTCGAGGGCGATGCCGGCGAAGCTTTGGCGGGACACGGTCAGCATGTAATAGAGGTTGACGGAGCCGGCCGCGATTCCGAGGATCAGGCCGATGATGCCGACGGCCAGGGCTTCCATCCAGATGGTGTGGCGGATCTGGTTGCGCAATCCGCCGACGGCGCGGAGTACGCCGAGTTCGCGGCGGCGGTCGGTAATGGAGACGGTCAGGGTGTTGACGATTCCGAGGATGGCTACCAGCACGGCGACGAAGAGTTGCAGGTAAGTCATGCCGAACCACTGGTCGGTCACTTTCAGGACGAATTTGCGGACGTCGGCGTTCGAAAGTACGAAGAGGCGGCGCTGTCCGGCGAAGCGGTCTAGAATGGCCGCGCGCGCGGGGGGGGCCGGGGCGCCGGGGGCGAGGTAGACGCGAAAGACGTCCACGGCATCGTCTTTCCAGAGACGGCGGTAGAGTTCGCGTTCGATAAAAATGGTGCCGAGTTGGTTGGAAAAATCGGTAATGATTCCGGCGATGGGCAGGCGTACGGGTCCGGCGGGCGAGTCGATGGCGAGGGTGTCGCCGAGTTTCAGCTTTTCTAGTTGGGCCAGGTTGTCGGCGATGATTACGCCTTTCTGTGCGGCGGTATCGCGATACATGCCGTCGAAATCGCCGGCGGTGACGCGGCGGGAACGGGTGCGGCGGCCGATGCTGGCTGCGTCGATGGCCACCAACATTACCGGCTTGCCGCGGAAGTTGATGCGTACAATGCGGACGGGTTGGACCTCGGCGATGCCGGGGATTTGGCGCAACGGGCCGAGCATGCTATCGGGAAAATGATAGGTGCGGGAAGAGAGCGTTTCCGAAGCGGTGACGAAGAAATCGGGATTCATGGTGCCGTCGAGCCAGTCGGCGATTTCGGCGTAACTGGCGCGGGCCAAGCCGCCCAGGGCGATGACCAGGGCCAATGACAGCATTAAGGCGGCCACGGTGGCGGAGGTGCGGCGGGGCGATTGGATCAAGCTGTCGGCGGCCAGCGCGCCTTCGACGGGCCTTATCCACTTAAGCGGCGCGCGCAACGCTTTTGAGAGATACAGCGAGAGCGCCGGCGTAAGCAGCAGCATGGCAAGGACGGCCAAGAGGTAGCCGGTATAAAACACCAGAGTGGAGTGTCCGAAGATTATGCAGGCCGCGGCGATAGCGACGGCGGCCAGGGCGGCCGTGCGACGCCTGCTACTTTCGCCGGCGGAGAGCACCTGGTATTGTCCCTTTTGGAGGGCCTTCACGGGATCGACGCGGGCGGCGTTGCGGGCGGGCAGGAAGGCGGCGATCATACTGGTGATGACGCCGACGGCGGCGGCCACGACGAGTAGCCAGGGGCGCACCAGGACGTGGTCGGCATTGGTCGAAACGCCCATCACGCCTTCCATAAACATGTTGGTGCTGGCGGTGAGTCCTTGGGCCATGAGGAGGCCGAAGCCGATGCCGATGGCGGAGCCGAACAGTCCGGCGATGGCGCTTTCGCCCAGGAAGAGCGAGCGGATCTGGCCGCGGGTGGCGCCGAGAGCGCGGAGGATGCCGATTTCGGCGCGGCGCTGGGTGACGGCGATGGCGAACGAATTATAGATGATAAACGTGCCGATGAAGAGGGCGAAGAGGCTGGCGACATTCATGGTCATGGCGTAGACGCCCATGAGGGATTCGAAATGCTGTCCGCGGCCTGAGGGCGGCTCGACTTCGAAGCCTGGACCCAAGAGGCGGCGCAATGACGCGGCGCCCTGGTCCAGCGCGACGTCATCGCGCAGGCCGATATCGATGCGGTCGAAACGGCGGCCGGTGCCAAAGAATTTCTGAGCGGCGTAGATATCCATGATGGCCAAGTTGCCGCCGAAGGCCGAGGTCATGCCGCCGGAGCGCAAGATGCCGCGGACGGTGAACTGTTTGTCGCCTTCCATGGTCTTCATCGACAGCTTGCTGCCGCTTGAGAGACCGTTGCGCGCGGCGAAATCGCGCGTGAGGATGAGGGAATCGGGCTGGGCGAGGAACACCAGGGGATCGTCCATCACGTCCTGGTCGCCGCCTTCGAGGTCATAATCGCGCAGGCTGCGGTCGCCGGTCATGTCGACGGCGAGGATCAAGAGCTTGCCTTGGCCGCGTATGCCGCTGTCGACCACTTGCTCAATGACGGGCGCGGCGGCGCGCACATTGGGATCGCTTTGCACGCGCTCCAAGACTTCTTCGGGGAAACCGCTATCGCCCGCGGAAACCTGCAATTGGGTTTTGCCGGCGATGTGTTCGACGGTGCGGTTGAAGGCTTCGAGCACGCTTTGGTTGGCGGTATACATGCCCACCAGCAGCGCGACGCCGAGCACGATACCGCCGACGGTGAGCACCCAGCGCACCAGATGTTTGCGTGCGTAAGGCCAACTGATGAGGCGCAGCAGGATCATCGGCGGACGTCTCCGGCGACGCGGCCGTCGCGCAGGGTGACCATGCGGGGGCAACTCTCGGCCACGCCGGTGTCGTGGGTGACGATGAGGACGGTGGCGCCGAGGCGCTCGTGCAGGTCGCGGATGAGCTTCAGGATTTCGGCGCCGGTATGGCTATCGAGGTTGCCGGTGGGCTCGTCGGCAAGCAGGACCGGCGGGGCGAAGGCCAGGGCGCGCGCGATGGCTACACGCTGGCGCTCGCCGCCGGAGAGTTCGTCGGGCAGGTGATCGAGGCGATGGCCGAGTTGTACGAGGTCAAGCAGTTCGCGGGCGCGAGCAGTGGTTTGGTGTTTGGGGAGACCTTTTAAGTGGAGGGGGAGGGCCACATTTTCCATGCAACTGAGGCTGGGAAGCAGGTTGAAGAATTGAAAAATGAATCCGATTTTGTCGCGGCGGAGGCGGGTGAGATCGTCGTCGGAGAGAGTGGCGATGTTGTGTCCATCGATGCGGATTTCGCCTGTGGTGGGGCGGTCGAGGCCGCCGATTAAATTCAGGAGCGTGGATTTTCCGGAGCCCGACGGTCCGACGATGGAGAGCATTTCGCCGCGGTCCACGTGCATGTCGATCTGCTGCAGGGCGGTGACTTGGCGTTTGCCGTCGAAGCTTTTAGAGACCGCGTTGACCGATATCACAGTCCCCTTAGCGTAACAAACGGGTGGCCGCGATACGGCCCGGGATGGCTATACTTGAGTGCATGCCGCTACCCGGTTTTCCCGGAATTGTGACTGCGCTTGGATTGTTCGTGATCGTGTGGCTGGTGGTGTGGCTGAAGACGAAGCCCACCGCCTGGAATTATTTCGAGCCGGAGGGGGCGGAGGGCGAGTTTGGGAAGGGACTGCTGCCGGTGTATCTGGACATCACGAAGTTGATACTGGGCATTGCGGCGGGGTCGATTGTGCTGCTGGTGGGGTCGTCGAATCTGGTGCAGCAGACGGGGGGGCGGTCATTGCGGTCGTTCGCTTCGCCGCTATTCCTGGTGGCGATGAGCATTATTTATGGGGTCCTTTTTATGACTCTGCTGGTGTTGAATTACGAGCGTCATCGGCATCATCCGGAGTTGAGGACTTATACGCGGTTGAAATATTCGCGGAACCAGTCGTTAGGTTTTGCGGCGTTGTGTTGCTTCTGCATTGGGTATGCTTGGCTGGTGGTGGACGCGACTAGATAGGCGCGAGGCAAGCGGGGCGGTTAAGGGTTGTTGATCGGCTATTCTCTGCATCTCAGGATTGCGGCCATGACGCGCGGGCTGCGCCTTCCGTGCATAACGGCAACAACCCACAAGGGCTTTTCATCCCGTGCATAAGCAATCAGGTATTCGCGCAGCGTGAGGTAAGGTCGGGGCGCCGGTGGCCCTGGCGTGGAAACGTAACCAAAGCCCGAATCGCGCTATGGATCTCCTCCCGGAGACGGCGGGCTGCTTGCGGATTATCTTCCGCGATGTACTCCCAAATCTCGGTGATATCTTGAGCCGCAAGCGGATGAAGGGCAAAACCTTGCCAGGGAATCATTAAGGAGATGGCTTCGCGAGCAAGACTTCTTCGCGAAGGGCGCGCCCGGTGTCCGTTGGAAGCTTGTCCAGTTTGGCCT
Organism: Bryobacterales bacterium; assembly: GCA_963738345.1. Lineage (GTDB taxonomy): Bacteria > Acidobacteriota > Terriglobia > Bryobacterales > Bryobacteraceae > Bog-159. Next base: position 5,531,065 of record CAVTWI010000002.1, read on the forward strand.
GCACATCGGGCGTGAACTGCACTTCCATGGCTTTGCTCCGTTCCCTTATCGTAACGCCAAAGGCTGAGGCAAATGCCGGCGGTGAAACACTACGAGATAGCCGCGCACCGTGTGTTATAAATCGGCCATGCCCGCGATCGATCGCCGCCGTTTTCTCCAATTCTCCGCGCTGGCCGCTGTTCCTCTGTTTCCGGCGCCTCATGCACGGCTCGCCGCAGCCCTGCGCCGCAAAGTGAAGATTACCGATGTGAAGTGCATGATTGTGCGGGGCACGTGGGATTGGAACCTGGTGAAGATCGAAACCGATGCCGGGCTGTATGGGATCGGCGAGGCCTATTGGGGGCCCGGGGTGAAGGACATCATCGCCAAGATTTTCAAACCGGTGCTGATCGGTGAAGATCCTTTGAACGTGGACAAGTTATACACGAAGATGTTGATGCGGAACGCGGGGGCGGGGGCCATCGGCGGGGTTACGGTGGAGGCGGCCAGCGGCGTGGAGATCGCGCTGTGGGACTTGGCGGGGCGCATTTTGGAAACGCCCACGGTGAACTTGCTCGGGGGACGGTTCCGCGATAAGGTCCGATTTTATCGCACGACGCAATTGCCTAAGGAGCACGTGGAAGATCCGGCGGCGTGGCGCGATCTGGTACACCGGACGCGGGCGGAAAAATGGGGTTGGACGGCGTTCAAGTTTCAGGGTGACGGGATTCCGCGGGCGCTCGATCCGGAGTCGACCGAACCGGGGCATGATGCCTACACGCGGCATTTGAAGGCCAGCGATATCCGGCAGATCGTGCGGATGATGGAGGTGGTGCGCGAGGAGTTAGGGCCGGACGCGGATTTCGCGGTGGAAGCGCACTGGCGCTATGACACGCGCGATGCGATCGAACTGGCCAAGGCGCTGGAGAAGGTGAAGCCGATGTGGCTGGAGGATCCGGTACCGCCGGAGAATCCGGAGGCGATGGCTTTTGTTAGGCGCGAGTCTCCGGTGCCAATTTGTACAGGCGAAAACTTGTACACGCGGCAAGGTTTTTTGAAGCTGATCGAGTTGCAGGGCTGTGACGGGGTGCATATCGATATACCGAAATCCGGCGGGCTGTTGGAATCGAAGCGCATTTCGGATTTGGCGGACAACTATTACATTTGGACGGCGGCGCATAATCCGGCGAGCCCGGTGGGGACGATTGCGTCGGCGCACGCGGCGGCATCGATGCGCAATTTCCGGATCCACGAACTGGCGAATTATGTGGACTGGTGGCCGGACCTGGTGGTGCATGAAGGGCCGATTTGGGAGAGCGGGTATTTGACGATTCAGGATAAGCCGGGGTACGGGATCGAGTTGAATCCGGATGTGGCGCGGGCGCATTTGGCGCCGGGTGAGACTTGGTGGGGATAAATGGCTGGCTGCGAGCTGTACGTCCTATATGGATGTACCATATAATGGATGTATATGAAGGCTCTCCTGGTTCAGGTCGACGAACAGACGTTAACGGCGCTCAACCGCGTAGCCGCGCCTGGAAAACGCCAGCGTTCGGAATTCGTGAGACAAGCAATTCGAAAAGCAATTCGTCAAGCCGAATTCCACGCGATGCGGGAAGCCTACCGCAAACAGCCTGACTCAGCCGCCGACGCCGATGACTGGTCCACGGCTGAGGAATATAAACCGTGAGACAGTACGAAATCTGGTGGGCAAATTTGCCCGCCCCGGCGGGCCGCCGACCCGTGCTGCTGCTTAGCCGGAACGATGCTTATCAGTACATGAGCAAGTTTATCGTCGCGGAGATCACGACCTCGATCCGGGCCATTCCGGTGGAAGTCAAACTGGGCCGGCGCGAAGGGTTGCCCTCCGCCTGCGTCGCGAACCTCGATAATATTCGCACGGTTCCGCGTGAGTGTCTTGATTCTCGCGCGGGCGTTTTAACATCTTTTCGGCATCGCGAGGTGAAACGCGCGATGGGGTATGCGCTCAGGTGGGACGAGTTGATGGATTTGGACGCGAGCAATCTGAACTAGATCATTCTTCCAGGTTCTTCTGTAAGGCGCGGACGAAGGCCGTAAGGGCGGCGCGGTCTGCCTGCTCCCACTTCACTACGACGAAGTATTTGCCCTTGTCGAAGAAGACTGTGTCGGGGGTGGCGCGAAAGTGCTGGGTCATCTCAAAGGCGGTGCCCGAGACCTTGGCTTCGGACAGGTCGACAGTCAGCTTGCCGGGGCCGGCGTACGCGGCCTGGAATTCGCGCAGCAGCGCGGGTTTGGCGGGGGGTGTGCTTTGCAAGGAGGTGCGATGCCAGGTACCGGCAACGGGGTCGGGCAGCAGGGTGGCGGCATCGCGCGGAGGCTTGCCGCAGGCGGCCAGCAGGAGAAATGGAACGATCCAAAATCGGCGCATGATCTACCTGCGATTGTGTCACAATGCTCGAACAAGCGGGTGCGGTAAATGAAGTTCTAAATGCGTTTAAACAGTGCGGGCTGACTCATGACCCGGCAACGCTTGTATACCTTCGGTCAATAACCGCGCTTCAGGGTACTGACAGGTCATCATTGCGGCAACCCAACGCGTCGACCGAGAGACTGGGCGATGACTTTAGCCGTCGGCTGAGAGGTTCGTCCTTGTTACGGAAGTGGCGCGCGACATCAAGAAATTGAACACATCCCAGGTAGAGGTTCGGGCATAGCCGCAGACCGAGGATAAGTTCTGAATTGGCCTAGGAATCTTGTCGCCGCCTGCACCGGCGCCGATAAGAAAGGCTGAGGATAGGCCAACACCAAAATTCGCTAGAATCGATTGGGAGGAGAAACCTCGTTGGCTCGACCAGCGGTATTTATCGGGTCGTCATCAGAGGGCAAGAAGTTTGCCCTTGCCGTCCAGACCGCATTAGAAGCCGATGCCGAGATCACCACATGGGATCAGGGTGTCTTTGCGCTTGGCCGAACGTTCATAGAGGCTCTCTTAGAAGCGACGGCGCGGTTCGATTTCGCCATCCTGCTACTTACACCGGATGACATCGTGCAATCAAGGTCTACTGAGTTAGCGAGCCCGCGTGACAACGTCCTTCTTGAGCTCGGTCTCTTCGTGGGTAAACTCGGGCGTGATCGGACCTTCATCCTTCAACAGCCAGGCTCCAGCATGAAAATTCCCACAGATCTCGCAGGAGTCGTAACGGGCCATTACGACTGGCCCAGGGCCGACATGAACCATAGGGCCGCCGTAGCAACGGCCAGTGAGGCCATCCGCGAAAAGATTCAGGCGTTGGGCAAGCGCGAGCATTCCGAGGAAGGCGTCTTCCTCGGCTTGGACCCGAAGCTCGTGGTCGAAAGCCACGGGAAACTTTCGGCCACAATAAACGGATGTGAAATCACGGCCGCCGTCGGGCGCATCGAGCATTTTCCGACTACCGCACAAACGGTGGTTGTTCTACCTTGTAACGAATACCTCGATGACGAGTGCGCTTATGACACCCGAAGCGCTCTGGGAGCTTACGTCAATAAAGTCTTCGCGCGAAATTCTGACGACTTTATTTCGCTCGTTAAAGGCGAGTGTGCAAAGAATCTAGGACCCGGAGCCGAACGTCAGAAGCGGGAACATGAGCGCGCCATCAGCTACGGCCCAGGAAGAGCTCTGCTAATTCAACATGCACTTGACTCAGACGTACTGATAGCTCTTGTCTCGACGACAACGCAACGCGCCGGTCAAGGCCTTGTCGCCAAGAGTTCGTTCCTCTTCGAGGGAATGTGTGAGCTCGTGACCCGATTGGTTGATGAACGTCTAAACGAGATCGTGATGCCGACCCTCGGCGCAGGTCATCGCGGCATGGACCCTGCTACAGCATTTGTCAGTCTAGTACTGGCTCTTGCCGAGGCAATCAGATATGTGCCCGGACGACCAGTGAGAAACGCTACGATCATCCTTTTTAGAAAAGACCACACAAGCGATTGCGAGGTCGACTGGGTCGTTGTCCGTCGGGCCCTGGCGCTTGCCGCAGCACCCCGGCATCCTCAAGTTCAAAGGAATTTATAGCACAAACATGGATCCCTTCAATCTATCGAGATTCGTCCAGGCTCAGGAGCGCCAAATTGACATCGCCCGTGCCGAATTAAGAAGTGGGCGCAAATGTGGGCATTGGATGTGGTACATCTTTCCGCAGATGAAGGGGCTGGGAATTAGCGAGGCGGCGAATTATTATGGGATCTCATGCCGAGCGGAGGCCGCAGCATACCTCTCACACACTGTCTTGGGCCCGAGACTGGTCGAGTGTACGGAACTGGTCAATCTTGTAGGGTGCCGGTCGGCAGTTGATATATTCGGGTATCCGGATTGGCTCAAATTTCGATCGTCAGTGACACTATTCGCGGCGCTGAACTCGAAGGCGATTCCGTTCAAAAAGGCGCTGGATAAGTACTTTGCGGGAGAACCGGATCGGCGCACGCTCAGTCTTCTGCAAAGCTAGGTCTGGATTGTCGCAAAGACCCCGGAGCTAGCAGCGCAAGCAGACGCGAAATGTTGTTCGACAAGGGCTTGCGCCACACCTCCGGCTCAGTATTGCTGGCACATCGAGAAGTACTTGGCGTTAGACCATTCGCGATTGTCCCGTTCGTTCTGCATCCGCGCGGGAAGACGGTTTGCGTTATTTTCCAAAACAAGCGGGTGCGCGAAGCCGAATGTTACTATCGCAAAGGATGGCGAAGTTCAAACCTGTAAAGTCGAAATCCAAGAAAAGCGTGGCGCCGCAGGGCGGTTTGCCATGCGTCATCCTGCTGGGTTCGGGTTTCGTTCTAGTGCTCTTTTTTCTCTACTTCGTGATGAAATATGCGAACTGATCGCCGCGCTCCGGACCAGATGCGTCCGGTTGAAATTACTACCGGATTCCTGCAGACAGCGGAAGGCTCCGCGCTGATTACGGTGGGCAACACCCGCGTGCTTTGCGCGGCTACCGTGGAAGACTCCGTGCCACAGTTCCTGCGCGGGAGCGGAAAGGGATGGGTGACGGCGGAGTACTCGATGCTGCCGCGCGCCACCACCAAGCGCACGCCGCGCGAGGTGAACAAGGGCAAGCCATCGGGGCGCACGCACGAGATCCAACGGTTGATCGGGCGCTCGCTGCGCGCGGTGGTGGACCAGTCGCTGATGGGCGAGCGCACCATTACGCTCGATTGCGACGTGGTGCAGGCGGATGGCGGTACGCGCACGGCTTCGGTGACAGGGGCGTTCGTTGCCCTGGCACTGGCGTTGCAGCAGTGCGTGAAATACGGCATGATCAAGCGCCTGCCGCTTACGGACTACGTGGCCGCCACCAGCGTGGGCATTCTGGCTGGCGAACCGATGATGGATCTGTGCTACGAGGAAGACTCGCAGGCGGCCGTGGATATGAACGTGGTGATGACGGGCACGGGCCGCTTTGTCGAGGTGCAGGCTACCGCCGAGCGGCATGCGTTCGACGACGAACAGATGGCGCGGATGCTGGGACTGGCGCGGTCGGGAATCGCCGAGCTAATCGAAATTCAGAAGAAGGTGGTACGGCTGTCGTGACCATTTACTGTGCTACGGGCAATCCGGGCAAGTTGCGCGAATTTCGCCTGGCGGCGGAGTTGGGCGGCATTCGGGTTGAAACGGTACCCGGCTTGGCGGGCCTGCCGCCGTGCGAAGAGACCGGCGCCACGTTCGAAGCCAACGCGATTCTGAAGGCGGAGTATTACGGCAAGCATGCGCCGGGTTTGTTGTTTGCGGACGATTCCGGGCTGGAAGTGGATGCGCTGAAGGGCGCGCCGGGAGTTTATTCCGCACGGTTCGCCGGGGCCGGGGCGAGCGATGCGGCCAATAACGAATTGCTGTTGGACAAATTGCGCGGCGTGCACGATCGCACCGCGCGATTTGTTTGCGTGGTTGCGCTGGTGGATTCGGGGCGACTGGTGCGGACTTTCCGCGGCGCGGTGGAAGGGCAGATCCTGGAGGCGGCGCGGGGGGGGAACGGGTTCGGCTACGATCCGCTATTTTTCTATCCGCCGTTCCGGTGTTCGTTCGGCGAGGCCTCGGCGGCGCGAAAGCTTACAGTTAGCCATCGCGGCGCGGCACTGACGGCGATGTTTCGATATTTAACGAGTGCTCGCTAGGTTAAAATTAACTTAGAAGCCTTTCCGTGGATGCCTCCCCATTAGTCGACTCGTACGGCCGCGTGCATACCAACTTGCGGGTCAGCGTGACTGACCGCTGCAATATCCGGTGTTTCTATTGCATGCCGGAAGAAGGCGTCAAGTTCGTCGCACGCGAGGAGATTCTCAGCTTCGAAGAGATCGAGCGATTCGTGCGGATCGCGGCGCGGATGGGCGTCAACAAGGTGCGGGTGACCGGCGGGGAACCCCTGGTGCGGCGCGATCTGCCGGTACTCATCCGCCAACTGGCCGGCATTCCCGGCATCCAAGATTTAGCTCTCACAACGAATGGCGTCCAATTGGCTGAACTTGCCGAACCGCTGTACGAGGCCGGTTTGCGCCGGCTGAATGTGCATCTGGATACGCTCGACCGCGAGCGCTTCCGCCAGATTACGCGGCGGGACGACCTGGAGAAAGTGCTGGAAGGCATCGCGGTCGCGAAAAAACTGGGCTTTGGGCCGATCAAGTTGAATGCGGTGGCGGTGAAGAACCTGGTGGAGCCGGACATCGTGCCGTTGGCGCGGTACGGGCGGGAGAACGGATTCGAGGTACGGTACATCGAGTTCATGCCGCTCGACGCGCAGCAACTTTGGGATCGCAGCAAGGTTCTGCTGGCTGACGATATGATCCGGATGTTGTCGAGCGAGATTGCGCCGCTGGTTCCGATTCCCGATCCGGACCCGAGGGCGCCGGCGCTCGAATACCGCTTTGCCGACGGTATCGGGCGGGTGGGCTTCATTGCGTCGGTGAGCCGGCCGTTCTGCCTGAATTGCAATCGCCTGCGCCTGACGTCGGATGGCAAGCTGCGGTATTGCCTGTTCGCCATCGAGGAAGATGACGTGAAAGGGTTGCTGCGCGGTGGAGCGACGGACGCGGAGATTGCGGCGGTGATCCGGCGCAATGTGGCGGGCAAGTGGGAAGGGCACGAGATCAACACCACGCGCTTTGTGGCGCCGCCGCGGCCGATGTACTCTATTGGCGGCTAGACGGCGCGCGATAGCTTTCGGGCGGGCCCAGGTAACTGGGTTTCAAGCCGCCTAGATCCACCACAATCTTCTGCAAGACGATGCCCGGGTCGACCATCCAGAATTTCAGTGTGTGATAGCCGGAACCGGTTAGGACGTGATGGGAAACGATGGTGCGGACGCTATCCTTCACAGATTCCTGCCAGGCGTGCTGCGAATTGCCGGCGAGGGCATCGACGACCTGGGGCGGCTGATCGTCGAACGCAATGGCGAAACGCAATCCACGGCCGGGCACGAAGTTTAGGGTGGGCGCGACGATCGCATTGACCTGGATTTTGCCTGGATCGAACAAATACATTCGATATTCAAGGGAGGGGGCCGCTTGCGGGGGGGGGATACTGGCGGCGGTGCAGGGGAAGATCGCCATAGAGGAAAGGGTGCGGCCGTAGTCCGCGATCTCGTCCCAGTGGACGGGGCCGGCGGCGGTCTTCCGGGTGTAGTGGGCGGCCTCGATCGAGACATAACCATCCGCCTCGACGAACCCGCGCAGGTTTTCGCGAGTGACGTCTTTGGGGCGGAAGGCGTTCACTTTCACTACCGAACCGGCGACGCTCACGGAGCCTTCGGTTGAGCCCAAGGGCGCTTTGTTCCAGTCGATACTGACGTCGATGCGGCCGTCTTGCTGGAGCGTCCCGCTGGCGTGGGTCAGGACGATCCAGGGGGCCGTGGCGGTGGCGGAGAATTCGGCGGGCGCGCCACCGCGATTGAAGATTTCGATATCGCGATGCTGGCGGTTGAATGCATCGAACTGGAGTGCTGATGGCGCGACGCCGACGCTGCCGGTGGCCGGCACGGGAATCTCGGAGATGGCGGGCATGGCATTCACGTCGGGCTGCTGCCAGCCGGTGTAGCCGATGTGGGTCTGGTCCATCATGTGGTCCCACTTGCCGTTGGCCAGCGTGTGATTGTAGGTGGCGGACCAATCGGCGTCGGCCTGAAACAACTCGCGGACGCGCGCGGCGTAGCTGTTGGCGCTGGCGCGGCCCTGCCTCGCGTAGAGATGGTTTTTGGCGGCCGCGATGTACATCTCGTTGACGATGGCGCAGGCTTTGACGGGGTAGAGCACTAATTCAAAGAAGGCATCGCGGGCGTTGGCGGGGAGCTTGGCGTACAGATTTTCGGCGCGCGCGGTGAGGGCCTTCCAATCGGCCAGGACGGTGTCGGCCTCGTTATAGTTTTCCAGGCTGAAGGTGCCGGGCTCCAGCAGTTCGGGCTTTCGCCGGCCATTGTACTTGGTGTATTGGGCGACCATACTGGCAATCTCGGCGGCGTGCGCCGGTCCAAATTCACGCTCCGCCCAGAGCTTGCCGAATTCGCCGATCTTGTCGTGCGGCCAGCGCTGCGGATTCCAGGCCAGGCTCAGGAAATATTCGATGGGGAACTCCATGGGCTTCAAGTCGCCCACGTTCACGATCCAGATGCGGCGCGCATCGTACTGGTAGGCGAGATTCATCTGCTCCCACACCTTGGTGATGGGGATGGTGTTGAGCCACTTGTAATTGCGGGGATCGCCTACGTAATCGAAGTGATAATAGATGCCGGCGCCACCGCTTCGCTTGCGCTCGTCGGCAGTGGGCAGGCGGCGGACGTTGCCCCAGTTATCGTCGCACCAGAGCAGGGTCACGTCGTCGGGCACGCGCATGCCGGCGTCGTAGTAAGCCTGCACCTCTTTATATAGGGCCCAATCCTGGGGAACTTTTGAAAGGTCGGGGCCGATGCGTTTGGCCAGGATCTCGCGCTGGTCGGCGACGATTTTTTCGAGCAGGGTTTTGTTGGCTTCGAGATCGCCATTGGCGGCCATGGGCATGTCGCCATCGCCGCGCATGCCAATGGTGACGATGCTCTCGTAGTCCTTATTCCGCTCGATACCGGCGTCCCAAAAGGCATGCAGGATATCGGGATTGGTGGCGTAGTTCCAGGGGCCCTTGCCGTGGCGCTTCCACTCCTGCTGCGCGCGGAGCATGGGTTCGTGGTGGGAGGTGCCCATGACGATGCCATACTCGTCCGCCAGTTTGGGATTCAGCGGATCGTCTTCGTTGAAGGCGCTGCCCCACATGGCCGGCCACAGGTAGTTGCCTTTCAGGCGGAGGATCAGTTCGAAAACCTTGACGTAGAAGTTATGGTTGTAGCCGCCAAATTTTTCGCGAGTCCAACCGGAGAGCGAGGGCGCTTCGTCGTTCAGGAAAATGCCGCGGTATTTAACGGCGGGCTCGCCTTGGGTGAAACGGCCGGGCTTCACGAACAGGTTGTCGTGGTGGGCAACCGGCACGTCGGCCCACCAATACCAGGGCGAAACGCCGATTTGTTCAGACAGATCGTAGATGCCGTAGATGGCGCCGCGCTTGTCGCTGCCGGCGATCACCAGCGCATGGGGCGCCGATTGGATGAGGAAGGTTTCCCACTTGCCCGCGAGCGCGCGGGTATCAGCCAAGCGCTTGACCAGCGGGCTCTTTTCGATGGAACCGATCACGATGGCGTGGGCGGCGGAACTGGGAGCATCGTGGGTGATGGCGGGAGTGCAGCCTGTCACGCGAGCGATATCGGCCTGCAAATCGGCAGCGGCGCGGAGGATGCCGGGATAGTCTCCGGGGTCGACGTAGATAGCCGCGCAGACGCCGGAACGGGCGATGGGAAAGCCGCCCGGCCGCGCTTCTGTTTCCACATACGGAGGCTGCCCCAGCGCCATTAACGCGTGGGGCAGGAGGAGCAGACCAAGCAGCCGGGAAAATCGCATCGCGCGTTTCGCCTTATGGGTTACACCTTACTGCTTGTCGAGGAATTCGTAGCGGGCCCGATGGTCATCGGGGGCGACGTGCGAGGTGGCATCCAGATGCATAACCGGATAGCCGGCCTGCGCGGTGTAGGCGGGCCATTTCGGCAGGCCGGGGCCATTGGGATCGCCGGTTTTCGCGAAGTTGGACCAATAGGTGGACATCTGGTCGGACAGCGCTTTGTCTTCCGGACGCCAGGGCAGGTCCTTCGAGGCCAACGCGCCGAAGACGAACTCGATCTCGGCGGAATGGTAGGCGCCATGCGGCCCTTCGCCATCGGCGGGCGGTTTCAAGGGCGCGGGCGGCGCATCGTCGAACTGGTAGCGATAGAGCGTGGAGCCGCCGGTAGCGCCTTGCATTTCCAGCCACTTCCAGGTGGAGAAGGCGATGAACTGGTCGCCCGAAAGGTCCTGCGCGGACCGTACGGCTTGCTCGTCGGTCGCGGCCGGATACAGTTTCAAGAAGTCGGCGCTTTTATCGCCGTAATGCTTTTGGGCATAGGCGGCGAAGTTGGCAGCGGTTTGCGGGTCTTTTTCGAAGATACTGCCGGCGCCGCCCTCGTCATGATTCCACCCCGCCAGCAGCGCCACGTGGCTTTGCTTGCCGGCGGCGTAGATGTCGCGCACGCTTTGGGGGAGGAAGTAGCCGTCGATGTTGGGCGCGAACCAGATTTCTTTTTGCTTAGCGGCGGCGTCCATCAACGCGGCGGCGGGTTTGGCGCGGAGATCGGCCAGGGAATGTGCGCCGATCGATTCGGCGAATTTGGTGCCGGTGGCTTCGCTGGCGGCGAGGGATTCGAGCGGCAGGGTGGTGCTGAAGTATGCGCCACTCTCGCCGATGGCGCGATGGAACAGGCCTTGCGCCAAGGGGGCGGCCATCAGCGCGCTGACCGAAAACGATCCGGCGGATTCACCGAAGATGGTGACGTTGGCGGGGTCGCCGCCGAAGCTAGAGATGTTCTTGTGTACCCATTCGAGGGCGGCCACCTGGTCGAGCAATCCGTAGTTGCCGGCGGCGTTGCGGTCCGACTCTTTGGCCAGTTCGGCAGTGGCGAAGAAGCCGAAGACGTTGAGGCGATAGTTCATGCTGACCACCACGACGCCTTTTTTGGCCAAATTCTGGCCGTTCTGGCGGCCTTCCGAGGTGGCGCCTGCGCCGAAACCGCCGCCATAGACCCACACCATCACGGGAAGGTGGGCTTTGGCGGATGGGGCGGGGGTCCAGACATTCAGGTAGAGGCAGTCTTCGCTGGGGCCGCTGTCATGGAACTGCATGTCGCTGTAAATGCTGGCCTGCATGCAGCGTGCGCCGAATTCGGTGGCAGCACGTACGCCTTTCCAGCGGGGGGCGGGTTTGGGCGCTTTCCAGCGGAGGTCGCCCACGGGCGGGGCGGCGTAGGGGATGCCTTTGAAGGCTACCACGCCAGCGGAGGGAGTGCCCTTGAGTTGGCCGGTTTCCACTTTAACGAGGTCCGGGACGCCGGCAGGCAGCAGGGCCGCGGACAGGCAGAACAAAATCAGCTTACGAGGCATGCATAATACTGTAACGCCGGGGCGGGGACGGCGGGAGCGCGAACGCAGCCCGCGCTACCGATGCTGTTCCGATACAACCTTGGCAACGTCAATTTGGCCCGGCGGTCCTCCAGTGGGTTTACGAGAAGAAGCTGCCAGGTGAGCGGTCGCCGCATTGCCTACCGATGCGGAGCTTTAAGGCCGCCGCCGGACGACGTGACTCATGCGCTCGTTCGCCAGCGATTGCGGGGGTCTCAATCTGCTTCTCCTGAGAGAATGGCCCGGAAGGCTTTGATTAGCTTGGCACGAACAAGTGGAACCTGCTGGGTCATTGCCTGGACGGCCGCGAGGATAGTCTCGCGGTATCGGCGCAGCGTCTCCTGACTTTCGGTCCCAAAGTCGCCATAGACACCAATAGTCACGATAGGCTCACGCACTGAATTGGAGAAATTTACCAACGTGGCATCCAAATCATCGGATAGGTAGATCCTGTGCCTTTCTCGATAGTCGTCGAAGGCCAGTAATTCGGTTCTGACCCGCCGGTACATTTCCTGTCCATCATCTTCACCGCTCCCGCGTCCCAAGGTGGAGGTGTAGCGTGTAGCCGATAATTCGAGGTTATAAGCCCTGCGGTACAACTGCTCGATAACCCCAGCGCGTTTTTCGTGCAATCTCGAGAACCGGATTTGATGCTCAATGACAACCTGCTGCAACCGGCTCCTCATCTGCTCAATCGAAACATCAGCTTGGGATTTGAGCTCCTGCCGCAGCCGTTCCAACTCGGAACTCCCTTTGTGCTGCAGATCGGATTCAAATTTCTTAAGGTCCTTGGCGAGCCACGTCTGCAGCAAGGAACGAGATAGAAATCCTAGCACGATGAGCAGCGTTGCGTTGCCGCCAAGGGCGAGCAGGACTTGGTTCAGTGGAGTCATTCATCACCTCCGGGCTTGGACCAGCGTTCTGGCCTTTTCGGGGGCCTATTATAGCGCTCCACACTCGAGCTGTCGGGGGTGCGAATTCTGTCACTTAAAATATGACCATAGGGCTATCGGTTGGGCCATTTAAGAATATGACCGAAAGCGCGAGTGCATCAGGGCCAGTTTCGGCTCAAGGATGGACATGCACTCACGAGAGCAATACCTGGCACGCGTCCGGGACGAGTATCGGAACGCGGATAAGAAGACTAAGACTCGGTTGCTGAATGAAGCGCGGAAGCGCACGCGGCTGAATCGAAAGGTGCTGATCGGCAAACTGGCCCATCCCGCCGCGATCCGGCAGCACAAGAAACGCGGGCCGCGCCAGCGGACCTACACCCAGGAGGTACGGACGGTATTGATTAAGCTCTGGGAGCTATTCGATTACCCCTGCGGGCAGCGCCTGGCACCGGCGCTGCGCAATGAAGTCGCGCGGCTACGGCGATCCAAGGAACTGGTTTGTAGCGAGGCGGTGGTGACCAAGTTGGAGGCGATTTCGCCGCGCACTATAGACCGGCTGTTGGATCGGGAGAAGCGGCTGCGGGGCTTGCGCCAGAACCGGAACCCTGGCGTGCATCCGTTGCTGTACCAGAAGGTGCCGGTGAAAGTGGCGTCGGAGTGGGACACCACGGAGGTGGGCAACCTGCAACTGGATTATGTATTTCACTGCGGCCGGTCGACGGCTGGCGAGTATGTGCACACGCTCTCGGCAGCGGATATCGCCAGCGGGTGGTGGGAGGGAGAGGCCATCATGGGGAGATCTCAGGCCGCCACCAAGGCAGGCATGGAGGTCATTCGGCAACGCCTACCTTTTCGGATCCGGGAGATCCATCCGGACAACGACAGCGGCATGATCAATGATCTGATCTGGGGATACTGCCAGAATGCCAGGCCCAAGATCAAGATGTCGCGCTCGCGACCGTACCAGAAGAACGACAACTGCTGGGTGGAGCAGCGCAACTGGAGCCACGTGCGCAAGGTGGCGGGGTACCAGCGGCTGGACACGGCGGCGGAGTTGGCGATTCTGCGTGAGTTGTATCAGTCCGTAACGGTATACAAGAACTTCTTTCAGCCGACCATCAAGCTGGTCGAGAAGGTCCGGGTGGAGGGCAAGATCCATCGCCGGTACGACAAACCGCGGACGCCCTTTCAGCGGGTCATGGAGTCGGGACAGATTTCCGAAGCGGCGGGTAAGCGGCTGCAAGCCAGGTATGCGTCGCTGAATGTGGCGGTTCTTCACAAGCGCATTGAGGAGTTAAGAGACCGGCTATTCGCGGCGACCGAGGCGAAGAACTCGCCGGAACCGACCGGAGCCAGGCGTCGGGGCCGTGGCATTCGGGTGATCGGCGCCGCGCAACGGTTGGCGCAGCAGAGGAGGTGTACGGACAGTCAATAAGGAAGCCGGGCAAAAACGGCCCGGCGGCTTCGCGTTTTATTTATCCAAGGCCTCCGCTCCGAGACTTCACCAAAGAAATGTGGAGCAAGCAAATGCCAAAAACAAAACCCTCTGAGAGCCATAGCTATCAGAGGGTTCGTTACCGATTTCTTCGGAGCCAGCCCCGTCGCATCGGCCTTGGATCTCCGCTCGGGCGCGACCCCTTGCGGATCGAATTCATCTTACGACAATGAGAAACAGACTCGCGTGTCTGGTCATGTTCTTAAATGACCCAGCCGACCCCCACTTCGGTCATGTAGATAAATGGCTTGACAGGGGGTGTCCCTCCGTGGTCGCCGCTTCGGTTGACGAGGCAAGGGCACTTGGAACACGGATCTGAAGCGCATCGACGAGAGACAACTGCGAGGCTTCGCTAACTGCTGCTCTCGATGCAGCGGTCGGCCAGAGTTTGAAGGCATTGCTCAGCTTGGGCGCGCGTACATGGCTAGTTCGGGCGGATGACGCTCTGCTGGGAAACAGCCCGGGTCGATAATGGAAACGACGTCTACTGAGGATTGGGCTGCTGTTCAGGGGTCCCTTCGTGTCGTCCTTAGAAGACACGCCCCTGCGGCATTTTCGCCGAAGGGCGACAGCACCCACTAGAGCGTCGCGAGCGAGCGACCGCGCCAGCTACATATGAGAGAATTGTAGTTTAGTGCCAGAGACCCAGAAGAAGCCCGTCCCGAGGAGGAAAGTCCGGGTTCGGGTGCCCAAGAAAGCTTACCTGGTCCGCTTTTTTCTGCATCCGGCGGGCAAGATACTTGCCGTTTCCTGCACTTTGATCTTCCTGCTGGTGGCGGGCGCCTTCACGCATTACTACGCGAAATATTCGGCGCTCATCGACCAGAAACTGCGGGCGGGTCCCTTCGCCAATACCTCTAAGTTGTTTGCGTCGCCGCGGTTAATTGCGGTGGGGGATCCGAGCAGTGCGGACGACCTCGCGGTCGAACTGCGCCGCTGCGGGTACACGGAATCGCGCGGCAACGCCATTGGCTCGTTCCAACTGCGGCCGGACGGCGCCATCGAGATTGTGCCCGGCCCGGATTCGTATTTCGACGAAGAGGCGGCGGTCATTAAGTTTGCCGGCGGCCGGATATCGCACATTGTGTCCCTGCGGGATAACACGGCGCGCAGCCAGTACGAGTTAGAGCCGCAGTTAATCACCAACCTTTTTGATCGTAACCGCGAAAAGCGGCGTCTGGTGAAGTTCAGCGACATCCCGAAGGTGTTGATCGATGCGGTGACTTCGGCGGAGGATAAGCGCTTCTTCCAGCACCAGGGTTTCGACCCGCTACGCATTGTTAAAGCCGTTTACGTAGACCTGCGGGAGGGGCGCAAAGAGCAGGGCGCGTCGACTTTGAGCCAGCAACTGGCGAAGAATCTGTGGCTGGAACCGGAGAAGCGCTGGACCCGCAAGCTCGAGGAACTGATCATGACGTTCCACCTCGAGCGCACTCTTTCGAAACAACAGATTTTCGAGGATTACGCGAACCAGATATACCTGGGGCGGCGGGGCAGTTTCAGTATCAACGGTTTCGGCGAGGCGGCGGAGGTTTACTTCGGCAAGGATATCCGGCAATTGAGCCTGCCGGAGGCGGCTACGCTGGCGGGCATTATCCAGCGGCCGGGCTATTACAATCCGTATCGAAATCCGGACCGGGTGCGCGACAGGCGGAACTTGGTGCTGTCGCTGATGCGGCAGAACGACGATATAGAGGACCGCGAATACGCGATTGCGGTGGAATCGCCTATTAACCTGGCCAAGGGGGCGGTGCAATCGCTCGATGCGCCGTATTTTGTCGACCAGGTGAACGAGTTCCTGCAGAGCCAGTTTCAGGATATCGATTTCCAGGCCAATTCGTTCCGGGTTTACACCACGCTCGACCTGGACTTGCAGCGGGCCGCGGGCGAGGCGATCCGGGAAGGCATGCAGAGCGTGGACGAACAGATCCACAAGCAAAAGCGGTTCAAGGGGCAGACCATACCCGACGCGCAGTGCGCCCTGATCGCGCTCGACCCGCATACCGGGGAGATTAAAGCGCTGGCGGGCGGGCGCAATTATGGGATGAGCCAGTTGAACCACATTCTGGCCAAGCGGCAGCCCGGGTCGATTTTCAAGCCCTTCGTTTATACCGTGGCGATGAATAGCGCCATTGACGGCGCACCGCATATCCTGACGGCGGGGACCACGGTGATCGACGAGCCGACCACGTTCTGGTACGACGGCAAGCCCTACGAACCTAGCAATTTCAAACACGAATTCCACGGGACGGTGACGCTGCGTCAGGCGCTGGCGAAGTCGATGAATGTGGCTACCGTTAAGCTAGGCGAACTGGTGGGGTTCGATAGCGTGGTGGAACTGGCCAAGAAGGCGGGACTGAATTATGACATCCACCCCACGCCAGCAGTAGCGCTGGGCGCGTATGAAGTGACCCCCATGGAGATGGCGGGGGCTTACACCATTTTTGCGAATAAGGGCGTGTACGTGAAGCCTACTTTCGTTTCCATGGTGCGGTCGCAGGACGGCCGGGACATTTACGACAACAAGAAGGAAGAGCGCACAGTACTCGATCCAAGGGTGGCGTATCTGATGACCAACCTGATGGAGGAAGTGATGCGAACCGGCACCGCGGCGGCGGTGCGGTCGCGCGGTTTCACGGTTCCGGCGGCGGGAAAGACGGGGACGTCCCACGACGGCTGGTTCGCGGGCTACACTTCCGAACTGTTGTGCATTGTTTGGGTAGGTTTCGACGATAATCGCGAGTTGGATTTGGAAGGGGCGCACTCGGCGCTGCCGATTTGGACGGAGTTCATGAAGCGGGCGCTGCAATACAGGGCTTATCGGAACGCGCGCCCGTTTGAAGTGCCCGATGGCATTGTGTCGGTACAGATCGACCCGGAATCGGGCATGCTGGCGACGCCCAACTGTCCCAAAACGATATCCGAAGTTTACATATCGGGGACGCAACCGGTGACGTCGTGCCCACTGCATGGCGGCGGGCAGACTGTCACGCACGTGGCGGGTTGGGAAGTGCCGGGTAATCCGGCAGTGGAGACGCCGCCGCATGTGGACGTGCCTCCGCCACTTTCGGCGCGCCGCGCGCCCCCTAGCGCGAGCGGCAGTCCGGCGCCTGCGCCCCAGGTGGCGCAGAAGGTCGAAAAGCCCAAGGAAAAGAAAAGTTTTTGGCAACGGCTTCGGGGTGTGCTTAAATAGAGCAAAAGGGGAGGCCTTATGCTTTCCGCTCGCAACCTCGTCGTTCTTTTCGGCGCGTGCCTAACTGGGATCGCTCTAGCGCAGGATGTCCAACCCGCACTGGATACCCAACCGCCCGCTGCCAAACCAACCGAACCGAATCCCGTGTTTCCTCCGCTGAAGCCCGAGGATCGCGGAGACGTCTACATGGCGCGGAAGATGTACCGCGAAGCCATAGAGTCATACGCACAGGCCCCGCAAAATTCCGCGGTGATCATGAATAAGCTGGGCATTGCGTATCACCAGATGCTGCAGTTGGACGCAGCTATGAAGCGCTACCGGCGGGCCATCCACCTGGATGGCAAGTATGCCGAAGCCATTAACAACCTGGGAACCATTTACTACGCGGAGAAACGCTATAGCAGGGCCACGGCTTCTTATAAGCACGCGCTGAAACTGACGCCGGGGTCGGCGTCGATTTACAGTAACCTGGGCACCGCGTACTTTGCGGAGAAGAAATACAAGCAGGCGTGGGAAGCTTACAATACGGCTTTCCAGCTTGATCCGGAAGTCTTCGAGCATCGCAATACATACGGTGTTTTGCTGCAGGAGCGGACCGTGGAAGAGCGCGCCCGTTTCCACTATTACCTGGCGAAGATATATGCCAAGCAGGGGCAGAAGGATCGGGCTTTGCAGTATATTCGCAAGGCGCTGGAGGAAGGGTTCGTGGACCGGAAGAAGATGCTGGCGGATCCGGAATTCGCAGTGCTGCGGGATTTGCCGGAGTTTAAGGAATTGCTGACGTTGGAGCCGCGTGTCCTTTAGCGGAAGTGCAGTCATGGGCCGGCAGGCTTGGTGAGTTCCAGGGCTGGCTTTGTTCTCTTGTTGGCCTGTCTGGCGGGGTGTGCCCGGCGGGATACACAACAAGTGGTCCCGCAAGTGGCTGTCTTGCGGTTTGAGAATCTGTCGCCGGACGCTTCCTTGGACTGGATGGGCCGCGGTTTTTCGGAGATTCTCGCGGCCGAACTGCAGGGCTCCCCGCAACGCTACACCATTCAATATCGCGCGCTCCATTCTTACGATGGACAGTTGGGTCCACGGGTGCCCAGTGCGCCGGGTATCTCGGCGGAGCGTACGGGCGCATTGGCGGCGGGCGCCAACCAAATCATCTACGGCGATTTCTCGGTGGTGAACGGGGTGCTGCGCGCGAGCGCTACCGAGGAGGATCTGCTGACGCATCGCATGGGGCCGGCGGTATCCGCCAGCGGACCGGCGGCGGCTGGAATCTTTCCGGTGGCGGACGCGATCGCGCGGCAGTTGGGTGAGACTCATCCATTTGGTACGGCGAGCCAGGACGCTCTGCACGCTTTCGTAGGGGGGCTCGAATCTCCGCTTCCCGATTCGGCCAAGGGTTTTGCGGCCGCAGTGGCGGCCGATCCCGGGTTTGGCCGCGCATGGGTGAGCCTGCTGGACGCGGCGATTTCGCGGCGGGACCGCGCGGAGGCCGACCACGTTCTAGAAGAGGCTGCCGCGCACCGCGACCGGTTCCCGGCCCTGGACCGCGCCGAATTGAATTTTGCTTCCGCCGCGCTACGGGGTGATTTTCCCGGGCAACTGGAAGCACGCCGGGAACTGGCCCGCCTGGATCCGGCCGATCCGAACCGGCACCGCGCACTGGGCGAGGCGCTGGCAAGCATCCGCCACTTTGACGAAGCGATCGTGGAATTCCGCCGGGCTCTTTCGATTCGTCCGGATGACGTGGTAGCGCTCAATGTGATGGGTTATGCGGCAGCCTACTCGGGCGATCTACCGACGGCCATACGGGTGTTACGGGGCTACGAGACGTTGCGGCCGAACGAACCCAATCCGCTCGATTCGCTGGGGGATGTGCACTTCGCCTTAGGGCACTTTAGCGAAGCCGAGCAATTCTATCTAGCCGCGAACGCCAAGGCTCCCGGATTTCTGAATGGCGGGGAACTGCTGAAGGCGGCACAAGCGCGCTTGATGACCGGCGATGTGCCGGGCGCCACTGCCATTTTCAAACGCTTTCTCGCCGTACGCGAGGCGGCGCACGATCCGAATGCTCCGTATCACGAGGCGGCTTGGTTATGGCAGACCGGCGCGCGACGGGAGGCTATTGCCGCGCTCGACCGCCTGGCGCAGGCGGACGTGGCCGGTCCGTTGCGCGCGGTGGCGGGAAGGGCCGATGCGCAGATCGCCATTTGGCTGCTGGACCTGGGCGACCGCGCCGGAGCAGTGGAGCATGTCCGCAGAGCGATCGCCGAGGCAGTGCCCGCTACGGCTGGCATGGTGGGGTTGGTAGCTTTCCTGACACAACCGGACAAGATTCCGCCGCCCGCGCAAGCGCCTTTGGGCGATTATGCGCGCGCCTATGCGCTACTGCTGGCGAAACAGTTTCAGCCGGCGGCGCAGATTCTGCAAGGAATTTATCAGCGGCCCACGGGCGAACTGGACGATGGATTAGCGGTGCTACTGGCATGGGCCTACGAAGAGACGGGCGACTGGCAACGCGCCGAAACTCTGCTGCGGCTTACACCGCTGCCGGATGGCTCAGGTGTACCTATGTTTTCGTCGTTATACTTTCCCCGCTTATTCGCGTTGCGCGGGGCAGTGCTGGAGCGGCAGGGGCATCATGCGGAGGCCGCCCGTTATGTTCAGCTTTACCGCACGCTTTCTGGCGAGCGATAGGCGGCGGACGCGCTACTGGCTGCCGGCGCCGGGATAAAAATGCAGGTCCACGGTATAGAGCGGCAGGTTCACGCGCACCACGTAGCGCACGTCGACGCGCACGCTATCGGGTGAGCGATCGATGTGGATGTTGCCGGTTTCGACGGGAAGATTCAGGTCGGCGGCTTTGGTCAGGACCCAGGAGCGCAGCACGTCGTCGGTGTTTTTGGCCACAGCGGGGCGGTGGGTCATCTCTTCGACGAACTGCTGTAACTGCTGATTGTGTAAGTAGATGGGGAGCAAACGAACGGCCAGGATCACGAGGATAGCGAGGACGGCGACGCCGGCGGCCTGACGCCAACGGGAAGAGGTCACGAACGGTCGTCCGAATCAGGCGTGGAGGCGAATAGCTCCTCCCAGATTTCGCCGTGCGGATTCCACTCGGGATTCTCCAAGCCGGAGATCTGCAACTCAGCCAAGGTCAAGGTGCCATGCCCATAGGGACAGATGTATTCGATACGGGGCTTGCCCAGGAATAGCATGCGGCTCCACGATCCGGTTTCGACCGGCATGCGCAGGCGGCGAAGGCAGACGCGGCAGCGATAGCGCTGGTCCCAGACGCACAAGTAGACCAAGCCGCAGCAGGCCAGGAACCAGAGGCCGGCCACCAGGGTATACGGCAGGTCGTAAAGGAAGCGCCCCGGAACGTAGTTGTGGAACTTGGGCGGGAAGGGCCAGGAGGCATTCAGCCAGCGCAGCAAAGCGTACATGACAGCCGCGCACAGCGCGATCTTGCCCGCCAAATAAGCCCAATAGCGCATATGCCGTTAGATGCCACCGCCGCCTGCTAAGTTTCCGCTGCGCGGCCGGTCAGTTCCGCAATAGATTGCGTACCAGAAAGAATACGTTAGCGGGCCGCTCGGCCAACCGTCGCATGAAATAGGGATACCACGCCTGGCCGTAAGGGACATACAATCGCAGCCTGTATCCTTCGTTAACCAAACGTTTTTGGATATCGCGGCGGATGCCGTAGAGCATTTGGAACTCGAAGGAATCGCGCGAGATGCGGTGAGCTTCGACGAACTGTTTGGTCTGTTCGACAATCTTCTCGTCATGCGTGGCGATAGCAGGATATACGCCTTTTTCGAGGAGAAGGTTCATCAGTTCGACAAAATTACGATCGACGTCTGCCTTGCTTTTGAAGGCCACCGCGGGCGGTTCCAGGTAAGCCCCTTTGCAGAGGCGTACGCGAATGCCGCGAGCGTTCAGCATCTCGATATCCTGGCGGCTGCGGAAGAGGTAGGCCTGGATGACGGTGCCGGTGGTCTTGTAAAGATCGTGCAGTTTCTTGACGATATCGAGAGTGCGGTCAGTATATTCGCTCGATTCCATATCTACGCGGACGAAGGTCTTCAGGTTTGCGGCTTCGCGCACCAAGGCCTCGACGTTGGCCTGGCATTCTTCGAGCGAGAGGTCGATACCGAATTGCGAGAGCTTCAGGGAGACGTTGCCGTTGATTTTGAGGCTGGCGATCTGGTGGAGCGCCTGGATATAAGCGTCGCGGGAGGCGACCGCTTCCTCGAGGGACGTGACGTTTTCGCCCAGATGGTCGAGGGTAACGGCAATGCCTTCTGCGTTAATCCGCTGACAGGTGGCCAAGGCCTCCGGCAGATTGTCGCCGGCGACGAAACGGGCCGAGAGGCGGCGGGCCCAGCGGGAGGTTTCCATCCACTTCCGCAATTGTTTTTGGCGCGAGAGGAACAGGAAAAAAGTGCGCATGACTTTGAGCTATCAGCTATACGCTATCAGCTTTCAGCGGCTACGAACGAGCTTGGGCGATCTGGGTTCTTCCGCTCGCATTGGTCTGCTTCCTGACAATTGATACACTAGAGTTTATGCCGCTCTGCCGATATGCGCTGGCAGTGTGTCTCTTCACCGCGGCGCTGTTGCGCGCGGAACAGTTGCCCCCCGCGGCGCCGCCCGACGCCGACATGAACAGCGCGGTAGAAGAGTTCAAAGCCGAGACTCGAAGCCTTGGATTACGCGCCGATAGTCCGGTAAAAGCCGGCCATAAGAATCCACTGTTGAGCTGGCATGGCAGGGTCTTTGAGAACTTCCGCAACGATGCGCTGGACGCGGTGCCGCACGAGATCCGGCAGAACGGTGGGGACAAGGGGCTGCTGCGGCGCAATCAATTCGGATTCAATGTGGCCGGGCCCGCGGTGGTTCCGCATCTGATCCAGGGGCACAACACTTATTTCTCGCTTTCGTATGAAGGTGTGCGCGAAGACATTGCGCGTACGTATTTGCAGACCATCCCGACAATGGCGCAGCGTACCGGCGATTATTCCGATGTAGTGGATGCGGCGGGCAACGTGATTCCGATTTACGATCCGGGCACCACTACTCCCAATACGGCATACGACGCCACCCAGCCGATCTCGACGACCAACCTGGAATACAACCGCGTTCCGTTTCCGGGCAATGTGATTCCCCAGAGCCGCTTGGATCCAGTGGCGCTGAATGCCCTCAAATTCTATCCGGCGCCGAACACCGACATCGGGCCGTTTTTCCGCAACAACTACTTTATCGATTCCCCGGAAACCAACACCGCGAATGGGATGATCGGCAAGGTGGACCAATCCATTCACGAGCGCCACCGGGTGACCGTGGAACTGGCATTTTCGAATGGCACGCAAGGCGCCGCGCAGTGGTTTCCCACAGCAGCCAATCCTGGGCCTTCGGATCACGAATTCCAGACGCGCCGCGGATCGCTCGAATATGTTTTCACGGCCTCAAGCCGGACGGTCAACACGCTGACGTTCGAGGCCAATTCGAATGTTTCAAGCAGCGGCGATCCGAAGTATCAGGCGGATTACGCGGCGCAGATCGGACTGTCGGGAATCGCCGGGGCGGGATTTCCGGTGATGCAACTGGGCCCTTATTTGGGTATGGGACAGTCCTATCCGTTTTCGCGCAATGCCCGGAACGTTTATACGCTGACCGACGGAATGTCGACCAAGCACGGAAAACATACGTTGCGCGTGTCCGGACAATACACGCAGCAACAGGTGAACAGCTACTGGCCGCAATATCCGGCGGGGCTGCTGAGTTTTAACGAAGGACTCACCAGTTTGCCGGGAATCGTGGATACAGGCGATGCGTTGGCCACTTTCCTGCTGGGCACGCCATATTTCGCCGAGGAAACCATCGACACTGAGCCTTCTTATTTCCGCCGGTTCGAGGGGTCGCTATCTTTTCGGGATCGCTACGAGGCGATGAAAGGGCTTACTATAAACGTCGGGCTGACCACGCATCTGTTCGCGCCGCGGACGGAGAAATATAATCGCCAATCGAATATCGACTTGAGCGCCATCAATCCGGCGAACGGTTTGCCGGGCGCGCTGGTAGTGGCCGGGCAGAACGGCTACGGAAGCGCGTTTCAACCCACGCTGGTACGGTTGTCGCCCAGCGTGAGCATCGCGTGGAATCCGCTAAACGATTCCAAATCCGTCGTGCGCGCTTACTTCTCGCGCGATTATGCGGGTATTCCGATTTATTCGGGCCAGTTTGGAACGCAGGGATTCAACCAGTATTCGACGTTCCTATCGCCGGACGCGCAATTGCAACCCGCCATCACCCTGCGCGACGGCCTCCCCCCCCGTCCACGCCGATTCCGGATCTGCAGCCCGATGCGGCGAACAATACCATCGCCGATTTGATTGATATGTCGAGTCGCGTGCCGACGTATCAATCGGCCTCGTTATCGATCGAGCGGGAATTTCCGGCATCGACCGTACTGACGGTGGGATTCAACTACTCCGGTGGCAAGAACCTGCTGGTGGGGAATGGATCGGCCAATCCTAACGCGATACCGCTGGAGGATCTGCAGTATGGCAACCAATTGAACGATCTGGCTTTCAATCAATCGCTGCGGCCATATCCGCAATACCAGGGATTCAATTTGTACGGCGAGTATCCGGTGGGGCGTTATCAGCGGGACGCAGGGTATGTGCGGGTGGAGAAACGGTCGTCGAGCGGTCTCTCGGTCAACGCTTATTTCGAATTCAACAAGCAGATGGACGATTATTCCGGACCTTACGGCACGCAGGATTTCTTTAATCGGCAGGACGAATGGTCGGTGACGGCCGGCAATCGTCCGGAGCGCCTGGAGGTTAGCTATACCTACGAACTGCCGTTCGGGTCGAACAAGCCTTTCCTGCGTTTTCCGGACTGGCGGCGGTATCTGATCGATGGCTGGTCGGTGAGCGGTACGGGCACCGTGGCGAGCGGCGATCCGATTTACCTGACGCCGCTATTCAACAATACGGGCGGCGTGGTGCAGGCGCTGCATGTGGATGCCGTACCGGGCGTGGATGCGCATGTGCCGAACCAGGGGCCGGCGCTTTGGTATAACCCCGCCGCGTTCGTGCAGCCGGCCGATTTCACAATCGGTGACGTTTCGCGGACGCTTTCAAACCTGCTGAATCCGGGTTTTCAGAATTGGGACATGTCGCTGAACAAGCGATTCGTGCTGGCCGCGGACCGTACGCTCGAGTTCAATGCGGCCGCCTTCGACTTCATGAATCATGCGAATTGGAACGATCCCGATAATGTGATCGGATCGGTGGCCACGCCGAACCTGGATGCGGGCAAGATCATCGGTTCGCGCGGTGGACGGGTGATTCAGGTGGGCTTGAGGCTCAGCTTTTAGATGGGGCTTTTGAGACTGCCTGGCATTCCTTTTTGGGCTGCGGCGCTGCTGTGGGGCGTTCCTTTGGCGGCCGCGCCACCGAAGCCCACCAGCCGCGTGATCAAGGTGGCGGTATGGTCCGATTCGAAATTCACCGCGAGTGATTTGAGCGCGACGCTGGCGGGAGCCGAGGCGCGTGTAGCCGGCGTCAAAGGCCCGGGCGATAATCTGCTATTGGTGGCAGTGCTCGACCTGGCCGGCGATCTTTCGCTCGCGGAGCCTGCCAAGGAGGCGCTTTCCGCGGATATCGAAAAACTGCCCGAGCATACCGACGTGGCGGTGATGCGGGCGCAGGACGGTCCCAAAGTGCTGGCGGACCCGGGCGCGGATCGTAGCCCCGCGGTGGCAGCGGTACGCGATCTGCCGGTGAGCGGGAAGGCGGGACTTCTGAATACGGTTGATACCGTGGAAGCGCTGGCCGATTCAATCCTGATGAAGACCAGCGTGCGCGTTGCGGTGCTCTATGTGACGGACAGCGATCCGGAGAACTATCGCGAGGACTTCACCAATCCGGTGATCAACTCGAGCGACACGCACGATCTGAGCCGCAAGTTCCCAGAGGCGCTGGTGCAGGACAAGATATCGAAGGTGGCCGCCGTTTTGGCACTGCGCCAGACGCCGTTATTCGTGGTGCATTTGCGGTATCGCAGCGACAGGCTAGGCGAGGCTTATCAGAACGGATTGAAGCAGCTTGCGGAGGTGACCGGCGGCACCGCGATTTTCTGCCGGTCGAGCGAGGAAATCTCGAGCGCTATCGAACGGGCGCTCGGATTAATTACGTCATCGTATTGCGTAACGCTGGCGCTTCCGGAACTCCGCGCGAGGAATCTTGAGCTGCGATTGGACTCGAGCGGGAAAGCGAATCTGACCTATCGGACGCGCTTCGTGGTTAAAGAGGGGCAAAAGAGAGATAATACGTTGGCAGTGAGACGCTGGATTGGCTTGATCGTCGTGTTGGTGTGCGCCGCGGGGGCGCTGCTCTGGCAGCAGCACGCTTATCGTAAGGACGCCGTGCGGCTGGCACAATTGTCCGCCGAGAATGAGCGTTTGCGTAGCCGGGTGGCGGAACTCGCGCATGGTGCGGCCGTTCCATCCGGTGCGCCGGAGCCTGCCGTCACCGGCGGAAATCCGAATGCGCCGCGTACGGGGAAGGCTGCCGCCAATCCGGAAGACGCCATTGCCATGCAGCGGCTGAAACTAAGCCTGGCGGACGCCAATGCTTCCGTGGCGCGCCTGGAAGCGCGGGCCGACGATGCGGAAGCCCAGATCCGCAACCTGACCCTGGAAAACAAGCGGCTGTCTGGATCCGAAGCCGATTTGAAGGAGAATTTAAGCTCCGCCAACCAGACGGTGGATGCGCTACAACGTGAACTGAAAAGCAGCCGCGACCGCGTAACCCAGGTGGAGATCGTCTACCAGAAACTGCGCGACCAGAGCGGCGGCGATACGCAGAAGATCGCGCAACTGCAGCAGTTCGCAGCGGAATTGCAGGATATTCACCAACGCCGCGAGGTCTATCTGAACAGTATTCTGCGGCGCTATAAGCAGATCACGGAACAATACCGGTCGATGTCGGGCGTTTTGCAGGCACAGCGTACGGATGCGCCCGCGGCGGGCAGCGCGGACCTGGCGCGCATTCAGGATTCGATCGCCATGGCCGAGGAGGATTTGCGGCAATTGAATAATTTGAATGCGCAGGCGCGCCTGATCCAGAAAAAGATGGCGGGTAAGTAAGGCAGGCGCCGCTGAAATATTTTGAGCCGAATATTTTGAAAGGAATCGCCGGGTGGCGGCATAGCCTTGGGAAGGAGGCTTATGTATAGTCGAATCATCCCCCTCTTCGCGGCGGGTATGTGGGCGCTGTCCCTACCGGCCCAAACCCTTCCGGAGCCATGGCGAGCCGTGCCGCAGTTCACGGTCCCGGCTCCCGGCAAGGCGATTTTTTCAACCTTACCCCTGCGTCAATTCCTGAACGGACATCAGCCACTGCCGGTCTGTTCCATCCCCTTGATCGTCATTCCGATCCCCAAGAACTTGGAACAGATGCCGGTGTTGCGGTCGCCTGCCGGTAAGATGGACAACATGCCGGTGATGGTGCCGGCGCCGCCCTGCAAGGAGGAAAAGCGCTGAGCGGAACGCTCTATCTGGTAGCCACACCCATCGGGAACCTGGAAGACATCACCTATCGGGCAGTTCGTGTGCTGGGCGCAGCGGGCTTGATTGCTTGCGAAGATACGCGCCAAACCCGCAAGCTGCTGGACCATTACGGCATCGGCAACCCAATGGTCAGTTATCACGAACACAATGAGGCGGAGCGGAGCGAGGAACTGACCGCGAAACTGCTCGAAGGGATCAGCATCGCGCTGGTCTCGGATGCCGGGATGCCGCTGATTTCCGACCCGGGCTACCGCTTGGTACGGGCGGCCGTCGAGAACGGGATTCGCGTGGAAGCGCTGCCCGGCGCGTCCGCCATCCCAACGGCGCTGGCAGCGTCCGGCCTGCCTACCGACAGCTTCTATTTCGGCGGATTCCTGCCGGCGAAAACCGGACAACGCCTGCGCACGCTCGAGGCGCTTAAAGACGAAACCGCCACGCTGATCTTTTACGAGGCGCCGCACCGCATTGTGGAATCGCTGGCGGCGATTGAGGAAGCCTTGGGCGAGCGTCCGGTGGTGGTGGCGCGGGAGCTTACCAAAATCCACGAGGAATTCCTGCGCGGCACGGCCGCCGAAGTGCGGGCCATTCTTTCCGCGCGCGATTCGGTGAAGGGCGAAATCACCTTATTGATCGGCAAGCGCACCGGGGTGGAGCAGGATGAGACGCCGCTCGACCAGGCCGTGGAAGAATCCATGGCCGGCGGATTGAGCCGCATGGACGCCATCAAGAGCGTGGCGCACCGGCGCGGGCTATCGAAGCGCGAGGTCTACGCGGAACTCGAAAAGCTCAAGCGCCAATAAGCCGCTGCAAAGCGGTTAGAATAAAATTTCCACGAGATGCTCGAACAACAATTGCCGGATTTAGAGTCCGCCGCGGTGGCCCGCATCCATGCGGCCCAATCGACGCAGGAACTGGAGCAGGTGCGCGTCGAGGTGCTGGGCCGCAAGGGATCGCTGGCGCAGGTCAGCAAGGACATGGGCAAGCTGGCGCCCGAGGATCGCGGGCGCGTCGGCAAACTGCTGAATGCCGCGAAACAGAAGATCGAAGCCGCCTTCGAAGCGCGGCTGCGCCAGTTCGATGCCGCGGCGCTCGAGGCGCGGCTTGAATGCCGAGTGGCTGGATCTCACGCTGCCCGCGCCCGGCCCCCGCCTCGGCCATCTGCATCCCATCACGCAGATTCAGGCGGAGATCGAAGACCTTTTCGTCTCGCTGGGCTTCGCCGTGCTGGACGGTCCCGAAGTGGAAGACCGAATATCTACAATTTCGACGCGCTGAACATTCCCGGCGACCATCCCGCGCGCGACATGCAGGACACCTTCTGGCTGACGGACGGCAATCTGCTGCGCACCCACACGTCGCCCGTGCAGGTGCGCGGCATGGAGCGGCTGGGTCCGCCGCTGCGCATGATCGCGCCCGGCCGCGTCTTCCGCAACGAGAACGTGGACGCCTCGCACGAGCACACGTTCTATCAGCTCGAAGGCATGATGATCGACCGCGACGTTTCGGTGGCGCACCTGATCTACTTCATGAAGACGCTGCTCAGCGCCATCTTCCATCGCGAAGTGACGGTGCGGCTGCGGCCCGGCTATTTCCCGTTCGTCGAGCCCGGCTTCGAGCTCGATATCCAGTGCCTGATCTGCGGCGGCCCGGGCTGCCCGGTCTGCAAGCAGAGCGGCTGGGTGGAACTGCTGCCCTGCGGCCTGGTGCAATCCGCAACGTGCTGCGCATGAGCGGCATCGATCCCGAGGAGTGGGGCGGCTTCGCCTTCGGCCTGGGCCTGACGCGCCTGGTGATGATGCGCTACGCCATCGACGACATCCGCCTGCTGCAAGGCGGCGACTCCGTTTTCTGCAGCAGTTCTGAATGAAGTTCTCATACAACTGGATTCGTGAACTACGTCCCTGCGCTGGACACTCCGGCTCGCCAACTGGAGCGCCTGATCACCATGAAGACCGCCGAGTGCGAAGGCATCGAAGAGACCGGCGAACTGCTGGCCGGCGCCTGCGTGGCGCGCGTGGAAGCGGTGGAGCCGATCGCCGGCAGCCACAATGTGAAGGCCGTGGTCGATGACCGGCCGCTACGGCGAGAAGACCGTGGTCTGCGGCGCGCCCAATTGCCGCGCGGGCATGATCACGGCTTATGTCCCGCTCGGCAAGAAAGTGATCAACGGCGTGGAAAGCGACGGCATGCTGGCCAGCGGCGCCGAACTCGGCATCAATCGCGACGCACGCGGGCATCGTGGAACTGCCGGGCCGGCGGGCGCGCCGCTTACCGGTGCCTGCCCGACAGCATCATCGAGATCGACAACAAGTCGATCACGCATCGCCCCGATCTGTGGGGCCACTACGGCATGGCGCGCGAAGTGGCGGCGATCACGGGGCAGCCATTGCGCGATCCGGTGCGAGCCGTCGCTGCTTCCGGCGGGGCCGGGGGCCATCGCAAGTCGCAGATCGAAGATCTGGACCTCTGCCCGCGCTACAGCGCGCTGGTCTTCGAGAACGTGACCGTGCAGCCGTCGCCGCTGTGGCTGCAATACCGGCTGACGGCGATCGGCCTGAACCCGATCAACAACATCGTCGACGTGACCAACTACGTCATGGCGGAGCTGGCGCAGCCCATGCACGCGTTCGACCGGGCGATCTGCTGGCAGGGCGATACGATTTTCGTGCGGCGCGCGCGGGCCGAGCGAGCCGTTCCGCGCGCTGAACGACGAGAACTACACGCTACGAACCATCGAATCTGGTGATCGCGGATGCCAAGGGCGCGGTCGCGCTGGCAGGCGTGATCGGCGGCAAGGATAGCGCTATTTCCGCCGGCACGACAACGCATCGTTCTGGAAAGCGCCATGCTTCAATGCGCCAGCGTGCGCAAGACGTCGTCGGCGCTGAAACTGCGTACGGACGCGTCGATGCGCTTCGAGAAATCGCAGGATCCGGCCAATACCGTGCGCGGCTTGGCCCGGGCCGTGGAATTGCTGCAGGAGGTCTCGCCGGGCATCCGCCTGGTGGGCGGCCTGGCGGACCGGAGCAAAGTCAGCTCGCCGCCCACCGCCGATCCGGCTACCGATCGAGTGGCTGGTGCGCAAACTGGGGAAAGAGGTGAGCGCGGCAGACCGTGCGCGACATCCTGGAGCGGCTGGAGTTCGGCGTTTCCGACGCTGGGCCGGGAGTGTTCTCGGTGACCGTGCCCTCCTGGCGCGCCACGAAAGACGTCTCGATGAAAGACGATCTGGTGGAAGAAGTCGGCCGCATGATCGGCTACGATTCGATTGCGCCGCGCCCGCCCTCGGTGCTGACCACGGTTCCGCCGGTGAATCCGAAGACCGGGCTTTCCACCGGCGAGTGCGCGCGCTATTTGCAGACGAAGGATTCACCGAAGTCTACAACTATTCGTTCGTGGCGGAGGGCGATGCCCTGGCGTTTGGCATGGCGCCCGAAGAGCATGTGATGGTGGCCAATCCGATTGCGCCGAATCAGTCGCTACTGCGCAAATCGCTGCTGCCCGAATTGCGCGGGAACGTGCTCGAGAACAGCAAGCATTCCGACGCCTTCCGGCTGTTCGAAATCGGACGCGAAATCCACAAACAGGCGGAAGGTTTACCGAAGGAGATCCCGCACCTGGCGGCGGCCATTTACAGCAAAGACGGCGATGGGGCAGCGGGACTGTTCGAGATGAAACGGGCGGCGGAATGCCTGATGCCCGGCGCGGAAACTCGGCCGTGCGCGGCGAGGGCGTACGAACATCCGGCGCGCGCCGCCGAGGTTCTGTGGCATGGAGTGGTGATGGGCCGGCTGTTTGAACTGCATCCCTCGCTGGCCGAAGGGCGCACCGCGATGCTCGATCTGGACTTGACGACCGTGCTGGACGCCACGCCCAGAGAGAACCGGTATACGCCGATCCGGCGGTATCCTTCGAGCGCCTTCGATCTTTCGGTAGTGGCGGGCGAGCGCGAACTGGTGGGCGATCTGCGCGGCAAGTTGGCGGTGCTGGGCGGTCCGCTGCTGCAATCGATCGAATACCAGCGGCAGTACGCCGGTCCACCGCTTGCGGAAGGCAGCAAGAGCGTTTCATTCCGCGTGACGCTGGGTTCGCCGGAGCGGACGTTATCGTCGGAGGAAGTGGGCGAGATCCGGGCGCGGCTGATCGACGGTATGCGGGCGCAAGGCTACGATCTGCGATTGTGAGCACGCGGCGGGCGAAACCGGGCGGATGGGTGGCGCGCCGCATGCGGCAGCCATGCCGGTGGTGCGGCGGCGAAGTCCCCAAGGGCCGCTTCACGTTTTGTTCCGAACGATGCGTCCACGAGTGGAAGCTACGCACCGATCCAGGATATTTGCGGGCGCAGGTGTTCTTGCGCGACGCTGGCGTTTGCGCGCAGTGCGGCCTGGATACGGAAGCCATGCGCAAAGATAAGCGGAAGTTGGACTATGCGGCGCGGCGGAGGTTCGAGAAGGACTGGGGCGTGCGGCGGAATTTATGGGATGCCGATCATATTGTGCCTGTGGCCGAGGGCGGCGGCGAGTGCGACTTGGCGAATATGCGAACGCTTTGTTTGAAGTGCCACCGGGCGGTTACGGCGGTGCTGGTGGCCCGGTTGCGGCGCACATCGAATCAGAAATCGACCACGCAGCAGAACACGTTACATTTGAAGTACTAATATTTGATCAATACCAAGCATGCCAAACGATCCAGACGCTCTCGAACGGGAACTCGTCTACCACGAGCAACTCTATTCGGGCTTCGCGCAATCGCATTTCGCGCGTGCGGCGGTGCGGGCATTGCGGCGCCACATGGCGTCTCGGATCCTAAACCTGCTCGGAGCCGACGCTTCATCGGTTGTCGTGAGCCTTGGTTGTGGTATCGGAGATACGGAATTGCTGTTGGCGCCGCACGTAGGCCGGGTCGTGGGTGTGGATCTATCGTCCAAAGGAGTGCGGCAGGCCAATGCCGACGCAAAGCGTCTCGGTATCACAAACGTAGAGTTTCGGGAGGGGTCTTTCGAGGACAACCTGGATCTGCCTCGCGCCGACGGAGTCATCGGAATTTTCTTCCTCCATCACCTTCCCGATTCTGTGCTGGCCGAGGCGCCTGTACGGCTGAGGAGCATGTTGAAACCTGGCGGAGTGTTTTATTCGCTCGACCCAAGTGCACATCGTCTATCTGGTAAGGTAGGCCGCTTGCTGATTCCGTGGATGATGAAGCGCTACCAAACCGAGGACGAGCGGGAACTCGATCCGGCGTGGACCTTAGGCCTGTTCGAGCGCGCTGGATTCGCGACGACGCAGCGGGATGTGTACGACTTCGTGTCCAGCCCGCTTGCCGGATTGCTGCCCGGATGGGAACTTGGTTATCAGGCAGCCCGCGGCTTTGACGATTTGATACTGAAGGCGCCCGCGTTTCGCAAGTGGGGAAGTAATTTCGAGATCATCGCACGCGCATAGTCCGCCGCATTGAATTGGGGCCAACGCGGAGACAAGCGGGGTTTGGCAACCCCGCTTATCCGCTTAGGCAGTTAAGAGCGCGGAGGGGGTGCGGCTACAACCTCAGTGGTATGGCCGCGGGCAATATTCACTTCCTGGCGATAGACGGTCTGTCCATTCGGGTCGCGTAGTTCGAGATCGTGGTTGCCGGGGGGCAGGTCGAACTTCTTGGCTTTCGCCACGGGGCCGACATAGCCGCCATCCACAAAGACCGCAGCGGATTTATCCGGCGTCTCGATTTTCACCTTACCCTCGGGCGGGCCGTAGCCCCAGCCACCGTAGAATCCCGGGCCGTACCAAGCCGGGCCATACCCCCAGCCCCAGCCTGGGCCGTACCAGCCCCCGCCATAGAATCCGCCTCTGAACCCGCCTCGGAAGACGACTCGCGCGGCTGATGCTTGGGGCGCGGAGATCAGCATCGTCCCCAATGCCATTACAGCGATTAATGGTGCCTTCCAGAATCGGAACATTTTATTTTCTCCTTTTTCCCACTTACTTGGATGCGCAAACAGGCTAAAGGTCGCTGGCCGGGCTAAGCTAGCAGCTTCATACTAATAGACTTATAGGTGCCGGGAGGCGCTACAAGACGGCGGTTTCTTCGAGCATGCGCCCTTCGGTGAATCGCTCCAGATTCAGATCGCGGGCGTCCAGCAGATCGCTCGTGCCGTGCAGGATCAGATCGGCCGTGATGCGTCCCGTAGCCGGAGAATGCATCACGCCATGCCCGCTGAAACCGTTGGCGAAGAACAGGCCCGGCACCCCGGGCGCCGGACCGATGATGGCGTGATGATCGGGCGTGACCGCATAGAGTCCCGCCCAGGCGCGATGCGGATTCACCTGTAAGTCTTCGAAGCAGGGTACGCGGCTGACGGCATGCGTCAGGATTTTCTCGATAAACGGCGGGTCGAAAGCGGTCTTGAAACCGGGCGTCTCCTCGGGATCGTTCCAAGCCATCAGCAGTCCCAGGCCTTCGGGCCGGAAATGGAAGCCGGTGGACATATCGATCACCATCGGCAGGCGGTCCGGCAGCCCGGCGAAAGGCTCGGTAGGAACCAGCATGCGGCGCAGCGGCACGATCGGAAGATCTCAATGCCGGCCATGCGCGCGACCTCGGCGGCCCAAGGCCCGGCGGCATTCACCACGATGCGCGCGGCAACGTCGCCGTTGGTGGTGCGGACGCCGGCCACTGCCGCGCGCATCCACGTCGATTCCGGTGACGGTCCACGCCGCGCCACAGCCGGGCGCCATGTTCCGCGGCGGAGGCCATGAATCCTTTCATCACGCTGTAAGGATCCACAAAGCCATCGGTGGCGCAGAAACTGCCGCCCAGGATATCGTCGGACCGCAATTGCGGTACACGGCGAATGGACAATTTCTTCGCGGCTGAGCATCTCTACCTGCTGCAACCCTAGTGCGACCTGGCGCTCGAAGTTGCGGCGCAGGTAGCCGAGGTGGGCGGCGTAGTGGCCACGAACAAATAGCCATGGGACTTGTATTCCGAGGGGCGTCCGGTGATTTCCTCGAAGGCGGCAAAGATCGGAATGGAGTAAAGGGACATGCGGATGTTCACCGCGGTTGCGAATTGCGCCCGCACCCCGCCCATGCTCTTGCCGGTGGATCCCAGGCCCTGCTGGCTTTCGCGCTCGATGACCAACACGTTGCGGCATCCCGCCTCGCGTGAGATGCCAGGCGACGCTCGATCCCACGATGCCGCCGCCGATAATCACCACATCTGCTGTTTCGGACATGTGGCTACTATTTTGCCACAAGCCGGCTTGCAGTATGGTGCCGGGATTGTGAACCTTTTAGCCTGTTCGTTCGTCTAATGTATGAAACATTTTGATCGAATCCACTGCACTACCAACAGGAATCGGAAACTGCGGGAGTACGTATGCGCTGCAATCTCAAATTCGTGACGGTGTCTGCCATCCTGCGCCTGCAGGGCCGGTTCGTAACCGGCTCCGACGCCGAACTTGTGTCTGCGCGGAATTCCCTTGAAGAAGGCGGCATCGTCAAGGCGGTCGTGGATTTAAGCGCCGTGCCTTACGTGGATTCAACGGTCTTGGCGTTCATCGTGGAACTCCACAAATCCCTGGCGCAGCCGCGGCGGGCAACTGTTTTCTGGCGGGTGCGAACCAGCGCGTCCGCGAAGTTCTGGAGATGACCCGCATCGGTGAATCATCCCCTTATTCGAAGACGTCGAGGACGCGGAAGCTGCTCTCCGGCGCGAAGTATCTGTGCTGACCTTTCTGGTTTGGTGCGTGGTGCTGTTTTTCTGCTGGCCGCTGGCGCTGGTCGCGCTGGTCATGTATCCGTTAATCTGGCTGTTGCTGTTGCCTTTCCGCATCGTAGGGATTGCCGTGGGCGGCGTCCTGGAATTGGTCTGGGCAATCGTCACTTTACCTTTGCGCGTTTTACGGCGCGTCTAGCACTCCTCCTACCTCTCCCGTATCCCATCTCACAACAATAAGGAACACTGGGCCCGCTATTCGCGTATGCTTACGGGTGGAGGAAATCCGTGAAACAACGCAAGTTGCTTAACCCGATTCGAGTTGTGGCCGGGCTGGCCGGATTGACGGCGCTGACGTTGTTGACGCCGGCTTGTTATGTCAGTACGGAAGGCTCGGGCAACGTGGAGCACGACGCCCGCGCCATCGATATCAACGGCGCAAAATCCGTCGATGTTGAGGTAGAGATGGGGGCGGGCGAGTTGGTGATGCAGGGCGGCGCCGCCAAGTTGATGGATGCCGATTTCCGGTATCGGGAGCAGGACGGCAAGCCCGAAGTGAAATACGGTGTAAGCGGATCGCGCGGCACGCTGGAGGTTCGCCAGCCTAGCCACCACACCATCGGCAGCAATGACAAGAATCGCTGGGAATTGCGGCTGAATGAAGAAGTGCCCATGGACGTCCGGGTAAAGATGGGCGCGGGCGAGGGCCGCTTGACCCTGGGAAACACGGCGCTGCATAGCCTCGAAGTGGAAATTGGCGCGGGCGAGATGAAGGTGGATTTAACCGGACATCCGCACGGCGATATTGATGTGAAGATCCACGGAGGGGTCGGCGAGGCGACGGTGCGCCTGCCGCGGCGCGCACGGTTGGATATTGAGGCGCACGGCGGCATCGGCGAGATTTCCGCGCGCGGTATGGACAAGCGCGGCGATCGCTGGGTGAACGAACCCGCGGGTCAACCGGACGCGACGATCCATGTGAGCGTGAACGGCGGGATCGGGCAGATCAACTTGATTTGCGAGTAAGGCTCAGCATAGAGCCACCGCGCGGACGGGCGAGGCATCCCGGCCGGTGAGTTTCAGCGGCAGGACAATCAACTGGAACCAGTCCGCGCCGATGGCATCCAGATTGGTCAGGTTCTCGACAATCGGCACGCCCGCGCCGAGCAAGATTTGGTGAGCAGGGTAGGGCGCGCGATCGACGGAGGGCATATCCACCGCCACCAGTTGAACGCCGCAATCAACCAGACATTCGGCGGCGCCGGCAGACAGGCAGGGGTGCGCGGAGAAGTAATCGGGGTTACGCCAGTGTTCCGACCATCCCGTATGCAGCACCACCGCATGGCCGGCCATCGATTCGCTAAAGGGCGCGAGATGCTCGCGGCGCAGTTCCTCATGGGGCGGCAGAGCGCGCAGGTCGATCAGGCGGGCCATCGCGATACAACGCTGCAGGGGCACGCGATCGATGGTGGCGCCGTCCGGACGGAAGTGAAACGGCGCGTCGATATGGGTACCGGTATGGAGGCTGAGCGCGATGCGGCTCAGGTTCATGGTGGCCTGGTCCAGGATTTCAATGCAGACGGGGCCGTCGCCGGGGAACACGGGCGTGGCGGCATCCACAGGTTGGCTCAGATCGACGATGCGTCCAAAATTCATTCGATAATCGTTATCTTAGATGAATGGGGGGAAGCATGAAGAAGGTGCTGCACTTCGATGCGCCGCGGGATTGGTATCGTTGCGACGCGGCAGTGGTTTGGTGTTTCGACTGCCGTTTCGAGATGACGTTTCGGAAGCTGTTGAAGCGCATGCGCATTGTGAATTACGATGCGATCCGCGTGGCGGGCGGCGCTAAGATCCTGGGATCGCCCGAGCGGGAGTCGGAACGGGAATTCGCGGTCGATCAGATTCGCAAATCGATTCGTCTGCACGACACGCGGCTCATCGTGCTGATGGTGCATTCCGATTGCGGCGCTTACGGCGGTCTGGCGGCATTTGGCGGAGATGGCAAAGCTGAAGCGCGCCATCACGCGGATGAATTGCGAAAAGCCGCTGCGTTTCTGCACACGGAACTACCGGAACTCTCGATTGTGAGTGTTTACGTGGATTTCGAAGGGGTCTGGACGGAAGATAGCGAGGCATTTGTCGACACCCAGCCTGTATCCGCACCCATGGGATCCGCAGCCCGGCGTTAATATAACCTTTACGCCTCTCTCACACCTTCCTTAGAACCGCCACGATAACTTGGTGGCTGTCTATGGGTCAACTTCTGAGCAGTCTTTCGGTAGCGAGGGTGCTACTTACGGTAGTGGGATTGGCCGTAGTGACAACGCCCGTCCGGGCATTTCAACTAGCCGCGGATCTTCCTAGCGCTGCGGTGGCCGGCAAGGCATCCTACGGCGCGCTCCAAGGGACGGCCAAGGGTCCCAACGGCCAACGTGTTTCCGGTGTCCAGGTAACGCTACAAACTCTTGATCGAAGAATTCAACAGACAGCGGTGAGCGGAAGTGACGGCAATTTCCTGATTAGCGATGTTGCGCCGGGATCGTATCAACTTAACGCTCTGGCCGCCGGACTGGGCGCGTCATCCGCGTCCACTATCGAAATTGCACAAAACCAAGTCACTTATGCCAGTATTCAACTGGGCGCAGCGGTTGCGGTTGCGCCGGCGGCGGAGGGGTCGTCACCGCAATCGTCACTAGCGGCGGAACTGGCCGCGATGAAAGCTCGTATTGAGGCGCTCGAAGCCCAATTGCAGCGGCAGAACGCCGTCGCCACCACGACGGCCCCAGTGCCACAACAAGCCACGCCCGCAGCCACTCCGGCCGCGCCGGCGATTCCTGAAGCGTTGCAAGCCAATGAGTCTACTCCGGGCGTGGATTACTTTACACCGTTCGCGTTCGGGGATTTTACGTGGCTGAACGGCACTTCGCGCAATAAGGATGCGGTGCTCGATACGAAGTTCTTCACCCCCGAAGTGAGATTCGACTCTCACTTCATGACCGACTTCAACCAGCCCAGGGATCACACCATTGGCGGATCCACCGAGTCATTCCGGAGCGGTGAATTCCAACTGGAACAAGTTAGTGTGGGCGGCGATTTTCACTGGCAGAATGTGCGAGGCCGAATCCTGCTGATGGACGGATTGTTCGCCACTACCACCCCCCGCAACGATCCGAGTACGGCCGTCGGCCAGTGGGATCTGCGTGACGCCTATCGTTATATTTCGGAGGGCTACGGCGGGTATCACTTCAACGTAAATCATGGGCTGAATGTGGATGCCGGCATTTTTGTATCTTACATTGGACTGTTCAGTTACTATAACTTCGATAACTGGACCTATCAGCCGTCTTATGTGTCGTCGAATACGCCATGGTTCTTCAACGGCCTGCGCATACAGTGGTTTCCGACAAATAAGCTGAAGATCGAGCCGTGGATCATCAACGGCTGGCAATCGTATGCGCGCGCCAACGGACATCATGGGTTTGGCGGACAGATTCTGTATCGTCCCTACGAATGGCTGTCATTGGTCTTCAACAACTACGGCAACGGCACGGATACGCTAGGCAATCCGGCACGGGTGCGGCTACACACGGATGACAGCGTTGAAGTGAGGTACTTTAATGCCCCCGAAAGCAAGGGCGTGTCAAAGGCGGCATTCTCCTTCACAGGTGACTTGGGATGCGAGTACGGTGGCGGAGTGACTTGCCACGGCGGCGCGACCGGACCGAAGCAAGCCTTCCTCGGCTGGATGCTTTATGATCGCACTTGGTTCCATAAGGACCTGCTTGGCTTAACCATTGGCGGCGGCATGATGAACAATCCCGGCCGCTATTTGACGCTTCTGCCGCCGATCAACGGTGCGGATGCCATCTCCGGATCGCCGTACTTCACGGAGAACCCCGCCGATCCGGCCAAGATGTGGGACAGCACGGTAACTCTGCAGTACATGCCGAAGGAATACATCACCTGGTGGGGTGAGGTTGGATATCGCCACTCGAACGTCCCGTACTTCTCGGGCCGGGGCGGGATCACGCCGCCCGGCGGTAACAATGGATCGCCTTCGGATTATGTATGTAGCTCGGGTGCGTCATCCGGCACCAATAGCCTGGCGGCTGCGGAGACCGCTTGTGGTGGAGGCGTCGGCAGCGTCTGGTTCCCCGATTTGAGGCGCAGCCAGGTAGTGGTTAGCGTTGGCGTAATGGTTAAGTTCTGACCGCTTTATGCAGAGTAAGATCCAATTCGCTGCTTGCGCGTTGTGTGCGGCTAACTTAGTGGCGGCCTTGACGGCCTGCCATGGGGCGCGCGCCGATGAAACCGCGGAGATGCCGCCGGCCGCGAGAGTCACACCCGATGTGGACATCACCCTATTCACCGTCGATCATCCGGAACAGTTTCCCCTGGCTGCGGCGGCGAAACGTCCGAGCACCTCGGAGTTAGTGGTCACCGGCGCGGTCACCCCCGATGTCTCCAGAAACGTGCCGGTAGTTTCGCTGGCATCGGGACGAGTGGTGGCCGTCCACGCGAGACTCGGCGATACCGTTCAAAAAGGGCAGTTGCTTTTGACTATCCGCAGCGACGATGTTTCGGGCGGCTACTCGAACTATCGGAAGGCGCTGGCCGATGAGATCCTGGCGCGAGCCCAACTAACGCGTGCCAAGGATTTATATGCACACGGCGCGATTGCGCAAAGCGACCTGGAAGTTGCGCAGGATACGGAAGACAAAGCCAAAGTCGACGTGGAAACCATGTCGGAACACCTCCGGCTTCTGGGCAACGACCCGGACAAGCCGATTGGGATGGTGGATATCTTCGCGCCTGTGGCGGGGGTAATTACCGATCAACAGGTCACTACCGCATCCGCCGTACAAGCCTTCGGCACGCCAAGTCCATTCACTATATCCGACCTATCGTCTGTTTGGATCGTCTGCGATGTCTATGAAAATGACTTAGCCTCGGTGAAGATTGGCGATACTGCCGACATCCGGCTAAACGCTTATCCCGACCGGCTTTTCAAGGGCCGCGTGAGTAACATCGGAGCCACGCTTGACCCGAACATCCGCACGGCCAAGGTTCGAATTGAGGTTCAGAATCCCGGCATGATGCGGCTGGGAATGTTCGTGAAAGCCATTTTCCACGGCCAGACCACCGAGATGCACACCGTGGTTCCGGCCTCTGCCGTGCTCCGCATGCATGACCGCGACTTCGTATTTGTTCCAGCGCCCGGGAAGAAATTCCGCCGCGTCGAGATAACCAGCGGTGACCTGTTGCAGGACGACGTCAGTCTGCAAGAGATCAAAGCGGGTCTGCAGCCGGGCCAACAAGTGGTTACCAACGCACTGGTTCTCGACCACGTTCTCGATAAGTGACTTAGCCGGCCTGCAACCTCACCCAATCTAATGATTCGCGCTCTTGTAGATTTCGCGCTAAACAACAAGTTCGTGGTTCTGGCCATCGCCCTACTGTTGTTAGGGTGGGGCGCCATTTCATTTCATAACCTGCCGGTAGAAGCCTATCCGGACATCGGCGACAACTATGTAACAGTGATCACCCAATGGGCCGGCCGGTCAGCCGAGGAGGTGGAGCAGCAAGTCACCATCCCCGTTGAGATTCAGATGGCCGGTATGCCGCATATGACTTACCTGCGGTCTGAATCGATCTTCGGCCTGTCGTTTGTGATCATGATCTTCGACGACAGTTCGGTGAACGATTGGAACCGCCAGAAGGTGCTCGAACGACTCACTCAAGTCAACCTTCCGGCCGGCCAGAATCTGCAGCCACAAATCGGTACGGACTGGAGTACGGTGGGCCAGATTTACTGGTACACGCTGCGTAGCACCAATCCCCGGTACGACCTGATGGAACTGCGGTCGATCGAAGACTTCGTACTGCTGAAGCAATTCAAATCGGTACCGAATGTGGTTGACGTTTCCGACTTTGGGGGAACGGAGCGGGAATACCAAGTTCGCGTCGATCCGAATAAGCTTGTTTCCTATGGACTGAGTATTGGCCAGGTAGAGCAGCAACTAGCTAACAACAACATTAACGCAGGCGGAAGTTTCGTAGAGATCGGGATGCAGCAGATGAACGTGCGGGCACTCGGTCTTCTCGGTGGCGTCAGCGATATCGAACAGACGGTATTGAAGACGCAAACCGGAACGGCGTTGCGGGTGAAGGATATCGCGGATGTGGCCCAAGGTCCGAAGATTCGCCTGGGTCACATGGCGCGGGCGAACCACCTGGAGGATGGGCGAATTATCGACGAAGGCGACGTTATCCAGGGGGTCGTGCTGCTGCGCAAGGGCGCCGAGGAAGAACCTACGCTTGAGGCCATCCACAGGAAAGTGGACGAGTTGAACAATGGCATCCTGCCGCCCGGCGTCAAGGTAGTCCCCATGCTCGACCGCAGTGACCTTCTGCATTTTACCTTACACACGGTAATGCATAACCTGACTGAAGGCATGATCCTGGTCAGCGTGATTCTGTTTCTCTTCCTATTGAATGCGCGCGCCGCCCTCATCGTGGCACTGACGATTCCATTCTCCCTGCTGTTCGCGTCTATCTGGCTGGACTTGAGCCACATACCCGCTAATTTGCTGTCACTCGGTGCGCTGGATTTCGGAATGGTTGTAGACGGCGCGGTGGTAATGGTGGAGA
The DNA here is from genome assembly GCA_963738345.1 of Bryobacterales bacterium. Taxonomy (GTDB): domain Bacteria; phylum Acidobacteriota; class Terriglobia; order Bryobacterales; family Bryobacteraceae; genus Bog-159. The sequence continues at coordinate 5,572,083 of CAVTWI010000002.1, forward strand.
ATATCATCCGCCATCTTAGCCGGGGTCCCCAACAGACCGCGGCGGGCACACCGAAGACCATCGCCGATGTGATCCGGGATGCTTGCCACGAAGTGCAGCGGCCGGTCTTCTATGCGATCGCGATCATTATCACCGCCTACCTGCCTATCTTCACCCTGCAACGCGTAGAAGGCCGTTTGTTCCGGCCGATGGCATGGACGGTGGCCTTCGCCCTTCTTGGCGCCATGACCTTTTCCATTCTGATTGCGCCGGTTCTGGCGGCCACGTTCTTCCGCAAAGGGGTGCGGGAGCGGCGCAACCTGGTGATGGAGTTTCTTACCGAGCAGTACCGGCGGCGCTTGCGCTGGGCCGTTCAACACCGCTGGGTAGTAGCTTTGGTTGCCCTCTTGGCACTGGCCGGGACCATTTATATGGGCTTTGGCGGAGTGATCGGGGCGGAGTTTCTGCCTCACCTGGATGAGGGCGCCATCTGGGCGCGCGGCACCCTCGCGAATAGCACCAGTTTGAGCGAAGGAGAGAAGTTTACCACCAACGAACGCTATGTCTTCGCATCGTTTCCGGAAGTAAAGACGGTGGTGTCGGAAGTGGGCCGTCCCGACGATGGCACCGACACCGGAGGATTCGGCAATACCGAGTATTTCGTCGACCTGAAGCCGCACGATCAATGGCGGCCGGTATTTCACAAGAACAAAGAAGAACTGATCGCGGCCATGAACCGGGCAGTTGAAAAATATCCAGGCGCCATTTGGAATTTTTCGCAGCCCATCGAAGACAACGTGGGTGAGACAATGACCGGCACCAAAGGCGCCTTGGCGCTGAAGATCTTCGGCGATGATTTGAAAGTGCTGGAACAAAAAGGCGACGAAGTCACCGCCGTGATGTCGGCAATACCGGGGATGCACGACGTCAAGCTTCTGCGCGACTTCGGCCAGCCTAATTTAAACTTGACCGTCGATCGCCGCCAGGCGGCGCGTTTTGGGATCAACGTAGCGGACATACAGGACGCGGTGCAGACTGCCGTCGGCGGCAATGCCGTGAGCCAGGTATTGAACGGCGAACAGCGTTACGACCTAGTAGTACGTTATCTGCCGGCTTATCGCAACACTGCCAAGGCGATTGAGAACATCCGCTTACTTTCTCCCACTGGGGAGCGGGTATCATTGGCCCAGTTGACCAAGGTAGAAATTAAGGACGGGGCTTACGACATATACCGGGAAGGCAACACGCGTTACGCGGCGGTGACTTTCAGTGTGAGAGGACGCGACTTAGGCACAACCGTCGAAGAGGCTATCAAACGCATTTCCCAAAAAGTAAAACTGCCACCCGGCTATCGCATCAGTTGGTCTGGCGAGTACGAAAGCGAGAAGCGCGCCGAAGCCCGGCTGGCTATCGTGGTGCCACTCACAATCCTGGTTATTTTCATCATCCTCTACACCATGTTCCGGTCATTCAAGTGGTCATTACTGATTCTATTGAATGTAGGTCTGGCGCGTGTGGGCGGATTCCTAGCCCTGGTAGTTACCGGTACTTACCTGAGCGTGTCCTCGGGAGTGGGAATGTTAGCGCTATTCGGCGTATCGGTGCAGACCGGCGTGATCATGCTCGAATACATCAACCAACTCCGCGCCAGGGGTCACTCGATCGTGGATGCCGCCGTTGACGGCGCCGTACTGAGGCTGCGGCCGATCATGATGACTATGCTGGTAGCCACGCTCGGTCTGCTACCGGCCGCGCTATCTCACGATATTGGATCAGATTCTCAAAGGCCATTCGCCATCGTGATCGTCGGAGGCTTGATCTCGGACCTGCTGCTAAGCATCGTTCTTTTGCCTACGTTTTATGTGTGGATCGCTGGGGATAAGGATGTGCTACCGAAACCGGAGGCTGACCTTGAACACTAAACGGGCTTGGATTGTGCCGGCCGCGCTAGTGTTGGCGGGTGCGGCGTTCGGACAGGCGTCGCCGGAACGCGCCAGAATCACGCTCGACGAAGCCATCCGGATCGCACTGGTGCATAATCATACGCTGTTGGCCGCGCGGTCGACCATCCAACAGAACGAAGCGCAGGAGATCACAGCCAACCTGCGCCCTAACCCCAGCATGTTTGTCGATTGGGAGTATCTGCCGCTCTCATCCACGAATGGCTCCATCGCCAACTATCTTGACAATTCCACGGAAGCGGATATCGGCCTGAGTTACCTATTCGAACGAGGCAAGAAACGGCAGCATCGCCTGCAGGCGGCGAAGGATGCAACCGCCGTTACCAAATCTACCGTGGCCGACAACGAACGCAGCCTGACGTTTCAGGTAGCCACGCTTTTCGTCAACGCCCAACTGGCGGAATCCACACTCGACTTGGCGCGGGCCGATCTCAAAAGCTTTCACGACACCGTGGATCTAAGCGAAAAGCAATACAAAGCCGGCGGCATCAGCGAGAACGATTATTTGAAAATCAAAGTGCAGGCGCTGCAATTCGAGACCGATGTGCGGCAGGCCGAGCTTTCGCGTGCGCAGGCTTTATCGGATCTGCGGCAACTGTTGGGTTATGACTCGGTATCGCGCGATTACGATGTAGCCGGTAGCTTCGCCTACGAGGCCCTCCCGGTGCAGTTGGCGGAACTGCAGTCGAAGGCGCTGGCCAACCGCCCCGACTTGCGAGCGGCGCAGCAGGGCATTACCGCGGCGAACAGCCAGTTCGAACTCGCGAAAGCGAACGGCAAACAGGATTTCACCTTGCAGGCCAATTATTCGCACGTGAACGGCATCAGCGCTTCCACTATGTATTTCAGCATTCCGCTGGCGATCTTCGATCGCAACCAGGGCGAGATCGCCCGCACGCGCTACGCGATTACGCAGGCGCAGGAACAGCAGGTGGCAGCCAACGGGCAGGTGCTCACCGATGTGCGCGACGCGTACGAGGCGCTGCAGACGAACGATCAACTGGTGAAACTGTATCTGGGCGGCAGTCTGGACGTGGCCAAGAAAAGCCGCGACATCAGCGAATATGCTTACCGTCGCGGCGCCACGAGCCTGTTGGATTTTCTGGATGCCGAACGCAGCTACCGCGCCACGGAATTAGCATACCGGCAAGAGGTCGCGGCCTATATTCTGGCGCTCGAACAAGTGAAGGAAGCCGTGGGCACCCGCGTACTGCCCTAACCGTCGAAGCCATGTTGCGAGCGCTAGGCGCGGTTCTCGTCTATTTCATGATGTTGGGCGCGTGGATCACGATCGGGGTATACATCGTGGCCGCGCCCCGGCGGTTTGGCAATCTGTTGAATGAGCACTTCGGCGTATTCCCCGAAGTTGGCGCGCGGGATTGGGGCAAGAAGCTATTCCTTCGCCTTGTCGGCTTAGGACTCTTGGCGTTCGCAGCCCGCTTTTTATGGGGCATCGGACGATTGATGGGGTTCTAGCGGGCAGGCTAATCCGAGCCGCGCGCGCGAGCAAGCGGTTTCTTGGCCGCCGCCCGCTAAGTAGCGGCGAAGCGATAACCCACCCAAGGCTCAGTCAGAATATATTTGGGCTTGGCGGGATTCGGCTCGATCTTCTTGCGCAACTGATTGATAAAAACGCGTAGGTACTCGGGCTCGTCGCCGTAGTCCGGACCCCAAACGGCTTGCAGCAACTCGCGGTGCGGCACGGGCTTTACCGGCTTGCGAAACCAGATAGCGCAGCAGGTCGAATTCTTTGGGAGTGAGACGCGTTTCCTTTCCCCTTCACTTGAATGCGGCGCGTATCGAAATCGATTTGCAGATCGTCAGTGTCGACACCGAATGCGGGCCGCTTTCGGGCGAAGTCGGCGCACGCCGCAGCGCCGCACGGATGCGCGCCAGCAGTTCTTCCATGCCGAAGGGTTTGGTGATGTAATCGTCGGCGCCGGCGTCGAGCGCGGCCACTTTGTCCTTCTCGCTGTTGCGCACCGAAAGAATGATGACGGGCACATCCGAGCCGGTGCGCAGGTGCTGGCAGGTTTCCAGTCCGCCCATGCCGGGCATATTCATGTCCAGCAGCACCAAGGTCCGGCATCTCGGCGGAGAGTCGCGCCAAGGCATCTTCGCCGTTGCGAGCCTCCAGCACTTCGTACTTGTGCCCGACCAGCGTGGCCCGCATCACCCGGCGAATCTGCGGGTCGTCATCCACTACCAGAATTTTGCCGGCGCTCACGAAACCATTTCACCACGGTACACGGGCAGCGAGAAACTGAATACGGAGCCTTGGCCCTGGCTCGCTGGTCACCCAGATCTTGCCGCCGTGCGCCTCCACAATGCCTTTGGCAATCGCCAATCCCATGCCCGTGCCCGGGCACGCGGAAGCGGTGCTCGCGCGCGCGAAAGAATTTGTCGAAGATCACGACTCTGTTCGTGCTCCTCAATGCCGCTGCCGCGATCGGCCACGCTCACCACGATGCGTCCATCGCCGGCCCGCGCCGCAATGGTCAACGGGGACCCCGGAGGCGAATACTTCAGCGCATTGTCCAGCAATTGCCTCAAGACCTGCTGTACGAAATCGAAATCGGCATCCGCGGCCGGCAAAGCGTCCTGCAGCCGGACATCCACCAGCCGGCCGTGCAGCGCGGGCGTCAGCTCCGCGAGGGCGGCGCCGATGACCTCGCCGACATCATGTGCGACGCTTCTCCAGATGCAGTTTGCCGGCTTCGATGCGCACCATCTCCAGCACCTCCGCCACCAGCCGGTTCAGCCGGTCGGCTTCTTCGTTGATGATGGTCATCAACTCGCGATCGGCATCGGGACGCGGTTGGCCCAATAGGCTGGTGGCAGCGGCCTTGATGGACGTGAGGGGCGTCTTGAAATCGTGCGCCAGCGCGTCGAGCAGCGCGGACTTCAGCACCTCGCTCTGGCGTGCAGCTTCGGCGCGGCTGGCTTCTTCGAGCGTGCGCGCGCGTTCGATGCCGATGGCCACCAGGTAGGCCACCGCATTGAGCACGCTCATCGGAAGGCAGCGGCCCGGTGAGTCCCAGGTTGCCCAAGCGCCTGGCCGCCCAAACGCACCGGAACGATGGCCAGACCTCTGGCTCGATCGATCAGCGGTTCGTCACGATCGGCTTGCAGTTGCTCGTCGGAAATCAGCGGATCGTCCGGCCCCCAGCGGAAGGTTTCGCGCGTCAACTTGGTGTGGAAGGCCGGCCGTGGTGACGCCCAGGATTTTCACCACGCGGCTGACCAGGTCCTGCGCTGGCGGTGCGGGCGCTGCCGCTAAGCAGCAGGCTTTGGCTGAGGGCATACAACCCTTCCACTTCGCGCCGCCGCTCGATGGCTTCCTGGGTGCGGCGCTTGGCGCGCACCGAGAGTTGGCTGGCCATCACGGCCGTAACCAGGAAGGCGATCAGCGCGACCCAATTCTGCGGATCCTGCACTTCGAAAGTTCCCACCGGCGGCAGGAAGTAGTAATTAAATCCGAGCACGGCCGACGAATCGAAGCGACGGTAGCTTCCAGCAAACCCCACCCGGTGGAGATGCCGAAGATGACCAGCAGCAGCGTCAGCGCCACGGTCGTGTTGTTGACCGAGACCACGCGGAAATAGAAGCGATCACCAGGGCGACGATGGCCATGCGCGGGACGCGGAGATCAGGTGGAAGGCGCGGTGGTCACGGAGGAGTGCCGTGCTCTCAGCGCAATTGCGGCAGCGGGGACTGGAGTGCCCGCTCATCTGGAGGCGTCCCGCGCGCTTAGTCGCCAAAACGCGGTTGAAAAATTCGCGGGTCTTCTGGCGGATTTCGCCCAGCTTTCAGGTCCAAGCGCTGATCGTGCAAATGGTCGGGGAGTCCAGCGCCGGACCAGATCCGCCAGCGTCTCGGACTGCGAAGGAGACGTCGGCAGGTGGCCGCCCGCATAGCCGCTCGATACGCGCAGGCCATGGTCGATGGCCCGATAGAAGACGGCGGCATCGCGCAGGAAGTCCGCATCTTCGCGCTCCAGGTGGCCCATCTGCTCGATCACGTCGATGCGGGCCGGCGTGTTCAGCACCTTATAGAAAATCCCGGCGCCGCGCAGCCTTAGATACATCAGCGCGAAATCGATATCGTAGAAGCCACCCATGGCGGCTTTCAGCGGATTGCGCGCGCCCTGCTCTTTCTCCAGGCGTGCGCGCATCTGCGCCAGTTCCTTGCGCGACCGGCCGCTCTGCCCATAGCGGCGCCAGTCCAGCTCTTGCAGACTTGTGAAGGAATTCCGTGGCCCGTTCGAGGTTCCCGGCTACCGCGCGCGACTTCATGTACGCGATTCCTTCCCAGGCCTCGGCGTGTTTGGCGAAGTAATCGCGATAGCTGCCTTCCGCTTGCACCAGCGCGCCTTCGCGTCCATTGGGGCGCAGGCGCGTATCGACGGTGAACATTACCCCGTCGCCGGTGTAGGCGCTGATGGCGTGAATCATGCGCTCCGCCACGGCGGTCCAAAAGGCCAGCTCGGGGGCATCTTCGTCGGGGATGACGAAGATCAGATCGGCATCGGAGGCGAGGTCGAACTCCCGCATCCCCAGCCGTGCCCAGCGAGACCACCATCATCTGGCGATCGGGCGCGATAGGCCGGATCTGGCCGGGGCGCGGGGCCTCGCTGCAGCGCGATGATGGTACGCCGCCGCAATCACGGCTGTCGGCCAAATCAGAAGTCGCTCCAGAGTTTCGAAAATGGCGGCGGGATCGAGAAGGCTGTCGGTCTGGATGCGAAACATGCTGCGGCGGAAGTAGCTGCGTAGCGCGGCGCTATCGGAGATGGCTTTTTCTTCCATCGGCGTTCACGGCCGCTTTATGATCCAATTCGTCCAGCATTTCGGGATGCCGCAGAAGCTGGTCGCCGAAATATTGGCTGTGCTCGAAGATATCCACCACGCGTCGGTCAGTTCGGAATCCGCATCCAGACGACGCGAGCCACGTCGCATGTCGGAAATCTTCTCCAGGAAAATTTCGAAGCGCTCCCGCCCGCGGTTCAATTTGGCGCGCGACAAGCGTGGCGGCCAGATGCGGCGCGGCTCAGCTCCAGGTAAGGCATGAGATTGTTGTGGCGTCGATGGCGGCGATTCCAAATCCATGGGGCTGCCAGCGATGGTCCGCTTCGCCATCGGACGGCATGTAGTACATGGGCTTGCGCGCCTGGATCACGCGCGCGTACATTTCGCGCACATTGGCTAAGTGTGCTTCGAGCCGAAGTTCAGCGATTCCGCCGTCAGCGGCTCGCCGGAGTCGCTGGGCATCTTGCGCGCCAGCAGTTCCAGTTCTTCCGCGATTGGTGGGTAGCGTATGGGTCTGGCGGTCATCGTAAAATTGCAAGCCGGTGTTCAATATGGCGCAAGAATTCGTAGGCCGAAGCCAGCCGCGCGTACTCGCTGCCCGACAGCAAATTCTTGTCGTGCACGCGCGAGAGCGCAAACAGCGTGCCGCCGTGGCGCACCCAGGTCTCGCGGCCGCCGTGCAAGCGCTGCAGGCATTGCACCAGAAATTCGATATCGCGGATGCCGCCGGGCGCAAGTTTTATATCCAGCCCGACGATGCGCACGCTTTGACGCCTAGTTTTTCGCTGATGCGTTCGCGCGCTTCGGAAACCGCTTCAACAGCGCGGAAATCGAGCGTGGTGGAGTAGATCAGCGGCTCAACAAATTCCAATAATTCGCGGCCCAGTGTCTGGATCTCCGGCGCAACGTACGCGCCTTGATGAGCATCTGTTTTTCCCAATCGCGCGCGCGTTCCATGATAGTATCGCTCGTGGCGCCATCCAGTGAAATACAAACCTCGCCCAAGCGGCCATCGGGGCGCAAAGGCGCAGGTCCACGCGATAGCACGATCCATCCGCGGTATAGGTGGAAAGCAGTTCGGTATATTGGTTGGCGACTTTCTTAAAGAATTCTTTATTGCTGATCGGGTCGGGCCCGGCCGTCTCGCCATTGCCCGAGTAGAGGAACATCAGATCGACATCCGAACTATAGTTCAATTCCTGTCCGCCCAGTTTGCCCAGCGCGATCACCGTAAATCCGCAAGCCCGCACCTGCCCGTCGGGAGTCTGGAACAGCGGTTCGCCGTGCCGCGCCACCAGCCGTTCGCGGATCCGGCGGTAAGCGAAATCCAAAATGGCGTCGGCCAAGTTTGAAAGCTCGCCGGTGATATCGGCCAGGGCCGCCAGCCCCATCACATCGCGCAGCAGAATGCGCAAAGATTCCAGCCTGCGGAAGCGCGCCAGCAGCACCGCCGCCGCTAGATGGGCTCCTTCCGCACTCAGGAATTGAGACAACCGTTCGGCGAATTCGTCGGCCGACAGCATGCGGTCGAGGTCCGCGGGATCGGCGGCCTTCAACAGCCATTCGGGCCGGCGAAGAACGGCTTCAGACAGAAACCGGCTGTACGAAAATGTCGTGACCAGGCAGTCCAATGCCGCTGGGGAATCGGCGATCCGATCGAAGTCCGCTGGATTATCCTGCCGCAACTGCTCCAGAAAATGGAGCGTCTCGTCCGGATCGGGAACCGAGGCCAGCAGCGACTGAATGCGGGCCGCGATACGTTCGGGAATGCCGCCGCCCAAGCGCGCAATCTCTTCGCGGGCACGGGTCGGGTTACGGAACTCCACAGCTTCCAATAGTTGCAGCATGACGGGCGCACAGGGCCACTAGCTACATTATAACGGGGGGGAGGGGGGCGCCCTAAAACTCGCTGCCAGCCAGTTGCCGGATCTCCATGCAGCCTTTTCCGGTGGGCAAGACCTTCCCCGGATTCAACCGGTTTTCCGGATCGAAGAGCCGCTTGAACGCGCCCATCATCTCCAGGGTTTCCGGCTTGAACTGACGGTCCATCATTTCGTTCTTTTCCATGCCGACGCCGTGCTCGCCGGTTATCGAACCACCCACGCTGAGGCAGTGATCCAGGATTTCCGCACCGGCCGCGCGCGCTTTATCCAGGTCGTCCGGCTTGCGCGCATCGAACAAAATGATGGGATGCATATTGCCATCGCCCGCATGAAAAATATTGCTGATCGTCAATCCGTATTTGCGGCCCACTTGCGCGATAGCGGTAAGCGTAGGCGCGATCTGTGTGCGCGGCACCACGCCATCCTGCACATAGAAAAACGGGCTGACCCGCCCTACGGCGCCGAAGGCGTTCTTGCGCCCCTTCCACAGCAGTTCGCGCTCCTCGGCGGTCTTGGCTACGCGCACCTCGCGCGCGCGGCAACTCTCGCATACCGCGCGGATCTGCTCCACCTGTTCCTCAACATTCTCCCGCAAGCCTTCCAGTTCGATCAGCAGAACAGCAGCCGCATCCATCGGGAAACCGGCGTGCGTGGCCACCTCCACCATGCGCAACATCACGCCGTCCAGCATCTCGATCGCGACGGGCACGATGGCGCGCGCGGTGATCTCGGCTACTGTCGCGCCGCAGTCCTCTACGTTGTTGTAAATCGCCAGAATCGTCTTAACCATCTCCGGCTTTCGCATCAGCCGGACCATCACCTTGGTGATCAACGCCAGCGTACCTTCGGAGCCGGTCAACAGGCCGGTCAGATCGTAGCCGGCCAGGTCGGCTTCTTTCCCGCCGGTTGTGACCACCGTCCCGTCCGGCAGGACCATTTCGAGTCCATAGACGTGGTTGGTGGTCACGCCGTAGGCCAGGGTGTGCGGGCCGCCGGCATTTTCAGCCACGTTGCCGCCCATGGTGCAGGCGCGCTGGCTGGAGGGATCCGGCGCGTAAAAGTAGCCTTGGGACTGCACGGCCAGGGTGACATCCATATTGACGACGCCGGGTTCCACGACCGCGCGTTCGTTCTCGAGGTCGATTTCGAGGATGTGGTTCATGCGCGAAAATGCCACCACGATGCCACCCTCGCGCGGAATTGCGCCGCCGCTTAAGCCGGTGCCCGCGCCACGGCCCACGATGGGCACGCCGAATTCGGCCGCAATTTTGGCTATCCCTGCAACCTCGCCGCTATTCCGTGGAAAGACCACCATTTCGGGGCGGCCCGTTTCCACGCTGCCATCGTACTGGTAGAGAGTCAGGTCCTCGGGTTGATCCAGCCACGAACCGGGGCCGAGAAGTTCGATCAGTCGCTGCCGGGCCGCCGGAGGGAGCATGGCTTCGTTTTTACAGGAACGATTTCACGGCGTTGACCATGCTGCCATCGGTCCAATTGGTGGCGCCGATAATCTTCTGTACCACTTTGCCCTTGGAATCGATGATGTAGGATTCCGGATATTTGAATGTGCCGTAGTCCGCACTAATTTTGGCGCCTGGATCGCGGGCGGTCAGGAACGAAATGCCGCTACGCGAAAGGAAATCCTTGTAGAGTTTGGGGTTGGTGTCCATGCTGACGCCCAGTACCACTACGCCTGAACCCGACATGTCTTTCGCGAACTGGTCGAGCGACGGCACTTCCTCGACGCACGGCTGGCACCATGTTGCCCAAAAATTCAAGACCAATAGCCGGCCTCCAAAGTTTGTGGCAGTGATGGTGCGGCCATTGTCGGCCGTAATGCTGAAATCCGGCGCGGAATCACCGACGCTGACGATTCTTTCGTGAATCGAACTGTACAGAACGAAAACCAGAATGGCCGATAGAACGACGATTCCGGCTTTTAAGATTTGGTCTATTTTGACGCTGCGCATACCTGGAAACTATAATTTTAGTGTACTTCCGTCCCAATTGCTGCATCAAATATACAGAGCCCCATGCTAATCACCCGCAAGGCGGAATTTTCAGCGTCGCACGTTTGCAGCAATCCGGAACTTTCCGAAGCCGGTAATCGCGCGATCTTCGGCGCCGCGGCGAACCCCCACGGCCACGGCCACAACTACGTGTTGGAGGTTACAGTGGAAGGTACGCCGGACCCTGTCACCGGCATGGTACTCGATTTGAAAGCGCTCAAAGAGACTCTAAATCGCCATGTGGTCGATATCTACGATCACCGCTTCCTGAATCGCGAGGTCGCCCCGTTCGACCGGGTGATCCCGACCACCGAGAACATTGCCATCGACATTTGGAACCGTTTACGCCCGCATGTGAGTGGGCCGCGCAGTCACTTGTATTGCGTCCGCGTCTATGAGACCGCCGACCTTTATGTCGACTATTTTGGAGAGGCCGCGTGAGCGCCCAAGCGTTGGTCACGCGCAAATACCGCTTTTCGGCGTCGCATCGTCTGCATACGGCACAACTCGGCGATGCGGAAAACCGGGAACTGTACGGCAAATGCAATAATCCGTTTGGCCATGGTCACAACTACGAGGTCTCCGTAACCGTACGGGGACCGGTAGATGCGCGGTCCGGACGCGCAGTGGACCCGAAGTCACTCGACGATCTGGTGCGGCAACAGGTGCTCGAACCGTTCGAACACCGCAATCTGAATGAGGAAGTCGAGGCCTTTCGCGATGTGGTTCCCACGTCCGAGAACCTGGGGTGCGAGGTGGTACGCCGTTTGAAGCAGAATTGGCCGGCGGTGTTTCCGGCGGATGGCCCGCGCCTCGAACGCGTGGCTATTGCCGAGACCAGCCGCAATGCATTTGAAGTGTCAGCCCATGAAATCGAATAAAGCTACCGTAAAAGTGATGACGCCCAAACCGATCGTTGCGGGGAGGAACCAATCCATCGCTCCACTGGTGGAGCAAATGCTGGCGAATCTGGGCGAAGATCCGACCCGCGAAGGCCTGCTTCGCACGCCCGAGCGAGTAGAGCGCGCCATGAAGTTCCTGACCAGCGGCTATGAGATGGACGTGAACAAAGTCGTTAACGGCGCGCTGTTCTCGGTGAAGTACGACGAGATGGTGATCATGAAGGACATCGAGTTCTTCAGTATGTGCGAGCACCATATGCTCCCGTTTTTCGGCAAGATGCATGTGGCGTATATCCCGCGCGACCGCGTCATCGGCTTGAGCAAACTGCCGCGCCTGGTGGATGTGTTCGCGCGCCGCTTGCAGATTCAGGAGCGCCTGACCCAGCAGGTGGCCCAGACTATTCAGGAACTGATCGACCCCTTGGGTGTGGGCGTAATCTGCGAAGCCCGTCACTTCTGCATCATGATGCGCGGTGTGGAGAAGCAACACTCCGGCGCGGTGACTAGCACCATGCTGGGCTCTTTCCGGGATCGCAAAGAGACCCGCGATGAGTTCCTATCGCTCGTGAAGTAATCGCTTTTCCACCGGAACAATCTCAAGCGCTCCGGTGTCTCACTGGTATGCTCGAAGTCCGCAACCTGACGAAGCTATATGTTCGCAGGCCGGCGGTCGAAGATGTTAACTTTACTATCCTTCCAGGCGAGATACTAGGTTATCTCGGTCCCAACGGTTCCGGCAAAAGCACTACGGTCAAAATGCTTACCGGGCTGCTGGAGCCCTCGCGCGGCCTCATCTTATATCGTGGCAATAACATCCGTCAGGACCTGATCGGCTACAAGAAGTCACTCGGCTATGTGCCTGAAGAGCCCAACCTATACCCGTATCTGACTGGCCGTGAGTATCTGCAACTCGTCGGGCGTCTGCGCTGTCTGCCCGCCGCGCCGCTCGAATCCCGTATCGACCAACTCTTAAACCTGCTCGCTCTTTACGAGCATCGCTACTCGCCGATTTCCTCATATTCAAAGGGCATGAAACAAAAGATCCTGATCTCAGCGGCGCTCTTGCATAACCCCCAGGTCCTGGTCTTTGATGAGCCCCTTTCGGGACTTGATGTGACCACCAGCCTGGTCTTCAAGAACCTGCTGAAAGCCTTGGCCCGCGAAGGCAAAGCCATACTTTATAGCTCACACGTGCTTGAGGTAGTGGAGAAGATCTGCACCAGCGTGATCATATTGCGCAAGGGTTGCGTGGTGGCGAATGACTCGGTGGCCCACTTGCGCACCCTGCTGGCGCTGCCGTTGCTCGAGGACGTGTTTTCGCAATTGGTATTGCAGGAAGATACCGAGAAAATCGCCAACAATATTGTCGACGTCATGCAAGCCTGAGGAGTGCCCATGTCCCCAGCGTTTAAGAATGAGATGGAACAGGCTCGCGATCTGGCGCGCCATTTCTTCAGCCGTTTTTTCGATAACGATCTGGTGTCGCTCGATACCGACATGCGGGCCGCCGTAGTCAATATCCTGGCGATGTTAGCTGCGCCAGGCATGTTACTACCGTTCCTCTTCATGTCGAAGTACACGGCCTTACAACGCGAGCCCATGTATGTGCGTGACCTGGCCTCGCTGGGCGAGAAGGAATTCTTTATCTGCTTCTCAATGACCGTGATGGGCTTAGTGACCGTGATCGAATGGGAAATGCTGTTTCCGGACCGCCGCGATTATGCCAATCTTACGCCGCTGCCCATCCGCCTGCGCACCATGTTTGCCGCCAAAATCGGCGCTCTGCTCGCGTTTCTGACCATCTTCTCGGTTGCCATCAACGCATTTTCGCCCATCATGTTCCCCGCCGTTGTCATTCAGAAAGGCGACTGGGTAAACGTAGTAGCTTTTGCCCGCTGTCACATCGTGAGTATACTCGCAGCCAACACTTTCGTATTCTTCCTGTGTGTAGCGGCGCAAGGCATCCTGATGAATGTGCTGGGCTATCGCGTCTTTCGGCGCGTCTCCCCATACGTGCAATTCGGCCTGGTGGCCTTGCTGCTGCTGATGTTTCTGCTCTCCGGGCGCATTGTGTCCGAGCTACAGCCTCGAGGCAGCCTCAATCCCACCGCTGTCTATGCCTTCCCACCGCTTTGGTTTCTGGGCCTATACCAAACGCAGTTAGGATGGTCCACGCCTGCCTTCCGCGAACTGGCCGCATCCGCCCGCATGGCCGCCGGATTGACCACCGCCGTCGCCCTGGCCACTTACCTTTTAAGCTACAAGAGACATGTGAACCACTCACTCGAAAGCGCCGACGAATTCTCCACCGTCCCTTCGGTCCTGGAGATCTTTGTAACTCGCCAACTGGACCGTTTTGTACTGCGCGACCGCCTGCAACAAGCAGCGTTTTACTTTGTCTGGAAAACGCTGGTCCGCAGCCGCCGTCACAAATTACTCTTCGCGGCATACGTAGCGGCGGGTTGCGCCGTCATCTTCGAAGGGCTGGCGGTGCTGGTGGCGCGCGGCGGCACGTCCTGGATGTATCGCCCCACTGCCGAACTCCTTCCCGCGCCCCTGATCCTGGCCTTTTTCATCCTTTGCGGCATGCGGCATGTTTTCGCGGTGCCCGCCGAATTGCGCGCCAACTGGGTGTTCCAGGTTTCGGACCGAGGGGAGGCCCGTCGCTGCCTGGCCGGCGTCAAGAAAGCCATGATCCTGCTGGGAGTTTTGCCGCTGTTTGGCCTGTTGCTGCCGCTGCACGCGCTGTTCTGGGGGTGGAAAGCCGCCGCGCTCCACATCTTGTTTGGGACGGTGATTTCGCTGCTGTTAGTGGACGTGCTGCTGGCCGGCTTCGAGAAGTTTCCGTTCACCTGCTCCTATTTGCCCGGCAAAGCTAACCTGAAAGTGTCGTGGCCCCTCTACCTATTCGGCTTCACCACCTACGTGTCGGCGTGTCTCACCTTGGAGTACTGGATGCTGCAGCGCCCTGCGCGTTTCGTCTGGCTAGTCGCCGTTGTGGTACTGGTGCAGGCGGGACTGGCCATTTATCGCTGGCGAGTGGTGGGTCGCGATGTGGCGCTGGTCTTCGATGAACAACCGGAACCGTTGGTCCGCACGCTCAACCTCTGGGCTTAGGCGCGAGCGGCTATCGCAGATCGCCGGCCTCCAACGTTATCTGAGCCATAGCGGCTGGACCAACCTCAACTTCTTTAGCGTTCGCCCGCGCCCGCCACAACCTGAGCACCGGTTCGGCGGTTCCGTCGAGGTCCAGGTCGCCTGCCATAACCAGGTACCGGCCTCACGCTGCCGCTCCAGCCGTTCTCAACTTCCGCCTGTTGCAGTAAGTCCTGCAACTCCGCAGCCGAGCCGGCAGATTGCGGCACAACAAACAGCGTGACGTGGGGAACGGGATTGCCATCGCGGTCCGTTACGCGGGCCGTCAGTGACCCGCCGTCGCAAGCCAGCACGACGCGCAGTCGTCCCCCGGCCGTATCGGTCAATCGGACGGGCTGATGGGTTACGTCAACGCCGGCATAGGTCGCTTCTTTGACATAGCAGCCTTCCGGGAGACCACTCACTTGCAGTTTGTAGTCATCTACCGGCAAGCCTTCCATCGCGAATGGACCAGGCACTGGAAAGCGATCGCCATAACTCATTCCAGTCATGCTTAGGCCGGACGATTCCTCCTCATCCGCGTGCCTGTTGGTCCAGAATTTCGCGAATGCGATCCGGATCCGTTGTTCCGCGGCTTGCGCGGGCGGAGGTGGATCCCACAGCAATTCGCCCGGCACAGTGACCGCCAGGCTTGGCACAAGCTGCACGTCATCCAAATCTTGGCTGTTGACGGTGACCTGGGCAAACGCGTCCATCTGGAGCCGCCGAATACCGGAAACCGGCACGTCACTCTTTTCATTGCCCACGGCGTTCAGCTTATAGTCGCCCGGGTGGAAGCCGCAGGCGCCGAACTTCCCATGCGAAACCGGCACCTTCACGGGTGTCATCGACGATTGAAACTCCAACGGGAAGCGCTCCGAGATTGTTAACAACTGTACTGCGTCTCCAGATATGCGAACCGTACCTGCAATGCAATACGAAGGTGAAGACCGCATTTCGATGTCCGTATGCGGCCGATCCTCGGACGGCCCCAGCACCACGGGCTGCCCGCCCTCAATTTCTTTCGAGCCCGGATAGAACGTGGGCACGAGCAAGCGAGGACGCTTCTCGCGATCCGCCGGCAGAGTTTCGTGTTTGGCTGGCTGAATCGCCTTCTTTGCCAGAATTAAGACGCGTCGTCCGCTAGGGACCGGCGCCAAGCGGTATTCGCCGTTACCATCGGTCTGTGCGGTCAGAACGGGCCGGTACGCCGCACGGCCAAATTCGAATGCCGATTCGAGAACCACCACCGCAGCTCCGCTCACCGGCTTGCGATCTTCATCCACCACCGTCCCCGCAATCGAACCGCCCGCTTTGATAAAGATCTCGACTCCTGCGAGATCCTGTCCGGGACGCAGCAGGACATAGGCTCCGCCGGATGCCGCGCGCCTCTTATCGTAAACTGAGATCCAATTGCGGCCGGCCTGCAGATTGGAAATCGCGAATTGGCCCTGGGGACCCGTGGTATCGCTCTCCTCGCCTTTGGCCGCGGCCGCATAGACTCGCGCGCCATCGAGAGGTGCGTGCGTGGAGGACTCCTTCACCACGCCGCGCACTGAGGCAGTGGCCGGTTCGTTGGGCACGGTCTGCCCCGCCGCGACCGCCAGGAAGCCCATGATCCACGCGCAGAAGCACTTCATAGCCGCTCCCCAGAAAGTTTAGGAAACCGGCTCCAGTTCCTCTTCCATCACCAACTCCGCGTCTTCCAACTCCTCTTCTGAGGCGGGAATTTCGTTAAGCATCGTGACGATATCCGGTTCGGCCACGGGGGGCGCCACAACTTCAACAGGCGCCTTCGCAACCTTAGCCTTAACTCGCGGCTTGCGAGGCTGCCGTGTCCGGGTCACATGCGCCTCCGTAGCCGGAACCCCGGCCGCCTCCCGCAATTCCCGGAAAGACGCCTCCAGAAACTCCATCATGCGCCCGCCATCCGGCGCCGCCAACGCGTCCGTGGTCAAAGCGAAATAGAGTTTCTGGTCGTAGCTTTCGATGGCCACGCTAATGCCCACGTCCATGCCGGTGGGTACGTGCGGGTAACAGGCGGTCATGCGCTGGCCGCAGGTGTATAGCGGAATCTGTGGTCCGGGCACATTAGTGCACACCATATGGAACAGCGGGATCGGGGTATTGAGCCAGCTCAGATTGCCGCCAGGAACGCCTGTAACGGGGGCGGCAGCAGATCCCAGCCACGACAATCCCGCGCGCAGCAATTCCGGCGTGCGCGCGCCCTTCATCGCCTGTGTCAGTTCGTGAATGTGTTTGATGCGCTCGCAATCGGATCGCGGATGCCCAGCGGCAGCGCCACCAGCATCAGCGAAATCAGATTTCCAAAAGCGCCGATGGAATCTTCCGCCGGCCGTACATTCACCGGCACCATGGGACGGAAGAACCGGTTCTTCACTGTTTGGCCGTGCAGCTTAGTGTATTTGGCGACCGCGCCCGCCACCACCGTCAGCACCACATCGTTAACAGTGCAGCCCAGGCCGTGCGAATGGCGCGCGCTTCCGCGAAGGGGAACTCCGTCCAGAAAACGCGCCGTTCGCCCGAACAGACGCGATTGAAGGGCAAGTGCTCCAGCGGCGAAAGCAACTCCGGCATCACGATCCACCACGCGTTCCAGACCCAGCGCGGTAGCGCTATCGTTGCGCAACAACGACCCATAACCCACCAGGCCGTCGCGAAATTCCGACATGCGTTTGGGAATCTGCGCCAGGCTGTCGGCGAAGCGATCGAGGAAAAGCGTCGCGGCGTCGGCAGGCTGCGGCGGAGGATAGGCCTTCCGCTTCGTGAAGCCGCGGCATCTCCGGCGACGGGTCCAAAATTACGTTCATCAGCCCGATGCCGGCCACGCCATCCACGATACAATGGTGGACTTTGCAGATCAGCGCCGACCGTCCGCCGGCCAGACCGTCCACCACATAGGTCTCCCAAAGCGGCTTATTGCGGTCGAGCAGACGGGGTAAATGCGGCCGGTCAGTTCGCGCAACTGCTCGTCGCTGCCCGGCGCCTCCAGCGTGACATGGAAAATATGGCGGCAGGATATCGAAATCCCGGTATCGGATTGCCAGGTAGGAAATCCGATATTCAGGAATGGGAAGACCGCTTTTTCGCGGTAGCGTGGGATCGAATCTAACTTGGATTCAATCGTTGCCACGAAACGTTCGAACGGGATGGCTCCTTCGAAGATGCATACGCCGCCGATGTGCAAGGGCATCTCCTTGCATTCGAAATTCAGGAATGCGGCATCCAGACGCTCCTAGCCGGGTAGGGAGTTGGGGAAGCGCCATAATATCTGCCTCCTTAAATAACGAGATATTCAGGTTATATTGTCTAGTAAATCGGGGATCGATGCAAGCGCATCCTGCTGCCGACTCCAACCCGCGGCTTCAGCATTCGACGGGACTGTGTCCCCTGCCGCCTTCACCAGATGGTTTCGAGGTTCGTCGACCGAATTCGTCCGTCTTTGGTTACGAGCGGCAGCCGGAGCGCGGCACGACAAAGAATCGGGATTTGGTTCACTGAGAGAGCCGGATCGTCGGCAAGATACCAGAGTGCAGCATGCGTATCGACAACCAAGCCGTTCTTCAAATGCTTTACCGCAGAAAGTTGCCCCACATCTCTCGCCGCGCCTCGGAAATATCCTTTTCGCTAACCGAGACGCCCAGATCCTTCCAAAGTCCCCTTAGGGGTTCGCGGGGCTCAGTTGTCGCCGTCCGGGTCTGCAGGAACTCGGTGAAGTCCAGTACTTCATGCTGCTTTTCCGGCGGCAGTAGGCGAACTTTCTCTAGGATGGCTTCCTCAATCGTCATAGCGGATGCCCTCATTTATGACTCAATCCTGCCGGGCGCGAAATCGCTGCGGGTGCCGCAAAGCTTTCCAACACTTGCATCAATGTTGCATCATGAGATTTCGCGGATATGAAGAAAGTCTCCCTGATCACCGACGGCGCTTGCATCGGAAATCCCGGCCCCGGCGGATGGGCCTGCCTTCTCCGGTTTGGTGCCGTAAAGAAAGAGTTGTTCGGATTCGACCCGCATACCACCAACAACCGCATGGAACTTATGGCGGCGATTCAGGGCTTCCTGGCGCTCAAAGAACCGTGCGACGTCGAGATTACCACTGACTCCCAGTACGTGCTCTACGGAATCACCCAGTGGATCATTAAGTGGAAGCGGAGGTATTGGTGGCGGAAGCACGCGCCGGTGCCCAACGCCGATCTCTGGATGGAACTTGATGAGTTGGCCGCCCCGCATAAGACCACATGGTTATGGACCAAGGGCCATGCCGGCCACGAGGACAACACCCGATGCGACTTGTTGGCGCAGGAGGCCGCAACCACCCAACGAAGTTCCTGGGCGGATGGCCGCCCACACGCGCCCCTTCGCCTTGCTCTAGGCGCGGATTACTTGCCACCTAAACCGCAGGCCGACCTCTTCGCAGATCTGGAATCCGCCAGTGACGATGATGACACCGACGATGACAGTGATGACGACCAATTCCAGCAAGCCGGCTAACGGCGGGAAAGCCTTCCGCCTACGGTTCGAGCTTCATCGTTACCTGTCCGGCAGGGCCGGAATAAGTCAGTTCCAGCGAATGGATCGTTTCCGGCTTCCCGTGGTAAGGAAAGAAGATCAATCCAGCTTCCGGCAGCGGCCTGTCCCCTTCCGGCAGCGCGACTTTCTGCACCCGCTGTTGAATCGCCCGCTGCAATTCAAGCGGCATCTTCGGAGGCGCGGCGGGCGTATTGTCCTGGCTGTTGCCACCTGTGCTGATACCCGTTTTCGACTTCGCCGCCGAGGCGGGCGGTTCCCAATCCGGATCCTTCAGCGAACGGAAAACTGCGCCAAACGGTTGTGCCGGCGCAGGACTCTTCTTTTCATTCACACGCAGAGAAAAGTCGGCAACCGATATTTTCAAGTGCGCGCCCGGCGGCCCATAGAGCCCGGTTTCGACCGCCACATAATCTTCGTTCGTGAGCGGACTGCCTTGCGAAGTAGGAATGGAATGCCCCAGGAATTCGGCGGCAATAGTGTATGTTCCGGCCGCGGCATGCGACTGATAGTCGCCCGGCGTTGCCCGCGCCGGGATGCCTCTTGTCTCCGTCGTCGGCGCATCCTTGCCGGGCGGATTCTGTCCCGCAGCCGAAACGCAGAAGGCCGCGGCTATGACGAAAATACCGATTCCAAAGGCGTGGGAGAATTGCATTTCACTCACACCCTAACATAATCGGACTTCAGTTTGCGCCGCTAAACCAAGCCGGATTTCTCCGATCCGGAATTCACCCCCGTTCGTCCGGCGCGGTAGTATAGTCACCATGCACTCCAGACTTCTTGTCACTCTCGGTCTGATGTCGCTGGGCCTCGCCGCCCAACAGACCGTACCCGATGGCCCCCGATACAACAGCGACGGCCAACTCCTCCGCCCCGATAACTACCGCGAATGGATCTACCTCAGTTCCGGGTTGGGCATGACCTACGGCCCGGTCAACAGCGCGTCCGCCCCATCTGCCGAGCGGTTCGACAACGTTTTCGTCACCCCCCAAGCCTATAAGTCATTCCTCCAAACCGGCGCGTGGCCCGACAAAACCATGTTCGCTTTAGAAGTTCGCAAGTCGGCCGGCAAAGGGTCCATCAACAACGGCGGCCATTACCAGGACGCCATGGTAGGCCTCGAAATTCACCTAAAAGACGAATCGCGTTTTCCCATCAAGTGGGCGTTCTTTGAATTCGGCGGAACGCAGCAAGCGTCGAAACCATTTCCGCCTACTTCAAGTTGCCAAACCTGCCATTTCGCGAACGGCGCCGTGGACCAGACTTTTGTCCAGTTCTATCCCACCCTCATCCCCGTAGCCAAAGCCAAGGGCACTTTGAAGTGACACGCTAAGCGATTTTATTTTCGCCACTGATTCAGTAACTTCGCCCCGGTAATCCCCTGGATGGCCGGAGTCTGGCCCATATGCTTGGTTTGGGATCGAGCCCCCCAAACTTATGGCCATTCTTTACAACAGCGTGATCGTGCGCGAAGGCCGTTGCCTGCTGTTCGCCGAATATTCACAATCGTTACGCGATTGCCTGGGATGTCGCACCATTGCCTGGTGCCGATATTACGACCGTACGGGTGTCCGTGAGCCGGAACGAATGGCGCTCGCCCAGTGGGAAGACGACGGAGGCGGTACCGCCCAGTGACCCGATCTGTAACGTATCCGCCGGTTCCTTCACTATAGTAATTGGGAGGGGAGATATCGGAAATGGCTGACAATGCCGTGCCGCGTTTCGATCAAGAAAACCTGGTGAGGTCGGTCATCGCCGTGCCGCTGCAGCGAGCCATTGACAGAGACCCCACGGAATTGCACTGGGTCATCATCGACGTCAATCTCCGCTACTCCGGATACCGCCATGAGGCCAAAGATCTGATCTACAAACTGGTGGAGCAGGCCGTCGGCGCCCCCGATCCCGATCAGAAAGTAAGCCGCGCCAAGAGCGATGCCAGTCAGCAATACATTTACGCCCGCCTGAGCGGAACCGCGATTCGCCGTCTCGTCGAACTCGACCAACAATACCGCGCAATTTTTCATATTTGGCCCGACTTTATCGTTCGCGCGCAAATCTGGAAGTCCGTCGCCACGGTGAAGGCCGATGCTTGCCGCCGCGCCTTTGCCACCGCCGGCAAAGGTATCGTCTGGGCAGTGCTTGATTCCGGCATCGACGGCACCCATCCACACTTTGAAAAACACGCGAACTTGAAGGATCTGCCGGCCCCGCTCACGCATATGGATTTCATGGCCGATCCGCCGGCAGTGCTCAAAGTGCCAGCCGACGATTACGGGCACGGCACCCACGTCGCAGGTATCATCGCTGGCGAATTGGAGTCGACTTCACCTACGCCGCCCATCGCCATCGTCCGCGAACGCGACGTCACCGGGAAGATATCCTATCAGGCCGACACCACCGTCGGCAGCGTGATGGCCATGGCTCCCGAGTGCAAACTGGTCAGCTTCAAGGTGCTCGATAAAGATGGGCAAGGCCCCATCAGCAACGTGATCGCGGCCCTCGACAAGATTCAAGAGATTAACGGCTTTGGCCGCGAAATCGTCATCCACGGAGTAAACCTGAGCGTCGGATATGATTTCGACGCCGAATGGTTCGCCTGCGGGCAAAGCCCCGTTTGCGTGGAAGTCAACCGCATGGTGAAGTCCGGCGTTTGCGTGGTGATCGCCGCCGGAAACACGGGGCAAGGCTTCGCCCTATCCATTAACGATCCAGGCAATGCGGAAGAGGCCATCACGGTCGGCGCCACCCATAGAGATATGCCGCACACTTACGGCGTATCTTATTTTTCATCGAAAGGGCCGACTGGCGATGGACGCCGCAAGCCCGACCTGCTGGCTCCCGGTGAACGCATCGTTTCCTGCGGCGCGGGTCCCGACCTGAATACTTACAAGGCCAACGCCGGTGTGGCGGGCGCGGGGGGCGCGTACTACATCGAGCGCAGCGGCACCAGTCAGGCCACCCCGCATGTTTCGGGCGTGATCGCTGGGCTGCTCTCCGTCAGAAGCGAATTCATCGGCCGGCCGCAGGACATCAAAAAGCTGTTGATGGATAATGCCACCGATCTGGGCCGGGATGGCTCCGCCCAAGGGCGCGGCCTGGTAGATATGTTGCGTACGATTCAAGCGATTTAGACAAGGGGGGGACAGTGAGCAGCATCGTTTTTCCATTTCCGTTTTTTCCAGTGCAATTCACCAAGGATGGCACCCTGTTTCAACAATCGGATGCCGACGCCGTGATCAACGGCGTTCACTCCGGCGTCACCGACTTGTTCCTGATGTCGCACGGCTGGAACAACAACATGGACGACGCCAAGAACCTGTACAGCGGTTTGGCCGCCCAGTTGGCGCCCCAGATCGCCGCGGCCGCGCCGTTAGCGGGACGGGCCTTCGCCATCTGCGGCGTCCTCTGGCCTTCCAAGAAATTCGAAGAGAGCGATCTGATTCCGAGCGGCGCTGCATCCCTGAATGCCGCTGTCAGCAACGATCAATTGCGATCGATGGTGGACGGACTGGCGGATCTGTCCCAAGCCGCGGGCTGGCCCATGGCCGCGCCCGATCCGGCCGTACAAAGCAAGTTTGATGCCGTGAAGCAGGCGGTTGACGCATGGCCCAACGATCCGGCAGTGCGCAACGATGTGATCGGCACCCTGCGCGGATTGTTGCCCCAAGGAAGTGCCGACGCCGAGGATGCCTCGGACCGCTTTTTCTCCATGGACCCCGCCCTGCTCGTGTCAAACCTCTCGCGCGCCCTCCATCCTCCGTTGCCCCGTCCAGGCTCCGCGGCGGCTTCGATCGATCCTTTCGCATCTTCGTCCGGCGGAGGCATGGGGGGGGCGGCCAGTTTTCGCGACGTATTCGGAGGGCTGCAGTCCGCCCTGCTGCACACCCTGAACTTCACCACCTTCTTCATGATGAAGGCGCGCGCCGGCGACGTGGGCGTGAAAGGCGTTGCGCCATTGATCCAGGCGATTCGCACTGCCCGTCCCGATCTGCGATTGCACTTGATGGGTCATAGTTTCGGCTGTCGCGTAGTCACCGCCGCCGTAAACGCCCTGCCGGCGGGCGATGCCCTGCGGCCCAACACCATGACGCTGCTGCAGGGCGCCTTCTCGCACAACGGCTTTGCCTCCCAGTTCGACGGAACCAATGACGGCGGCTTCCGCCAGGTAGTCGCGGCTAAGAAAGTCCGTGGACCAATCCTGATTTCACATACGCGGAACGACAAGGCAGTCGGGATTGCGTATCCGGTCGCCTCCCGCATCTCCGGCGAAACCGCCGCCTCGGTCGGCGATGCCAACGATATCTACGGCGGCCTGGGCAGCAATGGAGCGCAGAACCAGAACACCACACCAGAGCGCGTAGTAGGCACCATGCTGGATGTCGGCGGCGCCTATTCCTTCGCGGCCGGCGTTACCTGTAGCAAACCGCATAACCTGTTGGCCGACGCGTTCATCTCCGGCCACTCCGATATCGTGAAGCCACAAGTCGGCTACGCAGTCGCGGTGGCCATGGGCACCCCGGACGCAATCTGATTTTCGAAAGGAGCCCGACCATGGCACAGCCCGGAATTGACCAGCTCAAACACATCGTGGTCTTGATGATGGAGAACCGCTCCTTCGACCACATGCTCGGCTACATGATGGCGCAGGACGCCCGCATCGATGGAGTCGACGGTACCCAAACCAATCCGGACAGCACCGGCGCACTGGTCCCCGTACAGCCCCTGGCACAATATCAGAGCCAACTACAGCCCGATCCGGGCCACCACTATCCTGACGTCGACCTGCAACTCTTTGGCGATCCGCGCGCCGCCGCCCCCAACATGCAGGGCTTCGTGAAAGCCTATTTCCAAAAGCAGAACAACGTCGCGCATTCGCACAACATCATGTACTGCTTTCCCCCCGCCAAGGTTCCCGTCATCACCACCCTGGCCGCGAATTTCCTGGTCTTCAACCGCTGGTTCTCGTCGCTCCCGGGACCCACGATTCCCAACCGCGCCTTCGCCCATTTCGGCACTTCGTTTGGCAAGACCGATATGGATCTCTTCTACCTCGGCGAAAAATACAAAACCATTTACGAACGCATGGTCACCGAAGGACACACTGCCAAAATCTATTACTACGATCCGCCCAGCGCCACCCTCGGCATGACCTTCATGCTCAAAGACCAACCCGCGCTCTTCGGCCAGTTCGATCAATTTCAGGCCGATTGCGCCTCCGGTAATCTTCCGGAATATAGCTTCATCGAACCGAACTACACGGACCATACCGTGGGCGGTTCCACCATTCCCGCCGCCGACCAGCATCCCGATCACAATGTGTTGGCGGGCGAAGAGTTCATCGCCTCCGTCTACATGTCCATCCTGAACAACGAGGATCTGTGGAACAGCACACTCCTGCTGCTGGTCTATGACGAGCACGGTGGCATCTACGACCACGTAGTGCCGCCCGCCTGTACGCCCGACGAGTTCACGGATGCGCAGACCGGATTCAAATTCGACCGCCTCGGCATTCGCGTTCCCGCCATCCTGATTTCGCCTTGGATTCCCAAGGGCCGCGTGGTACCGGACCCCGCCGTGGATGGCGCCGTCCCGCTGGTTTTCGATCATGCCTCGATTCCGGCCACGGTAACCAAACACTTCGGCCTCGACACCACCCATCGCTCCCCGCGCGAGGCCGCGGCCGGAACGTTTCTGGACTTCCTCACCCTGGCCACTCCTCGTCAGGATTACATCGGCTTCGAAACCGGCGTCTTCGGTGGAGCGGCCTCGGTGGACGATAGCCGCGTCACCAATTTCGCTCGCTCGCTGAAAGCGCCCGGCGATGCCGCCAATCCCGACAGGGCCCTCTCCCAGTTGCTGGCGGACCACGTGAGAGCCGTCCACCAAGTGGAACTTACCCTGCCGCCTGACCAGCAAACCGGCATCGACGTTTCAAAGATACTGACCGAACAGCAGGCCAGCGACTATGTGGCGCAAGTGATGGCACACCTCGTGCCCAATAAGTAACTTGAGGAGAACAGGCGTGCGACGAACTTGCCGAATTCTGTCCCTTTTAGCGGTCTGTATCGCAGCCGCCACTGCGCAGGAAATGCCCGCCAGTTCCGAAGGCAGCCTGCAATCCGATCTGCGGCGCGAAGGCCAACAATTCAAGGACGACTGCTTCTCGGCTGACAAGAAAATATTCAGTTGCCTGACCGACCTGGTACACGGCAGCCCTCTCCACCTTACGGGCGGCAATTTCCCGCCGGGTAACGGCTTCGGCGCCGGACTGGCTTTCGGCTGGGAACACAACCTGAACGAATCGTGGCGCTCAGCCACCAACGTGGAAGCCATGGCCTCGACCAATCAATCGTGGATGGCCGGCTTCAATTTCCGCGCGATCAAAGTCCCGGATACCCCCGTCGCGGTGATCACCCATCGTCCCGTAAAAGGCACCGGCAAGAAGGCAGAAATTCTGTACGCGCCGGAAGTGAACTTCTACGCTGAGGCGATTTCGCTGAACAAACTCAGCTACTACGGCATCGGGCCCGATACCTCGCGCGACAATTTGGCTTTGTATGGCATGCGTGAGATTGTCGTCGGAGGCAATGGCAGTTATCCAATCCATAATTCCGGCTTGTCTTTGTTCGGGGAATTAGATGGCCGCTTCTTCGCTCTGCGCCCCGCCTCCAGCGACGCCACCGTCCCGGAGTTGGGACCCCAGAAAGGTTTCTTCGAGCCAGGTGAAGGAGTCCGGTTCGACCGCGATCTCTCCAGCCGTTTCATCGTCGATTATTCAGCAACCTTGCAGGAATTCCTCGGCGGTTCGTCAGACTCTTTCGAGCGCCTGAACCTCGATTTTCTGCACACCATCCCCTTGTACAAACTCGAAAAGACCGCCGGCAGCACCACCAGAAATCGCGATGGCAGCATCAACCTCGAAGCGCGCCTGGTCGAATCCTTCGAGCCTTCCGGCAACACCATTCCGTTTTACTTGCAGCCAACGCTGGGCGGCGCGGATATCAACGGCGACAAAATGCTCGCCAGCTATCCCGACTACCGCTTTCGCGCACCCAACCTGATGCTATTCCGGGCCGATCTCGAACATTCCATTTGGGGCCCCATCGGAGCCATGTTCCAGTACGATCTCGGCAAAGTCGCGCTTACCCGCGGCGACTTGGGATTCGACCACCTGCTGCACAGCTATGCGGTCGGCCTGACCATTCGCGCCGGTGGCTATCCCATGGTGCAACTGCTATTTGCGTGGGGCGGCCACGAAGGTACCCACACCATCGCCACCATTAATCCCGCGCTGATCGGCGGTGGTTCGCGGCCCTCCCTGTACTAACGGCAGGGCACTTGCAGAAAAATACCACAGCCTCCTAAAACCTTATATAATACGATTTCCGGAAAAGGAGGGGTGGATGTATCCGATCGTCCGCCGTCAGCAATTCGGCCCCGCGACGTTTCTCTGGGAAGTCGGCGCACCCGAGGTGTCTCGCGCCGCGCGTCCCGGCCATTTCGTGATGGCCCGCATTGATGAACACGGCGAACGCATCCCCCTCACCGTCGCCGATTTCGACGCCGCCCGCGGCACCGTCACCGTGGTCATCCAGGCCGTCGGCAAGACTACTTTGGAAATGATGGGACTCGCCCAAGGCGACTACCTGTTGGA
This sequence comes from Bryobacterales bacterium, assembly GCA_963738345.1. Taxonomy (GTDB): domain Bacteria; phylum Acidobacteriota; class Terriglobia; order Bryobacterales; family Bryobacteraceae; genus Bog-159. The sequence goes on from CAVTWI010000002.1 coordinate 5,598,964, forward strand.
CTTCATCGGTCCCCTCGGCCTGCCCAGCGACATTCGCAAGCACAACGGCACCGTCGTATTGGTGGGCGGCGGCCTCGGCGTCGCGCCCGTGTTTCCCCAACTTCGCCAATATAAGCGGCTCGGCAATCGCACCGTCTCCATCATCGGATTCCGCACCCGCGAACTGGTCTTCTGGGAAGACCCATTCCGCACCTTCAGCGACCGCCTTGAAATCACAAGTGACGATGGCAGCTACGGCCGCAAAGGCTTCGTCACCACCGCGCTCGCCGAAGTCCTAGCGGAAGAGAAGGACGCCTGCGAAGTGGTCGCGATCGGCCCCATCCCCATGATGCGCGCCTGCTGCGAAGTCACCCGCCCGCTCGGTATACCAACCGTCGTAAGTCTGAATTCCATCATGGTGGATGGCACCGGCATGTGCGGCTCTTGCCGCGTCACCGTGGGCGGCGCCATGAAATTCGCCTGCGTGGATGGTGCCGATTTCGACGGACACCTGGTGAACTTCGAGGAACTAGCGCTGCGGCAAAAGCGCTTTGAACGTGAGGAAAAGCAGGCGTTGGAGCGTTTCCGCGGCGAAAGCGTTCGCATGGCCGCTATGAGCCCGCGCGGATCGAACGGCACGCACCTCGCCGCCTCGGTCGCCTGTCACCTGCCCGAATTACCCGCCCCCCAACCCGAACCGCCCGGCCCGCGCGTCCCCAAGAACATTCGCACCATCTCCCCGGTTCGCGCCCCTATGGCCGAGCAACCGCCCGCGGAGCGCGCCCACAATTTCAAGGAAGTCTCCCTCGGGCTCGATCTGGATGCGGCGTTGGCCGAAGCTGACCGCTGCCTCCGGTGCAAGAAACCGCGCTGCGTTCCCGGTTGCCCCGTAGGGATCGACATTCCCGGCTTCATCTCCGCCCTGGCTCGCCGCGATATCCGCGAGTCATTCCGTATCTTGAAAGACACCAATACGCTGCCCTCCGTATGCGGCCGCGTTTGCCCGCAGGAATCGCAGTGCGAAGCATCCTGCATCGTGGGCGTGAAATATCCCGCGGTGGCCATCGGACGCCTGGAGCGTTTCGTCGCCGATGCGGCCATCGGGCGCGGTTGGGATGAACCCGTGGACGCCGCGGGGCGCAGCGGGAAGCGTGCCGCCATCATCGGTTCCGGCCCATCCGGCCTGGCCTGCGCCGGTGGATTGGCCAAGCACGGCGTAGCCGTCACCATCTTCGAAGCGCTGCACGTTGCCGGAGGCGTACTGAAATACGGCATCCCCGAATTCCGCCTCCCCGATCTGATCATCGATACCGAAATCGATAGCCTGCGCAAACTGGGCGTGGAAATTCGGCTCGACACTATCATCGGCAAGCTGTTCACCATTCCGCAATTGCTCACCGATATGGGTTACGATTCGGCGTTCATCGGCACCGGCGCCGGATCCCCCAAGTTCATGGGCATCCCCGGCGAGGCCTTCAACGGCGTCTTCTCGGCGAACGAATTCCTCACCCGCGTGAACCTGATGCGTGGCTACCAACAGCCCATCTACGATACGCCGGTGGGTATGGGCCGCCGCGTAGCGGTCGTCGGCGCGGGCAACACCGCCATGGATTCCGCGCGCGTCGCGCTACGCATGGGCGCCGAGGAAGTGTCTATCGTATACCGTCGCTCCCGCCGCGAATCGCCCGCACGCGCCGAAGAGTTGGAGCACGCTATCCAGGAAGGCATCCACTTCCGCTGGCTCACGAATCCGATCGAGATTCTGGGCAATGCGGCTGGCTGGGTCACGGGTCTGCGCTGCCAGGAAATGGAACTGGGCGAACCGGATGCTTCGGGCCGGCGCCGTCCAGTCCCCAAAGACGGTAGCGCGATCGACCTCGACGTAGACACCGTAATCTACGCGCTGGGCACCACCGCGAACCCCATCATCGCCCAGACCACGCCCGGCCTCCGCACCAACAAGTGGGGCTACATCGAGACCGAAGAACGCACCGGCATGACCTCCATACCGGGCGTATTCGCCGGTGGCGATATCGTCACCGGAGCCGCCACCGTCATCCTCGCCATGGGCGCCGGTCGCCGTGCCGCACACGGCATGCTCGAATACATGGGAGTCCCCGCATAATGCCCTCAACTTGCCCCAAGTGTCATCAAGTGTTGGACCAGGACGAGATCTGCTGCGCGCAGGTCCGCTATACCTGGAAATGCCAAAAGTGCCACAAGCTGTCCACCGGATTCGCGCTGCCTTACGGCAAATGCTTCCTTTGCGGTGGCGATTTGGCCGTAGTCGAAAGCCGCGAACTGGGCGACCCCATGCGCTTGCATGCCATTCGCGACGCCGTCCAGTTCGAACTCAATGCCTTCTACTTCTACAAACTGGCGCGCGAGCAAGCCACCAAACCAGAGCATCGCGTGGTGCTGGAGCGCCTGTACGAAGCCGAACTCGACCACCTGCACGAGCTAAACGAAAAGTACCACGCGCACCTGGATGCGGCGGTTACGGAAATGTCGCCTGACGCGGAAAAACTGCTGTCCGGCTGGCTGTTTCACGATCTGGCGGTGTCCGACGACACCAGTATCCTTAAACTCTACCAATCTGCGCTAGAGATGGAATGCCGGACCCGCGATCATTTCCGCAAACTTGCGGCCGATCTACCAGACGGCCTCGAAAAGGATCTCTGCCAGGAACTCGCCTCCGAAGAAGACGAGCACATCGCCATGCTCGAGACCGAAATCGAGCAGATTAACTGAACCGCTACACCGCGTCCGAAACACTCGCCAGGTTGAACTCCGTAGCCACAATCGCGGGTACGATCGAACTGCCCGCCTCCGCCCCCTGCGCGCGCAACGGCTTCGTCAATTTCTTGGTATTCTGCAAGACCCGCACCGGACTCTCATTCCACCTATAGTTAGTCACCGGATCGGTAACCTTTCCGTTCTCCACCAGAAACACGCCGTCGCGAGTGAGTCCGGTCACTTGCATGGTCTGCGGCTGTAACATGCGGATATACCAGAATCGCGTGATGAGCAGACCCTTGTCCGTCGATTTGATCAGGTCTTCGAGTGTATTATCCTGCCCGTCCAAGGTAAGGTTGTCAGGCCCAGGTGTCGGATCCTTAGCCGCCTTACTCGCCCAATAGCGGTCGTAGTAGAAATTTTTCACCACGCCTTTGTCAATCCACGCGATCCGTTCGTTGGGCAGCAGCGATGGTCCCCACGGCGTCGCCGCCAGCGTCGTATTGAAAGGGTCGCTGCGCAGCGTGATGTAATCCGGAAACATCTTCTCGCCCAGGTGCGTTCCCCCGCCCTGCTTACTCAAGAACGACTGCCCCTGTTCCGCATCGCGCGCGCCGAAACTGCCGCCCAAATAACCGATCAGATCGCTGACCGCGGCAGGTTCCAGAATCACCGTATACTTCCCCGGGTCGAGTTTCTTCCGCGCACCGGCGCCCCGCAGGCACTTCTCCGCCGAAATCCGTCCCGCCGCCTCGCCGTTCACGTCCTTCAATGACACTGACGTTTGCGAAGCCCACCCCGAACTCGCGCCGCCCGCCGCCCGCATCGTATTTGTAAGGCTTGAATCGGTGTAGGTATGGTAGCCGAACAGTCCCGCTTTGTTGCCCACCGCCACTGCGCTGGCCGACCGCTGGATGAATCCCGCCGCCGTCAACTTATTCTGGCGCGCGCTGTCCAGTACCGCTTTCACGTGCGGGATCATCACATCGCCGCGCGCCGAACTGGTAAACGAATCGAAGTTGCTCAACACCGGATACTTCTGCGGACCGAGCGCGGGCATATCTTCCGGGTCGGCCTTCGAAATCCGCGCCAGAGCTTCCGCCTGCTCCACCCCGCGCTTAATCGAATCGTCAGTCAGTTCGTTCACCACCGCATTGCCATGCCGCTTATCATCCGTCACACTGCTGATCGACAGGCTCTGCGTCACTCGATATCCGGACGTCGTGATGCCGTTGTTCGCGTAGCGGATAAACGCATCCTCCGACGAGTACAGATCTATCTGGCAGCCCGGCAGCTTAGAGTAACTGATGGCCTTGTCAATGAGATTTTTAGCTTCCTGTTGGCTGAGCATGATAGCCTCCTCTTAGTCGGTCAACAATACATTCACCTGCCGGAACCTCGACGGCGAACAGCCATGGCTCACCGCGTTGATCTGCTCCGGCTCACCCTTGCCATCGAAGAACGAGCCGAACTGCTGCCAGTAACTGGCCCCCGCAATGCCGTCGCAAGTGTGCCAGAAATCGGCGGTCTTCGATTGGTAGGCTACCCGCGAAAGCATGCCCGCGCTTCTTGCCGCCCTTAATCTCCCAGAAGGCGTCGCCGCCAAACTGGAAATTGTAGCGCTGCTGGTCGATCGAGAAACTGCCCTCGCCTTCGATCAGAATGCCGTCGTCCACCCCGCTGATCAAATCGTCCGGAGTGACATCGCGCGGGCCTGGCGCCAGCCACACGTTGGGCATTCGTTGGAAGGGCACGCTCGACCATGAGTCCGCATAGCAGCAGCCTCGCGATTCCGTTTCGCCGACCAGGTGCGCCTGGTCGCGGATAGTCTGGTAGTGTTTGAAAACGCCTTTCTCGATAATCGGGAACTTAGTGGTCAGCACGCCATCGTCGTCATACTTCACACTGGCGAGACCGCCCTCATTAGTCCGGTCGCCGAACACGTTCATCAGTTCGCTGCCTACTTGAAACTTGCCCATCTTCTCGGTAGTCAGGAAACTCGTCCCGGCGAAATTCGCCTCGTAGCCCAGCGCCCGATCCAGTTCCGTCGAGTGACCAATCGATTCGTGAATAGTCAGATACAAATGGCTCGGCAGCAGGACCAGGTCCTTCTTGCCCGGTGTCACCGGGGGCGCCGCCAAATGCTCCAACACCTCCGCCCGAATGCGCGGCGCATTCTCTCCCACATTGGCCTTGGCTACCGCCTCCCACCCCGCGGTCACCGGAGGCGTCTGATAACTCCGTGTACGCGATATATTCTTCTGCGTATCTACCGCCGTAGCCTGCAGCGCCGGATACACTTGCACCACATACTGCTGGATCGAAGACCCTTCGCTCGAAGCGAAATACTTATCCTCGGCGCGCGCCGCCAGAAAACCAAACGCGGCAAAGACCTTGGGATCTTTCTTGATGATCGACGTGGCGTTGTGCATCAGTTCCAACTTCTCGTCCACCGCCACGGCGAACGGATCCTGTTCGAATTTCGAAGTCCAACGATCCGTGTATGCCTTCGTCGGCGCTAGTTGCACGGGGCTCGATTGCAGCACCGCGTTGGCCTTGGCCACGATCACCGCTTCCCGCGTAATCCGCGCGATCTCGTCGGCCGTAACCAGCGGCGAAGCGGCGAATCCCCATTGCCCCTTCGCGATCACCCGCACCCCGAACCCGAAGTTCTGTTGATCGGTTATGAACGGGACTTCGTCGGTCTTATTCCCGCCACGCTCCGGCGAAAGCCGGTAACCCGAAAACTGCTGGCGATAGCGGGCAATCCGTATGTCGCAATAAGTCGCCCCTTGCTTACCCGCTTCCGCCAGCGCGGTTTCCGCCAGTTTTTCAAGCGCCGGGTTCGGCTTAGTCGCCGTGGCATCGGGTGCGCCGAACAACCGGTTGGCCAGCAGCACCGAACCACCAGTCGCGGTAGCCAGGAACGCGCGCCGCGTAAGGAAGGAAGGCGTAAACTTGGTATGCATCGCTGGGAATCAGTGTACCTCACTGAAGGTCATAATCGCCCCCCTTGCGCCCGGCTTTCGTTTTCCGGCATAATTAACTTCACCGGTGTTATTGCTCGCCTAGAGACAGGAGCTCAGGTTGAGAACGGCTTTAATTTCAGCGATCACTGCATGTGCGGAGCAACGTCTTCAAAGGAAGGCGCGCCAGTTCTTGCTCGGCCTCTCGCGCGACGAGTTGCAGTATATCGCCGAATTCCTAGGCGCCTGTGTATTGGAGTCGCCCAACCACACCGTGCTCAGCCGTCGCGAACTGGCCGAAGGTATTGCGCACTTCGAGCAAATCCGTCACTCCCCGGCGCAGACCAATCGCGACCAGGAACATAAGATGATCCTGTTGCTCGAGTATCTCTGCCGCAACGGGGTCACGCACTGCTCCCTCGCTGTGCGCGCGGAACTCCCGTAGCGCGGCGCTATTCGGGCCGTTCCTTCAGCTCCCTAACCCAGATATTGCGATACTTCACCGGCTGCCCATGGTCCTGCAATAGCAGCGGCAATTTGGCCAGCCCCGCCTTGTAAGGCGGCCTCTTCATATAGTCAGTGGGACCCGTCGGCATGGTGTGATCCTGCGCCAGCACACCGTTGAATAGCAGTGTCACCGTCGCCGGCTCCGCCAAACTCGATCCGGAAAATTTGGGCCCGTGGAAAATGATGTCGTAGGTCTGCCACTCTCCCGCCGGACGCGCTGGATTCACCAGCGGTGGATACTGGCAGTAAATCGCGCCCGCCTGGCCGTCTGGATAAGTCTTGTTTTGGAAAGACTCCAACACCTGAATCTCGTACAACGACTGCAAGTATACACCGCTATTTCCGGGCTCCTGATCGCTGCCTTGGTTCGGCGTCGGACTGGCCCACTCCACGTGCAGTTGCATGTCTCCAAACGGCTGCTTGGTGACCAGATCTCCCGTTCCCGGCGCCACTTCGAAATAACCGTCCCGCACTTTCCACGCGACTGGCTTGCCGTTACGTTGCTGCCAGGCGGATAGATCCCTTCCATTGAAAAGCGCCACCGCATCGGAAGGAGCCGTGCCGGCATGCTCCTGTGTGCTCGGCTGGCCCGGAGTGACCATCGCCGGCATGGGCCTGCTGCGGTCGCCCGTCTTCCACTTGATCACCGGGACGGTTGCGGCAAAAGCCGTGAAGGCTAGAGGGAGAAGATATCGAATTCGCATTTCGCCCCGATTTTACCACCGTGTGCGAGGCCTGTAGGTACGGACTCGCCCCCTGGCATTTTTACGATTTCTTAACACTGACTCAAAGTTAGTTACTCTCGCTTAAAAAGATAGACACGTAGCTGGTGAGTCGTACGTCTCGTAATGATATGATGAAAAAGTCCGTGGGGTATTCGTATCTCTTAGAAAGCCCCGCCTTTCCCGTCGGCCGATGGTAACCTTCCTCCGTGACAAACATACGCGTGCATTCCCACGTGGCAGCGGGCAATTGCTGCGCCGCCTGTCATGTCGGTGTCTTTTATCATGCATGCTGATACAAGCTGGCTTCGCGCAGACAGCCACACAGAAAACTATGACCTGGCAGCAGGTGCGCGATGAATTTGAAAAATCGAATCCCACCTTGCGCGCCGCCCGCCTCGGCATCGATGAGTCGCGTGACCAGGAAATTACGGCCTATCTGCGCCCTAATCCCGACCTGACCGTCAGCCTCGACCAGATCAACCCCTTCACCAAGAATCCAATCGACAGATACAGCCCCTTCTCCGAAGCGCTTCCGTTCGTCTCTACCAGCTATTTGCACGAACGCCGTCACAAACGGGAACTCCGCCTCGACAGCGCTCAAAAAGCTACCGCCATCGCGCAATCTCAACTGGCCGATCAGGAACGCACTCTGGTTTTCAACCTACGAAGCGCCTTCGTTCAAGCCCTGCAAGCCAAAGCGGTGCGCGAAATGGCCAAGGAAAATCTGGCCTACTTCGATCATCAGTTGTCCATCAGCCAGGAGCGCTTCAAGGCCGGCGACATCGCCCACGTGGATCTCGATCGCTTGGAATTACAACGCGTGCAGTACGAGTCCGACTTGCAGACCGCTGAAGTGAACCTGCGCACCGCCAAGATCCAACTGCTGCAATTGCTGAACGATCGAACCCCCCTCGAACAATTCGACGTCCAGGGACCTTTCGACTTCGCCGAACAAATCCAACCGCCTGACGAATTGCGGCGGATCGCCACCGAGGAGCGGCCCGATCTGAAAGCCGCGGCGCAATCCGTCGAAAAGGCCCAGACCGATTACAAACTGGCCGTCGCCAATGGGTCGACTGACCCCACCTTCGGTATGGACTTCGCCCGCAATCCACCCATCCCGGTCTACGTCGGAGTGAGCGTCTCCGTCCCGCTCAGAATCTTCGATCGCAACCAGGGCGAAAAAGCGCGCTCCCAAGTCGACATTGCACGCAACGAACGATTGCGCGATGCCGCCGAAGCTCAGGTATTCAGTGACGTCGATTCCGCCTATGCCACGCTCATGAATACGGTAACGCTGCTGCGCCCGTACAAGACGAAGTACATAGCCACAGCCGCTCGCGTACGCGATACCATCGCCTTTTCCTACCAGCACGGACAAGCTTCCTTAGTCGACTACCTGGACGCACAGCGAGACTACCGGACCGTGCAGGTGAGTTACTTGAACCTGGTAGGCTCTTACTTAAACGCGGCAAGTCAGTTGAACCTGGCTGTAGGCCGCGAGGTTATCCAATGAAACTGCGGTACCTGATTCCCTTCTTGCCGGCTCTGGCCTCAATCTGGCTATCCGGCTGCGGCGCGCAAGGAAAGACTGATCCCAAGGCCGAAGCTCCCCCGCCTGCCGAAGTCGAGCGCGTGCCCACTGCCGGTCTCTTCAAGGTTGACGACCCCAAGAAGTTTCCCCTCGTCGCGGCAGGCTCTCGCAGCGCCGCTCCATCCCTGGATGTGACCGGCGTCGTCAGTGCCGACGTCTCCCGCAATATCCCCGTCGTCACCCTGGCCAGCGGCCGCATCGCCGAAATTCATGCGCGCCTGGGTGACACCGTGACTAAAGATCAATTGCTGCTCAAGGTGCAGAGTTCGGATGTCTCCGGCGCTTACTCGGACTACGAACAAGCGCGCGCCGACGAAACTCTGGCGCACGCACAACTCGAACGCGCGGCCCTCTTATTCGATAAAGGCGCTATCGCCCAGAAGGATGTCGAAGTAGCGCAGGATGCCGATACTAAAGCCAAGGTCATGGTCAAGACAGCCATAGCCCACCTGCGCGTTCTGGGCGCCGACCCCGACCATCCATCCGCTATCGTGGAAGTCCGCGCGCCGGTCTCCGGCGTCATTACCGATCAACAAGTCACTGCCGCCGGCGGCGTTCAAGGTTTGGCCTCGCCGAATCCATTCACCATTTCCGATCTGTCTTTCGTCTGGATCCTGTGTGACGTTTACGAAAACGATCTGTCCCAAGTGCATCTCGGGCAGTATGCCGACGTTAAGTTGAATGCTTATCCGAACCAGGTTTTCAAAGGACGCATCACCAACATCAGCCCCGTTCTTGACCCCAACCTCCGTACCGCGAAAGTGCGCCTGGAAATGCGTAACCCCGGAATTATGCGGCTCGGCATGTTTGTCACTGCCACCTTCCACAGCCTGCAAACCGAAACCCATGCCACCGTGCCGGCGTCCGCCGTTTTGCATCTGCACGATCGCGATTGGGTGTATGTCCCCGCGGACGGCGGTCAGTTCCGCCGCCTCGAAGTAACCGCCGGTAAGATGTTGCCCGGCAACTTACAAGAGATCATGACCGGCGTCAAACCGGGCGACCAGGTAGTCTTGAACGCCCTCGTCCTGCAGGCGACGGCGGAACAGTAATAAAGTGACATTCATGACCAAAGAAGAAGTCCGCGCCCGCATCGAAGATATCGGTATCATCCCCGCCATCCGTCTGTCCTCCATCGACGACGCCCGCTTCGCCGCGGAGGCCGTCTATCGCGCCGGTCTGCCGATCGCCGAAATCCCCCTCACCGTTCCCGGCGCCCTCGAATTAATCACAACGCTATTGCGCGATTTTCCCGACATGATCGTAGGCGCCGGAACCGTGCTGGACGCCGATACCGCCAGGCGCGCGGTCGATGCGGGCGCGCGCTTTATCACCAGCACTGGAATGGATGCCAGCGTAGTCGGTATGGCCGTCGAAGAAGGCGTCCTCGTATTGCCCGGCGCCCTAACGCCCACCGAAATCATTAACGCCTGGAAAGCCGGTGCGGATTTCGTAAAAGTCTTCCCCTGCGCGCCCATGGGGGGCGATAGCTATATCCGTGCCCTGAAAGTAGCATTGCCCCAGATTCGCCTCATCGCCGGCGGAGGCGTACAACAACACACCGCCGGTCACTATATCTCGGCCGGAGCCAGCGCCATCGGCGTCGGCAAAGAATTAATCACGCATGAAGCCGTTCACCTGCATAAAACCCAATGGATTCTGGAATTGGCGCATCGCTTTATGGCTATCGTAAAAAACGCGCGGGCGCATACGCCGTCAGCCAATGTAGTTACTTTTAAGTAACAAGATATAACTAATGATTCGCGGCTTAGTCGATTTCTCGCTAAACAATCGCCTCCTGGTGGTTGCCCTGGCCATTCTATTATTTGCCTGGGGTATTATCTCATTCAAGAATCTTCCCATTGAGGCGTATCCGGATATCGCCAACAACTACGTCCAGATCATTACCCAATGGCCGGGACGCGCCGCCGAGGAAGTGGAGCAACAAGTCACTATCCCTGTCGAGATCGCCATGAACGGATTGCCGCACTTACAGCACCTGCGCTCCACGTCCCTATTCGGCTTGTCCAGTGTCATGCTGATTTTCGACGATGACTCCACCAACGATTGGAACCGTCAGAAAGTCCTGGAGCGTTTGGCGCAGCTCAACCTACCCCAAAACCTGCAGCCCCAGATTGGCACGGACTATAGTCCCGTAGGCCAGATCTATTGGTACAACCTCACCAGCACCAATCCGGCATACGATCTGATGGAGCTGAAGTCACTGGAAGATTGGGTACTCGAAAAACAGTTCAAATCCGTCCCCAACGTAGTCGACGTAGTCAGTTTCGGCGGCGTCACCAAAGAGTATCAGGTCGCCATCGATCCGAATAAGCTGGTAGCTTACGGACTCAACATCGCGCAGATCGAACAACCCCTGACCAACAATAACGTAAACGCCGGTGGCAGCTTTATTGAAGAAGGCTTGCAGCAGATCAACGTGCGTTCGTTAGGCTTATTCGAGAACGTGAAAGACATCGGCAAGACAGTCATCAAAACGCAGAACGGAACACCCATCCGCATCAGCGATGTCGCCACCGTAATGCAGGGTCCCCGCATCCGCCTCGGCAGGATCGGCAAAGCTATCCACCGGAGCGACGGCAAAATTCTGGACGACGACGATGTAGTTGAAGGAATCGTGCTACTCCGGAAAGGCGCGGAAGCCGACGCCACCCTGCAAGCCATCCACGAAAAGGTCGACGAGCTAAACCAGCACATTCTGCCCAAGGGCGTAAAAGTCGTACCATTCCTCGACCGCAGCAATCTGGTTCATTACACCACCCATACCGTGATGCATAACCTCACCGAGGGAATCATCCTGGTGGTGATCGTTCTGTTCCTCTTCCTGGGCAATGCCCGCGGTGCCCTGATCGTAGCGCTCACCATTCCCTTCGCCCTTCTCTTCGCAGCCATTTGTCTCGACCTCACTAAGATCCCGGCCAACCTACTCTCGCTCGGCGCCCTCGATTTCGGCATGGTGGTGGATGGCACCGTCGTCATCGTCGAAAACATCGTTCGCCACCTGGGCCATCAGGGCGGCCAGCCCAAGCCGCTCATCGAACGCATTCGTGACGCCACGCATGAGGTGCAGCGGCCCGTATTCTATGCGCGCGGCATCATCATCACCGCTTACCTGCCCATCTTCACCCTGCAAAGTGTCGAAGGCCGCCTCTTCAAACCCATGGCCTGGACCGTCGCACTGGCTTTGCTGGGCGCGCTGATTTTCTCGCTGGTTGCCGCCCCCGTGCTTGCCAGCCTGTTCTTCACCCAAAAGACCCGCGAATGGCGCAATCCGGCGCTGGCTTGGCTGACTGCCGGTTACCGGAAGTTGGTAACCTGGTCCATCCGCGCGCGTTGGGTAACCGTAGGAGTCGCCGTATTCTGCCTGGCCGCCACCGTATGGCTGGGCGCCAGCGGTCTCATCGGATCCGAATTCCTGCCCCATCTCGACGAGGGCGCTATCTGGGCGCGCGGCACCTTGGCCCCCAGCACCGGCCCCGCCGAAGGCACCCGTCTCATGCATCGCGCGCGCATTATTCTAGCCAAGTTTCCCGAGGTAACCCAGGTCATTTCGCAGGTCGGCCGCCCCGACGATGGCACCGACACTACCGGCTTCTTCAATACCGAATATTTCGTCGACCTGAAACCCAAGGATCAGTGGCGGCCCGTCTTCCGTCAGGATAAAGCCGAATTGATCGCCGCCATGGATCGCGAACTCGAGAATATTCCCGGCGTGCTTTGGAATTTCTCCCAGCCCATCGCCGACAACATGGAAGAAGCCGTAAGCGGCGTCAAAGGCGAACTCGCCATCAAACTCTATGGCACCGACCTGAAAACGCTCGAACAAAAGGGCGACGAAATCGTCAACGTCATGCGCCATATCCGCGGCGTTGAAGACTTGGGTCTCTTCCGTGTAATCGGCCAACCCAACCTGAACTTCGTCATTGACCGCGACAAAGCCTCGCGCTATGGCATTAATGTTTCCGACATCCAGGATGCCATCCAAACCGCGGTAGGCGGCAACGCCGTCGGCCAGGTGCTGCAGGGCGAGCGACGCTATGATTTAGTCCCCCGCTACACCGCCCCCTACCGCGACACCGAGGACGCCATCGAGAAGATCCGTCTGCTCGCGCCCACCGGCGAACGTGTCTCGCTGGCGCAATTGTGCAATGTCCAAGTGCTCGATGGCGCATCGGAAATCTATCGCGAGGAGAATTCCCGCTACGTCGCCATCAAATACGGCGTGCGTGGACGCGATCTGGGCAGCACCGTCGAAGAAGCCATCAAAGCCGTTTCTAAACAGGTGAAGCTACCCGAGGGCTATACCATCAGTTGGGCCGGCGAATATGCCAGCCAGCAGCGTTCGCAGCGCCGCTTGATGGTGGTTTTGCCGGTCACCATCCTGGTCATCTATATCATTCTCTACACCATGTTCGGTTCCTTCAAATGGGCGAACCTGATGCTTGCAAGCATCGCCATGGCGCCCCTGGGAGGTCTCCTCGCCCTGCTCTTGACCGGCACGCACTTCAGTGTCTCGTCGGGCGTCGGATTCCTGGCCCTGTTCGGTGTGTGCGTGGAAACCGGCGTCATCATGCTCGAATACATCAACCAACTGCGCGCCCGCGGTCGCTCCGTCATCGACGCCGCGGTTGAAGGCGCCGTGCTCCGCTTGCGCCCCATCATGATGACCACCCTGGTCGCCACCCTGGGCCTGCTGCCCGCGGCCATGTCGCGCGCCATTGGGTCCGACTCCCAACGCCCCTTCGCCATCGTGATCGTCGGCGGCCTCATCCTCGCCATGATGCTGAACATCTTCCTGCTGCCCGCGCTCTACGTCTGGTGGGCCGGCGACCGGGACGTGCTCCCCACGCCCGAGGCCGAATTCGAAGAATCCGAATAATCGGACCTTTATATTTACTTTATACGGCCGGACAGGTATAATCTGAATCGGGAGGATGCATATGCGCCCGCTCGATATTCCCGAAATCCTGATCGTTATCGGCTTGGTCGCCATCTTGGCGTGGGCCGTCTACAATTGGCGGCACCGCTCGCACGCCCGCCGGTAAACGCCCAACCACTCCAAAGCCGGCAATGCAACGTTTTGCAACACAAATAGGCAAAAAACGCGTTGCATGTTGCATCCCGGCCCGCCGAAAATCGGTTGCACAAACCTGCCCAACCCGCTCGCGACCCCGTCCGTGCAACATAATGCAACACGAACAGCCAAAAAACGCGTTGCATGTTGCATCCCGGTCCCCCGGAAGTCGGTTGCACAAACCTGCCCAACCCTCCCATCGCCTTCCGTGCAACATAATGCAACACGGACAGCCAATAAGCGTGTTGCATCTTGCACCGGCGCGCCACCCGCGTGAACCACGATCACAAGCCGAGATACTTTTTTCTACGCCGGCCAACCCCCTTCCAGCCAACAACTTCCACTAACACCACATAATCCGCCCGCCTAATCCCTACCAGTCGCCGCGCTACTCTTAAATCGAGCCAAGCGGTCGCTTGCCTTTCGCACCAAAATTTTAAAGTAACTCCGGCCCTGTAATCCGGCCCTCGCGCAGACTTGGCTCCCATCGCATGAGAGGAAATTATGTTGACTGAACCTTGCGTAGTGAATCAACCGGCCAACCCCTCGCCGAACCTGCCCGACGGCGCGTTGATTCAAAATGTCGTGAAGCGTAAATATGTGGTCCTAGCCCAAGTCAAAGACGTCTTCGGCGATATCTGGGACGTCCGGCAAATTCGCCCCACCAAACACGGCTTCGATTTGCTATACGGATCCCCCGAACCCGGTTCGCAAAAGTATTGGGGCGGCCCGCCTCGTTTGATCGCCCACCAGCCTTTGGTCGATTACTGGGAAACGAACCAAGCCACGATTCGCATGATCTACGACCTGCCAGGCGGCCGTACCACCTTCAAACGGCTACGCCACCACCTCGGCTTTAACTATCACCGTGACTTAAACACCTTTTATATGCAGCGGATCGACGACCTCGAGCATCTCACCACCCGGCAATTCGCCGCCCGCCACAACGTCGATTACAACGTTGCCAGCGATGCCCGCCGCAAACTGCTCGGCAGATTCGCTCGCCCATTAGGCTGGTGGCGCAAAGCGAGACCGCTCAAGATTCTTCAGTCCGGCATCCTCCTTCGCCAGATAGCCGAGAAGTTGGGCATCTCCACCAGTCAGGCCCACCGCCTTCGGGAACGAGCGCGCGCACTGGCACTCGAACCCGTCAAGCCCCCACGCGTCCGCGGCGTTTGCGCAACTCGTCCACCGTCACAGCCAAAATAATCACGCCGCCGATAATAGCCTGCTGCAGGTAGGGCGAAATTCCCAATAGGTCGCTGCCGTTCGAAAGCAGTCCCATAATCAGCGCGCCGATCAACGTTCCCACCACGCTGCCTTCCCCGCCATGCAGGCTTCCGCCGCCAATCACCACCGCCGCAATGGCCTGCAATTCGTACCCGTTGCCGGCCGAGGGTTGCCCGGTCATCAGGCGCGACGCTTCAATCATGCCCGCTAACCCCGTCAAAAGCCCGCCCAGCGCATAGATCACCGTCGTATTGAACGCCACCGGAACGCCCGCGTAAACCGCCGCATCCGGGTTGCTGCCGATAGCGAAGGCGTAGCGCCCCAACCGCGTATGCTCCAAAATCACGTGCGTCGCCACCGCACAGATCACCACCACCCACAGCACGAACGGCACGCCCAACAGATTCCCTTCGCCCAGGAAAGCGAAGCTCTGCGGGATGCGCGTCACCGGCAATCCGTTGGTGATGATCAACGTCAAGCCGCGGATAATCCCCAGCGTGCCCAGCGTCACGATAAACGGCGCGATCCTCAACCGCGTCGTCAGAATGCCGTTGACCGATCCCCAAAACAAGCCGGTCAGGATCCCCACCAGGATGCCGACCGGCACCGGGACCCCGCGCTCCAGCGCCATCGTACCTACCACGCCGCACATCGCCAGCATCGCGCCCACCGAGAGGTCGATGCCCCCGGCGATGATGATCAGCGTCATGCCCAGCGACATCGTATTGATCACCGCCGTCTGCCGCACCACGCTCGACAGATTCGTCTCCGTAAGGAAGTGCGGCGAGGCGATCGCCAGCGCCACGAACAGCACCACCAGGCTCAGGAAAGGCAACAGCTTTTGCATCATGGCGCGGTCTCCCGTTCGAGCGCGGCGAAGCGCATGATCTCCTCCTGCGTAGTGCGTCCCGGCAGTTCACCGGTAATGCGGCCTTGGCGCATCACCAGAATCCGGTCGGCCACCTGCAACAACTCCTGCAACTCGGAACTCACCATCAACACCGCGGCTCCGGCGCGGGCCAGTTCGTCCATTACTTCGAATACCTCCACCTTCGCGCCCACATCGATCCCCCGAGTGGGCTCATCGAAAAGGAACACGCGCGCGCGCCGAAACAGCCATTTGGCGATCACCACCTTTTGCTGATTTCCCCCGCTCAATCGGCCCGCCGTCTGCCGCCCAGAGGATGCGCGGATGCGCAATCGCGCAATGTAATCGGCCGTAATGCGATTCTCCGCGCCGCGATCGATCATCCCCAAATGGCATGCCTGCCGCATGTTCGCTATGGTGATGTTGTAGGATATCGGTAACTGCAGCGCCAGTCCCGTTTTCTGCCGGTCTTCCGTAACCAGTGCAATTCCCGCCGCCACCGCCTCGCGCGCCGACCCGATTCGCTTAGCTAGCCCATCCACGAAAACCTTGCCCGAGTCGATCGGATCCACTCCGAAAATGGCGCGACATGTTTCCGTGCGCCCCGCCCCGACCAGGCCCGCCAGCCCTACGATCTCCCCCGCGCGCAACGAGAATGAGACGTCGCGCAAAGCGCCCCGCCGCGTCAGTCCCTCCACACGCAGCAGTTCCGCACCCGGCGCCACCGCCTGCCGCTGATAGATCGATACCATCTCGCGGCCCACCATATGCTGGATGATCCGGTCCGTCGACACCTCCGCCAGCGGACCCGAGTGCACTGTCGCGCCGTCGCGCAAGATGGTGACCCGGTCGCCGATCGAGCGCAGTTCCTCCAGCCGATGCGTGATGTAGATAACGCCCATCCCGCGCTCCCGCAGCGTGCGCACGATGCGAAAAACTTCCTCCGTCTCCGCGCCCGAAAGCGACGATGTAGGCTCGTCGAAAATCAGCAGGCTCGACCCATGCTGGATCGCCCGGCAGATGCCCACCAACTGCTTGCCCGCCGGACTAAGCCGCTCCACCGGCCAGTCCGCATGCAGCGGAAATCGATGCTCCTCGATAATGCGCGCCGCCTGCTCGATCATCCGCCGCCGGTTCACCCACCCAAAAGGAAGCCGCGGTTCCCGCCCCAGAAACAGATTCTCCGCCACCGAAAGGTGCGGCGCCAGAAGCGATTCCTGGTGCACCATCGCGATGCCCGCCGCCGCGGCTTCGGCCGGCGTACGGAAGGAAACCTCCCCCCCTGCCACAACATGCGCCCGCCATCCAGCCGTTCCATCCCCGCCACAATCTTCATCAGCGTGGATTTGCCGGCGCCATTCTCGCCCAATAG
This sequence comes from Bryobacterales bacterium, assembly GCA_963738345.1. Lineage (GTDB taxonomy): Bacteria > Acidobacteriota > Terriglobia > Bryobacterales > Bryobacteraceae > Bog-159. Next base: position 5,616,036 of record CAVTWI010000002.1, read on the forward strand.
CAGATGCACTTCGCCCCGTTCCACCACGAGGTTGCCGTCGCGCAGGGCCGTCACGCCGCCGAACCGCTTCTGGACGCCATTGAGATCGAGGAGCACGGAAGGCACAGTGTATCTTACGAGCGGCGTTATGATGTGGCTTCCATGAAGTTAGCAACTATCCTCCTCTTAGCGCCGCTCTTTGGACCGCTTCTGGCCGCCGCCCCAGACGGCCCCACCCCCATGCCGCGCATCGTCCAAAAGGACGGGCGCTACGCCCTGTTCGTCGACGGAGCCCCCTACCTGATGCTGGGTGCGCAGGTGAATAACTCCAGCGCGTGGCCCGCCATGCTGCCCAAAGTCTGGCCCGCCGTGGCCTACCTGCACGCCAATACCGTCGAGATCCCCGTCTACTGGGAGCAGTTCGAGCCGGAGCAGAATCACTTCGATTACACCGTGGTCGACACCCTGCTGCGGCAGGCGCGCGAACATCACGTCCGGCTGGTGCTGCTGTGGTTCGGCACCTGGAAGAATGGCAGTTCGCACTACATGCCGCTGTGGATGAAGCGCGACCCCGAACGCTATCCGCGCGTGACCGGCCTCAACGGCCGCCGTGTGGATTCGCCATCACCGCACTCCGCAGCCACCTTGGCCGCCGATAAGCACGCTTTCACCGCGCTGATGGCCCACCTGAAAATATCCGATCCGAGCCACACCGTAATCATGGTCCAGGTGGAAAATGAGGCCGGCGCCTGGGGCACCGTACGCGACCATTCCCCAGAAGCGCAGAAGGCTTTCGATGCTCCCGTACCCGCCGAACTCCTGTCCGCCCTGCACAAACAGACCGGCAACTGGACCGCCGTATTCGGCGCCGACGCCGACGAGTTCTTCCATGCCTGGTCCGTCGCGCGCTTCGTCGGCCAAGTGGCCGCGGCAGGCAAAGCGGCGTACCCGTTGCCGCTCTACACAAATGCCGCGCTTCGCGACCCGTTGACGCCCGGCCCCGCCGGAAGCTACGAAAGCGGAGGCCCCACCGACAATGTGCTGGCGATCTGGAAAGCCGCCGCCCCCGCGCTCGACATTCTGGCGCCCGACATCTATCAGAGCGACCCCGCCCGCTATCTAAAGGTCCTCGATCTATACGCCCGTCCCGATAACGCGTTATTCGTCCCCGAGACCGGCAGTTCCCCGGCAACCGCGCGCTTCTTCTTCTCGGCCCTGGGGCACGGCGCCATCGGTTTCGCACCCTTCGGCGCCGACTATACCGGCTTCTCGAACGCACCCCTTGGCGCGCCGCGCTTGAACGAGGAAGCGCTCGCGCCATTCGCCCTCAATTACCAACTCATCGAACCAATCATGCGCGAAGTTGCCCGCCTCAATTTCGAAGGTAAACTCCAAACCGCCGTCGAGCAAAAAAACGAGCATTCGCAGACCCTCGACTTCGGCAACTGGAAGGCCGTCGTCTCCTACGGCGTGCCGCAGTTTGGCTTCGGCAACAATCCGCAGGGTAATGCCGAACCCGTAGGCCGCGCCCTGGTCGCCCGCCTCGCCGATAACCAGTTCCTCGTAGCCGGATACTTTTGCCGCGTTGATTTCCGGCCGGGCAATTCCGCAGCGGGCAAACAGCGCGAATACCTGCGCGTGGAAGAAGGCAAATCCCTCCGGCTATGGAATGGCGACCAAACCGACTGGGGCCTGAACTTCACTTCCGCGCCGCAGGTGCTGCGCATAACCCTGGGCACTTTTTAGTATGCTTTGACTGGAGGATGCATGAATCCGCAAGAAGTCCTGGAATACGCCAAGAACAACGACGCCCGGCAGTTGGATCTGCGCTTTACCGACATTCCGAGCCTGCAGCATCACATCTCCTATCCCATCAGCGAACTCACCGAAAGTAACTTCGAAGAAGGCTTCGGCATGGACGGTTCGAGCATCCGCGGTTGGGCCGCCATCAACGAAAGCGACATGCTGCTGATCCCCGATCCATCGACGGCGTTCATGGATCCGTTCGCTGAAACCGCCACGCTGGTGATGTATGGCGACGTCATCGATCCCATCACCAAGCAGCACTACGAACGCGATCCCCGCTGGATCGCCAAGAAAGCCGAACTGTACCTGAAGAACACCGGCGCCGGCGATACCGCCTTTTTCGGCGCCGAAGCCGAATTCTTCATCTTCGACAACGTCCGCTTCGATCAGAACCAGCACTCCGGCTTCTACTTCATCGATGCCGAGGAAGGCCGCTGGAATTCGGGCCGCGAAGGCGACAACCTGGGCTACCGTCCGCGCTACAAGGAAGGCTATTTCCCGGTGCCGCCCACCGATCATTATCAGGATCTGCGCAGCGAAATGGTGCAGACCATGATCAAGTGCGGCCTCCACATCGAGTGCCATCACCACGAGGTCGCCACCGGCGGCCAGTGCGAGATCGATCAGCGCTTCGACACACTGGTGAAATCGGCGGACAACATGATGTTGTACAAATACATCGTCCGCAACGTGGCCAACCAGTACGGCAAGACCGTCACCTTCATGCCCAAGCCGCTCTTCGCCGATAACGGCAGCGGCATGCACACGCACCAGAGCATCTGGAAGGACGGCAAGCCGCTATTCGCGGGCGATGGCTACGCCGGTCTTAGCCAGATGGCGCTCTGGTATATCGGCGGACTGTTGAAGCACGCGCGCGCGCTTTCCGCCATCATCGCGCCCACCACCAACAGCTACAAGCGCCTGGTGCCCGGCTACGAAGCGCCGGTCAACCTGGCCTACTCGCGCCGCAACCGTTCGGCGGCCTGCCGCATCCCGATGTACTCGGCCAGCCCCAAGGCCAAGCGCGTGGAATTCCGTCCGCCCGATCCGGCCGCCAATCCGTATCTGGCCTTCGCCGCCATGCTGATGGCCGGCCTCGACGGCATCGCCAACAAGATCGATCCCGGCGAACCGCTCGACAAGGATATCTACGATCTGTCGCCGGAAGAAATGCGCAAAGTCCCGTCCATGCCCGGTTCGCTCGAGGAAGCGCTGAGCTGTCTCGAAGACGATCACGGCTTCCTGATGAAGGGCGACGTCTTCACCGAGGAACTGATCGAGACCTTCATCGACTACAAGCGCAAGAACGAAGCGGACGCCATTCGCTTACGTCCGCATCCCTACGAATTCGCTCTCTATTACGACGTGTAGCCTTATCCGGCCCGCGCGATAATGATCCCGCCAGCCGCGATAAACGCGCCGCCAATCAATACGGATAGACTGGGCCGCTGATGGAAAACGGCCCACGAAATCCCTTGCGCCACGACGAAGAAGAAAACGACGTACAGGCCCAACAGCCGGCCAAAATCCCACGCCGGAGCATTTACGGTCCAGCCATACAAAAACAGCACCGCCGCGCTGGCCAGAAAGAATAGCAGTCTCGGCGCTACCGCGTTGGAGTGCAGGCCCAGACGCACTAAGGCATCGCCCCCGGCTTCGAGCAGCGCAGCCAGCGCCAGCACTACGTATGTCGTGCTCTGTCTCAGACTTTGCTATTATCGCGCACCCCGCCCAAAACAGGACCGAACGCTCCCATAAATAAAATCTATCAGTGAAAGCCGTTGCCAGCCCGGCCAATTGCGTCATAATGAAAGTGCGAAATTGAGACGGAACTAAGAGTCGTATCAGGCCCCGGTTCCTCCACAAAAGCATTGAAGTCCCTGTCGACTTCTATCGAACACATAGATTCCCAGAATCCCTGCCTCAAGGAGATGAATGAGCAACGAACTGCAAGACTTCCTGCGCCTTTCCTACAGCGAACTGGAAGATCTGAACCTGCACGCCAAGGAGCAGCGCTCGGGCGCGTGCCGATGCACCAGATTCAAGAGGAACGCCTCAAGTACCTGACCGACGAGAAGCGCATCAAGGCCGTCACCGTGCTGTTCAGCGACCTGGAAGGCCGTCTGCACATGCTCGACTACGATAAGAAGTTTCTCGCCAAGAGCTGGGACAACCTGACCTTCGACGGATCTTCCATCCGCGGCTTCACGGCCCAGAAAGAGAGCGACCTGCGGTCTGGGCATCGACTGGTCGGCGTTCTATTGGGGTCCGGCCGATATTTTCGGATCGGGCAAAGTAATGGTGTTCGGCGAAGTCATCGATAAAGACGGCGGCCCTTATGGCGCGGATTTTCGCGCGGTCCTGAAAGCCTATGCCAACGCCGTCCACAAGAAGGATGGCTACACGCTGAATGCCGCCAACGAAATCGAAGGCTTCCTCTTTAAGGGTGTGGACGCCGAGCGGCATTACCACGAGACCGGCCAGTTTGAGTATGTCAGTGCGGGTGGCTATTATCACTCCCTGCCCGGCGACGCTCTGCGCATGTTCATCGATTCGTCGGCCGAAGTGCAGCGCGCCATGGGGTTCCAGAACGAGAAGGACCACCCGGAGGTCGCGCCTTCGCAATTTGAAATCAATTACGGCTATGCCGAAGTGGTGGCCGCCGCCGACCAGATCCAGATCTACAAACTGATTTGCCGCCAAGTCGCCACCCGCATGGGACTCACCGCATGCTTCCTGCCCAAGCCGATCGTGGGCGTGAACGGCAGCGGCATGCACACCAACGTATCCATCACCAAGGACGGCAAGAACCTTTTCTGGGATCCGGATGGCCTCGAAAAAATGAGCGCCCACGCCTGGAAATTCGTGGATCGCATCCTCACCCACGGCAACGACCTGTGCCTGCTTGTTGAATGCCAGCGTCAATGCATACCGCCGCCTGGACCCGCACTTCGAAGCGCCAAACCAGATCAAAGCATCCGCCACTGATCGCGGATCCATGATTCGCATCCCCATCGGCAACTCAGCGCAGCGCTCGCGTGGAAGTCCGCTCGGTAGCGCCCGACGCCAATCCTTACATGGTGCTTTACGGCGTTTTCAGAACCGGCATCGAAGGCAAAATCGCCGACATCGAGAACCTTCGCGACGCTCCCCGCTATCTGCCCGACAACATCTACGATGCCATCGCCAACTTCAACAAGTCGGAGTGGACCACCACGCTTCTGGGCGAGGATGTGAAGGGCCGCTATGCGGATTTGAAGACTGCCGCCGCGGACCGTTGCGCGCGCGCCCTGGGCACTATCGTGAAGGCGCCCGAAGTGCAGTATCCACCACGAGGTCTACACCCAATACCTGTGGAATATGTTTTAGTGGAATAGGCCCCAACGGGCCTCCACATTGCTTATGGGAGCCGTCGTCGTACAAGTCAATGTTTCGCCCGGCGGCATCCCCAAGCGCGCCATCGCGTGGGGCATGATCACACCGCATGGCATCGAAGGAGATTCCTGGGCGCATCCGCAAATTCATGGCGGACCGCGCCAGGCTGTCCTCTTAATTGCCGCCGAATCGATTGATGAACTCAAGGCCCGCGGGTACCCGGTTTTCTATGGTGCGCTTGGCGAAAACCTGACTACCCGCGGGCTTGATCCGCGTGAATTGCGCGCAGGTCATCAACTTCGCGCCGGTGCCGCAACGCTCGAAATCACCAAGCTCCGCGCTCCCTGCGCGGCCCTCGATATTTATGGCCCATCTATCAAGCAGGACGTCTATGACCTGCGCGCACAGGCGGGCGATCCATCCACGCCACGTTGGGGCATGGGCGGCTTTTACGCGCGCGTAATCGAACCCGGGGCGGTCCATCCGGGCGACCCCATCGTCATCCTATCGATCAACGCCTGACGCCCAAGACCGCGCATCGTAGTATACTGCGGCTTCGCAAAAGGATGGCCATGCTGCCCGATTATATTTCGAAAGCCGTACCGAATCCCCCGGCAAACCGCGGTCCGTGGTATGCCAACACCGCGCCCAGTTATGCGGGTATCTTTCTCTGGATCGCCTTCTATCTCTCCATCGCCAAGGGCACCATCGCACATGCCGGCCTGGGCCTGTGCATTGCCGCCATCGTAGTGGCGGGACTGCTTAGCTATGCGCTCTATCTATTACGCTCCGGCCATGCTCGGAATGAAGACGGGATTTCCGCTTTACGTGGTGGGCAGTTCCACCTTCGGCACCACTGGTGGATACGTCATGCCGGGCCTGCTGATGGGCCTGCTGCAAGTCGGCTGGTTTGCGGTAAATACGTCCATCTCCACGCGCTTCATCTTGAATACGTTCGGATCGAAAGCCGGCCCGGGCAGCTTGCCATTCATTGTGATCGGGATCCTCTGGGGCTACGGCATGGCTTACATCGGCGTGATGGGTATCCAATATGTGGCCAAGCTTTCGCGCTACCTTATCGTGATTCCTGCCGCTATGGTTTTGCTGGTATTCTTCCGGACCAGTCCAGGCATCAGCCAATACGTTCCGCCCGACCCGCAACCCTTCATCGCGTTCACTTTGCTGGTGCAGATCGTCATCGGCTTCTTTGCCACCGCAGGCGCGGCCGGAGCGGATTTCGGAATGAACAGCCGCAACGGAAAAGACGTCCGTATGGGCGGGTTGGTGGGCATCACGCTGGCAATCGTGTTCGCCGCTGGATTGCCGCTGCTCTCTGTGGCCGGCGCCAGCACCATGTACAAACTGCCAGGCCTGGGATACGACGAAGTAATCCTCGCCATCGGCGGAGGGCTGGCAACGGCCATGTTCGCCCTGTTCACCATCGCCTCGGTGGCGCCCGCCTGCTTCTGCGCCTTCATCGCCGGCAATAGCTTCTCCACCATGATCCCCGGTGTTCCGCGCATCTCGTCCACTATGGCAGGAGTGACCGTATCCATCGTGCTTGCGGTAACCGGCGTGGCCGAAAACCTGGTGGGCTTCTTCACCATAGTAGGAGCCTCGTTCGGGCCTATCTGCGGCGCTATGGCTGCAGACTATCTGCTGTCAGGCAAGCGCTGGGCGGGTCCGCGCGAGGGCATCAATTGGGCGGGATACCTGGCGTGGGCGCTAGGCTTCGCGGTCGGTATCTTGCCGTTCCTTCCCGTCTCCGAGTCGCTAAAAACATACTCGCAGCCAGCCGTTCTTTATAGTTTCATTACGGGATTCCTGGTCTACGCGGTATTAGCGAAGGCCGGCATGCAGCCGCGCGTAGTAGCGCTGGCAGCGAGCCCCAGCCGTTAAGTATTGCTAGTACAGTACCGCCTTCTCTCAAATTAACGGTGCGGCGATAGACGGCCTACGCCTTCCAAGGTATACTTCTATACGATCGTTGTAGATCGTCAACCGGGGCGTCCAGGAGGGCAATCATGAGGATAAATTTAGCGCAATTGGCTAGCGCCACAGGTTTGCTTTTATTACCTGTTTTGGCAAACGCACAAGTACCTCCTTCCGAGTTCGTCAACTTCGAAGGCGCGCAGACGAATCCGATTCGCATGTCGACAGACGGCACGCGGCTCTTTGCTTTGAATACTCCTGATGCGCGCTTGTCGGTCTTCGATCTCACCGTCCCGGCAGCGCCCAAACTGCTCGTCGAAATTCCAGTCGGCATCGAACCTGTTTCGGTAAACATCAATCCCACCAATAGCGACGAAGCCTGGGTCGTCAACCAAGTGTCCGACAGCGTCAGCATCGTGTCGGTTTCGAAGGGCATCGTTACGGATACGATTCACTGCAAAGACGAGCCATCCGACGTCGCCTTCGTAGGCGCCAATGCCTTTGTCAGTGTGTCGCGCAGCAACGCTATCAATGTTTACAACATCGCTTCGCACCAACTGGTACAGTCGATCCCGGTCTTCGGCGAGAATCCGCGCGCTTTGGCAGTAAGTGCCGATGGCACCAAAGTCTACGCGGCGTTTGCTTTATCCGGCAACCACAGCACCATCCTTCCCGATAACATCGCTCCGCCGCAGCCCCCCCAACTAATCCGGCACTGCCGCAACCTCCCAAGGTCGGCTTGATCATCGACGCTTCCGATCCCACCTGGTCATGGTTCATCAAGTACACCATGCCGGACAATGACGTAGCCATTATCAACACCAGCACGTTAACGGTATCGGGCTACTACTCCGGAGTGGGCACCATCAATCTGGGAATCGCAGTGCAGCCGAACTCCGGGAATGTTTACGTATCCAATACCAACGCCCGGAACCTGGTAAACTTCCAGCCCAACCTGCGCGGCCATTGGATCGACAACCGCATCACGGCCATCCAGTCATCCGGCCACGTTACGGCCTATGATTTGAATCCGGGCATCGACTACACTGTTTTGCCGAATCCAGCCGCGCTCTCAACGGCTCTCTCCCAGCCCGCTGCCATGCGCTTCGATTCCAGCGGCAAGTGGTTGTGGGTGGCCGCTTTCGGCACCGATCGCGTCGCCAAGGTCAGTTCCACCGGTCAGATCCTCGCGATCATCGAGATTAACCCGCAAGCCACCGGATCGACAGTAAACCCGGCAAGCAAGCGCGGTCCCCGCGGTCTGGCGCTCAATGCCAAACAGAGCCTGCTCTACACTCTAAACCGGCTATCCAATACCATCTCGGTAGTCAGCACCAGCACTAATTCCGTGGTCGAAGAGATTCCCACGGGAACGTTTGACCCGACGCCGACTGTGATTCTAGCCGGCCGCGGCTTCCTCTATGACGCCAAGCTCTCGGGCAACGGCACGGGCGCTTGTGCATCCTGTCACATCGATTCGGATATGGACCTGTTGGCTTGGAACTTGGGCGATCCGGGCGGCACCATGGAGACCGTGGTTAACAACGGCCACACCTTCAACATGCATCCAATGAAGGGACCTTTGACCACCCGCACGCTGCGCGGAATCGCCGGGACCGATCCGCTGCACTGGCGCGGCGACAAAGCCAACTTCGCAGCCTTCAACTCATCGTTCAGCGACCTGCTGGGCGGCAATCAGCTTTCCGATTCGGATATGACGGCGTATACCAACTACATCAACACCATCGCCTATCAGCCCAATCCCAACCTGAATCTGGATAACAGCCTGCCAACGTCTTTGAACGGCGGAAATGCGGTCAACGGCGAAACCGACTTCCTCACCGTACAGATCAACTCTACCCCTACGAATACCTGCGCAAGCTGCCATACGGACGATCCCGGCGTAGGCAGCAACTTCACTATCGTGACCCGTGCGAATCTTCCCCAACCGCTGAAAGTGCCCAGCCTGCGCAATATCTATCAGAAGCTGAACTTCTCGAACGCCAGCGGATCCACCAGCATCGGCGGATTTGGATTGGCCAGCAACGGATCCAACTCTACGCTCATCCAAGTGCTCGACCAGCCAGTGCTGGGTGGCTTCACGAACAACCCGCAAGCGCAACTGGATGTGGCTGCCTACATATTGTCATTTGACACCGGTTCCGTTCCCGCAGTGGGCTACACACGCACGGTTACGGCTGCCAACGTGACTGCCGATCCTACCATTGCCGCGGACTGGGCAACCTTGCAGAGCCAGGCCACTGCCGCTAACATCGACTTGATTTGCCAGGGCACCATACAAGGTCAGCTACATGCCTGCCTGTATCAACCCGCGACGAATAACTACACCACGGACACCACCGGCCTCGGCCCGTTTACACAAGCGCAACTGATCAGCTTTGTGCAAGCCGGAGACACCTTGAGCGTGATGGGTGTTCCTCCGGGATCGGGAGTGCGTTTCGCGATTGATCGCAACCACGATGGGATTAAGGACGGCGATCAGCGGCCGCGTCACGCCGGCACGGGGATCGGCCGATGACAAATAGATTTGTAGGATCAGCGTACGCCTGGCTGCTCTGCGCGGGCGCGCTGGCGGCACAAACGATAGCGTTCAACGCTCCAAAAGCCTTCCCGGCGGGAAGTCTGCCAAGTTCCGTGGCAGTGGGCGATTTCAACAAAGACGGCAAACCCGACCTGGTGGTTTGTGCCAGCGGGTCCGACGGCGTTTCCATCATGCTCGGCAACGGTGACGGCACCTTCCAGTTGCCGGTCAACTACCTTTCCGGCCAGAGCCCCCGCTATGCGGCTATACGCGACTTCAATCATGACGGAAATCTGGATTTGGTGGTGGCCAATTACAACTCCAATAATGTCTCGATTCTGCTGGGCAATGGGGACGGCACCTTTCAAACACAGGTGACCTATGCGGTGGGAGTCAATCCTGATTACCTGGCGGTAGGGGATTTCAACGGCGACAAGAAACTGGACCTGGCGGTAGTTAATTATTCGTCCAGCACCATCTCTATCCTGCTCGGGAATGGCGATGGCACCTTTCAGGCGGCCACGAATCAGGAGTTAGGCGCCACACAGGCTGCGTCGATCATTGCAGTAGATCTGAACGGCGATGGCAAACTTGACTTAGCCGTGACTTATGGCCTGAACACCTTGGCCGTCTTAATGGGCAATGGCGATGGGACCTTTGCAGCGCCCGTTCCCTATCACACGTCCAACGCGCCAGTGGAAGTTGTCTCGGCAGATTTCAATAATGATGGCAAGCCGGATCTCGCGGTAGCCTGCGGCCATCCCAAGGGGTTGGTTTCCGTCTTCATCGGCAATGGCGACGGGACTTTCCAGATGCCTAAAGCCTATCAGGCGGGCTCGTTCGTTTCGTCGCTGGCGGTTGCTGACTTCAACCATGACGGCAATCAGGACCTGGTGGCAACTAACGGCGATTCCAACACCGTCTCGGTTTTTATTGGTGTGGGCGACGGCACTTTCAAGAAGGGCGTAGCTTACCCGGTGGCGAGTTCGCCGCAAGCTGTGGCTGCGGCCGATGTGAACGGCGATCAGAAAATTGACCTTCTGATAGCCAGCAACAATTCCAATATGCTTACGGTTTTATTGGGTACCGGTAAGGGCGGCTTTGCCGGAACTAAGGTGGCGGGCGCTGGCACGGGATCTATTGGCGTAGCCACGGGCGATTTTAACCACGACGGAATCCCCGACTTGGCAGTAGCCGACATGGTTTCAAACGGCGTGTCCCTCCTGCTGGGCACGGGTCCGGGAACATTTGGGAAAGCGATCTTGTTGCCCACTGGCTTGGAACCCGAGGCCGTTGCAGTAGGCGATTTCAATAACGATGGCCGTGCGGATATCGCGGTGGCCAACTATGGCGCCAATAATATATCCATCCTGCTGGGCAATGGCGATGGAACTTTCCAGCCGGCGGTAAACTACGGCGTGGGCACCAGTCCGGCATCGCTTGTCGTCCAGGATTTCAATAAAGATGGTAATCAGGATCTGGCTGTTGCCAATGCCGGCTCGGGCACAGTTTCCATCCTGCTGGGCAAGGGCGACGGCACTTTCCAGCCAGCCGTCAACAAAGTAGTGAACTCCGGCCCCGTCTCCGTGGCCGTTGGCGATTTAAATGGCGATGGCAACTGGGATCTGGCCGTGGCCGATTCAAGTGCCGGACACATCTCTGTGCTGCTAGGCAATGGCGACGGAACCTTTCAACCGGCCGCCAACTACCAAGGCGGGACCAATGTTTATGCAGTGGCGATAGCTGATTTCAACAATGACCACATTCCAGATCTGGTCGCTGTGGTCAATGAAGCGAACGAAGTGGCGGTCCTCATCGGCATAGGCGACGGGACGTTCCGCAAGCCGGTAAACCATCCGGTCGGCATCAGTCCGATCGGAGTAGCCGTGGGTGACTTCAACGGTGACGGTAACCAGGATCTGGCGGTGACTGGCTACACCGGGACCGTAACCATCGTGCAGGGCAACGGCGACGGCACCTTTCTTGCGCCCACCTATTTTGTGGCCGGCAGCGGCTCGTACGGCATCATTCCGTTCAGCGTGCAACTCGGACTCGCTACCTGATCTGGTAGTGGCTAACCAATTCGCCGACACCGTCTCGGTTCTGACCAACACTACGCCTTAAGTTGACGATCGCCGTTCCACACGCAGGCGCATGCCGTTGCCGGGCCGCAGCGTGACCGAGAGGGAGGGCCGCACCGGTTCAGCCGAAGCCAGGGAGAAACGAAATGTTGGGCAGCGTAGCCAGCACCAGCGCGGATTCGGTAAGCGCCAAGGCTGCGCCCACACACACGCGGGGACCCGCACCAAAAGGCAGATAGGCAAATTTCGGCAGACTGCGACTTCCGGTAAGACTTCCTCGCGCCAGCGTTCCGGATCGAAACGTTGCGGGGTTCGGGAATAGCGCGGATCGCGATGCAGGACCCACTGCGAGATCATGATATGGGTTCCGGCGCGAACACGATAGCCCAAACTTCGAAATCCTGTAGTGCTTTACGGCCGATGGCCCATGCAGGCGGATACAGACGCTGTGCTTCCATCAGCACCATCTGGGTGTAGGGCAAACGCTGCAACCCGCCGGCTTCTGCCACGCCACCTCCAACACGGCACTCAATTCGGCTTCCAGACAGTCCTGTGCACTCCGGATTTTGCGCCAGCAGATACAGAGTCCAGGCCAAGGTATTAGCCGTAGTTTCATGGCCCGCCAGCAGCAGGGTCATCACCTCATCGCGCAGTTGCAGGTCGGACATGCCTTCGCCGTTTTCGTCGCGTGCATCGAGCAGCATGTCGAGCAAATCTCCGGGATGCGCCCCAGTCGTGCGGCGGTCACGGATGATGCCGTAGACGATGTTGTCGAGGTCGGCCAAGGCGCGGTGGAAAGGGCCCAGGCCAGGCACAGGTATCCAGTCCGGCAGAAAACTGAATCCAGCCAGCTTAGGCATTTCGTTCAGCAGCACGGCGAGCGCTTTGCTGATGGTGCCGGATTCTCCATCGATCTCGACGTTGAACAGACTACGGGCGGCAATCGCCAGGGTGACGCGCATCATATCGTGGTGGACATCACGCACTTCGCTCGGCGCCCAAGTTTCCAGAAGACGGGTAGTGTAGGCAGTCATGAGACTGCCATAAGACAGGATGCGGTCGCGAAAAAAGGCAGGCTGCACGAGGCGGCGCTGATGCTTCCAGAATTCGCCTTCGCTGGTGAGGAGGCCCTGGCCGAGCACTCGCGAGAGCGCCCGGTAGTCGGCGGACTTGGTGAAGTTTTGGTGGCCGGTGACCAGGACGTATTCGATACCGGCGGGATCGTTGATCAGGCAGGCCGGCGCGCCGATGAGGCGGAAGCCGACTACATTGCCATACTGGCGGCGGCAATCCTCCAAGACATCGAGCCATCCGTTGCGGGCGCGCAGAAGCCGCCACACAAACGAAATGCCGCGCGGTCCAGGAGGAGCCGCGCGGCTGATTTTAGCCAAAGCCGGGGGAGCGATATTACTGCTCCTGCGTGATATGGGCCCGGCGGTTCTTCTGCCAGCAAGCTTCATCGTGCTCGCTGCAGATCTGCTTTTCTTTGCCGTAGCTGATGGTCTTCAGTTGCGAATCGGGCACGCCGAGCGAAGCCAGATACTCTTTAGCCTGGTTGGCACGCTTGTCGCCGAGAGCCAGGTTGTATTCCTCGGAACCGCGTTCGTCGCAGTAGCCTTGTACGGTCAACTTGTAGTCGGGATACTGGCGCAGAATCTCGCCCAGAGTCTTGGCATCCGCAACCAGCGCCGCTTGGGCATCCGGCCGGATATTGTGCTTGTCGTAATCGAAGTAGGCGTCTTGAATGCGATCCAGCAGTTCTTGGATGCGGTTCTTGGTGGCCTGATCCGGCATATTGGAGGCGTTATGGATCAGCAGGCTTACATTGGCTGTGGCTGTCGCTGTGCCGCCCGGTCCGGTGGCGGTCAGGGTATAGACGGTATCGGAGCTGGGAAAAACGCCGCGGCTGCCGGACTCCTGAACCTCGCCCAATGCCGGGGCGATCTTCACATTTGTGGCGTGTTCCACGGCCCAACGGAGGGTGGCCTCTCCACCTTTATCGACGGTTCCGGGCGAAGCGGCAAACAACGAGATCACGGGCTTCTCAGGGGCGCGGGCCTGAGCGGCTTGGGGGGCGGGCGCGGGCGACGTCTTCACGGCTACCTTTTTCGAGCAACCGGCGACAATCAAGCAGGCCGCCCCGATCGTGGCGCATAGTACTTTTTTCACTTAATATCTTCCTTCCAGGAAAGTTTCCTGTATATAGCGTAATGCGATGACAATGCCTCTGTCATCCCGTCGATGGGGTATTTCCTGATGGTGACGGTTAACCGGCGGCGGGTTTGTATCCGAATAGCCCCTGCTGTTTGATTACTTGGGCCGCCTGGGGGGGCACCAGCTTCTCCCAGGCTGGGTCGCCCGACTGGATGGCCGCCAACACCGTACCTGGCGTGACGTTCAATTCGGCGGGATCGACGTCCCGGATGGATTGGATATACGCGTTCTCGACCAGGTAGCGGTAGAGGTGATGCAGTTCGGGCTTCACCTGCATCTCGTCCGAAGTGGTCAAGGCCTCCGCACTCGTCTCCCGGGTTGGATAGACGAATAGCTTCACGCGTCCCTGGAAAAGCCGGCCTAAGCCTTCGAGGATGCCGCCTTCGAGATCTTTGTAATACTTCTCGTCGAACACCTCGCGCAGCGTGGGGATGCCCATAGCCATGCCGATCCAGTTCTGGGTATAGTGGCGGAGGTAGCTGGTGACCTTGTCGAATCTGGTATAGTTCGACACCATCACCATCTTGCCCAGGGCACCTAGAATATCGACGCGCGCCAGGAAATCCGGATGATCGATGGTCTGGTCGCACATCAAGTTATTCAGCGTCATTTCCATGATGACGGCGCGGTCGTCGACCGGCGGAAAATCCTGCTGCAACTGGGCCACGGCGGAGTCCAGCATTTTCAGGGTCACATTGGTCACGGGGCGAAAACTGCCGCGCTCAACCATCACGGTTTTGTTGTAGAGCACCTCGGCGGGTTGCACCACTTCGCCATCGGCGGTGAACATGGCCGCGTCGGTTAGCCCCTGCTCGACCAGTTGCAGGCTCATCAGGCGATTGTCGACTTTGGCGAACGCCGGTCCACAGAACTTAATCATGTCGACTTCAATGCGGCGGCGGTTCAGGTCGTCCATCAGGGAGGCGATCAGGTGCGCCGGATCGTCCGCGAAGTAAAAGGCGCCATAGATCAGGTTTACGCCGATCAGGCCCAAGGCTTCCTGTTGGCCGACGGCGACGGGGTCGAGCATTTCGACATGCAGGATGATCTGGGACGGCTCGCCGCGCGGCTCGGTTTGGAAGCGCACACCCAGCCAGCTATGTCCCGCCGCTCGCGGCGTGTGCGTTTGGGTGGCGGCGGTATCGGCGAAAGCGAAGAACGAAGTATGCTCGCCGCGAGTTTGGCCGATGCGGTCCTGCAGGCGCTTGAACTCATGATCGAGCATGGATTCGAGGCGCTGCCGGCTGACATAGTGCTGGGTCTGGCCGTATATGCCGTCGCTGAGGCCCATGTCGTAGGCGGACACGGTGAGTGCGATGGTGCCGGCCGCTTTGCCGGCGTGAAAGAACCAGCGGGCCACCTCCTGACCGGCGCCGATTTCGGCGAAGGTGCCGTACTTGCGGGCGTCAAGATTGATCTTTAGCGCTTTGGGTTGGGCGTTGCCTGTTTCTTCCGACACTACTCATATCGTAAGGCAACCAGCGGATCGATTGCCGCAGCACGCCGCGCCGGTATATAGCAGGCAGCCAGCGCGACCAGCGCCAACAATAGCGACACGGCGGCGAAGGTCAACGGGTCAACGGGCGTTATTTCGAAGAGGAAGTTCTTGAGCACGCGCGTGGCGGCCCATGCACCCGCGAGCCCTATGGCCAGGCCGCCCGCGATCAGCGCCACGCTCCGCCATAAGACCATGTTGACGATGTGGCCGCGCTGCGCGCCGATGGCCATGCGAATGCCGATCTCCCGGGTCCGCTGCGTGACGGAATAAGCCATCACGCCATACACCCCGATGACCGCGAGGAGGAATGCGATTGAGGAAAACGAGGCGAGCACGCGGGTTTGGAAGCGCGGTTCGGCGGTCGAGGCGTACAACAGATCCTGCATGCTGGAGATGTTCCGGATGGGCAGGTCTTTGTCCACATCCCAGATTTGCGCGCGCAACGACGGCGCCAGGCTGGCGGTGGCGGCACTGGAACGGACCACGAAGCTGACCTCTTGCAGGAAGAACTGGGCTCGCACCTGCCCCACGGGCTGATAGACGGTCATATGGCGGGAGGCCGGGTCCGATTGGCGGATGGAGCCGACAACACCGACCACGGTCATCCAGTCGTCCCCCGCTTTCGGATGGTCGGCAAAGCTGATGCGCTTGCCGATGGGATCCTGATGGGGCCAGAAGCGGCGCGCGAAGCCCTCATCCACCATTGCCACGGGAACGGAGTGCAGAGTGTCGTGGTCATCGAAGGCGCGGCCTTTCAAAAGCGGGATGCCCATGGCGCGGAAATATCCGGGCGTGACGGCGGGCTTGACGGCAAGTTCGTCCCGCGGGGCCTGCTGGTCAGCCAGTTTGTAGTCTCCCTGGACCAAGGCCTCGGACATGGGCAGCCAGTTGACCAGCCCTGCCGCAGTCACGCCATTCAGATGGGAAATACGCTGTAAGACCTCGCTGTCGAAACGCTGCGCCTGGGCCGTCGACTCGTATGGCTTGCCTTTCAATTGGACGCTGATGGCGACGACGTTTTCAGGACGGAAGCCGACGTTCACGGCGCGCAATTTTTCGAAGCTGCGAAGCAGCAGCCCGGCGCCGATGAGGAGGATCAGCGCCAGCGCCACTTCAGCCATAACCAGTACGGAGCGCAACACGCCGGATCGGGCGCTGCCGCGAGCGGCTGCATCCTTCAGGTCTTGCGTCTCACGCGCGCGGGTCAACTGCAAGGCCGGGGCGAGGCCGAAGAGAATGCCGGCGATCAACGCCACGCCCATATTGAAGGCGAAGGCCCAGCCGTCGAAATGGATTTCATCAATGCGGGGGATACGATTGGCGGGCGCCAACTGGACGAGCGTTTCCACACCCCAGAGAGCCACGATGAGCCCCAGCAATCCGCCGATGATACCCAACACGGCGCTTTCGGTGAGGAGTTGGCGCGCCAAACGCCAGCGCGTGGCGCCCAGTGAGGCACGAATGGCGATCTCCTGCTTGCGGGCCGACGCACGGGAGAGCAGCAGGTTGGCCACATTCACACAGGCGATCAGGAGGACGCAGCCGACGGCTCCGAGAAATACCAGCAGGGCAGGCCGGGCATTGCCGACGACGCTCTCGCGTAGCGGGGCGATGGCGATCTCCGTCTCACAACACCGTGCGTGTTCCTGCGAACTCATCTGGTCATTGATGGAGTCCAGTTCGGCTTTGGCGCGCGCCACGGTGGCGCCCGGCGCCAGGCGGCCGATGACTTGGCGAAACGCGATGTGGTGGTTATCAGCCTCAAGGATGGCCGGCACCCACAGTTCCACGGTGGGGTCAAAGCCGGGGGGCATGACGCCTACGATGGTATGGGGCTGACTATCGAGCGTGATCGTCTTGCCCAACACATCGCCGCCGCCCTGATAATGGGCACGCCAAAAGGTGTCGCTAATGATGGCGACCGGGGCGCTGGCGGGTGACTCTTCTGCCGGAAGGAAGCCGCGCCCAAGCCGGGGACGAACACCCAGGGTGTCGAAGAAGTTGGTGGTCACTTGCTGGCCATGGATGGACAGGGGATCGCCGGCGCCGGTGGCGTTCCATGTCCAGCCATCGTATGCGGCCAGTTGCTGGAATGCTTTGGTGGCTGAACGGCAGGCGATGAATTGCGGGTCGGACATCGAACCCATTGCGAACGGGTTGGGCTGTTTGGGGGTCGGACGAACTGTATACAACTGCGCGGGATCGCGATAGGGCAGCGGCCGCAGCAGCACCGATTCGACTACCGTGAAGACCGCGGTGTTGGCT
This sequence comes from Bryobacterales bacterium, assembly GCA_963738345.1. Lineage (GTDB taxonomy): Bacteria > Acidobacteriota > Terriglobia > Bryobacterales > Bryobacteraceae > Bog-159. Next base: position 5,633,728 of record CAVTWI010000002.1, read on the forward strand.
CCGATACCGAGGGCCAGCGCGCCGATTGCCACGGCAGTGAAAGCGGGTTGACGCAGCAGGTTGCGGAAGGCATATTGGAGATCGGTGTTCAGTCCGGCGAGGGTCATCGGCAATCCTCCGGGGGAGTGTTTAGGCACGATAGATGCCAAGCGCGCGCGGTCGCGGATTCAGCAGGTTAGACAGATGGAGGAGGGAATGGCGTGTGCGATTGTGGGATGGAGTATGGCGACAGCGGACAGAGGTCGCGCGCTTTGGGTTAGGCCGCCCGGTGGGGCCGGACGCGGCTCGAAATTTCGGGTCCCCTGGCGTCCTGCGCCAACTCGAGTTCGTAGTGGGATTGGAGGTTAATCCAGAATTGGGGCGTGGTCCCGAAGTAACGAGCGAGGCGCAAGGCAGTGTCGGCGGTAATGGAACGGCGGCACCGCGCTATGTCATTGATCCGCGTGACGGGCACGAAGAGTTCGGCGGCGAGGCGGTTGGCGGTAAGTCCGAGCGGCTTCAGAAAATCTTCCCGTAGCGTCTCACCGGGATGGACTGGCAGCATCATTTTGGCCTTCTTAGGTCGCGGCAACCTCAACCTCTACCAAGCGGAGTTTGGGCGGGCGCGTGGCTTGCGGGGGCTCGAAATACAACCCCAGCGCCTCCTTCAGATTCAGCAACGCCTCGTCCCCAGTGTCTCCCTGGCTGGCAACATCCAGTTCAAGGCATTGGGAAACATACAAATCGTCTTCGCGCCAAACGGTCGCCGCGAATGGTCGTAACATAGCCTTATTCTTCCACAAAACTTCAGACAGCGCCTCGGACGATGGGTTGCTATTGCAGAAAGGTAAGCGGGGTTGGGCTGGGGATCGACTTTACCCAGGAATTCATTTCGCCTTCGCTGCGGAGCAGGTCTTGCAGGGTGGTCTTGCTGAGGACGTCGTCCACGGCGGACTGTACGGCGTGCCAGAGCGAACGCACGGAGCAATCGACGGAGCGGGTGCAGACCTGGATCTGGCCGGCATGCTCGTGGCAGAAATGTTTGGATTCGAAGAGGCGGCCGCCCAGGACTCCGATGACGTCGCCGATCACGATCTGGCTGGCGGGACGCGCCAGAGTATAGCCGCCCACTTTGCCGCGCGCGCTGGTGATGAATCCGCCGCGGCGCAACATGCGCAGCAGCTTTGGCGGCATAGGCGGGCGAGAGCGCTTCCGCCCCGCTGATTTCGGGAATGGTCAAGCTCTCGTCCTGACCGGCCAGGCCGATGCGCAGCAGGCAGCGTAATCCGTATTCTTCGTGCGCGCTGAGTTTCATGATCGTATGCGCGACAGTTTATCGACCGGAATGATGTCGTCCAGGCCCAGCATCATGCGGGCGTCCGGCAGACATGCGGCTTTTGTCCCAGGGCGGATCGAAGGTCAATTCGAGCTTGACGTCTTTTACGCCGGGCACCGCGCGCGCCTTGCGCTCGACCTCAGCAGGCAGGCTTCCGGCTACAGGGCAATTCGGGCGCGGTGAGGGTCATATTGATGTGACGCTTCGCCCGCGGCGTTGACTTTGACGTCATAGATCAAGCCCAGGCTATAGATGTCCATGGGGATCTCCGGGTCGAAGATCTTGCCCAGCACGGCGATGATTTTTTCTCTCATTCGGTGGACACCACTTCCGCCGCCTGGGTCAGCGCGGATTTCAGAGTGTGCCAGGCTAGGGTGGCGCATTTCACGCGCGCGGGAAACTCGCGCACTCCGGAGAAGACGGCCAGCTTGCCGATGTTTTCGGCGGCCGGTTTTTCGGTGGTGAGCAGGTCGTGAAAGCGCTCCATCATTTGCACGGCTTCCTCGCGCGATTTCCCTTTTACGAGTTCGGTCATGAGCGAGGCGGAGGCTGTAGAAATGGCGCAACCCGCGCCAACGAAGCTGATGTCCTGTACCTTATCGCCATCCATTTTGACGAAGAGCGCGAGTTTGTCGCCGCATAGCGGGTTATAGCCTTCCACGCGTTTGGTGGCATCGTCCATCTGGTGGAAGTTGCGCGGACGCTTGCTGTGGTCGAGGATGACTTCCTGATAAAGACCTTCGAGCATTATCCGAAAATCTCCTTTACCTTGGCGAGGCCGGCGACCAGCGCGTCGATATCGGCTTTGGTGTTGTAGAAGGCAATCGAGGCGCGGGTGGTGGCAGGCACGCCGAACCATTCGAGAACGGGTTGCGCGCAATGGTGGCCGGTACGCACGGCCACGCCTTCGCGGTCGAGGATGGTGCCGACGTCGTGCGGATGCACGCCTTCCATCACGAAGGAAAGTACGCTGGCCTTTTCGCGCGCGGTGCCGATCAAGCGCAGGCCAGGGACGCGCTCCAATTGGGCGGTGCCGTATGCTAGCAAATCGTGTTCGTAAGGCCTGGATGCGATCAAGCCCGATGTCGTTGATGTAATCGACGGCCGCGCCGAGGCCGATAGTGCCCGCGATATTGGGCGTGCCGGCTTCGAATTTGTAGGGCAATTCGTTGTAAGTGGTCTTGGCGAAAGTGACCGAACTGATCATGTCGCCGCCGCCCTGGTATGGGCGGCATTTTGTTCGAGCAAAGCGGCCTTGCCGTAGAGCACACCTATGCCGGTGGGGCCGAACATCTTGTGGCCGGAGAGCGCGTAGAAATCGCAATCGAGGGCCTGAACGTCGACCTTCATGTGGGCCACGGCTTGCGCACCGTCGATGAATACGGGCGCTCCGTGGCGGTGCGCCATGCGGGTGATTTCGGCTACGGGATTGATCGTGCCGAGCGCATTCGATACATGCACGACCGAAACCAGTTTGGTGCGCGGGGTTCAGCAGCTTTTCGAATTCGTCCATCAGCAATTCGCCGCGCTGGTTGATGGGCGCGATGCGCAGGATGGCTTGCTTTTCCTCGCAGAGGATCTGCCAGGGCACGATGTTGGAATGGTGCTCCATGGCGGAGATGACGATCTCGTCGCCCGCGCTGAATGTGGCGGCGGCCGTAGGTGTAGGCGACCAGGTTGATGGCTTCGGTGGCGCCGCGCACGAAGATGATTTCACGCCAATCGGCGGCATTGAGGAAGCGCTGGATCTTGATGCGCGCCTCTTCGTAGTGGCGGGTGGAGCGCTCGCTCAATTCGTGCACGCCGCGGTGGATGTTGGAATTATCCACCTGGTAGAACTGGTTCATGGCGTCCAGAACCATCTGCGGTTTCTGGGTGGTGGCGGCGTTATCCAGATAGACTAGCGGCTTGCCGTGGACGCGCTGGTCCAGTACGGGGAAATGCTCGCGTTCGTCGCGGGTAGACAAGTGAGCCTCAGTTGCGGCTGCCATGGAGTTTCTCCAACAACATCTTCTCCAACTGCGCGCGCAGTGGATCGACTTTGATGCGGTCGACGATATCGCGGGCGAAGGCGTAGATCAGCAGATCGCGAGCCTCCGCACGGCCGATACCGCGCGATTGCAGGTAAAAGATCCCCTCCGGATCCAATTGGCCGATGGTCGCGCCGTGCGTGCAGCGCACGTCGTCGGCAAGTATTTGTAGTTCGGGCTTGGTGTTGATGACGGCGTCTTCGGAAAGCACCAGATTCTTGTTGGTCTGTTTGGCGTCGGTCTTCTGGGCGTCTTTGCGGACCAGGATTTTGCCGTTGAATACGGCGCTGGAGTGGCCTTCGAGAATGCCCTTGTACAGTTCATGGCTGGCGGCGTTGGGCTTGGCGTGATCGATGGAGGTGTGATTGTCGATGTGCTGATCGCCCGCGACCAGATAGAGGCCGTTGAGGGTGCATTCGCGAACCTTGGGCGAGCACGGCGTTGATGTCGTTGCGCACCAGCGCGCCGCCGAAGGAAAGGGAGTGGGAGCGGAAGTTGGTGTCGCGGCCCAATTGGATTTGCAGAGTAGCGACGTGGAAGGCGCGTGGGCTTTCGGTCTGCAGCTTGTAGTGATCGATGACGGCGTGATCGCCGGCCACGATTTCGGTGACGGTGTTGGTCAGGTAGGCGCCGCCGTTGCCGCCGTAGTTTTCGACGATGGTGGCGTGGCTGTTCGCTCCGGCGACGACGAGGATGCGAGGATGCGAGGCGGTGGGGTGGCCGTTGGCGGAGGATCGAACGGTTAGTTCGATGGGTTGTTCGATGACTGCGCCTTTGGGGATGCGGATGAGCAGGCCGTCTTCGAAGTTGGCGGTGTTCAGGGCTACGAACGGATTCGCTTGTACGCTGGCGTAGCGGGCGAGGTGGGCTTCGATGAGTTCACGGGGCGCTTCAGAGAGTTTGGAGACTTCGACTCCGGGGGCCTGCGGGGACAGGTCAGGACGACGGCCTGATTTGAAAACGTAGTGCGGGCGATGGGGGCGACGCTGGTGAAGCGCCAGTCTTCATCGTGGGTGGTGGGGAAGCCGAGGTCGGCAAAACGCTGGCGGGCTTCTTCGCGAATGTTGCTCGATCATGCCGGCACTTCCACGATTCCGACGTAGCCGGTTTCTTCGAGTTCGAGCGCTAGTTCTTTGCCGCCGGATTTCACGATGCGGCCTTCGGCCAGCACGTGTACGAAATCGGGCACGATATAGTTCAGCAGGCGCTGGTAGTGGGTGACCACGATCATGGCGCGATCGGGGCTGCGCAGCGCGTTTACGCCGCCCGCGACGATCTTCAACGCGTCGATATCGAGGCCGGAATCGGTTTCGTCGAGGATGGCGAGTTTGGGCTCGAGCACGGCCATGTGGAAAATCTCGTTGCGCTTCTTCTCGCCGCCGGAGAAGCCGGTGTTGACGGCGCGATTCAGCAGGCTCTGGTCCATTTCCATCAGCGCCATTTTGTCTTTGACGAGCGCCAGGAAATCCATGGCGTCCAGATCGGGCAGACCCTGGTGTTTGCGGACGGCGTTGAGCGCGGCCTTCAGGAAATAGAGATTGCTGACGCCCGGAATTTCGACGGGATATTGGAAGGCCATGAAGATGCCTTCGCGGGCGCGATCTTCGGGGGAAAGTTCGAGCAGGTCTTTGCCCGTCGAAAAGTGACCTGGCCGTCGGTGACCTGGTAGAGGTCGCGGCCCGACAAGCACTTGCGCGAGGGTACTTTTTCCGGAGCCGTTAGGCCCCATGATGGCGTGAACTTCGCCGGCGTTGATGGACAGGTCGATGCCCTTCAGAATTTCGCGTCCGGCGACGTTGGCGTGCAGGTTTTTGATTTCGAGTAATGACATTGTTAGCTTATCCGACGCTTCCTTCGAGACTGACTCCCAGCAGCTTTTGAGCTTCCACGGCGAACTCCATGGGCAGTTCGCGGAAGACTTCCTTACAGAAGCCATGGACGATCATGGAGACCGCATCTTCGGTGGAGATGCCGCGCTGGCGGCAATAGAAAATCTGATCCTCACCGATCTTGGAGGTGGAGGCTTCGTGCTCCACCTGCGAGGAGGTGTTCTTCACTTCCAGGTAGGGGAAGGTATGGGCGCCGCACTTATCGCCCAGCAGCATGGAATCGCACTGGGAATAGTTGCGGGCGTTGGCTGCGCCTTTGAGAATTTTGACGGAGCCGCGATAGGTGTTCTGGCCGCGGCCGGCGGAGATGCCTTTGGAGACGATGGTGCTGCGGGTGTTCTTGCCGATGTGGACCATTTTGGTGCCGGTATCGGCCTGCTGGTAGTGGTTGGTGAGCGCCACGGAGTAGAACTCGCCCACGGAGTTGTCGCCGATCAGGAGGCAACTCGGATATTTCCAGGTGATGGCGGAGCCGGTTTCGACCTGGGTCCAGGAGATCTTGGAGTTGACGCCGCGGCAGGCGCCGCGCTTGGTGACGAAGTTGTAGATGCCGCCGCGGCCTTCCTTGTCGCCGGGATACCAGTTCTGGACGGTGGAGTATTTGATCTGCGCGTTATCGAGGGCGACCAGTTCGACCACGGCGGCGTGCAACTGGTTGGTGTCGCGCATGGGCGCGGTGCAGCCTTCCAGGTAGCTGACGTAGGCGCCTTCGTCGGCAATGATCAGGGTGCGCTCAAACTGTCCGGTGTTCTTGGCGTTGATGCGGAAATAGGTGGACAGTTCCATGGGGCAGCGGACGCCCTTGGGAACGTAGCAGAACGATCCGTCGGTGAAGACGGCGGCGTTGAGGGCGGCGAAGAAATTGTCGGAGGCGGGGACCACGGAGCCGAGGTATTTCTTGACCAGATCGGGATGCTCCTGGACGGCTTCGGAGAAGGATCCGAAGATGATGCCCATTTCGCCCAGCTTTTCTTTGAAGGTGGTGGCGACGGAGACGCTGTCGAAAACGGCGTCTACAGCGACTCCGGCGAGTAACTCGCGCTCCTGCAAGGGGATGCCCAGCTTTTCGTAGGTTTTCAGGAGTTCCGGATCGACTTCGTCAAGGCTTTTGGGACGGTCGAGGTTGGATTTGGGGGCGGCGTAATAGCTGATGGCTTGGTAATCGATGGCCGGGTAGTGGATGTTGGCCCAGGTAGGTTCGGTCATGGTGAGCCAGTGCCGGTAGGCCTTGAGGCGATACTCCAGCATGAACTCGGGCTCGTTTTTCTTCTTCGAGATGAGCCGGATGACGTCTTCATTCAGTCCGGGTGGAACGGTATCGGCATCGATTTCGGTGACGAAACCCCATTTATATTCCTGGTTGGCAAAAGTTTCTATAGTGTTGGCAGACGTGCTCACGCAGCTCTCCTGGGAAATCCGGTCTTCTATAGGATGATAAATCTGTACAAAAGTGTCAAGATTCAGTCGGCGGGTGGTTGGGGGGAGGGGGTGGATGGTGGAATATGGGGGTTCAAAAACGCCTTTTGGTGTTGCATTGGGTTACATCGGCAGCGAATTTACAAACAAAGCCAATTTTGGATAACCCTCTATTTATTCAGCGGCTTGCGGGAAATATGGCGGGACCGGATTGGGCTAAATTGTGCAGGTTTGTGCATGTTGCATCAGGTTGCACAAGGGAGCAATTACAATGGATCCGTGAATTCACTATTGTCCGATACCGCCATGCGGGCGGCACGGTACATGGCCGGGATTAGTACCCGGGCTGTAGCACCTTCGCCCGCAGACATTACCCGATTGGCTGAGCTGGGGGGACCGTTGCCCGAGGACGGGTGCGATCCGGAGGCAGTGATCGCGCTGCTGGATGACGCGGGATCCCCGGCTACGATGGCAGCGACCGGAGGGCGGTATTTCGGCTTCGTAATCGGCGGCGCGGTGCCTGCGGCGCTGGCGGCCAACTGGCTGGCGGGAGCTTGGGACCAGAACGCAGGTTTGAAGGTGACTTCGCCGGTAGCGGCGGCGATTGAAGAAATCGCGTTGGGGTGGCTGCGGCAGATTCTGGGCCTACCGGTTTCCACGGGCGCGGGCTTCGTGACGGGCGCGACGATGGCCAACTTTTCGTGTCTGGCTGCGGCGCGGCATGCGCTCTTGGAGGGTGCTGGGTGGGACGTGGAGGAGCGCGGATTGTTCGGCGCGCCGGAGTTAACCGTGGTGGTGGGCGATGAGGTCCACATCTCGGTGTTGAAGGCGCTTTCGATGCTGGGACTGGGGCGATCGCGGGTGGTGCGGGTTGCCGTGGACGAACAGGGCCGCATACGGCCAGAGGCGCTGCCGGCAGTCGACGGGCGCACCATTGTTTGCCTGCAGGCGGGGAATGTGAACTCGGGCGCGTTCGACCCCGCGACGGAGATTTGCGGGAAAGCGCGGGAGGCCAGCGCGTGGGTACATGTGGACGGGGCGTTTGGATTGTGGGCTGCGGCGGCTCCGGCGCGGGCACGGTTGATGGCAGGGTATGCGGACGCCGATTCGTGGGCTACGGACTGCCACAAGTGGTTGAACGTGCCCTACGATTCGGGCTTGGCATTGGTGCGGGAACCGCGGCACCTGCGGGGGGCCATGGCGTGGAGCGCGGCGTATCTGCCAGGCGGTGAAGGACGGGAACCGGCTTACTACACGCCGGAGGCTTCGCGGCGCGCGCGGGGTATCGAGATTTGGGCGGCGTTGCGTTCATTGGGACGGAGGGGGCTGGCGGAGTTGATCGAGCGGAACTGCCGGTTGGCGACGCGATGCGCGGAGGGATTGCGGGCGGGGGGCTACGCCATCCTGAACGATGTGGAGTTGAACCAGGTGCTGGTTTCGTTTGGCGACGCAGCAACCACGAAGCGGGTGATTGCGGCGATCCAGGCGGATGGGACGTGCTGGTGCGGCGGGACGGAATGGCACGGGCAGACGGCGATGCGGATCAGCGTGTCGTGCTGGGCGACGACGGAAGAGGATGTGGACGTGAGTTTGGCGGCGATGTTGCGGATCGCGGAGGAGGTAGGTTGAGTGGCCACAGATCAGTCCCTGGATGAGCTTGGATTCCTCAGCTGACTGAATTTATGAAAACGTGCATCTCAGTGCCGATTGTCAGCGCAATGTTTCTTTCAGCGCTTTACAGCGCACCCAGGTTACATGGAGCGGTTGGCCCCGCGCTGGATCGCCGGGTGGCTTACTATCAGGTCGAGAATCTGCCAATCGAAGACGCATTGAAGCAACTTGTTGGAGAGCGGAACCGGACGTTTGCGATAGGTTTTGAACAGACTACGATGACCACGGCAGTTGAGCCTAGGATAACCGTAAGGATTGAGCAGGGAATGGTACGCGAGATTTTGAAAGCGATCTGTTCGCAGGACCCTCGTTACGAGTTTTCCGAGCCGGAGGATGGCGTCATAAGTGTCTTTCCCAACGTAGAAGGTAGCGAGGCGCGAGCCATTATGGATCTCCCGCTGACGCGGGTCGACATCGACGTTCACGACTGGCCATTCAACCTGTTGGCCCGGTTGCCCGAGTTTGCGCCGGACCTCCGTGAGTATCTTGATGTACGTGCTGCCGAATACGGTCAGCGAACTCGCTCTTCGCTCCGCGGCTCCCCTGGCGTAACGGTGACAACGAATGTAGAGCCGCCGAAGGTCGAGATTCACTTACGGTACACAACGGTGCGTGGTGCGCTGAACATGATTGCCGCGTACACACTTACGCATTTTTCGTCAGGTACAACCTCGACCGCGCCTATTGAGCCGACAGGATGGATGTTCTGGTTCCAAGTAGACGCGAATGCGCCCACGGGGCTGGGCGGATATCCGCACTGGAACCCATTTTGAGGCGGTGTCAAGTGGTTTGTGTAAACGGTTCGGATTCGCGCCATTTTTTTTGAAGTTTTTTCCTTGCTGCCGCAGGCGCTCGGGGTTGTGGGAAAGTGGGAATCCTGCTTTTGGATTTCCACTTTTCCACAACCCACACTTAAGAATTCTTGGTTTTGTTTTTCTTGATTTTTATAAATTGCTTTCTTTGATCGTTCGACGGCCACAGCTCCGCTATCGCCATCCTCGGGTTTTGCCCCCCCTCCTACGCGTTTTGTCCCCCCCCCGCTTTATTAAGCGTTCACCGCCGGCATCCGTTCTGGCCACTGAATACTGAACCGGTTTAGAGCTTCCCGCCAGTTCTGTACCGGCATGCTCCACTTTTTCGACGCGTTCCGTAACGCCAGATACAACAACTTGAAAGCGGCTTCATCGTTGGGAAACGAGCCTCGCATCTTGATAATTTTCCGGAGTGACATATTCAGTGACTCAATCGCGTTGGTCGTGTAGATCACTTTCCGGATCTCTGCCGGATAAGCGAAAAATGGCGTGATTCGCTCCCAGTTGCGCCGCCAGGTCTGACTGACCATCGGACACACTCCATCCCATTTCTTTGCCAATGCATCCAGGTGCAGTTCCGCTTCCATCGCCGTGGCCGACTGATACACCTGTCGTAGGTCGCTGGCCACCGCCTTTCGTTGCTTCCAACTGACGTACGCCAACGACGCCCGCAACATGTGCACGATGCACAGTTGCACTTCCGCATTCGGAAATGTCGCTTCTATCGCCTCTGGAAACCCTTTCAATCCGTCCACGCAAGCGATGAAGATGTCCTTCACCCCTCGGCCCTGGATCTCCGTCATCACCTGCAGCCACTGCTTGGCCCCTTCGTTTTGCGCCGTCCATAACCCGAGGATCTCCTTACGCCCTTCCATGTTCACTCCCATCACCACGTGGATCGCCTTGTTCTGGACATGTCCCCCATCCCGCACCTTTACCCGCAACGCGTCCATGTACACGATCGGATACACTTCCTCCAGCGGCCGGCTTTGCCAGGCCTTCACTTCGTCCATCACCGCTTCCGTCACATTGGAAATCAGCGTCGGCGAAACCTCGATCCCGTATATCTCCTTCAGGTGACCCTCGATCTCCCGCGTCGTCATCCCGCGCGAGTACATCGAGATAATCTTGTCATCGAAGCCCGTGAACCGGGTCTGCCCTTTGGCTACGATCTTCGGCTCGAAGCTCCCGTTCCGGTCGCGCGGCGTTTCCAGTTCGATCTCCCCGAAGTCCCCTTTCAGGTTCTTCTTGGTTGTACCGTTCCGCGAATTGCCACTGTGGTTCCCGGCCGGATCGTGCTTCTCATAGCCGACGTGTTCTGTCAGTTCGGCCTGGAGCGCGCGTTCCAAAACGGCTTTCGTCAGTTGCTTCAGAAGTCCGTTCTCGCCAATAATGTCTTCTGGTTTCTTGTAGTTGACCAGCAGTTCGTCGATCAGTTTCAGGTCTATTGCCATCGGTTCTCCTAGTTTGCGCTATCCGATGGCCGTTTACACAATCTAATTTATACCCTCCATTTTGATGAGGGAAGCGCTCTAAGCATCGAACCGCTTTCAATCCACTGATCGGCGGCGTAACTGCTGTCGTCGGCGATATACTCCCAAATATCGTCTAGGTCCAGAGCCGCATCGGGACCGAGAATGTAATTGCTCAAGGGCGCGGCGCGTGCGGAATCATTTTCTTCCAGAAGGCGAAGGGCTTCTCCTTGCTGAACTTTAGCTGTCATAACCAAGATTGTTAATGTTTAGCATTGGGTGTTCCCGCAATAAGGTGATTGGCCCGGGTCCTAGACGCTCTAGCGGACTGCGGAAGAAGGGGTGAATGACCCACTCCCTGACGGTCGGGGCGCGATAGATTGCAAACACGATACCGCAACCCTAGCCGCGCACGTTCAATGAGGGGACAGGGCGAGGTAGAGGTATACCACTGGCAAGGTGAAGAGGGTGCTATCGACGCGGTCGAGCCAGCCGCCGTGGCCGGGCAGGAGCGTACCGCTATCCTTGACGCCGGCACCGCGTTTCAGGGCGGATTCGCAGAGGTCGCCAAACTGTCCGGCGGCGTTGGCGACGGCGGTGAGAGCAAGCGCTGCGGCCAAGGGAACTGCGGGAATGGCCCAGTGGAGGAAGACCACGCCAAAGATCAGCGATGAAGCCAGGGACGCCGCGGAGCCTTCCCAGGATTTGCCCGGGCTGACGACGGGCGCGAGTTTGTGGCGACCGAGGGAGCGGCCGACGTAGTAGGCGCCGATGTCGCCGATCCAATTCAAAACCAAGGCGTAGAGCAGCCAATAGCGGTTCTGCTGGGCGAGCAAGGGGGCGAAGCGCCAGCAGCCGAAAACGTAGACTACGCCCATCAAGAGGAAGGCGGCGCGGACGATGCCGGCGCGCAAGTCGTCAGCGCGCAACGCCAGGCTGAGGGCGATCAGGGCCACGGCGACCATGGTGAGCACGACGTAGCCATCGGTGCGCAGAACGAGGATCAGCAAGCCCGCGGCATAGCCGACGGGGCCGAGAGAGGCGCCCGCCTGGTAGGCGGCGGCAATGCCCGAATATTCATAAAAGCAGAGCAGGGCTACGATGGCGGTGACGGCAAGGACGACCAGGTCGGGCGAGCCGAGGACCACATAGGTGACCAAGGGGAAGAGGACGAGCGCCGTGAGAACCCGCTTCATCTGGTGGGGAGGGCGGCGATCATTTCCTCAGAATCGGCGGTAGGCGCGCCGTTGAGCGGGGCTGCGCTGAGACCGCCATAGCGGCGATCGCGTTTCTGATATTCGAGGACGGCGGTGAGGAGGTGGCTGGGGCTAAAATCCGGCCATAAGGTTTCGGTGACGTAAAGCTCGGCGTAAGCGATTTGCCAGAGCAGGAAGTTGCTGAGGCGCATTTCGCCGGAGGTGCGGATGAGGAGGTCGGGCGCGGGGGAAGACCGGGTATAGAGATTGGCGGTGATGAGTTCCTCGGTGACCTGGAGGGAGGCAAGGCGGCCTTCGAGGCGGGCCTGATCGACGATGGCGTTTACGGCATCCACGATTTCCGTGCGGCCGCCGTAATTGATGGCGAGGTTCACCAAAAGGCCGCGATTGGCGGCGGTGGCGTCGACTACGGAATCCAGTTCACGGCGAACATCGGGGGGCAATTCGTGGAGGCGGCCGATGGCTTGGAGGCGGATGTCGTTTTTCTGGAGTTCGGGCAATTCCTTACGCAGGTAGAAGCGGAGGAGGCGCCACAAGGTTTCTACTTCGTGGCGGGGGCGCTTCCAGTTTTCGACGGAAAAGGCGTAGAGGGTGAGGACCTGGACTCCGAGGCGGGCACAGGTTTCGACGGTGCTGCGAACGGGTCCGACGCCGGCTTTGTGGCCGGCCACGCGGGGCAAGCGGCGGCGGGCAGCCCATCGCCCATTGCCATCCATAATAATGGCTATGTGGGCCGGTAATCTGTCCGGATCAATCGCTCTGGCAAGTTCCCAATCCCGGTCGCCTGGGCGAAGGGATTCCAGTAAGGCCTTCATGCGGTAAACTTCATAGTACAACAGAGTGCGAGGTTTACCGCACGAGAAACTGCTATCGAACTATTGCAGGTTGATAGTGACCGGGTTGGACGTTACGGTGACGTTATTCACCTTGTCCTGAGCGGTCAGGGTGATGGCGATCTGTCCGGCGCCGTGAAGGGCTGACGGGATGAGGACGTTCACCTGATCGAGGCCCTGATCGGTACCTTGGGCGCCTACAAACTTGACCGGCAGATCGACGCCGTTGGCGCTGGCAGTGATATCCGTAGTGAGCGCCAGGTGGCGGATGCCAGTGCCATAAAGTTCGATCACCAGAGTGTCGTTGGAGCCCCAGTTCAGCGGCGTGGAGCAATTCCCGGTGGTGCAGTTGGCCGGGAAAGTATATTGCCAGTACTGTCCGTTGCCCATGGGATTCGGCCAATCGGAACAGGTTCCCGAGCAGACGGCGATGGCGGCGGCGGCGCCCTTTCCATCCGCGGTGGTGGTGTAGAGGCCGGGCGCGATTGGAGCGACCAGGACGATGCCGTTGGTCACGGTTCCGTCACCACTGGTAATGCTGAGGGTGGCGGGTCCGGGCGCGACGCCGCTGGGTACGAGATAGTTCGCTTGGGTGGGCGCTACGGAATATAGGGGCACAGGGAAAGTGGTGTTGGTGCTATCGACAATGGTGGCCGTGGTATTGCCGAGGCTTAGCGGCCAAGTGGACGCCTGGGCGGTTTCTTTTGCGAGGTCGGCGCCGAATGCGCTGACGATCATATCGGGGGCTACAGTGCTATTGGCATAGCAGGGATTGGCGGCCGATCCGCAGTTGGGATTGAAGATGCTCGGGAGGGTCGCATAACTGGCGTTGGAGACGCTGGTGACGGATTTGGGTCCGTACTGCGCGGATTGGGCGCGGTAGGAAGAGGACAGTGATGTTAGTTGCCCGTTCTGTAGGGCCGCAGCCATTTCGCGCAGATAGGCGGGATCGGTGGCCTTGTCGGGTCCGGAAGTGACGTATAGGAAGAAGGCTTGGGTAGTAAACGTGGTCATGGCGGTCATGCCATTCGCCATGTCGAACTGCTGCATGCCAGCGAGCCAAGCGGCGTCCATGGGTGCAAAGATCAGGTTGCAGCCACCGATCAAGGTGTAGGCTTCGGCTCCGCCGGGATTACTTTGATAGCCTCCGGCGGGAGGGGGGCCGAGGTAGTGCGGCGCGAAGGTCTCTTCCATGTAGACGGACTTATTACTGGCATGCGCTAAGGCCGCCCAATTCTGGTCTTCGGTGAAATCGTTGGTGGTGTCGGAATAGAGATCCATGGTCAGGAAGTCGATACATCCGGACTGCAGGTTGGTGGCGTTGCAAGTAGGGATGGCCGCGAAGGCTGTAAAGTAGGCGTCTTCGTTGCAATGCGAGCAATCGCCCGCGCCGACCTGAGTGTGCGGGGATGCGGCTTTGATGAGGGGTTCCAGAGTTTCGACGAAGGTGACCCATTCGGCGGGAGTGACGGTAATGGCCATGCGTGCGGTCTGGGTGGTGGGTTCGTGTACGATGACGAAGTTATCCGGCTTATAGCGCGCGGCGAGCGCCGGGTAAGTCTGCCTGGCCATATCAACGAAGTCCTGGAAGGTGGTGACTTGGAATTCGTTTACGAGAAACTCGGGATTAATGGCGAGGAGCATACCCAGTTGCCGGGTACGCATTACCATGGCATCGAGGTTGACCACGGCGGTGGGATTGTTGATGGTGGTGACGGCGGGGTTGAATTCGACGCGCTGTACGCCCGAAGCGTGCAGGCCATCGACGTAGTCGATTTCGATTTGGGGATTCCAATTCGGGACGGCGGAGCCATAGGCGAAGATATTTTGGCCGCCGAAGATGAGGGTTCCACTTACCGGCTTAAGGCCGGCAGTGACATTGGCGATGGTGGATTCGACGTTAGCGATGAACTGAGTTACGGGAACCTGGGCCGCCGCGGGCCGGACGGCGCCGAAGGGCGCCGCCAAGGCCACGAGGGCTAGAAACGACTGAGAGGATACACGCATGTTAGTTACTGAAGGTCGAGAGTAACCGCATTCGACGTAACGCTGATGTTATTCACGGTGTCTTTAGCGGTGAGGGTCAGAGTCACTTGACCGGCACCCTGCAAGGTATTGGGGATCAGAACGTTGACCTGATCCAAGCCGGTGTCGGTACCCTGCGCACCTGCGAACTTGACAGGGCAGGAGGTGTTACCAATCATCGCAGTAATATCGGAAGCCTGGGCCAAGTGGCGGATTCCGGTACCATACAGTTCGATGACGAGGGTATCGTCGGCGCCCCAGCTTATGGGCGTGGTGCAATTGGCGGTGGCGCAACCGCTGGCGAAAGTATACTGCCAGAATTGGCCTTGTCCGAAGGAATTAGGCCAACCGGAACAGGTGCCAGCGCAGACGGCGATACCAGAGGCGACGCCCTGACCGTTCGCGGTGGCGGTATATAGGCCGGGGGCCACGGGGGCGACTAAGACGGTGCCAGTGGTGACGGTACCATCGCCGCTGGTTACGGTGATCGAGGCGGGGCCATATGCCAACGCATCGCCGTTCGAGTCAGTACTGGGAACCAAATAGTTCACCTGAGTTGGCGCGACCGAGTAGATCGGCACGGCGAAACTATTGTTATTGCTGTCAGTCAGCGTGACGGTGGTGTTGCCGAGGCTGAGCGGGAAGTTAGAGGAAGGAACTGTGGTCTTAGCCAGATCCGCGCCGAACACGCTCACCAACATATCGGGAGAGATGGTGTTGTTGGCATTGCAGGGATTGTTGGCCGTGCCGCAGGACGGATTGAAGACGCTGGGTAAGGTCGCATAACTAGCGTTCGAAACGTTAGATACAGTTTTGATACCCATCTGCTGCACTTCTGCCGCGTAAGCGGTACCGGTGGACGTGAGTTGACCCTGCTGGACTGCGGCTTCTACTTCCTGCAAGTATGTGGGATTGGTAGCTTCGTCGAGAGGCGTAGGGCCGTTCACATAGAGGAAGAATGTCTGGGTAGTGAAAGTGGTCATGGCGGTCATCCCGAGAGCTTTATCGAACTCGGCCATAGCCACCAGCCAGTTCTGGTCTAAGGTTTCAAATACGACGTTAGCGGTACCGATGAGAGAATAAGCCTCGGCACCTTGCGGGTTGCTTTGGACGCCACCTGTCGGGACTGAACCTAAATCATGGGGAGCGAAAGTTTCTTCCATGTAGACAGGCTTGCCGTTGGCTTTTGCTTCCGCGGCCCAATTTTCGTCTTCAGTAAAATCGGCGGCGGAATCGCTATATAGATCCATGGTCATGAAGTCGATGCAGCCGGTGGTAATATTCGTGGAGTTGCAAGTGGGGATGGTTACGAAATCGCTGAAATAGGAATCCTCATTGCAATGGGAGCAATCGCCAGCGCCGACCATAGTGTGGGGGGATGCGGCTTTGATCAGAGGTTCAACGGCGCGGATGAAAGCGTCCCAATCGGCAGGCGTAGCGGTTATGCCCATGCGGGCAGTCTGGGTAGTGGGCTCGTGCACGATGACGAAATTATCCGGCTTGTAGCGCGCGGCGAGCTTAGGGTACGTCTGCATGGCCATGGCGGTGAAATCCGAGAAGGTTGACACGGGGAATTCACCGACCAGGAATTCGGGGTTGATTGCCAACAGCATACCCAACTGACGAGTTCGTAGCACGACGACGTCGAGATTGGCCACCGAGGCGGCATCGTTGATGGTGGTCACAGCGGGGTTGAATTCCAGGCGCTGGACACCGGCGGCTTTGAGGCCATCGACATAATCTACCTCCACTTGCGGAGTGACGTGAGACGACACTGAGCCATAAGCGTAGATATCCTGGCCACCGAAGATCAACGGCTGACTTAGGGGCGTAATACTAGCCTCTAGAGTAGCGATGTTGGCCTCAACGTTGGCGATGAATTGGGTCGCGGTACCTTGCGCAGCCAATGGGTGGGCCGCCGTTAGCATGGCTACCGAGGCGAAAAGCATCGTCAGAGACGATTGCAAGCGAGTGTTCGACATGTGAGTTTTCGTAGCTCCTTCCGTGCGGAATCGACTCTAGCAATCGATGTTCCACCCTAGTTTGAACACCAGTGGGGGGGAATTCACTCGATATCATTTGAGAAAATGCGTGTGGCTGGTTACGGTTGCGGGTGGGAAACGGCTGGCGCGGGCTGGGGGGAGGGGGCTGTTTGGCAGCCTGGGAATGTGAAGGAGAACAGGCGCGTGGCCCAATTTTTAGAGGCGGGCGCGGCAAGATATTCGCCCGTATACCAAAACGTGCAATCGTCGGGATCGAGGCTCATGCTGGTGTAGTCACCCCAGCGGACGGAATCGGACTGATTTCCACTTCCGTTGAAAATTACAACTTCAGTTTCCATGGCGCCGGCTGGGTCGGTAGGGACGCGGCCGGTATATAGAACGGAAGGATACGCGGTTTTGGTGGAGAGGCTATAGCCGAGAGCGATGTCGCCTGCAGAGTCCATGGCGATGGCGCCCATCCAGCGGTAGTTGGTGTCGGGCGCGTAGGTGCCTTGCTGGTAGACGACGGGCTTCCCAGCGGGATTGCGCAACTCATACCAGCGCATGCCTACGCCTTTTGTGGAGCCCGAGCCAGTGACGATGCTATGGGTAAGGATGAGTGACTCGTGGGGGGGCGATGCGTTGGGGAAGTTACGGTATTGGATCTGGGGCCGGATGGTATCTCCGTTCGAGTGCAGCATCTCGGCAGTACCGAACTGCGGAATATTTCCTGACTCAGTGTAGGCAGCGACACTGATTTGGACGGGTCCGGTCAACTTAGTGTTGGCGGGGTTAGTGAAATCGACGTGGAATCGGTAAAGGAAGAGTTTGTTGGAGCCGGCGGGTCCCTGCATAAGGAAATAGTTAGGCGATCCGGTGGGGGGGGCGACCGATCCATCCATATTAGATGGGTCCATGTTAGTAAGCTTGGGATTGTTGATCTGGACGCATTGCATGGTGGCGGTTTGGCCGATGAGCATTTGGCTGCGATCGACGGCGCAGGCGGAAGGGCCGGCATAGACTGAGTTGTTAGTGATGCGGGTGGCGAGGTAATAGCCGTCAATCCAGGTGGCGAGTTTCTGGCCGGTCTGGGTGCCATCGGCCTGGATCTGGTAGGCGTAAAGATTATATGCGCCGGTGGCGTCGCTGGTTTGGGAAACGGCCAGGCAAGCGGTGTAGGGCGTGGCGAGAGTACCGTTCTTAATGACCCAGCGTTTAGCCTGCTTGTCGAATAAGACTACGGGATCGGCCAGGCTGGATCCGTTGGAGCAGTCGGTATCGAAGGATTGCCATAGACTACCGATGAAAAGGGGGCCCATGATGACGGCGCCGGTGGTTTTATTGAAGACGGCAATGGCGAGGTTGACGACTTCGACAATTTGGGTATCGCCGACGGCGGCGTTGGGGTCGGGCGGGACACCGTGGGGGTAGGAGGAACCGCTGGGTCCGGTGAAGCCGGAGCCGAGGCCCAGGATATTCATGCCGGGGACGGTTACGAGAGCGCGGGTGGCGATTTGTTGGAGGACGGGATCGGCCCGGTAGGGGGCGGGGGTTGCGGCGGGACTCTTTTCTTCTTCATCTTCAGCATCGCCGCCGGTCGCCCACAGAGTGGCGGACGGGTTGGTCAAGGTGCGGAGGGGAGCGGAGACTCCGTGGCGGGTTTCGTGGATTACGGTGACGGTCGGGGGGAGTGCGAGGGCGTGCAGAGTAACTATGAAGAATGCCGAGACGGAAGCCCGGCTGAGGAAATAACCCATAGGCTCGGAGTTTCGGGGCGGGCGAAGGCGCCCACCCCGGGGATGATTTGCAGCGGATTAACTGTCGCGACGTTTCAGCGTGGGACGTTCGTCCTGATCGGGCTTGGAATCCTTATCGTTGTCGTCCACGGGACCGGTCCCGCTGCCGGGGCTACGCCGCAGGGTGGGACGGTTGGGATCATCTTTACCCTTTTCCAGTTTGCGGTGATTGTGGAGGGAATAGAGGCGCGCCTTGACGTCGTTGAACTCGGAGGTATTGACCACGTATTCGGGCTTGGCTTTCAGAAGGTTTTGGATTTCGCTCTGGGAACTGGCGATGCGGTCGTCAGTCATGGGGTGCGTAGAGAACACCTTGGCGACGGTACCGGGTTTGCGCTTCTCCATGGTCTGGACTTTTTCGAAGAAATCGACGAAGGAGGTTGGGTCGTAGCCCGCCTTATACATGTATTGGAGACCGAGGAAATCGGCTTCGCGTTCCATGCGGCGGGAGAAGACTAGGAAGCCCATGGGGATGGCCATGTTGGCGCCTTGCATCGCAGCATAACCAGCCATAGTGTAAGGCACGGCGATGGATGCGGCAATCATGGCGATCTGGGCGAGTTGGCCGCGGGTGGCTTGGCGGGTACCGTGGCGGGCGGCCACGTGGGCGATCTCGTGGGCCATTACGCCGGCTAGTTCGGATTCGCTATCGGCTTTTAAAATCAGGCCGGAGTTGACGAAGAAGAACCCGCCGGGCAGGGCGAAGGCGTTGACCTCTTCGGAGTCCAACACTTTGATGGTGAAGGGAACCTTAGCGTCGGAGTTGCGCACCAGGTTTTGGCCTACGCGGTTGACGTATTCGGCCACGATAGGGTCGTCGACGATTTTGGCCTGGCGCTCGACTTCCTGCGCCAATTGCTTGCCGATGGCGATTTCTTTTTCGAGGGAATAGAAGTTGACGCCCTTACCGACATCGCGATTGCCGATTTCATCGGGATCGTTCTTCTTATCCGTTTTATCGGCGGCAAAGGAGCCGCTGGGCAGAAGGGTAACGACTGCCAATAGGGCAACCGGTATGGCTAGGAACCGCTTCATAAGGGGGAACTCCTGTTACATTCACTATACTCGAAGTGGGCGGACTTGTCCCGCTGTATTGTATACGGCACAGGCGCGAATACGGTTACGGGATTGTACGGGAGGCTTGTGATTACAGGGGACGGCGGGGGGAAACTGGTCTAGTACCCACTCCCTTACAGTCGGGGCTCGGGCGGCTTGGGGATTAGTTAGAGGTGGCGCGGTGGAGGACGGGGGTTTTGGCGTCTTTGGGGTCTTTTTCGACGGAGCGCTCTTTGCGCTGATTATCCAGATCGAGCCAGCGGCCGCGAACTTCCGCGTATTCCGACGTGTTGACCACGTATTCGGGCTTTTCGGGCAGAATCTTTTGGATCTCGGCCTGAGCCTTTTTGAGCCGGTCGGCGTTCATGGGGTGGGTGGAGAAGATTTTGGCGATGGACCCGGGTTGGCGCTTTTCGAGGGACATCATTTTCTCAAACATGTCGATGGCGGCGGTGGGGTCATATCCCGCGGAATAGAGGTACTGCAAACCCAGGTAGTCGGCTTCGGCCTCGTAGCCGCGCGAGAAAGACAGGAAAGTCATCGGGATCGCCGCGGCGGCAGCCTGACGGGCCGCGTAACCGCCCCAACCGCCCATGAAAATAAGGGGGATGGTCGCGATGTTCGCTGCCTGTGCCTTGCAGGCTTGACGGGTCATATGGCGGGCGGCCACGTGGGCAATTTCGTGCGCCATGGCGCTGGCCATCTCCGCTTCGGTCTCGGCGGCTGTCAATAATCCGGTGTGGACGAAGATGAATCCGCCGGGGAGGGCGAATGCGTTCAGGGTGGGATCGTCAATCACCTGGAAGGTGAATGGCACCTTTGCGTCCGAACTGCGGGCCAGGTTCTGTCCGAGGCGGTTGATGTATTCGTTGATGATGGGGTCGTCCAACAGCTTGGCTTGGCGCTGGACTTCGCCGGCCAGTTGCTTGCCCATCGCGATTTCCTTTTCCATGGAGTAGCAATTGAAACCGCTGACGTCGCGCTTGCCAATCTGGCTGGGGTCGTCTTTCTTGTCCGAAGCGAAGGCAACGGTCAAAGATGCGGCCAGCAGCGCTGTGACGACACGAATCACGTATATTCATGATAATGGGTTTCGACACAGTTACACAATCTTCCGCCGAACTGTGGGTTCGGTATGCGGACCAGTTTCCGGTCCGTAAGAATCTGATTTATTTGAACCATGCGGCGGTTTCGCCACTTTGCAGACCGGCGGCGGAAGCGATGCGCCAGTTGGCCAGCGAGGCCATGGAGTACGGAAGCGTACACTACGGGCAATGGATGGCCACTTATGAAGCGCTGCGGGTGGCGGCGGCGCGCTTGATGGAAGCGACGAAGGACGAGATCGCGCTGGTTAAGAATACCTCGGAGGGCATCGCCACCGTCGCGATGGGTGTGGACTGGCAGCGCGGCGATAAGATCGTGGCGTTTCGCGAGGAGTTTCCTGCCAACTACTACCCTTGGAAGCGCCTGGAAGAGACGGGCGTGCGGGTGGAGTGGCTTTCGTATCTGGATCCGCTGGAGAGGATCGACGAGGCTTGCCGCGGGGCGCGGTTGTTGGCGATCAGCTTCGTCCAGTATTTGAGCGGGCACCGGGTGGACCTGGAGGCGATTGGGGAGATTTGCCACCGGCATGGGTGCCGTTTTTTCGTGGATGCGATCCAGGGGCTGGGGGCGTTCCCGGTGGACGTGCGGCGGGCACATATCGACGCATTGGCGGCGGATGGTCATAAGTGGATGATGGGGCCGGAAGGATGCGGCATCCTTTTTGTGGCGCAGGAGTTCCAGGATTCGGTAAAGCCGGTGGAATTCGGGTGGACGAATGTGGCGGGGTACGCGGATTATTCATCGCGGGATATGACGCTGCGGCCGGATGCGGGGCGTTACGAGTGCGGGACGCTGAATACGATTGGGTGTTACGGACTGCGGGCATCGATCGAGATGCTGCTGGAGGTTGGGACGGAGGTGGTGGGTCCGGCGGTGCAGGGGTTGGGTGACTTGGTGGCGCAAGGGGTGGAGCGCAAGGGATATGAGGTGTTGGGTCGCCGGTCGCGGGAGAACGGCGCGGGAATTGTAAGCTTTCGGAAGGCGGGCGTGGCGGCTGGTGAGATTGTGCAGCGGTTGGCTGCGGCGAAGGTGAGCGTGGCGATGCGGCAGGGGTGGGTACGGGTGTCGCCACATTTTTATATCAGTCCGGACGAGATTGGGACGATGGTCGAGGCGCTTCCGTGAAGACGCGTTCCGCGCTACGCGCGCGTTCCGCGCCGTGGCTGGTGATTGGTGGCTGGTGGCTGGTGATTAGTTGCGCGCCGGCTGCCGCCGCACCGGCCGGCAGGGTGCCTTCGCCCGAGAGTTATTTTGGGCAGCGGATGGGGGCGGACCACCTGGTGCTGGATTGGGATAAAGTTGCCGGGTATTTTGAGCGGCTGCAGGCGGGTTCGGATCGCATTCGGGTAGCGGAGTTGGGGAGGAGTACGGAGGGGCGGCCGTTTATTGCGGCGACCATTGCTGCTCCGGAGACGCTGGCGCATTTGGATCGGTACAGGGATATCCAGCGGCGTTTGGCCGATCCGCGGCTGACATCTGAGAGCGAGGCGCAGAAGTTGGCGGCGGAGGGCAAGACGGTGGTTTTGATCACCTGCTCGATTCACGCCACGGAACTGGCTTCGACGCAGGCGGCGGTGGAGTTTGCTTACCGGTTGCTCACCGAGGATACGCCGCGCTTTCGCGCGATCCTGCAGAACACTATTTTTCTGCTGGTGCCGTCATTGAATCCGGATGGAGTGGATATTGTGACGCGATGGTACCGGCGCATGCTGGGTACGCCATTTGAGGGGAGCAATCCGCCGGAACTTTACCAGAAGTATGTGGGGCACGATAACAATCGCGATTGGTACATGTTCACGCAGAAGGAAACGCAGTTGACCATCGGCAAACTGCACAACGTATGGCATCCGCAGATTGTTTATGACGTGCACCAGATGGGGACGAATGCGGCGCGGATCTTCGTTCCGCCGTGGCTCGACCCTATCGAGCCGAATATCGACGCCATTATCATGCAGGAATCCAACATGATCGGGACGGCGATGGCGGCAGACCTGACGGCGGCGGGGCAGAAGGGCGTGGCGATCCACGCGATGTACGATTTTTGGACGCCTTCGCGGCATTACCAGGCATTCCACGGCGGGATGCGCATACTAACGGAATCGGCCAGCGTGAAACTGGCGAGTCCGGTGACGGTGGCGGCGGACCATTTGGAGAGCGATGCGCTGGGATACAACGCGCGGGAGCGAAGTTGGAATTTTCTGGAGCCGTGGCCGGGCGGCGTGTGGCGGTTGCGCGACATCGTGGATGACGAACTGATCGCGATGGAGTCGTGCCTTTACCAGGCGGCATTGCATCGGGAAGAACTGCTGCGCAATTTCTATAAAATCGGCGTGCGGCAGACGGCGCGGAGTGCGCCTTGGGGATTTGTGATTCCGCGCAGCCAGCGGGATCCGGGGGCGACGCGGAAGTTGCTTGAGACGCTGGCGTTTGGGCAAGTGGAGATCGAGCACAATGCCGGCGGCGATAGTGTAATCCGCATGGCGCAGCCTTATAGCGGTTGGGCCAAGGCGCTGCTCGAGCGGCAACATTATCCGGATATGCGGCTTTATCCGGGGGGGCCTCCGCAGCGTCCCTACGACGTGACGGCGCACACGCTGCCGTTGCTGATGGGCGTGCACTCGGAGGAAGTGGAGAGCCCGATTGCGGGGCTACAGCCGGGAGTGGCTGCGCTTGAGGCCGCGAAGGGATTGCCGGCGGCGGATAGCGATTCGTGGATAGCGGTGAACCGGGCATGGGCGTCCGGTGGGGGCGTGTGGCGCAATATTGCGACGGGCGATTTCGCGACGGCGGATCCCGGCGGGGGGTGGAAGGCGGTGCGGCGGCCGCGGATCGGGCTATACCGCAGCTTCGTCCCGAGCAATGACGAAGGGTGGACGCGGTGGCTTTTGGAACAGTTCGGCTTCGTCTACGAGCGGCTGGAGAATAAAGATATTCAGGCGGGCGGGTTGCGGAGGCGTTTCGATGCGATCGTGTTTCCGGACGCGACGGCGGAATCGATGGAGATGGGCTACAAGGCCGGCAGTATGCCAGCGGAGTTTACGGGCGGATTGGGAAGCGCGGGGGCAGATGCGCTGCGGGATTTCGCGGCGGCCGGAGGCACGCTGATTTTTCTGAATCGCGCTTCGGAATATGCGACGCGGCATTTGGGGGTGGCGGCGCGGAATGTGTTGCAGGGCGTGGCGAATACGGAATATTATTCGCCGGGATCGCTGTTGAATGCGCGTCTGGATACGCGGCATCCGCTGGCGGCGGGGCTGCCGGAGGATTTAGCGATCTGGAGCGAACATAGCCCCGCTTGGGAAACCCGGGAAAGCGCGCCGGTGCATTATCCCGACGGCAATGTGCTGGCATCGGGCTGGCTTTTAGGCGAGAAATACCTGGTTCACAGGGCGGCGCTAGTGGACGCGCGGCTGGGTTCCGGGCATATTATTCTGTTTGGAATGCGGCCGCAATATCGCGCGCAGAGTTACCAAACTTTTAAGTTGTTCTTCAACGCGCTAATCTATTAGGTCAGCCAGCGGGCCAGAGTGCAGTTGCATTTGCCGTGTTATTCAGGCAAGCTGGTACGTTTCCTACAAGTTCATGCGGGTACGCATTCTATATCACGACCATTGTTTCGACGGCGCAGCTTCCGCCGCCTATTTCACGCGGTTCATGCAGGGCGCATTTTACCCTGACGCGGAATTTGCCTACACCGGGATGGCCCATAAGGCATCCCAACTTTTCGACGACGGTCTTTGGGATGGCGACGTGAACGCCATCGTCGATTTCAAGTATTCGAGCGACCCACGCCTAACCTGGTGGTTTGATCATCATCAGAGCGCTTTTTTAACGGCCGCGGACGCAGAGAATTACAGGCAGGATAAGAGCGGGCGGAAGCTGTATGATCCGACTTTCAAATCGTGCACGTCGTTCATTTGCGCGGTGGCTAAAGAGCGGTTTGGATTTGCTCCGACTGATTTGGATCAATTGGTGCACTGGGCCAACATCATCGACGGCGCGCAATATCCGGATGCCAAGACGGCGGTGGAATTGGGCGCACCGGCGATGAAACTGACGCTGGTGATCGAGGGGTCCAAGGGTTCGGGGATGATCCAGAAGATTATTGGCTGGATGCAGCACCGTACGCTCGATGATATCGCGGCCGAACCGGAGATTAAGGCGCTGTTTGAGCCGTTATACGAGCGGCATTTGAATTCGGTGGGAATGATCCAGGGGCGCGCTTCGCAGGATGATGGTGTGGTGTTTTTCGATCTTACCGGATACGATCTGGAAGGTTATAACAAATTCATTCCGTACTATCTGTTTCCGGATTGCACTTACACGGTGTCGGTAAGCCAGTCGAGTTTTCGCACCAAGATTTCGGTGGGGTCGAACCCGTGGACGCGCGAGGAACCGAAGCATAACCTGGCCACTATTTGCGAGCGTTATGGGGGCGGCGGACACGCGCGGGTGGGAGCGATCAGCTTCGAACCGGGGGCCATCGAGAAGGCGCGGGCGGTGGCGGCGGAGATTGTGGCGGAATTGAAAGAATAGCGGATCTAGAGATCCTTGAGGCTCTCGTCGATCAGTTTCTGCGTTCCTTCGTAGGGACCGCCCTGCCCTTCCCACTCCATGGAAAAATAACCGCGATAGCCGGCGGCTTTGGCGATGGCGAAGGTCTTTTCCATGCTTACGCGAAAGACTTTGCCGTTGTCGACTTCGGAATCCTTCACGTGTGAGATGTTGTAGGCGCGGTGGAACATGGTGTCGACGGCGCGATAGTTGAAGTCTTCGTCGCCCTTCATCATGGAGTTGCCGAAATCCGGCAGGGCGCGGAGCCAGGGGCTGTTGACGGCATCGATGACCTTCGCGAGGAAGAACGCATCTTCGGTTTGAAGGTCATCATTTTCCAGGTTGATCATGATGTTCTTGGCTGCGCCGTATTCGGCGAGGCGTTTGAGGCTCTCGGACGCGCGGGCGGGGTCGGGCGCTGCGCCACGGGCACCCTGGATGTGGGCGCGAATGCTGGGGGCGTTGAGGGCGACGGCGACGTCCACCCATTTCTTGCCACCGGCGACGGCTTTGTCGCGTTTGGCGGCGTCGGGGTCATAGAAACTGGCGCCCACGACGGCGGGGATATTCACGATGTGGGAATGGGCTTTTTCGACGGCTGTACGGAGTTCGGCGAGGTAGGCAGGCTCGGTGGATGGAAAGTGGGAATCGAGCGGTTCGATGTTGTGGATTCCGAACTTCTCGACGACCATGGCGGCGAAATCGGTGAGTTTGATGCCGGGGTGGCCGGGGCGGTCCATGAAATTGCGGAAGGGGTAGGAGGCGACGGCGAGGCGGTCGCGCGGGGCGGTGGGAAAGTGCATGTCCGGGTTGGCGGCGGATTGGGCCAAAGGGGTGGCCGCGAGCGCGGCGCAGGTTTGGATGAAGGTACGGCGGGTGGTGGAGGGCATGGCAGCATTTAGGATAACGCGGCAACAATTCGGTTGCCAGTACCGTGCGAATCGTCCTTGACATCTGATGCGCGTTATGTGATCATCAATCATCATGAGGACTACCCTGGATATCGCGGACCCGATTCTCAGGGAGGTGAAGAGCCTTCAACGAGTCGAGGGGCGCTCAATGGGCGCAATTGTGTCTGAGTTACTTGCGCAGGCCTTGGCTAGCCGCAAATCTTCGCAACCGCCGCCGGAACTGCACTGGTTCTCGCAGGCGATGAACGCGCGGGTGGATTTGGACGATAAGGATGCGGTTTACGCCGTGTTGGATGCCGACCGCGGATGAGTTATTCAGTCGACGTGAATGTCTTGCTCTACGCGTCGGACCTTTCGAGCGAAGTGCACGATACCGCGAACCGATTTCTGGCACGCTGTGCGGCAGGTCCGGAGATTTTTTTCCTAGCTTGGCCGGTTCTGATGTCGTACATCCGCATAGCGACTCATCCGCATATTTTCGACGCGCCGCTTGCGCCCGCCAAGGCATCCGCGAATGTCGCGGCCCTTTTAGCTTTTCCGAATGTCCGGACTGTTGGGGAGATGGACGGCTTCCTGGATGTTTACCGGCATGTTACTGCTAACCAAGTAATTCGGGGCAATCTAGTGCCGGACGCGCAACTGGCTTCCATCCTCTTTCAACACGGTGTGCGGACGCTATACACACGAGACCGCGATTTCCGAAAGTTCGATTTCTTCGACCTTCGCGATCCTTTCCTAGCCTAGGCCCCCCCCCAGTAACCCGCGCGCGCGAGGACGCCCCAAGCGTCGCTCTATCGCAATTCAAAATCAGCGGTCTGCACAACGCGTCCGGCATGCATTGTCGATGGGCTAACATAGAAGGGCTAATTCGGAGGAATTGAAATGTCTCCCAAGATTCTGGCGGTTGCATTATGGCTGGCTCTTGCAGGCGGCGCTATGGCGCAATCCGGCGCTTACAGCGCCATCACTGAGTTCCCGGTGCCGTCGGTCGCATTGCCGGGGTCCATCGTTACCGGACCGGACGGCGCGCTATGGTTCACGGAGTTCAGCGGCAACAATATTGGACGCATCACGACCAATGGGGCCATCACCGAATATCCGTTACCGCAGCCGTCCACGCTCGGAGACATTACGGTAGGTTCGGACGGGGCGTTGTGGTTTACCGAATACGGGGCCAACCGGATCGGACGGATAACCACCGTGGGGATGATTACTACTTATCCGGCGCCGGGCGTGGCTCCCTTGGGGATCGCGACCGGGGCGGACGGGGCGTTGTGGTTCACGGAAGTCGACAGCAGCAAGATTGGACGTATGACCACGGACGGAATCGTGTCGGCGGAATACGCTACTCCGACACGGAACAGCGGTCCACTGCAGATCGCAGCCGGGCCGGACGGCGTGTTGTGGTTTACGGAAGGGACCGGCAACCAGATCGGACGGATCACGTTGGACGGGTCGATCACCGAGTTTGGCGTACCCACCGCGAACAGTTATCCGGATGGGATTACACAGGGGCCGGATTTGCAGATGTGGTTCACCGAATACTTCAGTGGCAAGATTGGCCGGATTAATCCGAATGGCGCGGTCACCGAATTTCCGGTGGCGGGTGCCAGCGACATGGTCTCGATCACCAGCGGTCCAGATCACGCGCTATGGTTTACGAATGGACAAACGAACAAGATTGGGCGCATTACCCTCGGCGGCGTAGCGACGCTGTTTCCCACGGCTGGCACGCCGGCGGGAAGCTACGGCATCAGCGGAGGTCCGGACGGCGCGATCTGGTTCACCGAGTACGGTGGTGGCAAGGTGGGCCGCGCTCCAGCTTGTGGACTGGGGTTCAGCGCCAGTTTCACGGGCGGCACGCTGACTATGAATTTCGATTTAGGTATCGATCTACCTGCCGTCTTCAATATCCTGCTGCACAACGCCTCCGGCACTATTGGCGAGCCATTCTCCAAGGAGATTCCGCGAGTCGTCCCTCCGAACCCGTTTACCATGACCTGGACCCAGTTTCCTAACTTGGGCGAGGTGACGGTGCAGGCGGTCCTGTCGACGCCGCCAGGTGGCACGGGGCTAGGGCTCTGCTCCGAGTGGACGACCGTGAACACCGCCCCGGGACGGTGATTTGCGATACTGGCGGTATGCAGGCAACCGCAAAAGCCATGACCGCACCGGATGCTTCCGAATACGCCGCATATTACGGGAAGTACATCACGCTCGTAGAAGGCAGTGATGTTTTGGCCAAACTGGAAGACCAGCCGCGCGATACGCTGGCGCTGCTTTCGGGCTTGAGCGACGAGCAGGGCGACTATCGGTATGCGCCGGACAAGTGGAGCATCAAGGAAGTGCTGGGGCATATTATCGACACGGAGCGGGTGATGGCTTACCGGGCGCTACGCTTTGCGCGCAACGATCAGACGCCGCTGGCTTCGTTCGAACAGAATGGCTATGTGACGGCCGGCGATTTTGCGGCGTGCCGCATGGCGGACCTGATCGAGGAGTTTGTGGCGGTGCGGCGCGCCAGCATTTGGCTTTTCCGGCAGTTGAGCGCGGAGGCTTGGATGCGGCGCGGTATCGCTAACGACAATCCGGTGTCGGTACGGGCGATTGCGTATATTATCGCGGGGCATGAACTGCACCACCGGGCCATCCTCAAAGGGAAATACCTGACCGGTTTTTAGGTCTGTAACGAAGGGAAGTCCCAATACACTATTCCCTAGGGGCGGTTTATAATTCGCTCCGAGGGGATGAGTCTGTGAATATACGGGGATTTCTGGGCATCACTTCGTTATTGGTCGTTGCGGGCGGCTGCGCGGCGCGCGCTGAGGAACCGAGCGAACAGATCTATCAGGCGGTACGCAACAACGACATCGCATCACTGACAAAACTGGTAAAGGCGTCGGGGGCGAACCTTGGCGACAAGCGCGGGACCACGCCTTTGATGTATGCGGCGGCATTTGGCAGCCTGGACGCGATGAAGCTTTTGCTGGGGTCCGGTGCGGATGTGAACGCCAAGAACGCGTTCGATGCGACGGCTTTGATGTGGTGCGTATCGGATGTCGATAGGGTCCGGCTGTTGATGGCGAAGGGCGCGAAGGTGAATGCGCGATCGAAGCTAGGGAACACGCCGTTGTTGATCGCGGCAGCAGACGATGGCACGTCGGAAGTGGTCAAACTGCTGATTGACGCGGGCGCGGATGTAACGGCGGCGGACCGGAACCACGCTACGGCATTAATGAACGCGGCATCCGCGAATGATTTGGCGAACGTGAAGATGCTGTTGCAAAAAGGCGCGGATGCCAACGCGAAGGATGATACGGGGCTCACGGCGCTGATGAATGCGGCAGCCGAAGGCAACGCCGAAATGGTGAGGATGCTATTAGCGCGCGGAGCGGACGTCAATGCGGTAACCGCGAAGGTGCTGGGACCCGGAGTAAAGAACGGTCCGATTGCGCTGGGATCTTTTACGGCTTTGATCGTGGCGGCGGCGTATGCCGGGCTGGACACGGTCCAATTGCTGGTCGATCACGGGGCTAAGGTCAACGTGCAAGATGTGAGGGGCATGACGCCGCTGGTGCTGGCATTGGCGACGGACCGCCCGGACGCGCGCGTGGTGCGGCTATTGCTGGAGAAGGGCGCGGATGTGGGAATCAAAGACGGTGCCGGGGAGACGGCTCTCGACTGGGCGCGCAAATACCAGAATCCGGCGGTGATGCAGGCGTTGGGGGTGAAGAGAGCAGAACCGGTTGAAGCCGCGGTGCTGCCGGTGCACGATGCGCGGGCTACCGACACCAAAGCGGCGGTGGTGAAGAGCATTGCGCTGCTGCAACGAGTGCATGCGGATTTCATGAAAACCGGCGGATGCTTTTCGTGTCACGCACAGAATCTGACTGCCGTCGCGGTAAACGCGGCGCGTTCGGCTGGGGTGCCCGTGGACGAGGCCGGCGCGGCGGAGCAGGTGAAGGCGCTGAGGCTTTTTCTAGCTTCGGCGGAACAGCCGTTGCTGCAACGGGCGGATCCGCCGGGAGCGCCGGATACGCTCGAATACGCAATGGTCCACATGGTTGCGGGGGGGCTGACGGGCGACCGCACCACAGACGCGATCGTCCACAATCTAGCGGCGGAGCAGCGCCGGGAAGGCAATTGGCACGCAGATGTTGCCGCTCGTCCACCGCTGGAGGATGGCGATTTTTCACGGACTGCGATGGCTATCCGCTGCTTGCGAGTTTATGGATTTGCGGGGCGGCAGGCCGAATTCGACCAGCGCATTCATCGCGCGGCGAAGTGGCTGGAAGCGGCCCGTCCGCAGACGATCGAGGATCTTGATATGCAACTGCTCGGGCTGAAGTGGAGCGGTGGCGAGAGTGCCGGTGTGGGGGAAGGATTGAGCGAACTAAAGGCCCTGCAGCGCGGCGACGGGGGGTGGGCGCAGACTCCGCACTTGGGGAGCGATGCGTATGCGACCGGACAGGCGCTCTATACGCTGCATGAATTGGGCGTGCCGGCGAGCGACGCCGCCTACCGGCGGGGGGTGGAGTATCTGCTGCGGACGCAACTGGCGGATGGCTCATGGCACGTGGCGAGCCGCGCGGCGAAGTTCCAGCCTTATTTCCAAAGTGGATTTCCGCACGACCACGATCAGTGGATCTCGGGCGCGGCGACGGCATGGGCGGCTATTGGATTATCGTACGCGGTGCCGATGAAAGTTGCGGCGATGGAATAACGGTTTGCGTAAGGTTGTGCGAGAATCCTGGAATGGATCGGCGCGACCTTTTGAGCGGTGCCCTGGGCTTCCTGGGGGCATCGCAGTTGACTGCGCAGACGGCTTCCCCCGCGGCCGAATTCATTGAACGTCCGGCGAGCGGAGAGCCGCATAAAGGAAAGGTGTTGGCGCTAATCACGCCGCACCTGGACGATGGGCCTTTCTTCGCCTGCGGTACGGTGGCGAAGCTGTTGCGGGAAGGCTACACGGGATATTTTATCCGCACCAGCAACGACGAGAAAGATTCGTATGACCTGACGCTGGGTGAAACCGTGGCGGCCAACGAACGCGATACCGGCGCCTTTTTGAAGGCATCGGGGCTGAAGCAGGCCTTCGATCTGGGTTATCGAAACCACCGGCTCGATGAAGTAGCGCGCACGGAACTGCGGGCCCGCCTGATTTTCCTGTTTCGTTTGCTCAAGGTGGATACAGTTTTCAGTTACGATCCTTGGGGGCATTACGAAGAGAATCCCGATCATTATGTGACGGCGCAGGCGGTGGAAGCGGCTTGTTGGATGTCGAGCGGGCATCTGGATTTCCCGGAGCATTTTGCGGCGGGTCTGAAGGCGCACAGCGTGACGGAGAAGTATTATTTCGCGCGGGGGCCGCAGGTGGTGAATCGGGTGGTGGATACGGGTGCGACGGTGGATGTGAAACTGGCGTGCCTGCGAGCGTGCCGCACAATGATGACGCATATGATCAAAGACCTGAATGCGTCGGTGGCGGAACGCAAGCTGCGACTGCCGGCGCTCGCGGGCGAGGAAGCCGCGGCTATCGAGGAATTCACGCGGATGGCGGTCGAGAATCGCGACGGCGCGATCGGCCGGAAGTACGGGCTCAATTACGGCGAGGCTTTTCATTATATCGGTCCGGATACGGCATTGGACGAATACATCGCGCGCCATGCGGTGCGTATTTAGTCCGGGCCCGCAAATGAGATAGTTTGAAAGCATGACTTCTCTCTTGGTATGGATCGCGCTGGCGCCACTGGGAACCCTGATGGCGGCGGACCTAGCCGAAATCCGTTCGGCTATGGCCAACCGCGTGGAAAGCGGCAGGGCGGTCGGCATGGTTACGGGGGTGATCGACGCGAAAGGGCGCCAGGTGGTGGCCGCGGGACGGGTGTCGCGCGACAGTTCGCAGGCGCCGGACGGCGACACGGTGTACGAAGTGGGGTCGGTGACCAAGGTGTTCACCTCGCTGGTGCTGGCCGATATGATCGAGAAGGGAGAAGTGAAGGGCGACGATCCGGTGGCGAAATTTCTACCCGCCACGGTGAAAGTTCCGAGCCGGAACGGGCGGCAGATTACGCTGATGGATCTGTCGATGCAGGTTTCCGGACTGCCGCGACTGCCCAACAATTTGAAGCCCGCCGATCCTTCGAATCCATACGCCGATTACGATGCCAGCAAGCTATACGAATTCCTTTCCGGCTATACGCTGCCGCGCGATCCGGGAGAGAAGTACGAATATTCGAACCTGGCGGTGGGACTGTTGGGGCATGCGCTGGCGCTGAAGGCGGGGATGAGTTACGAAGAACTGCTGAAGCGGCGGATCTTTGAGCCGCTGGGAATGTCGAGCACCTCGATCACACTGTCGGAGGCACAGAAGAAGCATCTGGCGCCGGGACACGATGCGTCGCTCGCGCCTGCGAAGAACTGGGATTTCGATGTGCTGGCGGGTTGCGGGGCAGTGCGGTCGACGGTGAACGATATGCTGAAATTCCTGGCGGCCAATTTGGAAATCACCGATACGCCGTTAAAGCGGGCGATGCGCCGCATGCGTGCGGCGACCAAGGGAATTGGCGCGCCGGATTTGGAGATCGGGATGGCGTGGCACGTCCTGACTAAGTTTGACGCGCGATTGTGGTGGCACAATGGCGGCACTTATGGCTACCGCTCGTTCGTGGGATTCGATCCGGCGAAGCAGGAAGGCGTGGTGGTGTTGTGCAATACGTTCATGGATAACGATGATTTAGGCAGGCATATCCTGGACAGCCGGTATCCCCTGACAACATATAAGAAAGAGCCGGAAGTGCAGGTGGATGCAGCGGTGTTGGAAAAGTATGTCGGCGAATACGCGCTGACTCCGGCGTTCAAGATCAGTATCACGCGGGAGGGGTCGCGATTGTTTGCGCAAGCCACGGGGCAGCCACGCTTCGAGATCTTCGCGAAGTCGGAAAGCGAGTTCTTCCTGAAAGTGGTGGACGCCCAGATATCATTCCAGAACGATGCACTGGTGTTGCACCAGGGGGGCAAAGACCAGACGGCGAAGAAGGTGAAGTAAGGGCGGGGCCTTACTCGACGCGCACGCCTTTCCAGAAGGCTACACGTCCGCGAATCTCTTTAGCGGCGGGCTTGGGCTCCGGATAATACCAGGCGGCGGCAGGGTTCCTTTTGCCGTTCACTTCGATGTCGTAGTAACTCGCTTTGCCTTTCCACGGGCAGACGGTAGTTTCGCTGCTGGGCTTAAAGAATTCGCGGTGGATGGATTCGGCGGGGAAATATTTATTGCCTTCCACCACCGCGATATCGTTACTTTCGGCCAGGACTGTATTTTCCCAGGTTGCTTTCGCCATGCAACCATTATTTCAGAACTTAGCCGGTTGAACTGTGATGGTGGCGGCGTTCCCCTTGTCGTCGAAGGTTACCGATACGGTTTGTCCCTTCAGGTCCGGACTAGCGTAAACCTTGAGGGTGGCGCTATCGGGATTGGGGGCGGATGGCCGATTGGCCTTGCCGTCCGCAAAATAACTGTCAAGTTTGGTTTGGACATCCGCGGCGGCCAGCCCTTTCAGTTCGGCGAAACCGTTGTTTTTGTCGCTGGCTATGGAATAATTCGCGTCAACCAATTTTTGGTCGGAACCGAAACGCAAGGTGCGGCTTATACCCAGGGGCATGGGCCAGACCGTGCCGCCATCCCACATAGGCTGCGCGTTATTGGGCGGTCCCGGCATTTGTAACAAGGCGATGACGTCCGACTCGGCGCCTTTGCCGGCGAGTTGATCGAGTTGGTCGGTGACGGGACGCTCGGTCCACGAGGTCACGTTACCGTCTTTGTCGAACACGACCTGCGAATAATTTCCAGTGGAGTAGTTCCATGTCGATCCGGACGCGCCGTCGGTTTTCGAATCGGGAACGCCGAGGGCTTGGATCACCTGATCCTGGGTCATGGCCGCGGCGATCTTACCCTTGGTGACGGCTTCGGTGAGCGTATCGGTGACAACTTCCAGGTCCATATGGACGCTGCGGATTTCCGAAATGATTACGCTGCGGCCGAAAAGCCTGCCGGTCGGATAGCGAGGCAAGAACACTTTTGTGGTGACGGAGGAACGCGCGGCGATCTGTACGATATCGGCGAAGCTTTGTTCGAGTAGAGCGGTACGTTTGCGTTTATCCTCGTCGCTATTCCAGACATAGTCTTTGACTGCCGGGGCGATGATGCCGGTGAACTTGGGCAGCACCTGCGCCAAGCCGCGGCTGTGGATTGCAGTTCCGCTAAGGCCGGTAAGGATGCCCAGGATAAGGTCTATGGACTTGGGTCCACCCTCTTGGGCGAGGAACGAAAACCCATCGAAGTCGCCCAGAACCGTGCGCCAATCCTCTGGGGTCTGTTGTTCCACATGATCGATGCCATAACGGTAGATCTTGGTTTCTAAGATTCGACTCTTGCACGGCTCGGTCTGAGCGGCGTCGGACTCTTCGCACTGGGCGCTTTTCTCCGCGTCCTTTTGGTATCTGCCGGAACCTTTGAGCGCGAGCATAGGAACGTTGGACTCCGGCTTCACGGCGCTGTAGTCCACTTCGAACCAAATGGCGGATTTGCGTAGTTGGATTTTCTTTGTGCCCGGGTTCTTCACCGTAAGGTCGACGACGATGAGGTGGTCGGCGATGCCACGTCCGAAGTTGAGACGCACGTCTGCCGGCGAGACCACCGCAAAGGTGACATTGGGCTGCTTTCCGGCAGGACGGGGGCCGGGCAGCGGCCGGACGGCTACCATGCAGCTGTCGGCCGCGCATCCATTCTCTCTGTGGATCTCGGCGTGCGCGATGTCGAAATCGAGGGGTGCGACGAATTGAATAACCACCAGATTGCGGTTCACCGCGATGACGGTGGGGAACTCTCCGCCTCCTAACTTCGATTGAGGGCCGGGGACCAGTTTGACGGTCAGGTTGCATTGTGGCGCTGCCGCGCAGTCTTTATCGCAGATTTTGTCCAAGCCCTTACCCTGGAGGGCCATTACAAAGGTCTGATACGGGATGGTATCAAACTGGACGGGTTGGCCGGCTGTGCCGCTCTGAATGAAGCCGGTAGATGGTTTATCGCCGGGATCCAAGCCATCAGTCGAAAAATACACCTGGTTACTGCAGACCCCGCGGACCGTCGCCTCAATCACTCTCTGGGAGGCATTGATATAGCCTTTAACCCTGCTCAAATCCGACAAGCAATTCGACGTTAAGACGCTGAAGTTTCCGTGAGCCGACAACAGGCGCTCATGCGGCGCGCCCGAAAGAGGCGTGCCGATGATGCTGGCTCCGCCCCTTTGGGCGAGCAGAACCAAGGCCGGCTTGAATCCGGTAACGGCCGTAAAGCTTACCACAGCCACGCCTTTCTGAACACTTTGTACTTTGGGGGGTGGGGAAGCGGCTACGCCCTGTGCTGGAGCAATAGTTGCTGTAATGGTGTCCAGCGCCGCGGCTGTGCATGGATCGCACAGGGTGGACAGTTCGCTTGAAGTCACGGCCACAATTTGTTTTTGATAAGTCTGGTGGAAGATTAGTTCCACGGGCACAGAGGGGGTCGTGGCCGGTGGCACTTTTGGCGTGGATCTCCAAAGTAGTCCGCCAGTAGGAATTTGGCCGGCGGTCACTCCGTCGGCCGTAATGAAGGCGCTTCCTGCGCAGACCGCCGTGACTGTCCCGGTTGCCGCGGGCTTGCCATCGAAGGACAGATAGGCGTGAAAGCCTTTCAACTCGTCGTCCGGCGCGCATATGTTGGGATTGTTCAGCAAAGCGCTGAAATCCTGCTCGGCACCGAAGACAGTTCCGTCCGTGGGGCTGGCGGGGGACGCTGTCTTGCCTAAACTAAGTTGTAGAGGCGTCTTTCCCTGCCGGGTTAACAGCGCGTTTGCCGGAGTTCCGGATGCCGCAAGAATCACGCGATCCGGGCAGGCTACGATGGGCTTAGCCGCTACGAGGGGCTTGCCGCTTTCGGAGACATACGCGGTGAATTTACTGCCGGGAGTGCATGCCGTGGGGCTATCGAGCAGGGATTTCAGATCGCCGGAGACATTGAAGACTTGCGTACCAGTGGCGGACGTGAAAGATGTCAGGGCAACGGAGACCGTGCCATCCGCTTTTGTCAGACGGCCGCTGGCGGGGGTGGGCGCCTTCGCCGCATCGGTGGCGGGCAAGGAAATCGTTACCGCCGCAGGACATACGGCGACCAGCGTGGCATTAGCGGCCTTCTGGTTGACAGAAACCGCCAAGCTATATCCGCTTAAACTGTCGGGCGAAGCGCAGGCGGTTGAATCGGGCAGGAGATTCTTGAATGATCCGTTGGACTCGAATACGGTAACAGTGGTTGCTGGTTTGGCAGCCGCCGCTTGCGCCCGACTTGACCCGGCCATGACGGCCATAATCGACAGCAATATGCTCTTAACGACAGCCCTTTTGAATATGTGCATGCGCTTCCTCTTACAGTGAAAGCGCAATTAGGCAATGAAAGAGGACAACGGGGAACCGGTAAAATTATGTCTGTTTTGGTGTGACGCGCCAATAGATGCCGTAGCGCTGATCGGAGATGCGGCTAAATGGCACGAGGTTGATGTCGCGCTGCTGCCCTTTGGTGCGGAAGTTGAGTTGCGGCTTGGAGACTATGTCGATCCACGATCTCGGGTCCGGCGACTCGGCTACAAATTCCGGCGCAGGGGCGGCGGGCTGGGGCATGTCCGGCGGATTGTCTCCGCCGCGCCGCATTTCGTCGGTCAAACCTTCGCGTCCTAATTCTCCAGCTAATACCAACGGGCCGTACATTACTGCTTGCAGGGTCGGGTCGTCCGGCATCGGTTGGATATGGAGGTTCATGGGCAGAGCGGCGCGCAGTTCGTCGCCATTTTCCCAAGTGCGATCGATGACCAGGTATCCGTTGGCGCGGGTAAAGGCGACGGGCTTGCCGTTCAACGTGATGGACATTGCGCCGCCGGTCCAGTAGGGCTCGCGGAGGCGCAGGACCAGTTGTACGGGTTTGGCGGTAACCATGTGCAAGCGGGTTTCATTGCGGGTGGCCAGCGCGGTGGCTTGGCGTACGCGGACACCTTTCTCCTCCCAATCGAGGTCGGACGAGATAAAAAGGTTGACGTACAAACTGTTGTCGTCGTGGAAATAAATGCTGTCGGCCAGTTTGGAGAAAGTCTCGACGCCGGTGCCAGTGCAGCACCAGAAAGAATCGCGGGGACTGGCGAAGACGCGCCAATAGCCGGTGGCCAGAGGTACGTAGTACATGGTCAGGCCGGTTTTCTGATTCATGGTGCCGAGGATGCCGTTATAGAGGGCGCGTTCGTAGTAATCGAAGTAAGCGGCTTGGGGCGACCAGGCGAACAGATGCCGGGTCAGCTTCAGCATGTTGTAGGTGCAGCAGCATTCCTCGGTGGACGCGCCCAGTTCGCCGGCGAGTTTGTCGGGATCGGTACGCCAGTGTTCGTCGTTGCTGGTGCCGCCGGTGGCGTAAGAACGGTGGCCGGTGACCTGGGTCCAAAAGAATTCGGCGATGCGGCGGTAGCGTTCGTCGCCGGTGAGTTCATAGCGCCGGGCCGCGCCGATGATTTTGGGTATCTGCGTGTTGACGTGGAGGCCTTTTAATTCGTCGCGGCCTTCGGATAGTGGACCGAAGATTTGCTCATGGTCGAAGCGATGGGCGGCGGCGGCATAGTCCTGCACGCCGGTGACGGCGTAGAGATTGTAGAGCACCTCATTCATGCCGCCGAACTCCACGTGCATAATGCGGGCCATGTCGGCATCGGAGAGGGAATCGGTCCAGCGGCGGGTCCAATCCGCCATGCCGCGGGCGACGTCGAGAGCTTGCTGGCTGCCGGTAAGCAGGTACATGTCGAGCAGGCCGGCCAGGATTTTATGGATGGTATACCAGGGCGCCCAGACTTTCTCGCCGGCTTTCAGGCGGTCGAAGAACGATGGCGGAAAGGCGCTGAGGTAGCCGTTGCCATTGGCCTTCTGGCACTTTGCCAGTTCGGCAACTACGCGGTTACCGGCGCCGCGCAGCATGGTATCGCCGCTGGCGGACGACGAGAGTGCGCACGCCGAGAGAAAATGTCCCGTGAAATGGCCGCGCAATTCCACGTCGGGTTTTTCCCAACCTCCCAGGGGTTGGGCGGAGGTGGGGAGGCCGGCGGTAAGGCGGAATGTATGCAAGAGGCGGTCGATCTCCAGGCCCTGGAGGAATTCGCGGTTGCGTTCGGCGGTCTCGAGGAGGGCGCGGTCGGTGAGGCGGACACTGCCCAAATCGAAGGGCTGCGCTTTCGATGGCACCGAGTCCTTTACGGCGCTTGGCTTGGCGGCAGCAGCGAGGGGGACTAGGGCGGAGGCGGCGAGGAATTGGCGGCGGGAAAGGCTCATAACGGTTCTTTATGTATTATGCTCCCATCCGGGATACGGCGTTTTCACGAGGTTTAACTGGAGAGTTTTGGGCGTAATATTACGTTGCTGGGAAAGTTTGGATTGGTCAATAGTGAGCAATATGTCTCAAGTAGTATGTTCACTTGTGAACACGCAGAGGGCTGGTTAAATGATATTTAAGAATTAAGGGAGTTAGAGTCCTTCGTATTTTGGACTAAGCCGAGAAACATATGAATCTGACGATCCTCTTAGAACAAATGCATGAGGAATACAGCTTATTTGGCGATGCGCTTCTTAGTTTGGAACGCTTAGCGCAATGCCGGGCGCGTTACTCCGGCCAATCGATAACACTTGCAGAAAGGCCTAGAAGGGGACCGGGGCGGCCCCGGGGGAGCAGGAACAAACCCAAACTTGAAAACCGCTTTATGGAAGCTACAGGGTAGGTAAACAACCCGGAGCGCTACCGTTGCAGCGTCCCCGCGGTGATCAGCCCGGACGCACTCGAAGAGTCGCCGAGATATACGGTATATACGCCGGGCTGAATCACCCAGGTATTGGAGTTGGGGTTCCAATATCCCACGGGGTGCGATGAGTCATTCGCGTCTACCTCGATGGTTACCTGTTGTGTAGCGCCGGGTTGCAGGAAGACCTTTTGCCATCCTACGAGACGGCGGGGGGATTCGCCAGCGGCGGCCGGGAACTCTAAGTAGATCTGCGCGACGTCGGCACCGGCTAACGGGCCCGTGTTGGTCAGATTGAAAGTCACTTGGAAATTGGGGTTGGATGCGGTCAAGTTATTCGTTACCGCGGCATTCGATAAGGTGAAGGTGGTATAAGAAAGGCCAAAGCCAAAGGGGAACAGCGGTGTCAGGCCCTGGGAGTCATACCATTTATAGCCGACGTCGAAGCCCTCGGAATAATCGACCGGAAAAGGGGTGACGCCATCGGGCGGCTGGGCGATTACGGGGCGCGGTAGTTGGTCGACACTTGCGGGAAATGTGATGGGCAGTTTGCCCGATGGGTTGACTACACCGAAGAGCAGGTTAGCGATCGCTTGCCCTCCGCGCTGACCGGGGAACCAAGCCTCCAACACGGCTCCGACGCTATCGAGCCATGGCATGACTTGCGCGCCAGCATTCTCCATCACGACGATGGTGTGGGGATTGGCGGCTGCCACGGCGGCTACCAGGGCATCCTGATCGATGGGGGAGGTATGCATCAGGTCGGTGAAATTTAAGCTGGGTAGATCCATGCCTTCGCTTGACCACTGGCTGACGAATACGACAGCCACTTGGGATGCCGCGGCTAGAGCGGCGGCGGTGGCGGCACTGGTTCCGGCATCGAACTGCACTTTAGCGCTGGGCGCCAAAGCTTGGATGGCCTGCATGGGGGACGAGGGATCCCAGATGACCTGGGCCCAGCAGGGTGGGCACGGATAGCCTTCGGTTAGCGCCGGACCGCCGGTAGGGGTGACCTGCGCCGAACCGCCGCCCGAGAGCACGGCAACATCGGCATGCGACCCGATGATGGCGATCGATTTCACGTTCGCCGCATTTAACGGAAGTTGGCCGGCGGCATTCTTTAGCAGCACCGCGCCCTGCTCTTCGGCTTCCTGTGCAATGGCCTGATCGCCGGACGTATCGATGGGGGTGAGGTTGGCGGGATAGTCGAACAGCCCGGCGGCGTACATGGCGCGCAGGATGCGATGCACCATATCGTCCAAGCGCGATTGTGGCACCTGCCCGGCGGCCACGGCTTGCGCCAGAGCGCCGAAGAACTGGTTGTCGGGCTGCTCCTGGTCAAGACCGTTCAACGCGGCGGCGACGGTGGAATGGGTGGCCCACCAATCCGACATAACGAAGCCGGGGAACTGCCAGTCGCCTTTCAGGATGTCGTTGAGCAGGTGATTATTCTCGCAGGCATAGATGTCGTTGACCAGGTTGTAGGAACACATCACCGACTGCACACTGGCATCTTTCACGCCGATTTCGAAGGCTAGCAGATCGCTCTCGCGCATGCCCCGTTCGGTGATTTGAACGTCGGCAGTGGTACGTCCGCTCTCCTGATCGTTTAGCGCGTAATGCTTGATTCCACCGATGACATGCTGTGCCTGTATAGCATTGATATGGGCGGCGGCGATTTTGCCGGCCAGGATGGGGTCTTCGCCCTTAGTTTCGAAGGTACGGCCATCGCGCGGTTCGCGACCGATCAGGTTCACGTTGCCGCCGAGGTTCACGTTCATGCCGTAGGCGCGCATTTCGGCGCCGATGACGGTTCCGTATTTATATGCTTCCGTGACGTCCCAACTGGCGGCGCTGGCGATAGAGGAAGGTAGGGCGGTGGCTTGGCCCACGCCGTTGCCTACGCCGACGCTGCCATCGGCAAGATACAGGTCGGGAATTCCTAATTGCGAAATGCCGGGCACCCATCCGGCGCCGCCGCGGGGAAGCGGAGGATTGTTGGTGACTGGTCCGCCGAGGCCATAGACCAGTTGGATCTTCTGGCTTTGGGTCATCTGGCTGAGCAGTTGGGTGGCACGCTGATCGGGCGTGGGGGGTGCGACGGCGAGGGTCACCTGGTTGGAAGGAATGCCACCCATGGAGAGCAGCAGTGGGACGGCGTCGCCTGTGGGGGCCGTGGCGGGGACCAGAACGTTGACTTGATACTCGCCGACTGCTCCTGGTGCCAAGCCGGAGAAGATCACCTGGGCGGGAATTCCCCCGATGGTGACGAGGGGCTTATCCGGGGTTTCAGAGAGCGGATCGCTAAGCGCGGCGGAGCCGGTGGCGGGTTGGTTGCTGACGGGGCCGAGTCCGGTGCAGTAAATGAGGATCGCGGTAACGCCGGGGTTCGCTGGGTTCGACGGGGTGATCAGTTTGTATGAGGAATCGAGGATGGCTCCGGGACCGGTTCCCTGGCCGTTCGTGGTGAAAATGCCGGGCGCGAACGGCGCTAACGTCACGAGTTGCGGGGCGCTGGTCTGACCGGCTAGGGATGCGGTCAGGGCGGCGGGTGATTGCGTGGAGACGTCCCACGGGATCTGCAGGTTTACTTGGCTTGCGCTGGCATAAAAGAGCGGCGCGGCGGTAGCACCGAACGCTAGCGAGAGCCCAGCCAAACTGGCGGGCAGGGGCAGGGTGGATGCCGAGGCCGGCGCACTGAGCAGAAAGCTACCGTAGACGGATACGATACTGCCGGGTGCGACTGGCGCGTTCGGCGCGGAACTGGCAGCGTTTACCACACCACCGGCATTGATGAAAAGGGTGGGCTCAGCAGCCCATGTGTGGGGAGCGGCGGCAATCAGCCAAACGCACGCGACCCCGGGGATCGTCTTGTATGTGAGCATGTTGGCGGGACCATCGCCCGCAAGCGGGTCTAACGCCCTTCGTCCTGGATATCGATGGCGAAGACGGAGGCATAGTTTACCACCGGGACAAAGTCGAGATTGAGTTTGCCCTGGGCGGTGGGACGCAATCCGTGGAATTTCTTGACGAGGGCGCGGTTGGGTCCGGCTTCCTTCAGGATATCCAGGTTTCGAATGAGAGCGGCGCCGTTGCAGTAGATGTCGAAGACACGCTGGCCGGGCCCTCCACCGCCTAGGTTTTCCTGGCCCCAATAGGTCTCGGCGAAATATAAAGTAGCGGAGTATGTCCCTGGGGCTACTGGGATGGCGTAAGTGAAGTGACCGTAGCGCTCATTGGCGAAGAGGTCGGGGTCGGGCGTTCCGGCGACTACCTTGTAGTGATTGGAGACTTGGCCGCCGAAGAAGTAGTCGTCGGCTTCCCAGACTTGGCCTTTGGAATCGGTCAAGGAGTTTGGTTGGGTGACCAGGCGGACGGGATTGATGCGGTGGGGCGGCGCCGGCTCGACTTCGATGGCGCTGATAATCGGCTGTTCGCGCTTGGCGTGGAAGCCGATATGGAGGATGCCGTCCGCGGCCGGCTGGATATCCTTGAATACGCGGATGTCGGCGATTAAGGGACCGCCCGCATCGGCTACGATGTCGAAACCGTCGAGCACGAGTTTCCCGTTGACGTTAATGTCGAAGGCACGGCTATTCTCGCCACCGCCGGTTTCGAGGCCCGGGCCGTAGACCGGTTCCACGAAGTGCAACTTCATTTCGTAGGTGCCGGGTTTTAGGGGGATATTGTAGCCGGTGAGCCCGATGCGGCCATTTTGATACAGTAACGGGTCGGACGTTCGGGCAATAAACTCTCGAAAGGGAGCGCGCGGCTGGCCGCCGCCGTCGAAGTAACGGTCGGGAAGCCAAGTGTGGCCATGGTGATCGATATATTTACGGTCGTAACCGGCAATGATGCGGATTGCGGAGTCGGGCGCGGCGGCGATGAGCGGTGGCGGAGGGGGGGGGAGCGCCTCGACCGCTTTGGGCGCGGGATTCCGCATGATGGCGGTGGTTGCGACGGCCGCCGTCACTACGATCAAGAGGATAGCAAGCGCCACCAACCACCTGCGGCTATTGGACGGCGGAGATACTGCGGACTGATCTAAGGCTGGCAAGGCCTCTTCGGGGGGGGCTTCGGCGGCTGTGCGATTCGGAATCTCGGCGGGAGGGGTGACGATGGTTTTGCCGTTTGTAGAGGGCGCCAGGACGGCAGCAGTATCCTGTTGAAAAACAGGGGTATACATACCGGGCGGGATGATTATTTTAAGGGCTTGCTGGGCTCCTTCGGCGGCGTAGTATTCGCGCAATTTCTTACGCAGGCGATGAATTTCTACGCGGGCGATAGCGTCTTCCGTGGGGTCAAAATTAGCGGGCCGGCCAAGCACTTCGGTGGCGATGCTGTATTCGCAGACTTGCGCGTCGCGTCCGGCGAAATGCTCCTCACAGATGTAATCGAGCAGCTTTACCAGGCGTTGCGCGCGGGCAAAAGTGGGGGAAGCGAGCACCGTCGCGAGCTCCAGGCGTTCCGCGCTGGTGACTTCGGCGACACGACTCGCACCGGGATTCAACTCCGCCATCTGTTGGAATTATACACGTTCCGAGGTTCGAATGGGCGGATGGCGCAAGTGTTAAATCGGCAGATCAGGGAAATATCAATTTTGTAACAAGACGTACATTGTTGATACATAATGCGTTATGAGTGGATATGAGTTATTGGAGGGCTCGTTACAGGCACTTAAGTCCTTTACTTCGGTCTA
This sequence comes from Bryobacterales bacterium, assembly GCA_963738345.1. GTDB lineage: Bacteria > Acidobacteriota > Terriglobia > Bryobacterales > Bryobacteraceae > Bog-159. The sequence goes on from CAVTWI010000002.1 coordinate 5,677,364, forward strand.
CGGATTGGAGGGCTTAGGACGTAAACGTAACTTAAATGTACTAGCGGCCTATAGGGTGGCGGGTTACACTCTGCCAATACCAAGGAAGACTGAAAGTGTGTTTGAACACCGGACGGCGGATCGCCAAGGGCCGTTGCGTCCAAGATCAACCGAGGTCTGAAACTCCTTGACTTAGATGGTGTAGTGAAGTTATGCTACTTGCAAACGATTAGCTCAGCCTCGTGGCATCGCTTCGCTTTGCGGCCTGGAGGCCGTTTTTTGGTAGGCAGTACAAATTGAGGTTAGAAAGGGGTCAAATGAATAAACCAGATCGGATGCCGATCTCCGTTATAAATCGGCACAGCAAATCCGGGAAGATCTTTCTGGTTGTTGGGGGTACTGATTGCAGCCTTGGCGGTTACACAACTGCCTGTACTCGCGCAGTTTTCGAGCGGTTCGATCGGCTCGACGGTTACCGATGCCACAGGCGCGGTAGTCCCAGCAGCGAAAGTCGTCCTGAAAAATGAGACAAACCGGCACGATTCGCGACACGGTCACGAACAGTTCCGGATTCTTTAATTTCCCGTCGATACCGCCGGGCGATTATACCGTCACGATTACCGCGGCGGGCTTACAGACCTTTGAAGAGCAAGGCATTAACATCACGCAGGGCGCGACAAAATCCCTGCCGACAATCGTTCTTCAGGTTCAATCCACGAAGCAGGAAGTCGAGGTAATCGCGGGCGCCGATGTTGTGGTGCCGGTAGATTCCGGACAAGCCAGCCAGACGCTGAACAAGAACATGGTCGAGAATCTCTCGATCGTGGGACGCGACGCGGCCGAACTGATGAAGATCATGCCTGGCATGGGCATGACCGGCGGACTCACGCAAAGCATGTGGAACAGTTTCACCACGCAGAGCAACACGGGCCCGATCGGACAGTTTTCGGCAAATGGCACGCAGCCAAACGGCGGCATGACCATGACTTCGGACGGCGCCAACCTGCTGGACCCGGGCAACCAGGGAACGCAGACGGCTAACATCAACCAGAATCAAGTGCAGGAAGTTTCGATTCTGACGTCGGCTTATGGAGCTGAATTCGCCAAAGGGCCAGTGACCTTCCAGGCCATCGGCAAGAGCGGCGGCGCGCAGTTCCATGGCGGCGCGTACCTCTACGCGCGCAACGGCGTTTTCGATTCCAACGGCGCTTACAACAATAGCCAGGGCGTGCAGGCCCCGCCGAATAGCTTCTATTATCCCGGCGGCGACTTTGGCGGCCCGGTAATCATTCCCGGGACTCATTTCAACAAGAACCACGACAAGTTGTTCTTCTACAGCGCCTTCGAATACATGAAGCAGAATCCCGCGGGCAGCTTGCAGAACTACTTCATCCCGACCTCGCAGATGATGGCTGGCAACTTCACGCCTTCTTACCTGGCGACCCTCGGGCCGGCTTTTACCAGCAGCGGACCGCGTGCACTGGCGGGAACGGCTCCGACCAACAATGGCGGATCCACTTTGTATCCGAACGGGCAGATTCCGGCGACGTTGCTCGATCCGAATGCGGCGGCTTTGTTGAAGTTGATGCCGAAGCCGAACGCAGATCCCGCAGCCAACTCGACGGGCACCAATTACCAATACTTCGAAGGTCCCCCGATCAACCGCTGGGAACTGCGGTTACGCGGCGACTATAACATCAGCGACCGGACCAAACTGTTCTTCTCGTGGAACCGGCAGGACGAGCACGATTTGAGCCCGATCAGCATTTGGTGGCAGATCGGTGGTTCGTTGCCTTATCCTTCGCCGCAGGCGGCCACGCAGGTTTCGAACGTATATAGCGCGAACCTGGTACACGTGTTCAGCCCCACGCTGACCAACGAATTCATTTTCGCCGAAGCCACCTTCCTCAACCCCATTCACCTGACGAACCCGTCGGCCGTGGATCCGAGCAAGATTGGTTTCCAGATGACTGGTCTTTTCACCAACAACTACACGCCCCAGATCCCCAACACTTACGGTTGGAGCGCGGTAGCACTGGGCTTTGCCACCTATCCCTACGGTTCGCCGTGGCCGGCAGGCGGAGCAAACTCGTTCGGCAAACTGTCGCAGACGCCTAATGTCAGCGACAACGTGACCAAGATCATCGGCAGCCATACGCTGAAAGCCGGCGTCTACTTCGACTACGCCCGCAACAATCAAACGGGCGGCGGTTTGAACGACTCCAGCCAGGGCGGTATCGAAATCGATCCTTGGGGCGCGACCAGCACTGGCAACCCGATGGCCGACTGGGTGACGGGCCGCAACTACGGACTATCGCAGCAGCAGGCTGAGGCCGTTGCGGACTTCAAGTATTATCAATACTCGTTCTTCATCAACGACCAGTGGAAAGCCAGCCGCAGGTTGACCCTGACCGGCGGTCTGCGTTTCGAGCACATGGGGAACTGGTTCCCCGCCAGCGGTCCCGGTTTGGCCGTTTGGGATCCGTCCACCTACAACAACACTTCCTCGGCAGGCGCGTGGACCGGTTTGGAATGGCACGGCATCGATCCGAGCATTCCGGTTTCGGGCTTCCCCTCGAAGGGCATCTTTATCGAGCCTCGCTTCGGTTTTGCCTATGATATTTTCGGCAACGGCAAGACGGTACTGCGCGGCGGCGCTGGATTGTTCCGGTATCAGATTTCGTACAACAGCGCGAGCGCGGGCTTTAGCGAACCGCTCGGTATTTTGGACGAGAGCACGGTACAGAAGACCGGCCTACCGGCCTGCTGTATCGGATTCAACTCGTATCCGCAGTATTCGCCGTCACTGGGCGTAGCGGGATTGGGCTCTTCGATCGGCGCTCTGACCATGGGCGACGAACGGACTCCGCATACCTGGACCTACAACGTGACGGTTTCGCAGCGCGCGCCCTGGCGTTCGGTTGCGGAATTCCAATATTCGGGTAACAAGTCCTTGGATCTGTTGACCAACGGCTCGAACAACCTCGGGAACGTGGACATCATTCCGCAGGGCGCCTTCTTCGGCGTGGATCCGATCACTGGGGTGAACAACTACACCAGTGCGACGGCTCCGAGTTCGGGCGGCTTCCCGACGCAGGACTACTATCCGTACCACAATTACACGGGTATCAACCTGGAGGGCCATGGTAGTTATTCGAACTACAATGCCTTCATCGCGACGTGGCAGAAACAGTCCGGACGGTTCACGTTCACCACGAACTATACGTTCAGCAAAGTGCTGGGCATTCGCGACGACAACACGGCGAACGGCAACGGCGCCGGCAACGCTCTGGATCCGTTTAACATCGCGGCCAACTATGGCGTACTGGCATTCGATCACACGCACATCTTCAACGCAGCTTATGTGATCAACCTGCCGAACGCGGTGAAAGACAACAAAATCCTGGGAGGCGTAGTAAATAACTGGGTCCTCTCCGGAATTACGCAGGCACAGAGCGGCGCGCCGATTCAGCCCAACACGGGCGGTACGCTGAATGTGGGTTGGCCGACGCAATTACAGCCGACCGACTACCTGGGCACCAACGCCTACACGGCGACTGCTCCGGCGATCATCTGCGATCCGCGCGACAACCTGAAGTCAGGCCAGTATTTCAACACGGCTTGCTTTGCTCCTCCATCGGGCGGCAAGAACGGCGACATCATCTGGCCGTACATCAAGGGACCCGCGTTCTTCAACAGCGATCTCGCGATCTACAAAGACTTCCTCTTCAAGGAACACCACAAAGTCGAATTGCGCTTCTCGGCGTTCAATTTCCTGAACCACCCGCTTCCGCAATTCGGCGAATCCGGAGCTAACGACATTAACTTGAACTTCTCCGGCGCCAATAATGCATTGAGCCAGACCAACCTGAATTCGTCCACGACCGGTTCCCCGAAATTCAAAAACGAGGTCCCGCGCGTGATCGAGTTCGCAGTGAAGTATAACTTCTAGACTCGACCGCGAGTTTGGAACGAACCGGAGGGGGTGGCGCAAGCTGCCCCCTCTTTTTTTGTCTTGAGGACAGGAGAGCAACGCCCGCGGGCATCGCGTTATGCTTGCAGATATGAAGACCCGCCCGGGTGCGGCCGGCCTGCTTTTCATCCCGCTATTTGCACTGGCCGGCGCCGTTGCGCCCGCCATCCACTTCGAACTCAAAGCGATTCCCTTTCAGTTGGAGAATGGCGAAATCAAGGCGCGCCATGTGCCCGCGACGATGGCGGGAGGCGTCGCGATTTTGGACTACAACCGCGACGGGCGGCCGGATATATTTTTCACGAACGGGGCGAATTTAGCCACGCTCAAGAAGGACGATCCTAAGTATCGCAACCGGCTTTTTCGGAACGATGGCAACGGTGTTTTTACGGATGTAACCGATGCGGCGGGAATGGCGGGCAGCGGTTTCGATAGCGGTGTGGCGGTGGGCGATTACGACAATGACGGCTATCCGGATGTCTTTGTGGCGGGGGTGCACCACAACACGCTGTATCACAATAACGGCAACGGCACGTTTACGGATGTGACGGCGAAGGCGGGCATCGACAACCGGCCCGATCCGCAATTTGGTCCTCTGTGGGGCATTACAGCGGTATGGGTAGACGTGAACAATGACGGGTTGCTGGATCTGTTCGTAGTCAATTATTTGCAGTGGGATTACAGCACTGAACCGCTCTGCGAATACAAAGGTGTGGCGGATTATTGCGCGCCGCGATCGTACAAGGGGCTTCCCAACCAGCTATTTCTGAACAAGGGCAACGGGGTGTTCGAGGACGTCTCCGAGAAGTGGGGGATCCGGTCGCACTTAGGCAAGGGCATGGGTGTGGGCATGGCGGATTACGATCTGGACGGGCGTCCGGATCTGTTTGTCACGAATGATGGATCGTATAATTTCCTGTTCCACAATTTGGGAAACAAGTTCGAGGAAGTGGCGTTCCAGAAAGGCGTGGCGCTGCCTGAGGATGGCGATTTTATTTCGGGAATGGGCCTGGATTTCCGCGACTTCAATAACGACGGTTACCCCGACCTGGTTACCGTAGCGCTGGAGAAACAGACGTTCCCGATGTGGCGCAATACGGCCGGGCGCGGGTTTCAGGAGATGACCACGGCCAACGGTCTGCGGAACTTGACCATGCATATGGCGGGCTTCGGCGCGGGGCTTTACGATTTCGATAACGATGGCTGGAAGGACCTTTTCGTAAGCCGCGGGGATGTGCTATCGCAACCGCTGCCGGGCACCACTGTAGAGCAGCACAATACGGTATTCCGGAATTCGGGGGCGAGCGGACATTGGGAGGGACTGACCGATGAGGCCGGGCTGAATGCGTCACCCGCCGCGCGGCATCGGGGCCTGGCGTTCGGCGATCTGGACGGGGATGGCCGAATTGATGTAGTGGTTACCGCGATCGGACATCCGGCGGAAATCTGGATGAATCGAAGCCCGGGCGCGGGCCACTGGCTGGACATTGCGCTTGAAGGAACCAAGAGCAACCGCGATGGCGTGGGCGCGAGGATCGAAGTCACGTCGAAGGGCGGGGTGCAATACAATCACATGACCTCGAGCGTGGGCTACGCGTCGTCAAGTTACGGGCCGGTGCATTTCGGATTGGGGGCGGACGCGGTGGCTAGTTCGGTGGTGGTCGACTGGCCCTCGGGCATCGTGCAGACGTTGAAAGACGTGCGCGGCGATCGGGTTTTGAGCATCAAGGAGGCGCAGTGAGACGTCTGTGGCTGCTGGTTCTATTGCCGCTGCTGGCCGCCGGAGAAACGTTTCGATCATGTTTCCAAAGAGGCGGCTGCGGCGCGCGAACAGAATCGGATCCCGGACGCTACTGCGTTATACCGGCAAGCGGTGAAACTGCGGCCGTCGTGGGGGGAGGGGTGGTGGTTCCTGGGCGAATTGCTTTACGACCAGGACAAGTACGCCGAGGCGCGCGATGCATTGCGCCGGTTGGTGGCGCTCGACCACAAAGCAGGTCCGGGCTTTGCGCTGCTGGGCCTTTGCGAATACGAGACAAAAGAGTATGCCCGGGCGCTCGATGATATCACCATCGCGCGCCGTTTAGGCTTGGGCGACGATGCGCAGGTGCGGCGGGTGGTGTTGTATCATGACGTGGCGCTGTTGACGCGATTCCAGGAATACGAAGCGGCGCTGAAGGTGCTGGAGACGCTGTTGCGAACGGGGGGGAGCAGGGCAACATGTACACGCTTACGCCCAGTCCCTCGCTAATTGAGGCGGCGGGGTTGGCGGGGCTGCGCCGTCCGATGCTGCCGGAGGAAGTGCCGCCTGCCGATAAAGATCTGGTGGAGCGCGCCGGAAGGGCGGTGTGTGCGGGATCGGGGCGGCGGACCGCGGATGCACAGAAGTATTTCGCGGACCTGTTGGCGCAGTATCCGAAGACGCCTAACGTGCACTACCTTTACGGATCGTTTCTGTTGACGAGCGATTCGGATGGGGCGCTACGCGAGTTTCAGAAAGAGTTGGAATTGGATCCGAAACACATGGAGGCGCTGGTAACGACGGCGCTCGAATACGAGAAGCGGGGCGAGCCTGAAAAAGCGATTCCTTATGCGCGGCGGGCGGTGGAGGCGGATCCACAGTTTTTTGCTGCGCATGGCGTGCTGGGTAAACTGCTGGCCAAGGTGGGCGAGGTAGACGAGGGAATCAAGGAATTGGAGATTGCGCGGAAGGAAGCGCCAGACAGCCCGCAGGTACACTTTGCGCTAGCTGCCGCGTATACGGCGGCCGGCAGAAAAGAAGATGCGGACCGCGAGCGTGGGGAGTTCGTGAAATTCAAGAAGGCGGCCGACGAGTTGAACCAATGACGATTTCGCGCTGGGCGATTCCGCTGGTGGTGTTGTTGGGATTGCTGCGGGCTTCCGCGGGATCACAGCAGGCTGCGGACTCCGCTTCCATTCTGCAGCGCGCGATTGCGCAGCATCAGGCCGGCGACCTGGACGGCGCTATTCGTTCGTATCGGGAGTATCTGGCGGCGGATCCCGATTCGGTGCAGGCGCGGTCAAACCTGGGCGCGGCGCTGGCACGCGCGGGACGTTACGAGGAAGCCATTGCGGAATACAATCGGGCGCTTTCGAAGAATGCAGAGAATCCGGCGCTACTGTTGAACCTGGGGCTGGCTTATTACAAGACCGGGCATCCGGCGGAAGCGGCGGCGCGTTTCGAACTGGCGGGCTCGCTGGCGCCGCAATTCAAAGATCAGGTTACGTTGTTGCTGGCGAGTTGTTATAACAGCCTGGGGAAATACAAGCAAGCCATCGCGCTACTGGCTCCGCTCGAGAAAGAGAAGACTGGAGATTCGGCGTACGAGTATCTTTATGGAACCGCGCTGGTGGAAGACGGGCAGAATGCGCGGGGCGAAGCGATTATCGATGGCATTTTGAGTCGGGGCGATTCGGCGGAGGCGCGGTTGTTGCGGGCAACGCTGAAATTGCGAGCCAACGATCATGATGCCGCGGTGGCGGAGGTGGAGAAGGCCATCGCTTTGAATCCGAAGCTCCCGGAGCGCACGCGCGTCTGGGGGAAATTTTATTTGCGGTGGGGGAGATCGATCGGGCGCGCGCGGCATTCACGCAGGAACTGGCGGTGGATCCTGACGACTTCCTTTCGAACCTGGATATGGGGGTATTGGCGAAGCAGGATCAGGACTATCTGGAAGCTCGCCGGTATTTCGAACGGGCTTTGCGGGCGCGTCCGAACGATGCGGGGGTGCGATACCAGATCGCCAATGTAGATTTGGCGACTGGTAATCTGGAGCCGGCGCGGAAGGCTTTGGAAGGGCTAATCGCGGAATCGCCCGAGTTTGCGGAGGCGCACGCTACGCTGGCGGCCGTCTACTACCGCATGGACCGGCGCGCGGACGGCGAACGGGAGCACGCGCTGGCGAAGAAGATTATCGATCAGCGGGATTCGGTTGGGACGGGAGATCGCGCGCGGTGAAGCGATGGCTGGTGGTGGGCGGGGGGATGGCTGGTATTGAGCGGGTGGTGGCTGGTGGTCCACGGCGAGGGTCCCGAGCCGAAGCGGCCCCACTTCACCGATATCGCGTCGAAGAGCGGCTTCGCTTACCGCACGGACAATAACTTCACCGGCCGCAAATATTTTCCGCAAACCATGTGCGGCGGCGTGGCGGCGCTTGATTTCGACAACGACGGCAAGATGGATCTGTTCTTCACCAACGGCTCAAAGCTGCCGGAGTTGGAGAAGTCGGATGCGCGATTCTACAATTGCCTGCTGCACAATCGCGGCGACGGAACGTTTGAGGATGTCACGGCGCGCGCCGGACTGGCGGGGAAAGATCTGGGCTTCAGTTTCGGCGTGGCGGCGGGCGACTACGACAACGACGGATTCTCCGATCTGTTCATATGCAACGCGGGCCGCAATGCGCTGTACCATAACAACGGCGACGGCACTTTTACGGATGTGACGGAGCGTCCGGACTGACCAAGCCGAAGGATGTTTTCAGCGTCGCGGCGGCGTGGTTCGATTACGATAACGACGGCAAACTCGATCTGGTGGTCTCCAATTATACCGTCTGGACTCCACAGACCGACAAGGTCTGCGCGATTAACGGGCGAGAGTATTATTGCCATCCCAAGGTGTATGCAGGCGTGGCGCACCGCCTGTATCACAACTTGGGAACGGGCGGTTTGAAGATGTGACTGACGCGGCGGGCTTCGGCAAGGAACTGGGCAAAGGAATGGGTATCGCCATTGCCGATTTCAATGGGGACGGCTATATGGACGTGTTCGTCGCCAACGACACGGTGCGCAATTTCCTGTTCATCAACCAGAAGAACGGAACGTTCAAGGAGTCGGGCTTCGAGTGGGGCGTGGCTTACGACGAGAGCGGCAACGCCGGCTCATCCATGGGCGCCGACGCCAAGGATTACGATAACGACGGATTACCCGACCTGTTCTACAACAATCTGAGGGGCCAGATCTGGGGACTGTTCCGCAACACGGGCGGTAAGTAGATGAACTATGTTTCGGGCGTTTCGCGGCTATCGCGCCTGAGCGACCACAATTCCGGCTGGAGCAACGGCTTCGTCGACTACAATAACGACGGCTGGAAAGATTTGTATTCGTCGAACGGCGAAGTGGAGAATATGGCCGAGATGACTTTGCCAGCACGACACCATGTTCGAAAATGTGGACGGCAAGGAGTTTCGCGATGTTTCGGGCGCCCTGGGCAAGGACTTCAACCATGCGGGGTATCAGCGCGGCTCTGCTTTCGTGGATCTGAATAACGACGGTTTCGAGGACCTGGTAGTGACTTCGATTGGCGAGAAACCGCGCATCATGTTCAACTCGGCTGACAACGGCAATCACTGGCTGCTGGTGAATACGGTGGGACGGCGCAGCAATCGCGATGGCATCGGCGCGTCGCTGAAACTGACCACCGGGGCGGGCCGTACGCTATACAACCACGTCACGACATCCGATGGTTTCATGTCGTCGAGCGACAAGCGTGTGCACTTCGGCCTGGGCGCGGAGAAGACCATCGCTTCGCTAGAGATCCGGTGGCCCAGCGGCGTGGTGCAAACGATCCGGAAGCCGCGGCCCGACCAGATTTTGACCGTTACAGAGCCGTCGCATTAGGGGCCAACCGTTCGGACGCGATGCACGTCTAAGACTGGTCACTATGCTCAAAATCTTTTGTTCCCTTGTTGTTTTGTCCGGGCTGCTCGCGGGGCAGTCGTCTACGGTAAGCGGGAGGTGGTCCGCTACGGCGGATTTCTACGGCACGCCGATCCACTTTCCGCTAGCCCTAAGCCAGCAGGGAGATAAGATTACCGGCGACTTTGACGGGGACAAATTGGAAGGCAGCCTTAAGGGCAACGCCGTCCATTTCGTGGCCAAAGACGACCATGGCGGCACGGAAGAACTGAGCGCTACGGTGCAGGCCGGGGTGATAACGGGTAACATTATTTTCACCGATGGTGACGATAAGGATCACCCCAGCACGCACGCATTTACGGCGCAAGTAGTGGCGCCTCGGCGTGAGGGAGCGCCCCAACGCCACGAATTCACGCCATCCGTTTTCTACCGGCAATTCTCGGCCACGAACAAACCGGTGCTGACGGTCTCCCCGGGCGACACGATCCACACGACCACGGTGGATGCTGGCGGGACCGATGAAAAGGGAGTGACGCGGGTGCTGGGCGGCAATCCCGAAACTGGACCCTTTTACGTAGAGACAGCCATGCCCGGCGATATTCTGGTGGTGCATCTGACGCGGTTGCGTCTCAACCGGGACTACGCCGTCAGCGACGATGGCATTGTGGATCGCGGCGTGGATAGCGATTTGGCGGTGAAGATGAAAGACGGCTTCAAGAACGTCCGCTGGCATCTGGACCGGGAGCACGGTGTGGCTACGTCGGAAAAACCCGGCGAACATCTGGCGCACTATACGGTGCCCTTGCGGCCGATGTTGGGATGTGTGGCGGTGGCTCCGAATTCGGCGCAGGCTCCCCCAGGGTCGGGCGATTCGGGCCGCTGGGGCGGCAACATGGACTTCAACGAGATCGTGGAGGGCGCGACCATCTATCTGCCGGTGAGCATCCCCGGCGCGCTTCTATATGTTGGCGATGGGCATGCGGCCCAAGGCGACGGCGAGTTGAACGGCAACGCGCTCGAAACGTCGATGGATGTGGAGTTCACGGTGGACGTGCAGCCGCACAAGCCGATTATGAATCCGCGCGTGGAGTCCGCGACGCACATCATGGCGGTGGGACTTTCCGGCTCATTGGACGACGCTTTTCGCACGGCCACGGCGAACATGGCTCAATGGTTGACCGACGAATACAAGCTGACGCCGTCGGAACTGGCGCAAGTAATGGGGACGGCAGCAGAGTATAAAGTCAGCGAGGTTGCGGACCGGAATGCGGGGATCGTGGTGAAAATTAACAAGGAGCGGCTGAAGTCGTTGGCCGCGGCGAAGTAGGTATTCACTGGATTGATGTAAGATAGCACTCATGCGCCTTTCCATCGCCCCGTTTGCGTTGGTAGTGTCCGGTGTGGTTCCAGCAGCCTTCGGGCAGACAGCCTGGACCAATTTCGCTAAGAGCGACCATCACGTCGCGGAATCCACGACAGCCGCCCAAGCATTGAATGTGATTCGCTGGCAGACGCCAGTGGATTTGCATCCTCCGGAGGCGCGGGTCAGGGGGAACGGTGGCCGCCCACAAGGAAGCGACGAGTTGTTGATCCATTACGGATCGCCGTTGATCACGGCTGCGAATACCGTGATCGTGCCTGTTAAGACAGGGGAAAGCGCAGGCTTTCGCGTAGAGGCCCACAACGCCGCCAACGGCAGCCTGATGTGGAGTGCGCCCAGCGACTACATACTGCCGCCGACGGATGCCTGGGTTCCCATATTCGGTCCGGCGCTGACTACGGAGCGCCTTTATTTCCCGGCTGCCGGCGGCACCATTGTTTTTCGAAACAACCCAGACGCGCCGGCCGGCGCCGAGGGACGCGTTGTATTTTATGGCGCAGCGAACTATCAGGCTAATCCATCCGGCTTCAACAGCAGCGTTTACATCAATACGCCACTGACCACGGATGCGAGCGGCAACATTTACTTTGGATTCCGGGTGGTAGGCGCCAGTCCACTGGCAGGTTTGAGCAGCGGCATTGCAAGAATCAATGCCAAAGGCCAAGGGACTTGGACGCCGGTCACTACTGCAGCGTCTGACAACGGCATGACAGAGGTGCCTAACAATTGCGCGCCGGCACTGAGTTGGGATAGCAAGACGCTTTATATTGGCGTGAGCAACGGCGGGTCGGGCTACCTGGTGGCACTTGACAGCACCACGTTGGCGCCGTTGGGACGGGCGCGGCTGAAGGATCCGAAGTCAGGCGAGGACGCATCGATGTCCGATAATGCGTCGGCGTCGCCTACGACGGGGCGCGACGGGGATGTGTATTACGGCGTGCTGGAGAACCCGTTCGGCGAGAACAACGATCGCGGATGGCTGCTGCATTTTAATGCGGATCTTTCGCAGTCCAAGACTCCGGGCGCTTTTGGGTGGGATGAAACAGCCTCGGTGGTGCCGTCCACCATGGTTCCTTCTTATGCCGGGACGTCCAGTTACCTGCTGATGACCAAGTACAACAACTACGCCGGTATAGGGGGCAATGGCGAGAATAAGATTGCGATCCTGGATCCGGACGCGACGGAGACTGACCCCATCACCGGTGTAACGGTGATGAACGAGGTGCTGACGATTCTCGGCCCGACGCCCAACCCTCCGCAGGGGGTCAAGGAGTGGTGCATCAACTCGGCGGCGGTGGATATCCCCGGCAAAGCGATTATGGCGAACAGCGAGGACGGCAAACTATACCGGTGGGATCTGACGACGAACACCCTGAGCCAGTCCATCGACCTGACCGCGGGCATCGGGGAGGCGTATACGCCTACGGTGATCGGGGTAGATGGCACCGTCTATGCGATCAACGATGCCACCCTGTTTGCTTTGGGCAACTGAGTTGCGCCGAGACTGGCCGGCTACTGCGACGCTACCCAGGTATCCGAGAAACTGGTGCCGTCGGAGGAGAGGATGGTAGGAATTGCCTTGGGCGCCTGCGAACTATTCACCATCGTAATCTGGAAGAAATTCGCAAAGGATCCGATGGGGCCGCCCGTGGAGCCAATGGCGGCAGTGCAGGTTTTGGCGATGCCGGTATTATCCTTGCCAAAGAGCATGGTGCCGAAATCGGACAGTGGCAGGGTACCGCCGCTGGACGGGGCTTCGGCGATCCACTCGGCGGACGTCCGTTGCGCTCCTTTGATGTTGCCGGTCTTGCTAAAGGTGACGCCCGTGGTTACGTCTTTCATCGACAGAGTGAAGTTGGTGCCGTTGTAGGAGACTGCGGCCGACATCACGTCGCCCGGTTTAATGGTCATGCTGGGGATGGTGATTTCGGGTTCCTTGCAGCAGAACTCGTACCAAGCGTGATAGCTGGCGGTAGTACCGGAGCAATCGGATTCAGTGCCGAGTTGTTCGACAGTCGAGGAACTGTAGCCGTCGATGCCGACCCAGAAAGAGCCGTACTGACTGCCGGATGAGCATGTAACGGCGGGGACGATCCAGGAACCGGAGGCTTTGGTGAAGCCCGTTCCGGTGACGGCGTAACCGCTCCAGTTGCCGCTGGTGCTGGTGCCGTCTTTAGTCTGCGAGATCATTCTGTTGACGTCGTGATAGCGGAGCCGATGGGGCGATGCCGCTTTGCGCGTCACATTGGCGGCGGGAACCTGGGCGAGAACCGCCAGGATGGCGCACACCGCGAGAAAGGATAATCGTTTCATTCGTCTGTGTCCTCCGGGATTGTACTCAAAAACACGTCTAGGATGGTCTAGTATATCCCAGGACATTGAGGTACGAATGCGTTTTGGCCTTTTAGAGAGGTTAAATTTTGTGGTACGGCGAGAGGGTGGGAATGAATGCGCCGCAGAGCGCGGCGCATTGTTTCATGATCAAAAAAAGTCTGTTTACGCCTTGGCCTTTTTGGGCGGAACGATGGCGTCTTTGGCGGCTTTGGCAATGCGGAACTTGACGACTTTCTTAGCCGCGATTTTGATGGCTTCGCCGGTGGCGGGGTTGCGGCCCATACGGGCTTTGCGATCTACACGCACCAGGCGCCCGATGCCCGGCAGTACGAATACGCCATTCTTTTTCACTTCGCTGATAGCCGTTTCAGAAAGGGCCGCGAGCAAGCCCTGCGAGACCTTCTTGGTGACCTCGCATTTTTCCGCCAGTGTTTGAACGATTTGCGTTTGAGTCATTGTTCTCCTTTCGGCCCATGCCGACGCACTCATAGTACCGTAAATGCTGAAACATTTCAAAGGGGAAATGTTCGAAGCTCCCGGCGGACACAGGTGGCCGGCTAGGCGCGCTTGTAGAAGTCGGCCGTAAACTCGGCTATGGACCGGGGGCTTTTGGCGGTTTGCAGGTTCTTCACAATGGCCTGTTTATCGGCCTCGCTACGTTCCTGCCCGAGTTTGAACTTGCCTTCCAGCAGTTCGATTTGCATCTCGAAGCCGACGATTCCGCCGATCATGCCGTTGATATAGCTGTCGGGCAGTTTGGCGAAGTTGTAAGCGGATCCGGGACCTTCGAACTTGGCGATCAGTTGGGCCAGCAGCGAATGCAGCGCGGCCTGATCGGTAATGGCTTTAAGGCGGCCGGAAGCGTGGGTCACGGCGAAGTTCCAGGTGGGTACGGCTTCAGGTTTGGCGTACCAGGTAGGCGAAATATAGCTATGGGGACCACGGAATACCAGCACGGCGGGCTGTACGCCATCGAAGCTTTTGCTTTGGATATTCTGGCGCGAGACGTGTCCGAAAATCGTGCCATAGGGCGCGGCGGAGCGGTTGAGGACGGTCGGAATGTGGGTGATGCGAAGGGTTGGGCCAGCGGTGACCAGATCGGCAAAGGCGAATTCATCCATGAAGTCATGGAGGAATTTGCGGTCTTCGACCAGATGGGGCTTCGGGATGTACAGCGAGCCGGACGGCGGGTCCTCGGCTTTGAGATCCAGACCGGCGGCGGCCAGGGCGAAGAGCAGATGGCGGCGATTCATAATGCGAGACCTCCGTTTAAATGGGCCTTACAATGGGCTTTTGACAGGCTTGAGATAATGATGCCACGGATTCCGGACTCGCTGCGCGCTCTGCTAAACAATCTGGTCGATTACGCCGGGCTGTATCCACCAGCGGGCTTGGCGCTGCCACAGGTATTGGAGAACTATGCGGCATACCTGGGATCGGCGGAAAGTTGGATGCTGAACCGGTTGGTATTGCCGGCAGCGAAACTCCAGGAGGTGCGCTTGGGTGAAGCCTGGCGGGTCACTTTGCTGGTCGAGCGGGAGCCGGGTGCACTGGCTCCGCAGGTGGAGACTCTGGAAACCAAGCTGCCGCATGGGCTGTCGCTGCCTACTTATTGCGAGGCGGCGCTAGAAGACATTCGTGGCGGGTACGCGAAAGTGCGGACTGGCGGTTTGACGCCCGATGCGATTCCGCCGTCCGAAGCCATCGCCGATTTCCTGATGGCAGCGGCGGCGCGGCGCATGGCTTTCAAGGCGACAGCGGGGCTACACCATCCCTTCCGATCGGCGCGTTCACTGACGTATTCAGCAGATAGCCCGTGCGCCACGATGCATGGATTTGTGAACGTGTTTGTGGCAGCGGCGTTCGCATGGCGCGGGGCAGCTCGCAGTTTGCTCGTGGACGTGCTCAACGATGAAGATAGCGCGGAGTTCCAGTTTCAGGAGGGCGAATTGCGCTGGCGGAAGCAGCCCATTGCCACCAGCGAGATCGAAGCGGCGCGGCGGGATTTCGCGCATAGCTGCGGATCGTGTTCGTTTACGGAGCCGATCGAAGTATTGAGAATTTCGGCCTAAAGCATGCATGAAGCGGAGCGAGTTTATTACGATCGGCGGGCGCCGGAGTACGACGACTGGTACCTGGGGACCGGCTTGTTCGCCGAGCGGGTGCGGCCGGGTTGGCCCGAGGAGGTGGCGGCGTTATGCGATTATGTGCGGTCGCTTGCGCCCCGGTCGGTGGTCGATGTGGCGTGCGGTACGGGGTTCCTGACGCAGCATCTGGCAGGGCGGGTGGTGGCTTTGGATCAAAGCGAGGCGATGCTGCACATCGCACGCGGGCGGGTGTTGGGCGGCAGCGTGGTGCGGGGCGATGCGCTGACCCTGCCCTTCCCGGATGGCGCATTCGAATGCCTCATGTCCGCACATTTTTATGGACACCTGAATGAGGCTATGCGGAAGCAGTTTTTGTGCGAAGGCCGACGGGTAACGAAACAGCTTCTGGTGATCGATGCCGCCTGGCGGGCAGGTGTGCAACCGGAAGAACGGCAGGCGCGGGTGTTGCAGGATGGCTCGCGGCACGTGGTCTATAAGCGCTACTTCACGCCGGAACAACTGGCGGACGAGATCGGCGGCAGCGTGGTGCTGGCGGGCCAGTGGTTCGTGGGGGCCGCGACTATACAGCCTTAGTCACGTCTCGGTGGGTGGCCTTCACGCGGAAACCGGCCTGCGACAAGCGCTTCCGGATTTCGTCGGCGATCATCACTGAGCGGTGATGGCCGCCAGTACAGCCGAAGGCGATGGTCAAATAGCTCTTGCCTTCGCGGATGTAGTGGGGCATCAGGTAAATCAGCAGGTCGGAGATGCGGTCGATGAATTCGACGGTCTGGGGGAAGGATCGGATATATTTCGCCACCTGGGGGTGTCGGCCGGTCAGCTTCTTAAAGCGCGGAATGTAATTGGGGTTTGGCAGGAAGCGAACGTCAAACACCAAGTCGCTATCGGCGGGCACGCCGTGGCGGTAGCCGAAGCTGGTCACATAGACCATGATCTTGGACTCGTCGCGCTCGCCGCGAAAGCTCTCGCGGATAAAATCGCGCAGTTCGTGGACCGTGAACTTCGAGGTGTTAATGATGAGGTCGGCCATGGCGCGGATGGCGGCCAACTGCCGGCGTTCCGACTTGATGCTCTTGGCGATGGAGTTTTCGGTGCCAAGGGGATGCGGGCGGCGGGTCTCGCTGAAGCGCCGCATGATGGCGTTGTCGTCGGCTTCGAGGAATACGAGGCGAGTTTTGACGCGGTTGCGGATGCGCGCGTAGATATCGGGAAAGCGTTTTAGTCCCTCGCCTTCGCGGACGTCAACGACTAGGGCCGCGGCACGGACGGTGGCGGAGTCCTGGGTCAGTTCAGCGAACTTAGGGATCAGGTCAACCGGCAGGTTGTCGACGGAATAATACCCAAGATCCTCCAGCGCTTTAAGGACAGAGCCTTTCCCCGAGCCGCTGAGTCCGGTGATGATTACCAGTTCCGCGGGCCGGTCCGTGGCGCGGCGTTTAATGCCAGGATCGGTCGATTTTGCCATCAGCGCCGGTTAAGCCTCGATGAGGTCGAAATTACCGTCGCGCCGGCGCACCAGAACAGCCACGCGGCTGGTTTCGGCATCGCGGTAGACCATGTAATCGCCGCCCTTTTCCATCTGCATGAGCGCTTCGTCCAAGGTCATGGGTTTCCGGCGTTCGTGATGGTTAATGCGATTGATTTGGGGCGCGGGTGCGGCTTCCTCGGGCTCGGCGGCCGGTGCGGAGGGCTCGGATTCGGCCGCGGCCTCGGCTTCCTTGCGGGGGGTGCGCTTCGTATCGCGCCATTTGGCCCGCACCTTGATGCATTGCTTCTCCAGCTTCTCGATGGCTGAATGCATGGCCGTGAAAAGCTCTACGTTGGACCCGATGCCCACCATCTGGTGGTTATAGTAGTTCACCGTGATTTCGGCCTGGTGCAGATGCCGTTCCAGGGATAAGATCACGTGCGCTTCTTTCTCCTCACGTCCATCCAGCAGCTTGCCTACCTTGGCAAACTGAGCTTCAATCTTCGTCAATCTGCGCTGGAGCCAGTTCAACTTGCCTGCCTGTGTATGTGATTTTCATGCTGCCTCCCGTACCGATCGATAACCGTGGCTTACAGGCCGCGGCTTGTTGCCGTCAGGGGCGAACCCGCCGTTGGTGCGTTGAAGGAATTTTCATATCCTCGCGGTACTTGGCGACGGTGCGACGCGTCACGTTAATGCCTTCATGCTGCAGCGCGGTGGTGATCTGCTCGTCGGTCAGAGGGCGCGCGCTGTTCTCTTCCTCGATCATCTTTTTCACCTTGCGTTTCAGAAGCAGAAGCGGCGTGTTGCCGCCCAAGGGACCTTGTACGGCTTCGGAGAAGAAATAGCGGAGCTCGTAAACCCCTTGTGGCGTATGCACGTACTTGCTGGCCACGGCACGGCTAACGGTGGAAGGATGGACGCCGACCTCCTCCGCCACCTCTTTGATCATCATGGGCTTCAGGTAGTCGAGGCCATTGGCCAGGAATTCGGTTTGGCGGCGCACGATAGCCTGGCAAACCTTAAGAATGGTCTGCTTGCGCTGCTCGATATTCTTCATCAACTGGATGGCCGAGGTGTAGCGTTCGCGGACGTAGTCGCGAACTTCCTTGGTGGCGCCATTGTCGCGGTCGAGCATGCGGCGGTACTGCGCGTTCAGGCGGAGTTGCGGGACATCCTCGTCATTCATCTGGATGATGTAATCTTCGCCATCCTTGATGAAGTAGACATCCGGCTCGACGGTGCGCGCGCCTGCGCCCGAGAATCGCAAGCCGGGCCGGGGATTGAGCCTGCGGATGGCCTTCACGGCGATCTCGATATGCTCCATCGGGCGGCCCATAATCTTGGCCAACTCGCGATACTGGCGCATTTCGAGCAGGCGCAGGTGATTGGAAACGATCTGCCAAGCGACGCCGCCGCAGCCCGTTCATGCTTTCCAGCTCGAGCAGGAGGCATTCGCGAACGTTGCGCGCGCCGACTCCCGCGGGATCGAGCGATTGCACCACCTTTAAGCGCCGCTTCGATCTGTTCCGGGGTGTGATCGCCCATGCCGGCGATTTCGTCCAGGGAGGCGGAGAGGTAGCCGTCTTCGTCCAGGTTGCCAATGATGGATTCGGCCGCGTCCCGGATGTCTTCCGGCATCAGGCTAACGCTCAATTGGGAATGCAGGTGATCGCCGAGGGTGACGGGGGAAGAGAGGAAAGTTTCGAAAGAGGGCTTTTCGACGGATTCGGATGCAGGACTCTTGTAGCCGGGATCGAGATAGTCATCGAAGAACGAGCCGAAATCGATTTCGTCAAAGGGGTCGGTAGCGGCGGCAGGCTCTACGGGGTCCGCGGCGGAGGCCTCCGCACTGGCAGCGCCATCGGACATTTCGGGGAAGTTTTCCGGGCCAAGGTCGGCGCTGACTTCTCCGGCGATTCCATTGGTATGGGCGGCGTCGCCGAGCGCGGCTTCCAAAAGCTGTTGGTCGGAGGCGTCGGTTACCCGCTCGGGTTCAAGGAGGGGAAGAAGTTCCTCTGCGGTAATTTCTTCGCCGATTTCCTCGGTAGCTTCTTCGAGAACGGGATTCTCGACGATTTCCTGGGTGATCATCTCCTTCAACTCCAGCCTGTTCAACTGGAGCACCGTCACCATTTGGACCAAGCCGGGGGTCAGAATCTGCTTCTGGGCGACCCTAAGCTGGAGTGATGGACGGAGCATGCTCACAAGGATATGATATCACTGGCGCTGGGGCGGTTCGCTATAACCAATGGGCCATGGCGTGCTGCGAAAGGCGTCCAAGAAGGCTTTAGGCGAGGCACGGTTGGATGCTGCCGTACAAAGGCGGATTCCAGGGCCCGGGCGACCGTTAACGGGATAACTTTTCGTAGTGCTCGATATCTTCCCGCAGGGTAGATTCGAGATCGCGATTTTGCCGCGCGACGGCCAGACTGAGCGCGGTGCGAGCGGCCGCCAAAGCGTCGGAATATCGGCCCGTTTCGTAGTACATGGCAGCCAACATCTGCAGGATAACGGGCTCGCGCATTTGGGAGAGTTTGGCGGCCTCTTCCAGTTGCGTGGCGGCGTCGGCGAAGAGGCTCTTGGCCGCCAGGGTGCGGCCCAGGTTATAGCGATACTCGACATTCCCAGGCGCCAGGGCCACGGCTTTTTCCAAATGCGGCAGAGCTTCGTCAAGGGCTCCGGAGCGCGCCAGGGCGGCACCCAGATTGTTGTGTCCGTCGGCAAGGTCGGGCTCGATCTCGACACCGCGGCGCAAGTGTTGAATAGCTTCGGGAAGCCGGCCACTCTCGGCCAGGGCGCCGCCCAGATTATTATGGGCGCGCGGATTATCGGGGTCCAACTCCAGGGCATGCTGAAAGAGGGCGGTGGCTTCCGCCATTTTGCCCTGTTCGGCAAGGGCGCTGCCCAAGTTGTTGTGGGTTTGGGAACTGCCGGCGTCCAATTCCAGGGATTTTCGATATTCGGCGATGGCTTCGTCAATCTTGCCATTTTCGGTGAGTGCGACGCCCAAATTATTGTGCGCCCGGGCATCATCGGGTGATAGTTCCAGTGCTTTGCGCCAGGCAGGGACGGCTTGATCGAACTGTTTGCTCTTCGCCAATTGGATAGCGACGTCGAATAGCCGGTAGAAATCGGCGGCGGGCGCCTCGATGCGCTCCAAGCCGTCTTGTGGAATATTGATGAATTCCGGGATATTGACGGCGCGGTTGGCCGCCGTGGAGTTTTCGATGGGGATCGCCGGCGTGCTGTTGCCTTCGGCATCGATGTGGGTGAGGTAGAGACGCGTGTAGGGCGAAGGCGACTTGGACGAAAAAACGAGCCAGCGCCCGTTTGGCGAGAAACTGTGCCAGGAGTTCATGATGGGCTGGTTGCTGCGCAGCGGGCGCGCCACGCCGCCCGCCACAGGAACGATATAGAGCTTACTATCGGGACGCATCAACAGGCCACTTTTGTTTTGCACGAAGACGATCCATTTGCCATCCGGCGAGACTTTGGGGAAGTCGTTACTCATGCCGTTTTCGGATGCTCCGGCGATGCGTTCGGCAGGCCCACCCTGGCCGTCATTGAAAGGAACGCGATAAAGATCGTATTGAATCTGAGTTTCGTTGGGGTCGTTGGCGAATTCCGAGGCTTTTTGGCCGGGGGAATAGGGGTCGCGCGCCACGGCCCTGGAGAAGACCAGGAATTTCTCGTCGGGGCTCCAGAAAGCGCCCGTTTGGACAAACTGTGGATCGTCCGCGCCTGCGAGCCGCTGCAACTTTCCAGTTTCGCGGCTGTACCAGGCTAAGATGCCGCGCGTGGGGTAAAAGACCTGGCCGAATCCGAAGTAATTGTAGAAGCCCTGATAGATGCGGTCGTCCACGCGCCGGCCGCGGGTGCCGGGAACCTCGATGGATGTGACCACGAATTTGCCGGTGGGCGAGACTTGCGACATAAAGCCGAAGCGCTTTGGCGAACCCTGCTCGGTAAAGGCGCTCCAGCGAATGACGTATTTGTTTTCGATGGAGGAGACGCGGTTGATGGGCACCAGCCCATACAGGGCTTTGTCGTTTTGCGGTCCATCCACGTCGATACCGAGGGTCTTTCCATCGCGCGCGACAGAGTGGCAATTGGCGCAGGTCGGCAGGTTCTCCATTACGACCTTGCTGCGGGGTTGGGATACATCGCGCAGGCGCCACTTGATCATGGGGAGCACGGAATCGGGCAGCGGTTTGATGACACCGCGTTCGCGCTCTTCGGGGCGGGGCGGAATCAGGGGGACGTCACGGTAGAAAATAGGCGCGCCTACCGGATCGGCGGAAACACTGAAACTGGTCTGTGCGCGAGACAGCGCGCCACCTGCATTGCGATCGCGATATCCGGTAACGGTTAGGGTTGCAGACTGGCGCACTCCGTTCTTCACGATGGCGGCCCACGTTTTGGCGTCAGGCTTCCAGGTGTGAGTCTCGGCTTCCTGCGGGGTAAGGGACGGAGGGACGAAATCGTGGAGGTTGTTGTCGATTTCGCCGATTTGTAATTTGTCGCCGGCAGACCACGTTTTGATGTGGGGACCGTGCTTGGCGAAGACCAGCTCAATGAGCCAGGTGTCGGAGGTCGGGTTGGCATCCCGCCAGAGGAATGTAGGCGGCGCGAGGTCGGGCGGGAAGACGGCCCCTTCTTCCGGGAAATCGATCGATATTGGGGTTACGCCTTCGGCGGCCAAAGCGGGTACGCAGGCGCAGAGCAGGAGGGCAGGGATCAGATAAGGCTTCAAACGCTGGTAACGTGCAATGCTCGTTCCAAAGGGGCAAAGGTTTAGTTGCAGCGTTTGGGAGCTTTTCGCTGGGTCAAACGGCGCAATCGGCAGGCCGCTGCGTAGTGTGGCGCTACGCAGCGGCGTTTGGTCAAGACAAGCAACGTCCTGCCTAATTCACCTTCAGGCTGGTGGACCCGCTAGCGGCTTTATAATTTCCAGCCGCCGCCATGCTCGCGGTTATGTAGTTGTTGTACGTGCCGCTAGCGAGTTTGCCGGTGGGTTTGTAATTGACTGTGCAGGTCTGGACATCACCACTTCCGCTGCAAGACTGTCCGGTGAACGTGCCCGTGGCGGCGCTGAACTTCACCGCGCCGTTGGGGGCCGCATCGCCCGTGCCGGCCCCGGTAAATGTCGCCGTGATCTTTACGGCCGTGGTCGAACCGTGCGTTACACTCACCGGGTTAGGCGTCAACTTCGCCACCGGCGCAACGGCCGTAATGTGGTAGTTACCCACGGCGGCGTTGCCGGTGTAGTTGGCATCACCGGAGTAGGTGGCCTTTATGGTGTACGTGCCAGCCGCATCCTGGGCTGAAGGAGTGAATGTCACCTTGCAGTGTACGGGGCTGGCTGTCCCCGAGCAAGTGACCGTTCCAGAAGCTGCCGGCTCCGCTGGCCGTGAAGCCTAGCACTTTCGTACCGGCCGGCGCAGTGGGCGCCAGGCCCGTGCCGGTCCAACTGAGGGTGCCGGTGACGGTCACGGGCGAGAGCGCGCCGTACGCTTCGGAAACCGGAGTTAGGGTAATCGCCACGTTGGGCGTTTGCTGGGTGACCGCGAAGTTGTTGGTCTGTGTGCTGGCGGCCGACGTGTAATTTGCGTCGCCCGCATAACTGGCCGAAAAGGTATAGGAACCGATGGGGTCTTTCGCGAGCGGATTGAAGGTCTGAGTGCAGGTTAGAGCTGTTCCGCTGACGCTGCACGATGGACTCCCCGCGAAGCTGCCGCCCATAGTGGAGCTCAGTTTTAGGCTGCCCGAAGGCGCGCTGCCGTTTCCGCTCCAGGTGAGCGTGGCAGTTACGGTGATCGCCGTAGCCACGCCATAGGTCTGGCTGGCCGGATTGAAGCCGGTTATGGCCACGGCGGGCGTTTGTTGAGTGACTGTCTCACCGAGGGATCCGCTGCCGGGCGAATGATTGGAATCGCCGCTATAGTTAGCGGTGATTGTGGAGGCGCCCACCGGCAACGACGAAGTTGTACATGTGGCAACTCCGGCCGTTACGGAGGTAACGCCGCAGCCGGTGTTATCGCTCCAGGTCACGCTGCCGGTGACATCTTGCGGATGCGCGCCGCGGGATCGCTTTTTCAACTGGCCATTGGCGCCGGCAATGGTTGCAGTGAACGTCAGAGGCAGGCCATAGGCGGAAGGGTTGGTTCCGTTCGTAAGCGCGACACTGACGGTGTCGCCAACTTGCTGAACTGCCTGCGTGTATGTACCGCTGGCGGGACCATTGTACAGGTCGCCGGAATAAGCGGCGGTTACGGTGTGCTGGCCCGTCGTTAGGGTCGCGATGCTATCCGAAAGGGCCACTCCGCCGGAAAGGCTCACAGCAGAGCCGAAGGCGGTCCCGTCGATCTGGAACTGCACCGTGCCGGAGAGCGGGCCATTGCTGCCGGGGTTAGCCGTTACCGTAGCGGTGAAGGTCAAGCTTTGGCCGTAGCCGGATGGATTCAGGCTGGATGAGATGGACACCGTCGGTGCCGGCGGCGGCACCAATTCGAACGCCAGGCCTTTGATGGGCGGACCGCCGGTGTACGCGGTCCCATAAAGATAACCGTTCGGGCCGAAAGTCACCCCTGCGTTAGGACCGTCGCCACCGGCCAGCCCGGAGAAGTTGAGGATGACGTTCTCGGTCCACGCGCCGCCGCTTGACGGGCTCAACTCGTATACGGTGCCGAAGGTCTGCGCACCGCCATAGATAGTTGTCCCGTAAAGATTGCCGGCGGAATCCCGGATTACGCCGGCGCTCGGAGTAGCGCCGTCACCGGAATTGCCGAAACTATGCAGGATAGTGTCGCACCAGCCATTGCCTGTATAGCTGCCGCTGGGGCAGCCACCCGCAGGCGCAGGGCTCAGCTCAAAAACGGAACCGGAGCCGAAACCGCCGGGGCCAGGGCCGGTGCCGCCGATCACGGTAGTGCCGTACATATTTCCGTTGCTGTCGAATACCAACTGATTGTTCAGCGGGCCCGCACCGTCCGCGCAATGACTGGCTGCACAGAAGTTATAGAGCACAAGTTGGCACCAGCCATTGACATTGCTCCCGCCGTTGTGGCAAATGCCTCCCGAGGGATTGGGACTTAATTCAAACACTACGCCGTGACCGTAAGCGCCGTCCACTCCGGTGGTTCCGTAGAGATTGCCGGCGGCACCGAACGTCAACCCGCCGCCGCTGCAACCGCTCCCGCAAATCGTGGAGATGACGGTCTCGGTCCAGGGCCCTGTACCTCCATCGGGCGGACTCAGTTCAAATACCACGCCACCGTTCGATCCGCCGCCGGTGGTGCCATACAGGTTCCCCGCCGAGTCGAAGATCAGGACGGACTGCGGCGACTGTCCAGTCGAGCAGTCGCCGGCGGAGCAAAACGCGTAGATTACGGTTTCGCACCAGCCGTTGCCGGTATTGCTGCCACTCGGACAGCCACCGCCGGGCATGGGGCTGAGTTCGTACACGGTGCCCAGGGACGAGCCCGCCCCGCCGCCGCTGGTGGTTCCGTAAAGGTTGCCTTGGGAATCCAGGATCACACCGTTGTAAGGACTGCTGCCATCCGCGCAACCGGGCTGGCTGCAGAAGTTGTACAGCAGGGTTTCGATCCATGGACCGTTACCGCTGCTGGGCGGAGACAATTTGTAAACGATGCCGCTGCCGTGGGCACCGTTGATGAGCGTGGTTCCGTAGGCATTACCTTGCGCATCGAAAGCTAAGCTCCCATAATATGGCTCGGCGCCGTCGGGCGTGCCGGTGAAGTCGTACATCACATTTTCGGTATATTGCGCCCGCGCAGGAGCGCAGGACAGCAGAACAAGGATGAGAGCGAGGCACGCCCCGCCCAGCCTAAGCAGACGATTACACGTATGTTTCATTGATTTGGTTAAACCCTCTCGGGCAGTAAGGGTGACGAGGCTCGCTATTTGTATCACTGGGATTTGCTTTTTTTTGAATGGCGGCAGCGCTGTTCCAGGCGGGCGCAGGCTATTTGATATCCTGTAACTCTGCACCACCGAAATGTACGTTACCCGGGGATCCACCATTGCGCCTGGCCGCGTCGCCAGTTTAATGAGCGGCTTGCGCGAAGGTGATCGGAATGCAGCCGCCGAGCTGATCGAATTGTTCTACCCTGAACTGCGCCGCATGGCCGCGGCCCGCATGCGAGCCGAGCGGCAGGGTCATACCTGGAGCCCTACCGCGCTGGTCAATGAACTCTACCTCGAACTTCTCAAAATCAAGGCGCTGCGCGAATCCGGACCAAATGGTGCGGCCGACCGGGAGCAATTCCTGGCGCTATCGGCGCACGTGATGAAGCGTCTGCTGCTGAACCATGCGCGGCGTTTGCCCAGCAGAATCACGCGGGAGGAACTGACGGAAGTGGAAGATCCGCAGGGAGGGGCGGAACGCGCCCTGCGAGAAGTAGAAAACGCTCTCGACCGGTTGGGAGGAATCTCGGCGCGCCTGCGGACCGTGGTTGAGATGCGGGTCTTTGAAGGACTGACGCGCGAGGAGATTGCCGCACGCCTGCACTGCGGCACTGCAACGGTGGCACGCGATTGGAGCTTTGCGCGCCACTGGCTGGAAGCGGAATTCGCAGGGCCGCACTCCACATGACCGACGATCTCTGGCGGACCGCGTATCGGCTTTTGGAACAGGCTTGCGAGCAACCGGAAACCGACCGCGCGGCTTGGATCGAATCCCACGCCCCTGCCGGCCCAATTCGCGACATGGTGCTGACCATGCTCTTAGAGATGGATCTGCCGGACGGCGACGTTCCCGCCGACACGCCGGCTGAGGCTTTCGAGGAATTATCGTCCGGCACTGCGGTGGGGCGTTTTGTGGTGGGGCGGCGATTGGGGCGCGGCGGCATGGGGTACGTATACGCCGCCACCGATACCGAATTGAACCGGCAGGTGGCGCTGAAATTTTTCCAGCCGGGAAAAATTGGGTCGGCCTCAACAGTGGAATCTCTGCTGGCGGAAGCACAGGCGGCCTCCGCGCTCAATCATCCAAATATTGTTACGGTCCACGAGGTTCTGCGCACACCACGGGAACCGGTGATCGTGATGGAACTGGTGGAGGGCCGGTCTCTGCGGGAACTGGCCAGCGCGCCGCACACGGTAGAAGATGTAGCTGGATGGGGATTACAAATCGCGCGCGGGCTGGCTGCGGCGCATGCCAAAGGCTTCGTGCATCGCGATATCAAGCCCGAGAATCTGATGCTTCGGGGCGATGGCCTCTTGAAGATCCTGGATTTCGGATTGGCCCGCAAGTTAGCGCATGGAACACCTGCGGACGATCTACCCATCGGCACAATCGGCTACATGTCGCCCGAGCAACTCCGCGGCGAGGGGATGACGCCGGCCACGGATATCTTCTCGTTAGGCGTGGTGCTGTGGGAACTGGCGGTGGGCAAGCATCCATTCCTGGCTGATACCACCACAGCCACCACGCGCGCGATTCAGGCAGGCGATCCGGCATATCACATTCCGCAAGGTCCGCTAGCGCCGCCGATCGAGCGTCTGTGGCGCCGTCTGCTCTCGAAAGAGCCGGCGGCACGCCCGGAAGCCGCGGAGGTGGTGAAGTTACTCTCGCAGTTGATCGAGCACCGGCGTACGCGCAGACCGCGGTGGATCATGGCTTCCGCCGCCGCCGCGTGCTTACTGGCAGGCGCGGCTCTGCTGGTGCTGCAGCCCGCCGGAAGGGAGCAGACGGACCCCACGGTAGTCACCCACTTCACTACCAATGAAGGCAGCCAGACGGACCCGGCGTTTTCGCCCGATGGTACCCGGCTGGCATTCGCCTGGACCGGCGAATCCGGCCGCAATCGCAACATCTACGTGCGCCGGATTAATAGCGAGAGCGTGACGCCCCTGACCCAGGGCCCGGCCGAGGATTTCGCTCCGGCTTGGTCGCCCGATAACACTCGGATCGCATTCTTGCGGCGCCCGGCCGGGGGCGGCAATCCCTCGGTGATGATTGCACCGGCGCAAGGCGGCGAATCGCGACTGGCCGGGCCCGTGGTGGACCCGGAGGGCTTCCCGCAGCCTGTCGCCTGGTGGCCTGACGGCAATTCGTTGCTGGTTCGGGATGCGGGCAGCCGCGGCTTCGCCCTCACCCGCCTGAACCTTGCGACCGGATCGAAACAGCCGCTCACCAGTCCCGCCGCGGATGAGGCGGACGGTCTACCGGTGCTCTCTCCCGATGGCCAACGATTTGCATTCGTAAGGCTGCGGGTGAACACAGCTTCCGTCTGCCTGTTGGAATTGCGGGGCGAGATCCGATGCATCCAAAACGTGGTGTTGCAGCAGGGCGATGCCATTAACGGTCTGATCCGGGGCTTGGCTTGGAGACGCGACGGGAAGGCTATATATTACGCGGATAAATCCGGCATCTGGCGGTTGAAGTTGGGGCGATTCGCGAAGCCGTTCGAGCTGCTTGAGGGCAGTTTCGAAGGACTGGCCGGCGATCCCCGGGCAGACAGGCTGGCCTTTACGCGGCAAGTTTCGGAAGACAAACTGTGGATGATCGAGCCGGGAGTCGCGCCCGCGCACAAGCTGCCCGGATCGAATGCTTCGGAGCAAGAGCCCACGTTTTCGCCGGATGGAAAGCGGCTTTGTTTCCGCTCCAACCGGACCGGCAGCTTCGAACTGTGGGCGAGCAACGCCGATGGTTCGGAGGCGCGCAAGCTGACCTCGTTCCTGGGCCACTTGGGCAGTGCCCGCTATTCTCCCGATGGGCACTGGATCGCGTTCGATGGTTATGGCAGCCCGTCCGCAAAAAACAACCAGAACAATATCTATGTGACGCCGGCGGATGGCGGCCCCGTGCGGCGGGTCACGGATGACCGGGTGGGATCTTTCGTCCCGAATTGGTCCCACGATCAGAAATGGATTTACTACATCGTGTCGCAGCATTCCACGCGGGAAACCTGGAAGATTCCGTTCCCATCGGGCAATCCTGTGCGGGTGGCGGGCTACGGGATGTTCGACTTGTGGGAGTCGGACGATGGCGCTTATTTGTATTACACGAGGTTTGCGGGAGCGCCCGGGATCTACCGGCGGCGCGTGGCAGGCGGGCCAGAGGAATTTGTTCCGGGTACGAATGCTGTAGAGACGATTCGGTACTGGCAGCCGTCGCTTATGGGCATCTTCTTCGCCAGCGGTACGATGGACGCCAGCGTGAAGTTGCTGGATTGGAAAACGAACCGGGTGAGCGCTGCATATGCCGCGCCGGGGAGGCTGCACCGGGGCCCCCGGGGCTTCGCGGTCTCGCCCGATGGCTCACGCATCGTTTACATGCGCGAGGATCTGGCGATGGCCAACATCGACTTTTTGGAAAAGCAGGATGAGAACACAAAGTCCAGGTGATGGGGGAGGGCTCGCGCCAGATGTCGCGGCCAGACTTGCTGGAGAGTAATGCGTTATCCTCCCCGTGATAATATCGGGAAGTTATATGCCAAAGTTCATTATTGAGCGGGAAATCTCAGGCGCCGGCGAAATGACGCCTGAGCAAGTCCAGGTCGCCGCGCAGCAATCCCTCGGAGTGCTCCGCGATCTGGGCCCGCAAATTCAGTGGCTTCATAGTTATGTGACCGACAATAAAGTCTACTGCGTTTACTGGGCGCCCAACGCCGATATCATTCAGGAACACGCCAGGCGTTGCGGCGTTCCCGCCAACCGTATATCCGCCGTGCGCCGCCTGATGGACCCCTCCAGCGCCGACAACTAAGGTGGTCGGTTACCGGGCGGGCGGTACGTTTTGGTTTACTCTGAACAAGTTCTGCGGATCGTACCTGGCCTTGATCGCCGCCAATTTTTGGCGATTGCCCAGATAACTGGAGGCGATCCGCTCTTCGCCCTCATCCATCAGGAAATTCACATAGGTTCCCCCGGCAGAGTGAGGATGCAGGGCTGTCCAGTAGTCCCGAGACCATTTCCGATAGGCGGGTAGCTCAGCCGGATCCGGAGTAACCGCCGCGATCATGTGCACAAACTTCACGTCCCGATAGGCGAACGCAGTTTCGCCGGGGCCTACGTCTTGTACGGCCCCGTCCATGGTATAAATGTGGACCGCTGAATGAATGTTCGGAACTTCTGGGCCGAATTTCACGTGTGCGGCGATGGCTTCGTCGCTCAATTCGCGCATGAAGTCCGCTTTCCAATAGTGATGCAGTCCGGACGGAAGGAGGCCATCGAATATCGACTGCAGGAACGGATAGGGCATTGCATGCGGCAGCACCAAGAGAGGCGGGCCAAACTCGCGTAGCGGTTGGGTCGCTGCTTCCGCCGCCGCGATGTCTCCGGTACACGCGCATATGATGGCGCAAACCGTCTTACCACGCAAAGGCGCAGGGAACGGCGGCCCGGGTGGCACGACCAGGAACGCGAAGAACGCATTGACCTCGCGTGGCGCCGTGCGCATAAAATCGCGGAACAGGCGCAGAGCCCCGGCAGCCTGTTCCAACGGATAAAGGATAGGACCGGCGTAAAGTTCGTTCACCGGGTGCATACGAAATTCCAGCGATACCGCGATACCGAAGTTGCCTCCGCCGCCGCGAAGGGCCCAGAAGAGGTCCGCGTTTTGAACGGCGCTGGCGGTGCGCATCTGGCCATCTGCTGTTACCACATCGGCGGAAATCAGGTTGTCGCAGGCCAACCCGTAGCGCCGCGACAGATATCCGAAGCCGCCGCCGGTAGTCAGCCCTCCAACCCCGGTGGTGGAGATGATACCGCCAGGAGTGGCCAGTCCGTGCGCGTGCGTGGCCCGGTCCACATCGCCCCAGGTGCAACCGCCTTCTACCCGGGCAGTGCGGCTCGCCGTATCCACCTGCACGCTCCGCATGCGCGATAGGTCGATCACCAATCCGCCGTCGCACGTGCCAAATCCCGGAGCGCTGTGGCCGCCTCCCCGCACTGCCGTCACGAGTTCGTTCTCGCGGGCATAATCGACGGCACGCACCACATCCTCCGGCCCCGCGCATTGGACAATGAGCAACGGCCTTCGATCGATGTCACCGTTGTATACGCGACGGGCGCGCTCATATTCCGCATCTCCGGGCCGGATCACGGCTCCACGAATGGAAGCGATGAAGGTCTCCATCAACTCTCCTCCTCGTTTGTAGCCCATGCCACAATCTCTTCCAGGCTCATATTCCATCCCTTCATCCACAGCGCTGTCGCCTCCGGCCCGGCATCCTTACGCACCGCCTCTATCTTCGCTTCCACTTCGGCTCGGCGCGCGGGATTCAGGATCCATAACTTGAAGCGCTTGCGAATCGCCGCCGAGGCTCCGCCCAGCGTGAGCGCGCGACGCGGCTGATCGCACTCAATAGCGAACTCGGCCAACGATTCGAGAACGCGCGGAAGGTTGGAAGGGTTGTCAGATCCATTAAGTAGTAGCGACTCCCGGCACAACCGTTGCGCCTCCCAAGAGCGCCCCGCGGACGCCTCCATCTTCGCCAGGTCGTATAGGCACGAAGCCACGCCAGGCTGGAAGTTTAATCGCCGGAACCGCGCGAGGGCATTCGTGTATAGGGTAAGGGCACGACCGGAATCGCCCTGTTCACGGAACAGGTCGGCCTGATGACTTAAGCACCAAATGGCATTCTCTTCGTCACCCGATTGGTCGAACAGCCGCATGCCTTCCGCATAAAGAGCCAATGCATAACCGATTTTAGTATCTTTAACAATGTCGGCGAGATTAATCAGCGCCCCTCCCAGGATGGCCCCATTGCCGCTCTCCCGCGCCATTTGGACACATCGCTCGCACCATCGCCGCGCTTCCTCCGGGTCTAAGAACTTCAATGTCACACCCAGATGGTTGGCTAAGCGAAACATACCTTGGGAGTCGCCGGCGTCTTCGAACATCTTCCACAACTCCTGGTAGCGGCGAGGACTGTATTGGCCTGTCTCGAAAGCAAAGTCGCACTTCCAAAAGTAGCTGTTGCGTTGTAAGCGGGGAAAGCGCTCTACGCCGGGTTGCGCGAGCAGACGGGAAATACGATCGAACCCCTCCGCTGCAATGCAAAGAGCGCAAAAGTAGACGGCCAATGCAATGACCAATCGTAAACCCCATTCCACTTCGCCCGCCGCCACCAGCCAATCCATAGCGCTACGAAAGTTGCCGAGGTCGGCATCGAACGGATGGTTGCCGGAACGCTCACGGCGCTGCACAGGGGCGTCTTCTTCCGCAAGCACCAGGAAGTAGGCGGCGTGGGCCTTGCGGGTGTAAGGTTCCTCATCCGCCTCGGCCAGCCGTTCCAACCCGTACTCGCGCATGGTTTCAAACAGCGCGAATCGCGGTTCCGCTTCGTAGAGGTCAATGCGCCGGATCAGATTATTATCGGCCAACAGTTCGATTGCATCCCAGAGATTGACCTTTAAATCTTCGCGCGTATTGCATACCGCCTCGATGGCTTCCAGAGTGGCGCCCCCTACGAAGACGGCCATGCGGCGAAAGAGTTTGCGGTGCTCCGCATCGAGCAGGTTGTAGCTCCAGTCGAGCGTGGCCCGCAGGGTGTGCTGGCGATGGGGCAGGTCACGGGCTCCGCCCACCAGCAACGACAGAGGGTCGTCCAGACGCGCTTGCAGAGTTTTCAGTGGAAATAACCGGGTGCGCGCCGCGGCCAATTCAATAGCCAACGGCAGGCCGTCAAGCCGCTGGCAGATCTCCGCCACAATGCGCAATTGCTCTTCGTCCGGCGTGCCGGCGCGCAGCCCGGTTGCCCTTTCCAGAAATAACTGCACGGCCGGGGAGTCCGGGCCCGATTTCAGGCCGGGCACGGGAAACTCGTGTTCCCCATAAATCCTCAGGGGAGCCCGGCTGGTCACCACCACCTTCACGCCATCCAAAGCTAAGCGCGCCACAAACACAGCGGAATCGAGGACATGCTCAAGATTATCCAGCACCAGCAGAAGTGGGCCTGGGAGGCGCTGCATGTGATCGGCGATGGCTGCCTCCACATCGCCGCCCGCGCCGCGCTCAATCCCGATCGCCAATGCGACTTCCGAAGCCACAAGGCTGCTTTCGCGGACGTTCTCCAGCCGCACGAAGCAAACGCCCGCGGAGAATTGGCCGGCCATTAAGCGGGCCAATTCCACGGCAAGACGGGTCTTGCCAATACCACCGGGGCCGGTCAGCGTTAGGATACGAATACCAGCATCAGCTACCAGAGCGCGCAGTTGGGAGAGCTCCCCTTCACGCCCGACGAAAGCGGTTCGAGGCGTGGGGATGTTACTCATCGCCTTGGCGACTGTGGAAGAGCTGGCCGCGCGCGTGACAATGGTGGCTAACTCCCGGCGTAACGCTTCTGTCGATTCGAAGCGGTTGCGCGAGTCTTTCGCCAAACAACGCTCCACCAGCCACTGCAGCGGCGCCGGGGCTTGTGGTCTCAGGCTGGTCAGCGGCTGGGGCTCACTGAGCAGAACGGCAGCCTGGACCTCTGCCATCGATTTCCCCATGAACGCACGGCGACCCGTGATCAGCTCATAGAGCACCGTACCGAATGAGAACTGGTCGGATCGGAAATCCAGAGTTTCGCCGCGAGCCTGCTCCGGGGACATATACCCCGGCGTTCCGACAACCATCCCGAGCGGATCTCCCGTCACCAAGTCGAGCGTCGCGCCGCTAGCGGTCGCGATGCGCTTCGCTAAGCCGAAATCGAGCACCTTCGTCCGGCCGGTGAGAGTCACCATGATGTTTTCGGGCTTAAGGTCCCGATGCAGGAAACCTCCCTCATGCGCTGCGGCAAGCGCATCCAGAATCTGCGTGGCGATTCTGAGAACCTCGTCCATCGGCAGGAGGCCTTGGTTCAGCTTCTGGCGGAGAGTCTGCCCCTCGATCCATTCCATGACGATGTACAATTGCCCGTCCATGGTGCCGACATCGTGAATCGTGATGATGTTGGGATGATTTAGCGCCGAAGCGGCTCTTGCCTCTTTTAGAAACTGCGCCTCGAGGGTCGCCGAACCGCGTCCCGCGCGGATAGTCTTGATTGCGACCTTGCGCGCCAGTCGCGTATCCGATGCCTGGAAAACCTCTCCCATCCCGCCCGCTCCGATTTTGGCTTCGATTCGATAGGGCCCGAGGCTTGCGCCAAGGCCGATGACCTGCAACGTCGTCGCGGCCGTCTCTTCGCTTTGCCAGGCGGGGCGGTCCAGCAAGCCGCTGCTTTGTGGGCTAAATAGCTGGCGAACCAGCGCACGCACTTCCGGATCCGCCTTCTGGAGCAGGGAGTCCTGTATCTCCGCCGCCTGATCCACGGCAGCGTGATACAGGTCCTCGATCTCCTTCCAGCGTTCCGGAGTCATACCCATGCGGTCGACGGCACTTCCATGTATTATGCCCGACGACCGGCAGCGGAAACCGGATACCTCCCGGCTTCCGCCTGCGGACTTTGATCGTGCCGTCAGAACCCCGGCGGAACCGGAGGCACCGGCGAGCTCACCGTAAGCCGCGAACCTGCCAGATTCCCAGTTACCTTCTGCACCTGGACTCCGGTCAAGTCGTATATGGTGATCCCAAAGGTGCCGGTGTAGCTGTTACCCGTGGAGTCCAATGTGACGAGTTCCCGGATGTTGACGCTGTTGAGCAGGGCTCCGCTGGTTTGATCGTAGCTGTAAGCGAAATGGTTTAGCTCATAGGCGCCTGCGGCGGTTTGCTTCCAGGTACCCATGCAGAAGTTCTGGGTCGATGGCGCCCGTCCGCCGGAGTTGTAAAGCTCCGTGGAATCGGCGTGCCAGTGCCCGATGCCGAAGTCCGTTACCGTGCCATCCGGAATTCCGGCATTGTCCAGCGAAGTCCATACGACATACCACATGCCGACGATGGTTGGGTTGCCGTTAGCGTCCAGGGTAGCCGGCATCGATTGGGTGCTTGGAAGCGAAAAATGCGTTGCCGGCGATGTGGACCGGTTCAGCATCGGCGTGAATTCGCCGCAAGCTCTGGCGTTGGGTACGGCGGTGACCGCAAACACGGCGGCACCAAGCGTGGTTAATGCTCGATAGATGTTATTCATGTTGTCCTCTTTTTTCTGCCGCAGGCATCCTTTCCCCTAGGCTGCTCTCTGCGTACGTCCTGTAAGGCGCAGTTTGCAGAGCAGAACTGTAACGCCCCTGAAAATAATGTGGTCATATAATCCTAAGAAGACTCTTCATGACCGGCTTGCCCCAAACAGATACCACTCAACTGCTGCGCGCCTGGGCCGGCGGCGATGAGCAATCGCTGAACGAATTGGTCCCTCGCGTGCACCGCGAACTGCGCCGTCTTGCCGCCCGTCTGCTGCAAAACGAGCGTGACGGTTGTTCGTTGCAGGCCACCGATATGGTTCAGGAAGTTTATCTGCGGCTGATCGACGCCAGCCAGCTCGATTGGCAGCATCGCGCGCACTTCTTCGCCGTGGCCGCCACCATGATGCGCCACATCCTGCTAGACCGCGCCCGCCGCCGCGCCGCCGCCAAGCGAGGCGGAAACTGCGCGCTGGTAAACCTCGACCAGGTAGCCGATCTGTCGCTCAAGCGCTCGGAGGAACTGATCGCGCTCGACGATGCCCTGCAAGCCCTTGCGACGGTCGACCCGCGTAAGGCCCGTATCGTCGAATTGCGATTTTTTGCAGGGCTGGAGGTGAGCGAAACGGCGGAGGTACTGGCAGTGTCGAATGAGACGGTGATGCGCGACTGGAAGTTGGCTAAGGCTTGGCTGATGAATGAGGTCAAGCGCCGGTAGCGGTCTGCAGGCAGACAGGAGGGACGAATGATGCGGATTGGGAAATCTTGTGCTCGGGGAACTCGGCCCAGTTTCTTTGCCGGACTGTTGGGATCGAGCGTTATGATCGTGTGCTTTGCGGGAGTCTGGCCCAACGAAGCCACGGCGCAAGGCATCACACCGCTTTGCCAGCCGGTGGTCAGCAATCTGAAAACGGTGGTAACGCCGGCGCAACGGAAGGCGGCGGGCAATGCAGCGATACCGCCAATTACCGATACGGAGTTTGGCTTCGCTTGGCCGGACTCGGAATTTGGAGTTTTCCGGACGAACGCGGGTTACACGTTTTTTGCCAGCGACGGCGCGCATCACAATCCAAACAATAAATACGGGTCGGTGACGCGCACCTTGGGCACGCTGGACAATCCGGTGGGAACGGCACCGCCAATTGACGTGATTATCCATCCCAATCCGGATCCGGCGGTGAACCCAAATTACGCCGCCTATACCTATCTGGGCGGCGGGAGAATTTATCCTATTCCCGCGGGCCAGCCGGGTGCGGGAAATCTGCTCAACGTGTATCACGCCGAGATCAACACTGAGACTAGCTTCTACTCCTTGTTGGGATTGGCACTCTCTACGGACGACGGCCTGCATTGGACAGACTTGGGTGAAATCATTCGGCCGAACCAGCCTTACGAAGCCGACTTGGCGGGTTTCGATATAGGGTCCCCCCGGATGGTGGAATCGCCCGACGGCCAGTATTTTTACGTATACTTTCCAGACTGGATCGCAAATGGAACGACCCAGCCAACAACCGCAACGATCCTCTCGGTAGCGCGCGCGCCGATTGCATCCGTACTGAAAGCAGCGTCCGGCAAAACTCCGCATGCGGCTGCATTTCAGAAGTACTACGAGGGGGCGTGGAGCCAGCCCGGGATCGGAGGACTGTCTAGCGATCTGAATCCGACTGCGGGTTACGCTGGATCGGCGAACGTGGCTTACGACAGCGCGCTCAGTCGCTACGTATTGGTCACCGACGACACGCAGCACATCGCTTATGCGGAATCGGAGGACGGTTTGGCTTGGACGCTTCCGGTCCTGTTGACGCAAGACGACAATAGCTCAACGAGTTTCAATTACGCGGTACCGATCGGGATGGGCGAGGATCCGAACATCCTGGGGAAGCAGTTTTATGTCTTTTTCACGTACGGCTCGCTGCAGGGGTGGCCGGGGAACTC
Organism: Bryobacterales bacterium; assembly: GCA_963738345.1. GTDB lineage: Bacteria > Acidobacteriota > Terriglobia > Bryobacterales > Bryobacteraceae > Bog-159. The sequence goes on from CAVTWI010000002.1 coordinate 5,713,210, forward strand.
GGTGCAGCGTTTCACGGTGACGTGCCAGTGACAACTACTCGCCGATGAATCATCCTCAGGCAGCGCTTTTTATGCGTGGAGCACAATACGGCGCGGGTCACGGCACGTATGGGCCCGTGGAATTCGGAGCACCCGGGCTTGGCTTTACGCTAGCGTGCACGGCTCACCGTCGGACAAGCGCATCATTTTCCCAAAGCCGTCCGCATGCTCGTCCCAGCAGTTCCCGTGGACTGGCACGACCACCTTCGCCCGTAGCGCCGTCGCGAAGGCGCGTAGGTCGTCAGGAGATGCATGCCCGCTGGTATGGATGTAAGACACCTGGCTGCCGCGAACTTGGCACCAATCCAGCGCCGCGCGATGATATGGCTCTGAAAGGTAGCCACTCCACATTGAGAAGTTGTAGGCATCATCCGCGTTTGGCTGAACTCCCGCCCTCTCGTAATCAGGAATCAGCGCCCGGCGCAGCATGATGACGTGCTGGCCTCCGACGAGATGTTTGGCCGCCAGTCCGGACCGTGCCATGCGCGCAATGAAGCCTTCCCGCCCGAGACTTGCGTATGCGGAGCGAAGCCTCTTGGTTATCACGACCTTCAGGTTCGGGAACTCCGGGCTGGCTCGCGGAAGCCGGGTCGCGCCCGAGATACGGTCGAGAACATCCGCCGTGTAGAGGTCGATTACCAACGTGCGGCTGGTACGCCGGGCGGCCCGATATAGGGTAACGGTGCGGTCGATATTCTGGCCCGACCAGGTTACGAATACGCGACCTCTGGTCCGATTGAACAGGTCCACGAAATCTTCCTCGAGCGCGCGTTCCGCCGTCACCGGTTTATCTGCGCCAAGATTAGTGCCCTCGATGATCAGCACTTCGATATCGGCCGGCGGCTTCGCCATCATTCGGTCTAGCAGCACGGACTTTCTTCCGTGCCGCCGAAAGTCTCCCGTATAAAGAATCCGCGTCCCGTCCGCTTCGATCAGTAACATGTACGCATCGAACGCCGAGTGGTCAGTCAGGATGGGCGTGATGGCAAACGGGCCGACGGCCAGCCGCTTCGTGCGGCTGTTCCACGTGTTGAACGTGCGAGTGAATGGGCGGCGCAGCAAGTCGCAAGGCACGGTGATCAGTTGGGCCGCTTTGCTTCCGGTCCAGATCGGCCATGATGCGGGGAGTTGCTCGACCACACCCCAATGGTCCTGGTGCGGATGACTGATCAGGACCGTCGCGGGACGGCTGCGATCAAGCGACGCCGGAACGAGACCGCTCGCGCCCTCGGGTGCGTCGAGTGGCCTTCCGGCGTCCAGAATGAGTCGTTCTCCGGAGGCATGTTGAATCTCGATACACGTCCCCCCGATCTGACGTGTGCCCCGGTGAACCGTTAGCGTCATACTCATGCTTGCGCGCTCACAACTGAAGCGTTACCTGCGAACCATCCGCACGCAGATGCCGAAGTCCTGGAGTTTTCTTAGATGCTTGTGTTCTACGAACGCGCCCTCACCCTCGCGGGCATCAATGATAAGCCGCGGAGTGTTGTCAAAGCAGAGGGGTTCGCCTTTCTTTCCCACTGCTATGATCGCTTCCCCGAGGTCCGGTATAGCAGGGTTTACAGCCTTGGCGATATCGTGCAACTTCACCAAGTCGCTGCAGCAACGCCGATAGGCGTCGCACACGAGCTGCCGGTTCGTTCCAAGCCATTCCTGGTACCTCTTGAGTTGGTTGATTACTTTCGGCGCTTTATCAAGGTCCTTGCTCCGCGCCTCTTTGTTGTCCACCAGTTTGATCTCCCAGAACGCCAACCTATAATGATCGCCACACGGTTCCAGCGTTACGAGGTCTATCCTCGGAGCACTTTTCTCCGTCCCAAGCTTCGGGCCGGCCGGCAGCCCAACTTCGAGATCAATCGAGCCGGCCTGCTGGCCATACAACTCATCTACGAAAAGCTTCTCGCGACCCGTATAACCGTTGGCATTCCGAATCCAGTTGTGAAGCAGATCGCTGCAGTAGTCTGCATTCGACCCATCCTGACTTTTGTATTGCCCGCGCTTGATGGTGATATAGTCCTGATTCTTGCCTTTATCATCCACATACTTATTGTGGATCTCCCACCGAAGCCCGTTCCTGGCGATTGTCACTTTCGCAACCGATTGGCCGGCACGATAGAAATTCAAATAGCCATCGCGAATCGCCAGACGCAGATGGTCTGCAGGGTCCCCTTGTGCGGTGGGGACACTGTGAGTGTCCCCACCGGGACGCCACTGTCGGAGTAGGTCTTTGAACCAACCGTTCTCCTGTGCCCGCAGTGCCTCCTCGGCACGATCAACAGCAAACTGCCTTCTAAAAATTGACATCGAATGATTACTCCCTCGGAACGAAGATAAAAGTAGTGCGCGCCTTGACCGTGGCCCTGCGGCAACCTGACGGACGAGCCGCGTCAGAACTCACCGCCGCGGGAAGTCGGATGCAGCGACCGTGTGCTCTGGTAATGGCCATCCCTCTTGAACGCCACCCGGTCCACGGCGAGGCCGAAATGCGCGACAACTTGTTGAAGTTCGGATTTCAAAATCTGCCCATCGGCGTAGACGATGAACTGGCCCTGACCGGCATTGAACACGACCCGCCCCCTTGGCCATTCCTCATATTCCGCGTCGCGGAGGACGCCCACGATGTTGTTTGTAGGGCTTCTGGCTCGCCAGCTTTCCCACATGTCGTAATGGCCGTGTGCGCACGTGAGGAACTCCCCGTATTCCTCGGCTTCGGCTAGAGCACAGCGGTGCGCTAGCAGGAAAACTTCCCCGGCATCATCCCGCACGAACCAGTAGGGACCTACGTAGCTATCCTTTAAATGACGCCCAACTTCCATTTCGAGCACCTTTGCCATTGTATATTAATGAGAGCCTTTATTCATGATTCAATGCGGCGAATGCGATGCGGTCGCAACCGGCAAACGCCGTTCGGATCCCTATGAACTCAAGGCGGGCCCTCGGGCCGGAGTTTGAAGCGCGCCTCGGCGTAATGGGGATCGGACGCAAAGGAAGTCGTGGCCTCCGGCAGATTGAAGTAGGCAAGAATCTCGGCCTCAAGGGTCGGGGTCTGAAGTTGCTCGTGCAGGTAAATCTCAAAAGCCTGCGTTTTCGTGTTGTGCATGACGCGGCCGCGCGGCCAATCCTTGGGTCCGTGATCATGGAAACAGGATGGCAGGCGCGGTTTGGCGTGCGGCCAATATCGCAAGTGCTCCCCAGGATAATTGATGTAGTCTCCGTATCGTTCACCGTTTGCGACGGCGACACCATGACCAACGAGCGCTGGTGGCGCCCCCGCTTGCTGAACGAACCAGAATATGCCCACCTGGGGCGCAGTTGATGATCCCAATTGAATTTCCTTTCCGTCATATATTCGGATTTGGGGGGTGAGAAATGAACAGCACTGGTACTTTTTCCATGAATTAGTACCGGGGTCGACACCTCGCCTATGAAGAATCGGCGGATGGTCTGGTTTAGACGCTTCCGGTCCTGTTGACGCAAGACGAGAATAGCCACGCGAGCTTCGATTATGCGGTACCGATCGGGATGGGCGAGGATCCGAACATCCTGGGGAAACAGTTTTATGTCTTTTTCACGTACGGCTCGCTGCAGGGGTGGCCGGGGAACTCGGTGCAGCGTTTCACGGTGACGTGCCAGTGATCGATCGCGACGAGGCCTAGCCACCCCCTTGAAACCAAGCGTGCCGTCAGGGAAGATGGGCGCATGAAGAAACTGACGTTCATTCTAGCCTTGTTCCCCACTCTCGCACCTGCGCAAGGCCCGGCATATCATGACCCTGGTATGAAGGTGGTTACGCAGGTGGCGATTGTGTGCCGCGACATCGAAGCCACCAGCAGGCATTGGGCAGCGGTCCTGGGCGTCGATCCACCCCGAATTCTCACCATCAAACCCGGCAACGAAGCGAAGCTCGTGTACAGGGGACGCCCATCCACCGGACAGGCAAAGCTGGCATTCCTGAATCTCGGTCAGGTCACGCTGGAAATAATCCAGCCCGTGGGCAACGATACAGCCTGGAAAGAATTTCTTGATACGCACGGCGAGGGCGTTCACCACGTCGCATTCCAGGTAGCCGACCCGGAAAAAACTATTAAGGAATTCCAGGATGAGGGTATGCCGGTACAACATCAGGGCCGGTTCGACGACGATTCTGGCTCGTATGTTTACATCGATAGCGCCAAGGCTCTAGGCGTCACGCTTGAACTCCTGCACCCAGATGCGAAAAAGTAAGCTCGCAGTCGAACACCGTGTGTCTCGGACCCATGGATCGAGTTTCTTCAGCCGCTAACCTAAGAAGGGTGAAAACCCGATGTCGGGATATTGGGAAGAAATGTGGCGAGACGGTTGGAAGCCAAAACCTCCATCCGCGGTATCTATTTGAACTGTAAATGGGATAAATGGTCGGGGCGGGAGGATTCGAACCTCCGACCTCCTGGTCCCGAACCAGGCGCTCTACCAGGCTGAGCCACGCCCCGAATCTACTAGTGTAGCGGTTTGTGACTGGCTAGACAAGCAGAGCATGCGGTCTGTACTATCAATCGTGTGGCACTCATTGACCCAATTGTGAGCCAGAATCAAAAACTACGCGATTTGCCAGGAGTCCATGAGGTCGCCGAGCATATATCCGCGCCCGGAATTCCGCGCGCCGTGGTGGTCGGCGAGGTTCGCCGCGTGCTGGAGCGGACACGCCAAGCAATCCTGTCCGGCGCACCTAATGGCGATGCGGGCGAGGCCATCGAAACTACCGTGGAGCGGGCGCTGCGGAAGTTGGCCGAGCCCTCGCTGCGGCGCGTGATCAACGCGACTGGCGTTGTCCTCCACACCAACCTGGGCCGCGCTCCGCTGAGCCCCCAAGCCATTCACGCGGGATATACGAACCTGGAATACGACCTCTCGACCGGCCTGCGCGGTAAACGTGACACCCACACTGGCGCGCTCTTCGAACGGCTGTTGGGCGCCCCCGGTATTGCAGTCAACAATAACGCCGCCGCCATCTATCTGGCCCTGAACGAACTGGCGGCCGGCCACGAAGTGATCGTTTCGCGCGGCGAACTCATCGAAATCGGCGACGGGTTTCGCATTCCCGATATCATGTTGCGCTCGGGCGCATTGCTGCGCGAGGTGGGAACAACCAACCGTACTGCCATCGCGGACTATCGCGACGCCATCACGGATCGAACGCGGCTGCTGCTGCGGGTGCATCCTAGCAACTTCCGCATCGAAGGGTTTACCGCCCGGCCAGCGCTCGACGAACTGGCCACGCTGGGCCGGGAGCGCGGCATTCCGGTCTACGAAGACTTGGGCAGCGGCTGCGTGGTTGATCTGCGGCCCTACGGAATTGATGAACCGCTGGTTTCCGACAGCTTGCAGGCCGGAGTTGACCTGGTTTCGTTTAGCGGCGATAAGCTACTGGGCGGTCCACAAGCGGGCATTCTTGCCGGGAAGCCAGAGCTAATCGCCCGTCTGCGCCGCAACCCTATGTTCCGCGCCCTGCGGCTGGATAAGACAATTTACCAGGTGTTGGAGACGACCCTGCGGCATTTGCTGCTGGAGCATTGGGACCAAGTGCCGGCACTGCGCATGATCCGCCAGAGCGCGGCTCAGATTCGCGAACGCGCCGAACTCTTCCTGGCTGAGCATGCCGGGTTGCAGGGGGAAGTCATCCCCGGAGAGTCCGTAATCGGCGGCGGCGCTACGCCCGAGCAATCTATCCCGACTTGGCTGATTGCCGTGAAGTGCGCCAATGAGGCTACCGCACAGAAGAAGTTGCGCGCAGGCGATCCGCCGGTGATCGCGCGCGTCGAAGACGGGCGGCTACTGCTTGATTTGCGTACTGTACTGCCGGAAGAAGAAGGGGAACTGGCGACTGCGCTTCAGGCTCTTTCCTGATAAGTGCCTTCAGCGGTGTTCACGCGAATCTTTTCGCCTTCGGTGATAAACGGGGGAACCTGCACCACCAAGCCGGTTTCAAGTTTGGCGGGCTTGGTCACGTTGGAGACGGAAGCGCCTTTCATGCCTGGTTCAGTTTCCACCACGGTCAAATCGACTGTGGCGGGCAATTCCACGCTGATCGGATTCCCTTCGTAAAACTCCACGGCAACTTTCAACTGCGGAACCAGGTAGCCGACGGCATCGCCCAGAAGATCCTTGGTCAAATGCATCTGCTCGTAGTTCTCGGTGTTCATGAAATAGTAGTATTCGCCGTCGTCGTACAGGTACTCCATTTCGTGCTCTTCGAGCGCCGCGCGCTCCACCTTATCTTCCGAGGAGAAGCGGTGCTCGATCATCGTGCCGCTGCGCAGGTTCCGCATTTTGGCCTGCACGAATCCGCGCAAGTTGCCCGGAGTCCTGTGGTTCACGCTGAACACGGAAAACAGGTCGTTGTTGAACTTGACCACCATGCCCGGACGCATTTGTGTTGATGAAATCATGAACTGCCAGTATAACAAGCTTCAACAACGGGCATTAAAATGGCAGGATCTCTTCGCGCACCGGATCGAAATCGATCCGCCGCTTCTGCATATACGAGATATTCCCCAGGTGCGATGCTTGCGCTGAGCGGTGGCCGATCAGCACATCGCCATTCGGACGCTTCCGTGTGCGCACGCAATCCAGGAAGTTATTCACATGGTCTTCTTCGATATTGCTGAACGCCTTCACGGTGACCGGTTGCGCGCCCCGTCCCACAGGGTGGAACTCATAATGTCCGCGATCGATCCACAGGCGTCCGTCAGTGCCGCACATCTCGACCGCCGCGCCCTGAATGCCTGGGACCAGGGTTGCTTCAAAAGTGGCGGTGAACTCAGTCGGGTATTCCAACAGCACGTTGATGGTGTCGGGCGCGGTGCGGCCGTCCTTATATTTGTACACGCCACCTGCCGCCGAAGCAGAGAACGGCACGTCCTGGCCCATGAACATGTGGACCACATCGATCCAATGGGTAAATAAATCGGTCACCTGGCCGCCACCGAAATCGAGATAGGCGCGCCAGTTAAAGTATTGCTGCGGGTCGTAATCGCGCCACTTGAGAGGACCCAGGAAGTGCGCCCAATCGAGGTTCGACGGCTGCGTCTGCAGCGATTCCGGCGCCTTACGCAGATGGTAGCCATTGCCGTGCCACCAGGTGCGCGCCAGCGTGATCTTGCCGAGTTTACCGCTGTCGATATACTCGCTTTTGGCCTGTAGGTAATGCTGTCCGGAGCGCTGCTGCATACCCACCTGGCATATCCGATTGTTGATTCGCGCCGCCTTGACGATCATGGGCCCCTCTTCGATCGTGCGGGTCAGGGGCTTCTCCACGTAGACGTCTTTGCCGGCGTTGAGCGCGTCTATGGTGGTCTGAGCGTGCCAGTGGTCGGGCGTGGCGATCAGCACCACGTCCACCTCTTTCATCGCCAGCAAGGCGCGATGGTCCTTGAAGTCTTTGGCGTTGGGCGCCTTCTCGCGGGCTCTGTCGATCTGCGCGCCATAGATATCGCAGACCGCCACCACGTCGGCCTTGGCTTTCTGGAAGTTGGCCATATCGTAGCGACCGCGATCGCCGCAGCCGATCACTCCCAATTGCACGCGGTCATTGGCGCCCTTTACGCGCGAGTATGAAAGGGCGGTAAGAGCGGTGGCGCCGCGCAGGAAGTTGCGGCGGTCGACGGGCATTTCAGACATAAGATTCATTATAGGGCGGTGCGGCGAGCGGTGGCGACGCGGTAAAGTTCGGATCCGGCTTCACGCCGGTGCAACGCCTGGTTATAGGACTTGGCTGCATGCGCGGTGGATACGTCGCTCATCAGCGCGAATCCGCGCGGCTTCAGGTAATCGCCGAGTGCGCCGGGGTGGAAGCCAAAGATGAACGGCTCGCCGGTGGCTTGTACCGATGACTTCCAGCGACGCGCTTCCGCGAAAGCGGTGGAACCATCGAGCGCGCCTTTGTGAACGTAAGTGAAAATCAATTGGCTACGCGGCGCCAGGATGCGATGCAACATATCGAAGTTTTGGTCGACGGCGGCAGGCGTTAGATAGCTAAGTTCCCCTCCCAGATGGCAGTGGTCACGGCGTCGCGCGCGAATCCGGCATCGAGCAGAGTGGATTCCAGATTACCTTCTTCGAAATCGACGGGGACGAAATGCACGTTGACGGGAAAGCGCCCCAAGCGCGCCTCCAACCGTTGGCGTTTGACCGCCTGCGTAGCGGGATGGTCGACTTCGAAGACCGGTATGCCTTGTAGTTCCGGCAGACGGTAGGGGCGGCTATCGAAACCCGCGCCAAGCAACAGGATTTGCCGCACACCGTCGCGCACGCTTTTGCCTACGAGGTCGTCGATGAGTCGCGTGCGAACTACCGCCGAACTGCGGGTACGCGGCCAGCCGACATCTAGGAAGTGTGCGGCTAGCCGGCCAACCACAGGCCACCGCGCTAGTTGCGCCATCACTTTCAGACGACCCGTGACCAGCGCGGCGGCATACGGATCGTCAAACAACCGCGCCGCTTGGACTGCGCTGTTTCAATCGCGCGAAACAGCGCCATGTATTCGGCGGTGCGGCTGGGACGGGTTCCGGTCCTAAATCGGTTTGCCGTCCGCATTCAGGAACTTAATGTCGCCGAGATTCAACTCGCGGACGCCGGCCTCGATCTTGGCCCGATCACCGACCACTACCCACACCAGATGGTCTGGCCGGATTACGCGCTCCGCCGCGGTCCGCATATCGGGAACCGTCAGGGCGCGAACACGGCCGGCGTACTTGTCGTAGTAATCGTCGGGCAAGCCGTATTCCACCAGTTCCTGGATCGAGTTTCCAACCTCACTGATGGTCTCGCGCGATCCCGGCAGGCTGAGGGTTTCGTTAGCCTGCACATGGCTGAGTTCCTCCGGCGTGGCCGGTTTGTTGCCGACTATCCCGCGGACCTCTTTGTCGATCTCGACGAGCAACTCTTTGGTCTTATCGGTCTGGACCGGCGCAAAAATGATGAACGGCTCTTGGCCGCGCGCGGGCCAGAACAAAGTCTGCGCGCCATAGGACCAATGTTTGTCCTCGCGCAGGTTCATGTTGATGCGTGCCGCCAAAATTGCCGCCGAGGATGTCGTTCATCGTCTCGATGGCGATGGCATCTGGGTTGTTCTTCGGTGGCGCGATTTCTCCAGCCAGAATGAAGGACTGCAACGCACCCGGGCGATCCATAATGTAAACGACCGGCTTGGCCGGATATTCCACCTTGCCGATGTTCTTGGTAGGAACGGTGCCTTGCTTCCATCCTTCGAACAGCTTTTCGAGCTTAGGCGTGAGTTCGCTCAAGGTTGTATCGCCTACAACGATGAGGGTGGCATCATTGGGCCGGAACCAGGTGTCGTGAAATTTCGCCAGGTCCGCGCGGGTCAGCTTGGAGACACTTTCTTCGGTGCCCGAGCCGGTCAGCGGATTGCCGTAAGCGTGGTTCTGTCCGTAAAGCAAGCCCGGAAAGACACGAAGCGCCATGGGGATTGGAGTTACTTTCTCGCGCTGAATACCGGCGATCCGCTGCTTCTGCTGGCGCAGGAAATCCGCTTCCGGGAAAGCCGGATGCAGGATGATATCGGCATACAGATCGAGCGAGCGATCCAGATTGCTCTTCAGAGCTGAAAGAAAAACAGTGGAAGTATCCAGGTTGGAATTGGCGCGTATCTCGGCGCCCAGCATGGCTGTCTCTTCGCTGATCTGCAGGGCCGTACGCTTCGTGGTACCTCCATCCAGGAGCGCGGTAGTCATACTGGCGGTTCCGGGACGCCGCAAACTGGTCGGCGGCATAGCCCGCGTCCACCTGCAGCCAAAAGTCGGCGACGGGGATTTCGTGGCGTTCGGCCAGGATCACCTTCAGCCCGTTCGACAGAGTGGCTCGCTGCAGTTTGGGCAGTTTCAATTCGGGCGGTGCGGAGGCTCCGGCATCTTGGAGCGGTCTACATTATCAGTAATGGTTTTGAAGTCCGGATAAGGATGAACTTCGAGCACATATCGCCGTCGGAAAGCCAGCGGCGGGCGGCGGATTCAAATCTTCGGCGGTGGCGGCTTGGACGCGCTTTAGCTGCGTTTTATAGAAATCGGGATCGCCGAGAAATGCCTGGCCGTGGGCGAGCACATCGGACTTGCCGCCGAATCCGCCGATGCGGTCGACGCCGCGGACGAAGCGGGCCACATATGCGTCTTGACGCGTTTAATTCGCAGGCGTGGGGCCGGATTCGAGGAAGCGGGCAGTCTCTTCGTCGATGCTCCTTCTCGACTTTGGCGAGATCCTGGCCGGGCCGCGCGGTGCCGATGATATCGAACTGGCTGCCGATTTCGCGGTCGTCGATTTCGGCGCGGACGTTCGGTAGCGATCTGGTCGTCGTAGACCAGACGTTTATAGAGCCGCGAGACTCTTGCCTTCGGTCAGGCAGTTGGCGACCAGGTCAAGATAATCGGCGTCGGCGGAGCCGACGGGCGGGATGTTCCAGACCTTGTAGATGCGGGCTTGCGGGACGCGGTCCTGCACGGTGCCGCGGTGGGTGCCGGTCATCTTGGCGACCCAGACTTCCTGCTTGCCGATCGGCGGGCCGGCGGGGATGTCGCCGAAGTACTTTTTCGACTTTCTCTTTAGCGGTGTTGAAGTCGATATCGCCGGCCAGCACCAGCACGGCGTTGGAAGGGCCGTAGTAGGTCTTGAACCAGTCCTTCACGTCGTCCATGGAGGCGGCGTTGAGGTCGTCCATCGAGCCGATGACGGTCCAGGAGTACGGATGGCCGGCCGGATAGGTATTTTCGGTGATGAGTTGTTCGGTGACGCCATAGGGCTGATTCTCGCCTTGGCGTTTTTCGTTCTGCACCACGCCGCGCTGGAGGTCGAGGGTCTTCTGGTCGAAGGAACCGAGCAGGTGGCCCATGCGATCGGATTCGAGGAAGAGCGCGTAGTCGAGCGCCGAGGTGGGGACGTCTTCGAAGTAATTGGTGCGGTCGTTGTTGGTGGTGCCGTTCAGGTCGGTGGCGCCGACGCGATTCCATGGCGTCGATGTAGCGGCCGTGGAAGTTTTCGCTGCCGCCGAACATGAGGTGTTCGAAGAGGTGGGCGAAGCCGGTCTTGCCGGGCTTCTCGTTTTTCGAGCCGACGTGGTACCAGACGTTGACGGCCACGATGGGGGCTTTGTGATCTTCGTGCACGATGACGGTGAGGCCATTGTCGAGCACGAATTTCTTGTAGGGGATATCCATGCCGGCGGTTTGGGCAAAAGCGCCCGCGCACAGCAGGAAACACGGCAAAAGCTTATTAAACATAGGGGGTTAATCCTATGATACGACGGCTAAGGGGCCAGTTTGGTCCCGGCCCCAGGGTTAAGATAGTTCTGTCGGAGGGAACGCCCATGAACGCGGAAGAATATAGCGAGCGGCAGGTGGAGGTGGAACCCTGGCAGGTGAAGCTGACTTCTTACCGGCTTGGAGACGTGTATCATTGCAAAGCCGATAACGTTTCGCCGGGCGCCTCTCTGGCGCGCACCACCGGCGCCACCCGCGAAGAAGCCGAGCAGAAAGCCCTCGACCGCGCCCGCCAGTTGCTTGCGCGTACCCACCGCCACGATGTCTGATCCGACCCAGCCACAACATGCCTAACTCAAACGGTAATCACTACGACCTGTCCGCCCTGGCGCGCCAGGAAATGATCGCAGAGGGTTTTACTCCGGATTTCCCGCCCGGAGGTCATGCGGCAGGTGGCCGCTTTGCGCGCCCGCCCGGCAACCGCATCTGCCGGGGGCGCCGTCCGCGATCTGCGCGGCTTGCCCTGGTCGTCCATCGACAACGACACCTCGCGCGACCTCGACCAGATCGAAATGGCGGAGCAGTTGGAGAACGGCGCCATCCGCATCCGGGTTGGCATCGCAGACGTGGATAGCGGCGTGCCTAAGAGCTCCCCTATCGACGAACATGCCGCCGCGAATTGCACCTCGGTCTACACGGGCGTCAAGACCTTTCCGATGCTGCCCGAGGATCTCTCGACCGATATGACGTCGCTAAACGAAAATGCCGACCGGCTCAGCGTGGTTGTGGAGCTGACCGTAACCGCGGATGGCTCCGTGCAGGATGGCCTCGGCGTATCGCGCCGTCACGCGAAACACGGCGCAGTTGGCGTATAACTCCGTAGGGCCGTGGCTCGAAGGAACGGGCGCGGCTCCGCCGAAGGTGGCGGCATCCGCCGAGCTGCAGGCGCAGTTGCGGATGCAGGACGAGGCCGCCCAGACGCATGCGTACGCTGCGGCACAGCCAGGGGGCGTTAGATCTGGATCGTGACGAAACCGAACCAGTAATGTCTGGCGGCCGCGTAACCGGCATCAAAGCGCGCTTCCGTAACCGCGCCACGCAGTTGATCGAAGATCTAATGGTAGCCTCGAACGGCGTGATCGCACGAATGATGCGCGACCATCATATGGCGTCGATCCGGCGCGTGGTGAAGACGCCGGAACGTTGGGACCGCATCGTGGAACTGGCGGCGCGCACGGGCGATATCCTGCCGGGCGATCCCGATTCCACCGCGCTCAATCTTTTTCTGCTGAAGCGCCGGAAGGAAGATCCCGTGCACTATACCGACCTGTCGCTGGCGGTTGTGAAATTGATGGGGCCGGGCGAGTATGTGGTGGAACGGCCCGGCGATACCGCGGTTGGGCATTTTGCCCTCGCAGTTCACGACTACACGCATTCCACCGCGCCAAACCGGCGCTTCGCCGACTTGGTGACGCAGCGACTGGTGAAAGCCGTGCTCGCCCAACAGCCGTCACCATACGGCGATGCCGAACTGGATAGCGTTGCGCGAAACTGTACGCTTCGTGAACATGCGGAACGCAAGGTGGAACGCTCCATGAACAAGCGCATCGCGGCTGTAGCAATGCATGACCGGATCGGCGATACGTTCCCCGCGGTGGTCACCGGCGCGAGTCCCAAGGGAACCTATGTTCGCGCCCTTTCGCCTGCCGTGGAAGGCCGCTTGATGCGCGGAGAGAACGGACTGGATGTGGGCGACCAGATCCGCGTCAAGCTATTGAACACCGACCCGCAGCGCGGCTTCATCGACTTCGGCAGAGTTTAACGCTTGCTGATCGCCAGGTGGCTGTGGTGCCGGCTGTACCCAAAATAGATGCACAGGCCGATCGCCAACCAGATCACCAATCGCCACCAAGTCTCGTAATCGAGCGACGCCATCATCGCCAGACATACCAAAATGCCAAGCACCGGAACCAGCGGTACCAGGGGCGTGCGATAGGGCCGCGGCAGATCCGGGCGGGTGTGCCGCATCACCATGATGCCGATACAAACGATCACGAACGCCAGCAGCGTGCCGATGCTGGTCATGTGCCCCAGTTTCGAAATCGGCAGGAATCCCGAGAACAGCGATACGAACACCATGAAGATCAAGTTGCACCGCCACGGGGTCCGAAACTTGGCATGTACGTCGGAAAATACCGCGGGCAGCAGCCCGTCTCGCGACATGGAAAAGAACACGCGCGACTGACCCAGCAGCATAACCAGAATTACCGAAGTATATCCGGCGATGATGCCGATCACAATCGTAATTTGCAATGCCTGGCTGGGGAACTGTTTAATCACGGTGGCGACCGGAGATGCGTCGCCCTTGAAGATTTTGTAATTCACCATGCCGGTAAGCACGTGCGCAAAGAGGACATACAAAATCGTGCAGATCGCCAGCGAACCAATGATGCCGATGGGCATGTCGCGCTGCGGTTTGCGCGCCTCCTGCGCCGCCGTGGAGACCGCATCGAATCCGATGAAAGCGAAGAACACTACCGCCGCCGCGCGCATCACGCCGCTGAGGCCAAACTCGCCGAACGTTCCCGTGTTGGGCGGAACGAAGGGTGTGTAGTTCGCCCGGTTGATGTAACCAAAGCCAACCGCGATCACGATAATGACGATGACAACTTTCACCGCTACAATCACACCGTTCACCCGCGCGGATTCCTGTATTCCGACGATCAGCAACGTGGATACCAGAATGATGATAATGACCGCGGGAAGGTTGATGATCCCTGGCGTTGGATCGAACGGACAGTTCACCAGGCTGACCGGAAGCGAAATGCCCAACGAATGCAACAGCTTTACTACGTAGCTTGACCAACTGACCGATACCGTGGCCGCGCCGACCGCGTACTCCAGCACTAAGTCCCAGCCGATGATCCAGGCCAGCAGTTCGCCCATGGTGGCGTAGGCGTAGGTGTACGCGCTGCCCGCAATCGGAATCATGGTGGAGAACTCGCTGTAGCACATGCCCGCGAACGCGCAGCCGATGGCCGCGATCACGAACGACAGCACTACGGCCGGTCCGGCGTTTTCCGCTGCCGCGATGCCGGTAAGCGAAAACAGGCCCGCGCCGATAATCGCGCCGATGCCGAGCGCCACCAGGTTCAACGGGACCCAGCGTCCGCTTGAGAGAGTGCTCGCTGTCGTCAGCTTCAGCTTTGATTCGCTCGAGCGATTTCGTCGCGGTCAGATTCATTTCAGCCTTTCAATACCCCGGATTTCGGTTTCCAAATGAAATAGACAGGCACGCCCAGCAGCACGATGATCAGCCCGGGCCAGGTGTAATTGGGTTTGTAAGCCAGCAACAAAATTTCGATTAACGACGCAGCCACGAATATAGATAGCCGGCAGCACCGGGTATCCGAAACGCCTTGTAGGGCCGCTCCATCTGGGGACGCGTGCGACGCAGCACGAAGATACCGGCAATGGTCAGGATATAGAAAACCAGCACGGCGAAGATGACGTAGTCGAGCAGATCGCTGTATGTGCCGCTTAAGCGTCAGAATCATGGCCCAGATGCCTTGAATCGCCAGCGCGAACACCGGTGCATGATGCCGCGCGCCGAGCGTGCCTGCCTTGCGAAAGAAAAGCTTGTCGAGCGACATCGCGTAATACACGCGCGCTCCCGCCAGGATCAGTCCATTCACGCAACCGAAGCACGAGATCATGATGGCGGCTGCCATAATCTGCACGCCCGCCGGGCCCAGGATCTGCTTCATCGCGGCAGTGGCCACGCGATCTTCGGGCGCGTGCTGGATCGCCTCGAACGGCAGCACATTCAGGTAAACGCAATTGGCGGAGATGTACAGCGCCATGACGATCGCCACGCCCAGCGCCAGGGAGATCGGCAGGTTGCGCCGCGGATTGCGCACCTCGCCGGCGGTGAAGGTCACGTTATTCCAGGCGTCAGCCGAAAATAGCGAGCCCACCATGGCCACGCCAATCAACCGCACGACGTGCATGCTCCAACCGGCGCCATCCCAGAAGTGGCCGAAATTGCGCGCCACCGCCGCCGGATTGCGGCCCAGCAGGAATCCGATGGCCACCAGTCCCAGCAGCGCGGCCGTCTTGGCGAAGGTGAAAACGTTCTGCACCACCGCGCCGGTGCGGATGCCGCGCATGTTCACCGCGCTCAGCAGCCCCACGATCACGATGCCCACGAGTTGCTGCGTGGTCAGTCCGACTTTTCCGCGTGCCGATCAGATGGTTCTGCGCGGAGATCCAGGGCACGAACACGCCCGCAAACTTGGCGAAGGCCACCGCTACCGCCGCGATGGTGCCGGTCTGGATCACCAGGAACAGCGTCCAGCCGTAGAGGAAGCCGCTGAGCGGCCCGAACGGATTCGCGCAGGTAGACATATTGCCCGCCGGCTTGCGGCATGGCCGCCGCCAGTTCGCCGTAGCTGAGCGCCGCAATCAGCGTGAGCACCGCCGTAGCCATCCAGGTCATCAGCAGCAGTCCCGGCGAATTCACTTGCCGCCCGATATCGGCGGACACGATGAAGATGCCCGAGCCGATCATCGAGCCCACCACCAGAGTGGTCGAGTCCATCAGGCCCAGGCCCTTGACCAGGCCCTGTCTTTACTTCGTTGCCAGTTGTTGCCATTCTTCCATCCGCTGCGCGTAAGGAAAGGCTGGTCAACTTCAGCGGGCAGCAGGTCGCCGATCACCGCCACTGAATCCGCGCCTGCCGCCAACAGCGACGGCGCTGTCTCGCGGGTGATGCCGCCGATCGCCACCAGCGGCTTCTCCACCAGCGCGCGGCACTCCTTTAAGGCTTCGATACCCGTTACCGGATCCGGGTTTCGTTTGGATGCGGTGGCGAATAGTGGACCGAATGCCACGTAATCGACGGGTTCTCCCCCGGCAGCGCAGATTTGCCGGGCGTTGTGGCTGGAGAAACCAATCACCGCCTCCGTGCCTAGCAGAAGGCGGGCGTCGCGCGGCGACAAATCGTCCTGTCCTACATGCACTCCCGCTTCCAACAACATCGCAATATCCGCGCGATCGTCTACGATAAACAACGCTCCGGCCTCACGGCACAGGCGCGCTATGTCCCGTGCCGCCTCGAATATCGCCCTTCCCCAATGCTGCTTGTGCCTCAATTGTAGAATGCCCGCGCCGCCTTCCAGCAGTGCCGCAGCCGCTTGCGTTACAGGAAACCCTATTGCCTCGAATGTCGCCGTATCCAGAATCGGATAGATCCGAGGCAGCTTCATTGGCCCAGATTCCGCTCGAAGAACTCGGTCGCCCGGCGGAAGACATCGATCAGCGTTTCGTCGCGCACGAAGATATGGCTCTCTTCCGGATAGTAGATTTCCGAGAAGTCCTTCCCCTCGTGGATCAGCTTCTCGCTAAGCTGCACGGTGTCCTGGAACATTACGTTATTGTCCACGATTCCGTGCACCATCAGAAAAGGATTCTTCAGCATGCTGGAAAAGTGAATCGGCGAACTACGCCGGTACGCTTCGGGATTCTCCTGGGGCTTGCCCAGCCGCTGCTCGGTATAGAACGCGTTGTAATTTTCCCAATCGTTCACCGAAGAGAACGACGCGCCGGCCCGAAATGTATCTGGCGAGAGGAACATTGCTGCGGCAGTCATGAAACCGCCGTAGCTCGATCCCCAGATGCCGATCCGCTGCATATCGATGTTGCCCAACCCGCGCAGATAGTCTACGCCGCCCAGCACATCTTCCAGATCCGGACCGCCCATATGCAAAAACACGCCCGTGCGCCATCCGCGGCCATAGCCTGAACTGCCGCGATAATCCATATCCAACACCACGTAGCCTTTGTTTACCAGCGAGCAGTTGAAGACATAGCGAAGCTCCTGGTACGAACCCCATTGTTTCAAAACGCTGGTCGCATAACCGGACCCGTGAACGAAGAATACCGCGGGCCGAGGCTTTTGGCTGCGGTCTTCGGGCCGGTATCCCTTAGGCAGGAAAAGCCGCGCCGCAACAGTTTTACCATCACCCCGTGAGGGAAAGCTGACTACCCGTGCATCCGGCCACTCGTACTTCGCGAACTCCGCGCGCGGCGACGTGGTCACCCGGTGGCCTCCCACAAACAGATCGAACGGGTTCTTCTCGTCCGCCACCATCATGGCGATATCTCGCCCATCTTCGGAAACAAAGCCGATGTTCAAGCCTTCGCGCGACGAAAGCCGCTCTTTGCCGGATCCGTCCGGCCGGACGCGATAGAACTGGCGTTCGGCGGTGCCTGCTTCCGTCGAAGCAAAATAGATGTACTCGCCGGCCCACTGGGGCTCGTGTCCAAAACTGCGTTCGTTATCCACCTGCCACGCGCCGTGCGTGAGTTGACGAGCCCCTCCGCCGTCTTTTGAAACTATATAAAGGTGCGACCAGCCGTCGCGTTCGCTGGTGAACAGGATCCGCGCGGAATCGGGGGACCACGCAGCGAAAAACGGTTCCACCCACGCCGCATCCTTATCTTCAGCTACCACCCGCGTCTTGCCGCCGGATGCGTCGTTCACCAGGATGGCGGCCTGTTTCAAATTTGGATTCACCACCGTTCGCAAGATCCGCCGCGAATCCGGCGACCACTGCGGGGTGCCGAACGCATAGACCTTATCTCCCCACGGCCCGGGCTCGAGCGCCATGGGAAGGCCGCCTTCAGCCGGAATGACGTAGGTCTTGCCCTCGGCAACCGCGTCGCCCGGCAGCGTTCGCGGAAAGCTGTTCGCTGTAACCACGCGGCCCGCGTAGTTCGGCAGCAACAATTTGCGACCCGCACCGCTACGCACGACGTAAAGGAAACGCTTGCCATCCGGCGACCAGTGCCATCCGCCGAGTGACGCGCCTTCGCCCTCAACCTCAGTCACTTGCCAGAGTGCCCCCGTATGCAGGTCCTGCGTGTACAGTTGGCCATCCCGCGTGAAAGCCAACTTGCCGCCATCCGGCGAAAACGAAGGATTGATTTCGGCCGCCTTGGTACGCGTCAGCCGGAAAGGCGGCGTCTCGCCCGCTGTGTTCACCAAGTACAGATCGCCGTGATAGGAAAATGCGGCGCGCCCGCCGTCGTGCGAAATTTCGAAATCGGTGAGGCCCTCCGGAGGCTCCAGATACTGTTTCTGGCGGTCGTCCTTCTCCGCCGCCGGACGGTTGATGGGATCCTCGATATTCTCCAGATTCGTCAGCCGCGCCAGGCGCTGCGATTCCGGGCGGTACGAGTAAAGATCCATGAACCGCCGACCCTCGGCGTTCCACAAAAACAGCAGCACGCGCCCTTGTTTCGACCAAGTAATCTTGGTTGGCGTCGTACCCCAAGCGAAGGGCCGGCTGAAGAGCTTTTCGAGCGGCCACGGCTCAGCGCCCAGGGAACACACCAGAAGAGCGGTGATAGCGGCAAATCGCATGTTTGGGCGATTGCCAAGATTATCACAAGATTCGTCCGGCGCAAACCGGGCTTTTAGAGGCCGTTCGCGTGGGTCAATACCCAAACCACGTAATATACGGCATCCCCGTTCTGTCCGGCGAACATGATCATCTGGTTGGTGGTTGGGTCATAGACCGCCGTCTGGGCTTCGCGCGCACCAGGCAATCCACCCGCTGGCTTCAACTCGGTCCAAGCCGGGGTACCGCCCAACCCGTTCGCGTTTGTGAGTACCCAAGTGTCGTTAAACCCCTCGTGCAAAAGCAAGTTGGAGAACCCCACTCCGCCGAAAATCATCATGCGGTTGTTAGCTTGGTCGTAGACGGCAGACTGCACGGCCCGCTGTGCCGGCGCGCCGACTGCTCCATCGGCGACGATGTTGGTCCACTGCGGACTTCCGCCGAGACCGTTTGCATGGGATAGCGCCCAAACGCCGTTGGTATACGCCGTTGCACCGCTTGTTTCACCGCCAAATACCATCATGATGTTGTTCGTCTGATCGTAGGTGGCCGAGTCGTACACCAGCCCGTCCGGCGGGGCACCCGAAGGCGCCAGTTGCGTCCAAACCGGCGTACCGCCCAACCCATTGGCATTGCTCAACACCCAAACATCCGAAAGATAATTGCCGTTATAACCTCCGAAGATCACCATACGATTATTCTTCGCATCGTAAACCGCGGTGTGCGAATAGCGCACCGGCGGCAGCGACCCCGAAGGGCTCAGTTGCGTCCAGACCGCCGTGCCGCCTTGTCCATTTGCGTGGCTCAAAACCCAAACGTCGTTGAATATGACGTTTCCATTCCCAACCACCCCCCCGAACACGATCATGCGATTGCTGCCTTTGTCGTATACCGCGGAGTGCAGTGCCCGTCCGGCCGGCGAGCCCACCGCGCCATTCGGAATCAACGTCGTGAAGGAGCCATTTCCGTTGGCCGGCGCGTACAAGAGCACCGCGTTCGTGTAGGTGAATTCAGCGCCCCAATCGTCGCCGCCAAAGATCGTCATCGCCTTGGTGGATGGGTCGTATGTGGCGGAGTGACCCACCAACGCGGTATCCGACGTGTACTCATAACTGCTGGACCAGTGGGGTGTGCCGGCGGGTATCACTGCACTGCTGCCCGCGTCCTCCCGCGATGGGTCGGCCATGGGAATGGGAAGCCTGTGTGTGCCGGTCGGCGGTGTTCCAGATACCTGCTGGCCAAAAGCTGGCGTTAGAACCATCGCCATGCAAACAGTTATAAACGTGTGTTTCAAATATCCTCCTGTGACGCAGTCCGCTACGCCCGGACGGGCGCAGCGGCGATTGTATCACAGCAGCCGCAACCAGCCGGCAGGCGCTACAGCTTAGAATCTAGGTTGGACCAGCTATGGCAGTGACACGCAGCAGTGCCTCCGATAGATCACAGCCGTCGCGCGGCGGGCCGGGCGCAATGGCTTGGCCGGTGATCGCATGGCGTCGCCGCGAAGCCATCTGGATGCTTGCGGCAACCCTGCTGCTGCTGCTCGGCTTCTTTTTCGTATATCGCGCCAAGACGCGCGGGTTCGCCGACATCGATACCGGGCTGACCGCCCGGAAGTTTTTGAACTTGAACGATCTGTCCGCGCGTGAAGACCTGCTACCCTACCTCGCCATCTTCACCGAACCAGCCGAACGGCAGTTCGTGGCGCGCCGTATCTATGACGCTGCCGGGACGCTGCCGAACGTCGGCGCCATCGCCCGGCTGCGGGTTTCCGAAGCCGAAGTGGAATCCGCGCGCGGCCTGAAATCGTTTCAAGGGCATCATGCGCTGCTCACCGCCGAACAGTTCCGCGCGCTGAAACCGTCGTTCGTGGTCCGCCGCCCCACTCAGTTTCGCCGCGTGTTTTTTCTTTGGATCGCGATATTCTTCGCGGCATTTTGGGCCGTCCACCTCTGGTGGAGCGCGCGCGCCTTTGAAGGCGACCACCTGATCCTGCCGGCCATCCTCCTGCTCACCGGCCTCGGCCTGAACCTGATGGTGAGCCTGCGCGATCCCGTCCGCGATAGTCTGCTTCTGGTCGACTTCGCACAAGGAGTGGCCGCCGGATGCGTTCTGCTGGCCATCGCCAGCGCGTTCGATTACGAACGCCTGCTGGGGAAACTCAGCTTCGTGCCGTTGCTGGCCAGTTTCGCTCTCTCCGCCTTGCTGATCGTTTTCGGATACGGCCCCGGCAGCAGTGACGCCAAGGTGAACCTGTTCGGATTTCAGCCCGTCGAGGTCATCCGCATTCTGCTGGTCTTGTTTCTAGCGGGATACTTCGCGCAGCGTTGGGACGTCCTGCGTCACGCACGCGAGCAGCGCCCCCGTTTGGCCGGACTCAACCGCCTCGGCGGCATCCCCCCCCTCGAATACACGCTCCCGATTTTCGGCTGTGTGGCCCTCTCGCTCCTGTTCTTCTTCCTGCAGAAAGATATGGGACCGGCATTGGTCTTCACCTGCCTGTTCCTTACGCTATACTCGATTGCCCGCAAAGACGTGCTGGTGGCGGCATTCGGCTTACTATTTCTGCTGGCCGGCTTCGTGGGTGGTTACCTGGTGCGCATTCCCCACACCGTTTACGAGCGCGTTTCGATGTGGGCCTCGCCCTGGAACAACATCATCCACGGCGGCGATCAGTTGGCGCAATCGCTTTGGGCTTACGCAACCGGAGGCTTCTGGGGCACGGGGCCCGGGCTCGGCGATCCGTCGCTGGTTCCTGCCGCGCATACTGACCTGATTCTGGCCGCTCTCGGCGAGGAATGGGGATTCCTGGGCGTGGCTGCGGTCTTCGCCATCTACGGCGTAATCCTCTATCGAACTTCCCGGATCGCATTGCGCGCCCGCAGCGATTACGAATTCTTCATTGCTACGGGGCTGGGCGTCGCCATGGCGCTGCAGATCCTGCTGATCGCCGGCGGATCGCTGGGCGTGTTGCCGCTCTCCGGCGTGGTCACGCCGTTCTTATGCTACGGCCGCTCGTCCATGTTGGCAAACTTCTTCATGTTCGCCATGCTGCTCTCGATCTCCAATCGCCCCAGCCCCGATGCGCAGCGCAATGCCCCCTTCCGGTTGCCCATTGAAGCGGCCGGGCTGGCCATCGGCGCCGTGGCCCTGCTCATCGTAGCCAAGGCGGCTTACGTGCAGGTGTTCCGCAGCGACGCGATCATGGGCGAGGGGACGCTGGTAGTGCAAGCCGACGGCGCACGGCGTTACCAATACAATCCGCGCTTCCAGGAGATCATGCGCGATATTCCCAAGGGCGGCATCTACGACCGCAATGGTCTGCCCCTGGCCACCAGCAGTTGGGACGAACTCGAAAAACATCGCGCACAATATCAACAGCTCGGCATCAACATCGACCAGGCGTGCTCCCGCACCGAGAGCCGGCATTACCCATTCGAAGGTCTCACATTCCATCTGTTGGGCGATCTGCGTACGCGCATCCGTTGGGGCGCCGGCAATACGTCCTTCGTGGAACGCGATTCGGCCACTCGGCTGCGGGGTTACGACGACCGGCCCACTCTGGTCGACGTCGAGAACCCCAAGACCGGGAAGATGGAACGCGTGGTGCGCTACGACTTGCGCGAACTGGTACCGTTATTGCGCCATCGCAACGATCCTAACAATCCGTCCGTACGCAGGGTACTCGATCGCAAGCGCGACGTTCGCATGTCGCTCGATGCGCGCCTGCAGGTGCGTGCCGGCGAAATCCTGCGATCCGCTCTGCAAAAAGCGGGGCAAGACAAAGGATCCGTAGTGGTACTCGACCCCGCCAACGGAGACTTGTTGGCCGCCGTCAGTTATCCGCTGCCGCCTATCGGGCCCGGAGACGCCCCACCGGAAGAGGCTGGCGAAGATACCGCCAACCCTTATCTCGATCGTGCGCGCTACGGCCTCTATCCGCCCGGCTCCACTTTCAAAGTGGTCACCGCCATGGCCGCCCTGCGCACCGACCCGCAACTGGCAAAACAGACTTACTCGTGCATCCGCCTGCCAGATGGACGCGTGGGAAATTATCTGCACGGTTCCACCCGCCCCATTCGCGACGACGTCCAGGATACCGCGCCGCATGGCACCATCGATATGGAACGCGCCGTAGTGGTGTCGTGCAATGCCTACTTCGCGCAACTCGGCACTTACAACGTGGGCGCGCAGCACTTGTTCGATACCGGAACGCTGTTGGGCATCTCCATGGCATCCCCACCCACCGCCCAGCAACTGCGCAAGTCACTGCCGCAGTCGTCTTACGGTCAAGGTCAAATCGTGGCGTCACCCTTCCAGATGGCGCGCGTCGCAGCGGCGGTCGCCAATGGCGGTCAGATGCCCCAAGGCCGCTGGGTCGCGGACGAAAGCAATGACCGGACGCAGCCTGCCCAAGCGGTGATTGCTCCGGATGTGGCCGCCACCCTCGGCCGATTCATGCGCGAAGTGGTTACCCAGGGCACCGGCCGTCTAGCCTCCGCGTCCGCGCTTCCTATTGCTGGCAAAACCGGAACCGCCGAACTGGCCGACGGGCCCTCCCACGCCTGGTTCATTGGTTTCGCGCCGTATCCCGCAGGCAGGCGCATCGCCTTTGCGGTATTAATTGAGAACGGGCAATATGGCGGCACATACGCGGCCCCAGCGGCGGCAGCCATCGTGAACGCTGCTCAAAGTCTTGGTCTCATGAGTCCGGGAAAATAGTATGAGTTTCCTTTCGGAAGTCGAAAAAACGATTGAGCGCGCCTTCGGCAAATGGACTGAGCGCGCCTTCGGACCCGCACAGTCCGACGAATTGCTGCTGGTGCACCGCTCCATCCTTGAGGAAGTGCAAGGCAAGGTGCAGACCATTCAGCGCGGCCAAAAGCTGTTCCCGTATAATCACCTGCTCGTACGTCTTGTCTCTCCAGAGGTGGATCGCCGCGCTCTGTTTCAAGCCGCCTTCGCACAAGATCACCGTTTGGAAAACGATATCCGCGAGGCCCTGCAAGGCGCCGGATGCAAGTTGCCCGCCGGTTTTGCCGTGGATATTGAAACGGCGGAGGAAGGTCCCAAGGGATTCGATATTTCCTATACCATTCGGGATGTTCCCGCTGCGGCGGCGGAGCCTGTTCCCGCGCTCGAGCCTGAGCACAAACCCGAGCCCGAGCCGGAGGTTGCACCCGCCGCCGTGCCCGCGCGCCTGCTGGTGATGAAAGGAAAAGCGGCGCTGGAAAGCTACAACATGGAAAAGCCGCGCACCAATATCGGCCGCATGCGCGAACTCACGGATAGCCAGCAGCGCATCGTACGCCGCAATGACATCGTATTCGAAGAAGGCGCCGATGATGCCAACGCCACGGTCTCGCGCGCGCACGCCCACATACGGTACGACGCGGCCGCGCGCCAGTATCGCATCTGCGACGACGAAAGCGAATACGGAACCCGCATCTTTCGCGAAGGCCGCTCTATCGAGGTGCCCGCCGGTAACCGCCGCGGCGAGCGACTATGCGCGGGGGATGAGGTCTACATCGGAAGAGCCTGCCTGCGCTTCGAGCAGTAGGTCGGCACGCCGCCTAACCGCGCACAACCTCCAGGAAAGCACGGGCCGCGTGGCTCAGCACCCGGCGCGTAGGATAAATCAGCCGGATCTTCCGCTCCACGTGCAGTTCCTTCACCTTCACTTCACGAAGCAGTCCCTGTTCAACCTCCTGCTCCACGCACATGCGCGGCAGAAAGGCCACACCCTGGTCATTCTGCACCAGTTTGCGGATGGTCTCGATAGTAGGCATTTCGACCGGCATATTCAACGGCACACGCCGCGACTGAAACTCGCGCAACACCACGTCGCGGTACGGAGAGAGCACGTTATGCGCAATGAAGGTTTCAGTAGCCAGGTCGGAAATCGAAACCGACTTGTGTCCGGCTAACCGGTGCTTGGGGGAGACCACGAACGCCAGAGCGTCGGTATAGATCACTCTTGAAGTAATTCGCTCGTCCGTCGGATCGTAGCTCACTACGCCTAACTCCAGATTGCCATCCAACAGTTCGTTGGGGATCTTGCTCGACAGGCTGCGCCGCACTCGAATTTTGATCTTGGGATGCAGACGCCGGAAGTTCTCGATATGCCGCAACAGATAAAGCGATGTCGATTCATTTGCGCCTACCGTAAGCGTTCCCGCGGAATTGTCGCGCAGTTCCGCCAGCGAGTTTTCCATTTCGTGGCGCAGGTTTTCAAAACGGTGTGCGAATTCAAGCACGGTGCGCCCCGCGTCAGTGAGGACCAAATCCTTAGCGGAGCGGTCGATCAGCTTTTCTTCTAGTTCCGTTTCGAGGCGCTGCACAGCCAGGGAGACCGCGGGTTGCGTGCGCAATAACCGCTCCGCCGCCCGCGAAAAGCTTTTCTCGGTGGCTACCGCCAGGAAGACCTGAAGCGTGTGCAATTCCATGCATTTTGAGCATAACAGGTCCTAATGCTTGCACGGGCTATCATAAGTTTTATAAATTCCCTACCGCACTCTATCCGCGAACGAAAAGATAGGATCGATGTCGACCGGCACGTCAGTCAGACTTTCGAGCGCCTTAGCCATGGCTGGCGGCATCTTGTCGTAACGCGCGAACCAGGCTTCCGCCCGTGCGCGGTCGCCCGTGGCTTCGATCTCTAGCAGTTCCTTCGAAAGCGCCGCCAGTACCACCGGAATGCGCGCATAGTCGATCTCGTAACGCCCGTCCGGCAGTTGCCTTAGCGCCTTCTGCTCCAGCAGATAGTTGCACTCCATCATCTCGGCGCGCGCATGCGCCTCGCCCGTACCGAAACGTAACGTGCGAAAAATGTCGGCGACGTACGAGACGTAGTATTCTTCCAGGCGCTCGCGCGGCAGTGCCCCGCGCTCCACTAACCACTGCACGCCGAACATGCCCACTGCGTCCGCCTTGGCTTCTTCGAGCGCCGAGTAAACTGCCCCGATGGCTTCGCGGAAATCCACCTGCTTCCCAGCGATTCGCGCGAATGCCGGCCCCAACCCGTGCGCGATCTCGTGCAGAAGCGTGCCTACCAGGTAACCTTCGGCCGACGCTTTGCGTGCCTGGTCTGCGCGCATCAGGCGGTTGGCCAGCGGCAGAATAATGTACTCGACGCGCGCATCCATGAAGTTTTTGAAAAAGATCTTCTTGCTGCCTTTCTCCTGATGGATGCGAGAATCGTTCGGCAGGTTATCCGCCACAGCTTGGTAGCCGTGGCGCAAATCGCCGGCGCGATACGGCGAATCCATCACCTCCATGGGCGTGGCGTGCCCTTTCTTCGATGGGCGATCAGCGGGAGCCAGCGGTAAAACGTCCTGTATATCGGGCACGTACTTCTGGAACACTGCCAGTTTGCGGCTATCTTCTTCGTTGCGGATCATTACCGCCGCACCATAAGAAGTTTTGACGCCCAATAGATCGTCCAGATAAGTCTCGTATGGAGCGAAGATCACATCGAACTTGGGGTTCTCAAGTTCCAGCCAGGCGACGTCGCTGGCATAGTAATCGTCCGTCAATAGCGCGTCCGCCCGCAGGCGTAGAAATCGCGCGAAAGCAGCATCGTCACTGAGTGTGGCGGCCTCGCGCAACGCTTGGCTGATGGGCGCCAGGAATTCCTTGTACGCCTCGTGGTAAGGCACGCCCACTAAGCGGTCTCCGCGCCTCTCCACTATCGTGTACGGATTGTAAATGGCGGCCTTGTCTTCCGGATGCCGCCTCACGCATTCCTCAACTTGCTCGCGCGTCAGGTCCTTAGGATAGAGCGAGTGTCCGGGCGGCATGGGTTGACTACCCGTAAACGGCCGGTTCTCATTAAGCAGATCCCACCGGCAGCCGTTAATCATCAGCAACCGCTTCAACACCGGATCGCTTGAAGTTTGGTAGAGCCGCAGACCGCCCGGATCGCTTTGACGCCAGAAGATATTATCCAGATTGCGCGATGCTTCCACCAACTTGTCGATCATCTGGCGCTCGCGCGCAGTCAAAGCGGCCGAATGGTAAGGCATCCGCAGAGCCTGCCACTTCGCGAGGATCTGGTCGGTGGCGGCGGTTCCCGTAGTGGCAAGGCACATAAGTGGTAGCAGGATTCTATACATTAACGGCGCGCTTTGATTCCAGGTTCGCCAACTTATTCAGCCCGTCAATATAAGCCTTGGCGCTGGCTTCGATCACATCCGTCGATGCGCCCCGTCCCAGCACCTTGTGGCCGCCCTCTTCAAGTTGTGCGGTAACTTCCCCCAAAGCCTCCGTGCCGCTGGTTACTGACCGTATCTCATAGCGAACCAGTTTGGCGGCGCTCTTAGTTACACCCGAGATCGCCTTACACACGGCATCGACCGGCCCATCGCCGATCGCCGCGCCTTCGCGCGATTCCCCGTTCACTCGTAGCCGGACAGTCGCCGTAGGAATGGCGGACGTCCCACTGTAGATATGAAGATAGTCGAGTTGATAAGTCTCTTCGGCCGGACGGATCTCGTCGTGCAAGATAGCGATCAGGTCTTCGTCAAATACTTCCTGCTTTTTATCCGCCACAATGAGGAAGCGTTGATACGCTTGGTTCAGTTCCTCCTGGGGAAGGGAATAACCCAGCTTTTCCAGCCGGTCGCGTAAACCGTGGCGACCCGTGCGTGCCGTCAGTACCACACGGCTTTCCGTGATCCCGACGTCCTCCGGCCGCATGATCTCATAGGTTTCCCGCTCCTTCAGAAACCCATCCACGTGAATACCGGAACTATGCGAAAACGCGTTCCTGCCCACCACCGCCTTATTCGCCGGCACAGGCATGCCAAGCATATCGGCCACCAGGCGACTGGTTCTGGCGAACTCGCGTGCGTCGACCGCTGTATCCACGCCGAAATAGTCGCGGCGCGTCCGTAACGCCATCACCACTTCTTCCAGAGCGGCATTACCTGCACGTTCGCCAATGCCGTTGATGGTGCCTTCCACCTGGCGCGCGCCATTCAACACTCCGCTCACCGTATTGGCGACGGCCAAGCCCAGATCGTCGTGACAGTGCACACTGATGGCTGCCCGCGCGATATTCGGAACGTTGTCGCGAACCGCGCGAATCAGTGCGCCATACTGTTCGGGCACCGTATAACCCGTGGTGTCCGGAATATTTACGACCGTGGCGCCGGCGTCGATAGCCGCTTCCAACATTTCGAAGAGATAGACGGCATCGGCGCGACCGGCGTCCTCGGCATAAAACTCCACATCTTCCACAAAACTGCGGGCGAGTTTTACGGCATCCACGGCCATCGCCAATAGCGTGCCCTTTTTCTCCGCCAGCGTATTGCCATAGCGCTCGTCCCGGAATTTGCCCATCACGTGAATGTCGGAAACCCCGATTCCCGTATGGATGCGAGGCCGCCTGGCCTTAGCCAACGCTTTCCCGCAAGCTTCGATATCCGAGGGTACCGCGCGCGACAAGGCGCATATCGTGGGACCTTCAATTTCCTGCGCTAGCAATTGCACCGCTTCGAAATCTTCGGGTGACGAGGCTGGGTATCCAGCCTCGATAACATCCACGTTCAAACGGGCCAACTGCCGGGCGATCATGAGCTTTTCTCTGCTGCCCAGCCGCGTACCAGCGGCTTGCTCACCATCCCGCAGGGTAGTGTCGAATACAGCTACTTTGTCGAACATGGCTGTAGTCAACACTATAGCAGGCTGTTCAGGCCTGTAATCGCCTTTACTTGACGTACAATTGCGCGGTCTGCGATGTCACTCCGCCGATCGTACAAGTAATGGTTTGCGGGCCCGCCGAGAGACCGGCAGGCACCTGGACGTTTACCTGATACAGGCTCACATATCCGGGCGCCAGGCCGCTAAACTGTATGGTGCTGACCGTCTGGCCTCCTATGGTAATTGTGGGTGTGGCAAGTGTCTTCGCGAATGGCTCGCCCGGCGCTGCTAACCCGTCACCCGGTTGGTTACTTACCGGCCCTAAGCCGTTCAGGTATAGCTGGACATAGTCGCCCCGCGCCACCGGATTAGTGGAACCAACCAGCCTATAATTCAGGTCCAGGGCGGCGACGTCGTTAGCTTGGTCGTAGACAAAGAACCCGGGCGAATACTCCGCCAGGGGCAGTGTATAAAGGCTGCTATAGGTATAGTTCACGATTGACTTCACCGTCGCCGAAGTCTGACCGGTCAGTTCCCACGGCACCTGAACGTTCAATTGCGTCGGACTGACGTAGCTGAACCGTCCCGGCAGACTCAAACTCGCCGTATCGAAACTGAATGACGCTCCATCGA
This sequence comes from Bryobacterales bacterium, assembly GCA_963738345.1. Taxonomy (GTDB): domain Bacteria; phylum Acidobacteriota; class Terriglobia; order Bryobacterales; family Bryobacteraceae; genus Bog-159. The sequence continues at coordinate 5,742,174 of CAVTWI010000002.1, forward strand.
TACCCATCGGGAACGGTTGCGTCAGCGTGTTGCACACCGGACAATTCGCAAAGGCATAGTTGGTGCCGTCGGCGCCTTGTGTGGTGTCGGTCAGATTCGTGCCATACACCGCGATCCACGACCCCGGCGCCACGGCCTTGCCCTTGGTGAAACTCGCCGCGTCCACGATGAACCCGGTGGTGATCGCGGGGACCACGCGCGCGTAGCCGTCAAACGGCATGGTCATGCCGCTAACTGTTGCGGTGAACTCCTGCGGACCCGCTGAGCCGAGCACCACCGTAGCGCCCGCCAAGCCATTCGAATCGGTGGTGCTGTCCGTATAAGCCGAAACGATCGAGCCACCGCCCTGAGTTACAGCCCATGTTACAGGTACTCCGGAAACGGGCACCCCATATTGATCGATCACCTGGATAGCTACCGGGCCGTAATCGTAAAGACAATTATTATTCGTGTTGACGCAGGTACCGGTCCACGGAATCTCAGCACCCACCGCGCCATCGAAGGCAACGAACCCTTGGCCGGGCTGGACGTCGTTTAGGGGAATAATGTCGTAAGGAACACCGTTGCCCACTACGTACAGATAGGGAACCGTCAAGGGAACCGGCCCGCCGCTTATGCTGATCACGCCTTCAAACCGCCCCGCCGTCGATGGCGTACCGGATAGCGATACGGTCGCAGTGGCCGTGCCGTTGGAGGGCACGTTCAAGGTAGCAGTGTTAGAGTTGTTAATCAGCACCGGGGTGCCCGTAGGCAGCCCCGCACTCGGTGTCACCGTCATCGCCAGGGTCACCTGACTACTTCCCGTATTAGTGAATGTCAGGGATTGCGTCGTCGTCAGTGACACGCCCGCCAGCCCGAACGAGACCGTCGCCGGTACGATTTGCACGGTTGACTTAACCGCGTTTTGCGCCTGCAGCAAACCTGCACCAATTTCCGACACGGATGCCGCGGTACCCGAGTAATCCGCCGTGCTTAAGTTTGTGGCTGATGCGGTATTCACCAGGGCCGACCGAATCTGGAGCGGGCTGAAGTTTGGATTGGCCTGCTTCACCAGTGCCGCACTACCCGTAACCATGGGAGTCGAGAAACTGGTTCCTTGCGTGGTCGTATAACCCGAGTAACTAAACAACTCTCCGTCTGAATCGTAGCTCTCTACGGGGAGCAGGAAATCCGTAGCGGCTGCCACCAAGTCGGGCTTCAGCGCACCCGTAGCAGGCACCGGCCCGCGGGACGAGAAGAATGCGACGGAGTAAGGCAGTAGACCCAGTGAATCCGCTGACACCTGATAGGGCTTCGGATCCATCGTCGTACTAGCGCGCGGATTGTTATCGATGTAACTGATCAAGTTAGCGCCGTCCTGCTGGCCGATAATGAACGTAGGGATATTAGTCCCGGTGAGTCCATAGGGCAGCAGGAAAGATGCGGAACTGGCGATCTCAATGACGCCCACCGCTCCGGCCGTCTGGGCGTTAGTCACCATAGTCACATCGTCGCAAGTACCCTGCCGTACCAGCGCGATTTCGCCGGAAAGAGCGGTCGGGCTTACCGCGCTGCAAAGGCTATTGCCCGTCTGCGTAGCATCCGCCAAAGGAGCGGTCAGTGTAGCGTCCAGCGGCGGGCCATCATAACTCTGAAAGGCATCGATAGTCTGAAATCCTGCAACTTGTATCTGCTGCACGTAGGTTACATCGTTCTGAATTCCGCCGACGGCGATCGCGGAAGGAGCATAAGCCGGCGAACCGACCGATCCAAATGTCGGCGTCGAATAGCACGGCGCCTGGCCGCTGCATCCATAGTTAAACTGGTAACCGTCCGCGCCTTGGTTGCCCGCCGCCACCACTACCGTCACCAGAGCGTTCTCCATGGCGCTCTCCACTTCGTATGCCAGCGGATCGCAAGCGTCACTCACAATACCAATCGGCCCCGTCGGCAGCGTCCCGTTGGTGCATCCCTCGTCAAGAGGACCACCGTACGCCGAACCCCCGAACGACATATTCACAACGTCCATACCGTCGGTGACAGCGTCTTCTAAAGCCTGTAAGATATTGCCGGAGCCGTTCGGATTCACATCGTCCGACCCGAAGATCTTGTAATTGCCGAGAAACGCCTTCGGCGCCACGCCCGTGATACTCACACCGTTGTACGTCGTAGTCTCGCCCGCCGCCACCGAAGCTACGGCTGTGCCATGTCCATCCAAGTCTCGCGCGGTCAAATCGTCGGGCCGGGATTGTGCCGCCAGGTTCGATGAGTTCGACACGTCCGCATATACAATGTCAGCCACGTAACTGCGCGCCACGATCACTTTATTACTGGTGAACGCCAGATCGGCGGTGCTATCCGCGATCGGGTAGCCGCTCGGCGCGACTAATGAGGAATCCTGAAATGCCGCCTGCGACTGGTCGATTCCCGTATCGAGAATACCGATCTTTATCCCGGCACCCGCGTTCGATTCACCGCCAATGCCCGCCGCGCTCCACGCCCCCTGCACATTGCTGAGGCTCAACTGATCCGCCTTGTGATAGGTCCGCAGATGGGCCACTGCCTTCACGCCGGGCAGTTTGCGCAAAGCCGCTGCCTGCGCCGGTGTCGCCACCACCAAGATCCCATTCAATAAATGCTGCAAGTTGCCGGTTACCCGCGCATGCGTCGCTTCGATCTGCGGCCGCAAAGCCGTTTGCACCTGTTGCAGATGTTGACGGTAAGGCGCGGCCGCCGCCCGAGTCCGCTCAATTCTGCCCGGATATTTCTCCGCCACGGGCTTTTCATTTAGAATGACCAGCCAACGGTTTCCAATTGGGGCCGCAGCTTGGCTCGATGGGGTCATCGTCACGGCGGTCAGGAAAATCAGCGTAAGTATGGCAATATGTGTTAAACGCATGTTAAGTGACTCTCTAGCGGCTTTCATGAAGTTCTGCCAAAAACTGAACAGACGTGTGAGTCGCCCTAAATGGTACAGCAAAGCGCAACAGTATCACATCGTACAGTCAGGTCAGTCGGCCAGATCGGCAGCCAGCGACGTTAGGAATTCATGACGATCGCTTTGCAGATAGAAGTGTCCCCCGGGAAACAATCGCATCGCGAACCCCGCACTGGTCTGTTCGGCCCAGCCCTCCAGGTGCTTGCGAGTAACATTCGGATCGGTACTACCGCCGTATGCCCGGATGGTACAACTCAACGGCGCATCCTCCTGGTATACGTACCTGCGGTAAACAGAGGCGTCATACCGCAATGCCGGCAGGACCACGCGCAACAGATTCGGGTTATCCAGCACCTCAGTTGGCGTTCCCTCCAACCGGCGCAAAGCTTCCACGAATTCCTCTTCCGTGGGCTCCGGTGGTGGCACGTGCCCACGCCGGAACTGCGGAGCCCGCGCGCCAGACGCAATCAGAATGCGCGGCAGGGGTTGCTTGCGCCGGCGCAGGAGGCGCGCCAGTTCGAACGCCACGATCGCCCCCATGCTATGTCCGAAGAACGCGAACGGTTCGTCGAAATACGGTTGTACGGAATCGGCAAGCGCCGCCACCAATTCGTCCATGTTTTCGCGGCGCGGCACCCGCATGGGAACCACCGCGACCGACGGCGGAAGTTGTGCCCCCCAATCCTTAAACGCCGACGGACCGCCTCCGGCATGAGGGAAGCAGAGCAGCGGTAATGCCCCCGTGCGCACGCGCGCCGCGCTCGATACCTGGCGAAGACGCAAAGCCAGCAGTTTGCGCCGGTCAGGCGACAAGTGGTCCAGCGGATCCGTCACCGCCGGTTGGCTGGTGCTCGAGGGCGCCTGCGGTTTCAACGCCCACAGCAGTTCCTCAAACGGCTTCACGCTGGAATGCGCAGCATCGGCCAGCGCCGCATCGCGCGATTGCCGCGAAAGCTCGGCATAGTGTGCGCGATCTGAGACCAAGCGCTCCAGTGCCGCCTCCCAAGGCCCGATGTCCTGCGCCGGGACGTCGGCTACCGGCACCATTTGTTCATCGAGCTGCGCGCCATATCTTTCGATAGGGTGAACCGGCAGCAGGTAGTCCACGCCCAGTTTTGCCTCGGGGATGCCGCCGATATTGCTCGCCATCACCGGCACGCCGCGCAGCATAGCTTCCACTACAATGCGCGACCGCGCTTCGGCCCACAACGACGGCACCAGCAGCACCCGCGTCCGGCGCAGGATGTCATCCACGTTGTCCACTGCATCGAGTACGGTCACGTTCGCGCGGCTCGCCAGCGCGGCGCGATCTGCCTGCGTGGTGCCCCACGTAGGAACGCCCGCAAATCGCACCTGCGGCATCCGGTCCGCAAGTTCCAGAAAGATAGACAACCCTTTCACCGCGCACGGATTTACCAGGGTTACAAACTCATTATCAAAGCGGCCCAAGTCGGCGTATGGCGGTGGATCGAGCAGCGAGATCGGAACATGCACGGCCGGAATGCCGCTGTACTTACGAATATACTCGGCCACATAACGGCTCACCCCTACCACTGCGCTCGCCTGCCGCAATACTTCGGTTTTGGCCGCACTGGGGAAGGCGCAGTCCGGCCCGAAGGGCAAAGCCAGAGTGGCGCGCGCCAGGTAGACGGTGCGCGCATCCGACCGCACCGCGACTTCCAACAACAGTTGTGCCGGATCATCCGTCGAGGTCAGGATCACCTCGGGCTGGAATGCCGCCACTTGCGCCGAGAAGTACGCCCGCAAGTTCGGGCGATGCGTAACTACGTGAACCTCTACCTCCGCCCGGCGAAACACCACCACGCCGCCGTCAGTAGATAACGGCGCAACGCCGCGGTCCGACAGGTCGCCCAAATAGCGCTGGTGCCCTTCGGCGCCGAATTTCGCAATGCGTGCAATTACGCGGCATTGATGTCCGCAGGCGGCCAGCGCCTCCAGCAGCATCCGGTTGGAGCGGTCGCCGCCGCCGTATGCGGGATAGTAGAGTGCGTTTTGCGCTAGCAGAATGCGCATCTCAGAGCTTCCGCTTGCGCGCCATTTGCAGCAGCAGGCTACGCTTCTCCGGGGATAAACCAGCCAGCGAAGGGCGTTCCCGCACCGCTTCGCCCGGCTGAAGCGATTGCAATAGTGCGGCCATGCGGCCCGCATCCAGACTGCCCGTGAAACCGAGGGCGGCTTCGCGCGAGGCGGCCGAAATCCTCTCGTAAAGCGCGCGATCGGTCAGCAGAGCGCGCAAGGCGTCTTCCCACGGCTGCAGATCCACCGGCCCGATCACCGGCTTGGGCAACGAGTGCTCGTCGAACACGGGCTCATACCGTTTGATGGCCGGCGTGTGGGCGACGAAGGGCGTTCCCATCTTGGCTTCCACCAGCCCTCCGGCATCGCTCGCGATTACCGGGATGCCGTGCAACATCGCCTCCATCACCGTAAGTCCGAATCCTTCGTACCACAGTGACGGCATCAGTAAAACTCGCGTACGGCCGAGGAACTCCGCAATGTGGCGGCAGTTTGGCAGCGTCGCAATGTTGGTGCGCGCGGCGATCGCCGCTCGGTCCGCCGACGTCGTGCCCCACCCAGGCAAAACGCCAAAATCGAACGTAGGGAGTCGGTCGGCCAGCGCCAGAAAAATGGAAATACCTTTCACCGCGCACGGATTGACCATGGTTACCATGCCGGCGTCGAACGCCCCCAGGTTAGGGAAGGGGCCTTCGCCGTAGATTGGCGGATGAATGACCACCGCCTCGCATCCCGCATGCTGCCGTATATAAGCGGCGGTGTGATTACCAATCGCAATCACCGCTGCCGCGTGGCGTACCAGTTCCGTAGCGCTGGCGTCTGGGTTCCAACTTGCCGGACCAAAAGGAAAGAACTGCGGCGTATGTGCCAGATAAACCACCCGCCCCGGGGCGGACTCGTGCGCCTGCCGCAGCAGCACATGGCCCAAATCTTCCGACGATACCAATACCCAATCCGGCTGGAATTCGCAGATATGGCGGCGCAATTCGGCGGCTTGATGCGCGCGGTCGGCCACTTCGAAAACGGCCACACCCCGCTGCTCCAAGCCCTGCCGCTCCGCACCCTCCTGCTCCATTTGCGCGCGCTTACCGGCATTCTCGGGCAGCGCGCCAGCCACCACACGGCAGACGTGCCCCTGCGCCGCCATATGTTCCAGCCACAGTAAGTTGCTTCGGGTCGCGCCTCCCCGAGGCGGCACGTACGATGCGTTAGCGGTCAGCAGAATCCGCATTTCTCAGGGAAGTGCTTCTCCGCTCTCTTTAGCCAGCAGTTCGCGCACTTCTTCGTCGCTCAGGCTCTCCACCTCGGCCAGCAGAGCGGCATACTGTTCGGCGCCCGCTGATTCGATTTCGCGCAGTTCGATGGCTTTCGAAAGCTCCGCTACCGTGAAATCCGCGCCATATACCACTTCGAGCGATAACTCGATGCCGAGTTCTTCCTTCAGCCGCGACAGCAGTTGCACCGCCAGCAGCGAATGGCCGCCCAGATCAAAGAAATTATCGTGGATTCCCACCGTCTCGACATTGAGCATGGACGCCCAGATGCGGCACAGATCGCGTTCCAGGTCGGAGCGGGGCGCCACCGCCGGTTCTGCCACCAACCGTGGCGCTCCCCCCCCCGCACTCTGCTCCAGAATCTGATCCACGCTGCGTAACTCCGTCGCGATGCGCGCATAAGGAATCTCGCCGCGAATGCCCGAAACCGGCCGCGGCGCTTCCGCTACCTTGGGCAGTGTGCTGGACGGTTGATATACGATAGCCGCGGCGAACTCCGCCGGAAACCGGAACAGCAGCGCCTCGCCGCGTACGCTCTGAAACTGCAGACCGACCTTTTCCAGAAACAGCAGTGCAGGCCGGTTGCGCTGGCTCCGGATATAACGTGCCTCTACCGCCGCGAGTCCGCGCTGCTTCGCGATTTCGCCCAGGGCGGCAAGCATACGGTGTTCCACACCCCGTCCCAATGCGCGGCAACTCAGCAGAAAAGTATCCACCACCACTGCGTCGGCGCCTGCGCGAAAGAGCATGGCGCCAGCCAGTCCGTAACTGCCGAAGCGATCGTTCACGTGCACCGTCAGACATTCCGCCTTGCCCGATTCCAATAGCGCCTGCACATCGCTCTCGGAACGCCGCACGGTGGTGAAGTTCATTTGGTTGGTGCGATGCGTCAGTTGCGCCACGCGCGCCAGATCTTTGGGCGACATCGGCGCAATGCGAACCTCAAGCTGCAAACTGCGCAGGAAATCCTCCAGGCTGCCGGCCTGCTTTTCGGCGCGTTGACGTTCCAGTTCCTGCGCGTACATAGCGGGCCGCGTGCGGTCTTCTTCCGTCACCCGCACACGGTCGAAAGCCCACACGTGCCGCAGAAATTCCGGGATGGCCGCGTCGGGTTGCGGCAGCGTCAAGCTCAACACCTGCGGATACGCAGCCTCTACCTCGCGGCATTCGCGCGGATTGTCGTCCACCAGAATGAAGCTGTCGAGCCCCAATTCCAACTCCTCCGCCAGCGCTGCCAGGTTTGCCGGTTTCGACGACCAATTGATGCGCCACGCCGCAAAGTGGTCCATACGCAAGGGCATCTCCGGATGCAAGCGGAAGGTGTCCAGCACGTCTTCCACGTTGTTCTTGCTGCACAGCGTCAGCAGCATTCCCTGGGCATGTTGCGCCACCATGAATTCCTGTAGGGCTCTACGCGGCGGGTCGATCACTACCCCTTGCGGACCGTCCTCGCCGCATATGCCGCGCCACAACGTATCGTCGCAATCGAGCGCAATCACCTTGAACGGCGGCGTGCGCAGGGCATGGATCTTGCGCGCCAACACGGTGGCGAGCGCCGCGAAGTATGCAGGCGTATAGGGAATGTGCCCCAGTTTGTCGCCCAGCGGATCGTGCGGCTGGGCCACCGGATACAGCGCGTCGATTTCCTCCGCCGTCACCACGTGCACCGTGGCCAAATCGGCAGTCGATTCCACCAGCAGTTTCTCTAGTTGGCCGTGCAAGGCGGCATCGAAGGCAGGTGAGGGCGGGCAAAGGCAAACCAGCAACGGCACGGCAAAGGATTGCGCGGCAGATTGCAGGCTGGCCGCAAAATGCCGGACGTCAGCTTCCAGGCTGGCTTCCGGCGCATGTGCCCAATCTTCAAAGCGCACCAATACGACGTTTACCCCGTCGCGATTCGCCGCTAGCTCTCCCGCGGGATCCAGCAGAAGTTGAAATACCTGATTGTAGGGCGCCAGCCGGACGCGATAATCGGAGCCCAATTCGCGGCTCCAGAAAGCCAGCATGGGTTCGATAGCATCCGCCGTAAATGTGGCGCTGATGACGATGGAAGGAACGGACATCGATTCACCACCATTATAGGTGGAGGCGCGCTTCCAACCGGGATGCCGGACTGATGGCCCTCTATTTCCGGGGCGCAGCCGTGCGCGTGAAATTAAGGTTGAAAACCGTGTCCTTCCCTTTCTCGGTCTTGGTCCACATTTCCGTGAAGTGATCCGCATCCACCGGCCGCAAAATCATGCGGGTCATGTGCGGATCGGCCGGCGATGCCAGGTTCGTGGCGCTCATGAAAGTGAACGTGAACTCGCGCGGCTTGCCCGGCGGCACGGTGCTCTCCAGGCGAACCTGGTGGCCGGGCACCGTCATCGCGCAATAGTGCGTCATCAGGGTGCGGCCGCCCTGCAGAGTGTAAAGCGAGACCTCGTTATCCTGCGGCGTGCCGATAGTTTCCTCGATAGCTGTCCCTTTCGAAACCAGCACGATGTTCGCGCTGAGCTTGCCGCCCGCCGGACTATCCGCTTCCCAGGTGCCCGCCAGTTCTTTCAGAAGGGCGAAAGCGCTGCCCGATCCTCCCTGCCCAGAACCCGCCGCAAGCGCCAGCGCCATCATCAGAAAAGCTCGAAACATTTGCATCTTCGGCAGCATAACAAAAAAACCCTCGCCTGCCACTTGCGTCGCTTCTGCATTTCCAGTATTATCGAAATAGATTTCGAAACTTACCGAAATGGCTAAAACGAACGACACTCCTGAGCAGATTGCCCGTTACGCCGATATGTTCGGCGCCCTGGCGAACGACGCGCGCTTGCGCATCTTGCGCCTGCTGCTGTCCGCCCACCCCGAAGGCCTCGTGGCGGGGGACATACAGGCCGAGTTGGGCATTCCGAATTCAACTCTTTCCCATCACCTGGATAAACTTCGCAGCGAAGATCTGGCGCGCGTGCGCCGCGACGGCTCGTTCCTTTGGTACACCGCCAATACCGAAGGGCTGCAGGAGATCCTGACGTTTCTATATGCCGAATGCTGCACCCGAAACAAGGCCATCGCGCCCCGGGACATCATCCAACTCTGCAAATGAGGTCTACATGGAAATCAAACAAATCGTAAAAGAGAAGTACGGACAGGCTGCGTTGCGTGTTAACGCCGGCGGTAGCTCCTGCTGCGGCGCCTCCGCGGCGGTGGATTGCTGCGACCCCATTACCTCCAACCTTTATGACAGCGAACAAACCGCCGGCCTTCCCCCGGATGCGGTGAGGGCCTCTCTCGGTTGCGGCAATCCCACGGCGCTAGCCGAATTGAAACCCGGCGAAACCGTCCTCGACCTCGGCTCCGGCGGCGGGATCGACGTGCTGCTCTCCGCTCGCCGCGTGGGACCGGCAGGCAAAGCCTTCGGTCTCGACATGACCGACGAGATGCTGGCCCTCGCGCGCGAAAACCAGCGCAAAGCCGGCGTCCAAAACGTCGAGTTCCTGAAAGGCGAGATCGAGAATATCCCGCTGCCCGATGACTCCGTCGACGTAATCATCTCCAACTGCGTGATCAATCTCTCCGGCGATAAAGACAAGGTGCTGCGCGAAGCTTTCCGCGTCCTCAAACCTGGCGGACGGTTCGCTGTCTCCGACGTGGTGGTGCGCGGCGCAGTGCCGCCCGAGATCCGCCGCAACGTCGAACTGTGGATCGGCTGCGTGGCCGGCGCGCTAGAGGAATCCGACTATCGCGCCAAACTGGCGGCAGCCGGCTTCGAAAGTATCGGCATCGACCCTACCCGCGTCTACACCGCCGAGGACGCCCGCCAGTTTCTGGCCGGGCAGGGCTTGGATGTGGACCGCATCGCGCCCCAAATCGAAGGCAAATTCATCAGCGCCTTTATCCGCGCGACAAAGCCGGCAAGCAAGGAGTGCCTGTGCGCCCGGGCCTGCTGCCAACTGAAGCGCCTCGGATTCTTTGAGCGCTACCTTTCTCTGTGGGTAGCGCTCTGCATGGCGGCCGGCGTGGCATTGGCAAACTCCTGCCCGGTCTCGCCGCCGGCCTGCGCGGAATCGAATTCGCGCGCGGCAGCCAGATCAACGTTCCCATCGCCGTCCTCATCTGGCTCATGATCACGCCCATGATGATGAAGGTCGATTTTTCATCGCGTCCGGAACGTGGGACGCCGGCCCGCGGGCTTGCTGGTGACGCTGCTGGTCAATTGGATCGTCAAGCCGTTCTCCATGGCGCTGCTGGCCTGGGTCTTCTTCCGCATCATGTTCGCAGCTTTCATCACCCCCGCGGAGGCCGATCAGTATATCGCCGGCTGCATAATCCTGGCGGCCGCGCCCTGCACCGCCATGGTGTTTGTCTGGAGCCATCTCACCAACGGCGACCCTGCCTATACGCTGGTGCAGGTCTCGGTCAACGACCTCATCATGCTGGTGCTGTTCGTGCCCATCGTACAATTCCTGGTGCGTGGCGCGTCGTCGCTGACCGTGCCCTTCGCCGTACTGCTGACCTCCGTGGTGGTGTTCATCGTGGTGCCGCTGCTAGCCGGCGCAGCCCTGCGCTCCTGGCTGGTCCGAAAGCGCGGACGCGCCTGGTTTGAAGAGGTGTTGCTGCCGAAATTCGCGCCGGTCACGATCGCCGCCCTGCTGGCGACGCTGGTGTTGATCTTCGCCTTTCAGGCCGACAACATCACCGGCCGCTTTTTCCACGTGCTGCTGATCGCCGTGCCGATCACCCTCAGGTTTACTTGAATGCCGGCCTGGCTTACGGCCTGATGAAACTTTCAAGGTGGAGTATTCGGTGGCCGCGCCCGGCGCGCTTATCGGCGCGTCGAACTTCTTCGAACTGGCCGTAGCCACCGCCATTGCACTCTTTGGTCCGGAATCCGGCGCGGCGCTGGCTACCGTGGTCGGCGTGCTGGTGGAAGTGCCGGTGATGCTGTCCGTCTGCGCGGCGTGCAATCGCACACGCCATTGGTTTCCCGCATCCCTTGCGAAGGCCGCCTATGAAGACGCGCGTCCTGATCCTCTGCACCGGCAATTCCGCCCGCAGCCAGATGGCCGAGGGACTGTTGCGTCACGACTCGGGCGATCGCTTTGAGGTTGAAAGCGCAGGCACGCGTCCCAGCCACGTCCGGCCCGAAGCCATCGTGGTGATGCGCGAACTCGGCATCGACATCTCTCGACCACCGCTCCAAGTCCGTGGAGGAGTTTGCCGGCCAAACCTTCGATTATGTCCTGACCGTTTGCGACAACGCGCGCGAAACTTGCCCCATCTATCCCGGCCACGTTAACCGGTTGCATCACAGCTTCGACGATCCGGCCGCCCTTGCTGGCGATGAAACCGAGCGCCTAGCTGCATTTCGTCGCGTGCGCGATCAGATCCGTGATTATTTGCGGGGCTTGGCGTCGACCGTGCAAACCACTCGAAATCCGTAATCCGCATAGCAGAACTCGGGCGGGATACTGCTCCGCGCCGCGCAGCGCGCAATTTTGATCTGGTGCCGCCACGCCCCCCCCCGCGACGCACGCCGCGTACCCGCCGCCGGCCCTTGCGGATTCTCAACCGGCGAAACGGCGTAATAATTCGGGTCGTACCAATCCGAACACCACTCGTGCACGTTCTCACACATGTCGTATAAGCCGAAAGCGTTCGGCTCCGCGGTTCCTACCGGCTCGGGCGCCTGCAGCCAGCGCGTATGATAGCCGGCCCGCACTTCGACAGGCGCCCCGCCCCATGGGTACGGCTGTTGCTCCAAACCGCCGCGCGCCGCGCATTCCCATTCTGCCTCGGTGGGCAAACGAAATCCCGGCAGCCAATCGCAATACGCCACGGCATCGAACCAACTCACCCCAACGACGGGCTGCGCTGGACCTGCAAACTCCGCCTTCGCGCGGAAAGGGGGCGCGGCGCGTCCCGTAGCATGGCGGAATTCGTCGTACTCGGCGTTGGTTACCTGGCAGCGCCCCAGATAAAACGGCGCAACCGACACCCGATGCACCGGACGCTCGTCATCGCGTCCATCCGCCTGGCCCACCAGAAACTGGCCGCCAGGAATCAGCACCAAGTCGTCGGTCATGCGCGCGAACGGCCGGCCTTCTTGCCTTTTCTTTTGGGCTCCGGCTCGACAATTGAGAACTGTAGCTTGCGCTCCGCCGCATCCACCCGATCCAGCGATACCCGCACTTTGTCGCCAATCGAAAACTCGCGCCGCGTGCGTTGGCCGATAATCTTGCGCACGTTCTCGTGGTACGTGTACCGATCGCCCGGCAAGCATATCGATCGGCACCAGTCCCTCGATAAACAAGTCTTCCAATTCGACGAACAGACCGTATTTCGTGGCGCTAATGGCCAGCCCACCGAACTCCTCGCCCACGCGCCCCTCCATGAATTTCACTTTCTTCCACTCCACCAACTCGCGCTCGGCATCCGCGGCGCGCCGTTCCGATTGCGAGCACTCCTCGGCAATCGAGCGCAGTTCAGGCTCCGCGGGCGTGGGCTTCTCCTGCAAGGCAGCCATCAACAGGCGGTGGACAATCAAGTCAGGATACCGCCGGATCGGCGACGTGAAGTGCGTGTACGATTCCGCCGCCAGCGCGAAGTGGCCCACATTGTCCGTGCTGTAGCGCGCCTGCTTCAACGACCGCAGCATCAGGTAACTGAGGATGCGCTCCTCGGGCTTGCCTTCGATCTTGGCCACTAGCCGCTGATAATTGCGCGATGAAATGTTGCTCGCCTTCTCCGGCAGAACAATGTCTTTGCGCACTTTCCGCCCGTCTCGCCGGTGGTCGGAATAGCTGAACTTCTTCACCGGTATGGCGCCCACGCCCAGCGAATAGCCGAAGTGCGCGGCCACCTCTTCGAATTCCATCACCCGCTTGGGATCGGGCTGCTCGTGAATGCGGTAGATTGACGCTTCAAGCGTTGCTTCCAAATGGGATGCCACCGCCTCATTCGCCGCCAGCATGAACTCTTCGATCAGCCGGTGCGCAATATTCCGCGGCGCGCGAATAACGCCGGTCATCTCCCCAAATTCGTCAAACTCAATCAACGGTTCAGGAAGATCGAAATCGATAGAGCCGCGCCGCACCCGCTTCCGATTCAGGATCAGCGCCAATTCCTGCATCAACTCGAACCGCCCCACTAGCGGCGCATAGCGCGCGCGCAAACCGGCATCACCCTCAAGCAGTTGATGCACCGCGGTGTAGGTCATCCGCTCGGCGCTGCGGATAATTCCGGGCGTGAATTCCTGGCTGATGCGGTCGCCCTGATGATCGAATTCCATCAGCGCGGAAAGCACCAACCGGTCCACTTGCGGCTTCAGCGAGCAAATGTTGGTGGAAAGCTCGAAGGGAAGCATGGGCACCGCGCGATCCGGAAAATATACGCTGGTGCCCCGCAGGCGCGCCTCTACATCGATCGGTGAACCAGGCTTCACATAGTGGCTCACGTCCGCGATGTGAACGTGCAGCGCGTAATTGCCATTAGGTAGACGGTCTACCCACACCGCATCATCGAAGTCGCGCGCCGTTTCGCCGTCGATCGTAACGATGTCATATCCACGAAAATCCTGGCGTCCTCCGAGTTCGCTTGCCGCGATCGCCTCCGGAACATGTTCGGCCTGCTCCACTACTTCTGGCGGAAACTGGTGCGGCAGATGGTGCTTGCGGATCACGATCTCCACATCGATCCCAAAATCGTCGGGATGTCCCAGAATCTCGATCACACGTCCGGCTGCGCGGCCACCGTCTTCAGGAAAATCGAGAAGCTCCACATCCACGATGAGGCCGTCCAGATCGCCTACATTCGCCACCTGCAGCGGCGTCGCGCCGATCCGGTCGACCTGCCGCACACCACTGGGAATCTCCATGCCCTCCGGAATATCGATCCACTGCTGGATGCGCGCGTCCTGCGGAATTACATAGCATCCCCGGCGGCCCACGCGAAATTCGCCGACTACCGTGGGATGCGCCCGCTTCAGCACTCTCACGATCTCGCCGTCCGCCCGGCCACCCGCTTCGATCCGGGCAATGCGCACCAGCACGCGGTCCCCGTGCATCGCCTGGCTCGCGGAATCCGCCGGAATGTACACGTCGCCCTGGATCCCTTCAATAGGCCGCTCGGTGATCAGGAAGCCGTAGCCATCGCGATGGATATTGATGCGCCCGATAGCAAACTCACGGCTGCGCGACGTAGCGATATAGTGGCCGGGCCGCGGTTCCACCAGGTCGCCGCGCGCCAGCAGCCGCGCCACGGCAAGCTCCAGTTCCGCGCGCGTGCCGCCTTTCGCGCCCAGTTCGCGCACCAGTTGTTTGAAGTTGGCCTTGGCATGCGGCAGGCTGGTGATATGGCCGAGCAGCTCCGCGTCCGTCATAGATTTGATTGTAGTCGGAAGGCCCGCAGGCCTGTCTCAATGATATTCAATCACAATCGGCACGGTTACCGGCTTTCGCGCGGCTGGGGATGCCAGCGCATTGACACCCGCTCTCGCGGCGGCGTCCGCGCTACCGGTAAGCACCAGCATAAATTCCATCCGCGCCGGTCCGTCCGATTCGAAGCCCCCCGTGGACGGCAGCACATATCGCCCCGCCTTCTCCACGCTCTCCCCTAACACCAGATTCCAACCTGCGTTGGCATCTTTCTGGAACAATTTGAGGCTCCCGTCCTCGCCCGGCTGTACCTGCAGCCGAACGGAATCGCCCGCGTGAAAAATCGTACCCGCCGGTACCGGGGAATACGCTCCGGTGGCGTCCCGCCGCAAGAGCGTGTATGCTACGGCCGGCCCAGCCGCTGCGAAGCGAGCCATCGCCTTGCTTTTCTTCGAGGAACCCAGACGCGCTCCGTCTCGGACCGAGAATCGCTCTGGCGCCGTCTGCTCCGTAGTAGCGAGCCCGCCCGCCAGTCCACTTACGAGCGCGGGTCGGGGCGCCGGCGCGGCCACCGGTGCCGCCATCGGACTCACCGTTCCCGCAGGTATATTCGCCGACGCCACCTCCTGTCGCTCCGTGATCGCCGGCGGCACCGGCAATGGCGTAATCTTTTTCAGTCTGCGTACCGGCGCGGGCGGCTGCATCGCCCTGGGCAGCGCCGGTTGCGCCGACGGCTCGATGGCATCCCCAACGATGGTTGGCGCGGCCATACGTTGCTGCGATTGCCGAAGCGCCAACCCGCCCACGATCAGCATCGTCGCCAAGCCGCCCGCGAACGCCCATGCAGCCGGACGCCCCATCCACTGCAACCACCGCGCGCCAAACGATTCCTGCTCCGGACCCAGTGCCGCCAGCAGTTGCTGTCTCGCCGGTGCATCTTGCAAAACCTCGCGCAAAGCCTGTTCCTTGGCCAGCGCGTCGAACAATTCCTGATCTTCCAGCGCCGCCTCGAACAGCGCCCGCCGTTCCGCCTCCCCCAGCGTATCGGTCGCGTAGCCGCCCAATAGTTTCTGGATCTCTTCGCGGCTCATTTCTTGCCTTGCTCCCAGTCGCCGCCCATCAGTTCCAGCAATTGCTGGCGGCAGCGAAAATCCCAGGTATACACGGTATTAATAGACTGCGCACCCATGCGCTTCTGGATCTCGCCGAAATTCTTCCCTTGCAGTTTTAAGCGCAACAGTTGGCGGCACCGCTCGCCCAATTGGCCCACTGCCCCGGTCAACCGCTCCAACATCATCTTACGCTCCACCAGCGTAGCCGGGCTGGCCTCTAAATCGGGCAACTGGATGTCCGTTACGGAAACCTGCGTATATTCGCCGTGACGTTGTGATTTTCGCCGCTGGCTCATGATCTTGAACCTGGCGATCTGTAATGCGAGGGGAACCAGTTCTTCAAGCCGTTCTACGTGACGGTATTTCTCGTGCAAAAGGATCAAGACTTCTTGCGCCAGGTCTTCCGCAAGATCTCCCTGCAAATGAGATGCCGCGAAGGCCACGATCCTTTCACGCAATTTCAGAAGGATCTGCTCTCGTTCCACGCGTCATCACCGGATGTTGCCCATCATACCAAGCCGGGCCGCTGGTTCGGCCCGGGGAGGCGGAGACGTGTGGGCGCCATGAGGCGCGTGCCATGCAACTACTTCGCTTGAATCTGTTCGAGATATTTCATCAGGTTATAGACACGTACCGTGCCGATCTCCTGGTCGCTGCCCATATGGCGGAAAAGATTCCCCCACACCGGCATGTCCTTCGATCCATGCGCTACCGGCTGGTCGCCATCGCCGTTGATGATATGCTGCACTTTCAGCTCTGGAAACTTGCCGCCATTCTTCTGGGAGATCTGCGTGAGGTCGGTCGGCGGCTCTTTCAGCGCGCTGGCAGCGGGGCCATCGCCTTTGCCGGCTGCTCCGTGGCAAACCGCGCAATATTCGTGGAACATTTCCTTGCCCGAGACTGCCTGCGTCGGACGCACCGGCACTTTCTTCATGGTCGCCGGGGCCTGCTGGGCATGGGCTGCGCTGACGCCGAAGCCGATCAGCAGCAGCCCGAGGATCAGACTTACGGATGCTATTAGGGATTTCATGCCCATATAGTATGTGAAATCAATTCCGATTTCATGGCAAGTCGCGCCGCGCCACCCGCGAAATCGCATGCACGAACTTCCTATAGGGCAGATTTTCGAAGTTTTCTACCGGCAGCCATTCCCCGTCCCGCCAGCTTGAGTAATACCAGCGCGCCAGTAGCGCCAGGTATTCCTGGCGTTCCCGCATGGAAAGTTGCCGCAATCCGAGACCACCGAATATTTCCCGCAGCTTGCCGTCCAGCGAGACGGGCTTCCCCTCCTGTACCTCGAAACTCAGGCGCTGCGGCGTCTGCCATTGCCCTTCGCGTATGATCCAAAGCTCCACCGCGTTGGGCATTGCCGATTGCGTAATCGCCACACCATTCAAGCTGCCGATCTCGCGCACCAATTCATCTTGCAACCTCAAAACTTCCTGCACTTTTTCGAACCGCTTATGCTGGCGCGCGGCCTCTTCGAACATCATCTCTTCGCTATACTGGTCGCGCGCGTGGCCGATCACGTCGAGCATCGAATGGCCGCCCGTTTTCAGGAACTCCGCCACGCGCCCCACTTCGTGCAAATACTCGTCGCGCCCCACCACCTGCTGGCACGGCCGCAGGCACATGCCCATCTCGCCATAGATGCAGCCGGCATGCTCCGGGGATGGAGCCAGATCGTCCTGGCAGCGCCGCATCTGAAACAGATCCAGAAATTGCGATTCAAACTTCTCCGCTGACGCGCGGCTGCGGAAGGGTCCGCAATATAGCGCCGGCGCGCGGCCCAGATGCGTCGTAAGTTGGCTGCGGGGAAATTCGTTCGACAGCACCAGCTTTACATAAGCCGGCATGCGCAATTTCAAATGTTCGAGATAAGTCTTAGGAAAATGTTCCCGCGCCAGTTCGAACATTAAAACCGCGGATTCAAATGCGGATCCCGTCAGCCTGTATTCGATGCGCCGCACCGTGTGGCGCAGATTCAGCAGGCGCGACGGTTTTTCACGCTGCTTCAACAGCCTCAGCAAACGCCGCCGCAACAGCGTCGTTTTGGCCAGGTAAGGATCGCCCTCGCGCGGCCACAACAGGAACACCGCGGGGCTATTGGGAACTTGCGCGATGGCGTCGTCGAGGCCGGAGAGATCTTCGGAAACCTCGATCGTAGTCATCGATCAGCTACTCAGTCACCGCCTTGGTATCGATCAGCTTGCGGATCTCGGCGATAAACTCGGCGATAGGTTTCGCCCCCAGATCGCCGTGCTTGCGATGGCGCACCGAAGCCGCGCCGCTCTGCGCTTCCCGGTCGCCGATCACCAACATATACGGCACCTTCTGCAATTGCGCTTCGCGAATCTTCAGGTTTACCTTTTCGCTGCGGTCGTCGAGCGTCACCCGGATACCGGCATCTTCCAACTGCTTCTGCACGCTCCGCGAGTAGTCCAGTTGCTTGTCCGTAATCGGCAGCACCGTCGCCTGCACCGGCGCCAGCCACACCGGAAACGCGCCCGCATACAACTCGATCAGGTACGACACCATGCGTTCCATGGTGCTGACGATGGCGCGGTGAATCATTACCGGCCGGTGTTCCTTGCCGTCCGGACCGATGTAATTCAGTTGAAACTGGTTCGGCAAATGGAAATCCACCTGAATGGTGGAATACGTTTCTTCATGACCCATCACATCGGCCAGTTGGATATCGAGCTTAGGTCCGTAGAACGCGGCCTCGCCGGGAGCGGCCACATACGGTAGCCCCAGCGAATCCATGGCCTCGCGCAGCACCCGTTCGCCCAGGTCCCACATGGCGTCGTTATCGACGAATTTGTCTTTCCTGTTGCGGTCGCCCAGCGACAGCCGGTAAGTATATTTCGTGATGCCCAGGTCGCGGTAGGCTTCCTCCACCAGTTGCATCACCTTCGTGAACTCTTCTTTGATCTGCTCCGGCGTGCAGAAAATGTGCGCGTCGTTCAGCGTCATGCAACGTACCCGGCTCAATCCACTCAGGGCGCCCGAGCGTTCATACCGGTACATGGTGCCCAGTTCCGCAATGCGTACCGGAAGGTCGCGATAGCTGCGCCGCTTCGACTCGTATATCAGGATGTGGTGCGGGCAGTTCATCGGCCGCAACACCATCTGTTCGGTTTCCAGATCCATTGGCGGGAACATATCTTCGTGATAATGTTCCCAGTGGCCGGAGCGTTGGTAAAGTTCCACCTTGGCCAGATCGGGCGTGTAAACGTGTTGATATCCGGTGGCTCGCTCGCGCTCCAGTATGTATTCTTCCAGCACTCGCCGGATCGTCGCGCCCTTGGGCAGCCACAAAGGCAACCCCGCGCCCACCAGTTCACTCACCGTGAATAGCTCGAGTTCCTTGCCCAGTTTACGGTGGTCGCGTTTCTTCGCGTCTTCCAGCCGCGCCAGGTATTCGTCCAGGTCTTTCTTGCTGAAGAAAGCCGTGCCGTAGATCCGCTGTAACTGCTTGTTGTGTTCGTCGCCCTTCCAATACGCGCCCGCCACTGAAAGCAGTTTGAACGCCTTGATCTTGGAAGTCGACGGCACGTGCGGACCGCGGCAAAAATCAATGAAGTGCGGACCCAGCGTATATTCGCTGAACACTTCGCCGGCGCGCTCCGTGATCAGTTCCTTCTTCATCCAATCGCCGTCGTACTTCCGCAGGCCTTCGTCCTTCGCCGTCATCACCCGCTCGAACGGCAGATCGCGCGCCTGAATCTCCCACATGCGTTTCTCGATCTTTTCCAGATCCTCGGGCGTGAAAGCCGTGGGCCGGTCGAAATCGTAATAGAAGCCGCTGTCAATCGGCGGTCCAATGCCTAACTGCGTTTCAGGGAACAGTTCCAGCACGGCCGCCGCCAGCAGGTGTGCGGTCGAGTGGCGGTACACCGGAAGAGCCGTCGGATCCTTCGCAGTAAGAAGTTGCAGAGTGGCATCCGCCTCCAAAGGCCGGGTCAAGTCGTATAACTCGCCGTTGACTTTGGCGACGATGGCTGCGTCAGCCAGGCGTGGGCTGATGCCGCGAGCAATGTCGATGGGGCGCGTCCCCGCCTCGACGGTCTGTTGACTGCCGTCAGGCAGGGTTATCTGGATGTTACTCATAGGAAATTTCAGGTTAACACGCGGCGTCGCAGCCTCACCGGAGCCGTTCCAGAATAGCCTGCATAAATGCTTCCTCCCGGTCGATCCGCGTGGCAATGCGCAGCCAATAGAGTGGCACCGGATCAAGCAAGTGACTGTAGTCGTCGCAAAGGTTCACCAGGTCTTTCTCGGTCGTCAGTACCGCCTCAATGCCTTCCTCGCGGAATTGGCGGCCCATGTACATCAGTTCGCGCGGCTTGTAAGCGTGATGGTCGTCGAACTCGATGCATATTTCAGGATGCAATCCCGCCGCTTCGATGGTCCGCCAGAAATATCCCGGATTCCCCAGCCCGCAGAAGGCCGCCACCCGCCTGTGGGGTAGAGCGTCGGGTGCCACCGCTGCTCCCGTGGCTGCGGAAATCCAGGCCTCCGCTCCGGCGCTCGCATGAAAAATGGGCGCGCGGGCGTTGTACTTTCGCAGAAAATGTTCCGCGGCCTCCCCGACACGGCCGGCCTCGCTCCGCGTCATCACCACCACATCCGCCCGGGCGAGCGCGGACAGCGGTTCGCGCAAACGGCCCAGCGGAAGCGGAAAACCGCCGCCAAATGGATCCAGCGCATCCACCAAAACGACGTCCACCCTGCGCTCCAGGCGCCCGTGTTGAAAACCATCGTCCAGCACCAGTACGTCCAGGCCGAACTCGCGTTCCAACAGCCGTCCCGTATCCCACCGGTCTGAGCCGATCCCCACCGGCGCGATGCCCGCCCGCAGGAATATTTGCGGCTCGTCACCTGTCTGGCTCACCGGCAAATGCGCGCCGGGGGCCAATACCTGGTGCGCGTGCGGAGAGTGCCTGCCGTAGCCGCGCGTGAGAATCCCTGGCCGAAACCCCGCCTCCTCCAACCGGCGGGTAAGGTGCAACACCAGAGGAGTCTTGCCCGTGCCGCCCGCCGTAATATTCCCGACGCTGATCACGGGCGCCTTCAGGCCTTTCCGCCGCGCCAAAGCCCGTGCCCGGCCCGCTTTCGCGCCAAGAATCCACAGCCGCGAAAGCATCCACAAGAAGACGAAAGCGGGTTGCGCCGGCCGGTAACAAGGCACGTGGCTTGCAAATAACCCGTGCGCCTCACTGACGGCCATAGCCGTGGCGCCCTGCCGCGCACGCGCACAGGCCTCCGCTTTAGCCCCAGTTCCGCGGCCCGCTCGGGATCCTCGATAATGCTACTCACCGCCGCCGCCAAATCCGCTCCATCTGCCACCCGTACCAACGCGCCCGCCGCCGTGAAATCGGCCGCAATGTCGGCGAAGTTTTCCATGTGCGGACCAGCCACCACCGCTCGTGCGGCCAGTGCCGGCTCCAGAATGTTATGCCCCCCCGGGACGCCAGCGTGCCTCCCATAAACACTACCGTCGCCAAAGAAAACAGACCGCTCAGTTCGCCAATCGAATCGAGCAACAGCGCTCCGGGCAGCGCCAGACCCTCGCCCCCCCCCATTGCCGACCTGCGCACAAACGGGATTCCGGCCCGCGCCAGCGCGTCCGCCGCGCCATCGAACCGCTCCGGCTTGCGCGGCGCCAACAATAGGAGCAGCCCCGGCCTGCGCGCCGAAACTTGCTGAAAAGCCGCGATCACAGCTTCGTCTTCGTCCGGATCCCCAGCCTCGGCGGGCGGCATGGTGCTGGCCGCGATCCACACCGCATCCGGGCGGATCCGATCGATCAGCGCCCGCACCGGCGAATCGGCCCCGGCTTCGCGCGCCTGAAAATCATACTTCAGATTGCCGCCGGAACGCACCTGCTCTTCCCGCGCGCCAATCCGGATCCAGCGTTGCCGCATTTCCTCGCTCTGCGCCAACAGCACATCCACATGCGATAGCACACCGCCGAAGAACCAGCGCAGCGCGCTATAACGGCCAATGGCCCGGTCCGAGATCCTTCCGTTAATCAGCATCAGTGCGGCGCCCGTCCGCTTAGTCTCCCGGAACAGGTTGGGCCAGATCTCGGTCTCCATTACCATCACCACCGACGGCCGCAATGCGCGCAAAACCCGCCTCACCGCGAATACATAATCGAGCGGCGCGTAGAATACCTCCGCCACACCATCTAGCTTTTGCAGAGCGGTTTGATATCCCGCCAAAGTCGACACCGAAACAAACACCGGCGATCGCGGCAACTGTGACCGCAACTGCCGCACCAGTTCCATCGCCGATATCACTTCGCCCACCGAAACCGCATGCAACCAAATCGCGCCCGGTACGGTCTGTCTATAGGTGGCCGGCAGGAATCCGCAGCGTTGCTGCAGTGACCGGAGATAGGCGGGTTGCCGCACCCCCCGCCACAGGAAGTACAGTAGAACGATAGGCCATCCAAGCGCCTGAAGGAGGCGGTAAAGTAAATAGATGCCTTTTATTTTCAAACGTTTGGCTCTCATCACGAGTATAGCGATGGTGCTCGCGTCAGACAAGGCGATACTTGCCAAAAAGGATGAGGAGCCTAAGTTCACGCCCGGCGCCGCGGCCAGCTATGCCTCTCATCAGACCAGCGAGAAAATAACTATCGGTGCCCTGCCGTATTTCAACGACGACGATACCCGCCCCGTCTTCGGCAAACACAATCCCTATACATACGGCGTACTGCCCGTCTTAATCGTCATTCAGAATGACAGTCCGAAGACCATCAAAGTACAATCCCTGCAAGCCGTATGGGTCATGCCCAGCCGCGACCGCGTCGAAGCTACTCCCGCTAAAGACGTTCGCTTCCTGACCGCCCCCCAGCGCCCCACCACCATGCCCGGCCCCCTGCCCAAAGCCTTGGGAAAGAAGAATCCGCTAGATAGTTGGGAGATCGAAGGCCGCGCCTTCGCCGCCCAAGTGCTGCCCCCCGGCCAGTCCGCCAGCGGCTTCGTCTACTTCCAGACCGGCTACCAACACGGCGCCAGTCTCTATATCAGCGGGATACGCGAAGCGGAATCCGGACGCGAGTTGTTGTACTTTGAGATTCCCATCGTAGACAAGTAACCCCAAGTTAGTATCGAATCAGATTCGGGTGTTCACCCTATCGGATCGGCTCGCGCAAAAACCTCGTTATTTACTGGCTACAATTATCGTAAAGAATGGTACACTCTACCACGGGCTTGAGTCAGGCTAACAGCCGCTCACTCATCAAGCCCGATCAATCGGAGGGGTTCCATGGGTGTTCAGAAGTTGATTAACAGGGTAGCCTTGTCGCTACTCGTATTCAGTTGCAGTTCCGGATGGGCGGCCGAACACTCTGCTGTTGCGTTACAGTTTCAGCGCGCGGACGGCCAATTCGCGGTCCGCGGCATGCCCTATGACATGCTGTTGCATCGCGATGGCCTCACGCTCACCGGCACCGGAAATACAAACTCGCTTCGCATCAAGCTACTGAACTCAAACATCAGATCCCAAGCTGAAGCACCCACGCCGGCGCAAGTGGTTTACCGGAATATCTATGATGGTGTCGACGTTATTTATTACGATAACCACGGCACACTGGAGTATGATTTGGCAGTCGCTGCCGGCCACGATCCCGGTCGAATTGCCTTCACCGTGGAAGGCGCCACCCGCCTGAGCATCGCCACGGACGGTGCGCTGATTGCCAATACGCTTAAAGGCCAGATGCGCCTGGATGCGCCCGTCATCTATCAAACCAATGCCCGCGGACTCCGTGAGGCCATCGCTGGCGGCTATGCACTGCACGGCAACCGCATAACTTTCCAGATCGCCGCCTACGACCGTTCCCGCACACTTGTCATCGATCCCGTAGTGAGTTACTCCACTTACGTTGGCAACAGCGGCGATGCCATGGCCGCATCTACAGCAGACAGTTCCGGCGATGCCTACCTCGTGGGCCGCAGTGCCGGGCTCATGCTGCTCGAAAAACTCAGTCCCGACGGCACCACCGTCTTGCTGCGCCAGACTTTCGGCGCTACCAGCTTTAGCTTCACTCCTGAAGCCATTGCCCTGGGACCCTCTGGAAAAGTATATGTCGCCGGATACGCCGGTGTCGGCCTGCCTACCACTGCGGGCGCCTACATTGGCTCCGTAACTAGCGGCCAACATGCTTTCGTAGCAGTCATGGATTCCGGCTTCAACATGCTTTATTGCAGCTATCTGGCCGGTACCACCAGCGCCTTCGACCAAGCCAACAGCGTGGCTGCGGATTCGGCCGGAAACGCTTATATCACCGGCTACACCAACTCCAGCACGTTCCCGGTTACCTCCGGCGTGCTACAGACTTCGCCGGGAACCAGTGGCGCGCCCGGATTCGTGGCTAAGTTTAACCCCACTCTTTCAGGAAATGCTTCATTGGTCTACTCTACTTACTTCAGTGGACCTACAAGTTCGGCCACTCCGTACGCCATCGCCGTCGATTCCACGAATAACGCTTACGTGACCGGCTTCGCGGGTGCCGATTTTCCGGTTACCGCATCCGCCTTCAAATATAACGGCGTCGGATTGGGCACTGCGGGAATCTATGTCAGTAAGCTTAATGCCGCCGCTACCGCTCTCACTTACTCCGCTTTCCTCGGTCCCGGCCAAGCCAACGGACTGGCGCTCGATTCATCAGGCAACGCTTATATAACCGGCTATGCCACAGTATCGGATTTTCCGACTACGGCCGGCGCCTATCAGACCGTCTATCCCGGCGCGTTTGTCACGGAGTTGAATTCCACAGGCACCTCACTCATTTACTCCACCTTTCTGGCCGGTCCGTCCTCCGCCCTCACCAACAACGTGGCCGCGCCGCAGGCCATTGCGCTGGTCCCTGGGTGCGCCTCTGCCTGTACCTCTTACATCTCCGGATACACTAGTGCAACGGATTTTCCAGTCGTCAATCCCATACAAAGCTTTGATGCCGGCGGCAATGACGCCTTCATTGTCGAACTCAGCGGAAACGGCACGGCTGCCACTTACTCTACCTATCTCGGCGGAACAAGCGACGAGAGTAGTCAAGGTCAGTCCCACTGGCCTGGTATCGGCGTAATGTCCACCGGCGACGCCATCATCGCAGGGTCTACGTCTTCGAGCAACTTCCCCGTCACCCTCACCACCACTCCGGTACGATCCGTCTACGCAGCCCGCATCAGCGCCGCGGCCGGTTCGCTCGGCGCAGCCTCTCCCACCAGCCTCAGTTTCTCCAATCAGACCGTCAGCGTGCCCAGCACGGCGCAAGTGGTCACCCTGCGCAACATGGGTAGTAGCGCACTTAGTATCTCGAGCATCGTAGCCAGTGGCGACTACACCCAGACCAATACCTGCGGCGCAACCGTGGCCGGCGGCGGATCCTGTACCATCTCCGTCACCTTCACTCCCACCAGCACCAGCAATCCGCGTACCGGCACCCTTACCATCAATGGCACGATCGTAGTCAGCCTCACTGGCACTGGCGCGAACGGCGCATATATGAACCTCAGCCCCGTCAGCCTTACGTTTGCCAGCCAAGCCGTGGGCTCCGCGGCCCAATCCCAAACCGTGACGATCTCGAACGTCGGGAACCAGGCCCTGACCCTCGGCAGTGGAGCCTACTTTATGTCGGGCGATTTCGCGCAAACCAATAACTGTCCGGCATCGCTGGCCCAAAACACCAGTTGCACCGTGAGTGTCTCTTTCCTCCCGACCCAGGTAGGTCAGCGCACCGGCAGCCTGTTTATCTCGACCAATAGCTCCAGCCCGAATAGCACCGTGGCTCTTAGCGGTACTGGCGCGGCCGGCACTTCGGCTCTGACTCTCTCCGGCACAGGCCTGATATTCAATCCCCAGACCGTAAATGTGACCAGCGCCTCCCAGACGATTACCGTGTCGAACACCGGCAACATTCCGGTCACCATATTCAGTGCGGTGGCCACCGGCGACTATCTCGCCACAGGCTGTATACAAACGCTGAGCCCCGGCTTTACCTGCGGCGTGCGAGTGACATTTACGCCCACTGCTGCTGGAACGCGCACCGGCGCGGTGACCATCGCCGATAGCACCTCGGCTAGCCCCCATACCTTTACTTTGAGTGGTACCGGCGTGGCCCAAGCTCAGACAATCACCATCACACCGAGTTCTCTGGTGTTTGCCGACCAACCCGTGGGACAGACCACCAGCAGATCTCTCCAGATCGTGGTTACCAACACGGGGAACTTCCCCGTCACCTTCGACCGCGTGGTGGAAAGCGGCGACTTCCGCATCACCAGCAATAATTGCACCACCTTGTCGTTCCGGAATCCTCCGGCCACTTGTTCCGTCAATGTGGTCTTCACTCCTACCGCAACTGGTGCGCGCACCGGTTCGATCGTGTTTACCGACACCGCCACAGGCAGCCCGCAAACAGTAAGCCTGTCGGGCAACGGTCTGGCTGTGAGTGACACCGCCACGGTTTCACCAGCCAGCCTCAACTTCAGCAACCAACCTGTCGGACTCGCCAGCAGCAGCCAGAATGTGACCATCACCAACACTGGCAACGTCACTCTGAACCTGGCGACCGCCGTGATCAGCGGGACTGCGGCCGGCGATTATTCGCAAAGCAATTTCTGTGTTCCGGGTAGCATTACACCGGCGCGCACCTGCTCCTTTAGCATTGCCTTCACTCCCACCGCGACCGGCAGCCGCCCCGCCACGCTAACCATTACCGACGATGCCGGAACGCAGACCATCGCGCTCGCGGGCACCGGTACGGCCGCCAACGTGGCCATCGGCTTTTCACCGGCAACGATGACCTTCCAGGCTCAGGCCACCGGCACCACCAGCCCCAATCAAAGCCTGACCGTGGCCAACAACGGCAACGAGGCCCTGAGCATTTCCAATATCGTCATCGCCGGGAACTACATCCTGGCATCCAATCCATGTGTGACCACGATTCAGCCCAATAACGGCTGCACCATCATCGCCAATTACATACCCACGGGAGCCGTGGGTACCCAGACAGGCTCCATCACGTTCACTGACAATGCTGGAAGCGGTACACAAACTGTAAACCTCACCGGACAGAATGTGGCTACCGGACCAGCCATCAAACTATCGCCCTCGGGACTGGCATTCAACGTCCTCGCCGTGGGCTCTACCAGTAACTCGCAATTCGTCTCAGTCAGCAACACCAGCGCTGCCACGGTAACCGGCCTGTCAGTCGGCAATCCCACCGGATCCGATTTCTCCATCGCCAGCGGCAGTAATAATTGCGGCACCAGTCTCACTGCCGGCGCCTCCTGCAACTTCCAAGTCATTTTCACTCCGGCGGCCGCTGGGAACCGGACCTCCACCATCACCATCGCCAATAGCGCCGGCAACCAGACTCTAAACCTGGCAGGCTTTGCCCTGGCCTCTTCGCCCTCCGCGTATGTTCACGATCCCAACCTGGTTTTCCCAGATCAGGTAATCGCCACTACCAGTAACGGCCAGAATATTACGCTGACGAACAATGGAGACGTCCCTTTAACTATCGCCAGTGTCACCGTCACCGCCGGTGACTTCGCTATCGCGAATAACTGTCCCACCACCCCCAGCACTCTCAACGCCGCGGGTAGCTGCTCCATCACCGTGACGTTTACGCCAACTGCCGCTGGCAACCGCACCGGCACCGTCACCATTACCGATAACGCCCCCGGCAGCCCGCGCACCATTTCCCTATCGGGCAAAGGGCTGACTGCGGCACAAGCCCTGGAGATCGATCGCAAAGCCATCGTATTCCCCACAGAGTCAGTCGGAAACACCGCCAACGCCCCGAACCCGCAGACCGTTACGCTCACGAACACCGGTAACTCACCCGTCACGATCTCGAGCATTACTTCGTCGAGCACCGCGTTCGTGGTAAGTAACAGTTGCCCCATCAGCCCGTCCACGCTGCCACCCGGCCCATCCGGCAACACTTGCACCGTCTCGATAACATTCACGCCAGCCAAGGCGGGGGCTGCCACCGGGACCCTCACTATCACCGATAGCGCTCCCGGCACCGCGCCCAAAGTAACCATGTCGGGCACGGGTATAGCGGACGTCAACACCGTATCGGTCACTCCGGCCAGTGTCGCGTTCATTCCGCAAGTCGTGGGAACCAGTAGCGGCTTCACCCAAACGGTCACGGTCACCAATACCGGCAACACCAACATCACCATGACCAACGCCACCGTGACTACCGGCTATTCGCTCAGCAACGGTTGCAACAACGCGACCCTGACGCCTGCATCCAACTGTTCCATTAGCATCGGCTTTACGCCCGCGCAGGCCAAGGTCACCACCGGTACGTTGACCATTACAGATAGCGCCACCCCCGGCACCCAGAAGATCAACCTCACCGGCACCGGTATCGCGTCCAGTTCCGAAATCTCTTTGTCCCAAACCGCGTTGACCTTCGACCAACAAGTAGTCGGAGTCGCAAGCCAACCGGAAGCCGTCTACTACTTCAATCAAAGCAATGCCACCGTTACCCTGACCAACGTCGTCTTGACTGGAGCCGATTACTCCATGTCGAACGGCTGTACCGGGTCGGTGTCTGCGCTTTCGAATTGCAACATCAAGATCACCTTCAAACCCACTGCCACCGGCGTGCGCACTGGGACCGTAGTCATCACCGACAGCGCCCCCGGCAGTCCGCGCACCATTACGCTGACCGGAACAGGCGTCGCGGCCGCGGCTCCGCAAGTAACCCTTAGCCCCACCTCGCTGACGTTTGCCAGCCAGCCAGTGGGTTCGTCCAGCACCGCGCAGAATATCGGCCTGACTAACTCGGGTGAAGCCGATCTGACCCTAAGTGGCATCACCATTACCGGAGCCAACGCCGGCGATTATTCCCAATCCAATAACTGTCCCGCGACTCTCACGGCATCGTTCAGTTGCACCATTGCGGTCATCTTCAAACCCTTGGCGACAGGTACGCGCACCGCGGCCGTCAGCATCACCGACAACGCGGCGGGTAGTCCGCAAACCGTGGCCCTTTCGGGTACCGCCACCACCGGCACCAGTCCCCAAGTCACTTTCACGCCGCCTAGCCTGACCTTTGCCAATGTCCCGCTGAATACCACCAGCACCGCGCAAACGTCTACCCTGCAGAACACCGGCGCGGCTTCGTTAAGCATCAGCAACATCGTCGCCAGCGGCACGGTTGCAGGCGATTTCACCGAAACCAACAATTGTCCGGCAACAGTCGCAGTGAACGGAACCTGCACCATCACGGTGAAGTTCACCCCCACCGCCACGCTGAACCAGACCGGAGCCGTCACCGTCACTGATAACACCGCTAGCGGCTCCGACCTTCTCGCGTTAGCTGGCAACGGCACGGCGCCGGAAGTGAACCTATCGACGACCACGCTGACATTCGGCAATCAGGCGCACGGCACTACCAGCGCTCCCAAGACCGTAACGGTAGAGAACTCCGGCAGCGCCGCCCTCACCATCAGCTCGATTGGAGCGACCAAGGACTATAACATCGTCAGTAACACCTGCCCGTCCACCTTGGCGCCCGGCGGCACTTGTACCTTTGGAGTGACTTTCAGTCCGACCGTCACCGGCACCGACAACGGATACGTGATGATCGGCGACAACGCGGGCGATAGTCCGCAGTTCATCACCCTCACGGGTAGTGGCACTTAGCTTTCGACTTACTCAGACCGTAAGGCCGCCAGCAGTGGCGTTCGCAAAGCCACGCGCGTGGCGGCCAGCGACGCCGCTGTTCCGGTGGCCACTACCGCTGCCAAAAGCAGGCCGATCGATGCCAACGGCAATTGGCCGCCACGCGCCGCGGCCGCCGGTGCAATCGCCAGCAACGCGCAAACCGTGCCCGTCCCTAGCCCCATCAGCAATAGCAGCAGGTTCTCGCCGAGCACCATCATCGCCAGATGCAGCGGCCGGTAACCGACCGCTCGCAGTAACGCCAGTTCGCGCCGCCGCTCCAGTACATTGCGCAGTAGGATCGCCGCCAGCCCCACCGTGCCCAGCACCAGGCCCAGTGCGCCCAAACTGCGGAACGTCGAAAGGTAAGTGTTCTCCACTCTGTGGAACCCCGCCAGGCGCGCCGCCGCCGGTTGGATGTCGAACCCGTAATCCGACAAAGCGTCTTCGAGCGTCCCCGTCACCGCCTGCACGGATCCGCCCGGCGCCTGAATTAGAAAAAACCGGTACCCTTCCACATCCGGAAACAGCCGCAAAAAGTTACCGCTCGAGATCAGCAGTTCGCTCTGAAACAGGCTGTCCTGCAGCGCCGCGACCATCCGAAAATGAGTGCCGTTCACAACCAGATCCTCGCCCAGCTTCAGATGCAACACATAAGTCATCGAATTCGCATCCGCGATAGCCGGAATAGCTCCGTCCGGCAGCGGTTTCTCCAGCAATAACCACGGATCCCCCCCCCGTGTAACGGCATCCTGAAACGTAAAGTGCGCGCTACGTAAGAACTCAGGCGGTGGCGCCAGTATCCGCGGATTGCGCGGCTGGTAAAGGTTCAGACAGCTTGTATCGTCTCCCGGCCGCAGCCGGAACGGCACGAAATCGACACCCGGCAGTTTGGGAATATTAAGCTCCTCGCGCCCCGCTGCGCTGTTCGGATCGTGAATCAGCGGCAGCACGGACTCCGCCACCAGTGGATAACCGCCCGTCCCCCCCGAATCACCCGTCTGCCGGAAAGCGTCCACCGATACGATCAAAAACGTGGCACACGCAATCTGCGCGATACAAAGGACGCTGCGGCCCGGCCGCCATGCCACGTTGCGCATCGCCAGCGCCGTTAAACTCCCCATCGCCCCTGCCGTCCGCCGGTTCAGTAGCGCGGATTGAAAACTAATCGCCGCGATCAGCAGCAGCGTCCCCGCGCCGAAGAAAGCGCCCGTCTCGTCCATGGCGTGCACAAGTCCCGCCCCCAGCGCGGCCACCGCCAGCACTAATGCCCCCCCCCGATGATCGCGCCGCGTTTGCCCGAGTGCCGCTTGGTCTCGCCCACCAACAAACCGCGCGGCGTCACCGGCTCCAACTTGCGAAGCGTCCACGCCACCGTAGCAAGTCCCGTCACGATCCCCGCCAGCGCGCCCGTCGCCAGCGACCCCGCGGAAGCGTGCAGTGAGATCAGTCGCGTGCCCACTGCTCCGATCCACCACGTGCGCAGCCCGAAAACCACAAACGCGCCGTACGCCAGCGATCCCGCCATTCCAACCACCGCACCCGCCACCGCCAGCGCCGCCCCTTCCCACAGGAATATCGTGCGAATCTTCGCCACCGAAAATCCCAGCGCCCGCAGTACTCCGATTTCCCGCAGCCTCTGCTCCACCCCCAGCTTGAAGAAAAGGCCTGTCAACAGCAGCGCCGAAACCATCAGGAAGAAACTGAAGTAGACAAAGTATTCGCCGAAATCGGTCGCGCCCTGTGACGCCGCCAGGCTGCGCGCCTTCACCGGGATCGTTACCAGCCCCATCTGGCTCGGGTCGATGGCCGCCCGTAGCGCACCCGCGAAAGCCGGCGATGGCGGCGATACCCGCACCGATGTCAACTTACCGAAACGCGTGCCCCAAAGGCGCTGCCCCTCACTTAGCGAGATAAACGCCTTCGGCGTAGCGCGATACTCCTTCCAATACTGTTCATCGGCTGGCCGCACGCGCTGCAGATTCAGCGGGAAAGGTGGATCCCAATCGTGCAAACTATCCGATTCCGTGATTCCTGGATACTCCGGCGCATAGTCGCGATCCGCCGCCGCGCCCGCTATAGGTACAATCCGTGTCAGCCTGAATTGCGCATTCTCCGTGTGCAGCTTGCCGTCGGACCGCCAGATGTAATATTCGAGCGAAATCGTGTCGCCGATCTTGGCATTCAGATCCCGCGCCGCCCATTGATTAAGGGTGATCCCGTCTTCCGCTCCCATCGCCGTAACTATCGAGTAAGGAATCTCCCGGCCTTTATCGCTAATAGTGTTTGCCAGATAAGTAAAGATCGGCTCCGTCTTCAACCCCAATTGCGCAGCCGCGGCATTCACCCGCTCCGCCAGCGCGTCCGGCACTAGCGTGGTATCGGTCTCCACCGCGAGACAATTAGCCAGCGTGCGAACCTTGATCCCCAGATCCTCCAACGTAGCCGCGCGAATGTCCGGCGCACCCCCCCCGAAATCAAAATCGTATTGACCTTGCCGGCCTCTCCCAGTTGCCTCTGCAGCAGCCCCAGCGGAACAAACGCCGCCCGCACGTCACCCTGTTGCGGGTTAAGCGAGAACTCCCTCGCCGCTTTCCCGCCCAGCTTAAGCCGTATGGTCTTGCCTTCATCTTCCTTTCGCCCATGCAGCGATTCAAGCGGAATCGCCGACGGCTTCTGTACCCGAACCAGTAACTCATCGCCCGCGTGAGCCCCCAACTCCAGCGCCAGCGCAGGCGTCAGCAAAATCTCTTGCCCCTCCGGCGCCGTCCCAAACCGCCCATCCACGCCGTACACCTGTACGCCCAACGCGCGGCGTCCGCTCGCCGGCTGGATCACCAGTCCGTTGATGGCGATTATCGGAGTGCCCCCCCCCATCGCCGCAGCCAGTTCTTCGCGAAAGAATCCATTGCGCGTCACAAGGGATTCCGTATTGCCCAGCCGCGCCAACACCAGATCGCGCAAGCTATCGCGTACCGAATCGCCCACCAGCAAAGCGCCGCCCAGCACGGCTGCCGCCGTCGCCACCCCTAGCAATACCGCCAGGTTGGTGCGCCAGTACCACGCCAGATTACGCGCCAGCAGGGTGGAGATTCGCATTTCGCAATTCGTAGCGCAAAGGAAATCGCGCGGCCAGTTCGGCGCTGTGCGTCACCACGATCAAAATGGTTTCCTGTTGCCGGTGCAGTTCCAGCAGCAACGACGCCACCACCTCCGCCGCCGCCGCATCCAGATTGCCGGTAGGCTCGTCGCACAACAGCAGCAGCGGCTTACGGATCAGCGCCCGCGCCAGCGCCACCCGCTGCTTCTCGCCACCCGAAAGCTCGGCCGGCCGGTGATCCAGTCGATCGCCGAGCCCGACTTGCCCAAGCAACTCCCGCGCCCGCCCGGCCGCGCCCGCTCCATCATTTGAAACCAGCGTCGGCACCAGCACGTTTTCCAGCACCGAACATTGCGGCAGTAAACAATGATCCTGAAAAATGAACCCGATCGACCGGTTGCGAAACTCAGCCAGATCTTTTTCACTCAGCCCAAAAGGATCGCGCCCGTCCAGTTTCACCGTGCCAGATGTTGGACGGTCCAGCCCACCCAATATATAAAGCAGTGTGCTCTTCCCCGCGCCCGACGGCCCCATAATAGCCGCCGCATCGCCCCGCTTCAAACTGAACGAAACGCCGGAGAAAATGGAAAGCGGCCCGCGCGGGGTCGCGTATTCTTTGCCGAGGTTCGAGACTTCAAGCATGCGCGCTGGCGGATGCGATGGTTCCGTATACTTCAAGCGCCCGCGCCGCCATCCGCGCTGCGCTGTAATGCTGCCGCACGCCCTCCACCCCGCTCTTGCCCAACCGCTCCAGCAGCGGCGGATTCTTCCACAGCGAATAAATTCCCTGCGCCAGGCTGGCAGTGTCGTCCGGTTCCACCAGAATACCACCGCCCGTTTTCTCCACGATCTCCGTCAGTCCGCCGCGCCGCGGTTCCACCACCGGCACTCCGTTGGCCATGGCTTCCAATAGAAACAATCCCTTCGGCTCGTCGTACGTCGCCGGCACCGATAGCAAGTCCAGATTGCGAAGAAAATCGATCTTATGTGCGCGGTCGAGCACTCCCCGGTAACGGAATTCGTGATCCAATCCCGCCGCCTTCATGCTCCGCTCCACCTCTTGCAAATAAGGGCGATGCTCGGGCGCCATATAGCCCGCCACCTCTAACGCCCCTCCTCCAAAATCTGTCTCGAGGCGCAGCTTAATATAAGCGTCGGCAAGAATTTGCAGCCCCTTCTCCGGCGCCACCCGCGCAAAATATCCAACCGTAAAACAATTGCCGTGCAGCTTCAACGAGGAGTCGTAACCCTTCAGATTCACGCCCAGCGGTACCACATGCATCTTGCGCTCTGGGATGCCCAGATAGCGGCACATAAATCCCGCGTAGTATTCGCTCACCGCCGCGAATCCATCCACGTGCTCAATATTCGCGCGGATCAGTTCCAGTGCCTGCGTACGGTACGGCTCCTGCAACTGGCTCAGAAACAAATCTTCCCCTTGCAGCGTGCAGCAGATCGGGCGTCCCACCGCCTCGCGAATCGGCCCGGCCAACCCTATCAACAGCGAATTCGGCAGCGTCACAATCTCCGGCGCAGGTTCGCTGCGCAGCCAAGCCGCCAGCTTATGGATCTCCTTGCGCTGCCGCCCGTCTTCCCCGCGTAGCATCGAGACGGTCATCTCGCCCAGCAGTTTCGGATTCACCGCAAGCGAACGCCGCGCGGCCAGCTTCAGCGCCCATTCCGAATCCCACAGCCGGTCGAGCATCCACGGCGTATTGCGAAACACCCCCGAGTGCTGCTCCAGATACACGCTGATGCCGCCGAAAAATGTCTTGTGCTCCGCCACATTGGCTTCGTCCGTCAATGTTGGCGTGTACAACGGAAGCAAGATAATATCGTGCCCCTGACTCTTTAACTCAGCCGCCAGCGCATTGTCGCGGATGCAGCTTCCGCAGTACATTTGCGCCGCCCCGGCAGTAAGAGCCAGAATCTTCATGTCTTCATACCGCGCACTGGAACGCGCGCCGGCCATATAGATGGTCGAACAAGTTTCCTTCGTGTGGCTGATCCCAACTGATGCGTTGCGTCGGAATCGGCCCCAGGTTCAAGCGGCCCACGTCCGGCGATCCCAACAGCCGCGCGATCAGCTTACGATCATGCGTGATCGCCGTCACCACCAGGCTCGGCCCCAGCGCGCGCGGAATAGCCTCGTGGCTTACCGGCACCACGCTGGCAAACGGAAACAGAAACTCGCGATTGGCCAGCGCCTGCCCCGGCGAATCGCACAGCACGATGGTCGGCAGCAGATACGCGCAGCCCTGAAACTTCACCAGCCGCGGCCCTTCGCGATACGCTGCCGTAACCTCTCGCGATCCCTCGCCTAAGTCTCCATCGATGGTTTGCGAAATGCGTTCCGCCACCCCCGCAGTGGCGAATGGCGCGATCTGCGCCTGTTCGTCGGCGGCATCGCGCGGCATCACCATCGCCAACCGCATCGCCAGCGCCTCCGCGATCTCGGCCGTATGCGCCGGCGCCCAAACTCCCGATGCATTAATGCACGACCGCCCGGAATTCTCCAGAATCGACGACACCATCACATCCAGATACTGCTCCCATTCCCCGACGCAATCTTCGCCAATCACGATCTTGCTGTATCCCGGACCGTGTACTTCAATCCGTCCATCGCCCTGCCACTGCCGCGTCGATGCCACATCGCCGAATACCATGCCGCGCCCGCAACGCCGCAGTATCTCCGCCGCCCCCGCGTGATCCGCCGGATAGTAACCGAAAACCTCCGGCGGCGCCCCCGCGTGAATCAGCGCTTGAATCATTCGATACGGCGTCCAAGGCTCTGCCGCGCCCGGCTTCAAAACCAGCGGCGTCTTCAGCGCAAACGCCGGAGCCCACAACGAATGCACCCCAGGTGAATTGCTAGGCAGCACCACCCCCAACGATTCGCCACGCGGAAAGTAGCTCAAGCCATCCGCGTGCCCCGTATCCAACACCTGCAAATCCAGCCTGCGCGTCAGGCCGTTCACTACGGATTCCATCTCCGCCAGCACCGTGCGGATCTTGTGCATGTTCCGCCGTACCATCACGTGCGGCAGCCCCGTGGTGGCTGAAACCTGCACTACATAATCGTCGGGCGTCTGCGTGGTATCGCCCAGCGGCAGCGGCGCCGTGGCGAACAGTTCCGCCGCGCGCACACACATTCGAAACAATTCCTGCGTCGAAAAGCCCGCCAGCAGCGCGCGCGCCATATCCTGGTCCAGCAGGTCGCGCCGGATCAGCCCCACGTTAGCCTGGCTCGTTTCGACGAATGGCTCCCCGGTCCGGTAATGCGGCGTCACGGCCGTATCCAGGCTTCGGTATGGCTTCCCGCGCCTCAAGATCGGAATATGCACCACGTCGCCGGTCCTCTGTTCCATCAGTAAACGCCCTCGACCACCGTCTTCTGAAACCTGGAAAACGGCCGCACGTTGCGCACGCCATCCCAGGGGTACTCACTATATGACGGCTCGCGCTCCGCCTCGTCCCGCTCTAAAAAGCGCGGCATGAAGAATTCCTTGGTCAGCGTAGTCAACCGTACCCGTCCCGTTTCGCCGTATCCCACTACCCGCGCCGGATCGTCGGGGTCCACCACCTCGATCATCGCCCGCGGCGCCGGCGGGTAATAGATGATATCGAACCCATCGCCCGGCCGCCGCGGCTTATGTACCGCTAGCCCCATCAGCGTGTTCCCGTAAGTCGGCGCGAAATACACACCGTCCAGCAATTCCTCCACCGCGAATCGATGGAACTGCGGAGTCATCTCGGTCCCCCCGCAGAATACCCCGCGAATCCCCATCTTCTTCAGCGATACTCTCTCGCACAGCGCTTCGAGTAGTTTGGGCGTGGTGAACATGCACCCGATATTGTCGTGTGCGCGCAGTAGCGTCAGCCCCTGCTCCACCACGTGCTGCTTATACGCCTCCGCTTCCTCGATCTTTCCGCGCTTCAGCAGCTTGATCACCCAGCGTGGATCCAAATCCGTCATGAAGCAGATCCCACCGCGAAACTGCGCCAGATGCTCCACCGCCAACCGCAACCGCCGCGGTCCGCTCGGCCCCAGCATCAGCCAGTCCGACCCGCGCGGGAAAAACTCGTCCGGCAGCGTGGCGCTGAAAGCCTCATAATCGATGCGGAAATCGTCGATGCTAATCCGCGACTTCGGCACCCCTGTACTGCCGCCCGTCTCGAACACATACACAGGCCGCCCCGCAAATCCCTTCGGCACCCACCGCCGCACCGGCCCCCCCCGCAGCCACTCGTCCTGGAAAAAACCGAACCGGTCAAGATCGTCGTAGCCCCGCACCGCCGCGCGCGGATCCCAATCCAGCTTCGCCGCATAATCCAGCCAGAACGGGCAGCCCGTCTCCGGATTGAAGTGCCACTCCACTACCTCGCGCGTCCATGCATCCAGCGCCTCGCGCGCGGCTTTGCTCTCAGTCAGTGTGCCCACGGTCTTTAGTTTAGTATGTAGAAGCTCACCGCGCCAGAAACTCCGTCACCGTCTTATTAAACAGCACCGGTTGATCCACGAAGTTCATGTGCCCGCTCTGCGGAAAAATCACCAGCTTCGACTCGCCGATCAGCCGGTGCATCTCCTCCGCCAGCGACGGCGCCGACTCGTCATGATCGCCCACCGTAATCAACGTCGGCGTCTTGATCGTGTGCAGCCGGTCCGCATATTCGACCGATTTCAAATTGCCGTCGATCACGAATTCCCCGTTCGAGCCCCACATCTCGCGATACAAGTCCCACGACATAATACCGTTGGCGATCGGGTCGTAATTCGCGTCCGGCTTTCGCTGGTACAAATACGGAAAGTAACCCTCCGCCCAAGCCGCCGTCATATATTCGCCGGTGTAGCGGTTCTTCTCGTAATCCTTCCCCTTACCGTACAGACCCGCCTTCTCCAGCGACTGAATGCGCTCGCGCAATTCCGGAGTCATATTCGCCAGCATCCGCTGGAACACTGCGTTCATCTTGGCCGTGCTATGGAACGTGCTGCACAAAACCAAATGCGTCAGATTGGCCTGATACTTCAGCGCATAAGCCTGCGCCAGCACACCGCCATACGAATGCCCCAGCAGGCTGACGCGTCCGAGTTTCAGACCCTGCCGCACGGCCTCGGTATCCTCGACCATGTTCTCCACCGTGTAGCCCGCAGCATCGTCCAACTTCTCCGACTTCCCCGATCCGCGCTCGTCAATGAAGATCAACTTGTTGTGCCGCGCCAGCGGCAGTAGGTAAGGAAGAAAGTAGTCGTGCGACGCGCCCGGACCGCCATGCACGATCATCAACGGTGCCCCTTGTCCCACCGTCTGGTAGTAAATGATCACCCCGTGGGCATCCACAAAACCGTCTTGCAGCGGATAAGTTGCAGGCGTCTGGCCGTATGCCGCCCCTGCCAGCAGCGCGATCCACAGCGTTCGCATTGGCTTCCACTTGGACATCATTGGTAGAAGTTTAGCGCGATTCCGGCTGAGGCCGACGAAAAACCGGGAAAGAGTCGATAAGCAAGCCATTAGATGAGTAAACGGACCGGCGCCACTGTCTTATTCCTACTCTCGTTAGCCTCGTTGCAGGCAAACCAAAGACAATATCTACAGGGACACGTGCCCAAGGCCGTGGCGGCTTCCGTCGCGGTCAGGCGCATGCCCCCGTCGAACCGTGTCACGGTCGCGATTGGCCTGCCGCTTGTCAACCGCGACGAACTGAAGGCGCTGCTCGATCAGATTGTCGATCCCCATAGCCCCGTCTTCCGTCACTACTTAACCCCGGCCCAATTTACCGAACGCTTCGGCCCCTCTGAAAGCGACTACCGGGCGCTCATCTCTTTCTTGGAGGCGCATGGTCTCTCGATCACGGGCACCCACCCCAACCGCATGATTCTGGATGTGGGCGGAACCGCCGCCGCCATCGAGAGCGCCTTTCACGTGAACATGCTGTACTGGCGCCACGCGGAGCGCGGCGAGTTCTTCGCCCCCGATCGCGAGCCCTCGCTCGATA
This sequence comes from Bryobacterales bacterium, assembly GCA_963738345.1. GTDB lineage: Bacteria > Acidobacteriota > Terriglobia > Bryobacterales > Bryobacteraceae > Bog-159. Next base: position 5,780,651 of record CAVTWI010000002.1, read on the forward strand.
CCAGCGTGCCTGTGCTGCATATCTCGGGCCTCGATAACTTCACCGTCCCCCGCCCCATCAATCTGAAGTCGCGCCCGCTCCACCTGGCCCACCCACTCTACACCGGCTCGGGACCCATGGGGCTATTCAACGGAGCCGACTATCGCAAAGCCTACACGCCGGGCGTGACCTTGGATGGTACCGGTCAAACAGTCGGCTTGTTGGAGTTTGACGCTGCCTACCCCGCCGACATAGCGAATAATTTCCAGCACGCCGGTCAGACGCCGATCCCTGTGACCACGATTTTGTTCGACGGCGCCAATACCGTGCCAGGTCCTGAGAATGTGGAAGTAACCCTGGATATTATGATGGCGGCGTACATGGCGCCCGGCCTCTCGAGCATCATCGTCTACCAGGGCGGCGACTTTAACGATGCGCTGAATCGCATGGTTACCGATAACCTGGCCAGCCAGTTGAGCTCCTCCTGGACCTTTGGGCCGATCGGTGACACCACCCTGCAGATCTTCACCGAGATGATCGCGCAAGGGCAGTCGTTCTTCCAGGCATCCGGCGACAGCGGAGCCTATACCAACGGCATCGCCCCCCCGGTCGATGTCCCTTATGTCACAGCGGTGGGCGGCACCGAGTTGAATACCGCGGGCCCCGGCGGCCCGTGGCAATCGGAAAACGCATGGGCGGACTCGGGCGGCGGCGTCAGCACCTTTTTCCCGATTCCGGACTACCAACAAACCGTCAACACCGTCGCGGCCGGCGGATCGGCAACCCTGCGCAACATTCCGGATGTGGCTATGCTCGCAACCGAGATCTTCCTCATCTGCGACGACGGACACGGCGGCGAAGTGGATGGAACCAGCGCCTCCGCGCCGCTGTGGGCCGGCTTCATGGCATTGGTGAATCAGCAAGCCGACGCCAATGAAACGCCGGCCATCGGCTTCGCCAATCCCCCGCTCTACGCCATCGGCGCCGGATCCAGCTACTTAACCGACCTGCATGACATCACCACCGGGGGCAACGGCTTCAACGCGCTCGCCGGCTTCGATCTCGCCACCGGATGGGGTAGCCCCACCGGCCAGCCGCTCATCAACAAATTGACCGGCAGCACGGGCGCGCAATCCTTTAGCCTCGCTGCCTCCGCGCCCACGCTCGCCATCACCGCCGGCTCGAGCGCCAACATCACCATCTCCATCAGCCCTCAAAACGGCTTCACCCGCGCCGTGAACCTGACTGTATCGGGCCTGCCGGACGGCGTCACCGCTTCGTTTAACCCCGCCGCCGCGACCTCGGCCAGCACGCTGACCTTCACCGCCGCCGCCACCGCGGCTTCGTCAACCTCCACCGTGACCATCACCGGTACGGCCGGCAGCCTGTCCAATACCGCGCAGTCATTGCTGACCGTGAACGGGATTCCAGGCTTCACCATGAGCCCATCGTCCCCAGTCCTGAGCATTCCGCAAGGCGCCAGCGGCAACCGGATTATCTCCATCACGCCTCAAAACGGGTTCACCGGCACGGTGACCCTGGCCGCCACCACCCTGCCCATCGGCGTCACGGCCACCTTCACCCCCCCCAGCACGACCAGCACGAGCACGCTGAAGCTGAGTGCGGCCCCCGCAGCCGCGTTAGGAACGTCCACCGTGTTCATCACCGGCACTTCGGGCAGCCTTAGCAGCACGACGTCGGTCGATCTTACGGTCACCCCCCAGCCGGTCTTCACCCTCACCGCATCGCCCGCCAGCCTGACAGTCCTTCAGGGCGCCTCAGCCACCAGCACCATCGCCATCGTTCCCCAGAACGGATTCAACGGCGGCGTCACGCTCACCGCATCGGGCATACCGGCCGGCGTCACCTCATCGCTCAAGGGCAACACTTTGACCCTGACCGCCACAAACTCCGCCGCCCTAGGCTCCGCCACCATCACCATCACCGGCACTTCCGGCAGCCTCAGCAGCACCGCGACCATCGCCCTAACCGTCGCTGCCCCCCCCAGCTTCACTCTCACCGCATCGCCCGCCAGCCTGACAGTCCTTCAGGGCGCCTCAGCCACCAGCACCATCACCATCGTTCCCCACAACGGATTCACCGCCGCAGTCGCTCTCACTGCATCGAACTTACCAGCCGGCGTCACGGCATCGTTCACAGCCAGCACCTTAACGCTGACCGCCACTACCTCCGCCGCCTTAGGATCGGCCACCATCACCATCACCGGCACTTCCGGCAGCCTGAGCAACACCGCGACCATCGCCCTGACCGTCGCCGCCCCCGCCACCTTCACCCTCACCGCATCGCCCGCTGGCCTAACAGTCCTTCAGGGCTCCACCGCCACCAGCACCATCGCCGTCGTTCCCCACAACGGATTCAACAGCGCCGTCACCTTCGCCGCATCGGGCTTGCCAACCGGCGTCACCGCGTCCTTTACAAACAGCACCCTAACCCTGACCGCCTCCACCTCCGCCGCACTAGGATCCGCCACTATCACCATCACCGGCACCTCCGGCACGCTAAGCAGCACCGCGACCATCGCCTTGACCGTCACCGCCCCCCCCAGCTTCACCCTCACCGCGTCACCCGCCAGACTGACCGTCCTTCAAGGATCCACCGCCGCCAGCACCATCGCCGTCGTTCCCCACAACGGATTCACCGGCGCCGTCACCCTCACCGCATCCGGCTTGCCGGCCGGTGTCACCGCATCCTTCACAAACAGCACCTTAACCCTGACCGCAACTAACTCCGCCACCATAAGCTCCGCCACCGTCACCATCACCGGCACCTCCGGCACGCTAAGCAGCACCGCGACCATCGCCTTGACCGTCACCGCCGCCCACCCCAGCTTCACCCTCACCGCATCGCCCGCCAGTCTCACGATACTTCAGGGATCCACAGCCGTCAGCACCATCGCCATCCTCCCCCACAACGGATTCACCGCCGCCGTCACCCTCACCGCATCCGGACTTCCCAAAGGCGTAACCGCAACCTTCAGCGCGGTTAAGTCAGGAGCCAGCACCTTGACCCTCGCCGCAGCCAAAACCGCAGCCGCGGGCGCATCCACGATAACGATCACCGGAACCTCGGGAGCCTTGAACGCAGTCGCCACCATCGCGCTCACCGTTACTCCCCCGTCCAGCGTCACCCTCACTGTCACTCCGGCCACCCTAAGCGTCCCGCGCGCGTCGAGCGCTGCTGCCGGGATCGCCCTATCCGGCTTCACCGGCGCCGTGACACTATCGGCGTCCGGCCTGCCCCCGGGCGTCACCGCCACTTTTAGCCCCGTCACATCGGGCAAAAGTTCCGTGAATTTCTTGGCCTCGACTTCCGCCGCCACCGGCCCCTCGACCATCACCATAACCGGAAAATCCGGCAGCTTAACCGCCACCGCCAGCGTCTCGTTAACCGTGGTGGCCCCCACCCATCTGGATCGGCCGGCCTCACACCAGCGGGATCTCAGTACTCCACGCCCATGAGGAACAGCCCCTTCGCCGGAGCCGTAGGTCCGCCCTTCCGCCCCCCCCCGCCGTCAGCAGCGCGCGCACCCCGCTCTCGTCCACATTGCCGCGACCCGCCTCCAGCAGCGTCCCCACAATATTTCGCACCATATGCTTCAGGAACCCGCTGCCTCGTACCCGGTAGATCACCCGGTCCGACTGCCTTTCCAACCGCGAACTGAAAATGGTGCGGACCTTCGTCCTGCCCTCGTCATCGCGATCGTCCGCCGCCGCGAACGCCGTGAAATCGTGCTCGCCCTCCAGCACCGGCGCGCACGCCGCCATCCGCGCCTCGTCCAGCGGATAAGGATGCTGGTGCACATACCGCCACTCCCACGGCGCGCACACTTCGGTCCGCACTATGCGATATTCGTAGGTTTTCGCTACCGCCTGAAAGCGTGGATGGAAGTCGCGCGCCGCTTCCTCCGCCGATAGCACCCTTATCGAAGCCGGCAGCAACCGGTTCATGGCCTTGCGCAAATTCGGCATCGGGATGGGATTCTTGATGCTGAACGCCGCCACCTGCGCCACCGCATGTACGCCCGCGTCCGTACGCCCCGATCCCGCCACATGTACCGCGCCACCCTCGATCTCGCCCACCACCGCTTCGAGCGTTCCTTGAATCGTGGCCAAGCCGGGCTGCACCTGCCACCCGTGGAAATCCGTGCCGTCGTACGCTACCTGAATTCGAATGCGGCGCATGGCTCGCGATCGATTACGCCGGACGCGATCCCGGCTTCACCGCCGGCACGCCTTGCGCGCACAGTGGACATTGCGCCGGATCGTACGCCATCACCTCCAGCGTCGCCAGCGCCACCCGCGGCACGCCCACATCCGCTCGGCCCCCGCTGCGATCCATGATTGATCCCGCCGCGACCGGCCGCGCACCCGCCGCGCGCATCACCTCCACCACGTCGTGCGTACTGCCGCCCGTGGTGATCACGTCTTCCACCACCACCGCAGCCTCGCCCGGCGTCACCGTGAAGCCGCGCCGCAGGGTCATTTTCTTGTTCTCGTCGCGCTCCGTGAAAATGAATCGCGCACCCAAAGCTCGCGCCACCTCGTGGCCAATGATCAGCCCCCCAACGCCGGCGATACTACCAACCCCACTGGCTCGTCGACGATCTTGCGCAGTTCTTCCGCCAAACGCGCGCCCAGTTCCGCCGCGTGCTCCGGATGTTGCAGCACCAGCGCGCACTGCAAATACTCCGGACTGTGCAGCCCGCTGGTCAAACGAAAATGGCCCTTAAGATACGCGCCCGTCTTGCGGAATAACTCGAGTATGGTTTCGGCTTGCGGCGTCACAAACGCCTACTATACCATTGAGAAAACCATGCATCGCTATCAAGCCCTCGTTTCTATTCTGTGTATCCACCTGCTCGTCGCCCCCGCCATCGCGCAGGACGCCCATCAGATTGCCGCACCCGACGGATCGTTCTCCTGGCTCACCGGCCGCTACCGGATGTCCCAGGTCCCGCCCATCAGCCTCGCCAACTCCGGCCGCCTCGAAATGCTGCTGCGCGCCGGACGGCTCTATCTCTCCCTCCAGGATGCCATCGCCTTGGCGCTCGAAAACAACCTCGATATCGAAATCCAGCGCTACGGCCCCGCAGATCGCCGACGCCCAAGTCCTCCGCGCCAAAGCCGGAGCCTTCGCCCAAGGCGTCTCCACCTCCGTCACCGCCGGACCCACCAGCGCCCAACCCGGCGGCGTGGCCCAAAGCGGCGTCACCGGTAACCCCTCCACCCAGGCCAGTTCCGCCAGCGCCACCGCCGTCGGCAATACGGTCATCAGCCAGTCCGGACCGCCCATTCCCGTCTTCGATCCGGCCCTGGTCGGCAGCGCCAGTTGGGCGCATCAAACCGTCCCCGAAAGCAGCGTATTCATCGCCGGCATCGATGAATTGATTCAACGCCAGGACCTCTCCGGCCTCACCTACCAACAAGGCTTCGCCTCCGGAACATCGATAAGCCTCGGGACTGAACAACTCCACCGCCATCGGCAACAGCTCCACCACACTCTTCAATCCCGTTACCACCTCTTCCCTGGGCCTCACCGTGACCCAGCACCTGCTGCAAGGCTTCAGCATGGCGGTCAATCAGCGCCAGATCCAGATCGCCAAGAACAACCGGGAGCTCTCCGACCTCACCTTCAAACTGCAGGTAATCACCACCGTGGCCGCCGTCATGGACCTTTACTGGGATCTGGTCACTTTAACGAAAACGTGCGCGTCCAACAACAGGCCGTAGCCACCAGCACCAAGCTCTTCGAAGACAACCAGAAGCAGGTGGACGCCGGCATGATGGCGCCCATCGAAGTGGTGCGCGCGGAGGCCCAGTTGGCTACCGACCAGCAGAATCTGACGCTCGCCGAAACCCAGCTCCTGCAGCAGGAGACCATTCTGAAGAATGCGCTCAGCCGCAATGGCGTGGCCAGCCCGGCGGTCGCCGAAGCGCGCATCGTCCCGACCGATCGCATCCGCGTGCCCGATGTCGAGCCCGTCACCCCCATGCAGGATATGGTCGCCATGGCTCTTTCCGCGCGTCCGGAACTGGCCCAAAACCGCATCCAGGTCACCAATCAGGAAATCACGCTGCACGGCTCCAAAAACGGCCTGCTGCCCTACCCTCGACCTGGTCGCCGCCATGCAGTAATAATGCCCTCGCCGGACAGGTGAACATCGGTGCCCTCAAACTTCCCGTTCAATTTCGGCGCGCCCAGCCCCGCCTTCATCGGCGGCTATGGCACCGTCCTCCAAGCAATTGTTCGCGCGCAACTATCCCAACTATTCCGCCGGCTTCAACCTCACCATCCCTCTGCGCAACCGCGCCGCCCAGGCCCAGGCCATCAACGACGAACTCACCCTACGCCAATTGCAACTGGGCGTGCAACGCCTCGAAAATCAAGTACGCGTCGACGTGCAAAACGCTGTCATCGGTGTACAGAATGCCCGCGCGCAATACCGCGCCGCTACCAAAGCCCGCATCCTGCAGGAGCGCACCCTCGATGCCGAACAGAAAAAGTACGCCGCCGGCGCCTCGGTCATCTATAACGTGATCCTGACCCAGCGCGATCTGGCCACCGCCCGCCAAAGCGAATTGTCGGCGGAGGCCGCCTACGCCAAATCGAAGGTCGAATTGGAACGCGTCACCGGGCAGACTCTGAACAATAACGGTGTCTCGCTGGGCGAAGCTTTCCAGGGAGTCGTTTCCCGTCCCCCGGCGCCTCTTCCAGCAACTACCCAGCCCGGCGCGTAAACTACGCACGACAGTTTTTCGTCCCGTGGTGTTCCATTTTGACCATTCCGTGTCGCTTGGTGCCATTTTTGCACGCGGTTACCGCGCTTTTTCGTTTAGTTGATTGGAAATACGCGGCTTATAGTTTGGTGAGCCGATTGCTATATCCAAGGCGTGACAAACAAAGAGCAAGCCCGGCGAGAAGCGATTGATACCCCGTTTGTTCCCTCTAGCCTTTCCCCTCTCTCAGAACCCTCTGCAAACCTCTAAAACCCTCGCAATCGCTTTCGCCGGGCTTGTAAGTATTCAAGCCCGGCCGTCTTCTTGAGAGAACCCGCCCGTTACTCCACTGTCTTACTGACACATCTGTCGCAGCCTTCATGCAGAATTTCGACGTCACGCTCAAACTGCTCCTCCAAAGCTCCGACACGCTGATCATGCGTGAACTAGCCGGGAACCCCGTCACGAAGTGGCTCGATATCGAATTGCCCAAAGTGCAAAACCTCCGCCTGGACTTGCTCGGCGAGACCGTGGACGGCCACCTCGTGCACATCGAATTGCAAAGCGCCAACGACCTGACAATGCCCCTCCGTATGGCCGAATACTGCCTGGGAGTCCGGCGGTTGCTCGGCCGACTCCCCCGCCAAATCGTCTTGTATGTTGGCGAAGCACCCCTAAAAATGAGCGACCGGCTGATCGGCGATGACTTCTCCTTCCAATATCGCCTGATCGACATCCGCACACTGGATGGACAACGCCTTCTTGAAAGCGATAGAGTCGGAGATAATGTAATTGCGATCCTGGCTCGCTGGCAGGACAAAAAGGTAGCAGTCCGTCGTATCGTCGAGCGGATTGCAGAACTAACCGCTCCGGATCGGGAAAAAGCGTTAGCCCAGTTGTTCATACTGGCTGGCTTGCGACGTTTAGGACAAACCGTAGAAGAGGAAGCGCAAAAAATGCCTATTCAAACCAGCATTCTGGAACACGACGTCTTAGGGCCACTGTTTCAGAAGGGATGCCGTGAAGGCGAACAGAAAGGCTTGCGGACAGGCTTAGAAAAAGGTTTGCAGGAAGGTGAATCTAAAGTCCTCCGCCGCCTGATCGAAAAACGCTTCGGATCCCTCCCCCCCTGGGCCGAGCAAAAGCTCGAAGCCCTTCCCGCGCCCGCCCTCGACGACCTCGTCGAACGCATCCTCGACGCCAAAACCATCGACGAATTATTCGCCTAACCGGTGACAGCGAAGCCCTTCTGCTGAGAGAACTCTCCCCCTAGCTCCACTGTCTTACTGGCACATCTGTCGCAGCCTTCATGCAGAATTTCGACGTCACCCTCAAACTGCTCCTCCAAAGCTCCGACACGCTGATCATGCGTGACCTAGCGGGGAACCCCGTTACGAAGTGGCTGGATATCGAATTGCCCAAAGTGCAAAACCTCCGCCTGGACTTGCTCGGCGAGACCGTCGACGGCCACCTCGTGCACATCGAATTACAAAGCGGCAACGACCCGGCCATGCCCCTCCGTATGGCCGAATACTGCCTGGGAGTCCGGCGGTTGCTCGGCCGTCTCCCGCGCCAAATCGTTTTGTATGTTGGTGAAACGCCGCTAAATATGGGCGACCGACTGATCGGCGACGACTTCTCCTTCCAATATCGCCTGATCGACATCCGCACACTGGATGGACAACGCCTTCTCGAAAGCGATAGAGTCGGAGATAATGTAATTGCGATCTTGGCCCGCTGGCAGGACAATAAGGTAGCAGTCCGTCGTATCGTCGAGCGGATTGCAGAACTCACCGCTCCAGATCGGGAACGAGCGTTAGCCCAGTTGTTCATACTGGCTGGCTTGCGACGTTTAGGACAAACCGTAGAAGAGGAAGCGCAAAAAATGCCGATTCAAACCAGCATTCTGGAACATGACGTCTTAGGGCCCCTGTTTCAGAAGGGATGCCGTGAAGGCGAACAGAAAGGCTTAGAAAAGGGTTTGCAGACGGGCTTAGAAAAGGGTTTGCAGACAGGCTTAGAAAAGGGCTTGCAGACAGGCTTAGAAAAGGGCTTGCAGGAAGGTGAATCCAAAGTCCTTCGCCGCCTGATCGAAAAACGCTTCGGCCTCCTCCCCTCATGGGCCGCGCAAAAACTCGAAGCCCTTCCCGCGCCCGCCCTCGACGACCTCGTCGAACGCATCCTCGACGCCAAAAACATCGACGAATTATTCGCCTAGCTCCACCTCGCCCCTTTTGGCAAAGCCTGTTCACCCGCGAGAACTTCGTTTCCATCCTCGTGCGGCGATAAACCTCGCCGTGCCAAAATATCTTGAGTCGATGCCAGCGAAATATACTTGGACCTTCAAGCCCCGCCTTCGCACCCGCGCATTCGGATGGAGTGGTTCGCATCTCGCCTGCCAGCGCTTGAAAGATGCTGTCACCGAAATCAAGAAGGTCGCCAGAAAAGATCCCGTGACCGCCGCTGACGGCGTCGTCAGCCTAATGGAAAGGATCTGGCCGGCCTTCCAAGATATTGATACGTCATCCGGTGCCCTTGGCGGCGCCGTCTACTGGGCGCAGAACGAGTTGCTGCCGATCGCCATCGATGCACCCGCTGACCGAACCACTCGTGACAAATGGCTGGAACGCCTCTGGCAGGCAATCGAGGATGATGGCGTCGATTACCTTTCCTTGGTCGGAGAACGGTGGGGCGAGCTATGCGGTTCCCGTGAAACAGCCTCTACCTGGGCAGATCGGTTCCTCAGCTTACTGCGGACTGCCTGGTCCGATCCCCGCCCCGGGAGCTACGTTCGTGCATCTAGCGTGTGCCTCTCCAGCCTGCTGGCGGCTGGCCGCCACCACGAATTGCTTCAGGTCCTCGCGCTGCAGCGATTTCCACACTGGCATGAGCGCAAGTTCGGCATGCAGGCGTTGGCATCCGAAGGCCGCATGGATGAAGCCCTGGCTTATGCAGAGGCTTCCCGCGGCCTCAATCAACCGGATGCCGCCATCAGCGCCATATGCGAAAAAATCCTGCTGGATCTCGGCCGGGTCGATGAGGCGTATGACCTGTATGCTCTCGCTGCGAATGGCGCATCCACAGGCCTCGCCACCTTCCGCGCGCTCGTTAAGAACTATCCCGGTCGCGACCCGAACACGATCCTCTTGGATTTGGCCACATGGAGCGGCGAGCCCGGCCGTTGGTTTGCCGCGGCGAAAAACGCAGGCTTCCTCGATCTCGCCCTGGAGTTTGCCAACACAGGCCACACCGATCCGCGCACGCTCAGCCGCGCATCCCGCGACTTGCTCAAGAAAGACGCCCGGTTCTCTCTTGAAGTCGGGCGCCTCGCAATTGAGCGAATGCTCGAAGGGTACGGCTACGAACTCACCGGCTTGGATATTATCGGTGCCTACAACCACTTCATCGCGGCCGCGGAGGCACTCGGCGTCGCCTCGCAGGCCCGCGCCGACGTGTTTGCCATCGCGGCGAAACAACCCGGCACACTAAGCGACATTCTTATGCGCCAATGCTCGGCTGTCGAGCCACCGCGCCAAGCCCCCGCAGGCAACTCGGCGATGCACTGATCTATAGCCCGATTGCGCGCGGAACAGCCCCCGCCCACTCCATGTTACCTTCGGAATCGATGTCCCATCGCCATCCCGTCCGCGTCCGCCGCGTCGATGAATGCGCCACCCTCGACGAAATCTTCCGCCACTGCCTCCCCGCATTCGGCGGCGCTTACCTCCGCCGCATCTATACCATCCTCGATCGCGCCATCTGGCATGGGCTGCCCCCTCACCCTCTCCATCTCCGGACCCGTCACCGTCTCCGGCCAGCACCAGGCCTGGCTGATCCCCCTGCTCGAAACCGGCTGGGTCGCCTACCTCAGTCCACCACCGACGCCGTCTGCTATCACGACGGCCATCGCAGCCTCGACGCCCATACCCACGACCCCATCCACGAAGTCCCCATCAACGGCGACGACGCCGCCCTCCGCGACGAAGGCACCATCCGCGTCACCGACATGGCCTTCGATGAAGACGTCCTCCTCGATCAGGACCGCTTCCTCAGCGCCGTCCTCTCCCGCCCCGAATTTCAGCAGAAGATGACCGGCACCGAACTCCGCAACCGCCTCGGGCCATTCTACGCCGCGCAGGAAAAGTCGAACGGCGTCCAGGCCGGTCTGCTCGCCACCTGCCACCGCCTCGCCATCCCCATCTTCGTCGGCGCCCCCGGCGACGGCAGCGTGTTCCTCAATTCCATGAAGCTCTGGGCCATGCAGCAAAGCCGGCATCATCCCCGATTACGCCTTCGATCTCGACCTCCACGCCGAAGTCTTCGAAGCCTGCGCCTATCATCGCTGGGGCCTGTTCGACAAGCCCCGCGCACGCCCTCGCCACCCTAATCCTCGGCGGCGGCGTGCCCAAAAATTACAACCTCCAGCCCGAACCCGCCCTCGGCCAGGTCCTCGGCCTCCCCAACGTCCGCGGCTACGAATTCGACGTCCAGATCGTCACCGCCCCCGTCACCGATGGTTCGCTCTCCTCCTGCCCCCCCGCCGAAGCCGTCACCTGGGGCAAGGTCGATAAGGATACCTACCTGCAAACCACCGAGAGCATGCAGGCCGATTACTCCATGGTCATGCCGTTCCTCGTCAAAGCCCTCCTCGATAACCACGCCAAGGTCGCGCCCTCCCGCCTCTACGAACATCGCGCGGCCCTCTGCGACACCTTGCGTGAAGACGTGCGCGCCAATCGCGACTGGCTCCTCCGCAGCGTCGACTACCCCCTGGCGTAGCCACCCAACTCTTGCCCCTCACATCTTGACAATCATATGGAAGCGGCGTATTCTCAAATCAGCCGCTATGGAAGAACCCAATACCGACGTAATCCAAGGCACCCTCGATCTCCTCATTCTCAAAACTCTCAGCCTCGAACCCATGCACGGCTTCGGCATCGCCCGCCGGATCGAACAAATCTCCCGCGGCGTCTTTAAGGCCAATCCCGGCTCCCTCCTCACCGCCTTTCAACGCCTCGAACGCGTCGGCTGGCTCGATTCCGAATGGCGTCAGTCCGACAACTCCCGCCGCGCCAAATTCTACTCCCTCACCCGCTCCGGCAGGAAACAGCTTGAAATCGAAACCGCCAATTGGAACCGCCGCGCCGCCGCCATCGCCCGCCTCTTGAAAGCGGAGGCTTAAGCCATGTCTCTCCGCCGTCAAATCGCGCGCGGCCTCCGCGTCATCCTCCACCGCAAATCCGCCGACCGCGAAATCGCCGACGAATTGCGCCACTACCTCGATGAATCCATCGCCGCCCTCACCGCCGCCGGACTCACCCCCGCCGACGCCCGCCGCGCCGCCCAACTCGAACTCGGCAACCTTACCGCCCTCCACGAACAAGTCCGCGCCTACGGATGGGAAAACGCGCTCGGCACTTTCCTTTCCGACCTTCGCTACACCCTCCGCCGCCTTCGCCAGAAACCGGGCTTCGCCACCGCCTGCCTGCTCACCCTGGCCCTCGGCATCGGCGCCACCACCGCCATTTTCAGCGTCATGGAAGGCGTCCTCTGGAAGCCCCTCCCCTATCCGGACGCCGCCCGCATCGTCGCCCTCCGCCACACCGCGCCCGGCATCCACATCGACGATCTCAACATGGCCGGCTCCCTCTACTTTACTTACCGTGAGGAAAACCGCGTCTTTCAGGATGTCGCCATGTGGCGCTACGACACCGTCACCATCACCGGCCTGGCCCAACCCGAGGAAGTTCCCGCCCTAGTCGTCGCCCATCGCTTCCTGCCGGTTCTCGGTGTCCTACCCGCCATGGGCCGCGCCTTCACTCCCGCTGATGACGACCCCCAAAGCCAGCGCACCGTAATTCTTACCGATGGCTATTGGCGCTCCCGCCTCGGTGCCGACCCCTCCGTCCTCGGTCGCCGCATCGTGATGGATGGCGAAGCTCGCCAGGTCGTCGGCGTCATGCCGCCTTCGTTCCAGTTCCTCGACCGCCCCGTCTCGCTCTTGTTCCCCTTCCGCATGCGCCGCGCCGATATCCGCCTGATAAGTTTCTGTTGTGAAGGCATCGCCCGCCTGAAACCCGGCATCACCCTCGCACAAGCCAACGCCGACGTTGCCCGCATGTTGTCCATCGCGCCCGCCAAGTTCGCCGTGAACCCCGGCTTCAGCGCCCACATCTGGGCCGAGTCCCGCATCGCTCCCCGCATCCGCCCCCTCAAAGACGTCCTGGTGGGCAGCCTTGGAAAGATGCTGTGGGTCCTGATGGGTACCGTCGGCATCGTCCTCCTGATCGCCTGCGCCAACGCTGCCAACTTGCTTCTGGTTCGTGCCGATAGCCGCCGCCACGAACTCGCCATTCGCGCCGCACTAGGCGCCGCCCGGGGACGCATCGCGCGCGAATTGCTCCTCGAAAGCACCCTGCTCGGTCTCGCCGGTGGCGCCCTCGGCTTGGCCCTGGCCTACGCCGCTCTCCATCTCCTCGCGGCCTCCGGACTGGCAAATCTGCCGCGCCTCCACGACATCGCCATCGATCCAATCGTCGTCGCCTTCGCCCTCGCCGTCTCGCTTGCCTCCGGCCTCCTATTCGGGCTCATCCCCGTCTTCAAATATGCGCGTCCCCAACTGTCCGAAGCGCTACGTGGCGCTGGCCGCTCCCAGAGCCAAAGCCGCGAACGCCATCGCGCCCGCAACCTCCTCGTCGTCGTCCAGGTCGCCCTCGCCCTCGTCCTGTTGATCGCTTCCGGCCTGATGATCCGCACCTTCCAGGCGCTGCATCACGTCGATCCCGGCTTCTCCCACCAGCAGCCCATGGAAACTCTGCGCCTCTCCATTCCCGAATCACCCGGCGACGCCCCCGTCACCGCAATCCGCACCGAAGAAGAAATCCTCCGCCAGATCCAAAGCATCCCCGGCGTCTCCGCTGCCGCCATCATCAGCGACTTACCCATGGAAGGCGGCACCAACGACCCAGTCTACGCCGATCGCCAAAACGCCCAGCCCGGCGCCGTTCCCCCCATCCGGCGCTACAAATTCGTCTCGCCTGGATACTTCGCCACCACCGGCGCACGCCTGCTCGCCGGCCGCGAATTCACTTGGGCCGAAACCTACAACGCCGCGCCTCTGGCCGTGATCTCCGAAAACATGGCCCGCGAATTCTGGCGCGATCCACACTCCGCCATCGGTCAGCGCATCCGCCCCACCCTGCAGGACGATTGGCGCGAAATCGTCGGCGTCGTAGCCGACCTGCATGACGACGGCCTGGATCAAAAAGCCCCTGGCATCGTCTATTGGCCCCTGCTGCGCAAGAATTTCGAGTCCGCCCCAGTCGACGTCTCCCGCGGTATCGGCATCATCGTCCGCACACCCCGCGCCGGCACCATGGCCTTGCTCGCCGATCTCCAAAAAGCCGTCGCCGCCGTCAATCCCGCGCTGCCCGTCGCTGCCGTTCAAACCATGGCGTCGATATACGGCCGCTCCCTGGCCCGCACCGCCTTCGCCCTTGTGCTGCTGGCCATCGCCGGCGCCATGGCCCTCTTACTCGGTGTAATCGGAATCTACGGCGTGATCGCCTATTCCGTCGCCCAGCGTACCCGCGAGATCGGAATTCGCCTGGCCCTCGGCGCTACCCTCCGCGAAGTCACCATCGTCTTCGTGCGCCACGGCCTGGTCCTCTCCGCCATCGGCGCGGCCTGCGGCTTGGCGGCAGCCCTGGCCCTCACCCGCCTGATGCAGTCGCTCCTCTATAACGTCGGGACCGCCGACCCGCTCACCTACGCCGGCGTATCCCTTCTGCTCATCCTCGCCGCCACCCTCGCCAGCTACCTGCCCGCGCGCAAAGCCGCCAAAGTCGATCCCTCCGAAGCCCTCCGCGCCGACTGACTAGCGTTCACGGTAGCGATGCGCGAATTGCCGAATGATATGGCTGCCACGCTGTAACTTCGTATCCCGTTTCCCAAATGCCTTCAGTGCGTCGCTTCCCGATTCAACCGGCAGTTTCATCCGGCGGCAACCTCAACAACCTCTTTCAGAATGCTTGGCGGCACTGGATCACCGTGCTTTCGGAGGCTGTCCAGATAGCCCTCGATTGCTTCCCGAATGTTCGCGGTTGCTTCCGCTCGGGTTCGGCCCTGGGAAACACAGCCGGGCAGCGCCGGACAGGTCACCACAAACACCCCATCCTCGTCTGGCTCCAGATACACGCGGTACTTCATTACCGCATTCTACCTGAGCAACGTGCCCCCCCCCCGCTAGGGGCGCACGCTAAACTTGACATTACTGAAAAGTACTCCCGCCGGCGTAGTCACTTTCAACAATCCGGTCGAAGCGCCCAATGGCACTGCTGTTGAGATTTGAGTTGGCGACACCACCGTAAAGATGGCTGGGATGCCATTGAAGGAAACCTCTGTAGTACCAGTCAAGGCCATTCCCAAAACGGACACGCGAGTTCCCACCCGCCCCGCAACCGGAACCGACTTCACAAATGCCGCATCGCCCATCGATAACTGATATGCAATCGGAAACTCATCGCCATTAGAGCCCCAGGTCGTACCGTAAAAGTCGCCGTTCGTCGCCTGCAATAAGCCGCCGAATGGCCAAAAGCCGTTAGCCCCGCCGAGAGAGACCAACTCCGTCAGCGATCCGGACGGTGTGATGCTAAAAAGCCCGCCGCCGTCAGGGCCGCCCGCGCCGTTATCTGATGCTGCGCCATAGAGATTTCCATCCGTGCCCAAGGTGAGTCCTGAATATGGATAATCGCCGATCGCACAAGCGCCGCAGAAGCTATAAAGAGTCGTCAGAGTTCCGGACGTGTCCAATTCGAAAACCGTGCCGCCCATGTATGTCCCGCCGCTCGTCGTCGTCCCATACAGCCTTCCATCCGGAGTCTGCGCCATCGAGCCATTGGGCAAGATGCCGTCAGTGACATCAAAGCTATGGAGTGTCGCAAACGATCCTTCGCTTGAGACTCGAAAAATCGTGCCGTACCCTTTTAAGCCATCCGTCATGCCGCCCACTGAGGCGGTGCCATAAAAATAACCGTCGGCGCCTTGAATTAGTGCGGCCTGCGGGTTCGCGCCATCCGCGCAATTCGTCATTCCGCAGAAGTCATGGATCTTGGTGAACTTGCCCGCGGGCGTAATCTTGAACACCGTGCCGGCATTGTTGGTTCCTCCGGCGGAAGTCACGCCATATAGGTTCCCATCATTCCCCAAGACCAAGCCCGCCACAGGAGCCGCCCCGTCCGGGCACGCGGAACTCGTCGCGCAGAATCGATGAAGCGTAGTAAGTGCCCCGCTAGGAGCCAGTTTGAATATCGTGCCGCCCGCGGCATAGGCTCCATAGTTAGCAGTCGCGCCATAGAAGTTCCCATTCGCGTCCAACGTCAACCCGGCCAATGGATTAGATCCATCTGTGCAGCGCGGCTGCGAACAAAAGCTGTAGACCGTGCTCACAACACCTGCCAGGCTGATCTTGAATACAGTTCCACCACGCGTAAAGTAAGCCGCACAACTGGTTCCGTATAAGTATCCATCGAAGCCCTGAACTAGAACCATGCTGCCGCAGATAATTGTACTGTGGAGCGATATGCGCGATAACCGAATAACTCTCGGCGTTGGCTGCCAAAGTAGAGGCTGCGACCGCTAGAACCAGTCTGAGCACTAACCTCTCAAGTACCAAAGACATTCCTCTTCCTCCCACGCGGAGCAATCATAGCACCTCTGAATCCACATGTCCGGTCATTCAGTTCAGCGCGTCAGGGAACCCTAGTGGCTTTAGCCCGGCTCCGGGTTTGCGCGATATCGACAGAATTCTGCATCCGCATCAGCGTCTCCATGTCAACGCCAAAGGCCTGCTCAAACCGCAGTGCCATGTCGCCCGAAAGATTTGCCTTGGCGTTCAGAAGACTGGAGAGCGTGGGACGCGCGACACGCAAAATCTTCGCGGCCTGCGTCACCTAAAGATTGTGCGCCTCGATGATTTCGGATTTGAGGACCTGCCCGGATGAACCGGGTTTAGCATCCGCAAACTGTTTTTCTCAGTCGTAGTCCTCATCGTCAGCATCCCATATCTCGCCGTCCACAGCGGAAAGACCACTGGCTACCTTCTCGGCTCATACCGCATAGCCACCGCCCCCGACGCGAACTCCACCCGGCTCACAAGCCTCAAGTCCACATACTTCGCTAACCCCGCGAACAACGTCGGCCCGTGGCCCGCCAGCCTGGGCTGCACCACGAACTCGTACTCATCAATCAACCTCAGTTCCGCCAACGCCATCGGGAGCTTCACCCCCCCCACCAACAGTCCCTTACCTGGCTTCCGTTTGAGCTCCTGAACCGCTTCCCCTAAATCCCCGCGCACCAACTCCGCGTTCCAATCGACTCGGTCCAGCCTGCTCGACACGACATACTTCTTTGCCGCGTCGATCGTCCTGGCGAAGGGTTCCATCCAATCGGGCCTCGATCCCGTCGGCGCCCGCGTCCGCCACGCTGCCTCTATCATTTCGTAAATCACCCGCCCAAACAGCAGGGCATCGGCCTCCTGAAGGATCTCGGTCGCGTGACGATGCAACTCTTCGTCCGGCAGAATTGCACGATGATCGCAACACCCGTCCAATGTGATGTTGATCGAATACCGAAGGGGTCGCATTCCGCAAGAATATCGCGGATGGGGCCGACGAGCAAAATGAGCCCGCGACACCCGCTTCGATCACACGCCGAGAAAATAAAGCCGTGTCAATCGAAACAACCGCTTACCATCATCTATCCCCTTCCGCCCGCCAGACCCCGTGCTCTACTCAAATCGAGTAGCGGCCTCGCTGCCACTCATCAAGGAGAAAAATATGATTATTTCCGATAAGCAACATGAAGCGAATAAACGAAACTCGCAGCACAGTACGGGCCCCACATCCGAGGAAGGCAAACGAGCCATACGCTTCAATGCCCTCACCTTCGGCCTCCGCACCCGCAGCGCCATCATCGAAGGCGAAAACGCCGCCGCCTACTCCCAGCTTTGGGACGAACTCGAAGCCGACTGGCATCCCCAAGGCCGTACCGAACTACTCCCCTTCGAAGCCATGGTCGTCGCTCAATGGATGCTCATCCGTAACTCCGAAAGCGTATCCAAAATCTATGACAAAATCCGCTTCGGCGAGGAGCGCTTTATCATGCTCGCCTACGCCGCCAAAGAGCGCGCCTCACTGGAGAAGTCTTACTACACCCACCTCCACGAATTGCAACAGATCCAAAAGCAGCGCCGCGCCAAACCGCAGCCCCAGGCCGCCGAACCGGAACAACCGGCCGAGCCCCTAAAACCTGTGCTGCATTCGCAATTCCGGCCCGCGCCCGATTACGTCATGTCCGAAGCCGCAGGCGCACCTACCATTCTCTGCGATCCCGATACTAACGACACCCGCTAGCATCCCCCGCACCATCGATCTTTGACAACTTGGAAAACGCCACCCCCTGTAGTGCCCAAATTGTCTCTCGATCCCCCCTCTTTCCCTCCGAATTCTGCCCCTTCCACCCTTTCCCAGCCGATTTTCGGACTCCATGCCCTGAAATCGCCACCCCTCCCTTTTCCCTCACTGGCCGCGCCCCGCCGGCCCGCACGCAAACCCGCCTGAATTCAACCGGTTAGACTTTGTTTGTACCGTCGGCACCCCAGCCGCGCCGCCCCCGAATTTCCAGTGAGAGGCAAGCCCCCGCACCGGCACTGATCTCAGAATGCATTCGCTTCAGAGCAACCCGGCTAGCCAGCCTTCCCATTCTCTGCAATCCGCCATGGGATCCTGTCCCTCGGCACTCTCGAACTGGCTCCTGGAATCCGACGCCGTCGTCGCTCTCCTGCTAGCGCCCGATGGCACGATCCACGCCCGAAATCAAGCCGCCCTCCGTCTCCTCCCCCCCGATCTATCCGGCAATTTCGGCCTGTCCCTCTGGGACTATCTGCCCTCCGCCGACAGCCTCTTCCGCCTGCGCCTCGCCGGCTCCACCGGACCCGGCCATCGCGGCCTCCTCCTGAACATCGCCCCCCCGAACGCCAGCCCCGTTACCCTCGAAGTCGCGCTCCTCCCTTGTCACGGCGCGGTCCTTCTTCTAGGCACCGAAGAACACCGTCGCGACCTCGACTTTCAAAATGAAACTCTCAAGCTGTCCAATGATCTCTCGGTAATGATGCGCGAATCAGTTCGAAAAAACCGTGAGCTCCAGCAAGCCAACCAAACCATCGAGCGCCTCGCCCGTACCGATCCTCTCACCGGCTTAGCCAATCGCCGCACCCTCCAGGAGTCGCTCGTGCGCGAGATCGCTCGCGCCGCCCGCCTCACCGAAAGCCTCAGCGTCATCATGGCCGACCTCGACCATTTCAAATCCATCAACGACCAATTCGGCCACGCCGCCGGAGACCAGGTCCTCCAACGCGCCGCCGCCGTCTTTACCAGTCAGTTGCGGCCCTACGACCTTGCCGCCCGCTATGGTGGTGAGGAGTTTCTTCTGCTCCTCCCCGGTGCCTCCCCCGCTGGTGCCTTCGCCGTCGCCGAACGGATCAGAAAGGAACTCGCGGATACCAGCCTGCCCGCCTGCCCAGCGTCCGTAACCCTTAGCCTCGGCATTGCCACCTTTGCCGCCGGCGAGACTCCCGATGAATTCGTGGCCCGCGCCGACGCCGCCCTCTATCGCGCCAAAGCTAACGGCCGCAATTGCGTCGAAGCCGCATGAACCTCGCCTCCAAACTCGCGTCCCTCAGGCCCGGTGTGGTGCAATCCGTCAGCGCCGACCGCCGGGCCGATTTGTCCTCCCACCTCGACTTCCTCGCTGGCGCTATCGAGGCAGGTTCGCCCGCCGCCTTCGGCGATTACTCCAGTTGGATGGTCAGGGTCCTCGGCGCGCGCGGCATCCCCCCCCACACCCTCGAAGCCGGCCTCGCCTTTCTCGAAAATCGCCTCTCGCCCAGCCTGCTGCCGGAAGAGTGCGCAACTGTCTCCTCATTCCTGGCGCAGGGGCGCGCCGCTTGCTTCGAGCCCTCCCCCGAATCCCCCGCCGAACCATCCACCGGCCATCTGTCGATTCCCCACCGGAACTACCTCGCCGCTATTTTGGATGGCAACCGCCAGGCCGCCCTCAATGTCGTCGACCAGGCCCTGCGCGACGGCCACAGCCATACGGATATCTATATCGACGTCTTTGGCGCGGCGCTCTATCGAATCGGCAGACTATGGGAGCTGAATCAGGTCAGTGTGGCCCAGGAACACATCGCCACCTCCATCACCCAATACGCCATTGCCGCCATCTATCCGCGCATGGTCCCCGCCGCGGTCCATCGCGGCACTATGGTGGTCACCGGCGTCTCTGGCGAACTCCATCAAATCGGCGCCAACCTCGTCGCCGATGCCATGGAGGCCAACGGCTGGGTCGTTCGCTTCCTCGGAACCGACCTGCCCCACTCCTCTATCCTCTCCGCCGTCGAAGAGATTTCCGCCGGCGTCCTCTGCATCTCCACCACCATCGTCGCCAACCTTCCCGCCGTCTCCGCCTTGCTCCAGTTCGTGCGCGCCGAACTGCAGGGCCGTGCCCCCAAGGTCTTCCTGGGTGGCGGTGCCTACCGCCTCGCCCCCCAATTTGCCAAAGAAGTTGGCGCCGAAGCAGCCTTCACTGACCTCCGCCAGGCTCTCGCGATATTGTGCCCACCTCACAACCCGTAGACGATCACTTTCCCGTCGTAGGTCGGCAGCAGCACTTTCCCATCCGCCACCACCGGCGGACAGAACTTGTCGTACGTATATCGCACATCGCCCGCATGCGGCGTCCCCGGAATGCTGCTCTGCCACAGTAGTTTGATCCGCGCGTTCCCGTTCGCATTGGTCCCATCCATCGCCGTCGCGTCGTATGCCCGCAGCACGCCTTCCACAATCTCCTGGTTAGCATTGCCGTTGTTGTCGTGCCCCTGCCAGTTGCCCTTAATCGGCACCGTTCCCCATACCAACCCGTCGGTCCCGCCGTTCGCCGATAACGTAATCATGCCCCCCGGCATCGAATCGTAAACCGTCGAAAATGCGGACGCCGTTTCCTGGCTTTCCCCCAGGAAGTTCACCTGTCCTGCCGCTGTCAAACTCCACGATCGCAGCGCGGAATTCTCCCCCCACACGAACAGCATTGTCCCGTTCGCGCTTGCCCATGCCACCGGAGACCCGTGCAGATGGTGCGTAAATCCAGTCGGAAACGCGTTGACGCTCTCCAGTGGATTGATCGCAAACGTCCCCGGAAAGTAGGTGAAGAAAATGGCGTTCAACAGAGGCTTGTTATCGGCGAGGGCCGTCTTATTCTGCGATACCAGCTTCTTGCCCAGGCTGCCCTTATTGAACACGTACAAAACACCGTCCTTCCCCGCCCCCACCAGCAGATCTGTCCCCGGCGGCAGCACCGGTTGCGCCGATCCTAAATCCTGATCCTGAAAGTCGTAGCCATTCGCCGCCGACTTCGGACGGTTGCCGTCCAGGAACGGCGTGAACCAATCCACCGCGCTTACCTTCCCTCCGCTATTCTGCAAGCGCACAAAGCTCTCGGCCAGATCCGTCGAACCGTTCCATCCGCCATTGCTGGTCATCAGGTAGATGTTCCCGTCACCATCCGCCGCCGCCCCCGCACCCGCGCCCCAAATCCCGCCACCGTGGCTCTTCGGCGTCGTGCACCAAGCCCCGGTCTGGCTGAAACTAGCCACATCGAACGCCATCAACCACCCATGGTCCACCGTGGACGTTTCACTCGTCATCCCGCAGCCCATGTAAAGCGACTTCTTGCCAGGACCCTTCAATGGACTCAGCAGCAGCGCCGACCGCTGCTTCTGGTTCGGAGAATTGAAGTGCGCCGCCGGAGCCGCCTGCCCCTTAATGACAATCGCCGGATGTACCGCCTTCCCGTTATCGGCGATGTTCAAAGCGTTCAACTTGTGCACCGCCTTCGCCCGCGTCCCGTCCGGACTCGACCAGTTCACAACATACAACGTCTGCGTATCCGGATCGATTACCGGCGTACTCAAGATGCCCCAAAGGTGATTGATGCCGAACAAATCGATGTCCGTCTGATCCTGCCCGTTGGCCGTCTTACCCGTGATCTTGGGCTGGATCGGCGTCCCCAGGTTCACCTTCCACAGTTTGGCGCCGCTGTTCACGTCGAACGCGTAAACGTTGTTCGCCATGCTGCAAACAATCACCGTGTCGTGCGTCCCATCCGCCATCTTCAATTGCGGAACGTACAGCGGCTGCGCCTCGATCCGCACATCGTCGCCGCCGTCGAAAGCCAACTCGCGCAGCACTTTCAGTCCGCCCACATTTCCTGGCGCGAGGCTCTTTTCCTGGGTGTTCGCGCCCGAGCGCGTGTCATCGTAAGATCGCGTGAGCACGGCCTGGCCCCAAAGCCCAGCCGTACAAGTGAAAAGGAGAGTTACCGGTAACGTTATTCTTGTCATGGGTGAACCTCACTCTCTGTAGTGATTCTGAACACTTTTTCGTTTCACCACCCCGTCATCCCGCCGCGCCCCAAAAGCCCCTACTAACCGCACCTCGCCTTTTGCAGTCTAATGGTTAGCTTGATGGAATTGAGCGATAGCGTGGCCGTCGAACAGGCGCGCGCCGGAGACTCCGGCGCGTTCCGCATCCTCGTCGAACGCCATAGCCGCAATCTATTCCGTCTCGCCTTTCGTATGACGGGCCATCAACAAGACGCCGAAGACGTGGTGCAGGAAACCTTCCTCCGCGCCTACCGGCAGTTGTCCAAATTCGACGAACGGGCCAGTTTCGGCACCTGGCTCTATCGCATCGCAGCGAACTATTCGCTCGATCTCATCCGCAGCCGTAAACGTCGCGGCGCGCTTACCGAAGCCCCCGCTGACGCCCGCGATAACGAAGGAGCGCCCGACCCCATGCAGTCCCTTCCCGACCCCGCACCCACCCCCGAACGCCTGACCCTCAGCGGTGAAGTCGGCGAAAAAGTGGCCGCCGTACTCGACGGCCTCAGTGAAATGGAACGTACCGCCTTCGTCCTGCGGCACTACGAAGGCATGTGTATCGACGATATCGGCCGCACTCTCGGCGTCCAACCCAATGCCGCTAAACACAGTATCTTTCGCGCCGTTCAAAAAATGCGCCGCGCTCTCGAACCCCTGGTGAGTACTGCATCATGAATCACTTGACCGAAGAACAATTCGTCCTGTATTACTACGGCGAAGGCGACACGTCTCCCGCCGTCCGAGCCCACCTGGACGCCTGCGAAGCCTGCCGCGCCGAGTACGCCAACCTCCAACGCGTACTCAACGTGGTCGATTCCGCGCCCGTCCCCGAACGCGATGCCGCTTACGGCGCGCAAGTCTGGGCCCGCTTGAAACTGCGCGAAGGGCGTCCCGGCTTGTCCTGGCTGCGCTGGCTTCCATCGCCCCGTTTGATGGGCGCCGCCGCCCTGGTGTCGACGCTCGTCATCGCCGCCTTCCTCGCCGGACGCTACTATCCCAAAGCCCCCGCCGGCACCCCCACCGCGACCGCCGGACAAGTGCGCGAACGGATCCTCCTGGTGGCCGTCGGCGACCACTTGGAGCGCTCCCAAACCGTCCTCCTCGAACTCGTCAATGCCCAGCCCGGCGAGTCTCTCGACGTAGCTTCCGAACGCGAACGCGCCGGCGATTTGGTGGCTGAGAACCGTCTCTATCGCCAGACCGCCGCCCGCACGGGCGACTCCCGCGTGGCCAGCGTCCTCGCCGACCTGGAGCCCGTTCTACTCGAAATCGCCCACGGGCCCGACCGCCTCACGCCCGAAGAAGTCGAGAGCCTGCGCCAGCGCATCGAAGGCGATGGCATCCTGTTCAAGGTGCGCGTGGTGGGCTCCACCGTGCGCCGGCGCGAAGAAAAAATAGCGCCCCCCGCCGGACATAACCCCGGCCAAAACACTTTATAAGGTAAAAACAAAATGTTCAAATTACGTTTCTTGATCGTTGCGGCAGCCGCCTTGGCCCCTGCCGGCGTGGCCCTCGCGCAGTCTGTCGATGTCCCGCAAAGCGAAAGCTTCTTCCAGAAGCCCGCAGTCAAAGCCTCCGACGACGACCGCCTCTTCCAAAAGGGAAAAGCCGCCATCGACGCCGGCCGTTGGGACGATGCCGTCCAAGCCTTCACTTCCGTGGCCGCCGAAAAAGGCCCCCGCACCGACGAAGCGCTCTACTGGAAAGCTTATGCGCTATACAAAATCTCCCGGCGCGCCGACGCCCTCACCGCCCTTGCCCAGTTGCGCAGAGTCTACGCCAACAGCCGCTGGCAGGATGACGCCCGCGCCCTCGAAATGGAAGTGCGCCAGGCCTCCGGCGAAAAGGTGAACCCCAGTTCGGAACCCGACGAAGACTTGAAACTCATGGCCCTCAACGGCCTCATGAACAGCGATCCCGATCGCGCCGTTCCCATGCTCGAAAGAGTTCTGCAAGCCAACCAGTCGCCCAAGCTCAAAGAGCGCGCCCTCTTCGTCCTCGCCCAGAGCGATAACCCCAAGGCCCGCCAGATCCTGTCCTCCGCCGCTCGCAACAATTCCAATCCCGACCTCCAGATGAAGGCCATTCACTACCTCGGCATTATCGGCTCCAAAGAGAATCGCCAGGTTCTGGCCGACGTCTACGCCGCTTCGAATGACCCCGGCGTCAAGCGCACCGTGCTGCACAGTTTCATGGTTTCCGGCGATCGCGACCACCTGCTGCAAGCCGCCAAATCGGAAAAGAATCCCGACCTCCGCATGGAAGCCATCCACCAACTCGGCATCAGCGGCGGCCAGTCCGAGCTCTGGCAGCTATATCAGGCCGAGCCCACCATCGAAGTGAAAGAAGCCATCCTCCACTCCATGTTCGTCGGCGGCAATAGCGACAAACTGATGGAAGTGGCGCGCGGCGAAAAGGACGTCCGCCTGCGCAAAGCCGCCATTCACAGCCTCGGCATCATGGGCGAGCACACCGGACCCGCGCTGGCATCCATGTACGCTTCCGAATCCGATCCCGGCATCCGCGACGAAATCATCAATGCCCTGTTCATCCAGGGCAATGCCAAAGCCCTCGTCGACCTGGCCCGCAAAGAGAAGAACCCGGAAATAAAGAAGGCCATCGTGGGCAAGCTCTCCATCATGGGGTCCAAGGACTCCACCGAATACATGTTGGAGCTTCTGAACAAATGAAACCCATCCTGCTCCTGCTGTTGCCCCTATCGCTGCACGCTGCCTCGCTCGAGCAAAGCTTCCGCGACCAGTACGCGCAGCCGCAACCGGCGTGGGTCGGCTATACCATCGCCACCATTCCCGGCCACCAGCAGTATTGCGACTACGGCAACGGGATGGTGCAAGGTGTCCGCCCGCCCGGCCCCGTGCACCTCGAACCGCCTGAGCAGGCTCAGATCATGTTCCGCATCGAGAATAGCCGCATCGGCAAGATCCGCGTCATCTCGGGCGATTGCCAGCTAGACGCCGCCGGACTGCCCATCCGCTGGATCCGCGACGTGCGCCCGGCCGACAGCATCGCCTTCCTGGCAACCTTCGCCACTTCCGGCACCGACCACGTGCGCGAAGGCTCCCTCGCCGCCATCGCGCTCCACGACGACCCAGCGGCCGACGAAGCCCTGGAACGTTTTGCCGCCGCCAACCAGCCCGAATCCCTGCGCGAGAAAGCCATCTTCTGGATGGGCGAGGCCCGCGGCCGCCGCGGCTACGACAACCTCCGCCGCATCGTCACCACCGATTCGAGCGAACACATTCGCGACAAAGCCGTCTTCGGCCTTTCCGTCAGCAAAGAACCGCACGCCGTCGATACCATGATCGCCGTCGCCCACGACGACGCAAGTTCGCACGTCCGTGGACAAGCGTTATTCTGGTTAGCGCAAAAGGCGGGAAAGAAAGCGGTGACTGCCATCTCCGGAGCCATCGATCGTGACCCGGATACTGAAGTGAAGAAAAAAGCGGTGTTCGCCCTGCAGCAACTACCCAACGGGGAAGGCGTCCCCATGCTCATTCAGGTGGCGCGCGTGAACCGCAATCCGGAAGTGCGCAAACAAGCTATGTTCTGGCTAGGCCAGTCCAACGATCCGCGCGCGCTCGCCTTCTTCGAAGAAATCCTCAAACCCTAACTGGTCCTTCTCAGCGCCCCGACCGTGAGGGACGGTCCCTTACAGCGTCGGCCGCAAATGAACCGTTTTCCCAGGCGCGACATACACCTGCTCGGTGAACATCGTCCTACCCGCATGACGAATCTCAATGTGGTAGCTGCCCGGTCGCAAATGCATGGTCCGGTTATCGTGCGTGTTCCCCGCGAAGCCGCCATTGATAAACACTTCGGCATCGCGAACCTTGGTGTCCAGTTTCACTTGGCCGGCATATCCATAATAGCCGCCATAGTAACCGTAGCCCCAATAAGGGCCACCACCCCAATAACCGCCCCAATACGGACGATAAAATACGGCTGCCGACGCGCCCGTCGGCGCCAACGTCATAACCGCCAGAGCCAGTGCCAACAATCCCTTTTTCATATGCCAATCTCCGCCCTGAATAAAGCAATCCCGGGTCCAATGCCAACCTGTTTATTTGTGAATAAGTTGCATCGGACCCGGGTGGCCGGAAATCACCAAACCGGTCGAAATCGGCCACCGGCCGCCCGTGTATTTGTGGTTCGTGGACAGGTAGCCAACTTGCGGGTGGCCGAAGCCATTCGTTCGCCCCGGCCTACGGCACCCGTATGCCGTCTTCCGAAGTGAACGGCGACGCCGGCAATCCCGCCCCATTAAATAGATTCACCACCGGCGCATTCGCCCACCCGTACCGCACATACTTCGCCCCGGCCACTCCCGCACCGCTCACCACCACCGTCTTTCCGTCCACCCGCGCTGTCGCCGGAACAAAGCGCCCATCGTCTCCCGCAATCTCAAACCCTTGCAGATCGCCGCCCTTCGCTACCAGGCCATCGCTCGCATGATCGAACCACACCCGCATCCCGTCGCCCTCCGGTACCGCCTGCCGGAACAATGGACCCGAGTATTCTACACTCTCCCCGTAAGCCAGCGCCCGCGCCGCCAGCGCCAGCCTCGCCCCGACGGTCTGCTTATCGGCCGGATGCACATTGTCCGGATCGCCCACGTCAATGGTCACCGCCATCGCCGTATTCGCCACCGACAAACTGCGCCGCTGCGCTTCCCGTATGGCGGGCCATGCCTCGTGCGGACCCGATTTGAAATTCGCGATTTGCACGAATAGAAATGGAAAATCACCTTCGTGCCAGCGCGCCCGCCAGTCCGCAATCAACGCCTGAAAAATCCTGCTGTACATCGGCGCGAACGCCGGCCGGCTATTCGACTCGCCTTGATACCAAATCACGCCTTTAACGGCGTAAGGCACCGCCGGCGCGACCATGCCGTTATACAGAGCTGCCGGCGCCCAGGATGCCGGGTCGGGCCTCCACGGATGATTCTTCGGCGTGCGCCCCGCCTTGCGGTCCGCTGCGTCCTGCCGCCGTTCGCTGGCCACGATCTCGGCAGCCTCGGCCTGCTCCTGCATCATCGCCGCGCGCGTCGCGAACACTGGCATCAACGCCGCGTCCGCCGCAATCGACTGCAAACTCACCCAGGCTTCCGCCACCGTCCCCCCCCACGACGAATCGATCAGTCCGATCGGCACGTGCTCGTGCGCATTCAGTTCCCGCCCGAAGAAGTACGCCACCGCCGAGAAGTCCGCGGCCGTCTCCGGGGAGCAGACCGTCCACGAGGCGGGTGAATTCGGTAGCGGGAAATCGGCTGCCTTATTGGGAATGTGCAACAGCCGGATCTGTGGCTGGTTAGCATGCGCAATCTCGTCTGCCGAGTTCTTCAAAACCGCGCCGTCAAACCCCTTCAACGGCATTTCCATGTTCGATTGCCCGGAAGCGAACCACACATCGCCGATCAAGACATCGTCGAGCACGATCTTATTCGCAGCCGCAATGTTCAGTTGGTAAGGCCCGCCGGCGCTCTCCGGAGGCAGGAACACGCTCCAGTTACCCAAATTGTCGCCGGTGGCATCGCGCCTCGCGCCGTGCATCTCCACCGAAACCTTCTCGCCGGGAGCCGACCACCCCCACACGTGAATAGGCTTGTCACGCTGCAGCACCATGTGGCTGCTAAGAATCCCAGGCAGCCTCGCTTCGCACAGCCCGAAGCCGGGGTAGCAAGCCACCATCAGGACGAATCCGAAAACGCGCCGTCGAGCGCCAATAGTCATACCTACATTCTTACTCCCGGCAAGCATCCTGATGTGGGCGGCATTCCGCCCCCCCCACCAAAATCCCCTCCTCTGTGGCTTAATAGTTGTTGGCCCAACCCACCATGGAGCGTCAGCGCCCTACCCACGTCCGGTATTGGGTCGTCGTATTCGCGGTTACCCTCGCCATCGTCACCTACATCGACCGCGTCTGCATCTCGTTCGCCGCCCGCTTCATCCGTGCCGACCTCCACCTCTCGGCCGTCCAGATGGGCTACGCCTTCTCCGCCTTTGCCTGGGCCTACGCCCTCTTCGAAATCCCCGGCGGATTCCTGGGCGATTGGATCGGCGCCCGCCGCGTGCTCCTGCGCATCGTGCTGTGGTGGTCGTTCTTCACCGCCGCCACCGGATGGGCCTGGAACTTCGTCTCCCTCGCCATCACCCGCACACTATTCGGAGCAGGCGAAGCCGGCTGTTTCCCCAATCTCACGAAAACCTTCACCACCTGGCTCCCGCACCACGAGCGCGTCCGCGCCCAAGGCATCATGTGGCTCAGCGCCCGCTGGGGCGGCGCCTTCACCCCCCCCCCTGGTATACCTCGCCATCCAGGTCATGTCATGGCGTCATGCCTTCGAACTCTTCGGCTGCATCGGTATAGTCTGGGCCATCGTCTTCTACTCCTGGTACCGCGACCATCCGCGCGACAAGGCCAGCCTCAACGAGGCCGAGCGCCAACTGCTCGCCCCCAACGACGAAATGGCCTCCGGGCACGCCCACTTACCTTGGCGGAAATTCGCCACGTCGCCGCAAGTCTGGCTGCTCTGCGCCCAATACTTCTGCTCCTCGTATGGCTGGTATTTCTACATCACCTGGCTGCCCACGTATCTCAAAGAAGAGCGCGGTCTGGATCTCGGCGCCAGCGCCATTCTCGGCATACTGCCGCTGTTCCTCGGCGGGCTCGGATCCCTCGTCAGTGGCTTCATCGCCGCCCCTCTCACGCGTCTCACCGGCAGCGTGCTGAAAACCCGCAGGCTATTGGCCTACATCGGCTTCAGCGGCGCCGCCATCCTGCTGGTGGTGTCCACTCGCGTGCATAACCCGCTGCCCGCTATGATCGCCATGGGCTTCGCCAGTTTCTGTAACGACCTGGTTATGCCCGGTTCCTGGGGAGCCTGTATGGATGTCGGCGGCAAGTACGCCGGCACCCTGTCCGGCGCCATGAACATGATGGGGAACCTGGGCGGCGCCGTCTCGCCGACCATCATCGGCTACATGCTGCACTGGACCAACAACAATTGGGATCTTACCTTCTATGTCTCCGCCTCCATCTACGCCGTGGCCGTCTTCTTGTGGCGTTTTCTCGACCCGGTCACCCCGCTCGAAAGCCCCGCCTGACGCCTCCCGCACCTACTTTGACCCGCGGCGGCCCGCATCCGTTTTGTTACACTATCGCATGGTCTGACCATGGCGCCGAAAAACCTGAGAGAAGTCGTGCGGGACCTTCGGACCCAGGTAATAGAGAGGGATGCCGCACACCACCCCCCCTCCGCATCCGCTCAACTCCTGCCCTACCTTCAAACCGTTCGAAACCTTCGCTTGGCCTACGAAAACATGTATGGCCTGCGCAACGCCGTCGGCCAATCCCCCCCCAGCCCCGGGACCTGGCGCGCCCGTATCGGCTCGCTTTTCGTGGGCGCCGTCCAGCGCATGTTGTTCTGGTATACCCCCCAGATTTTGCGCTTCAACAACGCCGGCACCGCCGCCATGGAAGCCGCCTGTATCACCTTCGAATCGCAACTCGAAACCATGCAGCAACTGCTTCTCGAAATCGACGAGTTGCGCTTGGAATTGCGCCTGCGTCCCCCCGCTTCGCCATCCGCCGCCGGACCCGACCTTCGCCAGCGTGATCCCGCCCTCGACGTCTTCGAGTTCGAACTTCGACAGGAACTCCGCCCCGCCGCCTGCCTCCAGGCCGGCCTGCAGTCGCACCTCGAAGCGCTCCTCGCGATCACCCCTCCCCCCCCCGAAGGGCCCTGGCTCGATCTCGGTTGCGGCGACGGCACTTGGCTTATGCTGCTCCAGAATGGCGGGCGCCAAGGCTGCGGCGTCGATTCCAATGCCCGCGCCATCGAACAATGCAAGCGCGCCGGCTTGCCCGTCGAGCACCGCGAATCCCTTGAGTACCTGCGCGCCGCCCCCTCCCACTCGTTCGCCGTCGTCACCGCATTCCACGAATTGGAACGACATCCGTTCCCCTACGTCTTCGAATCCGTCCGCCAAGCCGCCCGCGTACTCAAGCCCGGCGGCTTTCTCCTAATCGAGTCCACGAGCCCGGCCAACCTCCTCGAAAGTACCGCCCGTTTCTGGCAGGATCCTGCCAACTACCGCCTACTGCCGCTCGAAACCCTCGAGTCCCTCTTGCAATACTGTGGCTTCACCGTGGCATCCCGCCGCCTCTTGCATAGCGGAGGCGGACAACCCTTGCCCTGGATGGAGCTTGAACTCGTTCAAAAGCTGGACGCCCATTTTCACGGCCCGCGCGATTATGCCCTCATAGCCGTCTCCCGCGACCCGTCCACCGCGGCGGGTTTATAACTGCCATGCCCGACCGCCTGCGCGTGGCCATGTTTACCCCCCTGCCCCCCGCCCTCACCGGCACCGCCGACTACGCCGCCTCACTGCTCGCCGAACTCGAAAAGCTGATCGATATCGAAGTCTATCAGCGCGTCCCCCGCGGGTTCGACCCCAAAGCTTTCGATACCGTCGTCTATCAGATCGCCAACAATACTTACCATCAGGCGTTCTTTGAAACCGCCCTCCGCCATCCCGGCGTAGTGGTGCTGCACGAACCCAATCTGCACGACCTGGTAAAGGGCATCACCCTCAACGCCGGCCACCAGCGCGCCTACCTGCGCGAGGTGGTTTACGAAATCTTCGGCCACGAACAGGATGACGTAGTCACCGATACTTCCACCCTGCAACTCCCCCAACCGCGCACTTTCAGTGTGACCCGCCGCCTCCTCGACCACTCCACGGGCTGCATCGTGCACAGCGGCTTTGCCGAACGCGTCGTGCGCACCAAAAACTTCACCGGACCGCTAGCGGTCATCCCCCACGGCGCCGAACCCCTCACCGTCGACGCTGCGCCCTACCGCGCCTCGCTTGGCTTAACGGCGGATACGCCAGTCATCGGCATCTACGGTTATCAGCGGCCCGATAAACGCAGCGTGGAGTGCCTACAAGTCTTCGCCGCGCTCCGCCCCTTCGTACCCGGCGTCCACTTGATAGTCGTCGGACAGCCTCATCCCGAGGTCGATTTCCATCCGCTCATGCGCGAACTCGGCCTCCAGGACCACGTCTCCCTCGTCGGCTTCCAACCTAACCTCGCCGATTTTGACGGCTACCTGGCCGCTTGTGACGTCGTCGTCAACCTCCGTAACCCCACTTTCGGCGAAACCTCCGGCACCATGATGCGCGCCTTCAGCCTCGCCAAAACCGTGATCGTCTCCGATAACGGCGCCAACCTCGACCTGCCCGAAGGCGTCTGCCTGCGCATTCCCGATGACGAATACGAAGGCCGCGTGCTGCTCGAATGCCTTAAGTGGCTGTGGAGCGAACCGTCCCGCATCGCCGAAATCGGCGCACGAGCCCGTACCTGGATCGCCACGGATTGCGCCTGGCCCCGCATCGCCAATATGTATGTGTCCTTCCTCGAATCCATCGTGCATCCCGCGGCCGCCCCCCCCCCGGTCCAATCTTCCTCGCTTCCGCAACCATCTGATTTCATCGATCCCAACGATCCCCACGCCCAGCGCCTCACGCGTGTTCTGAGCTTAACCCCGCCCGGCGGCTTACAGGATCGCATCCTCGAAATGGAGTGCAGCCTGCAGATCACTCCGGCCCTACAGAGGATCCTCGGTTACGGCGAGGTGGTGGGTTGCTCCATGGGCGCCGCCATGGGCCAGCGCCTCGCCCGCATGGATTCGCGCGATGGCCGCGAGTTCGAATGCCGCCTCGATCTATTCAATCCAGAAGCCGCGAAGTTCCCTTATCCTGACGAATATTTCTCCACCGTCATCTGCGGCGAATTGTTAGGCCAGCTTGAACAGGATCCCGTCCACATGCTCAATGAGGTCTATCGGATTCTGAAGCGCGGCGGGGTTCTTCTGCTCACCACTCCGAACGTTGTGTCGCTCCGCGCCGCCTCTGCCGTGCTCCACGGAGTGCATCCCAAATCCTTCAGCCGCTACCGCCGCTCCGGCCGCGGCTATACTCCCGAAGAGATCCGCCTGCTTCTATCGGAATGCGGCTTCATGGTACGTCTGGTCGACACCGGGCCGTATGGCAATCCGGAATTCGAAGAGGCGGAATCCACAGCCGCACTGCTCGCGAAATTAAAACTCCCCACTGCGCTCCGTGGCGATTGCATTTTCGCCGTGGGATGTAAGGAGCCCATGCCCCGCACCCGCTTTCCCGGCTGGCTCTACAACAACTAGCGTTCCCTGCCGTACACTGGAAACCGGCGTGCCCTTACCGCCTGCATCATGACTTCCTCCGGCTTGCGATCCGAAATCGAACTCCGCTCCCGCGACGCCGATATCATTTCTCTATTTCTCGATTTCGATGGGACACTGGTCCCCATTAGCGGCAACCCTGCGGAACCCCGCCTGGATCCCGAAACCGCCGCGACCCTGAACCTGCTCTCCAGCCTCGACTACCTCGTAACTACCATCATCAGTGGACGTGCCATTGAGGACCTTTATACACGCGTTCGCCTGGAGCGTGTAATCTATGCCGGAAATCATGGCCTCGAAATCTTCGGACGCCGGCTGAGCTTTATCGAGCCTTTGGCCTCTTCCCGCCGCGAACTCCTGGAACGCCTATGTCGCGAAATCGCCGCTGAAATCCAGCCCTACCCCGGATCTCTCGTCGAATGCAAAGGGTTGACGACCAGCGTCCACTACCGCATGGCCGCCGAACAGGACTGGCCAGCCATTCAGCAGATCGTGTACGCTGTCACCGCCCGCCACGGCGATCTATTTCGCGTCAATCCCGGCCGGAAAGTCTTCAATATCATGCCACGCACAAACTGGCACAAAGGCGCTGCCGTCCACTGGATTAACAGCCACCTGGCAACTAAGAACATCCTGACCGTCTACCTCGGTGACGATGCCACCGATGAAGACGCCTTCAGCATTCTGCCTGACGGTATTACCGTCAAGATCGGTCCTGTCATGGCGACCTGCGCCCGCTATCGTCTGCCGGGGCCTGCAGACGTCCACGAGTTTCTGCGCTGGCTCGCCGAGAGCGCTACTGTCGTCGCCCGCGTCTGACCTTACGCCGCCCCTTTGCCCACCGTCACCAGCGGCAACCGCCGCCCCCGCGGCTCCGGTTGCGCCAGGCGAATGGATGCCAACTCCCCGATCAGATCGCCCGCCCACCGGTATACATTGTTCTCCTGCACCACCGCACGCATCCGCTGCATGCGCGCCTTGCGCTCCTCCGGCGCCATCGTCAGCCCCGTGTCGATCGCCCGCGCCAATTCATCGGTATCGTACGGGTTCACGATTAGCGCATCGTCCAACTCATGGCTCGCCCCAGTGAACCGGCTCAGAATCAGCACGCCCTGTTCGTCCTTGCGCGCCACAATGTATTCCTTCGCCACCAGGTTCATACCATCGTGCAGCGACGTCACCAGGCACACATCCGCCTCGCGATAGTATTGCTGAATCTCCGCGTGGCTGTGATGCCGGTTCAGAAACATGATCGGTTTCCATGACCCCGTACGGAATCGCTTGTTAATCCGTTCCGCTTCCTCCACCACCTCCGTGGTCAGGTCCTGATACCGCTTGATGTGCGTCCGGCTCGGCGCGCCGATTTGCACGAAAGTGAATTTCTCCCGATACGCTGGATACAGTTCGAACAGCCGCTCCACTCCGCGTAGCCGTTCCGGAATTCCCTTCGTATAATCCACCCGGTCGACGCCCAGGCCAACGAAAGCGGGCCGGCCGCCCACTTCGCGGAACATCGCGGCACGTTCCGCCGGCGTAGCATCCGGCGCCGATTCTCCATTACCGCTGAAAGCCACGCTAATCGGAAACGGCCGCACATTCGTCAAATGCTTGTGACGGTTTACCGCGAAATGTTCCCAATCGATCCGCGATTCGAGCGTGCGGTCCACGGTCTCCAGAAAGTTGTTGCAGTGCGCCTGGATATGAAATCCGATCAGATCCGCGCCCAACATGCCGTCCAGCAACTCCTTCTGCCACGGGCAAATCGCGAAGGCTTCCGAATTCGGCCACGGAATGTGCCAGAATATCGCCACCCGGGCGTCAGGCCGTCGTTCCTTGATCATCCGCGGCAATAGCGCAAAATGATAATCCTGCACCAGCACGATGGGTTCTTTCTCGCCGCTCATTTCATCCAGCAGCGTCAGGGCGAACTTCCGGTTGACCGCATGGTAGTGCTCCCAGTCCTCCGTCCGAAACATCGGCCGCGTGTGCGCAATATGGCAAAGCGGCCAGATGCCCTCGTTGGCGAATCCCAGATAGAAGCCTTGCTCTTCCTCTTTGGTTAACCAAACGCGCCGCAGCGTATATTGCGGATGATCCGGAGGCACCCGCAACCGGCCCAATTCGTCCGCCGTCTCCCTGTCCGCGTCGCCCGTGCCTTGCGCGATCCAAGTGCCGTCGCTCGCCCGCAGCACCGGTTCGAGCGCCGTCACCAATCCGCTCGGCGGCACCGACCACTTGATCGAATTACCTTGCCGCGAATGTTCGTAAGGTTCGCGATTGGACACCGCGAACAACCGGCTGCCTTTCAACTTGCCCTGCATAGAAATCCGCAGCCGCTCCGCCGTCCATTGCGACGAACCCGTCTCCCGTAAACGCGCCTCCTCCTCGGCAGCGGCGCGCGCCACGTGCAGGCTAGTCGCAAGGTGCGCCACTTCGCTGGTGATGGGTTGGAACAGATCCTCGCTCGGCGGTTGTCGTGATGCCAACGCATTCCCTGTACGTAAATCTTTCAACCACTGTGCCATATGCCGGAGCGGCTTTCCCAGGCTCCAGCGGACAATCAACAGCGTCATGCCCACGATCAAAAGCGTCTGCGCCACGCTTGTCAATGCGTGTCTCAGCACCGGCGTAGTGATGAACGCAACATGGTTGAACACCGCCAGAGTTCCCAGCAGCCGCCCCTTCGCCGTCAAAGGCAGCGCCAGAACGTGCATCGCTTCGCCATGCGAACGAAAGAATTCCCCGCGCGCACGCCGCTCGCGTAAGGTTCGCCCCACTGCATTGGGCGTGCCGGAGAGCACCGCAGGCAACCCCGGCGTCAACGCCAGCGGCAGCCCCTTGGCATCATAAATAGCGATACCAGCCAAGCGTTCGTGACCTTGAAACTGCCCGACCAGGTCTTGCAGTTCGCCCGGAAATCCTTCCTGCAATACTTGTTCTGCAGCGCGTTGCTGGCTTTCGGCTAGCACCATCGCCTGCCGTTCCACTTCCACCCGCATCGCGTGCATTTCCGCCGCTCCCTGATAGACAGCGAATAGCAGCGACACAATGGCCACGCCGCCTAACAACGAGAGCATTAAACGCCGGTTTAAATACATTTCGTTCTAGCGGCATCCTTCAGCACGGCGCGTGCCATTCGCCGCGCCTGTACGGAACGGCACTGCGGAACGCGACCTGCCTTAACGGGCCGATGTGCCCGAAGCTCTCTGGTATAAAGATGCTGTTATCTACGAAGTGCACGTCCGCTCTTTTTTCGATAGCGGCGACGATGGCATGGGCGATTTCGCCGGCCTCACCCGCAAGCTCGATTACCTGCAAGAACTCGGCGTTACCGCCATTTGGGTGCTGCCGTTCAATCCCTCGCCTTGGCGCGACGACGGCTACGACATTTCCGATTACACCGGAGTCCACCCCGCCTACGGCACCCTAAAAGATTTCCATGCCTTTTTAAAGGAATCCCACCGGCGCGGCATGCGCGTCATCACTGAACTCGTCCTGAACCACACCTCCGATCAGCATCCCTGGTTTCAGCGCTCGCGCCGCGCGCCCGTCGGCTCCGTATGGCGTAACTTCTACGTCTGGAGCGAAACGCCCGACAAATATCGCGATGCCCGCATCATCTTTCAGGATTTCGAAAGCTCCAACTGGTCCTGGGATCCCGTCGCCAAATCTTATTACTGGCATCGCTTCTACTCCCATCAGCCCGATCTCAATTACGACAGTCCCG
This sequence comes from Bryobacterales bacterium, assembly GCA_963738345.1. Lineage (GTDB taxonomy): Bacteria > Acidobacteriota > Terriglobia > Bryobacterales > Bryobacteraceae > Bog-159. The sequence goes on from CAVTWI010000002.1 coordinate 5,816,833, forward strand.
AAGTGCGCGCGGCCGTCTTCAAGGCCATGGAATTCTGGCTCGAAATGGGAGTGGATGGTTTCCGGCTCGACGCGGTGCCATACCTCTTCGAACGCGAAAACACCAACTGCGAAAACCTCCCCGAAACCCACGAGTTCCTCAAGACGCTGCGCCGGCACATCGACGCCAAGTATCCCGGCCGCATGATCCTGGCCGAGGCCAATCAGTGGCCGGAAGATGCCATCTCTTATTTCGGCGAAGGCGACGAATGCCAGATGGCCTTCCACTTCCCCCTCATGCCCCGCCTCTTCATGTCCATGCGCATGGAAGACCGCTTCCCCATCACCGAAATCCTGCGCCTCACCCCCCCCATCCCCGACACGTGCCAGTGGGCTCTCTTCTTGCGCAATCACGACGAACTCACCCTCGAAATGGTCACCGATGAAGAGCGCGATTACATGTATCGCGTCTACGCGCAGGACCGCAAAATGCGTGTCAACCTGGGCATCCGCCGCCGCCTCGCGCCCCTGCTCGGCAATGACCGCCGCCGGATCGAGTTAATGAACTCGCTGCTCTTCTCGCTGCCCGGAACTCCCGTGATTTATTACGGCGACGAAATCGGCATGGGTGATAATTTTTACCTGGGCGATCGCAATGGCGTCCGCACCCCCATGCAATGGAATGGCGACCGCAATGCCGGCTTCTCCCGCGCCAATCCTCAAAAACTCTATCTGCCCGTAATCATCGATCCCGAGTACCATTTCGAAGCCCTAAACGTCGAGTCCCAACAAGGCAATCCGCACTCCTTGCTTTGGTGGATGAAGCGGCTGATCCAGCATCGCAAGAGTTCGCGCGCCCTAAGCCGCGGCTCTCTCGAACTCCTTAATCCCGATAACCGGCGCGTGCTGGCATTCGTCCGCGAATACGACGGCGAACGCGTCCTGGTGCTCGCCAACCTTTCCCGCTTCGTGCAAGGCACCGAAATTCCGCTGGGAAAATTCCAAGGAATGACGCCCGTCGAGATGTTCGGCCGCACTCAGTTCCCCGCCATCACCGATCGGCCCTATTTCGTATCCCTCGGTCCCCACGCCTTCTACTGGTTTTTGCTGCAGCCCAAAGAAGCCTTGGACGAAGCACTCGGTGCCCCTCATGGCGCGGATGGCGCGCCGCTGCTGCCTACCTTCCAGGTGGCCTCGTGGGACGATCCTTTCTCGCGCCAACTGGAAACCGATATCGAGCGCATGATGCCGGCATTCCTTCGTGGGCGCCGCTGGTATCTGGGCTTGTCCCGAACCGTCCGTATGGTCGATGTCGTCGATACCATACCGCTGCCCGCGACTGACGCCCACATCCTTTTATTGCGGGTGCAGTATAACCAGGGAGAGCCGGATCTTTACACCCTGCCCGTCGCCGTCGCCCACGGTGAGAAGGCGGCCAACGTGTTGCTGCATTCCGCCGAATTCGTTCTGGCGCGCCTGACCCATACCGACGGCAGCACCGGCGTTTTATGCAGCGCCCTCTGCGATCGCCTCTTCGGTATTTCACTCCTGAACGCCATCGCCAAACGGCGCCGCATGAAGGGCCGCAACGGTGAAATCGCCGCCTCACACACTCGCGCCTTTCGCGACATCTGGGGCAGCGACCGGCCCCAACTCGAGCCCTGCATCGTGCGCGGCGATTATAACCACTCCGCCCTGACCTTCGGCGATCGCTTCTTCCTCAAACTATTTCGGAAAGTGGAAACCGGCGCCAGCCCGGAGTTGGAAGTCGCCCGATTCCTCACCGAAGAGGCCGCTTTCGTACATACACCCCGCGTCGCCGGCTGGCTTGAATATCGCGGGCCCTCCGACGAGCCCATGACGCTTGCCATTCTAGAGAGCCGCGTGTCCATGGAGGCCACCGGATGGCACTACGTCATGGACAATTTGAGCCTGTTCTTCGAGCGCGCCCTCGCCGGGTCCGCCAGTTCCGCAGCCGTCCCTGATGGTGTATTTTCGTTGCTCGACCGCACCGAACTCCAACCTGCCGTGGTCGAACTCATGGGCGATTGCGTAGAGACCCTGCGCCTCCTCGGCAAGCGCACCGCGGAAATGCACTTGGCGCTCGCCAGCCGTCCCGAAGATCCCGATTTCGCTCCCGAACCGTTCACCGATTTTCACCGCCAGTCCCTCTATCATGGCGTACTGGCGCAATCCATGCGCGCGCTGGAACAACTAAAAATCAGTCTGCCCCAATTGCCCGCGGACGCCTCCGCTTCCGCCGCCCTTTTATTGGAACGCGAAAGCGATCTGCGCGCTGCCTTGCTGGCTGTGCGCGACCGCCGCGTTAACGCCCAACGCATCCGCAATCATGGCGATTTCCACTTGGGACAAGTCCTGCACACCGGCAAGGATTTTATGATCGTCGATTTCGAGGGCGACCCGCGCCGCACCGCCGGACAGCGTCGCATCAAAGGCTCCCCCCTCCGCGACGTCGCCAGCATGCTGCGCTCCCTCGATTACGCTGCCCATTCCGCATTGTTCGGCCGCATACCTGGCATCGTCGCCAACCCCGAAGCCACTGCGTCACTGCGCGCCTGGGCTGAGTTCTGGTCCCGCTGGGCCAGTGCTCTATTTCTCTCCGGCTACCTCGAAACCACCGGCCTTCCACCCGCTGCGCTCGAAGATACCCGCGTGCTGCTGCGCTTCTATCTGCTCGAACGCGGCATCCAGGAACTCAGCCACGAACTAAGCCAGCGCCCCGAATGGGCCCGCATCCCCATGGATGGTTTGGTCGAAATTCTGCAAGCGAAGTAGACACACCCTCACCTCCGGTTGTGGTATTGTCTTGTAAACAGGAGTAAGTCTCGTCTGCAAGACACACTTATGCGCTCACACACTCATGCATTTCTCTGCCTGTTTTTATTGTTCGCGGCGCTGCCGCTCTCGGCCCAGGTTTCGGCTGTACTCTCGGGTACAGTTACAGATCCTTCCGGCGGTGTGGTTCCCGCCGCCTCCATAACCCTCACTAACACCGCCACTGGAATGGTTCGCGCCACCCAAACCGATGCCGGTGGCCTCTACCGCCTGCCCTCCCTCCCCGTCGGCGTCTACGAAATCCGCGTCGCCAAACCCGGGTTCGCCGACCAGTTACGCACCGGCGTTCAACTAGTGGTGGGACAGTACGCCACGATCGACTTCACCCTGCAGGTCGGAGAATCGCGCCAACAAGTCGCCGTCCATGCCGACGCCGCCCTCGTCGACGTCGCCACCCAGGACATCACCGGTCTGGTCGACGAACGCCAGATCCGCGATCTGCCCCTCAACGGCCGCAGCTATGACGAACTCCTCACCCTGAATCCCGGCGTCGTCAATTTTACCTGGGCGAAAACCGGCGGCGTGGGCGTTTCGAATTCCACGGCGGGTAATAATTTCGCCGTGTCGGGCAACCGTCCGCAACAAAACCTGTTCCTGCTGAACGGTGTGGAATTCACCGGCGCAGCCGAGAACAATATGCAACCCGGCGGCGTCAGCCAGGAACTCTTGGGCGTCGACGCCGTGCGCGAATTCAACTTGCTGCGCGATTCCTACGGCGCGGAATATGGCAAACACCCCGGCGCACAAGTCCTGATCGTCACCCAGTCCGGCACCAATCAGTGGCATGGATCGACCTACGAATTCCTGCGCAACAACGTCTTCGACGCGCGCAATTTCTTCGACGGCAGTTCCGTCCCCGGTTTCGAACGCAACGAATTCGGCGGCGCGCTCGGCGGCCCCATTCGCAAGGACAAGACCTTCATGTTCGCCAACTACGAAGGACTCCGCCAGCACTTGCACCAGACCGGCGTCGACCTGGTCCCCGATAACAATGCGCGCGCTGGCTACCTGCCCTGCAAGTTGGTGAGCCCCGCGCCCAGCCCCTGCCCGACGTCCGGACTGGCCTTCGTCGGCGTATCGCCGCTGATTTCCCTATGGGCCGCACCCACCGCCGGCGCGCCCGATTTCGGCGGCATCTCCGAAGCCCTCAACAATCCGCTGCAAACTATCCGCGACGATTTCGGCACCCTCCGCCTCGACCACAACTTCTCTCGCCGCGACTTCTTCAGCGCCATCTACACCATCGACGATAGCGCCGATTTCACCCCCACCAGCACCAATCTCTATAGCACCGATATCACCAGCCTTCGCGAGCAAGTGCTGAGCGCCCAGGAGACTCACGTCTTTTCTCCAGTCGTTGCTGAACACCTTCCGCGCGGGCTATTCCCGCGCGGGCTATTTCTTCACCGGCGAACCCACGCCCGGCACGCCCGCGGCGGACCTGCCCGGCTTCCTCGCCGGACGTCCCATCGGCGCCGTCGTCGTAGGTGGCAGCGCCGCCTCGAATCCCACCGCCCAACTCAGTCTGGCCGGCAGCAACAACGGCAGCAACCTCGACGTCGCCCGCAATTTGTTCACTTACGAAGACCGCGTCTCGCTGACCAAGGGCCGCCATCAGATCGAAGTGGGCGCCTGGTTCCAACGCCTCCGGTCCAACGAGATGCTGGCGCTCAGCCAGTATGGACAGGCCACCTTCACCAGCCTGCAAACATTCCTCGCCGGAACCATCGGGACGCTGCTCTACGATCCCGCTCCCACCCCCATGGCTTGGCGGTCGTGGATGGGCGCGTGGTACGCTCGAAGACACCATCCGCCTCAGTTCCCGCCTGACCTTTACCGCTGGCTTTCGCGATGAGTTCACCAACGGTTGGAACGAAGCCCACGGCCACGCTTCGAATTACGCTTTCACCGATGGCGTGATCGACACCACCCCATACGTGGGCAACTCCGTCTTCACCGTGAACCACGCCAAATTTCTGCCTCAGCCTCGCGCCGGCTTAGCCTGGAGCCCGTTCAGCGCCGCCCACACCACCGTCATGCGTGCCGGCTTCGGCATGTATAACGACCTGCAGGATGCGCTCGGCTATCGCACCGATCAGAACGCGCCTTACAATCCCACTTACAGTCTGCCCACCGTGCCCGTGCATTCACTTCCTATTCAGCCGGACACCGCCGTCCCCGCTGCCGCAAAATTGGTTCCCGGAGGCGTCCAGCCCGATCTGCGTACGCCCACGCTGGTCTCCTGGTCTCTGCGCCTCGAACAGCAGTTGACCCCCAACACCGCCATCACGGTCGGCTACATTGGCTCGCACGGCTATCACGAAATCATCGGTATCGATGCCAACGAGCCCTTCCCCGTGGTCTGCCCGGCCTCGCCTTGTCCCGCCACTTACCCAAGCACCTTTCCCGCGGGCATCGCAGGCACCGCCGTACTCGCCGGGACCTATTACGTTCCCACCGCGACCAAAGCCAATCCCGCCATCGCCAATACCTGGACCTATTTCTCGGAAGGCGATAGCTCCTACAATACGCTGCAAATCGATGTGAATCAGCGCTTCAGTAACGGCTTGTTCCTGCGCGGCGTCTACACCTGGTCGAGAGCCATTGATGATGGCGATTCATTGAATGCCACTACCTCCGGCGGTGAACCGGCCCTGGCATCCAATCCCTTCAACCTCCGCGCCGACCGCGGACTCGCCAACTTCGATGTCCGCAACGTCGCCGCCATCAACGGCGTCTACGATCTGCCCTTCGGACGCGGCAATCGCTACGGCGGCTGGAGCTTGAATTCGATTCTAACCGTGCAAGGCGGCTTCCCCTTCACCCCCCAGCTCAGCTATAACCCCACTCGTAGCGGCGATACCCGCAATCCCGTGCGCCCCTTCGTGAATCCCGCCTTTACCGGACCGGTTATCCTGGGCACGCCCAACCAGTGGTTCAATCCCGCCGCGTTCCTGGCCCCCCCCAACAACAGCGGCTTCTACGGCAATCTCGGGCGCGACACGCTAACCGGACCTGGCCTCGCCACGCTGGACATGTCTCTGCGCAAAGACACCCGCCTCCGCGAAAACCTAAACCTGCAATTCCGAGCGGAGTTCTTCAATCTCCTGAACCGCGCCAACTTCAACACGCCCAACGCGATCGTTTTTACGCCCACCGGCCTCTCCCCCACCGCCGGAGTAATCACCAGCACCGCCACCACCTCGCGCCAAATCCAGTTCGGCCTAAAGCTGCTCTGGTAAAACGCGTTGCCTTTTCTTATCGGCGTTTATCCGCGTTAATCGGCGGCCAATTCGCCTTCGTCTTTCCCTGCCGCTTAACCACCCCAGCATGAGCACGATACCGCCGAACGTGTCATGCCGAAATCCTCTGCCTTGACCTGTATTAATCGGCAAACCGCCCTGGCTACACACCCACCGGAGCATCCGCAATCTGCCGCAACACATACGGCAGAATCCCGCCAAACCTGTAGTATTCAACCTCCTGAGGCGTATCCACCCGCACCAGCACGTCGAAACTCTTCTGCCCGCCGGCATCGTCCACCGCCCGCACCCGCGCCCGCCGCTCCGTCCCGCCCAGCGCTTCTTTCACCCCTTCCACCGTGAACGTCTCGCGACCCGTAAGCTGTAAACTCGCCGCATTCTCGCCATACAAAAACTGCAGCGGCAGCACACCCATGCCCACCAGATTAGTGCGATGGATGCGCTCGAAACTCTCCGCGATCACCGCCTTCACCCCCAACAACAGCACGCCCTTAGCCGCCCAATCCCGCGACGACCCCGACCCGTATTCCTTCCCCGCCAAAATCATCAACGGCACGCCTTCTTTCGCATATTGCACCGAAGCGTCGTAGATGTACATCTGGCCGCCATCCGGCAGATGCTGCGTCCAGCCGCCCTCCGTCCCCGGCGCAAGCTGATTGCGCAGCCGCACATTCGCCAGCGTCCCGCGCACCATCACTTCATGATTCCCGCGCCGCGCCCCGTACGAATTGAAATCCTTCGGCTGCACGCCCTGCTCGATCAGATAACGGCCCGCCGGAGTATCTTTGCCGATCGAACCGGCCGGCGAAATGTGGTCGGTGGTAATCGAATCGCCCAGCAGAGCCAGCACCCGCATGCCGCGCAAATCCTGAATCGAAGTCGCCGGATCCACCATATTGTCGAAATACGGCGGCCGCTTAATATAAGTGGACTTCGCGTCCCACACGTAAATGTCGCCCGTGGGCACCGGCATTCCCTGCCAGTTGGCGTCGCCCTCGAACGCCTTGGCGTACTCCTGCTCGAACATGTCCTGCCCGATCGACGCCCGCACCGTGGCCCGTACTTCTTCGTCCGTCGGCCAGATATCCCGCAGGAACACCGGCGCGCCCGTGGAATCTTCGCCCAACGGTTCCGTAGTCAAATCGATGTCGATACGCCCCGCCAGCGCATACGCCACCACCAGGGGGGGGGACGCCAGGTAATTCGCCTTCACCTGCGCGTTGATGCGGCCCTCGAAATTGCGGTTGCCGCTCAGCACCGCCGCCACCGTCAGGTTCTCCCTCTGCACAGCTTCCGAAACGGCTTCCGGCAGCGGGCCGCTATTGCCGATGCAAGTGGTGCAGCCATACCCTACCAAATGGAAATTCAGCGCCTCCAGATATGGCGTCAAGCCCGCCTCACGGTAATAGTCCGACACCACCTTCGACCCCGGCGCCAAACTGGTCTTCACCCACGGCTTCGGTTTCAGCCCGCGCTCCACAGCCTTCTTCGCCAGCAACCCCGCGCCCAACATCACCGAAGGATTCGACGTGTTCGTGCAACTGGTGATGGCCGCAATCACGATGGAACCGTTATCAATGGTCGAGTTACCCCCGTTCATCGAAATGGGCGTCGGCTTATGCGCATGCCCGAACGCACTCTCGAAATTCTTCTTCACATCCGGAAGATTCACGCGATCCTGCGGCCGCTTGGGTCCCGCCATCGACGGCGTCACGGTAGCCAAATCCAGATCCACCGTGTCCGCATACGTCGGATCAGGCGTCTCGTCCGTCCGGAACAGCCCCTGTTCCTTGGTGTACGCTTCCACCAGTTCGATCAGGCCCTTGTCGCGATTAGTGAAGCGCAGATAAGCCAGCGTTTCCGAATCCACCGGGAAGAAGCCCGCCGTCGCCCCGTATTCCGGTGCCATGTTGCCCACCGTCGCCCGGTCCGCCAAGCTGAGCGCACTCAGGCCGCGTCCATAAAACTCCACGATCTTCCCGACCACGCCCTTCTTGCGCAAAATCTGGGTAATGGTCAACACCAGGTCCGTCGCCGTGCAGCCTTCCGGCATTCGCCCGTGCAATTTGAATCCGACCACCGGCGGCAGCAGCATCGATACCGGCTGTCCCAACATGCACGCCTCGGCTTCAATGCCGCCCACGCCCCAACCCAGGACGCCCAACCCGTTGACCATGGTCGTATGCGAATCGGTGCCCACCAGCGTATCGGGATAAGCTTCCCAACCCTTGGCTGTCTTCAGCCGGAACACTACCGACGCCAGATATTCCAAATTCACTTGGTGCACAATGCCCGTATCCGGCGGCACCACCCGAAAATTCTGAAACGCCGTCTGCCCCCAACGCAACAAAATATACCGCTCGCGATTGCGCTGAAATTCGAGCAGCGCATTGATGCCGAATGCCTCGGGCGTGCCGTAGGTATCCACCTGCACCGAGTGGTCGATCACCAGGTCAGCCGGCAGCAGCGGATTGGCGCGTTTGGGGTCCGCTCCCATCGCCGATAGCGCGTCGCGCATGGCCGCCAAATCCACCACGCACGGAACGCCGGTGAAATCCTGCAGCAAAACCCGCGCCGGCATAAAGCTGATTTCCTTGGCGGTGGCGCCCGCCTCAGCCCCGTGCGCAACATACTCGATATCGGCCGCGCTTACCCGGCGTCCGTCTTCCTGGCGCAATAGGTTTTCGAGCAGGATCTTGGTGGCGAAGGGCAGCCGCGCGACGTTCCCGACGCCCTTGGCGTCCAGCGTGCTCAGGCTGAAAATGTGGTAATCGGTGGCGCCGGCGCGCAACGTGGACGCGGCTCCGAAACTGTTGGTGGGCATGCTTAATTATAACGGCAGGCGCGCGCCGTCGCGCTTTTACTCGGCCCGCAAAGCCGCGCCTGCGTCCACTCGCGCCGCGCGCCGTGCCGGTAGCCATACCGAAAGCAAACTGATGACGCAAAGCAGCAGCGCGGCCGCCCCCAGCGACAGCGGATCCAAAGGCGACACTTTGTATACCAGGCTCTTCATCAGCCGCCCGCATGCCAGCGAAATCATCGCGCCCGCCGCCAGACCCGGCAGCGTCACGGCCGCGCCTTCCCGCAAAACCATCCGCACCAGATTCCCCGGAGTCGCACCCACCGCCGCCCGAATGCCGAACTCCCGCACCCGGCCGCTCACCGAATAGGCCAACAGCCCGTAGATTCCAGCCGCGGTCAGCAGGGCCGCCAACCCGCCGAACACCGCCAGCAGCGTGAGCGCGAACCGCCGCCGCGCCAGCGAATCGGCCACATATCGTTCCAGGGGCGCGATCTTCAAAACCGCAATCTCCGGATCCGCGCGATGGATCGCCTCGCGCACCGGCCCGGCCAAATTCATCGGATCGCCCGCCGTTTTCACCAACAGCGTCATGCGCGGCGAACTCGAAATCATGTATAAAGTGGGCGGTACAATCTCGTCCAAGCCCACATCCCGCACATCCCCCACCACCCCCGCGATCTCCACGGAATCCTGATGCTGGTCCATCACTCCCATAATTAGTCGGTGCGCGGTGGGGTCCTCGAGCGGAAAAAACTGGCGTGCCAGCGTTTCGTTAATCAAATAGCGGGGCTTCTCGCGATCCGCCTCGGTCAACCAGCGGCCCCGCCGCAGCGGAATTTTCAGGATGCGGAAATATTCCGGCGACATCCATCGATACTGCGCCACCGGATTCCGGCCCGGCTCGAACGTCCGCCCCTCAATGCCGAAACGTGTGGCAAAACGAAACCGGCCCGTCGGCGACAAACTCATCGGCGCACAGTTGGCCACCCCGGCATCCTCCACCCCAGGCAGGGCCCGCACCCGCGGCATTAGTTGCGATTGCACGAATTGGGCGGCCTTGCCATCGTCGTACCGGCTGCCCGGCATGGGCACCTCCATGGCCAGCACGCCCTTCGCCTCGAAGCCGGGATCTTCACTGAGCAGGCTCACAAAGCTGCGCACCACCAGCGTGGCCCCCGCCAACACCACGAAAGCCAGCGCCACTTCCGCGGCAATCAGCATCGAACCGGCGCTCGACCGCGGCTTGCTCATCCACCGCCCCGCCGCCAGACCCGCTTGCGCACGGAACACTTGGCTACACGCCGGCAATGCGAACAAAATACCGCAAGCGATGGAGGCAGCCAGCACGAACCCCGGCGCGGAATCGGCTCGATCCAACCGCGGGATGCGCCCCTGCGCCACGCGCTGCAGCATACCCCCAGCCACCTCGGCAAGTACCGCTCCGAGAGCCCCGCCAACCAGCGCCAGGATCAGGCTTTCGGTGAAGATCGTGCGCATCAAACGCCCCCGCCCCGCGCCCAACGCCACCCGTATAGCCATCTCCTGGCTGCGGTCCAACATGCGCGCCAGCAGCATGTGCGCCATGTTCGCGCAAGCCATCAGCAGCACCAGCCCCACTGCCCCCCAAACCAGCAGCAGCGTAGGACGCACATCCCCGGTAATCTCGCGCGCCAGGGGGATTACGTAAGCGCCCACCGTGCCGTTTGTCTCCCGATGTTCGCCCGCCAACCGCGCCGCCAGCCCGTGCATTTCCACTTGCGCTTGCTGTTCATCCACTCCCGGCTTCAAGCGCGCGATCACCTCCAGCGGATGATACTTCCTGGTCTGGATCAGTTCCGAATTGATCCACGAAAAAGGTAGCCAAACATCGGCCCATTCCGGAAACGCCTGCCCGCTCGGCACCACGCCGATCACCGTGAACGACAGCGTCTCTAGGCGCGCCGTCCTTCCCAACACCGCTCGATCGCCGCCGAACTTTCGTCGCCACAGCTTCTCCGAAATCAATGCCACCGGCCGCTTGCCCCGCTCGTCCTCCGCGCTGAACACCCGCCCCAGCAGCGGACGGATCCCCATCGTCGGAAACAGGCTGGCGCTGGCATCGGTAGCCTGCACGATCTCCGGTTCCCCCTGCCCGAGCAGCGTGATGCGGTTCATTTCCTGAAATGAGTATGCAGCCATCTCGCCGAAACTGTGGGCTTGGTTGCGCCAGTCTTCATAGTCCGGCACGCTGGCCTGCAATTGCGGCAACACCGGCGTGCTCTCCCAGATCTGCACCAGCCGTTGCGGATCGCGATACGGGAGCGGCCGCAACAGCACCGCGTAGATCACCTGGTAAACGGCGGTGTTGGCGCCCACCCCCAACGCGACCGTCAGGATGGCTGCCAGTGCGAATGCCGGACGCCGTCGCAGCGAGCGCAAGGCTTGGCGGATTTCCGCGGCGAACATGATACGGAGTTTGACTCGGGACGCCCGGCGCAGGTTACCGCGAAATCGTCACGCCCGTCTGCAGCAGGTGTGCGCGGAATCCTTCGTACGCATAGAAGGTTTCGCCGTAACCGTAATAGCGGTATTCGGATTTCCACACCAGCCCCTTGTGCAGAGGCAGTGACAAGCGCGCCAGTGGCTCGTAGTAAGTCGTCGGACGGCTGCCCGAAGAGATAAACAACGACCCACCGAATGCCACATGCGGAGCCAGTTTCGCGTATCCCGGCAGCGTCAGGTCCACCAGCGCGCTGGCATTATGGGCGTTGTCGCGATACAACGACAGCTCGGGTGTCAGCGTCTCCGGCTCCAGATAGTTGATATTCGACCGCAGAGTCGACCGCGTGTACTCGCCCAAAATGGTCACCCGCTTCGAAGGCGTCCAGGCCGCCGACAACGAATTCTGCCGGCTCAAAAAATCGTAGTTGATGCCAGCCGTCGGATTCTGATTATTCAACAGCGAGAAACTGGCCTGCAGCGACAACGTCGAAGCCACCTGGTACCGCACCCGCGCGCGCATCTTCTCGTAGTTGTATAAGCTAGTGCGGAAGTAAGCATGGTCCGTCGACGCGCCCTCGAACTCCACGTTCATCGACAGCTTCTGTGTGGCGCGGAAGTTGGCGCCGCCGATCCCGATCTGTTGGCGCAAATCGCTGCTTTCCTGGCCTGGCCCCGCGATCAGCATATTGCCGGTCGTCGCATCGCCCCACACATAGCGATAGCCGCCTCGTAGCGTCAGCTTATGCGTCACATCGAGCAACACGTCCACCTGTTCCTGGTTGTAGTTCACCACCAGCAGGCTGTCGAGCGTCGTGGGCGTGCTCTGCGCCGCCGAAGCCGGTTGCAGGATCATATCCGTAAACAGGCCCGCTGCCGAAGTGTGCATGCGATCCGTCATCCACGACTCGATCACCCGCACCCGTTTCACCGGCCGTAATTCGAAACCCAGGCTGCCGCTCGTATGCGGTTGCTTGCCGGTGGCGAAGCCCAAAGCCTGTTCACCGGTATAAAACAGAATCGCCTGCTGCAATACCAGATTGCCGCTGTCGCCCTGCGTATAGTTAACGCTGGTTTCCGGACGGCTATACAAAAACTGGCCCGAAACATCCAACCATGAAAATGGATTGGCGGTGAACAAGCCCTTGCTATAAATGCTGTCGCCCCGAATCCCGTATGCCTGCACCAGATTCGTCAAATCGAGCGTCTGCCCAAAATAGGGTTTATAGTTATTGCCGTAATTCACCGTCGAATCGTAAGCCTGTTGATCGTCGCGCAGCGTCGTACCGCCCTGTTCCAAAGTCACATGCCAGCGGTTGAACTCCAGTCGCACGCCGCCGCGGTAATTGTCCGTCTTATCGAACATGCGGTCAGACACCGGATACTGATTCACGTCCGATTCAAAGGTCGTAATGCCCGTGCCTTGCCCCGAATCGCGCCCATAAGCCAGAAAGGGAATGATGCGATGCCCCGGCAGAAGATCCAACTGGAAGTCGCTCATGCGCCGCCGCGCGAAGTAAGAATCCTCATCCAAAACAATGCCGGTGCCCAGCAACGGATCCGCGAACGAAGGCAGTAAGTTGAAGTAGGCGATGTCCCGGTAATCGAAATTGAAATCGTACAGCCCCTTCTTCGAGGCATTCAAGTGAACCGTATTGTAAGGATCGCCGCCCCAGTTATTGGCCCGTACATCCAGATGATCGAACAGCCGCTTTTTCGGGTCGATAATCGTAAAATCGAGGCCCAGCAACCGCGGGCCCTGGCCCAGATTCACTACGCTACGGTAAACGTCGTTATCTCCGCCCGTGCTGGTAAAACGATATCCCAGGTCGATGCTGCCGCTAATCCACGGCTCCGCGGTCGGCGTTGGCGATGCCGCCGGATCAACCGCAGCCGCCGGGGCCGTAGTGGTTGCCGCCTGTTGCGCCCACAGCGGAATGGCGGCGAACAAAGCTAATCCGAATCTCATCTCAGCAAGTCCTGGTTCACGTGCGATCCGTGCACCTTCATATGGCAGACCGTGCAATTCTGGAATTGCGGACTGTACAGATCGTGGAACGCCGGAGGCACTCCGCCCAGCGCTGTCGGATTCTTAATCGGTCCCGGCGCCGAAGGCAGGTTGGCGTGGCATTCCAGGCACAGATAGCGGACTTCCGCCCGCGCCAGCATCCGCGGATTAGCCGACCCGTGCGGCTCATGGCACGTCGCGCAGCCTTCTAACCGTACCGGCGCGTGCTCGAAAGTGAACGGACCGCGCAGGTTGCCGTGGCAGCTTGAAACATCCCGGTTCGTTCGCCGCGTACGCCTGGCTCGAAGCGTGCAAAATGCTGCCGTGCGGATTGTGGCAATCCACGCAGGACATCGCGCCTTCCGGCAGCCGATGCTTATAAGGCCGTTGGAACTCCGCCCAAACCGCCGTGTGGCAGCTTGCGCAAAGCTCGTTCACCGCCGCCGCTTTGCGCGGCACCAGCCCGTTGGGCCCGTGGCCGTGGATCGAATGGCAAGCGGTACAGCTCACTTCGTTCTTCGCGTGGCTGCTTTGAATGCGGCCGATGTGCGTGGTCTGGTTCAGATGGCACTTCAGGCAATCCCGATCCGCATCCGCCGGAGCCAGATGCCCCGGATTCACGATGTCAGCTTTATCCGCCGACTCGGCATGTTTGCCGCCCGGACCGTGGCACGATTCGCAGGCCTTAGCCTCCCAACCGCGCCGCTTCTGCTCGTCTACAATCTTGTGCGGGTTTTTCTGAAACGCGTTGTAAATATCTTCGTGGCAGGCCTGGCAGGTTTCCGAACCCACGTAGGCAGGCGCGGCCGCCGGTGCGGCGGGGGCTTTGGTTTGAGCCCCCACCGTCCAGCAGAAAAGCATTAGTAGCGGAATTAGTCTGACAGCGTTACTGGGCATGCACTGCGTCAACTCCGAATTGCGCGTCGGACGCATGGCACACGTTGCAGCTTTCGCCTAATACATCGGTGTTCGCCAGGAAATGCGCCGATTCGCTCTTCGAAACGTGGCATCCGCTGCACGCTGACGCAGTCGGCTGCACCGGATTTCCAGTCGCCAGTTGGATCCAGCCTTCAGGATCCTGGACCGCGTTCAGCCCGATCGGCAGATTCTGCTCGCTGCCATTGGTATGGCACATCGCGCAGTTTTGCAGGTCGGTCGCTTGTCCCTCCAAATTCATCGCCGGGTAAAGCACGCCAGAGAAGTCATGATGGCTCCCACCGTGACCTACGATTATGAAGGGCTTGCCGCCGTTCGGTACCACGTTCACGCCGTCGTGAATGCGGTGAACCATTTCCGCCAGGTTGATCGCCTGCGGTGGCATCGTGCGGTCAGAAGCTACTTTGGAGCTCGGGCGTTGCGTGAAATCCGTATTCGAAGGGTTATGGCACATCACGCAATATTCGGGATCGTTCCGGCGTGCGCCATGCAATTGCAATTGCACATGGCACTGGTTGCAATTGGCCGTTGCCACAACGGTGCGGCGCGGCGCCACCGTGGAACCATCCACCGAGAAGTACACCACTTGGTTCGGTGTTCCGCTCTCCACTTGCTGGGCAGCGTTGGTATTCGGCAGAATGTTTTCCAACCGTTCGGATTCGACGCCGATGGCGTAGGTTCCCGTGGCTGCGGCGGGAATCGCGTGTGCAAACGTATAGGTGCAATTGCTGCTGGCATCGCAGGTTCCGGTCGTGCCATCTTCGGTCACATACCCGGGCGTGCTGGCCGTGTCGCTACCGAAACTGGTGTAGCCGTAGTCGGTGGATGGTCCCGCCATAGTGAAGCTCAGATCCTCGAGAGCCGAAAGCGGCAGCGCCTTGCCCGTCTGATCCTTGATCGTAAATGCCACTACCGGCTTGCTTCCAGCGGTGGTATTGGTAACTCCGGTAATGTGAATGACCACGCTGCCAATCAGCGTATCCGGGTTGGGAGGATAGGAGGCTGCCGTATCGGCCGGCACCACGTGCGCTCCCATGATCGAAGCGTCGAATGGCGTCTCGCCCTGTGGTATATGGCAGTTGGCGCACTGTGTATCGTCCGTCTGGAAGCCGCCCGGATGGTTGGCGCCCGTCGCAAAATTCACATCATCGTGGCATGCCCCGCACGCCGCCCGGCTCGGTTCGGTCATGAAAACTTTGGCCTGCGCCGCGCCGGTAGTCTGGCTGTGGCACACTTCGCATCGCTGCGGGTTCGCAGGATCTACAACCGTCGAAAAGTCGCTCACCGAATTCATGAAACCGACAATCTGATATGGAGCCGGCGCCACGGTTTGCGTTCCGGAAGTGTACCCCAGTACGCTCGGCAGTTGCGCTCCCATGTGGATCTTGTGGGCCATCACTTTTAAGTCCAGTGAGTTGCCCGTCGCCGGATCCACGTTCTGCGGTTGGTGGCACAACACGCACATCTCCATGCCGTGCGCATACCCGCCGTGAAACGCCAGTTGGTCGTGGCAGGTATTACAACTCTGCGTGCGGATCACATCCCGCGTAACCGTCACCGCCGCCCCATTCGGCACGAAATTGAAAGTCGCGCCAGCGTAGTTGGTGCCCAAGCCGAATACCGTGAGGTTGCGATTGCCATCCACCGCCACCGTATTGGTCAGCGTTGGATCGAATCCGGCCGGCGCTTTCGCCGTGAACGTGTATTGGTATTGCCCCGGACCCACTTGCGTCGGAGGAGCCCCAAACTCAAAGTCGGGCCTCGTCACCGTCCCCAAAACCTTGCCCGTCGCCGACCCTGTTGTGTAAGCGACATATTGCTCTTGACCCTTGGGGATGTAACTGGCCACGAAGGCCAACGACACCGTGCCCGGCGTGTTCACGCCCGCTGCGTCCAGCGGAAGCCCGGTCGGATCCGTGATCGTATAAACAACCGTGATCGCCCCCGCGCCGCTGATCTTCGCCGAGTTGATCGTGATGTTCAAACCCGGACGGACAAACTCGACTAACGCCCGATTCGCCCAAAATGCCTTATCGCGCGGTGAATACGGCGCCTTGGGCAGACCCACGAGCGCCACCGATCCGGCGATCAGCAGCGCAATGAAAAGGATACGGGCAACCCTTGAAACCGACGAAGATACCTGCATACTTCCTCCATACGAGCGGCCTGCGCCGCGCGCAAACACTGGCGGGAAGCGACCCGCCCTTCCGGTTCGTCAAGTCTGTACGAATCCTTCCGAAATCAGGCAAACACAGTCTATCAGGTATTAAAGTGTGTGAACGTTAAAAAATTATCCGCTTTTGTAGAGAATTTAGCCGGTCACGTCAATTATCCTTCCCACGCCGGCAAACCGGCTGGTCAATATTGACCTCCTGTAACACCTATTACCGCTCTATTCGATACGCCCAATGGCCGCACTGGTATCCTTTCACACAATACCCGCGCCTCTAGCTCTCAATCGCTATAATCAAACTACGTGGAACTGGAAAAGACACTACTGCGCAAGGTCGGCGAGGCCATCCATCGCTTCAAGATGATCCGCGATGGCGACCGCGTAGCCGTAGCCCTTTCCGGCGGCAAAGATTCCATCACCCTCCTCGAAGCCTTGCTGTTACTCGCCGAACGCGCCCCCATCGACTTTACCGTCTGCGCCTTCACCGTCGAACAGGGTAAGTTCCTCCGCCCCATCGAACCCCTCGGCGAGTACCTCAAACAACGCGGCGTCGATTGGACATATTACCGCGATAAGCCTTCTCTTCGCCTGCTCGAAGAACAGCCCGGCCATGGTTGCGATCTCTGTAGCCGCTACCGCCGCCGCGCCGTCTACGAAATCTGTTCGGGCTTGGGCGCCAACGTGATCGCCTTCGGCCATACCGCCGACGACTTCTGCGAAGCGCTCCTTAGAAACGCCTTGTTTACCGGACGCCTCAGCGCGTTGCCCCCCATCACCCACTCCCGCGACCGCCAGTTTCGCCTCATCCGGCCCCTGGTCTTCGTCACCGAAGACATCACCCGCGCCTACGCCGAAGCCCGCGCCATCCCCCTCACGCCTTGCGATTGCTCCCTGCGTACCGGCACCGTGCGCCGCTCTTTACGTGGAATGTTCGCCGATTTGGAAAAGGATTATCCCCACATTAAAGATAATCTGCTCTCCGCCATGGGCAATGTCGATACTTCCCGCCTGCTCGATCCACGCCTACTCGAAATGGAAGCGCTCAAAGAAACCGAAACGCCCGAACTGTTCCCCATTTTGAGCAACTAATCCCGCGCCGCTGTGTTGTAAGCTAAACACCATGCGCCGCCTAGCTTTTTTCTTTATTTTTTGTTTATTCGCGCCCCTGCTATCCGCCAGCGGCGTGACCGTCAAGTGGAGCCCCCAAGACCCCGCTGTGGGTCCTTATCCGACCGACTTCCTGACCACCCCCGACAGCACCCAGAAAACCGGACTGCGCATAAACCTACCTATGCCCGATTGCGGTGCCGCCCCCAGCGATTGCCAGGACGTCCAACTCATCAATGCAATCGACGGTTTCCAAACCGCTCCGCGCGTCACCATCAACTTTTCCGCCCCCATCGACGTCTCGACCATCCATCACGCCGTCTACTACATCGCCCTCGATAACTTATCTCAGACCGAACACGGCATCAACTTCACCGGCCAGATGCTTTATCTGACCCAGATGATTTACGACCCCACCACCAACACGCTCTACGGCAAGCCGGATGGCAACCTCGATCAACACCGCCACTACGCCCTCGTAGTCACCGATGCCATCCACGACCTGGCCGGCGATCCCGTCACCGCCGACCCTGGCTATACCTCGTGCGCCAGTCCCGGTCCCGGCGTCGCCCAGACCGTCTATTGCAGCCAGTTAACCCTTGCCGTGAATAGTGCCGCTGCGCAAGTGGCTCCCGCGCACATCGTCGGAGCGTCCGTATTCACCACCATGAGCGAGACCGATTGGATGCAGCAGGCCTATGCGCAAATCCCGAATATCGCGCCGCCGCCGACTCCCATACAGCCCGCCTCGCTCATCCAGTTTTCGAACATTTCTTCGCTCGTCCTGCACCAGCAGGTAGCCGCCAACCCTGCCCAGTATGTCGACGTCCCCCTGCCCATCGATAATCCCCTCATCACCGGCATCGGCGCCATCGGCTTCGGATCCTTCGCGTCGCCCAACTTCCTCAACAGCCAGCAGGTCATCCCGTGGACCCCCACCGCCCAACAAGTAGCCGTCCCCGGCGGCCTGAACATCATCACCTACCATGTCTTCCTGCCCTCCACCGCCAAACCCGCCACAGGTTACCCCGTCGTGATTTACGGTCACGGCTTCGGCGACAGCCAGTGGGGCGGACCCACCGCCTCGGCCCCCACCCTCGCGCAGGCCGGATTCGCAACCATCGCCATCAACGCCGTAGGCCACGGCTTCGGCCCTCTAAGCCAAGTCATCATCACCGACCCGGCCGGCAAAGTAACCACCCTCAATGCCGGCGGACGCAGCGTCGACCTCAATGGTGACGGACAGTTCGGAGCCTACGAAGGCTGCCTCGCCGCCGACCCCGCCCAAGTTGCCCTGCGCGATTGCCTGCGTCAAACCGCCCTCGACCTTTCCGGCTTAGTCCTGCAAATCCAGCGCGGCCTGGATTTCGATGGCGACGGTCAGCCCGATCTCGACGCCAGCAAAATCTACTACGTCGGCGAGTCTCTCGGGTCGATGTATGGCACCATCTTCTCGGCCATCGAGCCAGGCGTCCGCGCATCCGTACTAAACGTCGGAGGCGGCACCGTCGAAGACATCGTGCGCTGGAGCGATTCCTACCACAGCCTCGCGGCCGCGCTCCTAGGCTCGCGTACACCCTCGCTGCTCAACGAAGGCGCCGACTTCAACGACAATTACGTCTTCCCGTATCAGCCCGTGAAACTGAACAATGTACCCGGAGCCATCGCCATCCAGAACGCCTTCGAGCTTTATGAATGGTTTCAGTCCACCGGCGATCCGGTCTACTTCGCGCCCCACCTGGCCGATTCCATGCTGCCTGGCGTGCCCTTCAAGAAGATTCTGTTCCAGTTCGCGCGCCTTGATCTAACCATGCCCAACATGGCCACCACCCGGCTGATCAAAGCCGCCAATCACCCGGCAACTTGGGAATACCGCCATGACCTCGCCCTGGCCGACGGCCTCACGCTCCCGCAAGATCCGCACCCCTTTCTGGCCCTCTTCATCGGCATCTCCGGAGGCACCGTCAACTTCCCCAGCCTGGCTGGAATCTACATCGGTCTGGCCGCCCAGCAACAAGTCGCGGGCTTCTTCTCGACCGACGGCCAAACCGCCCCAGACCCCAATACGTTCCTCCCTAGCCTGATCCCCCAGGGACTCTTCCAAATTCCCGGAAGCCTCCCAGAAGACAACGGCTACTGATCGGAACTATTGTTTTTGTTTTTATCGGCGGGTTTGTAGTTCGCAGTGCCTTACCGTTCCGGCGGCAGCCCGTCGAAGCTTACCTCGCCGCATTTCGACCCGGATGCCAGGCATTGCACCATCGCGTCATGAAACGCGAAGATCGGAGCCGTGGGCGGAAATTGCCGCCGCGACGTCAGCCGCCGCAGCGAATAGTTCAAACCCGTGAAGCGCTTCTCTTCCGGGAAAACCGCCCGGTCACTCCTGAACACCAACCCGTACGCCAGGTCCGCAGCCGTGGGCACGATAATCGCGCTTACGATGGCGCTGCTGGCATGGTATACCTTCGCCGCCGGCAAGGGAACGCTCAACAGACTTCCTATCAGCGGAATCTCGATCAATGGCGGCACAATCGGCAGTTTGGCGCGCGGCCGCTGCACCATCGCACTGAACGAGGACACGTCAAACAACTTCAGCGATTCCACACGCACCCGCGTCGCCACATTATGCCGGGCTACTCGCGACTGGAAATCGCTCTCCGACCCCGACGACGAATAGATCGTCGGCGCCGAATCCTCCTGCGCCCACAGCCGGACATCCAGTTCCGCCGACGAAGCGCCCGGCAAAGTATGCGGGATCACGTCCAGCGTCAATTGCCGGCCGATGATCGAGTGCGTCTCCGTGGGAGTGATCGCGGCCAGAGCCGTTGCAATCGCCGTCGCTGAGGTCGCGCCCCGGAACAGCCCCGCTACCGCCGCCAGCGGCGATGGTCCCGATGAACCCGACGACGGAGCCGGAGCCGAACTCCCATCCGGGTTAATCGTGATGGTATTCTGCACCCCGCTCGACGGAGCCGCGGCCGTCGAACTGCTGCCCGAACCCGTAATCGATCCCAGCACCGCGTTCAGCGTCTGCGCTTGCGTGGAATCGAACGCGTTCTGCGTGTCCGTATCCACCAAACTCTCCACCCCGCTGATTCCCCGCACTGTCACCAATCCGTTGGCAATGTACGATTTATTGTGGCGCCATAACTGCCAGATGTGGTTTTGATTAGGCAGATCGTCCTGTATCTCGTCCATCAAAGCCCGGCTCAGCGCGCCCACATCCTGATTGAAGGCCACCACTAACGGATTGAATCGGGCATTCAACTCCTGCGCGCTATGCGGCAGTGCATAGGTCCCGAATTCGCCCGGAAACTGCTGCGACATTTTGTAATTGAATAGAAAATCGGCCACCGCGCTCCGCAGCAGACCTACATTGCTCGCGCTGTACGGGATCACGGGTGGCACAAAACTGGCCATATCTTTTTCGGCCAGCTCGTTGAGTTGCACCAGTGAAAATGTCGAAAACGAACTCTCTGGAAGAAAACTAGCCGCCGCCTGCAGGGTAAAGCAACTCAGCGGCAAGGTAGCCGGCAGTCCGCACGCCCTCTGTGCTGCCACCGCCGCGCGGTCCAAAAGCTCGCAGCTAATGGCCGAAGTCGCATTCCGTGCGCTCTCCCGGTCACGCTCCTGCCATTCCTCGATCGCGCCTCCTCCCTTTGCCCGCAGGAACTTCTCCCGCTCCGCCGTCAGACATGCGACCGTGTTCGGACCCTCGCTTGCCGCCGTCTCCCCAACCCGGTGAGGAAGCCGGGGCCAGAGTTCAGGCCGGTCCGGAAAACAGGTTTCCCCATATACTTCGAACTTTCCTTCCATGCAGCCGATCGTCGTAAGCACCGTTCGCGAAATATCCTTCGACGCCATCATGGTCAGTATGATATTGGTCAGCGTAGGCCGCAAAGGATGGAACGCATCGCTGTAGCCCAGGCAATACTTGCCCGTCCCGCACAGATTCCAGCTCTTTCGCTGGGCGTCGGAGATCGCGCAATCCCCAGGTTTCGCATCCGCACTCGAACATCGCGCCGTATCGGCCACGAATCGCTTTGTCAGGTAATCGTGAAAGTCCTTGTCGAAGAACCCAGGCGTGGCGATCTGCCGGCTCAAATAAGCCCACCCGTAGTCGATGGCGTGCTGCAGCGCATCGTTATTCGCGCTCACCAGGTCCCTGACCCTTTGTAACCCCGTGGCGATTTCCTTCCCGTTGGGCGAACTCGCCTGCAGGCTCCACATGTTCATCAACACTTCCGGCCGCGGCAGATCCAACATGGTAAGAAGTTGCGTCCGCTTCCACACCGCCGGCGGAGACGACGTGTCTGTGAATACCACCGTATCGTCCACCGCCGTCATGCCTTGCCCCAAAGTGCCCGTCGGCGCCGCACCCGGAGCCGGTGCGGCCGGGGCCGCCGCTGCCGCCGGCGCAGGATTATTAGTGATGGAAATGGTCGTCCCCGGAGCCGCCGTCCCGCTGGAAGCCGCCGTGGAAGCCGCTGCCGCGCTCGGCGCCGCGGACGTAACCGGCGCGGTAGCTGCGTTTCCACCTAGCGTCGCGGGAATCTCCGCCGCCGGCGTCGACTGCAGATCGCCTACCACGCCTCCAGCCGCCCGGTAGAACATGCGTTGCAGCACTGGCGGCTCGCCCTCGCCAAACCCGTGCTCCCGCACGAATTCCCGGCGTGCATCCAGATCCCCTGCCGGTACCGGCGTTTCGCTGCTCAAGCGCACCAACGTATCAGTCAACGCCTTCGCTGTGATCGGCGCCGAATTCAACAGCTTCGCCGCAAGCCCCGCTGTCCCCCGCGGAACCTCGAGAACCTGTACGAACAAAGGCGCAATTCTGGCCGTCGAATTAATGGTGTCTTGCGCGATGGAGACCGCCTCGCCCGTGCACTTCGTTTCGCAAGCGATCAAAATGCTGGCCCCGTCTTTCGAAAGACTGAGCTTCGACGTCTTGCCCAAAGCCCCCGTCAGCGCCGTCACGATCGCGTCGATATTGTTGGCCTGCACCAGCGTTCCACTCGCGCATTTGTTGTCCTTGTCCGGCGCCGTGGGCACGTCGCTCAAATTGCCGGATTGGCAGAAAAATGGCAGCGCCACTGCGGTAATCTGCAAGTCCGGAGCGGAGCCGCCCAAGTCGCTCTTCACTTGCTTCTTAATGTCATCCGGAGTCGGCGGCGTCGCCGCTGCGGCCGCGGCCGTATCCCTTGCCAGACGCTCCTCAAAGACCGCCTGCTCCGCCTCCGATAGCGGTTTGTCGCTTTCTACTCGCAACCTATCCGCACGCAGTACCTCGGCTCTGAGTTTGGGATTGATCACCGGAACCGCTTTCAATAGCGCCTTGCCGGTCCGTACCGAGTCGATCGGGTAATCTTTGAAGTAAGCGTAAACCGGCCGTGCCAGATCGTCGATGGCCTTCGACAGCTTGCCGAACTCGCTCGCTGCGCATTCCTTCGCCCGGCAGAACACGATAATCGATCGCTTGTCGTCCGTCGCCGTCAGCACGAATTGATTCGGCGGCGCCAGTCCCGTCCCCGTGGCCGTCGCCGTGGCTGTCCCCGCAGTTGCAGCGGCCGTCGCCACGGGGGAGCCTCCCGTGGACGGCGTGGCCTGCGGTTGCAGCTTCGTCGCCACATCGTCTGCATTGCCCGGCGGCACCAAAATCGATTTGTCCGGGCAAGCGTTTTTGTCCGCTTCCCGCGGCTTTAGCCCGCTTCCCTGCAGGCCCTCCGCGATACAAAAGAACGGCAGCGGATAAACTTTTTCCGCCTTCACCGGATCCGCTTCCTTAACGTGGCCCGCCGGATCCTCCGCCGACGCCGGCAAGAAGGCCAATAGCGCCAGTGCGCCCATACGGAGACCCAACCACTTCCTTCCTGACACCTTAGAATGCCTCATGGAATCCTCGCCCTCTACTGTCCAATACTGTGTTTGACCGCGGCAAACAGGTTCGTTGCATCGCCAAAACAATAGCGATAGACATCCGCCTCCGCATTCCGCCCGTTCACCGCCCCGCCCCCCGGCAGTGTTGCCACGCTGAGCAGCAGATCGGAAAGCCCTGTGTATGGATTCTTGCCGGAATGCTCGGCGGCCGCCGCTAAGGCATCGGGATCCCTTAAGAATTGACGGCCCAGAGTGGCCGGGAGATGGACCCGGCAATCGATCTGCGGCGCTCCCGCCCGCGCCGCCAGTTTCCAGAAACCATCGTTCGGCAGCGTCTTTCCAAGCTTGTAGTGCAGGCGGACCGGCGACCCGGCCGGAATCGGAGCCAGCAGCGTGTCCAATGCCTCTTTATCGTTCCCATCGCCGTGCAGAGCCAGCGCGTTCACACAAGCCATGTATGTGCTGTCGCTATTGCACTCGGCCCGCAGTTCGTCCCGCAGTGTTGGCGTCAGAAGATCCTCTTGCGCCAGAACCGTGCCGGCGAACCCCGTCAGGGCCACCACCGGTAACAAGACCAATCTGGAGAGTTTCATTGCATCGTCCCTCACCTTATAGAAGGCGAAAAAGCCGGGCGAAAAGGGACGTAGCAATTCTTGGTCTTATCAGTGTCCATCCGCCTGGATCGGCGGCGGCAAATAATTCTTGGCCTGTGATTTAACCTGCGCCGCGCTCATCCGTACATCCGCGGCCATCGAAATCCAAAGCCGCCCACCCGTACCGCTCTCGAACCGCGCGCTACGCGGACTCACGGCCCCGGCCACCACCGCCGGTACCATCGACTTCAAATCCAGCCCCTTGCGGATCGACCCCTCCACACCGCTCGCGATCTTAGCCCTCAAACTATCCCCCAGCGCTCCAGTCCGCAAGAGTTCGCCCAGCGACCCATCCGCATCGATGTTCTGAACCTCCGCCGCCACCGCCACCCCGTCCGCCATTGCGGATGCTGTCAGCTTCATATTCTCCTGCAGTCCGGCTAAGTCCGCGGCCAGTTCCAGCCCCTACGGCGCGGAATTTTCAATATCAAATCTTCGCTTCGCGCTTGCGCAGCGATCATCAGCGCCGCACCCAACAACTGATAGGTCCGCATAAAGTGCAGTGGACGCGGTGCCCGCCGCACGCGTTACCCGTGGCCCGCTCAGTCCTTAGGCTCCTCGCCCGTTGTTTTTGCCTTATCGGCGTGAATCCGCGTTAATCGGCGGCAAATAATTCTTGGTTCGTGATGTAACCCGCTCAATCGTTAACCTCCTCGCCCGAACTAAACGCCGCCATGCGCTTCTTCATTTCCTCGTTCGAAACATCCTCGATATGCGTGGCGAAATGCCAAATGTGCCCGAACGGATCCTCAAACTGCCCCGACCGGTCTCCATAAAACTGATCGGCTACCGGCCGCCGTACTTTCGCACCCGCACTCTCCGCCCGCTGCGCCAGTCCATCGATATCTTCCACGTATATATGAATATTCACCGGCGACCCACCTAACGTCCGCGGACTTACAAAACCTATCTCCGGATGTTCGTCCGCCAGCATGATGTTTGCCTTGCCGATCTTCAGTTCGGCGTGCCCAATCCTGCCGTCTGGTCTTGCCAGCCGCATCACCTCGGTCGCCCCAAACGCCTTCTTGTAAAACTCGATCGCGTCCGCCGCCCCCTGGATGCTCAAATACGGAATCGCGCCCTCTGAACCCTCTGGTATTGCTTGAACTTTGTTTGCCATGCTTACATTCTGCCCCGCCGCCCCCCCGCCGCGTATTGTAAAAAATTGAAGTCACTCGCCGAGCGGTACGTGGTTCATATGCTCTGTCCGCTGCCTTGCGTACGTGGTCGGATTGATCCCCGAGAAAGCCCGGAAATCGTGGATGAAGTGCGCCTGGTCGAAATACCCGCAATCCGCCGCCAACGCCGCCCATTCCACCGGACGCCCCGCCCCTGCCATCCGTAGCGCCCGCTGGAACCGCCTCACCCGGCAAAACACCTTCGGCGTCAGCCCCACCTCGCCGCCAAACACCTCAATGAAGCGCCTGGCGCTCAAGCCGGTTCGCTCCGTCACCTCCGCCACCGTCCGCGCATGCGGCGCGCCGCGAAATTGGCTCAGCGCGAAGACCACCGCCGGATGCCGCACCAACCGCCGCCCCGCGCGCGCCAGCAGGATCTCTTCCATCACTCGAAACTTGGCGCCCGGCGTGGGCGACTCCAGCAGCCGCTCGCGCAGTTCCCCGGCCAGCCTGCCCCATACGTCCTCCAGCGAGACCAGCCGGTTGTGCAGTTCGCCCGCCGGCAGGCCCAGAAACGGAAATGCTCCGCCCGGCTTGAAGTGTACCCCCGCCACCGTATGCTGCCCCGCTGTGTCGATCACGAAGAACTGCGAATGCGCCCCCATAACCGCCGCACCCCGTAGTGTCTCGAACCTATCGCTGCCGTCCGTATCGTAAACCCGCGTGCAATCTTCTTTCAGATTGACCACCAGTTCCATCGATCCGTCCGGCAACAAGCGCTCCTTCTGGTGCGGCTGCTGATATCCTTCGTATAGCCACAACAGTGCCACGAAGTCCGACAGCGGCGCTGCGGGAATGTGGTGGTGTGCCCCCATTCCAACCATCAAACCACAGCCGCCGTACCCGCGAATTCTGCCTCGCCGCGCTTCCCTCGCAGCTTCTCCCCACTCACCCAATTTCGGTACCGAATCCCGCGCTTTCAATGCTATACTCTTGGCGCGACCTTGTAGCTCGCAAAATCAGGGTCGAGAGGACGGCTTTCCTTACCTGCGCTTCTCTCGAAATTCACCCGGAAAGGGGTGTTCTCATGTTCGATTTAACGATCGTCCGTATCATATTCGTGCTCGTCTTAACCGCTGCCGGCTATCTGCTGCACCCGTTTCAAGAAAATCCATCTCCCTGGACCGCTCTCGTTGGACTCGTCCTCGGCGTCTGCATTATCTTCTTTGAACTCCGCCTCGAAAAAGTAAGCTTGAAGCGTCTCATCGGCGCCGCATTCGGATCGGTTCTCGGCATTATCGGTGCGTTTTTTATGTCGCTCGTCCTCCATTGGGCCCGGCCCGAAAGCGGCGACACATCCCACATCGTTCCTTTTGTCCAGGTCTGCCTCCTCCTTTGGATGACCTACGTCGGCCTCATCGTGGGTGCCCGCAAAGGCGACATGCTCAACCTGTCCGCCTTGGGCGGCGTCTTCGGTAACGAAAAAATATCCAAAAAATCGTTCAAAATCCTCGATACCAGCGTCATCATCGACGGCCGCATCGCCGACATCGCCGAAACCGGATTCCTCGATGGAGTCCTCGTTATCCCCCAATTCGTCCTCCGCGAACTCCAACTCGTGGCCGACTCCGCCGATTCCATGAAACGCAATCGCGGACGCCGCGGCCTCGATATCCTCCAGCGCATTCAAAAAATGGCGCACCTCAACATCCAGATCGTCGAGGACGATTTCCCCCAAGTCCGCGAAGTCGACATGAAGCTCATCGAACTCGCCAAAGTCTACGATTCCAAAATCGTCACCAACGATTTCAACCTCAATAAGGTGGCTCAACTCCACGGCGTCCAGGTTCTCAACATCAACGAACTCGCCAACGCCCTCAAGCCCATCGTGCTGCCCGGCGAAACCATGCGTGTCTTCATCCTGAAGGAAGGCAAGGAATATAACCAGGGAGTCGCTTACCTCGACGACGGCACCATGGTTGTGGTCGACAACGCCCGCAAGATGATTTCGAAGACCATCGACATCTCCGTCACCAGCGTCCTGCAAACCACCGCCGGCAAAATGATCTTCGGAAAATTCGACGAGCGCATGCACGCCGTGGCCGGCGCCGACAAGCATGACCGGCTCCCCCGTAAGATCGAGCCCCTTGCGTCCGAGAAAACCACGGTAGAATCGTAGATTCCCGGTAACGGGGCGTTAGCCCCACCGGCCAAGCCAATATGAAAGTAGCTGTGATTCTACCCGCCGCCGGGTTGGGCACCCGCATGGGGCGAGCCTCCGCCGAGAAGGCAGGCACCAGCCGGAAGCAGTTCATGCTGCTCGACGGCGCTCCCATCCTGCTCCACTCCGTCCGCAAATTCGCCGCCTCTGCCCGCGTCGATGAAATCGTCGTAGCCGTCCGCCGCGAAGATCTGGATTGGGTTTCCGAGTTGCTCCAACGCGAGGTCCGCGGCAAGAAAGTCCGCGCCGTCGAAGGCGGTAACTCCCGCCAGCAGTCCGTTGAGAATGCTCTGGCCACCCTCGATCCCGATACCACCCTCGTCGCCGTCCACGATGCCGTGCGCCCCTTCATCGACCTTGAAACCATTGAGAAGGTCATCGACGAAGCCGCTGAAACCGGCGCCGCTATCGTCGGCATCGTCCCCGTCGACACCGTGAAACAGGTGGCTCGCGCCCAAACCAACAAAGCCCACATCCGCGCCACCCTGCCCCGCGAAAAACTGGTCCTGGCACAGACCCCTCAGGTCTTCCGCTACGATCTCTTAGTCCGCGCCTTCGCCGCCGCTCAAACCGACGGGTTCACTGGTACAGACGAATCCAGCCTCGTCGAACGTCTGGAAGTGGAAGTGAGCGTGGTACTCGGCAGCGACCGCAATATCAAGATCACCAAGCCTACCGATATGGACCTGGCCCGCCTTTTCCTCGAAGAGGAAACCGCGCCCAGGGAACTGTGAGCGAATACCGCACCGGCCTC
Source organism: Bryobacterales bacterium (assembly GCA_963738345.1). Taxonomy (GTDB): domain Bacteria; phylum Acidobacteriota; class Terriglobia; order Bryobacterales; family Bryobacteraceae; genus Bog-159. The sequence goes on from CAVTWI010000002.1 coordinate 5,845,058, forward strand.
GGTTGGGATGTCCACCGCCTCACCCGCGGACGCCCCCTCATCCTCGGCGGCGTCACCATCCCTTCAGAGATCGGTCTAGAAGGCCACTCCGATGCCGATATCCTCTGCCACGCCCTTACCGATGCCATCCTCGGCGCCGCCGCCCTGGGCGATATCGGAATGCATTTCCCCGATAGCGATCCTCGTTGGAAAGGTGTCTCCAGCCTGGTGTTCCTGGCTCACGCCCGCGATCTCATCCGCGCCGGCGGCTACCGCATCGTCAACGTGGATTCCACCATCATCCTCGAACGGCCCAAGCTCAAGGACTACCGCGACGCCATCCGTCGTCAGTTGGCCAACACCCTGGAACTCAAGATCGAGTGCGTCTCGGTGAAATTCAAGACCGCTGAACAAGTCGGCCCCGTCGGTGAAGGCCAGTCCGCCGAAGCCCAAGCCATCGTCACTCTACGTGGCGATTGAATGGTCCCGGCGTGCCGCCGCCGTATGCCTGGCGGAAATGATCCTTGGCTCTGTGCACCAGCACCCGCAAGTAATTCGGATCGACGTGGAACATCCGGCAAACCTCCGTCTTGTCTAGTTCGTCCAGAAAAATCGCCTGTAGAATCTTCTTGTCTTTTGCCGGCAACACCGCGAATACATCGACGATGATCCGTTTCATGTCGGCGTTCACCAGCCCGGCATCCGGGTCTTCTCTCGGATCTATGGGTTCTTCCACATGGTCGTCCCACTGCTCTTCCCGCCCATCCAGCCGGCGGAATTCCCGCAGCACGTTGTCGCACACCCCATTGACGAATGCCCCAAACCGCTCCGGCGATTTCACTCCGCCGCCCTTCCGCAGGATCTTCAATACTCGCGCCAGCGTCTCCTGGCTCACGTCTTCGATCATCTGCAGCGATCGCAAACGCACCCGCAACTTCAAGAAAAGAGTGTTTCCAAAATACGCGGCAAAGTGGTCGCCTGTCTCGGAATCGCCTTCCGCCAGACGCTGAACATAGTCCTCGTTGAAGGATTCGAATGTCAAGCCGGTTGTGTGCCCTTGTAGCCTTATGTTATATTATGCGCATTCCCCGATCAGAAGGGGACAAAGAAGTTATTATTACAGGGTCAAATATGTTCGACGCGACCCGGGTGGGGTTCTAGAACTCCACCCGGCAAGCTTTCCTTCCTTGAGTCTCCACGCATCCAACTGGCTATCGTAAACGAGTTCACGCCACTATGCTACGGTTTCATGAACTTCGCGCCACTACAACTTAGTCGATGGCTAACTCCCCGCCACCACTAATAGATTGCATCTAATTAATCAAACTCGAACTTACTTTGAATCAGGATCACACACCCGCCGGAAGCTATAGGACCTATAGGACGAATTGTCAGTTCCAATCTCGAAGATAATTTATCTCGTTGAAAACAAGACGAAATGCTCCGGATACTCCCGGAAACACGCTCACCGTCATGCTACGCTCGACGTCGAGTATGGAACACACATCCGCAACACCCCTGACCACCGTCCAGCAGTGCGTCGCTGACGCTCTCGCCGCCGGCTGCACCCTGTCCGATGCGGCCGAAGCCAACCACGTCAATCGCGTCACCGTCTACCGCTGGATGAAAACCCTCCCCCAATTCACCGCCGCGCTCCGCAAGGGCCGCGCCGATTTTGCCATCACCCGCCGCGACGATCTCCACTACCTCAGCAATCGCGCCATCCAAACCCTCGTCGCCATCCTCGATAATCCGCGCTCCTCGCCCGCCGTTCTGCTTCGCGCCTCCATGTTCATCCTGCAGCGCCCTCAACTCCCCAAGACCGGCTGGACCATGCCCGAACCCGCGCCCAACCCCGATGGCGAGGTGCTCCTCGATTCCGCCATCATCGAAAAGGATTATGCCAACCTTCCCGGCGTCTATGGAATTGAAAGGGAAGAAGATACCGAACCGCAAGCGGCTCCCGAAGCGACCCCGGAGCCCGCCGCCGCCGAAACCCAATGCAACGAAATGCAACACGAAACGCCTGTTTCTGATGTTGCATCGCAGACCCGGCTCCGCTCTTGCCGGGCCGAAGACGAAGTCACCCCCGCCCGCGACGTAATGGCCGAAGTGATGGAGGAACTCGCGAACATTGAGGCCGAAGGCGATATGCTCATGGCCGAATACCGCCAACGACGCGACGCCGCCCGCGAAACTGGGAAGAAAAAGAACGACGATGTCGCTTAAACGCCGCCGATCACGCGAACGTAATCTTTAACGTCGAAGCGTGCCGTGACACCTGCGTCGATGGCATCGGTACCCGCAGTCCACCTTCGTTCTGCGTCCACCGCATCATGCCCCGGTATCCCAGCAGTTGGATGCTCTCCACCTTCTCGGTTACCGCCGGCATCACCGCCACTTCGGCAGGCGACCCCATGACGAACGCGTAAAGTGTCGATCCCTTCGTCGTATACCGAATGTCCGCCGAAGTCAGATCCTTGCGGCCGCCCTCATTGAACGCCGCATCCGGTTTCAACTTCGTCCCCGGACCTTCGCCAAACACCTTCCACGGACGGCTTCCGTGAATGCCTTCGCTATTCACCGCCATCCAATCCGTGATCTCCCCGAGGATGCTCCGCTCCTCCGCATCCAGTTCGCCTGAATTCGGTAGCGGGAAGTTCAGTAGCAAATTGCCGTTGCGGCTCACGATATCGCACAACATATCGATTACCACCTTGGGCGATTTATACTTCTGACCGCGGCGGTAATGCCAGTCGCCCACGCAAGTATCCGTCTGCCATGCGGTGGGCCAGATCTTGTCGACGATGCCGCGCTCTACATCCAGTACGCACGTCCCGGCGTCGCAATCTTCGCGCCGCTTGCTCGTGTAGACCGCCTCCACCTTGCCGCCATTCCGTTTGGCGCTCTCGTTGTAGTGGTGCGACACCAGCCTTAGCCCGTATTCTTCAAACGGCAGAGCGCCGTCCGTGTACAACAGGTCCGGTTGATATTGGTCCACCAGGTCCTGGATCCGCAACAGCCAGTGCTGCCGCCACGATTCCGGGATGCCGTCCGGGCCCCATTGCAACTCGCCCTTGGCGAACTTCGCGCACGCCGCTTCATGATACAGATCCGCAAAATCCGGATTCACACCGTCGTACGGCACACCCGCCAACGGACCCGTCAGATCGCTGCCATGGCTCACCGCGAACCACTTATAACTGATCCAAAGATGTTCGCTAACGCCGAATTTCAACCCCTCCCGCATCGCGGCCTTGCGGAACATGCCCACCACATCCTTGTGCGGACCCATGTTCACCGAGTTCCACCGCGTATGCTTTGAGTTCCAAAGGTCGAAATTGTCGTGATGCACGCCCATGCTCACGAAGTACTTGGCGCCGGCCTTCTTGTACAACCCCACCAAATGGTCGGGATCGAACTTGTCACCCTTCCACGTGGGGATCACATCCTTGAAGCCGAACTTGCTGGGATGCCCGTAGGTCGCTACATGATACTTGTACTGCGCGCTGCCCTGCATGTACATATTGCGCGCATACCAGTCCCCCGCCTCGGGCGCGGATTGCGGACCCCAATGCGCCCAGATGCCGAACTTGGCGTCCCGGAACCATTCAGGTATCTGGTACTCCTTCAGCGATGCGCGTGTCGGTTGAAAGCTGGTGGCTGCGCGGGAAAGGCGCGGAACGGCGAAACTCCCGGCAAGCAAGCCGAGCGCATCTCTTCGAGTCAGCGGCATGTTAGAAGCGAACTAATCTTTCGGTTGGGGCGGCGGAACGTCGTCCGGATTATTGACGCTCTTCAAAGAATCTTTGAAGCTCCGAATGCCCTGCGCCAGACCCTTCCCCAACTCGGGAAGTTTTTGGGGACCGAAAAACAGCAGGGCGATCGCCAGAATAATCAGCAGATGCCTGGGTTGCAGCAAATCTTCAATCATTGTTGGACCTGTCCAGATGGTATCACAGCCGTAAATGCCCCGCTGGACCTAACCGCACCCCATACCGAATTCGCTACCATAACTGAATCGCATGCCCGACGCCCTCGCCGACCTCCTCCAGTTCTCCTTCGTCGCGCTGACGTCCGTCTTCTTCCTCGTCGATCCCATCGCCGCCATCCCCACCTTCCTCGCTATGACCGCCGATCATGACAGTCTCGATCGCCGCCACATGGCCAAGCGCGCCGCCGGCACCTGCCTCGTCGTCCTTACCGGGTTCGCGGCCGCCGGCAAGCTCATCTTCCGCCTCTTCGGCATCACCCTGCCAGCCTTCAAAATCGCCGGAGGCGTGATCCTTCTCCTGATCGGCCTCGACATGCTGCGCGCCCGCCGCTCCGCCACCAAGGAAACTCCCGGCGAAGCCGAAGAAGGCGCCGGTAAAGACGACGTCGGCATCATCCCGCTCGGCATCCCTATGCTGGCTGGCCCCGGAGCCATCTCCACCGTCATGGTGCTAATCGGCGGCGTGCCCAACTGGTGGTATGCCGTCCCCGTTTTCCTGGCCATCGCCATCGTCTCGGTGCTCTCTTATTGGGTGCTCGCCGGAGCCGACCGTGTCCGTCAATACCTCGGCGAAACCGGCATCCGCATTCTCACCCGTCTGATGGGCCTCATGCTCACCGCCATAGCCATTCAGTTCATGCTCAACGGTCTGTCCGACGTCGGGCTCACCAAAGCCGTCCACTAACCTGCGGGTGTGAAGCGTAACGCTGGTGCCAGGCATGCAGGAATTCCCGCGTGAACCTTACAATTGACGGTGTTTCCGTAGGTGCCGATCCTGGCGAACTGTTGGTGGATGTAATCAATCGCTCGGGTCACGCGCTCCCCCAAATCTGTTACCACCCGCAACTTGGGCCCATCCAAACCTGCGATACCTGCATGGTGGAGCTCGATGGCGAACTCGTTCGCGCTTGCGGTGTCAAACTCGACCGCCAGGCGCATGTGCTGATCAATTCCAAGCGCGCCCAAGCTGCCCGACTCGCTGCCATGGACGTCGTTCTCGGTAATCACGAACTGTATTGCACCGTATGCGATAACAACAACCAGAATTGCACCGTACACAACACCACCGCCCTCATGAAGGTGGAGCACCAGGAGCGGCCCTTCCGCCCCAAGCCCTATGAAGTCGATAATTCCAACCCGTTCTACCGCTACGATCCGGATCAGTGCATTCTTTGCGGCCGCTGCGTGGAAGCTTGCCAAAACCTGCAGGTTAATGAGACCCTCACCATCCGCTGGGAAGATCCCCACCCGCGCGTGCTATGGGACGGCGGTACTACCATCGCCGGCTCCAGTTGCGTCTCTTGCGGGCACTGCGTGACCGTCTGCCCCTGCAACGCGCTGATGGAAAAATCGATGCTCGGCCAAGCCGGCTTCCTCACCGGCTTGCCGCAAAAGTCCTTGCAACAGATGATTGAAGTTGTAAAAGCGGTCGAACCCGAAACCGGCTACGGGCCCATCCTCAAAGTCTCCCAAGCCGAATCCGCCATGCGAAATTATCGCGTCAAACGCACTAAGACTGTATGCACGTATTGCGGCGTGGGCTGTAGCTTCGAAATGTGGACCAAAGAACGCCATATCCTGAAAGTCGAGCCGTTGGAAGGACCAGCTAACGGTGTTTCCACGTGCGTGAAAGGCAAATTCGCCTGGGATTTCATCAACAGCGAAGACCGCATCACCAAGCCGCTAGTCCGCGAAGGCGATAGCTTTCGCGAAACCACCTGGGACGAAGCCCTCTCGCTGGTCGCCGCCAAGCTTGGCGCCGTCAAACGCGATTTCGGACCGGATGCCATCGAGTTCATCTCTTCTTCGAAATGCACCAATGAAGAAAGCTACCTGATGCAGAAATTGGCCCGCGCCGTGGTAGGCACCAACAACATCGATAACTGCTCCCGCTACTGCCAGACACCCGCCACCAAGGGCCTCTCGCGCACCGTGAAATACGGCGGCGATACCGGATCCATCAGCGATATCGAAATGGCCGGTCTCGTCATCATCGTGGGCAGCAATACGGCGGAAAGCCATCCCGTGCTGGCTACCCGTGTTAAACGCGCCCACAAACTGCGCGGCCAGCGCCTGATCGTCGCCGACTTGCGCGAGAACGAAATGGCCCAGCGCGCCGATATCCGGTTGCACCCCAAACCCAGCACCGACATGGTCTGGATCTCCGCTGTCAGCCGCTACATCCTGCACAGCGGCCAAGCCCGCATGGATTTCGTCGAGCGCTGGGTGAATAACTTCGACGCCTTCCGCCAGAGCCTCGAACCCTTCACCCTTGAAATGGCGGAGCGCGTCACCGGCGTTCCCGCCGCGCAAATCCAGCAAGTCGCCGAAGAGATCGTCAAAGCGGACGGCGTCTGCGTGCTGTGGGCCATGGGCGTAACCCAGCACTGCGGCGGTTCCGATACCTCGACCGCCATTTCGAACCTGCTGCTGCTCACCGGCAATTACATGCGTCCCGGAGCCGGAGCTTACCCCCTACGCGGCCACAACAACGTTCAGGGCGCTAGCGATTTCGGCTCCATGCCCGCCTTCCTTCCCGGCTACCAACCGGTGGACGACCCGGAGGTGAAAGAGCGCTTCCTGAAAGAGTGGGGCGCTCCTGTTCCCGAAAAGAAGGGCCTCGACAATCACGAAATGGTGCGCGCCATCGAAGAGGGCAAAATGAAAGCTCTCTACGTAATTGGCGAGGACGTGATTACGTCAGACGCTAACTACGGTGTCGTCGACGGAGCCCTGCGCAAGCTCGACTTCTTCGTCCTGCAGGATCTTTTCTTCACCAAGACCGCCCGCTATGCCGACGTAATCCTTCCCGCCGCCGCCAGCCTCGAAAAAGAGGGAACCTTCACGAACACCGAGCGCCGCATCCAGCGCCTCTATCGCGTCTTTGAGCCGCTCGGCGAAACGAGGCCCGATTGGCAGATCATTCAAGACATCGCCAACCGCTTGGGAGCGAATTGGAAATACACGCATCCATCCGAAGTGATGGACGAAGCCGCCCGCCTATGCCCCATCTTCGCCGGCGTCAACTACCAAAGACTGGAAGGCTACAAATCGCTGCAATGGCCCGTGCATGCGGACGGGCAGGATGAACCCCTTCTCTTCACCAAAAAGTTTCCTTTCCCCGACGGCAAGGCCAAGTTTCATCCGCTCGAATGGATCGAACCCTGCGAACAGGCCGGTAGCGAATTCGATCTACATCTGAATAACGGCCGCGTCCTCGAACACTTCGAGGTGGGCAATATGACTTACCGCGTCAAGGGCTGCGCTGAAATCACCCCAAATACGTTCCTCGAAGTCTCTCCCGAACTCGCCGCCGAACGGGGTATTCGCGACGGAACCCTAGTTGAACTGCGATCGCGTCGCGGATCCTTGCAGGTCCGTGTCCTGGTTACCGATCGCGTCACAGGCAAAGAGTTGTACATGGCTATGAACACCACCGAATTCCCCGTGAACATGCTCACCGGATCCGACGTCGATCGCGCCACCCACACCCCCGCATATAAGGAAACAGCCGTACAACTGCACATCATCGGGCAGGAGGAGCCGCCCTTGCCCCGCGAGAACTTCCGCTTCGGCCATAGAACCCCGCAAGATGGCGTAGAGGTAGAACGAAAGTGGCGTCGACCCGCATACCACCAGCCCGGCGGCAACCTGGTGCAACTTCAGATGACCGAGAGGTAACTAAAATGGCGGAACCTATTCATCTACAAATCGTAAAAGCCGATCCCGTGCGCGACCTGCGGGCTCGCCTCGACGCCGCACCCGTGGAGCATGCCAACGCCGTCCTCTCGGCCTACGCCCTCCTGCAGGAATTGCAGGATCGCGGCGTCCTCGACTTCCTGCGCGGCGTGACCGGCGCGGGCGGCGACATTATCACGGCATTGTCCGAAGCCGCCAACACTCCCCAAACGATCGCCGGCATCCGCAATGCCTTGGCCCTCTTGAAAATTCTGGGTAGCATCGATCCCGGCCTTCTTCATCAACTCGCCGAAATCGTCAGCGCGAACGCGCAGCCCACCGCCGAGCCACCCGGCTTCTGGAAAACCGTGCGCCGCCTGGGCAGCAAGGAAAGTCGCCGTGCCATCGGCGCCGCGGCTTACGGCCTACAGGTATTTGGCCGCGTTCTGATCGCCCGGCAGATGCAGAAACCGTAAGCCCGCTATCCGGTTACTATACGTGTTATGCGACGTCGTGACTTTCTAGCGCTGGCCGGTGCTGTCCCGCTGGCTGCCGCCCAGGCCCCCCCCGCCTCCAAACTAGCCGCCGATCCGCACCGCCCCCAGTACCATCTGTTGCCCCCGGCCCACTGGATGAACGATCCCAATGGTCCCATCTACTGGCAGGGCAAATATCATATGTTCTACCAGTACAACCCCGGTGCCGCCGTTTGGGGCGATATGCACTGGGCGCACGCCGTCTGTGACGACATGCTGCATTGGAAACACCTGCCCGTGGCCATGGCGCCCACCCCCGGCGGTCCCGATAAAGACGGTGTATTCAGCGGCTGCGCGGTCATCGATAAAGAAGTCGTTACGGCCGTCTTTACCGGAGTCAATCCCGAAACGCAATGCATCGCCACCAGCACCGGCGATCTGATCGAATGGAAGAAATTCGCCGGCAACCCGGTCATTCCCGCGCCCCCCACCGGTCTCGAAGTGACAGGCTTCCGCGACCCCGCCGTATGGAAGGAAGGCGACACCTGGCTCATGGCCCTGGGTTCGGGTTTTCGCGGTAAAGGCGGCGCAGTCCTGCTCTACGAATCCAAGGACCTGCGCAAGTGGACGTATCTCCACCCCCTGGTCACCGGCCACATGAAGGCCGGCGCCCCCCCCGCATCCAAAGACCCCGTCGATAGCGGCGAGATGTGGGAATGCCCGGACTTCTTTCCCATCGGCGATCAGCACCTGCTCATCATCTCGACGGAACGCGTGGTGAAGTATCTGCTCGGCCACTATAGTGACCGCCACCTACAGCCCGCCACCATGGGCGGTATCGATTACGGCTCGTACTACGCCGCCCGCACCATGACCAACACGGGCGACCGCCGCATCCTCTGGGGATGGATCACCGAAGGCCGCACCGTCGACGCGCAGCGCGCTGCCGGTTGGAGCGGCGTCATGTCTCTACCCCGCGAACTGAAACTGTATGGCAGCCAGGTGCAGATGCGGCCCGCCGCCGAAGTGGAGAAGTTGCGCGGCAAACATCTGGGCGGTGATGCTGCCGGCGACTGCCTGGAGATCCTCGCGGAGATCAACCCCGGCGACGCTCCCCTAGCCGGCCTCGCCCTGCGCATCGCGCCCGACCGCAGCGAACAAACCCTCATCTATTACGACCGCGAACAACGCATCATCTGCGTCGACCGCAGCCAGTCGAGCACCGACAAAAGCGCCGACCGTACCATGCAAACGGGACCCTTCCTGCTGGGCCGCGGCGAGCCCTTGCGCCTGCACATTTTCCTGGATGGCTCGGTGGTCGAGATCTTCGCCAACGACCGCTTCTGCCTCACCGCCCGCATCTATCCGGCAGACCCGCGTAGCACCGGCATCGCCTTACACGCCGTAGGAGGCACTGCCACCATGGCCTCCTTCGATGCCTGGGAGATGAAGCCCATCTCGCCCGACCGGCTCACGTCATAAAACAATACCGCTCCGATCACGACACCACCCGATCCGATCACCATCCGCTCCGAGCCCCGCGCGTAAGCAAGGGGTTCCTAGCCCATTCCGCCGCAAGCCGCTCTTGAGTGATCGCTTCGAATCACATCGGGCCAAACCAATATCCAATGGGATGGTGAATGTCCGTCACTGCACCGTGAAGGAGGAAGAGGCTTTGACGATGACCAAGTTGCCCCCTGCCGATACCTTGTTCGACCCGGGAGAAGCGCTCGATGGCACTCGAAACGTTGCATGAAAAGTTCCGTTGACATCCGAGGTCATCGAGCCTATCAGAGTGTAGGGATCGGCCCAAGTCATCCAGAGCTTTTCCATCGGAAGAAAACCAGTGCCCCGCGCGGTGACGATGCTGCTCACCGGGCCGAAGGCGGGCTCCAAGATAAGCCCGGGGAAGATGGTGAAGTGGGCGGCGCCCAGTTTGCCACTGCTCTGGCCCTTGGCGATGAACAGTCGATAACCCACAGCAGATTCGGGAACCTGTGCGGCCGCCGTAAATGAGCCGCTCGCATCCGCGGTGCCTTTCGCCAGTATTGCCGAACCGACCCCACTCCGGTAGATCAGAACGGTTTCGTGAGGGGCGAAGCCGCTTCCTGTAAAAGTGAGGTCAGCGCCGTAAGCACCACCGGCCGGCGTAACACTGAGTGTTGCATTCAGGAAGAAAACTTCACTGATCCGGTTGATGGTACTGTCGGCAAGCCACAGCTCACCATCGGGCCCTGTGGTCATGGCTGTCGACCAGGTGGCAGAAGGCGCGGGGTACGACGTGATGACGCCAGCGGTGGTGATGCGCCCTACGCCTATGGGTGTTTGTGTGAACCACAGTGCGCCGTCGGGCCCCACGGTAATTGCTTCCGGCTCGCTGCCGGGGGTGGGAAGCGGATATTCCGTGATGACACCTGCCGTGGTGATCCTCCCAATCTTGCCGCCAAGGTGCTCCGTGAACCATAGCGCACCGTCAGGACCCGCGGTAATGGCGTTCGGGACGCTGTCGACCGTAGGAATGGGGTAATACGTCACAGCTCCCGTCGTCGTTAAGCGCAAGATCTCGTTGGAGCCGTAAGAAGTAAACCATAGCGCGCCATCGGGTCCCGCCGTGATCCCATTAGGCCCGCTACCGCAGCTCGTCCCGAAGGGCTCAGTGGCGACCCCAGCCGTCGTAATTCGCCCGATGTTGCAGCCGTTCGATATAAACCACAGCGCACCGTCCGGTCCGACCGTAATATTTGACGGCTCTGGAGCGACAGGGTATTCCGTGATGACGCCAGCCGTTGTAATGCGCCCAACCTGTCCGCTGGACATCTCGGTAAACCACAGCGCCCCATCGGGGCCCGCCGTAATCCCGTACGGGCCAGAACCAGGGATTGCGTACTCCGTAATGACCCCAGCCGTTGTGATGCGCCCAATTCGGTCGCTGTTGTACTCCGTGAACCACAGCGCTCCGTCAGGCCCAGCCGCAATCCCATAAAGGTACCCGCTCTCTCCCGGAACGTGATATCCCGGGCTCACGGCGATTTCCTGCGCCATCACGCTCGCAGACAGGCCCAACAGCCAAACCGCGATCCGGGCAAACCTATGATTCGGTCTTTGCTTAATCGTCATAACTTTTGCCACAGTAGGTTACCACTCCAGATGCGATTTGTGAGCACCGGCGCAGTACCGATCCCCGCAGGACCGGTACCATCTAGCAAACCGAGCCGCGCGCGTAAGCAAGCGTCACCTCTCCGAACAAACGCGAAGCTTCAATCATCAGTAAACAAATTCACCGCCCCGCACCCAGGACACCGGTAACTGCGTAAAATCCCCAAATGACTCCTCACCCTCCCCCCTCTCACCAACGAACTCGCAGGATGCGCCGCGCCACACTGTATACAAACATTCGTCCAGGTAGTGCGGTCAACTGCAACCTCCACATTGCCGAAATAAAAAGCCCACCCATACACGCTGGTCCTGCTTCCCAACAGGCGATCCACCAGCCGCATCCCGTAAGTAATCAGAAGTAACGAGACCTGCGTCCCGCCCCCCAACAATAGAAGCTTGCGCGGCGCGCGTGCCCGCCGATTGCACCGGTTCAAAAACGAAAGCGACGTGCACAACGTCCGGGTCGCCACCAGCCGCAGACCCGTCGCGCGAGTGATCGCGCCCGCAAGATCCTCCGCCGATGAGAAAGGGTTCACATGCCCTCCCCCACGCGCCAGCCATCGGTAGAGGCGATCGGTCACGGTGGTCGAATCCGGAACCGCCACGAACAGCGACCCATCCATTTTGATCACGCGCCCGATCTCATCGAGCGCCGCCGCCAGATCCTCGAAGTGCTCCAGGCTGTTATTCGAAATGATCAGATCGAAGCATCGCTCCGCAAAGGGCAATTTCGCCGCGTCAGTTTGCACGAAATTCGCAGGCACCCGCGCCGGACGCTCCAAGTCCGTGCGAACTATCCTAAAAGGGCACTGCGTTTCGAAGCTCCCTTGGCCGCACCCCAGGTCCAGCACCATCGCGCCCGCTGGCAAATCCCGCAACAACTCGTGCATCACGCCATGCTATCGCTTACCATCCCCGGCGGCAAACCGCCGTTCGTCCCTTTTCGGTCACCAATCGAGAAATATCGCCAGCCCCATGAAAACAAACAAAACGCCGCGTTTCCGGCGCCAATGCCTCGGCACCCGCATGCTACTCTCATCGTCGAAATGGAACTAACAACTGTCCAAATAAACGTGATCCACGCCTTGGCCGCCGGAGCTACTCTCAGCGACGCCGCCGAAGCGAACCACATCCAACGCATCACGATCTATCGTTGGATGAAAAACATTCCCCAATTCGCCGACGCCCTCCGCCGCGGACGCGCCGAATTCGTCCTCGCCCGCCGCGACGACCTCCAATACCTCAGCAACCGCGCCCTCGAAACCCTCGTCGCCATCATCAACAATCCAAGGGCATCCCCCGCCGTCCTGCTGCGCGCCTCGATGTTCATTTTGCAGCGCCCCCAATTACCCAAGGTCGGTTGGAACATGCCGGAACCTGCTCCCAACCCGGATGGCGAGGTCCTGATGGACTCGGCCATCATCGAAAAGGACTATAACGACCTGCCCGGTGTTTCCGGTATCGAAAGGGAAGAAGAACCGCAAGAAGACCCGGCCGCCGCGGAAAGCCCTGCCGAATCAACCGACCCTGAGCCGCAACCTGCCGAAGAGTTCTCCGGCGTTGCCAAATCTATGGACCAATCTGGCGAGGAATGTAACGAAATGTTACACGAAACAGCCGTTTTTGATGTTGCAAATGTTGCATCGGACCCGCACCCGGCTGGTGCCGCCGCCCATCGCTCCCTAACCCAAAAAGTGACCGGCTATCTCAGACTTTGGTCTTCCCGTATCGCTTCCGCATCCACTCGACAAACGCCGGAGGCACGCTCATCGTGGATAAACGGCTTTGCCGCACCAGCGCCCAGTCTGCAAACAGTCCGCTCTCTTTGATCTCGCGCAGAGTGGTCGGCGGTTCCAATCGGCTCACATATTCGAAATCCACCACCGTCAGCTTGGCGTCCTTCGGATCCGGCCGCGGCGACGAAACCACCTTCGCCATGCCCACAATGCAGGCATCGCCCATACTGTGATACACAAAAACGCGATCGCCGGCCTGCATCTCCCGGATGGCCCGCAACGCCTGCGCATTGCGCACCCCGTCCCAAACCGTCTTATGGTCGCGTTCTAAATTATCGATGGAATAAGTCTCTGGATCGGTCTTGGCCAAGAAGTAGTTCATGCCGTTTTTCCGCATCGTACCATTACCGGGCTGTGTCTTGCTTCACCATCCTTTGTTCTCCATATGTTTAACGGCACTCCGATTGCTGTAAACTATATAGGAATGCGTAACGTCATTAGTGTGCCTACGGCGATAGTAATGGCCTTCTGCGGCATGCTCACTGCCCAGCAGCCCGCCTCCGTGCAGCCCTCCGCGCCCATCGCTGCCGAGACAAAGGTGGCCCCAAACGCCGCCGCTGTAGACCCCAAAGCCTACCTGATCGGCGCCGAAGACGTCATTTCCATTCGCGTTTGGAAGGAACCGGAAAACTCCGGCCAGTTCGTGGTTCGCCCCGATGGTAAGATCTCTATCCCATTGATTGGCGAGGTCCAGGCAGCCGGCCTTACCCCTGAGCAGCTCAGTGCCAGCATCGCCGAAGGCCTGCAAAAGGTCATGGTGCATCCCGAAGTCACTGTCGGCGTTGAAAAGGTCAACAGTAAGAAATATTACATTCAGGGTGAGGTCAATAAACCCGGCTCTTATCCGTTGGTTATCGATACCACAGTGCTCGAGGCCTTGGTCAATGCCGGAGGCTTTCGCGAATTCGCCAATAGTAAGAAAATTGTTATTCTGCGCGGCTCCGAACGGTTGAAATTCAATTATCGCGAGGTCACCAAGGGCAAGAAGATGGATCAAAACATACTAGTGAAGCCCGGCGACCAAATCATAGTGCCCTGACCGGGGTTATGTTAGCGTGCGCAACCGCCGATTTTAAGTAGAAAGCGAGTTTTTCGGATTTATGGTACCCCAGCAAGGATACGTCAGTGTTTCCCGCCGTCCCCCCGATATCGAAGACTATATTGATATCCTCAGGCGCTATCGGTCCTGGATCGTGGGGCCGACCTTTGCCGGCTTAGTCATCGCCGTAGTGGTGGCTTTCCTCTGGCCGGACACTTTCGTCTCTACTGCGGTCATGCGCATCACCCCGCAACAGATATCCGAGCGGCTCGTGCCCAGCAATATTAGCACCCAGATGGCGGAACGCCTGCTCTCCATGCAACAGCAAATCGAAAGCCGTACCCAATTGCAGGAGCTTATCCAGCGGCCTTCGCTCAACCTCTATCCTAAAGAGCGCCAGCGCAAGCCCATGGAAGACGTCATCGACCAGATGCGCAAGGCCATCAAAATTACCATCCTGGACACGGGCAGTTCGCAATCCCAAAAGTTTGCTTCGGCTTTCGAAATCAGCTTCTCCTATGCCGACCGTTACAAAGCCCAGGCCGTCGTCCGTGAACTGGTTTCCAAATTCACCGAGGAAACCAATAATCAGCTTCGCCAGCAGGCCAATACCACTACCAGCTTCTTGAACGATCAACTGAAGACCGCCAAGGAAAAGTTGGATACGTTAGATCAGGAGATGGCCAGGTTTAAGACCGAAAACGCCGGCCGCCTCCCCGATGAGTTGCAATCCAACCTGCAGGCCGCCAATGCCCTCGAATTGCAGCAGCAGAGCGTGAACGAAAGTATCAATCGCGATGCTCAGGACAAAATGATGCTGGAAACCCAGCTCCAGAACCTGGATCACGAGTCCACTTTTATTGGTTCCAATCTGGAACAGACTGCCAGCCGCGAAGCGGTGAAGAACGACCGCCTGATCCAGATCAACAATAGGATTCTCGATTTGGAATCGCAGCTTTCCGGCCTGCGCCAAACCTATAAAGAGGACCACCCCGATATCCGCAAGCTGGAAGCCAGCCTGAACGGCCTCAAGAAGCAGCGCGACGATCTTGAAAAGGAAGACGCCAGCGCCGCGGCCAAAGTCGGCGCACCCAAGAAAGTACAGAATCCCCAGGTAGCGCAGTCGCTCGAAAGTCTCAAGCTCCAGCGCGCCAATGTGGCCGCCCAGATCCAAGCGCGCAACATGGAGATGGAACAGCGGAATAAATTGCTGAAGGAACTGCAGGCGGAAATTAGCCAGTACCGCGCGCGTATCGAAGCCAGCCCCATCAACGGCCAGCGGTACGAAGGTTTAGTGCGCGATTACAATCTGGCCAAAGCGGACTACGACGAAAAGGCCAAGAAGAAAGATATCTCCGTCACCTCGAGCAACCTCGAAGAACGTAAAGCCGGCGAGAATCTGGAAACTCTCGACCCCGCTTCGTTGCCGGAGCAGGCGGCTGAACCAAACCGCCTCCTGATCGCCGGCGCCGGCGTCGGCCTCGGACTCTTCTTCGGCGTGTTCATGGCTGGCGTCAAAGAAATGAAGGACACCTCTTTGAAGAATCTGAAGGATGTCCGCGCTTATACCAATTTGCCCGTCCTCAGCAGCATTCCGTTGCTGGAAAATGCGTTGCTCGTGCGCCGCAAACGGCGGCTGTTCTGGTTGGCCTGGTCGACCGCGGTGATCGTCGGCACTATCGCTATGAGCAGTTCGATGTACTACTACTATTTCGGAAAGAGCTAATAAGAAAATGAGCAGAGTACACGATGCCTTGCGTCGCGCCGAACAGGGCGGGATCCTCAATTTAGAAAATGGGAACACGGTGGCCCCCGCGCCGCCCGGCCCTCTCCGCGAACCGCAGAGTCCACCGCATCCACCTGAAAATGGCACGCCTCACGCGGTGCAGTACGATGTCGCCATCGGCGGGCTGCATCCCGCCATTCTGGAGAACGTGCCGGAGGTTGCCTTCCAGCCGGCTCCGGAATCGCACCTGCTCGATCTGCAGCGTTCGCATGAAACGCCAGCCGAAGAATTCCGCACTCTGCGTACGCGCTTGAATCACCTGCAGACGCTGCAGCCCCTGCATACAGTGGTGGTCAGCAGCCCTTCGCCCGCCGAAGGCAAGACTTTTACCGCGGTGAATCTGGCGCTGGCCGAATCGCACCTCACCGAAAATCGCGTGCTGCTGGGCGATTTCGATTTGCGCCGGCCCCTGATTCACAATTTGTTCCAGATCGATCGCGCACCCGGTCTCACCGATTACCTCCAGGGCCAAGTCACCCTGGCAGGCGCCCTGCGCCGCGTGTCCGGCATGAATCTGTATGTGCTGCCGGCCGGATCGCCGGTGAAGAATCCGCTCGAATTGCTCAATACCCGGCAGGCCAAAATCCTGTTCGAAGAGTTGCCCAAAGTCTTTACCTGGGCTATCTTCGATACGCCGCCGTTGCTATTCTCGGCGGACGCGAACCTGCTCTCGACCCTGGCCGATGGCACCATTCTGGTGGTGAAAATCGGCTCCACCACCTTCGACAACGTCACCCGCGCCATGCAATCGCTTTGCGAGAACAACGTGCTCGGCATCGTCGCCAACGGCGCCCGCGCCTCCGAGTTGTACAGCAAGTACACTTACTATTACTCGAAGGCCGAATAACCCGGCAGACGGGGCACTGGCCCGTTTACCAAACCCGGCAAGGATCCGCCGACACCATCGGATCGCCTGCCTTGCACGAAAACGCCTCCTGGAACTCCGGCATATTCTGCACTACGCCATTGGCGCGGAACTCGCCCGGCGAATGCGGATTGGTGGCGGCCTGCAACCTCGCCGCCTGCTCCGTGGCATTCTCACACCACACCTGCCCGAAGCCCAGGAAGAATTGTTGTTGCGGCGTAAACCCGTCCGCCTTGCCCACCATATGGTTCGCCAGGCTGTCCATCAACGCCATATAAGCCAGGTGAATGCCGCCGTTATCCGCCGCATTCTCACCCAGCGTTAACTTGCCATTCAGATGCGCATCCGGCACCGGGCTGAACCCAGCGTATTCCTTCACGATGCACTCCGCGCGCGAGTCGAACGCCTTGCCGTCCGCTTCCGTCCACCAGTCCCGCACATTGCCCGCGCCGTCGTATTTACGTCCTTCGTCATCGAACCCATGCGTCAGTTCGTGCCCGATCACCGCCCCAATGCCGCCATAGTTCACCGCGTCACTGGCCTTCGGATTGTAGAACGGAGGCTGCAAAATGCCTGCCGGAAAGTTGATGTTGTTCATGTTCGGCGAATAGTAAGCATTCACCGTCGGCGGCGTCATGCCCCATTCGGCCTTGTCCACCGGCTTGCCGATCTTGGCGAAATTCCGCCTCTGCTCAAACTCGTGCGCCCGCAACACGTCGCCGTAATAATCGTCCGGCGTCACCTTCACGCTGCTATAGTCCCGCCACTTCTCCGGGTACCCGATCTTGTTGGCCACCGCGCGCAACTTATCGAATGCCTGCTGCTTAGTCGCCGGAGTCATCCAGGTGGCGTTGTCGATATCCTTGCGCATCTCCATCTCGATCTCGCCCACTAGTTGCAGCGCCCGTTCTTTGCTCGCGCCGTTGAAAGCCACCTTCACGAATTCCTGGCCCAGCGCCTCTCCCAGCGCCCGGTCCGTGGCGCGCACGCAACGCTTCCAGCGCGGCTGCATCTGTTTGGCGCCCAGCAGGATCTTTCCGTTGAAGTTGAAGTCTTCTTCTTCGAACGCGTGCGACAACATATCCGCATGCGTGGTCAGCACATGCCACCGCAGATACGTCTTCAAATCCGCCAAGCTCGTATCCGCGATCAGCTTGTTCAGCCCCTTCACGAAGTCCGGCGACGTCACGTCCAAACTCTCGATAGGCGGAATGCCGATGGTGGTCAGGTACTTCTTCCATTCGAACTCCGGACTCAGCGCGGCCAGTTCCCCAACCGTCATCTTGTGATAGGTGTTGGCCGGATCGCGCCGCGCCACGCGATCCATCGACGCCTGGGCCAGCGCCGTCTCGATCGTCATCACCGCGCGCGTCGCCGTCTCCGCATCGGCATCCGCGGCGCTCGAACCTTGAGCCTTGGCCAGCAGCGTGAACATGGTGTGCACGTGCTCTTCGTATTGCTTGCGCAGCTTCACCGAACGCTCGTCGGTCTTCAGATAATAGTCCCGATCGGGCAATCCCAAACCGCCCTGATCCACATGCGCGATCTCCTGATCCGAATGCTTATCGTCAGGCTGCACATAGAACACGAACAGCGCGCGCATGCCCGCCAGGTGCAGCCGGACCATCTCGGCCGCCAAGTCCTGTTTGCTCGCCAGCTCGTCGATCTCTTTCAGCAGCGGCTCGATCGGCTGGATGCCTTTCCGTTCGATCGCAGGCTCGTCCATGCAGGCCGCATAGAAGTTGCCGATCTGCGAGTTCCCCGCCTTCTCCAGAATGCCGCGCTCGATAATCAGGTTACGGTCGGCCAATTCGTTGAACCGTGCCCAACGCGATTGGTCCGCCGGAACCGGATTGTTCTTTCGCCAACCGCCGCAAGCATACTGATAGAAGTTCTGGCAGGGATTAACCGAAGGGTCCATGGCCTTCAGATCCACCCCGGATGCCGACGGAGCATCGGCCGCCTGTAAAGCTGCCACGGCCAGGGCCGCCGCAAAAAGACAACGAAGCGTGTGCATGATTTCGATTGTACGCCAGCGCATGGTGCGAGGCGGCGCACTAACCGGCTAAGCGCAGCCCATCACTACCGTGTGGGGACTCCGCGGGATGGGGTGCGCGGTGATGTTGCCGAATCCCGCTTCGCGGTACATTGCGGCCAACTCGCTAAATGTGTAGGCATCCCCCCCCGCGGTGTTGGCCAGCATGGTCAAACTGAAAGCCGCGGCCACCGGCGGCGAAACGCGGTCTTCGTTGGGCACGAACTCTAGCGCCGCCGCGCGGCCTCCAGGTTTCAAAGCCGCCCGCACTTTTCGCAGCAGTCCAACGCACGTGGCCTTATCGAAATGGTGCAGGAAGTTCGTCAGCAGCACAATGTCGTACGGCCCGCCATAATCCACATCGAACGCGCTGCCAGGCAGCACATGATAGCGGTCTTGAACCCCCGCCTTCAGGGCATTCGCGCGAGCCACTTCCAGTACGGCCGCCCAATCGACCGCGGTCACCTGGGCCTCCGCGTGTAACTTGGCCACCTCGATCCCGAAAAGTCCGTGGCCCGCGGCAATATCCAGCACTCGTAGCGGACCAATCAACCCGTCCAATACAATCGCACCCAACGGACCGGCCGACACGCTCATCATGGGCGCCATGCCGTGCGCGAATTCCACCCAGATCGGATTGTCCGGCTCCACTGAGCCTGCCCCCGGCAGAACCGTGTGGCCGCTGCGGACCGCATCCGCCAAACGATCGAACGGTTCGGCCATGGTGGCATGCCCCAGAAACCGCGCGGCATCCGCGATACACCCCGGCGAATTTGGATCAAGAAACGTCGCGCTAGTCGGCGTGTGCCGGTAGCGTCCCGACTCCTTGGCCAGAAACCCGATCACCGTCAGGTAGTCGCATAGAATGCGGATGCCGCGTTCCGATGCGCTACACTGGCTGGCCAGCGACGCTACATCTCCCGGTCCCGCGCCGATCGCCCGGAACAAATCCAGTTCAATAGCGGCCCGCAATGCCGCCGAGCGCTGATAGGCGATTAAAGTGTCAAAGACTAACTCGGGCGATGGCGCGTGCGCGCTCTGTGGACTCATTCTTCATCCTTGATTGGGCTTGAATTCTCGACCAGGCTACCAATTTCGTTCGCGGGCGCGGCCCCTTCCTGGGCGGGCAGGTGGAACTGATATCCGATGCAGGGTTCCGTCAATATATAGCGCGGCTTACCTGGTTCCGGTTCGATCTTCTTGCGCAATTGATTGATGAAGACCCGCAGATACACAACCTCGTTGCCGTAGTCCGGCCCCCACACGGCTTGCAGCAGGCGGCGATGCGTGATCGGCGTATTGGCATTGGTGGCCAAGTATTGCAGCAGGTCGAACTCCTTGCGCGTGAGCCGGATTTCCCGTCCCGAAGCGATCACCCGGCGCGCCACAAAGTTGATCTCCATGTCGCCGGTTTGCAAAGTCTGCGAGGCCGCTTCGGGCGCCAGTGGCGAGCGCCGCAAACCTGCGCGGATCCGCGCCAGCAGTTCCTGCATGCTGAACGGCTTGGTCACATAATCGTCGGCGCCCGCGTCCAGCGCGCTGATTTTGTCCTTCTCCATATCGCGTACGGAGAGCACCACAATAGCCAGGTCCCAACTCGCCCGTATCGCGCGGCAAGCTTCCAACCCACCCATGCCGGGCATCGCCAGATCCAGCAACACTAAGTCGTGGCGCCCCCGGCGCAGCACATCCAAAGCCTCTTCGCCGCTACGCGCATCGTTCACCGCGTAGCCTTGCGCGGTCAGCATCTTGCGCATTACGCGCCGGATCTGGAGATCGTCGTCTACAACCAGAATCTTGGCTCCGCTCATACGCTGGCCTCCTCATGCGCCAATGGCAGCGAAAACGAAAAAGTAGCGCCTTCACCCGGCTGGCTTTCCACCCACACCCGGCCGTCATGCGCTTCCACCACTTGCCGGGCAATAGGCAATCCCATCCCCATGCCTGTAACGTGGCCTCGCCCTTGTTTACCCCTATAGTATTTCTCGAAGATCTGTCGCTGTTCGTCCGGAGGGATGCCCGGTCCACGATCGCTCACGCTGATCACCACGCCCTTCTCTTCGCAATGTGCCCGAACCGTGACGGGCGATCCCGGCTGCGAGTACTTCAACGCATTACCGGCGATCTGCCGGATGACCATCCGGATCAGCCCGGCATCGGCGGAAACCGGAGGCAAACCCTGCGGTAAATCGATAATCACTTGGGACCCTTCCGTCATCTCTTTCTCCAACGCCGAATACACCAGGTCTTCCACCGTGTGTGTCTGTTTATCAAGGTCCACGTGGCCTGCTTCGATCCGCGCCATCTGGATGGCTTCGGTCATCATCGCACTCAGCCGCCCGCTTTCTTCGTCCATTATCTCAAGCCATTCCCGCTGATCGCGGCCGGGCGATTCCGCCAGCATCGCATCAATACCGGCGCGGATGGAAGTGAGCGGCGTCTGAAATTCGTGCGCCAAGGCATCCAGCAGCATGGACTTCAGTTCTTGATGGCGGCGCGCTCCTTCGGCTTGGCCTGCGGCATCCTGCTTCCGTGCACGGTCCATGGCTAAAGCCACCAGGTTGGCGATCGACTGCATTGCCGGCGCCGAAATTGAAGCATCCGTAAATCCGAGACTACCCGTCGCGCTCACTCCCAGATTCACCGGCACCAGCGCAGTCACACCCTGATTGGCTCGCGATAAATCCGCGGATCCCGCCGTCTGTGTGAGTGCGTCTTCTGAAATATCTGCGGTAGTTCCCGTTCTGTACACGCGACCTGAAGGCCCGTCGAAAAATGCAACACCAGGACAACCAAAGATCCCCGCCACTTGGATAGGTACACTCTGCGCAAGAGCGCCCGCTGAGTTAGCCTGCATCAAGCTTCGACTCAGATCATACATCCGCTCGATCTCGCGTTCCCGTTGCGTGGCTTCGCGCGCCCGCTTCTTGAGCCGTGTGGATAGTTCACTGACCACGAACGACGTAATTAGAAAGGTGCACCAAGCCACCCAGTTCTGTGGGTCGTCGATGCCAGCGCCGGCACCGGCGGCAGAAAGTAATAGTCCAGGCACAACATACTCATAATCGAAGCGACCGCCGCCTCGGGTAAACCCCAGAGCGTGGCCGCGCCAAGCACTACGAGTAAATAAGTAAGCGCCGCCGTAGTACTGTTTGCCTGGATAGTGTAGTGATACACGGATGACACACCAGTAAGGCCGCCGCCCATGATGAGTATGCGTAAAATCAATCGGCCTAAGGTTCGTTTTCGCATTGCGGTAAGCCAGTGGCTATTATAAAGCTACAAATCGAACGGCGCACGGCGCATCCCAGTCCCATTACATTTATCTGGCATCCCTAGTACTTTTACAACTGGTTTTACGGCCTTTTTGGTGTCACCAATTCTGACAAGGGTGCTATGCTGACGGCGTACCCTTTTACATTCTTGTTTCACCATCCAAAACCGCCTCAAAGCAAAAGGAGTGTTTGTCATGAAGTTAGGCTGTCTACGTCTATCCGCTAAGCTCGGAATCGTGCTTATTGCGGGAATTCCTGTATTCGCACAATCGCCGGATGGGTCAACCGACATTCTGCGGGGTTATTCGCACCCCCCCCTACTGCGGGTTGTGACTCCCGACGCGCGGCCCGATGCGGGCCCCACCGGTATTTTCCCGGCGAAAATGAAAGTTGCCTACGGCCTGAATAGCATCACCAACAAGGGCAAGGGCCAGATCATTGCCATAGTAGATGCGTTCGACGATCCGAACGCAGAAGCCGACCTCGGCACTTTCAGCACGCAGTTCAGCCTCCCGGCATGCACCACCGCGAATGGCTGCTTCAAGAAGATCGTTCCCACCGGCACGCCGAAAGATACCAGCGGCTGGTCCAATGAAATCTGTCTCGATATCGAATGGGCGCACGCCATCGCGCCGGCTGCCAAGATCATCCTGGTCGAAGCCAAGAGCAACAGCAACGCGAACTTGTATGCCGCGGTTGACACGGCTGTAGCCAACGGCGCCACTGTAGTTTCCATGAGCTGGGGCGGCGGCGAGACCAGCAACGAAACCACCACTGACTTCCACTTCAACGTTCCTAACGTCGTCATGTTGGCGTCCTCCGGCGACGGCGGGCATGCCGCTCAGTATCCGGCTGCGTCCCCCTACGTGGTGGCGGTCGGTGGTACTTCCTTGACCATCAACTCCTCGACTGGCGCGTGGGTCAGCGAAACAGCGTGGAGCGGCAGCGGCGGCGGCACCAGCGCCTACGAAGCGGAGCCCACCTATCAGGGCGGCGTACAGTCCACCGGCAAGCGCGGTATTCCGGATGTGGCTTACGATGCGGACCCCAACACTGGCGTTCCGGTTTATAGCAGCTACAATTGCGGACGCTCCTGCGTCGTCGGCTGGGCCCAATTTGGCGGCACTAGCATCAGCGCTCCCCAGTGGGCGGGCATCATGGCCATCGCCAACTCCTCGCGCAAAGCGGCCGGTAAGGCAAACCTGAACCAGGTACAGTTCCTTCTGTACCCGGCCGCCGAGACTGACTACCACGACATCACCAGCGGCACCAATGGCAGCTGCGGCACCCTGTGCACGGCCGTCGCCGGATATGACTTCGTGACTGGCGTCGGATCTCCGAAAGCCAATCTCTTGATTCCCGCGCTCGTAGCAACTCCGTAGTGCGGATCATTTCGCGGCCCGGCGCCAGTTGTGGCCGGGCCGCATTTTCCCTCGCAGCCCCCTCCCCAGAAGCAGCTCCGAAGCTTGACACCACCGTAATAATCCAGTCATACTAGTTCCCTCTCGCTTATTCAGATTTTGGGCTCCGTGAGGAGAGTACTATACCGCCACGCAAGAGAGTGGCAACGAAAGGGAACGCCAATGACAACGGGGAAAACGCTGCTCGCCGCGTTCGTTTGTTTGCTTGTACTTCTAATCTGTCCGACGGCCTTCGGCCAATCTACTGGCATCATCTCCGGCACCGTATCAGATGCTTCGGGTTCCGCCATCGCCGGAGCCAAGGTGGAAGTGAAGGCGCCTGCCATGGGCCTCACGCGCGATTACACGACCGACGAGTCGGGACATTTTCTGGTATCGCTGCTGCCTGTCGCCACCTACACCGTTAGCGTTGGCTTCGCCGGCTTCCAATCCGCCGAACAAAAGGATGTTCGCCTGCAGGTCGACGAACATCGCGAAGTCAATTTCAGGCTGGTGCCCGCATCCGTTAAGGAAAGCGTGGAAGTAACCGCCACGGCCGTCGCGGTGGAAACTGCCAACCCCACTCTCGGCCAGGTGATCACCTCCCAACAGGTGGCCGAACTTCCGCTGAATGGCCGCGACTTCGTACAGTTGGCCACCCTGACTCCCGGCACCATTACGGAAACCAATCCGCAAAGCTTCTTCAACGGCGGCCCCAGCAGCGAAGTTTCGGCGCGCGGATCTTTCTCGTTGTCTGTCGGCGGATCGCGCGCCAACAGCACGGACTGGCTCTTCGACGGCAACGACAACAACGAACTGACCGCGGGCGGCATCTCCATTCTGCCTTCGATCGATGCCATCCAGGAATTCAAAGTTCTCACTTATAACTATTCCGCGGAGTGGGGCACGCGTGCGGGCCCGACTGTGCTGGTCACCACTAAATCCGGGTCGAACGCCTATCACGGGTCGCTGTTTGAATTCTTCCGCAACACCGATCTGGACGCCCGCAGCTTCTTCGCCAGCTACACGGAACAGTTCAATCTGAATCAGTTCGGCGGTTCGCTCGGCGGGCCCATCAAGAAAGACAAGACCTTCTTCTTCGCCGATTACCAGGACAAGATGCAGCGGCACGGCATCCCGTTCACGGGCCTGGTTCCATCCGTCGCCATGCGCAACGGCGACTTCACGAACGACGCTTTCGGCAATCCGCGTTCGAACTTCCTCACCAATCCCTACGTGACCGGCGCGCCCGATACGCATTTTCAATGCAACGGTGCCGGCCAACCCATGCCGGTAGCCGCCAACGGAAGCCAGGCCCCCGGCGTCGACTGCAACAAGATTCCCCAAGCTTGATCACATCCGATCGGCCAGAAGATGATCAATCTCTATCCGCTGCCCAATGCCAACAACCCGGCGCTCGGCTACAACTACGTGAATGAACCGGTGCGGAAACTGAACGAAGGCGAGTTCGACGTCCGCCTGGACCACAACGTCTCGTCGAAGGATTCCGTCTTCGCGCGCTTCAGTTACGATCAGGCCACCTCGTTCGTTCCGGGCGGTTCGCCGGGATTTGCCGAAGCCAACGCTTTCGGCAGCACACAAGACATCACCAACCACGGCCGCAATGCGGCGCTCTCGGAAACCCACGTCTTTTCCGAACGCACCGTGAACCAGTTCAGCGTCGGCTATAACCGCATCTTCAACTACATCACCTCCTACGGCACCGGCTCGTGCGAGGCCCAGAAGATCGGTATTCCGGGCGCGAACCTGGGCGGTATCAGTTGCGGTTTGACCTCCACCGAACTGAGCGGTTATTGGTCGCTGGGCGATCGCGGATTTGCTCCGTTCCAGGGCGGAACCAACGTCTTCTCCTTCTCCGATTCGCTCGACATGGTGCGCGGCGACCACGACATCAAGATCGGCGGGAACATCCGCGCCAACCAGATGAACGTAATGGCCAGCGGCTTTCAGGATGGCTACTGGATCTTCAGCGGCGATTGGGGTGGAGAGCCCGCGGCCTCGTTATTGTTGGGCTTCCCGGATCTGGCCATTCACGATCAGACTTTCGATGGCACCATCACCGGCCGCCGCTGGAAAATGTACCGGCCATATGTCCAGGACGATTGGCGCGTAACCAAAGACCTGACCTTGAATTTGGGCTTGGCATGGGCGCTGGTAACGCCCATCAGTGAAGTGGCCAATCGCCAGGCGGATTTCGTTCTGGCCACGCAAGCTTCCTGATCGCCGGGCAGAACGCCAACTCCTGGGCCGGCATCAAGATGGATCAGACCGCGCTCGAACCCGGCTCGGCGTGGCCTGGAAACCGTGGGGCAGCCAGACCACCGTACTCCGCGGCGGCTATGCCATCTTCCACGATTCGTCGTGGAACCAGGGCGCGCAAGGCCTTTGGCAGAACCCGCCGTACTATGCCGAGTCCGACGCCTTCGCGTTCGGCGGCGGATGCCCATCGCGACGTCCGCCTGCGCCACGCAGTATGGACAAACGCCCTATCCGGCGATTAGCGTTTCGGACGGCTTTCCGATCTTCACCGCGCCGCCCGATCCGAATTCGTTTACCGGAACCATCCAGTCCCAAAACACCAACTTCAAACAGGGCCGCGTGCAGCAGTTCAACGTCAACGTCGAACACCAGACTGCCGGGCCAGGTGGTGCTCACCGCGGGCTACGCCGGATCGCGGGCATCGCACATCCTGGTCGACGGCAATAATTTGAATGTGACTTCCCCGACGGCCTGCGGCACTGTTTCCGGCTACACGCTGGGCTGCGGACCGGGCGGCTCGTTCGTCGGCCTTCCGGCGCCCAACTTCCCCTACTCCACCATCTCCAACATCAACGATGTCGGCATCGCGCACTACGACTCTCTGCAGATCAAAGCCGAGACCAAGAGCGCGCGGCACGGCCTCTACGCGCTGATCGGCTACACTTACTCGCGGAACAACGACACCGGCTATTCCGATGGCTTGGGCAGCAACTTGGGCGCTACTTACTTCCCCTTGCCCGGATGGCAACAGTTGGATTGGGGTCTGTCGCAGATCAACCTGAACCATGATTTCACCGCCAGCCTGATTTACGAACTGCCCTTCGGCAAAGGCAAGTCGCATGGGCAGTTCACTGGAGCGCTCCGCTGAACGCCGTTCTGGGAAACTGGGAACTCACGGCAATTCAGAAAGTCACTTCCGGCTTCCCGATTTTCGTAGTTGCCAACAACGGTTCGGGCGTCAACTTCCAGAACAATGGCAACAGCCTGATCCGCCCCAACCAGAGTTTGCAATCCGGTGCTCAGTAACCCGAGCATCAGTGAATGGTTCAATACCAGTTGTTTCGTCGATCCTCCCACTGGCGAATTGGGGAACGCCGCGCCGCACTCCGGTCTCCGGACCCAACTTCGTGAATACCGATTTCTCGGCGATTAAGCACTTCGTCCTGCCCTGCGCGAGGGAATGCGGCTCGATTTCCGGTGTTGAGGTTTTCAACCTGCTGAATCACCCGCAATTCGGGACGCCCGGCAGCGGCGTCTGTGCGTCTTGCCCGCAGCTTGATACGCCGGGCTTCGGATCCATTAACACTACGGTCAATAATCCACGGTTGGTCCAGCTTGCGCTTAAATTCTTGTTCTAACATCGCGGGCCGCTGGGGTGGACTCTGCCTCTCCATCGCCCTCACACTGCTGGCGGCGCCTGTGGCGTGGCCCCAGCAGCGCGCCAAGGTAATCATCAACGAAGATTGCTCCGGCCCCGGCGGTAGCAACATGCAAGCGCTGCTGACCCTAATTCAATCGCCGCGTGTGGAAGTGCTGGGCATCACCGTGGTCAGCGGCGACCAATGGCGCGATGAAGAACTGGCGCACACCCTGCGTCTGCTCGAGATCATTGGCCGCACGGACATCCCGGTATTCAGTGGCGCGGCTTTTCCTCTGGTCTTCACGCGCGAAGAGGCCCAACTGTGGCAGCAGCGCTTCGGCAAAGTCGCGTATGCGGGGGCGTGGGACGACCGGTGGTGGCATGAATCGACAATAGTGCCAGCCCTTCTTCGAGGGTGCGCCTTCCACGAAGCCGGCCACTGAGGATGCTGTTCATTTCATCCTTCGTATGGTGCACCAGTTTCCGCACGAAGTCACCATCTACGAAGGCGGCCCCATGACTAACCTGGCGCTGGCCCAGTCGCTCGATCCGGAGTTCGCGGCGCTGGCAAAGGAACTCGTGTTCATGGGCGGGAGCGTCCACCCTGAGACCGATTACGAGGAGTTCGTCAACAATCCGCGGCATGAGTTCAACTTCTGGTTCGATCCGGAGGCGGCCTACATCGTGCTTCGCGCGCCGTGGAAGAAGATCGTCTGTACGCCTACGGACGTCTCGATCAAGACGCGCCTAACTCCGGCCATGGTTAAGCGGATCGGCTCCAGCGGCACGCCCCTCGCTCGCTATATCGCACAGTTCTACCAGCAGGGCGGAGGCGCCGACTTTATGTGGGATGAACTGGCCGCAGCCGCTTGGATCGATCCCTCGATCATTACTAAACGTGAGATCCGCTATATGAGCGTGGACATCAGCCACGGACCCAGTTACGGAAACACGCTCACATGGTTCGAGCGGGATAAGCCGAAGACCGCGCTACCGCAGGTGGAGATTCAGTTAGACTTGGATACGGCTAAGTTCACGGAGATGTTTATCGGCCTAATGAATGCACCGGTCATGCCCAGGCACAAGTAGGTTTACTGAGTTCCGGCGCTGCGTAACTGATAGACAAATTGCTGAATCTCATGCCGCTCGCGTTCCACTTGCTGGTGTAACTTCGCCGACATTTGTTCGTAAGTGTCCAGTTCCTGTTTGGCTTTCTTCTTTTGTCCCGTGCGAGCATAAACCTGGCCCAGACGGTAATGCGGTTCGTCCATCTGCGGAGCCGCCCGGATCGCTTCTTTATACGCGGCGATGGCGCTCTCGTCCTGGTTTTGGTCGGCATAGAGTATCCCCAATTGCAAGTAAGCGGCTGCCAGGTTCGGGTCGAGGTGGATGGCCTTTTCCAGCAGGCCGCGTACACGGTCCGCGATCGGGTCATCCGGTGCCTTGCGCTGCTTCCACAGGCCCACGGCGTAATAGTAATCGGCCCAGGCGTTATCGGGATAAAGCTTAACGAATCGCGCCAGCCTTTCCGTGTATCCCGGTGTTTTGACCACTTCGAGACTCTGCACTTTGCCTAGGAACATATAGGGCGCGGGATCGTCAGGCGCCAGGTCGCAGGCTTCAAAAAAGCGTGCGGTGGCGCGCTCATAATCGCCGCGGGCATACCACGTGGCGGCCAGGCCCAGCAGCATTCTCGCCGATCGTGGATACAGATGGTGTCCCCTTTCGAAGACCTCCGCGGCCGGCTCGGTAGCCCGATGCACCAGCAGTTCGGCGCCCCAGTCAAACAGGTTCGGCTCGCTGGGATCGAGTTCCGCGGCATGTTGATACTCGCGCACGGCCGTCAGAGCGTCGCCCTTCTTCTCCGCCACGTAAGCCTTGCTTGGCGATGGCTCGCTCAAGGAGACAGTGGCCTTTGCCAGAGCTTCCGCTGACCGAAGCACCGTATCGGACCCATGGCCTCCGCGGCTGCTTGGGTCTGTCACTCCAGCTACAATGAAGCGCGGTTCGTCGGAGAAGCTATATTCCAAAACCAGATCGATTTTCTTGGCCTCCCCCTCAGTGAGCACTACCTGCCGGGTTGCCGCTTCACCGTTTACCATCTCGGTGCGGAGGGTGTACTCGCCCGCCGTAAGCTCAGCGAAATGGTAGGTGCCGGCTGGGTCGGTCCGCGCAGTTTGCGCCGGGCCGCCATTCTTTATTTGCAGATTCACGGAAGCGCCCCCGGCTGGGCGACCCTCTGTATCGCGAATGGTCCCCTCAAGCGTTGCCCCAGCAACCAGTGCGGCACTGGCCAGACCAAGCCAAAACAGAGAGAGGCTGCGGCGCATGGCTGTCACGTTGAAGCCATTGTAACTCCCGTCCGCCGGGCGAACGCCGTCAGCGCAGTGCATCGAGTGCCCGCAGCGCCTGCGAATGATCCGGATGCTGCTTCAAAAGGTCCATCAGGACCGCCCGCGCTTTGTCCGGCGAACCCTCCAGACCATAGACGCGAGCCAAATTCAGGTAAGACTGATCGAAGCCGGGCGCCACCCGGATACACTCTTCGAACTTCGCCACCGCCTCGTCCCGCCGCTGGGTTCTGAGGTAGAGAATTCCCAGATTGTTCAACGCTTCCGGATAGTCGGGGCGCAGGCGCAGGGCCTTAGCTAAGTAGTCGTAAGCGCGCGTGGGGTCGTCGGTTTGGGCAAACACCATGGCAAGGTTGTAATTGGCTTCGGGATCTTGCGGACGGGCAGCGAGCGCTCGCTCCAGCGTCGCTTTCGCTTCCGGCCAGCGCTTCTGCAACCGGTACGCGTTACCCAGGTTCTCAAGCGCGATCCAATAGTCCGGACTGACTCGTAGCGCCTCCTGAAAGTGGCCCACCGCTTCATCCATGTGGCCCTCACGCGTGGCCAGCAAGCCCAGATTGTTCCAAGCGTTCGGCAAAGTGTCCGGGTAGGCGGTGCGCAGTCTTACAGTACGTTCGAAATAGTCGCGTGACTCGCGCAATCGATCCTGTTTCAGATAGACGCTACCGATTCCGTAGTGCGCCTCGGCGCTGGCGGGGTCGTCGCGAAGGGCCTGCCGGAAGGCGGATTCCGCCGGTTCGAAGTAGCCTCGCTGGAAGTATGCCGATCCCAAAGTCAGCGAGTTTCGCCCGAATTCGTAAGTGGCTGCGCTCCCGGGGAAAGGCAGTGACTTCGCCAGACGCTCCGCAGTGGTGCGGGGTATGCTCCGCAAGTCAGCCGTCACATGGGATGCGCTGACCGCGCCCTGATAGACTTTGACCACGTTCCCGTTTTCATCGATGAGGAATGCGGTAGGGAGCACTAAGTCACGGTGCCGGTCGAACACATAGCGGTAAAGGATGCTGTAAGTGGCGGCTAGCTCCGCGGCCTCGTCCACTCGAACAGCTACGAGTTGCACGTCTTGAAGCGGACCGCTCGCACGCAAGACATCCTCCGCGCCGTGCGCCAGAAACTGCAAAAGCGCCGCTTTCCCGCGCATGATAGACGGCGGTAACGCGGGCGCGGCTACGGGCGAAAGCAGCCACGTTTCCGAAATCTGCGGTAGTGTGTCGCCGGCTTGCGAAACGGAAGCGGTGCGCCCGGGCATGGGCCGGAAGGGCTCCATACGCATGGGCGGCGCGCCTTCATCGATCCAAACCCGGTGATTGAGCGGCAGATCATGGACCTGCTGCAGCGCACCATTCGGCCAGCGGATCGTAGCTTGCACCGGCGCACGGGCCGCGCCCAAACCGAAGAAGACTTCCTTGCTGTGCTGGGAAAGAAATCCGGATCCGGCCTGCAAGGTCTTACTGTGCTGTCCCGTTTCCGTCTGCACCGTAATGGTGGCGCCGATGGCGTCGCGATTGCTCTTCACTCCACGCAACCGGAACACGATGGATGGCGGAAGTGCTTCCACAATGTTCTTCACCAGCCGCAACTGCGGCGCATTACGATTCTTCAGCACCAGTTCCTGGCGGCCATCATGATCGAAATCGGCCAAGGCGAAGGCCCGGCCGTCTTCCAGGAAATCAAGTCCCACCGCGCCGGAGACATCCGAAAACGTGCCGTCCCCATGGTTTGCCAGACAGACATTTCGCTCGAAACCGCTCCAGCTATAATCCGCCCGGATCAATTCGTTGATGGCGTTCCAACCCTGTTCGTAATCTGGAGAAGCCTTGGCCTCAGCCGGCGACTTTGCCACCACCTGCCGCCAGAAGAAGCTATTCAAATCTTCGCGGATGGGTCCGGATAACATGCCGTTGGCGATGTACAGATCTTCGTAGCCGTCGTGGTCGAAGTCCCAGGTATCGCTCGACCACGACCACCTTCCGTTGCCTGCCTGCGCGGCGGTAGTGGCATCCTCGAAGCCCGCACCGGTGTTCCGGAATAGCGAATTGCCCATCGCATGTTTGCGATAGAGCGCGCGCACCTGGGCGGCCGCCGCCTTTTGAAACCCTTCCTGCATGGAGATGCGCTCGCCGGCAGCGGTCCACATGTTTGCCACATAGAGATCGGCAGCCCCGTCGTTGTTATAATCCAGCCATGATACGCTCATGCCCGCGCCGACATCCTCCACGACCGCCTGGGCCGCCACGTCGGTAAATGTTCCGTCGCCATTGTTACGGTATAAGTTCTTGCGCCCGAAGTCGTTCACCACATACAAGTCCGGCCAACCATCATTATTGTAATCGCTCCAGCCACAACAGAAGCTATACCGGGTATTGTTTTGGTTCAGGCCGCTGGCCGCAGTGACATCGCGAAAAGTGCCATCGCCGTTATTGCGCATCAGGAAGTTTGGCGGGCCGTTCTCCGCCGCGTAATAAGGGACAGGATACTTATACTGGTCGGCACCTTGATAGTAAGAGTAGAGACAGAAGTAGATATCTAACCGACCGTCATGATCGTAGTCTGCCGCGGCTGCTCCCGTAAATGTTCCCTGCGGGGGATTGGCGAATGCGAAAGCGTCCGGTTTCATGCGGAACTTTCCTCCGCCCTGATTCATGAACAGCAAGGGACCGTTGGCTCGTACCACGACTAGGTCCTGCCGTCCATCGTTGTCGAAATCGGCGAACAATGCACACGCCGTATTCTCCAGGATTCCAACGCCAGATGCTTCCGTAATATCCTCGAAGGTGCCGTCTCCGCGATTGCGGTACAAACGGTTGGGAAGCCCGGCCGGTTGGCAGACGTACAGATCGTCAAACCCGTCGCCATCGATGTCGCCCACTGACACCCCGTTGTGTCCGTATATGTCGATGCCGCTGGCGCCATCGAGTACCGTGCGCCAATAATCCACGCCGTGGGCCAGTTGCTGCCGGTAGGATGAATTTCGAGTAAAGGCTTGAGCGGTAACGTCTGCAAACCAAGGGGCGGCGGTCCGGCAGCGCGTCTCATCGGACCAACTCCACCGCCGTACGCTCCATACGCCGGGCGTGCCGGCTTCCCACTCGACGTCCCACGTACCCACGCGCTGCTCGCGATGAAAGCCGGAACCTTCGCCCACCAATTCGTATCGGATGCGAGTCTGCAGCCGTCCTGCGGCCACCTCGATGCGCGTTACTTGAAAGTCCGCCGTGAGCAGCTTCGAGAAACCGGCGAGGTGCGACCGCAGTTCTCGAACAAACGCCTCGCGCCCCAGCGGCGTCTGAGATGAGAAGGTAACGCGCCGGATTTCGAGCGCCGCTCCGGGCCGCACCACACGAGAGTCCACGGCGTTAAGCGACGACCCCGCAAAGTCAGCCGCTAGGATCCGCTCGATACTCTGCAAGTTCCCCGGCGACGTGATCAGTCCCGCGCTCCACTGCGTCAGCAGGGCGGCAATCCGATCGTGCTCTATCTCTAAGGGGAACTCGTCGCCTGCGGGCGCGAGTTTGGCGCGCATGGTGTCAAAAGGCGTCTGGCCTCCCAATCGCAGACCACGCGCGAGGAAAGCTGCCGCACCCTGGCAAGATCGGACTAGAAAATTACGCCGAAGAATATCACGCACGCCTGAAATCAAAAGTACCAGACTAAAAGATCACATCGAAATCGGCGGTGAACCGGCGGTGTCTGTCGCCAAAGAACAATCCGTAAGCAGGATCGGCGATGTTGCCGTGAAAGGCTGCCGGATTGAAATGGTTGGTCAGATTGAATCCAGTGATCGACGGTCGCAGAGTATACTTCGGATTGATCTTGATGTCCTTAGAAAACCGCGAATCGAGCGAAGCAAAACTTGGAAACCGGTTGGCAAAAGGCGTCCCCACATAATTCTGATAGGCGTCCGTAACCGCGTAAGGAAAGCCGCTGCGGTATTCGAAGACCGGCGCCACGCGGAATCCGGCCGGAAGTTGCAGCAGTCCCCACGCCAAGAAGCGATTCGGAACGTCACCTGGCAGATTGCCGAACTGGTCAGCGCGGACGATGGGTACCGGAAAGCTGCCCAGATAGCTGGCGAAATCGTTCAGATCGCCGCGTGCCCGGCTGCGCACATACGAAAAGAACAATTCGCGCTTATCGTTCAACCGGACGCGCGTGGTCACTTCGAACTGGCGGTAGCGCGATTGTCCCGTGCCCGAGAGCAGGTCTGCCCCAATATTGGTTGCCGGATTAGGCGCCAGAGTATTCATGATGACCAGGCCTGACGACGCGCTCTGCATATAACCGACGCGGAGCCTGACGTGCGTCGTCAAAGGCTGCTCGATCTGCAGGCTGCCGGTGAGGCTTCGCGGAGAGAAATTGCCCGCCGTCGCTTCCTGAAACACGAACGGATACCGTACATCCACCGTACCCAAAGCGTTCTGGTAAAGGAACGGCCCGCCGGTAACCTGGCCATTCGCGCCAAACAGCGTGATCGACTGGCTGGGATAGGAATTGAAAGCATACACGTTCAACGGTACCCGGTCGTAGAACAGCCCGACGCCCGCGCGGACCACGGTGCCTGCGCTGGGGAAGATATTCCATGCCACGCCGGCGCGCGGCGCCACCCGGAAACTCTCCGAAACCTGCTGCGATTCGGTGCGAATGCCTAAATCCACCGACACTCGCGGCGTCACAATCCAGTGATCCTGCCCAAAGAAAGCATATTCAGTGTCCCAGCGGCGGAACGCCTGTCCACCCGTAAATGTGATGCTCTCGATCAACTGGCTGGCGGCATTTAGAATATCGACCGGATGTTCAGTCACGTCGCCGTTGTCAGTGCTCTCGGCCATGTATGCGCCCACTTTGTAGTTATGCGAGCCCAGCCAGTTGACCGCTCCGAAGCTGAAGACCGGCGCGAGGCTCAGGCGGGAAGCATTGCGCGACTGCAGGGCGAAGTAGTTGCCTGTGTTGCCGGCCGGCGTCATAACAAGGTCCGCGCTACCCTGACCCCACACCCGGGCATTGAACTCGGTCGCCGAAAAGGTGGTATCGAGAACGCCGGAGCCGATCATCAACCGGTCGGCCAACGTAGCCGTATAGTTATGCGTGCTGGCATCCGGCGACGTCGGCTGCGGATTGAAGAAGTTCATGTTCACGTAATCCAGGCGCTGCGGAGCTACGTGGATGGTCGCCGTTACCAGTTGTTTACTCGACGCTACCCAGTCGAACTGCGCAAAGGAATTGAGCCCTTCGGTCTTCTTGTTGTTATACGGGAAGGGCAGTTCGAAGACTTCGGTCTTGCGCATTTCGTATTCGAGGCCTTCGGAGAAGTACAGCTTGCCAGGGATCAGCGGACCTTCGGCGTTCACGCGAGGCGTGGCGTCTTTCAAACCCTGCATGTGGTAACTGCGAATACGGAAATCAGGGAAGGGATCGTTCAGTTCCCATTTCCACTTTTCGCCGCCGCGCCGCGTTTCCACCGATACCAGGCCTTCGCTGAAGCGGCCATATTCCGCCAGGAAGGGGGTCTGATAGAAATTCAAGGTCTCTACACTATCGATCGGCACAGTCAGTCCGAACTGGCCGGTGGCCGGATCGGTAACATCGGCGGAGTTCACGATGAGCGCGCTACGATGTTCTCCGGCAGCGGAAAGCAGCAGGCCGCCATTCTGGTCGCGAACCACACCGGGCAGCAGTGGTAACGCATCCGTGGCGGTCGCGGGGCGGCCGGGAAGTTCCTTTATCGTGTGGACGTGCAGATCGGTGGCAGCCGAACCGGCTTCGTCGACGGGTGCGGCGCTACCCTTTACTTCAACGCTCTCGTGGCGGTCGAGCGCGGGTACCAAAGTCAGTTCGACCACGGCGGATACCGATTGGGATAGGTCCAAATCGACCTTCCGCGCAGTCTCAAAACCGTCTTTCGAGGCGGTAATCTCGTAATTGGCAGGCTTCAGACCGGCAAATTGGGCGTGCCCTTTGGCGTCGGTCACGGCCTGCGAAACCGGCGTTTGGCCCAGCGTCAACTCCAACTTAACGCCGGATACCGGCTGGCTGGTGACGTCGATAATCGACACTTCTATGGTTAAGTCCGCCGGCTGCGCGACGGCGCATGCGACAAGCGGTCCTAGAAAAACGACCGCGCGCACCCAATCCCCTAAACTCATCTTTTGTTTTCTTTATTTTACTGCCTTTAGGATTGTCTACGTGGTGCGCGCGGCCGGGGTTGCACTTAATGGCTGTCGCCATCATGATCGACGTCACCCATGGCCGCTTTGGCGGCACTGCTGAGTTCGACGGTATCCGGCGCAGAGGGGGTATGACCTCCAGCGGCAGGCTTTGCCGAGGTGGGAGGCGCTTGGTAGGCTTGGGTTACGTGAGTGCTGCTGGCTATTGGGTTCATCATGGTTTACCTTATCGGCCGCTCGCTGCCTATCTTCATCTTTTTCTAAACCCAACCTAAACAGTTTTGCGGGAAATGGCGTCAATTGTGTGAACAAGCCGGAGGATGTATGAGACGCCTGGCCCCATGGCTGCTGCCGATGACTCTCTGTGCCGGGCAGGCGCGTTACGCCCGCATTGGCGAATTCGACGGCGCCGTCCAAATACAACTGCAGGCCTCCGACGACTGGCAAGCCGCGCGCCGCAATCTCCCGTTACGCGAGATGTCCTGGCTGCGTACCGAAGGACCCGCCCGCCTTGAGGTCGAACTGGACGACGGCAGTATCTTGCGGCTGGGGCCAGATTCCCTGGCCGAACTCTCCGATTACACGCGCCTGTCCACCGGTCAACGCGTCACCTTGATTTCCCTGGACCATGGCCTCGCCTACTTTACAGGCGCCGCGGAAGGCAAAGACTCCCTGATGGTTGCCGTGCCCGGGGCACAGGTGACGATCCATGAGGGGGCTCGCCTGCGCCTGGAGGCTCGCGACGCGTGGAGCCAGATCGCGGCGGCCGATGGTGTGGCGCGCTTTTCATCCCCGACCGCCGAATTCGATTTGAACTCGGGGCAGGCGGTCAGGTTGGATCCTTCGCGTCCGGCCCGCTTCGTGCTGAATCGCGAGATCCAGCCGCTCGAAACCGACCGCTGGTGCGACGAGCGCGACAAAGTTCTGCTTTCCACTACCTCCGCGGCGCACGTGCCGGCTCTGCACTATGGACGCGCCGATCTGGACGCTTATGGCGCGTGGGTCCAATCGGCTGAGCTTGGCTCTGTTTGGAAGCCAAAGGTCGCCGCGGCATGGGCGCCTTTTCGCAATGGCATGTGGCAGTGGTATGACGGACTTGGTTACACCTGGATCAGCGACGATCCGTGGGGCTGGCTGACCGATCACTACGGCCGCTGGATGCAAATCGAAGGTACGGGCTGGATCTGGGTGCCGGGGGAGAGCACGGTATTCAAACCGGGCGAGGTTTATTGGTTGAAGAGCGCCAAACTGGTCGGCTGGGGCGCGTTGGCGCCCGGCGAAAACTGGAAACCACCCGAGGCTCCCCGTCAATACCTGAATGCCAACACCACCTATGCCAACTATGTGCCGGGTTCGCTGGATATCGACCCAGCCGGGTTCACCGCTCGTCCCAAGGAACCGCTGCCTTCCGCACTCTTCGTCGAGGCATTGACTTCGCCGGCATTTCCGCATCGGTAGCACCCACGTTGTGTCGATCATGGGCGATACCGCATTCGATCGACAGTCGGAAGTTCCACCCCCTCAGCCCAGCCAGGTGCCTCCCGACGCGGGATATTCGAACGCGCCGCCCGCGACATCGCCGGTGTCGGTGGTCAATGCGCCGCAAGAACAGAATCCCGCGGAGGTCGATTATCCGGTGCCCGTATACACGGGGATCATTGTAGTGAACCCGCCGAATTATAAAGCGCCGAGCTCTAAGAATCCGGCGAAGCCTGTGGCGCCAGCTACGGGAACCAGCGGCGATCCCAGCAAGCCGGTAATCCATCCGCCGGTGAAACCCAAACCACCGGATCCGGACCGGACCATAAAGTAGGACGCTATGCGCGCACCGTTTTCATCTGTCCTTTTGTTCAGCCTGCTCACCGGAGGGATGGCCAGCGCTGAGGATCCGCTAATCGTGATGGCTGCCACGCGCAGCGGACGCATCGAGTTCTTCGACGCCTCGCTCGCGCCCCTGGCCAGCATTGGACTGAACCAGCGAGTGGAAAGCGTGACCGCCAGTCCCGATGGGCGCCGGCTTTATCTGGCGCAGGCGGGCCTGTGGCATGGCGACGCCTGCTGCGGCCTTTTCTCGCTCGACCTCGAAACCAAGAAGGTGTGCGGTGTTTCATCCCCGGCCTTGTATGGCGCGCCATCCGCGGATGGGCGTTTCCTATTTGCCCAAGCGAAAAACGGCGTGGACGTGTTTGACGCCGGCACGTTAGCCCATGTGCAGACCATGAAGGCGCCCGGAGCCTACAACCTGCAACCTTCATCGGACGACCACTGGCTGCTCGGCATCACGAATTATCCAAAGCCTTCGCTCGACGTTTTCGACCTGAAGGCTGCAGCGCTGGCGCGGCGCATCCCCATTCCATCCGGCCCTGCAACCGGTGCATGGGCGGGCGAACGCTTCTACATCTTCAGCTACGGCGATGCCGGGCAGGGACAATTGTGGAGTTTTAAGCCCGGCGAGGCCCAGCTTGGGCCAGCCAGGATAATCGCTCTGCCGGATTTTCACGGCGCCTGCAACCAGCCGCTGTTGCTGATGCTGACTGGCGCGCCGAACCGGCTGTTTCTCGCCGAAGCCTTCGGCTATCGGGTGGACCGCAGCAGCGCGTGTCCCGATGACGTGCTAGGCGGCGTTCACGAAATTGATCCCTCGACAGGCATCGTGTTTCATTTCGCTCCCGGGGTGCGCGTGAAACAGATGGCGGCCAGCCCCGATGGACGTGATTTGTATGTACTCACGGCGGGCAATCCGGTTGGAAGCCAGGACGAGGCGAGCCCGCAGCGCTTGCTGCGGATCGACCCCAGAACCCAACTTGTCCAGCGGAGCGCGAGTCTGGAACCAGGCGAATGGACCTTGGCGCTAGCCCACATCCCGACGGTTTTGGTGCCCCGCCGGAACATACACGCCGGCGCCGCCTGTTCGCGATGACCAGTGTTGCCAAGCCCTGATAATCAGCCAAATCGCTCCGGCGAGAACGGCCAATAATTGTATGGCTCGCGCCCAGCGTCCTTCACTGCCGCCGTCGTAATGCAACTCGATCCGGCAGGGTCCGTTGCATCCCGGTTCGATGGCCATCTGTCCCAAGCGGTCTTTGCGGATGGGCACGGGCCGCGCGGCGACAAAAGCGTTCCAGCCTTTGTCGAAGCTCATCTGTACGCTTACGATCTGCCCGGACCGTACGTCGGCGGTGACCGTCGCGGAACTGGGCGCGCGCCAAAGAAGGGTGGCGGGCGGATAGGCAGGATTCTCGAGCGCCGCCAGATACGGCTGCATCGCGGTGGAGTCATAGGCCAGCGCTTCGCCTCGCATAAGATCGCCCGGTTGCATCACGTGGGCGAGCGAACGCGAACGGACCGGGATTTCGTAAATCGCGTCCGCGCCGTCGCGCCAGAGTTCCGCCATTCCGGCGAATTTCTCCGGATGCGAGATTGGATGAAAATGTTCCGCGCTGTCTTTTCCCCCGGCCACCATTAACTCGACCCCCATAGCGCGCATCAGGTCGAGCATGAGTTGCTGCTTATCGCCCGCAAGAACCTGGAAGACGACGTGGTTTACCAGCGGGTTGGTAACGCCGTTATCGAATCCGCCACCGATCTGGGGGGAATTGCCGAAAGCAGCCAGCCAGAAGCCGATGCTGCCGGCAGCGAATACGCGTTCGCCGGGACGGTTGCGATTCAGCCATTGCGCACTCTTGTATTCGACTGTAGTGCGGATGTCGATGGGCTGTTCCATCGCGCGGCCGGCGCGCCGAGCCTTGATCACCAGGGGGATACATACTACGACTCCGGCCACTGCGACGGCCACCGCCGCGCGCCGGTTCAGCCGCGCCATCAACGGTTGGACCGCGAACGCCGCCAAAAGCCAGAACGCCATATCCAATTCCAAGTGGTAGCGTCCGCCCTGCGGCACGAGCGAGAGCTTATACCAATACCCGCCCAACGCGGCTGAGGCGGTGAGCAGCAGAAACAGCACTGCGAAGCGCGTGGGGCGCGCCACGCGCCATCGCGCCATACCCCAAGCGGCAAGTAAGAAAATCAGCAGGACGCCGATGGTCAGCAGCCTGTTGGCATTATTAAACGTGTAATCGCCTGCCACGCGCGGCGCATTCGCGCGTATGGTGGCAATGGTTGACGGCGAGAGCCAGGGCGCCACTAATGTATAGGCGTACGCGCCGATCACCGCAACGTGTATCCACGGGGCAATCCGTGTGCGCTCGCCAGGCAGGCCCGCGAACAGATAGGCCGCGATTCCCATGGCCAAGGCCACTCCGCCGAGCCAGTTCGTCAAAGGTACGCTGGCCACGGCCATGGCTGCAGCGATCCAATAGATGGGGCGGCATTTTTGGAGCGCTACGTGAAGCATTCCCAGGGCAAGGGCCAACAGGCAGAGAGATGCGACGTGCGGATCTTCCCCATAGACCACCAACGTTTCCAATCGCCGGGGCCCGAAATATCCAAAGCCGCTATCGCGCACCTCACGCACCAGCAGGCATGTTGGCGACACCAGCGAGTAGCCCACCGCTGCCGCGAACGCGCAGGCCCGATTCCCGCTCAGGCGCCATGCCAGCCAAAACAACGTCACCGGACCCAGGCAATAGAAAACCGCCGCGACGAAATGGCACGCCAGTCCCGGGGATGTCCCGGTCAGGCCTAGGAACAGGGCAGTGATCCAATGCAGCAGCGGAGGATAAGTATCGGCATAGGGAATCCCGCCATACCAGAGCGGGAACCATCCCATGTCATTCCAATGTTGCGCGGCATAGCGCGCCAAGCCGATGTAGGCAGCCTCGATGGACCCCATCTGGCCTAAGTAGGCGGTGCGGAACAGCCGCAGCGTGATGTAAGCATTCAGCGCAAACAGTGCTGCCGCGTATCCGAGAGTCTGGATGCCCCCGCGGATACCTTTATGGCGTGACTGCACCTACCCCGAAACCTCTTCGAACATTCCCGTTTTCCGGTTCTTGCGCACTCTGTCCCAGCGGAAATAGCGCCCATTCATGGCTACGTACACACCTGACGGCAGGGTCTGCGCGAAGGCCAGCGCGCTGCCTAAATTGAACAGGCCGTCCGAACTGCCGAACTTATACGGAATCATCGCCCCTGTCAGAATCACCGTCTTACCGGCGATTCCGCCCGCCAGCACGCCCGCCGTTTCCACCATGGTGTCGGTACCGTGGGTGATGACGATGCGTTTTTCCGGCGCGCTCTGGCATTGCTGCAGGATGCTCTGCCGGTCACCGTCGGTCATTTGCAAACTATCGATCATCATCAAAGTGCGGACCTGCAAATCCAGATTGCTGCGCCCCAGTTTCAGCATCTCGGGCAGATGCGAATCTTTGAAAAACAGTTCGCCGGTGAGTTCGTTATATGTTTTGTCGAAGGTGCCCCCGGTGACGAATATCCGAATCGGTTCCATGTTATGCCTTGCTCCGCTTATAGCCAGTCTCCAGATTCGGTAGGAACGCCGTCAACAAGCCGATGATCGGCAGGAACGAACAGACCCGGTAAACGAACGCGATGCTGGTGGCGTCGGCCAGCCAACCCAGTATCGCTGCTCCCACGCCGGCCATTCCGAAGGCCAGACCGAAAAATAGCCCCGAGATCATCCCGATCTTGCCTGGAACCAGATCGTGCGCATAAACGATGATCGCCGAAAACGCCGAGGCCAGAACTACGCCGATCACCATGCTGAGCACCGTGGTCCAAAAAAGATTGGCATAAGGCAGCGCCAGTGTGAAAGGCAAGATGCCCAAGATCGAACACCAGATCACGTATTTGCGCCCGATGCGATCACCCACCGGCCCCCCGATAAATGTGCCAGCAGCCACCGCACCCAAGAACACGAACAGATGGATCTGGGCCGAACGCACGGGCAAATGAAACCGGCTCATCAGGAAGAAAGTATAGTAGCTCGTCAGGCTTGCCAGATAGAAGTATTTGGAAAAAACCAGCGCCATCAAAACCGCCAGCGCGACACCCGTACGCCGCCGCGATAGCTGGGGATGGCGGTCATGCAATGCTGCCGCGGCGGTGGCCCGCATTGTACCGTGGCCCTTGTACCAAGCCCCTATGCGGGTCAATACGACGATGGCGATCAGCGCCCCCACTGTAAACCAGGCGATACTGCGCTGCCCATTGGGAAGCACTACCAGGGCGGCCAGCAGGGGACCGAGCGCCGACCCCGCGTTCCCGCCCACTTGAAAGAGCGATTGCGCCAACCCATGTTGTCCGCCGGACGCCATGCGCGCCACGCGCGACGATTCCGGGTGGAACACGGAGGACCCCACACCAACCAGCGCGACCGCCAGCAGGATCATGGAGAACTTCGGCGCGTAGGCCAGCAGCAGCAAGCCCGAGAGCGTGAACCCCATCCCCACCGGCAAAGAGTAAGGCGTGGGCCGGTGGTCGGTATAAATTCCCACGAACGGTTGGAGCAGGGAAGCGGTCATCTGCACGCTCAACGTGATCATGCCGATCTGTTTGAAATCCAGCCGGTAGGCCTCTTTCAAGATCGGATACACTGCCGGTATTACCGACTGCAGCATGTCGTTCAGGAAATGGCAGAAACTGATCGCTGCCAAAACGCCGAACGCAGTGGCACTCGATCTTTTGATGGAAGGAACCGGGGCAGCCGTATGGCTCGACACTGTTGGTAGTTTAGCAGGGTAGGCGGAGCTGTTTTAGCGGTTGAACGGCATCTCGTTAATCCAGTGGAACCCACGGCTGACCAGCAAGAAGTGGGACGCGTCGATCTTGCGCAAACGAACGGACACGGTATCGCCGCCGAACGGCCCTTGCAGCACGACGTGGTTGGCATCCGGGCGGGAATACACCAGCACGTTCTTGTCTTTCTTGTCTGCGAGGGATAGGGTCACGGTGCTGTTCTTTGTGTCGTACGCGGCGGTGTAGCGCTGGGCCGAATCGTCCATCTGCCGAATAGCCACCATGTCCGGGTATTCGATAGCTACCTTCTTCCATCTGTTCTTATCGGTAAGCAAGGGCGGCGCATCCTGGCCATTGCGGGTGAAGCCTTCTACGTCGTATAAGCCGTACAGCGGCGGACGCTTCACGTTGATATAGCTTTCTTTGTAGGCGGACCATCCGCTGCTGATCTCGCCATAAAGGAAGTAGCCGGTGAACAGAACCGGAAAGATTACGGCGGCCACCCGCATCCACCGCCGTCTCCAGTTTGGCAGCCACACACTGGCGGGCGCGGCAGCCCGGTTCAAGACCAGGAAGTTGAACAGACGCCGCACATCCGGGGCCACCAGGAAAAGCGCCATCAGCACCAAGGTGGTCGAGTATAACTTCACCGGCACGTCGTAGCAGTAGTTCAGCATGGCGACGTTCAGCAGCACGACGAAGCTGACCAGGGCGCCCAATGTTGCGGTCCGCCGGAACAGCAGCAGCGTTCCGCCCACCACCTCGCACAGTCCGCCGAAAATGGTATAGGCGATGGACGCGCCCATAAAGCTCCACAGCACGCCCATGGGAGAAAAATCGCCAAAGGGTTCGGTCAGTTTTTGAAATCCAGGCGGACGGAATTGTAGCGGAAATACCTTGGCGAACCCATACGTGAACATGGTGAACGCCAATGTGTAGCGCACTGCCAGGCGCAACCAATAATCCAAGCGCCGGTAGTGGGGACGCTTGCGATCGAGCACGGACCAGACGACCGTCGCCACGGCCGCGAGGACGGCAAAAAGCAGGGTTGCGATGTAATCGAGGGTAGTGTCGCCGCTGCCCGTGGGAAAGTAGGTGGTTACTTTTCCACTCAGATGAAAAACATGGATTGCTACCCAGGGAACCAACTTGTGCCAAAGGCCGCTGTAGACGCCGGACAGCCACTCGCCGCCGGGCAGCACGCTCACCAGGTCAAGCCGCCCGGGCGGATCGGGCGCCATGTAGAGCAGGAAATAGCAACAGGCGAAGCGAAATAGAATCCGGTGCGCGGCGCTCCACGGCGCTAACTTGGAATCCGCCGGAGGTTCTACCTGTGTTTGGGCGGCGCTCCCCATGGCCTTTTAGTCTACTGTACTTTCACCATGTACGGCATCATGCGCAACAATCCGCCATGCGCCCATACTTCCGGAGGCCAGTCCTTCAGCAAGCGCTGCACGCGGGATTCGAGCATGCTATCTTGTGCCCGCCCGAATAGGACATCCAGAAGGCTGCGCTTGGGTGGATACATGACCACCGTGACGTTCTCCCCGGCCGGTATCCTGGCCTTCTGCTTCACCAGTTCCAGGGCCCGGTCGATGCCGCCCAGTTCGTCCACCAAGCCGCGTGCTTTGGCCTGATCGCCCAACCACACACGACCCTGCGCCAGGGGTTCGACCTGATCGTAAGGACGGCGCCGCGCTTGCGCCACTTTGGCCACGAAATCGTGATAATTGGAGTCGATGCCTTCCTTCAATTTCGCCAGTTCCGGCGGCGTCAGAGGACGGTTCAGTGAGTCGATTTC
Organism: Bryobacterales bacterium; assembly: GCA_963738345.1. GTDB lineage: Bacteria > Acidobacteriota > Terriglobia > Bryobacterales > Bryobacteraceae > Bog-159. Next base: position 5,889,144 of record CAVTWI010000002.1, read on the forward strand.
CGCAAACCGGCCGCGGGTGATGCCGTCCTCGCTGACGCCCAGCTTGTCATAAAGCCCATGCAGATTCGGCTTGCCGAACACCACTCCGATAGACCCGGTGAGCGTACCCGGATAGGCCACGATGGGGTCGCCGGTCATCGCCATATAGTAGCCGCCGGAAGCTGCCGCGTCGGACATCGAGATGACCACCGGCTTCTTTTTGCTCAACAGGTTCATTTCGCGCCAGATCTCGTCAGAAGCCACTGCGTCGCCCCCAGGCGAGTTAATGCGGACCACCACGCCATCCAGGCTGGCGTCGGCTCCAATGCGCCGCATGATCTTGATGAATCCCGTGGCGCGAATGCCTTCGTCGGCAGTGCCGTCATCATCCTGGCCGCCGCGCGTAATGTCGCCATCACCGACCAACATGGCGATGCGATGATGTCCCTCAAGCCCCAGCGAACCGGGCGGAATCTTCTGATAAGCGCCGGTCGAGAGCTTAGCCAATTCGCCGGCGTTCACCTTGCGCCGGAGATCGCCGAACATCTCGTCTTCATATTTGAGTTGGTCCACCAATCCGTCGTGCAGGGCGGCGTCGGCCAGAAACGGTCCCTGGTCGATTAGCGCGCGCATATCTTCGGCTGTTTTATTGCGGGCTTTTGCCAGCCGGCCGACCAGGTTGCCGTAGAGGTCGTCGATCACCGACGTCATCACTTCGCGCGTCTCCGGGCTCATGGAAGTGCGCGTGAACATGTCGCCGAAATCTTTGTATTTGCCGTCGTGCTCCACCTGCACTTCAATGCCAACCTTATCCAACGTGTTTTTGAAGTACATCAGTTCGACACGCATGCCCTTGAGGTTGAGCCAGTCAGACGGACCCAGGTAGATCCGGTCGGCAGCCGATGCCAGATAATATTCGCGCGCGCCGGGTGTCTTCAGAAACGCATAGAGAGGCTTGCCGGATTTCTTGAACCGTTCCAGATCCGCGCGAAACTCTTCCAATTTTCCCCAGCCCGCGCTCAGCGATTCGGGCTCCAGCACCACCGCTTTGATGCGCGAATCGACGGCAGCTTTGCGCAGCGTCATCCAGATGCCCGTAACCGTGGGCGCGGGACGCTCCGCCATGGGTCCGAACGGAACTTCCATCGGCGGGCGCTCGGGGATGTCGCCCGATAGTTGCAGTTGCAGCACGGAGTTTTGCGCGATCGCGGGAGGGGTTTCGCGCAGCGAGCGGGCCAGCGCGAAAAAGATCAGAAACAGGCCCAGGACGCACACCACGAAGCCTGTAATTAAACCGAATAAGAACTTCGCCATTCTTATCCGACAGTAGCACAGGGGGTGCGCGCAGGCTATTTCTGAGAGAGTACCGGATAATACCCTTCGCGAGTCTGCACTGTCAGATTCTTAGGCTTTGCTACCAGGCTGATGGTACGGTAGCCGCCCTGCTCAGCCGGTTGATCCGACTTGTATCCCAGGCTGTACTGGTTGCGCAACTCTTCCTCGATTTTGGTGTAAATGTTATCGACGGTCTGCTTGTGTGTGACTTCGAAATAAGCGCCGCCGGTTTCCTTTGAGATGCGCTTTAGGATCTTCTTGCCATCGGGCCGCTCTTCCTGTTGGGGCCTTCCGCCACCGCGCCCCATTCCGCCGCCACGTCCCATGCCCCCCCCATGTCCGAAGCCGCCGGGCATTCCCTCGCTCGAACCGAAATAGATGGAGTAGACCAAGGTATCGGAACGTTGGGCAGCCTCGATAGCTTCCGAAAGCGGGACTTTGCTGCCGCGGTCGACACCGTCTGAGAGCACGACCACCGCCTTACGGCCCTTCTGTTTCTTCATTAGATCGTCGCCGGATGCCAGAAAGATGGCGTCATATAACATGGTGCCGCCGCCTCGCCGCATGCCGCCTCCGCCTCCGCCCCCGCGGCGTCCGCCCCCTCCGCCGCCTGGATAACCACCGCCAGGGTAACCGCCACCGCCTCCGCCATTGCCGCCGTTCCCGCTTTGCTGTTGACTGTCGTCCGCATTGACTTCGAGCTCATGCAGCGCCTTATTCAGCTTTTGGCGGGACTGCGTGAGATCCTGCAACAGCTCCACCTGATGATCGAAATGCAGCACAAATGCCTGATCTTTACCTTCCCGCAGCACGTGTTCGAAAAAGCTGTAACTTGCCGATCGCTCCGCATCGATGACATTGCGCTGGCTACGGCTGGTATCGACTAACACCCCCAGACTCAGGGGCCAGTCGGTATCGCGCGAGAAATAGGTGATCACCTGCGGCTTCCCGTCTTCCTGCAGAACGAAATCTTCTTTATTTAAATCGGAAACCAAGTGTCCATCTTTGTTTCGTACCGTGGCGAATAGATTGACGACGTTCACGTCGGAAGTGAAGGTGGGGGTAGCCGGCTTGGCTGTAGTGTCTGTCTGCTGGGCCAACAGCAGCTTTGCCGCTGGAAACAGAGGTAGCATTGCGCACAGGCGGCGGCGGGTAATCGGGATTTGCATCGCATGGTTAACGATGCGTCCGCGGCATATCAGGTTACATTTGAGCGGTCTGTCGAGTGGGATCTCCCCAAACCCGTGTTAAGGCCAGCAGCGCGGGCATCACCATCGCAAACAGCGCCACTAACTGCAAGGCGGCGATGGGCCTTGGCGTCATATAGGCCAATCCGTAGAAGCCGTAGACGATGATGGGCAGGCTATTGAATGTCGCTCCCGTACCGGCTTTCCGGTCCTGGCGCAGCCAGAGCCAACCGGCCGCCAGGTAGATCGTAAACGTTGTCAGGAGCCAGCCGAAATAATTCTGGAGGGGCACGCCGAAGTACGTACCGCCACGCTCCCAAATCCAATTGCCGGCCGCCGCCATACCCGGATCCATAACCGCATCCCAGCCGGTCATTACCACCGCCGCAACCAGCGCTTCGCAGACCAGCGCGATAGCCGGCCTCAACTGGAGTCCGCCGGTCAAACTCCTACCGACCATCCACGAAGGATAAATCATCATGAACCACGCCAGCGGGATGATAACGGGTACGTGACCGAGTTTCGCGCCCAGCAGATCGCTGTAGTGATAAGGGCCGTAAATCCACCCCGTACGCACGCCGACCTCTTCCAACAGGTATGAGACCACCGCGGCTATGACGAAGAATATGGCGGTGGTTCGCCACCCGGCACTGGCGGCGCAATGCAGGATCGCAAACAAAACGAACACGAGCGTAAACCCGATATTGCCCAAGCCTGGAAGCTTCGTCCAGTACCAGAGCCCTTCGGTAAGGATCAAATATACTACGGCAACGAAGAGAACCCAGGTTGCCCACATCACGAAGGAATTGGTCTTGCGAATCGCCATGTATCGCTACATTATATTCAGCGCGTGGGAAGACCGCGCGGGTCGTAGAATCGTAAAAGCGCCATGTATTTTATTCAAGTCATTTTGTTGATGTTCGTGCTGCCCGTGGCTTCCGTAACCATTGCGGAGGTCCGATCTCCGCACCCTGCGAATATGGTCTTCCTAATGGGGCAGTGGTTTGTTTTCTGGGCCGTCGGCGTTCGCCTCTTCGTTGCGGGCGCGCGGCAGGTGGCTCAGCCCGGGTTCACGGCCGAGCAGATCTTCGATATTCACGACTCCAAATCGTTTGCCATCGTCCGCGAACTTGGATTCGCCAACTTGTCCGTAGGCTTGCTGGGAATCTGCAGCGTTGTCCGGCCTGGGTGGATTGTGCCGGAGGCCCTGGTGGGCGGCCTATATTACGGTTTGGCCGGAGCCGGTCATATCCCACGGAAGGCCAAGAACGCGAAGGAGTACACCGCCATGGTCTCCGACGCATTCGCGTTTGTAGTGCTGCTGCTATTCCTTCTGAGAACCCTGGTCTGACGAATTGACGCGCCCCGTCCGCACCAGCCAGTTCCGGAACATCGCCACGAAATCCCGCGCTACCGGCGCGGTGCGCAGTTCTTCCAAGGTGAACTTCATCTTGCGGCTCCAGTTCGGATATTGCCAAGTGGTGGCGGGCAGATTTTGCTGGGCGATCTCCTTGGTCAGATCCTCCTGATTGACGGCCAGTAATTGCGACGGCGTCAGCGCCAGGAAGCCGATCACGGCGTTATGCAATTCGCCGGTCATCTCCGGCATTAGCGCGGCGGAAGTGGCGGAGTAGGAGGGTAGCAAAGCCAGGCCGTGCAGGACATCGAGCACGCGCTGTTTCTCGACGGCGCGATCCTCGACTTGCCGGTGATACGTGGCATCGTCCGGAAACATGCCGGCCCGGCGGCGCGCCTCGATATCCTCGCCCGTCCAAAAGCCCGCGAGCGTGGGCAGATCGTGGGTAGTGGAAGAGACCAGCGCCCGCTCGGGATATTCGCCGTAGGTCTTGAAACTGCCATCCGCGTGCTTTTCAAAATAAAAGAGCCGGTAGCTTAAGATGCCGAAACGGTCCAGGGTCTCGCGTACGAAGGGTTCAACGGTGCCGAGGTCTTCGCCGATAATCACTACCTGCTGGCGCACGCTTTCGAGGGCCAGGATGCGGATCAGGTCGTCGTAATTCTCGCGGACGTAGGCGCCTTCGCTGGCATCCGAGCCCTCTGGAATCCAAAACAGGCGGAAGAAACGCATCACATGATCGATACGCAGGGCACCGCCGTGACGGCAATTCTTGCGGATCGATTCAGTAAACAGGCGGTAACCGTTATCGCGATGTTGGTCTGAACATGGCGGCGGGAAGCCCCAATCCTGTCCTTTAGGAGCGAAGTCGTCGGGAGGGGAACCAACCCGCGCGCCCGACGCAAAAAAGGGGCGCTGCGCCCACAGGTCCGCGCCGAAACGGTCGGTGGCCAGGGCCAGATCGTGATACAGCCCGATCGACAGCCCGCGTTTGCGAGCGTAAGCCTGGGCCGCGGCCAGTTGCAGCGAGAGTTGCCATTGCACGTAGCTATAAAACAGAACCCGGCGCCAGTGTTTCTTGCGGAAGGCTGCGGTTTCGGGCGAATCGGGATCCTGGTAGGGGGCCGGCCAGTCTGGCCATGTCCACAGGTCGGGGTTGCAGCTCGTGCAGGTGCTCGTCGAGCGCGCAATATGTGGCGAAGCGTTCCAGCAGGTCGCCCTCGTCCGCCAGAAATCTGCGGAACTGCCCAGCTCGTGCTGACCCGGCCCGGTATTCGCGCAAGAATTCGGCAAAGGCAAGCTTCAGAAAACGTAGTTTCCACGCACTGACTTGCTCATATTCGACAAACTCGGAATCTCGCAGGGCGGCCAGTTGGCGCTGGGTGGCCGGCTCGTTCCAGAGACAATGCGCCCGCCGCGACCGCTCGAAATCGGGTATGGATTCCACATCGAGATACAGATAGTTCGGATAAAAGATGCATTCCGGCAGATACGGACTGGTGTTATAAGGCCGCCGATTGTAAATGGCGTGCAGCGGATTCAGGGCGATGAAACTGGCCTTGGCATCGTCCGCGATCCAGTCGATGATGCCGTGCAGATCGCGCAGATCGCCTGCGCCCCAGTTGCGGGCCGAGCGCACGCCGTAGAGCGCCAGCGCGATGCCCGCCGCCTTGCCGCCATCCGCCAGCGCCGGATGCGCGTAAGCGCGGGCGGGCGTCACGATCAAGCCGGGTATCTTGCATGCAGGTCTGCCGAGCCGCACGTGCACATCGTGATAGCCCAACGGCAGGTCCGTGGGCAGCGATGATCTGCTTGCGCATATAGTGGCTTGCCGTCGAGTTCCGTCGCGCCCGATTCCGAATAGCTGCCCAGCGGGAATTCCAGGTGATGCGCCGGCGCCGGTTTCTTCGCGGATATCGATGTGGGCGGTCTCCGCGGCCATTGACGCCGGCGCGTGTAGAGGCAGTTCGACGGCTGTCGCCTTGAGTCACCACCAGGCATGGCGGAGCCAACCGCGTCCACTCCTTGCGTTGGCGCGCCTCGATCGAAGCGCGCAAGCTTTCGGCGCTTTCCGCATGTACCCCCAAGCCTTTCAGGATGGCGCGCTTGGTTTCGTCGGAAGTAACATGCTTGCGGCCCCAGATATCCCAATATTCGGGGTCGATGCGCCACAGGCGAGCGGCGAGATCGAGCAATTGCGCATAGTTTTCAGATTGCATGGAGGGACGTATCTTGATTTTACAAGACACGTCTTACCAATTGCTTAGCCGGTCAGGGCCGCTTACTTGCCACTTGCGTTGTTAGTGAGAGGTTCTCGATATTCCAATACGCATACGGGCGGATCGATGCGGCTTTTACGTTGTGCAGCGAGGGTGATACGGCGATCAACGTGTTCTTATTCAAAAGATATAGGAAGGGGGATTGCTCCCAGGCGATCTCCTGTACGCGGTCGAATAGTTTCTTCCGCTTCACGGGATCGCTGGTGGCAGCCTGCGCCTGCATAAGCCGGTCGATCTCCGCTTCCCATGGCGTACCCGGCGTCTTCTGGCTGGGATTCCACTGATGATTGCTAGCCGAACTCAGCCACACATTCATTTGCAGATTGGGATCGAGATCCACGTTGGCCATACCCAGCAGGCACGCTTCGTAGGAAAAGCTTTTGGTCAGCCGTTCGATCAATGAAGCAAAGTCCAGCGTGACAATGTTCAGTTTGATGCCGATCGAAGCCAGGTCCTGTTGGATCATGGCGGCCATTTTCTCGCGAGATACATTGCCGGCGTTGGTTATGACCGAAAACTCGACCGGGTGTCCTTGCCGGTCGCGTAGCGTCCCACCCTTCAGTTCAAAACCATCCTGCGTAAGCCGCCGCAAAGCGGCCGCGTGGTCGAAGGGTACTGCCTTCAAGTTGGTGTTATACCAATGGCGGTTGGCCGGAGAAATCGGACCGACCGCCGGGCTGGCGTGTCCATGATAGACCACACGGCACAGATCGTCGCGATTGATGGTCTGCAGAATGGCGCGCCGGAAAGCGGTGGAGCGGAACCATTGCTTCTTGAATTCGGGCAACGGTGAACCGGGCGCTTGATTGAACCACAGTAGTTCCGATTCGAGTCCCGGACCGATGTCACTCACGGCCGACGGTGTGTCTACTGCCAATTTCTCGAAGTTATCCGGCGCCACGCTGTTAATCAAATGCAGTTCGCCGCGTTCGAACCGAACCATCTCCATAGTGCGGTTCTGTTGGATCGATAGCCGGACCGAATCCAGATAAGGTAGCGCGCGGCCGCGCGTATCACGCTTCCAGTAGTTGGGATTCTTTTTCAATACAAGTTCGGAACCGGGCTTGTAGTCCGCTACATAGAAGGGCCCCAGCACGGCCGCTTCTTTCTTCGGCGACTTAGCCGACATGATAGCTACCTGGTCGAAGAGGCGTTCCATGCCGGATACCACCGACGGAAAGACGATGGTCAATTTATAAGGCCCCGAAACGGTGATCTCAGCTTGGCCGGCTCCTGACCGGAACGCGTCGCCCACCGGCGCATGCAGCTTCGGATCCGTCGCCATGCGCATGGTCTCGGCTACATCCTCAGCCGTGAAAGGCGTGCCATCCGAGAATTTCAGACCTTCGCGAATCTGAAAGTGATACTCGTTTGCCGCCGTTATCGATCTTCCAGGAAGTGGCGAGTTCCGGTTCGATCTCTTGCGTGGAGCGATTCACGCGGATGAGTACGCCGCCCGTAAGATACCGCACCACTTCCGAAGGATCGTCTTCCACTAACAGCGGATTGAATGTCTTGGGCTCGCCTTGGAGACAGAAACGTAACTCGCCACCGTACTGACCGTAAACCGGACCTACCGGAAGTAGCAATGCTGCCAGCAATGCCAAAAGAAGGGATCGTCGTTTCATACTAAGCCGTAGCTGCAATTTCTATGGGGGGCTCCGGATAAACGGTCATCCGGTATTTCTTTCGAAGCTGTTTCGCCTTATACATGCGCTTGTCGGCTTCCGCTAATAATTCCTCCGCGTCAACGCCATCGTCTGGAAAGTATGCCTCGCCGATACTCATCGATACGCCCGCGCCGGTGGGCATGCCGGTGCCCACTGCGATCTGCCGGATCTCGGCGATGCGGTTTTGTATAGAGCGCCGGTCGCTGCCAGGAAGCAGCAGCACGAATTCGTCGCCGCCCATGCGCGCCACATAATCGTACTCGCGGCAGCGATTGCGCAGCGCCTCCGAGATCAGCCGCAGCACTTTGTTGCCTTCCAGATGGCCGAAGCGGTCATTAATCTGCTTGAAACCGTCGAGATCGCATACCACTACACAGAGTGGTTCGCCGCCTCGCTTGCAGCGCGCCACTTCGCTATCCAGCCGCAAGAAAAGGGAACGCGCATTAGGCAATCCGGAAAGGTAATCGGTGGTAGCGGAGTCTTCTACCTGGCGGAAGATCAGAGCATTCTCCACGGCCAGCGATACCTTGCTGCTGATGGCCAGCAGGATGCGCAAGTGATCGCGGGAGAAGGCGTCGCGCTCGGCGCGGTAAAGGGTCATCACGCCGATCGCGCCGCTCAGACCTTCGAGCGGCACTGCCAGCGCCGACCGCAGCGTACTGAACTTAGCTGGGTCCGCCAGATATCCCGGTTCCACCGAAGGATTGCCATTCAGAATCGGCTTGCGATTCTCCGCTACCCATCCGGATAGGCCTTCGCCGACTGGTATCTCCAGTGACGAGAACAGGCGGAAGTCTTCGCCGTTCACATAGCGGGGAATCAGTTTCTGCTCCACCCGGACGTAGATGGCGATGGCATCGTAAGGAACGATCTTTTTCAGGCGGGCCGCCACCACCGAAAGTGTTTCATCCAGGCTGAGCGAATTTCCCAGGTCTTGCACCAGTTCGAAGAGCAATTGGACTTCCTGGCGCGCGGCGGCGATGGAACACAGAAAGTCGTATTCGCTGCCTGGAGCGGCATGCGGTGCAGCACCCTGAAATCCGGCCGCCGGTTCGGAGCCACGTTCCATGATCATGTCGGTGGAAAGCTTGGCCGTAATCTCCGGTGGTAGCCTGCGCCATGCGCTCAAGCTCGACGTAATGTTCCTGCAAGATGCCGACGACACGCGGATCGAAGCTTCGGCCGGACTGCGCCACCACTTCGCTCATGGCATCGTCAGGTCAGCGCGCGCCGGTACTGGCGATCGGAAGCTAGCGCATCCAGACAATCGACCGCCGACAGGATGCGCGCGCCGATGGGTATCTCCTCGCCGCGCAGACCGTAGGGATAACCCGATGCCGTCCCATTTCTCGTGATGGGCGCGAACAATGGGCGCCACTGGGTAAGGGAACGAAACGCGCTCCAGGATCTCCGCGCCCACCACCGGGTGGATCTTCATCTTCTCGAACTCTTCCGGCGTGAGCCGGCCCGGCTTGGAGATGATGTGTTCGGGTACCGCCAACTTACCAATGTCGTGCAGCAGGGCCGCCGCTTTCAGCGCTTCCAATTCCTGCTCGGCCAGCCCCAAGTGCTTGCCGACTTCGACGGCGTAGACCCGTACGCGGCGCAGATGTTCGTGAGTGGTGTGGTCTTTGGCTTCGATGGCCAGAGCCAGCGCTTCGATGGTCCGCATGTGCAGGCCGGCGATAGATTCCACGTGCTTACGCTCATCTTCGAGACGCGCCAGGTATAGCTGATAAGAACGATAAATCAGGTAGATCACCGGAAGCAACACTATGGAACCCTGCCAGTGAAGTTGCTTGGTGAAGAGACTAATGATCCACGCCACCGATGCGCCTACCAGATAGAACGGAAACGACCAGAAGTAACAGTTGTGCCATGTGGCGCCGAAGCGTTTTCCCTCGGATAGTGAGATTACTTCCGCAATCGGAACCGTGTTCAGAAGATAGTAGGCCAAGCCCGTTCCGATCAATAGGAGCGGACCAATGTGCTCAAACCGGCGCAGAAGATTCCAGTGGTAGAACGAATAAGCCAGGGTCACTGCAATCGCGGTGTTCGCAATGCTGAACATGACCTGAAACGCTTTGGGGCGCTGCTTCGATTTCCAAAGGCACTGTACCACCGTGCCCGCACAGCCAATCATTAAGGCCTCGGCCGCGTTCAAGTCGGCGATGCCGACGAACACGAACAGGAAGCAGACCGACATCGTACCGCGGATTCCCGGTAGACTTACCTTAAGTCCCGCAGCCAGTCCCGATAGAATCAAATAAAAGCAGAAGCGGTAGAGATCGTCGGACTGCCAGTGGTAAAGCGTCATGCCGATGACGCCGAGTCCGGCAATGCTGACCATCGCCACATACAGCTTTGCTTTGAGATTCATATGGACAGCACCGGGGAAGAGTACGCACCGTCGTTAGCGCGCGTCTTGTATTCCTTCAGCCTGCGCAGCAGTGTGCGTCGCGAGATACCCAGCAGATCGGCCGCAATATCCTGCCGGCCCCCGGATTTTTCCAGAGCTTCACGAATCACTTGTTCTTCCAGGCCGCCCAATTGTTGCTTCAACTCGGGCCGCAAGGCGACTGACGGGGCGCGCGGCCGCAGGTTCAGATCCTCCGCGGAAATCTCCCAACTCTCAGCCAGCACCGCCGCGCGGGTGATGGCATTGCGCAACTCACGCACATTGCCGGGCCAGGAGTGGTCTTCCAGGGCGGCCAGAGCCTCGTCGCTGAAATCGAGACGCGGATCCACCTGGTGAAGAAAGTGGTAAGCCAGTGGCGCAACATCATCCACCCGCTCGCGCAGGGGTGGCACCTGTATGCTCACCTGATTGAGCCTGTGGTACAGGTCGCCGCGGAAGGTGCCGGCTTCCACCGCTTCTTCCAAATTCTTATTGGTGGCCGCCACGATGCGCGCATCCACCGCGACTTTGCGCGTGCCGCCCAGCCTGTAATAAGGAACGCCATCTAGCACGCGCAGCAGTTTCACTTGCATTTTGGCGTCGAGCTCGCCGATCTCGTCGAGGAACAGTGTTCCGCCGCTGGCGAGTTCGAACATGCCGGCCTTCTGCCCGTCCGCGCCGCTAAACGCTCCCTTTTCGTAGCCGAACAGTTCGCTCTCTACTAAGTGGTCCGGCAGTGCGCCGCAGTTAACGTCGACCCAGGGGCGCTCGCAGCGAAGCGAAAAGTTGTGCACGGCGCGCGCGACGACTTCTTTTCCGGAACCGCTTTCTCCCCCGATCAGTACCGTGGCATTGGTGCGCGCAATCTTCTCCACCAGGCGGAACACGCCTTTCATGCGCTCGCTTCTGACTATGGCCCCCCCCAGAATATTGTTCTCGTCCTGGGCCTGAGCGGCTTTCAAGTGGTCCTGTGAGTACCGCGGGTCAGAGTCGCCGTCGTGCCCGCCTGGGAGGTTATGGCGGGTTACCGCGCGATGCAAATTGAAGCGGCCCGTATTGCCGGTCTCCAATGTGTGTATCTTCGCGGTCATTGCCATACCAGTAACATACGCTCTACAAGCCCTATATTGAAATCAATTGCCGGATATGAAAGTACTTCTTGTACCAATATAATGAGAAGGTTATGGCCCGTGTTGATATCTTTGGCAATAGACCGGCTACAGTTAACGGGAACGGTAAGTAGTCTGAAGATAACCTTGGATAACTGACTATCTAACGAAAGGCAACTTGTTCTGGTTGGCGCGGCATGGCCATGGTTGTAGTGGGTCAAAACCTTGATCGATCGTCGCAACGATGCCCAGCCGCTGCTTTCCGTCCGCATCTCGGCGGACTATCGCGGACGCACCAATGTCTTAAGGGATGTTGCCTTTGATATCCGGGAGGGAGAGATCGTGGGCCTCGCCGGACAGAGCGGATCGGGCAAGAGCACCATCGCGCTGGCCATCATGCGACTGCTGCACCTGAAAGGCGGCGCCGTCCGTGGTGGGATCGAGTTTTGCGGGGCACCCTTACTCCACGCTACGGAGCGGGAGATGCGCGGCATCCGCGGCCGCCGGATTTCGCTGGTGCTGCAGAATCCCGTATCGTCGCTCAACCCCGCCCTGCGCATCGGCACGCAGTTGTCCGAGGCGTGGGAGGCTCACGACCATACCTCCCGCGATCAGCGCGAAGCCGCCATCATGGGTGCGCTGGAGGCCGTCAGCCTGGTGGTTGATAAGCCTTTCTTGCGCCGCTATCCTGGAGAACTGAGCGTCGGCCAAGCCCAGCGCGTGTTGATTGCCATGGCGATTCTGCACCGGCCCGCACTGCTGATCGCCGACGAGGCCACCAGCGCGCTGGACGCCCTTACACAGTCGGAAATCCTGCGCTTATTCGCCCGGCTCAATCGCGACCTATCCATGGCTATCCTTTATATCTCGCACGACCTCTCATCGATCGCGTCGCTGTGCGGGCGCGTGGCGATTCTGCACGAAGGCGAGATCGTGGAATTCGCACCGGTAGAACGTATATTTCAGAATCCGGCGCACCCTTATACCCGTCGGCTCATCGACGCTATCCCGAGTTCGCCGTTGTCAAACCGTCCGCCCGCGTTTGCCTAAGCCGCGCCCGACCCGCGCTACCATCGTCTCGATGGATTGCTTATTCTGTCGCATCGCGGCCGGAGACGAGGAAGCCGCCATAGTCTTCGAGGATGCTTCGACTCTCGCTTTTTTGGACCACCGGCCGCTGTTCCCGGGCCATTGCCTGTTGATCCCCAAAACGCATTATGAGACGCTGACTGATTTACCCGAAGCTATGGTCGCTCCGCTGTTTGCCAACGCGAAACTCCTGGCGAGCGCCGTCGAGAAGGCCATGGAGAGTGAAGGCTCGTTCGTGGCTATCAACAACCGCGTCAGCCAGAGTGTTCCGCATTTGCACGTTCACATCGTGCCGCGGCGTAAGAAGGACGGTCTGCGCGGCTTCTTCTGGCCCCGTCAGAAATACCCGAGCCCCGCCGAAATGGAACGCGTACGCGATAAACTCCGCGCCGCCGTCGGCTCAGTCGCCGCCCCGCCAAGTTAGAATTTGGATATGGAATACGTGAATTTGGGAAAGGCCGGAGTGAAAGTCTCGCGCATCTGCCTCGGCGCCATGACCTACGGCTCGAAGAAGTGGCGCGAGTGGGTGCTGGAAGAGGAAGAAAGCCGCCCGTTCATCCAGCGCGCGCTGGAACTGGGCATCAACTTCTTCGATACCGCCGACATGTATTCGGTCGGGCGTCAGCGAGGAGATTCTCGGCCGCGCGCTGAAGGATTTCGGCCCCTCCCGCGACCGCGTGGTGATCGCCACCAAGGTGTTCAATCCCATGGGCGACGATCCCAACCAGCGCGGCCTCTCGCGCAAGCACATCCGGCACGCCATCGACGACAGCCTGCGGCGCCTGGGCACCGACTACGTGGACCTCTACCAGATTCATCGCCTCGATTACGAAACGCCCATCGAAGAGACGCTGGACGCTCTGGACGACGTGGTGAAAGAGGGCAAGGCGCTATACATCGGTGCGTCGTCGATGTTCGCCTGGCAGTTCGCCAAGATGCTGCATACAGGCCGACGCGATGGGCCTCACGCGCTTCGTCACCATGCAGAATCACTACAACCTGATCTATCGCGAAGAGGAGCGCGAGATGCTTCCGCTGTGCCGCGAAGAGGGCATCGGCGTGATTCCGTGGAGTCCGCTGGCGCGCGGGTTCCTGGCCGGCAACCGGCGCAAGGAAGATTTCGGCGAAACGGTGCGCGCGAAGACCGACGAGTACGCCCACGGGAATGTATTATCAGCCTTCGGATTTCGCGGTGGCGACCGGGTCAGCGAGATCGCCCGCGCGCGTGGCGTGCCGAACGCGCAGGTGGCGCTGGCGTGGATCCTGCACCAGCCCGGCGTCACCGCGCCGATCGTGGGCGCCAGCAAGATGCAGCATTTGGAGGATGCGGTGGCGGCACTCAGCCTGAAGCTGGACGAGCGGGAGTTAAAGGCGCTCGCGGAACCTTACCAGCCGCATCGGGTTCTGGGCCATTCGTAAATTCGGCCTACCATCCCGATATGGAGTATGTAGAAGGAGTCCTGGTAGGGCGTGGCGCGCCAACGATTGCCCATGGGCTGCTGCAAGTTATCCTGTGCGTCTACCTGGATGCGTTCCGGACGAAATTCGGATTTGAGGCGCTCCCCGAAGTCAGGACTCAGATTGTCAATCGGGCTCGGTATCGGATTCCGGGCATGATGCTATGTCCGGTTCCACTTCCAGACCGGCAAAATCGTAGATTCTATCCCCTGGGTGATCATTGAGATCCTCTCGCCGGATGATACATTGTCCGAGCAAACTCGCGCGTTTTTGCGATTACAAACTCATCGGAGTTCTGCAGATGGTGCTTCTCGATCCTGAGGAGAGCATGGCTTACCGTTTCGAAAACGATTCGCTTTTACGTACCGCGTTCACGTCTCTCGAGTTGCCGACGGGCTCACTCCCGTTTGATACGGAAGCCCTGTTCCGTCAACTTGCTGAGCGCCGATAGACCGGCAGGGTCGCGCGGGCGGGGTTGCGTATACTGAGTCTATGGCGGTCGCACCGATCACTCCGCTTGTTTCGGCGGAAGAATATCTCAATTCCGGTTATCATCCCGACATGGAATATGTCGAAGGCGGCCTGGTGGAGCGTAGTCGTGCCAACTATCGCACATGGTCTCTTGCAGGTTATCCTCGATACTTTCGGGCCCTTACCGCAGGCAATTCCAATTTGCGCTGCTCTCAGAGACTCGCACCCAAATCGTTGAAGGAGCTCGCTACCGTATCCCAGACCTGATGCTCTGCCCTCTGCCTCTTCCGCCGGGCAAGATTGTCAATTCGATTCCCTGGGCCGTAATCGAAATCCTATCGCCGGACGACAGCCTCTCCGAACAACTCGCACGCTTTCGCGACTACAAACGAATAGGCGTTCTGCAAATGATCCTGCTCGATCCCGAGGAACTCATCGCCTACCGCTTTGACGGCCGTGGCTCCCTCATCGAAGACCCAGTTCACCTCGCTCGACCTCCCTACCGGTTCCCTTCCCTTTGACAGCCAAGCCCTGTTCCGGCAACTCGAAGAAGAACGCAAGCTGAGGCGGCACGCTATCATAAGGTAGGTGGCAGGCGTCTACATTTCCTATCCTTTCTGCTCGCAGAAGTGTACCTACTGTAATTTCGCCTCCGGCGTCTTTCCTCGCGCAATCGAAGCCCGCTACCTGAATACGCTCGCGCCGAAATCGCGCGCTACGACGTGGGCCTGGAGCCCGGAAACGGTCTACCTGGGCGGCGGCACGCCCAGCGCTATGGATACCGATGCTTTACGGCCGTGCTCGCGCTCGTACCCGGGCGTCCCTGGCTGCGAGGCTACCTCGAAACCGCGCCCGGCACCGTCACGCCGGAGCGCGCGAGCGCGTGGGTGCGGCCGGGATCGACCGCGTCAGCCTGGGTGTGCAGTCCTTCGTGCAGTCCGAAATCGCCCGCACCGGCCGTAAGCACACCGCCGCCATAGTCGCCGCCGAGATCGGACCGTGCTGCGGGAAGCGGGCATCGGCAAGATCAACATCGACCTAATCGCCGGCCTTTCCGGACAGACCGAGGCAAGCTGGCAGCCAATCCCTCGACTGGATCGCCCGCCTGGCGCCCGATCACGTCTCAGTTTACATGCTCGAAGTGGACGAGGATAGCCGCCTGGGCCGCGAGATCCTGCCGGGCGGGACGCGGTACGGCGCGGCGACCGGCCCTCGAGCGACCTCACTGCCGACCTCTACGAAACTGCGGTCGAGCGCTCGCCGCGCTGGGTCTCCGCCGCTACGAAATTTCCAATTTCGCTTGCCCGGGCCACGAATCCCGCCACAATATGAAATACTGGTTGCTGGAGCCTTACGCCGGCTTTGGCAGCGACGCCCACTCCTTCGATGGCCGGCTCCGTTGGCAAAATCCAGAATCCCTAAATCGAATATCTCGGCGCCTGGCGAGCCGGTGAGCGCCGAATGCAATCCGCTGGAGGAGCGCTTCTTCGTGGGTCTGCGCTTGACTCACGGAATCCGCCCCGAGCCGCGCGAGTGGCAGCTTTTCGGCGAGCCGATCGCCGCTTTATCGAACAGGGTTTGCTCGAAACCGATGGAGGCATGCTGCGCCTCACCAGCCGCGGCGTGATGCTATCGAACGAAGTATTTCCAGGAGTTTCTGACATGATCGATCTGCGCAGCGATACCGTGACCAAGCCCACGCCGGAAATGCGGCGGGCCATGCTCGAAGCCGAGGTGGGCGACGACGTTTACGGCGAAGACCCTACCGTCAATTTGCTGGAGAAGCGCGCCGCCGAAATCGCCGGTAAAGAGGCCGCCCTGTTCGTCCCTACCGGCACCATGGGCAACACCATCGCGGTAAAGTTGCATACGCACCACGGCGAGGAAGTCATCTGCGACGTGCGCGCGCATCTGCTCGAATATGAACTTTCCATGCTGGCTTGGTTTTCCGGTTGCGTGGGCCGGCCCATTCAAGACCAGCGACGGCATCATGACGTTGGGAGCAGATTGCCCGCGAGATCCGGCCGCTGGGCCGCATCGTGCCCGTACCGCTTTGATCGAAATTGAGAACACCAACAATATCGCCGGCGGTACCGTTTATCCTTTGCCGCTGATCAACGAGATTTGCGACCGGCGCGCATGAGCGCGGACTGAAGGTTCACATGGACGGAGCGCGCGTGTTCAATGCCGCCGAGGCCCTGGGTAAGCCCGTCCGCGAAATCGTAGCCAAGGTGGATACGGTGATGTTCTGCCTATCGAAGGCTCTGGGCGCGCCGGTGGGCTCCATGCTGGCGGGATCCGCGGAGGATATCGAACAGGCCCGGCTGTATCGCAAGCGGCTAGGCGGCGGTATGCGCCAGGCCGGGGTCTTGGCGGCCGCGGGCTTATCGCCCTGGAACAGAGCCCGCGTCACCTGGGCGAGGATCATCGCAATGCGCGGCTGCATCGCGCAAAGGATTGGCTGCAATTCCCGGAATTCGGATTGATCCCGCCAAGGTGCAGACCAACATCGTGATTTTCGATATCACCGGTACCGGCTTGCCCGCTGCGGAAATCCGAAGCAGATTGAAAGAGCGCGGCGTGCTGATCGATCCTATCAATACGGCTCTCATGCGCGCAGTTACGCATTACGATGTGGACCGGGAAGGTTGCGAGTTGGCTCTTGCCGCCTTGGCGGAGGTTGCGGCAGGGTTGCGGAGCGAAGCGGTCGCCCACTAGCATCTACGGATGAATACCATCTCCAGCATCCAGAACTTCCCGCACCTTCGATAATAAAACATCCGGCGTAAACGGCTTGTTCAAGAACGATTGGGCAGGCGCGCTGGCGGCGCTGTTCAGCGGAGTATCGCGGTATCCCGACATGTAAAGCACCTGCAGATCGGGATTCTTCTTCGCAATCTGCTCGCCCAGTTCGAATCCATTCATCTGCGGCATCACCACGTCGGTCAGCACCAGATCGATCTTGTGCGAATTCTTATCGTAAACCGATAATGCCGCCAGTCCATTGGCCGCTTCGATCACGGTGTAGCCGCCGGTGTTGAGGACCGCCGACACCAGTTTGCGCACGCCCTCTTCGTCATCCACCAGCAGGATCGTCTCGGAGCCTTTCGAAATACCCAAGCGGCGGGCGTGGGAAACCGGCACGGATTCCTCAACGCGCGGCAGATAGATTTCAAAGATGGTGCCGCAGTTCACCTGGCTATATACCGTTATGTAGCCGTCGTTTTGCTTCACCGTTCCATACACCATCGATAAGCCGAGGCCGCTGCCTTTGCCGTGTTCCTTGGTAGTGAAAAAAGGTTCGAATAAACGTAGGCGCGTCTCGGCATCCATGCCCGAACCCGTATCGCTCAAGGCCAACATCACGTAAGCTCCCGGCTTCACCCCGGCCTTCTTGGCGCTGGCCTCGTCCAGTTCGAGGTTGGATGTTTCGAGCACCAGCTTGCCGCCATTGGGCATCGCCTCCCGCGCATTGGTCGCCAGGTTCACAATGGCCTGCTGCATTTGGGCGGCGTCAATCTGTACATGGCCCAGCGCGGGGCCAGGCAATAGGATCAACTCCACAGCATCGCCCATCAGCCGCCGCAGCATGGGTTCCATACCGGCGATTGCGGCATTCAAATCGGTGAGCGTGGGCTGCGCCGTCTGGCCGCTGCTGAACGTGAGTAACTGGCGCGTCAATGTCGCGGCGCGCTCCCCCGCGTAGAGTATTTCGTCGGCGAAGCGGCGAAGCGGGCTGGCGGAAGGTATCTGGGCGCGCAACAAGTCGCTGTAGCCTGTAATCAGCGTTAGGACGTTGTTAAAGTCACCGGCGACACCGCCCGCCAGGCGCCCTACCGCATCCATTTTGCGCGCGTGGCTGAGTTGCTCTTCAAGCTGGCGGCGTCCCGTAATATCGCGGAACACGAGGATGGCGCCCTGCAGACGGCCGCGCTCGTCATATAGTGGCGCGGCGTTTTGTTCGATCGGGATTTCCGTCTTATCGCGTGCGATCAGCAACACCTGCCCCATGTTGTGGGCGGTGGTCCGTGCGCTGATGGCGTCCCTTGCCGGATTTCCCGCAGGTTCACGGCTCCCCTCCTCGATTACTCGCAATACGTCGCTGAGCGGCCGTCCCATTGCGTCTGGCCGCCGCCATCCGGTCAAAGCCTCCGCCACGGGGTTGAGGAAGGTGACCCGCTCCTCGCGATCAGTCGCCACCACACCGTCGGCGATGCTCGACAAAGTCGCGGAGAGCATATTGCGGCTGCTGTGAAAACCGGACACCAATGCGGTAGCTGCGACCGAAATCGCGACAAACGAGAGCAGCAAGGCCGCCAGATTCGGAACGTTGGGGTACCATGGCTCGCGCAATTGCACCACCAAGGCTCCCAGCGCGATGGTGCACAAGGTAGTGGCCGCGAACCCGCCGAAATGGCCGTAATACCAGGCGCTGGCGAATACCGCTACCAGGAATGGTAAGAAAAAATTGGGCTCAAGCAGAGGCCGCAACAACAGCGAAACCAGCACCGCGAGCGTGGTGAGCGCCAGCGCGAAGACGCTGCTGTGCAAGGACGAGTCTTTGAGCTGGAACACGTTGTTTCAGTTACAGAATACTATAAGATACCGTAAACCGAACAGTTATCCTCGGCTTTACCAGACGGTGCCGAAATAGTGGCACGCGCCACGCGGTCGGCACCGGCAGTTCTCGGCACTCTAACGTATCTTATTGAGAGATAAAAACAAAGTTTTGGAGGTGAGCATGCACTGCAGAGGGCATGCTGCGGATCACCATTCTGGAAACGCCAAATGCCAGCACCCTGAAGCTGGAAGGCAAACTCTCTGGGCCCTGGGTCCAAGAGGTTGAGCAGGCGTGGTCCGGCATCGCCACCCCAGATTCGGGCGCGGAAAAGGCTGTGATCGTAGACTTGGCCGACGTCACCTTCATAGACTGCGCCGGGAAAGGCCTCCTGGCGAGTATGTACAAGAAGGGCACCAAATTGATGGCCTGCAGCCCAATGAACCGGTCTATAGTCGAAGAAATCGCGCGCGCCGCTAAAACCGCCCTTTGCATGCTGGCCGCTTTGCTGTTTCTAGGCGCGGGAATCCAGGCGCAGGATGCCGCTCCACTGAAACTCACCTTGCACGACGCCGTTCAGATGGCGCTGAATCAGAATCCGCAGGTGCAGGTAGCTAATCTCAATGTGGCGCAGAGCCAGGAGGATCAAAAAATCGCCCGAGCCGGGCTGCTGCCCAAGCGCCAGCCTGCAAGCCTACGAACAAGTCCGGCGACTGGCGGTAGCTCCTTTGTTCGGATTGCAGCATGTGCCCGGACTGCCTTTCCCGGGCCACCTGGGTCCGTACGAGGTCTTTCAGGTGGGCCCCAATTTTTCCGTTCCGGTCTTCGATTTGACTCTTTGGCGGAGGTGGCAAGCATCCAAGGAGGGAGTGAACACCTCGCGTGCGCAAAGCCAGGGAGTCCGCGAGCAAATCGCCGAACTGGTGGTCTCCCAATACCTGGGTAGTCTACGTGCGTCGGCCGATGTGAAGGCGGCGCAATCGCGCGTCGATTTGGCCCAGGCGCTGTATGATCAGGCGGCCGATTTGCAGAAAAACGGCGTCGGTACGGGCATCGACACGCTCCGCTCCAACGTCGAATTGCAAAACGAAAAGCAGCGCCTGATCGAGTCGCGGACGCAGTTTCAGACATCTTTATACGGGTTGGCGCAACTTCTGAATGTCGACCCTAAGCGGGAGATCGACTTGACCGACCGCGTCAGCTTCTTCGACACTCCCTCGATCGAAGTGGATCAGAGCCTGGAAGCGGCATACGCCAATCGTCCCGAGATGAAGGCTCTGTTGCACGAACAGCGGCAAGTGGAACTGGAGAAACAGCAGGCCGCCGAGAGCCGCTATCCCACGCTCAGTTTCGATGGTTACTGGTCGGAGCAGGGGTTGACCCCCGCCACCGCCATCCCGGCTTACACATACGGCATCAACTTCAACGTCCCGCTATTTACCGGCGGCCGCATCGGCGCTCAGCAGGCACGCGCCGATCTGGAATTGCGCAAGGTATCGCAGCAGGAACAGGAGCAGCGTAACCAGATTGCGCTGCAAGTGCGCACGGCGATTGCGCAAATGGCGGCGGCGCGGAGCGAAGTGGATGTTGCCAACCAGGCGGTGGGCCTGGCGAACGAGGAGGTTACTGCAGGCGCGCGACCGGTTTCAGGCCGGCGTGGCTAACAATATCGAAGTGATCAGCGCCCAGGACGCGCTGGCCCGTGCCAACGACAACCAGATTGTGGCCCTGTATCGCTATAACCAGTCGCGCGCCGATCTGGCCCGCGCCACCGGCCAGATGGAAGCTGTCTACGCCAAGTAGGGGCAATGAGAGGATAGTATGGAGACTCAGATGATTGAAGAGGGGAAGCCCGTCAACGAGCAGCCTGCGGAGGCTGTGGTGCGCAGGCCGGCCGGTAAGCGTACCCGGACCGTGCTCGTGGTGCTGGGCGGGGGCTTGATCCTGGCCCTGGTGGCGTTCGGCTTCTGGCTGCACTATCGCTATCGCGTGTCGAGCGATGACGCCCAGGTGGACGGCCACATTGTGCCCGTCACCGCCAAAGTCTACGGCAGCGTGCTGGAAGTGCTGGTGAACGACAACCAGCAGGTGAAGGCTGGCGACGTTCTGGTGCGCATCGATCCGCGCGACCTGCAGGCCAAGGTCGACCAGGCAAAAGCCGCTCTGGCGTTGGCGGAGAGCCAGGCAAATGCCGCGCAAGTGACGGTCCCCCTGACGCGCGAAACCACTCAGAGCGGCACTACCGGTATGTCAACGCCGGCTTGACCGGTGCCGAGGCGCAGGCGGCCCAGGCCGAGGCGGCCGTGGATCAGGCAGACCACCGATCAAGCCGTCGCCCAATCCAATCTAGCGGCGGCCGAGGCTAACAACGAGAAGGCCCAGTCGGACCTCGCACGCATGCGTCCTCTGGTGGCCAAGGCCGAGATTTCTCAGCAACAATTCGATTCGTACGTGGCTGCCGCTAAAGTGACGGAAGCACAGGTGAAGGCCGCCCAGGATCGTGTGCAAATGTCGGGGCAGGGCATTGCCACGGCCCGCGCCGCGGCGGATGCCGCCCGCGCCCGGATTCAGCAGATGCGCGCGGAAGTTGCGCAATCTACTGCCGGTGAACGACAGGTATTGGTTACCCAGGCCCAGGCCGTGTCAGCCGGTGCTCGCGTCCAGGGGGCCCGCGCCGATCTGGCTGCGGCCGAACTGAATCTTAGTTACACCACCATCGTGGCCTCGGTGGAGGGTGAGGTGACCAAGAAATCGGTCGAGCCGGGACAGATCCTGCAGCCCGGGCAAGCCCTGATGGCGCTTATCCCGCTGAAGGATGTTTGGGTAACTGCCAACTTCAAGGAAACCCAACTGGCGGACGTGCGCCCTGGTCAGACGGCCGAAGTGCACGTCGATATGTACGGACGCACCATTGCCGGAAAAGTGGATTCCATCGCCGGAGGTACCGGCGCACGCATGAGCCTTCTGCCGCCTGAAAACGCCACCGGGAACTACGTAAAAGTGGTCGAACGTATTCCGGTGAAGATCGTATTCGATTCCCTGCCCGAAGGCGTCATCTCTGCGCCCCGGCATGAACGTGGACGCAACCATCATTACCCATTAAGAAGCGGTATGGACACTTCAATCAATAGCACCGCTACCGGTGTCTCTATCAATCCGTGGATCATCGCCATGACGGTAATGCTGGCGACATTCATGGAAGTGCTGGACACCAGCGTCGCCAACGTGGCCTTGCCGCACATCGCCGGCAGCCTGTCGTCCTCCGTGGACGAAGCCACCTGGGTGCTGACTTCGTACCTGGTTTCGAACGCCATCGTTCTGCCGCTTAGTGGATGGTTTTCGTCGATTTTCGGCCGCAAACGCTTCTACATGAGTTGCGTGGCGCTATTCACCCTCAGTTCCATGCTGTGCGGTCTGGCGCCGAGTCTGACCGTCTTGATTATCTGCCGAATCCTGCAAGGCATCGGCGGTGGCGCTTTGCAGCCGATCTCGCAAGCCATCCTGGTGGAGAGTTTTCCACGCCATAAGCAAGGCATGGCGATGGCGGTCTACGGCATGGGTGTAGTGGTCGCGCCGGTCATCGGCCCCACCCTAGGCGGCTGGATCACCGACAACTATAGCTGGCGCTGGATCTTCCTGATCAACATTCCGATCGGCGCCTTGTCGTTGACCCTGACTTCGTTGCTGATCGCGGATCCGCCTTACCTGGTCCGCAGGGCTTTGCACGGCCTGAGAGTCGATTACATCGGACTGGGCCTGCTCACCTTGGGTCTGGCGGCCCTTGAAATCACGCTGGACGATGGCAAGAAGAACGACTGGTTCTGATCCAATTTCATCGTCGGTGCTGGCCTTATAGCGGCCATCGGATTGGTTGGCGTGGTCGTCTGGGAGCTGCGGCAGAAGGAGCCGGTGGTCGATTTCCGCATGCTGCAGAATCGCAACTTCATGCTCTCCACAGCGACCATGTTCCTGTTGGGTTTCGTGCTTTACGGCAGCACCATGCTGTTGCCGGTGTTTCTGCAGACTCTGCTCGGCTACACTGCCATGCGCAGCGGCTTGGTTCTTTCGCCGGGCGGGATGGTGATTGCGGTGACCATGCCGCTGGTCGGGTTCTTGCTGTCGAAGATCGAGGCGCGCTGGCTGGTCATATTCGGGCTTGTGGTTTCCTCGTTCGGCCTATTCCATATGGCCGGATTCGATTTGGATATCGATTACCATACCGCCATGATGGCGCGCGTCCTGCAGAGCGCCGGCCTGGCGTTCCTTTTCGTGCCCATCAATACCATGGCGTTCGCCACCGTTCCCCGTGAGAAGATGGGCGGCGCCACCGGTCTGATCAATCTGGCGCGAAATATCGGCGGTAGCTCGGGCATCGCCATCGTTACCACTATCCTCGCGCGCCGGACCCAATTCCATCAGGCGCGGCTGGTATCGCATATGACGCCTTACGATCCGGCGTATACGCAGGCCCTGGCAGGAATGACCCACGCGCGTCGGAGCCCCGCAGGCCCAAGGGATGATGTACGGCATGATGCAGCGGCAATCGTCGATGCTGGCATTCGTGGACAGCTTCTGGGTGCTGGGAATCATCTTCCTGTCGGTGATTCCGCTGATGTTCTTTGTGAAGAAGGTCGGCCCGCACAAAGGTCCCATCATTATGGAGTAGGGCGGCGCATCCGGGCCCGGTTTTTCCCCCTTCAGCCGACGCACCGCGCCATCTGATAGCATGAATGCCGAATGCATCCGCGCACCATATATCAGGTCCTCGAAGAATCCGCGGCGCAGTATGGCGACGCCACCGGCCTTGCGGCAACCCACCACCGGCAAGGACGGGCAACGCGAGTACCTTACCTACTCGTGGAAGCAATACAAGACCGCTGCCCAGGAAATCGCCGCGGGCCTACGCTCTATCGGCATCCGCAAAGGCGACGTCGTGGCCCTCGATTCCGAGACGCGACTGGAGTTCTATCTGGCCGATCTGGGCATCTTGGCCGCCGGCGGCATTGCCGCCGCGCTATACCCCAGTTATCCGCCCAGAGACTTGGTTCGCACCATTCAGAGCCTGCGGTGCGAAGGCCCTGTTCGTTGAAGATCCCAAGAACCTTGACGCCTTGCGCGCAGCGCCGGACATGCCTCGCATCCTTCTGACCGGCGAAGCGGCCGGGCGCGATCTCCCTCGAACAATTGCGCGAGCGCGGCCGCTTGGCGCTGTAGGAGGATCCCGGATTACATGGATCGCCTGAAGGCGGAAGTCTCCCCTTCCGACCAAGCCATTCTCTATCTCACCTCCGGTGCTACCGGCGAGCCCAAGATGGCGCTGGTCACGCACGCCGCGGTAGTCGCCAATCTCGACATGGGGAAAATGGCTTTTCCGCTCGGCCCCAACGATGCCACGGTTGCCTTCCTTCCCTCCGCGCACATCGCGCAGCGCATCGTAGTCGAACTGCTGCCCATGCGGCTTGGCACGCCGGTGAACTTCGCGGAAAGCCTGCTTAAATTGCCGGCAGGAAATTCGGGCTGTCCGGCCCACTATGCTGCTGGCTCCGCCGCGCATGTGGGAGCGCATCTACTCCACTATCTGTACCGAGCTGCGCAAGCGTCCGGCCGTGGCCCGCAAAGCGTTCTATGGCGCTTTGGGCATGGCGCTTGCCGCCGCGAATTACAAGCATCAGGGCAAACCCGTTCCCGCGCGCATCCGGATTCCCTTGAAGGTGGCCGACAAGCTTTTCTTCGAAAAGGTGCGCGCGCGGCTCGGCGGACGTCTTACGCTGGCATGTTCCGGCGCGGCGCCCTCTGAGCAAGGAACTGGCCGAGTTCTACGAAGCCATCGGTATGCCGCTAGTCGAAGGTTATGGTTTGACCGAAGGCGGCGTGGTCGCCTTCAATCCTCCGGACGCCCCAAGGCCGGCAGCATCGGCAACGCCCCTCCCGGGCGTGGAACTGCGCATCGCCGAACAGGATAGCGAACTGCTGGTGAAGAGCCCGTGCCTGTTCTCCCAGTATTTTGGCGATCCCGCCGCCACCGCCGAAGTATCGCGCGATGGCTGGCTGCATACCGGCGATATCGCCTTCATCGACGATGAAGGGTTCGTATTCATTACGGGCCGCAAGAAGGAATTGATCGTCTCCTCGACCGGCAAGAAAATCCATCCGTCGCGAGTAGAAAGCCTCTTCAAGTTTGAGCCGCTGATCAGCCAGATCATGCTGATTGGCGACCGCCTGCCGTATCTCACGGCATTGTTCACAATCAACCCGACCGTGGCCGAAACCCTCAAGGGAATGGATGCGCTGAAAGGCCATGCTACGGCCGAGATGGCTACCGCGGAACCTGTACTGAAAGAGATCCAAAAGGTGGTCGCGCGAGTGAATAAACAACTGGCGCCATTTGAACAGATCCGCCGCTACCGCGTGCTGGGCCGCGACTTCACAATCGAAGACGGCGAACTGACTGCCACCATGAAAGTGCGCCGCGCGCGGGTGATGGAAAACTTCCACGAAAGCATCGAAGCCCTTTACGCTGGCAAGGAAGTTTAGTGATTGCTGTTCCTCGCCGCCCACGGCTTCCAAGATGCCACCCTACCGCTAGGCGGAGGCGCGACAGTCTGCACCCAACTTCTCGAAGAGTGGTCGCGCACTAAACCGTTTCCAGTGCAACTCGTCAGCCCGGCGATCATGGGCAGCGATGCGCCATCCGGTAAAGCTCTTGCAGGTTTCGGCGAGCGGCAGTATGCCGACTTTTGCCGGCGTTTCGAGGCTGCCTCCACCGCCGAGGTTCTCCGGCACGATCCGGCCTCCACCAGTGTGCTCATTAACGACCTCTCCGAGGGCCCGGATTTCCGCCGACTGGGGGGCGCCGGCTACCACATGGTGACCATTTACCATGTCGACGTGGTTGCCTATGTAGCCGCCATTTACTGCCATAATCTGATATCGCCGGAGACACTGGCCCGCTGGTACGAACGCTTTCCCCTAGGTGGCATGGCGCGGCTGGTTTTCGAAAAGCAGCGCGATAGTTTGCTGTATTCGAATGCTGTGGTGGTGCCTTCCGGCAGCATGCGCGAAGTTCTGCTACGTACCTATCCGGGCACTCCTCCGGCCAAGATTCACGTCGCGCCTTGGGGCGCGCTGGATCCGGCATACACGGAAGAAGCTATCGCCATCGAAGCCGCCAACCTGCGCTTGGAATATGCGATCCCGCCAGATGCCCAGGTGCTCCTGACGCTGAGTCGCATTTCCCCCGAAAAAGGTCAGGATCTACTTTTGCGCGCGTTGGTTGAATGGGAACGCTTGCCCACATTTCCCGCGCGTCCGATCTACCTATTCGTCTGTGGCGAGGCGGCATTTATGCAGGGCCACCGTTTTCTGGAACGGCTGCGCTCGCTTGCCGCGCGCCTGCGCAAAACGCGCGTGGTTTTTCCGGGGCACGTTACCGGCATCCGCAAGCAGGCCTTCTTCGCAGTGGCGGATCTCTATATTTTCCCTTCGCGCCATGAAAGCTACGGCCTCACGCTGATGGAAG
The DNA here is from genome assembly GCA_963738345.1 of Bryobacterales bacterium. Classification (GTDB taxonomy): domain Bacteria; phylum Acidobacteriota; class Terriglobia; order Bryobacterales; family Bryobacteraceae; genus Bog-159. The sequence continues at coordinate 5,915,553 of CAVTWI010000002.1, forward strand.
CGCTACGCGCAGGCTTGCCCGCGGTGTGCCTGGATAGCCATGGCGCGCGAGAGGTCATGCGGCCCGAGTGCGGTTTGGTGGTGGGCCGGGACCGCCTGCGCGAGTCCATTCAAACCCTGCTGCTCGATCCCAGCCGCCGTCACCTGATGGGCCGCGCCGCGCGCGCCTATGCCTCGTCGCTGCCCTTTTCCGATAGCGCCGCCCAAATCGCCGCTCTACTCCGCCGCGAAAGCCAGTAGCACGTTCCCCGGAATGCCGCCGAGAGCGCCATATCCCGACTGTACAAAGAGCATCCCGCCCGCCACCACCGGTCCCGACGCGCTCATCGAACCACCCCTCGCCTTGACGCCATTGACCGTGGTGAAGTCGCGCAACGTGTCGAAATCCCAGACCGGCGCGCCGTCAGACGTACTATAGGCACGCAGATGTCCGTCCATCGATCCTGAAAATACGACGCCTGGGATCAGCGTCGCGGCCGCCATTTGGGCAGGCGTGCAGCCCAGCGTGCCCTGGCACTTGGGCTCCGGGGGCGCAGCGTACCACGCGCGCTCTCCAGTCGAGATGCGCAAGGCGAAGAGCCCGCCGCCCACCTTAGGGTCGCCACCCTCTATCGCACCGCGCATGGCGAAATCCGAAAGTGGAACGTAGACTTTTTCCGCATCCGCCGCGGGACCGAACATGATCCCGCCCAAGACACCGCCCTTGCCGAGGCGCTGCTGCCACACTACATTGCCCTTGGCATCCGGATCGAGCGCCCACATCACGCCCGATTTCTGTCCGACAAGCAATAGCCGCTTGCCGCCACCCGCGCTTACCAGAATCGGTGAAGCGCCAATGTCCGTGTCCTCTCCAGGCTTCCCCGGACAGTTCGCCTGCTCCGGCAGCACACACGCCACGTTCCAGCGGTCCGCGGGAGTCAGTTGCTTCGACCACAACAGCTTGCCGGTCTCCATCTCGATTGCCAGCACGGAATCACTGGTGGCGGTCTGTGGCTCGGAGTGTTCGTTGCCCGTGCCCACATACAACACCTTCGTCTTCTCATCCACGGTGGGTGCCGACCATATCGAGACGCCCGAAGGTCCCATCATCTGCGTGCCTGCCGAATTCAAGTGCGTGGGCTTTGGTTCGGGAATCGTAAACGTCTTCCAGATCCTCTCACCGTTCCGCGCATCCAGCGCCACTACGCTGCCGCGCGCCGTACAGCACTTATATTTCGGATCGCCCGCCGCCACGAACTCTTCCGCGCCGGTCGAAACCGGCACATATAGCCGCCCTCCATAGAGCACCGGGCTGCCGGTGATATGCGAAAACGGATGCTCGTCCACGCGGGTCTTCCACAAGAGCGCACCCGTATCGGCATCCAGGGCATAGGTCGTCGACTGCGCATCGCCGAAGTAAATAGCGGTGTGCCCGCTTCCGTATGACGCAACGTTAATGGCAGTCCGTACCGTCTGGGGTGCTTTGAAGGTCCAGTAAGTACATCCGCTGCGCGCGTCCAGCGCGTATACCGTTCCGCCGGCGCTGCCTACGAATACACGCCCGCCGGCGGCGGATGGCTGGCCCAGCGCCGACGTCGCGCCAGGAAATCCAAATGCCCACCGCAGCTTCAACTTACTGACTTGGGTGCCGTCCAAACCGGCGGCAGCGGCGCTCTGCATCCGGCGGTTCTCCGGATCCACGCTCCAGCCATGCCACCCTCCCAAGTCTCTCAACGGCGCGGCCGCCGCCGCACAGGATCCGCCGCTAACTTCCTCGGGTTCCTTCGCGCCCAGCCACGCGGCGATCGACATACGCTGCATCACCGGCAGCGAACCTGCCACCAGAATCATCTTGCCGGTAGTCAAGGCATCGAAGATCCGCGTCCGCGACATCTGCCGCAGCGCTTCTGGAGCGGGCGCATGCGTAGCGCTCCCTACTTTGTGGCACCCGGCGCAATTCTTTTCGAATAGCTCGGCCGCGGTCTGCGGCGCCTGACCATGGGCCAGCGACGCGGCTAGCAACATCCACAGATATTTAGGCATCGTTCGATGCTAATTCCGCCCTGTGATGCTTGTCAACGGGCCCTTAAACGGTGATACGAATCGTTCGGCTCACTACCTGTCCACCCACTTCGATGCGCAACGTCGCACTCGACGGGTAGGCATCGCGGGGGGCCATCAGGTTCACTTGTCGATCAGCGCGACCGGGCGGGTCGATATATTGCACGTGCATGCGCTTTGAGTTGAGATACGCTTGCAAATTGTTGCCATCGGCGTTTTCCGGCAAGCCCAGCAGCCAGACAGACAGGACTTCGCACTTATTGATTTCGAGTTCGTCGGGCTTCCAACTGGTGCCATCCGTCACACGCGTGATCGCCAGATCCGGCGCCTCCACGGGCATATCCACCGCGATGTGCTTCGCCGGACCCGCGGCGCTATCCCGCAACCGGACACTGACATCGTGCATGCCTGGCTTAAGGCCCGGCGGCAGCTTGAATCCGATCTGGATTTGGTCTGCCGAGACTCTGCCCAGTTCGATCGGTCGCACGCCATACCCCCCGACCTCTGGTTTCACGTCGTCGAGAGTCAGTTCTGAATCGCTGGTTACGACGGTCACGCCTACATACTCGTCATATCGTGACTGGAAATTGATGCCATAGTCGCGAACGTGGAATGCGCTGACCAACTCGGGCCCTGCCGGCGCTCCCGGCACGGGCGCATCCCAAGTCCGGTAGCAGGCCACGCAGGCGCTCTCGTCCAGCACCTTTTGGGGCAGCACCCGGGCGAATCCCGCCGTACGGCACATGGCCAGCAGACAGGGCAAAGTCGGCCCCACCCAATTGTCGGTCTGTCCTCCGAATTCCGTAGTCTCGTAGAACTCCATCACGGGCCGGCTCTCCACGTTTACCCCAGGGCGGTGTTCCTCACGCAGAACGAATGAATCCACGGCGGCCAAGTCTGTGGTGAGCGCACATACCCGTTCGAGCCCCAGCAGGGGATGCTTCAAGTGATAAAGCACGCCCATGAAAAGAACGATATCGAAGTAGCCGATGCGATCCGGAGTCAACTCGTACATGTCGAGTTGACGGTACTCGACCTGCGAATTCATGAGGGCGTGCATCTGGTGGAACCGTGGGTTGTCCCAATTGTCAATGGCCACTACGGTGGCGCCGCGCCGTTCCAATTCGAAAGCGAAGAATCCGTCCCAGGTCCCGATGTCGAGGGCGCGCTTGCCCCGAAGGTCCGACGGTATGGGGAATTGGGCCAGCCGGTTCCGGAGCCCTTCCAGACTACAGACGCCTTCCACCCTTGACCCATCGGGAAGTTCGAAGCTGTGCCACCAGCCTTTTACTTCCCGGTCGGCAGCCCAGCGCTGGACATATTCGAAGGTTTCCACCATCTCTTTAGGATACCGGGCCCTCGGCGCGGCTCACGCGTGGGGATGTCTTCTTACGCACTTAACGGCGATGGCGAAAAATCCTCTCGGGGCAGTCTGCGTTTGCGGTAACATTCTTGTGAAATGGAGTCAATTCTGGAACTGCGCGATTTGGTGAAGCACTTCCCCAACCATCGCGCCGTCAACGGCATTTCGCTCAAAATCCCGCGCGGCGGATTCTACTCGCTGCTGGGCCCGTCAGGCTGCGGCAAGACCACTACTCTTCGCCTCATCGCCGGCTTTGAACAACCAACTTCGGGCGACGTGCTGCTGGATGGCGTGGTGGTGAACGACCAGAAACCCTACCAGCGCAACGTAAGCACCGTCTTCCAGAATTACGCCTTGTTCCCCCATCTGACTGCCGCCGAAAATATCGCTTTCGGCCTGAAGCGCAAGAACCAGTCCGACATCGACCGGCGCGTCCGGGAAGCTCTCGAATTGGTCCGCCTCGCCGGCAAAGAATCCAGCTATCCCGCGCAACTATCCGGAGGCGAGCGGCAGCGTGTGGCACTGGCCCGCTCGCTGGTGCTGCAGCCCGAGGTGCTGCTGCTGGACGAACCGTTGGCTGCGCTCGATCCCAAACTCCGCAAACAAATGCGTCTCGAACTTAAAGAGATGCAGCGCCGCGTTGGCATCACCTTTTTGCTTGTGACCCACGATCAGGAAGAAGCGCTTTCCATGTCCGACCAGTTGGCCGTGATGAATGCCGGCGCCATCGAGCAGGTCGGTACGCCACAAGACGTCTACCTACGCCCCAGCACCCGTTTCGTAGCTGGATTCCTAGGCGCAGTCAACTGGATCGATGGTGTGGGCCTGCGGCCCGAAGTTACGCGTATCGCGCGCGCGGCGCCATCGAACGGGGCGAAGTGCAAGGCTGCCACCGTCACCGGATCGGTCTTTTTGGGAAACTGCGTTCACGTGCTCACGCGCCTGGAAAGCGGCGAAGATGCGGTCGCTGAAATCCCGCGCAATAACGGGACGTATCAGGCCGGAGAAGCCATCCACATCTGCTGGAATCCATCCGACGAAATGGTTTTTTCCTGACGACGCCATGAAAATGCCCACCGGTTGGGAACGCCTGCGCGCCTGGTTTCTACTGCCTGCCTGGATCTGGATGGCGGTGTTATTTGCCGCCCCGTTCGCCATCGTCATCGTTTACAGTTTGCTGACGCGCGGTTCCTACGGCGGTCTCGCGCCACCCTGGACGCTCGAAAACTATCAACGCCTGTTGGACCCGCTTTATCTCGGCATCATACTGCGATCGTTCGTGATGGCCGCCGTCACAACCGCCATCTGTATCTTGCTGGGGTTTCCGCTGGCGCTGTTCATCTCGCGCGCCGGCACGCGCAAGAACATCTACTTGCAACTGGTGATCCTTCCGTTTTGGACCAGCTTCCTCGTACGCCTGTACGCGTGGCTGTTCCTGTTGCGCGACACTGGCTTGATCAACACCGTGCTTGAACACCTGGGCCTGATTCACGCCCCGCTGCCGCTCCTTTATAACGATGGAGCGGTGCTGCTCGGCTTGGTCTACGGATACCTGCCCTTCATGGTCCTGCCGGTGTACGCCACTCTGGAACGCCTGGATCCGGCGTTGGTGGAAGCGGCGGCGGACCTTGGCGCGAAGCCCTGGCCTACGCTGATGCATGTCATTCTGCCGCTCTCCGCTCCCGGCCTTCGCGCCGGCAGTATCCTCGTGTTCATCCCCGCCCTCGGCGCTTATCTGACACCTGATTTGTTGGGTGGCGGTCGCACCGTGCTGATCGGAAACCTGGTACAGAATCAGTTCACTAACGCGCGCGACTGGCCTTTCGGCGCGGCCATCTCCGTGGGCTTGATGGCGCTGGTCGGCGTGTTAGTTCTGCTGATGCTGCGCCGCGAACGCGAGGGCCTGGTATGAAACGCTGGCTGGGCTTCTATGCCGCCGCGGTCTACCTCTTCCTGCACCTGCCGCTGGTGATTCTGGCGGTGTTCAGCTTCAATTCTTCGCGCTTTACCGTCTGGCAAGGCTTCTCCCTGCACTGGTATCGCGCGATCTTTGAGGATCAGCAACTGGCCGAATCCGCCTGGAACAGTCTGATCATCGCGGTCATCGCCACCATAATCTCCACAGTGGCTGGCACGCTGTGCGCCTACGGCCTGTGGAAGCGCGGCTCCACAATGCTCTCGGGCTCGCTCTATCTATCTCTGGTGACGCCCGAAATCGTCATGGGCATCTCGCTATTGGCGCTCTTTCAATGGTCGTTCCGCTCGCTGCACTGGCGGCTTGGATTGCATACTGTAATCCTGGCGCATGTCGCATTTTCCATCGCTTACGTGGTCATCGTGATCGCCGCCCGCTTGCGAACTTTCAGCCCGGCGCTGGAAGAAGCCGCCCTCGACTTGGGAGCCACCGAGTGGCAGGCCTTCCGCTACGTGACGCTGCCCGCCCTTCTGCCCGGCATCGTGGCCGCCGCGCTGCTCGCACTTACGGTTTCCTTCGACGATTACGTGATCACCAGCATGGTGGCCGGGGTCGATTCCGAAACGCTGCCGATGGTCATCTACGCCATGGCCCGGCGCGGCGCCAGTCCCGTGATCAATGCCATCTCAGCGTTAATCGTAGTGGTCTTCGGATCTTTGGTGCTGCTTTCCGAAAGGATGAGCAAAACATGACCCGTACGCTCGCTCGCCGGAGTTTTCTTATTGGCGCCACCGGACTGGCCGCATGCGCGCGCCGCCGGCCGAGGCTCAACGTATACAACTGGTCGAACTACGTGGCGCAGGATACCATCGCCAACTTTGAGCAGGAGTTCGGCGTAAGCGTCCGCTATGCCACCTATGAGAGCAACGAGGAGATGCTGGCCAAGGTGCTGAGCGGTAATTCCGGTTGGGATGTGGTCTTCCCCACGCACAACCGTATTCCGCCCATGCGCCAGTACGGCCTGCTGACGCCTCTCGACCACGCCCGCCTGCCCAACCTGGGCAACTTGGAAGCGCGCTTCCAGAACCCGCCGTGGGATCCTCATCTGAACTACTGCGTGCCCTACATGTGGGGCGCGACCGGCATCGCTTTCAACCAATCCGTGGGGACTGCTCCCGCAGCATGGGCGGACCTGTGGAACGAACGCCTTAAAGGACGCCTGACGATGCTCGACGATCCAGAAGAGGTGTTGGGCGCCTGCCTGCTGAAACTGCGGCTGTCTTATAACTCAACCGACGCCGCCAATCTGCGCCGCGCCGAGCGGGAAGCTATCGCCCAGAAACCCCTGCTCCGGGCCTATTTGAACGCCGAGTATCGCGATCAACTGGTGGCAGGCGATATCCTGGTGGCGCACTCCTGGGCAACCACAGCGCAGCAAGCCATAGATGCCGCACCCCAGCTTGGATTCACCTATCCCGCGGAAGGGTTTCCGCTATACGGGGATAATGCTGTGATCCTGCGGGAAAGCGGTCGTGCGGAACTGGCGCATGCCTTCATCAATTACCTCTTGCGCGCGCCCGTGGCCGCCGCCATCGTGCAGGTTTCGCGTACCGCGACCGCCAACGCCGCCGCCCAAGCTTTGTTACCGGACAGTTTGCGGCGCAACACGACGCTGTTTCCCTTGGCCGAGACGCTGACGCGGGGTCAGTGGATCGGCACCATGCCCTCCGCCACTCAGCGCCTGCGCGACCGCATGTGGACTGAAATTAAATCGGCGTGAGCTATTCGCCGGCGGCGCGAGCCGCTCGGTTTGCCGCAGTGTGGGTGAGCCCGGCGGAACGTTTGCGCTGTGGTCGGGTATGGCGCGCGACGGCCACGAGTTTCTTGGGTGCCGCTTTTTCCCGGTATACCGCGGGGATCAGCAGTCGGTCGCCCGCAGACGGCGAGCCCATCTTCAGCCCGTTCGCTGCTGCGATGGTATCTGCCGCCATCCCGTAATGCTTGCCGATCGCCGCCAGGGTCTCGCCGCTTTCGACCTTATGCATGCGCCAGGAAGCGCGCCGTTCGGCCGGGATCATTTGCAGGGATGCCGACAGGGTGCTACCGGTACCTTTGGGAACGTGCAAAACATATCCGGCAGGCACCACGCCCTTCAGCAATGCCGGATTCAGGTCCAGTAACTCCGGCATGGGAGCATCGGTCAAATCCGCCACCAAGCCCAGGTGCGTCGGCGCATTGACCTCAATGGTGTCGTAGTCGAGGGGAGCATTCGGAACCACACCCTCCAAACCATATTCCGCGGCGTTCTTGGTCATGATGGTCATGGCCAGGATGATCGGCACGTAGTTGGTGGTTTGTTCCGGCAGGGCATGCAGGGCGCGCAATTCCCAGAAATCGGCAAATCCGGTGCGTTCGACCGCCCTTGCTACCGCCACCGGACCACAATTGTAGGCAGCCATCGCCAAGTACCAATCGCCGAACATGTTATACAAATCGTGCAAATGCCGGGCAGATGCCCGCGTGGCCTTCTCCGGGTCAAGCCGGTCGTCGGTATTGGCGGTTCGCATCAGCCCATATTCCTGACCGCGCCACGCCACGAACTGCCACATGCCCGCCGCGGCCTTGTTCGAAACCGCGCGCGGATAGAAACCCGATTCCGCCTGCGCTAAGTGGATCAGTTCTTGCGGAATGCCTTCTTCCTGTAAGATCCGCTCGATCAGTGGACGATACCGCCCCGCCCGTTCTAAACCTGCAATCAAGGTGCGGCGCCCACGACCTGAGAAATAATTGATATAGCTCAGCACCGCATCATTAACCGAAAGCGGCAGTTGCGAAGCTGTGGCCTGAACCTGTTCCTTAACTTTGTCCTTGGATTTGGGATCCACCGGGAAGGTCATCTGCAGAACGTCTTCAAGGGGGGGCTTTTCAAAGCGGGCGGTGTCTACGTCTACCCCCGCCCCCAAACCGGCCAGATCGAAGCGATGTACCGCATCCACCATCTCGTCGAGCCTTGCCTCGAACGCCTGCCGGTCCGATGGGCGGTTTTCCGAAGCCTCCAACATCAGGTCGACAGCAGTGTCGAAATCCCGGCGGGCTTTTTGAACATCATTCGCCTGATATGCCCGTTTACCCCGCACGAATGCCTGGTCGGCCCGCTGCATCAACAAGTCGCCTTGCGACGGCGCAACGGGAATTTTCTGCACAAGTATGGCTGGAGTATCACGCAGATAAGGGTTGCTCTCGATTGCAGGAGGGTCTCCCGCATCAGCTAGACTGGCTGGCGATGGAGGAGAAGGAAGGAAGGCAGTTTGGAACTTGGATTGCTGAGTGTAGCTGCAACCTGAGATGCCCAGAGCCAACGAGGAACCGCAAATGTAAAAAAATAGCTTGGTCCGGCTGTTCACTAAACGATCCTTTTGAACAGGTTTAGATCCTGTGCGCGAAAGTTGTAGCCAAAATGAAACCTAGAATCTAGCGCATTACCCGGCCAAGGTCAACCGGGTCGTTCCGTACAGAAGCTGTGTCCACCCGACACATTCCCAAAAGATAGGGTTAGCGTCCTATTGCTATTCTACTCCTCTTCTTCCTCTTCGCCAGTCTTGGCCGCCTTAGCTGCCGCTATTATCTTATCGGCTTGTAGCGCCGGAACATAATCGTAATGGTCGAACTCCATGGTAAACGCCCCGCGCCCTTGGGTCATAGACGTCAGATCGTTTTGGTAGTTTAACATCTCCGCCATAGGAGCTTGCGCGCGGATAAATTGGGTATTGCCCTTGGTGTCCATCCCGGCAATACGGCCCCGACGGCTGTTCAAGTCGCCCATCAAATCGCCGGCATACTCCACAGGTGCCTGGATCTCGACATTCATGATCGGCTCAAGCAGGGTTGGCTTAGCCTCCTGCATGGCGTTCTTAAATGCCTTGCGCGCCGCCAGTTTGAATGCGAGTTCCGACGAGTCCACATCATGGTACGAGCCGTCGTAGAGAACTACGCGGAAATCCACCATCGGGAATCCGGCGAGGAAGCCGCCTTCCGCCGCTTCCAAAATGCCTTTTTCCACTGCCGGTATGTAGTTCTTCGGAATCGATCCCCCGAAAATCTCGTTTACAAACTCGAACTTGGCGCCGCGAGCCAGGGGCTCCATCTTGATCCAGCAATCGCCGAATTGGCCGTGGCCGCCGGTTTGTTTCTTGTGCCGGCCCTGAACGTCGGCATGACCGCGGATCGTCTCCCGGTAAGGAATCTTGGGAGCCTTCAGGATCACTTCCACGCCGTAGCGCTTCTTGAGCCGGCTGGCGACCACCTCAACATGCTGCTGCCCGCTGCCGCCCAGCAGAAATTCCTTGGTCTGCGGATCGCGATAAAAACGTAGCGACTGGTCTTCTTCAAGAATGCGGTGCACGGCGTTGCCCATGCGGTCTTCGTCCTGCCGCGACTTCGCTTCTATAGCGAACGCGATGGAGGGCTCCGGAAGTTGAACAGGCGGGTAGGTGTATCCCACACCCTTATCGCCAAGGGTATCGCCGGTCAATGTATCCTTCAATTTGGCGACTGCGCCGATATCGCCCGCATGGATCTCGTTCACGGGTACGATAGTCTTCCCAACCGGTACCCCGATGTGCGCCAACCGCTCCGCCGTGCCCTTCTGAATATTGTGCAGGTTGGCATCGTTCTTCAGCACACCCGAGTAGACCTTGAAATAGGTAATGCGGCCCGCGAACGGGTCGGCAGTGGTCTTAAAGACATAAGCTGAACAGGGGCCGGCATCGTTAATCTTGCCGGTTCTATCTTCCCCGTTCATCTTTAGGATGACGTCGCGCTCCGTGGGGGCAGGGGTGTGGTCGACGATGAAATTCAGGATTTGGTCAATACCGATATTATGCAGCGCCGAGCAACACATCACCGGGAACAGGCGCATCTCCTTGGTGCCCAAGCGTACGCCATCCAGGATATGTTCGACTGGCAACGTGCCTTTCTCGAAAAACTCTTCCATCAGGGCGTCATTGCCCTCGGCCACCAGTTCGACCAAAGCTTCGTGGGCGATCTGAGCCGTGTCCGCCAGATCCGCCGGAATCTCGCTTTCTTTGCCTTTTCCATCGCCATCCGGCGTATAGGTGTAGGCTTTCATGGCGATAAGATCCACGACACCCTTAAAATCGCGCTCCGCACCAATCGGGATTTGAATCGGTATGGCGGTGCGTCCGAAGGTCTCCTGTACGCTGGCCAGTGCCCGGTCAAAGGAAGACCGCTCGCGATCGAGCTTGTTAATTACGACCGCGCGGGCCAATTTATAATCGGTCGCGTAGCTCCAGACCTTTTCGGTCTGCACTTCGACTCCAGCTACGCCATCCACCACCACCAGCGCGGAATCTGCCGCCACCAGCGCCCCACGCGTGTCGTTGATAAAGATGTTGTATCCGGGGGTATCGAGGAGATTGATCTTAGCCTTCTTCCACTCGGCCGCAGCCAGGGCGGTGGAGATGCTGACCTTTCTTTGGACTTCTTCCTCGTCGAAGTCCGTGATGGTGTTGCCCTCATCCACCCGCAACAGCCTGCTGGTGGCGCCACTGGCGAAGAGTAACCCCGCGGTGAGCGTCGTCTTTCCGGAATCGCCGTGGCCCACCACTCCGACGTTCCGAATGTCCTTGCCTTCGTAGGTCTTCACTGAAAACCTCCCGTTTTGAAACCGGATGGTAACACAAGAGAAAATGGCTGGTGCGGACCCCTGCCGCCGCGTTATAGCCCCAAGCTCGATAGGTCTCGCGCAAGCCGTGCTCGCTCTGGCAGAATAAATAGGTGCCCCCTAACAAATTCCACATTGGCCTGATCCAAATGACTTGCGCCGTCGATCCCAACGAGAACCTGGCCAAAGCTGAATGGCACATCCGCGAGGCTGCTGCGCGCGGCGCGCAAATCGTTTGCCTGCAGGAACTGTTCCGCTCGCAATACTTCTGCCGCCAGGAAGACGCTGCCCTTTTCGACCTCGCTGAACCCATACCAGGCCCTTCCACGGCGGCGCTTTGCCGCCTGGCCGCCGAACTCGGAGTGGTGGTGGTTGGATCCCTTTTCGAGCGCCGGACAGCCGGGGTCTATCACAACACCGCCGCCATCATTGACGCCGATGGCGCACTGCTCGGCATCTACCGCAAGATGCACATTCCGGACGATCCTTTGTATTTCGAGAAATTTTACTTTACACCCGGCGACCTCGGTTTCCGCGCTTTCGATACGCGCTTTGGCCGCATTGCTGCCTTGGTCTGTTGGGACCAGTGGTATCCGGAAGCCGCCCGCTTGGCCGCTCTCGCCGGCGCTCAAGTACTCTTTTACCCCACCGCCATCGGTTGGCATCCCGCCGAGAAGGAAGAATTTGGCGCCGCACAGTATGACGCCTGGCGCACCATCCAGCGGGCGCACGCCATCGCCAACGGGGTTTACGTCGCGGCCGTCAATCGCGTCGGTTTTGAGGGGCCGCCGGAGCATGGTCTGGAATTTTGGGGCGGGTCCTTCGTGGCCGATCCTTTCGGCCAGGTGCTCACCGAAGCACCGCATCATCGGGAGGAGATTCTGACCGCGGAATGCGACCCGCGCCGCATCGAAGACGTCCGCCGCAACTGGCCTTTTCTGCGCGACCGGCGCGTTGACGCGTACGGTCCTATCACCCAGCGTGTGATCGACTGATGCCCGATACGCCGCGCGCATTGGGCTTTCGCATGCCCGCAGAATGGGAACCGCACGAGGCTACCTGGATCGCCTGGCCGCACAATCGCGGCGATTGGCCGGGCCGCTTTGCGCCTATCCCGTGGGTGTATGCCGAGATCGTACGTAAGCTGGCGCGCGTGGAGCGGGTGCGCATTCTGATTCAGGATGGGTCTACCGAGCAAGCCGCTCGGCGTATCCTGCGTAAGGCGGACGCAAGCCTCGATGCCGTTGAATTCTTCCACGTTCCGACCGACCGGGGCTGGACCCGCGACTACTGTCCTCTCTTCGTCAAGAATCGCAACCGCGAGGTGGCGTTGACCAACTGGCGCTTCAATGCTTGGGCCAAATATGACGACTGGAAAAACGATGCCGCGGTCCCCGCTCAACTGGCAGCTTTGTTGAAGCTGCGGGCTTGGGAGCCGGGCTTAGTCCTTGAAGGCGGCAGTATCGATGTCAATGGCAAGGGACTCTTGCTGACCACCGAAGAATGCCTGCTCAGTTCCGTGCAGGCGCGCAATCCGGAACTGAGCCGTAGCCAGATCGAGCGAGCGCTGAGCGATTATCTAGGCTTGAGGCGAGTCATCTGGCTACGGAACGGAATTGGCGGCGACGATACCCACGGTCATGTGGATGACTTGGCCCGCTTCGTGAGCGCCGACACGGTGGTGATCGCCAGTGAGGCAGACCCCAGCGATCCTAACTACCAACCCCTCCGCGAAAACCTCGCTATCCTCCGCAAGTTGCCCCTGCGCGTCGTGAAACTGCCCATGCCTGCCCCCGTGGTCTTCGACGGGCGCCGTCTGCCGGCAAGCTATGCTAACTTCTATATCGCGAACAATCTCGTGTTGGTGCCGACGTTTAATGATCCGAACGATCGCGTCGCGTTGAGCACCCTGGCGCGTCTTTTTCCCGATCGCCTAGTGACCGGCATTAATGCAGTGGAACTGGTCTGGGGCCTAGGTACTTTGCATTGCATGACCCAACAACAACCCGCTCTTACTTCCCGCTCCCGGCCAGTTTGAGCAACCGCTCCTGCGTATTGACCGGGCGTTTGCCCCCCGGTGCTGTCCGGCGGACATAGGTCCCATCGCTCTTCATCTGGCGGCCTTTTACCGTATCGGAAAGATAGACGGCTAGAATCTCGTCGCGTACATGCTTGATTAAGTCTGATCCTTCTAAGGGAAAGAGCACTTCCACGCGCCGGTCGATATTGCGCGGCATAAGATCGGCGCTCCCCAGATAGATTTCTTCTTTTCCGCCGTTGTGAAAATAGTAGATGCGGCTATGTTCCAGGAAGCGTCCGACAACGCTGGTCACTTGAATGTTCTCACTGACCCCCGCGATTCCCGGGCGGAGGCAGCAAATGCCTCGCACCAACAAGTCCACCTTCACTCCGGCCTGTGACGCCTCGTATAGGAGGCGAATCACATGCGAGTCCACCAGGGCGTTCATTTTGAAGATCAGGTGACCCTTCTGTCCTTTAGCTTGCAACGTAATCTCACGCTCGATCATCGCTTCGAAGCGGTCGCGCAGGTTTACTGGCGAAACTAGCAGTTTGTGATAGTCTGTCTTAGCCGAATAACCCGTCAGATAGTTGAATAAGTCAGTGGCATCCGACCCGATCTGATCATCGCACGTCAGCATCCCGATGTCCGTGTACAGATGTGAGGTGACCACGTTGTAGTTACCAGTTGCCAGGTGGATATAACGCCGGATCGCACCAGCCTCGCGACGCACCACCATCAGCAATTTGCAATGCGTCTTCAGACCCAGCAAACCGTACACCACGTGTACGCCCTCTTTTTCCAGTGCGCGCGCCCACTCGATGTTGCTCTCTTCATCGAAACGCGCCTTGAGTTCCACAAGCACCGCCACCTGCTTGCCCTCTTCGTTCGCGTCGAGCAACGCCTCTACCACGGGCGAGTTGCGTCCGATGCGGTAGAGCACCATTTTGATGGCCAAGACGTTGGGGTCTCGGGCGGACTTCTTCAGAAAATCGACTACCGGCTGAAAAGAATCGAAGGGATGATGCAGCAAAATGTTCTGCCGCCGGATGAGCGCAAAAATGTCTTCCTCGGCGGTAGCCGGCGCTAGTGTCTTGGGCACTGCTGGCATGAAGGGCGCGTCCTTTAGATCCGGCCGGTCGAGCCCATAGAGATTCATCAAGCGGCTTAGCGAAAGAGGTCCGCGCACCCGAAACACCTGGCTCGCATCGATCTCCAGATTGTTCACCAGAATGTCCAGTATGTGCGGCGGCATGTCGTCCGACACCATCAGGCGGACCACGCTGCCGAACCGCCGCTGGCGAACTCCTTCTTCGATCGTCTCAAGCAGATCTTCCGCTTCCAATTCCTTGATGGCGATATCGGCGTCGCGCGTGACATGGAAGGGATGCGCCTCAATTACCTCCATGCCGCGAAATAGCGCCGGCAAATTGGCGGAGATCACCTGCTCAAGCCATACAAAAGTTTCCTCGCGCGGCGGGCGTTTGCGGCTCTTTTTGCGCGGCCGCTTTAATGGAACAAATTGGGGCAGCGAGTCTGGAACCTTGACCCTTGCGAAATGTTCTACGCCGTCCTTGTCCCGAATGAGTACCGCGAGGTTCAGACTGAGGTTGGAGATGTGGGGAAAGGGGCGGCCGGGATCGAAAGCCAGCGGCGTGAGAACTGGAAAAGCCGTATCGCGAAAGTAGCCGTCGGCTATGGCTATTTGCTTCTCGTTTAACGACGCATAGTCCAGGATCTGGATGCCCTCGTCGCCCAGCGCCGGCAACAATTGATCATGCCAGCACTTGTGCGCCTCGGCCATCAACTTCTTGACTTCGCGCCGTACGGCAACTAACTGAGCTGTGGGATGCATGCCGTCCGGACCTACGTCTACGATGCCTGCGTCCACCTGGTCAATCAGTCCGGCCACCCGCACCATGAAGAACTCGTCCGTGTTCGACCCCACGATGGCCAGGAATTTCACGCGCTCCAAAAGCGGATTCCGATCGTCCTGGGCCTCCTCCAACACCCGCGATTGGAATGCCAACAGACTCAGCTCACGGTTGATGTAGAGCTGTGGTGAATTCAGGGGCGGGACTTCGGCTGGCGCAACGGGTTTCGGCGCAACCGCCGGGCGGCTCTTTTTCGGTGTCACGTCCGTCCAGTTTACCGCGAACTTCGGAAGGGAGCTTGATTAGTCGATGAAATCGTAGGCCACGAGAGTCAGGAACTCCGGAAAATCGGCATTTGTCATCATTTGTTCATATACGGCCGCCGCCCGGGCGAGTGATTCCCCTGCCGCCCTAACCAAGTCCGCTGTTACCTTGCGCCCGTCGCTCAAAACGGCGCCATGCTTCACCCATTGCCAAACCTGCGCGCGGCAAATCTCCGCCGTAGCGGCATCTTCCATCAGGTTGTAGATCGGGACGCACCCGTTACCGCGCATCCAAGTTTCCAGATAGTGTATGCCGACATCAATGTTCCAACGCAGGCCGGCTTCGGTAATCTCACCATCCGGCACCGTCAGCAGATCCTTCTCAGTCACTCGCGCGGTAGGCCGACGGTGCAATTGATTGGGGCCGGTCATGTTTGCGTCGAAAACGTCTTTGGCGATCGGTCCCAGGCCGGGGTGTGCCACCCAGGTGCTGTCGTGTCCCGCTCGCACCTCGCGTAGCTTGTCCTGCCGCACTTTATCCAACGCCTGCTCGTTCGCCGCCGGGTCGTTTTTGATAGGGATTTGCGCGGCCATCCCACCCATGGCGTGTACGCCGCGCCGGTGGCAGGTTTCGATAAGCAAGGTGACGTAGGAGCCGAGAAAATGCCGTTCCATAGCCACCAATGCACGGTTGGGTAGCATGAATTCTGGACGGTTACGGAATTTCTTGATGAAGCTGAAGATGTAATCCCAACTCCCGAAGTTGAGCCCCGCCGAGTGCTCCCGCAGTTCGTAGATGATCTCATCCATCTCGAACGCCGCAAGAATCGTTTCGATTAGCACTGTGGCGCGGATGGTACCGCGCGGCACACCCAATTCTTTTTGCGGGAAGAGGAAAACATCGTTCCATAAGCGCGCCTCCAGGTGGCTTTCCATCTTTGGAAGATAAAAGTATGGACCGTTCAATTGCCAGCCGCGCGGCCGGACCCTCAGGACCGCCGTTTGCACACCTAATTCCGATCGCTTGGCTTCAGGACTGACATAACTAATCATGCCGTTCACGGCGTCGCGCAGACTGAATTGACCATGCGGCTTGTTTCGCCAAGTGGGCGAGTTTCGAGTCGTCGAAGTCGGCCATGAATACGCTGGGGCCCGAATTCATGGCGTTGATAATTATCTTACGGTCGACTAGCCGGGTGATTTCGATACGGCGTTCCGCCAAATCGGCCGGGATAGGCGCAGCTATCCAATCGGATTCGCGAAGAACGACACTAACAGCTTCTTGAATAGAGACGGCGGCGGAGCGCGATTTAGATAGTGGCGGAACTCTGCAGTTCCTGCAGGAGACCGTCGGGCCCTGCAACTCGTCCGAGCGATCAACAACGCTTGCATGCGCGCCGACCAAGGTCCACCATTCCGCCGGCCGTACTGGACGAAACTTTTTTTGCACCGATCATTGCGGATGCGGAAGCCGGTTTTGGCGGTCGGCTTAAACATTCGAACTCGAGAAGTCGAAGATTGAGCAGGCGCCGCCGCAGGGCATACTGAAGATCAACTTGCCTCCGCAAAGAAGTGCGGTTATATGGGAGGCAAGGTCGTCGTGCCCTTTGCGAGTTCGTGCAGAATTGGCCGCTGCACGCTTCGCGGCCGACGCTATGAGAGTTCCGACGACCCTGATCGCTCGTACGGATACCAACAGCGCAGGGTTGCTCCAGACCGACATCGACCGACGCGCGATAAGCCATTTCTGCACTTCATGCTTACCTCGTGCCGTCAGAGTAACGAACCAAATGCCCAGGGTAGCAACGGGCGTATGATAAATGAAATGAACCGATCGCGGGCCCTTGAAATTCTTTACGAATTCACAAAGTCGGAAAGTCTTCGCAAGCACGCGCTGGCCGTCGAGGCTTGCGTTACCGCTTACGCGCGTAAGCTGGCGGAAGATGAAGAGAAGTGGTCCGTAACCGCGCTATTGCATGATTTCGATTGGGAAATTCACCCGGCTCTTCCTGACCATCCCACGAAGGGAGAACCCATTCTCGCCGGCTTTGGCGTAAGCGACGAAATTCGACGCGCCATTCTTTCCCACGCCGATTTTACAGGTGTCCCGCGGATCTCCAGCCTGGAGAAGACGCCGTTCGCTTGCGATGAACTGGCGGGTTTCATAACGGCTGTGTCGTATGTGAAGCCGCACCGTAGCGTTTTCGAGGTAGATACGATATCTGTGCGCAAGAAAATGAAGGATAAAGCGTTCGCGCGCTCCGTAAGCCGAGAGGATATTACCAATGGGGCGCGCGATTTGGGGGTCGAACTCGAGGAACATGTGGCCTTCTGCGTGAAGGCCATGCAGGAAAAGGCGCAGGAATTGGGCCTGAAGGGCACGCTCTAACGCCACGAATCGAAGTGCACCGCGTTTAGCCGCCGGCAAATGCGCTGAATCCGGGCCAAGGAGGCAACGGCAGGCTGTAGCCAATGAGGCAGAATTGATCTAGGGCAAACAGTACCACCGATCCATCATTGAGACCCTTTGCCAAACGGCACTCCTTCTCCCACGGCGTGGTATACCCTCCAATACCAACTAAGTGGGCACAGTTTGCAGCTGCGAAACCCAGACTCATGGGTAACTTGATCGAGGATGTAGCCTTATCCAGTTCGTAGCTTCCTGTGTAGGTAAAATTCTCAGTCTTGAAGCAGTCGAGATTTGATGGTGACCACTGGCTAGGCAAGTTGATGATACTCGTTAGCAACGCATCGTTGGTGTCGGGCGGATAGAGTACTTCAAACTCGGCGTCTGCGTATACAGTCCGGACAAAATCCATGATATTCGAGGTGAATTGTCCTATGAGCCCAGGCAGGAAGGAACTCTCTTGGGGATAGGGCGCTGGATCGTTCGTGGGGTCGGTAAAGATATGCATTGGGCGCCCGAATTGAGCCTCGAACGTAGACATAGTGTATGCGTCGTAATAGGGCATACCACCAAAAGCAATCGGATTCCAATTACCATTTGCCGGATCGGTTGGGGGGCAGAAATACCACCACTGCACTTCGCCAAATTGCAAATACGGCCGTACGCCAGCAGCAGACATCAAAGTCGCCATATCAAGGTAGACCTGCTGCCAGTACGCAAGGCTCTGTGGAGAGAAATTCGTCTGGAGTGCCGGCGTATTCACTAGGCAAGGGCTACCATCCGGATAACGCTGCGCGATCCCTGCGGCGACAGACTTATCTCCATTTCCTAATTCGGTGCTGAACGAGGCCGTGACTTGAATGCCGTAGCCAAGGAGTGCGGAGTAGAAGCTTTGGCACCAATCGCGCGCCGCCCGATTTATCCGCGGCGTCGCGGTCAAGTCCGTAAGCCATTCTCCATCAACGCCGCATGCCAATACTCCGCTGGTTTGATACTTTAACATTGAACTTCCGCCCAGATCCACAGCCAAGGCCAGCCCATCTCCCGCGGTGCCAGTTAAGCGAGACGTGATCGTCAAGGTACCATCAAGGGCCGCTGCCCAAAGGCCTGTGGAACCTTCATTGATAAGCAATGTGAACGCCAAGGCCAAACTCGACGGCGTGTCACCTATCAGATTCAGATGGGTAAAAACGGTAGGTCCTAAAGACACCTGGGTCGTCTTCCCAAACTCCGAGGCGCCGGAGAAGATGATCGATCCCGTCGCATATTGTTGACCCGAACAGACGAGCTCGTAAAACCAGAGAGCGCCAGCGTAGTGATTGGCCCGGCCAGTAAACCCGAGTGCTTGGATGAGCCACGCGGTTCGCTCCGGAGCCAAGGCTTGTGAGTGTAGCGTATCCCAGTCTGTCGCCAAGGTCGTCTGCGGGTCAACCGAAAATGTTGGCAGGTCACCGCTTGGTACACAAATCTCAAAAAAGTCGAAGTAAAAAGTCTCGCCCGTCTCGCCGGCATGCGTAATTATAACCGTGTGGGATACATCGCCGGGTAGTGTCCCTAGGCTCCACCGCAGCAGCACATCTTCTCCGGCCAAGGCCGTGTTTAAAAGCTGTACAGGACCTTGATCAATTTGTACCGATAACGGGGCGGACGAAGAGAATCTTCGAGTACCAAGATTCAGAATGTGGTTTTGGGGCGCGGTGTAGCAATACGCGACGCTTGAGCCCGGCGTCGTGGAAGCTGCAATTGATCCGCCCGAGTAATTCCCCTGAGCCGTAGTCCACGAGCCGCCATACTGTATCGAGCCGTCATCGTCTTCTACGCGCCAACTTCCCGCCCCCGCAACCTCGTAGTTGCCATTTGTTCCAGTGACCGTCCAGTTGGATACGACGACGTCAAACTCAATTCGTGCGAAATCTCCCGGGGTCAGATCGGCTGACCACGTCCAACGCATCTTACGCACGGCGGTGGTTGGCACCGGCACGGTCGTACCGGTATTGTCAACGCCGGTAACAGAGCCGAAGTCCAGATCGACTTGCCATTGACTCGGCGAAACTCCGCCGGCCAGTAGTTGCCATACCGGTTGCCAACTCTCGGATGCCTCGGGGAAGGCTGTTGTAAAGACATTTCCGTAAACACCGATTCGATTGCCATTCGCCCCGCTAGTGCTGTCTATGAGTTGCAATGTGATTGTTGCGGCACTAGCCGTAGCTTGCATCGTTTGTGAGAATGTATTGATGCTGTGGGCCAAGGCCGTCGCAGCCGAGTCTAGGGTGTCGGCACCGAGCAATTGATAGGTATAGTGTTCTTGGTCCCACGCCAGTTCGATATAGTCGCCGCCTGTTGGGGAACCTTGCAATTCGAAGGTTGCGCTAGCGCCGGTATAACCGCCCTGCGCCGGAACCGCGTGTTGCCTGAGGGAGACTTTGTAGATCTGTTCGCCTGTGCCCGGATCGGCCCAAATGCGGAGGAACGGCCAGTCAACGGTGGGGTAGAGGAGAGAATCGAGCGGTATGCAATTCGTGCGGGTCTCGAGGTAAGAGAGCTGCAGGCCGCTTAAGTCGCCGTCGGGGAGGTTTCGAAACGCCGGATGCTCGAAAACGTTATCACGATTCCATTCGACGACCACCCAGTCGGACTGTGTGCGCCAACTGCCTGAGACTGTGAACCCATTCGGACTAGTCGAACTGAGGGCCGCTACGGCTGAAGGTTGATAGAAGTAACATTGCAGGTCCTGGTTGGGAGTGAGCTTCTGAAGCGTAGTCATACGTTTGCCGGTTTTGTTACAGCCGCAGCGTGACCGTCAAGTCGGACCCTGGGCTCGTGGATCCGACACCTGTTATAGACATGCTAAGTTGCGCTTGGGCCGATAGTGGCGAGCCATAACCGTTTACGCTTGGGGACACGGTGGCCCCCGCGGCAATCGTCAGGGTACAGTACAAGGCGCCATCTTGGCTCAACGTGATCACGACCGGACTCCCAACCGGCGCCTCCTTCACCACGGCATAAATATCGAGTACTGCATGGGCGGCCTCCACGACCAAGTTCGGAACGGGATTGCTGTCTACTGCAAGATATCCCTGCACCTGGAACGAATACTGGCCTCCTGATAGAGTTCGCAGCCCATAATTCATCGATTGGGTCAAATTTATCGCCGCGACCGGGCTATTCCCTAGCGTATTTGTCACGAATAGTTCGGCGCTCGCAACTTTGGTATTCGCGAGAGCTATTGGATAACTCCAATTCCCGCTAAGCGGACTTCCAAAGAATCCTGCCGGGAATGGTGCTACAACAACCGTGCTCGAGAGCTGATAGAGTTGCACGCCAGCGGAATGCTGAGCGGGATCAGTGCCATGCATGCCTCGGCTAACCTGGTATTGGAGGCCGCCATTTTCAACGGCCATAACTTGCAACACCTCGGCTTCAATTTGGATGAA
Organism: Bryobacterales bacterium; assembly: GCA_963738345.1. Lineage (GTDB taxonomy): Bacteria > Acidobacteriota > Terriglobia > Bryobacterales > Bryobacteraceae > Bog-159. The sequence goes on from CAVTWI010000002.1 coordinate 5,936,551, forward strand.
CGAACCCGGGATAGCTTTCCCGGCAGGCGACAGAAATAATGCTGTATCGGTTGGCGCGGCCGCCGCGGATAGCGAGTAGGGTGTACTTGCCTCCAACTCGTCCCAATAGTATATGGTAAGAGTGCCTGCGCTAACGCTATGGGTGTTGGTCAAAGTGGAGAAAGAGACGCCGCTAAATTCTAGGGTGCCCGTCTGAAGGGGAGATAGTCCCAAGCCGAACTCCGGCTGCGGAGGTACGGCAGAGTCGCCGGATCCGCCCCCGCCGATTTCCCATCGAGTCAAGGTCGAGAGAAGGGGCGGCCCTTCCAAGTCGTTCACGTTGGCCGCTCGGCCTTGTATATGGAGCGTGACACCCGTTTCATTGGGAATCTCGAATGTGACTGGACTCGCTTTGCAGGTGGCGGCGAAGTGCCATCCTGCCTCCGCAACCACGAAGAGACTTGTTGCGTCAGGTTGAACTCCCCAGGCATCAGTCAGCGTCAGCGCGCTGGCGGTGTTGGATGCTATGGTGTACTCCTGGTCAGCGCCCGTCCCGCTCAGGATCCGAACCACCGCTCCAGAATAATTGACGTTGTCCATTTCGGCCGCACTATTGCCTACTGTATTAGCTGTGGCAATCGTTGCATTGTAGGCCGGTTGCAGTTCTGTACGCCAATAAAAGTTAGCATGATCGAACGCTGGGTCGGGAGGTACCAAAGCCTGACTCGCTAGCCCCGTATCCGCAAAAGTGCTGCTAAGAGGTTGATTGGAGGCAATCCGGTTCATTTGTTGTGGATTCGGCCCTCGGTATACGTCAAAAGCCACCGTGCCGCTGTCGAAATCGAGACCCGTAAGCGTTATCGCATTCGTATCTGAGCCAGGCGGGATATTCGCAGGGATCAGGAATGATAGTGCGCTCTCGTTTCCGGCAGAGTCGAGCGCGCTCACCGCGTAATATAGCGTCTGATTGCCTGCAAGCGTTCCAGCAGCTGAGATCGTTGGGGCCAAACTGACGAATGGGACACCCGGTCCGCCGGCTGATGTAGTTGTCGGCGCTACAAAGCCCACTGTTAATGTTTCGCTCACTCCGCCGTCACTGGCATCGTTGCTATTTTCACTGATCTCGTACGCTGGACTACCGCTTGCGTCAATTATGTTCCCGAGTAAAGGACGCGGCATTCCAACTCCGGAATCGGGTTGGCGCCGGGTACCGCTATCGCCGGGTATTTGACCATTCGTGTCGTCATACCATTGATCCTGGTGCCATTGCGCTGTGATTTTAGTGGTCCGATAATTAGTTGAGGGCGCAATCTTAGTAATGCGAAATGGCTGGCGTTCAAACCCTTCTTTTAGATAGGTGACAGTAACGATGTCTCCGGGCCGTAGCCCTAAAGCTTTCACGCTGGTTTCGAAACTAATGTAGGTATTTCCATATATCGATTTATCCAGCGTAAATTGAAGAATCCGGGCAGCTTGATCATAGTTTGGAATGCCCAGTGCCATCATAGGAGAACTGATGACTTGCCCGGTGAGATCGATGTCGTCGACATCGACCATCAGCAAGCTATCCTGCTGGAACACGTTGAATGCATCCTGGAACTCAATACTTACTTGGTTTGGCGAATCTGTGATACTCCTCGACGAAACCAGAACGCTTGGCTCGCCGGTAGGCTTGCGCAGAATGTTAGCGCTACCCGCGGATCCGTCGCTGAATTCGTATGCGGGCCAACCGCCATCTAACTGCTCGGTGCTATTGGACCATGGCTCCTGTGTTGGCTGTTGTAGTGCGATTGAGTTCTCCACCTGCAGTTGCAGCAGTCCGCCAACGCTGTAAGTGAATAGCAAGCGTGCCGAGTTTCGGATCCCACGGACCGTGTCTGCGGCGTTCCGGCGGCTTTGTAAACATAGATTACATTGGAAACGCGAGATCATTACGGCATTTCCGTTCAAATCCTGTGCCTGAATTTGCTGATCGCAATACCCGGCGGCCGTAGCGAAAGTCCCAATGTCTACATAGCTCGTGTCCCAACCGCTTCGCTGGAGGATGTCGAGTAAAATCCATGCGGGATTCGCCGTAAACAGGCTGCCTTGATAGCTTCCGTCTTCGGCGTAAGTCGGAAGCTGAAGGCCATCAGCCAGTACTTGCACTGCGGGTAGTGACTGACCATTGTTTATTTGGTTGGGTACAACTATGGACGCATAGCACATGCTGCCGTATGGATCTCCAGCGGAGCTACCCCCGGCCTCAACGAAGTCAGGATTGAACGCTCCGTTACGCCCCCCAAGGCTGATGACGTTGTACCAACCCGTCGCGGTCATGTTCTTCCCAGCCTGACCCACCGGAATTTCTATCTGATTAACCAAAACCTTCTGTATGCCCTGCATCGGACCCATTCCTAGCAACACTTCCATGTGTGTCAGGTTGCCGTCGTTCCGTGTAAAGACGATAGGCGGCTGATACCAGGCCGTCCCGTATAGCAGCGGTACGAAGTCGTTGTAAATCGCCAGGTTGTCGTCGACGGCTGCATATTGCCAGGCGTTGCCGTAACTCCGTACCTGAATGGATGACGGTACAAACTCCAAACCGCCGAACCGCATCGGACCCGAGAACATACCGCGGGCTTCGCAATCGAGACGTGTGTAGGAACATGATGTGTAGGGCGCATCGCCTATTAAGGCTCCTACGCCGCCGGTCTGATCTGCGGAATAACCGCAAGGATAGAACAACGAATACTGTCCACGGCTCCCGCCGTTAACTGCCTCGGCCCGTTGCTGCGCGCTCGACGGAAACGACCAAGGGCAGCGCCTTTGGATGCGAACCGGCGGCAACAACACTCTCTGCATGCTCATGCGGTTCATCGCCGACAATTGAAATAGAGATTCGGTGCTTTGATCTGGCGGGTTAACGATACCTTGGAACAGCACAGCCGCATCGGAGGTTGCGGCGCCGGCAAGAAGGTCGTAAAACAAGAAGGTTACGGTCATGGATGCGCCTTTCCAACCGACCGATCGCTCAACTTCCGAGAAATAAGAATCCGCATTTGCCAAAGAGAGCGAGACGCGGGGAATTGCGTCTACGCCCTGGTCAGAGGAGGTCTGAACTTCGAACAAATTGTGTTTCATCACCCGAGGTAGATAATTGTCTCCCCCGTAGCTGATTTGGTGTGTGCTCCAGTACTCCGACTGTCCATTCGCTAAGACGCATTGAAATAGCAGCAGCGGCGTGTCCGTCACAGGCAGTTCTTTGAGGCTATAGATACTCAACATTGACGATATCCAGTTCGCAGGAATGTCGGCCGGGACCGACAGTCGTTATGGTTAGTGTGTCATCCCGAAAGCGGGCATTCGGATATACGCCGCCGGTCCCGGCGGTCCTCTTGTATCCGGATGCGGCGATCTGAGCTTCCGCCTGAACGCCAAAAATGTCAACGGTGGCTCCCGGGTCTAGGGCGATGCCGAAGCTTATCGAATCGTCTTCATCGGTTGACTGCCCCGCAGACGTCAAACGCGTCCAGTGTGAAGTGATGGCTAATGGGTCTGTGGACGCGCCGCGTAACAACCATAGTCTTGTGCTCTGGTCGCTCCGCGCATATAGACTCACGCAATAGCTCAACGACGCCGGGGCATTGATCGACTGCTGCAGGGTCAACGTCGCGGAGGTCGGATTACTAACGGCGTATGCAGCCGTGCCTCCCATGGGATCTCCTATCCCGGGCACTAGGGCGAGCAGGGGAGTACCCTGCCACGCCGGCTGAGTTTGCTCCTCACTCCAGGTGAGCAGGTTATCGGTCGGATCCAGAAAAGTAAACGGGGTGAGTTGACCCTCTACAGTCTGAAAGAGCGCCTCAATCGCAGCCAACTCCTGATCGCTCATCTCGTCGAACGACAAGTGCCAGTCGGTTATCGCGGCAGCGGCATCAGCCAGCTTGACTTGGTAACCCTGACAGCTTTGGTTCACGACGGTTCGGGCCACACGTTGGCGTTTGATCGGGAACTGGCCTGTGGACCCGGACGAAAGTTGCGGGAAATAGATCATCTTATGTCCTGTTTTCCACGATGGTCACGGTTGTTCCACCGCGCATTTCGGCCGCCAACTCAAAGCTCGACGTGTCTGCGCCCAAGCTGCAGTTCGGATACACGGTTCCGTCCCAAGGGTCCGTAAAAGAAAAACTCCCGAACCTACCTTGGTTTGTTACAAAGAACTGGTCCAGCGCTGCGAGTTCTGACTCGTCCAGCAAGTCCAATTGAATGGTCCAGCCGTGCAGCACGGACGGGTCTTCCCGAAATCGTTGTTCGCTGCCATCAAGAAAACGGATCGCGTCCGTGTTGAAACGCAATATCCTCTTAGCTGGATATTGCATTACGGCCCCGGTCTTTAATGTTGGAAACATAACCTTCAGAGATTGGTGATCACATCGTTCAGTGAACTCATATTCAACATCGCCTGCCGTACAGCCTGAGCGATGTCAGCGCTGTGATCGAGAAAAGATTGGCTGTCCATTGCTTGCACTTGCACCGTGATCTGGGAAGCCGCGTTCCCCCCCACCGCCAGTCTGCCGCGGTAGACCGTTTTCTCCCCAAGTCACGGCTTGCTCGTTCGATGTGGTCTGTAGATTAATCGCCGGCGGTAGAGAAAAAGGAGATAAAGGCGTGTCTTGTTGCTCGCCGCCAGAAAACAAGCTAGTGAATAGAGATACCAGCGGAATCGCGCTCAGGCCACCGCCCAAAAGGCTGCTTGCCACGTTCATCACGTCGGACGCTGTTCCTCCGCTGCTGGTACTCTTGGATTGACTATTCTGTGCGAGAGCGTCGGTATTCTGGGCGGTTGCCTGCGTTTGGGCATCGATTACTTGGGTCGCTTGTGCTAGTGCGTCACTGAGAGCTTGACCGCTGGCAACCGTCCCGTGCCCCTCAGTATCCCCGGATGCCTGGTTAAATGCGGTCAGAATGGTTTGCTGTGATGTGTTAGCCATTCTGGCCTCGTGCCTCTTTGGTCGTTTCAACTAATTCGTGTTCTAATAACAAAAACGCCTCCACCTTGCGGGCTTCCAATTCATCGATTGGCTTTCGCTCCAACCTTCGTTTCACCAGGAACTCCTCTGCCCACGCGATGCTTTGTGACGTCATAGACGACCTCGGACATGTCGTGCTCACGACACCACTCCTGGCCCACACAACGCGCTCAGGCGTCGCAAGGGCGGCCGGCACCCACCCGCACCTTCGCTTTATCTCCAGGCCGGCTTTGCGGCAACTTGCGCACTCCCAGCCGGCCTGTCGAGACAGTTGGAAATGGAGTGCGAGGATTAGTTTTTTCTTTCGATCTCGGTGAGGCCACATTCGTGCTTTACGGCCGCCAGTGCCTCACGGAATAGACTCTCAGGTCCTCTTGCGGCCAGCGACTCGGGCGTCGCCGGCTGTCCGTCCAGGTTCAGGCCACTCACTTCGGCGAGACCCCACGATAGGTAGATCTTGTCGATTTCGCACCCAAGGATGGCGGCCTCCATCTTTTCGTTTGCTGTGTCCCCGGCTGCCACGAACTCCCGGCGCGTGGCTAAGTCTCGGAGTTGCTGTGTTAGCTCCAAGCGGCGTGCGAACGACATTTTGGCGATGGTAAAAGTAACGCCCTTAATCACGGCTGAGGGCACTATCTCAAAACTCGTGTATTCCATGCTGTTTTCCTCGCACCGCAGCGCGATGCATGCGGTAACCAAGCGGAACCATGTTTCTAGCCGAACGCCACAACGATTTCATTATCAGATGTTCCCTGGGCCTTCGATCCCTCGAATTTCCACTGCAGCCTGTTATCCGTGTCGTCGAATTCCGGTACCACCGGAACCACGTTGGTCATGTAGACGCCGACTACCTGTCCGGTCTGCTGCCCTAATTGAAACATTACACTAACCGGTTGCTGCTGCCTGGCCGCGAGGTACAAGCCCTGAGTCGCAGCATCATCCAATTCATACAGGTTGAACGCGGCCGTAACGGATCGCGGCCCCGGTGCAATAGCAAGCGGTAGATTACTTCCAAACTCCTTCGACCTCAGCTCCAAACCATTATCTAGACGAAAGGTCCCGCTTGTAATCGTGTAGAACTTTCCGGGCACGCTCCCGAGCCATGCTTGGCCCATATTGCCGGGCACAATCGAATAATCGAACGCGGCCAGTGCAGGCTCCGGTGGAAAGTGACTCAACTGCCCCATCCCAGTCGTGAAACTCATGCTATCCAATAAATCTTGGGCCATGCCTTGAAACTCAAATAGATGGAAGTCGCCGTTCACGGTGATCGTCATCCGGTTTACTGCGGCTCCGCAGAGAATCCGTTGGAGAGCTGTGCTGGGATCCCAATAGTCAAAAATGCTCACACTTGGCAGGACCGTCGCGGGAAAATAAGAAATGGATGGTGCAATCTCCGATCCCAGCGTTGGAGCTGTAGCGAAGGGAGCATTCACCTGAACGCTAGTTGTTCCGGTTATGGCCGTCACAAATCGCAGTTCCCCGCCGCAGGAGACGCCTTGTCCTACCACCAACCCATGCGGAGCCTCAAAAAAGAGCGAGGTGCCGTTCGACCCCGCCCCCGCTTGCCCGCCTGCAAACATCATAGGAACAGCCCCAAGGCTGGCCTGGAATAGCGGACCATACGCCGGGCCGGCGTTTTGCCCCGCCCAGCTCGTCATGTACGTGGTTAAATCAAAACTGGTAGTGCGGCGGAGGCCGGACGGTATGCCGACAAATGTGCGACTTCCGGTCTTATCCCGGCGATCGGCGGTCTCCAACTGGTTCTTGGCTGTCAATTTGACTGCTGGAAGACGATCCTGTGCCGTGATCTGTGGGGTCTGGCCGTAGCTGCTCTCTAAGGCCGTATAGAAACGGTTCGCATTCGATGAAATGTACGATGACATATTACTAATCACTCACTCCCACTTCGAAGGTGAGTTTTCCCACCTGGATAAAGTTCTGGCCGCCGTGCCTCACAGCGCCCAAAGTCGCTTCATAGCATCCCGCATAGTACAGCCCTTCTCCCCAACTGCCCCGATTCTGATCGAGTACTTGCGTTGCTGCGTCAACGTACATCTGAAGTTGCTCCTGGATTCCATCGAGCTTGTCTTGTGATACGCGCACTTCTATTGTCATCACCGCTTTTCCTGAGAAGTTCCGAAACTTCTCTTTCAGCTGATTGACAATCTTTTCGCAGTAAACGTTTACCGTTGGATACTGGACGCTCATGCTACGTTCCGAGATTTCAATTGCCACATTCTGTGCGACGATTTGGCTCGGCCCCGTGGGCACGGCTATCATGTTCTCTGCTTGCGCCAGCGTCGATACACACGCATTCAAGCCTAGTGCTGCGTTTAACAGGCTCACTACTTGCGCAGTTACTGTGCTACCAACCCATGCCATGTTCTAACCTCGCTGAATGACGCGCGGCAATGCCCGTAGATAGTCGGGCGCTTGGCCCATACCTGGGAATTGCCCTGTCGGGGAAACCGGCTCAACTTGTACCCAAACCTGGCCTGTCGGTAGTGGCGCCGGATTTTGCAATGTCATTGCCGTGGGTAACGAGCCCACATAGACGTTCCAGGCAGTCGCATTCACCGGTTGGCTTACCGGCTCCACAACCAAAACGGTCCCATCTGTCACCGCCAAAGTGTTTGGTTCGCTTGCTTGCCCTTCCTGACCCTCGGCATTAAGCCACGAAATACAGCAGCAAAACGTCATTCCAGTTTGGCCGCCCGGTATGGATGTCAACTGGGGAGAAGCAGCCTTGGGGAGGGGGTCCGCAGCTACGCCCAGCCCAGTTTGAACCAGCTTGTCCGCGGCCCACTTCGCCAACTGCTGAAACTGGTCCCGTTTACCTTTATAACGGTCGTTGAGCTGGTTGAAATAGACATCCTGATACACCAGAGTCAACGTGTGGAATATATGCCAGAGCTGCAGCGGTGGCGTTACCACAATATTACCCAATTGCGGGTCAGGCTGAAGCCAGAATTGCCAGTCGTATGTGTTACTTCTCTGCAATAGCGTCGTAAGCTCGATCCCCAGGTCTTGTTGTGCCAGGGTAAGCTTCGTGTTCAGGTCGATGTTCTCGGTCTGGGCCGCGGTCAACACCGAGGAGTCCTGACCCATCAAGTCTTGAATCGTTGATATGCCATCGGTGAAGAGCGCCATTGTCCTTGCCTACTCTTTACTGGGCTGCCCTCCGCCCTTGAGCCTTCGTAGTTCATTGGGCGAGATGACCGCGAACTGCATCCTCGACGCCGCTGAGAGCTGGTCCGCAGCCCGCTTGGCCTCCGATTTCTCTAACTGAAAGTCGCGTGCCTCATCCGCTGTCGCCAGGCGCGCAAATCCTTCTACGATCATCGTCGCCGCAATCCGTCGCGGAACTTCCGTACGCACACCTTCCCGCCCTCCATCTGGAGTCTCCAGACTGACAAGTACCACCGAAGGGTCCTTTATGCTTTCCTCCATTGCCCGAATTTTCTTGTAAAATACCTGTAAGTCCATATTCTTCCTCGTCGGGGCCGGGCAAACCCGGCCCCGCATGTCTTCTGTTGTCTTCCGGCGGGTTTCGCTACGTGTTGACTTGGACGCCGAAGTTGTTTCGGATTACCGCACAGCCGTACAATACGTCGACCGTAAACTGTTGCGCTAGCGTATTTGGTTGGTAGCTCATCACCACGCGCATACCGAAGTTTCCCATCTCCGCATAATGCGCCACGGCGCCGGTGCCGTATAACGGTTGTGGCAGTCTCCGGATCACGAGCCCGATCGCCGGCTTGGTGAAAGCCAGGTTATGAGTCGTCAGAGGAGAACTCCCGGTCGCCGCGATGTATTGCGAGCGCATGACGAAGAAATCTTTGATCTTGCCGACCGTGCCATCGATTAAGGCTCGTAATCCGGCCTCGCCTGCAGTTTGGAACTCGCTGAACCGGTCGATCTGCCGCAGTTGCGAATACGTTGCGGCGTCAACAACCAGATACTTCGGCTCGGAAGGTGGTACCTTCGCCGAAAACAAGGCGCTTTCCGCCTGATCGATCACCGCCTCGATCAACGGTGTCCCCGGTGTACCAACCGGCGTGTTAGCCGTAAATCCGGCAAACAGGTTCAGCAGGCTTGTCTCGATGCTCTCTGCAATGGCCACTACGGCGGGGTGCATGTACACTTGCAGCAGATCGGGAACCGCCAACACCTTGGTAACATCGGGTATCTGGAAGGTCGCCTCGGCGTGCGTGTTCAAAACGATCTGCGCGTTGCCCAAGTTAGGGTTCTGCGGCTGAACTTGTCCGCCCTCGGCTATGTTGTTGGCTACCAGTACCGGCGGAATCGGAATGTTCACCGTGTCCCCAGCCTGCGCCAAAACAGGTTCGTAATCGCGATTGACCAGGTTACCCATCACTAGGTTCCCGACCAAGGCGGGCAGCGCGTCGGCTGCTACCAGTTTTACGATTGCACTGGCCACGTTAGCTGACGTAATTGTCGCCATCTATTCTCCTAAAGTGTGAAAATCAGGCATTCCTGCCTGCCATGCTTCTGCGGGATGTGCCGTGGCCTGTGCCCGACTCCCAGTTCGTGCTCCAACCATTATTTTTCCGCGCGGGATTCCTCCTACAGTCCGCGCAGGTTCTGTGAGGCTACTCGTAGAATCTCTTTTCTTGCTCTCTCCATCTGCTCGCTACTCATCCCGGGCCGGATGCCGTCGATGTCTACGCTATCGCCGCCCTCCCGTGGTGCTTTGTGCGCCGCTGTGATTCCCGATCCACCCGGTATCCTGGCCGGCAGAAACTCCGGATTCTCGCTCACAAACGCGCTTAGGTATTCCTTCAAAGGCACTTCGCCCTCGTCGCTGTGGGCCAACAGTCGCCCATCCTCCGTGCGGAAGACGCCGTCGTGTACTGCGCGATACGCCAAGTCCACTTTAGCTACGCCAAGTTTCTGCAATTCAGCCCGGATTGTTGCACCGCGTTCCGCCATTTCCGCGGCCTGCCGACTTCTCTTGCTCTCTTCTTCGACTTCATTGAGCCGGCGCTCCAGTTGCTCCCGGCGTTTGCGCTCCTCCAGGAGTTCCGTTTTGTAGGCCGGTTCACTCCTCGACTGTTGCTCCTGTAAGAACTCCTGAAGCGCCTGCTTCACAATCGACTGTACTTCTACGTCTTCCATAACCCCCTCTTTCTCACTACATGCGCGCTAAGCCGCTGTCACCGGCCCGCTAAGTCGCGACTATGTCTGATCTTCAATCTCCTGCGCAATTTGAGTCTTGATGTCTTGGCGCACATCCGACAGAAACTTGAGTGACAGCTTCTTGAATACTTGTTTCCGTAGAGTGGTCGATTCGATCCCCATGCTGAGGAGCTTGCTCGCGTCGTCCAGCTCATTGCTAAAATCGCCGATGTCGAACTCATCTAGGCCGGACACGTCGATTGAGATGTTATCCTGCCGCGCCAGAACAATGGCGCGTAAGACATTCTTCATCGTGTCTTTCACCGCATCACCGTATGCCCGCAGGACCTCCTGGGTGATGCTGAAGTCTCGTTGCTTGCTCGCACCGGACTGGTGTTGACCAGCGGAGTCCGACCCGGCCGCATGCGTGATTAAGTAGCAGACGCGGTAAATTTCGTCTTTTAGCTGAATTAGATTGTCTGCCGCGATCTGGTAAACCTTCCCCTCCGGCTCAGCCCATCCGAATCGGTCGCCTGGCGCGAGTTGAATGAAATAGGATTCGCCCACAATTTGATTCCATTCTCTCTCGGAGTAAATCACCGGGGAAGCAAAGAGGCCCATGGTGAGAGCCCATGACAGCGCGTTTGACTTATTGAAATGCTCTAGCTGCAGTAACGCACCTTTGTTCATCAACCACAAACCATCGGTAACCTGCAGACAAAACACAGGCACGCGATTCTGTGCCGCAAGCCCGTGCAACCCTTCATCCACAAGCCGCACCTCTTTGCTCTTAAGTTGCTGGTATACCTGATAGTGCTGGCGGTCATAATAAATCCATCGGGTTTCCCTAGTCCAATCAGCGTCTGTAACTTTGTACTTCTTGAGTGACGAAGTCCGGATCACCACCCATTCAAGGCCCCCGCGGTCGTCATAACTCCAGTTAATAAGCTCATCCGGAGAATAGTCCACCAGATATGCCCGCGACCTGCCCATAGCGTCCTCTTCGGCGCGATTTGTGGCGGACGCAGGGGAGCGTGGAAAATCTACCACGATGTAGCTTCGCCCTTGTACTAAAGCCTGGACGATCCGTTGTCGGAAGAACTCGGCGAGTGACGTCCCTTTTAGATCGCAATCCTCGACGAATAAGTTGTAAAAATCCTTCGCCGTCTCATCGCTACCCTCGAAGAGCAGTGCTGCCTCGCGCCGCATTAACGTTGCGGCATACCAGTCGATGATGGAACCGATATAGTTCTCATAGAACACCCGACTCAGACGTTCGGCGTAGATGTCGTTCGGCTCTTTATGTCGCCTGATCAGATACTCGAAGGCGCTTTCCCGAATCTGTTCGCCTCCAGCGTAGAGATCTCTGTACTTCTTCCACATCGCCTTCTTGGCTGCGTATTCGGGATGTTCCCTGTCGATGTTTACCATCTCGTCCTCAAATCAGCCTCTCCTGGCGCTCACCGAGCCCCGCCTGCGGCCTGCATTCCTGCCACAACAGGTAACCGAGGGCATCGGAAAGATGTGTCCGGCGCCGGTCTTTCTCCTTGTCGATAGCGTTGCTGTCAGCCTTGTACGACACTTGTTCGAAGTCTTTCGTCAATTCCTTGCACTTAGGGTCGATGAGCATCCGGATGTCACCGTCTGCCGCTCGTAGCTTCGCGTTCGTCAGCATGATACGCTCGCGGACACTGGGGTTCGCCTTTGGAACCTTGTAGGTCGCCGGTGTTCCGTAATAGCTGCGGAAGTAGTCCCTGATGATTTGGTAGTCCGAAACCCCAGTGCTATGTTGGTTGTTACCCGATGCGTCACCGTATACCACGACGCCGCCAATATGGTCGGGAAAACGCTTGCCGAAAGCCTCGCAAGCCTCCTGCGTGCTGGCATGACGCAACACTATTTCATCTAAAATCAGCATCATTCGCCCCTCGGTTTGGGCTACGATCGACGACATTGGGTCAACGTTAAAATCTAACGCCCACAGCAGCGGGTGATGCCGGTTAACCTGTAAGTGCTTCAAATGCACGCGCCGTTCGAAGGCGCTGTACACCAGCCCGCCCTGCAAACTGAGGTACTGCCCCAGAACTTCCTGTTGGTAGAAAGTGTCGTCATAGCTATGCTTCAGCCGTTCGTAAAAGTCCGGCACCTTGTCCAGGAGGTAACGATTTTCATTTGGTTGCGCGATGATAGCGCTGTACCCTTCTACTGGATCTGCGATAAACCTCTGGTAGACCCAGTCGTAACCTTTAGGTGTCCATACGGCGAAGCCGCAGAGTTTGTTCGCAAGAGGATCACGCAGGCGGCCCTCCAGCCGTAACCATGCTCCTTCTGGCGAATAAGTCAGCTCATCGAGTCCAAACCATGCCAGATTAGTCCCGCGTAGACGATCGAAATCGTCAACCGGCCGAAAGATGATTCGCGACCTCGACCCGGTCAACGTAAGCATGTTCTCGGCTTTACTGTACACGTACGGTATGCCTTGGCCGTCCAGAATCGCAAACAACGTAGTTTGCGTGGCGTCTCTCAACATTGGATACGTAGGTGCCCCAATAAGCCCCAGCCGGCCTGGATTGTCGCAACTAAGCCTAAGCGCCTCCTGGCACAATGCTTGACTCTTGCCTGAGGCGATAGGTCCCGAGAATCCCTTGAAACGGGACTCGCATGAATGAAATGCCATTTGCGAAGGAAGCCCGTGATACGATATGTCCTGTGAAAAGCCGTTACGAACATTTGTATCCATCGCGTCTTACTTCGCGCGGCCGCCCGGCATTGGCGGCGTTGCCGGACGGCGGCAATGGCAGATGGTCTTTGATGAAATGCTTCTCCAATCGTGTAATAAGCTGTGCGGCTGTTGTTGTGTAGTCACAAGATCTCTTACCCGACTTGAGACTAACATTGGCCATATTGAGATTTGGTTCCGTTGCGCCGTCAAGTAATAGATTTCTAAAGGACAGAATATATTTGTCAGCGTGTGATCGGCAGGTATTGACCCAGACGGTGTTCGTCGCAGCTTAGCGGCAGGATAAGCGCCAAGTGCATTCGTATTAGCAGGATTGTGAGATCGTTAAGAGAAAAGACGGCTAGAAAGTCTTAATTGTCACGTGCGTCCAACAGGGTCGTGTCGTGATCGGATCGTCTGGCAATCAACGGCCCAGCATGGGAAAGAGGCGGCGCAGGTCTTCCTCACTAGGCTGCCGCCCATATTCGCAGACTTCAAAAGCTTCGGCATGCGCGATCTTCGCGGCCCGCTCGCGGCCATACCATTTCTCTAGAGCTTGCCGAACCGGTGGCGTGATCTGCCCCGCGCGGTCACTGGCAAGCCATTTCTTGCGCTCGCTCGGATCGCTGGGCACTGAATCCAACCTGCCATCTACCCAAGGCAGCCATTCATATACCTGTGACACATGTGCATCCAGCGCCTCGATCTTCAAACTAAAGACATCGTCAATCGATATCGCAATGTCGGGTCGGAACGGTGCCGGCTTCTGGAATTGATCCTCATAATACAGAAATACGGGATTCTTACGGAGGGGCGGAGTATCAGGACAAACGTTCGGCACTACAACCATATACGCAGCATCCTGCACCAAGACGCCGGTATAGCGGTGATCGGGGTGATAATCGTTAGGTCGTGGCGCGAGCACGATATCTGCGTTCCACTGCCGGATGCGGCGGATGATCTGCTCACGCACGGCGAGCGTTGGCAATAACTCGCCGTCATGGTTGTCTAGCACTTCATAGACAATGCCGAGCCGACGTCCGGACTCCTCCGCTTCGGCCCGGCGCCGCTTAGCGAGCGCGCCGCCGCCCAACGTCTGATGGCCGGCATCTCCATTGGTTACGGACACGAATTTTACGGAAGCGCCAAGCGCACGAAACTTGGCGGCCGTACCCGCGGCGCGAATGTCGCAGTCGTCGGGATGGGCGCCAAACGCGATGACGCGCAACGGAGCGTCTTGGGCCAGCGCGGCAACCACAGGCAGAATGAGTAGCCAAAGGCGAAACATCTTGCTATACCTCCGACGTCAAACTTCGCCGAATTCGTCTTTCCAAACGGCCTCGCGCTTACGATAGAGCGCCGTACGCCCAAGAATCGCGAACAACGTGCTGATCGCTGATCGCTCGGCCACGTTTTCCACTTCACCGTTGTGGATCCGGGTTAGAAAGGCTTCAATGGCGTCGTTGGTGATGTCCCGCTTTGACGCGATAGTTTCTTCATTCTTAGGTCCCTTGTGATGCACCATTCGCGAACGCGACGTCTCAATCACACCTTTCGTGCCAGTAAACTCCTCGCCCACACGGCTAAATCCGGGCGGACATATCTGGTTGGCCTCGAAGTTCACGTGGATACCGTTGGGAAACTCGAACGAGAGGCTCAGATGATCCAGGATCTCCATCGACGTGCGCACTTTGGTCCCCGCCATACCCACGGCGCGAACCGGGCGCGCATCAAGAAACCAATGGAGCACGTCAAAGTTATGGCAATCCTGCTCCACGATGAAGTCGCCCGAGTAGTCACGGTAACAAAACCAATTGCGCAAATGTTCGATTCTTGGATCGTCATACGGCGTTCGCTTGAACGGATCTCCGCTTATCCAAAATGCGCGCGCGTTCACCACCTCGCCGATCTGGCCTTCCCGTATGCGCTTATAGGCCTCGAGATAAACGGGACCATAGCGCTGCTGGAATCCCACGGAGACGTTCTTCTTGGGATCGGCTTTGCGCGAAGCCGCGATAATCTTCTTCACGCCTTCCAAATCGACTCCCATGGGCTTCTCGCAATACACGTGCTTGCGCGCCTCAATGGCCGCCGCGAGCATCCTGGGGTGTTCGAACGGCGGCGTGGCGATAATCACCGCGTCCAGATCGTTGGCCGCCAATAGCTTCTCGTAGTCCTTGTAGATCGCCGGCTTTTCGATCTTGATTTTCTGAGTCCCAACTTCGATGCGGTCGTCGAATAAATCGCAAAGGGCTGTCACCTTCGCGCGGGGATCCGCATTAAATATCGTGGCATCGTATTGCCCGCGTCCACCAACGCCGATGAGCCCAACGCTAATCTTGGAATTCGCTTGGGAGCCCCGGATAGCCTCCGGGCGAACGATGGTGAAGCTGGCTGCGACGGCCGCTCCGGCTTTTTCGATGAGTTGGCGCCGGGAAATCCCGGGGTCGAATTCGGGTATGGCTTCGGACACGATGAAAAGATCTCCTGAGCGGATTATATGTCAATGCGCGCTATGAAATGCCGATCAGGAATGATCGTCTCGGCTCGGCCTCCGATCCGGCCCCAGCCGGAAGTCAGAGGATATCTTCCGGCGGTTTCGTTTCGGTCGCCGCCATCCGCTGCCGTGCGTGATGGTGAATCTCTCCCAGGTTCAAACCAGTGAGTGCCGTGGCTACTGCGCCGCTTACGAGTAAAGGCAGAGTCAACGCCAGGAACAATACGAATGAGAAGGTAGTCGCGTCATTCCGCTCCAATCCGATCACGTTGTACAAAGCAATCACGCACGCAACCTGAATCAGCCCGATGTTGGCCGGCGCGTTGGGAACCGCCGTACCCAAACGCACAATCGCCAGGACCGCGGCGGCGTCCCAAGGCGAGAGATCCAATTGGAAAGACTTCATCAGAGCCCAGTATGAAAATACCTGCAGGGCAAGGTATAAGAAGCTGACCGGCATGACGCGGGCTAGGGTACGCCAGTTTCCCATGGTGTGCAAGCCGCCCACCACATGGCGCAGCGTAGTGGCCCAACGGCTCTCCCGCACCATCGCATGCGCATGGCTCTTGTGAATCATCACATATCCGAATATTGCGAGCCCCACCACTACGATGACCTCCATTAAACGGACCGTGTCCGTCAGCCATCCGGGGATTCCTTTCAGGTGCTGCGTCGCCGCCACGAAGCTGACGATCATCCAGAACCCGTCGATCAGTCGCTCGACGCCGATAGAGGCAAGCACTACCGAAATCGGTTGATCATTCCAGTGCGCCACCAGATAGCCTCGGATCAACTCCCCCACCCGCAGCGGCAACACTTCGTTGGCGAATAGCCCTACAAAAATCGCTTGCACGGTTCGCCAAAACGGCAAACGTGCTACCGGACGGTAGAGCAGAGTCCAACGCCAAGCTTGGCAAACATACACCGACAAATCCAACGCCACGCCCAGCGCCAGCCATTTCAGTTCAAGTTGCCTGAGTTGTGGCAGGAGATCGCCTATTTTGTAACTGTGGAGCAGCCACGCCAAAAGGCCGCCCGACAGAGCGTACGCCAGGAACTGCGGTGCCCAACTGGGAATCCTTCGGCGTTGGGCCCATATGCGCGCGAACCAGGATGGCGCGCGCTTGGGATCTGTTGAGCGGGAGTACTCGTTCAGTGGCGGCCCCAAGTGCCTATCATAACCGCTGGCGGCCGAACGGTCCTTTCGAGCCCGCCTAACCTTTCGCCACCGTACCTTCCCGGTAGGCGGTTATGCCGCGTTTCACCGTCCGGTTCACCAGATTCACGCCATAGCGGTACGGGATCTCCCGGTAATCCGATGCGTTCAACACAATGAAATCGGCTGGCTTTCCCACTTCAATCGATCCCGCGACATGCTGCATCCCCATGGCGCATGCCGCGTTGTATGTCGCCGCGCAAATGGCCTCCGCGGGATTCATCCCCAAATGTGTGCACGCCATCGCCACGATCGTTGCCATGCTGTAAGTCGAACTGATGTTAGCGCCGAAGTTCGAACCAAGCGCCACCGCGGCATTGCCAGTGATTAGTCTCCGTGCTACCGATCCGCTCACGCCGGTGTTTTCGAGGTTGGGGTCAATCGCGTCGCCAGGCAGCAGAACAGCGACGCTGCCTGATCCAGCCAACATCGCGATCTCCGCTGGACCCACTTGGCAAATGTTGTCCACGCTGGTGGCTTGCATCTCGACCGCAAGTTCGACCGCCGCGCCGGTCGCGCAATGTCCCACGTGAATTTTCAGTTCGAATCCCAGGCCCCTTGCGGTCCGCAGGAACTGTCGGGCCTGCTCCGCGTTAAGATAATCTCCGCAACGCAACGCAGCAAAACGAGCCAGCGATCTACGGCGCACTCCTGGCAGAAAATCGCGACAAATCCAAGCCAGGTAAGTCGCCGGGTTGCAGCCCTGTACGTTTAGAGACGAGTGCGGCGTCAGCACTGCCGACGAAATGTCCAGGGGGGCGCCGTTCAGCCGCGCCAGCACTCGGAGCGCCTTCACCTCTTCCCTGGTATCCATGCCATGGCCGGATTTGGCCTCCATGGTAGTCGTCCCGTGACGCACCATGCCATCAACGATTAAGCGCGCTCGCGATTCCAGTCTTCGTGCCGAAGCGTTACGCATGGCCTGAAGCATGGGGGCATGCCCACGATCTGGACCGCAGCCGTCCTCGCCATCCTCTTCTTCGTCGGCCAGGGGAAGGCCCACCACCGGATGCGCATGACAATCCACAAAGCCCGGCATTACCACCTGCCCGGTGACATCAATTACGTGTGCCAATCTTGCCGGTACCAGATTCTCGATACGCCTGCTTAGGCCCACCTCGACGATCCGCCCGTCTTTAATTAGCAGCGCGGCATCGCGAATCACGCCCAATTCTTTGAGATCGGCGCCCCGTCTGGGCTCCGCGGTGCCGCGGAACGTCAACAGTTGCCGCGCCCCCCTAACAAGCAGAGTTCCAGACATTCGGAGGACCTTGTTTTAATATAACAGGATGCCTCCTCAACGCCCGCCAAAAACGCTGGAACGTATGTTATCGAAGGCCGGCCTAGGATCTCGCACCGATGCCCGAAGTTGGATCGGCGCAGGGCGGGTACGCGTAAATGGCCGGGTCGTTCAGACGCCCGATCATTGGATCGATCTGGAACGTGACCGCGTAACCCTGGATGGGAAACCCGTCCGCGATGCCAAGAAAGTCTATATCTTACTTTATAAGCCAAAAGGCTACCTCACCACTTACACCGACCCCAAAGGCCGCCCTACCGTGTACGATCTTGTGAAAGATGCGGGTGTGTGGGTTGTGCCCGTGGGACGGCTTGACCTCGATACCACTGGCTTGCTGATCATGACCAATGACACCGATTTTGGCGAGCGCCTCACTAACCCGGAGCATAAAGTCCCCAAAACCTATCAGGCGAAGTGCGCCGATCGCCTCTCCGACGAGCAGCTGGCACAACTGCGCAACGGAGTGACGTTGAACGACGGTCCTACTCGCGCTGCCCTGGTCACGCGCCTGCGCGATTCCGGGAAATACACACACATAGAGTTGACCATTACGGAAGGCCGCAACCGGCAAGTGCGCCGCATGGTGGAAGCCATAGGGAGCAAGGTCCTCAAGTTGACCCGGGTGTCAATTGGTCCCGTGCGCATCGACGCGCTCCCTATCGGGAAGTGGCGTTATCTGAGCGAGGCGGAAGTCCGTTCGTTCAAATAGAAGAGATTGATTTTTTTCAGTACTACTCAGCCAATACCCCAAAAGTAACCGTTTACGACATCTAAAGATCCTGTTATCCTCTAGGTGGCGGGACGCCATGAAGCATACATCGCACTTTGTCCTGCTGATGCTTTCAGCTATAGCGCTCCGGGGTCAAACCGAAGAGCCAACCGACGCCTTGACGATTTATACCCGCTTCGCTCACCCTCCATCGTCTTTGTCCCTTGACTCTATGAAGGCTGAACTTGACGCCGTGATGGTTCCGTTCCATTTCCGTTTTTACTGGCGTCCCTTAGAAAATGTAACCGGACACGAAGTGGTTGCCGAGGTGATGGTAGTTACCTTTAAGGGCGTATGCCGCATTGATACCCTCCCCCCCTGGGGCTCGCCTCCGGGCACCCTCGGTTGGACGCACATCGCGGATGGTGTGATCCTGCCGTTCGCCGACGTGGATTGTGATCAAATACGCGAGCTCATGGCCTCAACTCTGGCGACATCGTCTCCCTTGCAACGCGAAGTCCTGATGGGTCGCGCCATGGCGCGCGTCCTAGCGCACGAGATGTATCACTTCCTCGCGCACACTACCAAACACGCATCATCCGGACTCGCCAAGGCGCATTACACGGGCGCGGACTTAGCCCGCAACCTTATGCGCTTTGACGAGGCCCAACTTTTCGTTCCTACTCGTGCGCCTTCCGCCATTCCTCCTCCGGAAGAATCGCAATCACCGCTAGTTTTTGTCCCTGCAACCCGCGATTGATCTCCGGCAACTGGCGCGCCGCCAGCTCCGTGAACTCCTTGATTACATCCTCCAGTTCACGCCCCAATACTTCCCCGCGCTGTGCTTGCGAGTCCGTCGGACGTCCCTCATACGAATTTACATCGCCGTATAGCTCCGCAAGAAACTCGCGCAAGCGCTCTTCCCCAGTGATCATGCCGCCCTCTTTTGTGGCGACGATCTTAGACCGTATTTCGTCGGCCGATACCGCCAGCGCAGTGAGCTTCGCCCGGAGCGGGTCCGCTTCCTTTAATTTGGCGGCGCTGTTTTGAGCCGCATCCCGCACCGCCACAATGGCATCCACCGCCCAAGTCATATGATTCAGTGAAGCGCCGAGGTTGCTGACCAGGTCGAATTGCGCCTTGCGATCTTCGACTGTAAACTTAGCGCGAGGATCGAGCACCACGTTTAGTTGCGTCTCGAAAACTTTGTCGCCCTTGGTCATCTTCACCGTGTATGTACCCGGTAAGACGCGCGGCCCGATCGCGGCGCCGAATGCGCCCGTGGCCGCAGGAGGAATTTGCGGCGGCTTCATGTGCATCGACCACATCGCCTGGTTGAGTCCACGATGGCCGCTAGTGGGAAGCGAGTCCACTAGCTTACCCTGCCTATCGAAAACCTCCATCTTCATATCCCCGTAGATGTGCCGGCTTCTCTGGTAATACGGTATGGCTGCATCCGTAGGATGGTTTGGACCCACAAATGTCGCATCTCCTTCCACCCACCCACCGCTTGTTTCCATCCATTGCACGGCGGGCGGCATGGGCAGGAAGGCTGCGTACTCAGCCATCATCTCCGTGGTCAGCGAGCGAATCGGCGAGATGTTGTCGATGATCCAGATGCCGCGCCCGTGCGTCGCCAAAATCAGGTCCGACGTTCGTGGATGAATGAAGATGTCGCGCACTGCCACTGAGGGGAAATTGGAACCCTTATATTGCGCCCACCTCTGGCCGCCGTCCACGCTCACCCAAAGGCCGAATTCGGTCCCCAGGAATAACAGATTCGCGTTGACATTGTCCTCTTTGATTACGTGCGCATAGCCGCGGATGCCGTTCTCCTGTACCGGTAACGCCGTCCAATTCTGCCCGTAATCGGTGGTCTTGTAGAGGTATGGTTTCATGTCGCCGTACATGTGGCGATCGAACGTGGCGTAGGCGGTCCCTTCGGCGTGTCGGCTCGCTTCTACCCACGATACCCACGGCGCTTTGCCCACGCCCTTTACATTGGGCGCTACATTGCTCCAGTTCTGGCCGCCATCCCGGGTAATCTGTATATTCCCATCGTCTGTGCCCGCCCAAATAATCCTGCCGTTCTTGGGCGATTCGGCAATTGAATATACGGTTGTATGCATCTCCGCCACCGAGTTATCGACCGTGACGCCGCCCGATTCTTCCTGCTTCTGTTTCTCGGGATCGTTGGTAGTCAGATCGGGCGAAATCCGTTCCCACGACTGGCCCTGATCTCTCGAGCGAAACACATACTGTGCACCGATGTAGAGCGTCCCTTTCTCATTGGGACTGAGCACCAGCGGCGTATTCCAGTTGAAGCGAAGCTTCTTTTCGCCATATCGCGCATAGGGTTTTATGGCGCGTGTTTCGTGCGTCACCCGGTTGACGCGCGCCACTTCGCCGCCTTGCGTTTCGACGTAAATGTAGGCCGCATCGGTAGGATCTTCCCACATCCAGAAACCGTCTCCACCGCACATGTTGTCCCAACGCGCATTGCTAACGCCTCCCGGATACGAGGAGTCGCCCACCCAGCAACTGTTGTCCTGCAGCCCGCCGTAGACCCGGTACGGTTCAGCATTATCCGCGCTCACATGGTAAAACTGCGACACCGGCAGATTCATCAGATGTTCCCACCGCGTGCCGCCGTCCTGGCTGCGCCACAAGCCGCCATCGTCGCCGGTGAACATCATGTTCGGGTTTTCCGGATTGATCCAGATATCGTGAAAGTCGCCGTGAGCGTTAGCCACTGCACTGAAACTCCGTCCGCCATTCACGCTGAGCAGCAGCGGTCCATCTACCTTGAAAACCTTGTTCTCGTCCTTTGGATCCACTATCAGATTGGCAAAGTAGAAAGGCCGCCAAACTTGGAACTGGCTATCGTCCAACCGCTTCCAGTTCTGGCCGCCATCGTCGGTCCGATAGAGCGCACTGCTCTTGCTCTCGATAGTCGCGTATACCACCTGCGGCTTCGAAGGCGAAACCGCCAGCGCGATGCGCCCGTACGGTTTCTCGGGTAGTCCCTTGGCATTCCCTGGAGTCAGTTCCGTCCAGTGCTCGCCGCCATCGGTGGATTTGAAAAAGCCACTCCCTGGTCCACCTGATCGGAACGTCCAGGCCTGACGCCGGAAGTCCCACATGGATGCGTAGATAGTCGTCGGTTCCTGGGCCGACATCGACAGCATGCCGCACCCGGTCGAACCGTTGGCGCCCGCCAGGACTTTACGCCAAGTCTGTCCGCCGTCGCTCGTCTTGTAGACGCCCCGTTCGTCGTTATCGTCCCAAAGGTGGCCGGTCGCGCATACGTAAACAGTGTTTCCATCCTTGGGATCGATCAGAATCTTGGCTATGTGCTCGGAGTCCTTTAATCCCGCGTTCTTCCAGTTATCGCCGCCGTCCACTGACTTATAAATCCCATCGCCGACTGACACGCTGTTGCGAACCCAACTTTCCCCACTGCCTACCCAAACGTTTTTCGAGTTCGATGGATCCACCGCCACTGCCCCGATGGACTGCACGTCCGACAAATCGAACGTGGCTTTGAACGTAGTGCCGCCGTTAATCGACTTCCAAACGCCGCCGCTGGCGGACGCCGCGAAAAGTGTGAGCCGTCCACCATCGTTCACCGCCGTAACCGCCGCAATGCGCCCGCTCATCTCCGCCGAACCAATGTTGCGCGCCGGCAGTCCCGAAATTGTGCCCGCGTCGTACCGCACCGGCGCTTGCCCCAGCAGCGTTGCACCCAAAAAGCCCAAGCCTAAAGCGAATGCCGGAATACAAACTCTCAATGCTGTCCTCATCTCAAAACTCCTTCTTGGCCGGTGCGGATTGGTGCGGTGCAGTCACCGGCATCTTGAATTCGTTGGGATCCAAGGCTATGTTGGCCTCGATCTTATCTAGCGTGATCTTGCTGACTTCACCTGGACTTCGGGGATTGCCGGCTTCCAGTGTGAACGGAAAGTAAACTCCATCGACCAGCTTGAACGATCCCATTTCCGAGTACGATTCGCGCGCGGAGCCATGGATAAACTCTGTGGTCTCCGTGCGGATCTCGAGGAACGTCTCCGGATCCAGATAGTAGTAAATGATGTCGCCGTTTTTAAGCGTTACCTTTAAGCGGTAGGCGTCGTCTCCGTCCACGGTATCGTGGCCCAGATACTCGATCGTATTACCCTTCTCCCGGTAGTCCACTAGATGACCGTAGAAATCCGCCTCGTCCTTGAGGGCGCGCAGGTCGTCTTCGCCCAACATCTCGGGATCCTTGCGTCCGCCAAAGGGCATCAGGCGCCACCCTACCGATCCGTCATAGGCCGACATACCAGTCATGTTCATGAGGGTGAAAGCTTGCCGGATTTTGTCCGGCGCCATCCGGTCCAGCGTCACCTGCACCGAAAAACTGCCCTGTTGCATCTTGCCGGTCATGCGCAACGAGTGAAGCGCTTTCAGCTTCTCTACACCGCCGTGTGCCGCCAGATTCTTGCTGACCAGTTCCTCGGCCGTTTGCGCCGGGAGTAGCGCGGCGAATGCAAGCCCCGTTAGAAGTCTCGCAACGTAACCCATAGATTCGCTCCTTATTGCTGTGTGTGAAAGCTATCGTACCACTGGCGGATTGGAAAAACCCCGGCTGGTTTACAGACGGCCCGGAGTAGAATGAATGAGGTGTTGCCAATGAAGTTTTACATTCTTACGTTCATCTTATTGCCCGAACTCCTCGCGACAGCTCAAGTCGCTTCCGCTCAAAGCCAATCCGCCGAGGTTGAAACAAAAGACGCACCGGCCAAATTCAGTTCTCGTGTAAACCTGGTCCCTGTAACGGTTGTCGTCCGCGACCGCAATGGACACGCGTTGGGCAATCTCACCAAGGAGGACTTTCGGCTCTTGGACAACGGCAAGCCCCAGGTAATCGCCAGATTTTCCGTCGAGAAGCCGGGGACCCCGGTGGTGCTTCAGAAAGAGTCGGGAGATCTCGAAAACCCGCCCGAAGCCGCTCCAAAGGAGGAGGCCGCTTCTACCGTCATCGCGGATCACTTTGTGGCGTACCTCTTTGACGATGTGCACGCCAAATTTGAAGACTTGACGCGCGCGCGTGATGCCGCTGGGCGCCTCATCGCCGACTCCATGCAACCCGCTGACCGCGCTGCCGTTTACACGACCTCTGGCCAAGTCGTTCAGGATTTCACCGCGGATAAGAATAAACTGCACGACGCCCTCGCCCGCCTGCGCCCCGCATCTTTAACCGGTGGACTTGGGCATGGCCTCGAGTGCCCCGACATCAGTTTCTACATGGCCGATCTGATCGTGAATTTGAACGATACCCAGGCGAGCCAGGTAGCGCTCATCAATTACCAGGCGTGCAGTAATAACCAATTCGCCACTCAACAGGAAGTCTACATGATCGCCCAGCGTGCTCTCCACGATGGCGAACACGAAACCCGCGTAAGCGCCAATGTCTTGGGCCAGATCGTGCGTCGGTTAACTGCTATGCCTGGCCAGCGCAGCTTGGTGTTGGCTTCCCCCGGCTTTTTTGTGCCGTATGCCGACCAGCAGGATATCAACGACGTCATCAATCGCGCTATTCGATCCAACGTCATCATCAGCACTCTCGACATCCGCGGACTTTGGACACCGCCCGGTTTCGACGCCACTGCGCCCGGCTCCGTCGGGGGACCGATGGTCATCTCCACCCTGAATGCATACATGCAGCAGGAGGCCGTGGCTTCGGATTTCGTGCTCGAGGATTTGGCCCATTCCACCGGCGGAGACTGGTTTCATAACAACAACGACCTGGGCGACGGATTTCGCAGGCTGGCGGCCGCACCCGAGTTCATCTACGTTTTAGCCTTCACGCCGGAAAACCTGAAGTCGGATGGTAAGTATCACAAGCTGCAGGTGACACTGCGCGACCCGAAAGGCGTAACTCTGCAGACACGTAAGGGCTACTACGCCCCTAAGCACGAGGTCGACCCGGCGGACCAGGGTAGGCAGGAGATTGAGGATTCCGTGTTCTCGCGGGAAGTAATCAAAGATATCCCTCTGGCGTTGCATACACAATTCTTCCGCTCCGGCGACGTGGATGCTAATCTCTCGGTGGTTGCGCAACTGGACATCAGGAGCCTGCACTACAAGAAGGAAGAGGGCCGAAATCAGGACACCCTTACCATTGTGTCTGCTCTATTCGACCTGAATGGGAACTACATTTCCGGCGAACAGAAAACCCTCACATTGAAATTGAAAGATGACACTCTGGACAAAAAGCTCGATTCCGGCATCAAGATTAAAACTAGCTTCAATGTGAAAATCGGTAGCTACGTCTTGCGAGTTGTGGTGAGAGATA
The DNA here is from genome assembly GCA_963738345.1 of Bryobacterales bacterium. Lineage (GTDB taxonomy): Bacteria > Acidobacteriota > Terriglobia > Bryobacterales > Bryobacteraceae > Bog-159. The sequence goes on from CAVTWI010000002.1 coordinate 5,961,462, forward strand.
GCCAAGGAGAGATGATGGCGTCCGAGAATACCGCCGTCGAGATTCAGTGACCTGTCTGGTTGAAAACGTCAGACCGGTTCGCTCGAGGCCGGCGCTTTCACCGGGATACTGCGCCAGGGGCCTGCGCCATTGAGTTTGCCTTCGTTGACGGCGGAGGCCAGCGCCGAGAAACTCTCCAGCCAGTGGCTCGTGGCCGCCTGTTCTACGAAGTGGCACGCATCTTCGGCCGCCAGTGCTTTGCTAAACAGAAATCCCTGGAACATGTCGCAACCCAGTTTCTTGAGCAACTCGGCTTGCTCCAGGTCCTCGACGCCCTCGCTCACCACTTTCAGTCCAATGCCATGCGCCAGGCTAATAAGCGACGACACGAGCCGTTCCGACGCGCTCGAACTTGCCAGGTCGTGGATGAAAGAACGATCGATCTTCAGCGTATCGAGCGGCATTTTGCGCAAGCGGCTCAAGGAAGAGTATCCGGTTCCAAAATCGTCCAGGGCGATGGATACACCCAATTCCCGTAACTCTTTCAGCATGGCCGCCGCGTTCCCATCGCTCTGCATCACGGCTGATTCCGTTAGTTCCAGTTCCAAAAGGTCTGGCCGCAATCCCGTTTCCCGCAGAACTCCAGTCAGCCGGCGCAAGAAACTACCCTCTGCCAACTGCACCACCGAAACGTTTACTGCGACTTGAATCGGCGTGCTGGAGAGGGCATTCCACCGGAGCGCCTGACGGCACGCTTCTTCGAGCACCCAATCGCCAATCTGTACAATGAGCCCCGTATCCTCAGCTACGGGAATGAAATCGTCCGGCGAAATGTAGCCCTGCGAAGGGTGCCGCCACCGGCAAAGCGCTTCGAACCGCACTAGGGATTTCGCCGTCGAACAGATCAGAGGTTGGTAGTGGACCTCTAATTCCCCTCGCTCCATAGCCCGGCGTAAGTCTCCTTCCATCGTCAAATGGGCTTGCGCGCGAGCGGCCATCTCCGGAGTGAAGTAGCAATACCGGCCCTTGCCATCGTTCTTGGCCCGATACATGGCTGCATCGGCATGTTGCAGAAGGGTCATAGGGGCTGAACCGTCCTGCGGCAAACGGCTGATACCAATACTGGCCCCCACGAACAGTTCGTATCCCACTACATGAAAAGGCTCTCGCAAGCTGGAAAGCATTCTCGACGCCAGTTCACTTATCTTGTCAATGCTACCGGTATCTTCCAGGATGATGGTGAATTCATCGCCGCCCACCCGCGAAAGCGTCGCAGACTCTTCCAGGCAGTTCGCCAATCGCTCCGCCACCGCCGGCAGCAACAAGTCTCCTATACCGTGTCCTAGACTGTCGTTCACAAACTTAAAACCATCCAGATCCACATACATGAGGGCTAACTCGTGTCCTCCCTCAACCGCCCGCCCCGCCGCTCGCGCCAATGCCGTCTCGAAAGCGCGACGATTGTACAGCCCCGTAAGCGCATCGTGGGTCGCTTGGAATTCAAGCTGCGTGCGCGCCCCGATCTCACCCGAAATGTCTTCCATCAATCCCAGAAGCGTGGCCGGCCCTATTTCTTCCTCGAAAAGACAGACGCTTGTCCGTACCCAAACCATGTTGCCGTCCTTGCGCCGATAGCGGCGATGCGACACGTAAGTCGGCACAATTTTCGCGAATAAATCCGCCATCTGCCTGGACGCGGGCTCCCGATCTTCCTCGGCCATCATTGACAAAATCGACTTGCCAAGAATATCGTACTCCGCGTAGCCCGTCATACGGCAAACCGTCTGGTTAACTTCCAGGACCGTACCGTTGCTGGCGACCAGGATCATCCCGACGTGCGCGTCACGATAAACTTGCCGGAAGCGATCTTCGCTGCGCTTTAGCGACGCTTCAGCCGATTGCTTCCCGATGGACTCGTCCTCCAGCCGGACTTCGGTTTCAGCCAGTTGTTTCTCCCGAAGCGCCGCCAGATCTCCCGCCGCTGCCGATTGCCGCTTCCGCTGCTCAAACAACACGTCCAGCAGCACCGTGAGCAACAAACCGGCCAACAGCGCGTTCCCGGCCGCCGTCGCCGCCGAATTGGGTATGTAGCCCTCCCGGGGTCTGTAGTTGAGTGTCCAGGTAGTGTCCGCCAACCGCAACGGCGAGTTGCGCATCCATTCCTGCGGATCTGGTTGCAAAAGCTGAAACAACGGATGCCCTCGCGCCAGTTTCTTCTTCGGGCGCCGGATTAGCCGGCCGGCGGCATCATATATCGAAAAGTGGATGCCCAGAGGCTGAAGAACACCAACGGCGTCATCCGTAAGGTCCTCCACGTCAAAGGCCAAAACCAGCCCCTCCCCGGGTTCACTGCCGGTATGCTGCACATCCACTGCCACCAAGCCGATCGGCCGCCCATCCGTCAATACTGCTGCCGCCGGCGCATTGTGACTGGCCGATAGCGCCACCAACTCCTTCACGATATCCGGATGAAAGACGACTCGAAATGAATCTGCAGGATAGGCGTCCAGCGGCTGCACGGCTCCCGGCGATACCCGTGGGTTCCACCAGTAGTAGCGCGCAATGTCTTTCCCCGGTGACGTGATACTCGTCACGAAGCCATGCATGGCGCTCCAGCCCTTGGGTCCGTCCGAACTGGCAAAACCTTGCAGCACCCTCAACATCGCGAGGTTCGAGTCCACGTGCCGCCGCATCGCCAGTGTGCGGCTTTCACAAGCGGTCTCATACTGAAGCCGCAACGCCCGCCGTTCGGCAACCAAACACACTGCGGCGCCGCCGATAGAAAGTAATACCCCGCAGCATGGAAGGACCAAACGAAAGAGTCGTGAACGGTTTGTTGGCATACGGCCGGGTAGAAGGCTCACCTTCTCTATCGGCAAGTTTCGCCTCTTCTTTAATCCGTTGGCAGTCCAGCCTCCGAAACAGCTTATGCATGTTGCAAGCGGCGGCTAAAGCGGTTACGATTGGGTGTCCCACCCCTGTCTGTTTTTTTCGAGAAATACAACTAGTTCATTCTTATGCCGCAGCAACAGAAAATGGTTCTTGCAGTTGTCAGCGATTTGTTTTTTTCCGTGAAGATTACCGATGCCGCCAAACGCGCCGGTATGGCCGTTGAATTGGTCAAGGATCCCAAAGAGCTTATGCTCAAAGCCAAGGCCAAACCGAACGTCATTATCTTCGACCTCAACTTCGACGATGCCCAACCCTTGGATTTGATCACCAAACTGAAAGGCAGTCCGGAGTTCAAGGGCGTCAGCCTGATCGGTTTCCTCTCGCACGTGCAGGGTGAACTCAAACAGGCTGCGCAGGAAGCCGGGTGCGATATGGTCATGGCACGCTCGGCGTTTTCCCAAAACTTACATCAGATATTGAAGCGCCACTCCGGTGTCATCTAACCTGTTGAATCTTGCGTGAAACGGGCTAGCGCCAGCGCTTTCTCCCGCGCCGCGCCCGAATCAATGGCTGCTGCCGCGATCGCCACGCCTTCCATAACATCGCGCGCATTCCCGATCGCCACCAGCGCTGCCGCTGCATTCACCAGCACGATGTCGCGCCGGGGACCCCGCGCGCCATCCAAAATTTCACGCGCGATCTTCAGATTGTGCTGCGGATCGCCACCCGCCAAGTCTTCCGGCCGCGCCTCCCGCACTCCGAAATCCCCTGGCCTCCACGTGCTCTTACTGACCGCGCCATCGCGGATTTCGAAGACTAGTGTCGGGCCCGTGGTGGTAATCTCATCCAAACCGTCCGCACCGTGCACTACAAAACCGCGCTCCAGTCCTAACGTGGCGAGTGCCCCTGCTATCAACTCCGCGAAATGTGGGCTGGGCGCCCCCACCAGTTGCGCAGTGGCACCCGCCGGATTGGTGAGCGGCCCTAATAGATTGAAGACGGTGCGCATCTTCAAATCCACCCGCACCGCATGTGCGTACCGTGTCGCAGTATGAATAGCCGGAGCGTATAGAAATCCGATACCGATTTCGCGAATCGCCCGCGCGCATTCTTCCGGCGCCATCGGAATCCGTACCCCCATTGCCTCCAGCAGATCGGCGCTGCCGCATCGGCTCGATATCGACCGGTTGCCATGCTTGGCCACCCGCGCCCCGGCCCCCGCCACCACGAAGGCGACTACGGTGGAAATGTTGAAGGTGCCCAAGCCGTCTCCGCCCGTACCGCAAGTATCCAACAGGGGCGCACCGTTCAACCCCGGATCAATCGGTACCGCCATCTCCCGCAAGGCGCGTGCGAACCCCACCAGTTCATCGACCGTCTCGCCCTTCATCCGGAGTGCCACCAGAAATCCGGCGATTTGAGCCGGTGTGGCGCTACCGCTCAGAACCGTACGCATGGCCTGCAAAGCGTCGCCGCTCGACAGGCTCTGGCGATCCGCTACGCGATGCAGGTAGGGCAAAAGCGGCATGCTATAGTGAGAATTCTAAGTCCACGTTATCATAAGGTTTCCATGAAAATTCACGAGTATCAGGCCAAGGGAATCCTGGGCCAATACAACGTTCCCGTGCCCCGCGGAGAGGTAGCCTTCACCGCGGACGAGGCCGAAGTGGCGGCCAAGAATATCGGCGGCAGCGTGGTGGTCAAGGCTCAGATTCACGCTGGCGGACGCGGCAAAGGCGGTGGCGTCAAAATCGCCAAAGATGCGGCCGAAGCCGCCGAAATCGCCCGCAAGATGTTGGGCATGAAACTGGTGACTCACCAGACTGGACCCGAAGGCCGCATCGTGCAGCGCCTGCTGATCGAAGAAACCCTGCCCATCGAGCGTGAATTGTATTTGGGCATCGTGCTGGATCGCGGCCAGGGCAAACCCGTCTTTATGGCGTCCGCTGAGGGCGGCATGGATATCGAAGAAGTCGCCGCCAAAACTCCCGAGCGGATCCTGAAAGAGGCTTTCGATCCGGGCTTGGGTCTCATGCCCTTTCAGGCGCGCAAACTTGCGTTCGGTATCGGCGTCCCGGCCGCTAGCGTAAATGCCGCCGCGGCAGCCATGAGCGCGCTTGCCAAAGCGTATATCGCCAAGGATTGCTCTTTGGCCGAAATCAATCCATTCATCCTCACCAAAGACGGCAAGGTGTTTGCGCTCGATGCCAAGATCACCTTCGACGACAGCGCCCTGTACCGGCATAAGGAATTGATCGATCTCCGCGACTTAAACGAAGAGGATCCCCTTGAAGTAGAAGCGTCGCGGTTTGGCATCAATTACATCAAACTCGATGGCACCGTAGGATGCATGGTTAACGGCGCAGGGTTGGCCATGGCTACCATGGACATCATTAAGTATGCCGGCGGCAGTCCCGCTAATTTTCTGGATGTCGGCGGTGGCGCCAGCGCCGAACAGGTGAAGAATGCCTTCCGCATTCTGCTTTCCGATCCGCACGTGAAAGCCGTGTTGATCAATATCTTCGGCGGCATCCTGCGTTGCGACACGCTGGCCACCGGTGTAGTGGCCGCCGCGCGCGACTTGAATATCGCCGCTCCCATTGTGGTGCGCATGGAAGGCACCAATGTGGATTTGGGTCGCCAGATTCTGCGCGACTCCGGCTTCAACTTCACCGTCGCGGACGGCATGCGCGATGCCGCGGAAAAAGTAGTTCGTCTGGCGGCCCGGTAGCCGCGCAGCAGAGGAAACGATGAGCGTACTGGTTGACCAAAATACTCGCCTGCTTGTGCAGGGATTCACCGGCAAGGAAGGAACCTTCCATGCCCTTCAGGCTATTGCTTATGGCACGCAGGTAGTGGGCGGCGTAGTGCCCGGCCGCGGTGGCGCAACCCACCTGGACCGGCCCGTCTTCGATACCGTGGAACAGGCCGTACGCGCCACGGGAGCCAACGCTTCCGTCATCTTCGTGCCCCCGCCATTTGCGGCCGACGCGATTATGGAAGCCGCTGAAGCAGGCGTGGCGCTCGTCGTGGCCATTACAGAAGGCATCCCGGCGCTCGATATGGTCAAGGTCTGGGGCGTCCTCAAAGGCCGCGCCACCCGGCTGATCGGTCCCAATTGTCCAGGCGTGATCTCCCCCGGCAAATGCAAGATTGGCATCATGCCTGGGCACATTCATCTGCAAGGCCACGTAGGCGTGGTCTCCCGCTCGGGCACTTTGACGTACGAGGCGGTGGGCCAACTGACGGGCTTGGGTATAGGCCAATCCACTTGCATCGGGATCGGCGGCGACCCCATCATCGGCACTACGTTCCTGGACGCCCTTACCCTGTTTAACGAGGATCCCGGCACCCACGCCATCGTGATGATTGGCGAGATCGGCGGCAACGCCGAAGAGACCGCCGCACAGTATGTGAAGGATCATGTCCGCAAACCAGTAGTCGGCTTTATCGCGGGACAGACTGCCCCGCCTGGCCGCCGGATGGGCCACGCCGGCGCCATTATCTCGGGCGGTTCTGGCGCAGCCGTGGACAAGATCCGCGCCATGGAAGATGCGGGCATCACCGTATGTTCGTCGCCCGCCGAAATCGGGGAAAAAATCAAGAGCCGCTTATGAGTGTCGAACGAACGTTTTCAATTATCAAGCCCGATGCCGTAGCCTCCGGGCACGCCGGCGAGATCCTCGCCAGCCTCGAATTGGAAGGCTTCAAGGTCATCGCCTTGCGCATGACGCGTTTGAGCAAAATCCAGGCCGAGGGTTTCTATGCGGTACACCGCGAACGGCCGTTTTTCGCCAGCCTCGTGAAGTTCATGTCCGAAGGCCCCATCATCGCCATGGCCCTCGAACGCGAGGACGCCATTTCAAAACTGCGTGAGACAATGGGCGCCACCAATCCCGCGAATGCCGCGGAAGGCACCATCCGCAAACGTTACGCCGAGTCCATTGAGCGCAATTGCATCCACGGTTCCGACGCACCGGAAACGGCCAAGGTCGAACTCGCTTACTTCTTTAGCACTCTCGACTTGTCCGGCAATTAATTGGCCGGCGAGGTGTATAGGAAGAAGCCGTCGCTCGCCGCACCGTCCACCGCGATGTAATAGTTTGGGCTCGGTCCAACCTGGAAATTAATCTGGATTGCCCCCGTGACCAAGTCCGGCGCCGAACCGCTATAAGAGACGGTTACCGGTGTGCCGTCGCTCTGGAACACGCTACAGTAGATCGACTGCAAGTCGCAAAACTGGTCGGGTCCTGCAATGAGTTGGCCATCGGCTGACGGCGCATAGCCAGTGCCCGTCGCCCAAATAGATACATACGTTCCGGCCGGCGCCGGATTCGCCTGCGAATTGAAACTGCCATCCTGGTTAATAGCCGCCGCACCGCCGTTTGCAGTCCTGAATACCTGCGGAACTGCGGCATCCACCATCAGCCGGAGTGCTGCAATCGCGGAGCCGGCCTGGGTGATCTGCAATTCCACAGATGAGCCCGGGGTCGATTCCACCGGCGCGACGGCGTTGATCTGTGTCGCGGACACATACAGCAAGGGCGCCGCAATCCCGTTAATCTTCACCTGTGAACCGGCCAACGTCACCGGCAGGTAGCCGCTGGCATCGAATGTGCCCCAGGACGGCGCGGAGGGTCCCAAATGCAGTCCGTATATCGAAATCAACTCGGCGGGTGCCAGGCGTCCCGAGAGTGCTCCGCCCGCGGCGTTGCCGACACCAAACATCCACGGCGCTGAACCTATCCCAGGCGGGGCCGTGGCTGGAAAGGCGGAGGCCAGACCGTTTCCTCCCGCCACATGCAGTGTGCCGCTTGGATCGAGCGCCAGCGCCTGCCCCACCGTGTCGGCCGGAAATGCCGCCGAATACAGCAGCGCCGACCCGCTGGCATCCAACTCCGCGAGGAACTCGCCACCGCCCGGTGCTGCGCTGGCGGTGGTTGGGAAGTCGGCCGATGCCGTGATACCCGACACCCACACATTACCCGAATCATCCAGGGCGATTGTCTGCGCCTTGTCGTTCCCACTGCCACCAAGGTAAGTAGCCCACACCATGGCGCTCCCGGTACTGTTCAGCTTGGCGATGAATGCATCGCCGCTCCCAGACTGGATCTTTTGAAATGCACCTGCCGTAACCGGGAATCCAGGATCCTTGGTCAGGCCGGCGATATAAACATTTCCGGACGAGTCCACGGCAATCGCGGAAGCCACGTCGGCGTAGGCGGCTGAACTCTTAAACGGGGCCTGCCCATTCGCAAGGGGCGTAAGGTAGTCCAACCCGCTGCCCGCGGCATTAACCTTCGCCACGAACGCTCCCGACCCGCTAGACTCCAGTGCGCCTGCGGTCCCAGCCAAGCTGCCATTTGTGTTGCCCGCGATGTAGGCGTCGCCGGCCGCGTCTACCGCAATCGCGTTCCCCGCCGTATAGTCCGTGCCTCCCTGGCAGGTGGCGAAGCCCGCCTCGCAAATCGGGTTTGCCGATATCGCCCCGGCGTAAAGCACGCGGCTCCCGTCTGCGCTGACCTTGGCGAAAAACGCAGCGGTAATCTGTTCCACCGGAGTGGTCGACACCTGGCCTGCGGGTAGTCCCGCCGAATGCTGATAATCCTGAGCCGCAGTGTCGCCTGTTACATAAGCATTCCCGGCCGCATCCACGGCCACGGCGTTCAACGAACTGTAGCCGAGCGTTCCGCCCAGATAAGTCGAATAGATGACGGCGCCGTCCGGACTAAGCTTCATTAGAAAGCCGGTCGTCCCATAGTTCCCCGGAGCTACCGTGTAAGGAACGCTTTGCAGCGGGTGGCGCAACGGAAAATCGCCCGATGTGGTTTCGCCCGCCAGATAAATATTGCCGGCCGGGTCGACCGCTATACCTAGCGCGCGGTCGCTTCCTTTGCCGCTGAACGTGGCCAGGGAAGTTACATTGCCCGCGGCGTCTATCTTGCTGACGAGGATATCGACGGTCTGAGGAACTGAGTAAAAGCCGGGAGTCACTGGCCCGATCACGCGACTCCCTGCAATATAGGTATTGCCATTCGTGTCCGTAGCGATCGACGACGTTTGATACGGATATGCATCGCCTACATACGTCGTGTAGGTTGCGGCGCGGGAGCTAACAGCCCACACCAACAACGAAAGTACGACTGCCTTTTTCATGAACGTTCTTCTATGGTGCCGTGTAAATACTAACCGTATCGCTATTCACTCCATCCACGCTGAGATAGTAGCCGCAGGCCGCGCAGACCACTTGAAAGTTGATCTGCACCACTCCATTCACAAGGTCCGGTGCGGCGCCGAAATAGGTAACGTTCACCGCATTGCCATCGGTCTCCAGCAGTTGGCAGTCGCCCACCAAACTGCAGAACTGATTCGCGCTGGTTGCCAGCGCCCCATCGCTGCCCGGAAAATAGCCCGTACCTGTGGCCCAAATGGAAACATACGATCCTACCGGCGCCGGGTTCGTCTGCGAGTTTATCGTGCCGTCCTGATTGACGGCCGCGGCGATTCCCTGCGGATTTTGAAATATCTGCGGCGCCGCCGCATCCACCATGGTGCGGAAACGCTGCACCGGCGCAGTCCCCTGGGTCACCAGCAATTCCGCAGGGGCGCCCGCGGTCAGTTCCACCGGCGCGATGGCGTTGATCTGCGTTTCCGAGACATACAACAGTGGCGCCACGATGCCGTCAATCTCCACTTGAACTCCGCCCAGCGTGGCCGCCGACGCCGGACCGATGTGCAGCCCGTAAATCGAAATCAACTCACCCGGCGCAAGCCTTCCCGATAGAACCCCGCCGGCCGCATTGGTAATACCAAACATCCACGGAGCGGTTGTCTCTCCTGGCGCTACGCTTGCCGTGAAGGCTGAAACCAGGCCCGTACCGCCGGCCACATGGACCGTATCGCTCGCATTCACCGTCAACGCCTGAGCCACGGTATTGGCTGGAAACACTGCCGAATACAACAGTTTTGTGCCCGTGTCGTTCAACTCCGCTACAAACTCGCCGCCGCCAGGCGCAACCGACACCGTTGTAGGAAAATCGGTCGAGTGCGTGGTTCCCGAGATCCACACGTTGCCCTCTGCATCCGCGTTGATGCTTCGCGCAACGTCCGCATCCGATCCGCCCAGGAACGTGGCCCACACCATCGCTGTGCCCGTGGGATTGAGTTTGGCTACGAACGCATCCGCCGGTGGACCCTCGAACGGGTTGCCCGCGGGCCCAGCCAGTGCCGTCTGAAAGGCTCCGGCCGTTGCGGGAAATGCTGGGTCCGACGTGGCGCCGGCGATGTAGGCGTTCCCGGCTGCATCCACCGTAATCGCAGATAGCATGTTGCCAGGATTAGAACTCGACGCGACGCCCGGAATGTAATTCGCCGCGCCCAGATATGTCAGATAGGCCAAGCCGTCGCCTGCTGCGTCGATCTTCGCGACGAATGCCCCGATCCCGCCGGCCAGCAGCACGCCCGGCGTTGACGGCAGGCCCAATCCGCCCGAGTTACCGGCGATATAGGCATTCCCTGCGGCATCCACCGCAATCGCCAAGCCCGAAGTATAAATCGGGCTGAGGAAACAAGTGCTGCCCTCCCCGCAGTCGTGATTCGTCGCGGAAACCGCCCCTGCGTATAAAATCTGGCCACCGGATGCGTTGACCTTGGCGAAGAACGCACCCGAAATGCCACCTAGAGCTTCGTTCGGATACACGCTTCCGGCGGGCATCCCCTGCGTATGTTCGTAGTCCTTCGCCATGGTGCTTCCCGTGACATACGCGTTCCCGTCGGCATCCACAGCTACGCCATTCAAAGCGCTAAATCCCTGCGTACCTCCCAGGTACGTTGCATAGATTACGGTTCCGTCGCCGCTCATCTTCACCAGAAAACCAGTGCCCCCGGTAGAACCGTATGCGATGCTTTGCAGCGCATTGTGCAACGGAAAATCGATGGAGGTCGTGTTGCCAACTATATAAATATTGCCCGCTGGGTCCACCGCGATGCCGTTCGCCTGGTCCGCCCCTTTTCCGCTGAAGGTGCCTAACAAGGTCAGCGTTCCCGAGTTGTCTACCTTGGCAACGAAAACGTCGCTTGTCTGCGAGATCGTGCGGCTGCCGGTGACATAGGTATTGCCGCTCGCGTCCGTAGCTATCGCCGAAACTTGATATTGGTTCGTGTCGCCGATGTAAGTGGTGTAAGTGGCCGCGCGCGCAACCCCGGCACACACCAACAGGAAAACTAAAGCCGTCCGTCGCATGGATTTCTCCCGGGACGCGGCGATTTATAAATTAACACCGCCGCATCCTTATAGCAACCCTTTGCATGCCTCTCGTTATACTGTTATGAAATGCGTGCGTTCTGTCTGCTCTACGCGCTCCTGGCGGCTTGGCCCGCCATCGCCGCGCCCGCGCCTGGCGAGTACCGAACCCGTCGCGCGGAACTGTCCCAGAAGCTTCACAACGGCGTGCTTGTGCTATTCGGCAACACCGAGAAGGGCGAACAGAATATCCGCACTGGCTTCTTCCAGGAGCCCAACTTCTATTACCTCACCGGCTGGACCGAACCGGGCGCTATCCTCCTGATCACTCCGCCGCGCACCGATAAGCCGTACGCCATTCTGTTTCTTCCCCGCCGCCAACCGGACCAGGAGAAGTGGACCGGCCGCAAGTTGGGTCCCGATGACTCGAGCGCCAGCCAAGTTACCGGCTTCGATACAGTGTTACCAGTAGAAAGCTTCGAGACCGAGTTACACCAACAACTAGACCTTTACTCCGGTATATATACCGTCGGCGAGGCGAGTACTGCCGAGTTGAAAGCGCTGGCCCCGTTACGCGACATCTCAAGCGCGGCCCAGATGATCGCCCGCTTGCGCATGCATAAGTCGCCTGAGGAACTGGCGCTGATACAGAAATCCATCGACGCCAGCATTGATGCGCATCGGGCCGCGTGGAAACGCGCCGCGCCGGGTTTATATGAATATCAGGTCGCTGCCACCATGAGCGAAACCTATTTCGACGAAGGATGCGAGCGCCACGCGTATGCACCGATCGTGGGTTCCGGGCCCAACAGCACCATCCTGCACTATTCCCGAAACTCCCGCCGCATGGATCGCGGCGAATTGCTGCTGATGGATGTTGGTGCGGAGTGCGCTGGATACGCTGCTGATATCACCCGCACGATTCCGGTGGGCGCGCGCTTCACCAAACGCCAGCGCGAGATTTACGAAGTGGTGCTGGGCGCACAGAACGCGGTTATCGCGGCCATCAAGCCCGGGGTCCCGTTGAGCGATCTCACCAAGACGGCGCGCGCCTATATCGATACCCATGGCAAAGACCTGAAGGGTGAGCCCTTGGGCAAATATTTCACTCACGGCGTGAGTCATCACGTCGGCCTGGACGTACACGATGCCACCGACTTCACCCAACCGCTCGCCGAAGGCAACGTCATCACCGTCGAACCCGGCATCTACATTCCAGATGAAAACATCGGCATCCGCATCGAAGACATGGTCGAAGTGACCAAAGACGGCGCCAAACTGATGACCGGCGCTCTGCCGCGCGATCCGGGAGAGATCGAAAAGGCCCTCGGCAGGTAGACATGCAGCCTCCCAGCCGCCAAAGCACGATCTACTGGGCGTTGCTGGCGACGTCTTTCGCCATGGCCGTGGCGGCGAGTTGGACCAGTTTCGGCGCCCAGATCGATAACGACGCTTATGACTGGATGTTCCGGCTGTACCAGCCTCGACCATGGCAGCCCGGCAGCATCCTGCTGGCGATCGACGAGCCGTCGTTGAATGCTTACGGTGGCGTCCCCGGCTTGCGCAAGCCGCTAGCCCAGGCGCTCGAATTGATCTCCGCCGCCTCGCCCAAAACCGTGGCGGTGGATTTGATCCTGGCGGATAATACCGAGCCAGCCATCGACGCACACCTGGAGCGGGCGATGCATATGACGCCAAATCTGGTGCTGGCCTGCCAGTTACTGCCTGATGGCGCCGCCTGGGAAGATCCGCTGCCGCGTTTCCGCGCGCAAGCCGCCGCGCTGGGGCACGTGCATGCCGAACCTGACGATCTGGATTCCGTCGGCCGCAGCCTCCCTCTCGAAAAGGCGGCCAACCACGACCGCCGGTGGGCCCTTTCTCTCGAAGCCTTCCGCCTCAGCCGCGGGGGCCGCAGCACGCCCATTATCGAATCGCCCGGCGATCTCGAGGTGGGCGGCCGGGTGATTTCGTCCACGCGGGCCAGCGGACGCCTCATGCGCATTCGTTATGTGCCGCCCGATCATGCGGATCCCGCGCGTATCGTTGCAGGCGCTATTGAACGATCCTGCCAGCGCAGGGAAATTCCCCGGCAAGGTAGTCTTCGCCGGCGTGACTTCCCAGACTGCGGCCAAAGACTGGCTCTTTACCCCTTACTCCACCCGCATGCCGATGGTGGGTGTCGAGATCCACGCCAATGCATTTGAGACCATCGCGCAAGGGCTGTTCCTGACCGAGCGCCGCCGGTCGAGGTGCTGGCCTTCAGCTTGCTGCTGGTGGTTTCCATCGGGGCTCACGTATAGCCGCTTCACGGGACGCAGCGGCGAATGCGCTGGCCGCCGGAATTATGGTGGTCGCGCATGTGACGCCGTATTTGTTCTTCACCCAGCGCGTGGTCTTCTCCTTCTGCACGCCCGTTTCCTCCGCGTGGCTTTCGCGTGATCACCGCGGGACTGCTATCAATTGCTGGTAGTGCGCCGCAGCCTGCGCAAGTCCGAAGCCGAGCGCGACCGCTACCGCCAGACCATCCACTTCGTCACGCACGAAATGCGCACGCCGCTCACCGCCATCCAGGGATCCAGCGAACTGATGGGCCGCTACGCGCTGCCCGAAGAAAAGCGCAAGCAGATCGCCGAGCTGATCAATACCGAATCAAAGCGCCTGGGCCGCATGATCGAAATGTTTCTGAGCGTGGAGCGGCTTTCCGCCGGCCAGGTGGAATCTGAAGAAGGAAGCGTTCTCCGCCGCCGAACTCATGGCCGGGTGCGTGGCGCGCGCGCTGCCGCTGGCCGAGCGGAAGCAGATCCGCATTCTCACGGAGGCTGCGCCGCAGGATATCCTACTCACCGGCGATCGGGAGCTGATGGAATACGCCTTCTACAATCTGCTGACCAACGCCATCAAATACTCGCCGCCGCGCACCCAGGTCACGCTGGCCGCCGTGCAGCAAGCACGAACATCGCCCACATCTCCGTGGAGGATCAGGGCATCGGCATGGACCACAAGGAAGTGAAGAAGATCTTCCAGAAGTTCTATCGCACCAAGCGCGCGGAACAATCGGGCGAAGCTGGGAACCGGCATCGGCCTTTCCATCGTCGAGCAGATTGTGATCCAGCATTCCGGTACCATTGAAGTGATGAGCCGCCCAGGGGAGGGGTCACGGTTCACCATGGTTCTGCCGGCGCCGGTTTCGGCGGACAGTAGCGAAAGAGAACTGATGCAGCGATTACTGGTAGTGGAAGACGATGCCGGCGGTGCGCACCACCATGGTGACCTTTCTGGAAATGGAGGGCTACTCCGTGGACGCGGTAGCCTCCACCGGCGAAGCGCTCGACCGGCTTTCCGAAAACAGCTACCCCATCGTGATCTCCGACATCTATATCGACGACCGCACTGGCCTGGACGTGCTGGATGCGGCGCGCAATAAGGACCCCAAGTGCTCGGTGATCCTGATGACCGCGCGCGGCACCATGGAGACGGTGATGGCCGCCACGCGCGGGGGCGCATTCGACTACGTGGCCAAGCCGTTCGAAATCGACCGCATGCTCGATACCATCAAGCGCGCCGAAGCCGCCGCGGCAGGATAAGGAGAAAGAAGCCGGGACCGGACGATCTGCCGGAAAGCGAAATGATCGGCAGTTCCGCAGCCATGGTCGAGATTTACAAAACCGCCTCGCGCGTGGCGCCCACCGATGCCACCGTGCTGATCGAAGGCGAGACCGGCACCGGTAAAGAACTGGTGGCGCGCATGATCCACCGCTTCAGCGCGCGCGCCAGCCAGCCGTTCGTCCCGGTGGATTGCGCTTCCATCGCCCCATCGCTGCTCGAAAGCGAATTGTTCGGCGCGATGAAGGGTGCTTACACGGGCGCCGACCGCGACCGCATGGGCGTGATCGAATCGGCCAACCGCGGCACGGTGCTGCTGGACGAAATCGGCGACATCGAGTTGAATTTCCAGTTCAAGCTGCTGCGCTTTCTGCAGGAGCGCGAGATCCGTCCGGTGGGTGCGTCGCGCGGGAAACAGGTGGACGTGCGGGTGCTGGCCGCGACCAATCGCGACATGCAGAAGATGGTGGACGATGGCAAGTTTCGCGAGGACCTTTGGTTCCGCTTGAACGTGGTGCGCATCGTGATCCCTCCCTTGCGCGAGCGGCGCGGCGACGTGCCTCTGCTGGCCAAGTTCTTTCTGAATAAATATAACGCCCGCTATCAACATGCCACCCGTTTGATGGAATCCGGGCTGAAAGCGCTGCAAGAGTATACCTGGCCGGGAAATGTACGCCAGTTGCAGCACCTCATGGAGCGGTTGACTATTCTGGCGCCCAGCGCCCGCATCGACGCCGCAGCCGTGCAGCATGCCCTGGCAGCCATGGAATCGCGCGAGGATCCCGTAGAGACCCTGGCCGAGGCCGAAATCGAGCAGATCCGCCGGGTACTGGCCGCGACAGGCGGCAATAAAAGCCGCGCCGCACAGATTCTGGGGATAGAGCGCAAGACTTTATATCGCAAACTGGAGCGCATGAAACTGTAAATCCGCTTCCGCAGTCCTAAGGTATACCCCTAAAGTCCCGGTAGCAGTACCCAGGACTACTTCGGATAAATCTTTAAAGATTTCCACATGTTTGTTACTAATGGGCCTTGTTTCTAACCTTAGTTAACTTTATAATTCTGCGAAGGAAGGGTGACATTCTCTGAAACATATCATGCTTTTCGCCGCCTTGGCAGCGGGGCCATTAGCGGCGCAGAATCTCTCGTTTACTACCCGGACGATTGGCGGAGGCAACTCGCCAGCGGCAGTCCGGCTGGTCGATTTTAACGGCGACGGCAAGCCGGACATCATCGTGATTAATTCCGGTGGGTGGGGCACGGTTAGCGTTCTGCTGAACCAGGGCGGTGGGAATTTCTCAGCTCCCATCACCACGTTTACTGGCGGCCAAGGCGCTATCGCGCTGACCTCCGGAGACTTCAACCACGACGGCAAAGAAGATCTCGCTGTTGTGAATAATCTGTCCGACAACGTCTCGATCCTGCTGGGTAACGGCGACGGCACGTTCCGGCTTACCAGCTACGCCGGCGTACGCGGCGGTCCGGTGGCCATCACCGAGGGCGACTTCAACCACGATGGCAATGTGGATCTGGCTGTGCTGAATAACCAGACCGGCGATATCAGCATTCTGCTGGGGAAACCGGATGGCACCTTTAGGCCCGGCACGGGTATTTTCGTGGGCAGCGCGCCAACCGGTATCAAGGCCGGCGATTTCAACGGCGATGGCATTGCCGATCTGGCGGTCACCGACGGCACCCTCGGCCAGGAACTGGTGTACATCTTCCTGGGCAACGGGGACGGCTCTTTCAGAAGCGGCGAAGTTATACCGGTCGGTAATGAACCGTTCGCGCTGGTCGCCCACGATTTCAACGGCGATGGCACTACTGATCTGGCGGTTGCCAATTTGGCCTCCAACAATTTGTCCGTCCTTTTGGGAAGGGGCGACGGCACTTTTCATCCGGCTATGAATTACGCGGCCGGTAACGGACCCTTGTCCGTGCGCGTGGGCGCTTTCAATCGAGACGGCAAGATCGATCTGGCGGCTTGTACGGATGTCTCCGCCGAAGTGCTGATCTACCTGGGTAACGGCGCCGGCCTGTTCCGTCCGCCGGTATCCTTGCCGCTCGGGGAAGGCTGCAATTCGCTGGCGGTGGGCGACCTGGATCTTACCGGGCGAACCGACATCGTCACCGCTACCACCGATAACATCGTGGTGCTGATCAATAACAGCTCCAACTAACGCAACGCGCACCACGGCGCGAGAACTTGCAATCGGCCTCGCGCCGTGGTACTTGTTTCTCGGAGGCATATCTATGACCGATATGGCTAGCCGAAATGGGGCGCTCTGCGCCCTAATTGCAGTTACTTTGATCCTATTATCTTGTTCCGGCGCCAGTGCACCGCAGCCCGGAACCCCCGCCTTCTACTGGTCCGCCGCCCGCGAAACGTACGCCGCCGGCGATTACCAGAAGACCGTGGAACACCTGGGCAACATTCTTTCAACCCAGAACGAATACGTCGCACGCGCGCAGCCATGGATGCTGGTCTTGACCTCCGGGATGGCTCAAGGCTACATGGATCTGGCCGAATCGTACGACGCCGGCGGGCACGCCAATCGCGTACAGGCTACCAACTTTCACCGGCAAGTGAGCACCTACCGCGGTAATGCCAACACCTTGGCGCTCCAGTTCGCGGATAACTTCTCGAAACTCAAGGGAACGGACGAGTACATTACGCTGTCGTTCGCTTACCCAACCGGCAGCCCCACCGAAGTCCTGCTGCTGAACAAGATCGCCGGCGGAGCGTGGCTGCCGGAATCTGAGATCGATGCCGCCCAAAAGCGTGCCATCGAACGTGCCGTGCTGCTAGCCACTTGCCGGGCGGCGGGCGCCAAGAACGATCCAGCGAAGACGCAGGATATGCTCAAGACCGGAGAAGCCAAAGTGCCGCGCGCGGCCTTCGTGCAGGCTATGGCGTTTTCGCTCTTTGAAGAGTCCCAGTTATACGCGCACAACAAGATGGACCAGCCGGACAAGATGAAGATCTTCTGCTCGCGCGCAGAGGATGCTCTTAAGATGACGCCGGCATCCAAAGAAAGCGCCGATTTGGATAAGAAGATCCAAGCGGCTCTTAAGAAAGCTAAAGCTTAAAGCAGATCAGGTGCCCGCTTTCCGCGAGCACCTGGTTGTCTACTTGCCCCGCTACGTATGCATGGTAGCTGTTCTTATCCATCACAAAGACGTGCGCCTTTCGATCGTGGAGTGCCTCAAGCAACTCAGGGCGGCTGAATAACCGGATCAGGAAGCGGTCGCCATACCACTGCAGTTGATTGTCTTCGTCGAAGCGGGGCTGGGCATCGTCATAGAACGCGTAGCGCACCCCGGCCGGCGTGGCGGCCGTGGCGGCGCGGGCAATCGGCCGGATCTCGGCGGCCTCCAGATGGGTGCGCGGGAACAGGGCTACGATCAACACCGCCACCGCCAATACCGGCGTCAGGACGCGCAATCCGGCGCGCAGGTAGGCTTCCGGCACGAACCTACGCATGCCCAAGGCTGCCAATATCGCAAAAGCCGGATACGCCGGCAGCATATAGCGCAAGACGCGGCTGCGCGTCACAGCGCACAAAGCGTACACTACCGCCACCCAGACCGCCAGCAGCCACAACTTGCGGTCCCGCCCGCGGACTACCAGGGCCAAGCCGGCCAGCATGGCGGGCAGCCAGGGCCAGTACGATTTAGACAGCATCCAGACATACTCGATTGCGCCAGTATAACGGCGCCACGCCGGCGATAGGCCTCCGTAAACTTCGTTTCGCAGCCACATGGAGTGCACTTGCAGGAAATGCAGTCCGAAAATCGAGACCAGGTACGCATACCAGGCGGCCAGAGGCAAACAGGCCAATACCAACGCGGGAATCGCATAGTGCCACAGCGGACGGCGGCGGATTACCAGCAGGTGCAGCGCGAATATCGCAGGCAACGCCAATCCCATCATGCTGCGAGTCATTTGGGCGCAGGCGACGGCCAGGGCGGCGGCGAAATACCAGCGCGGATCTTCCTCCGTGCGCGACCACGCGCACATGGCGCAGAGTACGAAAAAGGTGAAAGGCACGTCGGTCATGCCGCGCGCCGCGTACTTCAGAAAATAGATGCTGGTGGCCATTACGAACATGGCCAAAACGGCTGTGAAGGCATCGCCCGTGAGACGCCGCGCCAACCAATAAACCAGAAAAATCACGCCCAGACCGCACAGCGCGGAGGGCAGGCGGGCCAGCGAATCAGACAAACCGAAGGTGGCGAAGAGGCCGGCTTCCATCCACTCGAGCATTGGCGGATTTTCCAGGGCAGGAGCCCCGTTGCTCTGCAACACCAACCAGTCGCCGCTACGCAGGATGTCTTTGGCCATGTGGGCATACTGCGCATCGTCATAGCCGACCAGATCTCCCTTGCGGAGTGGCGAGAGTACCAGAATGACGGACAAGACGGCGAAGACGAGGAAGTACCGGCGAGTGTCCAAGAAGCCAAGTATATCGCGCGGAGCCGGTTATTCCGATGCGGCGGCCAGGACGTAGTCGGTCAGCAACTTATCGCTGAGTTGATGGGCGTTGCGCATGCCGAAGTTGGTGGTCGTGATGACCACAACCGTCTTCAAGGCCGGGAATATGGCCACTTTGTTGCCTCCATTGCCTTGCATCAACCAGGCTGGGGAATTCTTGGTTCCAGCCTTGAAGCTCTTCAGCCACCACAGGTATCCATACTCGGTTTCTTCGTCGACCTGGGCACGCGGTTCGGTGGACGCCTTCACCCAGGCGGCGTCGATCAACTGGCGGTCGCCCCACTTGCCCCCGTTCAAGTAAAGCTGTCCGAGCTTCAGCAGGTCGCGGCTGCGTAAGCCCAGTCCGCCGCCGGTCATGGCGATGCCGAGGGGCGTGAATTGCCAATCGGCTTTCTCGATGCCGAGCGGAGTAAATAGATTACGCGCGGCGAAGTCGGGTATTGGCATGCCAGTGGCTTTTTGCAGCACGCCGCCCAAGGTGGTGACGCCCGCTGTGCAATAGCTGAAACTGCGGCCGTGGGGCGAATCCTGAGGTTTCGGCGTCCAGGCGGGGAAGCCCTTGATGGGCAGGTCCAACGTGAAGCGGATCCAGTCTTCGATGAGGTACATACGCTCTTCATTGCCGCGGGAGGCGTTGTTCTGGTCGTCGCATTCGAGGAGCGAACTCATGGTCAGGAAATCCTCGATGGTGATGCGCTCTTTGCGCGGATCGGGATTCTGTATGGGGCGTTTGTCGGGAAAGTAGGACAAAACCGGGGCGGTCACAGCGGGCAGCAGTTTCTGGGACAGGGCGATGCCGATGAGCATTCCGGTAACGGTCTTGGTGGCGGAACGGGTGTTGCGGAGAGCGCCGGCGCCATCCTTATCGAAATAGGCTTCGAAGGCGAGGGCGCCGTCCCGCGCGATCAGGACGCTGGTGATGTCTTTGAAATCGCCCGCGCGAATGGCTTTGGACATGTCCGCCAGACGGCTCTCGGAAAGGCCCGCGGAGGCTGGCGGAACGGTGCGCCAATCGGCAGTCTGCGCGGAGAGGATCGCGCAGCCAAGAAGGGCGGCGACAGCGGGCGATAGAAGTATGCTCACAACGACAGTATTTCACGACCCGGACGGGAACTCTTGTCCACTTTGAACATTCTGGTTGAATCTAAACATCTTTTGACCCAACAATCGGCGGTACTCGCCTGGTGACTGGGAGAACTGACGGCGGAAGGCTTTGGAGAAATGGCTCTGGTCGGCGAAGCCGCATTGCATGGCGACCTGGGTCAGCGGCAGATTGCCCGCCGTCAGCAGGCTGGCGGCCAGATCCAGGCGCAGGCGCCGCACATATTCGCCAGGCGTAGCGTGAAAGAACTCGCGAAAGGTGCGGATGAGGTGTACGGGATGGACCTGGACGGCGAGCGCGATCTCCGCAATGTGGATCGATTCAGCGTAATGCTGGTCCAGCAGATCTTTGGCGATGGCGAGCCAGCGAGGCGGGCGCCGGTGCAGGCGTTCGGAAGTGTGGGCCATCTCCGCCAGCAATTCGAGCGAGATGCCTTCGGTTATCAGCGGGGAGGCAGCGCTCCAGCAGCGGCACTCCCGTACCAGGCGATGGGCCAGCGATACAGCATGGCGGCGGCTTATCACGGTCGGGCGTTCCAGGAGTTCGATGTAGCCGGCGGTGCCGCAAACTGCCAGTCGAGACGGAGATGGTGAAGAAGCGTCCATTAAGATCGCGGAAACGGTCGCGATGGGTGGTGCCCGGCGGGTTATAGATCAGAGTGGGCGGCTGGGATTCGGCGCCAGCGGCGCTCGAGATATAGTCGCCGCCCAGGAGCAGGACGAAGTGGGCATCGGTGTGGGTATGGCGCGCGACTTCTTCGGCGGGCACGGTAGGCATCAATTCAGCGAAGGAGAATCCGCGCGCTTCCCTGCGGCGGGAGTAGTTGCCGAGGAACTGTCCGTGAGGCATGAGCGCGGGGCAAGCCATGATTAAAGGTACGTAGAAAGCCCGGACGGGGTTCAAAGCCACACGCGGCTTATCGAAACACTGCTATCCTATGATTATCCCTTCAGAATGAACAAGCTACTAGCCCTCAACCGCGGCGAAATCGCCATCCGCATTCTGCGCGCCGCCAATGAACTGGGCCTGCGCACGGTCGCCATCTATTCGCAGGAGGACCGGCTCGCCCTGCACCGCTTCAAAGCCGACGAAGCTTACCTGATCGGCGAAGGCAAGGGGCCGGTGGAAGCTTACCTGGACGTGGACGGCATCGTGGCTCTCGCGCAAGGAAAAGGGCGTGGACGCTATCCATCCCGGCTACGGCTTCCTGGCAGAGAATCCGGCGTTGCCGCGCGCCTGCGAAAAGGCCGGCATCGCCTTCATCGGCCCCAGCGCGGAATTGCTGGAACTGCTGGGCGACAAACGCGCCGCGCGGCAACTGGCGCAAAAGGCCGGCATCCCGACTGTGCCCGGCACGGAGGAACCGGTCACCGATCCGCGCAAGGCCGAGCGCATTGCCCAGAAGATCGGATTTCCGCTGATCGTGAAGGCTGCTTTCGGCGGCGGCGGACGCGGCATGCGCGTGGTGCGCAACGCGGCGGAGTTCGGCGAACGCCTGGCGGAGGCGCGGCGGGAAGCGGGGGCGGCGTTCGGCAACGATGCCGTGTTCCTGGAGCGCTACATCGAGCGCGCGCGGCATATCGAGGTGCAGATTCTGGGTGACCGCGCCGGCAACATGCATGCACCTCTACGAACGCGATTGCTCGGTGCAGCGGCGGCATCAGAAGGTGGTGGAAGTGGCGCCCGCGGTGGGCCTGGACGATCGCATCCGGCAGGCGCTGGCCGATGCGGCCGTGAAACTGGCGCGGGCGGCGGGTTATTACAACGCCGGCACGGTGGAGTTTCTGGTGGATGCGGACACCAGCGAGTGGTACTTCATCGAAGTGAATCCGCGCATCCAGGTGGAGCACACGGTCACCGAGATGGTGACCGGCATCGACCTGGTGCGCTGCCAGATTCAGGTGGCGCAGGGGCACGAACTGTTCGGCCCGGAGATGAATCTGCCGCCGCAGGAGACAGGTGCCGCTGTATGGCTTCGCGCTGCAGTGCCGCATCACCACGGAGGATCCGGCCAACCACTTCGTGCCGGATTACGGCAAGATCCACACCTACCGTTCGCCGGCGGGATTCGGCATCCGGCTGGATGGCGGGTCGGCCTACAGCGGCGCGGTGATCACGCCTTACTACGACTCGCTGCTGGTGAAGACTACCGCCTGGGGGCGCGAGTTCCCGCACGCCTGCCAGCGCATGGACCGCGCGCTGCGCGAGTTCCGCGTCCGCGGGGTGAAGACCAATATCCCGTTCCTCGAGAACGTGGTGAACCACCCCGATTTCCAGGCGGGGCGGGTGACCACGGGATGGCTGGAGCAGACTCCGGAACTGGTGCGCATTCGTGCAGCGCAAGGACCGCGCCACCAAGCTGCTGACGTATCTGGGCGAGGTGATCGTCAATCAGAATCCGACGGTGGCGGGCAAGCCCGTGCCGGCGCGCATTGACGCTCCGCCGGTGCCGCGCGCACGATACCAGCGCGCCGCCGGACGGTACGCGCCAGATGCTGGACGGCTATGGGTCCGGAGAAGTTCGCGGAGTGGACGCGTTCGCAGCAGCGGCTGCTGCTGACGGATACGACTTTCCGCGATGCGCACCAATCGCTGCTGGCCACGCGGGTGCGCACGTACGATATGCTGCGCATCGCCAACTTCGTGGCGCACCGGCTGCACAATCTCTACAGCCTGGAGATGTGGGGCGGGGCGACGTTCGACGTGGCCATGCGGTTCCTGCACGAAGATCCCTGGCTGCGGCTGCGCCAACTGCGCGAATGCGATTCCGAACATCTGCTTCCAGATGCTGCTGCGCGCTTCGAACGCGGTGGGTTACACGGCGTATCCGGACAATGTGGTGGAGGGGTTCATCCAGGAAGCGGCGGCGCAGGGCATCGACATCTTCCGCGTCTTCGATTCGCTGAACTGGCTGCCCAACATGAAGGTCCCGATGGAAGCGGTGCGCAAGCACGGGCAAGATCTGCGAGGCGGCGGTCTGCTACACGGGCGACATTCTGGATCCGCGGCGGGACAAGTATTCGCTGCAATACTACGTGAAGATGGCGAAGGAACTGGAGCGCATGGGCGCGCACATGCTGGCCATCAAGGATATGGCGGGATTGTGCAAGCCGTATGCGGCGGAGAAGCTGGTGAGCACGCTGCGGCAGGAGGTCGGGCATTCCGATTCACTTCCATACGCACGATACCAGCGGCATCAACGCGGCGTCCGTGCTGAAGGCGGCCGAAGCCGGGCGTGCATGTGGCGGACGGCGCCATCGCGTCGATGAGCGGCACCACCAGCCAGCCGAATCTGAATTCGATCGTGGCGGCGCTGGCGACATACGCCGCGCGACAGCGGCGTCGATCTGGACGCGCTGAACCAGTGCGCGGATTATTGGGAGACGGTGCGGACGTATTACGCGCCGTTCGATACGCGGCCCGAAGTCGGGCACGGCGGAAGTGTACGTGCACGAGATGCCCGGCGGGCAGTACACCAATCTGCGGGAGCAGGCCGAAGCCATGGGGCTGGGCGCGCGCTGGCACGAGATCGCGCGGACCTATGCGGAGGCGAATGTGGCGTTGGGCGACATCGTGAAGGTGACGCCATCGAGCAAGGCGGTCGGCGACCTGGCCATCTTCCTGGTGAACCACAACATGACCGTGCAGCAGTTCGAGCGGCTGGGTCCGGATCATAATCTGACGCTGCCGGGGTCGGTGATCGAGATGCTGAGCGGGGCTTTGGGCGAGCCGGAAGGCGGCTGGCCGAAGCGCTTGCAGAAGGCGATTCTGAAGGGCGCCAAGCCGCTGCGCGGGCGTCCGGGCGCGCATTTGACGCCGGTGGATTTCGCCGAGACGGCGGCCACGCTGGGCCGCAAAATCGGCCATGAAGCTGACGCCGGACGAAGTGTTGAGCTATCTTGATGTATCCGGACGTGTTTGTGAAGTTTGCCAAGGCGCGGCAGAGCTACGGGAACGTGGATGTGCTGCCCACGCCGCAGTTCTATTACGGCATGCAGAAGGGCGACGAGATCGCGGTGGAACTGGAGCCCGGCAAGGCGCTGGTGATCAAGTTCCTGACCGTGGGCGAACCGCATCCGGAAGGGTTCCGCACGGTATTTTTCGAGTTGAACGGGCAACCGCGCGAGGTCAACATCCGGGACAAGAGCCTGGAGGTGAAGGTGGCCGCTGCTCCCAAGGCAGATCCCGCCAAACCGGGCGAGATCGGCGCGCCGATTCCGGGCGTGGTCTCGACGGTGGCGGTGGAACTGAGCCAGGTGGTCAAGAAAGGCGACCGTCTGCTGGTGATGGAAGCCATGAAGATGCAGAGCACGGTTTATGCTCCGGTGGGCGGGAAAGTGACGCAAGTGCTGGTGCAACCGGGGCGGCACGTGGAAGCGAAGGATTTGTTGTTGGTGATTGAATAGGCTCGGAGCGACCCACTCCCTTTACGCGCGGGGCTCGGTTTGCAGTGTGTTTTATACGAAGCTTAGGGCGAATGGATCGACGCGGTGGCCGGGCGCGCAAAATTATTCGAAGCGTAGCGCACCGTGGCGCGGCGTGAAATTGTTCAGAGCGTAGCGCGCGCATGGCTCGACGCGGTGGCGCGGCGCGCGGGCTTATTCGAAGCGGAGCGCGCGCATGGGGTCGACACGGGTTGCGCGGCGCGCGGGGCCTACGGCCGCCGCTAGCGAGACCAGCAGGAGCACGAACGCGACGAGGCCAATGGTCATTGGATCGCTGGCGCTGGTCTGAAAAAGCAAGCTATTCAGAATCCTTCCAGCCGCAAGCGCTCCGACGACACCGACGGCCAAGCCTGCCACCACAGGGCGCATACCTTGCCATACGACCATACGTTGGAGGTCCGCCGTATTCGCGCCCAAGGCCAGGCGGATGCCCATTTCGGTACGGCGGCGGGTCACGGAATACGAAACCACGCCGTAGATACCGAATCCGGCAAGCGCCAGGGCGGCCGTGGCGAACAGGATCACCAACATCATCTGGAAGCGGCGCTGGGCCACGGAATCGGACATCACTTCCTGCAGCGTGACCATGGCGGGGACGGGCACGTCCGCATCCAACTGGCGGATGGTTTCGCGTACGCTGGCGGAGATGCCGCGCGGATCCATCGCGGTGCGCAGCAAGAGAGAGGCGGACAGGCGGGGGCGCTGCCAGTAAGGCAAATAGACGATCAGGACGGGGTCTTTATCCAGACTGGTGCTGCGGATATCGGCGGTTACGCCGACCACTTCTTCGAGTGTCTCGTTACGTTCGAGGCGGCGGCCGAGGGGGCTGCGGCCGGGCCACAGGCGGCGGGCGGTGCCTTGCGAGACGACGATCACTTTGCGATTGCGCTGGCTTTCGTCGAAGGCTTGGCCTTCGCGGACGGGGATGTGCAGCGTCTTGAAATAATCGGGGCTCACGAAACGCACATTCACCATGGGGCGTTCGAACAGGGGGCGCTGATCGCCCTCGGGCGCGGCGAGGTCGAGCCAAGTTTCGCCCTGCAGGGGCAAGGCGGAAACCAGCGCGGCGGATTGCACTCCCGGTAGGCGCCTGGCATTCTGCACCAGGCGATCGAAGAAGGCGACTTGCTGGGCTGGTTCGGTGTACTTGGCGGACGGAAGCGCGACGCGCACGGACAGAACGCGCTCGATATCGAAGCCCTTATCCACATGCATCAAGCGCACGAAGCTACCGATTAAGAGGCCGGCGGTAATGAGCAGGACGGCGCTCAAAGCGGCTTCCATCGCAACCAAGACACTGCGCACGCGCACACCGCGACGGCCCTCGGTGGTGGTGGCGCTTCCGGCTTTCAACGCCTCCAAGGGATGGGCGCCGGCGGTGCGCAGGGCAGGGAGAATGCCGAACAACAGGCCGGTAATCAGCGAAATCGCGACGGCGAAGCCGAGTACGCGGGCGTCAAGATGGACGTCGGAAAGGCGGGGCAGGTCGACCGGCGCTGCCTTCAGCAAAAGCTGTACGCCCCAAGCGGCGAGGGCAATTCCCAGCACGCCGCCGAGCAGGGCGAGCACCAGGCTTTCGGTCATATTCTGGCGGACGAGTTGGGCGCGCCCGGCGCCTAGCGCGGTGCGGATGGCGGATTCGCGGGCACGTCCGGCGGCGCGCGCGAGCGACAGATTGGCTAGGTTCACGCAGAGGATGAGGAGCACGGCGCCGACTGCCGCGAGCAGCACCAACAGACCGCGGCGCGATTGGCCTACCAGGTCTTCGTGCAGGGAGGACATTTGGGCGTGGAGGTCCATCTTTTCGGGAATGCGGCGGGAGATGTCGGCTTGCAGTACGTTCAACTCGGCGCGAGCTTTCTCGATGCTGACGCCGGGGCGGAGGCGGGCGATGGCGTCCCAATTGTAATCGCCGGTGATATCTTCAAAGTCATCTTTGGTGTAGCCGAGCGGCAGGAAGATTTCGGTTTTGGGCGTGAGGCCGGCGCCGATGGTGTGGTCGGATTCGCGGGGAAACTGGAATCCGGAGGGCAGCACACCAACGACGGTGTGAGGTTTGCCATCCAACATGATTTTGCGACCCACGATGGCGGGGCCGGCGCTGAAGCGGCGCTTCCACAGGGAATCGGAAATGACGGCTACCTGGTCATGACCCTCGGGCTCTTCTTCGGCAAGGAAAGCGCGGCCGAGTTGAGGACTGACTCCGAGGACACCGAAGATGCTGGCGGAGACCCTCGCGCCGTTGAGCAATTCAGGCTCACCGACGCCGGTGAGGTTGGGACCGGAGGATCGCACAATGGCGACCGACTCCATCGCGGTAGACCGCTTGCACCATTCCCAGTAATGTTCGAAGTTCACCGGGAGATTGGGGTAGAGGTGGGCGAGTTTGGGAACCACTTCGCGAATGGTATAGAGGCGGCCGGGATCGCGATAGGGGAGCGGGCGCAAGAGTACGCCGTTGACCACGGAGAAGATGGCGGTGTTGGCGCCGATACCGACTGCCAGGCTCAGGACGGCCATGATGGCGAAGCCGGGTTCGCGGAGCAAGGTTCGAAAAGCGTAGCGAATGTCATTCCACATTTTTTTAAGGGGCGCTTCGCCCTATCAGTAATACGCTCGGACAGGGCGGCAGTTCCTAAAAGAAAGCTTTTTAGGTTGGGCATCCCCGTACAACGGTTTTCCAGATGCTTCCTTTACGGGTGACTGTCCGAGAAGGAGTTTCATTCGGGCAAAAGCAAAGAAAACAAGAGAGGACGCGGTTTTGAGATGCATAATGTGCATCGCCGACTGCGAAGATTCTAACGTTATGAAGCATTCAAGTTTAGTACTGGCCTTGTGCCTTTCGAGCATGGCTGGCTTTGCGCAGTCGCCCGGCGGGACTACGCAACCGGACAACACCAAAGTCAACAAGCGCGACCGGAGCGCGGATCAGGTGACGGCGGACCAACAGAAGATGAATCCGGCGGATCGCGATCTGACCAAGAATATCCGCAAATCGATTATGGCGGACAAATCGCTGTCTACCTATGCTCACAACATCAAGATCATCAGCCAGAACGGAAGCGTAACGCTGAAGGGCCCGGTGAAATCGGATGACGAAAAGCGGGCGGTGCTGGCGAAGGCCGTCGCCGTGGCGGGCAGCGCGGACAAAGTTACCGATCAGATTTCAGTAAAGCAATAGAGCATTCCAAAGGAGGAATGAATTATGGCAGGCAAGAATACAGCGGTATTTGGAATTTATAAGAGCACCAGCCAAGCGGAGCGTGCAGTCGACAGGCTGGGCGCGGCGGGCTTTTCCTACAACGATATTTCGGTTTTGTTGCCGGACGCGCAGAGTTCAAAGGAATTCGCGCACGAGAAGAACACCAAGGCTCCGGAAGGCACCACGACGGGTGTGGCGACGGGCGGTGTGATTGGCGGAACTTTGGGACTGTTGGCGGGCATCGGCGCGCTGGCGATTCCGGGCGTGGGTCCGCTGATTGCGGCGGGGCCGATCATGGCGTCGCTGGCAGGTTTGGGCGTTGGCGGCGCGGTGGGCGGTTTAATCGGCGCGTTGGTGGGCATGGGCATTCCGGAATACGAAGCCAAGCGGTATGAAGGCCGGGTGAAGGATGGCGGCGTGCTGTTGTCGGTGCACTGCGACACGTCGGACGAAATCTCGCGGGCGAAAGACCTGTTGAAGGAAACGGGCGCGGAAGATATCGCGTCGTCTGGCGAGAAAGCGGCGAGCACGCACGGCGTGAAGAGCGGCAGCGCTTCCTATACTTCGTAGTCAGGCCATTGCTGGTGGCGCACGCCTTTTCGGAGGGGGTTTGCGCCACTGGCGAAGTCAATCCTTAATAGCATATACCGGCCTGCCGTCGCTACAATAAAGACGTGACAGGTTCAGATATCCGACAACAGTTCCTCGATTTTTTTGCCGCGCGCGGACACCGCGTGGTGCGTAGTTCCTCACTCGTTCCCGCGAACGATCCCACCTTATTGTTCACCAATGCAGGGATGAATCAGTTTAAGGACGTTTTCCTGGGGCAGGAAAAACGCGATTACGCGCGGGCTACGACGTCGCAGAAATGCGTGCGGGCGGGCGGCAAGCATAACGATCTGGAGAACGTCGGGTATACGCGGCGGCATCACACGTTCTTTGAGATGCTGGGCAATTTTTCGTTCGGCGATTATTTCAAGGCGGAGGCGATTGAATACGCGTGGGACCTGGTGACGAAAGATTTCGGGATGCCCAAAGAGCGTCTGTATGTGACCGTCTTTCGCGAGGATGACGATGCGGAAGTGCTTTGGCAGAAAGTGGCCGGGGTGCCGAAGGAGCGCATTTTCCGTCTGGACGAGAAAGACAATTTCTGGCAGATGGGCGATACCGGGCCGTGCGGACCTTGTTCGGAGATTCACTACGATATGGGGCCCGAGGCGTCGGAAGCGGGGCACGAACACGAGGTGTTTCCGAGCGATGCGGGCGGGCGTTTCGTCGAGATCTGGAACCTGGTATTCATGCAGTTCAACCGCGATTCGAGCGGCGTATTGACGCCTTTGCCGCGGCCCTCGATCGATACGGGCATGGGGTTGGAACGCGTGTCGGCGGTGCTGCAGGGCAAGCTGTCGAACTACGATACGGACCTGATTTTGCCGATCATTTTGCACGCCGCGGATATGTTTGGCGTTTCTTATGGGGCGGATGCGCGGGTGGATACGGCACTACGCATCGCGGCAGACCATTGCCGCGCCACTACCTTTTTGATTCACGACGGGGTGGTTCCGGCGAACGATGGCCGCGGCTACGTGTTGCGCAAGATCATGCGGCGCGCGATGCGGCACATCCGGCTGATCGGCGTGGAAGAGCCGTTCCTTTACAAGCTGACCGGGGCGGTGGCTGAGCTGATGAAGTCCGCTTATCCGGAGTTGATGGAGAGCGTGCAGCGCGTGGCGCGCATGGTGAAGGACGAAGAGCATCGTTACGCGACGACGTTCCTGGTGGCGGAGCGGGTGTTCAACGACGAAGTGAAGACGCTATCGGGCAGCGTGATTCCGGGTGCGGTTTCGTTCAAGCTGTATGACACGTTCGGGCTGGCGCTTGACGAACAGGAAGACATGGCGCGCGAGCGGGACCTTTCGATCGATCGGGAAGGCTTCGATACGGAGATGGAGCGGCAGCGGGACCGGGCGCGGGCAAGTTGGCGGGGCGCGGATAAGGCGGTGATCGCGCCGGTTTATCAGGAATTGGTGGGGCAAGGGCGGACGAAGTTTTTGGGCTATGAGGATTTCACCGCGACGTCACTGGTGAAGGCGCTGTTGGTGGATCGCGAACTGCGCGAGGAAGTGGGCGCGGGCGTGGAAGCTGAACTGGTGCTCGACCGTACGCCTTTCTACGCGGAGACGGGCGGCCAGGTTGGCGATCGCGGCACGCTTTTTGCGCTCAACGGCGAGAAGGCGGCGGAAGTGCAGACCGCTTATCCAGCGGTGCCTGGGTTGACCGTGCATCGGATTCTGACGACGGCTCCGATACATGTGGGCGATGAGTTGTTGGCGGAAGTTGCCACACCGCTGCGCCTGTCGACCATGCGCAATCATACGGCGACGCACTTGTTGCACGCCGCGCTAAGGCAAGTGTTGGGCACGCATGTGAAGCAGGCGGGCAGCGTGGTGGAGCCGCCGCGGCTGCGCTTCGATTTCACGCATTACGCGGCGATGGACGCGGCCGAGATCGAGGAAGTGGAGCGCCTGGTGAACGAACAGATCCTGCGCAATAGCGGGGTGGAAACCAAAGTTCTGCCGCTGGAACAAGCGGTGGCCACCGGCGCAATGGCTTTGTTCGGCGAAAAATACGGTGACCAGGTGCGGGTAGTGTCGGTGCCGGATTTCAGCAAGGAACTTTGCGGCGGCACGCACGTGCGGCGGACGGGCGACATCGGCGTTTTCAAAATCGTGTACGAGGGCAGCATCTCCGCCGGTGTGCGGCGGATCGAGGCGGTGACCGGCGAAGGCGCGGTGCGTCAATACCAGGAACTTACGGGCACGCTACACAGGCTTTCGGAATTATTGCGCACTTCGGAACCGGAGTTGATCGAGCATGTGGAAAAGCTGCTGGCGCGGGAGAAGTCGCTCGAACACGAGCAGCGCGATCTGAAAAGCAGGCTGGCGCAAGCGGCGGCCGGTGGGTTGGAGAGCCAGGCGCGGACGGTGAATGGCGCTCACGTTTTAACCGCACAGGCCGACTCGCTCGACCGGCAGCAGATGCGTGAACTGGTGGACAATCTGCGCAACAAGTGGAAGAGCGCGGTGGTGGTACTGGCGTCGGTAGATGGCGGCGGCGTCTCGATTGTCTCGGCTGTTACCAAAGACCTTACGGCGAAGGTACATGCGGGCAAACTGGCTGGGGCGTTGGCCCAGGCAGTCGGCGGCAAGGGCGGCGGGCGTCCGGATATGGCGGAAGGCGGCGGCAAGGATGCGGCGGCGCTGCCGGCGGCGTTGGAGCGTATTTACGCTGAAATCGAGAGCAAGCTGTGAACGACTTTGATGTGATCGTAGTGGGAGCGGGGCCCACGGGCCTGGCTTGCGGCATCGAGTTGCAGCAGCGCGGCATTAATACGCTGTTGATTGAAAAGGGATGCGTGGTCAACTCCCTTTACAACTATCCGACGAACATGGTTTTCTTCACTACGCCGGAGTTGCTCGAGATCGGGAACATTCCGATGACCAGCTTGAATGAGAAGCCCAACCGGCACGAGGCGTTGAAATATTATCGCCGAGTGGCCGACCATTTCCATTTGAATATTCATGATTACGAGCGGGTTTCGGGTATTGCCGGCGATGATAATGCTTTCCAGGTGTTTACCTCGGACCGGTTGGATTGTCACCATACCTATACCGCGCGCAAGGTTGTGTTAGCTACCGGATACTACGATGTACCCAACTTATTGAAGGTGCCGGGCGAGGAACTTAGTAAGGTTCTTCACTATTATAAAGAGCCGCATCCGTACTATAACCACGACGTGGCGGTAATAGGCGCGAAGAACTCAGCCGCGATTGCGGCGTTGGAACTTTTCTGGACGGGCGCGCGCGTGACCCTGATTCATCGCGGCGGCGGCATTTCGGAAAAGGTGAAGTACTGGATCAAACCGAACATCGAAAACCGTATTAAGTGCGGCGAAATACAGGCATATTTTCATTCACAGGTTGTGGAAATCCTGCCTGAAGCGATCCGGCTTTCGACGCCGGATGGCGAAGTCCTGTTGAAAAACGATTTCCTTTTTGCGCTTACGGGTTACAGTCCAGATCTCAACTTCTTGAACGCAATAGGGATCACGCTCGATCCTCACACGCAGAGGCCGCGCAGCGATGAGCGCACGCTCGAGAGCGAACGTCCAGGAGTATACCTGGCGGGTGTGATTGTCGCGGGAATGCATACCAACGAGATCTTCATAGAGAACGGCAGATTCCACGGTAAACAGATCGCGGAATCGGTAGCTTCCAAACTATCCGCGTGAAACATTCCGGGTCGAACTCTCACTAACCTATGTGAGCGGAACGAGCCTGGCGCGCCTGGT
This sequence comes from Bryobacterales bacterium, assembly GCA_963738345.1. Lineage (GTDB taxonomy): Bacteria > Acidobacteriota > Terriglobia > Bryobacterales > Bryobacteraceae > Bog-159. The sequence continues at coordinate 5,993,773 of CAVTWI010000002.1, forward strand.
ACTAATCGCCCGACATCCATCGTTGCGCCAATTCCGTAATTGAAACCAGCGGTAGTGTTTTCGTATCTAAGCATGATGAAGGGGGTCGTCGCTATGTTAAATAATTTATTGAATACCTTATTGGGATGCTCGCATCGCAGGACCACGTTCCCCATCACACCGGCGCGCAAAGTTGGATTTTCCCCGGCCGCCGGACAACGCCACTCTACCTATGTCGTGTGTTTGGATTGCGGTAAAGAGTTTGGTTACAACTGGGCGGAGATGCATATAGGCGAACCGGTGGCTGCGAAAGTCGCCACTGAAGCAGCCTTATCCCCGGCGCATCGCTAGTGCGATTCATGCGTCTGTAACGAGAGAAACTCGGCCACGTTTTCGCCCAAAAGCTGCGTAAAGCTTTTATCCAAATAGGATCTAATGGATACGTAACATTCACCGCAGTCGTTCTGCGCGGTGAATTCGCGGATCATACGTTCCCGCTGTTCCAATGGAAATGGTTGAAACTGCATGGAGCAGGGTTGCAGCAAGCCATCGCTTCGCACGACTAGAAATCGCAGGCCCGCTTTACATCCCGGCGCGCAACCTTCGGCGAAATAGCGCCGGGTGGCCTGCAGCGTACTTTTCGAATTTACAATCCAATTGGTTTCGTCGCGCATTAATTCAACGATGTCGAGCCCTTCGTTTAGTGCTCGCAGTTGTTCGGGTGTATTGAGGCAATAGCCGCGATTGCCGGTGCGCTTGGGGGAGTAGGCGCTGTAGCAAAGGTTAACGCCCCAATCGCGCGCCTTCCCTGCGAGCGACGCGATCTCTTCCACGTTCTCACTGGTGATGCAGCTATTCAGAACGATATCATCGTGGCCGAGGCGCGCCAGTTTCGGCACGATTTCGGCAAGATGGTCGTAGAGGCCTGGACATACGCGGAAATCGTCGTGGCGTTCGTCGGGGAAATCCAAGCTCACGGAAAACTGATCGACCCCGGCGGCGCGCAGTTCTAGGTAGCGCGGTTCGGTCATCAGCGACCAGTTGGAAACCAGAATGGTATAGGGCACCTTGGAGCCATTCTTGATCTCGCGCACGATTTCGACCAGGTCGTCACGCATCAAGGGTTCACCGCCCGAAACCTGGACCACGCAGGGCCGCAAGGCTTCCATGTAGCGGCGGTAGTCGCTTGGGCGCAGATTGGCGATTTCGTTCTTGGGACCGCCGTGATCGCAATGGCGGCAATAGCAGGTGCACGAGTCGGTGACCTCGAAGGAGACCACGATGGGGCGCTCCGCAATCCAGTTCAGCGTGCCGCGGCCGATGATGCGACTGGATGCTGTGAGTGAGACTTTTCGCACGGTTCCGCCTATTAAATGGTAGCAATGGGGCAGGCCGCGCCGCAAGCTGATTAAGGGTAACAGGCCCTTAACGGTCGAATCCGGGTACGGCACAGTCCGAACCGCCCTCGCCTGATCCCTCGAAATTCTGCTACCATCCGCTGCATGTTGATCCTCGCCGCTATCCTTGCAATCTTCGTCTACGGCATGATTGCCGCCATGCTGGGCACCATCCTGCCCGACCTTTCGGCCCGCTTCAGTCTTACGCCCAGCCAACTTGGGCAGATCGCTTTCACGCAAGCGCTGGGGTTGATTATCGCGTCCATCGGCGTAGGCCCTCTGCTCGATAACGAAGGCAAGAAGGTTGGGCTGGTGATCGGCTTGGCGCTGATTACAGTGGCGCTCTTTGCGTTGCCCAATTCGAAGGGCTTCGGCAGTATACGAATGTACATTTTCCTGCTGGGCCTGGGCGGCGGCATTATCGTGACAGCGGCGAACGCCCTAGTGAGCGACATCAGCCAGGACCGGCGCGCGACCACGCTGAATCTGCTGAACCTGTTCTTCGGGCTGGGCGGATTGGCGACGCCATTCATTTCGGCGAACCTATTGAAACGCAATTCCATACGGCTGTGTTATACAGTGGCGGCGTTGACGGCGGTAACTTTGGTGCTGCACATCCTGACGCCGATGCCCCCCCCCAGCGGCGCGCGGAGCTTCGTATTCTCGGATGTCGGACCGGTGCTGGGCAAGCCGGTGCTGTTCCTGCTGTCGCTGTTTCTGTTTCTTTATGTAGCCTGCGAAGTGGGCGTATGGAACTGGCTGGCGCAACACTTGATCGCACAAGGGATTCCGGAGTCGCGCGCGCTGAATATTCTGTCGCTTGGTTTTGCGCTGGGCCTGCTGATTGGGCGCGTGGCGGTGTCGCCGATCCTGATCAGCGTGCCGGCGCCTACGGTGACGCTGGCGGCGGCCATCCTGATGACGCTCACGACATTTCTGATGCTGAAGACCAGTAATCCGACAGTGGCGTGGGTGCTGGTATTTCTGGCTGGGATTTCGATGGCGCCGGTGTTTCCGACCACGCTGGCGATGGTGGGCGACGCGTTCCCGCGCATGACGTCCACAGCCATGGGGGTGGTGATCACGTTGGGATGGTGCGGCCTGGCGGTGAGCTCGCGCATTATCGGCGCGATTGCCGGTGGAGACCCCAAGCGCTTGAAGAAGGCGCTGCTGCTGATCCCGTCGGCTTCGGCGATTATGGTGTTGGTGGCGGTGGCGATCCGGCCGATGCTTGCGGCGCATTGATGTGTTGCGCGCAGCTTTCCTCTTCCTGCTGCTGACGCCGCTCAGCGCGCAACAATACGATTTGGTGATCCGGGGCGGCCGGGTGGTCGATCCGGAAAGCCATCTGGATGGCGTGCGCCACATCGGGATCGCGGGGGGCAGAATCCAGGTAATATCGGCTACACCGCTCGAAGGCCGCGCGACGATCGATGCCGCCGGACTGGTGGTGGCGCCGGGTTTCATCGATCTGCACTCGCACGGCCAGGACGCGGAGAATTACCGCTTCAAGGCCATGGACGGCGTAACCACGGCGCTCGAAATGGAAGTAGGGACGGCCGATGTGGATCCCTGGTACGACAAGCGCAAGTCGCAAAGCTTGATCAACTATGGCGTGACGGTGGGACATATTCCGCTGCGCATGCTGGTGATGCGGGATCCGGGCGGCTTCCTGCCCACGGGCGACGCAGCCCACCGCGCCGCGACCGATAGCGAAATTGCCGAGTGCCGGCGCCGCGTGGAGCAGGGTCTGGCGCGGGGCGCTTTGGGCGTCGGGATGGGCATGCAATACACTCCGGGGGCGTCTTACTGGGAGATTCTGGAAATGTTCCGCGCGGCCGCGCACGCTGGGGCCGGATGCTTCGTGCATCTGCGCAATGGGGGCGACGCGAGTATCGCCGCGCTGGAAGAGGTGATCGCGGATTCCGCGCTAACCGGCGCGCCGGTACACGTCGCCCATATCACCAGCAACGGATTGCGGTCCACACCGCGCCTGCTGCAGATGATCGGCGAAGCGCGCGCTCGCAAGGTGGATATCACTACGGAGGCTTATCCTTACACGGCAGCCATGTCGGCCATCGAATCGGCGCTGTTCGATGCGGGCTGGCAGGATCTTTTGGGCATCGGCTATCACGACCTGCAATGGGCCGACACGGGCGAGCGCCTGACTGCGGACTCGTTCGCGCGCTACCGGCATGCGGGCGGCGGCGTGATTATCCACATGATTCCGCCGAGCGCGCTGGAGGCGGCGATCGCAAATCCGTGGGTGATGATCGCGAGCGATGGCGGATTGCGCAATGGGAAGGGACATCCGCGCAGCGCGGGCACGTACGCGCGCGTGCTGGGACACTACGTGCGGGAGACGCAGGCGCTGACGCTGATGGAGGCGATCCGGAAGATGAGCCTGATGCCCGCCGAACGGTTGCAGGAGCACGCGCCCGCCATGCGCAATAAAGGCCGCATCCGCGAAGGGGCCGACGCCGATTTGACGATCTTCGATGCCGCCACGGTGGCGGACGCCGGCACCTACGAGAATCCGGCGCGCTATTCGACTGGAATCCGGTTTGTGCTGGTGAACGGAGTGGCGGTGGTGAGCGAAGGCAAGCTACGCGACGTGCTGCCGGGCCGCGCGGTGCGCGCACCCATCTACAATGGCACTGAGGTGCAATCACCATGAATTATTTTCAGGAGAACCACGCCGCTTTTCTCGAAGGGCTGAAGACGTTTCTGCGCATTCCCAGCATCAGCACGTTGACCGAGCATAAGCCGGATATCAGGCGGGCCGCCGAGTTCGCGCTGAACGAATTGCGCGCCGCCGGGCTGACCGGCGAGTTGATTGAGGGCGAGGGCAATCCGCTGGTTTACGCGGAATGGTTGGGCGCGCCGGGCAAGCCGACGCTGCTGATGTACGGCCACTACGATGTGCAGCCGCCCGATCCGCTGGACGAATGGAAATCGCCGCCCTTCGAGCCGGAGGTGCGCGGCGACGATATTTTCGCGCGCGGTTCGTCGGACGATAAGGGGCAGACGTACATCCTGATCAAGGCCGTGGAAGGGCTGTTGAAGACGCGCGGCAAACTTCCGGTGAATGTGAAGTTTTTAATCGAGGGCGAGGAAGAGACCGGCGGGGAGCACATCGAAAGCTACGTGGCGACCAAGCCGGCGCGGCTGAAGTGCGATGCGGCGGTGATCTGCGATACGGAGATGTTCGCGCCGGAACTGCCCACCATTTGCGTGGGGCTGCGCGGGATGGTGTATGCGGAGTTGCACGTGGAAGGCGCCAACCACGATCTGCACTCGGGCGTCTACGGCGGCGCGGCGCCCAATCCGCTGCAGGCGATTGCCGAAATCATCTGCGCGTTGAAGGGCGCGGACGGGCACATTTTGATACCGGGGTTTTACGACAGGGTGGTGCCGCCCAGTCCGAAAGAGCGGGAGGCGTGGGCGCGTCTGCCGTTCGACGAGCGCGACTATACGGACAAGGAGATGGGCGCGCGCGAACTGGTGGGCGAGCCGGGCGTTCCATTGTTCGAGCGGTTGTGGGCGCGGCCGACGTTCGAGGTGCACGGCATACGCGGCGGGTTCGTGGGCGAAGGCGCTAAGACGGTGATTCCGGCGCGGGCAGTGGCCAAGATCAGCACACGGCTGGTAGCGGATCAAGATCCGAAAGAGGCCACCGAGCAACTGCGGCAGGCGATAGCCAAGGCGTGCCCCAAGGGCGTCACGGCGGAGTTGAAGGCGCTACATTCGGCGCCACCCTCGCTAGTGAATCCGGACAACCGGTTCATCCACGCGGCGGCGGAGGCGATGTCGGAAGTGTTCGGCAAGCCTACGGTTTACATCCGGTCGGGCGGATCGATTCCGATTGTGGCGGCATTTGAGGAGAGCCTGGGGATTCCCAGCGTGATGATGGGGTTCGGGCTACCCGACGACAATTTGCATGCGCCTAACGAGAAGCTGCATTTACCGAATTTCTATCGCGGGATCGAGGCGGTGGCGCGGTACTTGGATTTGCTGGGGTAGCGTTGCGGCGGCGCTGTTATGCGCGGCGGCGATGGGTAGCGACACTGGCCGTCCGGTCCCGGATGAAGCCCTGCGTCTGGCTGCGCTGCACGCGATTTTCCCTGGGATGCCGGTTTCGCTCGATCGGAGTAGAAGGGTCGATAACACCTGGCCGAAAAAGCCGAGGGCGGGCGAGCTATTCTTCCCCGACGCTTTGGCGGGCGAAAGCGTCTATGCGGTGAAGGGCGGAGCGATGAACAAAGCGGAGCGTGCCGCTTCAGAAAACATCGCTACTGGGGAATTCTTTAATACGCGGCAGCTTCGGTTCAAGCTCTTTCGGTGGCCGAAGGAAAACGAAGCGGGGCTGCTCGCCGTTCTGCAGTATGATTTTCCGGGGGCAAGGCCCGCGATGTCGTGCCTTTCCATCGGCTTGGTGGTACACCTTGTCAGGGATGCCGCGGGTTGGGCGGTGCAGGAACAGTATCTGCTGGAAACGACTCATCACAGCTCTTTGCAGAGCGTGCGCTTGATGGATCTTACGGCGGAGGGTTCGAAAGAACTTGTGATCGAATCGAATTCCGGGGGCGCCGGAACGATAGAAAGCGACCTGCTGGTGTTCGACTTAAGCAAGGGACGCATCAATGAGGTTTTGAATACGCCGTCGCGGATGCAATATATGACCGACGATTGGTATACGCAAACCCTGGATCTCAGTCGAACTCGGGAAAGCCATGGCCAGCGATTTTGCTTCGTGAAAACCACTCTTTTTGAAAGTGGAAAAGGATTGCAGCCGCCGCGCGTGACTTGCCCTTGCTACCAGCGTGGTTATGGCGTGGATTCCGCCGCGGGCGACGCAATTTCTCCAAGCTGACGAAACTTCGCGCAATGCTGCGATCAGGTGGCCGGAAAGCGCATGGCACAGCCCTACCTACTGCACCGTAAAGCTATCGCGGGTGGTCATGGTCCCCGCCGGCGTGGTGATGGTGATCGGCCCCGTGGTGGAGCCGGCAGGCACCGATGCCCAGAGGTAGTTGGATCCGCTGGAGGAGACCGCAGTGGCTTCCACGCCGTTAAACTTCACCGACGACGAGAATAGGTTGCGTCCCCAAATTAAAACCTTGGCGCCAACCACGCCCGCATTGGGAGTAAAGGTCTCCGCCCATGGCGATGGTTTGGGCAGGCCCACATCCAACGTGAAGATGCCACCGCCGCCGGTAGGTCCGCCGGTTCCCAGCGTTCCGTAAATCAGGCCGTCGCTACCCATGGTCAGGCCGCATCCGCATTCGCCGTCGTTCCCCGCGTTGGTCATCGCGTAGAGCAGCGTGTATTGGCCGGATTTGGTGATGCGGAACAACTGGCTGTGGCCGCCTAGTCCGAGCGAACCAAGCGTGGCGCCGTAGAGATTGCCATCGCTAGCTTCGATTAACTCCGTCGGCACAGAATTGAGATCCTTCGGAAAGGTATAGAGCAGGGTGTACTGGCCACTCAGCGTCAGCTTATAGATCGTGCCGGTGGCATTGACGCCGCCGCTTGGAGTGGCGCCGTAAAGGTTGCCGTCGTCGGCCTGAAGCAGGGGCGTGGGCAAGTTAGTCACGCTGTTCACAGGAAAGCTGAGCAGTTTCGTCAACAACCCGGAAGGGGTTAACCGATAGAGATAGCCAGAACCGTCGTGGAGCGCCGAGACCCCATAGTAGTTTCCGTCCGTGGCATAGATTATCCTGGGTTCCTTCTCGCCGGAAGGAAAATGATAGAGCGGCTTCACGGCGCCCTCTGGATTGCTCGTAACTGCGAATTGGGCGCCACCAAATCCGATGCCAGCACCTAGCATGTCGCCGTCCGGTAGGTTCTGCATAAGCAGGGGCAGGATGCTCTGCGCCGGGTACAGTTTCTTCCCAGGCGCCGAACCTACCGAGAACATGTTCTGGGTGAGGTTCCCAGGCTCGAGTGGCGAGTAATACCGAGTGTTAGCGCTGGCGATCAACACTGACGGGAGTTGGGCTGGGGGGGGGAATGTGGTGAGGACGCTCTTGGCTCCTTGGGACGTGATTGACAGAACCGCACGTGGATTGCTCCGAGCGGTGAAATAGAACACGCCTGGAGTTCCCTCAACGAGTTCGCCGAGCGCGGGCCCCCAAGTGTACAAATAAGAAACTATCCGGTATTGCGCTGCGGGGGGCGTCTGGCATACCGCATGCAGCGCACCGGCGATTAGAGCCAGGAGCGTCAGCAAGGGAGGGACATACCCGTGACGGTACTTCATGCTGGTACGATTCATTATGAGCTCCTCTGGGCGGGTTAGTGTTGCGCGGGCGCGCTGCATGCCATAGATCCCGTCCCGCAATAGTTCCGTACGCCTATTCCGCACCGATGATAGGTGAGTCCACTCCAGTTGTCAATCTGAGATAGGCACGCTGTGGAACTTACCCCCCCGGGCGGAGTCATCCGGAACCCTAGATATCCTGGTTCCATGCCAAACACTGCCTGCCCGGCAGTCAGAAGACCGCGGCGCATTATTTGGAGACGGAGTCCGCCGCGTGGTATGAACTGCGCACCAGCGGGCCGGATTCGACATGCCCGAAGCCCATCTCGTAGCCGGCACGGCGCAAGTCGTCGAATTCGGCGGGGGGCACGTAGCGTACGATGGGCAGGTGTTTGGGCGAAGGGCGCAGGTACTGGCCGAGCGTCAGAATGTCCACGTGGTGGGCGCGCAGGTCGCGCATGACGGCCCGCACTTCGTCGAGCGTTTCGCCAAGGCCCAACATCAAGCCGGATTTCGCAGGAGTTTGTGGCGATTTGCTTTTGGCGTAGGCCAGCATGTCGAGCGAGCGTTCGTAGCGCGCGCCCAAGCGCACCTGGCGGTAGAGGCGCGGGACGGTCTCGGTATTGTGGTTCAGCACGTCGGGCGCGGCATCCATCACGATGTCCATGGCGGCGTGGCTGCCTTGAAAATCGGGCACCAGCACTTCCACGCCGCAGCCGGGGATGCGGTCGCGGATGGCGCGGATGGTGAGGGCAAAGAGTTCAGCGCCCCCATCGGCACGGTCATCGCGGTTCACGCTGGTGATTACGGCGAAGCGCAATCCCATGGCGGCAACGGCTTCGGCCACGCGGCGAGGTTCGTCGTAATCGACGGTCAGGGGCGCGCCTTTTTGCACGGCGCAGAAGCCACAGCGGCGCGTGCAGACGTTCCCCAGAATCATGAAAGTGGCGGTGCGATGGTTCCAGCATTCGCCCACGTTGGGGCAGGCCGCGCTCTCGCAAACGGTGTGCAGGCCCAGCCCATCGATCAGGCTTTTCAGGTCGCGATAGTTTTGGCCGGCCGGCGCGGGGGCGCGGAGCCATGCGGGGCGGGGCGGCGGAGTGGCAGCGATGGAAACCAGGGTGGCGCTCATGACAATTTAGCAAGCCGGTCGCGCAGGCCCGCGATCAGCGATTCGTCTTTCATGGATTCGATGTTGATGCGTACGTTGGCCAGCGCGCCATCGATACCGGCTTGCGCAAGGCCTTTTGCGGTTTCGATATCCGATCCGAATTTGGAGGGTGCGGTGGCGGCCAGGTCGATCAGGCGGCTCTTCAAGGCGGTGGCGGCTTCAGCCACTTCCAGGGGGACGATGGCCGCTTCGTGCAGGGCTTGCTCGACGAAGGGGGCGCGCTCGTCTTTGGGACGTTTGTAGGCGGCGCGCACGGCATCGTATGAGGCGGCATCGCGCTTCACGGCCTCGGCGAAGAACTTGCGGTCCGCTTCGAAAGCTTCGGTGGAAAATTTGGACAGGCCGGAGACCATAGCGCCCAGCGACGCGGCCATGGCGGCGGCAGCGGCGGCGGCACTCCCTCCGCCGGGTGTGGCGGTTGGTGCGGCCAGTTCGTCCAGGAATTCGTTCAATCCGTTCATGTGGGTGGCTTCGGCGAGACGGTTCTCTAATACCATACCAGGCTGGAAATTTTCTACCTGCAAATACCATTCGGCGGTCATTTCGAGAGCGCGCTTGGGGATGAGCCCGACAATCTCGCTGCCCACGATGGACGCGCCGTAGCGGGCGGCCTCGGCGCGCACGGCTTCAAAGACGCGATGGATGGGGGTCTGTTCGAAATCGGTAAGGTTCATCGAAACCTGGGCGAGATTGCGCGAGGCCAGCGGCACGCCCATGGACTTCACGAAGCGGAATCCACCGGAGGAGAAACGGATGGCTTTGGCGATGCGCTTGGCGATTTCGATGTCGGCGGTGTTGAGGTTGATGTTGTAGGCGATCAGGAATTTGCGCGCGCCCACGACGGTTGCGCCGGCGGTGGCGTGCAGTTCGGCTTCACCGTAATCGGGCAGGCGGTCGGGATTGGTGCGGATGTCTTCGCGGAGGCCTTCGAACTGGCCGCGCCGGATGTTTTCGAGATTGGTGCGGTCGGGGCGGCGGGCGGCGGCTTCGTAGAGGTAGACGGGCACATGCAGGCGCTCCCAAAGGCGCTGGGCGAGTTCATTGGCGAGGCGCACGCAGTCTTCGAGGGTGACGCCTTCGATGGGGATGAAGGGGACCACGTCGCAGGCGCCGATGCGGGGGTGGACGCCTTTGTGATTGCACAGATCGATCAGGCCGATGGCGCGCTCGACGCCGCGATAGGCGGCTTCGACGACGGCGGTGGGGGGGCCGGCGAAGGTGATGACGGAGCGGTTATGATCGGCGTCGAGCTCGCGGTCGAGGATAGCGATGCCGCGCACGGATTTGATGGCGTCGATGATGGCGTCGACTTTGGCCGGGTCGCGGCCTTCGGAGAAATTCGGAACACACTCCACCAATTGGTGGCTGGCTGCCGCTTGGTGGCTGGTGGTTGGTGGATGGTGGCTGGTGGTCAAGTTAAGATTACTCCTCGTTTAAAGGTTTGGCGCACATTGTTGGCGCCGAAGTAGTAGGGTAGTTCGCGGTAGTCCTGGACACGGAGGATCAGGAGGTCGGCCTGTTTGCCGGGATCGAGCGAGCCCAGGCTTCCGGCGAGTCCGAGGGCATGCGCCCCGTTTATCGTGGCGGCGGAGATGGCTTCGGCGGGGGACATGCGCATTTCGGTACAGGCCAGGGAAAGGATCATTTGCATATTGAAGGTGGGGCTGGTACCGGGGTTGAAATCGGTAGCGAGAGCCACCGCGGCGCCGGCGTCGATGAGTTCGCGCGCGGGGGCGTAGTCACGCAGGCCAAGGTGAAAGACGGAGCCGGGCAGCAGGGTGGCGATGGTTTCCGATTGGGCCAGGGCGTGGATGTCTTCCCGGCTGGCCTGTTCCAGGTGGTCGACACTGATGGCGCCCAAACCCACGGCCATGCGGGCAGCGCCGGTACGCGCGAATTGTTCGGCGTGGATCTTCAAGCCGAAGCCCAGACGCTGGGCCTGATCGAGATAGCGGCGGGATTGTTCGAGCGTGAAGGCGTTCTGATCGCAATAGACGTCGACAAAGCGCGCCAGTTTGCGGCGGCGGATGAGCGGCACCATGTGGGCGATGGTCCAATCGATGTAGGCATCGGGCTGGCCGCGATATTCCAGCGGAGTGATGTGGGCGCCGAGATACGTGGGCACGATGTCGAGCGGTTGGCCATTCAGCCGGGCGAAGATGCGTAACGTTTTCAGTTCGCCGGGTTCGTCGAGCGCGTAGCCGGATTTGGCTTCGAGGGTGGTGGTGCCATGCAACGCCATGGCGGCGAGCGCTGACTTGGCGCGGGCTTCCAGATGCACGGCGGACATCGCTCTTACGGCCGCGACGCTCGATTGTATGCCTCCGCCGGCCGCGGCGATGCTGGCATAGCTGGCGCCGGCCAGACGCATTTCGTAATCGACCAGGCGGGGGCGCGCGAAAACCAGGTGCGTGTGGCTATCGACGAAGCCGGGCATGACCACACAACCGGCGGCATCGATCACGCGCGCGCGGCGGGCAGCGGCCAGTTTCTCGATACGGCGCGCAGGACCGGCTTCGACGATCAGGCCATCCTTGATGAGCACGGCGCCGTTAGTGACGATGCCGAGATCGCGGAGCGCCGCGCCGCGCCGCGGACCATCGGGTCCCCGCAGGGTTAGTAGCTGGCCGGCACCGCGAAGCAGGGTGTTCATGAATCCTGCCGCATGGGTGCGCGCAGACCGGCGGAATCGGCGAAGTCGATGGCCTCGGGATAGCCGGCGTCCACATGGCGCAGAACGCCGATGCCGGGATCGCAGGTCATGACGCGTTCGATGCAGCGCGCGGACTGATCCGTGCCATCGGCAACGGTGACCTGGCCGGAGTGCTGCGAGTATCCGATGCCGACGCCGCCGCCGTTATGTACGGAAACCCAACTGGCGCCGGAGGCCGTGTTCAGCAGGGCGTTCAAAATGGGCCAATCGGCAATGGCATCGCTGGCGTCGCGCATACCCTCGGTTTCGCGATAGGGGGAGGCGACGGAGCCGCAATCCAGATGGTCGCGGCCGATCACGATGGGGGCTTTCAGCTTGCCAGTCGTCACCATGCGGTTCATTTCCAGGGCGAATTCGGCGCGTTCGCCGTAACCCAGCCAGCAGATGCGCGCGGGCAGGCCCTGAAAATGGACCTTTTGTTGGGCGAGGGAAATCCAGCGGGTCAGGGTTTCGCTGGAGGCGAACATGCGGCAGATGAGTTGGTCGGTGGCGGCGATGTCGGAAGGCTCGCCGGAGAGCGCCACCCAGCGGAAGGGTCCGCGGCCTTCGCAGAAGAGCGGGCGGATGTACTCGGGCACGAAGCCGGGAATTTGGAAGGCGTCGGTTACACCGCGATCGGCGGCGAAGCGGCGGATGTTGTTGCCGTAATCGAAGGTGATGGCGCCGGCGCGCTGCAGGTCGAGCATGGCGCGCACGTGGGCGGCGATGGAATCGAGCGAACGGTCGAGGTACTGTTCGGGATCGCGGGCGCGGAGTTCGGCGGCCTCTTCGACGGTGCAACCCACGGGGATGTAGCCGTTCAGGGGATCGTGCGCGCTGGTCTGGTCGGTGAGCATGTCGGGGACCACGCCGCGGCGCGTGAGTTCGGGCAGGACGTCTGCGCAGTTGCCGACCAAGCCGACGGACTTAGCCTCACCGGCGTCCATGGCTTCGCGGAGGATGGTGAGGGCTTCATCGAGATTGTGGGTCATCACGTCGCAGTAGCCGGTCTCGATGCGTTTGCGGATGCGGGCAGGGTCCACATCGATGCCGAGGAAAGCGGCGCCGTTCATGGTGGCGGCGAGGGGTTGGGCTCCGCCCATGCCACCGAGTCCGCCGGTGACGACCAGGCGTCCGGCGAGAGATCCGCCGAAGTGCTTGCGGGCGGCGGAGGCGAAGGTTTCGTAAGTGCCCTGGAGGATGCCTTGGGAGCCGATGTAGATCCAACTGCCGGCGGTCATCTGGCCGTACATGGTGAGGCCCAGTTTTTCGAGGGCGCGGAATTGCTCCCAATTGGACCAGTGTCCGACCAGGTTGGCATTGGCGATGAGGACGCGGGGAGCTTCCGGGTGGGTGCGAAAAACGCCGACGGGACGTCCGGACTGGACCAATAGGGTTTCGTCGTCGCCGAGGGATTGGAGTTCACGGATGATGGCGTGGAAGGAGGGCCAATCGCGGGCGGCTTTGCCGGTGCCGCCGTAGACGACCAGGTCGGCGGGGCGTTCGGCGACGTCGGGGTCGAGGTTATTCATGAGCATGCGCAGGGCGGCTTCCTGCTTCCATCCTTTGCATTGCAAGGATGTGCCGCGGGGTGCGCGAATGACTGAGGCCATGGGCTCATGGTAACGCGGGGGCGTAGGGCTTCGCCGTGGCTAGGGCGGTAAACTATGGGAGTGCCCGCAATACTGAGGGTTCGTGGGTATCGGTTCTTCTTCTCAGTATGGAGGGGCGGGAGCCGCTGCACATACACGTCGCTCACGCCGGGCGTTATTTCGGAGCTGGTGATCGAGAACGCGAGCTTGTTCTTGGCGAAATGGCATGAGTACTTTGGTGGTTAAATCTGAGGCTCTGGCTGTCGACGTAATGTGCGCGGACGATGCGCTTAGCGTGACCCTCACGGACGGACGGGTGGTTTCGGTGCCCTTGGTTTGGTTCCCACGATTGGCCGGCGCGTCAGACGGGGAACGCTCCGACTGGCAACTGATTAAGCGGCATCGGTATTCATTGGGATGCAATCGACGAAGACATTTCCGTGGCCAGCTTGCTGCAGCCCGAAAACTTCATGAGGTTGCCCGGGAAACCGTTGTGATCGCTGCGTGCTATAAGTATTTCGTCGTTATCCCATCCTTGCCCAGGGCGGCGAGATATAGCTGAGTGGGCAGACAGGGCGGCTTCCTGCTTCCATCCTTTGCATTGCAAGGATGTGCCGCAGGGTGCGCGAATGACTGGGGCCATGGGCTCATGGTAACGCGGCTTCGCCGTTGCTGGTGGTTAGTGGCTGGTGGCTGGTGGTTTTGTCTTCGTAGCGAAAGGATCGGGGACGTTTTTCGGCTCGCTGAAGCGGGAGCGGATAGCCTTGATCAAGGGCGACGCCTGGTAGGTGCGGCCTTTTCTGTCGCCATCGGGAATCAGCAGTCCATGGTTTACCAGTAGTTTCAAATCTTTGGTGGCGACCTGAATGGAAATATCGGCGGCGGCCCTATACGCCGCATTGCGCACTCGCAGGCCGGACGCCGCGTCGGAAAGAGCGAGCATGGTCCTTTCGTTCAGCTTCCGCTTCTTCACTTCTACTTCCAATGCATCCCAGGTCTGCTGCACCTCTCTCGACCTGCGCAGGATGGTGGCCGCTTGACGGAAATGAGCGGTGAGACAAAACCTGATCCACGCGCGGGTGTCGCGGCCAGGATTCCAACTGCCGCCGCCCACTTGGCGCAGCACATCGTAGTACTCTCGGGTGTTCCTGCCCAGGTATTCCTCGATACTGGCAAACTCGGGAGCCAAGGTGCCGGCCCTGGCCAGGATCAGAGACTGCAGGCAGCGTGCCATCCGTCCGTTACCATCCGAAAAGGGGTGGATCATGACGAAGTTGAGATGTCCTATGGCAGCGCGCACCGCGCTAGGCATCGCATTGCCTGCCTGGTTCAGAGACACTACCAATTCTTCCATCAGAGCCGGTACCTGTTGGGCATCGGGGGCTTTAAATACGATCTCCCTCCTGGATTCATCGACCACCTGGATCGGGCCAGGACGCCATCTTCCAGGGCGTTTGCTGAGATCATACTCGATCATCATGAAATGCAGGCTGCGCAAGAGATCGACAGAGTATCTGAAATAGGGATCCTCGGCAAGCTGCAGGACATACGTCATGGCGGAGCGGTAGCCGCGGACGGCGCGCCAGTCTGCATCGGCGGCGTCAAGCGGTTCGTCGCCTTCCACGGCGGCTATGGCGTCCTCTACGGTGACGTTGAAGCCCTCGATCGAGTTGGATGCCATGATGGCGCGCGCGAATAGCGCCCGACGCAACAGGCCCGGCCACCGTTTGGGTGTCTGCACGGCATATTTCAAATGACGCTGGAGTTCGTCAATACGAGCAACAACTTCGAGCTCCAAATCATCTAGTTTCGGCGGTTCGAAGAGCGTAATGATATCCAATTGCCAACGGTAACCTATATTGATGATATCATTTAACCATACTGTTATCAACAATACGTCTAACCGCCTAATCGAAGACTACGGTCTTGCCGGCGTAGTGCAGGATGCGGTGTTCCAGATACCAGCGCACGGCGCGCGACAAGACTACGCGCTCTAGGTCGCGACCCTTCTGAATCAAGTCGTGCACCTGGTCGCGATGAGAGATGCGCACGACATCCTGTTCGATGATGGGGCCGTCGTCGAGCACTTCGGTTACGAAGTGGCTGGTGGCTCCGATTAGTTTGACTCCGCGCTGATAGGCCGCGTGGTAGGGGCGCGCGCCGCTGAAGGCCGGCAAGAAGGAATGGTGCACGTTCACGATTCGCTGCGGATAGTGCGCGACGAATTCGGGCGACAGCACTTGCATGTAGCGTGCCAGGACGATCAGTTCGATGCCATGCTCATCGACCAGGGCACGCTGCCGCGATTCCTCGGGTGCACGATGGAACGGGATGCCGTAGTAGCCGGCCAAGCCTTGCGCGTCCGGATGATTGCTGACGATCAGCGGAATATCGCAGGCCAGTTCTCCGATTTCATGGCGGTAGAGCAGATCGACGAGGCAGTGCTGTGCGCGCGAGACGAAGATCGCCACGCGAGGGCGGGCAGCGGAGTAGGCCAGTTTCCAGCGCATCTCGAAGCCGGCCGCCAGGGGTTCGAACTCGCGGCTGAAGGCGTCATGATCGAGCGCAAAGCCCTCCAGATCCCATTCGACGCGCATGAAGAAGAGGCCCAGATCGTTATCCTGATGCTGGTCGGCGTGCAGAATGTTGGCGCCGTGGGCGTAGAGGAAGGCGGAAATTCCCGCGACGATGCCGCGCCGGTCGGGGCAGTGGATCAGGAGGATGGCCGAACCAGTCATGCAATTAGTGTTTCACGGAAAAAAGCGGGTCTGTTATTCTTGCCTTCATGGCCTTCATGACGATCAAGCACCTGGCGGGTCTGGCATTGCTTTCGACAGCGGCATTGGCTCCGGCGGCGGATGCGCCCAGCCTGCGGGGTTATGCGCCGGCATCGGCGCAGGCGGAACACGATTGGGAAGTGATGTTTCGGGCTATTCCCAGCAGCCAGAATCTTCACGACTACATGCAACGCCTGGCGGCACGCCCGCACCACGTGGGCTCGCCTTACGACAAAGACAACGCCGAGTGGATTCTGGCGAAGTTCAAGGAGTGGGGGTTGGACGCGCACATGGAGACTTTCGACGTGCTGTTTCCGACGCCGAAATACCGTGCGCTGGAACTGGTGGCGCCGGAGCATTTCACCGCCAAACTGGCTGAGCCCACGGTGGCGGTGGACCCAACGTCAGGCCAGCATGACGAACAATTGCCGACTTACAATGCCTATTCCATCGATGGCGACGTGACTGCGCCGCTGGTCTATGTGAACTACGGCGTGCCGGAGGACTACGAGCAACTCGACCGGATAGGGGTTTCGGTGAAAGGCGCGATCGTGATCGCGCGGTACGGCGGGTCGTGGCGCGGCATCAAGCCCAAGGTTGCGGCCGAGCATGGCGCCATCGGATGCATCATTTATTCCGATCCGCATGAAGACGGTTATTTCGCGGGAGAAGTTTTCCCGCAAGGGCCTTATCGCCCGAAGGATGGCGTGCAGCGCGGCAGCGTAATGGATATGCCGGTTTATCCAGGGGATCCGCTGACGCCGGGCGTCGGCGCGTCGGCGGGGGCCAAGCGCTTGAACATCAAAGAGGCGCAGACCCTGACCAAGATTCCGGTGCTGCCGATTTCATATGGCGACGCCCAGCCATTAATGGCGGCCCTCACGGGGGCGATTGCGCCAGAAGGATGGCGCGGCGCGCTGCCCATCACCTATCACGTGGGACCTGGGCCGGCGCGGGTGCATTTGAAACTTGAATTCAACTGGGACACGAAGAAGATTTACGACGTGGTGGCGCGCATTCCGGGGTCGGCCTATCCGGACGAATGGATTGTGCGCGGCAATCATCACGATGCCTGGGTAAATGGAGCGGAAGATCCGCTGGCGGGCGCGGTGGCATTGATGGAGGAAGCGCGCGGTTTGGGCGAGTTGCTGAAGCAGGGGTGGAAGCCGAAGCGAACGCTCATTTACTGCGTTTGGGATGGCGAGGAAGAGGGTCTGCTGGGTTCGACGGAATGGGCTGAGGAACATGATCAAGAGTTGCGCAGCCACGCCGCCTTGTACGTGAATTCGGACGGCAATGGCCGCGGCTTTCTGGGCATGGCGGGGTCGCACTCGCTTGAGAAATTCATCAACGGGGTGGCGCACGATATCGAAGATCCGGAGAAGAAGATGCCGGTTTGGAAGCGCGATGAACTGGCGCGCATTTCGCGCGCTCCGGCGGCTGAACGCGACGAGGTGCGCAAGCGTTCGGACCTGCGCATCGGGGCGCTGGGATCGGGATCGGACTATACGGCTTTCATCGATCACCTGGGGATTGCGTCGCTGAACCTGGGTTATGGGGGCGAAGACGGGGGCGGGATTTACCACTCCATTTACGACGATTTTTACTGGTTCACGCATTTTTCTGATGGCGATTTCATCTATGGGCGGGCACTCGCGCAGACCGCCGGCAGCGCCATGATGCGTTTTGCCGACGCCGATCTGCTGCCTTACGATTTCACAAACTTCGCGGATACGGTGCGCCGGTATGTGGACGAAGTACAGAAGTTGTGGAAGACGGAAAGCGAGGAGATCCGGGAGCGCAATAAGGAGATCGAGGAAGGCGTTTTCAACGCCATGGCCGATCCGCACAAGACGTCGGTGCCACCGCCGGTCGAGGTACAGCCGCCGTTCCTGAACTTCGCGCCGCTCGAAAACGGTATGGCGGCGCTGGCGAAGAGCGCCGAACGCTACGACAAAGCGGTACAGAAGGTGAAACTCGATAAGGCGGGTCTGCAGCCCGTGAATCAGAAGCTGATTCAGATCGAGCGTGGATTGACACTTCCCGACGGCCTGCCGGGGCGGCCGTGGTTTCAGCACCAGATATACGCGCCAGGCTTTTATACGGGTTACGGCGTGAAGACTTTGCCGGGAGTGCGGGAGGCTATCGAGCAGAAGCACTGGAAAGAGGCCGATGAACAAATCATACGGCTGGGTGGGGTGCTGCTGAAGGAAGCCGCGCTGATCGAAGATGCGGCGGCGGGCCTGGAGTAAAACGGCCTACGCGGCTTTCACCGGTAGATTGGTTCGCTCGGCGATCGCCTGGGCGAGTTCTTCGGGACGCTGGGAGCCGATCAGGACGCGTTCCCCGCTGGCCAGGACTAAGCGAACGCCGCGTTTGCCGCGCGCGTGGTAAACGATACCGCGGGCGGCCCAACGCACGCCCCAACCGCCAAAATCACGCACGGGGCGGTAAGTGCGGGTTTCCACGCTTTGGATTTGATCGAACGGGATGATGCGGACGGGCCACAGCCAGATGAAATCGATCAAAATGCCATCGTCGCGGACTTCGGTGATCAGTTTCAGACGCAGGAACCAGACGGCCACCACTACCGCGACGACCAAGGCGGGCCAAAGCAGCGAGCCGGATATGGCAGGCTGGGTGGCGCCGATTTGACGATATATCCCGTCCCCAATGATCAGCGCGGGGATGAAGAAAATAGCTGTCAAAAAGCCCTGAAAACGTTGTTCTTCGCGGAATTGTAGCATCAGCTTTGACTAATGTACCATTTACGGCGGAAGAACCCTGTAAATCAGTACCTGTAAGTGTCCCAAGGGGCACTATCGCGGGGCTGGCGGCTGCCTCCCAATGCGCTGTCGATCACATCCGCGGAAAAGCCGGGAGGCGCCTCGCCGGCGATGGCGTAGCGATACAGGGCAACGGTAAAAACGCCACGAACGGCGGAGGTGACGGTAGCGAGGATGATCAGGTAAACCACCGCCAGAATGATGCCGCCGATGGGATCGATACGCCAGCAGGCCAACGCCAGCAGGACGGCTGGGATGGAAAGCACGGTGCTGAGGAGTCCGAAGCCAAACGATCCGGCGACTTGTTCGCCCCAGTGGCTGCGGAATAACTGTTCGGAGCGGTGCAGCGAGCCGAACACGCCGCGATCTTCGAAGATCAGCACGGGCACGATCAGGTAAGTGATCAGCGACCATGCCAGGTTCAGACCGGCGGCCAGAAGGCTTAACAGCTTGTTGTTTCGGTCGCGCAGGGTGCTGAGCAGCAGACCCACGGAGGCGGCTATAAACGCCCAAGCGGCGATATCGATCAGGCGGCGCGAGGCGATGCGGAATCCCGCGGCGACAGTGGGTTTCTTGCCGGAAAGGCGAATGTTGGCGCAAGCCATCAGGCCGCTGTTGAAGAAGATGCCGATGAAGAAGTTGAGGTAATACCAGACGAAGAGGACGGCGTAATCGTCCCAATTGCCTTTGTGCTTCACCACGGCTTGCAGGGTGCCGTCGCGATAGAGGGGAATGAAGAAGCTCGCCCCCAGCAGCAACAGGGAGATGCCGCTGCAGATCGGAAACACGAGGATCTCGGCGTCTCCGGCGAGCACCGCGAAGCTCTCTTTGAATAGCTGCCAGGTACGTTCAAATCGACCCATAATGGCCGGCTAAAAGCCGTAATCGCGCTGGCGCAGACCCTCCTTGTACGCTTCCTTGGCTTCCTTGGCTTTGTCCTGGGCGTCTTGCTCTTTGAAACCAGCCTTATCCCACTGCTCCCAGGCGGGAAGCGAATAATCCGAGGTTGCCAGGGCTTCCTCTTCACGAATCGCGGCGACCCATTCGTCTACCGCCGCTTTATAGGCCTGCTGCAAGCGATCTAATACCGCATTATTCTTATCGTCAGTTTTACCGTCGGGCATTCCACAATATTATCCGGGAAAGATTTCAAATTGATGTCAGACCCGGGCTGGTAACGGTGGACGCCGGTATCGTAGCATAGCGGTTGCGCGGCCGGCCTCATGAAATGGCTTGTTTACCAAGAGCTACTCCCATCGGAGAGCGCGCATGGGATCGATGGTGATGGCGCGGCGGGCGGGCAGGTAGCCGGATAGCGCTGCCACGGCCCCAATGCCCAAAGCGGCGGCGGCCATGGTGGCGAGATCGGTAGCCTTGATGCCGAAGAGTTGAGCTTGGATCAAGCGTGTGGCCGCCCAGGCGGCGCTCATGCCGATAGCCACGCCGATCGAGGCGAGTACCAGCACCTCACGCATGACCATCCAGACGACGGAGCGGGTGGCGGCCCCAAGGGCCATACGGATGCCGATTTCGCGGGTGCGGCGCGCCACCATGTAGGCCATCACGCCGTAGAGTCCCAAGGCGGCAAGCAGGGTGGCGATGCCGCCGAAGACGCCGGACAGGGTGGCCAGCAGGCGTTGGATGAAGAGCGAGATTTCAATCTGGTCGTCAAGGGTGCGCAGGTCATACATGGGGACGCCCGGATCGACTTCGCGAACTACGCGGCGAACCGTATTGAACGTGTTCTTAGGATCGCCGTGCGCGCGTAGATAGACGGTCATGCCGTTGACGAAGTCGAGTTGGGTATAGGGGATGTAGAGTTCGTAGGGTATTTCCTCACTCATGTTTTCGTATTTGGTGTCGCCGGCGACGCCTACGATTTCGATATCCATCTTGGTGCCGGGATCGATTCCCAAACCGACGTGGCGGCCCAAGGGGTTCATGCCCTTGAAATAGCGGTTGGCGAATCGCTGGTTGACGATCCCCGCTTTGGGCGCGCCAGACACGTCTTTGATGGTGAAGTCGCGCCCTAGCACGATGGGAATCTTCAGGGCGGCGAAGTAATCCGTCGAGCAATATTGCATGTGCGGGTCGGGCGTTTCGCCTTGCTTGGGCGTATAGCCTTCGATGGTTACCCAGTTATCCCACTCGTTGTCTTGCAGCACCGGGATCATGGCCAGAGTCTGGTTCTCAATTCCGGGCATGGCTTTCAGGCGCTCACGCAGACGGCGGTAATACTCAAGGGCCCAAGCCTTGTCGTAGCGATTCAAGGTGGGCTCGACGGCGAAGGAGACCAAGCCGTGTACGTCGAAGCCCGGGTTGGTGAATTTCAGATTGCGGAGGCTCTGGAGGAAGAGTCCGGCGCCGATCAACAGCAGCAGCGAGAGCGCCACTTGGG
This sequence comes from Bryobacterales bacterium, assembly GCA_963738345.1. GTDB lineage: Bacteria > Acidobacteriota > Terriglobia > Bryobacterales > Bryobacteraceae > Bog-159. The sequence continues at coordinate 6,014,827 of CAVTWI010000002.1, forward strand.
CTACGACCAAACCTTTGCGCAGGGTGACGGATCCGCCATGGAGCACGGCGGCAGCCTGATCTTTGAGGGTATCGGCCAGGCGTGGACGGGTAGATTGCAGGGCAGGTACCAAGCCGAATACGATTCCCGCGAGCATGGCAATGAAGGCGGTGAAGGCGAGCACGGTCCAGTCAGGGGTGCTCGAAAGAGACAACGGCGTGGTTCCCGTCGGCAGGAAACCGATCAGCGCATGGTCGATGACCACGGCTAGAGCCACGCCGAGGGCGCCTCCCGCTAGAGACAGAACCAGGCTTTCGACCAGCAACTGCCGGATTAGCCGCATGCGGCTGGCGCCCAGGGCCAAACGGACGGCGATCTCTTTTTGCCGGGCCGAGGCACGGGCGATCAGCAGGTTGGCCAAATTCGAGCAGGCGATCAGCAGGACCAAGGCGACGATGGCCATCAACGCCAACAGCGGCCTGGAGTAGGCTTCGCGGAGATCGGAGCGGCCGGTGGCGCCGGGCATCACTTCCATGTGCATCTTCAGGAATTCCTGCTTGACGAAGGAGGATGCCTTGGCGAATTCTTTTTCCTGGACTTCGCCTTCGAGAATCTGGTGGAACAGGGGCTGGAGGCCGGCTTGGGCCTTCTCCAAGGAGATGCCCGGTTTCAGGCGGCCGAAGACTTCGGTCCAGCGGAAACGGCGATTGTTCAGGCGGTCGAAGGTGCTGCCGGGCGGCAGGTTGTTGCTCATGGTGATGGGGATGCGAACTTGCGGGGCGGATCCGGGTTCCACGCCGTCGAAGCCTGCCTGGCTGACGCCGATGACGGTGAGCGGGTAGCCATCCATGACAAGCTTTTTGCCGATGATGCCGCGATCGCCTCCGAAGCGGGACATCCAATAGTTGTAGCTGAGGACCGCGAGGGGGTGGCCGCCCTGATACAGGTCGTCGGTATTCGTGAAGACGCGGCCGATGGCGGCGCCGATACCGAGCACGCGGAAGTAATTACCGGAGACGCGTTCGCTCGATATCAGTTCGGTGCGGCCCTCGAAAGATGCGCTCATGGTGTCGCGGTGGGTGCAGAACATTCCGGAAAATACCTGATTTTTATCGCGAATGTCCTGATACATGGGATACGACAATTTGTCGCGGCCGTTGTTGCCGCCGTAATGGCGGCCGCGTCCGGCGAGCATCACCAGTTGTTCGGGATTCTTCACCGGCAGGCGGCGCAGAATCAGTTGATGGATCAGCGTAAAGATTGCGGTATTGGCGCCAATGCCGAAGGCCAGGGAAAGCACGGCCACGGCGCTGAAGAGAGGGGATCGGCGGAGCGTACGTAGAGCGTAGCGGAGCTCCTGCGGCAATGCGGGCATAAGCATGATACTCGCGGGCAAAGAAAAGGTTACTTTGGAGAGTAAGCAGGGAGCGGGCCGGAGCGTTAGACGACGCGGCTGCCGGGTATTTTTTGTTACACTCAAATTCGCCCTAAATGAGGGCATTTTCCATGCGATTGCGCATTATTTTAGTAGCGCTGGTTGCTTGGGCAGCTTTGGGGCAAGAGCCCGCCAAGCTGGCGCCTTACTATCCGACGCCGGACAGCATCGTGATGAAGATGCTGGCTTTAGGAGAGTTGAAGGCGGGCGAGAAGATGTACGACCTGGGCAGCGGCGATGGACGCATAGTGATCGCAGCCGCACAGAAGTTTCACGCCGAGGCGGTGGGGATCGAGATAGACAAAGACCTATGCCGGCAGAGCACGGAACGCATACGCAAACTTGGCTTGGAGAAGACCGCGCAGATTATCAACGGCGATATTTTAAAGCAGGACTATACGTCGGCGGATCTGGTTACGGTTTACCTGCTGCCCAACTCCAACGATAAGGTGCAGCCGCTGCTAGAACGGCAACTGAAGAAAGGTGCGCGGGTTGTCGCGCACGATTTCGAATTCAGGGGCTGGACACCGGTAAAGGTGGAAGACATCGAAGACGATGGTGAAGGCCGCAGTCATACACTTTTCCTTTACAAACGGTAGCAGTGGGATGGCCGCACGTGCCAGGTGAAATGGTAGCCGTGCCGGCAGCCTGGAAGCGTCTGCTGGTATGGACCCGGATCGCACTGGCAGGTGCCGGTTTGGCGGCAGGGCTGCTGACGCCGGAGAATGCTCCGTGGGCCGCGGCGGTGGCCGGTGTCTACCTGATCTTTAGCGCGGTAGCCCCGTTGCGGAAGCGGAACGGCGGCGCTTACGCGTTGCTGGTTCTGTTCATAGACTTGCTATTCTTCCTGCTGCTGGCCGGGGCGGGGATCGGATCGACGGTCTGGCTTCCGGTTTTCTTCTACACCTACCTGATCGCGGAGGCGGTATTCCTGTATCGCCCACCAGAGGTTATGGTGGTGGTGGCGGTGAGTGTTCTCTTCTGCATGGCGGTACAAGCGCCGATCGTGTTCCCGGCGCGGCGTCCGGCCGTGGCCTTAGGCGCGATGGCGTGCGCCTTTTCGATTTATAAGAAACGCTTGGACGATCGCATGGAAGAGTTGCGTGAGGAATCCGCCGAGACCAGCGAGGAGGCCCGGCGCGCGCGGGAGGCGGAACGCGTACGGATCGCTTCCGATTTCCACGACGGACCGTTACAGAGTTTTATCAGCTTGCAGATGCGCCTCGAGATTCTGCGCAAACTTCTGGAACGCGACATAGGCGCCGGCATGGACGACTTGCGGGATCTACAGACTCTGGCACATCAACAGGTGCTGGAGTTGCGCGCGTTCGTACGCAGCATGCGGCCGCCGGACATGCAAGGCTCGAATCTGTATGCGTCGGCGCGGCGGGTGTGCGAGAACTTCCAGAAAGAGAGCGGGATTCCGGTTTCGTTTGTGGGCGGCGAAGGGCCGCTGCGGTTTCCGGAAGAGATGGCTTCGGAAGTGATCCAGATGTTGCGGGAAGCGCTACACAATGTGCTCAAGCACGCGGGGGCCACGCGGGTGGCGGTTTCGCTCGAAAGGGTGGCCAAGACGCTGGAACTGTCGGTGGATGACAATGGCGGCGGGTTCCACTTTAGCGGGGTATATTCGTTGGACGAGTTGGAATTGCTGAGGCTGGGTCCGGCTAGCTTTAAGCGGCGGGCGCGCGCGTTGAACGCGGAGATGACATTGGAATCGCGGCCTGGGCGGGGCGCGGGGCTGAAACTGCGCGTACCGATCCCATGAAGAAATCGGGCTGGGCGGGACGCGGCGCGCTTTCGATTCTTTCACTGGCTTGTTTCGGATGCGGCTACGCGGATTTCCGCCTTCCCGAACTTGCGCCCGCAGAACCGCAAGTGAGCTACGACTGGGAGCCGCGCGATACACCTGTGTTGCCGCACGGCGAGGCGGGTGCATGGGACTCGCACGATGCACTGAATCCTTCAGTAGTCCGGCGCAGCGGCGTCTATTACAACTTCTATTCGGGATTCGATGGCTCCACCTGGAGGACGATACTGGCGACTTCCGGCGACGGATTGTCCTGGAAAAAAGAGGGCGTGGTGTTGTCGCCGGATTCAGCGGCGGGCGAGGGCGACTATATCGCGGCCAACGGCGACGCGCTCTTCGACCAAGGCCGGTTTTGGTATTGGTATCAGGCAGGCGCGAAGGACATGCCGCGCATTGGGGTGGCGCAATCGAACGATGGGCGGAAGTGGCGCAAGTCCGCATTTCCAGCGATCGGCTACGGCCCGCGCGGGAGTTGGGATGAGCGGGCGCTGGGCGATCCGTATGCCATCAAGATGGGCAGCTACTTCTATCTTTTCTATCTGGGCGAAGATCGCGGACGGCGGCAGAGACTTGGATTGGCGCGTTCGTTAGATGGCGAGCATTGGGAGAAGCTGCGCACGAATCCGATTCTGGAATTGGGCAAATACGGCAGCTTCGACGAGATGGGGCTGGGCGAACCGGCGGTGTGGGTGGCGCACGGCTACTACTGGATGCTCTATACAGGGCGCGACGCGCAGGAGAACCGGCGGTTGGGGCTGGCGCGTTCGACGGATGGCGTTCATTGGGCGAAGCTGCCGGCGGTTTTTCAGGGAAGCCGGCCGTGGAATAGCCGGGTGGTGTGCGATCCAACCATTGAACTGCTGGACGGCCGCTTGACGGTTTGGTTCGGCGGGGGCGACAGGGCATCGCCCGACGAAAACCTGAACGGCCAGATTGGGGTGGCGTCCCTGCACGCCGTTACGGCAGTGGCAAAATGAAGAAATGGACACGAACCTTTCGGAGGATGTAGCAACCGCCATTGCGGAATGTTGGCCCGATGGCGTGATCGGAGAATTCGACGCCGCGGAATCGTACTTCACCGACATTCAGCCTGACCTGGAGCGGGATTTGGGGAAGATCGCGGGAGCTTCGCTCGACTGGCAGACGCTTCCCGGTGACGAGCCGTGGCAATCGTACCACGTCTTTTTTCTTTCACCGGCGGGCGTGGAATTCGAATTCGAAACCGAGATCGAGACGCAGGAAGAGAGCGGCGGACCGGTGGACGCGGGCGTGGAGATTGCGACGGTCACGGTGCCGGGGCGCGGCCGGTATGGCTGCAGCGCAGTGGTCTCGCTGGTTAGCCCGTTTGCGTATGTCAGCTTATGCGAATGGGCGCAATTCGAAGATGGCGGTGACTCACGGCCGGATCCCGCCGATTTCTCGTACGTCACGGAAGACGACGAACCAGCCGATGCCGAATCGCACTACCGCGACACGCTGGAACCCGGCGTGTTTAGCAGGTTAGACGGCCTGCGCCTGAGGATCGCGGCAGTGCTGGAGAAGCACGAGGTGAGGGTACTCGATGAAGAGATCCTGGATACGCCCGCGTTGGGTCTCGCTCCGGATGAAAATGTATATCCGGGCGGAGAGCCTTTGGTGCGGGATGCGTTCTTCTTTCGCGGGGATTGAATGAGCGGGCCCGCGCTGCTGCGCCGTCTATTGCCTCTGATCAGTGTCGCGGTGCTGGCCGCGGTGGTCTACGACGGTTGGATTTTCTATGCGCGGTGGAGGAGCAGGCGCGAGGGCGAGCAGGCGCAGCGGGAGGACGAAGCGCGGCGGGCACGCCAGTCCGTGGAACTGCTGGGCGGAACCGATTTCCGGATCATCAACTTCTATGCGTCGCCGCAGGCAGTGCGGCCAGGTGGGCCGGCGAACTTGTGTTTTGGCGTGTACGGCGCCAAGCGGGTGCGGATTGAGCCGGAGGTCGGCGACGTGCATCCGGCGGCGAGTTATTGTTTGCAGGTGACGCCGCGCAAGAATACGGAATACAAGCTGACTGCCGAAGATGGTGCGGGACACACGGTTACGGCGAGTGTCGCGGTGCGGGTGGCGCGGTAGGGTTATCCGGCCAAGCGATAGCCCATGCCGTGCACGGTCAGGATCCACTTGGGCTGACGCGAATCTTCTTCCAGCTTTTGGCGCAGCCAGGCCACGTGTACGTCGACTGTGCGGCTGGAGGTTACTGCGCCGTATCCCCAGACTTCGCTGAGCAGGGTTTCGCGCGAGACGGTAGTCCCGCGATGTTCCGCGAGGTAACGCAGCAGTTGATACTCTTTGGCGGAGAGGGTCACCGGTTTGCCGTGGAGCCTGACTTCGGTGCGGCGAACGTCAAGTTGGATGTCGCCGAATTGATGCACATCGCCGTTCTCCGCTAAGGCGGGCGCGCGCCGTAGCAGGGCCTCCACGCGGGCCAGCAGTTCGATCATCTCGAAAGGTTTGGCGAGGTAATCGTCAGCGCCCATTTTCAGGCCGACGACTTTGTCGACGGTTTGGCCGCGCGCGGTCAGCATCAGGATGGGGGTGGAGATGCCTTGCTCGCGCAGATCGCGGCAGACGTCCATTCCGTTTTTGCGCGGCAGCATGACGTCGAGGATGATCAGGTCGTAGCCTTTGGCGGCGGCCATTTCGAAGCCGGTTTGCCCGTCGAGCGCGGATTCGACGAGATGGCCTTCGTTGCGCAGGCGGTCGCCGAGGGTCATCACCAGGCCGGGTTCGTCTTCGATTAGGAGTATGGTTCGTTGCATGGGTTTCATGCGTACGGCAGTTCGAGAGTGAAGGTGGCGCCGCGTCCGGGGGCGCTTGCGGCATCGAGGCGGCCTCCCATGCCTTCGGCTATGTCGCGCGCAAGACTTAGTCCGAGGCCTGCGCCGTGGATCTGGGCGGCCAGCGCGGCTTTTCCGCGGTAGAACGGTTCGAAGATATGGGGCAGGTCCGCCGCGTCAATTCCTACGCCGCGATCTTCGACGGCGATACGGACGCGCGATCCTCCGGCGGCGGTCTGAGCGCTCACGCGCGCCCAGTGCTCCTTGCCTCCATATTTCAGTGCATTCAAGATCAGGTTTTCGAGGCAATGGTTTAAGGCCACGGCGTCGGCCTGGACCGGCGGCACATCCGGATCGATTTTCCTCTCCACTGTGAAGCCCTCCGCTTCGGGCAGGGCGGCGATGCTTGCCAGCACGCGCTCGACTGCCTGGCTCACCGGCACCGGACCCAGATCGTAATTGCTCTGCCTGGACTGACCGGCGGCGAACCTCAATATCTGTTCGATCATATCGGCCAAACGGCGCCCTTGGTTGCGGATTAATGCGCCATATTCTTTGACCTGCTCTTTGGTGCCGACGAAACCTTCCGCCAGATTATCGGCAGCGGAACAGATTACGGTAACGGGGGTGCGCAGTTCGTGCGATACGCCGGCGACGAATTCCATCTGCAGACGGGCCAGGCGGCGGGCGCGCTGCGCCGAAATAATGATGAGCGCCATACTGACGGCCAGCAACAAGAGGACTCCGAAGCTAAGCATCAAGTTACGGCGGCGGTCGACAGCGACGACGGTTTCGAGGGAACCACCCTTGTGGCGGGCGACCAACTGCCAGGGCGCCTCGGCGGCGGAGGGCAGGATTAGTGCGAAGCGGGGACGGGGAGGGAACGATCCGCGGCCGGCGCTGTCACGGGGGCCTCTTCGGCGAGTGCCGGGTTCGCGGGGGGGGGCATTTTCGAGAGCCCGATTTTGCGCGGGACTGACGGGAACCAAGGGCACGCGCGCGTCCGGCGGATCGACGGACTCGGGCGTGAGGGCGGGGTCGGAGCGGTAGATCACTTTGGACTCCGGCGGCGCGCCGAGCACTTCGACGTTGTACACGAATCCATCGGGCCCGGAGAAATAGCGCTGGGCCAATTCGCCAAGCATACGGTCGAGGGCGCCGGCGTTTAGTTCCACGATGGCGAAGCCTAAGAGTTGGCGCGCGGGCGGGCCATCGCCTCGCCTCCAGGGTGAATCGGAGAAATGGAAGATGGGACGGAGCAGGGCGGGAATGCGTTGTTCGAAGGTCCAAGTGAAGGCGCGCAAGTCGGGCATGGCACCGGGTCCGGGCGCGGGGTGCTGGTGGGCTTCGGACTCCAGGCGGTCGCGCAATCCGGCCAGGGAGGGGGGCCAGGTAACGGTTTCAAACTGACCGTCGGCCGGACGAAGTTGCAACAGCCGCGCGCCGGCGCCGCTGCCAGCCTGCCAGACGAAAACGTTGGCCACGAGATCGGGACGAGTGGAGGTACGCGACCAGGTCTGGTAGCGTTCGGCATAGCTGGACCAGAAGTCGGCTGGCTCGGCGGCGAGGTCGCCGTGGAAGGCTGTGGAAATCTGGGTGAGTTCGCGATAGAATTCCTGGCGAAACTGGGTGACCGAAGCGTTCAGGCTGGACTGAATTCGGGTGCGTTCGGCGCGGCTGATTTCGAGGCTCCAGCGGTATTGGAGGACGGCCAGGAGCACCAGGACGATGGACAATACCGCGACCAGGGCAACCGGCAGGAACGCCCGTTTGGCGGGAGGGGCCATGATTGAAGGATAGATAGCCCGGCCGAAAAATGCAAGGATGCGATGATTCGGGCAAACAAAGCCAATTTACTATAAAGCCTTATATATCAATATTATGCATGGAGTTTCGAGGGTTATGGGGCGCCGCCAATTGGGCAAAATTGGGCAAGAAATTCAAGAATTTTCGGGCGCCCGCAAGCGCCCGATTTTCCTAATTGCGCGCACCTTTGTAGACCAGGATGCCCTGATCATAGGTCGGGATATAGACGCTGCCGTTGACTACGGTGGGCAGAGCAAAGGACGCCGCGGTGAACGGATCAGGACTGGACCAAAGTTCGACGAGGGTACTTGCGTCATAGGCATATACGGTACCGGCCCCGTGGGTGGTCTGGGTAGTTCCGGCGGCGGTTCCGACGGCCCAAACGACACCGCTGCCTGCCTTCGAACCTTGCGAAGAAACCACGATCGAGCCGCCCGGGTATCCGGCGTCGGTATAGTGGGGAACCGTGGAACTGATGGGATTGATCAGCAGGCCATTGTAGGTGAAAGTGGCATTGGTCAGTTCCGGATTGAAGGGAGGACTAATCGTAAGGATGTTGGTATTCCCGGGTATAGCGCCGACCACAGTTTGCTGGCCTCCGGCTGTGAGGGTGTCGCCGGCTACCAGTTGGGTCCCGAAACTGGTATTAGTGCCGGTGACGGTGTTGCCGGAGGTGGTGATAGTGCCGGTGCCAGGTACCGGGGTGGGGCTATTGTAGGATTTGAGCCCCATCAATCTTTCATGGTCGGGCCAGTAATAGAGGGTGTCGTTGTAATAGGCCATGCTGACCACGCGGTCGCACTGGTAGGCCTGCAGAGTGCAGAGGTTTTGGGCGGCGCCGAAGGGAAAGACGTTGCCGGGATCGCCTTTGACGAATCCGCCTAAGCCGCCCTGGGTCATGACGTAGCCGTAGCCGGCTTTATCCATGGTGACGGCGCGGTTGACGCCTTTACCGTCCTGGAATAGCATCACGCCGCTGACCGACATATCCCAATCGTTCTGGTTGAGCGCTTCAAAAACGTAGCCCACGCCGTTTGTGAGCGGGGGAGTAAGGTAGCGGCCGCCGTATGGTGTGAAGAAATCGGCTGGCGCGGAACCGACGGCACTCGGCGACAACTGAAAGTCCAGAATGCTCTCGCCCCAGTTGAGGCCATTTTTCTGATAGCCCCCGTTGCCGGTGCCGAAGTAACTGTGGGACACGCCGTTGATGGTGTTGGCGGCGGGACCTCGGCCGGACATCCAGATGCCACCGCCCTGGCCGCACCAGTTGGCGGCGTTTTGAAGACCGGTCTTGACGACGTCGGCGCAGGTAGGGGTACCCGTGTTGCCGGTACGACCGGTGGGGGTGGTGGTAAAGGCAAAGACTTGAGTCAACGCCGAGTTCGCTCCCAGGGTGTAGCCGAAGACCCAGCCATGGTAAGGATCGGCGGCGTTATCTTCGGGTACGGCGGTGCCAAAGGCGACATAGATCATGGGATTCGGCGTGACGCCTGGCAGGCTGACTTCAAGCAAAGCGGGCCGCTGCAATTCGTTTTGGGCGTAGAAGCTAATGGTGTTGTCTTTGGTGGCATCGCCCGTTCCGGGAACTGTGGCGCTGAAGGCGATAGTGGAAATGTCGGCGCCGTTTAGGATGTTGAGTTCGTGAAGCCACCATTCTTTGTAGCCGACCGAGGTTTGGCAATAGCTGGCCAGGAACATCACGGGAGTGGCGCCTGAAACATCGATCACTGGAGTGCCGAGGATTCCGGTGAAGGGCAGCGACTGGAACCGTTTCACGACTGCGCCGGTGGGGCCGCAGTCGTCATACCAAAGGGAATTAGTTCCTTGCGGGCCGCCGGTGCCTTTCCTTTTCCAGAGGAGCGCGCCGTTATCGGCGTCCCAGGCGTAGACCGTATCGTTCAGCGTCTCGACGAGCAGCATGTTGTGGAGGGCGCCGTTTACGTTGATTTGGGAGACGTAGAGAGGCTGAGTGAAGACGGGATTGTCGGTTTGGCCGGCCGGTAAGTCGTCGGTATCGACGCGGAGGGGCGACCAGGAGGGTTTGGATAGAGTGACGGTTCCATTTGCCAGTCCGGTGGCGGTGAGCAGGGTTTCGTAGGGGTTATGCGCATCGCGGAGATTATCGTATTGCGACGTAAGGACGCAGGGAGGAGTACCCACGGCAGGGGGAGTTTTGCATAATTGGCCGAATAGGGGCACGGTGGCAGCGGAAAGGATCATCAATTTGGCGATAGCGAGGGAGCGGGAGGGAGTAGCAGCAAGGGGATCTGAGTGAAATCGCATACCGCAATCTTCTTCGATATTTTGGTGCGGGTCAATACATTTTTCAAGAATAAGGGTACTAGGACGGATGCAACCGGTGTCGGCCAAATGGCCTATTTTTAAGGAGATATCACCCCGGTATATTCCGTCGAGTTTGGTTATTCCAAAGGGTTTGGGCGAGATGCGGGTCGCCGCCCGTAGGTTTAACGCGTTAATTTACATAACTAAATTAGCGACGCTTCGCGCTGGAAAATCACCCGATTTTCGAGTGGGAATGGCTGGCGAGTTTAGCGGGACAAGTGAACCGAGCTCCGCAGGCATCGAACGTGGTGACTTCATGCGCGAGATAGCCGAGGATGACGCGGCGCGGTTCTTCTTGAGTCTGGGCCGAGATTGAGGATGTTGCCTTTCAGAAGTTTCAGGGCGATCCAGGTACCGAAGTCTTCGCTCCGGGGATCAAGCGGATCTGGCGGCACTGTAACGCCAGCCAAGGCGCTGGTGATCTGCTCGACGAAGCGCTTGGAGTCCGAACTGTACGATTTGGCGAGATCCTGCCATTTGCGCCAGACGGTCTGTTTTGCAAGGTAGCGGCGGTACAGTTCATCGACCGTCGTGGTATCGCCGTAGACTCCGCTGCTGGTGATCACGGGGACGACTTTGCCGGCGTTCGGGACGGTCGAGGTTTGGCCAGGTTGAAACGGGCGTGAACAAGAGTTATCCCAACCAATTTTGCTGCTGCCATCCGGCAACATTCCAATCGCATTATAGTTGAGCCGCCGGCGCGGAATTCTATTGTTTGCGGACCGGTTTTGATGATGTGGAGAATGGAATCCGGCACGGCCAGCGGGGTGCTTTGCGCATACAGGGACACAGCTATTGCGCAAAGCGGGAGGGTCCGTTTGAGGGGGAGCCACCTGCTTGTAATTCCTTCGCATACTAATGATGGCAGATTAGAAGGTGGAAGAGTAGTTTTGCCGGAGGCGACCCGCTAGGGTGTGTAGCGGAACGCTGTGCCGAAGAAGTTATCGCCCCCGTAGTAAGTGGTGCCGTACACTTCGCCGTTCTTGGAACAGGGCGGTCAGGGGTGGCGCGATTGACGACATCCAGGCGCGCTACACTACAGAGTAGATTCACGATTCCATGAACGTCACCCTCAAAAACAAAACCAGGACACCCCTCGTGGTGCCACCGTCCGTGCGCCGGAAAGCCGGCCATCGGAATGGGGAAGATCTCGAATTCAGGGTGGCCGGGGGAGTGATTACCATCCTTCCCAAACTCCCGACGGCGGACGATGAGTACACGCCCGAGCAGCGTCGAGCCATCGACGCCCGACTGGCCAAAGCCGATGCCGGCCTGAAGGCTGGCCGCGTGTCCAAAGCTTTTTCAGACCACGCCGAATTCATCGCCGATCTGCACAAGGAAGCCGCGAAGGTCCCCGCCAGAAGCACCAAACGCCTGGCCAAATGAAACTCCAGAGGACTTCTCATTTTGCGCGCGCGTACGCTAAGGCGCCTAAAGAGGTCCAGACAGCGTTCGATAAGCAATCGGGTCTCTTACTCCAGAACCTCCTGCACCCGTCCCTCCGCGCCAAAAAGTATGACGAAGCCAAAGACCGATGGCGGGGGCGGGTGACGAAGGACTGGCGATTCTACTTTCTAATTCAAGACGATATCTATATCGAAAGATATCACCCGTCACCCGAAATAGACGATCATCTTACGAAGACGGCGGAGGCGAAATCTGCCTGATGCGGGACGAGGCGAGCGACGAGGCCGCGTGACTTCGCCAATCCGTGGCAATACGACGAGAGGCAGGGTACGATAATGCTGGCAACTCTTGATTGGTCCCAGTGCGCTGCCGTGGAAAGCATCCCCGGCAAGCGCAGCGGGGCATGGGTGTTCAAGGGCACCCGGACGCCAGTCTCCACGGTGTTCGAGAACCTTCAAGACATGGATATTGACGAACTGGTGGAAGAGTTCGGCGTGACGCGGGAGCAGGTCAGTGCTGTGCTGGTATTCGCTGCGCGCAGCGCCGAGGCCCCATACCTCATTGGTAATGCGGGAAGAAAGCATTACATTTGAGGAGTCAGCGCGAAGACCGTTCCACTGTCCGTGTTAGGGACGCCATAGGTGGTGCCGTAGAGGGTTTCGCCCGGTCCAATAACTACGCCCGCGTAAGGATTGGCGGCGCCGCTGGACGGTTGGGGGAAGCTGTAGAGCACCGTCATTGTCCATGGGCCTCCGGGGGAGGCTGGCGGCGCGAGCGAGAATACCATGCCACCGCCATGGGCTCCGCCGTCCGTCGTCGTGCCGTAAAGCACCTCGCCGCGGCCGATTGCCAGGGTTCCTTGCGCATCGACCCCAAGCGCCTTGCCGGAGTACCCAAAGCTGTAGAGCACTGTTTCTGTCCACGTGCCTCCAGGGGAAGTTGGGGGCGTTACGGCGAACACCGTGCCGCAGCCGAGATTGCCGCCGCAAGGGACGCTTCCCCCGTTTTCGGTCGTGCCGTATAGGACTCCGCCTCTGCCGATGGCCACGCCGGCGCCGGGAACGGCTCCGTCAGGCATGCCGGTAAACTCATGCAGCACCGCTTCGGTCCAGGGGGCGCCCGGCGATGCGGGCGGGGTCAACGAGAACACCACGCCGCACCCCAGGCCGACACCCTTACACGGAGCGTGGCCGCCATTTTGGGTGGTCCCGTAGAGCACGCCGCCTTCGCCGATCGCCAGACTTGAGCTGGGCGCGAAGCCGTCGCTGCTGGAGAAGCTGTGTAGGATTGCTTCCTTCCACTCGCCATACGGGGATGAGGGCGGCGTTAAAGAGAACACGGCGCCGTACAGGAGAGAGCTTCCGCCGCTTAGTGCGGTACCGTAAAGCGTGCCATCCGCTCCGATCGCCAGGGCCCCGTAGGGATCGCTGCCGTCGGCCGGAGCGCCGGTGAAGTTGTGGAGCACGGTCTCAATCCAAGAGGTGTTAGGGTCGACGGGCGGAGTGAGCGCGAAGACCGTGCCAAGATTTGAGCTCCCGCCGCTGTAGGTGGCGCCATACAAGACTCCGTGCGGGCTGATTACCAGGCCACCCGGATTCTGCCCGTCGGTTGGAAAACCGGCGAAGTTGTGGAGCACCGTCTCGCGCCATTCGCCCCCTGGAGTTGTTGGTGGCGACAGTGAGAACACCGTACCGAAGCCCGCACTTCCGCCGATGCTGGTGGTCCCATACAGCACACCGCCTTCGCCGATTGTCACGCCAGCATAGGGATTGCCGCCCTTGGCGGGCGCAGCGGGAGTGAACTGGTGTAGCGTGATCTGCACGGGCGTCGTTTGAGCAAACGCGTGAGATGCGCAGAAGAGAAATGAAGTTAAGAACGCAGCACTGGATGTTAGCTTTCGCTGCTGGATTGTCATGGTTCTTCACATGGGCGAGACATTGCTAAACCTATATCATATAGGTGCAGGACACACCCTTACGGTCGTCGCTTTGCTTAAAGTCATGGCGCGGAATGAAGCATTCACGGGCATGGTAAAATCGGCTTCATTCGCCAATGATCGAGATACTTCCATCCATACTGGCTGCGGATTTCACCCGTTTGGGGGAAGAGATCGCACGGGTCGAAAAGGGCGGCGCGACGATGCTGCATCTGGATGTGATGGATGGCCATTTCGTCCAGAACCTAACGATTGGGCCGCCGGTAGTGGCTTCCATTCGCAAGATCACGAAGTCGACGCTGGATGTTCACCTGATGATCACGGATCCGGACAAGTACGCTCCTATCTTTATTGAAGCGGGGGCGGACCAGGTGACGGTGCATCAGGAAGCGTGCAGGCATTTGGACGGGACGCTGCGAGAGATCCAGCGGGCGGGGGCGCGGGCGGGAGTGGTGATCAACCCGGCGACTCCGGTGTCGGCTATTGAAGAAGTGCTGGGGCTGGCGGATTATGTCCTGGTGATGAGCGTGAATCCGGGATTTGGCGGGCAGCAGTTCATTCCGTATACGCTCGAAAAAGTACGGCGGCTGGACGCCTTGCGGCGGGAGCGGCGGTTGGGATTCCACATCGAGATTGATGGCGGGATCACGAAGGCCAACATTGCGGAGGCGGTACGGGCGGGCTGTGACTGGATGGTCACAGGGTCGTCTGTATTTCACACCGCGGACCCGGCGGCGGCGGTGGCGGAATTGCGGCAAGCCGCGCTTGAGGCGCACGCGTTCCGGTGTTAGGCGGGGTTGGCGCGGGGTAGCGGGCACTCAGCAGAGGTGGAGATGCAATTGCTATCCTATGTCTAAAGCGAAATTTTTGGCACGAGCATAATGATGTATCCACGCATTCTTCATACCCTGATTGCGGTAACCGCGGTGGCGGGCCTGCTGAGTTCCTGCGGTATTCGCCGCCATAAGTACGCCGATCCGATCACTAAGAACACCGAACAGCCGGACAAGGTGCTCTTCGACCGGGCCATTAACGATATCGAGCATAGCCGCTACGAAATCGCGCGGCTCACGCTGCAGACGCTGATCAATACGTACGACAGTAGCGAATTCCTGGCGAAGGCGAAGCTGGCGATCGCCGACAGTTGGTTCCGCGAGGGCGGAGCGCACGGGTTGGCGCAGGCAGAGGCGGAGTACAAGGATTTCGAGCTGTTCTATCCGAACATGGAGGAAGCGGCGGAAGCGCAGGAACGGGTTTGCGATATCCACTATAAGCAGATGGATAAGGCGGATCGGGATCCGCTGCACGCGATCCGTGCGGAGGACGAGTGCCGTCAGTTGCTGCTGCAATATCCGAATAGCAAGTTCGCTCCGGAGACGCAACAGAAGTTGCGCGACGTACAGGAGGTGCTGGCAATGCACGAGTACGTGGCGGCCGCTTTTTATCATCACAAAGGGGCGATGCCGGCGGCGGCCAACCGACTGACGGGACTAGTGGATCAGTATCCTCTATTTAGCAGCGCGGACGAAGCGTTGTGGATGTTGGGCGATTCGTATGACCGGATGGGGGACCGATTTGAAGACCGGTCGGCGGGGGCGTACAGCCGGCTCGTGAAGGATTATCCGTTGAGCCCGCACGCGGACGCGGCGAAGAAGAAGTTGGAAGCGATGAAGCGTCCGGTGCCGGCGGCGGATCCGGTGGCTTACGCGCGAATGAAGTACGAGTTGGAAAACAGGAATGCTCCGAGCCGTTTGGCAAAGACGATGGATCTGTTCAAGCGGAATCCGGACACGCGCATGGCGGCCAAGGGCGGATCGCCGGTGATGACGGCGCTGCGGCCGGGAATTCCGGTAAGCGTGCCGCAGGGCGCGGGCGTGGCTGGCGCAACGACTCCGGGCGCGGCGTCGATTGGCGTGAGTGATGTTTCGGTGGGGACGGTTTCGGATACTAAGGAACTGGACAACCGGCCGGACGCGCGGCAGAATCCACCTGCGGGGACGGCGGCGGCTCCGGCGGCGGCAGCACCGGGCGATCCGGCGTTGAAGCCGGGTGAAGCGGCGGCGGCCACTCCGCAGCAGCCTTTCGCCACGAACCATCCGTTGACCGAGAAAGACAAGAAGTTGGCGATGAAGAAGATGGCGGAGAAGCAGAAGCGCGACAAGAAAGCCGCGGAGAAGGCGGCGAAGACGGGGACGCTTCCGCCGACGAAGCCGACCGCGCCTCCGGCGGAAGCTTCGGGGCCGGCTTCGACCACCACCCCGGCAGTGCCCGCGTCCACTCCTCCGGGAACCGCGCCACATCAATAGAGATGGCGCGCATTCTGCTGGCGGACGACAGCCCACACGCGCAACGCATGGGCGAACAGATCCTGAGCGAAGAAGGCTACGAGGTAGTGACAGTCAGCGATGGCGACTCCGCGTTGCTGCGCCTGGAAGACGTGGATCCGGACCTGGTGCTGGCGGACGTGGTGATGCCGCATCGAACGGGCTACGAAATCTGCCAGTACGTGAAGCTGAGCCCGCGGCACAGGCATGTACGCGTAGTTCTGACGGCGGGATTGAAGGACCAGTTCGACGAGGCGGAAGCGCGGCGGGTACAATCGGACGGCATGGTGCAGAAGCCTTTCGAGGCCTCGGTGCTGATGGGGGTGATCAAGCCACTGGTGGGCACGGCGGCGAAGGCACGGGGGTCGGCACTTCCGGCGGCGGCGCGAGGTGCAGGCTCGGCAGCGAAACGGGCGGCGACGAAGACTCCGGTGGTGGCGCTGATCGACCCGGAACGGGTGCGCGCGGCGGTGACGGTGGCCCTAGACGCTTCCCTCTCTGGTATGATTGACGAGATTACCGAGAAGGTGCTGATCGCGCTCGGTACGCGTTAGAACATATGCCCGAGAACAGTTTCGACGTCGTCTCCAAGATTGAACTGCCGGAGGTAAGCAACGCCATCCAGCAGGCGATGAAAGAGATTCAACAGCGCTACGATTTGAAGGACTCGAAGTCCTCGATCGAGCTGAACGAGAAAGACCACAAGATCGTTTTGGCGAGCGCTGATGAATATAAGCTGAAGGCCGTGATCGAGGTACTGCAAGGCAAGCTGGTGAAGCGCCAGGTACCGCTGAAGGGGTTGACCTTCGGGACGCTGATACCGGCGGCGGGTTCGTCGGTGAAGCAGGAGATCTCGCTGCAGCAGGGGATTCCGATTGAGAAGGCGCGGGATATTGTGCGAAAGATCAAGGACAGCAACTTAAAAGTGCAGGCGGCGATTCAGGGGGACTTGGTGCGGGTAAGCAGCAAGGACCGGGATACGTTGCAGAGCGTGATCAAGCTGCTGCGGGATAACGATTTCGGGATTGATGTGCAGTTCACCAATTACCGTACGATCTAGTTCTACTTCAAAGGCAAAACATTATTGGCCGCCGATTGACGCCGATAAACGCCGATAAAACCAAGGCACGGTTTGGTCTTGGTCTTATCCGCGTTTAGTCGCGGTTATCGGCGGCCATTAATTTTTGTAGATAGGTTTCTACTTCAGTCTTGACTGATTGACTGATTGACTGATTGACTGTTGTATGTCATGATGGAGGGGTGAAGACGGGGACTAAGACGGCGCTAGAGACGTCGAAGACGTTGACGATCCGCTTAGGTGAAAATTTTCATCGCCGGGTAAAGGCCAAGCTGTTGGCCGACGGGACGAATTTTCAAGCGAAGGTGCAGGCTTTGCTTGAGGAGTATGTGGACGGGCCCGCTGGGGAGCGTGAAGATATCGCGCGCCAAGTGGCCGTCGCCCGCGAGGCTATGCGCAAGTACTCTCCCGCCATGCGCGAGCTGGCTCGTTGAGTGAGCCGGTCTGGATAAACCCGGCCGCCGTTTTGCGCTTTCATGACGACAGCCTGATGGAGTTCGGCGGATCCCGCGGGATTCGCGACCTTGGCGCTATTGAATCGGCACTCGCGCGGCCGAAAAATCTTCTCGCGTATGGAAAGCCGGACTTGTACGATCTGGCGGCAACCTATACCGGGGGGCTTTGTCAGAATCACGGCTTCGTAGACGGCAACAAGCGCATCGCGTTTCTCACGGGCTTCGTTTTTCTTTACGAGAACGGATACACGATCTCGGCGAAACAGGCCGAAGTGGTAGCGGCGGTGTTATCGCTGGCGGACCATACGCTTGATGAAGCCGGTTACGCCGCGTGGTTGCGGGATCACACGGTGCGAAACAAGCGGCGCCGCTGAATTAGTCTCCGAGCTTCCATAAAATTTGGCGCAACATTCCCAACAGTACCGAGGCATCGTGCGCGTTGAGATTGAGTCGGCGAACGAGGCGGCGCGCTTTCGCGCGGGTGGATTCCGCGGTGAGCGGTTTGATGTAGCCGCTGCGCTCGAGGGCATCGATCAGCATGGCGGTGACCTGTTCGGTATCGCCTGACGGGGCAGCCTTCACTTTTTCCGGCGGCGCAATGGCGGCACGCGAATCGCGCGCGAGTTCGTAAAGACACACTGCGACGGCCTGGCCCAGGTTCATGGAACGATCGAAATCCACCGTGTGGATGCGCATGAGCCAGTGGCAGTGGCTCATGTCTTCGTTCGAGAGGCCAAATTTTTCCGAGCCGAAGAGCAGGGCGACGGGCGCAGCGGATTTTCGCATGAGGCGCGCGCCGGCTTCGAGCCTGCGGAGGGGATGCAGCATCTCGCGATGTCCCACCGAAGTGGTACCGACGACCGGTCGCGCAATCGGCGACGGCATCGGCGACGTTCGAGAATTCTTCAGCGGAAGCCAATAACGGCGCGGCTCCCACGGCGGATCGCGCTTCGCGGAAAGCGACGTCGTAAGGATTCACCACGCGGAGGCGCGGGCATCCGAAGTTGGCCATGGCGCGCGCGGCGGCGCCGATGTTCAACGGATTTCTGGGCGCGATGAGAACCACGCGCAGCGCGTCGCGAAGAAAAAAATTTGCGGTTAACGCATCTCGTTGCATTTTTCTCTTGACTTTTTTCTCGAACAACCTTATATATGAATCACATTGCGATTTTCGAATCGCAAAATTTGATGTTTAGGGAGAATCAATCGATGAAGAGCGCAACCAAGAAAGCAGCTCCGAAGAAGAAGGCGCCCGCGAAGAAAAAGAAGTAGCATGGGCGCCCACTTTAGGGCGTGACTCAAGTTTGAACCAACAGGCCCCGATTCGTCGGGGCCTTTTTCATTTTGTGCCATGATCATCTCCAGCCTTCTGTAGCAGTGTCCGGAACGTCTCCCCCATCCCGAACAGCAAGGTCTTCAACTGCAATCTGCGACGCAACGATTCTTCTTCGGTAGATGCGGAGAGGGCGGCTGCGAACTGATCGGGCTCTCCGGCGGCGAGCAGAGTCTGCGCCAGAGTTTCGAAGCGCACGGTGCGCAGACCGGCGCACGCACCATGTTCCTGCAGCGCGGTGAAGGGAACGTGCGCAGTGATGTCCATCGAGCCGGGATTATTCAGCACATCCTCGGCGGCGCGATGGCGGCGGTAGCTCATGAGCGAACCACTGAGGAAGCGAATGGACTCGGCGCGGGTGTAGCCGTAGTCGATCGATAGGACGAAGCCTTCGCGCAACGAGCGGGCGATGCGATCGATCCAGGCCAGCGCATCGAGATTCACTTCGAAGAGCGCGTCTTCGGCGGGCGGCGGAAAGTAGCGGCGCAGATAATCGACGACCGCATCGCGCGCGGGCGGTCCGGGCAATCCACACAAAGCGCTGATCTCCATGCGACGCGCATTTCCTGGAAGCAGCCACCGTCGGAAGCAACCGCCTCCACAGGGAGAGCGTCGAAGAATTCATTGGCGAAGACGACACCGTGAAAGGATTCGGGAATGGCTGCGCCAACGCGCCGCGCGAGATCCACCGGCATGTAGCGCCATTCGGAGAAGGCGGCGGCCATCTCGCCCCGGCCCGCGCCTAACTCGACGACGGTGAAGTCCGGGTGGCGCGCCCATCTCGCGGTAGAGGGGACGGATGCGCGCCGCGATGAGGATGCCGAAGACAGGCTGGAATTGTTCGGCGGTAAAGAAGTCGCCATCCTTGCCGAAGGGATCGCGCGGGCGGCGGTAGTAGCCGTGGACGGGATGATAGAGCGCGGCGTCCATGAAGCGGCGGAAGGAGATCGGACCGTCGCGGCGGATTTCGTCGCGCAGGATTTCGGCGAGCGGGGTCACGGTTCCACGACCCGCGTTTGCGGCGTGCGGATGAACATCTCGACCAGGTAGTCGTGCAGGCAGTCGTAGAGGTAGCGCTGCAGGGTCCAGGGGAATTGCGGATGGTCGATGTCGCGCGGATGCAGCGGGCGCGTAGTAGGTGTGCAGGCCGAGGCCGCGATTCTTCAGTTCGATGACCAGTTCGATGGCGCCATTGTGCTCGCGCGCGGAGAAATCCACCAGGGCGTGTTCGTAGCGGCGCAGTTCGGCATTCACTTTGTCGATGGGTTGAACGGACGCCAGTGGACTCACGCATTTATGCTAGCGTGAAAAAACACGGCATGTCTCTACCCGCCACCGTCCGGGTGAAGCTAAGCTCGGAAGCCGCCGAAGGGATTTCCATCACGCGGGTGGTAGTGCAGGACTTACCGCTGCGCGATCTGGTGGAACACATGCTGGGCATCACCGGCAAAGACGAGGCGCGCGTGCGCGAATTGCTTGCTGCGCGGAACGCTGGTGAGCGGGGCGTCGCGGTTCCGATGGGCGGGTTGGGAGGCTGAACTCGAGGCGCTGCGCGAACTGCTGGCGACTTTCCCGGCGGACGATTCGGCACGGCGGTTTGATGCGGCGCGGTGCGTGCGGGCGGTATTACGCGGCGGGCGGCGAGCCATCGACATTCCGCGTGAGGTGGGAGTGCGCAAGCCACTGCTGCGGCGAGAGAGTTTTTGGGACGTGCTGATGGATTTGGCGGCGGCGGGCGATGTTCGGTACCTGCGTTATTCCTATAAAGACCGCGCGGACTGTTACCGCATGGAGATGCCGCAGGCCGCGGCGGAGAAGTTACGGGCGGCCAGCGAGGTGGTGAAGTACAGCAGCCTGCGCGAAAAGATCCGCTCGGCTGGATTTGTTTGGGCAGAGTTATATGTGGAGCGGTGAAGCTACTGGTTCACGCCGGAGGCCAGGAATCCGCCATCCACGGCGATGCATTGCCCGGTGATAAAGCTGGCGGCATCGGAAGCCAGTAGCACGGCGGCGCCGATTAATTCTTCGGGTTGGCCGAAGCGGGCCATGGGCGTGCGCATTTTCAACTCGCGGCCGCGGTCGGTGCCGTCGAGGAGTTGGGCGTTGAGGTCGGTGCGAAAAACACCGGGGGCGATGGCGTTCACATTGATGCCGTGGCGCGCCCATTCAACCGCAAGGTTGCGAGTAAGGGCCAGGACGGCAGCCTTCGAGGCAGCGTAGGCAGTGACTTCCATGAAACCGAGGTATGAAGTGAGCGACGCGATGTTGATGACGCGTCCCCGCCGATTGGCGGCGAGGGCGGGGTAAAACGACTGGCAGGTACGCAGCATGCCGGTAAGGTTCACGTCCATGATGCGGTTCCAATCGGCCTCGTCGACCTCGGCGGTGGGCTTGCGCTGGGTTTGTCCGGCGGCGTTCAGGAGGATGTCGACGCGTCCGAAACGGGCGAGGACGGCGTCGCGAAAGCGGTCGATCGATTCACGGGAGCCGGCGTCGCAGGTATGACGCAAGGTGTTGTGTCCGGCGGCTTCGATTTCGCGGCACGCTTCTTCGACGTGCGATTCGCGGCGTCCGGTGGGAACGACATCGGCTCCGGCGGCGGCGAGACCGGCGGCAAGCTTGCGGCCCAGTCCCGAAGTACCGCCGATGACGACGGCGACACGTCCGGTTAAATCCAGCAGGTTTTGAGTTGGCACAATTGTCCTTTCTATTTTGGTGGCTCTTAGTCGAGATGGGCAGCGAGGGAGCGGGCGGCCAAGTCGGCATCCTTTTCGGGAAGGCCGGCGACACCGGCGATCCAGGTGTTTTTGGCAAATACGAAAACAGGATTGCCGGCGTCCTGCCCGAAGTATCCGCCAAACGAGGAGATGATTTTCGATGCGGTGAGCGCCTTGTTCCAATCGAGCAGAAGAAACGCGGCCGCTTGGGCGTCGGGCGCTTTAGCGACGAACATACTGTATTCGACCTTGCCGTGTTTGTAATGCGCGAGCGTGCCTCCGGGCATGAACGATTTGCCGAGCAGGTGGTTATCGACCACTTGCGCATCTACGCGATTGGTCAGGGGCAAGCGGCGGGATTCGTCAGCGGGCTTGGCGGCGGCGATGGTGGCGGCAGGCTGAGGTGCTGCCGGTTTGGGATCGGCGCCGCAAGAAACCAGCAGCACGGCGGCTGTGGCGGCTAGGGTTAGGGCAACGATGCGCATTGATTATATGGCGCAGTATAACGCGGTGCCGCGGGCTAGTCGACGACTTTGGCTGTGACGACTAGGATCAGCGATTGATCGATTCCCATGTTGGATTTGCCGACGACCGCTTTTTGACCTTCACGTACCGAAATCTCCGTGCTGATTCCGGCAAGGCGATCACCGGGCAGGTGGACGCTCAAGTTCAGGTTATCAAGGCGAATCAGACGTCCGTTGGAGTCCTCGGTGATGGCGACGGGCACCACTTCAAAGGTGTAGGGGGACCGTTCCGTGGTCCCGGTGACGCCATGGGCGGTGGCTTTGTAGCCGGGTTGCGCGCGGAGCAGCATGGTATCGAGGAGATGGAAGTTCTTATAGCCGAAGATTTTCTTGAGCTCGGCGGCGACGGGCTGCAGTTCAGGGGGAAGGCCTGCGTCGGGCGAGGCTTGCTGCGAGGCCACGATCATGTAGACGGTCAGGTCGATATCTCTGGGCGCGGCGGCTGGGACGTCGAGGCGCTTGACGGCGTCTTCGATTGCCGACATGGCTTCGGCCGGAGCGCTGACGGCTACGACGTGAAGATCGCGGTCAGCTTTTATTCCGTACCCGAAAACGGAGAGAACGCCAGCGACGTTGCGGGCGTCTGCATACTTCAACATGAAGACGCGCTGCTGGAGCGGTGGAGGCGGCGGAGGTAGCGGCGTCTGCGCGGGTAATACGGCGGCGAAGGCCAAAGCGATGAAGATGCGCTGCATAGATTTCATATCAGTCTCCTTGAGGTTTGTTATCGATCAGCCAGTACACGACGATGTTGGGATCGTCGGTAACGAATTGGACCAGCAGGGGCGGCCCCGCGGGGGCCGCGGGAATGCGACGACGCGCGCGGTGAGATTTCCGCACGGCTGGAATTACGGGCGCGGCGGGCAGGGACGGCGCGATGGGGCGCGACGCGCGGGGGCGCGGTAGCACTTGCACCATTGCGGAATGCCGGGGCCACGCGAATACCGCGGCGAGGATGAGCAAGGCCGCCCATGCGAGTTTCCAATAGCGCCGGGACGAGCGAGGCGCGGGGATACGCGCCAGGACGCCCTGGTGGACGCGCGCCAAGAGGATCTCGTCCACGGGATCGTCGCGGAGGCTGGCGAGCAGGCCGACCGTGCCGCGCAATTCTGCCGCAAGGGCGCGGCAGGCGGCGCACTCCGCCAAGTGGGATTCGAGCGGTGCATGGCGGGCAGGCGGCAGATCGCCTCCGGCATAGAGCGCGATATCGGTTTCGAATTGCACACAGTTCATCTTCGTTTCCTCATCAGGCGGCCGGTAAAATCGCGAAGCTTGAGGCGAGCCGTGGAAATTTGGGAGCGCACGGTATTTTCCGACGAGCCCAGCGCGACGGCCACCTCTCGCGTGGATAATCCCTCTACATCGCGCAGCACCAGCGCAGCGCGTTCCTTGTCACCGAGGCAACTTAACCCCATACGTACGATTTCAAGCTGCTGCTGACGGGCCGCCTGGTGGTAGGCGTCGGGCTGCGGCGCCACAGGGTCGGCGACATCGGCGAGCCCCACCGAGCGGCGGCGGCGGCGGGCGATATCACGGCATACATTCACGGTGACGCGCATCAGCCAAGGTTCGTAGCCGCGGGATTCGTCCAAGACAGCCATGTGTTTATAGAGCCGCAGAAAGACTTCCTGGGCGGCATCCTGCGCATCTTGCGGATTCTTCAACAAGCGGAGCGCGACACGCAGGACGAGGCGCTCGCATTGCGACATGATGCGCTCGAAGGCCGCCAGATCGGCGGTATCTTCCCGGCGCCAAGCTGTCAGGCGCAACGCAATTCCTTCCGGCTCCATTTCTACTAGCTATTACCGTGGAGCGGACGAAAACGTTGAGGCTATTTTGAGACGGGGCGGTGCGGTCTACTTTATGTTGCGGACGTCGACCAAGGCATTTTCGCGCACGGCGTCGGACGGATTCGCGACGACGACTTCTCCGGCGGAGAGGCCGGACACGACTTCGATTTCGGAGCCGAGGTCCTGGCCGATGCGGATGGGACGCATGTGGATGCGATGATCGGAGCCGACGACGGCGACGCGCGGGCCTTGCTTGCCAAGGATCAACACATCACCCGGTACGATGACGGAAGCTTCGGCGCGTCCGGTAGAGAAGCGCACCTGTGCGTACATGCCGGGCATTAAGACGCCGCGCGGGTTGGGCACTTCGAGCACCGTAATCATGGCGCGCGAAGCGGCGTCGAGGGCGTTTGCGATGCGCGTGACGCGGGCGGTGAAGACTTGTCCCGGCAACTCCTGCACGCGCAACTCGGCGGTCTGGCCGGGATGCATGGAGGCGACGTTGGTCTGCGGCACGTTCACGAAAATGCGCAACACCTGAATCTGGGCGATGTGAAATAATTCGCGCGCCGAGCCGCCGTTACCGGAGTTGACCAGGGTACCGATATCCACATTGCGCGCGGTAATCACGCCGTCGAACGGGGCGGTGATTCGTGAGAACCCCTTCATCTCTTCGAGGCGGTGCAGGTTGGCCTCGTTGGCGTGCACGGTTTCCTGAGTGGTGGCGATGCTGGCTTGGGCTTTGGCAACCTGCGCTTCGGTGACGGCGAAGTCAGCCTCTTTCTGGTCGGCTTCCTGGCGGGCCACTACGCCTTTTTGGGAGAGCCGGCGCCAGCGCTCGACAGTGAGCTTGGCGAGGTTCAGGTTGGCTTTCGAAAGATCGAGATCGGCCTTGACTTCGTTCTGGGTGGATTGCGATTGCGAGACGGCGGCTCGCGCTTGGCGGATCTGCTGGTCTAGTTCGGGGGTGTCGATCTCGGCGAGAAGCTGGCCGGCTTTCACGCGATCGCCGTAGTCGACAAGGCGCGTGCGCAGGTAGCCATCGACGCGGGCGAAGACGGGTGAATCGACCAAGGCCTGCATATCGCCGGGAAGATCGAGAGTGCCGCGGATGGGCGCCTGGCGGGCAGTGGCGGCTTCTACCAAGGGACGCTGCTCGGATTGCGTTTGCGAAGCAGCCAGCAGCGACTTCTCGCGGGTGAGGCGCGGGAGGATGCCGACGACGACTGCAATTGCCACGAGCACAAAGAGCAGCACGAAGAACGTCAGGAGGCCACCGCGGCCGGTGCGAGGCGTGGGACGGGCGCTGGTTTGGGGCGCGGGATCAACGATCATAAGCTTCTACTTCCGCTTCGTGTTCGAGATAGGTGGGCGGGTTGCGCCGCAGATACGCTGTAGACCACCGGGACGAAGAACAGGGTGGCTACGGTGGCGATAAGCAAGCCGCCAATGACGGCGCGGCCGAGGGGGGCGTTTTGTTCGCCGCCTTCGCCGAGGCCCAGCGCCATGGGTAACATGCCGACGATCATGGCCAAAGCGGTCATGATGACGGGGCGCAGGCGGGTGAATCCGGCTTCGAGCGCGGCGGTGATGGAATCGGCGCCGGTGGCACGCAAGTCGTTGGCGAAATTCACCAGCAGGATACTGTTGGCGGTGGCCACGCCAATGCTCATGATGGCGCCCATGAGGGACGGAACATTGATGGTGGTCTGCGTGACGAACAGCATCAGCAGGATGCCGGAAAGCGCGCCGGGCAGGGCCATCAGAATGATGAAGGGGTCGAGCCAGGATTGGAAGTTCACGACCATGACGAAATACACCAGCACGACCGCGAAGACCATGCCGGCGCCTAGGCCGATGAACGATGTGCGCATGGTTTCCACCTGGCCGCGGGTTTCGAAGAAGCTGCCTTTGGGAAGTTTGGGGCGGAAGCCGTCCAATACGCGATGCACTTCGCTGGCTACGCTGCCGAGGTCGCGATCCTGCACGTTGGCATAAACGTCGTAGAGCGGCTGCACGTTGTAGTGGTTGACGACGGACGCCGTGGAGCCGCGCTCGAGGCTGGCTACGTTGGTGAGTAACTGATTCTGAGCGCGACCGCCACCGGCGTGGACGGGCGTATCGAGCAACTCTGCAGTGGAACCCATGCGGTATTCGGGCGTTTGCACGGCAATGGGATAATCGACGCCGTTCTGCGGATTGATCCAGTAGTTGGGGGCAAGCTGCATGTTGGAGCTGAGCGAGATCAGCAGGCTGTTGGCGACATCCTGCTGGGTGAGGCCGAGTTGATCGGCGCGCGTGCGGTCCACATTGAAGCGCAGTTCGGGGGCGTCCACGACCTGGTGCAAGTGGACGTCCACCGCACCGGGAATGCGGGCCATGCGCGCCGTGATCTGCTGCGCCAGTGCATAGTTGGCAGGCGCGTTGGTGAGCGGGCCGATGACCTGGACGTCGATGGGGGCGGGCAATCCGAAGTTCAGGATCTGGCCGACGATATCGGCGGGCTGGAAGAAGAAGGTGAGATCGGGAAACTGGCGGTTCAGGCGCTGGCGCAGTTCGCGGATGTAGGTCCAGGTGGAGGCGTGCTCGGGCTTCAGCGAGACCAGGATCTCGCCATCGAAGGAGCCGATGGTGGCGGTGTCGCTGAGGGCGATGTTGTAGCCGCTGTAGGGCAAGCCGATGTTATCGAGGATATCGGAGAGCTCGGCGGGCGGGCACGATCTGGCGGATGACGTCTTCGACCTGCTTGAAATAGGCTTCGGTCTCTTCGATGCGGGTGCCGGCGGGAGCGCGGACGTGCAGGCGGATTTGGCCGGCATCCACGCGCGGGAAGAAATCCGTGCCGATGAAGGGCATGAGGGCGGCGCAGGCGAGCACGATGAGTCCGAAGCAGGCGGCCACCAGCTTGCGGTGGGCCAAGGCGGAGGCCGAGCAGGCGGCGATAGGCATTGCGCATGCGCTCGAAGCGGGTCTGGAAACCGTGGTGGATATTGGCGAAGAAGCCGTGGCCGGTATCCGCCATTTCGCCGGACTCATCCTGATAGCGCTCGGCCTCGCCGCGCAGCAGGAACTTCACCATGGTGGGAACGAGGGTGCGGGAGAGAAGGTAGGAGGCCATGATGGCCAGCACTACGGCGAGTGCCAGGGGAGTGAACAGGTAGCGGGCGGCGCCGCTTAAGAAGATGACCGGCACGAAGACGATGCAGATACACAGGGTGGAAACGAATGCCGGTATGGCGATCTGCTCCGCACCATCGAGGATGGCTTTAACGATGGGCTTGCGCATGCCCATATTGCGGTGAATGTTTTCGATCTCGACGGTGGCATCGTCGACCAGGATGCCGACGGCCAGGGCCAGGCCGCCGAGGGTCATGACGTTGATGGTCTCGCCCATGAAGTTGAGAATGGCGAGGGAGGTGAGGATGGAGAGCGGGATGGAGATGCAGACGATGACGGTGCTGCGCCAGCTACCCAGGAAGAGCAGGATCATCAGGCCGGTGAGGAAGGCGGCGATGGTGGCTTCTTTGAGTACGCCGTTAATGGCGGCGCGCACGAAGATGGATTGATCGAACAGCAGCTTCAGATTGAGCGCGGGGGGCAGGGTGGAGTTGATGCGCGGCAGAATTTCCTTGATCTTGGCCACGATGGTGAGGGTGGAGGAGCCGCCGTTCTTCAGGACGGTGAGCAGGGTGGCGCGATTGCCGTTGTGGCGCACGATGTTCGACTGGATGGCGTAGCCGTCGCGCACGTGGCCGATGTCGCGAATGTAGACGGTGGTGCCGTTGGTCTGCCTGATGGGAATGCTGTTGAAAGCGTCGGCGGATGGGGGCAGGCTGTTGAGGCGGACCACGAATTCGTTGGGGCCGATCTTGGCGATGCCGGAAGGGATGATGAGGCTTTGCGCATTTACGGCGTTGACTACGTCGTTGGCGGAGAGGCCTTGCGCGTAGAGCGATTTCAGGTCGATATCGACCATGATCTGGCGGGGGCGGCCGCCATAGGGCAGGGGGAAACTGGCGCCCTGCACGGTGGCCATCTGGGTGCGGATGAAGTTGTAGCCGTAATCGTAGAGCGACGATTCGCTCATGGTGTCGCTCGAGATGCTCATCTGCAGGATGGGCACGCTGGAGGCGTTATAGCGCAGGATGGACGGCGGGGTCATGCCGGTGGGCAACGAGTGCAGTACAGATTGCGGACGCGGCGGCCAACTGGGCGACGGCGGCTTCGACTTTGGCGCTGGGGTGGAAGAAGACCTTGATGATGGAAAGTCCGGGGAGGGATTGCGACTCCATGTGCTCGATGTCGTTGACCGAGGTGGTGAAGGAGCGCTCGCAGCGGATGGTGACGACTTCGGCCATTTCCTCGGGGGAGATGCCGCCATAGGACCAGATGACGCTGACGACGGGGATGTTGATTTCCGGGAAGATGTCGGTGGGCATGCGGACGGTGGCGAGGATGCCCAGGATGACGATCATCATGGACATGACGACGAAGGTGTAGGGGCGGCGGAGGGCGAGGCGGACGATCCACATGGATTGGGCCGGGGATCTCTTTCTGATAGTTTAATCCGATTTCGCTTGTCGTTATGCAGTCCTTGACACTCTGCGTAACGCACGGGGCACCGGGGGATGACCTCGCGCGCGTGGTATGCAGACGGTGGATCTGGACTTGTCTGGATTTCAACAAATTCGTAAGAATGCCTATAAGTACGCTTGTTAAGGTTCAACCCGGAGGCCAAATGACCATTCCCCGGAGGGTGCGATGTGCCGTGGGCTTGGTTGAGGGCGATCTAGTGGAGGTTTGGGCGGTTGGCAAGCGAATTGAGATCATCCCGCAGCCGACGATTGACCGCTCCAAATTCTCCAGCGCCGATGGCGAATACACTACCGCGCAGCGCCGCGTGATTAGCGGCCGCCTGGATAAGGCGGAAGGGGCCTTTCCATGGTCCTTTCAAAAGCGGGACTGAGGTCGTAGCTTTCCTTGCGGAGAAAGGCCGTAGCACGGGCCGATCCGCCAAATCAAGAAAATCGGGATGAACGTCCATCTTTCGCAGACTGCCGTCGAGGGGCTGTCTCACTCCGCGCCAAGAAGTTTGACGAGGTTAAAGGACGCTGGCAAGCCCGCGTCAACGACGATTGGCGTTTTTACTTCACCATCGACCGGGATACCTATCGCATCAGCGAGATTATCCCGCATCCCAAATAACCACTAAGTTTGCACGAGGATTCCCAGATGGCGAAAGTCGGTCGTCTTCGCTGGCCATCACGCGACCTCGACGCCGGCTACGCGGGCTACTTGGCTCTGCCTGTGTGGCGGCAACGGCCCCTGCGATCAGGTCATCGTGCGAATTTCCGTGCGAGTTTATACACAGCTTGTTTTACTATGCCGGAGGTATGAAGCTTTCCCGGGTTACTATGGGGCGACCACTGGCCTTTAAGCCGGCAGTCGAGGTGGGATGAAGAATGGCTAGGAATGCGGATCGGAGTTTTATGACAACAGCATCGCGAATGGGCGGTCGCATCCTGATATTTGGATTTCTTACTACTCCTCTGATGCTCGGCTTTCAAAATGAATCCTCCGTGACAAGTCCACCAGCAAAGACGATTTCTGCGAATTCTCTGCTACCCCCATTCCTGGCTCCTATTTATTCTGAAGTAATCCCCACCTCATCTGGACTCCCGTATAACCCTGCGGACGATAATCTCGAAACTTTCGTTGCGCCCAATGGCCGGACCGTCGAAGTTCTTGTGAAAGGGCCGGAGGGATCTGGAACGTACAGCAGAGCTATGCAGCATGGGGAAACTGCTGACGCTTATTTTCCAGCTATTGTTTCAGAGGCCATTGCCGCTGGGGCTCACGCGGTTGTCATTCCAAAGGGAACTTATACGTTTCAGCCGCCTAATGCTATCAACCCGACAACCGGCCAAACGTGGGCTCAGTGTTATTTCAATGGCTCTAATCCTTTTAATTGCCCTCCACATTGGACGATTGGGCCCTACCCAACCAAGACTTTCACAACTCCATATGGGATCGCGGATTTGGATATTGATTTAAGCGGCTCGACTCTTAACTTTAATTCTCCAGGCCTGGGGATCGAAGTCTTAAATTGTCTGCGCGTGCGGCTCAAGAACTTCACCATAGACTGGCCCAATCTTCCTATTGCCTCTCTGGGCACGATCGTCGCTGACCCTGACAACCCCGGACACAATGCCTTAGTTATAGATCCCGAGTATCCTGTGACAAGTCCTTATTACCCGGGGGAGTATATTCAAATTCAAGCGGTCGACCCTTGGAATGACTCAAGCTCAGTTCCACCTCCGGGCGTTTACGCGGCAAATCTTTCGGTGGAAGAGTATTTTACGTTTCCTTCTCTAAGCCAGGTTGCACAGCCCACTTACGTGGGGCAGACTACGGCCGGAGCTCAAACGTACTCTTGCAAGTCTTGTAACTTTACGAATGTGATCAACCAAGGCCAGCCCTGTTCATTTTTTGATGGATGCGCTAATTTTGATTCGTTTACTGTTGGAGAAAGAGTTTTGGTTCGCCATTATAGCTACCTCAACGGCGCAGCCATTGAATTGGTCTTTACAGAAGACATTGATCTCGAGAACTTTACTATATTGACCGGACCAACGGATGGCATTGACACTCTTGCAAATGGCGGGCTGCGTGGACTCAGAATTAATAGAGCGAACATTGTACGAGGGCCTGGGAGACTTATCACCGTCCCCTCGGGGGCTTTGGGAATCGATCAGGACGATTTCCAATTAGAGAATTCCGTGATTGGCTTCGGAGGTGACGACCTTATCAATATTTCGCCTACACGGTGGTCTATCGATTCCATTGAACCCGGAAGTAGCGGTAGTACCGTCGTCACATTTCCAGGGAACTGCCAGCCTTCTATTCATAATGACCCGCTTGTCGGTGACTCCCTTGCATTTTACGATTCAAACTTCGTCTATCTGACCTCGGCGCCGGTGGTCTCAGAAACCAACAACTGTGATACCAATGGGACCATATCGGCGAATCTAAATCTTAAAACCTCTATATCTGCTGCTACGAGTCTCATTGATCTAACGGACTCAGCAAGCGCCCGTTATGTTATCAAGGCGAACACTTTTGAATATAACCGGCAACACGGTATCCTAGAAGATTCGTCATACGGGTCCATTGAGGCCAACACTTTTAAGTACAACACCTCTGGGGCTATGATATTTGCGGATGTTACCAACGGGATCCCAGGCCCGGGGGCCGCTAACATTACAATTGCAAACAATGAGATCTCGTTGTCTCCAAGTTCCCCTTACAATAGCGTCTTGGGGGCGATTTCCATCATGGGCCTTGATTCCAACTCGGACGTCATCGAGCGTCCGTTATTTCAAAAGATAGTCTTAAGTGGAAACCGCATCACGGATGTTACCTGTTCCGCAATCGCGTTTACCTCAACGCAATACCTAGCTGTGGAGTCAACCATAATTAGCAATTCGAACGAGTCGAAGTACAACTCGTGGGGGAATTTGTTTGGTCCACTGTCGCCCGATGACGCCATCCTCATTTATGGTTCAAGCGCGGGGGAAGTTTGTGCAAGCTCTATAAGTGGTACGTCCGGGCCGATAGGAGTGAGCAGCGCAGTCGACAAATCAATTTCGGTCGAACCGTCCTGCTCGCCATAGAGTCTTGATGCGCCTTCGTCGACCGCTTTCGCGCCTCGCCAAGGTTTCTTCTCTTCGGCGTCCAGCGCCTCATGCAGGAGCATCTTTACGTACGTCTGATAGCGGAGCCCGCGCTTGGCGGCTAGCGTACGCGCGCGAGTCAGTTCCTCCGGAAAAATGCGGATCGTGACGGCTTCGGAGGTGCCGGGAGGCTGGTTTGGCTCAGGCGGCGCAATGTGCCTTGTTGCCGGGCTGTTTCGAAATAAATTGCCTCGCCGTGCGGCCCCGCGAAACATATATCTTCGCCTTACTTTCGCCTTAGCAAAAACATTGCTATAATCTCTTTACGGCACAATAAGGAGTTCCTTTCATGGATGAAAAAGAGCGCGCCCGCGCACTAGATCTCACACTCGGGCAGATCGAAAAGCAGTTCGGCAAAGGGTCTATCCTACGCCTCGGGTCCAAAGACGCTATCGTTCCAGTGGCGGTGATTTCGACGGGATCCATCTCGCTTGACGCGGCGTTGGGCGTCGGCGGTTTTCCGCGCGGCCGCATCAACGAGATTTTCGGTCCGGAATCGTCGGGCAAAACCACCATTGCGCTGCAGGTGATCGCGGAGGCGCAGAAGAAGGGCGGCATGGCGGCTTTCATCGACGTGGAGCACGCGCTCGATCCGGCGTACGCGCGCAAACTGGGCGTGGATGTGGACAACCTGCTGGTCTCGCAGCCGGACTATGGCGAGCAGGCGCTCGAAATTACGGGCGCGCTGATCGCGTCGGGATCGATCGACGTGCTGGTGGTGGATTCGGTGGCGGCGCTGGTGCCCAAAGCAGAGTTGGATGGCGAAATGGGCGACAGCCACATGGGCGTGCAGGCGCGCCTGATGTCGCAGGCGCTGCGCAAACTGACCGGCGTGGTTTCGAAATCGAAGACGTGCCTGATCTTCATCAACCAGATCCGCGAGAAGATTGGCGTGATGTTCGGCAATCCGGAAACCACGACGGGCGGCCGCGCGCTGAAGTTTTACTCGTCGATCCGCGTGGACATCCGGCGTATCGCGGCGATTAAAGATGGCGATGCGGTGGTGGGAAATCGCACCAAGGTAAAGGTAGTGAAGAACAAAGTGGCATCGCCGTTCCGCGAGGCGGAGTTCGATATTATTTACGGCGAGGGCATTTCGAAAGAAGGCGATCTGCTGGATCTGGGCGTGGCGCAGAACATGGTCGAGAAGAGCGGATCGTGGTTCAGCTATAAGGGCGATCGCATTGGCCAGGGCCGCGAAAACGCGCGCCAGTTCCTGAAAGACAATCCCGATATCCGCATGGGTCTCGACACGGAGTTACGCCGGCAGTTGGGGCTGATGA
The DNA here is from genome assembly GCA_963738345.1 of Bryobacterales bacterium. Classification (GTDB taxonomy): domain Bacteria; phylum Acidobacteriota; class Terriglobia; order Bryobacterales; family Bryobacteraceae; genus Bog-159. Next base: position 6,047,581 of record CAVTWI010000002.1, read on the forward strand.
AGCCCGAGGCAGAGGCCAAGGCCGCGCCGGGTCCCGAGATCGTGGCGAAGCCGAGCGTGGCTACAGCGCGCCGGTAGCACTAAGGGGGGCGGTAGGCCGCGGCCCAATAACGGGAGCGTTGCTACAATAGGAAGTATCCATGCGAGGCACGCGCTGGCTTATCCTGGTGGCGATCATCCTGCTGCTGGGGGGCGTGGCCGCGACCTACCGGCTCCAGAAACGCGAATTACACGACGAGGCTCCGGCCAAACCGGCAGCCATGGCGCCGGAACTGAGTTCCACGGCGCAGGATTGGAGCTGGATAGAAACTTCCGAGCCGCCGGAACCCAGCCGCACGATCTGCCGCATCACCGCGAAGGACGTACGGCAAGCCAAGGATTCCAATCACGTCGAACTGGAGCAGGTGGAGTTGCGCATGCCCTCCATGCACACGGCCACTTACAACCTGGTGCATAGCGCGCGTGCCGAATACTATCAATCGCAGAAGCGGCTGTACTCGGATGGCGCAGTGGATATTACCCTGGCAGTGCCCAACGAGGGGCAACCCAAGCACACTCTGGTTTCGATCCATTCTTCGGGCGTGACGTTCGATAGCGGCACGGGCAGGGCGACTACAGACCGGCCCGCAACGTTCAAATTCGAAAACGGCGATGGCAAAGCCGTGGGTGCATCGTACGATCCCAGCACGCGCGAACTTAATTTGAATAGCCAGGCGGAATTGCATTGGGATCCGCCGGGGCCGCACGCCAAGCCTATGAAGATCGAAGCCGGGCAAGTGATCTACCGGGAAAATCTGGCTGGAATCTGGCTTACGCCGTGGGCCAAGCTTACTCGCGACAATACCGTGGTGGAAGCCGGCGAGACGGTGATCGCGCTCGAAGACGGCAAGATCCACCATGTGGATGCGCAGAAGGCGCACGGCACCGACTCTTATCCGAGCCGCAAGCTACAATACGCCGCCGATCATCTGACTGTGGATTATGGCGATACGGGGCAAGTGGAAAAGATCACGGGCGAAGGCAACGCGCGGCTGGTTTCCGATTCGCAAGGCTCGCAGGTGACCGCTACGGGCGATCGCGTGGAAATGCAATTCGCGCCCTACAACGGCGAGAGCACGCTGACACAGGCTCTGGTGACGGGTCATGGATTTCTGCAATCGAAGCCACTAGCCACGCCGGGACACGATCCGGCGGAAACCCGCATTCTGCGGAGCGAGATCATCCAAATGAAGATGCGTCCGGGTGGGCGGGAACTGGCCAGCCTGGAAACGCATGCTCCGAGCGAACTCGAGTTCATGCCCAACCTGGCGGTGCAACATCACCGCAAATTCATTGGCGATCGCATGTGGATCAATTACGGGGAGCAAAACCGAATCCAGTCGTTCAGCTCGGTGAATTGCCGGACCATCAGCGATCCTAACGCGGCGGAGCTGGCTAAGAAGCATCCGGTAACCACTACCGCCAGCAAGAATGTATCGGCGTGGTTCGATCCGAAGACCAGCCAGATGACGCGCATGGAGCAGTCGGAGGATTTTTCGTACGAGTCGGGCGACCGCAAGGCGCGCGCGGAGCGGGGCATTCTGGAACAGGTAGAGAATCGCATCACGCTGGATAAACACGCACGCATGTGGGACTCGACCGGAAATACGAATGCCGATCACATCGTGCTGGACGAGAAGAGTGGGAACTTCACGGCCGAGGGGCATGTGAATTCGAGCCGCATGCCGGATCAATCGAAGAAAAAGAGCGACTCCGCCATGTTGTCAGGCGACGAACCTTTACAAGCGGTGGCGCGCAAGATGACTTCGGCCAATCACAACAAACTGGTGCAATACGACGGCGATGCCGTATTGTGGCAAGGGGTGAACCGCATCCAGGCGGATCGGGTGGAGATCGATCGCGATAAACGTTCGATTGTGGCGGATGGTCACGTGGTGACGCAATCGCGCGAAGAAAAGAAGGCGGCCGGCCAAGCGGCAAGCGCGAACCCGTCGGCTGGCGGAACCCTGGCAGCCAAGCCGGATAGTTCCACAGTGGCGCCCGATGCTACGCCGTCTGTCTTCACCCTGGTGAAGGCTCCGCACATGGTTTACACGGACCAGGACCGTCTGGCGCATTACTCGGGCGGCGTCTTGCTGAACCGCGGCGGGCTGCAAATGAAAGCCAACGATCTGCGGTCGTGGCTGGCGGAGGAAGGCGCCGATGACCGGCTGCAGAAGGCTTTCGCCGACGGGGCTGTCGAGATCGTGCAGAGCGGACCGATTCGCACCCGGACCGGCACCAGCGAGCACGCGGAGTATTACACTGATGATGATAAGATCGTGCTGCGCGGCGGCGATCCGACCATGAACGACAGTATCCGCGGCAACACGCGAGGGACGGAGTTGACCTATTTTTCCAATGACGACCGGTTGCTCGTAAAGGGATCCGACGGCAAGCCTGCCATCAGCCATATCAAGCGCAAACACGCCCAATGAGCAAACTGGAAACGCGCGAAATCTCGAAATCGTACCGTGGCCGTAAGGTGGTAGACGACGTCACGGTGAGTGTCGACGAGGGCGAAGTAGTCGGCCTGCTGGGCGCGAACGGCGCGGGAAAGACCACTTCGTTTTACATGATCGTAGGGCTGATCAGCCCCGATTCCGGCTGCGTTCTGGTGGATGGCGCCGACATTACCGCGCTGCCTATGTTTCAGCGCGCACGGAAGGGCATCAGCTATCTGCCACAGGAGGCCAGCGTATTCCGAAAGCTGACCGTTGACGAAAACCTGATGGCCATCCTGGAGACGCTCCCCCTGCGCAACCGGGAGCGGCGCGAGAGATTGGACCGGTTGATCGAACAGTTGGGCCTGGAAAAGGTGAGGCGCAGCCAGGGCTACATGCTTTCCGGCGGCGAACGGCGGCGCGTGGAAATTGCCCGATCGCTGGTGATCGAACCGAAGTTCCTGCTGCTCGACGAGCCCTTCTCGGGTATCGATCCCATACAGGTACTGGAGCTGCAGCGTATCGTCTTCGAGCTGAAGCGCACGGGAATCGGCATCCTGGTTACGGACCACAATGTGCGAGAGACGTTAGCGGTGACGGATCGCGCATACATCATCGATAACGGGCGCATTCTCCGCGCGGGTAGTCCGGAGGCGTTGGCGCGCGATCCGGAAGTGAGGCGCGTGTATTTAGGGGAATCGTTCAGCTTGCAGGCTTGAGACGGCGAGCCGTTGATGCACTCAGGCAGCTAACCTTGCGGTGAAGCTAACAATATGTTAAATATATGTTCAAGTCGGACAAAACTTGATCCAACTGAGCTTGCGCCGCTCTCGTTCCCGAGCGATCCCGTGAGCCATGTCTTAATCTGCCCATAATAAGGAAGGCTTCCCAGTGGAATCTGCGAACCGTAAGCTCATTCGCCCGTCTTTAAACGAGATCAAGGAGGCGATCGTGCCCCCACGCCGGCCCCCGCAGAAGAAGCCCGTACCACCCGACCAGACCAACGCCGAAAATTTTTATTATGTTAAGCAGATGACCTCGAAGACGCCCATGGTTTTTGTGCTGAAGGACGGGGAGACGTTGAAGGGCGTAATCGAGTGGTACGACAAGTGTTGTTTGAAAGTAAATCGCACTGGCGAACCGAACGTGCTGCTGTACAAGCCGAACATCAAGTACATGTACAAGGAGTAGCGCGGGGCCGCCGAGCCCTGCGCAGGTCTGCTTAAGCCCGCATCCCCAGCCGGTATTCGCGTCGTGCACCGGCTTCACGATACCGCCGCTGTTCTTCTTCAGTCTCCGGAATCAATCGGCGGGATAGCTGTCTTTTTACCGTGTTCATCCAAAGCGACGAAGGTGAGGTAGGCGGAGCAGGTGTGCCGCTTCTGGCCGGTCATCAGGTCTTCGACCATCACCTTCACGCCGATTTCCATGGAAGTACGGAAGACGCGATTCACCTGGGAGTGCAGCACGATCAACTGGCCGATGTGGATGGGGTGCAGGAAGTTCATGTGGTCGATAGACGCAGTGACCACGGGCTTGCGAGCGTGGCGCATGGCGGCCATGGCGCCGGCCAGATCGACCAGGTGCATGACTTTACCGCCGAGGACGTTCCCGAGGCCGTTGGCGTCGGTGGGCAGGGCCAGTTCGGAATACTCCGAAATGGACTCGCGCACCGGCTTTCCGGGGTGGGGGGAATCGGAATCCGGCGCGCTCATGGGCGGACGGAGTCCTCTTTGCGCCGCAGGTAGCTGATGACGTAGGCCTGGGCCTGACGGGTGAGGCAGGCGTCCGGATGCGTGCTTCTGAAACCGGCTTCGGCGCGCGAATAGTCGAGCGGGCCGTGCGCGAAGGGCTGGTGATCTTTCTCCATTACCCAGTAGATGCGAACCAGGCCATCGCGGTCGTTAGAAATTCCGAAGCGGACGGCGTCGGGTCCTTCGGCTGGAAAGCGGGCGCACTTTTCGCGCGCGTATCCGAAATTGCAGCATTGGCGCAGGGTCTGGGTATCGGGCGACCAATCACCCGCACCGGCGGAGTGGCACATACCCGACCAGGGATCGCCCAACGGCACCGGGCTGGTCTGTTTGCCGGCGGCGTGTGGCAGGCGCTCAACCGGAAAGAAACAAGGACAAGCCATTGGCAGGTATGGTAACACAGGGGTATGAACAACCGGCTGGAAGTGCTGAAGAACATGGTGGCGCAGAATCCGCAGGACAGTTTCTCGCGATATGGATTGGCGATGGAATATGCGAATTCGGGGGATCTGGAGGGTGCGATGCGGGAATACGAGGCGCTGCTGGCGGTAAATCCGAATTACTCGGCGGCCTATTATCACGGAGGGCAGACGTTGGAGAAGTTGGGTCGGCGGGAGGATGCGCGGAAGCTTTACGGGCAGGGGATTGAGGCGACCACTCGGATTGGGGATTTACATACCAGGAGCGAGATTCAGGCGGCCATGGATTTACTGGGTTGATTAAATTAGATTAGTGCAACAAAAAAGGGGAGCCCGAAGGCTCCCCTTTTTCGTTTAAACAGGCCTAGTGGCCAGTCAGATGGTTCATCTAGAAGATGAATTTGAGCGCGAGTTGAATGCTTCGCGGGTTGCTCGAGAAAGCCTGAGACGGTTGCATGAAGATGCCCGCCTGGGGTTCCAGGAAGCTGTGCGAAGCGGTGCTGGTCTGGCCGATCGGAGCTACGTCATCAATGTAGCCGCCGACATACTGCGGATGGTTGAAGATGTTCAAGAAGCGTGCGGAAAACTGCAACTTCTTTTCGCCTTCACCGAAGCTGAGCGATTTCGCCACTGTCATATCCACGTCGTTGATCGGGGGCAGTTGCGCGGTATTGCGGCCGCCGTTGGGCAGCGTGCCAGGGCCGGCTTCGATATAACGAGCATTGGGATTCTTGGCCAGATAAGCCACGGTATCGCCGTTGCTGTTCTTGAGTGCAGTCACGCCCGAGCCGACGTCTGCGCTTCCGGCGGGATTGATGATGGCGCGGTCGCCAGCGGAATCGCCGTTGAGGTTGCTATCGACGCCGCTCTGGACGTCAACCCAGGTTCCGCTCTGGTAGGTGTAGATGGGAACAAATTCCCAGTTCCCGACGATATTCTTCAGCATCCAGTTGGAGTGCTTAAAGTACGGCAGATCATACAACACCTGGAAGGTGAAGCGTTGGCGATGGTCGAGAGCGGAGTTGGAACGATCAAGCGCGAGGTTGCGGGCGTCTTCCGGACGGCGGGGCGTCAGGTAAGTGCTAAACACATCGGCTGTGGAATCGTCGATGCCGTGGCTCCAGGTGTAGGCTGCGTTGAACTGCAGGCCGTTCGAGAAGCGGCGGTTCAGAGAGTTCGCCCAACCGTGGTAGATCGAATTGCCCCAGGGCATGTAGGCGGTGATGAAGCTTTGGAAGCCGGCGTTAAGGAAGGCCGGGACTAAGTAGCCGCCGTTGTCGAAAGTATTCTCAAGGGTGGTCAAGTTACTGGACAAACCGTTGAGAGTTGCCTGGCTGGGCGCGGTGAGGAACGTGGGCAGAGCATTCGAAGAATTCACGACGGACTGTTCGTCCAGGCGATCCTGAACCGACAGGTGAACGCTATGCGTGCCCAGATAGCGGCTCTCAACCGTATAGTCACCGTGGAACACGTGCTGTATGCCGATGTTCCATGAAGTGGTCTGCGGACGGACCTGCTTGGGGACGTAGCCGCCGGTATTGGCACGGGCATCCGCCTGGCTCAAGGTGCCGGCGCTGGCGTTCGGCGGAATTCCACCACCCGCCAGAAAACCGCCCTGATTCAGGCCCGCCACGTCAACGGTTTGCTGGTCTTGGGGAGGCAGAGTTAGCAAGCCTTGATTGTCATAGAGCACGTCATAGAACAATCCGAAGCCGGCCCGGATAGAGGTCCGGCCGCTGGTGCCCGGCGAATAGGCGATGCCGATACGGGGCATGATAGCGTTCTTCTGGGGCTGCGGTTCGTCGAAGGAGATCAGACCGGGAACGCTGGAAATCGAGTTCACCGTCTGGAGCCGTTCGCTATAAGGAACGGTCTGATATTCATAACGCACACCCAGATTCAAAGTGAAGTTGGGTTTGAGCTTCCAGCTATCATTGGCGAAGAAGCCAGTCAACACGCGGTCACCATAATATTCGGCGCCGCCGGTGGTACGCTCAGCCAAATAGTCGGGGTTATAGTCAAACAGATAATCTGAGAGGTAGCTCCACTCGTAGTCGCCGCGCGACCGCTGGGTAAAGAGCTGCGGAGAGATCTGTTTCCAACCATCGAAGCCGAACTTCAAGGTATGTGCGCCCTTGGTCCAGGTAAGGTTGTCGGTCAACTGATACTGGTTCTGAATACCACCTTGGGGTGCGTTCGGATCGGGTCCGATTTCTACACCGAGTTCGAAGATGGTGATGTTCGGGAAGGCATCCAAGCCAGGGAACTTCTGGTTGCCGACAGGGTAAACGTTGGAGTAGCGGTTGAAGCCCAGGCGGAATTCGTTCACAACCGAAGGCGAGAAGGTGTGGTACTCGGAAATGGTCGCCAGGTATGCGTTCGCCGGAACCGTCTGATAGAACGTCGACGGGAAGCCGGCCGTATCGATGAAGCCGGTGCGGTTCAGGATGAAGCGGCCGCGGAGAGAATCTTTTTGCGAGATATTGTAGTCCACGGAAGCGACGGAATATTCGCTATTGCTGAAACTGGGGGCGGTGACTCCCAGTAAACCGATTTCGACGGATTGGGCATTCGCGGTTTGATTGCCGAGGCTCTCATTGCCCGCGCCCACCAACGGATTGGCGCTATCGCCGCAAGCCGAAGGGGATGCCGCCGAAGAAGCAGTACCGAGGTACTGCTTCAGGGCATTCAGATTGGTTTGGCTGATGCCGGGGATTCCGGCCAGGGTGGCGTAACCGGCCGAGGTCGGCGCGCAAGCCAAGCCTCCCGAGGCTACACTGCCCGTGGGCTGGTATTCGTAATCCACGAAAAAGAAGAGCTTGTTCTTCTTAATAGGACCGCCAAAGACGCCACCGAAACGGTTGCTGTCATATCGGGGATGAAGGGGATTGCCGTCCACCGCGTTTAGGTTATCAGCCGCATCAAGATGGCGGTTCAGGAGGTAGTCGTACAGGGCGCCGTGGAACTGGTTGGTGCCGCTCTTAACCACCTGATTGAACTGACCGCCAGCGGAGTGTCCGAAGTCGGGGGTGAACTGGTTGGTAAGGAAGGTGAACTCAGCGACGGCATCGTTCGGGATGGTAACCAGAGGACCGGTTACGGCGCCGCTGTTGTTGTCGACACCTTCAATGGTGAAGTTGTTTTCGCGAGGACGCTGGCCGCCGACGCTGGGGCCGGTGCCGACACCGACGCCGCCGCTCGAAGCCACACCTGGCGCCAGGAGCGAAAGGTTGATCACGCCCGAACCGCTCGAAGCGGTGGGCAGTTCGGCCATCTGCTGCGACTCGAAGGTGTTCTGCAATTGCGCCGTGGTCGTATCGATGGATGCGGCCTGGGCGCTGACTTCCACAGTTTCCACGCTCTTGCCGACTTGAAGGGTTGCGTTAGCGGTGGCTGTAACGTTTAGCTCGACCTTCACGCCTTTGAGTTCAGACTTGGTAAAGCCCGCGGCCGTAACCGTAACGGTGTAGGTTCCGGCGGGTAGGTTAATGATGTGGTATTCGCCAGCGGATTGCGAAGTAGTGGTGCTATCGATACCCGTAGCGTCATTGTGTGCGACCACAGTGGCGTTGGGTACGGTAGCTCCGCTGGCGTCGTAAACGGTACCGTTGAGGTTGCCGCTGACTAGCTGGGCAAAACCCGGTAGGCATCCGATGCCCAGGAAAGCGACCAATGCGCCTGTGACCAGGCTTGTCGTCAACTTCATGTATTCTCCTTTAAAAGTCTGTATTACAGTTCGAGCTGAGTGGGAACGAAATAGCACGTTCCTGGCCAAACGGATCCAGTTTGCAGCCTATTCAAAACAATAGGCTTGTCATCTACTTACGACACCGAGATCCGGTTCCACATAAAATCTGAATACGGTTTCCAGTAGAACCTGAATTAAGCCAGCCAGTATTATACCGGATTATAAGGTCCGCATCATTAAATTTGGGGAAATCGATTTGACGATTCCGGGTCGAAAATGGTAGCGCCCGTCATTGACTTTTTTCGGGGGGGGTAATGGCCTAGGAGTACTGGGAAGTAAGGCGATGGTGTTTGCTGAGATAACCCTCCTATTAACTCCACTCTCCTACCGACACATCTGTCGCCGCCTTCATGCAGAACTTCGATGTAACGCTCAAGCTCCTGCTCCAAAGCTCAGACACGTTGATCATGCGGGAGCTAGTTGGGAACCCGGTTACGAAGTGGCTGGACGTTGAGTTGCCCAAAGTGCAGAATCTCCGTCTGGATTTGCTGGGCGAGACTGCCGCTGGCCATCTGGTGCATCTGGAATTGCAAAGCGGCAACGATCAGACCATGCCGCTCCGTATGGCCGAATACTGCCTGGGAGTCCGGCGACTGCTCGGCCGGCTTCCGCGCCAGATCGTTTTGTACGTGGGTGAGGCGCCGCTAAAAATGGACGACCGGCTGATCGGCGACGATTTCTCCTTCCAGTATCGATTGATCGACATTCGCACACTGGATGGACAACGCCTTCTCGAAAGCGATAGAGTCGGAGATAATATAATTGCGATCCTGGCCCGCTGGCAGGACAATAAGGTAGCAGTCCGTAGGATCGTCGAGCGGATTGCCGAACTCACCGCTCCGGATCGGGAAAAGGCTTTAGCCCAGTTGTTCATACTGGCTGGCTTGCGAAGGTTGGGACAGACCGTAGAAGAGGAGGCGCAAAAAATGCCGATTCAGACCAGTATTCTGGAACACGATGTCTTAGGGCCGCTGTTTCAAAAGGGACGCCGCGAAGGGCGGCAGGAAGGTTTGCAGAAAGGTTTACACGAAGGCGAATCTAAAGTCCTCCGCCGCCTGATTGAAAAGCGCTTCGGCTCCCTGCCCCCGTGGGCTGCTCAAAAGCTAGAGGCTCTTCCTGCGCCCGCCCTAGACGACCTTGTCGAACGAGTGCTCGACGCCAAAAGCATCGAAGAGTTGCTCGCCAATACCAGCGCGGACCAGTAACTGCTTCGGACGTCGTCGTTATCGGCGAAGGCGGCGTGCCAAGTCCGCGGCCCGCTCGAATTCGTCGCGCGCGGCATGCGTTCTTAGATTTTCACGAATCTGTTCCAGTTCGTTGATGTAAGCGGTGAGCGCCTGCTCAATGGATTCGGTATTGGTGGCAAGGATGTCGCGCCACAATTCATAGGCGCTCAGAGCCAAGCGGGTGCTATCGATCAGGCCGGGTCCGGCCACTTGCAGATCTTCCGGCGCGGTCAGATTTTCAGCGACCGTGGCGGCCAAGGCGGTAGACGCAAGCTGAGGTAGGTGCGAAGTGAAGGAAACCAAGCGGTCGTGTTCGGCAGCCCCCAGCATGATCGTCTTAGTGCCGATGCGCCCCAACCATTCGACGAACTCGAGCGCGGCCGGAGTTTGCAGGTCGGCAGGAGCGGCGGGCGTCAGTACGTAAGTCCGTCCGCGGAACAAATCGGCATCGGCAGCCGCCGCGCCCCGTTTCTCTTTTCCGGCAAGGGGGTGTCCGCCGAGGAACTGGCAACGCCGTATCAGCTTGCGCGCTTCGGTGACGATGGTGTGTTTGGTACTACCCGCATCGGTGACCAGCGCTTCGGGGCGAACCAGGGAATCCAAATGGTGAAGGGTATCGAGGATGAGCCCGATCGGTTGCGCCAGGTAGAGAAGGTCCGCTGCAGCCGCGGCCTCCTGGAGCGATGCACTGCGGTCAATCGCGCCGCACTCCAAGCCCGCGCGCACGGAGCTTTGTGAACTGACACCGAGGATGGTCCCGCTGAACCCGGCCTTCTTCAACGCCAGGCCGAAGGACCCGCCGATCAAACCTACGCCAACAATGGCAACTGTATCCATTCCCTAATTCGACTAAATTGTACGACCCACGGCGGGCGCGATGATGCGCAACTGCCGCATGAGTTCGTCAAACTGCTCGGGGCGCAGCGATTGCGCGCCATCGCTGAGGGCACGGTCGGGATCGGGATGGACTTCGATCAGCAAGCCATCGGCGCCCGCAGCCACGGACGCGCGGGCCATCGGGGCAACTTTATCGCGCCGCCCGGTGCCGTGCGACGGGTCCGCCACCATGGGCAGGTGCGAGAGTTTCTTCACTACGGGTATGGCGGAGATATCCATGGTATTGCGGGTGTAAGTTTCGAAAGTGCGGATGCCGCGCTCGCACAGGATGACGTCGTAGTTGCCGCCCGCCATGATGTACTCGGCGGACAGCAGCAGTTCTTCGATGGTCGCCGCGATGCCGCGCTTCAGTAGGATCGGCTTGCGCAGCTTGCCGAGTTCGCGCAGCAGGTTGAAGTTCTGCATATTGCGCGCGCCGACTTGCAGGATGTCGGAGTACTCAGCCACCAGCGGAATCTGAGTTTGATCCATGACCTCGCTGACCACCAACAGCGCATTGCGGTCGGCAGCGGCGCGCAGCAATTGTAGACCTTCCACGCCCATGCCCTGAAAACTATAAGGTGACGAGCGAGGTTTGAAAGCGCCGCCGCGAATGACGCGGGCGCCGGCGCGCGCCACCTGTTCGGCGGCCAGATCGATCTGCTCGCGGCTTTCGACGCTGCACGGTCCGGCCATCACCACCACTCGTTCGCCGCCGATCGACACGTCGCCGATCTTTACCACCGTGCCGCCGGGGTTGAAATTGCGGCTGGCCAGTTTGTAGGGCGAAGCGATGCGGTGCGCTTCTTTCACGCCTTCCATCACTTCGAAGACTTCCAGGTCCACGTCCACCTTGCCGCCCACGCCGCCGAGCACGGTGTGCATCACGCCGGTGGAGCGGTGTACGTCGTAACCCTCGCCCACCATGCGGTCGATGACCGACTGAATCTGGGGCTCCGTGGCCCCCTGCTGCATAACGACTAACATTTATGAATCTCCGTCCGTACTGGTTTCCATGCGAATTCTTTGGATGGTGCGCATCTCGTCGATGATGCGCTCGAAGATGCGCTTAACGCCGTCGGGCGTGAGCGGGCCGTCGTTGTGGCTGGTGATGTTCTCGAAAACCTGCTCTTCGCGGCGCGGCTCGTAGATGGGCAATTGGGCGGAGCGCTTCACGCGGCCGATCTGCTCCACCACGCGCGTGCGTTCGTTCAGCAATTCGAGCAGGCGCAGGTCCAGTGCATCGATGGCTACGCGATATTGTTCGAGCGATTGCAGCGCCTCTTCGCGCGTCACGGCGCCTCCGCCGCGCGCAGGTCGAAGCCGCTGCTTCAGCTCGCGCACGAAGGATTCCAACTGGGCTTCGAGCGAGTCGCTTTGGCCGCTGGCGTTCGATCAGGTTGACGATGGCGCTGCCGACCACCACGGCTTCCACCTGGCGGCCCAATTCGGCGACATGTTCCGGGCGCGAGATGCCGAAGCCCACGGCCAGCGGTAGGCTCCGTCACCGCGCGCACTGCGGCTACCAGCGGGGCGACGGTGTTCGAAAGAGACTCGCGCGCGCCAGTCACACCCGTGCGCGAAACCAGGTAGACGAAGCCCGTGGAATATTGCGCCACCAGGCGCAGGCGCCGCTCGGTGCTGGTGGGGGCGGCGAGAAAAACGGTATCCAGATTCTGGCGGCGCATGGCGTCCACGTAATCGCCGGCTTCCTCCACGCTGGCATCGGTGAGCAGGCAGCCATCGATTCCGCAGGCTGCGGCGTCCCGCGCCAGAGCCTCAACGCCATAGCGAACCACGGGGTTCAGATAGGTGAACAGCATCAGCGGAATTTCTGAGCGGCTGCGGATCTGGGCGGCGATTTCGAGCACTTTGCGTAGGGTGGTGCCCGCGGCCAAAGCCCGCTGCCCGGCGCGTTGAATTACGGGACCGTCGGCGATGGGATCAGAAAAAGGAACTCCCAACTCGATCAGGTCCGCCCCGCCGCTTTCAAGCGCTGCGACGAGCGCGGGAGTCCGGGCGGGCGAAGGATCGCCGGCCGTCAGATAAGCGATCAGAGCCTTGCGGCCGGTGCGCTTTAGGTTTTCGAAGAGGAGCGCGATGCGGGTTTGGGGTATCACTCGGCGTCCAATTCCTTGAGGTTTTCGCGGTAAATATCGATATCTTTGTCGCCGCGGCCGGACAAATTGACGATGAAGATCTGGTGGCTGGCGGCAGGTGCGCGGCGGATTGCCTCGGCCACGGCGTGGGCGGATTCGAGGGCCGGAATCAGCCCCTCAATGTGGCACAGCAGGCGAGCGGCTTCGAGGGCTTCGTCGTCGCTGGCGGAAACATACTCGGCGCGGTTGCGGTCGTGCAGCCAGGCATGCTCGGGGCCGATGAGGGCGTAATCCAGCCCAGCGGAAACGGAGTGCGTTAGGGAGACCTGGCCGTCGTCATCTTGCAGCAGATAGCTGCGCGCACCGTGCAGAACGCCCGGCGATCCGCCAGTAAAGCGGGCCGCGTGATCGCCCAGTTTGGGACCGCGTCCACCGGCCTCGATGCCGATCAGTTGCACGGCTTCATCCGGCACGAAGGCGTGGAAGATACCGATGGCGTTGCTGCCCCCGCCGACGCAAGCGAACACTGCGTCAGGCAGCCGTTTTTCGGCTTCCAGAATCTGGCGGCGGGCTTCTTCGCCTATGATCTTTTGGAAATCCCGCACCATCACGGGATAAGGGTGCGGTCCGAGCGCCGACCCCAGCAGATAGTAGGTAGTGCCCACGTTGGTCACCCAGTCGCGGAGGGCTTCGTTGATCGCATCTTTCAGGGTACGGCTGCCGCTGGTCACGGGGACCACCTGGGCGCCGAGCAACCGCATGCGAAAGACGTTCAGGCGCTGGCGGCGCATGTCTTCCTCGCCCATGTAGACCACGCAATCGAGCCCCAGGCGCGCGCAGACTGTGGCGGTAGCGACGCCATGCTGCCCGGCGCCGGTTTCGGCGATGATCCGGCGCTTGCCCATGCGGCGGGCCAGCAGGCCTTGGCCCAGCGTGTTGTTGATTTTGTGCGCGCCGGTATGCAGCAGATCTTCGCGTTTGATGTAAATGCGCGCCCCGCCCAGATGCTCGGTGAGCCGGCGGGCGAAATACAGGGGCGTTGGACGGCCGGCGTAATTCAGCAGCAGGTCGCTCAGTTCAGCTTGGAAAGCGGGATCGGCGCGCGCTTGCAAATAAGCCTGCTCCACCTCTTCGAGCGGGGCCATCAGCACTTCCGGTACGAACCGGCCGCCGTAGGGTCCGAAGTGTCCGCCTGCGTCTGGTTGGGCTGTCATCATTATTTCAATACCGGTGCGCTTGTCAGGGCGGCTTTTAGGAAGGCCGCCATTTTGACATGATCTTTGCGTCCAGGGGAGCTTTCGATTTTGGAACAGACATCCACACCCCAAGGGCGGACTTGTTCAATCGCCTGTTGCACGTTTTCGGCACTGAGGCCGCCGGCCAGGATAAGCTTCTCGATGCCGGCGGGGACACGGGACCAATCGAAGGTTTGGCCGTTGGTTGGGCCGTCCACCAGAATAGCTTCCGCTGCGGCGGGATAGGCGGTGTCGCTGGGGGTGCCAAGCATGCGAACCGCTTTCCACACCCGCATCCCTTGCGGATACTGCTCCGGCACTTCGTGGCCGTGCAATTGGGCGATATCCAAGCCGACTTGCTGAGCGATCCGCTGTATGGTCTCCGGCACTTCGTCCACAAATACACCGACGCGCAAGACGTGCGCGGGCAACCCGTGGGCCATGGCAGCGGCGGTGGCGGGGTGGATGTAGCGGGGGCTGGCCGAATAGAAATTGAATCCGAGGGCGGCAGCACCGCCGTCGATAGCCGCCAGCGCATCTTCGCGATTGGTAATGCCGCAGATCTTCACCATCATGCGGTCACCAGGGCGCGCAGAGTGGCGGCTGGATCCGCCGATTTCATGAGGTGTTCGCCGACCAAAAAGGCCTGGAAACCGGCTTGGCCTAGCGTTTCGATATCGCGGCGGGAGGCGATGCCGCTTTCGCTAACCTTTATTACACTTGGCGGGATCCGCGGGGCAAGGCGCACGGATGTTTCAAGCGTCACGGCGAAGGAGGTGAGATCGCGGTTGTTCACCCCGATGATTGCCGCACCAGCATCGAGTGCCTTCGAGAGTTCAGCATCGTCATGCACCTCAACCAGCGCCGCCATGCCGAAATCGGCTGCCAGCGATGCGAGGCGGCGGATTTCAGCAGTCTCCAGGATGGCCGCTATTAATAAGATGGCGTCCGCCCCGCCTCCCGCAGCCTGCAGGATATCGTTTTCACCCAACGTAAAGTCCTTGCGCAACACTGGCAATCGGCAGACGTTGCGAGCCGCTGCCAGATCCGCCAAACTGCCCTGAAAGAACGGTTCGTCGGTTAGTACCGACAGTGCGGCCGCGCCGCCGGATTCATATTGCCGGGCTTGGCGGGCGGGGTCGAAATCGGGCGCGAGCAAGCCCTTACTGGGCGAAGCCTTTTTGATTTCAGCGATGATGGCGGGGGCGTGGACGGTCAGTGATTGACGAAAATCGCGGCGCGAAGCACGCGCCTCTTCCGCTTGCCGTTCCCAGGCTTTGACAGCGGCGGAAGACGGCGCGGGGCACGCGAGCTTGTGGGCGACAATACGGGCCAGCACGTCTGGAACGGTGTCAATCAACTTAATTTATGGTATCAGGCCCAATGGCGGGAAGGCGCGTAACGGGTGTGAATGTGAACGCGGCGAGCTGCGTGTTTCCGAGGCAGCTACGGAGTGGGGAGGAACCATTGCTTGCTTAAGGGAGCGCAGCTCGCTAAGCGTCCACATTGATTAGTGACATAAGTAAGGAAAACGTTTCAACTTAATTCGGGATTTGTACCTATTCCCAAAGTCCCCTTGCTTACCGAGAGGAGAGCGGGATATACTGATCTCGGTAACCGAGGGAACGACGTGAGCAAACCAACCGATCTCGTCCAGGGTACGCTGGACCTCCTGATTTTGAAAATCCTGGCTCTGGAGCCCCAGAATGGCTGGGCGATCAGCCAGCGCCTGAAGCAGGTATCGGGCGACATCCTGCAGGTGAGCGATGGCTCGCTTTACCCGGCGCTGCATAAGTTGGAGCAGGAGGGGTGGATCACCGCCGAATGGAAGCCCAGCGAAAACCGGCGCCGGGCGAAGTATTACTCTCTGACCGCGCTCGGCCGTGGGAAGCTCAGCCAGGAGTCGGCCGATTGGGAGCGCCTCTCCACCGCGATTTCTCAGGTGGTGCGGCTTAAGGAGGCCTGAGATGCGCATGCGGCAATGGCTCTATAAGTTACCGCTGCGGTTGCGTGCGCTTTTGTACCGCAATCGCGCGGACCAGGATCTGGACGAAGAACTGGCTTATCACCTGGCACAACGTACCGATCAACTGGTGGCGGACGGTCTGCCACCGCGGGAAGCGCGCGCGGCGGCGTTGCGCGAATGGCGGGGTGTGGAACAAATCAAAGAGGAGTGCCGGGACATGCGCAAAGTGAATTTCATACAGGATCTAGCGGCCGATATCCGTTATGGTTTTAGGCAACTGCGGGCAAGCGCTGGCTTCACCCTGGTGGTGACTGCCTCGCTGGCTCTGGGCATCGGCGCGAACACGGCGATCTTCAGCCTGATGGATGCGGTGATGTTCGAGATGCTGCCAGTAAAACAGCCGCGCCAATTAGTGTTGCTGCAGTGGTCGGCCAAAGGCTGGCCAGAGGTGGTGGAAGATCTGGAGGGCAGCAGTAGGCTAGACCCGCGCACGGGCCGGTCGCGGAGCCAATCGTTCTCGTATCCGATGTACGAACGAATTCGCGATCGTAACCACGTTTTTTCCCAGACCTTTGGGTTCGCCGCAAATACCCCGCAGGTAAACGTCAGCATGAATGGCCATGCTGAAACGGCCGACGCCCAAATGGTCACCGGCACATACTTCGAAGGGCTGGGTGTCCATGCCAGTCACGGCCGGGCGATTGTGCCGGCCGATGATGTGGCCGGGGCGCCGCCCGTGGCCATTCTGTCCAACCGTTTCTGGCGACGGCTCTACGGGGAAGATGCCTCCGTGGTTGGAAGAACGATCGCGATCAACGGATCGCCGTTTACCGTTGCCGGCATCGCGCCGGCGGAGTTCTTCGGCCTGGAGCCGGGTAGTTCTCCGGACCTCTTTGTGCCCCTCGCGCAGTACGCCCATTTGGTGCCGGAATATGCGCCCGCTGTCGCCGTACCGGGCGTTACAGCGCCCGAGCCGACCCCGGTGACCCGCGATGCGCACACCTGGTGGCTAGTGGTGGCCGGACGGTTGCATCCCGGCGAGACTGTGGCGCACGCACAGGCGGAACTCGCGGTGCTGTTCGACCAGGGAATCGGTGCAAGCAGGAAGCCAACGGCAGATCAGAAGCGGCCAGTGCTTGAGACCACCTCCGCCAGCCAGGGCTTGGACTACCTGCGCAATCATTTCTCCCGCCCGCTGTTCGTACTGATGGCGATGGTAGGCGTGGTTTTGTTGATGGCCTGCGCCAACGCAGCGGGCATGTTACTGGCGCGGGCCGCAGCGAGGCAAAGGGAAATTGCCGTACGCCTGAGCTTGGGCGCGCGGCGCAGCCGGCTGATCCGCCAATTGCTGACGGAGAGCACCATGCTGGCATTGATGGGCGGCGTGGGCGGAATACTACTGGCGCGCTGGGGAAGTTTGGTTCTGGTGGCGTGGTTATCCAGCGGACGGAATCCGCTGGTGATCGCGCTGCATGTGGACGCGCGAATCCTGGCTTTCACGGTGGCGGTGTCTGTGCTGACCGGCGTACTGTTCGGCCTGGCGCCGGCATGGAAGGCGACCCGCGTGGACCTGGGTCCGGCATTGAAGCAAGGCGGCGGCGCGCGCACCACCGGCAGGTTCGTATCGGGAAGGGTGCTGGTGGCCGCCCAGGTAGCGCTGTGCCTGCTATTACTGGTAAGCGCGGGGCTCTTCTTGCGGACGCTGGGAAATCTGCAGGCGACGGAACTCGGTTTCCGGCGCGACCACCTGCTCCAGTTTTCCGTCGAGCCGGGATTGAATGGATATCAGCAAGCGCGCCTGGCGGCCTACTATCGGGATCTTCAGCAACGCGTGGCATCGATTCCCGGCGTGCGTTCGGTGGGATGTTCCCGGCACGGAATAGTGGGTGCGGGCGTTTCCAGTTCCGCGGCGATTCTACCCGGCTACACCACTGGGAAAAAGCGGGCCGATGTCTACCTGCATGTTGTGGGGCCGGGATTCTTCGAGACGCTGGGAATTCCGCTGGTCTTAGGCCGGGCCATCGACGAGCGCGACGGTCCGGTAACGGCCAAAGTGGCGGTAGTCAATGAAAAATTCGTACATAAATACTTCCACGGCGATAACCCGCTGGGTCACATCCTGCGGTTCGGCGACGAAAAGAAGCCCTCGGATTACGAGATCGTGGGGCTGGTCAAAGACGCGAAGTATAACGAATTGCGCGCAGAGGCGCCGCCTACCGCTTACCTGCCTTACCTACAAGACAGGGGTCTTACGCCGGCGCTGACTTTTGAAGTCAGGACGAACGCGGAACCGGAAACGCTGATATCGGCCGTCCGCAAGGTAGCACTGGAAATGGATAAAGATGTACCGCTCTCCGGCGTGAAGACCCAGATGGAAGCCATTGACCAAGTGCTGGTACAGGAGCGGGTTTTCGCGCGTCTGGCGTCGCTCTTTGGAGCGCTGGCGCTGGTGCTAGCCTGCATCGGGCTATACGGAACGATGGCCTATACGGTGGCGCGGCGAACGGGCGAGATCGGCATTCGCATGGCTGTGGGTGCGCGGCCGGCCGATATTCTGGGCATGGTGCTGCGCGAGAGTGTACGGTTGGTGCTGGCTGGATCGGTGGCCGGCTTGGTTACCGCGGTGGCAGCGACGCGCATAATCCGCAGCCAGCTTTACGGCTTGACGCCGCACGATCCGTGGGTGTTGGGCGGAGCCGCACTGGTGCTGGTGGCGGTGACCATGGCCGCCGCATGTGGGCCGGCGCGCCGCGCGGCATTGGTGGATCCGCTGCGGGCACTACGGAACGAGTGACTTTTTCAAGTTGTCGATCAGATGCTCCGTGCTGCGCAGAGTGAACGCCAGAATCGAGATCGTCGTAGTTTTATCGGTGCAATTCGGGAACACGCTGGCATCGCAGACGTACAGATTCGGAACCTCGTGCGACTGCCCGAAGCGGTTGGTCACGAACTTTTTCGGATCGTTCCCCATGCGCAGCGTGCCGGTTTCATGCAGGCTGGTTCCCGGCATGTCGGGCTCGGGCGCATGCCCCAGATATTCGGCGCCGCTGGCCCGCAGCAGCTGCTCGCAGGAATGCTTGCCATGCTCCCACATCAGCAGCGTAGTTCTTGTCCCATTCGAAGTGCAGCCGCGCGGCGGGGATGCCGTACGCGTCCTTCACCTCCGGATCGATATCCACGTAATTCGCATCGCTGCGCTGAGTCGGCGCTTGAATATAGAAGCTGACCGGAGTCGGATAGCGGCGCTTGATCTCGCGCTTGAAATCGCGGCCGAAGCCTTCGATCTGGTCGAAGTACCACGGAAACTCGCTGCACCCGCCGTCGGGATAAACCGAGTAGCCGCGAATGAACTTCTCCTGGTGCGGATTGTCCAGATTCTGCCAGCGCGGCATCCACGCCACGGTGCTCGACGAAACGTTGTCGGGAAAACTGGGCTGGCCGAGTAGTTGCGGAAAGTAGCCGCGGGCGGTGGTGCCGTAGAGATGATCGCAAAGATTGCGCCCGGCCTGTCCGCTGGAATTGCCGATGCCCTCCGGCCAGTGGCGCGACTTCGAATTCAAAACGATGCGCGCCGATTCCACGCAGGATGCCGCCACAACCACGCTCTTGGCGTAGACTTCCACCTCTTGTTTCGTCATGCGGTCAATGTAGGCAACGCCGTTGGCCCGGCCGTTCTCGTCCACCAGGATGTTCTTGCAGAGCGCATTGGTGCGCAGATCCAGGTTGCCGCTCTTCTCGGCGGCCGGCAGGAAGAACCAGGGCGTGGAGAAGAAGGCGCCCACGTCGCAGCCTTCCGTGCAATTCGCGCAGTAGTGGCAGGCGGGATGCCCGGCGTGCGGCACGGTAAGCTGCGCAATGCGGTCGGGCAGATAGGGAATGCCGACTTTGTGCGCGCCGCTTTCGAGAATGCGATCGATGCAGCGGAAGTTCATGGGCGGCAGATACTCGCCGTCCGGATTGCTGGGACGGTTCTGAACGGTGCTGGCGACGCCGATCATGCGCTCCACGCGGCTGTAGTAAGGCGCGATCTCGTCGTAAGTGATCGGCCAATCGACGTCGTATCCGTCGCGGCGTGGCGGCCCGGAAATCGATATCGCCGAAGCGCGCTGACGAGCGGCCCCAGAAATTGGTCTTGCCGCCAACCGCGAAGCAGCGCCGCCAGGTCCACTCCGTGCCCGGAGCTTTGGTGAACACAATCTCGTGCTCCCAGATGCCCTCGGTGTACTCGTTGTCCATGTAGCCGATCCAGTTCTCGCGCTTCACGGGATCGCCGAAGCCGCGGAACGGCATATCGTAGGGCTTGCGATGATTGCGGAAATCCTTGCTTGGGTTCAGGCGGCGGCTGGCATTCAGCGCGCACACTTTGGCGCCGGCCTGGCATAAAGTGTGGATCGCCATGCCGCCGCCCGCGCCGGTTCCGATCACAATCACGTCGTAGATTTGCTTGGGCATCGTTAGACCTTTGGTGCG
Organism: Bryobacterales bacterium; assembly: GCA_963738345.1. GTDB lineage: Bacteria > Acidobacteriota > Terriglobia > Bryobacterales > Bryobacteraceae > Bog-159. The sequence goes on from CAVTWI010000002.1 coordinate 6,067,856, forward strand.
CGGCAAGATGGCGGTGTTCCGGATCGTTGGTGTGCGGACACGCGGGCGATTCGCTGTAGAGCCGCAGGCCCGGATAATCCAGCTCCTTCAGACCGACGCGGCTGGTGTAGTAACCCATCACCGTATAGCGGCGGATCAGGTGAAAGAAGGCTTGGCCTTCGCGGGCTGCGGACGAATTGTTTCGATCCGCGAGGGTCTTCAGAATCTCGGTCTGTTGCACGGGCGAGAGGCCGGCGAAATCCGCGCCGTTCGTTTTCCGGGCGGTAGCATCCAGCCACTGGAGACCGTCGCGCATGGGTTGCCTGATCTCGGCTCTCGCCGTGCGCCGCCATGAAATCGATGAACTCGCGACGCCGGCCTCGCGCGCGCCCGGAGTTTCGTCCTGCGGAATGATCAGGCCGGTCAGGACGTCGATGGTATGGAATTCGGATGCTGAAAAGTAGGCTGGGCTGATAGTGCGCCGTGCGGGCCGGGGCGGGGGCATCCGCTGCATGCTGATGCTGCTGCCCAAACGCCCAGCGGCTGAAGCCCGGAAACTGGCTGGCGGCCGCGGCCTTCGCCAGCATCTCCAACACCGTGCGCCGATCCGATCCTTGATTCGCCATATTTCGGTCCTTTCCGAGTTTATACCATTCGTTTTATACCATTTGTTTTGATGTCGTTTCGATGTCGTTTTGTTGTGTCATAATGATCCGTTATTAGAATGACAATTTGACTGCGGGCCCCCGGTCGCGCCCTGGTGAATAGGGAGGTATTCGCATGAACATCGGTATTGAGAAGCGGAAAGCTGCGGTGCTGCTGATGTGGGGTTTATCCGCCATGTGCGCCGTGGGTGGATTATTGGCTCAGACTACCGGCGACCTTAGGGGAAGCGTGAAAGACCCCTCCGGCCTGGTCATCGCGGGGGCCAGTGTGAAGGCCACGCTGGAGGGCACCAGCGCCGCCCGCACGGCTACGTCGGACGCCAAGGGCGATTTCACCGTTCCAGCGCTGCCCGTTGGGCAATACACCATCGAGGTTGAAACCGCCGGTTTCAAGAAGTTTATTCAACACGCCACCATTACGCTGGGACACGTAGTGGTGGTTGATGCCACTCTCGAAATGGGGGAAGTGACCCAGAGCATTACGGCGGAAGCAGAAGCGCCATTGGTCGAGACCACCAGCACGCAGTTGGGCGCGGTGATGAATTCACGCTCAGTGGTGAATCTGCCGTTGAATACGCGCGACACCTACCAGTTACTGCAGTTGCAGCCGGGCGTACAGTCGCAGCAAGGTTACTCACTATTTGCAGGCAGTGAGAACGCCGGCGTGGTTTCGGTGAATGGCGGGCGCGGACGGGCCAACAACTTCAACGTAAATGGCGGCGATGCCAACGATCAGTTCGTATCGGTGCCCGCGATTGAACCTTCGCCCGATACCATTGAAGAGTTTCGCGTCCTCACGAACACCTTCGATGCCGAGTACGGACGCAATTCCGGGATCCGTCGTGAACGTAGTGACCAAGGGCGGCACCAACGAATTCCACGGCGACGCTTACGAGTTTTTCCGCAATACCGATCTGGATGCGCGCGGCTTCTTCGACACCACCCGTCCGGATTTCCATCAGAATCAGTTTGGCGGCACGTTCGGCGGTCCCATCGAAAGAACAAGACGTTCTTCTTCGCCTCGATCGAAGACCGGCAAATCGTGCAAGGTATTCCGTCGGACGTGGTGAATGTACCCACGCTGGCGGAGCGCAACGGAGATTTTTCCCAGGGTCCTAATGGGGCGCAAAGCGCTTTTGCCGGCACGCTGAATGACGACTATCTGGCAAGTACGCTGAACGCCAGGAGCGGATGCGCTTCGGCCGTCGCATCTATCGGCGGCGCGCCCATTGCCGCGGGGACTCCGTGGGCAGCGATCTTCCCCAATAACCAGATGCCCACGCAATGCTTCGATCCCACGGCGGTGGCGCTGATGAACCGCTATGTTCCACTTCCCAATTCGGGCTTCAACAGTTATCAGACCGTAGCGAATCAAACCGAGAAAGGTTTGCAATCCACCTTCCGCCTGGACCAGCACATCAGCGATCACCACCAGTTGAGCTTCTATTACTACTTCGACAACGATACGCAGATGCCGCCTTTTTCGAACTTCCAGGCATCCGGAGCCAACCTGCCCGGTTTCGGATCGAACTACGACGAACGAAACCAACAGTTCAATTTGAGTGAGACCTGGACGGCCACTCCCACCCTGGTGAATGAAGCGCGCTTCACCTATTTCCGGGAAGGACAGATGAAGTATAACCATCCGCAGAACACGCAATTGGTGCAAAACGTTTGCGGCTCCGCGGTACCGGCGAATAGTTGCTTCGCCGACCCCACCAATCCTAAGTACGGCATCACGCCTAACCTGGGCGCCTCGCGCGAGGGCGTGCCGTTCATTTCGGTCAGCGGCGGGTTCGCCATCGGAAACAATTACAACGGTGAGTTGCCGCAGGTAGGTAACAGCTTCCAGTGGTCCGACAATTTAAGCAAAGTCATGGGCACACACAGTCTGAAATTCGGCGTGGATGTGCGACGCATGCGTTTCGACCAGACGCTCTACTACAACGTCAACGGTTCTTTCTCGTTCAACGGCGGCGGCTCGAATGACGTCGCCTCCGACGATCTTTATCCGGACTTCATGCTGGGTCTGCCAAACACTTATACGCAAGGTTCGGCACAGCATGAGAACGTGCGCAGCACCGCGCTATACCTGTTCGCGCAGGATAGCTGGAAGATCCGGCCGAACCTCACGTTGAACTACGGCCTGCGCTGGGAACTCGACACTCCGCTTGACGGATATCGGCCATCACGTGCAGACGTTCCGTCCAGGCCAGGTCACCAGCATTTATCCCTGCCAGTTGGCACCCGACAATCCTCTGGTGCAGCAGTACGGCTCGACGGATTGCAGCCAGAATGGTCCCGCCAATGCCGTCTTTCCGTTGGGCCTGGTGTTTCCCGGCGACGCGGGCGATCCCCAACGGGATGACGCAGACTTACTACAAAGCTTTCGCTCCGCGAATTGGCCTGGCGTGGAGTCCCTCGGCGGATTCGGGCTTTTGGCACAAGATACTAGGCGGTCCGGGTAAGACTAGCGTGCGCGCGGGCTGGGGCATTTTCTACAATCCGATCGAGCAGTTAGTGCTCGAACAATTCAGCGCCGAGCCTCCCTTCGGCGGCAGTACCAGCGTGACTGACCCGCTATTCAACACGCCTTTCGTGGGCCAGAACGGCAACGTGACGCCCAATCCGTTCAACGGAATTCTAAACCCGCCGCGCGGCCAGGCTGTGGATTGGTCGTCGTTCCGGCCGCTGTTGCTTTACGGCCAGTTCCAGCCGAACATGCGCACGCAGTATTCGGAGCAATACAACTTCACGCATGCAGCGCGAATTGCAAGGCGACGTACTCTTCCAGATCGGCTACGTGGGTACGCAGGGGCATCGTCTGCTGGCCTCGTACGATTTGAATTACGGCAATGCGCAGACTTGTCTGGACCTGAACAACTTGTCGAACATTACCGGCGATAGCTCGCTGGCGTGCGGACCGTTCTATGCGGATTCCGCTTTCACCATCGCGGCCGGCGAGATTCCAGTCGGGATTTACACTGCACCTGCCGTATGGTCCGCAATCAACCGTAACTGGGCCGAATCCCAATCCCATTACGCTGGTGGGGCTGCGCAAGTATTCCTCGCCGAACTGCAATCCGTTAACAGGCGCCGGATGCCCTGCCGACGGCGTCCCGGTTTTTTCCAGCATCTTCACCGAAAATACCGTGGCGAATTCGAATTACAACTCACTGCAAGTGAGCGCCGAGAAACGCTTCTCTCAGGGGCTGCAATTCCAGGCGGCTTACACTTTTAGCAAGTCGATCGACGATGCCTCGAGCTTCGAAAACATGCTGAATCCGCTGAACTTCAGGGACAGCCGGTCGTTGTCACTCTTTGACGCGCGCAACCGCCTGGTATTCAGCTACGTTTACCAGTTCCCGCACCTGGATATGCATGGCTTCGCGGACAAGTTGTTGAACGGCTGGCAAAGCTCCGGCATCGTTACTTTCCAGAGCGGATTTCCGGTGCCTATCGAATCCTCCGACGATCTGGAATTGATGTATAGCGCGTTCTTCTATTACCCCGGCGAGCCGAACCGGGTTGCGCCGATGCAGCGCTTGAATCCGCGCAACGGTGACAATCTGGCTTTCAATACGGCGGCTTTCCAGCAACTCACGCCGGACCAATATGGAACCATCGGCGACTCGCCGCGTTCGGTCTGCTGCGGCCCGGGTATCAACAATATCGATTTCAGCCTGATGAAAGACACGGTGGTGAAGGAACACTACAAACTGGAATTCCGCGCCGAGTTCTTCAATATCGTCAATCACGCGCAGTTTACCAAGGTGGACGGAAACATTTCCGATAGTCCCGTGGACGCCAACGGCAATGTGCTGCCCGGCGGCACTTTCGGCAAAGTGCTGCAAACGCGCGACCCGCGGCTGGTACAGTTTGGACTGAAGTTAATTTTCTAAGGGGGGATGGCATGCGGACCTGGACAGTTATACTCGCGATCGGAATCACCGGGGCGGCCCTCGCCCAACAATCCAAACCGAAAGTGGAAGTTTCAAGCGTGCGGGACACCAGTTTGACCAAGGGTCCTGATCTGTATCTCCACTATTGCGCGGTATGCCACGGCAAGGATGGCAAGGGCGGTGGTCCGGCGGCCGCAGCCTTGAAGTCCACGCCCACGGATCTGACCCAGCTATCGAAGAAAGACGGCAAGTTCCCGGTAGGCACGGTGCGCCAGTTGTTGAGCGGCGGGTCGTCCACGCCGGCGCACGGGTCGGCCGAGATGCCCATGTGGGGGCCGGTATTTCGCTCCATGAGTTCTGACCAGGCCATCGCCAAACTGCGGGCTGATAATCTGGTGCGGTATCTGGAGACGATCCAGCAGAAGTAGCCTGGAGGCGGGCGCCATGAAGATCATCTCAGCGAAGACGGTAGACGAATACCTGGATAACGTGCCCGAACCGGCGCGCACAACATTAGTCAAGACTCGCGCCACGATCCGGTCGGTTGTGCCGCCCGAGACTACGGAGAAGATCAGCTACCAGATTCCGACTTTTCAATACAAGGGCGCGCTCATCGGGTATGCGGCATTTTCGGACCACTGTAGCTTGTTCCCCATGGGCTCCGCGGCGATCGAACAGTTCAGTGAAGAGCTGAAACCTTTTCGGACGTCTAAAGGAACGATCCACTTTCCGCTGGAGAAGCCTCTGCCGGCGGCGCTGGTGAAAAAGATCGTGAAGGCGCGGATCGCCGCTAACGAGAGCAAGAAATCCGCGCCGAAAAAGTAGAGTCGGCCTAGGCGGGTTGCTCGACGGGCGGCTCGGCCGTTGGCGCCGGAACCGCCGCCCCGTATTGCTCGAAGAAGTGGGCAATGGTCATGATGCCCTTGTAGTAATTATCCAGATTGTACTTCTCGTTAGGCGAGTGCAAGCCGTCATCAGGCAGTCCAAAGCCCATCAATACCGTGGGGATGCCCAGGAAATTAGCGAAGTCACCCACAATCGGAATCGATCCACCCGAGCGAATAAACACGGTGGGCTTGCCCAGAATGTCGCTGAACGATTTCGCAGCCACCTTGATGGCCGGATGATCGGGATTCACCGAAAGCCCTGGCCCGGTGCTCAGAACCCGCACTTCGAAATGGATGCCCTTGGGCGTATTCTTCTCCACGAACTCGCGGAAGGATGCCAGCACCTTCTCGGGATCCATCTTGGGCACTAAGCGGAAGCTCACCTTGGCAGTGGCTTTCGCCGGGAATGACCGTCTTCGCGCCCGCAGCCGTGAAGCCGCCGGCGATGCCATGCACCTCGAAGGTCGGCCGCGCCCAAACGCGCTCCAGCACGGACGGCTTTTTCTCGCCCGTCAGGACGCTCGATCCAACCTCTTTCTGGCGGAACTCTTCTTCGCTAAACGGCAGTTTCTTCCAACTCCGTTTCTCGGCCGGCGCGGGTGGTTCCACATCATCGTAGATACCCGGCACCTGGATCACGCCATTAGCGTTCTTCACTTTGGAAAGCAGTTCGATCAAGCCGAAGATCGGATTGGGCGCCGCGCCGCCATACAGCCCGGAATGCAAATCGCGCGCGGGTCCGCTCGATTCCACTTCCAGATACACTAGCCCGCGCAGGCCGATACAGAGCGTCGGAATACCCTCGGCAAAGAGTTCGGTGTCGGAGACCAGCGCGACATCGGCTTTCAGTTTTTCGGGATTCCCAGCAACATACTTGGCGATGGATTCACCGCCCACTTCTTCTTCGCCTTCCACCAGGAACTTCACGTTGAGGGCAAGCGTGCCGTCCGCGGCGCGCAACGCTTCGATGGCCTTCACGTGCATGTACATCTGGCCTTTATCGTCGGCGGTGCCGCGCCCGTAGATTTTGCCGTCGCGTACTTCCGGCTCAAAGGGCGGGCTATTCCATTCTTCCAGGGGATCGGCGGGCTGCACGTCGTAGTGGCCGTAGCACAATACGGTCGGCTTTCCGGGTGCATGCATCCAATCCGCATAGACCAGCGGATGCTTGGCGGTCTGAATCATCTCCACGTTTTCCATGCCGACGTGGGTCAGGCCATCGGCCACGAATTGCGCGGCGCGGTCAATATCCACGCGATGCTCGGGCAAGGTGCTGATGCTCGGAATACGCAGAAACTGTTTCAGTTCCTCGAGAAGACGGTCGCGGTTCTGTTCGACAAATGCGTCAGTAGTTTTAGACATTGGTTTTTCCGTTTATGAATGCTTATTATATGACCGCGCGTCTTTCAGGCGCTTTTCTCCGGCTTCATCACGGCCACGTAACTCAAATTACGGTAGAGTTGATGGTGGTCAAGGCCGAAGCCGATCACGAAGCGATCTGGAATTTCGAAGCAGCGGAAATCCACGGGAATCTGCACCAGGCGGCGCGAGTTGCGGTCGAGAAACGTGCACACGGCCAGCGAATTCGGCCCCCGGCTGGAGAGCGCCTGCAATAAATAACGCAGCGTCAGTCCGGTATCCACAATGTCTTCCACCAGCAGGACGTCTTCATTTTCGATGCCATCGTCGAGATCTTTGGCGATGCGCACGATGCCCGGTGCGCTCGACTTATTCGAGAAGGTCGAAATCGCCAGAAAATCGATCTTCACTGGAATCTGAAGCTCGCGCGCCAGCGCAGTTAGAAAGAACACGGAGCCCTTCAATACGCCCACCAGCTTAAGCGGCCGGCCCCGATAGCGCTCGGTGATTTCAGCAGCCACTTCCCGGATGCGTTGCGCGATCTGCTCCTCGGTGAAAAGAATGCGCTCGATTCCGGCCGGATCCTTGCCGGTGACTTCGCGGCTCATACCGTCGACGGCCGCTCCGACAGCCCATATTTGAAAATCAGGTTCTCGAAATCCTTCTGATAAAAGACCTGCACGTTCAGATGCGGATACAGTTCCCGCAGCAGCCGGATTTTGCGATTCTTGCGCGTTACCAGCGACTGTTTCATGGTGGTCAGTTCCACATACAAATCGAACTCGGGCAAATAAAAATCGGGCGTGAACGATTCCGAAATGCGTCCCTCCGCATCCCACTGTACCGGAAAATTGCGCGGCTCGTACTCCCAGGCGATGCGGTAAAAATCGAGCAGGTTAGCGAACACCTGCTCGCTCGGATGGGCGAAGGTTTTGCCGGGTAGCCGCGCCGTTCCAGGGGGCACAATGCCGTGTCGTGCCAAGCGCAGCCGGATCTGAAACTGGATCTGCTGCTTCAGCCGCGGCGGATAGAAAACCGCGTTCCTTCAAGCCCTGTGCGTGCACCGCGCTCTGAATCATTTCGACCATTTGTTCGGAGTCCATTGATTCCGCGTTCAGAATCACATCGAACCAGTGCGGCAGGGCCGTAGCGCGGCCGGCGGTGCTTTTGTACTGTGCACGCTGCGCCGCATCCAGTTCGCGTAGCAGTTGGCGAACAGCGGGCCGCTCCAGGCGGCGGTCGAGCATCAGGTTGCCGATACGCACGGAATCCGGCGCGGCGATGTGGACGCGCAAAGTGCCGGGAAACTGCCGGGAAAGCATCTCCGCGCCGGCCGCGCAGTAAACCATATGGTGCCCGGTAGCCAGGCGCGCTAGAATCGAAGCCACCAGGTCGGGCCGGGCCTTCTGTGGCACCGTGCTCTCAGGCCCGAATTCACGTTCGATCAGCGAGCGGATTTTGGAATCGTTGACCAGTTCGAATTCGAGGCGGTGCGCCGCTATGCGAGCCACTTCTTCGAATCGGCAACCGGGCTGTCCGGAAACGGCGATCAACGCCATGTCATCAGCTCATGATATCAAGCCGCCCTCAACAGCGCGCCACGTTGTAACATCGACCATTACCCATCGCCTATGAACAAATGGATCGGCCTTTGCCTCTTCCTGGCCCTGGCCCTGCTCTTCTTCATCGCCAATCGCGGCGCTTACCAGGGTTTTTTTCAGGCCGACGAACTCGATAGCCTCAGTTGGAGTCCGCATGTGCCGTTGTCCGATTTCGCTGTGGATCTGGTGAACCCGGTCTATAACGCGCGCAATTTCCGGCCCGTAGGCCATCTCTATTTCCGCATCATGAGCCGCGCCTTCGGACTCGACTTCCGCAAATACCTGCTGCCTCTCCATCTACTGCATTTGTTGAATGTCTGGCTGCTGTGGATGCTGCTGCGCGCCCTGGGCGCCTCGCCCCTCGCCGCCTCCGCCGGTGCATTGTTCTTTGCCTTCAATCCGGCGGTTTTCGATGTCTACTGGAAGCCCATGTATGCTTTCGACCTGCTGTGCGCCGCCTTCTGCCTGGCAAGCTTTCTATTCTGGATCAAACGCCGCTGGGTGCTGGCATTCCTGGCGTTTTGGCTGGCGTACAAGTCCAAAGAACTAGCCGTGATGCTGCCGGCGGTGCTGGCCTGTTACGAAATGTGGTTTGGCAAGCGCCAATGGCGTCCGTTGATCCCGTTCTTTCTGGTGTCACTTTCATTCGGCTTGCAAGGCATCTTCCGCAACCCGAACCGCGACAACGACTACGAATTTCATTTCACCCCCGCCGCACTTGCTGGCGGCGCACAGTTCTATGCGAGTGAATTGTTTGGCGTTCCGTTCCTCGGCTTTGCCCTGTTGGCACTGCCCGCCATCCGGCGCGACCGGCGTGTATGGTTGGGTGTGGCGGCCACTGTACTCTTCCTGGTTCCACTGGTCTTTCTGCCGGGCCGTCTTTACAGCGCCTATTGGTATGTGCCCCTGGTGGGCGTGACCATGGCCCTGTCTTCTTTCGCCGATACCCGCTATGGTTGGTTGGCTGCCATAGTATTAGCGGCGTGGCTGCCCTGGAGCTATCTCGACCTGCGCGACTACCGCCGTCAAAAACTGGCGGAGGATGCCGACAGCCGCGATTATGTCACCCAGTTGCGGGCCGCGGCCGCTTCCTTGCAAGGCATTCCGGTGTTCTTGTATCATGGGCTGCCGCCGACCTTCCCGTCATGGGGAGTGACTGGTGCGCTGACTTATCTGCTGCCATATAACAACCCTAAGTTGTACTCCATGGAAGATGCGCCCGCCAAATCGGCGTCGCAGAGTCCTGAACTGGCCACGCTGGTTTGGGTACAAAGAGCACGAAAATTATCGATCGCGGTGCATGATTCGCACACCCCCGATTCCACTTACATCATGATGAACGAAGTGGCGCCGGTCTGGCAATTGACGGATGGCTGGTCGGGAGTGGAAGAAGGCTTTCGGTGGGCCGCCCCCCATGCCACCGCGCGCTTATATCGAGCACCCCGCGCTACGCAATTCGAAGTAGTCTTGAACATAGGTCCGCGCTTGCTGGCTGTGCAGGGATTCACGGATTTCACCGCCCGCCTGAATGGCGTAGCATTGGGGACCGCGCACTTCGCCGAACTCGGCATTCAAGGCGCGCGCTGGCCGCTGCCCCCGGGCCCTGCGGGAACCGTCGAAGTGGAGTTCGACGCCTCCCCCCCTTCCATGCCGGTAACGATCCGCGCACCTTGGGTGCCGCCGTCGTATCGTTTGGCTTCCTACCCTCGGGCCGGTAATGCCATCACGCGTTGTAGCCAGGCATCCGCGATAGGCCGCGCCTTCGATGGAAAACGGTGGCCGCCCTCAAGCATATGGAACTCCACATCCGCCGCGCGCAACCGCAGTCGCTCCGCATAGCGCTCGGTCACTTCCGGTTTATAGAATTCGTCTTCGCGCCGCGCGATATGTAAGACCGACGCGGTAACCGGCTTGTAGGGTCCTTCTTCCCAATTGCGCGGAATCCCGCCGCACACAGCGATCACGCCGCGAATCTCATCGGGATGCGTGGCAGCGAACCGGTAGTTCATTCCAACTGGCTGAGAAAAGCCGGCCAAGATACGGCGCGATGGCGGGATGCCATATTCGCGCCCGGCATCGTTCAACACGTGCAGCACCATATCGTGGTGTAATCGCACCGACGAATCCGGATGCTTGTGCGTGGCCCAACCGTACCCTACGTCATTCGATCCCAAGGAGAGATAGAACTGATTGGGCCCCTGGATGGAGGCGATTACATGCCGCGGACCCATCATGGCGGCTGTCAGGCGTAGCATCGCGTCGGGAGTAGCGCTGAAACCGTGGAGGGTCACCACTAACAAGCTATCGGCGTCGAGGGTCTGGGGCGCATGCACCAGGTAGCGGCAATCCATGCGGGCGGTGAAGCTACAGTGGCGAGTATTTTCAAGAGTCATATGAGGAGGGATCCACCGGATATTAATCAAAACTTCAACTTGATTTCAGCAGATTTGAGGTTATCATAAGCTAAATCGCTTCTGAGCGCCGGGTCGCCATGCTGCGCCTAGGGTGAGCCGCTCAAACAATCAACGGGGCAGTATCGTCCAAAACTTGAACCGCCCGGAAGGGCCGCCCAACGCGCCAGTTTGGCGTGGACGATCCCGTATTGCCAAATCGAGGAGACTTCAGGATGAATTCAACGGTCCGTTGCATCAGGCAGTTAGTCTGTTTTGCTTTCATGGCGGGTTTGATCGGACGCATGCCTCTTCCTGCACAAGACGTATTAGGGAGCATCACCGGGACGGTCAAAGATGCCACCGGCGCTGCTGTACCGGATGCCACCGTGCGTGCTCATAACACCGCCACCAACCTGGAGGTAACTCAACACACTCAGACCAACGGCTCATATTCGGTATCTAACATCCCAGCCGGAACCTACGCGCTAACGTTCACTAAGGATGGCTTCGAGACCGAGCAGCACACCCAGGTCGTGGTGAATGCCAACCGCACCACCACCGTGGATGGCTCGCTAAAGGTCGGGACGGTGGCCACTACAGTTGAAGTCACCGCCACGCCGCTCATGAACCAGGTGGATACAACGAATGGCTATATCGTCGATCAGTTGACCATTCAGGACACACCGCTAGGGACCGGCAGCTTCACCCAGTTGGCTATCCTGAGCCCCGGTGTACATGCCGACATGCTGGGCGGTTCCGGCAGCAATGCCGGCCTGGGCAACCAAGCCATCTTCGCCAACGGCAACCGCGACACCAGCAATAGCTTCTCGTTGAACGGCGTGGACACCAACAACTTGTTCAACGGCAACTCCACCAGCCAGGTTGGCGAGAACCGGTTCGTACTTAATATCGGCGAAAACTTCGGGGCCGGCGGCTCAATCCAGACCAGCACTTCTGTCTATGGCGCGATCGGCCAGGCGCTGCCCACGCCTCCGGCCGAAACTATCCAGGAAGTCGCGGTAAACGCGGCCATGTATGACGCCACGCAGGGCGCCCATAGCGGCGCGCACATCAGCGTAGTCACCAAGTCGGGCACTAACGAAATCCACGGCATGGCGTACGAAGATTTTCAGAACAGCGTGATGAATGCGGCTCCTTTCTTCTACAATGCATCACCGGCCATCACAACCAAGGATCCTTTCCTCAATCGCAACCAGTTCGGCGTGAATTTTGGCGGACCCATCAAGAAGAATAAGCTGTTCTATTTCGTGGCGTATCAAGGCGTGCGCATCGCCGATGCAGCGGACGCCACGAAAGATGTGAGCGTGCCGATCGGCCTGACCGATGACCGCAGCCTGCAAGGCATCGTCAACGCCGTCAAGAACAGTTACGGCACCAGCATCACCACCGCCAAGGTAAGTCCGGTGGCGGCGGCTATGCTACAGGCCAAGCTGCCGAACGGCCAGTACCTGATTCCCAGCGCTCAAATCACCGATTCCACCACAGCCTTGGCGCTTGGTTATGACGCGGTCGTGGAAGGACCCAACGCCCAGTCCAGCGTCGATCAGGGCATCGCGAATGTGGACTACAACCTCAGCGACATGGACCGTCTCTCAGTGAAGTATTACTACCAGCGGAATCCCACCACCAATCCCTTTGGCGCGGTAGGCGCGCTCCTCGGATTTCCCCAACAGCTTTCGGCCGGAAGCCAAGTGGGCGCGGTCAACAACACCGTGATCCTTGGACCGAACCTGACCTGGCAGCAACATGCCGGGTTCACCCGTTTGCAAGCCTACGCCCAGACGGGTCAGCAATTCTCGCCGTCCGATTTCGGCATGAACCTACTCGGATCGACAGCGTTTCCGCAAATCGACATCACCAGCGTGCTGGGCAGCGGCGGACTTGAGTTCGGACCCAGCGTGAGTTTCGGCAACGCCGGCATGTACCAGAATCAGTGGGAACTCGGCTCGTCGCTGAATTGGGTGAAGGGGCGGCATACCCTCGCGATCGGCGGAAACTGGAGCCACGCGCAGCTCAATATCATCAACAACAACACCAATACGGATAACCTGGGCTTCAAAGGCTTCACTAACTTCGTCGAGGGCGCCGTTCGCACGGGCAGTTATTCGTCGGCATTCTCCGGTAACGCCAGCCGCTACTATCGCTCCGACACCGCCGGGTTGTATATAAATGACAACTACAAGGTCGCCAGCAATCTGTCTCTCACCTTGGGGTTGCGCTGGGACTTCGACGGCCCCCTCTCCGAAAAGTACGGACGCCTGACGGCATTCAATCCAAGCCTCTACGGTTATGATGCAGCCAGCGACACCATCACTAACTCCGGCCTCGAGATCGCCGGTAACAATGCACAGTACGGAACTGCCGGGGCGAGTGACTCGCTGCTGAACAAACACCAGTGGGGCTTGGCTCCGCGCATCGGCGCTGCCTGGACCCCCAAGTCGAAATTGACCGTCCGCGCCGGTTTCGGTATGTACTATGACCGCGGCGAACTCTTCAGCGAATTCTCACCCAGCGCCGGCTTCGGATTCAACGGACCCTTGGGCGTAACTTTGCAGCAACCCTTCGTTACGGCCGCCTTCGCCACTAAGGGCGCGACCCTCCAGGCGCCCTTCGGCACCACTCCGTTGGGTGCTCCCCCCGGAAGTGCGGCTGCGTTCCAGGCTTTGCTCCCCAACCTCTCCGACACGTTGAATGGCGAATATCCGGCCGGCAATCTGTTCGGACCTTTCCTGCTGGGCGGATACGATATCAACAACAAACTGCCATACACCGTAAACTGGACCTTCGATCTGCAGTACCAGGCTTCGAATAGCTGGCTGTTCAGCGCCGGTTACGTCGGCAACCACGGCGTACATGAAGTGTTGCCGATCCCCTTCAACCAGCCGCAGATTGCCACCGCGCAGCATCCGGTGAATGGTCAGACGTCATCCTATGGCGGCGTCACGCCCCTGTATCTGAACCAGGAGCCGTACGATCCGGCCCCGGAATATGCGGGCAACGCTCCGGCCCGCGTGCCCTACATCGGTTACGACATGAACTCGGTGTTGTACGAAGCTGAGGGTATTTCGAACTATGATGCGTTGCAACTGCAGGCCCGCAAGCGGCTATCGAACGGTTTGCAATTCACTGCGTCGTACACCTGGTCGCACGCGCTCGACGAGCAAAGCGGACTCGGTTTGTTCTTTACGGGAAACAATCCGCTCAGTCCCAAATCCAGCTATGCATCGGCCGATTTCGATCAGACCCACGTATTCCTCATCAACTATAGCTACACCTTCCCGAAGATAACGTCCAACCACTCGTTGGGCTACCTCGTGAATGGCTGGACCATTGGCGGCCAGACCGTAGCGCAAAGCGGACAGCCCTATAGCATCTACGACTTTTCGGGATCCGTCGCCAGCCTCTACTACGGTTCGAGCGACTATATCACCAATCCCATCGTGCCTCTGCTGCCAGGGGTTTCCGCCAAACAGGCGCAACTGCAAGGCACCACCGGCGTTAATGCGGGCAAGCCGGTCTTGAATGTCGCCGATTTTGCGCCGCAGTTCGTTGCGCCGGGAACCAACGGCGTGCCGGCCTGCGATTCGTCTGGATGCGATTTATACGAGTCACTCTACGGCGGTACCGGCCGCAACCTGTTTCGCGCGCCCTTCCAGGTACGCTTCGATATGACCATGGGCAAGGAATTCGATTTTGGAGAGCGCTATCGCCTGCGCTTCAATTTCGACGCGTTCAATATCTTCAATCACCCGGACTTCGACGCCCCTAATAACGATGTCACGTTCTTCCCCGACTATGAGGGACCGCCCTCCATTCCTCCCGTCGGCAGCTTGGGCTACATCCAGCACACGATTGGCAGTTCGCGATTCCTGCAGTTGTCTTTACACCTCTCGTTTTAGCGCGCATTAGACACCACGGGGCAGGCCTCCGGGCCTGTCCTCTGTCGTTTCGCGTTACATTCGGAAGATGCCCGCCTGGAACCCCAACCAGTATCTTAAATTCGCCGGCGAGCGCACCCAGCCTTGCCGGGACTTGGTAGCGCGCATCGCGGTGCCGGACGTGCGGCGCGTGATCGACCTCGGCTGTGGACCGGGCAACAGCACCGCAGTGCTTCGCGACCGTTGGCCGGACGCCGCGTTTACCGGTCTCGATAGCTCGCCTGAGATGATTGACCGCGCACGGCGCGAGTGTCCCACCCAAGACTGGATCGTGGCCGACATCGCGGAATGGGTCGCGGCCAGTCAAGACCAGTTCGATATCATCTTCTCGAACGCCGCCCTGCAATGGGTTGACGATCACGCCACGTTGTATCCGCAACTCCTGTCCCACGTCGCTCCTGGAGGCGCGCTGGCTATCCAGATTCCCGGAAACATCGATGCGCTGCCGCATCGCCTGATGCGTGAAGTCACCACCCTGCCGCACTGGCGATCCTATTTCCCCTCAGGTAAATTGCGCGAGTGGCATCACCATGAAATGGATTTTTATTACGATGTCCTGGCGCCGCACGCCGCCCACATAGACCTCTGGGCTACCGAATACTTGCACATTTTGCCGGATACAGAGGCCATCGTCGCGTGGTATCGCAGTACAGGTCTACGGCCTTTTCTGGAGGCTCTCGCCACCGACGGCGAGCCGCAGCGATTCGAGGCCGACTACCTGGAAGCCTTGCGCCCGCACTTCACTCCGCGCGCCGCGGGAGGCGTGCTCTTTCCATTCCGGCGGATCTTCGCGATAGCCTACCAACGGAGCGAGCAACCTGCATGATGATCCCCAGCCTACTGCTCAAAAAGCTCTACACCCTGGGCAGCCTGAAGAACACGCCCGAGGGTGTTCAATTCTCGATCAAGAACCGTTTGAGCAACGCGGAAATCCTCGGCCTACATAGTTTGGCCCTCAACGGTAGCCCCCTGACGCTCGAACAAGTTCGCTTCGACCTCGAAGATGGCAGCGAGATGCGCGTAGGACAAGTGGATGCGGCCCATCCGCTTCCCTTTCCCCTGCGTTCGGTTGTGACCATTCGAACCGCCGCGCCCGCTCTCGCCAAAGGCAAGCATCAAATCGAAATCGCGGTGGAGACCCGCCCATTTGGCAAGCTCCAATTCCAGGCGGAAGATACCGTTACGGAGGGCGAACGCCCCGCTCCCCACATGCCCCGCGATGAGCACGACGATTATTCCCCAGAGATCATCCGGCAACGCCAGGCGGTGATCCAACAGTTCACCGGAATCACGCCGCATCACATTGCCGGCTATTCTTTCGATCCGCACCTTGCTAAGGGAAATTGCGAGAACTTCGTCGGCGTCGCCCAGATTCCGATCGGCTGCGCCGGACCCCTGCTCGTGCGCGGAGAGCATGCTGATGGCGAATTCCTTATTCCGCTGGCCACTTCCGAAGGCACCCTACTTGCCTCCCACAACCGCGGCATCAAAGTGCTGAATGCCTGTGGTGGAGTGAAGTGTACGGTGGTCGCCGATGCCATGCAGCGCGCGCCGGTTTTCGTCTTTGCCGACGCCCGCGCTGGACGCGATTTTGTCGCCTGGGTGCAAGCCAACCTGGAAAAGATCCGCGAGGAGGCCGAAGCCACTTCATCCGTGGCCAAACTGCTATATATCGATCCGTACGTTGCCAACAAGTTCGTGTATTTGCGTTTTAACTTCTCTACGGGCGACGCCGCCGGACAGAACATGGTCGGGCGCGCCACCTTCGCCGCTTGCAGTTGGATTCTGGACCATTTCGCCGGGGTGACGCACTTCTATCTGGAATCTAATTTCGCAACGGATAAGAAGGCTTCGCAAATCAACATCATGCGGACGCGCGGCAAACGGGTCACCGCAGAGGTCACCATCCCGCGCGAAATCGCCATCCAGCAGCTTCGCGTGGAGCCGGAGAAAGTGGTCTATCATTACGGCGTGGCGAACGTGGGTGCCTTCCTTTCAGGCGCCAATAACAACGGCGCACAATCCGCCAACGGCATCACCGCACTGTTTATCGCTACCGGCCAGGATGTCGCCAACGTTGCGGAATCGTCCGCCGCGATTCTCTACGCGGAGATGACTGCGGAGGGCGGCATCTATCTTTCCCTCACCATTCCGTCGTTGATCGTCGCCACCTACGGCGGCGGCACCGGCCTCGCTACACAGCGCGAATGCCTCGACATACTGGGTTGCTACGGCAAGGGCAAAGTGAATAAACTGGCTGAGATCGTCGCCGGTGTGGCCCTGGCGGGAGAGATTTCGCTAGGGGCGGCGATTTCGTCGTCAGATTGGGTATCGAGTCACGAAAAATACGGACGGAACCGCTAACGCGAGCGATTTCAAGGCTGTGTTCGCCCGCCTGCGTTCCATCCTGCAGCCTCTCGAACGCTCGCTCGCTGCCAAGCATGACCGGCCTGATCATTACTATTTGGAAACGCGAGACGCACTCTACAAGGGACGGCCCGTCTTCTTCGGTGCCGTCAAAACCGGGAAGAATTACGTCAGCTTCCATCTCATGCCAATCTATGCCTATGGAGAGTTGCGCAAGAGCCTTTCGCCTGCGTTGCGCAAGCGCATGCAGGGCAAAGCCTGTTTCAATTTCACCAGCGTCGATGACGCCTTATTCGCCGAATTGCAGCGCGTGACCGTCGAGGGAGCCAAGGGTTTTCCAGAGAAGATGCTGCGCATCCCCTCCGGAACAACGTGCGAATAGCCTAGCGCCAGCGCAGGCGCGCAATGTGGCCGCCGGACCCCACCGCCCATACAGCATCTCCCGCAGCCGCGCCGATCGCGTTAAATGGCGACGCATCGAACGCCGTCCAACTCCGCCCGCCATCGCGCGAAATGTCGGACCCGGAAGTCCCCACCGCAATCCACACTTTATGATCCGCAAGAAAATCCACCGCCGATCGATATCCATGCGGATGCTCCCCATCGGGCACGGTCCATGTCCGGCCGCCATCCGCAGTGACCGCGATATTGCCCGCACCGTCGGCAGCCTTTCCATAGTCGCCGCCAACCGCAACACCGACCCGCGCATCCGCCAAGGCCAGCGAAAATATTCCAGCGCCGGGGCCGTCGTGCCGCACCGGAGTCGCCGCCACTTCCCAATGCAAGCCCGCATCATGCGAATGAAAAACGCGAGCGCCCGATGGCCCGCCCGTAGCGAACCAGATATCGCCCCTACCGCGCACGGCCAGGCACGAATTGCTGGCGGCGAACGCGCCTTCGTCCTTCAGCGATGGCGGTAGTTTGCGCCGGTTCCATGTTTTGCCGGCATCTTCCGTGACCAACACCACGAACTGCCCATCCACCGGATCGCCCAGCACCATGCCGCGGCGCGCGTCCCAAAATGCCAGCGCATCGTAGAATCCGCCGCTGTCCGGATTGGTGTACAACAGCGACCAATGCGCCCCACCGTCGGCTGTCTCGTATATTCGCGACTTCGCCCCCGGCCCGCTGCTCATCACCCATGCAGTGTTGGCATCGAGCGCCCGCACGCTGCGGAAATCCAGATCTTTCGCGTCAGGAACCGTCAGAGCCTGCCAGGATGCGCCGCCATCGAGCGTACGCAACACCGTGCCGCCCGATCCGCTGGCCCAAACTACATCTGCACTGACAGCGCTCACGCCGCGCAACGACGCAGTGGACCCGCTGGTTTGGGGAATCCAGGTCTGGGGAAATGCGGGGAACACTGCCACCAGGGCAGCCGCTAGAAAACGAAGCACAACCTATTCTACGGCGGTCACAATCAGCGTGGCATCATCCTGGAAATTTCCGCCACTGAATTCGGCGATCGCTCCCATCACCCGCTTTTGCATGGCTTCGGCATCGAGCGTACGATTCGTACGCAACACCTCCATCAGCCGCTCCTCGCCAAACTCCTCGTCGGCCGCATTCGCAATCTCAGTGATGCCGTCGGTGAACAGCACCAGGCGATCGCCCGATTCCAAGTCCACGTATTGCTCTTTGTACGACCAGTCGGGGAACACCCCCAGCACCACGCCGCCATGATTCACGCGCACGCACTCGCCATTCTTCCGCACCAGGATCGGCTCGCAATGACCGGCATTCGTATAGCTAAAGCGCCGCCGCGCGCTGTCCAGCACGCCATAAAAGAACGTGATGAATTTGCCGCTGCCCACGTTCGCCGCCACAATCCGGTTGATGCGCCCGCAAAGTTCGCCGGTCGTAAGCTTATCGCCCGCCAGCGCATGCACAGCCGCTTGCACGTTCGACATCAGCAGCGCCGCCGGCACGCCTTTCCCGATCACGTCCGCCACGCACAGCGCCAAATGCGTCGCATCCAGCCGCAGAAGGTCCAGATAGTCGCCGCTCACGAGGCCGGCCGGGCGCCACGCCGCTGCGATTTCAAACCCTGGAAACTGCGGGATCGATTGCGGCAACAGTCCCCGCTGCGTGGCGCTGGCCGCCTCGATCTCGCCCGCCTCGCGCACCGCTCCATGGCGCCGTTCGTTACGCGCTTCTACTTGCGTACGCAGGGTCGATAGCAGTTTCAAATTGTCCCACGGCTTTTCGACGAAATCCGCCGCGCCGCGCTGCATGGCTTCCACCGCCAGTTTGATGCTGCCCCACGCCGTCATCACGATCACCGGCAGCGTACGGTCTAGTTTCTGCACGTTGGCCAGCAGGTCCAGGCCTTCCTGACCGGACGTGGTGTCGAGGGCATAATTCAGGTCCATCAACAGCACATCGTATTCGCGATTATGAAGCCGTTCGAGCACCGCCTTCGGTGAATTCACGGCTTCAATTTGGTAGCCTTCGCGCTTTAGCAATAGGTGCAGCGCTTCCAATACGTCAGGTTGGTCGTCTGCGATTAACGTGCGGGGAGCGCTTGATTCCGGGCGGAGCATGCTAGCCTCACTAACTATGACGGTATCCCCATAGAACAGTTAGCGGGCCACTTGCCGGCAAAGCATAAACCCAATCCTGTCAGGCGCATACTAACTTCCATCGGGACCCTGTCTGCCCATCCGCGCAACAAGCCGTCCCAAAATCAGACACTTGCGCCCAGTTCCTCCACCAGCCGCCGGTAGGTTTCAAAAGCGGGTTTGCGCTGATAGTCCGCCGTCATGATGCCGAAAAAGTAGAACAAGTTCGCTTCATTGTCCGGAGCGCGCAGCGAAACGTCGCGTAGGGCGAATAGCGAATAGCGTTCGATATTCAGCCGCCGACGATGCTCGTGGACCGTGCGAATGACCTGCTCGATTACTTCCGCCTGCCGGTCGAATCCACGGCCCGCGCTGGTGGGCCATCCGTGCTCCGTGATATGAACGGGCACACCGTCTAGTATTCCGGCCGCCGGCAGCCAGACCGAACGCATGCTCTCGAGCACACCCAACGCAGCCGCGCTCAAATCACCCGGCTGCCCGTCCGGCGGTAACGGGCGGAAGACGTCGGGAAAGAAGTCCAAACCCACGTAATCCACAGCCCGCACGAAGGGTTCTCCACCTGCCCCCACACGCTTCCAGAACTCCGCACCCGGCCCGAACGTCGGCGTGGAGTTGAAGCCCACTTTTACGTCCGGCCGTCCCAATTCCAGCAGCCGCGCCTTTGCCGCCTGAACCCCTTCCGTCAGCGCTTGGCAGACGTTCGGATAAGGACCATCGATGACATTCGGCCCGTCTACGAAATTGGCCTCCTCCGTGATCTGCACCGCATACAGAACGTCGGCATACCGCCCGATCCGGTCCCGAACGAAATCCAGATATCCGCCAATATTCCCGGATGCCGACCGATACTGCAGCACCAGTTCCATTGGCCGGCGCCCGCGTATCGCACAGCGCTCAAACTCGCGTGGCGCACAGGGATGGGCCGCCAGCGGGCTGCCGCTATCTTGAAAACTGTCATAGCATCGCACCACAAAACGCGGTGCGTTTCCCTGCAACGCGATCAATGCCGCGTCCACCGCCTCGAAAGAGTCTGGCGGTCCCAACAGCAACCCGACGTCCCCGCCGGCCACCCCTCCTGGATACACTCCAAACGTCAATCGCGGCGCGGAACCCTGTTTCATACCGTTATGATAAAAGATGCCCAGCGCAATCGTCATCGGCGGTGGATTGGCGGGGCTCTCAACAGCCGCGGCGCTGGGGAGCGCCGGCTTCCGCGTACAGGTTTTCGAAGCGCGCCCGTTCCTGGGCGGCCGCGCCACTTCGTTTCCTCTCGCGCCCGCCGACGAGGATTCCGAACAAATCGACAACTGTCAGCACGTGTTACTCCGCTGCTGCGTAAACCTGCTCGATTTCTACACGCGCCTCGGCGTGCGCGACAGTATCCGCTTTTATCGCGAGTTCTACTTCATCGAGCCCGGCGGCCGCACTTCCCGCTTCAAACGCGGAGCACTGCCTGCCCCCCTGCATTTCACCGGTGCGTTCCTTGGCTTGCATTTCCTGACCCTGGCGGACAAGATCGCCATCGCCCGCGGATTATTAGCGCTCCGCTACGAGCGTACCCGCCGCCGCGATCTGGACCGCATCACCATGCTCGACTGGCTGCGCGAAAAGCGTCAAACCCCCCGCGCCATCGACCGCTTCTGGCGGCAAGTCCTAGTCAGCGCCATCAATGAGGACATCGAAAGGATGGCCGCCCGCCACGGCTTCCAGGTCTTCTGGCTGGGCTTTCTGGCGCGCTCCGAAGGCTACGAAATGGGCGTGCCCGCTATTCCCCTCGGTGAACTCTACCGCGCCGAACGATGGCAGGCGGCCGGCGATGTTTCCCTCCGCTTGCGCGCTCCAGTGGAAGCCATCGACCCAGCGGGGATCACCGCCGGTGGCGAACGTCACACGGCCGATTACTACGTCTGCGCGCTGCCCTTCGAACGCCTTCCCGCCCTCGGCTTGCCCGCGCCGCCCTTCGAACATTCGCCAATCACCGGCATCCACCTGTGGTTCGATCGCCCGGTAACGGACCTGCCCCACGCCACCCTGCTCGATCGCACTATGCAGTGGATGTTCAATAAGTCCGAAGGCCGCTACCTGCAACTGGTGGTCAGCGCCTCGCGGCAGTTGGCCACCGCCGGCCGCGCCGAGATCATCGACTTGGCAGTGAAAGAACTGGGTGAATTCTTCCCCGCGGTGCGCGAGGCTCGCCTGGAAAAGGCGCACGTGATCAAGGAAATGCGCGCCACATTTTCGGCCGCGCCCGGGACCGAAGCACTGCGTCCTCCGCCCGAAACCGATCGGCCGGACCTGTTCCTGGCCGGCGATTGGACCAATTCCGGTTGGCCCGCCACCATGGAAGGCGCCGTCCGCAGCGGATATCTGGCCGCCGAAGCCGTGGCCCGCGCTAGCGGCAGGCCCGCCCGCTTCCTGCTACCGGATATCGCCTGAAAGGCAGCAAGCCGTAAGCATGTCATAATCGGGAAATGCGTTCCCGTTTAGCGCTTCTCGCGGCGCTGCTCCTCGGTGCGGCCGCCGCTTGGGCCGGCCCCGCCATGACCCAGCTCAATATCGTGGTAACCACCATGGGCGGCAAGCCGCTCGACCGTGCCGATGTGGTGGTGAAGTTCGTGAAAGGCCGCTCCGTAATCAAGATGGGTAAGAAGCTGCGCACCAGTTGGGAAATGCGCACCAACCAGGAGGGGCTTGCCAAAGTACCCGAAATTCCGCAAGGAACCATCCTGATCCAAGTGATCGCAAAAGGCTACCAGACCTACGGCCAGACCTTCGATGTCGACGAAGCCCAAAAGACCATCGAAGTGAAGCTCAACTCGCCGCAGGAACAATACTCGGCCCACTAACCGCCGTCATTTCCCTGCGGCGCAAGAACTCCGCCTACCGGCCGATATGCTGAGACAGGAGGTGCTTTATGGCTAGTTCCATAACTCCCCTGAGTTACCTGAATACAAATATTTATCAGAGCTTGCCCCCAACTTCGTCCACCGCAACGGCGGCAGGCGCAAGTTCGGGTGTTAGCGCAACGTCGGAATTACAGGCATTACAAAAGCAGGGGAACTTTCAATCGTTTTTCAACAATTCCATGGCCGTTGCTCTGTTAGATCCGGTCGACGGCGCCAGCACTGGGTTCGACGCGAACTCGCTGGTTACCAATATGTTGCAGCAGGTGCTGGGGGCCTACCAGACCCAGACGTCCCCGCCTAATACCGCGGCGCAAACCACCACACCCACGCCCTCAGCCGTGGCCTAGCCAAGCCGCGCGCGAAAGCACGTGGCCTACTTTTTCCCGAGTGCTTCCCGCGCGGCAGCCACCACCGCATCCGGCAAGAATCCGAACTTCTTCTGCACTTCTTTCAACGGCGCCGACGCCCCAAAAGTGTGCATCCCGATCATGCGCCCCTTCGGACCGATGTAGCGGTCCCAGCCCAACACCCCAGCCTGCTCCACGCCGATGCGCGCCGTAACCGCCGCTGGTAACACGCTCTCCCGATACTCCGGCGGCTGTTTCTCGAAAACGTCCCAACTCGGCATGCTGACCACGCGCGCCTTCACGCCGTCCGCCGTCAGTTGCTCGTAGGCTTGCACGCATAAGCTGACTTCGCTGCCCGTCGCCAGCAACAGCAGTTCCGGCTTCCCGTCTGCCGCATCCGCCAAAATGTATGCGCCTTTCTCCACTCCAGAAGCTGCCGCGTACTTCGTGCGGTCGAGCGTCGGCAACGCCTGCCGCGAGAGCACCAGCGCCACCGGTTCGTGCCGCTGCTTCATGGCAAACCGCCAGCACTCTACCACTTCGTTGGCATCGCACGGCCGCAAGGTTATCAAACCCGGCACAGCGCGCAATGAAGCAAGCTGCTCGATCGGTTGATGCGTCGGCCCATCCTCCCCCACGCCGATCGAATCGTGCGTAAAGATGAAGATGGTGGGAATTTCCATGATGGCCGATAGCCGGATCGGCGCCTTCATATAGTCGCTGAATATCAGGAACGTGGAACCATAAGCTCGGATCTTCGAGAGCGCCAAGCCGTTCACGATCGCACCCATGGCGTGCTCGCGAATGCCGAAATGCATGTTGCGCCCGCTGCGATTGTCGTGCTCGAAATCGCCCGCGCCGTCGAAAGTCAAACGCGTCTTGGTGGACGGAAACAGATCCGCCGCTCCGCCCATAAGCCACGGCACGTTCCAGGCAATCTTGTTCAGCACCCTGCCCGATGAATCGCGCGATGCCAGCCCCTTGGCATCCGCCGGAAACGTCGGCAGATCCTTGTCCCACCCGTCTGGAAGCTGGCGATGCTGCATGCGCTCCATCTGGTCTGCCAGTTCTGCGAACTCGGTTTTATATTCCGCAAAGCGCGCCATCCAGGCATTCCGCAACTCGTGCCCGCGCTCGCCCATGCCCGCGTGGAAATGTTCGCGCACGCCCTCGGGCACCAGGAATTTCGCGTCTTCGGGCCAGCCGTAAGCTTTCTTGGCCAGCCGCACTTCTTCCTCGCCCAACGGCTCGCCATGCGCCCCACTGGTGTCCTGTTTGTTCGGTGCCCCGTAGGCGATGTGGCTATCGACGATGATCAGCGTCGGCCGATCCGTAGTGCTCTTGAAAACATGCAGCGCCCGCTCCAACAGTTCCAAATCGTTCGCATCGCTTACGCGCGTCACGTTCCAGCCATAACCGATGAAGCGCGTGGCCACATCCTCGCTGAACGCCAGATCCGTGTGACCTTCGATGGTGATTTTGTTGTTGTCGTAAATCCAGCAGAGATTCGACAGCCGGTGATGTCCGGCCAACGATGCCGCTTCTCCGCTGATGCCCTCCATCATGTCGCCGTCGCCGCAAATCGTGTAGACGTCGTAATCGAACATCTCGAAGTTCGGCCGGTTGAAGTGCGCTGCCAGCCACCACCGCGCCATAGCCATTCCCACGCTGTTGCCCACACCTTGGCCCAGCGGACCCGTGGTGGTCTCCACCCCCGACGTCAAGCGATATTCGGGATGGCCCGGGCACGCGCTGCCGAGTTGCCGGAAATGTTCGATATCGTCCAGCTTCACCGCCAGTT
Organism: Bryobacterales bacterium; assembly: GCA_963738345.1. Taxonomy (GTDB): domain Bacteria; phylum Acidobacteriota; class Terriglobia; order Bryobacterales; family Bryobacteraceae; genus Bog-159. The sequence continues at coordinate 6,092,604 of CAVTWI010000002.1, forward strand.
CGCCGAGAGTTTCGTACTGTGGGTTTACCGCTTTCACTCCGCACAAGTGCAGCAGCGAATAAAGCAGCATCGAAGCGTGGCCGTTCGAAAGCACAAACCGGTCGCGGTTGGGCCAGATCGGATCTTCCGGATCGAATCGCAGAAAATGCTGCCAAACCGTATATGCCACCGGCGCCAGCGCCATAGGTGTGCCGGGATGTCCGGAGTTGGCCTTCTGCACTGCGTCCATGGCGAGAGTGCGAATGGTGTTAATCGAAAGCTGGTCGAGTTGCTCGTTGGTCATGAGAAATCCTTGCGAGGCGTGCCGCCAAGTTTTTATGATACCGTGCCCGACCTACCGCTATCACGGCTGAGGTTCTAATATCAAACGAATGTCAAAGCAACTCCATGAACTCATCAACTGAGAGACCGGCATCCCGAATAATGGCGCGAAGCAGGGGTTCCTTGATCGAGCGGCCGGGATGAACGGGCACAACGGTCCGAACCCTCTTCTCTGAATGAATCAAGACGAGATGACTTCCTTTTTGACGGTCCTCGACGAATCCGGCGCGCTTCAGTGCCCGGACCAACCTTGCGTGCGGTCAGAGACGGGAGTCTGGCCATGAATCAAGCGGGAATACGCAACGGAACCGTAACCCTGCCCTGGAACGATGGTCCCTCCTCGGGAATTGCTTCCCCGTGATCCGCCAGGCTTTCCAGGTATAACGCGATTGCTTCCTTGACGTGGCGCTCAGCTTCTTCCAGAGTCTGACCTTGGGTGTGACAGCCGGGAAGAGCCGGGACGGACGCCACGTAGCCACCTTCAGCAGCTTGCTCGTAGAAGACCGAATAAGCGAATACGCGAGAAGTGGTGAGTGCCATGACGTTCATTATAGAATGTCGCAAACAAATCGGAGAGGAAGGTTCCCATGCCTCCCCAAGAATCACAGCGTTCCGCTTACCCCAGGCGAAGTCCCCTGGCTGTTCACCAACTGCACCGATACCGATGCAATCGCCCTCGCGCTGCCATTAGAAACCGTGAACGGCAGCGTCAGAATGAACTGGCTGCCATACGCATCCGACGCGCTGCCGCCAAACCACGCCGCGGACGCGCTGCTTACCGATACCGTCAGCGTGGTAGTCTGCAGCGTCTGCCCCGAGGCCGGCGTGAAAGTGACCACCGCTTGCGACATTTCCCGCGTGTTGGAATATCCCGTCACCGCCACTTGGAAGCCCGACGAAGTAGTGCTCACCGTAACCCCGCTGATCACCGGCGCGGCGGGCGCAATCTTTATCGTCTCCGTCAGCGCGGCCGGTACCGCTAGGGTGGCCCCCCCCGCCTGCCAGCTTACAGTCAAGGTAATCGTGCCTGCCACCGTTCCAGTTTGCAGCGAGAAAGGTAAGGCCGCTGTGCTCCCGGCTGGTATCGTGAAACTCGCCGACGTCCCCCCCCCAGCGAACTGAATCGCGGGATCGTCCGCCGGAGCGCCCAGCGAAGAATCCGGCGCGAACGCCAGTACCACCTGTCCCGCGATGTCTTGCGCATAAGCCGCGCCCGGCGTCAACGAGAAACTCACCTGCTGTGCGGATGTCGCCGTCCCCGGTGCGCCCGTAAAGCTGGCCGCGATCACCGTCAATGCGAATGTCGCCGACGCGGTGGCCTTGGTGCTGTCGGTCACCTGCACCGTCACACTGGAACTACCCGCCGTGGTGGGCGTGCCGCTGATCGTCCCGCTGGACGCATCGAGCGTCAGTCCATCCGGCAGAGAGCCCTTCGTAACCGTCCACGTGTATGGCGCCGCGCCCGATGCCGCCAGAGTCTGCGAGTAGGCCGTTCCCACCGCCGCGGCCGGCAACACCGTCGTCGTAATCCCCAACTGCCCGATCACTACCGTAAACTGCTGCGTGGCAGTAGCCGAAACACTGTCGGTTACCTCGATCGTGAAAGTGTACGAACCCGCCGCAGTAGGCGTACCGCTCAGTACCGCGCCGCTCAAAGTAATTCCCGGCGGCGGCGAACCCGCGCTCACGCTGAAAGTATATGGCGGGGTGCCGCCCGTGGCCGCCAGTGTCTGGCTGTAGGTCCCGCCCACTGTCCCGCCGGGAAGCGTGGCCGTCGAAATGGTTAGCCTCCCCCCAACCACCAGCGTGAATTGCTTAGCGGCGCTTGCCGGGGTCGCCGCGCTGTCCGTCACCGTCGCCGTTAACTGGAACGAACCGTTCACTGTGGGCGTCCCCGATACCACGCCCGACGTGCTCAACGCCAATCCCGTTGGCAATGCGCCCGCGGTTAGCGCCCAGGTATAAGGAGGCGTGCCGCCCGTGGCCGACAGAGTTTGCGCATAGCTCGCGTTGATCGCCGCATTGGGCAGCGTACCCGCCGTAACAATCGTAAGGCCGCCGCTACCGCCGCTCACGACAATGCTGAGCTGTTTCACCGCCGTCGCCGCGGCGCTATCCGTCACCTGAACCGTGAATGAGAATGTCCCCGCCGTGCTGGGCGTTCCCGTGATCGCCCCCGCCGCCGATAGCGAAAGTCCCGCCGGCAGCGCCCCACTCTGCAACGTCCACGTGTATGGAGGCGTGCCGCCCGTTGCAGCCAGCGTTTGCGAGTACGCCGTCCCCACCGCGCCGCCCGCCAGCGACGTCGTCGTAATGCTCAGCACCGGCGTAACCGCCAACGATAACTGTTCCGATGCCTGATGTCCCGCGCTATCCAATACCTGCACTGTGAATGTGAACGTGCCGGCCGCGGTGGGCACGCCGGTTAGAGTTCCGTCCGGCTTCAACGTCACGCCCGCCGGCGGCGCACCCGACGTGACCGACCAGGTGAAAGGCGCGGTGCCGCCCGACACCTGCAAGGCGTAAGAATATGCGAGCCCCAACGACGCGGGAGGCAGTACCGGCGGAGTCGCGATGGTCAGGCCGCTGGCAATCACAATAGTGAATTGGCGGCTGGCCGTCGCCGCCAGAGTGTCCGTTACCTTTATCGTCACCACGAACGTTCCGGTGGCCGTGGGTATGCCGGTGATCACGCCGCCTGTCGATAAGCTCAGTCCCGGCGGAAGCGCCCCGCCAGACACGGCCCAAGTATAGGGACTCACCCCCCCCGAAGCCGCCAGCGTCTGTGTGTAACTGGCCCCCTGCGAACCGCCATTCAAGGTCGAGGGAGTCGAAATGATCAGCGCGCTGGCAATCGTCAGCGTGAATGCCGCGCTGGTCGTCAGGTGGCTGCTATCGGATGCCTGAACCGTGAAACTGTAGGTGCCGGCCGTCGAGGGAGTGCCGATAATCGCGCCGGCTGAGAGCAGCGTAAGCCCCGGCGGTAGTGCGCCGGCGGTCACAATCCAGCTATACGGCGCCACTCCGCCCGAGGCCGCCAGCGTCTCGGAGTAAACCACGTTCACTTCTCCCGTGGGTAGCGGCGACGGCGTCGTAATCGTCAATCCGCTGATGACCGTCAACGTCAGCGCCTTGGTAGCCGTGACGCCGTCCGCGTCCGTCAACGTAACTGTAAAGCTGAAGGTCCCTGCCGCACTAGGCGTCCCGCTGATGACTCCGCTCGTGGATAGCGAAAGTCCCCCCGGCAGACCTCCCGCCGTTACCGCCCAGCTATAAGGTGCCGTCCCGCCCGTCGCCGCCAGCGTCTGCGAATACGCCACACCCACGGTTCCGCTGGGCAGCGTCGCGGTGGTGATCACCGGCGCAGCAACCACCGTCAAAGTAAAAGCCTTGCTGGCGGGCGTGGTCCCTGCGCTATCGCTCACTGTCACCGTGAAACTTGCGGTCACCGGCGCCGTCGGTGTTCCCGTAATCGCCCCGGTAGTGGGATTCAACGTCAGAGGCGCGGGCAGCGATCCCGCTGTAATCGACCACTTGTAAGGAGGTGTGCCGCCAGTTGCCGCTAATGTTTGCGAGTACCCAACACCCACCGTTGCATTGGGAAGCGGCGTCGCCGTAGTTATCGCCAATCCCGGCGGATTCACCTGTAGCGTAAAAGCCACCGGCGATGACGACACGCCCAGCGAGTCTGTCACGGTCACACTGAAATTAACAGGACCCGCCGTCACCGGCTTTCCCGTCAACACTCCCGCCGCGCTTAACGTCGCCCATGACGGCAAACCTGTAGCTGACCACGTATACGGAGGCTGCCCCCCCACCGCCGCGAATGTCACGCTGTACTGTGTGTTCACCGTAGCCGCGGGAAGTGTCGGCGCCGTAGTTATGACCAGTGTCACAGGCAAACTCAAAGTGGCGGTAGCCGTTATGCCGGCGCTATCCGTAACGGTCACTTTCACGGTCCCGTCCACGGCCGCCGCTGTAGGCGTTCCCGTGATAACTCCCGCCGGCGTCAAACTCAGCCCCGCCGGTAGTCCGGTGGCCGACCATGTATAAGGAGGCAGTCCACCGGCAGCCGCCAGGGTCTGGTTGTAAAGCAAACCGACCGTCGCCGCGGGCAATGGCGAACTAGTGCTGATCGCCAGAGTGATGGGCAGCGTGAATGTGCCGCTCGTCGAATTGCTGTTGCTGTCCGTCACCGTCACTTTGAACGATGAGGTAGTCGCGCCAGTCGGCGGCGTCCCTGTCAACACCCCGGCGGTACTCATGCTCAGCCAACTGGGCTGCCCCGTCACCGCCCATGTATAGCCCGTCCCAGATCCGCCCGTCGCCGCGAATGTCTCCGAGTAACTGACCCCAATAGTCGCGGGGGGAAGCGTCAACGGCGTAGTAATAGTCAACGCCGCACCGACGCTAAACGTGAATTGACTTGCGCCCGTACCGCCCACGCTATCCGTCACCGTTACGGTAAACGGACCTACGGTACCGCTGGATGGCGGAATCCCCGACAGCAGTCCCGTCGTACTCATCGTCAACCAGGTGGGTAGTCCGGTGGCGCCCCAAACATAAGGCGTCAAGCCACCCGTCGCGGCGAACTGCTGTGAGTACAAAGTCCCCGCCGTGGCCGCAGGCAGCGGCGATGTCGTGGTAATCGCGACCGCCGGAGCGATTGCCCCGGTAAACGCCTGTCCCTTGGTCAATATGGGATTGCTACTGTCAGTCGCCAACACCCGATACTGATATGCGACCAAAGGAGCGGTGGGCGTGTAGCTGATCGTACCCGTCGACGAAACCGTCAAACCCGGCGGCACAATCTGCCCACTTACCGACCATGCATAAGGCGGCGTACCGCCTCCCGCCGTGCAAGTATTCGTATAAAGTACGCCCACTTCAAGCGGCCCGGTGGCCAGTGTACAACTCACCGTCAGCGCATCCACCGTCGTGCCGCTATAGGATTGCGTGCCTGTAAGATGCAGAACCGGAGTACTGTCGGTCGCGACCACTGTGAAGCTATACGGCCCTGCGGGATCCTGCAACGTGCCTTGGATCTGACCGCTGCTTGGATCCTGCGACAAACCCGGCGGCAACGTACCTGTTCCGATGCTCCACGTATAAGGAGGCACTCCTCCCGTCGGAGCGCATGTCACCGACACCACTACCCCGATCACTTCCGGCAGCGAAGCGGGCGAACAATTAGTCGTAACCTGCGCCCAGCCAGCGCATGCTGCCAGCGCTCCCAGCGCAAATAATTTCAAGATAGTGCGGTTCATTTGGGTGGACCGATAGTAGGAGAACCGGGAGTGATCACGACGCCAGAGGGCGGAGGTTGTGAAGACGACGAAGATGAAGACTTGCCGCCTAGCGCCACTGCCGCGCCCGCTGCCGCTGCCCCGCCGACCACCGCCAGGATCAACAGCGTCTTAGACGACACCCCGGTGTGTGCCGGCTCCGCATTGGTCTGGGAAATATCGGCCGTAGCGACCTGCCCCAGGATCGACGCCGTTACTCGGATCTGGAATTGCCCCGCGCTGCCATTGGGTTTCAAACCACGTCCGACCGCTTGGCCGGCGCTGTCCGTCATCACTGTAAGCGAATTCTTGCCGTCCGCGAAAGTGCCGCCCGCGCCCGTCCCGGGCAGAATAAATGTAACCGAGATATTCGGCAGCGGGTGGCCATCCTGATCCACCACTCGCACCACCGGTTCCTTGGCATGATGCAGACGGATGTTATTGATAGCTCCGTCGCCTTCCACCACCTCAATCCGTGGCACCGTCGCCGCCCGCGCCAGCACCGTACACAACAATACGGCCACTGCTTGTGTCGCCAGAGGCGCCCATCCGGCCCTGCACCCGCCCATCTTCTTCCCCCAATCGGACATCCGATGAGTCCCGGTAAAATGACCTAAGCTAGTGATTGTAACCTTGCGACAGCAAGATTAGCATGGACCTATGGCCGGAATCGTAACAGCGCCAAAATTCTCGACCTGGAGCGTGCCAGAAGGTACGCGCCGCATCGAGTATTCCAGCGAAGTGCTCGAAGAAATCCGGCAGATCGCAGTGGAGGGATACCACGCCGTGCCGCATGGCGGTGTGGAAACCGGCGGCATCCTCTTCGGCACCCAGCAGAAAAACGTATTGCGCATCAAAGCGTGGCGGCCCATCGCCTGTGAGTATGCCAAGGGACCGTCGTTCATCCTCACCGAAAAAGAAGAAGCCACCCTCGCCGCCCAACTCAAGTCGTTCCGCGAGCCCGAACTCGCCCGCATGGAACCGGTCGGCTGGTATCGCTCGCACACTCGCAGCGAAGTCCTGCTGTCCGATGTCGACATCGCCTTTTTCAATCGCTTTTTCCCGCAGCCCTGGCAAGTCGGTTTGATAATCCGCCCCGCCGGGTTCGCCCCTACCCGCGCCGGATTCTTCTTCCGCGAGGATGATGGCACCATTCGCGCGCAAAGCAGTTATCGCGAATTTGTCCTCGCTCCCGTCGCTCTGGCTTCCCCTTCGGATACCCGGCCTGAAGCCACCGAACCATCCGTTGCGCCACCGCCCCCGGCACCCCTCGAACCAACGCCTCCCGAACCTGCACCGGCCGAACCTGTTACCGCCCGTACGCCGCCGCTGGAGTTTTTTAAACCTACTCCCCCTCCGCCGCGCCCGGCGTCGCATTTGAAATTATATGCGGCTGGAGCCGCCATCCTCGCCGCTCTCCTCGCTTTTTGGCTCCTGAAACCTTCGCAGAGCCTGAAGCTGACCGCCAAGGATATGACTGGCCAACTCCAGATCGCCTGGAATGGCGCCGCCCCCCCCATCAGCCGTGCCAAGAGCGGCTCCATTGATATCGAGGACCACGGGGTCCAGACCCAACTGACTTTGACTCCGGCCGATTTGCGCTCCGGCAGCCTGTTCTACGAGAGATTATCGGGTGACGTAGTCGTCCGCCTCACGGTGGACGTCCCGGGCGGCGCCCCCATCGTCGAAATGACGCGCTTCTTGCGCCCCGGCGAACCGCTAGCGCCCCTACCTTCGCGGGCCAAAGCGGCTAGCAAACCCGCGGTTCAGACTCCGCTGCCCGCGCCGTTCAAACCGGAAGCCAAGCGCCCGCCAGACACCAAAAAGACCGCGGACGTCACCACCGAAAGCAAGAAGATCCCCGCCGGACCTTCTCCGCCCCCTCCTGCCACCGTCGCGTCATCCCCCGTCCGCCACATTGTGCCTTTTAGAGCGCCCGAAAGCGCGCCCCGGCAGTCGGCCCCTGATATCCGCAGCTTAGCCCCGCCAACCATCGAAAATGCCCCGGCCACGCAATCTTCGGCTCTCAATTCGGTGATCGAACAGCCTTCCCGTCCCCCCGCCGCGCCGGTCCCCGCAGCCGTACCGCATACCAGCAACCCCGCTCCGGTCGCCGCCTCCGGCCGCATCATCTGGACCGGTCGACTCTCCAAAAATGGCCGCCTGATCCTCGATCGCAACCACGCGTCATCCGGCGCCATCGTCGGCTCCCTGCCCACCACCGCCGCCCGCGTAAGCGCCTATCCCGGCGACCTCACCTCCGCCGGCATCACCCTCTTCACCTCCGACCCCCGATACTCCCAACCGGTCAGCGAAAAGCCCGGCGCGCAGAACGGATGGAATACCACCACGTATACGTGGGATCCCAAAAGAGCCGGCGGTATCCGCATCGTCGAACAACCCACACCTCAAAATGGCTACAAGCTGGTTCTCCAGTGCGACGTTCCCAAAGTCTCTGTCGTTGTCCTCGACTGGCGATCTACCCAGTAAGCTTTCCAAATTCAGAATCGCCCTCCAGCCTCACGCCGACTCCGCGTCTCCATAGCTACCTCTCCCGATTTTCGGATTTACATGCCTGTAACCACCCTAAGTGCAACAAAAGTCTATTGCTATGATGGTGGCTGGTGGCATGCTACGTGCTTTGCTCGGAAAGTCTTGCGGTAGTGTGCCCCGGTAGCTCCGGCGGCGGTATCCATGTTTCAGGAACTCAAATTTCAACTCTCCACCGCGATCCTGACCATCCTCACCATCGCTGCCGCTGCGTCCGCCATCATTAATTTCCAGCAACAACACAAATTTCGGCTCGCCGACGATGGCGCCGTCTGGGTTGATCGGGCCAATCAGGTCGAAGCCCTCCACATCGAGTCCGACGGTCCCGCCGCCAAAGCCGGACTCAAAAACGGCGATGCCCTGCTCAAGATCAATGGCGCTGCCACCCCCAAGGCCATCGACGTTCCCCAAATCCTCGCAGCCGTCGGCGCTTGGAATAAAGCCGAGTACACCGCCAGCCGCCAGGGCGTCGAATTCAAGGCCGCCGTCTACATCCGCGAAGAGCCGCTGGATGCCGCAGTCACCTACCAGTACATGGTCGGCGCAGCCTACCTCCTAATCGGATTGTTCGTATACTACCGCCGCGGCAGCGCCTATAAGGCCCGGCACTTTTATGTGCTCTGCCTGGTCTCGTTCATCCTCTGCACCTTTCATTACACCGGTAAACTGAACGGCTTCGATAAAGTCATCTACTTCTGTAACGTAGCCGCCGGCCTTCTCGCGCCCAGCGTCTTCCTCCATTTCTGCCTGACTTTTCCCGAACCTCGCCGCTGGCTGCGCTCCAAGCCCTGGGCCGCCGTCCTCTACCTGCCGCCCGCCATCCTTTTCGGGCTTTGGCTGGCCATCACTTCCGGCACGCTCCGCATTGGGATCTCCCTGCTCGAATTGCGCTGGATGCTCGACCGCATCTGGCAGCCAATCCTAGTGCTGCCTTACCTGCTCGGTGGCCTAGTCCTCACCCTCGATTACCGCAAGGCCGAAGATCCCATCGTCCGCCAGCAGCTTAAATGGCTGCGCAACGGTACCTTCTGCGGCATCCTGCCCTTCGCCCTTTTCTATGTCGCGCCGTACGCCCTCGGCATGCTGCCCAACCAGTACATGCGGCTCTCCGTACTGTCGCTGGCGCTCATCCCGCTTACCCTCGCCTACGCCATCGCCCGGTACCGCTTGATGGACGTGGATATCCTCTTCCGCCGCGGCTACGCTTACACCTTGGCTACCGTCTGCGTACTGGCCGCCTTCTACGGCATCGTATTCTCCCTCGGCAGCCTGGTGCAAAAGAACTTCAAGGATGTCGGCAATACCGGCCTCATCGCCGTTATGCTGGTCGCCGCCTTCCTCTTCCAGCCCATCCGCAACTGGATCCAGGAGCGCCTCGATAAACACTTCTATCGCGACCGCTACGACTATCGCCGTACCCTGGTCGAATTCGCCCGCGAACTCAATGCCGAAACCGATCTTGACGCCATGCTCTCGTTCAGTCTGCGAACGCCTGCTGCAGACCCTCTCCATCCGCCACATGGCCGTCTTCCTGGCCGAAGACGTCCGCCGACGGAAAAACTGTTTTCCGCCTCAAGAAATCCATGGGCGGACGCCGCCGTCCCGCAGAGCTTACCGCCGACCAACTCGATCTCAGCTTCCTGAACTGGGACTTGCCCCAGCCCTACATCTTCTTCGAACGCACCCGCCATCAACTCGATGCCGTATCGCGCAGTTGGCCGCCCAGCGTACGCGCCGCCATCGCCGATCTCGATCTCACCTACTATCTGCCCTGCACCGTCCGCGGCCGCACCATCGCCTATCTCGGCGCCAGCCGCACCGAAGACGGCGACTTCCTCTCCACCGTCGACGTCGAACTGCTCGCCACCATCTCCGGCTACATCGGTATCGCTATCGAAAACGCCACGCCTCTACCGCTCCCTGCAGCGCAAGATGGAAGAGTACGAGCGCCTGAAAGAGTTCAGCGAGAATATCGTCGAGTCTATCAACGTCGGCATCCTCGCCGCCGACCTGGAAGATCGCGTCGAGAGCTGGAACACGCAGATCGAGAAAGCTCACCGGCATTCCCGCGCCAATCCGCCGTCGGCCGCAAGCTCTCGCGAGCTATTCCCCGCCGACCTGTCCGACCAGTTCGAACGTGTTCGCGGCGAAACCGGCATCCACCACATCTATAAGTTCCTGCTCCAGCCCACGGCCCTCTCCGTACAGCCGAACCATCAGCCCGTTCCCATCAATGGCAACGGCACCCACAACGGTGCAGCCTCCACCCTGAACGTGGCCATCGCCCCGCTGGTCTCGAAAGACTTCGAACAGATCGGCCGCCTGATTATCTTCGACGACGTAACTGACCGCGCCGAACTGGAACAGCGACTGGTGCAGGCCGACAAACTCAGCAGCATCGGTCTGCTAGCCGCTGGCGTGGCCCACGAAGTCAACACCCCGCTCGCCGTCATCTCCACCTACGCCCAGATGCTGGCCAAGCAGGTCGCCAATGACGATCAGAAGTCCATCCTGCTCGATAAGATCGCCAAGCAGACCTTCCGCGCCAGCGAAATCGTCAACTCGCTCCTGAATTTCTCGCGCACCTCCACCACCTCCTTCGGCGACGTGGACCTGAATAAGGTGGTTCGCGAAACCATGTCGCTGCTCGAACATCAAATTCAGAAGGTGGGCGTGGAAGTGAAATTGGACCTCGCGGCGAACTTGCCCCCTGTCCACGGCAACGCCGGCAAACTGCAGCAGGTCTTCCTGAACCTGTTCCTGAACGCCCGCGACGCCATGGATGGCGGCGGCGTTCTCTCCGTCCGCTCCTGGGCCGAAGAGTCCGGCGCGCGCGTGGATGTCTCCGACACCGGACACGGCATCTCGCCCGACTACATCCAGCGCATCTACGATCCGTTCTTCACCACCAAACGAGCGGCAAAGGCACCGGCATGGGCCTCGCCGTCACCTACGGCATCGTGCAGGAACACAAAGGTTCCATCGAAGTAGCCAGCCGCCAGGGAGGCACTCGCTTCCAGCTTCGCCTGCCGTGGTCCCGGACCGTTCTGGCCCAGGCCGCCGGTGTATCGGCCTCCAACCAACCCGTAAATGCCGCTTGAAATGTCAGCACCCGAATTCTCCATAACTCCCGATAAAGGCCGCGTTCTCGTCGTGGACGACGAATTCGATATCCGCGAAGGCCTCGAAACCCTCCTCAATATGGAAGGCTACAACGTCGATCTCGCCGCCAACGGCACCGAAGGCCTGCGCAAGATCGAAGCGCGCTCCTACGACCTGGTCCTGCTCGACCTGATGATGCCCGACCGCTCCGGTATGGACGTCCTGCGCGAAGTCCGCGCGCGCGACCGCGAAACCCCCATCTTCATGATCACCGCCTATGGCTCCGTCGAAGCCGCCGTCGAAGCCCTCAAAGCTAGGCGCCAACGATTACTTCTCCAAACCCTGGGACAACGAAAAGCTGCTCATCGAAATCGAGCGCATGATCTCCAAGCGGCGCCTCGAATACGAAAATACACACCTGAAGCGCGCCCTCAAACAGCGCTACAGTTTCCCCAACATCATCGGCAAAAGCGACCGCATGCTGCGCCTTCTCGACCTGGTCGGGCAGGTCGCCAGCAGCCGCTCCACCATCCTGATCACCGGCGAAACCGGCACCGGTAAGGAACTGATCGCCAAAGCCATCCACACCAACTCCCCCCGCGCCGACCGCATGTTCGTCCCCGTGAATAGCGGTTCACTGCCCGCCGAATTGCTCGAATCCACCCTGTTCGGCCACGTGAAGGGCGCCTTCACCAGCGCCATCCACACCAAGAAAGGTTATTTCGAAGTCGCCGACCGCGGCACCATCTTCTTCGACGAAATCGGCACCATTGCGGCCGACATGCAGGCCAAACTGCTGCGCGTCATCCAGGAAAAGGAGTTCATCCCGCTGGGCTCCACCGAACCCGTGCATGTGGACGTGCGCATCCTGGCCGCCACCAACGACGACCTGAAAAAGCGCGTCGACGAAGGCACCTTCCGCGAAGATCTCTACTACCGCCTGAACGTCATCAACATCGTGCTGCCGCCCCTGCGCGAGCGTAAGGAAGACATCCCCGCGCTGGTCAGCCACTTCTTCACCAAGTATTGCCGCGAGAACGAAAAATTCCTCGACCCGCAGGGCAACTCCGTGCTCACCTTCCAGCCCGAAGTCATGCAGATCCTGATGGAGCACAACTGGCCCGGCAACGTCCGCGAACTGGAGAATGCTGTCGAGCGCGCCGTGGTCCTGGCCACCGACCCGGCCGTCCCCCTGGACGTGCTTCCCGACCACCTGCTGCAATCGAGCGGCATCCGCCTCCGCCGCGGTGAAGGTGGCGCGCTCCCCGCCGACGCCTCACTCTTCGAAATCGTCGCCGACTTCGAACGCCGCATCATCCTGGAACGCCTGGAGCAACATAGCGGCAGCCAGACCGAAGCCGCCGCCGCCCTGCACGTGCCCCTGTCAACGCTGAATCAGAAGATCAAACGGCTGGATATCAAAATTCCCAAGAAGTCCGAATGAAGAAGGCTTGTGGCGCACGGACCGATGCGGAAACCGTGCGGCTCGGTCTCGAAGCTCTGATCCGGCATTCGGCCTATGAGAGATTACGAAAGCTTAGAGGCTCCGAAGTCGCCGCAAAAGACGTTCCCAGGCGCCGGCCAGTGACTCGCAAAACGAGACCAGCGGCCTGATGATTTCGGTAGACACCTCTGCCGAGCTGGACCGCCAGGTCGGGAGAGACGAAGCCGCGCGGGCAGGATTCCGGCGCCGGTACATCCGGAGGTCGCAACCTTCGTGCGGTCACACGAACGGCCTCGCCACCCTGACAAATCGCAGTGGAGACGTGTAAGCTGTTCGTGAATGATTAACGATGCGGCCGCCGGGCCGAATCTTAAGCCAGATAATCCAGATCGACCTTGAGCGCCCCGGCGAGCTTTTTCAATGTGCCGATTCCACCCGCCTTGTGCCCGGTCTCCATCGCCGCGACCATCGGCCGCGACACTCCCGACACGTGCGCCAACTCCGTTTGCGTCATCCCCCGATACTCCCGCCACACTTTTACCGGATTCTCCCCCGCTAATCTCCGCTCGGTGATTTCCAGTGGAAACAGTTCTTCATCGCCTCCCGCAAGCTGTTCCTTGGCCGCGTCAAAAGCTCTCACATCAGCCAGCATCTCCGCCGCCTCCATCAACTTGTTAAGTCCCGCCATGGGCACAATTGCTAATTCCTTGCCGCCGCAAATGACTGCGGCCGTGCAGTTTCGCCAGGTTGCGATTCGGCGCGTAAGAATCTGACACCGCGGCGCCCGGCCGGCCCCACGCCCCAGACAGTGGCTCGCACCTCCACGTCCATATGTTAATTTTGGATTCTCGGTGGCCAATCAATGATCGACCATATCATCCTAACTGTAAGCGACGTCGAACGCTCGTTAGCATTCTATAAAGCCTCCCTGGCGCCCCTCGAAATCATCTTTTTCCTCCCATACAAAGGGGAAAACGGCCATCCCGATCTGTGGGGATTTGGTGACGGCAAACGCGCTTTCTTCTGGCTCAAGCAAGGGAACCCTGACCCTCGGGCGATTCACTGGGGATTCGTGGCCCGCAACCCCGCCAAAGTCGATGAGTTCTACAAAGCGGCAATGGCCGCCGGTGCGAAGGACAACATTTCACCGCGCTCGCGCGTCGAATACTATCCCGGATACTATGCGGCGGACGTCCTCGACCCGGATGGGTATTCGTTCGAGGTTGTTCATAAGAGCTAATGATGCGCCCGGTCCACGTCTCTCTCCGCTTCGCCTGTCTCATGTGCGCGGTCATGACCACCTCTGCCTACGGTTCCGATCTCTTGATTACAGCCCACGTTACTAAAGAAGAATATTGCCGCAGCAACGGTGTAGACCAAGTGAGACTGACCGTTGGCTTCACCTACCTGAATCGCGGCGAGCAAACTTTGATCATGCTGCTTGTCACCCATTTGTCTGAGTTTCAGGTCCAGGGTGAAATGGGCAAGCCTTTTCAGATACGGCGCAAGCTTCACGATCTCGAAGGGATTTCTCCCGCCATCTACACCACCCCAGCGCCCAGCCCGACACTGTTTTATGTGCTCTCGCGCGGCCAATCGCGGGAGGGTATGCCGCAGTCGGTGATCTTCCGCTTGGCGCCGGCGGGCGCACGAGCCGGACACGGCGTTCTCACTCCCGGCGAATACCGCGTGGCGTTCAACCTGAACTTGGGATCGCTATTGCCAGGTGACCCATACGTGCCGCCCAACCGTTGGAGCCACGTTGGAACATTGGTTTTGGGCGCCACCCCGACTGAGCAGCTTGTGGTAAAGGTTTCCGAAGCAAACGGCACCCCTTGTTCACCACCCCGGCTGATCATGTAGGCCCGCACGAGATCGCTGTAAAAGGAATGTTATACTCGGCGGCAAATGTCACCGCGAACCGTTGCACAAAAACTCAAGAAACCTTGTCAAACAGCGTTTATACTCGTCCTACTAAATCAGGCACTGGGAGCCCAATCGCCTCCGTCGATCATGGGAACTTGGCGAGTTGTCGCGTTCGAAACTCACAAAACCGACGGCACCATGATCGAGGAGTTTGGAGACAACCCTCTCGGCTATTTCATCTATGACTCAACCGGCCACGTGGCGATTCAGGTAATGGAGAATCCGGCAAAGAAAGATCCGCCCGTATCGTTTGCTTACTTCGGCACTTACAAAGTCGACGCCGAAAAAGGGATCGTGATTCATCACGTCGAGGGCGCCATCGAAGGTGAAGGCTCAGCCAGTCCAAAGGTTAGGCAATACATTGGGAAGGACGAGCTACGGCCTTTCCGGCTCGAAGGCGATCGTCTATTCATCGAGATCAGGCGCACTAATAACGTGGGAATTGCGCTTCCTGAAGGGGTCGAATACAAAGTGAGGGAAATGGTTCGAGTCCGCTAGTACCAGGCTATTATCTTAACCCGCGCCAAGACCTTCGGCGTTTTCGGGCCAACACGCGTCATCCCTAAGGGAGCCCTCGCAACACAGTGCGTATAACGGCCGGGCACGTCTCTCTGAAACCGTGGGTTCACGGCTTTCTCATCCGGCTGTTGCTCTACCCTGCCTTGGCGTATCTCGTGCTCGGCGCCGGTCTCTACCTGCAGCAGGATCGCCTGCTCTTCCCAGCCCCGGCCCACTACCAGAAGGCCGATCCACACGATCGCCATATCGATTTCGAAGACCTGCGCATTGCCGTCGGCAAGGCAAGTTATTTGCACGGGTGGTGGATCCCGTCGGTTCGTGCCGACGGACCCCGCCGCGCGGTCCTGGTGTTTCACGGGAACGGGTACGTCATTGAGGAAATGGTTTGGAGCGACCTGACGGAACTCCGCGCACTTGGCGCCGACTTACTACTGGTCGACTATCGCGGCTATGGATCGAGCACCCCGATCCGTCCGCGCGAAGCTACTGTCCAGGAGGACGCGCGCGCCGCGCTGCGCTATCTGTTAGTGAACCGCCATATGCCGCTCTGCGATGTATTCGTTCTCGGCAGATCCATCGGTTCCGGTCCTGCCACGGATTTGGCCGAACAGAACCCCGGTATAGCCGGGTTGATCCTCGAAAGCCCCTTCACCAGCATCGACGACGCCGCGGCGCGCGTGCCGGCAATACGCATCTTCCCCGTCGGGCTGCTCCTGCGCTCTCATTTCGACAACCTTTCGAAGATCGGTTCCGTGCGCACCCGACTGCTGATCGTCTCCGGCACCGACGACACGCTGACGCCGGTGTGGATGGCCAGAAAGATCTTCGAACGCGCTCGCGGCCCGAAACAGCTCTATCTAGTCCCGGGCGCCGGGCATGACGACTTATTGACCATCGGCGGCGATACATTGACCGGGGCGCTCCGGACGTTCATCCGGCGTCAGCCATAAGGCGCGGCGCTAACACTGCCAGTGTCGTTGGTACAGAGCGCATTTCACCAGAGTCAACCGCGCGACTTTTTGCGGGGCGCGGCGGTTTCACGCTTCCCTAAAGCTTCGGCGGCGGCGGCGACCACCAGCATATTCAAACTCACACCTTCGCTTTCCGCTCGGGCCACCAATTGGGCGTGGAGACTCTTGGGCGTCCGTACCCGGAATTGCCCGCTCGACCCCGCAGACGCACTTGGTTTCGGCGCGGGATCGCCGTGCCTCCGGCAGCTCGCCAGATAGGCGCGTACGGCATCGCGACCATTTACGATGGCCTGTTCAGGCGTTTCACCGTCCGAATGACACCCCGGCAGCTCTGGGTATTCGATCAGGAACCCGCCGCCGTCTGCGTTTGAAAGCGGGCGAATCGTGAATGGATACTTATCAATATTGGCGAACTCAGTCATGATCTGGATCCTCCAGTTTGCTAATAAACTCTACGAAGTCACGCACGTACCAGGGCTTGATCGGAATGCGGTTCGGTACGGTCGTTCTGCCCGCCTTCGGGTGCCGGAATGTCACGTGGCTGGTGCCGCCCGCACCGTCAACGTCCACCCCGTAACGACGCGCTACGACTTTCAGATCCTCGATGCGCGGGTTGCGGGCATTCCGCCGCATCTTTCAAGGATCTTCTTAGCATTCGACACAAATATATGGTACCGAATACGGCACCATTGAACAGTATCTGCCTGGGCGTCTAAAATGGCTTGCGATACAGTAGGACATTTTGTCATACTCAGGGCATGGTGCAGAAAATTGCGGTCACCTTGGATCAAAAGACGGTCGCGGACCTCGACCGCTGGGTCCGGGAGGGCAGGTACCCAAACCGCAGCCGGGCGCTCCAATCGGCCGTGAACTTATTGAGTGAGCGCGAGAAGCGAACCCGGCTCGCCCGCGAACTCGCTAAAATCGACCCCAAAGAAGAAACACAGTTGGCTGAACAGGGTCTGGGAGACCAAGCTTGGCCCGGATATTGAGAGGCGAAGTCTACTGGGCGGATCTTAACCCAGTCCGAGGCCGCGAGCAGGCCGGGTTGCGGCCGGTCCTTATTCTGAGCCACGACCTATTCAACAGAAAGTCCGAAACCGTGATCGCGATGGCGATTACAAGTCAAGCGCAGAAAGCCGGATTTCCGTTGAC
Source organism: Bryobacterales bacterium (assembly GCA_963738345.1). Taxonomy (GTDB): domain Bacteria; phylum Acidobacteriota; class Terriglobia; order Bryobacterales; family Bryobacteraceae; genus Bog-159. The sequence continues at coordinate 6,109,877 of CAVTWI010000002.1, forward strand.
CATGGCGGTCCCGCCGGACATGATGCCCAAGCCTTCCTGGGTGAAGATCTCGCAGATTCGAACAATTTCCATCGATCGCCTTGGCAAGAGGATCGTGACCCTCGGCCCCGAGATGCTCGACCAGTTAGTAGACGGATTGCTCGAGCTGATTGGCTAGTTGTTGCCGGTTTCCGCTATGGCCGTCTATCGTCCATGAATCGAAGCGATAGACTTGCCGGAGAGGATTTCGGCAAGCTGAGTGGGTGTACAATAACTCAACTGTGACTTATATCCAACCAGGCCGAACGCTCGCCGGTATGTTGGCCCTCTCGGCAATCGCGTCCGCTGCGGTGCCGCACGCATACCTCTCCCTTTGCTGTAATCAGAATTCCGCAGTCTCGGTGTATGCCCGAGTGGATGGCCGCAAAGTGGCCAACCTGCCAGGGGTGATCCGCGCCACAAACATGGCCTTGAGCCCAGGCGGCAAGACACTTTTCCTCAACGGCTCCGCCGTGTCCGTGACAAGCACGGCCAGCGGCAAGATTCTGGCGACTATCCCGCTGCCTTTCAGTCGCGGCGACGGCGCTTTGGCCGTGAGCCCGGATGGAAGGTGGCTATACGTGGGCGATGGTCTTGACACCGATCTATATGTTGTCGACACGGCGTCCAATAAGATAGTGGCAACTCCCAGTTTGCCGACCTACTCCGAGAGTTTCGCAATGTCCCCGAATGGTAAGACTATTTACATCCCGGACGGTTTTCACATCTACGTATTCGACACCCGGAGTTTGAAGATCACGGCGACGTTCGCTTTGCCGGACCAGAACCTTGCGGTTACCCCAGACAATAAGCATCTGCTAGGGACAAGCTATGCCAACGGCGTTGCCTATCTCGACATCATCGACGCAGCCTCGGGAGCTGTCACTGCCTCCATACCACTGGCACAGAATGTCTCCGCCGGAACGATCGCCGTAACCCACAGCGGTGACCGCGCCTATGTGGGCATAGGATCCGGCATCGATGCGGTCGATCTGAAAACATACCAGATAGTCGGATCCATTCCGATGAAGTCCTTCGTCTTCGGTATGGCGATCACCCCCGACGACGTCGCCATTTTTGCTCTGGACGATGGCGCATTGGTGCGGATCGATATCGCGTCCAGCACGATCTCGCCGGTGGCAATACCTGAAGGCGCAGCCCGACAGGTAGTAGTGTCTCCAGACGGGGAAAGTGTCTTGGTTTTGAACGAAACAGATAGCGCATTCTCCATGGTCGACTTAGCTACCCAGATACAGACTTCGTTCGTGCCCGTCGGGGAGGGTGCCGGCCCGGTTATTGTCACTCCGGACGGCACACAGACTTGGGTGAGCGGCTACTCCGGAATTACGAGCATATTCGACAATGTCACTCACCGGCCCTTGACGAGCATGGTCGGCTCGATCGGCCAACCGGCCCCATTCCATCCGAATGGCGAACTTGTTTACAACGTGGATTATTCGAATCAAGTACTCACCGCAATCGACACTAAGACTCACCGTGTCGTGCGGAAGTCCGCACCGCTGCCATCCTTCTCAGGTAGCCAGATCGCGGCGTCCAGCGACGCACGTACGGTCTATGTAGCCCTCATCCAGGGGTACGGCCCATATTCGCTCTTGGCTTTCGACGCATTCACCCTGGATCTCATCGCGACTGTGCCAGCCCCGGTGGTGCAATGGCTGGCGCAAAATCCGCGACTGCCCCTTGTCTACAGTTTCGGCTTCAACGCGATTTGCGTAATCGACACGCGAACCCATACGCAGGTGGCGCAGATGACGACGCCGCCCGGGACGACCCTGACCTCCATGGCAGTCACTCCTGACGGAACTTTCGGATATGCCGGCGACATGCTGAATCTGTATAGCTTCAACCTGACCACCAATCAGCCGATCGGCACAGTCGCGGTGCGCGCGACATCGGTGGCGTTTTCGCCCGACGGCCAGACGGCTTACGCGATTTGGGGCAACATGGTGTCGGTTATCGATCGGGCGTCCGGCGTTGTGACCGGCACGTTTATGGTAGGGGATTCAGCCACTCCTAGAGATGCCGGGAGCAGCATCGCTGTTGCTCCGTATTGATTCCCGAAAGAACGCTCACTATCGCACTCGCTTGGCTCTCTGACGGTTCCGCCACAGCTCCCAAGGTTTCCGATTATGAGGCCTGATATAGTCGAAAGCCTAAAGGAGAACTGAGTAACGGAATGATTCGCTCTAAGCGGTTCTTGATATTCGTTTGCCTTGCAGCGTCCGCCGCAACGGTCTCGGCCCAACGCAGCCAAAAGAAACGGTCGTGTGCACTTTTACAGACGGCGCGGATGGCGGCTATCCCAACGCGGGCGTTATCCAGGACGCGGCCGGCAACCTGTACGGAACCACAGAGTATGGAGGTATCGGGAACAATGGCGTTGTTTTCAAATTGGACGCCGCCGGGAAAGAAACTGTACTCCACAGTTTCACAGGGCGGCCAGATGGTTCGGACCCATCGGGCTCACGCTCGACTTAGCCGGTAACCTATACGGAACCACCTACAATGGCGGTACCGCTGGCATTGTGAGACAGTCTGATCCTCCACCGGGGCGCGGCCGGCGCATGGCTATGTGCTCAGCGTCCCGCAGCAGTTCGAACCCGATGGCCCGAAACGCAGCTATCACTCTGGCTTTGGGGGCATCGACGGGGAACTTCGGCATCAGGCTGCGATGGTTGCATCGGCGATGAATGCCTCGATCAGAGGAGAATCCTCAGAGAGCGCTTCATTGCCGAAAGTCTCGATGTGAAAACGTATGGCCGATTTGACGTCCGCAAGCGCTTCCTCGTAGCTTCCACCCTCGCCCACTACAATTCCTTTCATTCCGAGTGGGTAGGCGACGTAGCCGTCCGAGTGCTTTTCCACGACGATCTTGAATTGCCGAGTCATGACTTGTCCGTAGTCTAGCACGGGCCGATAGCAAAAAATGCCCCTAGCCCGGTCAAATCCAGCCCCGATCACCCGAGCCTGCCACTGAATGGTCACGCCCGTTAGCCACGATAACCAGGCCCGGCCACCACCCTCAACAACTGTTCCTCCAAGAACCGAACCATGTTTTATAGGAGCGTGGTTCGCTTGCCCCAAACCCTAGCCTGACCGGGTCGTTTCCATCAGGCGAGCCGGGAGAACACTTCCTCCGCTCGAGCCGTCCCCGCCCAGTTCCAACCTCGCAATCCCGCTATACCCCTGAATCCAAAAACAATCCCCCCTCCAACCACCCGAAACCCGCAAGCCCCAATGCTATCCTAGTGTCGGATAGGGTGGCGCGCTCCATAAGGTTCCCCGCCATCCCACAAATGCTCTTTGACAACCTGCCCTAAAACCTGCCGAAATATCGTCAAACCCAAAAAATGTCACAAAATGTAACACGAAACAGCCTTTTCAAATGTTGCATCCCCCCCCCGAATCCATCCGCCCCCATCCCCATCCAACCGATTAGGAGCCCTTATGCAACCTCGCATCAATTACCTCAAAGCCGCCCCCGGCGCCTACCACGCTATGCTCGGCCTGGAGCAATATCTTCATAACTCCGGCCTCGAACAACCCCTCCTGCACCTTGTCAAACTGCGCGCCTCCCAGCTCAATGGCTGCGCCTTCTGTCTCGACATGCATTGGAAAGACCTCCGCGCCATCGGCGAAAGCGAGCAGCGCCTCTACGCCCTCGACGCCTGGCGCGAGTCCCCCTTCTACACTGATCGCGAACGCGCCGCCCTGGCCTGGACCGAAGCCGTCACCCTGGTCGCCCAAAGCCACGTCTCCGATGCCGTCTACGACGAAGTCCGCCCTCACTTCACCGAAAAAGAACTCGCCGATCTCACCTTAGCCGTGGCCGCCATCAACGCCTGGAATCGCCTCTCCATCGCCGCCCGGACGGTCCCCGGTGAATACAAATCCGCGCTCTCTGGGCCGAACGAACCCAATTCTGCCGTGTAACATTCTGGGCCGCCATCCCACAAATATGCCCTTTGAAACCTGCCGCAATATCGTCAGCCCAGCAAAATGTCACAAAATGTAACACCAAACAGCCCTTTTCAATGTTGCATTCCCGCCGCCCGGACCGTCCCGGTGAATACAAATCCGCGCTCTCCCAGCCGAACGAACCCAATTCCGCCGTGTAACATTTCCGGCCCAGCACCAGAATCAACGACTTACCAACGTGCAACGTTACTGCACCCGCAGCGCCACCACCCGATCCACCAACAGCGCCCGCCGCGCCGGTAAATAGCTCGCCAGGAACGCCACCATCGCAAAAACCGCCGTCACCACCCCAAACACCACCGGATCGTTCGGCTTCACGCTAAACAGCATGCTCGCCAAAAACCGCGTCAGCCCATAAGCCGCCGCCAGCCCCACCACGATCCCCGCCCCCGCCAAAGTCATCGCCTGCCGCATCACCATGTTACGCAGCGCCCTTTTGCGCAGTTGAAGTCAGATCCGCACTACCGCTACCGTGCGTTCACCGCCTAATTGCAGATCGACACAGATCGCCGATTCGGATTTGGGGTTAGGCACTAAGCAGCGCCAGAGGAACAACTCTTGGAGACGGCTCACTTTACCCACACGACGGTTCCTATTTGCGAACTAAAGACCGGAATCGCCGGAATTTGAGTGAACACAATCGGAACAGCTCCAGGCGGCACATTCGAAGGCAGTTGAATATTGATTTGGGTTAGCCCATAAATTTCCCCCGGCGCCGGTCCCGCATACAGAACAGATGCGGGAAGCCCCCCTACGAACGCTCCCGGCAGAGACACGGGCACCGGGAATGGCGGCGACAGAGGCGCTAGACCGCCGTCCGGCAATGCGGGAATCGTCGCGCCGGTGCCGGTGACAAACAACGAAATCACAGACCCGCTGGTTGCGGGATTACTCTCCGAATTTACTGTTTCATCCTGGTTCAGCACTGCGGCTGGCCCCGTTCCGCTGGCGTTTAACGTGAAGACTCCGGGGGTGACGGCGTTGACGAAGACTAGGACGGGCGCCGAAGCGACGCCGTTGCGCACCACCACTACGGACGTTGCCGGTTGGCCCCCAACGCTGGCGGGCACCACTGCGGATGCTTGGTACTCCTGCAAATAAATCAGCGGCGCAGCCTTCCCGTTGATCAGGATTTGCGTTTGCTCCAGTTCGGCGGGAAAGGCGCCGTTCACAGGAGTGTTAAATTGCACCGATGGCGGCCCCAGAGCGCTTCCGAAGATAGTGATGATTTCAGCGGGGGAAATGGCCGCGTTCACGTAGCTTGCTGCGCCAGTCACTCCACCCGGCGAGATTGCGGGAACGCTTACGTCGACAAAAAATGGCAGACTCGCAGCGGCCGTGGAACCCGTGGAATCCTGAACCGTAACAAGTACCGGCGCGGACTGCGGCTGCGCCGGCGTCCCGAACACGATTCCCGACGGGGACAATTTCAACCCGGCCGGGAGGCCTGCGGCGGTCCACTGGTACGGCGGCGTGCCACCCGAAGCCTCGAGAGGACAAAGATATTGCACGCCCGGATGGGCGTTGAAAAGCCGCGACGTGGCTACCGTGACCGGTTGCGGCTGAATCACCATGGGCACCGAAAAGGGGTTCTGGAACGAGCCGGCAGAGTCGGTTGCAATTCCGCCGAACGTGAACGTCCCAGGCTTTTGCGGGATGCCGGTAAGCAGTCCGGCGGGAGTAACGACAAAGCCTGGCACGTTCAGGTAAGTGAAGCGATACGGCGGGATTCCACCGGTAATCTGTAATTGGTAGGACAGCGGCACACCCACTGTACCTTGCACAGGGCTGGTTGGCGCAGCGACCAGGACGCCGGGCACGTATGTTACGTCATAATCGATGGATCCTGTGCGGCCGGCGGAATCGGTCACTTGCACAGTCACCGAGTTAGTGACCGGTGCCAGCCCGGCAAAGCTGCTCGATAGATCGAAAGCAGCCACACTGCCAGAGCCTTGGGTGAGCGTCCACTGGTACGGAGGAACTCCGCCCGCCACGCTTAGGGTGAAAGTCTGATTCTGCACGTCGATGGGCGGCAGCGCCGCGGGACTGATCGCCAGCACCGGCGACGAAGAAACGACGTAGAAGGTATAAATTGCGGCGTCGGTCGAAGATTGGTTCGCGGCCGTCGCCACCAAACCGTAGAGACCAGGAGTAGTCGGAGTCCCGCTGAGGGTACCGGAGGCCTTATCGAACTGCATGCCAGCGGGGAGCGCGGCTGGTCCGAGAGTCCAGGATGTGGCCTTGCTCAGGGTGGTCGGCAGCACGGCGGAATATTCGGCGCCTACTTGCAAATCCGGAAGGGTACGCGGAACCAGGGCTGGATTCGGCCCGAATACGACTGTCTGTAGAGTAAACTCAGACTCGCCCTGCCCGGAGATAGCTGTGATCTCAAATTGGTGGACGCCGGTGAGCAGGGGCAGACCGCGGAGGGTTCCAGACGCGTCGAAGGCAAATTCGGGCGGCAAACCCGTCGATCCTTGATAAGTGTAGGGACCAGGCGGCGCGTAAGGGCCGAGCAGTGAAGCGGCGTAGGGCACGCCGACCACACCGGAAGGCAGAGTGCCTAGGAATTCCCCGGTGCTAGTGACCCTGATTTCAAAAGCCTGGTAGACCGTAGCGCCGGTGGCGTCGGTGACCTGCACGGGGAAAACATAATCTCCTGGCGTCGTGTATGTGCCATTCAAATTACCCGATGCATCGATAGTAACTCCAGCGGGGAGCATGGATGGCTCAGGCGCCGTGTATTGGTATGGAGGTGTGCCACCGGTAGCCTGGACCTTTTGGGGGAACATGCTGCCGGACTCCAGGTTTGTGAGCGTGGATGGTGCGAATTGCAAGCTGGAAGGCGCCACAATCAGCGGAATTGTCTTTTGCGCAGTGTTTCCGGAATCGAAAACCGTAATCGTGGCCTGGTATGTACCAGCGATCAGGGACCCTACACTGACCTGTCCGAAGTTGCCCTCGGCGTCGACCGTGATGACGGGGGTGCCTTGTGCACCAGATACCTGGATGAGCGAGGCCAGGTTATCGGTTGCAAATACGGGATCGAGGGAAGTCGTGACGATGGTCAATGGGTTCGGCGATGCCGTGATTGAGTAACTGGTGGTAACTTGCTGACCGGCACCATTGATGGAGGTAATCGGTATGGTGACGGTGGACGGCTGATCGATAATCCCCTGGAGAACGCCAGCGGTGGGATCGAGGGTTATCCCTCCGGGAAGCTTACCGGACCAACTGAATGGTGGATTGCCGCCAGGAACAGGCAGATAGAACGTGAAGACGGTCTGGGAGAGGACATTCACGGAAGTATCTGAAATGAGTACGCCGGGGGGCGCCACGGGAAAGTGAATCGATAGGTAGATCTTCGCGCCCGTCGCGTCGAGAAAGATCAGGCTCTGTGAGCCGGAAGGCTCCGCGGTGCCGGTGGCTTTTCCAGTGGGGTCGATTTGTAACCCGTCAACGCTTGTGGTCTGGAAGGTAAATGGCGGCAGACCGCCGGTTATGGCTATCTGGAAGTCATAGGGCAAGCCGCTTCTCAAGGTGGGGAAGTTACCGGCTAGGGCAGCGGGGGAGACGATTACAGCTAGCTTGACGGGCACCGATAGATTAGCTTTGGTCGAGTCGGTAACCAACAGGGTGAAATTGTATGTTCCAGGTGTGGTATAGGTGCCATCTACGACGAACCCATTGGGGTTGAGCGTGAGGCCGGGGGGAAGCAATCCTGATTGCAAGGACCACACATACGGTGGCGCGCCACCCGTGACCGGCGGAAATACCAACGGCTGGCCCACTATCCCTTCCTGGAGTGCCGGATTCTCGATGATGAGCGACAACTGGCTGGTGAACTGGGCCGTTACGATTTGCTGGACGGTGGCGCCAGACTGATCGTTGAGTTGAACTTGGAACGAATAGAAACCTCCGCCCTGCGGAATGCCGCTGAGCACGCCAGTGCCGCTGTCAAGCGTGAGACCTTGCGGGGGCGACCCCGCAGCAACTCCCCATAATGGGTTAGTGGCCCCGCTCGACGTGAACGTGTACGAATAGTTCTGACCGGCCTTGCCCGATGGTAGGAAAGGACTGGATGTTATCTGAATAGCTGCAAATAACGAGTGTGATAGCGCGAGTAACAGCGCTGTTTTGCGCAATTGTGCCACGCCCGATGTTATCAGGTTGTTTGGATCTTTATCATGCCCGATCAGGGACAGAGCGAGAGCGTCGCTACTGATTATCGAAAAGCAAAGCCTAAATAACGAAGAAGCATCCGCATGGGCGAATAAAGAGTGGCCTGCCACAAAGAACTTAGCTGAGCGACATTCCCAGCCAGCGAGAACACTCCCGATCCGCAAGCGGTCATGCGCCCAGTTCCAATCTCGCAATCCTGCTATCCCCCTGAATCCAAAAGCAATGCCCAGCCCGAGGGCCCAAAACCCGCAAAGCCCAGTGCTATCCTGATGGCGGATAGGATGTCGCGCTCCACAAGGTTCCCCGCCATCCCACAAATGCTCTTTGAAAACCTGCCGAAATATCGTCAAACCGGCGAAAATGCAACAAAATGTAACACCAAATAGCCTTTTTCAATGTTGCATTCCCGCCGAATCCCATCCGCCGCTATCGCTCCTTCGCCGCCCGGATCGTCCCCGGTGCATAGAAATCCGCACACTCCGGCCGAACGAACCCAATTTCCGCCGTGTTACTGCACCCGCAACGCCACCACCGGATCCACCAGCAGCGCCCGCCGCGCCGGTAAATAGCTCGCCAGAAACGCCACCATCGCAAAAACCGCCGTCACCACCCCAAATACCACCGGATCGTTCGGCTTCACGCTAAACAGCATGCTCGCCAAAAACCGCGTCAGCCCATAAGCCGCTGCCAGCCCCACCACGATCCCCGCCGCCGCCAAAGTCATCGCCTGCCGCATCACCATGTTACGTAGCGCCGGGAAATCCGCGCCCAGCGCCAGCCGGATGCCAAACTCCAGCGTCCGCTGCTCCACCGCATAAGCCATCAGCCCGTATAGCCCAATCGACGCCAGCAGAATCGCCACCCCCGCGAAGATCCCCAGCACCCACGTATTAAACTGGTCCCGCGCTGTTGACCCGATCACGATCTGGTCCATCGTCCGCATATGCGCCGCCGGCAAATCAGCCGTCGCCTGAAACGCCCGTTGAATCGGCGCCGAAACCGAGAACGGCGCCACCTTCGTGCGCACCACCCAGCTCAACGGCATGAACCGGTTGTTCAGCGTCATGTATGCGTCGCCCACCTGCGCCAGCGGAATAAACGTCTCCGCCTGCGGATCTTGGTTCAACCCTCCATCCCTCGCATCCCCGATCACACCGATAATCTCTCGCGGTGGCTGCGTGAACTCCGGCCCCATTCCCGACCCGATAATCAGCCGGTGCCCGATCGGGTCGCCGCCCTTCCAGAACTTTGTCGCCATCGCCTGGTTAATCACCACCACCGGCGTCGCCGCCGCATCGTCGCGCTCCGTGAAGACCCGGCCACGCACTACCGGTATCTTGAACACGTCGAAGAACCGTGCCGTTACATAGTTCCAAGCCGCCCCGCCGTGCGCCGGCCCGTCCGTAAGGGGACGCCCTTCGATAATGAAACCCAGGCCGAGCCCGCCTTGCAGCGGCAAGTAGGAAGTCGCCGCCGCAGCCTCCACCCCGGGAATCGCGTGGATCCGTTCCAATGCCCCGCGCGCCATCAGTTCTACTCCCGCCGTCCGGTCGAATTTGCTGCCGGTCAGGGCCGTGTCCATGGTCAGCACGTTATGCGCGTCAAAGCCCGGTGCAACATTATGCAACGCCGAAAACGTTCTGATCAGCAGTCCGGCCCCGATCAGCAACACCATCGCCAGGGCCATCTCCACCATCACCAGCGCGCCCCGCATCTTGTTTTGCCGCATGCCCGATCCGCCCCGCGCCCCGGTCTCCTTCAGGGTGATGTTCAAGTCGGCGCGCGACGCGTGCAGCGCCGGCACCAGTCCGAATAGGATGCCGGTTGCCAGCGCCAGCAGCAGCGTGAACCCCATCACGGTCCAGTCCATGGTCACCGCCGCTCCCTCCGGCCCAATCCGCGGAATATCTCCCGGATTCACCGCCAGCAGCGCCCGCACTCCCGCCGCCCCAATCACCAACCCCAGCAACCCGCCGATCAGTGAAAGCGCCACGCTCTCGGTCAGCAGTTGCCGTATAATTCGGCCGCGCCCCGCGCCAATCGCCGCCCGTATGGCGATCTCGCGTGAGCGCCCCGTGGCCCGCGCTAACAGCAGGCTCGCCACATTGGCGCAGGCGATCAGCAGGACGCATCCCACCGCGCCCAGCAGCACAAAAAGCGCCGTCCGCACATTGCGCACCAACAGTTCTTGCATGGGCTCGGCGCTAAAGCTCATCTTCTTGTCCATCGCGCCCGGATACCGCCGCTTGAACTCTTCTCCCGCCAGGTTCAGCGCGGCCTTGGCGGATCCCAGCGAGACACCCGGTTTTAACCGCGCCGCTGCCTGGAAAAAATGTCCCTGGTTCACGCTCTCCGGATCGGCCTGAAAGGGCAAGTACACATCCGGCTGTGGATCAAAGGTAAAGCCCGGACTCAGCACCCCGATCACCGTGTATGATTCCCCGCCCAACGTAAGCGGCTTACCGGCGATGTTCGGGTCCGATCCGAAACGCCGCTGCCACAGCCCGTTCGACAGCACGATCACGTTGGCGCCGCGCGGACGGTCTTCTTCCGCTGTAAACGTGCGGCCCACCGCCGTTCGCGCGCCAAAGAGATGGAAGAATTCGTAAGAAACGTGGATGCCTTTAAGCTGCTCCGGTCGGTCGCCCCCGCTAAGATTGAGCCCCGGCCCCCCGGTGTCGTAAGCGCTCACATCTTCCAGCACCTGCGTTTGGCACCGCCACGCGTTGTACTTCGGTACCGAGGCCCCCGGGAATCCGCCTTGCGGCGTGCTGGTCATCAGCGTCACAATCCGGTCCGGCTCCGGAAAAGCCAAGGGCTTCAGCAGTACCGTATTCACCACCGAGAAGATTGCCGTGTTCGCCCCAATCCCCAACGCCAGCGCGCAGATCGCCGTAGCTGTGAAACCCGGACTTTGCCGCAGCATCCGCAAAGCTTGTTTCAAATCCATCCAAAAGGTTTCCATGAGACTATTAGACTCCGCCGCCCTCCATATGTTTGGGCCACTCCGGCAGCCTGATCACCCTCCTTGTGTTCTAATGCAACATATGCAAATCAGAGCGCGCCTCTTTGCCTGTCTGTTTCTTCTTGCTTTTCCGTGCCTCGCCAAGCGCCCCATCACCCAGACGGACCTGTACGCCTTCCGTTGGATCGCATCGCCTCAAATCTCTCCCGACGGCACAAAGGTCGTGTACACCCTGGTCACTGTAAACTCCAAACACGACAACTACGAAACTCAACTCTGGATCATCCCAGCGGCCGGCGGCACGCCCCGCCCTTTGACCGCGGGCCCGCATGATTCCACCGCCCGCTGGTCGCCAGACGGCCGTACGCTCGCCTTCCTGCGCACGCCCGATCAGAAGGACAAAGACGGCAAACCTCAGCCCGCGCAAATCTACCTGCTCTCGATGGATGGCGGCGAAGCCCGCCCCCTCACCGACCTTCCCAAAGGCGCCGCTGATCCGGTCTGGTCACCCGACGGACACTCCATCGCTTTCTCCTCCACCACGCTCCCCAAAGACTTCGAGAAGAAAAATGACGGCGCGGTTGAGGAATCCGATGTGCGTGTTATCGTGAAGGCCGCCTATCGCGTGAACGGCGAAGGCTACCTCGAGCCCGGCCGCCCCAGTCACATCTGGATCACTCCCGTTCCAAAGACCGCTTCCTCATTCGAAAAGGCCAAGCAGATCACCAGCGGCGAATTCGACGAGTCCGGCATACTCTGGGCGCGCGACGGTTCCAAAATCTACTTCACTTCCAATCGCGTCCACGAAGATTATTACGAACCGCCCCATGAAGAGGTTTACTCCGTTCCCGCCGCCGGAGGCGCGATTGCCAAAGTCGCCGCCATCGACGGTGCCATCCATGCCCTCTCGCTCAGTCCCGACGGCCGCCGCATCGCCTTCATCGGCTCCCTTAACGCCGGCCCCGGCATCGTGCAGCGCTCCTACAGCCAGCCCGATCTCTTCGTCACCGCAACCGATCCCGGAGCAACACCCCGCAACCTCACCGCCTCCTACGATTTCGATATCGGCGGCGGAGTCGGCGGCGACCAGGCCCCCCCCGCGGTGGCGGCGGCTCTAGCCCTTTCTGGACCGCGGATGGCCGCGCCATCATCGTCGATTCCGCCGAGGAAGGCCGCGCCAATCTGCAGCGCATCGATGCCGACACCGGCAAAGTCGAGCCCCTAACGACCGGCGATCACGAATCTCTTCTCCTACAGCGCCTCCGCCGGCGGTTCGAAAGCCGCGGTGCTGATCTCCACCCCCACCAACATCGGCGACCTTTACCTCCTCGACACCGCCTCCGGCCATCTCGACCGCCTCACGCACATCAACGACGAACTCTTCGCCGGACTCAACCTCACCGAACCCGAAATGATCTGGTACAAGAGCTTCGACGGCCGCCGCATCCAGGCATGGGTGCAACGTCCGCCCGATTTCACTGCCAGCAAGAAGTATCCGCTGATCCTCGACATCCACGGCGGACCGCACTCCGCCTACGGCTACACTTTCGATCACGAATTCCAGTGGATGGCGGCCAAGGGCTACGTCGTGCTCTATCCCAATCCGCGCGGCAGCACCAGCTACGGCCAGGATTTCGGCAACATCATTCAATACGCCTATCCCGGCGACGATTACAAAGACCTGATGGCCGGCGTCGACGAACTCGTCGCGCGCGGCTGGGTGGATCCCGATAAGCTCGGCGTCACCGGCGGCAGCGGCGGTGGCGTCCTCACCAATTGGACCATCGGCCACACCACCCGCTTCAAAGCCGCCGTCTCGCAGCGCTCCATCGCCGACTGGCGCGACTTCTGGTATACCGCCGATTTCACGCTCTTCACGCCCTTCTGGTTCCGCGGCGCGCCCTGGGAGCAGGAAGCCGATTTCAAAGCCCGCTCACCCATCACCTACGTCGACAAGATCACTACGCCGCTGATGCTGATCGAGGGCGAGTCCGACTTACCGCACCCCCCCCGGCGCCGGCGGCGAACAGATGTTCCGCGCCCTGAAGTATCTGCACAAACCCGTGGTGATGGTGCGCTTCCCCGGCGAATCGCACGAACTCTCGCGCTCCGGCAAACCCGTGCACCGCGTCGAGCGCCTGCAACACATCGTCGCCTGGTTCGACAAGTACCTCGACGCCGCGGACATCCATGCCTACGACATTAACTAGGGCGCTTGACCTAACCTTCCGCTTCTGGCATAGTCTAACTATGTCAGGAGGACGGAATGGGTGAGCTATGGCGCCGGCTGCGGTATTTGGTGAACCGCAGGCAACAGGAACAGGATCTGGCCGACGAGATGCGCCTGCATCACGACCTGATCGCGCAGAAGCCCGGCCGGTCGCTCGGGAACGTCGCCCGGCTCCACGAATCCAGCCGGTCTGTCTGGATCTGGCCGTTCCTCGAGACACTCGCGCAGGATGCGCGTTACGCGCTCCGAACCCTTCGCACGAATCCCGGCTTCGCCGCCACAGCGGTACTTTCGTTAGCGCTTGGAATCGGCGCCAATACGGCCATCTTTAGCATCCTCAATGCGGTGATGCTGCGTTCCCTGCCCGTCGAGGATCCCCACCGCCTGGTACAGGTGGAGGTCCCGCCGCAAAACAACGTGTTCACCAATCCCATTTGGGAACACGTGCGCGACAACCAACAGGCCTTCTCTGGAACCCTGGCCTTCAGCGGCGACCGCTTCGATCTTTCCGCTGGCGGCGAAAGCCACTTCGCCGAAGGGTTGTGGGTAAGCGGCGATTACTTCCGCGTTCTCGGCGTACCCGCCATGCGCGGCCGCGTCTTCACCACGGATGACGATCTTCACGGTGGCGGCCACTCCGGACCCGTCGCGGTCATCAGTTACGCCTTCTGGAAACGGCACTATCGCCGGCGATCCCGACATCGTCGGCAAAACCGTCCGGCTCAACCGTCACCTCTTCACCATCACCGGCGTCACCCCGCCCTGGTTCCAGGGCCTGGATGTGGATAGACCCTACGACGTCGCCATCCCCATCGGATGCGAGCCCATCCTGCATACCGATCAGAGCGCGCTCGCGCAGCGAAGTTGGTGGTGGCTGCGCATTTTAGGGCGCCTCGCGCCAGGCGAAAGCATCGAGCAGGCCAGCGCAAAAATGAAAGCGATGGCGCCGGAACTCAATCGCGCCACGCTTCCTGGATTGGGACGCCGAAAACCAGCGCGAATACCTGCAGCGCTCGCTCGCCCTACGCCCTGCCGCCGACGGGCTTCTCCGATACCGGCAGACGGTACAGCACGGCGCTTTTCACATTGATGGTGGTCGTCGGTCTGGTGCTCGTCATCTCTTGCGCCAATATCGCCAACCTGCTGCTAGCCCGCGCCGCCGCCCGCCAGCGCGAGATCTCCATCCGCATGGCCATCGGTGCGGCGCGACGCCGTGTCATGCGCCAACTCATGTCCGAGAGCCTGCTGCTTTCCGCGCTGGGCGCTCTCGGAGGCTTGCTGTTTGCAGTATGGGGAAGCCGCCTGCTGGTGCGCTTCCTCTCCAAACCGGCAGCCCGCTGCAACTCGATACATCGCCCGACTTGCGTGTACTGGCCTTCACCATGGGAGTCGCCGTACTCACCGGACTCCTGTTCGGCCTGGCTCCCGCCCTGCGCGCCACCAGCGTTTCGCCCAACCATGTTTTGAAAGAGCACGCCCGCGGCATGGTCTCGGGACGCTTCGGTCTTGGCCGCGCCTTGGTCACGGGACAGGTGGCACTCTCCCTGATGCTCTTGGTGGGCGCGGGTCTGTTCCTCGGCACTTTCCATAATCTCTTAGGTACCGACCTTGGCTTCAGCCACCACAACGTCTTGCTGGTGCGGGCCGCCACCATGGCCTCCAACATTCCCAAAGTGCAGCGGCCGCGGGTCTACCGCGAAATCGTGGACCGCCTGCGCGCCATCCCGGGCGTGTCCTCGGCTTCCAGTTCCGTGCTCACGCCAATTAGCGGCGCGACATGGAATAACTACGTGTACCCCGGAGGGCTACACCTCGAAAGGTCAGGACGATACGCTGATGTACTTCAATCGCGTCTCGCCCGGATACTTCTCCACCATGCGCACCCCTATTCTGTTGGGCCGCGATTTCTCCATGCATGATGATGCCGCCGCGCCCAGCGTGATAGTGATTACCGAATCGGCCGCCCGGCGCTTCTTCGGATCCGCCAATGCCCTCGGCAAGATCATCCGCGCCGAGACGGCGCCGCATAAAGAGGGCGTCTTCCAGGTGATTGGCGTGGTCAAGGATATCAAGTACGAGCAGGTCGACGAAAAGACCCTTATGTCGGCTTTCGTGGCATCGGAACAGGATACCGAGCCATTTTCCGATGTCACGTTCGAGGTCCGGTCGCGAGCCCCCGTGGAGGCGTTCGTCCCCGCCGTCCGCGCGGCCATTGGGGAGGTGAATCGCGGTATTTCGCTCGAGTTCCGCAACTTCGAGACCCAAATAGACGATTCCCTGTTGCAGGCCCGAATGGTCGCGTTACTATCGGCCTTCTTCGGCGGCTGGCGCTGCTGCTGGCGATGATCGGCCTGTATGGAGTGACCGCATACGGCGTCGCGCGGCGGCAGTCGGAGATCGGTATCCGCATGGCGCTGGGCGCGCAGCCAGGCTCGGTGGTGTGGCTGGTGTTGCGTGAAGTGGCGGTCGATGCTGTGCCATGGGCACAGTCTCGGCTTGGGGGCATCGCTGGCCGCCGGGCGCTTGGTGGCAGTCTGCTATATGGTATGAAACCATATGACGCCGCGCCACTCGCCCTCGCTGCCGTGGTGTTGGGAATCGCGACCGGAATCGCCGCGTATTTGCCGGCGCATCGTGCGGCGCGTCTCGATCCGATGACCGCGTTACGCGAGGAGTAGGTTAACCGCGAACGCAGGTGAACTGCGCTCTTCGAGAACGGTGAGCCGATGATCGATCGCCATAAGCACTTTCATCACGTCAAAGCGCCCGTTCACATCGTCAAAGCGGCGGTCAATGTTGAAAGCACCGATTCACATCATCCAGTCGCCGATTGGTGTCGTCGAACCGATGGCTGAGCTCATCAATCCGTTTATTGCTGGACCAAGCCGCCGTAAATGCTGCGATCAGAATGGTGACCATCAGCGGTAGCGCAACCTGGAAGAATGGCTGATCGATCATCGCTTTTATTGTGGCAGATCGGCGGAGGCGCTTTCCATGCGCGCTCTGCGCCGCTCCACCAGCACCACTACCGCATACAGTAACGCGAAGAGCGCGATGGCCCCCCCCACCAGGTGCCAGGTGTGGGCTTGAAGTAAATCGGCCCGAGCCTTCGCCCAAGACCACTCCAAGATAGGCTTCCCCGAAATACCGGATACACCGGCCCAGCAGAATCACCGCAATAAATGTCCGCAGCGGAGTGCCGAAGGTGGCGGCCGAAATCACGAATACTTTCAGCGGCAAGCGGAATGGGCAGCATGCACGGGATGAACACCGTCAGCAACCCGTAGCGCTTGAACCATTCGCGGAACTTTCGTTTGTCGCCTGGTTGCACTTCTTTCACAAACCGGCGCCCTCCGGCGCGCGCCCCCAGGAAGAGCGCCACGTTGCCAGTTAGTGATCCCAACACGCGCCATGGATGCAGCCAGCAGCGCGCGCGAAGGAGCTTTCACGGCCACCGCGATTACCAGCGCATCCATCGCCGAAGCCACCGGAATACCGGCCGAATCGATGAAGGCCAACACTAGTATGCCCAAGGGTCCAAATGCGATGAGAGCGGCGGTCAGCTTGGCCAGCATGGGCGATCTCAGATAATATCGGCGAACGACCGGCGCAGTTTATAAAACCAGGCATGCCCCAGAATGAAGACAGCCGCTGAAGCAATCCATAATTTCCAGAGCGAGCCCCACAGTGGCGCGTGGCCTTCCAGGAAGATGGCGCGATAGCCGCGTACCAGCACGAACATGGGATTCTTCGTCAGCAGTGGCAGGCTCCCGCGGGCAGCGATGTCTCCGGATAACAGATGGGCGTGAGGAAGAACCACAGCGTTAGCAGGAAGCCGATCACTTGTCCCAGATCGCGCACGAATACGCCCAGCGCTCCGAGGAACCAGCAAATACCTGCCGTAAACAGGATCTGCGGCACGATCAGCGCCGGCAGCCAGACCACCGATGCAGGCACTGCCCCGTGCGCCAAGAAGACAGCCGAGAGCGAAAAGCAACAACGCGAAGACTTCCGTGACCAGCCCGGAAACCACCAAGTTGATGGGCAAAGTCTCCACGGCGAAGACCAACTTCTTGACGAAGTTGCGATGCTCCATCATCACCGTGGGTGCGCGTCCCGCCGCCTCGCTGAAGGCCAGCCAGGGCAACATGCCGGCCAGGAAATAAAGTGCAAAGCCCGCACGGCTCGGATCCGAACCGAAGCGCGCCTTCAACACTACGCCGAAGACGAAGAAGTAAGTCAACATCAGCAGCAGTGGATTCAGAACGGTCCAGAAGATCCCGCCAAACGACCCACGATACCGGCCCAAAATGTCGCGCCGCACCATGGTGCGGATCAGGCTGAGGTTGTGCGCAATCGTGCTCACCGGCAGAGTAAAGGCGCGGCCCATAGCGCGCAGGAAGTTCTCGCGGCGAATGGTCCGCAGGGTAACCACGCCGACGCGTTCCAGGCGCGCGCGGCCATCTTCAACGATCGCTTCCACGCGCAGGAACGGCCAACCGACGGTATAGAACCAGCAAACGTCCTCGCGCATGGGTGAGATGTACACATCGTAGCGCCCAGGCTCGGGCGGCAGAGCGAAGTGCAGATCCACCGGCACGAAGCCGCCCGGCGCCACATCGCCGGGGGGGGGATGGCGTTCACCGTCCACCACCAAGGTTCCGGTATCCGAATCGTAGATATGATAGCCGGCCGCGAAGCCTTCAGCCGGACGCCAGGCAGCGCCCGACACATTACGCAAGTTGAAGCGCGCGGCCACGTCCAGTTCGCCGGACAGTCGCACGTCCGGGCTTTCGTAGGCGGCCTGGACGCTCATGCGTACAACCAGTCGGGAAAACGCTCGTGGATGGGGCCAGTCTTGCGGCCGACCACGTAGATGTCATCGCCGCGCAACTCTTTGGGCAACCCAAACCGGTCCAGCAGATTCAACACCCACCCTTCCTCGGGCCGGGGTGTCTGCCGGAACGGACCGGTTTCGATCGACGTGACAGTGAATCCGGAGTTCTGCAAGAGCCGCTGGATCTCCTTCGGCGTGTACTCGCGATTGTGCCGCGCCTCCACCTCGCCATCGGCGCGCGGGCGGATGTAAGCGGTGAAGATACCAGGATGGTAGCCTTCGAGAATCGCCGCGATGCCATGGAGGCTAGCGATATTCGGAGTCGTCAAGACCAGGTGACCGCCCGGCTTCAAGATGCGGTTGATCTCGCTCATCATGTGCATGGGGTCTTCAGTCAGGTGCTCGATCAGTTCGCAGCATAGCACCGTCGAATAGTGGCCATCCGGGTACGGAAACTTATCTTTCTCGGCGTTGAACAGATCGATCTCGCAATCGAACGTTTCGCCGCCGCTCGAGGTCGCACTGCGGTGATCGATTTTGCCGGCGGGTCCATAGTAGCAGCCGCGCACCTCGCCATAGCCCAATTTGGAACGCAGCGCAGGAGTGATCTGCAGATAGGCGCCCATCTCGAGGATACGGTCGTCAGGGCCACCGGGCGGCGTTATCTCGAGAGTCTTCACCAGCCGGGTTAAGTGGGTGTCGAGGTAACCGAGAGCCTCGTTGTCGGCGGCCCAACTGGTTACATATTCGGGTGGAACGGGTGCCCGCTCTTCGAGAGCGGTGGGAGCCTGATGACTCTTGGTGGATGGCTGCGTTTCCTTCCAATCAGTCTGGGATACTACCGATTGCAGGAAGGACGCATACAGGCAGGCCACCCGGTCCCAATTGCATTCCTCATTCACATACCGGGCGGCGCGTTCTCCCATTGCGCGAGCCACGTCGGGACGCGATGTCAGTAGATTCAGATACTCGAAGATGAGATCTTCCTCGCCCTCGCCAACAGGCACTTTCAGGCAGACGTCGTCAGGAAACTCCGCGAATGCGCCGATCGCCGACACCATCACCGCTTTGCCCAATCCGAGCGCGCGGAGCAGACTGCCAGAGCTTTCGCCCACGGTCGGGAAGCGCAGGTTCAGGACGATATCGCAAGCCGCCATGTATCCGGTGAAGTCCGAAATCGGCGTGAAGCCCATCACGCGCACGGAAGCCGTCAGGCCCAAGCTGCGAATCAGCGACTGCAGTGGAAACTCGGGATGCGGTTCACCTACCAGAATCATCTTGGCCGACGGCACCACGCGCAGCAGCCGGCGGAATGCCCGCAGCGATTCCGCGATCCGTTTGTATGGCTTCAAGAAGCCGAAGATGCCGATGAGGGGCGTGGCTTCGTCCACGCCCAGGCGGTAGCGCCAGGCATTGCGGTCGGCTGATGGAATCCAGGCGCCGTGGGGGATGCGCGCGATGGGTCCACGGAAGCCCGCGTCGTGCATTTCGTCCACCATGAACTGGCTGTGGACGATCACCGCCCGGGCAGATTCCAGCACGCGCCGGGTCATGCGCACGCCTTCGTAATCCGGACCTACTTCGAGCGCGCGCACACGCTTGGCGAAGGCCAAGGCCGGGGCTCCAGCGTCGTATTCGCAGGCGCGCAGGTAACCATCCCAATCGTTCCGCCGGATGGTCAGTTCCGTAATCAAGTGATGCAAGTTCGACTCATGCATCACCAGCACGCCGGGGTGTTTCAACGCCGTTTCGTAGACGAAGCTATGATACCCATTGTTCCCCAAGTGATAAAGCGCGACGTCAAACTTTGCCGGATCGAAAGGGCGGTTCGCATCGGCGAAAACCTCTAGATCCACCAGCGGTTTCAGATGCTCGATCAGGGTTTCGGAATAGTCTGCCGTTCCGCTGCGGCAGGGCGGCAGCGGAGAGAAGAACGCCACGCGCATTCAGCGCACAAGCTCCATCGATAACGTGCCGACAGGTAGGGGAGCCTTGATCATTAAGGGAGTGCGAGCGGCGTCGCGGTCGAAGAAGAGTTCCAGCTTGTAATCCGACGCGGGACCTTTCAGGTAGAAGTTGATGTGGTCGGCTTGGCGATGCTTCCCGCCCACCGTTACATCAGTTACTCCGGCGAACTCCATGCGCGCCGAATAGGATGCGCCGAAGAGTACGTCTTGTTGGGGGGGAACGCCATGTCCTTGCGCCAGTTCACGCCGCGCATAGTAAACGTAGTCCAGGCCGTCGTGCGCACAGTCGTTGATCTCGATGTCAGTGTGTCCGCCGCCTTCTACCAGAGTAGTGCGAGTGGCGCTGCCGGCTTTGTAATCGAAGACCGTTTTTTCGTGAGTGCGGCGCGAGCCGTGCGTGGATTCCTTTTCGAGTTCCAGCGAACAAAAGTTGGCGTTGGCTCGGGAGCGATAGTGATCCGCGATCGCGAAGCCGGGCACGGATGCGTCCACCGAGAAATTGAACCGCCAGCCATTGTCGCCCTTCGAAGCCGTCAGGTGCGCTTCGCCGAGACTGGCGCCGCCGGGCCATTTCAGGGAATAGTTCAGGGACTCGCCGCTGCTGAGGAATTCCGCCGGCTTTGGCGGAGGAACATCTTTCGCCGCCGGGGCGTCTTTCGCGCTGGCGACCTGGGCAACCTTCGGCGGCGCGGGAGCAGCGGGCGAACTTTGCCAAGGGCTACCGGCGGCGGCCACCAGCACAAGCGATCCCAACGCCAAAGCCCACGAAACTGCTGGTTTGCTCATCGGTGTACGAATTCCCTACTCGCCGCGCGGTGACGCTCGGCAACTTCCTGGTAAACTTCCAACGTCTGCTCGGCGGTAGCGCGCCAACTGAAACGCGATGCCCTTTGCAATCCTAGACGTTCCATGCGGGTTCGCAGTTCCGGGTCGCGCAGCAGATCGGCCATCGCCCGTACCATCTCGCTCGCGGAATTTGGATCGAACATGATGCCTGCGCCGTCGGCCACTTCCGGGATAGAAGAAGTCCGCGAACAAGCCACCGCTCGTCCGCACGCCATGGCTTCCAGTACCGGCAAACCAAAGCCTTCGTAAAACGAAGGAAATACGAACAGGTCGCAAGCGTTATACAGATGTAACAATTCCTCGTCGGTCACGAACCCCGCGAACTGAATACGATCGGCGACGCCCGAGAGGCGGGCAGCTTCGCGCACTTTCGGACTGAACCAGGTATCTTTGCCGGCGAAGACTAAGTGTTGGGGTAACTGTGGAAAGGCGCGGACTAACTCGGCAAAGGCTGCGATTAGACCAATGTGATTTTTGCGCGGTTGCAGATCACCCACGGAAAGAATGAACGGCTGCGACAGGTGGAAGCGCGCCCTGACACTGGCAGTGGCGGTTTCCCGGGACATCGGACGAAGGCCACTGGCTGCAGCGTTTGGCACCACCACGATTTTGCTGGCGCACGATTCGCCGTAGGCCTCGACAATCGAATCCCGCGAAAACTCGCTGCCCGTTAGAATTCTGGTGGCAGATCGAATGGTGCGCTCGACCGTCCAACGCAATTGTAATGCGCGCAACTTAGGGAAATACTCGGGGTGCACCAGAAAGCTCACATCATGGACGCTTACTACAACCGGCACCGGACAGGCGAGCGGGGCGGTGTACTGCACATGCAGTAGGTCCGGCCGATCCTGCCGGAGCTTCATAGCCAATTCGATCCCCAGCCGAACGAACGGGTTCGGGGAAACTTGCCGAGCTTGAAAGCGCTCGGCTGTCCACTGGCGGGCATCGTCGGCGGAGAAGTAAGTTACGAAGTCCGATTCGTGGTCCAGTGCCGCAAAACTTCTCAGCAGGCTGCGAACATACACTTCGTTTCCGGTGAGATGGCGGCCGATGGCGTGAGCATCAATCGCGAAGCGCATCAGATCTTTCCATGGTAGCAGGATATAGGAAGTGCAACCTCTTCCAGGCGGCCTCCCAGGTGAATTCACACTCGTACAAGTACCGCCCAGCACGTCCCATACCGAGGCGCGCCGCCGGATTTTCCAGCAGGCCGGATACCGAATCGGCGAAGGATGTAGCGTCGTCAGCCAGCAGTAAGTGCTCACCAGCGCGGGCTTGAAGGCCTTCCGCACCCAGGGAGGTCGAAACCACTGGCACGCCGGCGGCCCACGCCTCCAGGATTTTGACCCGCGTACCACTGCCTGCCAGAACTGGTACTATAGCCACCTTGGCGCGGGCCAATTCGCACAGAGGATCGGCCACGGGACCGGTAAGTTCGATGCGGTCGTCGCCTGAGGTGATTTTCGATACGGCTTGCGGATTCTTACCGATCAGACGCCAGACCAGGCCCGGCCATTGTTCGCGCAATTTGGGCCAGATCGCGTTGTGGAAGTAACGAACCGCTGAGATGTTCGGGTGATATTCCAAGTTGCCCGAGAATGCGATGATATGTTCTTCCTGACGCGGGGGGGGCGGCGAAAACGGAATCGAATTGGGATAAATCATTACATTCGAACCGGGCGAAAGGGCCTGTAACAAATCGACGTCCGCCTGGGAGGTTGCCAGCAAATGGGTAAACCGGGGCAGCCACTTTTGCTCGAGGGTGCGGCTGATATCGGCAAACCTGCGGTGTGCAAAGGCTTGGGCGCCGCTCTCGGTGAGGGCGCAGCGGGCGTGCAGTACCGATTCAATATTATGCAGATCGAGGACTGTGGAGTCGCTGACGGCCGCCGCCTCTTCCCAGTAAGGCGCACACCAAAAGTGCTCAATCACGGCAAGGTCATAACGCTTCCCGCGCGTGAAGGCGGCGATTTGGTCGCCGAAGCCGGCGAAACGGTCCATCAGGGGGGGGATACGCCGGGTCAGACGGCTGGCGTTGCGGGCGCCTCGAGCCAGACTGTGCCGCGCGTGCGCCGGCAACTCGACTACGTGCAGACGCCGCACCATACCGGCAGGCAGAGCCAAACTCGGGTCACTAGCGCCCGGCTCG
The DNA here is from genome assembly GCA_963738345.1 of Bryobacterales bacterium. GTDB lineage: Bacteria > Acidobacteriota > Terriglobia > Bryobacterales > Bryobacteraceae > Bog-159. The sequence continues at coordinate 6,133,070 of CAVTWI010000002.1, forward strand.
CGGAAGGTGACCAGATCCACCGCGTGGTCGCGCGCCAGGAAACTCAGCAACGAGGCGGTACGCATGGCGCCACCGCCAGCCAGCGGGTAGGGAGCCTCGGGCGATAGGAGGAGGGCGCGGTTCATGATTGGCCGTGGCTACCTTTCGAGAGCTTGTTCATAGACCTCGCGCGTAAGTTGCGCGGTTCGACGCCACGAAAAATCTGCCGCCCGCCTGACACCACGTTCTCTCCAAACCCGGGCCTCCTCCGGATGCGCCGCGATATCCAACATGACACGCACCAGTTCGGCCTGTGATCCCGCCTGCAAGGCCGCGCCACCGGCCACCTCCGTTATCGCCGGATCCGGCGAAGTGATCACACAGGCGCCGCACTGCATCGCCTCCAGTACCGGCAAACCGAAACCCTCGTAAAGCGACGGATAGACAAAAGCCAGTGCGCCCGCCAAAAGTTCCGCGAGCCGTTGATCGGATACTTCGCCAATAATCTGCAACCCTGGCTCAGGCGAAAGTTGCGCGAAATCCGACCGGCGCCGCCCGACCAGTACCAGATCTACATGATACGCGCGGCGCACTTCTCGCCAAGCTTTGAGCAGACCGGCAATGTTTTTGCGCGGCTCCAAGGTTCCCGCATATAGGAAATACGGCGGCCCCGGCGCCACTTCGGCGGGACGGAAGCAGGCGGAAGCGGCATGCGGAATGACGCGAATGCGGGTAGAGGGAATTCGAAATCGGTCGATGGCCTGCCGGCGAACCGCCTCACTAGGCGTGACGATCATGATTGGCACGCCTAGCCCGATGAGTAGGGGGGTCCGCTTTCGCACCCGGTCCGCGTCGGAATGCCACGTAGCATCCATCCAGGGCGAGAGATCGTGCAGGGTCAGGATAGAGGGGCGGCGCGGCAGATAGGGTACGGCGAAGTCCGTACCGTGAAATAGATCGGCGCGCAGGCGGCGCAGTTCGCAATCCAGACCCCACAACCACCATTTCCGCTCCAGCGGATTTCGCGGTCCTCCGCCGGGCTGCAGATTCGCGGGCGCATTGGGCGGCATGCGGAACGGCTGGTCGGAAACCAGGAAGAACTGGTCTTTGGGAAAGGTTTCGGCGAGGGCTACGCTGATTTCGGCGGTATAACGTTGGAGCCCGCCGCTCGATAGCGTGAGCGGGGTCGCATCAATGGCCACGCGCATCGGTCACCGCGCGCGACTGTTCCCGGTTCTCGTAATTCCGCGCATAGTAGGTGAGATACTCGCCGCTACGGACGCGCGCGACCCAGGCGGAGTGTTGACGGTACCAAGCAACGGTAAGCGCCAAGCCGTTTTCAAAATCAACCTGAGGAGCCCAGCCGGTTTCGTGCATCAGTTTCTCGCTGGACAGCGCATAGCGGCGGTCGTGTCCGGGACGATCAGTCACATACTGAATCAGGCTATCGGGCTTGCCCGTTGCGCGCAGGATGCGCCGCACGACTTCGAGGTTGGGCAACGACAAGTTGCCGCCGATATTGTAGATTTCGCCATCACGGCCGCGTTCCAGAACCGCGCGAATTCCGCGGCAGTGGTCTTCCACGTACAACCAGTCGCGGATCTGCATGCCGTCGCCGTAGACGGGCAGGGGGCGATCCTCCAAGGCGTTTGAGATCATCAGCGGGATCAGTTTTTCCGGAAAGTGGTAAGGTCCGTAGTTGTTGGAGGCGCGGGTGATAACCACCGGCAGCTTATAAGTAAGGAAGTAGGAACGCGCCAGCAAATCAGCGCCGGCCTTGGAGGCGGAGTACGGACTACTGGCATTTAACGGGAAGTTTTCGGTGGCTTCAAGCGGAGGCTCCAGGCTGCCATAAACCTCGTCAGTGGAGACTTGCAGGTACCGCGCGATGTGGTGACGCCGGGCCGCTTCGAGCAATGTGAATGTGCCGCGGAGATTGGTCTCGAATACCGGACTGGGCGCGAAGATACTGCGGTCCACGTGCGACTCCGCCGCGAAATGCACGATGGCGTCGGGCTTTTCTTCCTCGAGTACGGCATTCACCAAAGCCTCGTCGCAAACGTCGCCGTGGACAAAGCGGTAGCGCGGATTGCCGGCGACCGGCTCCAGATTCTCGAGGTTGCCCGCGTAGGTGAGCTTATCCAGATTGACGATGCGAACAGATGGGTCATCGGCAAGAGTGAGGCGAACAAAGGCGGATCCGATGAAGCCTGCGCCTCCGGTAACTAGGAGTTTACTCATGTAAAGTCTACTTGTACTGTAGTTCCCAGTCGTAGTGAATAGCTGGGTGATTGTAGGCAATGCGCCCTTCGTCCTGTGGGATTGTAAAAGCGGTCGGTCATGTAGATCAGCATGGCGGGCGCGGCGCCGATGACTTTATAGCCGTGTCCGACGCCGGGCGGAATCAGGATTTGCCAGGGACGCAGGACGCCGGCGTAAATGGTATTTCGCGCGCCGAAAGTGCGGGAGCCCAAACGCAGATCCACCAGGACAACCTGCAACATGCCCATAGCGGGCGTCCAACAATCGGTTTGGTGAAGGTGGTAGTGAAATGCCTTGATGGTGCCGGGGTAGTTGAATGCGGTGGAGGTCTGGGTGGTCTCCGGCGGGAAGGCGGCGGCCAATCCGCGCCCGATGCGCTGCACTTCCATGAAATAGCCGCGGTCGTCGGGGAAAAGGGTCAGCGGTTCGATGCGCACGCCCTCGATGAGGTCGGCGGAGGTGGGCGAACCGATCACCGAGCCAATTCCTTTTTCGCATTCAGGGTAAACCAGCGCCAGCGAATTCAGCGAGGCGATGAGTTGCTGGTTCACGGATTGTCGGGCTGCCGATCATCGAGCTACTCCTTCGGTAGAGAGTTGATCGGCTTCGGCTTGGCGCCGCGCGGTTACGGATTGCGCGACCAGGTTAGCGGCGCGCAGCAGCGAGTCGAAAGTGCCGGCATCGGTCCACCAGCCACTCAGAAAATCGAAACGTCATGGAGCCTTCCTGGATGTAGGCGTTGTTGACGTCGGTGATTTCCAGTTCGCCACGTTTGGAGGGCACTAGCGTTCGTACTTTATCGAACACTGTGGCGTCGTACATGTAAATCCCGGTGACCGCGTAATTCGATTTGGGATGCTGCGGCTTCTCTTCGATATTGACGATACGATCGCCGGATATCTCGGCCACGCCGAAACGTTCGGCGTCCGGTAACCTCTTTCAGAAGGATCTTGGCGCCCTGCTTCCTGCCGCCGGAAATCGTCGGCAGCCTTGCGGATGCTGGTCTTCGATAATGTTATCGCCCAGGATGACACACAATCTTCTGCCCGTCGGCGAAGTGCTCGGCGAGAGCTAATGCATCGGCGATGCCGCCTTCGCCCTCCTGGTAGGTGTAATCGATGTGGGCCAGGCCGAACTGTTTGCCATTGGCCAGCAGGCGCAGAAAGTCGCCCGCGTTCTTGCCGCCGGTGACGATCAGGATGTCTCGGATACCCGCATCGACCATGGTCTCGATGGGGTAATAGATCATCGGCTTTTCGTAGATCGGCAACAGATGCTTGTTAGTAATCTTGGTCAGGGGAAAGAGCCGGCTTCCCGTGCCGCCCGCTAAAACGACGCCCTTCATAAGGTCTCATGATACAATACCGCGCGATGCAATATTACAACTGGGATCTGTTGGAGGATGAGCCACTCAATCCGCTGCTGGGGCGCAAGATGATCAATGGGCGAAACCTGACGGTCGCCCGCATCCGGCTGTCGAAGAGAGCGGTGGTTCCCACGCATAGCCACGTGAACGAACAGATCAGCATGGTGGAGAGTGGGGCGTTGCGGTTCACTATTCGGCGGCGAGGAACGAATTCTGCGCGCGGGCGATGCGCGTGGTAATCCCGAGTGATGTGCCGCACATGGTGGAGGCTTTGGAGGATTCGGTCGCCGTGGATTTGTTTTCGCCACGCCGCGAAGATTGGATCCGGGGCGACGACGCCTACTTGAGGGGCGGCGCTTCACCGGCCTAGGTGTGCCCGGCCGGTGAGGCTGGCTTGGCCTTGGAGCGAAGTGTTCCAACCCGCTGCCATGGCGCCATAGAGGGCGCCCAGCGGCGACAAAACGGTTCCCACCGACAGTGCATTGCTGAGCAATACTTCATAGCCGTCGCCGGCCACGCAGTGATTGTTATTTAAATCGGTCGTGGTCATGAGCAACGGTTCAATGGGATAAATCGAATAGATGGGCACGCCATTGGCGGGTGCCCACGCGCCCGGTACGGCGCGCGACCATGCCATAAAGGCGCCGTCGATCATCCATTCGGACGCCGCGCATCCCCAATAGGTATTGCTTTCCCCCCGGTCCGTTGGGATTGGCCCAGCGCATAGCGCTAGCTTCATTGGCGACCGCGATTTTGCCGGCTTCCTGGACGTGCTGCGCCATGCTGGCATAACTGGCGAGCGTGCTGTTGTAGTTTGACGCCGGGATAGAAGTGACTGGATACATATCGATGCCGGCAAAATCGAGGACGTTAGCGGGCATGAGGTTGGTATACCAATCGCACCAGAAGTTCTGGCTGCTGGGACAAGCACCGCTGGCGTCTGAGATGAGACCGCCGGCACCGATCCGTATGTTCTGATTCTGCGAAACAGCGCGCACCGCGGCAGCCGTGTGCCGGATGAACGTATCCATATCGCCAACAGTGGTCACACAAGTTGGAGCAGTGCCTAGAACCACGGCAAAAACACCGCACGGCTCATGCGTAACGGTTATGTCGTCAATATGCCATCGCGCTACCATGGCGGCCCATAAAGGCGCTGCGCATTGTTCCAACTGCAACTCGGTGAAGTTTCCGACTCCCGGCGATATGCCGCACGTGGTGATGGCATCGCCCGAGAACATGGGGGAAAGGCGGATCTTGACGCCCGGCCACGCGGATGCCAGATGCGCGAAAACGGCGTCGTAGGTGGAGAGGCCGTGCGAATACCAGCCTTGGTTGGACAGCGCCGGCGTGTAGCACGCGCCATAGAGGGCGCAGCCCGACGCGTATTGAGAAGTAGTGAACAGCGGGCTGACCCACAAATTGAAATCGAGGCTCTTCAAGCCCGCGCCGCGCGGTGGAGGCATGAGCAGTGAGTCGATGAAGTTGTTGATGACGGTTGGATTGTTAAACAGACACGTTCCCGACACGGGACAGGTGTGCGGATCGTACGTCATGAACGTCATACTGGCCGGCACGACCTGAGCCGAGTAGACCGTCCGAGGCTGAGGCATGGATGCCACATTCGCGCGTGCCACGGGCAGCGCGCTCGAAAGGCCGCTTACGAATGATTGCAGCGTAGGCGGACCCGCGTAGACGTTAGCCGTTCCGCAATTTGTCGGAGACAAGATGGTGCAGGTCTGACCGCATGCCGCTACCGCGCATAATAAGCCTAGAATTCCGATCCGCATAGGTGCCTCCTACTGCTTTGTCTGACAGGATGGTTCGCCCGCGGCATCTAGCGCGAGGACAAACTGGTCTCCACAGGCCTTCTGCATTTCGTCTTGGGCGGCCTTGACGGCTTCCTGCGTTTGCTTGGCCCGTGCCGCCGCGGCCATGGCTTCTGCTTGAGCACGCCAAAAGCGCGCGCGGATCTCGGCCGCAATCGACGGCGGCTTGGGCGATTCCTTGGGCGGAATTGGTTGCGCCAACGCGGCCATTCCCAGCATGGTCAGTGCGATTAGTTGTGAGTACATAGTCCGTTTGTCCATTGTGTACAAGTGGTTGAAGTGACACCCGCGGTGCCAGAAGCGCTGTACCCGGCCGCGTCAACGGCGCCGTATCCCAGTGCCCCATTGGTTACCTTCACTAGGCCGGCTGCGCCGCGTGCCAAGCCGACGTCAGCGGTGCCGGAGAAGACACTATTGGTATTCTTCCAATTCCACACCGCGTCGCTCGAAGTGACCAGGGTTGAGGCCGAGAACAGATACTTGTAGTTGACGCCGTCGCCTGAAGCGTAGCCGCCATCCCAATTGATGAATCCGATATTACCGCCGGTATTGTTCTTGAAGAGAATCATGGCCGTACCGGATGTAGACTGGTTGGCGCCCGCCTTAAGGATTAGTTGAGTGTTTCCTCCTGCAGCGTTGTTGTATATCGTTCCGCCAGTGGAATTGATATTCGTGCCGCCGAAAGTCACCGCGGTCAGCCATGCCGGATTGGAATAGGTCTGGGTAGCGTCGAGGGCGTTAGTCACCTGTGCTGCCGTATAGTCCCCCGTCTGCCCGGATACCGCGCCCGTCCTTCCGAAAACGCTGGATACGGCGATACCACTGTTGCCGGGTTGCCACGTACTTCCGGCGGCGTTCCAAGTCAGCACCTGGCCGTCAGTGGGAGTGGTGCTCGCCACGGAGCGATTTTGGATCTTCACTACGGTTGTTATCCCGAGCGCTCCGCTTACGTCTCCCGCCAAGGCCGGCAAGTTCACCAGATCCGTATAGCTGCCACTCGTCGCCACAGCGGCCAGTGAGGCGCCGTTAATCTTGAGGCCGCCCGCATCGAGAATGCCGTAGCCGGAGAACCCGTTAGTCACCTTGACGATGCCCGCGGACTCCCGGGCCAAACCTGCATCGAGAGTACCGGCGAACACGCTGTTCACCGAGTGCCAGGATAATAGACTGTCGCTCGACATACCTAGCGTCGTAGTATCCAGGCTGATCTTGTAATTGGTACCGTCGCCTTCGGCAAAACCACCGTCCCAGTTAATGAAAGACATGGTGCTGCCGGCGTTATTCTGCCAGAGGACGGAACCGATCCCGTTGGCCGCCTGGCTCGAACTGTTTTTGAAGATGACTTGGGTGTTTCCGGTTCCGGCTGGATTGTAAATAGTCCCGCCGGTGGCACTGAGCGATCCCGTCGCGATCTGACTCAGGTTGTAATCATTGGACGCGGCCGTGACAGCGCCGGTGCGCCCGAACACGCTGGGCACGGGGGCGGCCGCGACTGCGCGAGCAGTAGTGAAATACAGGTTAGACCCTTCGGCCACTTGAGAAGTGGTGTAGTCGCCCGCTTGCGCCACAACCGCGCCGGTCCGTCCGAAAACGGAATTTACCGCTCCTCCCCCGCTGCCGCCCTCCAACGTCCAGGTATTTGCCGCCGTACAACCGAACACATTCTGCCCCGCTGCGGCATCGCTCGCGAAGTATTGTTCGCCGACGGCGCATGTGCCGGGCTTGCTAGCCGACGGTCCGGTCTTCGCCGGAAGCGTGTGTGCACCGCCGCTGAAATCAACCGTACCGGCTATGCCGACTATGCCGCCCGTGCTCAGCGCTACCAGGTTGCCGGTGGCGCTGTCGATCTTCCAACGGTTTATCAAGCCGTTCCAAGTCGAGCCCGAAGCACCTGCCGGGACGGTTCCGAAGATGAGGTTTCCGCCGGCCGCGGCGCCGGTTCCGGGGCCGCCGCCCAAAATGAGATCCTGGCCGGCTACATTTGTTCCACTCGCGCCGGAACTCGAAACCAGAACACCGGCAGGCGCGGTCGCCGTAACCATTCCGTTGCCCAGCCAGATTTGTTGGATGGGCGATGGATCGCTTCCTACCACCATCTGATACGAACCGTACACGGTGGCATAAGCGCCCAGCGCGATAGACTTACCGGGCGTGCTGCTCTCTTCGGCGCCTAAGCTGGCGTCCGCCGTGCTATCGACGTAAGAAGTGGTCGCATTGTCGGCGATGGTGGCCACATAATACCAATGCCGCGGCATCTGGTTGGCAGTGATGACCGTACAAATGGTCGTGACACAGACTGGTGTCCGGTAGATCCGCCGGGCCGTCGCAGTGAACGGACCACTATAAGTCGGCAGACCCGTAATAGTGACTTCTTTGTGGCCGCTATCGGTGAGGATTCCGAGATAGCTATTGTTGGAGAGAGCCGTTTCCTGCCCGTTGAGCACGAACGAAACTTTGTACCAATACCATCCCACCGACAAATTGGCGGTATTGCTGGTTGCCGCGAGCGTGACTCCCACCGAAGTGTTGGGATAATACAAGTCGGAATATGCGCCGAGGCCAGTTAGGTAGTGACCCGACGTAGCACCAAACATGGCGTTGAAGCCCATGGCCGCATTGTCGTATCCGGTAGTCAACGACCAGAGCGTATTCATTCCCATACAGGAATTCTCGTACCCGGTAACATTCCAGGCGCACGAATCGGTGCCGTAGCCGCTGTTGCGATAGCCGGTAGTGTTGATGCCAACGGAATCGATGCCGAAGGCGGAGTTGTTATAGCCGGTGGTGTTTTGGAATAGCGCCCTAAGTCCAAACGCAAAGTTATCGTAGCCAGTAGTGTTATTACCCAGTGCGTTTTCGCCGACAGCAGTGTTGTAACTGCCGGTCGTGTTCGCAACCATCGCCAAGCTACCGACTGCCACATTCTGGTTGCCCGTGGTATTCGCCGACAGCGCGTTCTGACCGATGGCGATGTTTTGGTAGCCGGTGGTGTTGACTGTAAGGTTGCCGTTCCCCACAGCAACGTTGTTACTGCCGTTTCCCGATCCGCCGGCACCCGGGCCGATGGTAAAGTTACCAAGCGTTCCACTCCACAAAGCGGCGCCTGGCAACTGAGTCGGCGTCACCGTGCCGGATAACTGGCTGAAGCTGTAATCTCCGGCATTGGCGGTGACCGCCCCCGTCCGTCCAAAGATGCTCGCTACTGCCCCGCCACTGCTTACTGTCGCGGGTGTCCACTGGGACCCGTTCCATTGCAATACCTGATTGCTGGTAGGCGCTGTTGTGGAAATCGCTCTCCCGCGCAAGGCGGCAACCGTTGTGGACAGGCCGGTGTTACTGACATCACCCGTCAAAGCGGGCATTTGGGCGGACGTGAGTGTGCCCGTGATTCCGCCCAAGTTAGACCACTGCAAACTGTTGGCACCGTCACTGGTAGTGACTTGGCCGGAGACGCCGGGCGCGCTCCACAAATTCAGTAGTCCGTTGAATCCCGAGGCAGGGGCGCACAAACCCATGTCATGCACGCCGTTGGTGTCTGAGAGGTGCAGGCATCCGGCCGCATCGCTATCCGCGTTGGCGTAGACATTGCCAGTAGCCGTGAGTGCGCCGCCTGCCACGATGTCGCTGGTAGTTATTACGGAAGTGAGTGCTGCGGTAAGTGTGGAATTGTTTAGAGTGGCGGAGGTGACTGCGTCGCTGGGCAGCGCCGCATCCGGAAGGGTGCCGCCGATTTGTGAATACGAGTAGTCGCCGGACTGGGCCACCACATCGCCACTCCTACCGAATACGCTGTTCACCGCGCCGCCGCCCCCACTTCCCCCGGTCACGGTACCCGGCGCCCATTGCGTGCCGTTCCACTGCAGGACTTGATTGTTGGATGGCGCCGTGGCCGCTACAGCGCGGCCTTGCAACCCTTTGACCGTCGCTGCCGCACCGGATATGGAAACATCGCCGGTCAACGCAGGCAACTGAGCGGCGGTAAGGTGAGCCCCGGAATCGAGCGTCGCATAGCCACCCGCAGCACCTTTATTCGCTATGTTTTCTGCCGTGTAACCCAAGGAAGGCTGCACGCCACTGGTCTGTGTATAAGGAATGACCGGAAGATTCGCCAGCGGCACCGCGGCGCTGGAATTGAGAGGCGCATAGCCGTTCGCGCCCCCCCGGTTTGCGGAATTCTCCGGCGTGAATCCCAGTGCGCCAGTTACGTCCGCCGGGGCCGCGACGCTGGGTTTTCCCGTACCGGAAGTGATCTTCAGCAAGCCCGTCGTCAGACCAGACAGCGTCACGCCACCAATCTGATTTGCGTTAACGGAGCCGGCGCCGCTATAGCTGAGTGATCCGCCAATGAGCAGCGCACTGTTATTTGTTCCGGCACTGACTCCGCTAAACGACACACCGCCGATGGCGCCAACGGTGCTGCCGCATAGAAAGCCATGTGACGTCGAGCTATAGTTCAAGTGGTTCCCGTTTGTGTCGGGACACGAGGGTAACGCAGTCCACGCACCCACGGCAGGCGCTGTTGTAATCACGGTTTGGTCTGGCGCATTGTTGCCGGGAACGCTGGTGCCGTTGATTGCAGTAATAGGGGGGAGGTTCGCGGCCGGCAGCAGTCTGTTCGCATCAAGGGGTGCGTAGCCATTGGCCGCGTTGCGATTTGAAATATTTTCCGGACTGAATCCGAGTGCGGCCGCCACATCTGACGGCGTCGCCGCGCCTGGTATGCCCGTGCCGTTCGTGATCCGCAAAAGTCCAGTCGGCAGCCCGGAGAGAGACACGCCGCTCAGTTGGTTCGCATTGATCAGCCCTCCGCCGGTGTAGCCCAAAATGCCGCTGACTACCAGAGCATTGGCGTTGTTTCCAGAACCAACCGTGCCGAAATCGACGCTACCAGCCGTACCACCGGTGTGACCACATAAGTAACCATGCGTGACCGGACTGTAGTTCAAATGGTTGCCGCCCGTGTCCGGACACGATGGAAGGCTGGTCCACGCGCCAGTTGCAGGCGCCGTTGTCACTACAGTCTGATCGGATGCATTGTTACCGGGTACGCTGGTTCCGCTGATCGCGACGATGGGTGGAAGATTGACCGCGGGCACCAGCGAGTTGGCATCGAGCGGCGCATACCCGCCGGCGCCTCCCCGGTTGGCCGCGTTCTCGGATATGTATCCAAGCTGGCGCGTCGACGTCACACATGTGGCCGGCCAGACACCCGACACTTTCGGGCCATACAGGCAGTAACTGCTGGTGTTGAGATAGAAATCTCCATCAGCGCCTACTTTATTGAGCGGTGTACCGGCGCCGCTCCAAATGGTGGCGCCGTCCGGTATGCCCGTTGGCGAGCCGCCGCCCGCCATATTAATCTGCGCGGTCGCGCTAATAACCGCCATCGCACACACGAGTACTGACAGAATGATGCTTCTCATATCGCAATTAGCCTTTGGTGGGGGATGAAACTGGACTACCGCTGGTAAAGCATGCCGGTTACTACCGCGGCGCCGGACGTGCTGTCTACACTTAACGAGGTGGGATCGAGAACATTGGAATCGCGCTCGTCGCCGACTACCACCGATTGACCTGCTTGCAGTACCGCGATCACTCCCGCGCCTGTAGTTTTATTCAGCCCTTTCAATCCGACAAAGACCGAATCGCTGGCGCTCGACGTTTTAAATGCTTGTAGCAGAACTTTGTTGCAGCGTAGCGGAAGGCCGGGTGTAACCGGGACATTCGCGATCAACGCGGCGTTGCTCGCCGTAACAAAACCGAGTGGAATAATTTGTGCCACTTAGCACCTCCTTTTTCAACCACAATATAGCAGCCGCCTATCACGAAACCAGCGTGCGCACGTAGTCCGCGAACGACGCAACGGCGGACCGGAGTTATAGGTAGGGTGGAGACGAACGGATTGAGGTAGTCCGGCCGCCAAAGCATGCGCCCATGCGCGCACGCATGCCTAAGCCTTTCGTATTTTGGCAGTTAGTGATTTACAACAGAGAGACGCCGGTTCGTCGGACGCCAACCCGAGCGGGCGCAGGAACACCCTTCCGACACGGCGCGAATAGGCGCGCGCCTAACGGCAAAAAGATTTGTCCCAAACGTGTGACTCAGCGGACCGCCGGGCCTATTGCACGGAATTCAAGTAGGCCACCAAGTCTGACATTTGTTCCGGCGAATTGAAGCGCGGCCAGCTCATCTTCGCCTGCCGCATCCGCGTGAACATTTGGGGACCGTGTTTCCAAAGCGCCGATACGATGGTGATCTCAGAATAACCCCGGCCCTGCCCCGGCAATTGCGGCGCGCCGTGCTCCCCGCCGTTGTGGCATTCAGCGCAACGCTTCGCCGCGAACACCTGCTTGCCGCGCCCCACGTCGCCTTTTGCATACACGAACTGCCGCATCCACAGATAGCTCAGCAATTGCCGCATCTCGTCCTGCGGAAAGCTGCGGCACCGGCTGGATCATGCGCGGCGCGTGATTCCACATATCCACCGCGATCTCCGTAAGCGTCAGATTGTGCAGACCGGTCTTCCAGAGCCAGTTTGCCTACATGACATTTCACGCAGCCCTTGGATTCGAAGATCGCCTGCCCGCCTTCGCCCGATGTGAAGGAGAAACGCGCCTCCATTCCGCGCGTCTCCGGCAGGTTGCGCAGGTACGCCAGAATGTCGCTCAGCTCCGGCGCCGTCAACTCCTGCCAGGCGATCTTCTTGCGCGCAAAGGCTTCCCGCATGCGTGCTGCTGTGATCCCACATCTGCTGCACCAGCACTATCGGCTGCCCCAGCGATTCCCACTTCACCACCGGCGGCGCGCCTTCCGCCCGCGAGTCAGTAATCCCGTGGCAGTCCGCGCAATGCCGTCTGTGAATGCCTGCTTGCCCCGCGCGGCGTCGCCCGGCTTGTCGAAAAAACGCGTCGAATACAAATACGCGAAAAGATCGGCGGCGTCCGCTGGACTCAGCTTGGGACGCTCGATTCCCGCCCCCTCCATCGCCGCCCACATCACCGGCGCATGGTTCCACATGGCACTCGCAAGTAAGCGCCGGCGTGAAACCGCGATCCACCCGCGCGCTCAGATCCATGCCCATCTTGCCGCCCTTGCCGTTCACGCTGTGGCACTGCACGCAGCGCTCATTTTCAAACAGCTTGGCGCCTCGCTCGGAGTCGCCCGGGATCACGGGCGGCACAGCGGCCCCCGCGCTCGAAACCGTCAAAAGGCAGATGCCCAAGGCTCGCATTCAGTCCCCTCGCTACACTTCGTTCTTCTTGAAACGTTCGATCAGCCGGTCGCAGGCCCGCACGGCCAGCGCCATGAAAGTTAAGGTTGGATTCTGGCACGCGGAAGACGGGTATGCAGCTCCATCCATCACGAAAAGATTCTTCACATCGTGCGTCTGGTTATAAGCGATCGAGCACCGACTTCTTTGGATCGGAGCCCATCCGCGCCGTGCCCGTCTCGTGGATAGCCATGCCGGGCATGGTTAGATCGGAATTCACTTTGATATTTCGTGCACCCGCCGCTTCCAGCATCTCGGCCGCAGTGACGGCCGCGTCTTCCATCATGGCTTTCTCGTTATCGCCATGCGTCATCTGGATGCGCAATGCCGGGATGCCCCAAGCATCGCGCACGTCCGGGATCGATATCGCAGTAGTTGTCAAACCGCGCCAGCGATTCGCCAAACGCGCCGAGGTCGATGCCGTAAGATCCGGCCAGCACGGCTTTCTTATAGCTCGCGCCAAAACCCCCGGCGCCGAAGTTGATGCCCGCACTTGCGCCGCCTTGGAATCCGTACCCGCGAATGAAGCGTGGATGCGCGGGCCGTTGGCGACATTGCGGAAGCGGATCACGTAGATGCCATTTGCGCGGTGCGGCGCGCTCGGCGAATGGCGTCGGGTCGAAGCCCGGCAGATCGCCCGCCGCGCCCCCGCCAACCGCATGATCCATCAGGTAGTGGCCCAACACGCCGCTGGAATTCGCCAGCCCCTGTGTCATATACGCGCGTCGATGAATTCAACAGGATGCGCGTCGATTCGAGCGCCTGCGCGCAGAGAATCACGCTCTTAGCGCGAACTTGAAAAGTCTTGTGCGTAATGCCGATCGATATAGGTGACGCCGGTCGCGCGATTGTTGCCGCTATCCATATCCACGTTGCGGACGACGGCGTTGGTGATCAGCGTACAGTTTTTGGTTTTCAGCGCGTCTGCCACCGTGGTGAACGGGCTGCTGAAATACGAAAACGTCGAACACCCACGTTCGCACGGCCCGCAATAATGGCAGGCGGCGCGGCCGTTGTGGTTTTGCGTCAGAATCGCGGTGCGGCCGATCGTGACGGTCCGTCCGAACTGCTGCCTGTACTCGTTCCCGCAGCCGGATTTCTCCGCAGGTCATTTTCATAGGCGGCAGAAAGTGGCTATCGGGCAGCGTGGGATTGCCTTCGGCCGCGCCGCTGATGCCCACATAGCGCTCCACCATCTCGTAGTACGGCTCCATCTCTTTGTACGAGAGGGGCCAATCTTCGCCGTAGCCATCATGGCTGGCGGCCTTGAAATCCAGATCGCTCATGCGATAGCTCTGCCGCCCCCACACCAGGGACCGCCCGCCCACAATCCGCAGCCGCTGCCAGGTGAACGGCTTGCCTGACGGTGTGGTGTAAGGATTTTTCAGATCGTCCACGAACCAGTCGTAGTTATATTCCATGCAGGCGTAGCATTGCTTCTGCACCGGGCGCGTGCGTGCGATTTCCGGCGACATGTCGCGGTATTTCAGCTTGTAGGCGGGCATGTGCTCGGTGAATTCCTTGGGCGAGATATTGCGCCCCGCCTCAAGCAGTGCCACTTTCAATCCGGCCTCCGCCAGACACTTCGCGGCCCATCCCCCCGTGGCGCCAGAGCCTACTACTATGGCGTCGAAGACTTGTGTAGCTTGTGTTACTTGCATCGGTAAGGGTATTATAGTCCCCAAATGAACCGTCGCGATCTATTCCGTCAAGCGTTAGCGGGCGCCGCCGCGGCAGCCTTGCCTGGCGGCGTGGCCGCGGCACGCGAATTTCCGTCGGATTATGATGCCTCAAAAGAACTGGCGCACGCCGATTGGAAGCCGCTGTTCCTGGACGATCATCAGAACCAGACCCTTGTGGTATTCAGCGAGATCGTCATTCCGGCCACCGATACGCCTGGCGCCAAAGCAGCATTGGTCAATCGTTTCATCGACGCGGTGCTGGCGGTCGAAAGCCACGATACGCAGAAGAGTTTCCTGGAAAGCCTCGCCTTCCTTGACGGGCAATCTTTCGCCCGCTACCGCGCGGCCTTTGTACACCTCGCGCCGGAGCAACAAACGGAACTGGTGACTTTCATCGCCTACCCGCACACGCTCGAAACCTGGGACGAGAACGCGCCCGGCAGCTATCGGGGCCATGCCCACTTCAGTACGTTAAAGGATTGGATCTCCCGGGCGTATTACAGTTCGCCCGCCGGCATGCAAGCGTTAGGCTATACGGGAGCGCCAGGTGGCGTGTTTGAAGGGTGTAAGTAGCTAAACCATCCGCCGGTGGTCTTTCAAGATGCACCGGTCCATCACCACCGTCAAACCGGCGGCTATGGCCTTCGCGGCGGCTTCTTCGTGGACCACACCCTCTTGCATCCAGACCGCCCGCGCACCGATCTTAATCGCCGCATCGACAATCTCGGGAACGAATTCCGGACGGCGGAAGATATCGACAATGTCGACGCGATCGGGAATACTGTCCAGGTCCGGATAGCATTTTTCGCCCAACACCGTCTGCTCCAGCGGATTCACGGGAATGATTCGGTAACCGTTGTGCTGCATATACTCTGCAACGCCATAGCTGGGTCGGAAGCGCCGGTTCGAAAGTCCCACCACTGCGATCGTGCGGCTAGTCTTCAGCAACTCCGGTATGGTCATCGTGGTGCTCGCTTGATGGCAGCTGCTTTGCGGAAGCGTTCGACTTCTTCCACCGTCAGGTAACGGAACTCGCCGGGCTTCAGCGGGCCCAGTTCCAAAAAGCCGATCCTTACGCGCTTCAGCTTCTCCACCAGCCGTCCGAAATGTTTGAACATCTCCCTGATCTGATTCTTGCGGCCCTCGGTCAGCTTTACTTCGTACCAGGGATTTTGCGCGCGATAGGTCATCTTCAAGCCCGCGGGCGCGGTGCGACGTCCGCCCAGAGGCACGCCCTCGCGAAACTGCTGTTCCTGTTCGGGGGTGAGCAAACCGTTGACCTTCACCAGGTATGTCTTCGGGATGTGCGAAGAAGCGGAGGTGATGGCATTGGCCAGTTCGCCGTCGTTGGTTAGCAGCAGCAGGCCCTCGCTGGCATAATCCAGGCGGCCCACCGGATAAACTCGCTCTTTAATACCGTGGACGAGATCCATCACCGTGGGGCGGCCCTCCGGGTCGGACACGGTGGTCATCACACTGTGGGGTTTGTTCAGCGCGATCGAGATCAGGTGCTTAGGCTGGCGGAGCAGTTTGCCGTCCACCTTGATGTGATCGCGCTCCAGGTCGGCCTTACTGCCTAGTTCTGTGATGGCGGCGCCGTTCACCGTAACGCGGCCTTCCTGGATGATTAGTTCGGCCTTACGGCGCGATGCGATACCCGCGCGGGAAAGAATCTTCTGTAGCCGTTCCTCTGGCATTTAGTTTTGCTCTTCGTCCGCCGGGGGCGTGGGCTCAGGTGGTGCAGGCTCAGGTGCGGTCTCTGAGCCCCGACCGTCAGGGAGTGGGTCTCCTGGTTCTGCCGCAACCGCTGGTTCCGCTGGCGCAGGTGCAGGCGCCGGCTCGGGACCGTCGCCATCGATGGCCATCCGCCGGATCTCCTCGAACTCTTTGAGTGACGGCAGTTCGCGACAAATCCTTCAGTCCGAATTGCACCAGGAAATCACGAGTGGTTTTGTAAAGTATGGGCTTGCCAATTACGTTCTTACGGCCGGCCGCGGCGATCAGCTTGCGGTCCAGCAGGGTCTTCAGCACGCCGGCGCCTTGTACTCCGCGGATCTCCATGATCTCAGGCGCTGTCACCGGTTGCTTGTAGGCGATTACCGCCAGGGTCTCGAGCGCGGGCAGCGACAATTTCAGCGGCGGCTTCAAACTCCTGACGAAATTGCGGACGGTCTCATGGTGCTCGGCCTTGGTGGTCATCTTGTAACCACCAGCCACCTCGCGCATGGTCACGCCATGTTCGGGTTTGTCATACTCCGCGACCAGTTCGTCGAGCAGCACCTGAACGCGTTCGCGCGGTTGGTTCAGGGCCGTGGCAATTTGGGCCAGCGAAAGAGGCTCCTCAGTGATATAGACAATGGCTTCGAGCAAAGCCTTGAGTTGCGAATCTTCCGACGACGCCGCGCTCGGCTGCGCCTCGACCCCTGCCAGCAAATCGTCAGTGACGACGGGTTCGGCCGGTTCGGCCTCGGTTTCGGCTTCGGCATCACCGGCTACCGGCGCCAGATTCTCATCATCAACCTGGGCGACGGCCTCAACCTCGACAGTTATCTCTTCATCCGCACTCGGCGTGACAGCTTCGTCTTTCTCTAACTCCAACTCTTCCATTGCTACCGATATTCCTTCTCGATCTCAATCTCCGGCTGATCCGTGGCGAACACCGTATCGAACATCCGGTGTCTTCGCAGCACGATCTCGCCGAACAAATCCGTCTGCGCCACCAAAACGGCCTGCTGCTTCACCAGTTCGAGAACCGCTAGAAACAGGGTGATCATGGCGCGGCGCGTGCGCTGCTCGGCGAATACACGCATGATGTACACCGGCTCGCCATCGCCCGCTTCCACAAACAACGACTTCAGCCGTACGATCATTTTCCCAACGCTGGTCTCTTCTTCCGTAACCTCATAGACCGGGCGGCTCTTGGCGCGCTCCAGCAACTCGCCAAACGCCTTCACCAGGTCGAACAGCGTGATGGCGAGCCCGGGATCTTCATCCTGCGCGGTGAATTGCGCGATCTGGGGGTTCGACCAGACGTTCTCCTCAATCATCCGCTTCTGTTGCAGCATTTCCGCGGCGTTCTTGAACTTCTCGTGCTCCAGCAGCTTTTCCACTAGTTCCTGGCGCGGATCTTCCTCGGGATTATCCTTGGCCAGTTCCGGATCGCGCGGCAGCAGCATGCGCGACTTGATGTGGATCAGGGTGGCCGCCATGTAGACGAATTCGGCTCCCAGATCGATGTCCAATTCGCGCGCCTTGTCCATGTACGCCAGGTATTGCGAAGTGATGGTGGCGATGGGAATGTCCTTAATATCAATCTGCTGCTTCCGGATCAAATCCAGCAACAAATCGAGGGGACCGTCATAGCGCTCCAGGTGGACGTTTAAAGGCGAAGACACCGTACTTCACGATATCACGGTTGGTTCAGTCGCCAACGTGCCCGGTCCGCCCCTGGCACAGTACACTGTAAGTCTGATGGACCGCATCGGACGGTATAAGATCGTGCGCGAGTTGGGTCGCGGCGCCATGGGTGTGGTGTACCTGGCGACCGATCCTACCATCGGCCGTTCGGTTGCCATTAAGACGATCCGGCTCGGCGAGGTCAACAATGCCGAGGAGCGCGCCCGTCTGCGCGAACGCCTGTTCCGGGAAGCCCGCTCGGCCGGCGTTCTTTCGCATCCGGGCATAGTGACCATCTACGACATGGAGTCGCAGGACGACTTGGCCTACATCGCCATGGAGTACGTGAACGGGCCCACGCTCGACCAGCTTATCTCCGGTCCGCCGATACCTTCGGACCGGATGTTCAGCATTCTGGGCCAAGCCGCCGTGGCGCTCGATTACGCCCATCAGAAGGGCATCATACACCGCGACATCAAGCCGGCCAACATCATGGTCACCGAAGATAGCCTGGCCAAGATCACGGATTTCGGCATCGCCAAGATCAGCACCAACGAGCAATTCACCATGACCGGGGCCATCGTGGGAACGCCGCACTATATGGCGCCCGAACAGGTGCAGGGCCTGGCGGTCGATGGGCGCGCCGACCAGTTCTCGCTGGCTGTAATCGCCTTTGAAATGCTGACCGGCGAGAAGCCGTTCACCGGCGAGCAGCTTACCACGGTGGTCTACAAGATCGTGGCGGAGGAGCCTGTTCCGGCGCACCGTCTGAATTCCACGCTGAACCAGCAGATCACCAACGTGCTGCGCCGCGCGCTGGCCAAGAAGCCGGATGGCCGTTACGCCAACTGCCAGAAATTCATCGACGCGCTGGAAGCGGCGTGTGCCGCAGCCAAGGGTTGGAAGCCGGTGGCCCGAGGCGGCAGCTTGAACCTGCCTACCGCGGTCGAAGCGCGCCGGCCCGCAAGCGTGTCCCTGTCGCATAGCACCGAGGAAACCAAGCCCAGCCGTCGGCGCAAAATGGGGGTCCTACCGGTGCTGCTGGCGATTCTGGTCGCCGCGGGACTGGTGGTGCTGATCGCTTGGCAGGCGGCGCCTTGGCTTACACAATCGACGGATTCTAGCCCCAAGACGCCCTCCGCGCAGGCGAAGCAATCGCCCGTTTCGCAGCCAGCGGCGCCTGCTGCCGCGCTTTCGCCGGAGCCTGAGCAAAAGAAACCGAGCCCGATGTCGCCGCCGGAGGGAGGGCCGGATCGCGGTCCGATCCCGGCACCCGCCGCTGCGGATGAGCCTGCGCCGCCGCCCGCATTGCGGCAAGCCAAGCCGGATGTGTCGGCAAGCCCGTACCTGAAAGTTGCCGTGGCTACGATTCCACCGGATGCCACCGCCATGCTGGACAATCGTCCCGACACAGCCTGCACCACGCCCTGTTCGCTCGAGGCATCGCCCGGACAGCACATCGTCAGCATCAGCCGCCAGGGCTACCAGACCGAGCACCGGCCCATCAGCGTGGGGAATGAGTCGGTCGAATTGCCTACCGTCGCGCTCCGCGTGCCGGGAGGAGTGCTGATGCTAGCCAGTATCCCTAGCGGCGCGCATGTTTTCGTGAACGGCGCACAGTCGGATCAGACCACGCCGGCGAAACTGCTGTTGCGCCCGGGCAAGTACGATATCGCGATTGAAAAGGACGGCCGGCGCTCCAATAAGGAAGTGGAGATCCAAAACGGAATTACGCGCTACGAGAAGATCGTGATGGAGCGGTGAAGCGGATGCGTACTAAACGTCCAGGTTCTTAACATCCAGCGCATTATCTTCGATGAACTTGCGGCGGCTTTCCACGTCCTCGCCCATGAGCGTCGAGAATATTTCTTCGCTCTCCACCGCATCTTCGAGGCGCACCTGCAATAGCGTCCGCTTTTCCGGATTCATGGTGGTCTCGGCAAGTTGCTCGGCGTTCATTTCGCCCAGCCCTTTGTAGCGCTGCACGGAGGCGTCCTTCTTGCCTTCGGCCTTGATGAAATTCAGGAGGATGTTGGCGTCCGCCTGCGAATCGCGATGGTCGCCCCGCACCACCATGAAGGGCGGATGGTTGTACTTCGAAATCTGCCGGGCCAGGGATCGGAATTTCTTATAGTCCGGCTGGGTAGCCAGGTTCACGCCGATGTGCCGCTCCGCGTTTGTCGAATCGTGGAAGGTCACGGTCCAGGCCGAGTGCTCTTCGTCGGATCGCAGTTCCGCTTTAACTCCGGTCGCGTTCACTGCCGCCGCCACAGCTTCCATATTTTCTTTTTCCTGGAAGTCCGCTTTGTGGTCCACGCGCAGATCGGCGTTGCCCAGCACGGTTACCACGCGCTCGTCGCGCAAACGCCGCTCGACCTTCTGAAACATCTGTCCAAACTCGTCCAAGCTCATCAGGAAAGCGCGCAGTTCGCCGCCCTCGAGCGTAGCCTTGGGGCCCGTGCCGTTGGAACCCACTTCCACCGTCAGGTTCTCGGTGGCGCGCCGCATGATCTCACGCGTGAATTCTTTTTCATCTTTGATGTACTTTTCAGCCTTGCCCTTCTTGATGCGATACAAAGGCGGCTGCGCGATGAAAATACGGCCGCGATTGATCAGCTCATTCATGTGGCGGAAGAAAAAGGTCAGCAGCAGTGTACGGATGTGCGATCCGTCCACGTCGGCATCGGTCATGATGATGATCTTGCCGTAGCGGATCTTGGCGGCGTCGAAATCGTCTTTGCCGATGCCGGTGCCGAGGGCCGTGATCATGCAGCGAATCTCCTCGTGGCCCAGCATCTTGTCGTAGCGCGCCTTCTCGACGTTCAGGATTTTGCCCTTTAGCGGCAGAATGGCCTGGAAGCGGCGATCGCGGCCCTGCTTAGCGGTGCCGCCGGCCGACTCGCCCTCCACCAGGAACAGTTCGCAGCGCTCGGGATCTTTCTCCTGGCAATCGGCCAGTTTGCCCGGCAATCCGCCGGAATCGAGGGCGCCCTTGCGACGCGTCAGGTCGCGCGCCTTACGGGCCGCCTCGCGCGCACGGGCGGCATCGATGGCCTTACCGACAATCTTCCGCATCACCGCCGGATTTTTGTCAAAGTACTCGCCCAGCTTATCGTTTACGAACTGGGTCATGTAGCCGGCGATATCGCTGTTCAGTTTGCCCTTGGTCTGCCCTTCAAACTGCGGCTGCGGAATCTTGACGCTTACCACGGCGGTAAGGCCTTCGCGCACGTCGTCGCCGCTCAGATTTTCCTTCACGTCTTTGAAGAGGCCGGCCTGCTGCCCGGAGGCGTTGATGGTGCGCGTCAGGGCGGTACGGAAGCCGGTCAGATGCGTACCGCCATCGACGGTGTTGATGTTGTTGGCGAAGCTGAACAGACTCTCCGAATAGCCGTCGTTGTATTGCAGCGAGACTTCCATGGAAAGCGTGCCCGCGTCGTTGGGCAGTTCCCGCTCGGCTTCGAAGTGGATGGGCTTTTCGTGCAGCACCGACTTGCCGCGATTCAAATGTTTGATGAATTCGGCGATGCCGCCGCTATAGAGGAACTCGTGGTTCTTGACGGGATCCACGCGCTCGTCGCTCAAGGTGATCTTGAGGCCCTTGTTCAGGAATGCCAGTTCGCGAAGGCGCTGCGCCAGGGTGTCGTAGTTGAAAGTGGTCTCCACCATGATGGTGGGATCGGGTTTGAAGGTGATGCGGGTGCCTGTCTTCCGGCCTGCCTTGCCCGCACGCACCAGCGGACTCTTGGCGTGGCCGGCGGCAAACTCCATCTGCCAGGTATAACCTTCGCGCCAGATTTCAAGTTCCAGCCGCTCCGAAAGAGCGTTCACGCAACTCACGCCGACACCGTGCAATCCACCGGAAACTTTGTAGCTCTTGGAATCGAACTTGCCGCCCGCGTGCAGCTTGGTCATGACAACTTCGGCCGCCGACACGCCTTCATCGTGCATATCCACGGGGATGCCGCGGCCATTGTCGGTGACAGTTATGGAGTTGTCTATGTGAATAATTACGTCGACCTGGGTGCAATAGCCGGCCAAGGCTTCGTCAACCGAATTGTCCACCACCTCATAGACCAAGTGATGCAGGCCCATCTCACCGGTCGAGCCGATATACATCGCCGGCCGGAGGCGTACGGCCTCCAAGCCTTCCAGGACCTTGATACTACTGGAATCGTAAATCTCCGCCGTGCTGCTTTCGTTTAACGTCGATGCCATTGGGTTTAACTCGTACTCCACGCGGTCGATGGCCGGATCCACCTGTTGGGCGATCGCCAGTACCTCTGCCGCGTATTCCGTTTCAATCCGTTTCCTGCTTGCCTGGTCCGCCACATTGGCGAACAATACGCCATTTTCCAGACGCGCAAATGACGTCCGGGCAAACAACTCCTGATAATTCGCGGGACCGAGCCGCGCTTCGAGTTCCTGCTTGATTCGATCCCAAAGATTCATAAATCCGTTTCAGACGCGCGTCAAATCCGCATCGGCATTACCACATAGCGGTAATGGTCTTCGGTTCCGTCGCTGACCGGGCGCAATTCGCCCGCGCTCTTCTGATCCTTCAGCTCGAAGGCCACTTGATCCTGGTTGGTAGCGCCTAGAAAATCAAGCAAGTATTGAGCGTTAAATCCGATCTCCATGTCGGGACCAGCGTATTCGCTGGGAACGCTCTCTTCGCTCTCTCCGGTCTCGACAGAAGACGAGAAGATCTTGACCTCGCCCGCGGTGAACTGCACGCGGATGGCCCGGGAACGCTCGTCGGCAAACTGCGCCACGCGCTGGATCGCGGAGCGAATCTCATCCCGGCTCAGTTTGGCGGGGTGCACATTGTCTTTCGGCAGAACTTTGTCGTAGTCCGGAAAGTTGCCGGTTAGTTTGCGAGTGATGAGCAGCCGTTCGCCGAACTGGAAAAATAAGTGGTTTTCGTCGCCGGCGAAGACCAGTTTGCCGTCAGGGCCGCTTTCGTCCGCCAGTTTCACGATCTCCGCCATGGCCTTCTTGGGCACCAGCGCGCGAAAACGTCTTGCCGGTACTGCCGCAGCCGATGCAATCTCCACATAAGCCAGGCGATGGCCGTCGGTAGCGACCATGGTGGTCGAATCCGTCTTCAGCAGCAGCAATGCGCCATTGAGGGTGAAGCGGGATTCTTCGAGAGAGATGGCAAACGCCGTCCGCGAAATCATCGACGCCAGCATCTTCACCGGGATCTCCGCGATCGTCTCTGGCATCTGCGGCAGTTCCGGAAAGCTCTCCCGCGACATACCGGCGATGCGGGTGCGCGACCGGCCGCAGGTCATACTGGCCCAGTGATTCTCCAGGAACTTCACATTCAAATCCGCATCGGGCAGCAGGCGCACGTAATCCAGAAGCTTGCGGGCCGGAATCGTACCCGACCCTTCCTTTTTCACCTTGGCCGGGCAGGAGCAGCGGATGCCCAGTTCCAGATCGGTAGCGGTCAGATAGATGCGGTCGTTCTTCGCCTCCAGCAGCACGTTGGAAAGGATCGGGATGGTGGTCTTCTTCTCGACCACACCTTGCGAGAGGCTCAGTTCGCGAACGAGGTCTGCTTTGCTGACAGTGAATTCCATGTGGTCTTAACTCCTAATCGCTTGGTCTATTTAGATACAGTAAAAGAACAGAATTCATAGGTCCTGTGAATAATGTTGAAGGCTTCCTAAATTATACTAAATTATAGTAGTTTTGGCCAATGCCAGACTGAGGATATCCGAGCGCGGTAAGTGCAGAACACGGCCCGCGGCCAGTTCTTGCACAATTCCACAGCCGATCCTCAGGCCGGGTCTGTGGAAAAACAAGTAAAGTCATTGCAGTGAATCGATTAGGGCGTGGATGATCCTGTTCAATTCCGGATCGGTAAGGCGTAGCTTGTCGATCTTCTTGACCGAATGCAGGACGGTGGTATGGTGCTTGCCGCCGAAAGCCCTCCCGATCTCGGGTAGCGAAGCTGGCGTCAGCTCTTTCACCAGGTACATGGCCACCTGCCGGGGCAGCACGATCTTCTTCGTGTTGCTCTTTTCCTTGAGCTGGCTCTGCCGGATGCCGTACCGCTCCGCCACGCCTTTCTGGATGGAATCGATGGTGACCTTGCGATCCTGCGCGTAGACCAGGTGCCGCAGTACCTGCTGTGCCATGGGCAGATTGATCGCCGAGCCGGTCAGGGATGAGTAGGCGATCAGCTTGACCAGCGCGCCCTCCAATTCCCGCACGTTCGACTTGGTCTTCGTCGCCATGAAGGTGCGGACGTCCTCGGGAAGTGCGACGCCTTCGTACTCGGCCTTCTTGTCCAGAATCGCCATCTTGGTTTCCAGGTCGGGCGGTTGAATGTCGGCCATCAGCCCCCACTCGAAGCGCGACCGTAGGCGGTCGATCAAGCCAGGTATGTCTTTGGGCGGCGAATCGCTCGAGATCACAATCTGCTTTTGGTGGTCATGCAGTTCATTGAAGGTATGGAAGAATTCTTCCTGCGTGCGGTCCTTGTTGCCGATCAACTGGATGTCGTCCACCAGCAGTACATCCGCCGAGCGATAGCGATCGTGAAACTGCGGCATGCGGTCCATGCCGGATGCAGGTGATCATGTCGTTCATGAACCGTTCACTCGAAGTGTAGATAATGCGCATGGCGCCATGATTGTTGATCAGCGAGCGGCCGATGGCATGCATCAGGTGGGTTTTGCCCATCCCCACGCCGCCATAGATGAAAAAGCGGATTATAGCTGCGCGAAGGATTGGTGGCTACCGAGCGGGCGGCGGCATGCGCAAACTGGTTGCAGGCGCCTACCACAAAGCTGTCAAACGTAAATTTCGGATTCAGCGGAACTGGCCGGCGCGATTCGAAGTCGACCGGAGTCCCGCAGGGAGGGAATGGTGTATTCCACGCGATCGATGGCCAAGCCCAACTTGCGCGCCATCGAGCAGCACTTCCGCGGCATACTCCGCTTCAATCCAGCGCTTGGTGGCTTCATCCGGCACGCTGACGATCAGCGTAAAGCCATCCATTCCAACGTAGTCGATGCGGCCAATCCAATTCTGGTAGCTCTCGGGACTCAGTTTGGCTTCCAGTTCTTTTTTGATGCGATCCCAAGGATTCATATGCGATGCTTAACCTGCGAGGAGTGCCGATAGGGCGGGCCACCGACCGATGACGAGTCTAGCATACCGGGTGTGTATCGACCAAGAAAATAGCACGTTCGTTTCGTTATGGTTACAGAGCGTTTGACAGGAGAGCTAGCGGTTCACGATAATGGTAGTTCCTCTGAGCGGGAGTAACTCAGTTGGTAGAGTGCGACCTTGCCAAGGTCGATGTCGCCGGTTCGAATCCGGTCTCCCGCTCCAATCTTCCAATTCTTTACTGAAGTCTAACTGCTATGTCTTACCGCTTCTTTTCGCTTCCTTGGGCTTCGCACAGTACAAGATGGAGCCTACCGGGGCGCTCCACCGTCGGACGTGCCTGCCGCGTTCACCTCGGCCCTCCAACCGCAAGGCTTCAAGATTCTGGGCGCGGGCGGTTCGGTCTATTGCGGAAGTTTGGTTTGCCGCGAAGATCAAAACGGGTCCGAAATCCACCGATGACGCCATTACGCTATCCATTCCGCAAGGCGACCTTTCTGGGCGTCATACGCTTCGCTGGCCGGCACAGGACCGGCGCGGGCAATCCCTGAAGGCGGGCACCTACACCATGCGCTACAGCCAGTACCCGGTGAATGGCGACCATCAGGGCGTGGCGCCGCAACGCGACTTTGCTGTGCTGGTACGCGCCAGTGACGATGCGGATCCCGGCAGCTACTCCCGCCTTCGATCCTCTGGTGGCATTGAGCGCCAAGGCCTCGGGAACGCCGCATCCCGCCGTGTTGAGCATTTGGGGATCGGCAGCCGAGAAATACCCGAACTTCAGCAAGCAAAACGACCACGATTGGGTGCTGGATGTGAAGGTGGGAGACGTGGCGCTTTCCATCATCCTGGCAGGAAAAGTGGAAGGCTAGTACTCTTTGATTGCCAAGCCTTGCGCTTGGCGGTACGCTAAATATCTATCAGGCAGCAGAGACAGGGACAGCCGCCGGCCAGCCCCTTCCGGTAGCCCGTCCACGCCACCTATAAAATCCTACAAAAGTGTTTAGTTGAGGCTATTTTTCGTGCGCCGAGGTGCGCGAGAATTGCCCGCTCTTGACTTGTGGGACGATCTACTGTATCTTGATAGAGATTGGTATATTTGCCCAACCCGGAAGCTCATACAGCCGAGGAAGTGCTCTCGTGGGCGCTCTCGACTTACGGTAATTCGCTGGCGATATCCACCAGTTTCCAGAAGGAAGGCATGGTGGTGATCGACCTGGCAACCCGTATCGATCCGAACGTCCGCGTGTTTACGATCGACACGGGGCGCTTGCCGGAAGAGACCCACCAGATGATGGAGATCGTACGCCAGCGCTACGGAATTCCGGTGGAGATCGTGTTTCCGGAGGCATCCGAAGTGGAAACCATGATCGCGACGCACGGACCCAATCTTTTTTATCGCGAGATTGCGCTGCGCAAACTCTGCTGCCACATTCGTAAAGTACGGCCGCTGGACCGCAAACTGGCGACTTTAAGCGCGTGGGTAGTCGGCCTGCGCCGGTCGCAAATGGAATCCCGCGCGGAAATCGGCAAAGTCGAAACCAAAGACGGCGTCGTGAAAATCAGCCCGCTGGCCGATTGGAGCCGGCAGGATGTGGAAGACTACATCCGGCGGAATGACGTTCCGATTCATCCGCTGTACGCGAAAGGCTTTCCCAGCATCGGATGCGGCCCTTGCACGCGGGCCACATTCGATTGCGAAGACGAGCGTGCCGGCCGCTGGTGGTGGGAGCAGGATACCGAAAAAGAATGCGGCATCCACATTTCACCGAGTGGACAGATCTTGCGGCAGGTTGACGCGCTGATCGCGGATATCCGTCCAGCGGCGAACTGATTCCCTACCCGACACCAGCATAGCATCCGCGCCAGCACGATCTAAGCTGTGAGAGCGCCGATTCCTTTCCCATTCAATCAGTTAACGGAACGAGAAGTGTTGAACTGAGGATTCGCGCTTCTGCGGTATCCTGAAATTTACCATGCCGGTTCCCACCCCGGGGCGCGAGGGCGAAGCCCCGTCGCTGGTTCTCCAGGAGCTTTCCACGCAGTCCGGATCTCTCGGCTTCGGCCGGGCGTCCCCCGGTCGGGCGAACTGCACGGCATCCAACAAGCTTTCCGCGCGCTACGCCATCGCAATTTCCGGCTTTTCGCTCGCCGGCCAGATCGTCTCCCTGGTCGGCACCTGGATGCAGAATGTCGCGCAAGCCTGGCTGGTCTACCGGTTGACGCATTCGGAACTGCTGTTGGGCACCGCCTGGTTTTGCACCCAGATCCCGGTATTCGCCTTCGGCTCGCTGGGCGGCCTCGCGGCCGACCGCTATTCGCGCCACCGTCTGGTAGTGGTAACGCAGATGCTCTCGATGTGCCAGGCCTCGATTCTGGCGGCCCTCACGCTCTGCGGGCGGGTACAGGTGTGGCATATCCTGGCCTTGGCGCTGTTGCTGGGAACAATCAACGCGTTCGACATGCCCGGGCGGCAATCGCTCATCATCCAGATGACCAGCAAGAACGATCTGCTGAACGCCATCTCGCTGAACTCCGCGATCTTCAACGGCGCCCGCGTGATCGGGCCCGCTATCGCCGGACTGGTAGTGGCCGCCTTCGGCGAAGGGATTTGCTTTCTGCTGAATGGCATCAGCTTTCTTGCCGTGATCGGGTGCCTGCTGGCCATGCGCTTGCCGAAGTTCGTGCGAATGCCGGCAGGATTCGCCGTGGGCGCACCTGGTGGAAGGTTTCAAGTACGTGCATGGCCACCGTGCAGTGCGCACGTTGCTGGGGATGATGGCGCGCCACCACGATCGCGGGCATGCCGGCGGTGGTCCTGATGCCGTTCTTCGCGGATGCCATCTTTCATCGAGGGTCGCGCGGCATGGGGATCCTGATGGGCGCGATGGGCGCGGGCGCGGTGGCGGGTACGCTGGCGCTGGCGTGGCGGGCGCGGTTGGCCACGCTGCCGAAGGTGATCTTCTGGAGCGCGCTGCTGCTGGGCGCGAGTTTCTGCGCGTTCGCATGGTCGAAAGTGTTCTACGTCTCGCTGGCGTTGATGCCGCTGATCGGATATAGCGTGATGCGGCAGATGGCATCCGCCAACACTTTGATCCAGACATTGATTCCCGATGAATTCCGCGGGCGGACGATGGCGTTCTACACGATGGCCGTGATTGGGCTCGGTCCATTTGGCAGTCTGGCGGCGGGCGCTTTGGCGCAGCGTATGGGGCGCGGTTGACGGTGCTGGCGGGTGGACTGCTGGCGATGGCGGCGGCCGGAGTTTTCAAGATGAAATCGGGCGTATTTCAGGAGGTGCGGTAGCATGGCGACGCGGATGAAGGTATTGGCTGTGGCGCTCGCCACGCTCCTGATGGTGGCTGCGGCGGCCGCGCAATCGGGCGTGGATGCCGACCAGGCGAGCGAGATCTTCACAGAGATCAACGGCATTCTAAGAGATCTGCACGACATTACCGGATTCCAGATTAAGCACGCGTGCCGGCCGAGATCATCACGCGCGATAAGGTGAAGGAATTTCTGCAGAAGCGCATGAAGGAGGCCAGTTCGCCGGAAGAGATCCGGGTAGAGGAACTGACGCTGAAGAAGTTCGGCTTCGTGCCGCCGGATTTCGATTTGGCCAAGAACACAGTGGATCTGCTGACGGAGCAGGCGGCGGCGTTTTACGACTTCCATCGCAAGCGGCTGTTCATTACCGACTGGACGCCTTCGGCTACGCGAGAGCCAGCCCTGGTACACGAACTGGGGCACGCGCTGGCGGACCAGAACGTGAACCTGGAGAAGTTCATCAAGCAAGGGCAGAAGAGCGACGATGGTTCGCTGGCGCGGTTGGCGGTGATGGAAGGCCAAGCCTCGTGGCTGATGGCGGAGTATCTGGCGCGCAAGGTGGGGTCGACGCTGTCGGCATCGCCGGCGCTGCTCGAGACCATGTCGCGCACCATCGAGACAGGTGCGAGCGAGTTCCCGGTGTTCCAAAGCGAGCCGTTGTATTTGCGCGAGACGCTGGTGTTTCCTTACAGCCAGGGGCTGCTGTTTCAGAATGCGGTTTACGAGCGGTCGAAGGAGAAGGCTTTCGAGGAGGTGTTCCGCAAGCCGCCGGTGTCGACGCAACAGATTTTGCATCCGGACAAGTATTTTTCGGGGGTGCAGCCGACGCGTCCGGAATTGCCGCAGCTTGCGGACGCGCACGGTTATAAGCGGATCGCGGAAGGGACGATGGGCGAGTTGGATCATTCGATCCTACTGAAGCAGTATGCCAGCGCGGAAGACGCGGCGTCGCTATCGCCGCACTGGAAGGGCGGCATGTACGCGCTAATGGAGCACAAGTCGCCGGAGCGCGTGGTGATGCTGTACGCGGTGGAATGGGAAGATGCGGAATCGGCCAGCCGTTATTTCCGGTTGTATCGCCAGATGCTGGCAAAGAAATGGAAGCATCTGACGGTGGACACGGAGGGCGACGCCACGGTGAGCGGTACGGGCGACGATGGACACTTCGTGGTGCAGTTGTCGGGAAATACGGTGAGCAGCATCGAGGGGACGGAGGACAAGGCTGCGGATAAGTCGGCGGGCCAAGCCCACGATGGCGTGCGGTAAACTGGCAGCATATGCGGAATCGTTCTGTTGTTCGGGCTCTTGGCCGGGTAGTGGTTGGCGTTTTAGCGGTGGCGGCGTTGGGTGTGGCAGGCGAGGTACCGCGCCCCGCTCCGGAGTTCGCCATCAATATGCCCGGGGGGCAGCCCATTCAGTTGAGCCAGTACAAGGGGAAGGTTTGCGCGCTGGCGTTCATTTTGACGACGTGTCCGCATTGCCAGAAGACGGTGGGATATCTTTCCGCGATGCAGAACGAGTATGGGCCGCGGGGTTTTCAGGCGCTGGCGAGCGCGATCGACGATATGGGGGCGATGTTGGTGCCGGATTTCGTTAAGCGGTTCCAGCCGCCTTTTCCGGTGGGTTTCACGCCGATCGGGGATGCGCAGGCTGTGTTGCAACATCCGGCGATGTTACGCATGATGATGCCGCAGGTGATGTTTATCGACCGGCAGGGCGTGATCCGGGCGCAGTTTGCCGGCGACGATAAGTTCTTTGAGACGGACCAGGATAAGCACATTCGGGAGCAGATCGAGACGTTGTTGAAGGAAGCTCCGGCAACGCATAAGAAGCGGGCGGCGGCGGTGAAGAAGGCGTCGTAGGAGGGGACCCACTCCCTGACGGTCGGGGCTCGGAGTGCATTCGAAGCGTACGGCGGGGGGGGGGGACGAAGAAAGTGTCGTAGCGTTTAACGTGCGGGGGGGCGAAGAGGGCGTCGTAGCGTTTAACGTGCGGGGGGCGAAGGAAGTCGTAGCATTTAACGTGCGACGGGGAGAAGAAGGCGTCGTAGCGTCTAGCGCGCGGGGGCGAAAAGCGTCGTAACGTTAGCGGGCGGTGGCGGCGGTACCGGCCAGGCGGCTGCGGATCTGGTTCATCACATCGGAAGCCAGGAAGGGCTTGCGCAGAACCGGGAAGTTGTGTTCCTCGCAGAGGGCTTCTTCTTCCGGCGGCAGGATGGTGCCGGTCATCACGATGACCAGCATGCGCGGCTGGGCCTGGCAGAAACTCGACGCCCAGTTCCACGCCGTTGCCATCGGGCAGCATGTAATCGAGCAGCGCGGCATTGGGCTTTTCGGAGGCCATGAGTTTGCGCGCTTCCGCGGCGGATTCGGCGGTCAGCAGTTTCCAGCCGGCATCCGCCATCAGGCGTTCCAGGAAGTGCAGCAGGTCGCGATTATCGTCCACCAGCAGAACCGTGGGATGGGCGGGGGCTACGGTCTGGTCGCCTTCGACGGAGTGGATGAGCAGGCTTTCGCCGTCGTCGCGCCATATCCACGCGCACGCGGGCGCCCGGGTTCACCTGGGAGGTGGCGACCAGGGTGGCCAGCGGCTGCGTGAGGTGGCGGTGGATGGTGCGGTTCAATTCGCGCGCGCCGTACTCGGCGCTGGTGCCTTTTTGGAGCAGGAACTGGCGCGCTTCAAAAGGCACTTCCAAGGTAAAGGAGCGGGCGCCGAGCCGCGTATTGACGTGGTTCTGCAGGTCGGCGATCTGCTGGTCGAGGATGGTGGAAAGCGACTCCGGGGTGAGCGGCTGATAGGTAATGATGCAGTCGATGCGGTTGACGAACTCCGGCGAGAAGCGCTTGCGCACCGAGACCAGCGCGATGTTTTGCAGCTTGCCGGTGAGATCGGTGCGCTCGGGCGACTTCACGGATTGGAAGCCGAAATCGGGATTGATCTCGCGCATCATTTCGCGCGCGCCCAGGTTGCTGGTGAGGAAGACCAGGCTCTTTTCGAAATTGACGATGGTGTTGTCGCCCAGCCGCAGGATGCCCTTTGTCCAGCACGCCCAGCAGCAGGCGGGTCATGGAGGGGGCGGCCTTCTCGATTTCGTCGAACAGGACCAGCGAGAGATTGCACTTTTCGCTGGTGACGCCGTTCAGCTTCTGCTGCGTCAGCATGGGCTGGGTCTCGCGATGGCCCAGATAGCCGGGAGGCGCGCCGATCAGCTTGGCGACTTCATGCTCCATCTGAAACTCGCCGCAATCGATTTTCAGGACGTTTTTCTCGGAGCCGTGCAGGACTTCGGCCAAGGCTTCGACGGTTTTGGTTTTGCCGGTGCCGGTGGGCCCAAGCAGACAGGAAGACGCCGACGGGACGGCCTTCGGGCGCGAGGCCAGCCTGATACATCTGGATGTAAGGAACGATGACGCGGGTGGCGGCGGGTTGGCCGACGACTTTTTGGGATAGGACCGCAATCAGATTTTCGGCTGGGTCGGCGGCTGCCTTGCGTGAGCGGCCGGAGGGTTGGGCATTTTTGCCACGCTCCGCGGGACCTCCGCCTTGATAACGCGGGGCGACGAGTTTTTGCGCGCCGTTGCGGGCGTTCCTCGGGGGTGAGCTCGTCGTTCATCGGTTTCCCCTATTAAATAAGAGCCTGCGACCGGCTTTGGATATTAGTGCCCGAGCGACGCTAAACTCTTCCTATATTTAGCATGCGGAGCCGTTTAAATATGTAATATAGCGTACCGGGTGGGGAGGGGCCGCAATCCGGGAGTGACGGGCAGAGGCGGGTTAGGGATTTACCTGTGGCGGAAGGTGATGCGGCCTTTGGTCAGATCGTAGGGGGACAGTTCCAGGGTGACTTTGTCGCCGGCCAACACGCGGATGCGGTTGCGGCGGAGCCGTCCGGCCAGGTGGGCGAGGACGACGCGGTCGTGGTCGATTTGTACGCTGAATTTGCCGCTGGGGAATTTCTCCAGGATGGTTCCGGTTACTTCAATATTGTCTTCTTTGCTCATAAACCTCCGACAAGGATTCGCCTTGCGGGGGGCCACCCGAACGGATTGAATAAC
The DNA here is from genome assembly GCA_963738345.1 of Bryobacterales bacterium. Lineage (GTDB taxonomy): Bacteria > Acidobacteriota > Terriglobia > Bryobacterales > Bryobacteraceae > Bog-159. Next base: position 6,165,361 of record CAVTWI010000002.1, read on the forward strand.
GGAATCCGAATCGAGGGCGGCCCCGCCCGCACTTTGCTACTAGCCGGCCGTGACGTTGGCCGCCTGCAGCCCCTTCGGACCGCGCGTTACCTCAAACTCCACACTGGCGCCTTCATCCAGGCTCCGATAACCCTCCGTCTGGATGGCCGAGAAATGCACGAAGACGTCTTCTCCGTTCTCCCTTTGGATGAAGCCGTATCCTTTGGCTGCATTAAACCACTTCACTGTACCTTTTTCTCTCATTCGATGTTTCCTCTTCTGATAGTGCAGATTAATCTCCCGCGACGCGGCGCCACAAACACAAAAGGGGGTTGCGGCCAACTCACGCAGCCCCCCTTAGACCTGTCTCGACGCGAAGATGAGAGTCAAAATGCACCTATAGTATATCGCAGAGTGATTGTCTAGTGGGAAACGGGGCTTGCGCGCCTCGCGGGCTCGGCTTGGTCGCCCCGGGGCCGGGGGACGGGGGGCAGGGGCCGGGGAATCGTATTCGGGTGATTTTGGAGGGTCTTATTTGGGACAAACAAAGCCCATGGGGATGAAAAAGAAGGGGCTAGCGGCTGGTCCCCTGTGTGGGGGAGCGGGGGGTTAAGGAGTTGCCTGCCAATGGGGCGAGGATTTCGTCGATTTTAGGGCGTTGGGAGGTTTTCGGGCTGATTTTCGGGGTGGACGAGAGACACTTTGGGCACTACAGGGGGTGGCGTTTTCCAAGTTGTCAAAGATCGATGGTGCGGGGAGTGTTAGCGGGTGTCGTTAGGATCGGGGTCGCAGAGGACTGTGGGGGCGCCGGCGGCTTCGGACATAACGTAATCGGGTGCGGGCCGGAATTGCGAATGCAGCACGGGTTTCAGGGGCTCGGCCGGTGGTTCCGGCGCAGCGGGTTGTTGCGGCGCGGCCTCGGACTGCGGTTTGGCGCGGCGCTGCTTCTGGATTTGTTGCAATTCGTGGAGGTGGGTGTAGTAGGACTTCTCCAGTGACGCGCGCTCTTTGGCGGCGTAGGCGAGCATGATGAAGCGCTCGGCGCCGAAGCGGATTTTGTCGTAGATTTTGGATACGCTTTCGGAGTTACGGATGAGCATCCATTGAGCGACGACCATGGCTTCGAAGGGGAGTAGTTCGGTACGGCCCTGGGGATGCCAATCGGCTTCGAGTTCGTCCCAAAGCTGGGAGTAGGCGGCGGCATTTTCGCCTTCGATGATGGTGGTGCGGGTGCGGAGTCCGAAGGTGAGGGCGTTGAAGCGGATGGCTCTTTTGCCTTCCTCGGTTTTGGCTCCGGTACTGTGCTGCGCGTTTCGTTTATTGGCTTCATGCTGCTTGTCGGAAATAATCATATTCATTTCTCCTTGATGAGTAGCGGGGATGCCGCTACTCGATTTGAGTAGAGCATTGCAGGGGGTGAAAACGGCTCGGGGGGGGGAGAGGGATTGCTTGTGGGGCGTTGGCGGGGTTTGGGTTAGGTTTATTCCGCCGGCTTGTGACTCGCCGGCGGGTTACAGCGCTTTCGCCCGGTGGAACGACGGGTGTTTCTGGCCGGCGCCGATACCTAGCGCAACAGGGGCTTTGGATCGTTGACCTGTGAGCACCTGCTCGGCGTGGAGCGAGCCGTGTAGGACTGGACTGGAAGCGCAAGGTGCCGCCGTGCTTTGGCACATCGCCACGGCCAGCTTGCCGCCGAGTACACCGAGTGGAGCGGCGATAAGCACGCGGCACCGTTGGCCACCAGCCCCGAGAATTGGTGCGACCACGGGGCGCGACGGAACTTGCGCCGGGCGGCTTGCGATTTCGAACCTTCCTACGTTTCGCTCATTGCGTTATACGCACTATTTCTCCAAGCAGCAGGTCGAGGGCTGCAGCGAAGTTAACTTGCTGATGAGTCGGTAGAGTTTCGGTCTTGCGTATCTGCGTATGCAAAAGACCATCAGCAATCTTTTTCGCTCCCGTGTCTAGATGCAGCATCGTTTCCTTGAAAGATTTACCGCCGCCGACGTAATGGTTAGCCACTTCGCTGAACGATTTCACTCCGAAAACGGGCGGCACATGGTCGAGCAACCCGCGCGTCAGCATCCCGGTGGCAAAATGACAGTCTTCACGAGAAGCTATGTTCAGCTCCTCGCACAAACGGATGAGCTTCCGAAAATCGAACTGCGACGACTTGAGCGCCCGTAACTCCGCCAGGCGGCTCTCGTCGATGAGCACCCACTCACCACTAGCCGCACGCGTTAGCGGCGGCTTGTTCTGTTTCTCCCGCAACCACTCCCAAGCCATGTCAGCGACTCCCGGCCCCCCGCCGACTTCACGAAGGCCCCCGGTTGACGTCAGGTCAGCCTTTACCCGGTCGGGCCCGAGTTTTTCCCACTTTTCGTATCGGGCTAGGCGTAGCAGTAATTTCTCGCCCTCTCTTGAAATCGAAAACCAAGGAGCGGGTTGGCTGGGGTCACGAATCAGAAGCCCTTGCCGCTCAAGCGAATTCCATGCTTCTTTTAGCGCCCGATTCACCTCAGGCTGTTGGTCGCCGTATTCATGCGCCTGGCGCAGCGGTCCTAGTCCTCGCCCTTCTTGGAGGCCAAAGAAATTACCCTGGCTAAGCAGCCCATGCTGGTAAACACTGTTGCCTGCTTCGCCCTCATAACTGTTGAGGTGCCTTAATAGAATACTGCCAAGCGCCCCGACATCAAGGGCAAGAAGTTCGGCTGCCGTGGGAAGAAACGACTTGAGCGGGCGGACGGGCATACGTATGATAGTATCCTTTGTCACACCCTAGCCCGACCTATCACAAGCGGGCAAATAATGTCTTCGCAACAAGTCCGAGCGCCATGGCGGTCGCGGTTTTCGGTCCCTCGCGTGGAGTCCGTTGCCGCACCAAGTAGTTTGTCAAGCGGTTAGTGACTAGTCACTGGTGTCTTCGCGGTTTCCTTCTTTAGCTTGTAGACATAGTCGTTGAGGCCGAATTCGGCGGTGGTGGTGTCGACGAAGTGGTAATCGAGTTCGTTGCCGCAGCCGGTTTCGAGGGTTCTCCAGGCGGTGCCCTGGAAGCCAAGGGACGCGGCGATCTTCAGCGGGTCGGCGGAGTTGTCGCGGGCGTGCATTTCTCCGAAGGCGCCTTGGAAGAGCCAGTCGGCGGGATACTCCTTGATGCGGTATTTGGGGCCGGTACAGGCGAGCGCGTGGGGTCCGACGATTTCCCGGGGTTTGATGACGATGGTTTTTCCGACGAGCGATTTCATCTCGGCGGGGTCGAGGGGACGGGCGGGATCGGCCCAGGGCGCGACCACCGCGGAGGCGATCCTCCAGGCGCCGAAATAGGATGGGTCCGCGGCCGGTGCGGCGGAGGCGAAGATGGCGCAGGCGAGGCCGAAAATCGCGATAGATTGGTGGAATGGATCAGACAAGCGAGACACCCCGGCCATTATATCTGGAGGATCTTAGCGTTGGGCAGAAGTTTGTATCGGGCACCATTCGGGTGGAGGAGGAGCGCATTAAAGCGTTCGCGGCGGAATTCGATCCGCAAGCATTCCATCTGGAGGAAGCGGCTGCGCGGGCGAGTATTTTCGGAGGGCTGGCGGCCAGCGGTTGGCATACGGCGGCGCTGACCATGCGGCTGATGGTGACGGGGGGGGTGCCGCTGGCGGCGGGGATTATCGGGCTGGGGGGCGAGATTGCGTGGCCGCGGCCGACGCGCGCGGGCGATGTGCTGCGGGTGGAGAGCGAGATCGTGGAGATTACGCCGTCGCGCTCAAAACCGAACCAGGCGGTGGTGAAGGTGCGCAGCACTACGCTGAATCAGAATGGCGAGGCGGTGCAGGTGTTCACGGCAAAAGTTTTGTCGTTCAAGCGGGCGGTCACGAGGGCTGAATGAAGATTCTGGTAGTGGGGGCGGGGGCGACCGGCGGCTACTTCGGAGGCAGGTTGTTGGAGGCCGGACGGGATGTGACCTTTCTGGTACGGCCGCGACGTGCGGCTGAGCTGGCGGCTGGCGGGTTGCCGATTTCGAGTCCGGTGGGCGATGTTTTTATTGCCGCGCCGCCGGCGGTTGTGGCGGTGGATGGGCCGTATGACGTGGTGCTGGTGAGCCTGAAGGCGTACGATCTGGCTGGCGCGATGGAGTCGTTCGCACCGGCGGTGGGTCCGCAAACCGCCATCGTCCCGCTGTTGAACGGCATGCGGCACCTGGAAATGCTGGATCGGCGGTTTGGCGGCGAGCGGGTGTTGGGCGGGGTATGCGTGATCGCGGCCACGTTGAACGAGCGGCGCGAGATCGTGCATTTGAACGAAGCGCATTCGCTTACGTTTGGCGAGCGCAGCGGCGAGATGACGGAGCGGGTGAAAGGCATTGAGCGGCTGATGACGGGGGCGCGGTTCGAGGCGCGGGCGAGCGAGACGATCGTGCTGAATATGTGGGAGAAGTGGGTGTTCCTGGCGACGCTGGCGGGCTGTACGTGCCTGATGCGCGCGGCGGTGGGTGACATTGGCGCGGCGCCGGGCGGCACGGAATTGGTGCTGCGGTTGTTGGAAGAATGCCGGGGCATTGCGGTGGCGGAAGGGTTCGCCCCGCGGCAAGTGTTTCTCGATCGCATCCACGAAACGCTGACGGGGGCGGGTTCGCCGCTGACAGCATCGATGCTGCGCGACATCGAAAACGGCGGACCGATCGAGGCGGACCATGTGATCGGAGATTTGCTGCGGCGCGGGGGGGGGCTGACGCTGCTGCCGCTGGTGTATACGCATTTGAAGGCATACGAAGCGCGGCGCGCACGGACGCAGGGATGATCCAGTTGCGGTAACATGCGTTGGTGATAACGCGCTTTGTGAAGATTGGCGCCCTGGCGCTGGTGTTGTTGGTAGCCGGAGGGGCCGGGTATTTGATGGTGGCGGACCGGATGGGGCAGCCCGCGCCTCCGGACGATGCCAGCCTGGTGGCGAAGGCGGCGCTATATCACGCGCGCATCGAGCGGGACAATTTCGGCGTGCCGCATATTTCGGGTCCGCGGGATGCGGACGTGGCATTCGGAATGGCGTTCGCGCATTCGGAAGACGATTTCGCAACGATCCAACAGGTGGCGCTGGCGGTGCGCGGGCAGTATGCGGCGACGGAGGGTCCGAAGGCGGCGGTGACGGATTACCTGGTGCGCTTGTTCCGGGTTTGGGAAACGGTGAACGCGAAATACGAGCGCGATCTTCCGGCGGATGTGCGGCGGGTGGTGGAGGCGTATGCGGACGGGGTGAATTATTATGCGGCGCTGCATCCGGGGCGGTGACGCGCGGGCTGCTGCCGTTCACGGGCAAGGATGTGGTGGCGGGGTTCGTGTTCAAGCTGCCGTTCTTTTATGGCCTGGACCATGTGCTGATGCAGTTGAACAATCCGCAAGGGGGGCGGGCGATTTCGAAGGGCGGCAAGGATGCGTTCCTGTTGACGGACAAACCGCTGCCGGTGGGATCGAACGCGGTGGCGGTGGGTCCGGCGCGGTCGTCGGACGGGGCGACGCGGCTGCTGGTGAATTCGCATCAGCCATATACCGGGCCCGTTTCGTGGTACGAAGCGGTGCTCGATAGCGAGGAGGGCTGGCATGTGGCGGGCGGATTTTTCCCCGGATCGCCCTTCATGCTGCACGGGCACAACGCAGCATCTAGGCTGGGCGAATACGGTGAACGGGCCGGACCTGGTGGATGTTTATAAGCTGACGATCAATCCGGCAAATCGCGAATCAGTACAGGATGGACGGGCAGTGGCGCAATTTCCGGAAGAGCGATGCGAAGCTGCGGGTGAAGATTTGGGGACCGCTGGTGTGGACGGCGCATCGGGACGTGTTGTGGGCGGAGCAGGGTCCGGTGTTGAAGACGGATCGCGGGGTGTTTGCGATTCGGTATGCGGGGATGGGCGAGGTGCGCGCGCCGCTGGAATATTTCCGGTTGGATAAAGCGGCGAATCTGGAGGAGTGGCGGGCGGCTATGCGGCTGCAGGCGATCCCCAGTTTGAATTACGTGTATGCGGATGAGAAGGGCAATATCGGATACATCTATAACGGCGCGTTTCCGGCGCGGAAGGAGGGCGTGGACTGGCAGGGGGAGCTGCCGGGGGACCGGTCGGACTTGATTTGGCGGAGTTATGTGCCGTTCGATAAGGTGCCGCAGATTTGGAATCCGCCGTCGGGGTGGGTGTTCAATTCCAACAATACGCCGTTCCATGCGACGGCGCCGGAAGACGACTTGCGGGCCGCGGATTTTTCGCCGACGCTGGGGATTCAGACGGATATGACCAATCGGGCGTGGCGGGCGATGGAGACCTTTGGGGCGGATCCGCATATTTCGGCGGAAGCTTTCCGCAAGTATAAATACGATTTGGCGTATAGCGACCGGTCGCCGGAGGCGGAGGTGTTTCGCGAGATTCTGGCGGTGGACGCGGGGGGGGATGCGGGGCTGCGGCAGGCGCTGGGGATTTTGCGGCAGTGGGACCACATGACGGACGTGGCGAATCGGGGGGCGGCGCTGGCCATTCTGACGATGGAACCGGTGATCCGGGCGCGGCTGGAAGGCAAAGCGGCGAAGAAGCCGGTGGATGCGCTACGCGAGGCGGTGCAATCGTTGAAGACGCATTTCGGGCGGATGGATCCGGAGTGGGGGCAGGTGAACCGGCTGCGGCGCGGGACGTTGAGCTTGCCGATCGACGGAGGGCCGGATATCTTCCGCGGGGTCTATGGGGAGCGGCAGCAGGATGGCACGTTGACGGCGATGGCGGGCGATACGTTCGTGATGTTCGTGACCTGGGACAAGGCGGGCAAGCTGAGTTCGGAGAGCATCCATCAGTTCGGGTCGGCCACGCTGGACCAGAAGTCGCCGCATTATGCGGACCAGGCGCGGCTGTTTGTGGAGATGAAGACTAAGCCGGTGCTGTTTGATGCGGGGCAGCTTGCGGGGCATGTGGAGGCGGACTATCGGCCGGGGGATCGGAAGTGAGTGCGCGTCGCGATGGCTGTGTCGCGCATCGGCGTTACTGTACGATCCTGCGTTCGTTCTCGATGCGCGGGATTCATCGCTTCGCCGCCTTCATTTTCTCTTTGTGCCCCACCGCGCCGATCTTCGGGGCTTCCATACCTGTAGAGCGAAACAAAACCGGAAACGAATGAGCCCGTGAAATACCCGGCGCAAGCCACCGCGCTAGAATTTACAAATGCGGGCCAATGCAGTTATAAGCCGGGCCGCCGCGATTGCGGCCCTTTTCCTATTTGTTAGCGGGACGGCGGCGGGGCAATACTTCCGCGGGGTAAACGTATCGCAGGCGGAATGGGGCGATCCGTTTATTCCGACTTACGGTCCGGGGAATTATAGTTATCCGACACCGCCTACGTTCAATTACTTTGCATCGCGGGCATTGCCGTTTATTCGATTGCAAGTGAAGTGGGAGCGGTTGCAGCCTACGCTGGGGGGGGCGCTGGATACTCAGCAGCTTCAGTATCTGCAGAGTGACATCCAGTATGCGGCGGCTTCGGGGGCGGTAGTCAGCATTGTGCCACACAATGAGGCGCGCTACGCCACGATGGAGAGCCAGATGGCCAACTTCGATTCGCTGGCTTGCGTGATTGACAATCCGTGTCCGGGAAGTCCGGTGAATGTGACGTCGGACAACCTGGTGGATTTTTGGGTGAAGATGTCGAACGTGTTTAAGAACGATCCGGCGGTGGCGGCTTACGACCTGACCAACGAGCCGCACGATATGGGCGTGGCCAACTGGGGGCAGATTGCGCAGAAGGTGCTGACGGCGATCCGCAATAATGGCGATAACAAGACCATCATGATTCCGGGGGACGGCTGGAGCAACGCCACTTACTGGGCGAGTTACAACGGCGGGACGGCGTTCATTACGGATCCGGCCAACAATTATTACTATGAGGCGCACGAGTATTTCGACTCCGATTTCAGCGGCACCTATGCGGAGACTTATGACCAGGAGTTGGCAGCCAATGCCAACCTGGCGCAGGTAGGGGCAGACCGTCTGGCGCCGTTCGTGAGCTGGTGCACTACTAACAAAGTGCCGTGCTACCTGGGCGAGTACGGCATCCCGAACAACGATGCGCGATGGCTGACGGTGCTGGATAATTTTCTGAAGGCGCTGGACGAAGCGGGCATGCCGGGCACGTATTGGGCGGCGGGCGAACTGTGGGCCGGGGTGCCCAGTTGTGGCTGCAGCCTGCTTTCGGTGCAACCGGCCAACAACTTTTCAACAGATGCGGAGCAGTTACCGACGCTGCTGGGGCACCTGCCGCCGCAATCGTTCCGAACGGCTTCGGCAGCGGCGTCGTACGGCTGGGCGGTGGCGCCGGGGGAGTTAGTGGCGGGCTACGGCGTCGGACTGGCGGCGGGAACCGAGGAGGCGACGCTTCCGCTCGGGACCATTCTGCAGGGCGCGCAGGTGCAGGTTACGGACAGCGCTGGAACGGTTTCGCTGGCGCCGCTGCTGTACGTGTCGGCGGGGCAGATCAACTATCAGGTGCCGATGGGCCTGGCGTCAGGTTTGGCGACGGTGACGGTCTTGGGGCAGACCGCTGCGACGTCGAAGGGCGTACTCGAAATACAGGCCATTGCGCCGACGATTTTCACCGCGAATTCGACCGGGGTGGGGGTGGCCGCGGCGCTGGTCCAACGGGTGCATCCGGATGGCACGTACGTTTATGAGCAGGTGTCGACGTACGATGCGGGCAGCGGGCAGTTCGTGGCGGCGCCGATTGCGTTCAACGGCGACAGCCTGTATTTGTTGCTGTACGGCACGGGTTTCGACGGGGCTTCGGGCGCGAGCGGCACGAAGGTGGCGATCGGGCAGGCGTGGTTCGAAGGGCCGCTGATGTCGGTGACGTACTCGGGGCCGGCGCCTGGATATGCCGGGGAAGACCAGATCGATGTGGCGCTGCCCAGTTCGCTGGCTGGTTCGGGGCAGGTGATATTGACGGTGACGGTTGACGGCGCGACGGCCAATCCGGTGACCATCGCATTTAAATAGAGGCCGCGCGGGCCGGGTTCGGTTGTGTTAACTTCTAGACTGAATCCCAAGGAGGTGCCGCTTGCAAGCAACCCTCAATCCCACGTGGAGAGCGCAGGACTCGGTCCGCGCGCCCGAACCGCTAGCCCGAAACATCGCGGTAGACGCGTACCGCGGCTTCGTGATGCTGCTGATGATGGCCGAGGTTCTGGAACTGGCGCGCGTCGCGCACGCTTTTCCGGGCAACTGGTTCTGGGCGTTTCTGGGCTATAACCAGACGCACGTGCAGTGGGCCGGCTGTTCGCTGCACGACATGATCCAGCCGTCGTTTTCGTTCCTGGTGGGGGTGGCGCTGCCTTACTCAATCGCCAGCCGGATGGCGAAGGGCGGAACGTTCGGCAAGATGTGGGCGCACGCCATCTGGCGGTCGTTTCTGTTGATCGCGCTGGGAATCTTTCTGCGATCGATGGAGAGTCCGCGGACCTACTTCACGTTTGAAGATACGCTGACGCAGATCGGGTTGGGATATCCTTTCTTATACCTGCTAGGCTTCCGCAAGCCGCGCTGGCAGTGGGTGGCGCTGGCGGTGATCCTGGTGGGCTACTGGCTGGCGTGGGCGCTGTATCCGGTGCCTGGGCCGGGGTTCAACTGGCAATCAGTGGGTGTGCCGGCGGACTGGCCGCACTTCTACACGGGCTTGGCGGCGCATTGGAACAAGAATGCGAATTTGGGGAACGCGTTGGATCAGTGGTTCCTGAATCTGTTTCCGCGCACGCATCCGTTCGTGTTTAACGAAGGCGGCTACCTGACGCTGAGTTTTATTCCCACGCTGGGCACCATGATCCTGGGACTGGCGGCGGGCCGCTGGCTGCGCGCGAGTGCGCCGCGCATTCCGATGCAGCGCCTGTTGATCGCTGGCGTTGTGGGCGTGGCCGCGGGACTGCTGCTGCATTTCACCGGCATCTGCCCCATCGTGAAGCGCATCTGGACTCCGGCCTGGACGCTGTTCAGCGGCGGCATCTGCTTCCTGTTTACGGCGATTTTCAGTTGGGTGATCGATGTGAAGGGCAATCGCAAATGGGCATTTCCGCTGGTGGTGATCGGGATGAATTCGATCGCGGCTTACCTGATCGCGCACTTGTTCGAGCGCTTCATCTTCAGTTCGTTCCGGATTCATCTGGGGCCGAATGCGTTCCGGGTGCTGGGTCCAGGCCTGGAACCGCTGCTATTGGGTGGGGCGGTGTTGCTCACTTACTGGCTCATCCTATACTGGATGTACCAGCGTAAGCTGTTCCTGAAGATTTGAAGCGAATCGCGATCATTTCGGTGCTGTGTCTGCTGCTGGCCGGCGCGCTGGTGTACGTGTGCGATTACCTTTCGCTAAGCTGGCGGATCCCTGGGCAATCGAGCGCAGTTCGGCAGTGTGATGGTGCAGCGCGCTTACGTGATCCCGATGAAGGACGGCAAGACGACGTACGCATTCGATCCGCCGGCGCCGCAGGATTGCGTGAATTCGCTATTCCCGCACTTCGGCGATTCGCCGTGCTGGTATTTGAAGGGGCACGCCAAACAGCAGGTGAATACGGGCGACCGGTGAGGCCGCGGGTCACCCGGGGGGAAGGGGTTCCGCGCGATAGAGCGCGGCGGTATTGCGAATGCTGGAGACCGCCACCATCAGCAACATGCCGGCGATGCCCACCACGCCGCCCACGTCGAAGAGTGGAAAGCGATGGCCGAATAGGTTGCCCGTGGGCCAGCGGAGCAGTGCGATATTTCCGGCCACCAGCAGCAGGCGCAATTCGGTGGGGCTGAACTTCCAATAGGAAAGTTGAAAAGTGCCCAAGGCGTAGGTGGCCAAGTAGGCCTGAATCGAGAGCATGAAATAGGCGACCAGCAGGAGGGCGGCGACGATGGGGCTCATGTATCCGGAGAGGCCAATGCCGCCGATCAGGAAGAAAGTGCCGAAGGCATCGGTGATGTGGTCCACGTAGAAACCGTAGCGGGGACGCTGGCGGTTGCGGACGCGGGCGAGCGTGCCGTCGAGGCTATCGCCCAGCCAGTTGACGGCCAGCCAGAAGATCACCGCCAGCAGCATGTATTTGTTCCAGCGTGCGAGCCAGTAGCAAAGGCCGGCGAAGAACATGGCGACGAAGCCGAGCAAAGTAAGGTGGTCGGAATTGATGGCGCGAGGTGTGGCGTGGGCCATGCGGACGAGCAACCGCTTTTCGAGGGGCGCGAAGAGACTCTCCTGTTCGCGGCCCGCTTCCTGGAACTTGGCGGGCGTAGGGGGCATAGTATAAGGATAGCGAGGTCCGGTTCGAGCGGCTTACTTGAACCGGTGTTTGTATACGAAGTTGAGCCCCACCAGGCCGTTCTCCTCGCGTAGCGCCACCGCCGACCAGTTGCGGCTGAAGGCCCATTCCACCTGGATCACCAAAGGATTCGTACTGGTCACATCGGTAATGTAAGTGAAGGTAATCTCCGGAGTGACTTGCTGCTCGATGGTGAGGCGCGCTTGCGGATTGTTTTCGACGCCGGTGAGTCCGGTGAGGGACGGATCGATCTTCAGCCGCGTTACGCCAAAGAAGCGCTGCAGGCGGCCGGTTACCGGACTGGCCAAGGCTTCGCCGAGCAGGGCCGATGCGCCCAGATTCTGTAGCGAAGGCGAGGCGGGACCGGACATCAGGGTGGCGTAGTCCGAGGTGGGCGAAACGCCGGTGGCCAGCAAGGCCACGATGTCGGAAAAAGGCATGGGGGGGTCGGATCGCGGCGTGAGGTTCAATTTGTTGATAGGTCCCGATATATTCAGGATGACGTCGATCCCGCGCGACTTGGTGTCGAGATCGAGATCCAGCACCGGCTCGATCTTCACCGGATTATAGAAGGCGATGGAGCCCTGGTTCACGGTGAACGGCGTGCCGAAGAAGACCAGTTGGCCGCCGGTGACATTGATGCGGCCCAGTAGCGAGGGATTGGCGGCGGTGCCGCGCAGGCGCAGGCTGGCTTCGGCTTGCAATCCGTGGGCCAGCGAACTTTGGAAGGTGATATCGGGCGCGCTATTGATTTCCACGTCCATGCGCATATTGGCTAGCAGGCCGGTTTGCGCCGAGGGCGTCCGCACAGGCTCGGCGGATTTAGCCAGCACCGAGCTGAAATCGGAATGCGGATTGAAGCCGGTGCGCAATACGGTGATGTGGCCGGAGAGCGTGCTGCTATCGGTGGCGCCAGTCAGGCTGAGTGAGGCATCGGCCACGGTGCTAAAATCCTCGGGATAGCGCAAGCGCATTTCGTGCGCGGTGGCATGCAGGCGGAACACCATGGTGTCGCCGCTATAACCGGCGAATCCGGTGATGGTTACCTTGCCGCCGCCACTCTCGCCCGACAGGCTTTGGATGGTGGCGCGGCTGCCGTCAAAGAGAATTACGCCGCTGGTCTTCGATACCACCACAGGCAATTCGGCGAGGCTCAGGGTAGCGTCTTTCACTTCCAGGCGTCCGGCAACCTGGGGCTGCGAGAGGGTCCCGCGAATGTTCACGCCGGTTTCGATGAACCCGGCGCCATAGATATCCTGATTGAAATCGCGCAGGCTGGCCAGATCGAAGCGACCGTTGACGCGCAGGTCCAGTGGATTTTTCTGTTGCAGATTGACGGTGCCGGAGAGGGACAGATCGGTGGCGCGGCCGACCATGCGGACGCTCTCCATCTTCACGATGTTGCGTTCCATGGAGATGACGATGGGTTCGGCGTTGTGTAGGGCCAGCGCGCTGCCGGTAGGGGCAAGGTCGGTGCCGGGTCCCACTTCGAGGGATGGGATGCGCAACTGCGCCTTCCACTGATCGGGCTTGATGGCCGGGCCATTGACGGACAGCGTACCCTCTGCGGAGCCCGTCAACTGCAGGCCTCCGGGCGGTTTGGATCCTCGCAGCCAGGTGCGTAGACGTTCCAGGTCGAGCCGCTTGAAGGTGACCTGGGCGGTACCGGGATAGTCGCCTGTAAGGGCCCACTTGCCGTCGCCTTCAATCACCGATCCGGCAAGTTCGGAATCGAAATGCGCAGTGAGGTCCGTGCCCTTGGTGGTGGCGGTGAGGGTGGCATCGCGCAGAGGCTGATCGTTAATGCGCAAGCCTTTTCCGGCAAGCGTGCCGTTCAGGCTGACCACATGAAAGCCGGGACTGGCGGGCACAATATCGACCACGCCACCGGCATGCAATTCAGCAGTGCCGTTGATGCCTGGATATTCTTTGCTGACGATTTGAAATTGGTTGAGCGGCATGGCATTGCTGTCCGCCTGGAAGCGCAACTGGCCCGTGCCAAAGTTGTCAGCCTGGTGTTGATAGAGCGCCTTCACCGTGGCGTTGCGGGGGCCCGCGGCCACTTGCCCGTTGGCCAGTTCCACGGTGCTGGCGGAATAATTCAGCGTGCCAGTGAACCGATCGAAGGGTTCCCCATAGAGCGCGCCCTTGGTGGCGGTGACCGCGGCGTTGATGCGCGGATCGGCAAGGTGCCCGCGATTTTTCCTTCCGCGGTGACGGTGCCTTCGAGGGGCACGTTCCGAATATCCAGCGCGGCCATCAGATCCGGCGCGGGGGCATTGCGAATGACGCCGGCGAAGGCGAGCGGGCTGGAGTCTTCGATCTTCCAATCGTTCATCCCGAGCGAACCCGAGCCTTGTGCGCGTACACTGCCTTGCTGCGCGCTGCCGTTGCGCACCGCGATACCCGCGCCGGTAAGATCGACATCGCCGCTGAGGGCTGTGAAACTGCGGCCGGACCAGAGCACGTTCGTAGCATTCCCGTGTCCGACGATGCGCGGATCCGCCAGTTTGCCGGTGACGGTGCCGTCGAACACCGCTTCGCCGTTTTGCAGCTTCAGCGGAATCGACTTCACATCGAACGCCGGCAGGACATCGTCAATGTTCCGGGAATCGGCGTGTACGTGCAATTGCCGGCCCAACACGCCAGAGAAATCCAGACGAGTGGAGGGCAGCGACAGGGTGGAGGTTCCCAGGTCCAGCGTCTCGGCCTCACCGTCGTATGCGATGTTGACGGCGCCGTGGACCGGTGCGCTATTACTCGTTGGAGCGACCGCCATCTGGGCGTTGAGCCGCAGCGTGCTGGTGTTACCCAGCGTGACGTTCAGTTGCATGGGACCGGTGGCGCCGGCATCCCACGGCAATGGCTGGCCGTCATAGATGCGCATGATGTCGCGAACGTCGAAGCCGGCCACATCGCCCTCCACATGTACGTGCCGGAGGTCGGCGAAGCGGGTCTTGCCGGTGAAGACGCCATTCAGCGTCTCGAGGTGAACGCCGGTAGCGTCGAGATTGTTGTTCCGGATGACGATGCTTTCCATCCGTCCGGTGACTGGAAATGGCTGCAACGTTTTTTCGCCGGTAAGAGATGCCATGGCTAGCCCTGCCAGACGGAAGTCGGAAACGGCGATGCGGTTTGGGTCGATATTGAAAGAGCCATCGGCACGCAGATCGCGCAGGGTGAAGTGCGGGTCGGGATGGAAGAGCACACCACTTACGTGCAAGGAACCGCTGGCTTGAAAGTTCGATGTGCCGTGGAAGGCGGCTTTACCGACCAGCGTGGCGGGCCCTTCGAGCACCGTGTTCAAGTTAAAAGTGAGCGAGACTTCGCCGAGGGCGGCATGCACCTTGTATTGAAATGCGCCCTGGAAATCGGTCAAGCTGTCGATGCCGCCGGAGAATTCGACTTGTGTGCGCCCGGTGGACAGACGGCCGGACGCAACGTGTACGCGATTCTTTTCGACGTCCAGCGCCAAGCCGATATCCACGGGAACCGGTTGGAATTTACCCCAATGGAATCGCGCGGGCGCCATGGAGAGTTGGCCGCGATAGCGCGGTCCGCCGCGGTCGTAATCGAACTGCGCATGCAGGTTGTGGACCTGCGCGTCGAAGGGCGTTTTCCCTTGACCCGATAACTCAAAGGTGCCTTGTTGGACGCCGAAGCGGCCGATGGCAAGATCGAGGATCGTATCGACGGCGCCTTTTCCGGTCCTTTTGATTTTGGGCGCGGGCATATTGGTGCGGCCGTCGGGATAAAGAATCAGGTAGACTTGCGGACGGCGTACGTCGAGGTACTGCAGATCGACAGAACGCTTCAGCACCGAGATGACTTTGATTCCCAGCACGATGGAATCCGCCTTGAACAGCGGCGGCCCGTCGGCGGGTTCGGTTCCGTGCAAAGTGAAGCCGTCGACTTCGGCGCGCATATGTTCCCAATCGAATTGAAACGCGCCGATCTGGGTGCGCCCGCCGGTGGCTTTCTCCACTTCCGTAATGATCCGATCGCGCACTCGTCCGCGAAACCATGCGCTGCGCAAAATCAGGATCACGCTGAGGCCGGCAACTAGCAATGCGATCGCGACCCCGCCTACGACCAGCCAGATGCGGCGCGCGCGGCGGCTCATTGAAAGGCCTCGTCATGATATTCGATATGGGTGCGGCGGCGCGCCTCTTTGAGCCATTGTTCGACCTGTTGATCGGCTATCTGGCCGGCGAGAATCTGCTCGATCTCGGCGCGATGGTCGTCGAGCGAGGGCGCCTGGCCGGGATGCGCTAGAGCAAGGCCGGCCCGCAGGTGTTCGTTGAAATAGTTGCGGATTTCGTCGTCGGTGATCTGGATGCCGGGCCGGAAGCGCGCGTCGATGAAGCGCACCAACATAAGTTGCCAGGTCAGCCGGGCTCTCAAGTCGTCTTCACTGACGCCATAAGAGTCCAGTGCGCGGCGATAGGCGGCTTGGTTGCCGAAGCGGGCCTTCTCTTCCTGCAGCGCGGCATCAGTCTCGGCCGCGGTGGGCGGCGGGTAGCGGCTGGCTTCCAATTCGCTACGCACCAGGGCTTGGTCCACCATGCGCTCGGCGGTCTTCTTTTTATTGGCAGCGGTGAGATCGGGCTTCTCGTTATTCAATAGCGCGGTGATGCGGATCTCGCGTTCGATGTCGGTGGCGGTAATTACCCGGGTACCTACTGAGACGGCGATGCGATCCACGATTTCGGCGCAGGCCACCCCCCCCAGGCATGCGGCGATGCAGATCGCAATACAGAATGGCGCGCGCATTAGAAGGTCTGCCCTATGGAAAAGAAAAACTGGAAGTGGCTGATGCTTTGCGGAATGCAGCGATACGGTTCGCTGGTGCAGGGTTGCTGGCCGGCGTTGAGCAGATCGGCGAAACTCCCGGAAAACCCGATGAAGCGCGGCGGGTTGATGCTATAAGACAGATCGAGCCGCACTGGGCCGATGGGGGTTTTGTAGCGGATGCCGAAGCCTACGGCGTGGTTCATAAAGTCGAAATCGCCGAGGCCGTGCTGATCCGTACGGAACGAGATATTGGACGGGCTGCTGTAGACATTGCCCATATCGTGAAAAAGCACTCCGCCTATATTTTCGCCTAGGAGGGGGAAACGCAATTCGGTCTGGTTCATGAGCAGCGCCGTACCGCCCAAAGGAAAACCGGTGGTGAGATCGCGCGGGCCGGCCTGTAAGTCGGGAAAGCCGCGCTCGGAGGTAGCGCCGCCGGAGAAGAAATGTTCCGGCAGGGGAATGGCGGTGTTGGCGTCGGTAACGCCGCTGAGCGGATGCACAATGCCGAAACTGGTGGCGCGCGCCAGCACGAATTTCTTGCCCAAACGGTGATAGGTCGCATTGCGCCCCAGGAAGCGTCCGAACGTGATTTCGGAGCCTAAAGCGCGGGGCGCGGCAGCGATATCCATGGTATTGTAGACGCCTTTGTGGGTATCGATGGGATCGTCGCGGCGATCCTGCACCATGCTCCAGGCGACCTCGCCGACGCGATCGGGCTGCGAGAAAAGGGGAATCAGGTACGGCGAAATCTTCAGCGTGGATTGGTCCACGGTGACATGCCGGTAAGTATAGCGATATAGAAAAGTGATGGATTTCGAAAGCCGCTCGGAAAGCTGTACGGAGGCTTCTTCGCGCTGCGTCCGTGAAGGTACGAACATCCTTGCTGTCGTCGTAGAGCACGGTAAACGACAGGGTCAGCTTATCGTTGCCGCCGGTGCGCGGCGCCGTATAACTGATTAAGGCGCGCTGTTCCAGCGTGGAAATTCGGCCGCGGAAGCTGATGCTCTGGCCCAAGCCCCACAGATTCAAGCGGGAAACATCGAGCGTGGCATCCGGCGCGAAACCAGTCTGGCCTTGGGGCGCTTCGAGGCAGGTGGAGCAGCCACCGATGCGGGCGAATTCAGCACCAAAGCCCGTGGCGATCGAATACTTGCGCGCCTCCTCCATATCGTAGAGGACGTACTTGCCGGAAGTATCGCCATCGGGATTTTGTATGGCCGTATCCACGCGTGCGAAGACGCCCAAATCATAAAGTTTGCGCTGCGTTTCGCGCTCCGCCGTGGGCGACAAGGGATCGCCCGGCTTCAACAGCATTTCATGATCCACGAGTTTGCGTCGGGTACGGTCCAGACCGCTGATCAAAATGTCGCGCACGAACTCCTGCCGCCCTTCATGGATGACATAGGTTAGATCCATGCGGTGGGGGTCGGCGGCGGGCTTCGAATTCCATTCGAAGGTGGCATTGGGAAATCCCCGCGTGGAGTATTGCTGCAAGATGGTGTCCCGGTCGATGGCCACGTTGTATTCGCTGTACGGCTGCCCGGCGGTGGAAGCGAGTTGCGCTACCAGTTGATCCTTATCCAGTTTGACGGCACCCTGCAAGTCCAGGTTGTGAACGAAATATTGCGGACCTTCCTGAATGGTGAGATACACCGCCAGGTTATCGGGCTTGCCTTTGTAGCCGTCCACGATTTTGTGGGTGACGGCCGCGTCGCGAAAGCCGTTCGATTGGTACAAACTGGCGATAGACTCTTCGTCGCGCCGCAGGAGGGCTCCGCTGTAGCGCCCGCGCCGGAACTGTAATAGGGAGGCACGCATCAGGAACATGCGTTCGCGGATAGCCTCGGTCCTGAAGTATTTGTTGCCCTGAATGTCGATGAATACCAGCTTGTGGCGTTGGCCGGGGTTGATGAGGTAGTCGATGGTGGCTTTGTCATTGATCACGCGCTGCGGTTTGTATTCGACCTCGGCGTCGAAATAGCCTTCCGATTGGAAGTAGTCGCGCAGGTTGCGCTCGCCTTCCAGCAGCAGGGAGTCGTCTACCGTATGCTCTTCGAACACCGGCACCAGGCTGCGCAGCTTACCTTGCGAGACTTTAGCGCCTACGGCGTGCACTTCAACTTCCGGCCCAGCGTCGATATCGAGGGATGGCTTACTGCGGTTGGTGTCCTCGTCGTAGTCCATCGATTTCAAAGTTACGCGCGCCTCAAAGCGGCCACGCTTTTCGTATTTTGCGCGGACATTGTCCAGGCCGTTGCGCACGCGGGCCTGGTTCACGGTATGCCAGCCGCCTATGAGCAGGCGGCGCCAATGGGTGGCGCGTTCGATATCATCCTGGGTCATTTTCGTATTGCCGGTAATGACGGGATTTGTGAAATGCGCGCGCGATCCAGAATTCACGATGAAGTGGATGCTTACCTGCTGCGTGCGCGGATCATAAGACAACTCGGGGTGTACATGGCTCTGGTGCAGGCCATTGCTGGCAAGTAGGCGCTCGATGGCCCGTTGCGCAGGTTGGATGTCCGCTTCAGTGAAAGGCTGCCCAGGTCCAGCCGGGTCACGTTCACCAGTTGGCCGCGGCTGGGCGGGTCCGAGACGTGGCCGATGGCCGCGACATTTCCGACGAACCAACTGTTCCTGGTGATAATCCTTATGGCGACGCCGCTGGCGGGGGGGGCTGCGGGCTCGGCATCTACTTGAATGTCCTGGTAGTTGCCGGTGGCGTATAGACGCTCGATGGCGGCGTGAACGTCCGCCAGCCGGAAAGGGGCCCCGGGCTTCATCGGGACGGCGTTAGCGAGTTCTGAAGTGGTGAGTGGCTGTTCCGCAGGCACGAACTGAATGCCGGCAATGGGTCGGCCTTCGTACTTCACCGTCTGCGCGCAGGCTGGCAGCGCACAAGCCAGCAACGAGGTAGCAAGGTAACGGGCGAAGCTCCGGCACACCTTCCCCATCATAACGAACGCGGGCGCCGGCGTTCCGAAGGAAGTCTTCAGCTATAGCCATTGACAATATAGCCAGTGCGGATATAATAGCGGAATGAAGGATGCAGCCCCGCAGCCGGATTCGTTCCTCCCCTTGCCTCCAGCAACTTTCCACATTCTGTTGGCTGTCGCCGAAGACGATCGGCACGGTTACGCCATTATCCAAGATGTCGCCGCGCGCACCAACGGCGAATTGAAGCTGAGCGCCGGCACCTTATATCGATCGATCCAGCGCATGCTCGAACAGGGCCTGATTGTCGAAACCCAGGATCGTCCCGCGCCGGAACTCGACGATGAGCGCCGCCGCTACTACCGCATCACTCCGTTCGGCGCATCGGTGGCCCAAGCGGAGGCGCGCCGCCTGACGCAACTGGTGCGCATGGCGCGCGACCGCGGATTCGCGCCGGGGAGGGCCTGATGCGTCTCTACGATTTGCTGCTCAGGCTGTATCCGGCTTCATTCCGCGCGGAATATGGCGACGAGATGCGCGCCATTTTCGCCCGGCGCCGGCGTGACGCCTCGGGACCACTGGCTCTGGCTGCGCTTTGGATCGCCACCGCCGGCGAGGTTCTGGTCAACGCCATTTCCGTACACGGCGACATTCTTCGCCAGGACCTGCGCTATACCCTACGCACGCTGGCGCGATCACCCGGGTTCGCGATCACCGCGATTGTAGTGCTGGCGCTTGGGGTCGGAGCCAATACTGCGGCGTTCTCGGTGACTGATTTCGTACTCATTCGCCCGCTGCCCTTTCCTTCCTCCGAACGGTTGGTGCAACTGTGGGAGAAACTGCCCGGCTATAGCCAGATGGAACTCTCGCCCGCCAACTTCGTCGATTGGCGGCGCATGAGCAAATCGTTCGAGGGAATGGGCGCCTTTTCGGAGGGCTCGGTAAATCTGGTGGGCCAAGGCGATCCGGAGCGCATCTCGGGAGCCGTGATGACCGCCGATCTGCTCCCGCTATTGGGCGTCAAGCCCCTGATCGGCCGGTGGTTCACCGCGGCCGAAGACCGCGAGGGTGCTCCAGGAACTTTGCTGCTCAGCTACCAGTTATGGCAGTCGGTTTTCGGTGGCGACGCGGGCGTGGTAGGGCGGCGGGTGAATCTGGATAATGAGCCGTACGTAGTGATCGGAGTGATGCCGCGCGAGTTTCATTTTCCCAGCCGCGACGCCGAATTGTGGGCGCCTATGCGCTTCGCCGAGCATAGCGACGATTTTCGCGACCGCACCAACAACTATCTAAACGTCGTAGCGCGACTGAAAGCGGGCGTCTCGCTGGAGCAGGCGGATGCCGAAATGCGCGTGGTCGCGGCGCAGCTTGAGAGGCAATATCCAGACCAGAATAAACTGACCAGTGCTTCGGTAAACCTTCTGCGCGATGCGCTATCGCAACAGTCCCGCTTGCTATTGATGGCCTTGAGCGGCGCGGCCCTGTGCGTCCTGTTGATCGCTTGCGCGAACCTGGCGAATCTGCTGATGGCACGCGGTCTGGCGCGCCAACGTGAGCTAGCCGTGCGAACCGCCATGGGCGCCGGACGCGAACGCCTGGTGCGGCAGTTGATTACCGAAAGCCTGGTGCTGGCCGTGGCCGGCGGCGCCGTTGGCATATTGGTGGCAGCCGCCGCCGTTCCGCTACTTTCGAGGCTGGTGCCGTCGTGCCTACCGATTGCGCAGTCCCCCTCCATCGACCTGCGCGTGCTGATGTTCGCGGCGCTGGTCTCGGGCCTTACCGGCATCGGATTTGGCGTATTTCCGGCACTGCGCGCCTGCCGCCAAGCCGATTTGAGCGCGCTGCGGGAAGGCGCACGCGCGGGCGGGGGACGCAAGGAACGGCTGCGATCGGCGCTGGTCGTGGCCGAAGTGATGGCGTCGATTGTTCTGCTGGTTTCGGCGGGCTTGCTGGTGCGCGCGTTGTGGCGGATCGAAGCCACCGATCCGGGCTTCCGCGCCGAGGGCGTGCTGACCCTAAAGACGGCGCTCCCCATGCCCAAGTACGACGCAACGTCGCGTCGCGCCGGGTTCTATAGGCGCATCCTCTCTGACGTGACGGCGCTTCCTGGTGTGTCCAGTGCGGCTTACATCAGCTTCCTTCCCATGGTGATGCGCGGCGGAGTCTGGCCTGTGGCGGTGGATGGCAAGGCAACCGATGTCCGTCGATCCGGCGGGAATACGGCCAGCCTGCGATTCGTGACACCCGGGTTCTTCGCCACCATGGGGATTCCACTACACCGGGGCCGCGACGTTGCCGAAGGGGACTCCTTGACCACGCCGAATGCGGCGGTGGTGAGCGAATCGTTTGTGCGCCGCTACTGGCCCGACCAGGATCCCTTGGGCCGCCATTTCAGGATCGCGTTCGAAGACCGGACGGTCGTTGGGGTGGTGGGGGACATCCGCGTGCGCGGGCTCGAAAGGACCAGCGAGCCGCAGGTCTACCTTCCACACCGACAGGTGAAGGATGGCTGGCTGAGCTTCTATGCGCCACAGAATCTGGTGATCAGAAGCGCGGCCAAGCCGGAGGCGCTGACGGCCGCCGTGCGCCGGATCGTTCGCGCCGCCGATGCTGAGCAGCCGGTCTCAGACGTGCGCACTTTGGTGGATATTGTGGAAGACCAGACCGCTTCGCGTTCGGCGCAGATCCGCGTGTTGGGGGCCTTCGCCGCCATTGCATTCCTGTTGGCCGGCGTGGGTGTGCACGGCTTGCTCTCATTCGCGGTGTCGCGGCGGAGGCAGGAGATTGGTGTACGCATCGCGTTGGGCGCGCAGCCGGGCGAGATTGTAAGAATGATTGTGCGGCAAGGCGCGCTGCTGGCGGTTGCCGGAGTAGTGCCGGGCGTGGTGCTGGCTTATGCGGCGGGGCGGGCGCTGGAAGGTCTGCTGGCGGGCGTGAAACCGGCGGATGCGCTTACGTTCGGGAGCGCGGTTGGCCTGTGTTTGCTGATGACCGTGCTGGGCAGTTTGCTGCCGGCGTTGCGGGCGGTGCGCATTGATCCGATGACGGCGATTCGTTCGGAGTAGGCATTACAATGATTAGCCGGAGACCTTACACGTGCCAGAAGGCTATCGATAGGTCTTCTCGTTGCGAAGCAGAACGGCAAGCACTTTTACCGTTTGCGCGGAATGGACGGGTCTGAAAATAACGCGCTGCCGCCGGTCGGGCGGTATCGCCTTAAGCTGTCTTGCGGCGCCGTTGTGGATGTGGACGATCCAGTTCATGTCGGAGTTGGGCGAGCGTTACGAACTTTCCCTGGCGCATCTCGCGCTCGGCCTTTTTTACGAGCGCGCTCTGTTCTGGGGAGAGCACATCGTCCGGATCAACGACGCGGCGGGGCTAAATGAGCACGCCATTCTTCTGTTCTGCAAACGCAACAAAATCTCCCTCTTGAATGTTGAAGGCTTCGAGCATTTCCCGCGGAATGACCACTTGGCGCCGCTGGCCCACGCGGCCGATCCGCGCGGAGTAAGCATTACAATGATTAGCCGGAGACCTCACACGTGCCCGACGGCAAAAAAGACCTCTGGGACAAGATCAACGCCACCACGCCGCTAATCCTCGGCGTCGCCATTACGGGCATAGGCGCGTTATTCACGCAGCTTTATAACAATCGCCAGTTGGAACTGAATAAGATCGAAGCGCTGGACAAGCTTCGTCCCCTGCTCACTTCAACCAAGCCGGAAGAGCGTGAGTTTGCTTATGCGTCGTTCCGGGCGCTGGGGTATGAGCAGATCGCGATCCGCATGCTTCAAGTGAACAAAGACCAATCCGGCCGGGCGGTTTTGGTTCAGATGACGAAGACCGCCTCGCCGGAGATCAAAGCGGAAGCGTCCTCCACATTGAAGGGCTTGGATGAGGCGCGGAAGCTCGTATACGTCAATGAATTCGGCACCGCCACGCCCCCTGCGGAAGCGTTGAACCCGCGGACGACCGCGCACCTGGATGCCGACGAGGCTTGGGCCAAGAGCACTACGCAGCAGCTTGGCATCTCATCTCCCCTCGCCATATCGATCTTGGAGGATACGTCCGCCCAGATGGGCAGCGCCAACGCACAAAGGTTGAAAGACGGCACTTCCGCCGCCGTGCCGCCGCCGTTAAGTACACGGGACAAACAAGCCGCCTGGCTGACGGAATATCTGGATGAACGAGACCGGTTTGTAAAGGAACGACCAGCGTTCGCGAGGTCTTCCGCGGCGGTCGAGCGGCGCTTATCTCGTTACCGGGAGCTGATTAAGTCGGGCGATTGGGACTTGCGGACCACAGAGGCGCCGCCGCCGAAATAAACTATTCCCGCGGGGGCGCGGCTTCCCCCATGCGTACGCCGGCTTCTCTATCGTGCGGCACATCCAACTCGAGAATCCCACCGGGATCGCTGGACGCTTCCGCCATTTCCTCGTCGTCTACTTCGATCAGATAATTCCGGCGCGGCTGCAATCCCACCACGAACACTGGCTGCTTCCCTTCCACCGTGAGTTTGAACTTCCGCGTGTGCGCGCCGAACAGGATCACCGCGCGCCCGAGTTCCAGCGGTTCCGCCGTGACGTTGGGATCGAGGGTAGCCACACTGCCTTCCTGGAACATCTGCAACTCGCCGCCAAAGAATCCGAGCCACGATGCGGATTCGTCCCAATTCGAGCGCACGAACAAACGCCCGATCAGCTTGTCGTGCACTACTTGGGGCGCTTGAAAATAGCTGAGGCCGGGCTGGTAGGGATTGGCCCACAAGAATTCGTAGGGCGCGCCGAACGTGCCGCGCAGCAAAAAATGGTCGTTCAGCAGCCAGCCTTGCAGCCACTGGCTTCCGGGCGCATTGGCGTCGAATGCCACCATGCTGAATTCAGAGGCGCGGGATAGAGCGGCGCGGCGGACGTCGGGCTCGCCGGTCATGTGATGGGCGGCCGGTATGCGATAGTCGTTTTCCCCTGCCGGAAATGTTGCGGGATAGTAGCTGAGAAGCTGCACGGTGGGCAGATCGTTGAAGAAAACCGGTACCGCCTCGCGCAGATCCAAATTGAAGTTATCGCGCACCGCATGCAGGATCTCCATCAGCGGATAAGAATCGTCGCGCGTGATGGCTTCGTGACCGCCGCTTAGGGCCGGCACAATGGCGGCTTCCCACCATTTGTGGATCACCTGGTCGAGCTCGCGCTCGGGCGTATCGGGAACGTGGCCGGACAAAGCCACGGACGCCAGGAAGCGCGAACGGATGGCCGCTACCGATGTGTCGCGCCGGCTTTGCTCCATGGCGCGCACGATTTTTGCGGCGAGTGTCTTCGCTTGCGCTTCGCCGAGGATATCCTGGCACCAGTCGAAGACCAGGGCCAGTTGCCGCAGATCGGCGCCCGCGCCCAGAGCCCACGCTACGGCCCGCTGCCCCGCTTCGGCATTGCCGGAAACCTGGTAATACAGCGCATCGGCAAACCCCGGCTCGGGCATGGGCGCTTTGCCGGCCATCAGCAGGTGAAACTGATTCCAGCGCAGGGACTGCCGCTCGCGCTCGCGGCGCAGCAGGCGCAGGCGCTTGGCATTCAGGAAAATGCGGGGATGCGGCGCGTCGATGCGCAGACTATCGGCGGTGGTCATCCTGCTGGCCGGGCGCCACGGCGGCCGCGGCAGCCAAGCCCCAGGCGAGGACAAGTAGACGGCGGAAGTGCATTCAACCCGATTGTGTCATAGCGACACAGTGCCCGCCCACCCGGCCACGGGACGGCAAAACAGACGGAATCGAACGTTGCGCGATTTCAGCAGGATACAAGAGATTGACACTTGGCGATCCGGTTGCTATTTTCGGTGATGAATTGGCGAAGTAACTTTAAACCTGCCCTCTGCTGCAACAGGCAGGCGGAAGAGGAACGAGCGCAACAAGACATCGTGCTTGCGGGAGCCGGTGTCGGCAATAGATTTTGGGCTCGCTAGTCTTCCCTTGTTGGTTGCAACAGAGGGGTTTTTTTGATCACGCGATTATAACGATCTCCCCGGGGGTCTGAGGTTGCGGTAGTCATCTGGCATTCGTGGCGAGGAAAGTTTGGACGCGGACCTTACCAGGAATGCCGATCAGATCCAGATGGTCCGCCGCCGGATCCCAGCCCGACCTGGGCGAGCCGCATCGGCAGGAGGCTCTAGCCGGTCCTCAGAGCTTTCTCCGATGCGGTTTTTCTATTTATACCCCGCGGCCTTTATAGCCAGTCCAACTCCGCATAGCGCTCCCCCGTCAAATGCAGGAATAGCTGCTCCAGCGTGCGGAATTCTCGCCCCTCGTGCGAAATCGTCCCGTCGCGATCCAGCGCGCCGATGTCGCCTTGCCACACCAGTTTCCCGGGCGGCGTCACGATAGCTACCTGCGAACAAAGCCGCTCTACCGTCTCCAGCACATGCGTGGTTAGGAATACAGTGCGCCCTTGCGCCGTGATCTTGTGTAGCCACTGCTTGATCGAAGCCACCCCGGCGGGGTCGATGCTCTCAAACGGCTCATCCAGGAAGATCAGGTCCGGCGCGTGAATCACCGCCGCCGCGAAGGCTACCCGCTTCCGCATCCCCGCGCTGAATTCCGAAAGGCGCTTCTTTCCCGTACCGCCCAGTTCCATGGCGTCCAGCAACTCGCCCACCCGCCGCCGCGCCGTGGCTTCGTCCAACCCAAACATGCGCGCCTGGAAAAACAGGAACTCGTGCGCATAGAGCGCGTCGAAAAGTCCCAACGATTCCGGCATCACTCCCATGCGCCGCTTCAGCGCGACCGCGCCATCGTGGAATGGTTCGCCCAGAATGCGGATCTGACCGGCAGTGGGGTCGAGCAGGCCGGTCATACAGCCGATGGTGGTGCTTTTCCCCGATCCGTTCGGTCCCAGGAATCCGAACAGCGTTCCGGCCGGGACCGTCAGTGACAGGTTCTCCACGGCCACGGTGGCCCCGTATTTCTTGGTTAGGTTGGCGACTTCGATAGCAGGCGTCACGGCGTCAGTTCCGTCCTTCGAGAGTATTCAAGAGGCGCTCCTTGCGGCTGACGAATACGGCCGCTCCGCGCTGCACCGAGATCCAATAGAACGCCGCAGCAGCGGCAGCAAAGGGCAGCGATGCCCACCAATAGCCCAGAATCACGGCCGGTCCGACCGCTTTGTCCAGCGCGACCACGCTGAAGATGGTACCCAGCATGCCGCCGATCAATAAAATATTGGCGGGCAGCGAGAGTTGATTGCCGAAGGTGGTTTCGAAATTCGTGGGTCGCGGCGCCAGCAGTGTAGTCCAGATGCAAAGCGCTTGGAACAGGCACAAGCCGCCTACGCCGGTCGCCAGCAGCATCAGGTCGCTGTGCCAGTCGAGCGGGACGGGCGCCAGAAACAGCCAGGCCACCCACGCCGCCGCCACCACCGTAATGCCCACAAACAGCGCCGTGTAAGTGGACGCGCGCAGAATCGTCCCGGGCGCGATGGGAAGCAGAAAGTAGCGCCGGAAGCCGGAGGAGTCGAAGCCGAATTGATTGGTGGACATTACCGCCGTGCCCAAAAATCCAGCCACCATAAAGGCGCCCAGCGCGCGGACGAAATAGTGCATCGGCCCGCCCGGGGCTGGGTGATTGAAGGTCAGGAACGCCAGCAAGGGGATCGCGGCGATGTAATTGAAGCGCGCCTTATTGGAGCGCACGTAATAGCGCAGGGAGCGGGCCGTCAGCGGCGCCAGCGCGGGTCCAAAGATGGCGGCGATGCGGTCATAGCGATTGTCCCAGGTGACCTTGGCCGCCGCTGCGCTACGGGGACGCGCGGCTTGCTTTTCGATGGCTGCCAACAGCGCCAGCAGCGCCGCGATCCATGCGCCGAGCAGCGCGAATTGATGCATCACGCTGGTGCCGGCATGCGCCATCAATGCAGCCGCGGCGAACGGGGGCGTGTAAGCCAGCACCGCGAATATCGCGTCCTGTGCGCCCTGCGCGTGCGCCAGGCGGGGCGCCAACAAACCCGGCAGCAGCGCCACCGTGATCAGCATGGCAAACAGAATCGCCGTACCGCCCTTCACGTGCGCCAGCCATTCGATGAGCGTCGCGAGCACGCGCGCCAGCAGGTAGCCCGCGATCAACAGCAGCAGTACCGCCGCCGTGCCCAGCCAGAAACTGCCCGCGCCCATGACGTACATGCCCGTGGTCAGCCCCAGGTATAAGCCCAGCACGAAAATCCAGACGGGCTCCAGAATTCCCGTGAGGTGGCGCGCCGCCAATCGCTCCCGCGGGCTGAGGGCATACCGCCGCAGAGCCGCATCGGTGAATGCGCTATTGATGCCGAAACCGGTGACTACCGAGCCCGTCAGCGCATTCAGGAACAGGCCGCCCAGCACGGCTTGCGCGACTTTTTCCGCACGGCCTGAGCGCACCGCAATTATGGCCGCGCCGAATCCGCCCGCGGTCATCAGCAGCAGGATCAGCAAGGCGAAAAGATAGCCCGTCAGGAACAAGGCGATCCTGCCGTTGCGCGTGCGGGTCTGTGCCCACAAAAGTTTGTATCGCAGCCCTACCAGGTTGAAGATAAGGGACACGTTCATAAGCTGGACTTTTATTATTGCGTATATTGGACCCCCACTAAGCGCCGTCGCGCCCCTTCCCGCTGCTATATTGGTTCCGTACCCTATGGGCCGCATTCGCGTTCTTCCCGATCAGGTTGCCAACAAGATCGCGGCAGGCGAGGTAGTGGAACGGCCCGCTTCCGTAGTTAAAGAACTGCTTGAAAACGCGCTGGACGCCGGCTCCACTGAGATTCGCGTGGACATCGAAAGCGGTGGACGGCGGCTCATCCGCATCGCCGACGATGGCTGCGGCATGTTGCGCGACGATGCCCTGCTGGCCTTCGAACGGCATGCCACCAGCAAATTGCGCGACGTGAAGGACCTGCTTTCCATCGCCACGCTGGGCTTTCGCGGCGAAGCGCTGCCCTCCATCGCCTCGGTCTCACGCTTGCTGCTCGAAACGCGTTCGCCCGAAGAGACCACCGGTACGCGCGTCGAAATCGCGGGCGGCAAGATGCTGCATTGCGACGAAGTGGCGCACGCCCAAGGAACCACCATCACAGTGCGCGACCTGTTCTTCAATGTGCCCGCGCGCAAGAAGTTTCTGCGCTCCGAACAAACCGAATTGGCGCACATCGCTTCGCTGGTCACGCACTACAGCCTGGCGCATCCCGAGAAGACTTTTCGGCTGGCCAGCGGCGCCAACGAACTGCTGGCCGTAACGCCCGTCGCCACGATGCGCGAGCGCGTCTTCCAGGTTTTCGGAAGCCAGACCCTGAACGAATTGGTGGACCTGGGCACGCGCGAGCATCAGCTCCTGATGCCGCGGCCGTATGTTCCGCCCTCCGAAGCCATCGCGGAATTCCGTCGCGAGCCCGACGAGCCCTCCACGCGGACGTTTCGACTCAGCGGCTTCGTCTCGCGCCCGCAGGTGCAGAAAGGCAATCGCAATTCGATCTTTATTTTCGTAAATCAGCGCCTGATACGCGACCGCCTGCTGCTGCATGCGATCTCATCGGCGTATTACAACCTGATGCCCGCCGCTTCGTATCCCTTCGCGCTGCTGTTTCTCGAATGCGACTGCGAAGAGGTCGACGTGAACGTGCATCCCTCGAAGACCGAGGTGCGCTTTCGCCACCAGAGCTTCATTCACGATTTCGTGCGCGATACCATTCGCGAGCGGCTGATGGAGACCCGCCCCGCGCCCACATTTTCGGCGGCAGCCAGTCCGCAGCCGGGTGCCCAGTTGCCCTACTCGGAATTCTCGCAGATGCTGGAGAACCAGCCGGCTGAGTCGGTCGTGCCCGAACCCGGCGACGCTGTTGATGCCGGTGACGCCGCGCCCGGACTAGCCCAGGATTTCGCTCTGCCCGCTTTCAATCTCCGCCCCGCCGCCGGCCCCCCCCCGCGCCTCGATTTCGGCGGCTCATCGATCTCCCTGGCCGATCCGCCCGGCGCCCTGCGGCTGCGCGTTCCCGAAACGCACGGCGATTTCCCGCTGGACGCGCTCCCAGTTTCCGACACTTCTCTAAGCGCGCTTTCGGATATGCGCCCGTTGGGACAACTGCACGAAAGCTTCATCATCGCCGCCGGGCGCGATGGTCTCTGGATCATCGACCAGCATGTGGCGCACGAGCGTATCCTGTTTGAGCGTGTGCTGAAGCAGCGCGCCGCGGGCAACGTGGAAACGCAACGCCTGCTCATGCCCCTGATAGTGCAACTAACCCCCGGGCAGCAGATCGAATACGCGCGCATCGCCGACGAATTGAACGCCATCGGCTTCGAGAGCGAACCCTTCGGCAATCGCACCATCGCGGTGACGGCTGCTCCGGCAGCAGTGGGCCCCGCGGATCTTGAGAAGGTGTTGGGCGAAATCCTGGAGACCGCCGAGGCCGAGTTCCGCGGCCTATCTCTTGAAGACGTGCGCCGTTCCATCGCCGCGTCCATCGCCTGCCACGCGGCCATCAAAATCAATACGCGCCTCGATCACGCCAAAATGGAATGGCTGCTGCGCGCCGTGGCCGCGACCGATTGTCCCATGAGTTGTCCACACGGCCGTCCCATCGCGTTGCAATATTCCATGCGGGAAATTCTGAAGGCCTTTCACCGCGTCTAGCGCCGCAAGACCCAATCCGCCGCCGCGCGCAAGCTGGCGACCCGCGCATCGGGCGTATGCTCCGGCGCGCGTTCATTGTATCCGCGGTCGATCCAAACCGTGCCGCATCCGCCCGCCGCGCCGGCATCCACGTCGCGCCAGCGATCGCCAATCATAAAGCTGCCGGCCAAGTCGATGTCATAATCGGCCGCCGCCTGCAGCAACATTCCAGGACGCGGCTTGCGGCAATCGCAGGCATCCCGATCATCGTGGTAACAGACGAAAACCGCATCCAGCGGTAACGACGTCAGCAGAATTCCGCTCATCTGCTCTACGTCCTCGCGCCGCGTCACGCCGCGCGCCACATCAGGCTGATTGGTCACCACCAACAACAAGAAGCCCGCCGCTTTCAGGCGTGCCAGAGCCTCCGGCGCATCGGGATCGATTTCCATTTCGTTCGGCGTCACCGGCGCATAAGCCTTTCCATCGCGCACCAGCGCACGGGTCAACACGCCGTCGCGATCCAAGAAAGCGGCGCGCTTCACTTCAGCGATTCCCAACGGGTCTGGGCAACCTTCAATGCCGGATGCGAAACCAGTAGGTGCCACACCACCGCCTGGAAGGCTTCGGCATGCGGCGTCACATGCGCCGCGTTCACCGTGGGTACAATTACGCAAGCGTCCGCCACCTGCGCCGTATAGCCGTCGGCTCGCCCGATCACGCCGCCGATTGCCGCACCCACTGACTTCGCATATTGCAGCGCAGAAACCAAATTCGGGCTTACTTGTTTTTCCAGATTCCCCCCCCCACCGAGAACACCAGCACGCCATCATCGGCACGCAGACGGCTCACGCGCAGCCATTGTTCGAACACCGACGCCCAGCCTTCATCGTTGGTGCGAGCCGTCAATTCGGAGACGTTGTCTGTGGGGCAGTAAGCTTCCATGCCGCAGATCTTGCGGAAATCGTTGACCGCATGTGAGGCGTTCGCCGCGCTGCCGCCCACGCCCAGAATGAACAGCCGCCCCCCCCGCGCACGCACGCCTGCCAGCACTTGCGCCAGGTTCTCGATTACGACCGGGTCCAAGCGGCGTAGGACCTCGGCGGATTCAGCCAGATACTCTTCGACGAAGCTCATGATCTCGGCAACCGGTGGGCAGAAATCTCTCGAATCGCTGCCCACCTACAGTGTCGCAGAGTATCACGGCTTCAGCGTCACATTGACCGCCTGCGTCGCCCCGCCATATGTTGCCGTAATGGTCACTGCAGTATTCGCTGTCACCGCGTTGGTGGTGATGGTAAAGACCGCTGAGGTAGCACCCGCGGGGACTGTCACGGTGGCCGGCAAAGTGGCCGCTGCGATGTTGCTGCTGGTCAGCATCACTACTGCGCCTCCCGCCCGCGCCGGACCGCTAAGCGTCACCGTAAACCTGCTCGCGCCCGCCTGTTTCAGCGATGCTAACGCGGCCGGGTTTACCGTCAACACAGCCGATTTGGATGCGCCGTTATAGTTTCCGAAGATAGTCACCGGCGTCGCCGTCGTCACCGTCTTGGTGGTTATGGTGAAGGCCGGCGAAGTCGTCGCGCCTGCCGGAACGGTTACGGAAGTTTGCGGCGTGGCCACCGTTGGGGCGCTGCTGGTCAGGGTCACAACTGCCCCGCCCGCCGGTGCCGGACCGTTGAGCGTGACCGTATTGGCGGTGGTCGATTTGCCTCCCACCACGGCTTTCGGCGATAAGTTTACAGTTGTGAGCGCGGTAGCCTTCACGGTGAGCGTTCCTGTCTTGGTGTTGGTTCCGTCGCTGGCCGTAATAGTGACTTGCTTTGCCGAGGTCCCGGCCGTGGTGGTGATAGTGAATGGCGCCGATACCGTCGCGCCGGCCGCCACAGTAACCGAACCCGGCACCGTCGCCACCGCCGGATTGGAACTGCTGAGTGTGATGGTGCCGCCCCCGGCGGGAGCCGCCGACGTGAGCGTAACAGTATTGGCGGTGGTGGAAAGGCCGCCCACTACCGACGCCGGCGATAAGGTCAGTGTGGACAGTGCCACATTGGTCAGCGGGAACGTCACCGAAGTGCCATAGACCTTTGCGGTCACCGCATAGGCGCCCGCTGTGGTATTCGCGGTGGCCGTAATGGTTGCGGTACCGTTGGCGGCGGTCATTTTATTCTTGGCGGAGAGCACCGCGCTCGCTCCGGAAGTGGGCGCCGTGAAACTTACAGTTGCGCCGCTCACCGGTTTTCCGAATGGATCTTTCACAGTCACAGTCAAAGGACTGGCAAATGCCTTGCCCACCATCGCGGATTGCGAACCGCCGGACGTGGCCGTCACCTGGCCGCCCTTGAAGCCCTTCACGCCAAAGATTAGAGCGCTGCTCCACGTCGAGAATAGGGCGTCACCGGTGATGGGATCGTAAGTGGCACCCATGGCCGCCGGCAGGCTCATAAACTCGGTGCCCGTACCCGTGGGATTGCCGTCTGAATCCAGCGTATAGACGTAAACCGCACCTTGGCCATAGACGCTGACCAGAACCGAAGGAGCGCTGAACTGGGCGCTCCCCAACGGTATGTAAGTGATTCCCTCGGTGGTGGAGTATTGACTATTGACCGTCGGTGTGACTGCGGTCAAGTCGTAAGTTCCGTTGGCATTCGGACTAAGTGAGCCATTATCCCAGACTACGGAGTCATACGACACGATCTTGAAATCGCCCGCACCGGGCATGCCCGGCGGCACAAACTGCAATGTCCCCACGGAGCTTGTGACTCCTAACGGATCGAGAGGAATCGTCAGGTCCGGGCTGGTGCTGCCCGCCTTGAATTCCATCAGGTTATTCACTGGATAGGCGGTGACGAACAGAACTCCGCCCGGACCCACTGCTAAGCCGCCATCGATATTGGGTGCGGAAGCATACAGTTTGGGAGTGCCGAAGCCGGTAATGTGGCCGCTCGCATTGCGGACCACGGGCACTGAATAAATAGCGCCAGTAGTGTTTTCCGAATCGCTGCCGAGTAACAGGGTGGACGGATTCAGAAATGCGATGCCTCCATATGGGCCGGGTACTGTCGGCAGATTGCCGAATGCAACCAGTGTGTAACTGGATGAGTACGGCGGTTCAATGGTCTGTCCTTTGATAGCTCCCCCCGCGGAGAGCGCCAGCAATAGCAGAAGCAACTTTTTCAACATAGATGTCTCCTCTTAGTGCGCGCGGGCTCATATATCATAGCCAAAAAACCATGTGTATGAGATACGCGTGTGAGTAGTACGTCTACTCTACAGCCAGATATCCGGCCAATTCCTCGATCCCTTGAAACGACCCGATTTCGTAGAATCGCTCGTGCACCTCGAAGGCGGCGAGTTGATTGTTCCTGAGAAGATCACCGTAAACATTCGCCAGATCCGCCTGTTTCGATTCTGCGAACGCCGCCGCGTTGAACACGCCTAAGCCGTAATCGATATACTGCATGCGCGGCGTCCGGTGAGTCTTCTCGTAAGCCAGTATCCGCCCGTTGGCGAACTCCACGTTGCTCGTATCCCAACGGCCTTCGTTGCGGAACACAGTCATCAGGCCGGGCCGGCCCGCGCTGAGAAAAGCCTCGGCGACGTCATGGTACGAACAAGGCAAATAGGAATCGCCATACACCACGAAGAAAGCGTCGCCCAGTAGCGGCAGCGCCTGACGAAGCGCGCCGGCCGTTCCCAACAGCACGGGACCATCGGTGGAATAATCGATCGCCAATCCGAAGCGCGCGCCATCGCCGGCATATTCGCGGATGCGTTCGCCATGCTGCCCGATGCACAACACTACGCGCTCGACGCCGCGCGCGCGCAACAGCCGCAACTGGTGCGCCAGGAACGGCTCGCCATTGATCTCGACCAAGCGCCTTCGGAATGCGCTCAGTCAACGGATAGAGGCGCGTGCCCAATCCGCCCGCCAGAATCGCAACCGGCAGCATAACGCTCACGAATGCGCCACCACCGCTGTGCCTTGAAAATCGAAGCGCATGCGTACTTCGCGCAAACCCGCTTCGCGCATCGCGTGCCGCAGGCGTGGTTTTGTCTTCGGTGTAGAACATCAGGAAACCACCGCCGCCCGCGCCGATCAATTTGCCTCCCAGCGCCCCGTTGAGCCGCGCGAGTTCGTAATATTTGTCGATGTGCGAATTGGTCATGGACCGCGAGCGCGCTTTCTTGTGCTCCCAGTGCACGTGCATCAGCTCCGCAAATCGCCGCAGATCGCCGCGTTCCAGCGCCGCTTTGCTCTCGCAGCCAAGCTGTTTCACAGGTGCAATTGCGAAATCATATCGGCATCGTGCTGGCGCGTGCGCGTGTCCTGCTCTTCCAGGATGGCCGAAGCGGAGCGCGTGAAGCCGGTGAAAAACAGCAGCAGATTGTCTTCCAGATTGGCCAGCGTTTCGCTCGCCAGTTGCAGCGGCGCAACCTCCACCCGGTCATCCGGCAGAAACTGAAAACAGGTGATGCCGCCGAACGACGCGATGTACTGATCCTGTTTGCCCACGGGCTCGTGCAGTAGGTCGATCTCGATGCGGCAGGCCTGCTCCGCCAGATCCTGGCGCGGTATCGGGTTCTTCTTCCAGGCATGCAGCGCGCGCAGCAGCGCCACCGTGAAGCTGCCAGACGACCCCAAACCCGTGCCCGCCGGAATGTCCGACA
Source organism: Bryobacterales bacterium (assembly GCA_963738345.1). GTDB lineage: Bacteria > Acidobacteriota > Terriglobia > Bryobacterales > Bryobacteraceae > Bog-159. Next base: position 6,199,667 of record CAVTWI010000002.1, read on the forward strand.
TGCTCACGATTTCAAGAAACGGCTGCGGGCCGACGTCCACCATGCCGCAACGCTTCGCGCACGATGGGATGCTTCACCTGGTCCACCGTCTCCACCATGTTCCAGTTGCGAATACTTGATCAGCAATTCCTGGCTGAAGGTCTCGTGCAGCGTGATGTAGACGTACTTATCGATGGCGGCGGAGATGACGAAGCCGCCGTGTTCGCGATAATAAGAAGGCAGGTCGGTGCCGCCGCCTCCCAGCGAAATGCGCAACGGAGCGCGCGTGATGATCACGTGCGGTTCTCCTCGGTAAACGCGTTCGACGATGCGCAGCGCGGCTTGTGCGTCGGCAATGCCCGGCCGCGGCTGGCGCTTCAGGCGGATGTCTTCCAGGAACTCCGCGAACTCGGTTTCCCAGGAATTGTCGGCCATCGGATATTCCCAAGTGGTGGTTTCGGGCGGCCCCATTGCGGGCGTCATCTTGATAGAACGTCAGCCGCTCGGTTCCGTAGCTGCCGCCCAGGCCCGTGATTTCCAGTTTGCCGTCGCGCCCGCAGATTTCGAATGAGAACAGATTCTTCCATTCCGTCCAACTGGCGTGCAGGAGAGCGACTTGGCCGGCTGGCGGTTTCCAGCAGCAGGAAGGCGTTGTCTTCCACCGGCATTTTCCAGAAGTAGCTGGGCGTGCGGCCGGTTACGCGCGCGAAGTCGCCCAGGAACCATCGCGCCAGGTCGATCAAATGGATGCCCTGGTCGAGCAGTTCTCCGCCACCCGAAACCGCCGGATCGGCGCGCCACTCGCGTTCGTAACCGGGACGCGCCCGCCATGGCCGTAGCGTCCGCGAATAAACAGCAGCGGACCGATCGCGCCCGAATCGAAAATCTCCCGCGCCTTCTGGAAGGCCCGGTGATAGCGATGGTTGAATCCTACTCGCACCAGCGCGCCAGTGGCTTGCGACGCATCCGCCACTGCGTCCAACTCCCGCGCACGGCGCGCGCCCGGCTTCTCGATGAAGCACGTGTTTCCCGGCACGCGCGGCTTCGGCTGCGATCGGTCGCCAGCATATCGTGCGTGGTGGCTACGATTACGATATCGACATCCCGCCGAATGAACCGCGGCGTGCCAATCGGTGACAGTTCCGCACCGGGATGCGCGGCCGCGAGCGCCGCCGCGCGCGCCCGCGTTCGACATCGCAGCAGATCGCCAGCCGGGCGCCGGCCAACGCCTGGGCGCGCTTCGCTGCCGATCAGGCCGCATCCGACGATCGCTACATTCAGGGGCATCGGCAGTCCACCTGTTAGAATAACTGACTTGTGCGATGTCTCTCTAATCCTGCCTGCTTACAATGAAGCCGCCACCATCGCTTCCACCATTCGTGAGACAGGTAGTTACTTCCGGTCGCGCGGTCTGCGGCTACGAGATTATCGTGGCTGCCGACGGCGGCGACGGTACCCGCGAATTGGCCGCCGAGACCGCTATGCATGGCGAGCCGGTGCGCGTGATCGGCAACCCGCGAGCGCAGCGGGAAGGGCCGCGGCGTGCGCGAGGCCATGGCGCTGGCGCGCGGCGACATCGCCGGTTACGCGGACGCCGACAACAAAGTACCCATCGAGGAATTCGATAAGTTCCGGCCATGGCTGGGCGCAAGGTTGCGACGTAGCGATCGGCTCGCGCGCCATGCAGGATTCGCAGATCGAAAAGCGCCAGCCGCTCTACCGGCAACTAGGCGGCAAGGGTTTCGGACTGTTCATGCACGCGGTAGTTGGACTTGCTGGCATCACCGATACGCAGTGCGGATTTAAATTTTTCACCCGCTCGGCCGCTCGCGAGATTTTCAGCCGGCAACAAATCGACGGCTATATGTTTGACGTCGAGATCCTGGTGATGGCGCGCCGCTTGGGCTACCGTATCCAGCAAGTTCCCATCCGCTGGCGTGACGATGGCGATAGCCGCCTGGCCCTGGTGAGCGGGAATCTGCGCAACGTGCCGACATCTTCCGCATCCGGCGGCTGCACCGCGGCGTAAGGTGAGAGGCCTATGAAGATTCCTGGTAACCGGCGCGGCCGGCTTCATCGGCAGTAACCTGGTGGACCGTTTGCTCGCCGATGGGCATGAGGTCACAGGGTTCGATAATTTCTCCACCGGCCAAATCGAATTTCTGGACGCTGCGCTTACGCATCGCCGAGGTTCCGCCTGGTTCACGGCGACCTGCTCGATACCGTCGCGCTCGGCAGCGCCATGGAAAATGCCGAATTCGTGTTTCACATGGCCGCCAATGCAGACGTCCGCTTCGGCACCCAGCATCCGCGCAAGGATCTGGAGCAGAATACCATCGGCACGGCCAACGTGCTCGGAGGCCATGCGGGCCGCGGTGTGCGCCGCATCGCCTTCCCTTCCACTGGCTCGGTCTATGGCGAGCCCGCCGATTTTTCCCACGCCCGAAGATGCGCCATTCCCCGTGCAGACTTCGCTCTACGCCGCGTCCAAACTGGCCGCCGAGGCGATGATCGAAGCTTATTGCGAAGGCTTCGGTATGGAAGGGCACATCTTCCGTTTCGTCTCAATTCTGGGTGAACGCTACACTCACGGCCACATTCTGGATTTCTATAAGCAACTTAGCCGAGCACCCGGAGCATCTGGATGTATTAGGAGACGGGCGGCAGCGCAAGTCTTATTTATATGTTCAGGACTGTGTGGATGCCATGCTGCTGGCGGTTGAGCGCGGCGCGGCCAAAGCTGAATCTGTACAACCTGGGTACCGACGAATATTGCACGGTAAACGATTCCATCGGCTGGATCTGCGAGGCGGCTGGGATGCGCTCCGCAGTTGCAATTACGCGGGCGGCAAGCGCGGATGGATCGGCGACAGTCCTTTCATTTTTCTGGAATTCCCGCATTCGCGCCTTGGGATGGCGTCCGCAGCTGACGCATCCGCGATGCAGTGTTGCGCACAGTGGATTATCTGCGAGGGAATCACATGGATCGTCGAGCGGCGTTAAAGTGTTGGGTGCTGTTGGTTTGGGGCATGGCGCGCACGGCGGCGTTGGCGCAGGAGCGCAAGCTGGATGCTATCGAGAGTCTTGAGTGCGTCGCTCGAAGGGTTGTCGCAGCGAGTCAATCGCTCGGTGGTGAAGATCGTGACCACCGGCTTCGGCCTGAGCGAAGATTCCGATTCGGGTAATGCCAGCCTGCTTAACGCGCCAGCGCGCGACTGGCTCCGGCGTCATCCTCACGGCCGACGGCTACATCGTCACCAACGCGCACGTGATTCAAGGCGCCCGCCGCATCCGCGTGCAACTGCCGGTATCGGAACGCGCCGCCCGGCTGAGCCGGTCCGATCACCAAGCCAGCCGGAACCATCCTGGATGCCAGGGTAGTAGGCCTGGATCGCGAGACCGACGTGGCGGTACTGAAGATCGAAGCGACAGAATCTGCCGTTCCTGACCCTGGGCGATTCGCGCGAGTTGCGGCAAGGCCAATTGGTGATGGCCTTCGGTAGTCCCTTGGGCTTGCAGAATTCGGCCAGCCTGGGCGTGGTCAGCGCGGTGGCGCGGCAACTCAAACAGGACAGTCCCATGATCTACATCCAGACCGATGCGTCCATCAATCCGGGCAACAGCGGCGGCCCGCTGGTGGATATGTCGGGACGCTTGATGGGGCTGAACACCATGATCCTGTCGCAATCGGGCGGCAGCGAAGGCATCGGCTTCGCCATCCCCAGCGACACCTTGCGCAATGTCTATACCCAGATTCGCAAGGAAGGACACGTGCACCGTGGCCAGATCGGTATCAACGTGGAAACGATCACGCCGCTGCTGGCTTCGGGTCTGCACCTGCCGCAGGATTGGGGCGTACTGGTAGCGGACGTCACGCCCGATGGTCCCGCGGACAAAGCCGGCCTGCAACCTGGCGACATCGTACTCAGCCTCGATGGTAAACCCATGGAAAATGCGCGGCAATTGCAAGTGAGTTTGTACCGCTTCCCTGTGGGCGACAAAGTGAACCTGGAAGTGCAGCGCGACGCTAGCCGGCTGACCATGGATGTCTCGGTGACCGCGGAGGATGCCGATCCCCAGCGTTTCGCGGATCTTGTGAATCCTGAGAAAAACCTGATCCCCAAGCTGGGCATCCTCGGCGTCGAGATCGACAAGAAGTTGGCCGTAATGTTGCCCGACTTGCGAAAGCAGTATGGCATCGTGGTAGCCGCTAAGGCCCAGGGCGCCGAAGGCTTGGAAGTCGACTTGCAACCCGGGGACGTGATCTACGCCATTAATAACGAGCCCACCACCACCATCGCGTCGCTCACCACCGCGCTAAAACAGATGAAGACTGGCGACGCCGCCGTCCTGCAAGTGGAGCGCGAAGGGCAGCTCATGTATATCGCATTTGAAATGGAGTAAAGGAATCGATGAACTATCGTCTGCTTGGAAACAGCGGCCTGCGCGTCGCGGAAGTCTGTCTCGGAACCATGACATTCGGCGAAGAGTGGGGCTGGGGCTCCGGAAGGGAAGAAGCCCGCCAGATTTATACCGCCTATCGCGAAGCCGGAGGCAACTTCGTCGACACGGCCAACGTTTATACCAACGGCACCAGCGAGGAATTTGTCGGCGAATTCATCCAGGGTCACAGGCAGGAAATCGTGCTGGCCACCAAGTACACCAATGCCGGGCCCGGCAACGACCCCAACGCCGGCGGTAATCATCGCAAGAATATGATGCAGGCGATCGAAGCTTCACTTCGCCGACTCAAAACCGATTACATCGATCTCTACTGGCTACATATTTGGGACCGCATGACCCCTGTGGACGAGGTCATGCGCGCCTTCGACGATCTAGTCCGCCAGGGCAAGATTCTTTATGCGGGCATCTCGGACGCGCCCGCCTGGTGGGTGGCGCAAGCCAACACTATAGCGGAACTGCGCGGCTGGACAAAGTTCGCCGGATTGCAAATCGAGTATTCGCTGGTCGAGCGAACGGTGGAACGCGAACTGATCCCCATGGCGAAAGCGCTGAACCTGGGCCTTGTAGCGTGGTCGCCGCTCGGTGGGGGCTTGCTCAGCGGCAAATACCACTCCAAGGGCGCAACAGATGGCCGGTATTCCGCGGACCAGATGAAGCCGTTTTTGCGGGGCGGCGAACAGACCGACCGCATCGTCGCAACTCTGAAGACCGTCGCCGCCGAAACCGGCAGGCCGGTAGCCCAGGTTGCCTTGGCGTGGCTCCGCTACCGCGACATCCCCGTTATTCCGATTATCGGCGCGCGGCGCCTCGCCCAATTGCGCGACAACCTCGACAGCCTGACCTTGGAACTCACGGGCAAACAGGTTGCCGACCTGAACGCTGCCAGCGCCATCCCGCTCGGCTTTCCCAACGAGTTTTACGAAATGGATATGGTGAAGGCCCTGCTATATGGCGGGATGCGTGATCGCATTCTAGCCTAGCCCGCCCCGCTAAAACCCTTCAAGGAAGTGGCCCATCTTTTCTTTCTTGGTCCGCAGGTAGGCCTCAGTCGAATCGAGGGCGGGCACAATGCATGGCACGCGCTCTTCTACGCGCACGCCGGCCCCTTCCACCGCGGCTACTTTTTCGGGATTGTTCGACAGCAGCCGTACGCTCTTTAATTTGAAATAGCGCAGAATCTGGCTGGGCAATTCGTAATTGCGCAAGTCGGATTCGAAGCCAAGCTGTTCGTTCGCCTCCACCGTATCGGCGCCTTGATCCTGTAATTCGTAAGCGCGCAGCTTGTTCAGCAGGCCGATTCCGCGGCCTTCCTGGTGCTCGTAAATCAGCAGGCCCCGGCCTTCGCTGGCGATCATGTGGAGCGCCAGTTCCAACTGCGCGCGGCAATCGCACCGCAGGCTGTGGAACACATCGCCGGTCAGGCATTGTGAATGGATCCGTACCAGCGGCGCCGCCGGTCCCAGCATCAAATCGCCCATCTCCAGCACCACCGCTTCTTCCACGCGGTCACCCTGACGCCCTTCGAATCCGTAGATGCGAAAGTGTCCAAATCGTGTTGGAAAATCGGCTTCGGCAGCTTTGTGCAGCCGGAGCGCGGAAGTAGTGTTCATTTGGTCTCTGCCGGCTGTCCTAACGCTTTCATTATAATGATGAGCGAGCATCCATGGCGGATTCCTCCTTAGTCACGCTGCTGGTGAAACTCGGCGTGGTCGCTTCGCTGGCCAGCATTTTGGTGCGCTGGAGTGCCGTGAAACGCATGCTTATGCGCGAAAACCGGACCATGGCCCAGCGTGTGAAACTCTCCCTCTGGTTCTCCGGAGTCTTCGGAGCGAGCGTTGCCACGCGCGTCGTCAGCGCCGCCTACCAATCTGGCAGCTACCAGGCAGTCGACTTGGGCCTGGAAGGGAGTCTGCTCGCCGGTCTGCTTGGCGGATACGTTACCGGCCTGATCTCCGGAATTCTCATTTCGATCCCCGCTATGCTGCACGGCGAATATTTGACCATGCCCCTGCTCGCCGGTCTGGGCGTGATGGGCGGATTACTCCGTGATTGCGCGGCCGATCCAGAAGACATTTGGCGCTTCAGTCCATTCTTCGATTTGAACCTCTGGCGCTTCGTGAAGCAGCGCCGCTTCGACCGGCGCAACGCCTTCAACCTGCTGTTTTTCGTGGTGATCCTGTTCGCCGAATTTCTGCGGCAGGCGCTCGGCCAGGCTTTCGGCGCTAAGGGCCGGCTTTTCTACCTGCATCCCGACGAGCCGAATTTTCTGATGTACGCGGCCGTCTACGCCACCACGCTGTTCTCCGTGACCCTGCCCATCAAGATCTGGAACAACACCCGCAACGAAGGCAAACTCGAGGAGCAGAAGCGGCACCTGATTCAAGCCCGACTGGAAGCCCTCACCAGCCAGATCAACCCGCACTTTTTGTTCAATACGCTGAATTCGGTCTCCTCGCTGATTCGTACCGACCCGAACCAAGCCCGCGTGATGGTGCTGAAGCTATCGAATATCCTGCGCCGACTTCTGCGCAAGCATGACAACTTCAGCGCGCTGCGCGAAGAGATCAGCTTCATCGACGACTACCTGGCCATCGAAGTGGTGCGCTTCGGCGATAAGCTGCGCTTCGAAAAGGATATTGCCGCCGACACACTGGATATGCAGGTACCGAGCATGCTGCTGCAGCCGTTGATCGAGAACTGCGTGAAACACGGGCTGAGCAGCAAGGTGGAAGGCGGCACCATCTGGCTGCGCAGCCGCCGTGTGGATACGCGCCTGCTGATCTGGGTGGAAGACGACGGCGTCGGCATTCCCGAATCGAAAGCTGGGAACGGTGCGGGAGCAGGGCATCGGCGTCAGCAACGTGAGCGAACGCCTGAACGTGCTGTTCGGTAGCGATCACCGCATGAGCATCGACAGCCAGCCGGGACACGGCACCCGCATCGAGATCGAGATTCCGGAGTTGCAGACCAGTATGATGGCGGTTTCGTAAAACGAGGCGCTTGGTGGGCCCTGTAGGATTTGAACCTACGACCAACGGATTATGAGTCCGCTGCTCTAACCGCTGAGCTAAGGGCCCGTGATTACTTCTTGATGTTACCAAAACGCACTGCGCCGATCCCCAATCTCGACCGGTTAGCCCGCTGGCATCGTGACAATCCCCGCGCAGTAGGGTAGGATGACGAAAGACTGATGACAGATCCGGCAGTACCCAGCGAGACCCCTGAGATACCGCATAAGCTGTACTTTAGGATCGGCGAAGTGGCCGGTTTGTTCGCCGTCGAACCGTACGTGCTGCGCTATTGGGAGACCGAATTTCCCAGCTTGGCGCCCAAGAAATCGGGTACCGGCCATCGGTTATACCGCCGGAAAGATGTCGAACTTTTACTCAAAATAAAACACTTGCTGTATGAGAAGCGATATACCATCGAGGGCGCGCGGCAATCCCTGCAGCACGATTCGAAAGAAGTCAAAGCCAAGCCCCGCGAGCGCCTGCAGAGAGAACTGTTCGCCCCGATCCACTGGTCGGAATCCGCGCCGAGCTTTCCTCTATATTACAGATTCTAAAATAGTTTATGCGTGATCGCCTACGATTGCTGCATAAATCCGGTCCAGGTCTTCGGAAGAGTAATAATCGATCTCAATGCGCCCTTTCTGCTTCGCGCTTTTCGATAATCCGGACTTTCGTTCCTAAGACCCGCTCCAATTCGTCGATCGCTGCCTTCACATTTGGATCGGACTGAACTTCATCTACCGCCTTGGGTTTGCGGCCTTCCATCATTTTCTGCGTCAGCCGCTCCACTTGGCGTACCGACCAACCTTGGGCAACGGATTTCTCCGCGACCTCTCGCTGCAGTTCAGCCGTCGGCAGAGTCAGGAGGCAGCGGGCATGGCCGATCGAAAGCCGGCTTCTCCGCGATCAGTTGTTGCAGGTCCGGACGGCAACTGCAAGCAGGCGGATCAGATTTGCGATCGTGGAGCGGTCTTTCCCCGTTCTGCGGCCGACCTCTTCATGATTGAGCTGCAATTCGCGGCACAGGCGGTCAAAGGCTTGCGCCGTTTCGATCGCATTCAAATCTTCCCGCTGGATATTCTCGATGAGCGTGATTTCCAACAGGCGTTCGTCTGGAATTTCTTGAATGACAACCGGAACGTTGGTCACGCCAGCGATCTTCGCCGCGCGCCAGCGGCGCTCACCGGCAACCAATTGGTACGCTCCGACTCGCCGCCTGACGACAAACGGCTGAATAATCCCGTTGGCCCGGATGGACTGCGCCAATTCTTCAATCCGATCATGCTGAAAAACGCGCCGCGGCTGCAAAGGATTGGGGTCAATCAGCTCGATCGGAAGTTGCGCGACTTCTTCGCCGGGATGCGTCGGTTCGGGTTGCGGTTGCGGCGTGGGACGGGTCGGCAGGAGCGCGCTTAGGCCTTTGCCTAGCGCTCTACGCTGATTGTCCACGTTTTTGTTCATTCTCCAGGATCTCCTTGGCGAGTCGAATGTAGCTCTCCGCGCCACGCGAACGCGACGTCGTAAGCCAGAATCGTTTGCCGTGGCTGGGCGCCTCCGCGAGGCGGATGCTGCGCGGAATAACGGTTTCAAAAACCTGTTTCCCGAAAAAAATCTCTCGAGATCGTTGGCCACTTGGCGCGTTAGGTTGGTCCGATCGTCGAACATCGTCAGCAGAATGCCTTCGATTTCCAGAGGATGCTCAAAGGACTCGCGAATGCGTTGAATGGTGTCCATCAGCTCGGAGATACCCTCTAGAGCGAAGAACTCGCACTGTATCGGAACCAGAACGGAATCAGCCGCGATCAGAGCGTTGAGGGTGAGCAAGTCGAGGGCGGGCGGGCAGTCGATCAAAATGAAATCGTATTGTCCCGAACCGCAGCTTCCAGCTTGTCGTGCAGCCGGAATTCACGTCGGGGGGTATCCACCAATTCCAAGTTCGCGCCAACCAGGTTCTTATCGCCCGGAACAAGGTCCAACCCCTCGAATGCCGGTATGCAGCACGGCGTCCGAGCACTTCGGCTATCGCCAGTAGCACTTGGTATAAGCTCGGCCGGTCTGGATCCTTAGCCGCACCCATGCCGGTCGTTGCGTTGCCTTGCGGATCGGAATCAATCACCAGTACGCGCAGATCGTTGGCGGCAAGCGCGGCGGCCACATTGATGGCGGTGGTGGTTTTACCAACGCCGCCTTTTTGATTTGTAATGGCGAGGATCTTGCCCAAGCGGTGATGCTAACACGATTGCCCGCAGCCGCGATACTTAGTGCTTCTCGGGTCAGGCCCTGTTTCACGTGGAACAGACAAGGCCTATCCCGTTTCACGTGAAACAATGGAGCGGCGGATTTCACAAGAACTATGGCCTATGCCCTGATACCAGAGATAACGCCGATCGCCCCAAGGCAGCTGGATTGGCTCCCGCCAAACTCAAACCCGGTCAAATCGTCAGCCCGCATCTCCCCAGTCAATAATTCGGCATTTCTGCCCAATCTCTTTAGGGCCCGCGAAATCTCCAAGTACCGAACCGCCCGGGAAACCACCCAATCAAAACTGCGCCATCAACGTCTTCCGCACGCGTAGCCAGCACCCGCACATTCGCCAATTCCCGCGTCGCCTCCTTCAGGAACGCCGCCTTCCGTTGATGCGACTCGATCAACGCCACAGAACAATCCGGCCGCATAATGGCAATCGGAATCCCGGGAAACCCGGCCCCCGACCCGATATCCGCAATCGATCCGGCACCCGTCCGGCAAATGCACGCGCCGCAAAAACAGACTCACAATAGTGCCGCTCCACAGCCTCTTCCAGAGTCCTGACACTGGTCAAGCTCAGAACCTTGTTCCACCTCAGTCATCAGCTCATAATGCGCCTGCATGCCGCGCAATCTGCGAATCCGTCAGTCCGCAGATCCCGGCAAGTTTCGACGCAACAATTCAGCGAACATGGTTCAGACTCAAATACACATCAAGAATCGCGACTGCCGCCGGAGTCACGCCGGGAATCCGCGCCGCCTGCCCCAACGTCGCCGGCCGGACGCGCTCCAATTTCTCGCAAATCTCGCGCGACAACCCCGGTATCCCCCCAAACGCAAAGATCGTCCGGAATCGGCCGCCGCTCCGCATCCTTCATGCCGCTCGATCTGTCGCTCCTGCTGCGCAATATAGCCGCTGTACTTGAATTCGGTCTCCACCGTAGTCAAAAGCCCGCGAACCGGCTCCTCGCCCAAAACCTCGCGAACCCACTCGCCGATCTCGCCAATCGAGGACTCTGGCCGCTTCAGCCACTGCCCGTACCGTGCGCGCCCAAGGCCGCCGCCAGCCGTCTCCTTCTGCACTTGCTTCCGCGAAAACACCGCCCACCGCTCGTCGGTCACCAATCCGGCCCGTCGGCCGATCGGAGTCAGCCGCTCATCCGCATTATCAATCCGCAGATGCAGCCGGAATTCCGCGCGCGAAGTGAACATCCGATAAGGCTCGTCCGCGCCCTTCGTAATCAGATCGTCGATCAGAATGCCCGTATACCCCTCCGTGCGCCCAATGATCACCGGCGCCATGCCCCGCAACCGAGCAAGCCGCATTGATCCCAGCCACCAAACCCTGGCACCCCGCCTCTTCATACCCCGACGTGCCGTTGATCTGCCCGGCCAGATACAGTCCCCGGATCGCCTTCACTTCCAGCGTATGGTTCAATTCCCGCGGATCGATGGCATCGTATTCAATGGCATAACCCGGCCGGATCATCTCGGCGCTGCTCCAAGCCCGGAACCGAGGCCACCATCGCCGCCTGCACATCAATCGGCATGCTGGTCGACATTCCGTTGACGTACACCTCGTTCGTGTCCAGCCCCTCCGGCTCCAGAAAAATCTGATGCCGCAGTCTTGTCCGGAAACTTCACGACCTTATCTTCAATCGACGGGCAGTAGCGCGGGCCCACGCCTTCGATCTGCCCGCTATACAGACGGCGACCGCGGAATCGCCTCCCGCAAAATGCGGTGCGTCTCCTCCGTCGTGTAAGCGATGTGGCAGTGGATCTGCGGCCGGTCGATCTTCTCCGTCAGAAACGAAAACGGCGTCGGATCGGCATCGCCCGGCTGTGGCTCGAACCGGCTACCAGTCGATGGTCCGCCCGTCCAACCGCGGCGGCGTGCCGGTCTTCAGCCGCGTCCAGCTCAGACCCAGAGTCCGCAACTGATCGCCCAGAAGCTGCGACGGCGCCTCGCCGTTGCGGCCGCAGCTATACTGCGTCTCGCCGACATGCGCCAAGCCGTTCAAAAACGTTCCGGTGGTGACGATCACCGCCCCGGCGTTCAAGCACCGGCCATCGCGTAGATCGCACGCCGGTCGCCCGCCGTCCCCCGCCCTCGTCCACAATCTCGCAGCCCCGCCACCTCTGCCTGCTTGATCCGCAGATTCGGTTCCTGCTCCAGCACCTCGCGCATCCGCACCCGGTACATCTTCTTATCGCATTGCGCCCGCGGCGACCAAACCGCCGGCCCGCGGCTGGTGTTCAGCAGCCGAAACTGGATGCCCACCGCGTCCGTCACCTCGCCCATCACCCCGCCCAGCGCGTCGATCTCGCGCACCAGGTGCCCCTTGGCGATCCCGCCAATCGCCGGATTGCACGACATCTGCGCGATCAGGTCCAGGTTCATCGTGACCATGGCGGTCCGCAGGCCCATGCGTGCACATGCCCGCGCAGCCTCGCACCCCGCGTGCCCCGCTCCGATTACCACAACGTCGTACGCTCTCGTGCATTGTTATCATTGTATCGGCTATGAAGGTTCTGATCATTGGAGGCGGGGGCGCGAGCATGCCCTGGCTTGGCGACTCGCCCAGAGTCCCGAGGTGGACCGCGTGTTTGCCACGCCCGGCAACCCGGGAATCGCGCGCATTGCCGCGTGCCTTTCCGCAGGCGATGGATCGCCGGCCGCGTATCTGGCAGTCGCCGAATCGGTGGACGCCGATCTTACCGTGGTCGGTCCCGAGGCGCCCCTCGTCGCTGGCGTGGTCGATGCCTTTCGCGCTCGCGGACGCGCGATCTTCGGACCCACCGCCGCCGCCGCGCGCCTGGAAGGCAGTAAGAGTCATTTGCAAAGAACTTTTTGCAGCAAAGCGAAATCCCCACTGCGCGCTTTCGTCGCCGCCGCCAGCCCCGCCGAAGCGCATCCGCGCCCTCGACCGCTTCACCTATCCGGTCGTCATCAAAGCCGACGGTCTCGCCGCCGGCAAAGGCGTCGTCGTCGCCGCAAGATCGCGCTCGAGGCCGAATCCGCCTCTCCATCCCTGAAGCCGCCCTTCGTGATCGAAGAGTTCCTGACCGGCGAAGAGGTCAGCTTCATCGTCCTCAGCGACGGCCGCAACGTCGTCCCGCTTCGAGCCCACCCAGGACCACAAAGCCGTCTTCGATGGCGACACCGGTCCCAACACCGGTGGCATGGGCGCCTATTGCGATTCCCGCATCCTCACCGCCGCCGAAAGCCAGTCGACATTCTGCGATCGCGTCATCCGCCCACGGTCGAAGCCACCGGCTTCACCGGTTTCCTCTATGCCGGCCTGATGATGACCGCAGCCGGACCCAAAGTCCTGGAATTCAACGTTCGCCTGGGCGATCCCGAAACGCAGCCCATCATGCACCGCATGCGTACGCGACTTCGCTCCCCTGCTGCTGGCCGCCGCCGCAGGCCGACTGCCCGCGACTCACATCGAATGGAATCCCGGACCCGTCCGTCTGTGTGGTGCTCGCCTCCGGCGGCTACCCCGGCGCCTTTCCCTCGGGCAGGCCAATTCACGGCATCGAGGACGCCGAAGCCACCGGCGCCACCGTCTTTCACGCCGGAACGCGCAGGGATCCGGCTGGGCTGGAAACCGCGGGCGGCCGCGTCCTCGGCGTCACCGCTTCCGGCACGGACTCTCGCAGCCGCGATCGACAATGCCTACGCCGCCGCGCGCGTGATCCATTTCGAAGGCATGCACTACCGCCCGACATTGGCCGCAAAGGCCTCGAAGCGCGTACAATAATGAGACACTGCGGGCACGTAGCTCAGATGGATAGAGCGGTCGCCTCCTAAGCGACAGGTCGGCAGTTCGAATCTGCCCGTGCCTACCATTTCCAATCGCACGCGCATCCTTTTCCGTCCACATGCGCTACACTCGTAACTAACTCGGAGGCCCCATGAAATTGCGCCTTTTAGCCTTGGCTACCGTTCTCCCCGCGTTCGCCGCTCACCGCCGCGGACAGTCACCTACTCCGCTACCGTCGCCCCTATCCTTTATAAGCACTGCGCCACCTGCCACCACCCTGACGACATCGCCCCCATGCCGCTGCTCACCTATCAGCAGACCCGTCCCTGGGCCGCCGCCATTCGCGAAGCTGTCCTCACCCGCCAAATGCCGCCCTGGAAAGCCGACCCCCGCTACGGCAAGTGGGCCAATGACTGGAGCCTCACCGCCGAGGAAATCGCCGCCATCAAGACCTGGGTCGATCAAGGCGCTAAAGAGGGCGACCCACGCCTGACTCCCGCTCCGCCCGTTTTCTCTTCTGATTGGCGAATCGGCAAGCCGGACCTCATCATCTCCATCCCGCCGCACTCCCTTACCGCCGACGGTCCCGACGAATACGAATATTTCACCGTCCCCACCAATTTCACCGAAGACAAGTGGATCGTCGCCGCCGAACTGCGTCCCGGCAACCGCAAAATCGTCCACCACGCCCACGTCTTCGTCAATGCGCCCGCCAAACCTAAGGCTGGCCGCGGCCAAAGACAAGAAAAGCGACGCTGACCCCCAATCCGCCTATGCCGAATGGCTCAAAGTGCATGAAGGTAAGCTTTCCTGGATCCGTTACGACGCCCCCGTAATCGATGACGGATGCATAGTCGACGACAATTCCTACTGGCCCGGCGACAAACCCCGCGACGAAAACTTCGGCAGCTTGGGGACTCATCAGTTCTTATCTCCCCGGCCGTGGGCCCGACGTATATCCCGCCGGCACTGCCCGCAAAATTCCCGCAGGTTCCAACCTCGGATTCCAGGTTCATTATTCCAAGACGACCAAAAAGCCGGAAATCGACGTCACCTCCGTCGGGCTCATCTTCGCCAAAGAGCCGCCCAAACAAGTCGCCAAGCGCGTGGATCTTGTCGAATTACTTCTTCCGCATCCCCGCCGGCGACCCGAGTGTCGAAGTCACCGAGTGCCATACCTTTAAACAGGATATGTATCTCACCAGCCTGACCCCGCACATGCACCTGCGCGGCAAGGATTCGCGCTTCGAAGCGACTTACCCGGACGGCCGCAAAGAAACGCTCCTGCTAGTCCCCCACTACAATTTCAACTGGCAGATCACCTACCGCATGGACGAGCCGAAGTTCATCCCGAAGGGCACCCGGATCGCGATCGTCTCGCACTTCGACAACTCGCCCAACAATCCGCTCAATCCCGACCCCGCCAAGGTCGTCCGTTGGGGCGAAGCCAGCGAAATGGAAATGATGGACGGCTGGATCGAATACCTGGACGCCCCCAACCCGCCGGTCCAAGCCGCTTCGAACACCCAGTCACTCAACTAGTAAATGTCCTGCTCTAGGCCGATTTCTGCCTTTCTTCTATAACTTACATCGCATCTGAATCTTCCGCGTGGTCCGTTTTCGCTCTAGGCCATGCTACCGTGGGACTTAGAAACGACTGCGCCCCATGCCGAGACCCTAGAGCTCAATGGTCGCGTGATTGCGGAGGCGAATTAAACCCTCGAACCGTCGCCGGAATTGTAGCAAGCGCTCCCGCACTGGACCTGACAGGCGATTGCGTAGGTATTTGGGATCTCTTGGCTAGCTATCGAACCGGCTGCTGGCGACAATCGGCGGAATTGCCACAGCAAGCGGCCCGCCGTACCTCACAATGTCGAGCCCATGCGAAAGATCGCTTGGTCAAAGACCTAAAGTTTAGACCAAAAGTGACGATACAGCTTACGTGAAGACTGCAACTTTTAGCTGCCGAACGCGTATTGGTACTGGGAGGGCGATGAGCAGAATCGATGTACTAAAGTCTGGCATCCACTTTAGTGCTACCATAAATTTCGAACAATTTTATCATTTTCCATTGAAACCGGGCGTGTTCTGGTATATTCTATCCTAAGGAAAAGTACGTACTAGCCTGAAAGTTGTTGGACTTAAAGACTTTATTGATCTAACCAGTGCTTTGGAGTACCCATTCTCTCTTGCCTGTATCGCAAGCGGGGTGCTTGCCCGGTAAACTTTAAGAAGGGTCCTATGTCCTTAAACGTCATGGAGCATCATATGACCAAGGCTGAACGAGGTTCCGGTAAGCGCGCCCGCAATAAGACTGTTTCTGCGAGCGTTCCCGCTCGCGGTGAAATCCGCTGGACTGCGACTCCGACCATTTCGAACGAGTTGGCCGCCGCGGCTGGTGGCGTCGTCGTTGGCTCCCTGTTTGGTCCCGTGGGTGGACTGATAGGGGCGGCCGCCGGCGCCGCAATGGCCGCAGTGGTCACTGCAATAAATCGCCAGAGTCGTCCTCCCGAGAGAGTGAGAGATTAAATAACTGTTACCGGCCACGCTCGTCGGGTTCATTCTAGCCGCAGGGGCTGATGGAAAAATTTCAGACAAACTGGACGATATCGGTCGTTGTGTCCTCGGTTACAGTGATCCAAGATATATCGGCATTGGGATTCTAGTGGTTATGGGGCTATGTGCGTTTATCAAGCGGTGGCGGCACGAAAAATGGCCCACGGTAGGACATTTAGGCCGCGGGGTGGCGGCCTGCTTGTTTATTGCCAGCGGTTGCTTGGTTTACGTCGTATTCGGGCTGATGGCCCATCCTGCCGTTGACTTGCTAAGCGCTGAAACCAGATCTGTCATGGGGCTATTGGCCATGATCTTTATGGCTAGCGTTGGGTTTCGGGAACTCCGGACTATTTTCTGGAAGAAAATAAAACCCGGCGAAGAGAAGGAAGAATAGCAAACCCGTTGGTCGGTCTCCTGGAAGAAAGAAACTGATTTCAGCGTCACCAAACGTCAGACTGCCACTTGTCGTCCCGTAGAAATCGCCGTCGCCGTCTCGTTTAAACGCCGCGCCTACATAGCTTTCTGTCCGTAATGCCCCCAACAAGAGCCTAGGCAACTTCAAAAAGGGCCGCCGAGTAATTTGGTAACGCTCCAAACGTGAGCCTCACCCCCGCTTCGCTTTGAAGACGGAACCGCCGGGCTGTGCAATTGTCCGAAGCCGCACTTGCGAAATGCTGTTTTTGCTTGAACGCGCTCATTAGCCGAGTGAGGCAACGCGCCTACAGTGCAACGCATTCGCCATAATCGCTAGGTTTTGCGTCCCCTTCGCCTCCCCAGCCACCGCACACCCCACCTGAAAACTGGCTACCATCAAGTTATGGAGATCTACATCCTCCGCCACGGCATCGCCGACGAACCCAAATCCGGCGTCCCCGATGCCGACCGCGCCCTCACCGACACGGGCCGCGAAAAGCTCCGCGCGGTCCTCGAACAAGCCCACGACGTCGGCGTGAAACCGTCCCTCATCCTTACCAGCCCTTACAAACGTGCCGCCCAGACTGCCCACATCGCCGGCCAGGTCCTCCGCTGCCACAAAATCAACGAGACCGAAATCCTGGTCCCCGGCGGTTCCCCCAAAGCCGTCTGGGAAACCATTTGCACGCACCGCCGCGAGCACGCTCTCCTCATCGCCGGCCATGAACCACTACTCGGCATGACCGTCGGCTATTTGCTCGGCGCGCCGGCTCTGCAGGTCGATCTCAAGAAAGCCGCCCTCGTCCGCATCGATCTCGATTCCTTCGGCGCTGCCCCCCGCGGCATCCTAAAATGGATGCTCACGCCACGCTTGGTATAATCGCCTCTCATGAAGATCCAGAAGGCTACCGCGCGCTACGAAACGTGGCTGGCCAAGCAACTCACCATCGTCCCCGCCGACCTGGAACATAAGCACCAGCAAATGTCGTTGGCGCTATTTCCCTTCATGCGCGCCACCTATTACCGTTGGGCTCAGATCTGGCCCGAAGTCTGCGCCGGCCTGGCTTCCGCCCCCATCGTCCTCGCCGTGGGCGACCTTCACGTCGAGAATTTCGGTACTTGGCGCGATGCCGAAGGCCGCCTCATCTGGGGCATCAACGACTTCGACGAAGCCTGGCGTTTGCCCTACACTCATGACCTCGTCCGTCTCGCCGCCAGCGCCCACATCGCCATCTCCGAAAACCACCTGGCCATCGACCTTGCCGATGCCGCCGACGCCATCTTAGAAGGCTACTCCGCTTCCCTTGCCGAAGGCGGCCGCCCTTTCGTCCTCGCCGAACATCATGCCCTGCTTCGCGAAATGGCCGTCCATCGCTTGAAAGAAGTTTGCAGCTTTTGGGACAAGCTCGAGAAGTGCCCCACCATCAAGTCTCGTATCCCCGATGCTGCAGCCAAATCCGTCGCGCGCCTGCTGCCCGATCCCAAACTGCCGCATCGCTGGACTCACCGCGTTGCCGGACTCGGTAGCCTTGGCCGCCAGCGCTTCGTGGCGCTCGCCCAGTGGCACGCATCCAACCTCGCCCGCGAAGCCAAAGCCATGGCTCCTTCGGCCGCCTGGTGGGCCGATGACTGTACCGGTTCTTCCCGCATCCTTTATCAGGAAATCCTCGACACCGCCGTCCGCTCCTGCGATCCTTACGTCAAGCAAAAAGGCCGGTGGATCGTACGCCGCCTCGCGCCCGATTGTTCCCGCATCGAACTGTCCGAACTGCCGAAGGAGCGATCCGAACGGGTGCTGCTGCGGGCCATGGGCTTCGAAACCGCCAACGTCCACCTCGGCAGTAAGAAGGCGCGCGCCATACAGGCCGACCTGAAAAAGCGCGGCCCCGGTTGGCTGGCCGCCGCCGCTCAACAGATGCTGAAAGCCGTAGCCCAGGACTGGAACGAATGGCGCAAGACCAATCCGCCAACCGAGCTGCCCAAACCCCCGCGAAGATCCTAAGCGGTCTCGCGGCTTGCTAAACTGTCTGCTAATTCCATGTCCAAACTTGCAGCTTTAGCCCTACTCGCCGCCTCCTGCACCGCGGCCCATGCCCAGTTCGCCTGGCTCGACCAGGAGGCGCATCGCCCCTATCAGCGCCGGCCCGGCACCGACGCCAAAACTCCCACCGGCTACACGCCCCAGCAAATGCGCCACGCTTACGGCATCGACCAAATCGCCAACCAGGGCGCCGGCCAGATCATCGGCATCGTGGACGGCTACGACTATCCCTCGGTCGAATCCGACCTCGGTGTCTTCACCACGCAATTCGGTTTGCCCGCCTGCACCAAAGCCAACGGCTGCCTCACTGTGGTCTACGCCACCGGCACGAAGCCTCCTTCGAATGCCGGATGGTCCGGCGAAACCTCGCTCGATGTGCAGTGGGCCCATGCCATCGCGCCGCAAGCCAAAATCCTGCTGGTCGAAGCGCCCAACGGCACCGTCAAGTCACTTTTGCAAGCCGTCCCCGTTGCGGTTCAGAACGGCGCGACGATCATCAATATGAGCTGGGGAACCAACAACGAGCCTGCCAACGAACAACAGCTTGACCCGCTCTACTTCAATAACCCCGCCGTAACGTACATCAACGCTTCCGGCGATAGCGGTATCAATCTGTTTGGTTACCCCGGCGCATCGCCGCTGGTGGTCGGCGCCGGCGGTACCACCATGAAGCTCGATTCCAACGGCAACATCCTCAGCGAAGTCGGCTGGAGCGGTAGCGGCGGCGGACAGAGCGTCTACTTCCCCGAGCCTGCTTATCAGACCGGCTTCCAAAGCTCGGGCAAGCGCGGCGTGCCGGATGTAGCCTACAATGCCAGCCCCGCCACCGGTGTTCCGGTCTACGACAGCGAGGCCGGAAAGTGGGGAGAGGTCGGCGGCACCAGCGCTGCCTCGCCGCAATGGTGCGCCATAGTAGCCATCGCCAACAGCATCCGCGCCGGTATGGGGAAGGGCACCATTGGCACGAACTTCATGAACATTGTGTACGCTAATCCGTCAGCCTTTCACGACATCACTTCGGGTTCCAACGGAAGCTGCGGCGCCGAATGCAAGGCTGGCCCCGGCTACGATTTCGTCACAGGCCTCGGCAGCCCGATGGCCGTACAGGTGGTCGACGCCCTGGTCGCCGCGCCTTAACGTGACCGCGCGCCAAAGTGCCGCCGAACTGCAAGACCAAGGCTTTTGCATCCTAAAAGCCCACTTGGATCCGTCCCTGATCCACCGCTGCCGCGCGGCGTTTTGGCCCGCCATCACTGACTACCTCGCGGCGAATCGCGACCGCCCAAATCGCGGCGACCACCGCCACTTCCTGCCCATGCCGTTCGACCCGCCCTGCTTCGCGCCGGAGTTCTTTTTCGATCCAGGCATTCTCGCCGTCGTCCGCGCCGCTATGGACGATCGCATCGTAGCCGACCAATGGGGCTGCGATGTTCCGCTCGCGGGCTCCACGCATCAAGGCCTCCATATCGATTACCGGCGTCCGCTCTTCGCCGAAGCGCCCACCTTGCAATTACCGCCCTACATGCTGGTAGTGAACTTCGGCCTGATCGATATCACCTTGGCGCACGGCCCTATCGAAATCGCTCCCGGCACCCACTGCATGCCCGAGAGCGAGGCAGTCCGCGCCGTTGGAGAAGGGCGCATCAAGCTACAACCGGTGACTCTCAATATTGGCGATGTCCTCATTCGGCATCCCTGGGCCCTTCACCGCGGTACGCCCAATGTCACTGCCGAACCGCGTCCGCTCGTAACCATTCGCTATGTGCGCCGCTGGTATGCCGATGATAGCCGCGACGTCAATCCCATTCCCGCCGCCGTGTGGCGGTCACTCACGCCAGAGCAACAAAGCGTTATGCGTTTTCCCGTCGCACCGCGGCGCCAGCGCACCTCGCGCCATCCATAGGTCGTGCTCGCTTGTCCGCTTCCGGCGCGCGCAGATCCAGCACCAGCAGGCCAGGGCAGGAGCCCCCCATATCAGGCTAGTGTGTCATGGAATAGATGACGTAGTTCACGCCGAGCCGGATGGCAAAACCCGAAAACTTCTCCGGATACCGGGCCTCGTCGGCCCACTCCCACGCATCGCCTAAGTCTGAGTTATAAGATATAGCCACCATGATGCGGCCCTTGTCATCGTAGATCCCGCGCCAGTGAGCGCCGATGCCGTTGTTCTTATAACCCAGCCGCAAATGCGCCGCGCCCGGCACTTGAGGGCGTTCATCGACGTCGTACACCGTGTGAAAGATGGCGTCCTTGTCTTCGATCTCGACAATCGGCCTGTCCGGAAACACGCGCTTGATTCTCTGCTCGAACATCTCCCACTCGAAGCTGCCGTGGAAATCGTCGGCTACGAAGAAGCCCCCGCGCAGCAGGTATTCGCGCATCTCCTTGGCCTGTTTGTCGGTGAGCCCCCACTCGCCCACCTGCACCGCGTAGAGCCACGGCCAGTCGTACGCGTCACCATCATCCAGGTTGACCGGTTGCTCCACTGACCGCACCGACAGCAGCGTCAATCGCCGCAGCGCCAGGGAGAAATGGCGGTCTGCGCGCGGATAATCCTGCGTCCACAGCGACAGCCCCTGGCGCCAGTCTCCGTCAAAGCGGCCGGCATAACCGTCGTTCGGACCGGGCGGGAACATCAGTCGCGCGAAGGCCCATTCGCCCGGCTGATTCCAGTCCCGCGGAACCTCGAAATCTTCGTATTCTACGCCGGGGAATTGATGGAACGGACGCTGGAAGGCGTATACCGCGGCAAGCGAGACAATCCCCAGTCCCGCCCCATAGAGCACCTTCCGCAAGCCCATACGCGCGCCTTGCTTTGAGAATACCACCGGAGCCCATCCTAAAAGGCTGCTTAGAATAGCGACAATTGCGCGCTGGAAGTTACCTTCTTCTTCCGCCCATCAAACACGCTCCGTCCATCGAGCGATGGTGATATGGCGTGCTCATGCGCCACAACTTTATCGAAATCCACTTCCGGCGCATAGCGTTCTTCCACACCGCGCACGAAACGCTCCAGCCGTGCGAAGCCTCGCAGCTTTTCGCCGCCGTCAACGTTAGCCGCATCGAGCGACCGGCGCAGCACCGCGATGGACTCGTCATAAGTCTTCAGAGGCACGGGAAACGGATGCCGGTCCTTCCCGCCCAAAGCAAACGAAAACCGTGCCGGATCT
This sequence comes from Bryobacterales bacterium, assembly GCA_963738345.1. Lineage (GTDB taxonomy): Bacteria > Acidobacteriota > Terriglobia > Bryobacterales > Bryobacteraceae > Bog-159. The sequence continues at coordinate 6,221,318 of CAVTWI010000002.1, forward strand.
GAAAAGCGGGTCGGAGCGCCATGCACCACCTCCGCGATCAGCGCCAGCGATTGCAGAGTGCGCGGCCCCAGGGTCTCCAACAGCAGCAATGATGCGAAATCGTGGAGGTCGCGCTCATACGCTACCGCTAGCACAGCACCCAACCGCTTCAAGTCGACATTCTCCGCGCGTACGTCATGATGCCGAGGCAACACCAGGCGACGGGCTTCCGCCATCACCACATCCGGATGCGTGCCGGCAATCGTCAGCATCGCATCCTGCGCCGCACGGGCTTGCGCATCCACCAAATTCACGATCTCGCCCTGATGCTCGCCAACCACGCCCGTATGCGGCTCCGAAGTGAAGTCGCGCACGGTCGCCGAATGCCAGTGGTATCGCCGCGCCAATCCGCTCGACTCGTTCATTCCCTGCTGCACCACCGCCCACTCGCCCGCCGCGCTCACGATGAACGAATGCAGATAGATCTGGAACCCATCCGCGATCGCATTGTTATCCACGCGCGCGGTCAGGCGGCTTGTGCGCACCAAAGCTTCGCCATCCAGGCCGCGCCGCTCCCCAACCGCACGGAGTTCATCCGGCGTATTCCGCGAGTGCCGCCCGCGCCCGCCACAAATGTAGATGCCCAGTTCATTGGCACGCGGCGACAATCCGCGCTTTAGCGCTCCCAGCACTGACGTGGTGATCCCCGACGAGTGCCAGTCCATCCCCATCACGCTACCGAGAGCTTGAAACCAGAATGGATCGCTTAGCCGCGCAAGCAGTTCCGGAGCGCCGTAATTGTAGAGAATGCTTTCCGCGATCGCCGTGCCCAGCAGGGTCATGCGCTCGGCCAGCCACGCGGGAACGCGGCCGCCATGCAAGGGCAAATCGGCAAATCCCGAGCGCTTCATCTAGCTACATTCTATCCGGCTCTTACTGCGCCAGCAGCGCTTCGATCCGCCGCGACAACTCAGCCTCGGTCATGCGCGTGGGCCGGTACATGCGCACAATCCCCTCCCGATCGATCAACACCAGCGTGGGCGTCGAAGTAACCCCGTATTGCATCATCATCGCATCGCCGATTGGATGCGCCGCGCCGTCTAGCCCGGCATAAGACGCCTTCCACACGCGTTCGATCTCCTGGTCTTCCTGGTCCGCCGTTGGATGCGCAACCTTCGCCAACTCGCCGTACCGCCGCGTCGGCGCAATCACCTGCAGACCGCGCGGGCCGTACTTCTGCTTCAATCGGGCGATCACCGGACTCTGTGCCTTACAATCGCCGCACCAATGCGCCCACAGAAATAACAGGACAGGTTTGCCGCGGTAAGCGGCGTCTAACTCCGGCGCCGGCCGTCCCTCCAGCGTTAATAAGTCCAGGTTCTTGTGGATGCGCGCCTCAATCCAGTAGTTCTTCCAATGCGTTAACTCCGATTCTAAATAAGCCACCGCTTTATCCCGCTGTCCGCGCACCGCCAGGATCTGCGCTTCCACTTCAATCGAAGCCCCTACGGCCGCTTGCAGAAAGTTATCGTCATCGACGTGTTTGTCTCTCAGCAGCGCCGCCGTCAATCTCTTCGTCTCGGCCAGATAGCGTGCGGATGTGTCAACTTGGCCGAGCGTCAATGCGCCACGCGCCAGCCACGAAACCGCCGCAGCATATTCCGAATTCACGTCGTTGGCCCGCTGATAATCTTCGACCAATGCTTCCGCACTGGCCAGATCTCCGGCCGATATTTTGTACCGCACATCCGAAATTACCGCGGCCGAGGCTGGCGCCAGAATCGCGAACAAAACCAGATAGAGTGATCGGAAGTACATGGTTATTGAACATAACATCACATCGCGCGGCACGCACTGACCTCCCCTGCAACTCAGTTGTATCGATTCAAACCCAAACCCGTGTCCGATAATTCAAACGCGCGAGATAATAAGTAACGGAGGATCTGGTAAATGAAGAAGAGTTTTATTCTGGCTGCAATGGTGGGTTGCTCATCGCTGGCCCTTTTTGCGGATACGGCGGCTGAGCGGCTTGAGGAATCGGCCAGAGATCTGCACGAAATTATGGCGACGCCCGACAAGGGAATTCCGCAAGATTTGATGAACAAAGCTTACTGCGTGGTCATCGTTCCCTCTCTCAAGAAGGGCGCCTTCGTGGTTGGCGGCGAATACGGCAAAGGCTTCGCGGTCTGCCGGCAGGATCTCGGGATGGGTTGGGGAGCACCTGCGGGTATCCGCGTGGAGGGCGGTAGCTTCGGTTTCCAGATCGGTGGCTCGTCGACTGACGTCGTGATGCTGATCATGAATGCCCACGGCATGCGCGAGTTGGACAGCGACAAATTCACCCTCGGTGGAGATGCCAGCATCGCCGCCGGTCCGGTTGGCCGTACGGCGAGCGCCGACACTGATGCGAGGATGACGGCCGAAATCTTGTCCTGGTCACGTACCAAAGGTCTTTTCGCTGGAGTCGCCCTGAACGGCGCAACCCTGCGCCCTGATCGCGATGCGAACAAGGAACTGTACGGCGAGAAACTGGACAACAAGCAAATCCTAATGACCAAAACAGAAGTTCCTGCCGCCGCGCGTCCCCTGATCGCTGAGTTGTCGCGGTACTCGGTTCGCAAAGAACATAGCTAAATCCTCGCGGTTTTCGCAGGCTTTGGTTTGTGCGGGGCCACCCCGGCCCCGCATTTTCCAACAGGTCTGTGGAAAAGCCTGTGGATCCCCGGCCTCATCCCACCGAAAACTCAATCCCTGTAAAGACTTCGTAACAAACTGCACTGCCATACAGCAAACCGCATCTGCGTCGGTAACTTACAGATACGCAATCGCTTATGCTTAGTCACTCAATTTTAGGCGCGTGTCACGTACTATATACAGGCCTTCACTGATCGTTTGTACAAGCAAACCACAACGCTCCTGTGGGTAACCGCCAATCTCGGGGCCGGACTCGGCTAGCCTATCTTCCTAAGGGGTGATAAGGCGTACTTTTTCAACGCCGCTGTGGAAAACTCTGTGGAAACTACCCTGCAATCGCAGGCCAAGTGCAAGGTTCGTAAAGGCTTTGTAATAAACTGCACCGTGATACAGCATTAATGCAGAACGCCTATAAGCTTCTGTAATTAAATGGCTTAGAGAGGTTACAGCCGCCGCAGCGGGGCGTTACAAGGCAAAATACCCAGCGTGTGGGGAACTTAATCAAAATGGAAGAAGCGAGGCTGTGAGTAACGGTCCGTCAAACGGCCACGGCGAGCCGTTTTTCCGACAAGATACGATTCAACTGTTCCATCACCGCAAACGCGTCCGCCACGTATAAAACATCAGCCTTGCCGCGCGCCCAACCGCAATTCGGATCGAGATTCACCGCCCTCCGCTGGTTGATGAAACGCCATCCCACTACATGCGGTTCTTCGCCATGGCAACAGGTCGCGAGGCCCTTGGGATGGCGCGGCGTGGATCCAGTCTGACCCACTTGGTTCAGGTGCGTCATAAACGGCAACACCGCCTGCCCTTCCCCGCTCAGATCGACCATCGACTTGCTGCCACCGAGCGATGCCTGGGCCGCCCGCAGGAATCCGAGGATCAACCGGTCCGCATCCGCGAGATGCGCCTGACCGTCCGCTTGCTTCTTGGTCCAACCCGCGCCCGCGACAAACAGCAGTTCCGCCTCGGGACGGATAGTCTGCTGATCCGTTCGCGGCGCCCGCCAGCCTGAAAACTCCGTACGACGCAACTGCGCCCCAATCGGCACCGGAACCATTGTCACCGCGGCGACCGCCGGAGCACCTTGCCAGGGTTCGACCGAGCCCGGCTCCATCAAAATGAACCATGGCCGCTGGGTACGCTGCGAGACGCCTTCGATCCGCTGCCGGTAATACCAGCGCGTCACCGCCGGAGCTCGGCCTTCAATGCCGGCCCCGCCCTCAATGCCGATTGATGCGACATGCGTATCGGCGCGGCCGTTCAGCCGCTGCGCCACCCCAGCCAGGCAGCGCGCCCAGCGCGACGTACCCGGAGCCAACACCAACGTCGCGCCCGCCTTCCGCGTGAGTGCTTCGGCAGCCGCGGCATCCGTGGCATAACGGGCCGAGGCGAAGTCTTCGCCCGTTACCGCCAGAAACTGCGCCGCGCCACAACCAGCGATCGAATCCGCCGCAACCTGCGCGTCACCAGCCGCCACCAAGCCAACGCTCAAACTCGCGCCGGGCAGGGCAGCTTTCAAAGCCACCGCGGACGCCAAAACTTCCCGTGCCGCTTTCGAAAGCGATCCATCGGCTTCGGTGTGGGCCAGAAAAAGTATGGTTTCCATGTTCACTCCCCCGCAATCCACGCAGCCAATTCCTGGGCCACGTCCGCCGCCGGCATATCCTTCACGATCCGGGTTTCGCGCTGCTGCCTGGGCGCCACCGCACTCAAGAAGCGCGCACCATCGGCCGGACGGAACGGCTTGGCCTTTTGCAGCGCTGGCATCACCCCGCGCAAATTAGCCATCCCGGTCTGCGGATTGTTGCGCGGCTCGGGCAGATTGCCGGTGGCCCAACCGAGCGCCGCCGGCGGACCTGCGCACACCGACATTTGGTGCCGCCCGCCTTCCACGCGCTCCAGAATTTCGAGCGCGCCGTCCGGACGCACGTGTAATTCGTCCACACCCTGGAACTGATCCACAATGCCCAGCCGTTCCGCAATCATCTGCAGGGTGGCGCCGGCCCCCCGGGAAGCCGATTCCCACCCGCCGAACAGCAACAGCCGCCCCATATCCAGAGCCGCGATTCCGCCGATAGCCTCTGCCAATGCTGCGGCTACATCATAAGCCTCTGTGAATCCGCCGGCTGCGCCATCCACCGCGATGAATTCGAACGCCGCCTTCTGCGCCACCGTCATCATCACCTGCTGTAACTTTGCCTTGGGACCCACGCTCGCCAGCCAAACCTTGATGCCCGGCACTTCCGCCGCCAGGTGCGCCGCTTCATAGAGCGCATGCGCCGCCCATGGATCGAGTATGGCCGGCAACATGGATTCGTTCTTCAGTGACGGTCCGCCCGGCCCGCTCACCGGTTCCAATGTTTGCAGCGGATCGGGCACAATACCCGCGCACACGACAATCTGATATCCGGAGTTCATGGTAAGTAATAGTATAATCAGATCCGAATACGATATCTAGCCGCCGCCGTACACTGTTACAAGACCGTGCTGGAAAAAATTCGCCGCACCATAACCCGGATCCCGAAAGGTCGCGTGGCTACCTACGGCGACGTCGCACGCGCTGCCGGATTTCCCGGCGGAGCCCGCCAAGTGGCTTGGGCCCTTCACAATGCTAAGGGAGACATTCCCTGGCACCGGGTGCTGGGCGCCGGCGGCCACATCCGTTTGCCCGGCGAGGCGGGTCTGGAACAACGCCTGCGGCTGCAGTCGGAAGGCGTCGCCTTCCGGGGCGCCCGTGTGGATCTCGCCAAACACGCCTTTGATTTCGCCGCCAAACGTAAGCGGACGTAGCGTTCCGATAGCGGTATCATCGACTGTATGCGAACACCTGCCCTGGTCTGGCTGTTCTTCGCGCCGCTTTGCCTCACCGCCCTCGCCGGCGATAAGCAAAGTAACCAGGTGGCCTCCCCCGAAACACCCGCCCGGTCTGCGATCTTTCTTTTCGGACCAGCGGCCGCCGATGCCGCCCGTCAGGCTGCCCATACCGTAGTGGCCGTCTCGCACCACTGGCTAAGCCAGCCAGGCTCCACCGCGGAATTGCGCCTTAGTGGCAGTGCGGACGCTTTGCCGCTGGATGCCAAAACCCCCGCCAAGACCATCGAACCGGCCTTCCTCGCCGCCGCGCGCGAGGGCCGCGACACCGATCCCGATACTTTTCTGAACTCACTCGACCGCGCCGCGCAAGCCCTCGCCGTCCGCCCCGGACTGCGCATCTTGGTTGCGATCGTCGAGACGCCCCCGCTATCCGCGGACGCCGAAGCCCAGCTCAAGCAGGTCGTGGAATTCTGTAAATCCAACTTGATCCGCGTGGTGGTGCTCGACCCCACATCGGTTCCGTCAAAGTTCGCGAGCCATGAGTTCCTATCGCTGGGCCAAGCTACCGGTGGCGCCCTCATTCGCGATCCCCGCGCCTTGGACGCCACGGTTCTGATCTCCGCCGCCGGATCGAAAACCGCGGAATCCGCCTACGCCGCGCAACCCGCGCCGGAACCTGCCATCGCTGCCAACGCCGCCAATCTGCCGGCCTTACCCACCGACCTGCCCGTGCACACGCGTTTCATCCGCATTTCGCCGCGCGGATCCCAAACCTTCGGCATCCACCGCAGCGTCAGCGCCGGTCGGGGCGGTATCACGACTGTAGATGCGGGTTTGAATATGGAAGACTCCACCGGCCCCATGCGCGGATGGTTCCTGGTTGAATCGCCCTTGAACGCCCTCCACTTCGAGATCGACGACAACGCCGGAACCTACTCGGCTCGCGCGCGCGTCACCCAGATTGCCCGCAACGCTGCCGGCAAAGTCGTGTGGGAACAGAGCAAGCCAATCACCCTGCACGGGCCGCTGAACAAGCTCGAAGCGCGCCGCGCGGGAAATATCTATTACCTGCGCGAAGTGGTCCTGCCCGCCGGCAAGTACACTTTGGAAGCTACCGTCGAAGATCTGATCGCCAATAAACGCGGCGGCATCCGCGAGCCCTTGCACACCGGTTCAGGAACGCCAAGCTTCACCGTGAGCGATGCCATGGTGGTGCGTCCCTTTAACGCTGCGGCTGACAAGTTTGAAGCCGATCAGGTTCTGAACTACGATGGCAACGCCATCTCTCCGCTGCTCGACCCGGTCTTCCGTGCCAACGAGCCATTCACCTTGCAGATCTACCTGGTGTTGTATCCCGACGTCTACGGCGCACATCCGCAAATGAGCCTGGAGATCCTGCGCAATGGCCGCGTGGTGGGCCGCGCCGCCCTGCCGTTTACCGACAGACTCCGCAACGACGCCATGGAGGGCGGCAGTATGGGCATGGTCGGCGAGCAGAAGCACGAGTTCCCTTACCTGGCAACTTTGCGCGGCGTCCAACTGACTCCCGGTGATTATGAAGCGCGCGTGACCGTCCGCCAAGGCACGGCCGCGTTGACACGGCCCGTCAATTTCCGCGTGCTCGGCAATGAACATACCGCCGTGCTGGCCTCCGCCGGACCGAACGCCACCATCGCACCCGCGCATTCCGACGAAGACGAATACGCCGAAGTGATCTTGCCCGAAGTCGATTCCGTCCACTTGGCCGCGGATACCGGGGCGCTCAACGCCGATGAGCAGAAGAAGCTATGGGACGAAGCCTCCGCCAGCGCCTTATCCTACGCCTCGCGCCTGCCCAATTTCCGCTGTAACCGCGAAACCCATCGCCTGACCGCCCCCGTGAAGAATGCCGACCGCTTCAGCCAAACCGATAGCTTCATAGAAGAGATGACCTACGAGAGCCCCAAGGAAACCTTCCGTACCCTCGAAGTGAACGGGCTGAAATCGAGCCAGCAGCGCGACGCTTTCAAAGGCGTACACTCGCGTGGGGAATTCGGCGCCATGCTGAAGTCCATTTTCCGCCCCGAAGCGGCGGCGCAATTCAAGTGGTCGGGCCGCGCTCTGTCCGGCGGCGTTCTATGCGATGTGTTCGATGTGGACGTGCCCGTGGCCCGCTCCAACTTCGTGCTGACCTTCAATCTGCGCCAGGAAATCGCCGGCTTTCACGGCCGTGTCTTCATTGATGAAGACAGCGGACTGGTGCGCCGCATCATGCTGCAAGGCACCGGCCTTCCGAAAGGTTTCGAACTGCAATCGCCCACTTTTCTTTTGGAATACGGGATGGTCCGCATCGCCGGCGCGGATCACCTGTTGCCCCTGCGATCCGTGTTGCAAGTCCGGCAGGGCAGGCAAGTAGTCCGCAACGAAACGCAGTTTCGCGATTACCGGAAGTTCGACGCATCTTCCGAGATCAAATTCCAGTAAGGAACCAAGGCCATGCGCCATCCATTTTGGCTGCCGCTTCTTGCCCTCGTCTTGGCCTCGTTTTCGCCGGGAGTGGCGCGCGCCGATGAGCGTTCGCTGGTAATCTTATTCGGCCCCACCGCCGATGATACCGTCCGCCAGTCCGCGCACTTCGTCGCGGACACTGCCCATGAATGGCTGAAGAGCCCCGGGGCTGCCGCGGAATTGCGGCGTCCCGGTCTCACCGACGGCCAGGAATTGACCCGGGCCATGCAGTCGAAGGACCTGGAACAGGCCCTGTTGGATGCCTCCAGCGCCGGCCGCGCCGTCGATCTGCAAGCCTTCCTGAACGCACTCGACAAGGCCGCGTACGCGTTAGCGCGGCGGCCCGGCAAGCGTCTGCTGCTGGTGATCCTCGAAAGTCCGCCGCCCGAAACCGTCAAAGCCATGAAAGGCGGTGCGGAAGAGTTCACCAGCCGCATCGCCCAAACGGTGGACTTTTGCCGGTCTAAGAATGCGCGCGTCGTGGTGGTCGACCTTTCGCCGCCGCAGTCCAAGGAGACTGAGCCCGATCTGAAATCGCTGGCAAGTGCTACCGGCGGGTCGCTGGTCCGCGAGGCTAAGTCGCTGTGGACTGCCGTTGCGATGATCGTTCCCGTGGAGAAGGTGGAGACCGCCGCCTCGCCGGCCGCCGCGACCGCGCCTGTAGGCCTTCCCGTGCATACCCGCTTCATCCGCATGCAGCCCATGCGGGGGAAGAATGTAGTTACGGACATGGGCCCCATGACCGGTTTTGTGCTGGTGGAATGCCCTATGAGCGCGCTCGAATTCCACACCGATGGCGGCAAATTCCTGGTGCAGGCTCGCATCACCGAAACCGTCCGTAACGCGGAAGGCAAGACGGTCTGGGACGCAAAGAAAGACGTCACCATCAAAGAAGCCGTCAAGAAGCAGTCTACGCGCCGCGAGGGAAACCTCTATTACATGCGCGAACTGCAATTACCCGGCGGCAAATATACCATCGAAGGCGCGGTGGATGATCTGATCGCCAGCAAATCCGGGAAGGCCACCGAGACTCTGCAGACCAGCGACAGCCTTCCAGGCTTCTCCGTGAGCGACGCGGTATTCGTGCGCCCCTTGAATGAATCGTCGGACCGTTTCGATGCTGACCAGCCGTTCAGTTACGATGGCAAGGCGCTGGCCCCCCTCCTCGATCCCGTCTTCACTGCCGGGGAATCGTTCACCCTGCGGTTGTACTTCGTCATTTATCCGGACTTGCGCGGCGCCAAACCGGAGATGAGTCTGGAAATTATGCGCAACGGCCAAGCCGTGGGACGATCACAGCTTGCCTTCAATGACGAGCTTAAGAATACCGCCGCCGAAAACGGCAGCCTGAGCGGCAAGGGCGAGCAGAAGCACGAATTTCCCTATCTGGCCGAACTGCGCGACGCCAGTTTCGATGCGGGCCAATACGAAGCGCGCGTGACCATCCGGCAGGGGCGAAACACCGTAACCCGCACCACTCCTTTCCGGGTGAAATGATCCGCCCTAAAATGCCCAGGTCACACTGGTATAGCCGGTGTTGGCATGGTAGCCCTGATAAAACGAAAGCAATCCAAAATCCTCGTGATAGTTGTAATACTGCCACCCGGCATTCCATCGCAGCTTTTCCCGCAGCCTGATCGACACACGTGCCAGTGGCGCCTGGTAACTCAACGGGAACGTCTGCACCGGCGCGAAAACCAAACTAGTGGGATCCGTTAACCCAATGGGCGCCGCGGTGCTGCGGCCATCGCCCGTATCGCGCGTGATGGTGTAACCCACATACAAATCCACGCGCTTGGCCACCACGAAGCGCGCCACGAAATTCGCGGCGTGAATATTACTGACGTAAATCTGATTGCTGGTCAACGGCGAAACCGCATCCGGCCCGGCGAAAAACGCGATGCCTGAGAGCGAATCCAGATGCAGCTTGGAATAACTGGCGTCCAGCGTAAACCAGTCGCGTGGCGTCCAAGCCGCATTCGCGCTATGGTTCCGCGCGTGCGAACTGTAGCTGCTCAGCATGACGGAGTTGTTGTTGTAATTCTCTTTATATGCCGCGCCCAAGGTCAGCTTCTTCACCCGGTATTCGAACCGCCCGCCGAGCGCATGATAGTTGCGGTCGCTTACCGGAGTGAAGGGCCGGTCCGCGCGCCCGATTTCGCCCTCCAGATTGATGGTCATGGCCTTCACCGGTTTGAAGCGAATGCCCACCAGGCCCGCCTGCAGATGATTCTGCTGCACAAACTCCGCACCGCTGAACGGCCCGGGAACCGCGAAGTCTTCGATATCCTCGATCCGCCGCGCGGAATAGTGATAGCCCCCGTAAATGGAAAACCAGTTCTTCGCGCGGTAATGCAAATCGGTGGCGTTGGCGATGGTGCGCAGGCCCAGGTAACGGAACGAAATGAAATCGGCCGTCTGCGTGGCCAGGTTGAATTGCCCGTAGTCGGAAGTGCCATCGATGCGCGTGCTGTCGATCGACGTGTTATTCACCAGCGTCAGGCTGGATGTGGGAAACACGGTGATGGAAAGATCCCCCGTGATCGACGGCCGCGACGCATCCCCCCCCACCAGCACCTGCTGATTCTGCGCTCCAAATGGCGTGCCGCCAAACGCGTTTTCGTCCATGATGAAATTGCGCTTGCCGTCCACGTAAGTGACCCGCCCGTTCACCGCCAGCGTCTTACCGCTCTTATTCAAATTGCCCAGCCAGTAAGGGTTCGCGCCGTGATACGGTTCGGAGCGTTGGAACTGCGATAGGGTCACGCCCGAAGACGGATTGTCGCCCGCCGTCAACCCGTTCGCCTGGTAGCCGCTATCGTCTTTGAAGAAGATCCACGAGTGCAGCACCGTGAATTTGAACCCCGCCAGATCCAGATCGGCGCCCAGTCGGTATTCGTTCTGCTCGCGCCGCACGTTTTCGAATACCGGAAACTCGTTGCCCGCCGTGCCGCAGTAAACGCTGCCGTTGAAGCAGAGTTGCACCGTCGACAGCGCCGGCCCATCCTGCGTGTTGCGGCTGTAGCCCAGGTGAAACTGCAGTTTCGATTGCGGCAGCACGGTCAGGTTATGATCCTGCATATGGCGACTGGTATCCATCAAGTGCAGACCGCCCGCTACCGGCAGACCCGGATTGAAATAATCATCCAAACGCCATAGCATGTCGTAGCGATACAGCTTGTTCTTTTCCACGCGCAGGGTCACCGATTGATAAGGATCATTGCCCAGCCCGATAGTGGTCAGCACGATTTGATCAAACCAGCGGCCATGGCCGTCGCGCGAGTTGATGCTTAGGTTGCTGCTCAGCAGCCTTATGCCATTGCCGTAGTTCACATCACTGCGGTAAGTGCCCACGCTGCCGGCGACCTCCGCGAAACGGTAGCCCGTCTCGAACGATTCCATCACGTTGTAATCGCCCGTGTTTGTGCCGCGCGAGGAGCCCGCTTGGTCCGGTGTGGGAGCCACCACTTGCTGGGCGATAGCCGCGGGCGCCCCCAGAATCCCCCGATAATAACGACGATCAGAACGCTGAAGTGAATGTACCGCATGGCTTTCTACCGGAAGAAGTAGCCGTCGCTGTTCGATCCGTGAATCCGCACGTGGCATAGCGTGCAGCGTTGATAACGTGGATCGAGCATGTTGTGCGTGTTCGATAGCGCCGGGATGCCGTTGTTGCGCGTCCCGAAACTGTCCGCGCCGTTGTGGCAGCGCAAGCAAAGCGTGAACACTACCGGACGCTCCAACAGCTTTGCGTTGGTCGACCCGTGCGGTACGTGGCATGCGCCACAACCCTCCACGCGCACTGGCGGATGCTCGTATGCGAAGGGTCCGCGCTTATCGGCATGGCATTTCAGACAGGCTTCTTCGTTGCCCTCCGCGCGCGATACCATGTGCGGCCGATCGGCCATGCCCCACGTCGGCGCGAAAGTTCCGTGCGGATTGTGGCAGTCCGTGCACGACATAAAGCCTTCGTTCACGCGGTGCTTGAACGGCATCGAGAACTGCGCGCGCACATCGGCGTGGCAGGTGTAGCACAGGTCGGTCTGTTTCTTAGCCAGCAGGAATTGATCGGACTGAGACTTGTGAATCGAGTGGCAATTGGTGCAGACTACATCCGCCAAAGAATGCTGTGACCTGCGGATGTTACTTTTCGAGAAATTGCTGGCGTGGCAGTTCAGGCACGTGTCCAGCACGGCCTTCGGCTGCATCAGAGAGAATGCCCGCGGAATCGTGGTCTTGCCGCCGTGCGCTTCTACGTGGGCTTTGGCAGGCCCGTGGCAGCCCTCGCATCCGGTGCGATCAGGCGATTCTGTGCCGCTGGCGATACTCTTATAGTGCGGGTTCTTATAAAAGTTGAACCAGATATCCGCGTGACAACTCTTACATACACTGCTGCCAACGTAATTGTCGGCCGCCATCAGCGGGAAGCACGCGACTAAGAGGAACAGCCACTTGGACACTTCCCCAATATAGGGAAAAAATCCGTAAACAATTGCAAATTGTGGGCGTTTAGCTCGCCAGCCGGATGATCTTCTTCTGAATCGCGTACTGTACCAGTTGCGCCTTATTGTGAATATCCAGCTTGCGCATCAGATTGAACTTATGCGCTTCGATGGTCTTGACACTCAGATTCAGCGCGGTAGCGATCTCCTTCACGGAGTTACCTTCCGCCAGAAACTTCAGGATCTCGAGTTCGCGGCGCGTCAGCGTGCTAAACCGCGATTGGCGCGTGCTCGAGCGCACTCGCGTACGGAAATCGTCCACCAGGTGCGAAAGCATCCGCGGGCTCAAATAGCTGCCGCCCCGGTGTACTTCCCCGATCGCGGAGATCAATTGCTCCGCCGGACTATCTTTCAGCAGATAGCCGCTGGCCCCCGCCTCCATGCATTCCGCGAGGTAATCCTCATCGTCGTACATGGTCAGGAACAGTACTTTTGTTTCCGGCCGGGTCTTGCGGATCTGACGGGTTGCCTCAAAGCTGCTCATTCCCGGCATGCTTACATCCATCAGGACCACGTCGGGCCGCAGTTCGGCGGCTTGGGTGATGGCATCCGCGGCGTTGGCGGCCTCGCCCACCACCTCCAGTTCCGGCACGGCGGAGAGCAAAGTCTTTACGCCCTGCCTGAACAGGGTGTGATCGTCGGTTAGAAGCGTTCGAATTGCCATAATCCTCTCATCAGCCTGGAACTGACAAGTGTTATGGACGGGAAATCGGCAGTCGCATCGCAATCGTGGCGCCATGGCCCGGACTGCTGCGAATTTCCAAACGGCCGCCCAATAGCGCGACTCGCTCGCGCATGCCCTTTAAGCCAAACGACTTCGGCAGAGCCACCGCGCGATCCACATCGAATCCGACACCGTCGTCCTCGATATTCAGTTCCACTAATGTATCGGTGGATCGCAGCGTAAGGTTTACCCTCGACGCTGCGGAGTGTTTGGCAATATTCTGATAAGACTCCTGCACCACGCGATAAATGGCGGTTTCGGCCTCCCGCGTAGCCCCCCCCGCATACGCCGTCAACCTGAGCCGCACTTTGCTGGGATACAGCTTCCGGAATCGCGCGCTAAGGTGCCGCAGGGCCGCCGGCAGTCCCAATTCCTCCACCACCGAAGGATTCAGCGCGGCGATAATGCGGCGCACCTCGGCGATAATGCGCTCAGCCACGCTCTTCGCCTCGGCCAGACGGGGCCGCAAATCCGGCGGAGCGTCCTTCTCGATCATTTCCAGATGCAGCCTGAGGAACAGCATCGACTGGCCGGCCTCGTCGTGTAACTCGCGGCTCAGGCGCTGGCGCTCTTCTTCTTCGACCTCCAGCAGGTGCGCGGCCAGCGAGCGTAATTGCTCTTCGCGTGCCGCCAGATCCTGCAGCAAACGGACCCGCTCCGCGCCCCGCAAGCACCTCTCGGTAAAGGCGTTGAGCAAGTCCAACTCGCGCGGCAGCCACCGGTAGGCCGTGGGAAACCCGAATTGGATCAGTCCCGCCAATTGCCCGTCGGAAAAGAACGGAATCGACCAGTATGATTGAAAAGCGCCGCGCATGGTGGCATCCACCACCAATGCCTCCCCCGGACCGGCGGCGATATAACGCGCTTTCCCCAGCCGCTTCAAAATCCGCGCCGCGATCGGCGAACCGCCAGATGAAGGGCCGGATAAAGGAATGATCCGCCCGGCTTGCGCCCGAAACGTCCGCGTTAGGATCAGGATGAAGCGACGCAACAGATCATCGAGCCCCGTGGCGTCCATCTCCGCCCGCAGCAAGCCATAAAAAGCCTGCGTCTCGGCCTCGCGCACCTGGTAATAGGCATGGTTGATGGCCAATAGGGTACGGAAGTGCAGTTGTTGCCGCACTTCCAGCAGCGCGGCGCGATGTTGGGGGTGGCGCCGAGCCAAAACCCGATCCAGCCCGCGGTCGTATTCCCGCAGCGCATCCACCACTTCCATGGGCGCCACGTTCAGTTTCGCCAACCGTCGGCTATTGTAGGAAACCTGTTCGAAGAAATCGGCTGCCGAACGCCCCGCCGCAACCATGCGCACCGCCGCACCCGCGGTAATCAGCGAAAGCGCCTTTACCTGCCGCGGATCCGACCCCTTGGCCGAAGCCAGTCGCGGCAGATGCTTCTCTACCAATCGCCCGAATTGTTTGAGCTGTCCCGCCAAAGGCTCGCGGAACATATTGCCGGTATCCGTCTCGACGGAAGCGGTTTCGGCCGAATGAGATTGTGCCAAGACTTCAAGTGGCGCGACCGCCGGATTCTTCTCCCGCCGCGCTATTGCGGGCTATTTACTAACCCGCGCACGCAATAACGCCGCGACGTCCTCGAACCCGTTGGCGACAGCGCCGTCGAGCGCCGTAGCCCCCGCCTTCGTCCGCACTCCCGCATCCGCCCCGCGCGACAGCAGCAGTTCCACGGCATCGCGCCGTCCCCAGGATGCCGCATTGTAAAGCGGGGTCGCGCCGGCATCGTCCGGCGCGTTGATTTCCGCGCCCCGATCGAGCAGCAGCGCCACCATGTCGCGATGTCCACCAAGTGCCGCGTCGTGCAGCGGCGTGCCGCCCGCCGCATTCTTCTCGTTCACTCGCGCACCGTGTTCGATCAGGATGCGCGCGATCTCCGCATATCCCTTCAGCGCCGCGTCGGACAGCGGTGCCGCGCCATCCGCATTCCGCGCGTTCACATCCGCACCCCGGGCAGCCAGCAACTCTACCATGTCGGCCTGCCCTTTCAAGACCGCCTCATCCAAAAGCGATATGCCAGGCTGATCCTTGGTGGCCTGCTTGGCCAACGTTGCGCCATGCGCCATCAGCACATCCACCACCGCCGCATGGCCGGAACGCGATGCGTTCTCGAGCGGCGATGCGCCGGAATTGTCGCGCGCGTTGATATCCGCGCCGTGCGCCACCAGCAGTTCCACCACGTCCGCGTGTCCCTTGGCTGCGGCTTCGCCCAGCGGCGTAGCGCCCGTCTCCGGATTGCGTGCCTCCACGGCTGCGCCTTTCTCCAACAGCAGCGCGGCAATCTCGCGATAGCCCTTCCAGCAAGCCTCGTCGAGCGGCGCCGCACCCGGCGTATCCCTCGCGTTCACCTTGGCCCCGTGCGCCAGCAGCAGCGCTACCATGTCGCGATAGCCGCGCGTGGCGGCCAGGTGCAACGCGGTCGCGCCGGAGCGATCCGCAGCCTCCACCGCCGCGCCGTGCGCCAGCAACAACTCGGCGACTGCGCGGTTATTCTTGATTACGGCGAAATCGAGCGGCGTCGATCCAGCCTCCAGATGCCGTACATTCACATCCGCGCCCCGGTTGATCAATAGCGCGGCGATCTCGCGATTTCCGGTCCACGCGGCATCGTGCAGGGCGGTGGCGCCCAGATTGTCCCGCGTGTTGGGGTCAGCGCCGCCGGCCAATAACGCCCGCACCTGTTCCACGTCGCCCGAGGCCACCGCCTCGTGCAGATCCGCCGCCCAAAGCCCCCCGGCCAAAAACAAAGCCAAAGCCAGCAGGCAGACGGACGCCGGGAGCCTTGTGCTAAAACCCCACGTACTGCACTTCCTCCTCCAGTTGGACCGCGAACCGCGCACACACCCGCGCCTTCAATTCCACGATCAGCGCGCAAAGGTCCGCGGCCGTTCCCGCACCGGCGTTATAGATCAGGTTGGCGTGGTATGCGGCTACGTGGATATCGCCGCGCGACATCCCTTTGGCGCCCACCTGCTCCAGAAAAAACGCGGCCGGAACCTTGCCTTCCCGCACCACCTTCGCAGGCACTGCGGCCGCCGCTGGCGCAGGCAACTCCGCCAGCAGGAAATTCTTGAAGATGCTGCCCGCGCACTTCATAGTCACCGGAAACTTCTCGTTGCGCACCTTCACGATATCGTCCGCTGTCTGGCGCAGCGTACCCGCATCGGCAGGCGACAAGTGCAAGTCCGTCGAAAAAATCACCCACTCTTTATGCCGCTTGAAGATGCTCTCGCGATAATGAAACTCGCAGCCGTCATGGTCCAAAACGCGCACGCACTCGCCATCGAAAAAGCGGACCCGGCGCACCCGTTCCGAAATCGAATGGCCATAAGCGCCCGCATTGCCGTACACCGCCGCCCCTACCGATCCGGGAATCCCGGCCAGCGTTTCGAGGCCCCGCAATCCGCGCGCGATCGAGAAATCCACCAGGTCCATCAACACCGCGCCGGCATCGCATTGCACCGTGTCCCCCGCGGCAGCCATATTCCGCGCCACAAACCGCAGCATAATTCCGCGAAAGCCCGCATCGGATACGATCAGGTTGGTGCCGCCCCCCATCACCATGTAATTGTGGCCGCTCGCGCGCGCCACCGCCAGCGCCTGGATGAAAGCCTCCACACTCTCGGTTTCCGCATAAATATCCGCCGGACCGCCGATACCAAATCGTGTGTATCGGGAGAGCGGCGCATCTCGCGCCACCGTCAAATGGGGAATTTCGGACAGGCGCGTCAGCGGAAGATCCATTGTCTTAATTATACGGGGCGGCGCAAACGTGCGACATTAGTGGAAGATCGGTTGGGCCGGCGCGGACGGATTCTGTGTTCAGCGGTGTCCATCTGTGGTTCCGTCTATGCGAAAGCTTTTTTACTGGAAACTGAAGTCCCGCGAAATTAAGTTGGGCGAACGTACGGTCATCCTCGGCGTGTTGAACGTAACGCCGGATTCCTTTTCCGATGGCGGTAAGTTTGCCGACCCCGACCGGGCCTTCGCGCGCGCCTTGCAAATGGAAGAGCAAGGCGCCGACATTATCGATATCGGTGCGGAATCCACGCGCCCCGAATCCGCGCGCATCTCTGCTGCGGAGGAATTGCGCCGCCTGATCCCCGTGCTGAAGCGTTTGCGGGATCAACTGACCATTCCCATTTCGGTGGATACTTACAAAGCGGAAGTCGCCGAACTCGCCCTCGAACATGGCGCCGAAATCATCAACGATCCCACCGGACTCACATTCGAAGCGCAACTGGCGCGCGTGGTTTCGAACAACAACGCCGGCTTGATCCTCAACCACATGCGCGGCCGTCCGGAAACCTGGGCCAAACTGCCGCCGCTGCCCGATCCCATGGGATCTGTGGTTCGCGATTTGGAAGCGACGGTCAACCGTGCGCGCCATAGCGGTATCGACCGGTCGCGAATCGTGGTGGATCCCGGCTTGGGTTTCGGAAAACGCAAAGAACAGAATTCCACGCTGCTGGCCCGCCTGCGCGAGTTATCCAGCCTGGACTTGCCCATCTTGACGGGGCCGTCCCGCAAGTCGTTCCTGGCGCATACCAACGACAAGGAAACGCTGTGCGCCACCGCCGCCGCGGTAACGGTTTCGATCCTGAATGGAGCGCACCTCTTGCGGGTCCACGATGTGCCCGAAATGCGCGCTGCGGCGGATGTGGCCGACGAGATCCTGCGGCAAGCGGTTCAGCAAGACCGTTAGTGCAATTCGGCGATCCGGTATTCGATAGAACTCAGGCTGCCTTGCACCCGCACA
This sequence comes from Bryobacterales bacterium, assembly GCA_963738345.1. GTDB lineage: Bacteria > Acidobacteriota > Terriglobia > Bryobacterales > Bryobacteraceae > Bog-159. The sequence goes on from CAVTWI010000002.1 coordinate 6,239,294, forward strand.
ATATTGACGTTGGCGTTACCGTAAGGCACGATGCTCTGGTATAGCTCCAGCGCGCGCCTGTAGTCGTCAGCGGCCTTTTCGATCTGGTCGCGTTCCTGCGGCAACCCGCGTACATCGCGCGAGTCCCACCACAAGCGATCGCCCCGGTCGCGGTATCCGTCCGCCAACTGCGCCTTTTCGCGGCTGCCCAGTTTATAGCCGCGGTGCTCCGCCTCCTGCAGGGCGGCATAGGCTCTGTCGATATCCTTCAAGCCGTAAACATAAACGCGCGCCAAGCCCAGTTCGGGATCGGGCGAGTGCGGAAGCGCCTGCTGCGCCTCTTCAAACTTCTGCACGGCCTCGTTGAGTACGGCAGTGTTGTGATGCGTCAGTCCGTTAATACGGTCGATCTGCCCTTCGCAAAGGCGCAACTCGCCGCGCACGGTTTCATCACCCGGATCGATCTCGAGCGCCCGCGCCAGATACTGTTTGGCGCGCTTCCAATCGTTTTCGTAAACCGGCTGGCTATCGCCATTGCGATACGTTTCAATGACCCGGTCGGCCGCCGTCACCAAATGCCTCTTTACCGAATGCCGCGGGGCGAACAGCGCCATCGATTGCGCGTTGCCTTTGGAAATGTCCGCCCAGCGCGTCCAGATCGCGTCCGGATCGGTGAGCACTTCGGCGTGAATATCGCGGTCCAGTTGCTGTCCGCGCCGCCAGACCACAATGCCGGACGTCACCGCATACACGGAGTACGCCAGCACCACACCGGCCAGCATGACCAGGAACCGTTTCACGCCATATTGGAAGCTCGTGGGCTGCTCCGCCGGGCCTGCACCGCGCGCGGCAGCAGCAGCCTTAGTAGCAGCCGGCTTAACCGTGCGGCGCGTGCTATCGTCGGGACCCGCCGCGGGATGAAATGTACGGCGCGTGGCGCCCGAGTCTTCTTCGCTTTCCGCCGCCACCGGCGCTCCCGCACGAAAAGCCACCAAATCGGTTGCCAGGTCCGCTGCGGACTGATAGCGCCGGTCCGGCTCCGGATCCATGCATTTCAAAAGAATGCGCCGCAACGGCTCAGGGCAGGGATCCGGCGCGGGCGGAGCCGGAATGCGCGAGCGGATCATGCGCTCCAACCGCTCCGTACTTTCCGCCTGATACGGTTGCGCTCCGGTCACCAGTTCATAAAGCAGCACGCCCAGCGACCAAAGGTCCGACATCGAATTTACGTCGCCCGAATCCAGCCGCTCAGGCGAAGCATAAGGCACGCTCCCGAACTCGTTGCGCGTCAGTTTGCGCGATAGCGACAAAGCCTTGGCGATGCCAAAATCGAGCACCCGCACCCGGTTTTCATTGTCGATGCGAATGTTCTTCGGCTTGATGTCCCCATGCACAATGCCGCGGTATTCCTTGCCGTCGATCGTCACCGCCAAGGTGTGTGCGTTATGCAGCGTCTGGCAAATGGCCAGCGCGATATCGGCGGCATCGTCCACCTGCGCGGGACCGTGGCGCATCAGGTCCGCCAAGTCCTGACCCTCGACGTATTCCATGGCCACCGCGAAGTAGCCATCCATATCGTCGGCATCGAAAATCTTCACTACGCGCGGATCGACCTCGGCGAGTTGCGCCTGCAACTGCGAACCGCGCCGCTCCGCCTCAATGGTTTCCTTCGAATCGGCATCCGGACCGTGCTCGATCACCTTTAACGCGACGGTGCGCTCGTTTTCCGGATCCTGCGCCAGATAGACATCGGCCATGCCCCCGCGGCCCAGTTTCCGCAGGATCTCGTATCTACCAACTTTGCGGCGCTCGGGGATGACCATTTAGTGGGCCCCCCCCCTGGCTCGCGCGGCCGGCTTGGCCGGCAGGACAAAGTTGAATTTCGCAATCGGATCTTTGTCCATACCCTCCGGCACCCGTACCGGCTCGCCGCCGTTATCGGCGAACGTATTACCGATCAGCACAGGGCGCGCCGGCGCCTCGATCAGCACACCCGGTGCGGGGTCGTGCGCCCGCCACCCATTACGCAGAATGGCGTTGTACAACAGCCAAGGTGTGGACTCGCCGGATATATGGATGCCGGCGTCGCGGCAGTCCTGTATCAAATCGGCCCGCAACACGGCGTTCGATTTGCCGCGTATCTCGATGCCAGTAGCCGCCCCCACGATCTCGGTATCCTGCAATTCCAAATCGGAATCCGCGATCACCACGGCCGAAGCTAGCGGCGCTTTCTCATCCGCCCGGATTCGAAAGCCGATCACGCGCGCGCCTTGAACTCCCTGCGCCAGCAGCGCCACCGCAGGTCCGGTCTGGTTCGGCGCCGCCCGCAGAATGGGTACATCCGGCAGGCGGCCGCGCAACGTCACGCCGCTCTTCAGCCGGACCTGTTCCGCATACTCGCCGCTCGAAACCTCCACCGTATCCCCGGCGTGAGCCTTAGCCAAAGCCTCGCCGATAGTGGCGAAGCCGCCCGTTCCCACCTTCAGAATTTGCGCGGGCAGCGGCGTGGGCGGTTGGTTCAGGGCGGTGTAATAGTGCAGCGCTCCGAAAACCAACGCCGCGCACAACACACCGTAAAAGAACACGGCCGGCTTGCTGGTAAAAATATTTCCCGGGGGGCCGCGCTGCGCGTGTATGGCTCGCGAGCCGCCGCAAACTGTTCCCCTTCCACCACCACCACGCTGACGTTGTCCTTCCCCCAGCGCGATTGGCAGCCTCAATCAATTCGTGTACCGCGCCTCCGGGATGGCCCGCATTCGCCAGCACCGTGCGCAAAATTTCCTGTGACGTCACCTGATCGCTCAGGCCATCACTGCAGATCAGCAGGGCGCTCTCCGCATCGAACGGAATGGTCAATAGCTCGATGAAGTCCGGATCGTCCGGCGCATGCTCTTGCGATCCCACATCGCGATAAACCTCGTTGCGGCGCGGATGCCGCATCGCTTCGGCTTCCGATATTTCCCGGTTATCTTCCCGCTCACCCACCGGCGAATGATCGTGCGTGATCTTCCGAATCTGCCCCCGGCGGATCTGGTAAAGGCGCGAATCGCCCACATGGCCGACCACCGCGTGCCCGTTTTCGGCCACCGCCACGGTCATCACGCAAGCCATGCCGTTCCATTCCGGATTCTCCGCCGCCGCATGCAGAATTTCGTTATTGGCCACCGTGATGGCTTCGCGGATGCGATCTTCCACGGTGCCGGTCTGGCGTTCCAACCGGGCGCGTAGGCGATTCACCGCGATGTCGGCCGCCTTTTCCCCCGCGGCCTGCCCGCCAATCCCGTCAATCACCAGGAAAATGCCGCGATCTGGGTCCAGGTGTATGCGATCTTCGTTATTCTGGCGCACCATGCCCATATGGCTCTCGCCGGCACTACGAAGCTTGGTCTTAACGGGCATTACGGTTTAACTGAACGCGAACCGGCTTTGAAATCAAGAAATACGACGTCCGCCAGACCGATCCGTGCCGTGTCCGGCAGCTTTACTTCCAGGTTTTTGTCGCGCTTTTCGCCATCCGCGTATTCCACGCTGGTGGGGATCGGTTTGCCGTCCACGCTGGTGCCCAGGCGGCTCAAATCTTTGATGAAAAACTCGCCGGTCTCGGCGTCTCGCCGCAAGCGCACGTGCTCGCGCGAAACATCGGGCAGCGTATTCAACTTCAGATCGGTCCAGTAATCCCGGCCGCCGCGTCCCACCACGATCTGGTTCTTGGCCATGCGGTAAGTCTGGCGGCCCGACTGATCTTCGTATTCGATGGTGGCGTAAGCCTCCATCTCTTTGGTTTCGGGCAGCGTTTCCGTGCGCGTTTCAGACGAACGCACCGTGTTGGCCCCCTGCGATGTCTGTCGCGTTTCCGCCACCGCCCCCGCGGGCGGCTCTTCGTACTTCTGGGTAGCCGTCAATTCCCCGGCCAAGCGTCGCGTACTGATCCGCTTGGTCATGCTTCCAGCCCCGAATTCCGGTTTGGCGGGCAGCGCCAATTCCGAATAAATTACGATGTCGCCGGCCTCCACATCATCATCGGTATTCTCGAAGAATTCCACGCGCCATCCGCCATCCGGCGCCACCACCTTGGACGATGGCTTCTTCGCCAACTTCAGCCGCTCCCCAAGCTTCGCCTTGTTCAGGTCGGCCATCTCGGCGTCCAGCGCCTGCCGGGTCTCCTCCCGCATCCGGGGGAAGATGCCGCGCAATCGCTCAAAGTCTTCAGGATGTAGATAGACGTGATAGATGGCGGGGGGCAGGGTGGTGTAATGCAAGGGCTCCAAACCCTCGCGCATGTTCCGGACAACTTCCAGAATGATATCGCGCGCAGTGGCGGGACGGCGGACGGCCGGGGTGCTCATGATCGTGGCATGGGAGCCATACGGCTCTCATTCGATTTTAGCGCGACACCAGCCAGAATCCGCAAAGATCAAAAGGCGCCGGCCGACTCGATACCCGCCGAGCGCAGGTTGGCCGCCATTTTCTCCAACGCGGTCTTGTGGATCTGCGATACGCGGCTCTCGTTCACGCCCAACACATCCCCAATTTCTTTCATCGTCATTTCGTTGGTGTAGTAAAGCAAAACCACTTTCTGGTACCGTTCCGGCAAGCACTTCATCGCACCGGCCAGGGCGGATCGCAGTTGGCGCCGTGCACAGATATTATCGGGTTGCGAATCCGGCGCGGCAGGAAACTCCACCGGAGCGCTGTTTTCCGGGTCGGGCCGCAGCGACGATGTCGAAACCAGTCCCAGGTTTTTCAGTTCTAGCGCTACCCGCCGCCACCGGTCGATGCCGAGTCCCAGGTTTTCCGCGATCTCCGCTTCAGTAGGCGTACGGCCCAAGCGCGTCATCAGGTCGTGCGTCACCGCATCCAGTTGCTTCTGGCGCTTGCGCAGATCGCGCGAGGCCCAATCAAGCTGGCGGAGACTATCGAGAATGGCGCCCTTCACGCGGTGTTTGGCATAGCTCTGAAACACCACCTTTTTATTGGGATTATATTTCGACGCTGCATCGAACAACCCCAGCACTCCGGCATGCACCAGATCATCCAGGTCTACGTGTACGGGAAGGCTCTCGTGGACGCGTATGGCTATTGCTTTAACCAGCGAAAGATTCTCGAGTACGACTTGATCGCGAGCCGCACGGGCTGTCGATTCCTTCTGCCGTGCCGTAGCATTTGCGCGTCCCATATCTTCCCATTCTCCTTTTGGCTTGTGCCGGATTCCCTCCGGCGCTTCGGTAGAATGCAACGCGATAACCATAGCTGAATATGCGAAAAAAGACCTTAGTTTCAATAAGTTTGCGATTAGGTGGATAGAGCGTCAAGCCCGTTTTGGGATCGACGTTTCAATACGGGGTTCTGGAACGGGACTACGAACGCTTACCAGCCGGCTTTATAAGCGATCAAAGTCTTCAGAGTGAACGCGCCTAAAAGAAGGCAGACTGCCGTGCGCATCTCGACCAACCTGCCGTTGACATAAAACCCGGCACTGCCGAGGGTAAACCAAGCCAACAACGCAAGAACCGCGTAACAACCGAGGGCGAAAGGTAGGCGTTTGTGCACGAATCTTTATTGTGGCATTAGTGCAGGCTGGCAATCTTCTTGCGAATCTCCGGAGCGTCCTTCGCTTCCGGCTGCACTTCCAAATATTTCGCGTAAGCTTCCTTGGCGTCTTTGTGATTCTTGCGCTTCTCTTCCGCCTCGCCCAGCCGCAGCCACGCTTCCGCCAAGTTCGGATTCCATCGGGTGGCCTCGCGAAAACGGCCCGCCGCCGCCTTATAGCTGCGCTTCTTGTAATACTCGAGCCCCACCTGTAGCTCTTTATTCGCTTGCAGCGGATTGAAGACGTACTCCTTCTGCTTCAGATTGGCGTCTTCTTCGGGCGGTTCCTGCTCGGCGGGCGGATTCTGCTGCGTGGGCGGCGGCGACGGTGGCTTGGGCTTATCCTGCGCCCCCAAAGTCCCCCCGGCCAACGTCCAAAAAAGCAGAGCAAATGCCCACCGTGACATAATTGAATTATAGCCCCCCACCGCGATGGACCTGCGTGACAAAGCCGCCCAGTTACCTCTCTCGCCAGGCGTGTATCTCTACAAAGATTCCGGCGGCCGTGTAATCTACGTCGGCAAAGCCAAAAGCCTTCGCCTGCGCGTCCGCAGCTACTTTTCCGACGACAAACTGTCCGACACCAAAACCGGCACGCTCATCTCCGAAGCCGTCGACATCGACTACATCCTGGTCGATAACGAAAAAGAAGCACTGGCGCTTGAAAACAACCTCATCAAGCAGTGGAAGCCGCGCTACAACATCTTGCTGCGCGACGATAAAACCTATCCCTATATCAAGCTCACCGCCGAAAAATATCCCCGCGTTTACGTCACCCGCCGTCTCCGCAAGGATGGCGCCACTTACTACGGTCCGTATTTCCCAGGCAATCTGGCGCATCGCCTGGTCCACTTCATCCACCGCCACTTTCTGGTGCCTTCCTGCAAAGTGGATCTCACCCGCTATCATCCCAAGCCGTGTCTCCAGTTCCACATCCACCGCTGCCTCGGACCCTGCGTCGAAGGCTTGACCACCGACGAGACTTACGCCCGCGCGGTTCGCGACGTACGCCTGTTTCTCGAAGGCCGCCACGGCGATCTGTCTGCCGAACTGCGCGCGCGCATGCAAGCCGCCTCCGAAGACATGCGCTTCGAAGAAGCGGGCTCCCTGCGCGACCTCCTATCCACCGTCGAAGAGATGGACCAGCGCCAAAAGATGGCGGCCGCCAAAGGCGACGATACCGATATCTTCGCGGTCTACGCCGAGCCGCCCCTGGTCGCGCTCAACGTCTTTCACTTACGTAACGGACAGATCGTCGACCGCCGCGAATATTTCTGGGAAGATCAACTCGAGTACGACGAACCCCAATTCTTTTCCGCCCTGCTGAAGCAAATCTACCTCGACGAGCGCTATGTTCCCGGCATCATCCACGTGCCCGTCGACTTCGAAGATCGCGCCGCGCTGGAAGAATTGCTTTCCGAAAAGCGCAACCGCCGCGTGGAGATCCACACCCCCCAGCGCGGCCAGAAGAAAGCTTTGCTCGAGCTTGTGGAAACTAACGCCAAGCACAGTTTCGACGCCCGCTTCCGCATCATGAAGCCCACCTCGCGCGCCATTCAGGAAGCCGTGCAGGATGCGCTGAACCTGCCCGAAGCCCCCCGCCGCATCGAGTGTTTCGACATCTCCCATATCCAGGGCACCGATAAAGTGGCCAGCATGGTCGTGTGGGAAGACGGCCGCATGAAGAAGGCCGATTACCGCAAGTTCATTATCCGCACCGTAATCGGTAATGACGATTTCGCCAGCATGCGCGAAGTCGTCACCCGCCGCTATTCGCGCCTGCAGCAGGAAGGCCAGCCCATGCCCGGCTTGGTGCTGATCGACGGCGGCATCGGCCAATTGCACGCCGCGGCGGATGCGCTCGAGGCCATCGGCATCATCAACCAACCGCTCGCGTCCATTGCCAAGCGCGAGGAAATCATCTACGTGTTGGGCCAGGAAGACGAGCCCATCGTGCTCGACCGCTTTTCCCCCATCCTGCACCTGGTGCAATCCATCCGCGACGAAGCCCATCGCTTTGCCGTCACCTTCCATCGCACCCGCCGCAACGCCCAGAGCCTCACCTCGGAACTGGACCAGATTGAAGGCATCGGCGAAAAGACCGTAGTGCGCCTGTTGAAACATTTCGGAAGCTCCGAATTGGTGCGCGCAGCCACGGAGGAAGAGCTATCCGCAGTGGTGGGCCGGGCCGCCGCGCGGCGGGTGAAGCGATACTACGAGAAGCCATTGGAGACGGCCGGCAAGCCGGTCGAACCTGTGTCTCTCTAATGTCCCAGCGCCAAACAACGCTACTATAAGCGAATATGACTGTCGAGATCGAAGGCGTCACCCTGCACTTGGCGCATCCCGATGAATTGGCCGTGCGCTGGGTGGGGCAGGAAGAACTGATGCGCCAGTTACTGGCCGCTTGGCTGGTGGTCAGCGAACAGGATCTACCCATGAATCCGCGCCTGCTGGGCAAGCCCGGCGTAGGCAAGACCACGCTGGCCTACGCCGCCGCCAAGCGCATGGGGCGCGAAGTTTACATCATGCAGGCCACCATGGATACCCGCCCGGAAGATCTGCTGGTCACGCCCGTCATCGAAGGCGAGGGCACGCTTGCGCTATGTGGCGTCGCCCCTGGTCACGGCCATGATCCGCGGCGGCATCGCCATTCTCGACGAAGGCAACCGCATGAGCGAGAAGAGCTGGGCCAGCCTCGCGCCGCTGCTCGACAATCGCCGCTATGTGGAATCCATCGTGGCCGGCATCAAGATCAAAGCCCACCCGCAGTTCCGCATGGTCACCACCATGAACGACGATGCCTCCACCTTCGAACTGCCCGAATACATCCACTCGCGCCTGCAGCCGCAGATCTTGATCGATTTTCCGGAGCGCGACGAAGAGTATCACATTCTGAAAGAGAATCTGCCCTTCGCCGAAGAGCGCATCCTGCTCTACGTCACCGAATTCCTGCAGCAGGCCCACGCGGCCGACGAGCGCTACACCGTGCGCGACGGCATCAACATCGCCCGCTTCGCCATCAAGCTGAAAAGCCTGGCCACCGAGCGCACGCACGAAACCGAGGCGCTCGAAACGGCCGTCCTGCAGACATTGGGAGAGGAAGCGCTCCGCTATGCCCGGGGACATCGACCTTCCTGACCTTCCCGATCCCGGCAGCCTGCAGCGCGGCCGCTTCACCTATTTCCCGGTCGTGCCCGGCCGCCTGGAGTTCGCCATCGAAGTGCGCCGCGCCATCTTGCGCGATCGGCCGCAGGTAGTCGCGCTGGAATTACCCGGCACCCTCGCAACAGGCCTATCTGCAGGCCGTGGCGCGCCTGCCCGAAATCTCGGTGATCGTTTATCCCGACACCTCACCCGAAAACGCCGCGCAGGAAGCCGAACGCGCCGTCTACGTGCCCGTCGAACCGGCCGATCCCTTCGTCGAAGCCATCCGCACGCGCTGTCGAAATCGGGGCGGAAATAGTCTTCGCCGATCCCGATTCCGGCGAACGCCCGCACCTGAAGGACGACTATCCGGACCCCTACGCCATCCGCCACATCGGCTACGAAAAGTATGTCGAGGCTTACCGCGTTTATCCGCAGGAGCGCTCGCGACGAAATCGCGCGGCACGCCGACGGCATCGCCTGGAAATTGCAAGGCTGCGACCCCCAAGCCCGCGTGCTGGTGGTGTTCTCGCTGAATCTGCTCGATCCTGTGCATGGATGCGATGGACGAGCCGCAGGCCCAGCCCATGGCGCGCACCCGTCGCGAAGGCGTGCAGGTCTTGAATCCACATCCGGATTCCCTGGCCGAAATCACCATCGAGTATCCCTATCTGCAACATCGTTACGAACAGTTTCGCGCACTGCTAACCGATACCAACCTGATCGACCGCCGCCATGCGCAACTGGCGTTATTCCGCGAAGCCGAGACAAGCTACGAAGTCAGCACCGGCGAGCACGTCATGCACTGGCAGCGGCGACTGTTGGCGCGTTACGCCCGCAACCTGGCGCTTGTCGATCATGCCCTCATGCCCGGCATCTTCGACCTGGCCGTGGCCGCCCGCAGCATCGTGGACGATAACTACGGTTGGGAAGTTTGGGAGACCGCCGGGCGCTATCCCCCGCAGAAAACCGCCAGCGACCTCGAAACCGTGCAGATATCCGGCGACGAAGTGTGGCTCGATACTAAGCGCATCCGCCTGCGCCGCAGGCTTCCCAGCGTCAAGCGCCGCCTGCGCCCAGTGGGCCTGAAGCCGCGCAAAAAGGAAAAGTTCCCCGGCGAGTGGGCCAGCCAAGTTGGACGGCAACAGCATCTGTTCCTATCCGCCCGAAGATCTGGTGATCGAGGATTACGGCCGTTTCCTGAAGAAAAAGGGCAAGGGCATCCTCTCCGAGGAACGCGCCCGCACCGAGCCGTTCACCACTTCCATCCTCGATGGCATCGACCTGCGCGAGACCATCCGAAACTGGCACGAAAGCAAAATCTACGTGCGCCAGTTCCAAAAGATGGCGGGCGAAGTCGGATCGGTGATCGTGATCTTCGATGAAGATCGCGACAACCGCTATTACTACATGACCACCTGGCTCGGCGAACACCAGAACGAGTCGGACATGGCCTTCTATTCCACGTTTCCGTTCGACAACCTGGTCGGTCCGGGCATCGGGCGCGGCGAATACGGCGGCTTTCTGATGAGCCTGCCCGCCCGCCGCATGTTCGACGTCTGGCAGGATCCCGATTACGATTTCGCCGAAACCAAAGCCGAACGCCTGCTCCTCGCCGGCCTGGATTATTCGCTCGAGCGCTTCGTCGTGTATGTAGCCGCTAAGCCGCCCCGTACCGTGTTCCGCAGCATCGCCGCCCGCTTCGGCCGCACCATCATTTATATCCCAATCGGCCAACTCTCGCCCGTAGCCTTGAAGAAAATCCGCGTGGTGCATGTGCTGGATGGTTACGATAAGCGCAAGGCCGCCAAAGAGTACATCTGGTAGCAAAAAGCCTCCGCGGGGGGGGACGAAGCATGTACAATTTTGGATATGCCTGACTCCACGTCCGAACGTCAAATGGGTTTTAGCACCCGTTCCCTGCACGCAGGCCAAAAGCCCGATTCCGCCACCGGCGCGCGGGCCGTACCCATCTATCAAACCACCTCGTTTGTCTTCGAAGACAGCAACCATGCCGCGGATCTCTTCGCGCTGAAGACTTTCGGGAACATCTACACCCGTATCATGAACCCCACCACCGCCGTGTTCGAAGAGCGCATGGCGGCCCTCGAAGGCGGCATCGGTGCGTTAGCTACGGCCAGCGGACAGTCGGCCCAGTTCCTGGCGATCAGCAGTCTGCTCGAGACTGGCGACCACATCGTAGCGGCCAGCACGCTGTATGGCGGCACTTATACCCAGTTCGACGTGAGCTTCCGCCGCCTCGGGTTCAACACCACGTTCGTAGAGCCGGACGATCCCGAAAATTTCCGCCGCGCCATCACCCCGCGCACCCGCGCCATCTACGGCGAAACCATCGCCAACCCGCGCATGAATATTCTCGATATCGAGAAAGTGGCCGCCATCGCGCATGAGCATCACATTCCGCTCATCATCGACAACACCATGGCCTCGCCCTATCTCTGCCGCCCCATCGAGCACGGCGCGGACATCGTGCTGCACTCCGCCACCAAATTCCTCGGCGGCCACGGCAATTCAATCGGCGGCGTAATCGTCGATAGCGGGCGCTTCCCCTGGACCACCGGACACTTTCCGCAACTCACCGAACCCAGCCCCGGCTACCATGGCATGCGCTTCTCGGAAGTCTTCGGCCCCCTCGCCTTCATCATCAAGGCGCGTGTGGAAGGCTTGCGCGATTTCGGCCCTTGCATGAGCCCCTTCAACTCGTTCCTGTTTATAACGGGTATCGAGACGCTGAAGTTGCGCATGGATGCCCATAGCCGCAACGCCCTGGCCGTCGCCAGGCATCTGGAAAAAAGCCCGTTCGTTTCGTGGGTGAAATATCCGGGCCTCGAGAACAGCGAATATCATAAGCTAGCCAAGAAGTACATGCCGCTCGGTTGCGGATCCATCTTGACCTTCGGCGTGAAAGGCGGCCTGGAAGCCGGACGGCGCTTTATCGATTCCGTCAAGCTGTTGTCCCACTTGGCCAACATCGGCGACGCCAAGAGCCTCGTCATTCACCCGGCTTCGACCACGCACCAGCAATTAAGCGACGATCAGCAATTGGCGGCCGGCATAACTAAAGACCTGGTGCGCCTATCCGTCGGCATTGAGGACGTGGAAGACATCCTCTGGGATCTGGACCAGGCACTCCAAGCCTAATCACACCCAACTTTGGGTGCCGCCATAAGGCCCCCGACACCCTCAGCAAAGGCGCTAGTTTTGAACGTGGCTGGCGTGCTATTCAAACTCACGCTAGAGCTCGGCGCGCCGCGGTCACATAACTCGGCGCGCGCCAAGCCGCTGAGAACAAACCAAAACATCCGAAGAGCAGCGACCGGACCGAGAATCTGGTGCTAAGCTCGAGTTGGATTGGCTCGATGGCTGCCAGTTCCGCGTTCAAACGGAAGCTCGTCGGTCCATGCAACAAAATGCAACACGAACAGGCAAAAAACGCGTTGCATGTTGCATCGCACGGTACACTTAGTGAGAGCTATGCAGGAAATTAAAGCCTCTGAGGCCAAGAACAACCTTGGCGCTTTGCTCGACCGGGTCGAGCGCGGCGAGGAAATCATCATAACCCGCAGGGGAAAACCCGTCGCCCGCTTGGTGCCCTCCGGCAGCCATGCCGATTTGGAGGCTGCCCGCGCCGCGGCAGCGAGCCTGCGTACCCTCGCCCGTGAAATCCAGGGTCCCCCCATGTCTTGGGATGCGATGAAAGCGTACCGCGATGAAGGACGAACCTGAGATGGCACCCTTCTGCGGGAGCCGCGCCCGCGCTCAATGCAACAAAATGTAACACGAACAGGCGAAAAACGCGTTGCATGTTGCATCGCGCCCCTGTCTCAAAAAAGGGCCCCAAAACACGTGATGTTACAAAATGCAACACGAACACCGAAAATGCAGCCACGCCTACCCGCGGCCCCCGTGCAAAGAACACCCAACAAAATCAAGCACTTTGGCTTTGTTTGAACTTTTCACTCCCGCCGGAAGCCATGCACAATCGTGCACACTTCCGCCCAATCCTGCACAATCGCGGCGCGCCCCGCGCTACGCCCTATAATAAAGAGCTTCCTATGCCCTATTCCAAAACGTTGCCTCCCATCGCTCTCTTGCTCGCCGCTCTGTCGCTGCCGCTCGCCGCGCATCAGCCGCACGACCCGATGAACGTCGTCGCCGCATCGCCCAATTTTGCACAAGACCAGACCCTCTTCGTCGCCACCAACGCCCTCACCGCGCCTCTGCCGGTGGCGGAATACGTCCCCATGGTGTCTACCAACGGCGGCTTCACCTTTACCGTCCTTCCCGGCCTACCCAACCAGCCCGTCCTCTCCATCGGAATCTCGCCCGGATACGCCACCGACGGCACGGTCTTCATGGCCGGTCCCGGTGGCCTGTGGATGAGCGTGAATCGCGGCGGATCGTGGGCCCAGGTGGGCGGCACGACCATTGCGACGGGTGCCGTATCGGTGGTTGCCGCGCCTAATTTCACCACCAGCGGAATCGCCTTCGCCCTCACCGCCACCGGCGTCTTCGGCTCGTCCGATCACGGCAACACCTGGCAAGCGCTCGGCGCCCTTACCGGACTGTCCTCAAGCCTCACCGTAGCCGCCATTTCACCTAACTACGGGAAAGATCACACTCTTCTTGTAGGAACCGCAGCGAACGGAATCTTCATCTCAACGAACGGCGGCCATTCCTGGACCCAGGCAACTACCGGCCTCACGCTCCCGAAAATCACGTGCCTCTCATATTCCCCGGCCTACACATCCGATCACACCATCCTCGCCGGCACCGCAGGCAGCGGCGTCTATGTCTCAACCAACAGCGGAGCGAATTGGAGCGCCGCAAATACCGGACTCACCGACCTGAACGTCACTGCCATGGCGCTCTCCCCAAGCTTCGCGGCGGATTCCATTCTGTGGGTCTCGACCGCCACTGCCGGCGTATTCGAGTCCGCCAACCGCGCCGCTTCCTGGACCGTTACCGGCACCGTGCCGCGGCCACTCTCCCCCCAGACGCCCACGCACTTTGTCACCCTCGCGGCCGCCAAGAGCGCTACCGGGACGTCACTATTCGTCGGAATGTTTGAAGGGTTATGGAATTCCACCAACGGCGGCAATTCCTGGACGTATTGCGATACCGTGCCTACTCGCCTGGTGCGCGCCATGCAGATCTCTCCCAACTATCCCGCCGATCAAACCGTGTTTGCGTCCACCTACGGGGGGGGGACGCTGTGGTCCACGGATGGAGGCCAGACCTGGGTCTTCAAAAATACCGGCTTGCCGGATTCCTACACTGACGCCAACGCCATGGCGCCAAACTACGCGACCAATAAGATGGCGTTCATCGGAACCACCAGCGGCCTCCAGCGTGTGGCGGGAGGCAACGCCACATGGCAAACCATGAAGATGCTCGGCAAGGCCACCTTCCCCCGTTCGCTCGGTCTATCGCCCGGCTTCGCGCAGGATAACACGATGTTCATCGGCACTCACTCCGGCGCCGCTTACCCCAAGTACGTAACTTACAAAGGGAAGCAGTATCCGAATCGCGGATTGTTCATGTCGGTCGATGCCGGGCAGAACTGGGAGCCCACCGGCATACAAGGCGACGCGGTGGATTCCATCGCCGTGTCCCCCAACTTTACTAACGACAAGACCGTCTTTGCCGGCAGTTCCATCTCGGGTCTCTTTAAGTCTACGGATGGCGGCACAACCTTCTCTTCCATCACCGTTGTAGCCAATGACTCCGGCGTCCTGCCGGTGGCCTGTTCGCCCGCGTTCGCCACCGATCAGACCGTCTTCACCGGCACTTCGCACTCTGGAATCTTCAAGTCCACCAACGGTGGCGCCACCTGGTCGCGATTGCCCGGGTCGACTTACTTGACCGCATTCTCGTTCGCCTTCTCGCCAAGCTTCGCCACCGACCAAACCATGTTCATCGGCACCCTGCAACAGGGCTTGATGAAATCGGTGGATGGCGGCAACACGCTCACTCCCATCACCGCCGTTCCCGGCAATTATGTGACCGCGGTCTCGGTGTCCCCCGGCTATGCCCAAGATCAGACCGTATTCGCCGCCAGCTATCTAGGCATCTATAAGTCGACTGACGGCGGAGTTACTTGGATTTACACCGCGGAACCCGCCCGGCAGGAAGAGCAACGGCAATTTGGCGACGGTGCGTTCTTCACCATCGTCTATCAGGGCTCTTGGACCATCAACTCAGACGCCGCCGCCAGCACCATTCAACTCGCCAGCACCAGTCAGTCAGGCGCTACTGCGTCACTTACTTTTCTAGGATCCGGCGCACGCTGGATCGGAACTAAAGGTCCCACCGGCGGCAGCGCCCAAGTCCTGCTCGATGGCGCGGTAGATTCGACTGTGAATCTGCAATCGCCCGCGTCTGAAGAACAGCAGTCGCTCTGGGAAAAGCGCGGGCTGTCTTGCACCGTCCACACCGTAACCATCAATGCCGCGCCCGGAGCGGGGCAGAGCGTCACGCTGGATGCTCTGGATGTGTGGCAGGATACCTGCGCCTGGGCCACCGTGAAGCATGTCACTCGTAACGCAGACACACGATAGGATCTAAGTTCGCCGCGCGATTGGCGGGATAAAATCCGAAGAAGAGTCCCACGCCGACCGAGATCATGACGCCCAGCGTCACCCACAGCAGCGACAGTGTCGCGGGGATGGAAGGAACCAGCGCCCGTATGGTGAAGGCGATCGAGGCGCCGCCTAAGATCCCCAACGCGCCGCCGATTCCCGACAGCGTGATGGCTTCCAAAAGGAACTGTGCGCGTATGTCGGCGCGGCGCGCCCCAATGGCCTTGCGAATACCGATCTCCTGCGTGCGTTCCGTAACTGAGATCAGCATGATGTTCATCACTCCGATGCCGCCCACCAGCAGACCGATCGAACTGATCACGCCGGTCAGCAGGACCATGGCGCCCGTTAGCTGATTCCACAAATCCAGGAAGAAGTTGGCGTCGGCGACATCGAAATCGTTATCGCCATTGTGCGGAACGCGCCGTCGCCGCCGCATGGCTTCGATGATGTCGTCGCGGGCCCGGCTGACATCGGCATCCGGACGCACTGAAGCAATCAGAAACACCTCCCGGATCTCCGGATAGTTCTTGCGAAAGTTCGTCAACGGCACAACCGCGAACTGATCCACGCCGAAGCCGCCGAACAAGCCCGGGTCTTTTTGGAACACGCCGATGACTTCGTATAAGCGGCCATTCAGCCGGACCATCTTACCGATAGCATCGATGTGTGGAAACAAAGAGTCGGCCAGCGCTTGCCCGATCACGATCACATCGCGCGAATGCTCCAGGTCAAACTGCGAGACGAAGCGGCCCTCTTCGACAGTAAACAGCGGTACGGCATTGGTATAGTCAGGCTCCACACCGCGCACGATCATGCGCTCCACATGCTGTCCGCCGTAACGGAGTTGGTCTGAGACTTCGCCCAGGTTCATGCGCTGTGCGAATGCCGTCGCATAAGACAATGACGACACGGTTTGCATCAGATATTGGCCGTCGTCAAATTGCAGATATTTGCGCGCGCGGATATTGGCCGGCAGGCGCGACAAGCCTGTATAACCGGGAGGAATGCGCGTAACAAAGATGGCCTGCGAACCCAGGCTTCTGATGCGTCCTTGTATGTAACCGTTCAGGCCGTCGATGATAGCCGCTACCGAGATGACCGATGTCACACCGATGACAATACCCAGAATAGTCAGTGCCGAGCGCACCTTGCGCGACCGCAAAGTATCGAGCGCCACCAGTAGGTTTTCTTTCAATTCAACGCGCGTCATGACGTCACTGTCACTCGGTTCGCAATGCGGTGACCGGATCCAATTTGGCAGCCTTAGTGGCTGGATATATGCCGAAGAACAAGCCAATGATAGAGCTAAGAATCACTCCTAAGATGGCCACCCAGGTTTGTACAGCGGCCGGAAGCGATGTCAGGTTGCGGATCGCCAACGCGCACAGGAAGCCGATCAATACGCCAATGATGCCGCCCACGATGCACTGCATCACACTCTCGGTCAGGAACTGCATCAGGATATCGTTCTGCGTAGCGCCCATCGCGCGGCGGACGCCGATCTCCTTGGTCCGCTCGGTGACGCTCACCAACATCACATTCATGATGACAATGCCGCCCACCACGGCCGATATCGAACTTACCATGACAAAGACCGCAAAAAATGCCGAACTGATACTTTGCCACAGAGAGATGTAGCTCTCAGCCGTGCCGATATAGAAGTCCTCGTCGCGCCCTTGGCTGATGTGGCGACGCGCGCGCATGATCACTCGCACATCGTCTTGCGCTTGTTGGAATAGCTGCTGGCTTCCGGCCGCTTTGATTTCCAAGGTAAGACTATTTCGCGATCCACGAAAGCGCAAGTAAGTATTCAATGGAACAATGATGAACGTATCCTGGTCCTGCCCAAGCACGGATCCGATGGATTCAAACGTCCCCACCACGGTGAACTCCGCGTTCCCCGCTTTCACCACATGGCCAATCGGATCGACACCGCTAAACAATTCCTGCACCAGGCGGTCGCCCAGCAGGCAGACGGTGGCTGCGTGGCGGTCTTCGGGTTCCGTAAAATATCGGCCGCGCGCCAGCGTGCGCGTGTCGATCTCCGCCATGTTTTGGGTGTGGCCATAGAGCGCCACATCTTCCAGATCGCGGTCGCGATACCGCACGCCCAGCGTACTGGCCACCGATGCACCCACATACTGGCAGTGCTCGCAGCCTTCCGCCACGGCCTGCATGTCTTCGAGCAGGATGTTCTTATTCCGTTGCGCCCGGACCACCACAGAGAAATCCGTTACCGCAAATGGCAGGCGGGAAATCCGAAAGACATTGGTGCCCAGATTAGCGATCTTCTGTTCGACGTAGCGGTTGGCCCCTTGCACCAGGGTCATCACCGCAATAAGTGTGGCCACCCCCATCGTCAGCCCCAGCATGGTGAGCGAGGCGCGTAGCTTATGCGCGTGAAGGGCGTCGGCTGCCAGGTACAGGTTATCGCGGATGGCGAGCATGCGCTATAGCACGACTTTACGCCAGTTCTTGCCCGCATGCACGATCATCTCGGCAGGCACATCGGCCATTACCAAATCGTGCACGCGCTGTCCGTTAATCTCGACCGCGCCAGCCTTTATCTTACGCGCGGCATCCGTCACTGAATCGGCCAGGCCGATCTTCGCCAGTAGTTTATCGATGCGAATGCCCGCCGCCGTACGCACGCCTTCGGGCACCGGCACACTCTGTAAATCGGCCGGAGCCTCGTGCCGGCGCACGACACGATTGAACGCTTCTTCGGCCTGCGCGGCTTCACCGGCGGAATGGAAATCGGTGACAATCAAACGGGCCAGTTCCGCCTTGGCCTGCATGGGGTGCTGATCGCCGCGCGCAATGCGGGCGCGCATCTCGTCGATCTGCGCCAAGCTACGGTCGGTGAGCAATTCGTAATAGCGGAACATCAGGTCGTCGGCGATCTGCATCACCTTGCGGTACATGATGTCGGGCGCTTCGGTAATGCCGATGTAGTTGCCCAGCGACTTGGACATCTTGTTCACACCGTCCAGGCCTTCAAGCAAAGGCACGGTGGCCACGATCTGTTGCGGCTGTCCGAAATCCTTCTGGATCTCGCGGCCCACTAACAGGTTGAACTTCTGGTCGGTTCCACCCATCTCCACGTCGCAATGGAGGGCCACCGAATCGTAAGCCTGCGCAAGCGGATACAGCAGTTCATGTACGGAAATGGGCACGCCCTCTTTGAAGCGTTTAGCGAATTCGGCGCGCTCCAAAATGCGCGCCACCGTGTACTTGGAACAAAGCCGCACCAGTTCCTCGTAGCGCATGGGCTGCAGCCACTCGCTGTTAAAGCGCACCTCGGTCTTCTCCGGATCGAGGATTTTGTAGACCTGCGCGCGATAGGTCTCGGCGTTACGATTGATATCTTCGCGGGTCATGGGCGGCCGCGTAATATTCCTGCCCGTGGGATCGCCGATCAGCGAAGTCATGTCGCCGATCAGGAAGATAACGGTGTGGCCTAGATCCTGGAAGTGCTTCATCTTGCGGAGCAACACCGTATGGCCCAGGTGCAAGTCGGGCGCGGTCGGATCGAAGCCTGCCTTCACCCGTAGCGGCCTGCCGGCCTGCGCTGCTTGCGTCAAACGCTCGCGCAGATCCTCTTCGCGAATGATCTCGGAGAGACCTTTCCGCAGATAGGTTAACTGTTCTTCGATGGAGGGCACTCTGAATTACGTTAGCATGACGAGCGAAGCAGACGTAAGGCAATGAGAGTAAACGCACTTAACGCCGTAGCGTGGCGACGCCGAAATGCGAACGGTGGGGTATACTACGATTGACGCTCAGGTGAGCATTCGCCACTACCAGCACAGGAGAAACCACACATGGCCGAAAAACATTCCGACAAACACGAAATCTCACGCGACCAGCTCGCCGACCTATTGAACGAAGACCTTTCCCGCGAGTATCAGGCTATCATCGCCTACGTAGTTTACTCGCAGGTGCTCAAAGGCGCCGAGTACATGAGCATCGCTGATCAATTGGAAATCCATGCCAAGCAGGAATTGGACCACGCCCTGATCATCGCGCGCCAGATCGACTATCTGGGCAAGATGCCTGTGACCACGCCGAAGCCCGTAAAGACTTCGGAAGATCCCAAAGAGATGCTGCGCGCCGATCTCAACAACGAAGTGGAAACCATCCGCAATTACCGGGAGCGTGTGCGGCAGTGCGAACAGCTAGGCGAATACGCCATGGCGGAACAGATCCGGCAAATTCTGGTCAACGAGCAGGATCACCAAATCGATCTGGCTACTGCTCTCGGCGAAGACGTCCCCGTCGCCTGAAGCAGTTACTTCGCGCCGTCTAAATGCCAGCTCGGATTTACCCATGTCCCTTTTTGATTGACGAAGACTTCCGTGGCCCGGCCCGCGTTCTCGAAGCGTTTGCCGCCCTGTTCGATTACATAGCGGTAATTTGAATAGACGATCGCTACGGAGCCATACGCCTGAATCTCGGTCTTGGGAAATTCGAGCTGAATCAGCTTGCCACCGTCCGCCGCGAATCGTGCCGAGCCCTCCAGGGTGGCTTGGCGAGTGCCCCACTCCGTGTTTCCCGGATCGATAGTCAGCAGTTCGGCGGGCAGCAGTTTTTCGAGGGCGGCGCGGTCACCTGCGAAGTAAGCGCGCCAGACCGCTTCGCGCGCCTGTAGCAAACGATCTTTTTCCCACCCCGGAAGCGTTCGGAACGATTCGGCTGCCTGCGCGGCGAAGTCCGGGTGCAGGTCGGTGTCTGACCCGTTCTGAATCCACGCTCCATTTTGCTTCGTGTAAAAGTCCGTAATGCGGAGCGTTCGCCGCCGCGGTCCCTGCGGAGTGATGTCTTCGATTTCTGGAATGAACGCCACGAAAGCGGCATCGCCCTCGAAGATCATGTCGAACTCACGCATCTGGTAGCTCTTCATGCCGTAAGAACTCTTGGTGTCGAAGTAGGCCGCGGCATCCATGTACTCGTCGACACCATGGATCATCTTGGCCGAACCTTGCAGATACCCCAGCCAGTTCGCGGCGTGTGTGGCGCGCAACTCGGCCGCATCCTTATGTATGAAAGCCTGAAAGATGCGGTCGATGTGAGCGCGGATAGCCGCGCGGTCGGCGGCACGGTCCTGGTCGGCCGCTGCGGCCAGGAAAACGCTCGCCATGAAGAGGCTGATCAGACGAATCTTCATAACCCTTACTCCTTGCCGGTGCCGCACACCGAAGCCTCCAGGTCTTCGGAAAATTTGCGCACGGCCGCGACTTGCTCTTCGGTGGCCGGCTCTTCAAAGCCTTTGCCCGCCAGTAGCGCTTGGCCCTCGCGCCAGATCAAATATGCCAAGCCGCGGGCAGTCATAATTCCAGTGCTGCCGATGCTGCCGTAGTTACCGGCGGCGCCTTCGACCAAAGCGATCAGATTGTCGCGCGCAAAGATGGAATGGGATGGTGTTGCGGTGAGAAGTTGAATGCCGTTCGAACCAGCGCTTGAGGCAGGATCCACGGCTACATTTTATAGCGGCCCATGTCCTCGTCGTTCAGGTTCTCCAGCCAGCGGCGGAGTTCCTTCTCGTTTTCCTTATCGGAAACCGAGGCGGCCAGTGTGGAGGATTTCAGCACCGTGTCGTCGACGAAAATCGGGCAGTCGAGGCGCAGGGCCAGTGCCAGGGCATCACTAGGACGGGAGTCCACGCTGATCAGTTCGCCATCGCGTTCCAGCCAGATCAAGGCGTAGAAAGTCTCCTCTTTCAATTCGTTAACGACGACTTTGCGAACGCCGGTGTTGAGTCCCAACAGGAGGCTCTTGATCAGGTCGTGGGTCATGGGCCGCGGGAGTGGCGACCTTCTCGATCTCCAAGGCTATGGCGTTGGCCTCATAGATTCCCACCCAGATCGGCAGAACCGAATTGCCGCTCACGTCCTTCAGGATCACGATGGGCATATTGCGTGACGGGGTCCATCATCAAGCCGCGGATTTTCATTTCGACTTCCATAAGACCCTCCCAGCTTTATTACACCACATTCGTCACGCTCTCACCGGCCAGCGAATTGGGCCCGGAGCGCGTCACTCGAACGTTCAGGTAGCGGCCCACCAGCGACCCGCCGCCATTGGCAGGATGGGTGAAATTCAACGTGCGGTTCTGGGATGTGCGGCCGATCCATTGATCCAGCGCCTCGTGGCGGCCTTCCACCAGAACCTCTTCCACAGTCCCGATCAGGTCCGTATTGCGCCGGATCTGGATGGCGCGCTGCTTCTCGTTCACGATCATGATGCGGCGGGTCTTCTCTTCTTCGGGGATCTTATCCTCCATCGCCAGCGCGGCAGTATTCGGGCGCTGGCGAATACTTGAAACTGAACAGCGAATCGTACTGCACTTCGTCCAGCAGCTTCAGGGTTTCTTCGAAATCGGCCTCGGTCTCGCCGGGGAATCCGACGATGATATCGGTGGTCAGCGCCATCTTCCGGCGGGCGTTCTTGATCCACTCGATGCGCTGCATGTACTGATCGCGCGTATAAAGGCGCTGCATGGAAGCGAGTACGCGGCTCGATCCGGACTGCACCGGCAGATGCACGTGATTGCACAGCACGGGGTTGGCGTCCATGGCGTCCACGATGGCCTTGGTGAAATCGCGCGGGTGCGAAGTCGTGTAGCGCACGCGCCGGATGCCCGGAATCTCCCCGGTGCGCGCCAATAGCGTGGCGAAATCCCAGCCCAGTCGGCGACGGGTCGCGGTAGCTGTTCACGTTCTGCCCCAGCAGTTGGATTTCAGTGTAGCCGGAATCCGCCAACCGGCGGGCTTCGGCCATCACGCTTTCGCTGGTGCGGCTGCGCTCCGGTCCCGCGCGTGAAGGGCACCACGCAATAGGCGCAGGATTTGTCGCAGCCTTCGATGATGGTGATGTACGCGCGATGCGGATTATCGCGGCGGGTGAACGGCGTGTCGAAGGTCTCGTCCGTATCGAGGCTGAGGCCGGTAACGTGGCGGTTGCCCGCTTCGAGTTGCACCAGCATCTCGGGCAGCCGGTTGTAGCTGGCCGAACCGGCCACCAGGCTGACATGCGGCGCGCGCTCGAAGATCTTTTCGCCCTCCTGCTGCGCCACGCATCCGATCACCGCGAACACTTTGCCCTTACCGGCGGCTCTTTTGAAGTTTTGCAGGCGGTTGAAGACCTTCTGTTCGGCCTTGTCGCGAATACTGCAGGTATTGTAGAGCACCAGGTCGGCGGCATCCGGCGTTTCGACCTGGTTATAGCCCTTGGCCAGCAGTGTACCGACGACCTTTTCAGAATCGTGGGCATTCATCTGGCAGCCAAATGTTTCGATGTAGAAAGCTTTCCCAGTCACTGGATCTATTCTAGCGTGGCCGGAACTGGGGGCCGGGACCGACCGCAGCGCGCTAGAGTCTGACCAATTCCTTTTGCATTTCGCCGGTGACGCGTGCTTCCGTCTCGCCGACAAACATATTCACTTCCGAACGGATACCGAAGTCTTTCAGATAAACGCCGGGCTCGATGGAGAAACAGGTCCACGGCACCACACGGCGTTCATCGTGGGTTTCCAGATTATCCATGTTCGCGCCATTGCCGTGCACTTCCTCGCCGATCGAGTGGCCGGTGCGATGCACAAAATAGTCGCCATAGCCGCGGCTGGCGATGATAGCCGCGCGCGGCGTCGTCCACTTCGAAACCGCGCAGATCCTGGCGCGCTGCTACCGCCTCTTTCACCCGCGCGATGGCCGCATCCCGTGCGCCGCTCACCACGCCGTACACTTTCAGCATTTCTTCGGTGGGTTGGTCGCCGCAGAAGCCGGTCCAGGTGATGTCGTAATACGCCGAGCCGGGCTGGTCGAGCTTGGCCCACATGTCAAGCAGCACCAAATCGCCGCTGCGGATTTCCGACGTGATCTCGGCGGACGGTTCGTAGTGCGGATCGGCGGCGTTGGCGTTTACGCCCACGATGGGTCCGTCTTCCGCGAACAGGCCGGCCTTCGCGAAGCCGTCGCGCACGAATTGCGCTACCGCGAATTCCTGTACCGTGCCGCCGCCGCGCGTGATTTCGCGAACCATTTCGAAAGCCTGCGCGCGCACGCGGTCGACGCGGCGTCCCGCTTCCAGGTGCGATTCGAGCGCCTCTGCGCGTCCAGCGCGCTTCGAAATGCTGGATCAGTTCGGCGGAACTCAGCACTTCAACGCCCAGGCTGCGAACCAATTCCACCGTGCCCGCGTCCACCATGGCCACATAGGGGATGGCGCACAGCGGCGAATACTGCATGGCCACGCGCCGCGCGTCGCCCAGCAGCGTGCGCAGCCCACCGGTCTGTTCGCTCCAACTGGAATAGCGAATCTTGTCGCCGGGCAGCGAATCCAGGCGTGCCGGACTCGATGCGATGCACCAGGCCGCGCGGCTCACCCGCCGCGGGAATCCAGTAATACCAGCGCCGCGTCACGTGCGACGCCGGTTGAAAGCCAAGCACGCGATACGCCAGCGGATCGCGCTTATGATGGTCGAAGAACAACCATCCGTCGAGCTTTTGTTTTTGCAGTTCTTCCTGAATGGCCGCGATGTTCATTTTTCAAAAGGCTCCAGATTCGCGCGCGTAGGCGGCGCCGTCGCCAGGCTGACCACGATCAGCGCGAGCACCGAAACGCCCAGCGCCGGATAGACGGCGTCCAGCCACTGTATGTCTAGAATCTGCCAGACCACCGTGATCACGGTGCCCAAAACGATGGAACTGATGGCGCCCGCCTTATTCGCCCGCTTCCAAAAGAATACCGCCATTACGGATGGAGTGACCGCCGCGCCGTAGACCGTGTAAGCGTAAAGCGCGGCCTTCAACACCGACTCGAAATACGCCGCCTGCAACAGCGCGAACGCGCCCAGCGCGATCACCAATCCGCGCGATACGATCAGCGTGCGCCGTTCGCTGGCTTGCGGGTCAATGAAGCGCTTATAAACATCGTGAATCAAGTTGCTGGCCGGCGAGAACAGGTAATTGTTGGCGGTGGAAATCACTTTGGCAAAGACGCCGCCCAGCAGAATGGCGCCTACCAGTTCGGGAAGCCGCATGCGCGCTGTCAGCGGGATGATTTCGCGGGGGCGATCGGTATGCAAGCGTGGAACTGCCGATCACGGCGATAGTAATGATGACGGTTTCGAGCAACCAGCGTACCGGCGATCCATCCAAACACGGCCCAGCGTGCGTCGCGTTCGGAGCGCGCCGAGAAAAATTTCTGATACATGCCCTGGTTGCCGATCAACAGCAGCAAGGTGGGCAGCAGGTACCCGAGGCAGTGTACCCAGCCGAGCGGTCCGAAAACGGTGAAGTGGTCGGCGGGCAAGGTGGCATGCACGGCCGCCCAGCCGCCAGTGCGGGTGATCAGCAGCGGAAGTGAAATCAGCGCAATCACGGTGACCAGCAGCCCGATGATCAGATCGAGATACGCCACCGAAGCCATGCCCGCCAGCGCCGTGAAGGTGATGACGAAGGCGGCGATGATATTCATGCCGGTCTTCTGATCGAGCGAAGGAAAGATCAGGTGCAGGATGTCGCCGCCGCCCTTGAACTGGTAGCTGGTGATCACGGTGTACGAGATGACGATGGCGATAGTGGCTAGCACACGCGCGGCAGTGTTGTAGCGCGTCTCCAGCAGGTCGGGTACGGTGAACTGCGCGAAGCGCCGCGCGCGTCCCGCAATGACGGCGATCAGGACCAGTCCGACCCATCCGCCCGCCGGTTGCCACAAGCGCCGAGAATCCGTTGCGGTAGGCATTCTCGCCGCCTGCGAATAGACTGCCGGCGCCGATCCACGAAGAAAGCAGGGTGAACACCAGCACGGGCCAGGTCAGCTTGCGGCCCGCCACCAGGAAATCGGCCTGGTTCTTTACGGTGAAGGACCGCACTACGGCGGTACCCAGCAACACCGCCACGATGATGCGACAGCACTACGGCATAGATCATGTTGGTTCAGCCGAGCGCTTTCCAGCAGCTCTTGCGAAGCTCCGTCGATCTCGATTACTTTGGTCCGGTTTGACAAGCCTAACACGATCCGCACGCGCGATTGCGGCACTCCAGCGAGATCCGCGAAGAAGCGGATGCACGCCTCATTGGCTTTGCCATCCACCGGCGGAGCGGCCAGATCCAGCTTCCAGGCGTCACCCATGCGGCCCGCGATACGCGTCTGCCGGGCACGCGGATGGACCTTCACCGTGATACGCGCCATGCGATCTCCGCGCGCAAGTTCGCCACTCCCGCCGCCACACGCGCATCCACCACATCGAACGGAATTACGTCGTCCAGCCAATCATGGCTCGATCCGTCCGTGCTTTGCGTGGCCACCGTGAGAGTATATTGTTGCGGCGTCAGCCAGCAGGCGAAGTTGAAATCCACTTCCAGTTCATCGCCCGGCTGATAGCTGCCCAGTTGCTTCTTCTCGATGCGCGTGTTGGTGCCGTAAACATCCATGCCGATGCGGTTGCGGATCAGAATGCCGACCATGGGGTCGCATGCGGGATGATGGAAGCGGCTGCGCACGCGCACGGTCACAGGTTTCGCCGCCGGATACCGACGTTACCGCCTGCCCTTCGGCATTCAGCAGATTCGACGCCGAGGATTTCGCTGACGCCATCGCCATGGCGGTAGCTGGCCTCGAAACGCTGCTGCTTCTCCTGCTGCGATTGCTGCTTCTCCAGCACCAGCCCGATGTAGCGATTGATGACATCGCTGGGCGTGCCTTGCGCTTCCATGCGTCCGTTCAGCAGCAGGATGGCGCGATTGGAAAGCTGCTTCACCAGGCCCAGAGTCATGGGAGACGAACAGTACCGTGATTTTGCGTTCGCGCAGTTCCTCGAACTTGCGCACGCAGCGATTGGCGAACACCGCGTCGCCGACGGCCAAGGCTTCGTCAACGATCAGGATTTCGGGGTCCACGTGGATGGCGGTGGCGAAGGCCAACCGGACATACATGCCGCTCGAATATTCCTTCACCGGACGCGAGATGAACTCGCCGATCTCCGCGAAGGCTTCGATCGAAGGCATGGCGCGCTCGATTTCGGCGCGGCTGAATCCCATGATTTCGCCGTTCAGGAAGACGTTTTCGCGGCCCGTAAATTCCGGATTGAAACCGGCGCCCAGCTCCAGCAGCGCCGCGATACGGCCGCGCGTGACTACGCGTCCCTGGGTGGGCTGCAGAATGCCAGCAACAATCTGTAGCAGCGTACTCTTTCCGGATCCGTTCGGCCCCACCAAGGCCAACGTCTCGCCTTTTTCGACCTGGAAACCTATGTCGCGCAGAGCCCAAAAATCGCTATGATACTGGCGCTTGGCGAAGGGTAGCACTTCACGCAAACGGTCGGCCGGGCGGCGATAAAGCTTATACAGCTTCGATACATTCTGAACCAAAACCACAAGCTCTTATTGTGACATGGCGGCAACGGACGCCGGCGTGTCGTGCGCGGCCCGCAAAAAAGGGCTAGAATAACCGCATGCAATGGTATTTATATCCTTATCGAATTCTTGGAATTGTACTTTTTCTTACATTTTCATTCGGCATTAACGCCCAACAACCTACCACCTGCACCGTGTTCGCCGCCCCCACCATCGTGCATTCCGAGGGGCTGGCGGAGCGCGTAGGTGATATTAACCTGCAATGTTCCGGTACTCCCGGCGCTACAGTTAGCGCCAGCCTGAATATTTCGCTTCCGGTAGCAATTACCAATCGCATTAACGCCAGCGGATTTTCTATAGACGCTACTCTTAGCATCAACACCGGCACCGGGTCCGTACCTTCGGGTGTGTCCGGTATGGTGACCAATCAAAGCATTTCATTCAACGGCTTTTCGTTCACCTTTCCGGCCAGCGGCGCTCTGTCGCTGGTAGTTTCCGACATACGCGCCAATGTAAATCAGCTTGGCGTTCAACAAACGAATCCGATCATGGCCTACCTGGGGGGCTCACTGGCTATCCAAAATAGCGTAGTCACCATAGCTTCTCCCATGCAGGGGTTATTAGCCAGCAATCTCGATTCGGCCGTCACTTGTGTGGGGTCGCCCACGCCATCAAGCGTAAACCTGGCGAACCTGATAGCCGCCAAGACATCCGAACAGACCACGCGAATTACCGAGGGCTTTCCGTCTTCCTTCCAGCCGAAGGATCCGACCAGTGACACCGGCACGCGGTTCCTGCTGACTTATGCGGGACTGCCCACCGGAGCGGCCATATATATTCCCGATGCGGTGGCTGGATCGGGAGCCACCGTGCCCACTGCCGGCGGCGATTTTGGTACGCCCGCCGCAGTCGGCCAGTATACGACCGGCAGCCATACCCTGCTGCTGGTGCGTGTTCTAAATGCCGATTCCAACGGCGCAGGGGGTACGTTGGCCACTCTTCCGGCTGCCAATGGCTCCGGCGTTATACTGTTGAACGGCGCGAATCCCGTGCCTCTTACCAACGGTGCTGGCTACGCTGTGTATGAGGTGGTGGACGCCGATATGTCAGCCACCGAGAGCGCCCAGATCCCTAACTATTTCGCGATCCCCGCTCATAGTCCGGCATCCACATCGACCGGAACCGTATCTTTCGCGCCGGTGTCGACGGTGGGTACAGCCTCTACCACCGCTCCCATACCGCGTTTCGCCGCAGTCACTCCGCCGTCCGATTGCACGGCTGTCGGCGACTGTAATGCTTCTTACTATCCCCGATTACAAGTGACTTCAACTCCGCTGGTTGCCACAACCGTCGCAGGTGGTAAGAAAATCGGGGTGGGCAACATTTTCATTAAAGATACTAGCGGCGGGACGCTCGACTGGAGCGCTACCGCGGTCTACGCCAACGGATCCGGCTGGTTGTTGTTCACCCAGCAGTACGGCGCGGATAACGCCGAAATCCAGGTAGTAGCCGACCCGAGCCAACTTACTCCCGGTACCTATCAGGCAACCATAGTGATAGACGCTGGTTCCATCGCTGGCAGCCAGAGTCTCCCACTTACCCTTACAGTTACGCCTGCCGTGCAAGCATCCTCGGTGGTGGTGACAGGCATTACCGATTCGGCGGATTTTCACGCAGGGCCCGTAGCGCCGGGATCGTTAGCTTCCGTGTGGGGTAGCAACCTGGGGGGCCAACACGTTTCGGTTACCTTCAATGGAACAGCGGCCACCTTGCTCTACAGCGGACCTTCGCAGATTAACCTGCAAGTGCCCGCCTCGCTGAGCGGACAGACTTCCGCCCAGATGGTAGTTACCGCCGACAGCGCCAGCAGCGTTCCGTTTACTGTGCCGTTGACGACGCTCGCTCCGGCCGTGTTTACTCCAGGCGTGCTCAATCAGGACAACACGGTGAACTCGTCCGCCAACCCTGCGCAGTTGGGTACGGTGCTACAGATCTTTGGCACCGGAATGCCGGAGTCCGGCGCAACCGTTAAGGTGACGCTCCAGAATCGCGGCAACCTGGTTCCGGCATACGCCGGCGCGGCGCCTGGACTTCTGGGGGTTCAACAAGTGAACGTAGCCGTGCCCGCCGACCTGGAGGGTGTGACTTCGAACCTGACGATCTGCGTGGTGGGTGCCGGCAACCAACAGTATTGTAGCCAGCCCTCATCTGTCGCTTTGAAGCATTAGTGCTTATCCACGGTGGGGCGGGGTGCCGGTTTGCCGGGAGTCCGCCCCGCGGTTGGCGCATTGCGTGCAAGCCATTTCGCCTGTGAGCCCATCCCGAACCAAGCGTCCGCAACCGATCGAGATACCTGCGGGCGGTCAGAGTGCCGAGGTCGAGATCGACGGGAAAACTACCACCCTCACAAACCTGCAAAAGATTTTCTGGCCGGAAGACAAGATTACCAAGCGCGACCTGCTGCAGTATTATTCCAACATCTCGCCCTATCTGCTCCCCCACCTGGTAAATCGCGCCATGGTGATGAAGCGGTACCCGGATGGCGCGTACGGCAAATTCTTCTTTCAAAAACGTGCGCCCGCGCCACGCCCGCAGTGGATTCCGATCTGTGCCATCCCGCACCCTTCCGCTAATATTGTCGATTTTCCAGTGATTCAAGACTTGGCTGGCCTGCTATGGGTGGTGAACCTTGGGTGCATCGATCTGAATCCCTGGTATGCCCGGTGCGACGATGTGGATCGGCCGGATTATTTGCACTTTGATCTGGACCCGACTCCCGGCGCCGAGTTCAGCCATGTGCTTCAGACAGCTTTGGCCGTGCGCGACGCTCTGGCCGAACGGAAGATACCGAGCTATCCGAAGACCACCGGATCGCGCGGTCTGCACATCTATGTGCCTATTGTGCGCGGGCCTTTGCAAAAACAGGTTTGGACGTTCGCCAAGTCTCTGGCCAAGGAACTGGAAGCGCGGCACCCGGATATTGTGACTGCGGAATATCGTGTGGCGAAGCGTCCGCCCAAGCATGTCCTCATGGACTACAACCAAAACGCCTGGGGACGTACGCTGGCGTCAGTCTATTCCGTCCGGCCAAAACCGCATGCTACGGTCTCGGCTCCAGTCACTTGGGAAGAGGTGGAGCATGGTATCCGCATCGAAGATTTCCGGCTGGACAATATGATGGAGCGCGTCGCGCGTGTGGGCGATCTTTTCAAGCCCATGCTGTTGCAAAAGGGGCGCGTGAAACTGGACAAGTTTTTATGAATTTGCCGATATCCATACCCTTCGAGCCCATGGAGGCCAAGATCGCGGGCGAACTCCCGGTCGGCGATGCGTGGGAGTATGAGCCGAAATGGGATGGCTTCCGATGCATCGCGTTTCGCAGCGGCGAGAAGGTGGAGCTACAGTCGAAAGCTGGACAGCCGCTAACTCGATACTTTCCCGAAATGGTTGCGGCGCTGGCAGCGGTGGGAGCTTCGAAGTTCGTCCTGGATGGAGAACTGATTGTGGCGGTGGATGGGCGTTTGTCGTTCGATGATCTGTTACAGCGCATACATCCCGCGGCCAGCCGCGTCTCGATGCTATCGCAGAAGACGCCGTCTCAGTTCGTCGTCTTTGACTTGTTAGTGGATGAGCACGGGGCATCGCTGTTGGCCCAGCCTCTCGAAGAACGCCGTAAGGCTCTCGAAAGGTTCCATGCCCGGTACATGGCGAAGAACAAGAGTATCGTTCTGTCGCGTTCCACGCGCGACGCCGACGTAGCGCGCGAATGGATGGCTAGCATGCGCGGCCAATTGGACGGCATTGTGGCTAAGCGCATCGCACAGCCGTATATCTCCGGCGAACGCGCCATGGTGAAGGTGAAAACGATTCGATCTGCGGACTGTGTAGTGGGTGGCTTCCGCTATGGGTCGGGAAAGAAGACCGTGGGCTCGCTGTTACTGGGACTCTACGACGATGCGGGACTGCTGAATCACGTCGGCTTTACTTCGTCCATGCCCGCCGCTGGTCGTGCGGAATTGACCCGAAAGCTGGACGCTTTGGTTGAAGCGCCGGGGTTCACGGGACAAGCCCCGGGCGGCCCCAGCCGGTGGAGTACGGAGCGATCCGCCGAGTGGCAGCCGTTAAAACCCGAGCTGGTGGTCGAGGTTCAATACGATCATTTCACGGGTGCCCGCTTCCGCCATGGGACGAAGTTGATGCGCTGGCGCCCCGATAAAGCCCCGCGGCAATGCACTATGAAGCAGGTGGAGTTCGAAAGCCACGTCCCGTTTTCTGAGCTATTGGCGCACGCCTCCCGGCGTGCTACTTAAAGCGTCTTTTGTAAAACAGGTCGACGCCGAATTCGCCGTAGATATCGCGTTCCGCCACCGCGGTCCACGTCGGGTTGATATTCCATTCGATCCGGATCACTTCGGAGTTGCTCTGAGTCACATCCTGGATATAGATAAAATCGATCTGCTTGGTAATTTGCTGTTCCAGGGTGAGGCGCGCCTGCGGCGTGTTCGTTGCGCCCACGATGGCTGGGTCAATCTTAAGCTGTGTCACTCCGAACAGCCGTTGCAGGCGTCCGGAAACGGGGCTTGCTACGGCCTGACCCAGAGCGGCCGACGCACCTACCTGGGTGACGCTTTGTTGTGGCGGCGCGGGTTGTGTGGCAGCCAGCACAGGATCGGTGGTCGGCTGCTTGCCGGTAGCCAGCAGGGCCACCAGATCTGCAAACTGCAGGGGCGGATCGGAATGGTAAGTCAGTTTCAATTGGTCGATGGGGCCCGACGCATTCAGCGAGACCGTCACACCTTTCGCCTCAGTCTCCAGATCCACATTCAGCATCGGCTCAATTTTTTGCGGGTTATAAAAACCGACGCTGCCCTGGTCGATGGTGTACTTCGAGCCAAAGAACACCAGTTCCCCCTCAGTCACATTGATGCGGCCCAGCATGCCGGGATTGGCTGGTGTTCCACGAAGTGTTAAATGCCCGTCGGCCTGCAGATTCTCTGCCAGCGCGGTTTCGAACTGGATATTCGGCGAAGTGTCGATGCGGACGTCAAGGCGCATGCCGGCCAGCAGGCCGGAACTCGCCCCCGAACTGCTGGGGGGCGCCGCCGCGTTAGATAGGATCGAACCGACGTCCGTGTGAGAATACAGAGCGACCTGCAGAATCGTTACGGTACCGGTTACCAGGCTGCGGGAAGTGCTGCCGCCGAGAGTGATATTGGCGTTGGCCTCGGTGCTGACACCCGCCGGATAATCGACGCGGAAATGACGCCCAGCCACTTGCAGACGGAAATTCATTTCGGGTCCGCCATACGCCACGAAGCCCGTCATGGTTACAGTTCCACCGCCGGTTTCGCCGCTCAGACTCTGGATGCGAGCTTCAGAGCCATCGAAAACGATCGTGCCGTTGGCGTTCGAAAGGCCGTTCGGCACGTCCATCATATTGAATGCTGCGTTCCGCAACTGCAGCCGTCCTTCTACATCGGGCTTGGCAACATTTCCTTTTACCGACGCATTCAGAACTACGCTGCCCGACGAAAAGATAGTGCTATCGAATGCCTGCAGAATGCCCAGATTAATATTGCCGTCGGCGCGCAGGTCGAGCGGGCGTGGATCGGTTAGCGAAGCTGTCCCGCTCAGGCTGAAGTCGGCATCGGGACCCTTCAGGCGCGCGCTTTCGATGCGAACCACGGAGTGATTCAGCGACACTACGATGGGTCCTGAGTTGTTAAGCGCCACGTTACTCCGTGTGGCTGCGCCGGTGGTCTTGATGGAATGTACGTCGAGCGTCGAGATCTGCAATTTGCCTTGCATGGTCTCGGGCTTTGTCACGGGACCGCTGACATCCAGACGGCCTGCCACTAACGCGTCTACCGCGGGCTTGGTGGCCGCATTTAACCACGCCGAGATGCCGGAGTAAGTCACATTGCCGAATGTCACCTGCGCGGTTAAGGGGTAGTCGCCGGCTAGCTGCATCCGGCCGTTCCCTTTGATATCCGACTTCGCAAAATCGGAAGTGAGATTGAAGTTCAACTCATTGCCGCTAGTATGGGCGGTCGCGGTAAGGTCACCCAGCGACTGGCGGTTGACGCTCAATCCCTTGGCTGCAACGTTCGCATTCAAAGTGGAAAACAATGGCGTCGTGTTGTGGCGCAAGGTGGCGGCGCCATCCGCCGAGACCTCGAGCGTGCCCGCCAATCCGGGCTTCTGCTGCTGTACTGCCGGCACCTGGGCAAGTTGTATAGTGTTCGTCGCCAGGTGGAAATGAGCCTCACCAGCTTCGAGGTCGTTGGGTGGATGGCTAAACGATCCGGAAGCTTCTAAACGATTCGCACCCTGCGCCACGGTGAGAGAAGGCAGATCCACAAGCTGGTTGGTGTAACTAAACTTTGCCGCCAGGCGGTCAAACTTCTGCTGGTAGGCCGTGCCGCTGGTTACCGTGACGGTAGCATTCGCGCGTGGATCGGCAAGGGTTCCGGAGACTTGCGCATCCGCATCCAATAACCCGGCTACCGGCAAATCGCGCTTTCCGGCCAAGGCCAAAACCTTGTCGATCGGTAGCTTGCCGATGGAAGCGGTGGCCGTCGTCTCATGATTCCCGGTCAGTGCGGATTGTCCGTTCACCTTGATATTCGATCCGGCGAAATTGGAGTTGATGTTGTAGGCCACCTGCGTCCCCGAAGTTTGCGCAGTGGCCGTAAAGTCGCCCAGGTTCTTGCCTTCCATCTGCAGACCACGCGCCGAAGCATTGCCGCTGACGCTGGTCAGTTGGACCTCCTCGCCATTCGCGCCGGGCTGCACCTGCGCGGCTGCGTCCGCCAGAATCTGAACGGTTCCCGCAAGGCCCGGCCGGGACTGCTGCAAGGTATGGAATTGCTGTAGGCCGATCTGATCGCTCGCCACATGCACGCGCAGCGAACCGCGCTTCAAATCGTTCAACGGATGCTGATACGCACCACTGGCGTCGAGCGTGGCCGGGCCCGCCGCGACGTGCAACTGCGACAGATCGATTTGGCGATCGGTCATCGCCACGCGCGCCTGGATTTGATCGAAGTGCTCCTGGTAGGCCGTTCCATTGGTGATGTCGAGCGAGGCACTGCCGCGCGGGCTTCCCACCGTACCGGCGATCTGCGCATTTGCATTCAGCATGCCAGTCAGCGGTGTGTCGGCCTGTCCGGCCAGAGCCAATAAGTCTCGCGCGTCGGCATTTCGGATTGACGCATTGGCAGTGAGCGCTTCCCTCGGTTCCGGCTTCCAATCGCGTAGTCCGACCGATGCGTTAAACTGCGCCTGCAACGGACCGCGCGCCAGCGATCCATTGCTGACCGCCGCACCCGATTTCGACGCCTGCAAATCCGCCGCGAACGCGTTAAATGTTCGATCTTGTACCGCGAAGTTAGCGGCGGACAAATGGCCGGCGATCTGGGGCGAATTCAATTTGCCGGTAACGGTAGCGGTTAGAGTAGCCGATCCGCCTTTCTGCAGCGTGACGGGCGCGGGCGTGGCGCCGCCCGCCAACAGGTCGTTCAGATTGCGCGACACCAGGCGCACGTCAATTCGTTGCCCTAAAGATCCCGACAGATCGAGTCTGGTGGAAGGCAGCGCGATGTAGGAGCGAGCCAGGTTCACGTTGCCCGCGCGACCGTCGTAATCAGCGTTGATGCGGCCCGAGACCGGAATGCCGCGATGTCCCGGCGCGATACTTAAGTGGGTCCGCGCAATTAAATCCTGTGGCGCGTGGATGTCGCCTTCGGCCTGTATGGGGCCGGATATCACGCCATCCCACGCCAGCCGTTGGGGTGAAAAGGAGTGAGCCACGGTCTGGATGTCGAGCGCGCGAAGATCCAGGTTCGCCCGGAAATGGGCCATCTGCTCAAGCGCCGCGTTGCCAGTAACGGTCCCGCCCATTGCGGACAAACGCAGGCCGGATAGCTGGATCAAGCGCGGGTCCGCGGTAATGTCGGAATCCAGTTCGATGCCGCTGACGCGCGTGGTGCCTTGCCGGAAGGCCAAGCCGCGTGCATCCAGTTTGGCGGAGACCAGGTAATCGGAAGCACCTGTGAGCTTGGCGTTGCCACCGATCTTCAGCGTTCCTTCAGGCTGTGCCGCCACCCGCATCAACCGGCCCAGTTGGCCCAACGCCAGGCTTGCGTTAAACTGCAAGCCTGCGGGCTGTGTCCCATCCTTCAGCGTGCCGGAGGCGTCGATCTGCGATTGCCCTAATGT
This sequence comes from Bryobacterales bacterium, assembly GCA_963738345.1. Taxonomy (GTDB): domain Bacteria; phylum Acidobacteriota; class Terriglobia; order Bryobacterales; family Bryobacteraceae; genus Bog-159. The sequence goes on from CAVTWI010000002.1 coordinate 6,274,191, forward strand.
GAACTTGCTGTTCTTTACCGCGATCCGATTGTCGTCCATCGACGCGTCTAAGTCCGCCGTCAAAACCCGCGGCAAGCCTGGGCCTTGCGCAACAGAAATCGACGGTCCGCCCAAACGTGCCACTTCATCAAGCGCGATGCGGGCGCTGATTTGCGCTGCGGTGCGCGGTGCAGCCAAGTGGCTCATGACGCCTGAAATGACGATTTCAGATTCCGGCGTGCTCAGCTTCGCATTGGTCAACTGAATACTATCCGTTTCCAGTTTCACCGGTAAAACTACGTTCACCGCCACCGGCGCATTCGGCCCGGTCTTTAGGTACAGCGGGCTCATCGATATCTGACCCGAGTAACTCGGCTTCAGCATGTTGTAGGTCAGTTGAGCGCGCAAATCCTCGCCGTTGGCGGAAAAGTCCGTCTGACGGTTGGCGAAATCCAGCCGTCCGTTCGTCAGCCGAAAACTGCCGACTGCCAGATCTACCACAGTTTCCAGGCCGCTCTTATTGCTGCTGGCCTGCTTCGTTTTTGGCGCCGGTATATTGGAATGACCGCTCGCATCCACGATCACATTCGCCTGCGGTGTATCCACTCCCAAATACGCGATATCCACAAAACTGCGGAACGGCGAGGTCAGTTTTAAATCCACTTCGAGCATTTTCGCGCGGAACAGGGGCGCAACGTTGGCCGGTTCCGTGCCATGAACCACGAAGTCGCGGACTACCGCTCGCAGATGAGTCCAGTCAAATGCGAATGATCCCACCTCGACCCGCCCTCCGGTGGCATCTTCCACAGCACTGATGATTTTGGCTCGAACCGTATTGCGAAACCAATCCGTCTGCACGACGATAATTGCAGCAATGAAAAGTGCGACGGCCAGCCCAGCCAGCGAGCCGGCAATGATCAGAACAATTTTCCGGCGCCGGCTCATTCCAGTGCCTCCTTGTGAAATTGGATTTTGGTTTGGGCGCGGGTCTGTTTCAACCAGGTATCCAGTTGTTCATCGACCGAAGCGTCTGAAGTTTTCTCTGGCTGTGCCTGGCGATCCGCTTGATTGGGAGCCTTTCCGCCCGCGACGGGTGGCGGCGCTCCAGCGCGAAACCTTTGATCGGTGAAGCGTAGAGCCGTCACTTGCCACAGAAGATACCGCTTCAATTCGTCTTCCGTGACGCCGTATTTCTGAAGAGACGCCAGATATTGCGCGTGCGTCCGGAAGTGCGCTTGCTTGAACTCACGCAACGTTTGGTCGATATTTGCCGGGGGCGCCGTCACAAAGTTCTCAAGTGTCATCTCCGTGCGCACCAGGTCTTGATCCACCATACGCTCGGCTGCTTCGCGGCGCGCTGCTGGACCTAGATCCAAAGGAGCCTGGTTTAAGAAATCCGTCAGACGAAGCTCTTGCAGTACTTCGCTCTGGGTGATCACGTCTTTCCCCACAGTGACTGCCACGCGGTCGAGCACCGCCGCCTGCGCGGCGCAAAGTAACAGCGGCAATGCAATGAAGCGTCTCATTAGAATGCCTGCCCGATGGAGAAGAAGAATTGAAAATGGCTGACCGATTGAATAATCGGTACCGCGCCGCCGAACAACAACTGTTGGTAGGTCCCTTGCAGCCCGTTAAAGGTGGGCGGATTGATGCTATAGGCTAGATCCACCCGTACCGGACCCAGCGGCGTTTGGTAACGGATGCCGAATCCCACCGCATGATTCATGTAATCGAAGTCGGTCAGGTTCTTCTGCGTCACGCGAAACGAGATTGCGCCAATACTGGAATAAATGTTCCCCATGTCGTGAAAGAAGACGCCGCCGATGTTATCGCCGATAAGCGGAAATCGTAATTCGGTCGAATGAAACAGCAGTGCGTTGCCCCCCACAGGGAATCCTGTATCGGTATCACGGGGGCCGGCCTGATCATCCGGATAGCCGCGTTCGGAATTATTTCCGCCGCCGAAAAACCGCTCAGGGAAGGGGATCGCCTGTGAAGACTGCGTTCCAGCGGGAAGCCGGAACGGCGCCAGCAAACCGAACTCTGTGTTGCTGGCCAGGACCAGGTCTTTGTGGATAGGGTGATAGTAAGAATTTCGAAAGAGCAGCTTGCCGAAGTCTTGCCGCGATCCGAACTGGTGCAGGGAAAGTCCCATATCCACGGTGTTGTACATGCCGCGGTGCGCATCGGCAGGGTTGTCGCGGCGGTCTTGTATGATGTTGGCCGACACCATGCCCACCAGCGCGGGCGCTGAATAGAGCGGAATCAACAGGGGATTGATTTTAAGGGCGGACACTTTCGTGTCGCGATAACTGTAGCGAAAGAACGCGGTCGTCGCCTTCGATATCTTCTGTGAAATCTGGATGTCGGCTTCGAGGCGTCTTTGCTCAAAGGTGCGCACATCGCGTTCATTGTCGTAAAGCAAAGTGATCGAGATATTGCGACCTTCCACGTTGTGGTATCGCGGCAACAAATAACTGAGCGACGCAACGTCGTCGAGCGACGAAACCCGGCTCTTGAAATTGAGGCTGTGGCCCAAGCCGAACATGTCCAGACGGCTGATCTCGAAAGACCCGCGGGGGCTGAAACCTGTTTGCCCCTGAGGATTGTCCAGGCTGTATTGGCTTCCGCCGATCTGGGCGATTTCCGCGCCCGCGCCGACCGCAACAGAGTAACGATGACCTTCCTCCAAATGGTAGATCACGGATTTGTCTTCGGTGGCTCCATCGGGATTCTGAATCGCCATGTCCACTTTGTCGAAGATGCCCAGGTCATAGAGGTTGCGCTGCATCGCGCCCATTTCCGTCCACGACAGCGGATCGCCGGCATGCAATCTGATGGCGCGGTCGATCAACTGCTGCCGTGTGTGGTGCAGTCCGGTGATCAACAAATCCCGCACGTATTCCCGCATGCCCTCGTTGATGGTGTACTGCACGTTTACCGTGTGCGGCGCAGACCCCGGGGTAGCCTTCCAATCGAACGTCGCATCCGGAAAGCCGGACGACTGATAGGTGCGCAGGATATAATCGCGATCCGCGGCCACGTTGCTTTCGCTAAATGGCTCGCCTGTGATGGTCGCCAGATTCTTAACCAGAGTGTCTTTCTTCAGTTGATCGGTGCCCTTCACATCCACGCTGGACACGAGGTATTGCGGGCCTTCCACGACTCGCAGCGTCACCGCTACCGCGCCCGGCTTGCCCTTATAATCGTCGATCGTTTCCGCGGTCACCTTCACATCGCGGAAGCCGTTGGCCTGGTAGAGCGACTGGATCGCATCGCGGTCCTTCCGTTCGAAGGCATCGCTAAATCTGCCGTGCCGCAGGCGGATAAAACCGGACGGTTGCAGGAACATGCGGTCGCGTAAATCCTGGGTGCGGAAATAGTGATTGCCTAAGACGCTAACGCTAACCAGTTTGTGGCGCTCGCCTAAGTCGAGGATGTAGGTAATGTTCCGCAAATCCGGACCGGCATCTTCGCTTTTGAAATCCACTCTTACATCGAAGTATCCGGACGTCTGAAAATAATCGCGTAGGTTGGTGGCGCCCTGCACCAGCAGATCGCGATTCACGGTACGCTCGTCGAAGACCGGAACGTATTCGTGCAGTTTGCCTTTGGAGATCTTTCCACCGGTGGCCCGGATCTTCACTTTAGGACCGCCGTTGACTACCAGCGCAGGCGTCACTCGATTCGTCTTGGGGTCGTAATTGCGGCTCTGCGTACGCGCCGTTACCGTTAGCCGGTCTTGCTTTTGATACTTCGCCCTAACCTTCTGTACACCCGACAGCACGTTCTCATTGGTGGCGGGCTTCCAGCCGAAAAGGCTGTGGTATTTTGCAGCGGATGCGACCTGCGCCGCAGGGATGCGTGTGTCGCCGGTGACGGTCGGCGTAGTCAACTTGGCCCGCTTCGGGGTTTTCACCTGAAAGGTGATATAGACTTCCCGATGCTGCGCGTCGCGCGTGACCTGAGGCTCTACGGTAGATCCGTACAGACCGTTCCGTTCCAGCAGATCCTGCATGCCTTTTATGGCGTCCTTCAGGTCGTCATCGCCGAATGGTTGACCTAACTGAAGCTGTGTTGCATTAGCCAACTGGCCGGTATTCGGAGGGCTCTTCAGCTTGCCCTTCACCTCTACGGGACCTACAAACCACTGGTCCGTCGTACGAACCACCAGCGCCATGCCGCCGGACGGCGCCGGATCGCCATCCACTTCCACGTCCGTATACCGGCCGGTGGAATAAAGGCTCTTGATGGCTGACCGCAGCGTGTCGGCGGATAGCACTGAGCCGGTCTGTACCGGAAAAAAATGCGCAAGGTCGGCGCTCGTGAGTGGTTGTTCGGGCGGGTCGAAGCGAACCGATACGACGCGCTTACCCGCGAATTCCGACGGATCCGTCAGGTCGGCGCCGTTGCTGCTGGACAACAAACATAGAAGACAAAGCGCGGGCTTCCAAAAGCCGTGGCGTCGGCGCATATGGTTTTCGCTTTGGCAAGGCTGTTGCCGTGTGGCTTTATTAAACAACTCTGCGACCCTGAATCAGGCGAATCACCAACACCACCAGCGCAATCACCAGCAGCAGATGAATGTAGCCATACATCGTGTACGACGTCACCATGCCCAGCAGCCAAAGGACTAAGAGTATAACGAAGATCGTCCACAACATATGGCGCCCGCCTTTCTCACAACCTGCAGATTATTAACTACACGCACTACCTTCGGAATCGCACCAGCTAACGCGCCAGCTTTGGTCTTCGCATCGTCCGTATCAACCTGTCCCGACAACGTAACCACCCCGTTGGTTGAATTCACCGCCACGTTCGTGACGCTCGACAGCCCGATATCCGCAGCCAACTTCGATTTCACCTGCGTGGTAATCTCAAGATCGTTGACTTGGCCTTCCGGTGATTCGTTGGTTCTGCACCCGGAGAGCAGCACCACAAGCGGCAATAGAACAAGAAGTTTCATAGCAACCGGATCACAAGCTCAGCATCCAAATCGCCATTGTATGAACCCTTCCATGCGCGGGAATAAATCATAATAAATAGGGACCAACCATGAGAATTCGCAAGGCGGTAATCACCGCTGCCGGACCTAGCCAGAGGAGTCTGCCGCTACAAACCCTCGTCGACCGCGACGGCGTCGAAAAGCCCGTACTACGCATCATCGTTGAAGAAGCCCTGCGTGCCGGCGTCGAGGAAATCGCCATCGTGGTATCGCCCGGCGATGAAGAGCCCTACGCGCGCCTGGCTGGCGACCATGCCGGCCGCTTGCGGTTTATCCCGCAGCCTGAACCGCTCGGCTACGGCCACGCCATCCTATGCTCTCGCAGATTCGTCGGCGGCGATCCGTTCCTGCACTTGGTGGGCGATCATCTCTATATCAGCCGTACGGACAAAGGTTGCGCGCAACAATTGGTGGAAGTAGCCGAAGGGCAATCGTGCACGGTTTCCGCTGTGCAAGCAACTCGCGAGAACTTACTGCCGCATTACGGCGCGGTGGGCGGACAGCGCGTGGCGGGCTCGCAGGATCTTTACCGCATCGAGACCGTGATCGAAAAGCCCACCCCCACCGAAGCCGAACAGCGGCTGGTGGTTCCCGGTCTGCGGGCAGGAAATTATCTTTGTTTCTTCGGCATGCACGTTCTCACGCCCACCGTGATGGATTTCCTCGCGCCCGGCGTCAGTCTCTCTGCCGCACTTGCGGAACTCGCCCGCCGCGAACAGTATCTGGCGCTCGAACGGGCTAACCGCCGCTACGATATCGGCGTGCGCTACGGCCTGCTGAACGCGCAATTAGCGCTGGCGCTCAGCGGCTGTCGATCGCGACGAGGTGCTGTCCCAGCTGTTGGAGCTTTTGGCCATGCGCGAGACGGCGGCGGTTGGGAGATAGCCGCCCATGAGCCAACTGACCGGCATCATCACCGCGGCCGATCCCGATGTACGCAACCGCTCGCTGGATGCATTTTGCCGCGAGGCCGCGCTGGCTGAATCTGCCGGCGAATGCGCCGCGCTCGACCGGTTTCGCCGCGCCAGCGACAATCTGTACGAGCGCGTGCGCGCGCTCTTTTTCCTTTACGCCATCCACCGCTTCCATCTGCCCTTCAAGCCGGGCATCCGCGCGCAAGCGTCCATCCCGTTTCGCCGGCTACGATCACCTGCTGAAGCGCCGCTTCGAAGAAGCCATCGAGATTTTTCTCGCGGCCCAATCGGCCGACGGTCCCAGCGCCGCCCTCTCCAGCGCGCTCGCCGCCGCCTATCATGGCCTGGCCTTTCAGACCCTTGCCGGACAGGTCCGCCGCAGCGTGCGCGGCGTGCGCGGCAATCAGTGGATGTTCCGCACCGGCCATCCCGCCGATTATCCCCTGCGCCTCCGCCCCGAACTGCTCGCGCAGACACGGCGGCCTGTTTCCCGATCCTGCGCGAAACCACGCCCGTCCGCATGGACCTGACGCACAGCGGCTGGAGCGACATCTTCTTCCTCGGCATGGATTTCCCCGAAGGCGCGCGGGTTCTGAACGTCTCCATCGACCTGAGCGTGCGCGGCGGCGGGCACGCCCAAGCCGCCCGTCGAAGCCTAGTTCCGCGTCATCGACGAGCCCGTGCTGCGCCTCGCCAGCGTCGATCTGCAAGCCTCCGCCGAGATCACCACGCTCGCCGAAGTCTTCGATTTCGCGCGCGATTATCTGGGCCTGCTGAAGGCCGCCGTGATCGCCTCCGGCATCGTTCCGCCGGGCATGGAAGGCGCGAGGCAACCGCTGGCCGATCTGCTGGCAGAACTAACCGGCACGCCCGGGCCACGGCATCGAAATCGTCAGCCGCGTGAACGACATTCCCAAAGGCTCGCGCCTGGCCGTCTCCACCAATCTGCTGGCCTCGCTGATCTCGGTCTGCATGCGCGCCACCGGCCAGATCCACGCGCTGACTGGCGGCGCTTGCCGAAAGCGATCGCCGGCTGGTGGCGGCGCGCGCCATCCTCGGCGAATGGCTGGGCGGCTCCGGCGGCGGCTGGCAGGATTCCGGCGGCGTCTGGCCGGGCATCAAACTGATCCAAGGCGTCGCCGGCAGTGGAGGGCGATCCCGAATTCGGCGTCAGCCGCGGCTGCCTGCTCCCGCGTCACCGCATTCTCGGCCCAGACGAAGTCTCCGCCGAAACGCGCCAGAACTTGCAGGACAGCCTGGTGCTGGTGCATGGCGGCATGGCGCAGGACGTCGGACCCATCCTCGAAATGGTCACCGAGAAATATCTGCTGCGCTCCGAAGCGGAATGGCAGGGCCGGCAGCAGGCCATTCGCACTCTCGACGAGATTCTCGGCCATCTGCAGGCACGGCGATGTCGCGGCTATCGGCGCGGCCACCCAGCGCAACTTTGACGGCCCCATTCAGACCATCATTCCGTGGGCCAAACCTCTACACCGAGACGCTGATCCGCCGCGCGCGCGCGGAGATGGGCGCCGGCTTCTGGGGCTTCTGGATGCTGGGCGGCATGTCGGGCGGCGGCATGGGCTTCATCTTCGAACCCGCCGTGAAGGCGCGCGCAGGAGCGGCTGGGCCCATCATGCGCGAGACCAAGCGCGCAACTGGAACGCGCCGTGCCTTTCGCCATGGACCCGGTGGTCTACGATTTCGCCATCAACGAGCGCGGCACCCATGCCGATCTTCTCGCTGGACGCGGCGCGTTGATGCCGCCCGACTATTACACCCTAGCCGTGCCCGCCCTGCTGCGCACCGAGACGCGCCTGCTTTCTCCCGCTCGCCGCGCCGAACTGGAACGTTTCGCCGCCGCCTGCCGCACTGCGCCGGAACTGTCCGGCATGGTGCAAAACCTCTTCGACCACATGCTGCCGCGCGGCGTGGACGATGCCAGCGGCGCCGCGCAGAGCCTCGCCTCACTGCTCGATCGAATACGGCTTCGACCGCGTGCAGCACGAGCAGATCCAGGCGGATCTGCGCAGCGGACGCATCGGGCTGGCGCAGAACCGTCTGCCCGCCACCAGCCTGATCGAAGATGTCGCGCCCGGACGACATTGCGGATGCGACCAGTCGGCCTGCCGGCAGCGCAATATCGCGAAACCGGCATGCAGGCGCTTGGCCGACGGCATGGTCGCCGTGGTCACGCTCGCGGGCGGCGCCGGCAGCCGCTGGACCAAGGGCGCCGGCGTGGTGAAAGCGCTGCATCCGTTTTCCAAAATCGCCGGCAAGCATCGCAATTTCATCGAAGCGCACCTGGCCAAGAGCCGCCGCACCGGCCGCATCGCGGGCGCCAACCCGCCGCACGTCATCACCACCAGCTATCTGACGCACGAAGCCATCGCCGACTGGCTGGCCGTCGCGGGCAACTATGGCTATCCCGGACCCCTGCTGTTCTCGCCGGGCCGCAATATCGGCCTGCGCATGGTTCCCATGGTGCGCGACCTGCGCTTCGCCTGGGAGGAGATGCCCCAGCAACTTCTCGACGAGCAGGCGCAGAAGGTGCGCGAAAGCCTGCATGCCAGCCTGATCGCTTGGGCGCGCAATGCCGGCGAGGCGGCGAACTATACCGACAACCTGCCCATGCAGTGCCTGCATCCGGTGGGGCACTGGTACGAGTTGCCGAACCTGTTCGCAACGGCGTGCTGGCGCGCCTGCTCAAGGAGCGGCCGCGACTGCGGTACCTGATGCTGCACAACGTCGATACCCTGGGCGCCGATCTCGACCCCGATTTGCTGGGCCTGCACATCGAATCCGGCGCGGCGCTGACCACCGAAGTGATCGCCCGGCAGATCGAAGATCGCGGCGGCGGCCTGGCGCGCATCGATGGCCGCGTGCGTCTGGTCGAAGGGCTGGCGCTGCCCGACGAGCGCATCGAATTCCAGCTTTCTTATTACAACTCGGCGACCTACTGGATCGACCTCGACCGACTGCTGCCGGCCTTCTCGCTCACTCGCGCGGACCTGAACAATCAGCCGAAGGTGGCGGCCGCGGTGCGCACGCTGGCCGCGCGCATGCCGTCCTACATCACGCTGAAAGACGTAAAGAAGCGCTGGGGCAAAGGCCAGGAAGACATCTTCCCGGTCGCCCAATTCGAAAAGCTGTGGGGCGATATGACCGCGCTGCCGGAGTTGGATTGCCGCTTTGTGGCCGTCCCCCGCAGGCGCGGCCAGCAACTGAAAGAACCCGCGCAACTCGACGGCTGGCTGCGCGACGGTTCCGCGGCGTATCTGGAAACCCTCGGCGATTGGTAGACGTTCCAACCGCCCTTCCGCAACCTGTGCTCTACAATAATAAAGTGGGAACCGAAGCGGCGCTGCAAATGGCTGTCGAACGTCTGGCTCGCGTTCGCAGCGAAATCGCCAAAATCATCGTCGGCCAGGACGACGTTGTCGAAGGCGTGCTCATCTGCCTGCTGGCATCTGGGCACGTCTTATTGGAAGGCGTTCCGGGCCTGGGAAAGACCACCCTGCTGCGTACCCTGGCGCGCGCCCTGCAATTGAAATACTCGCGCATCCAGTTCACGCCGGACCTTATGCCCGCCGATATCGTGGGCAGCATGATCATGGAAACCGGCGACCATGGCGCCAAGTCCCTGCGCTTCCAAGCCGGTCCCATCTTCGCCAACCTGGTGCTGGCGGACGAAATCAATCGCGCCACTCCCAAGACCCAGTCCGCGCTGCTCGAAGCCATGCAGGAGCGCACCGTAACCAGCGGCACGACCACTCACGAGTTGGAACGTCCATTTCTGGTGATGGCCACGCAAAACCCGATCGAAATGGAAGGCACCTATCCGCTGCCCGAAGCGCAACTCGATCGGTTCCTGATGAAAATCCTGGTCACCTATCCCAGCCGCGAGGAATTGAATCGCATCGTGGAGCGCACCATTCAGCGCGACGAAGCGCAGGTGAATGCGGTGCTCGATCGCGACGCCATCGCGGAAGTGCGCTCGGTTTGCCGCGAAGTTCTGGTCGCGCCCCACGTGCAGGAATATGCCATTAACCTGGTGATGGCGACTCAGCCGGAACAGCCCGAGGCACACGACGTCGCCACTAAATATGTCCGTTACGGCAGTTCGCCGCGCGGCGCGCAGGCCCTGGTAGAGTGCGGACGCGTGCTCGCCCTCATGCGCGGCCGCTACCATCTCAGTATCGACGACATACAACACGTGGCGCGCGCCGTGCTGCGCCACCGCATCATCCTGAACTTCGACGCGCATGCCGACGGTCAGACGCCGGAGACCATCCTGAACACCATCATCCAGGAAGTACCGGCCCACGCCGCGGCGTAGCGGCCATCTTCATGCCATGGATGCCGAGCCTATTCTCGACCGCGAGTTTCTGGAGAAACTGGAACGGCTGGCCCTGCGCTGGCAGAAATCGTTTCCCGGACTGGTTGGCGGCCACAACGCGTCGCACTTTTCCGGCGCCGGGCAGGAGTTTCTGGATCACCGCAGTTTCCACCATGGCGACGATCTGCGCGCCGTGAACTGGCGCGCCTACATGCGCCTCGAAAAGCTCTTCCTCAAAATGTTCCAGGTGGAGCCGCGCGTGCCGGTGCGCATGCTCATCGATACCAGCGAATCCATGACCACCGGCGGCAAATTCGATTACGCCCGGCGCGCTGGCGGGGGCGCTCGTGCTACGTCGGCATGGTGCGCCTCGACGGCATCGAGCTGCACCCGTTCTCCAACAAACTGGGGCGCCGGCATCTGTGTACCGGCGGACGCCATCGTTTCGGCCCGGTGCTCGATTCCCTCGGCGCCATGAAGGCGGGCGGCCAGACGGATTTCTTCGCGGCTCATGCGCGAGTTCATCTCGCGTTATTCGCAGCGCGGCTTGGTCATCGTGATCTCCGATTTTCTGGACGACCAGGGCTGCGAGCGGGCGCTGCAGTTCCTCTCCGATTTCGGCCACGAATTAATGCTCCTGCAGATCTGGTCGGAAGAGGATCGCACGCCGCCCTGGGATGGCGAACTGGAACTGGAGGACGCCGAAACCGGCGGACACTTGAAAGTCCAGTTCGACCAGTCGGCGCGTGCGCGCTACACCCAGGCCTTCGACGAATATGCCGCCGCCATCCAAAAGCTGGCCCTTGCGCAACAGCGGCCGCTATGCCGGAGTCTCCACGTGCGCAGCCGGTGGAGGAAGTCGTATTCGGGCCGCTGGTCGCGCTCGCGCGGGAGTAGCCTGAACGTGCCCCTGTTGAACCTCACCCTCGGCCAGTTTCTGGCGGTCTTCGGCTCCGTTTCCGCGGTGATGTTGGCTCTCTACCTGCTGGACCGCTCCCGCCGCCGGCAGGTCGTCTCCACCTTGCGTTTCTGGGTTTCCGCCGAGCAGCCCACAGTGGTCGCACGCCGCCGCCGCATCCAGCAGCCGTGGTCGCTGCTGCTGCAACTGGCCAGCATGGCGCTGCTGTTGCTGGCCATCGCGCAATTGCGCCTGGGCGCGCCGGCCTCCGCGCCGCGCGATCATGTGCTGATCCTCGACACTTCCGCGTGGATGGCGCGCGCACACTTCCGGCCGTACCTTGATGGATCTCGCCCGCGACCGCGCCCGCGCTTACGTCCGCGCCGTGCCGGCCGCGCGATCGCATCATGTTGGTGCGCGCCGATGCCCTCACCACTCCCGCTACGGCCTTCGAACCCGACCGCAAGAAGGTCGAACCAAGCCATCGCCGCCTCCCGCCCCGGCGCTACGGCTTTGAACCTGGACCAGGCGCTGGCGTTCTGCCCGCCAGATTCAGGCGGAAAGCGGACGCCGCGCCGGAGAAGTCGTTTTCGTCGGTACGGGCAAGTTGGCGGCAATCGGAGCCGCCCGCAGACACCGCCGATTCCCTTTCAAAGCTGCGTTTTCTGCGTGTGCCCGATGCCATTGAAAACTGTGGCCTCCGGCGCATCGGGGTACGCCGCTCCACCACCGATGCCGACGTGTGGGAAATTTACGCTTCCATGCGCAATTACGGCGTCGCGCCGCGTACCGTAACTCTGGCGCTGACCTTCGGCCCTTCCGTGGCCGGTTCCGGCGCGTTGCCGGTCGGATCCCAGCGCTTCACGCTAGCGCCCGGCAGCGATCGCGAAACCAGCTTCCAGTTCCGTACCCGCTCGGCCGGCTTTCTGCAGGCACAACTTCTGCCGCACGATGCCTTTCCCGCCGACGATCGCGCCACCTGTCACTGCCTGCGCAGCCCAGCCTGCATGTGACGGTTTATTCCGCCGAACCGGACCTGCTGCGGCCCGCGCTGGCGGCCAGTCCCCAGGTGGTGGCGACTTTTCGCGCCCCTTCGGAATACAGCCCGCAAGCGCCGGGATCGCTGGTCATCCTCGATCGCTTTCGTCCACCCACGCCTCCGCGCGTCGATTCCATCTGGATCGATCCGCCCGCCGGAGGTTCGCCGGTACCGGTGCGGACGCGCGTTACCGACGCACCGCTTACCCGCTGGCTTACCGACAATCCCCTGGGTGCCGGCCTGCGCGCCAAAGATCTTCGCCTCGCGTCCGCTACCGTATTCGAAGCCGCGCCCGACGATTTGAAGATCGCCGAAGTTGCCGAAGGTCCGGTGATGGTCGCGCGCCCCGGCAAGCCCAAAATGGTCGTCATGGGATTTCATCCGGCGCTCTCCGCGATGCGTTACGAACTATCGACGCCGCTGCTTTACGCCAATCTGCTGCGTTGGATGGCGCCCGAAATTTTCCGCCGCTGGGAGTTGACGGCAGGCAGCGTTGGCACCGTGAAGGTAGCTCTCGATTCCGATGTGCGCCCGGCCTCTGTCAGGGTGGTGCGGGAGGATGGCGATCCCGCGCCATTTACCGTTCGCGGCTCATCAGTCGAATTCTTCAGCGGCGCGCCTGGAACGGTGCGCGTTCTGGCCGGCGATCACGAGTACGTTTACTCGCTGACCTTGCCCCAGCTTTGGGAATCTAAATGGGTGGCGCCGCCTAACATCCGGCACGGCATTCCCAAGTTCGCAACGCCTCTCGGCAAGGCCATCGACCTGTGGCAATGGCTGGCACTGACGGGCGGTCTGGGGCTGCTGGCCGAGTGGATTCTGTTTGGACGTTTCCGCCGTCGCCTGGCCCGTGTGCCGCGTCGCGCGGCCGCTATGCGGAAGGCTTCGTGAGCCTATGACCTTCCTCCATCCATTGTTGCTGCCATTGGTACTGGTCCCATTTCTTTGGGCAGTTTGGGAATGGCGCAATTCCGCCCGGCGCGGCGCATTGATCGTGAAGTCCGCGGCGCTGGCAGCGATCCTGTTTGCCTTCGCCGAACCGCGTCTCACTTTCTACCAATCCAAAGTAGCCGTGGCCCTCGCTGGTGGATACTTCCTCCAGCGTTTCCCAACAGGATCTGGATGCCGAGTCGGCTGCGGCGACCACCGTCGAACGGGGGCGCGGAGGCAACTGGACGCAAGTATTACCCTTCGCGCGCGTGCCCCGTAACCCGGCTCCGGCAGAGCGTACCGCAAGGGCATGGAAACTTAGCTATAGCCCCAGCGACACCGCCCACGGCACCAACCTTGAAGCCGCTGTGCGCGAAGGGCTGGCCGCTTTGCCCGCGGGCATGGTGCCGCGTGTGGTTCTGATATCCGACGGTAATGAGAACTTGGGCAGCGTTACACGCGCCATCTGGCAGGCGCAACAAAGGGGCGTTCCCATCGACGTGATTCCGCTGGCGGGCCGGCCGCGGCCCAGCTTAGTTCTGGAATCCGTGAGCATGCCCGCGCAGGTCTTCAGCGGCGAGCGCTTTCCCGTCGACATCACTCTCGCCTCTCCACGCGCCGTGCAAGCCACCGTCGAAATGGCCGCCGAGGGCAAGCCGTCTGGGCTGCACCCCATGAACTTGATCGCCGGCACGAATCAGTTCCGTGCGCACGCCAGCGTCAGCGCTACCGGAGCCATCCAATTGGCCGGCCGAGTCGACCGCGCCCGGATTGGGCGAAGCGCACTTCGATAGCGCCCTTACGCTGCGCCGCCCGCGCGTGCTGCTGATCACGAACGATCCAGCCCGACTCCGAAGCGCACTGCTGCGCATGCTCGAAGCCAATCAGTTCGACGTGCAGCGCGCTCCGACAGGCGTCCCGGATCGCCTCGACGACTATCAACTGGTCATCTTCAATAACTGGGACATGCAAAGTGTTCCACTGCGCCCGCAAGGCCGCGCTTGAGACTTTCGTCAAGCAGGGCGGCGGCCTGCGTCTGGATCGGCGGCGACCGCAACATCTACGTGGAAAAGAAGGAGGAGGACGCGCTGGAGCGCACCCTGCCCGCGAAACTCGCTCCGCCGCGCACTCCCGGAAGGCACCGCCGTAGTGCTGATCATCGATAAATCCTCCTCCATGGAAGGCAAGAAGATGGAACTCGCGCGCCAGGCCGCCATCGGCGTGGTGGAGAACCTGCGGCCCATCGATCAGGTGGGCGTGTTGATTTTCGATAACTCTTTCCAGTGGTCGGTGCCGCTGCGCCGCGCCGACGACCGGCCGTCCATTAAGCGGCTGATCTCCGGCATCACTCCCGACGGCGGTACGCAGATCGCGCCCGCCCTCACCGAAGCCTACCGCAAGATTCTGACGTCGAAAGCCATCTACAAACACATCGTGCTGCTGACCGACGGTATTTCCGAAGAGGGCGACAGCATGAAGCTCTCGAAGGATGCCGTGGCCAATCATGTCACCATCTCGACCGTCGGCCTGGGTCAGGACGTGAACCGCGCGTTCCTTGAGAAAGGTGGCGCAACTGGCGCAAGGCAAATCGTATTTCCTGAACGATCCGTCGGGCCTGGAACAGATCGTGCTTCGTGACGTGAAAGAGCACACTGGGTCCACGGCTGTAGAGAAAGACGTGCACGCCTGAAGTGGTCAATCACGCCGAGATCCTGGAAGGCGTGGGCATGGAAACGGCGCCGCCTTTGCGCGGCTATGTGCGCTTCCTGGCGCGCCCCACCGCGGACTTGATCGTGCGCGCCAGCCCTGAAGATCCGCTGCTGGTGCGTTGGCAATACGGCCTGGGCCGCGCGGCAGTTTTCACCTCGGACGCCAAGAACCGTTGGGCGGCAAGCTGGGTCACGTGGCCCGGATTCGACAAGCTTTGGACCAACATCTTTCGCGATCTGCTGCCGCACGCCGAATCGAGCGAAGCGGCCGCCGAATTCGATCGCGCCGCCAACGAGTTGGTGGTCGATTATCGCCTGGGCCGTAACGTGGACGAGCCGGCCGCCATTCCCGATATCTTTGCTTTCGGCCCCAACGGCTTTCACTCGCCGCTAAAGATGACGAAAGTGGCCGCGGGACATTATCGCGCGCGCTTGTCCATCGGCGACCGGCAGGGCCTGTTTCGCGTGCGGCCCCTGGCGGATTCGCGCGCCTTTCCGGAAGTCGGCTTTTACCGCCAGGAAGACGAGATGCTCGAATACGGTTCGAACGACCAACTGCTGCACCAAGTGGCCGACGCGACCGGCGGCAGATACAATCCGGCCCTTTCGGGAATCTTCGATTCGGGCGGCCGCGCGATCCCGGCCACCCTTGAATTGTGGCCCTACCTGTTAGCCCTGGCTATCGGGCTCAATCTGCTGGAACTCATCCTGCGGAAGTGGCGCGGCCTGTGGGAAAACTTGCGACTGAAGCGCGCGGCCGCGCTGTGACGATCGCCGCGCCCAGGCACCCCGCAATCAGCACTTCCGTGATCACTGGCGGCAGGAAGAAATACCAGGATGAGTTCAGCGCGAGCGCCAGATATCCCACCAGAAACGTCGCCAGTATGGGGCGCAAGCTCGGCGCTTCGGCCTTCGACAGCGAGGCGAGTTGCCAGAACACCACAGCCTCCGCCATCAGCATAATGCTGACCGCCAGACCCATGCCGGTATAAAAGCTGGAGTAGCTCCGCGTGAACCCCATCACCGGGAATTGATTCGCCTTCATCACCGCCAGGGTGGTCGCTTGTATGCCCGCGGCGGGCTTGCCTAAGACGCCGCCGATGGTATGCAGCACTGCGTGCAGAAAGGTTAGCGCGGAAGCGATCTTGATAAATGGTGCCGGCCTCATTGAGCGACCCTCGCGAATTCCGCCAGGGTGTTTTCCCACGCGCCCGGGCTATCCAGTATGGCGCGCATCTTTTCGTACCCCTCGCCATGCCGTTCCAGATGGCTGTGTTCCAGTTCGACCAATGTGGTGGAAGGCCCTTCCGCCGTAAAACAAATCTCCACTTCGCTGGCCTTCGCCAAGTCGGGTTCCACTTTCCAATCCGGCCCTAATTGCCAGGAAAGTGTCACGCGATGCGGTGGACTCCATGCCAGCACCCGTCCCCAGTGACACTCATTGCCCTGCGCGTCGCGCTCGAACCATCGCCCGCCCACGCGCGGTTCCACGAAGATCGCCTGAAAAGGCTGCACGCCAATGTGATGCGCTGGCGGCCACCAAGTCTCCATCTGCTCCACGAATACCGAAAATGCGCGCTCGATGGGAACCTGCACGCGCACACTCTTACGGACGACGGCCTCTTCTGCGATCTTTTCCATGTTTTTCTCCGGACTTGGGTTCTTGGACGGATTGGGCGAACGCACGCATAGCGTTTTCCCAAACCTGGTCGAAGTGCGCGCGCAACAGTGCGATGCCTTCCGGATTCAACTGATAAACCCGGCGCGTTCCAGCTTTGGTATCGCTTACCAAACCGGCATCCTTCAGCACCCGTAGATGTTGCGATACTGCCGGACGGCTTACGGGTAGTTTGCCCGCCAGTTCGCCCACCGCCATCGGGCCGCCTGCCAGTTTCTGAAAGATAGCCATGCGTGTGGCATCGCCCAAGGCATCCAGGCCCGACTGTAGGTAAGCGTCCACTAACGGTAAGCTATCACTTACGGAAAGCCGGAGTCAAGACCCCCAGCCGCGGCTAGACAATCAACATGCAGTCGCCGTAAGAATAAAAGCGGTAGCGCTGTTCCACCGCATGGCGGTAAGCCGCCAGCGATAGATCTTTGCCGGCGAAAGCGCACACTAACAGCAAGAGGCTGGTGCGCGGCAAATGAAAGTTGGTCAGCATGGCTCCGGTAGCGCGAAACTCGAAGCCGGGGTAGATAAAAATATCGGTCTCGCCGGCCGCCTCGCGCAAACCGCCCGCTTGCATGGCGCTTTCGAGCGTGCGAACGCTGGTGGTGCCCACCGCTACCAATCGCCGGGCGGCGGTCATCGTCGCTGCATTCGCCGCACTAATCTGGAAATGCTCGCTGTGCAGGTGTTGACCTTCGACCACTTCCCCGCGGATCGGTTGAAAAGTTCCCAAGCCGACGTGCAGCGTAACGAACGCGACCTCGGCTCCGTGCGAGCGGCACGCATCCAGCACTTCCGGTGTGAAGTGCAGACCCGCGGTCGGGGCGGCCGCCGATCCCCGCTCTCGTGCGAAGACTGTCTGGTAGCGTTCCCGATCGCCGGCTTCGTCCCCGCGCTTAATGTAGGGCGGCAGCGGTACATGCCCGATCTTCTCGAACGCTTCGTAGATATCGCCGTCCGTATGGAAGCGCAGCGTGCGCTCCCCGAATTCGCGGCGCGCTATTACTTCCGCTTCCAACCCCTCCGCGAACTGCACCCGCTCACCCACCCGCATCTTTTTCCCCGGATGAACCAATGCGTCCCACTCGTTTGCCGTTTGGTCGACGGGTCGCAGCAGCAGCACTTCGACGTGGCCGGTGCGGCCCGCCCGGTGTCCAAAAAGCCGCGCCGGGAAGACCCGCGAATCGTTCAACACCAGGCAATCGCCTGCACCGAGGAACTCCGGCAGATCGCGAAACTGGCGGTCGTGCCAGCAGCCGTTCGCGCGATCCACCACCAGCATGCGCGATGCGGCCCGATCGGCCAGCGGCGTCTGGGCGATTAATTCCTCGGGCAGCGCGAAATCGAAATCGGCAAGATCCATCAGGAAGCCAGATTTCAATGTAACGGAAACAGGAAGCCCTGCTCTTCGCCTTCCCAAAGCTCCGGCCGGTATTCCACCGGCGCCGAGCCCAAGCCATGCCGCTCGCGAATGCGCGCCACCCGCTCGCGCAACTGCGCCTTGTACTCGGGACCCAGGTAGGCACCGTTGGCGTACAGTTGGCGATAGGGGGCAGCCAGTTTCGGGAATTGCTGCTCCAGGAACGGAAAGAAAATCTTCTGTGCGCAAGCCATCAGAAACAGTGGACCGCCACCGAAATACTGCGCGCCCGCTTCGTGCGCCGCCCCTGCCAAAGCGTCCAGGCTTTCCTCCGAATCGGTAATCATCGGCAAAATGGGATTCGGAAAGACGCCCGCCGCCAGCCTCGCTTCCCTAAGCGTGCGAACGGCTGCCAACCGCAAATCGGGACGTGGGGCGCGCGGTTCCATCAGCCGCGCCAAGCCCTGGTCAAGGGTGGTGACGGTCATGTTGATGGAGACCACATTGCCTCGCGCCACTTCGCGAAGCAAGTCGAGATCGCGTGTGATCAAATCGGATTTCGTTGTTATGGAAAGCTTGCGGCCTTTCTCCTTGGCGAAGACTTCCAGGATCGCGCGGGTCCGCCCAAAGCGCCGCTCGGCGGGTTGATAAGGATCGGTAGCGGTGCCCAGCGCAATACCATCCGCGCGATCGATTTTGCGTAGTTCCCTGCGTAGGATCGCCGGGGCCGCGGCTTTCGCGTAAATCTTGTATTCGAAATCGCGTCCGTCCTCCATCCCCATGAATTCGTGGGTATACCGCGCGTAGCAATATTGGCATCCGAACTCACAACCGCGGTACGGGTTGATGGTCCATTGAAACGGCATGTTCGGCTTGGTGCGATTCAGAATGCTGCGCGCGCCGATTTCGAAATATTCGACCTGTGACTTGGCTTCCAGCAATTCGCTTTCGGAAGCCATTTTGGCGATGCCGATGAGTTCAGGCATCCCTTTAGTTTCGCCTTTTATTCGCCCAGATGCAAACGGCCGGAATTCGCGCCCGGATTATTTTGCCGCTCGTCGCGACAGCGCCACCACGCCGCCAATCGCCATTGCCGCCAGTCCGCTGACTGCCGCGATTTTTGGCAGCGGATCGGGAGCGGGCGGTGGCAAATACGTCACACCTGTCTCATCGGTTCGTGCCGGTTCGTTCGCATATCGCCCGCGCGGCCGTGGAAGATCGCGCGCCAAGTCCGCCAGTCCAGTGGCCACTGCTGGACCGCTCATGGGCTCACCATGGCCCGCACCGATCACAGACGGCCGCAGGTCCGCCAACAGTTCCACGGACCGCCGCGCTTGTTCCCAATCATAGGTGAACATGGCCGGCGGCCGCGAGATCCGGGGCTCTTGGACAATAATCCCCATCGCCGAATCCAGATCCATCGTGGTGCACGCATCGCCTGCCAGCAGCACCGATTCGTAGCGTTGGAAAAATGCTACTTGCCCCGGGGCGTGTCCCGGCGTAAAGTGCCAGCGCCACCCAATCAATCCGGGAACCTCGCCGCCCTCGGGAAGATCGCGCAAGCGCGCGCCTACGTTGACCGCCGCACTAGGAAAAAAACGTCCCATCAACGCGAATGCGCCGCCGGCCATCGGATCCTTCGGCGGATACTCCGACTTTCCCGTTAAATACGGACGCTCCAGGCGGTGCGCATAAATGTCCACATCCCAATACTCGGCCAGTTCCAACGCGGAACCGGCGTGGTCGCGATGTCCATGCGTCAATAGAATCGCGTCGGGACGGGCATCTCTGCCAAAGCGCTGCTCAGCGGCATCGCGAATGGTCGCGGCATTACCCGGCGTGCCCGTATCCACCAACACCCACGGACCGCCGGGGCTGCCTACCAGGTATATGTTCGCGATCAGCGTGCGCAGCCGCGCCACGCTCGGCGTCATCTCTTCAACCGGCATATTTCTCCTGAAAAGGGAGGGCCTTGGCTCGCCCTCCCTCCAGGATACCCGCCTACTGTCCTCCCCGGTCAGGAGGCGGGCCCGGGGGTGGGCCACCCGCTCCGGGACCACCCGGTCCCAGGCTGCCCAACGCGCCCGGAGTGGCGCTCATAGCGGCTTGTTGCGACGTCGAAAGGGTCAGGTAAAACGCCGCATCAGCCTTGCTCTGAATCGCCAAAATCTGTCCCATGGTTGTTCCGATCGACGCTGCCGTCTGATCGATGGTCTCGCTCGCGCCGCTCTTCACCGCAGCTTGTAGCGTTGCCCGGTAAGTCTTCATCTCGGCCTGTAACGGCGCCACTGCAGTTGCCGCGTTGGTATAGATAGCGGTAGCCTGTGTCGCCTGCGAACTACTCAAAGTCAGTTGCGCAGTTAACTGTGTGACACGGTGCTGGACCATCGTGGTAGGGTCCGGCGGCGAGGGCTGCGCCAACAGCGCCGCCACCGATACCGCCGTCGTGATGATGAGTTTGGAAACTGAGTTCACTAAGTAAGTCCTCCTGCCAGTAGAGACGCTTGCCCACCCGGCCGGGTTGGCGTCCGAGCCCGCATCTTTACGCTCTTAATCGAAAGTTTGCGCGCGGTTAACAACACCATGCCCCGTCTGCTAAGCCGCGAACCGATAGCCCTTGCCACGCACTGTCTGAATGTGGCGCGGTATTTGTGGATTCTTCTCCAGCTTTTGCCGCAGCCACGCCACATGCACGTCGATGGTCCGGGAAGATACGTCGCTGTTGTATTCCCAAACCTTGCGCATCAGTTCCTCGCGCGGCACCACCCGGTCGCGATGGTCTACCAGATATCGCAACAGTTGCAGCTCCTTGCTCGCCAGGCTTACCGGCAGGCCTCCTTTGAAAACCTCGGCGCACTCAAAATCCACGGCTACATCGTCAAAGGCGAACGCTCGCACCGGGGTACGATTCTCTTTCACCACACGTCGCAGTAGCGCTTCCACGCGCGCCACCAGTTCGGCGGGATCGAACGGCTTGGTCAGATAATCGTCGGCTCCGATTCGCAGTCCCACCACGCGATCTACAATCTGGCTGCGCGCCGTCAACATGAGGATGGCCAGATCGTGCCCGTTTTGCCGCAGCGTACGGCAAACTTCGAAGCCCGTGATCTTGGGCAGCATCAGATCCAGAATCATTAGCTGAAACCCTTTGCCACCGGCCTTTTCGATGGCTGCTTCCCCATCGCCAGCCGACTCTACGTCATAACCTTCCGCTGATAAAAGATCGCAAAGAGTCAGTACCAGTCCAGGCTCGTCTTCAACTAATAGAATGCGCGGGCTCATTTTGTAACTCCATGGGGGCGGAAGGTATCCGCACGATAAATTCGGCGCCTTTCATCGGCGCACTTTTCACGCATATGGTTCCGCCGTGGGCTTCCACGATTTTCTTTGCGAGGCTCAACCCGAGGCCGGTGCCATGCACTTGGTCGCGCACGGCGCGGCGGCCGCGGACAAAGGGATCGAAGATGCGGCGTTGCTCTTCGAGCGCAATACCCGGGCCGCGATCTGCCACCCGAATCTCGACTGCCGGCCCATCCACGCCCGCCACCGCGCGTGCCTCAACCCCAATCCAGTGAGTATCGCCGGCGCCATATTTCACCGCGTTATCGACCAGGTTCTGCAGCGCCTGCCGCATCGCTATCGCATCGCACATCACCCGCGGAAGCCCTTCTTCGATCCGCTTCTCCACATGCAAACGATGGTCAGACGCGCCGTTCTCGAACCTGAGTTCACGGTCCACAAGGTCCCCGATCGATACCGGCTCGCGGGCGCCGATGGCATGCCCCGCTTCGATACTGGCGAAGCGAAGCACCTGTTCCACCAATGCGCCCAGTTTCTCGCTCTCCGCCTGGATCAACGCACCGTAGCGCTCCACATGCTCCGGCCGCTGCGCCACCTTCCCGCGCAAATTGTAAGCCGCGGTGCGAATCACAGTCAGAGGCGTACGCAATTCATGCGACACTCCCGCCACGAAATCGATTTGCTGTTGTGCCAGTTGTTGCGCGCGGCGGGTGAAGCGCGTCAGCATCGCCACCGCGGCCAGAATCAACAATAGGATTCCTGCCGAGATCGCCAGATTCTGGCGGCGCGTGCGCTCCACCAAAGTTTCCAGAGACCCGGCGCTATGCCGTACAAACAATCGCCAGCGCCCACGCCCTCCGTCGGGTGGCGGGGGCGGCCCTCCGAATCCGGCTGCATCCGGGTGCGGCCTCGGCCCATCCGGGAGCATGTCGAACAACGCCACGGAGTCGTCAGCCCGGCCGCGAGCCGGGAGACCGTTCTCCACCATTTCCGCCTCGTAAACCAGTTTGTCGCCCACGCCCAGGTAACGCTGCACCAGTTGCGGCAATATAGCGGTGCGCAAATAGCTCGCGTCAATCTCCAGCAGCCACCAACTTGGTCCCGCGCCGTTGCGATCTTCGAGGCGCCCGCGGAATCGCGGCAAAACGATCAGGCCGGATCCTCGCGGTGGCGGTGGTCCCATCCCCCGGCCTGACCCCGCCTCGCTCAAGCGGTCCCGTAACGCGCTCCAATCCGCCGGCCACGCCGCCGGCAGAAGTTCGCCGGTACGCCGGTCCAACATCTTCAGCTTCAGCGCTCCGCCCTCGTCGTAGGTCGCGAGAGCGGCCCGGCGGAACCATCGCGTGGAGCCCTCGCCGTTCATGGAGCAAGCTTCGCGTAGTTCCTCGTTGAGTGTGCGGGCCAGGGCGTCCAACCGCGCATGCAATTCCGCATGCAGGCGAGTGCGTTCCGCTTCCGTAGTCTTGCCGATCCATTGATACTGCAGCACGGCCAGCGCTGCGCACAGCACCACCAGTAGCGCTGCGGAGATCCAGGGCAGCCATGCGGTTTGACGGGATTGGTCCATCCTGAAGATACTTGGACGAGCGCGCGCGCGGCGCGGACGCAACCCCTTCGTAAAGATTTGTTAAGGGGGCCAAGGACGTTAAGAGTTCGAGCCGTGCCGTGATCCGCGGAGTGGTCGGCTGGCCCAGGCCACTAAGCATTCGGGCGCTCTAATAGCTGAGGCGCGGATACCAATCTGCGCCCCGGCCTTCCGGCGTAAAATCCAACAAATTCCATAACGGCCACATCATGTCGATATGACGCGGGTCCTGGCCGGGCTCTCCGGGTCCAAACGCTAACTCCGTATTGTAAAAGTGATAGATCTTTCCATCGCGCCGCACGAACACATTGAATGCCGGCTGCTGTCCCTTGGCGTTCTCGCCAAAGTAATCCCGGTTGTAAGTGTTGCCGCCCGACGAGAGAAGCGGCAAATTTCGCCAACCCCTCCCCCGTGCGAAATCGCGTATGCGTTCAATGGGCGACTTCGCTACCACCGCCAGGTTCATCCGTTTGGTGGCGTGCGGCACGGCGCCGTCCAGGCTGTCCAAGAAAGATGTACACATGGGGCAAGGCTGCGCCATCTGCGGACCATACATGAAGTTATACACTCCCAGCGTATCGAAGCCTTCCCGGAACAACTCCGAGAGTTTCACCGGCGCGGCGCCGTCGTCGAATACGTAGTCTTCTTTCACCGCTCCGCCCAGCGGCAGCTTACGCCGCAATTCCGCCACGCGTTCCACATGCCGGCGAAGTTCCTGCTCGGCTGCCAGCAGTTCGTCGCGTTTCGCGCGATATTCGGCGCTCTCGTTTGGAAATCGAGTCATAGAATTCCCGCCCATAAGGTCTCCTCTCTAACAGCCTACTGAATTCGAAGCAGCACTACCGGCCCGATTGTGGCGGACTTTTTCACTCCCCACTCCTCTTCGTGCTCCGCCATATCGGCGCCCAGGTTTCCATTGCCCTCCCCCCCCACATACGCCAGGATGTAACGAAACCCCGCGCGCCGGACCGCTCTCATTGCGTCCTTCCGCACGTCGCCCAAAGGCGTCGCGGTAACCGTAGGCCGGTCCGTCAGCAGATGCCACCCGTCGGGTTCGCGCCCCTCGAACGCAAACGGAATCGGGTAAAACGCGGTCGGGGAAATCATGGCGGCCCCGGTCAGCGTTTGAGGCTTGTCAAAGTCCACCTCGACGAACATACCTGCTCGTATCGGTCCCCACGTGCGCCAGCGCGTCGCCTCGTTTTCGTCAAACGCTAGCGGCAATTCCCATACGTTGGGTTGCGCCCGCAGTTCCCATTGCGGACTTGCCGTAACCTGATCGCGTCCCGAGAATAGCTTGATCTCGTGAATCATCCATTCCACAGGCGATGCCTGCGGCGCCCGGATACGTAGCCCCGATAGCGCACGCGCCGGCCATTCCGCCCGCACGGCGAAGAGTGGATAGTCCTTGATCAACGCCACCCGCAACGTCTCGCTCAACCGCTCTGCTTCCGCGGAGTGCCAGAATTCCAACGCCTCGCGATCTGTGTAAGCTCCCGGCAGGGACGTCAGCGCGAAGATTCGATCTCCGGGCTTGGTGTGCTCTTCCACCATGCGGGCCACCCGGTAGCCCCCGATACTGCTTTCCAGATACTCCCGTTCGGGCTGTATCCGCAATGCCGCGCGCCACGGGATACGCTGCAGGCGCCACGTGTACGCCGGATGATACAAGCCGAAAACCTGCGGCCAGCACACCACCGCCTGCACCGCCATAGCCACCCACAACACCGGGCGCGGTAACGCCATGGCTAGTGCGAGCGCCAATACCAGCGCCAGAAACGGAAGCGCCGGCATCAGGAAACGCGCGCCGGTATTCCAAAACCAGGGCAGGGCTAGCAGCGCGGCCGCCAGCCAGCACAATCTGCCGGACCTCTTGCGCAACGCCAGCAAGCCCAAAGGCAGTGCCAGGAACACCGGCCCCATCATGCCGTCAAAGGCCCCCCCCATCGTGAGCTGGTACGGAATCCGCCAGGGCGAGATACCTCGCAGCGATGCCAGCGAGCCCGCCAGATCCTTCTCCATCGACGCATGAAAATATGGGTTCGGGAAGAACCGGTTGAACAACGGCGCCAGCGGATTTCCGGTCATGATGCCCGCCCGCAGCATCCACGGCGCGGCCACGAGCAGCGACATAACTGCCACCAGCGCCAGCGGCCGCAAACGGATACGCCGCTCCACCGCCACTACGAATAATAGCGCCAGCACCGTTACCAATCCGCCTGGAAACTTGATGGCATAGCAGAAACCCGCCGTGATTCCCGCCGGCGCCAGATAGCGTATATCGCGGGTGTCGCGCCACACCAGCAGCAAATAAAATGTGGCCAGCGTGAAAAACACTCCGCCCGCATCGGTATATGCGGACGTTCCCGTAACTCCGGTTACCGGAGCGCAGAAGTACAGCACCGCCGCGGCCAGCGTCGCGTTGTCCGGGATCCGCAGCCGTCGCCCGATGCCCAGCAGCAACGGAACGGTCGCCAGCAGAAGCCCGCAGTGTACCAGTCGCGCAGCCGAATGCCGGCCAAATGCGAAGGCCGGAACAAACAGCATTTCGAGACCCTGCGGTAGCATCTCGTAGAAGCCCACCCGCTTCGGAAATCGCCCCAGACGCAGGTATTCGGAGGTGAGTCCCAAGTGGTAGGAAATGGCGTCCGGCTCCAACTCTGGCGCCAGCGCATTGATCAGATACAACGCCGCGTAAAACGCCAATATGGCGCTAGCCACGTATACGCTAACCCGATCCGCCCGCTTCTCAATGGGGTCCGCCAGCCGCGCCGCCCCGCGCCCGAACCATACATAAGCGGCCACGCACAGAGCGCCAATCACGCCCAGGGCGATGCGATTACCCGCGCCCGTAACCAGCAGCAGGAACACAATGGTGCTCTCCGCTACCGCTCCAACCGCTAGCGCGATGGTCCACGGAACCGGTAGGCGGCGCAGGCAAAGGTTGCCCAGCATCCAGGCAAGCGCAAGCGCGAAAAACGCGCCGAACAAAATGGAGGGCAGCATTGCCAACCCATCATTGTAATCGCCCGCTTGAAGTGCTCTACTGATGGCAGGAGGTCCCCATGACAGCCCGGAACGAAGTCTTACCGGTAAGCGATCTGCATGCCGCCCAGCGCTATCTGGAATCCCTTCTCGACTCCGACGAGCCCCTCTCCCCCGGAGAAATCGAAGAAATTCAAGAGAGCATCGAAGGCATTCGCCGCGGAAATATGACTCTGGCGGATTTCGAACGCAAGCACGGCGTCTGATCCGGCATCATCACGCCAGCGCTTCTGCCAGCCGCTCCAGATCCGCTTCGTTGTTGTAGAAGTGCGGCGACACTCGCAGATTCCCGTGCCGCGCTGCCACCAGCACTCGGCGCGCTTGCAACTTCCGGGCGATGGCCGGCGCGTCGCTTCCCGCGAACCGCGCCGTGACGATTTGCGCGTCGTAATGCGGGCGGCTGTCCCCAGGCAGCACTGCGCCCGCGGCCCGCAGTACATCGCGCGTCTTCCCCGCAAGTTCCATCACCCGCTGCTCGATCCGTTCCTGCCCGATCGACTGCATCATCTCGAGCACCGCGTCCATGCCATACAGCAGCGCGAACGGCAGCATGCCGCCTTCGTACTTCTCCGCCTCCGCCGCGAACTGCGGCGCGCCTTGATGCAGATTCTCCGTATTGCGCCAGTCTTTGTGGCTGCGCCATCCGATCACCGCCGGAGCCAGCCGTTCGCGCAATTGCGGACTCACGTACATGAACCCAGCGCCATTGGGCGAAAGCAGCCATTTGTAGGCGTCCACCGCGAACAGATCCGGTTGCACCCGCGACACATCAAAAGGAAGCGCGCCCAAGCTCTGCGTCCCATCCACGTAAAATAGAATTCCGCGCCGCCGCAGTTCCGCCGAAATCTGTTCGAGCGGCGCGCGGAACCCAGTCGAATAGTTCACCGTGCTCAGCGCCACCACCCGCGTACGCGGCGTCAGCCGGTCGTAAAAACTTTCCCACGGCGTCTCCACAAACTCCACGCCACAACCGCGCAAGTGCGACGGGTAATAATAATGATTCGGAAACTCGTTCTCCAGCGTAACGACTTGGTCGCCCGGTTTCCAATCCAATCCGCCCAGCAGCAGAGAGATCCCGGCCGACGCATTCTGAATGAAAGCGATGTCCGCGGCTTGGCAATGAATGAACTGGCCGATCCTTCCGCGAATCCGGTCGGCATCTTCAAACCAGCTCATGAAATCGGTACATGCCCATTCGTCGCGCCGCGCGAAATGCTTCGCCACCGCTTCCGCCGCGCGCCGCGGCATCTGCCCGAACGTCGCCGTATTCAGATAGGTCCATTCCGCCAACGCCGGGAATTCTTCGCGAATCCGAGCCCAGTCAGTCATTACCGCCCCTTCGCCATTTCCGCCACACGCGCCGCCGCTTCCCCAATCGGGACTTCCACAGTGGTCTTCCTCCGGCGTTCCACCAACTCCACCACGCCGCCGGCTGCTTTCTTCCCTACCGTGATGCGGAACGGTATGCCGATCAAATCCGCATCCTTGAATTTCACACCCGGCCGTTCATCGCGATCGTCGAACAGGGTATCCAGGCCCAACGCCGCACACGCGCTATAAATGTCTCCGGCCGCCTGCTTCTGCACCGCATCGGCCAAGTTCACCGGCGTCACCACCACCGTAAACGGCGCAATCGCGGCCGGCAGGCTCATGCCGTCTTTATCGTGATACAACTCGATCGCCGCGCTGAGTATCCGTTCGATGCCGATGCCGTACGATCCCATGATCGGCGTGATTTCTTCGCCCGCGATACTGGTAACGTGCAGCCCCATCGACTCCGAGTACCGGTAGCCCAACTTGAAGATGTGCCCGATCTCCACGGTCTTGCGGATCTCGACCGGCGCGCCGCATGCCGGACAGCCATCGCCCGCTTCCACCGCGCGCAGATCCATGAACTCGGCCTGAAAATCTTCTCCCGGGGTGACGTGCCGCAGATGGTAATCGTCGCGATTGGCGCCTGCGATCATGTTGCGCCGTCCTGCTAACGCATGGTCGGCCAGGATGCGCATGCCCGTCACGCCCACCGGTCCGAGCGACCCGGGGTCGGCGCCGAACGCTGCCCGGATTTCCGCGGGAAACGCCGGCCGGAACGCGCCATCGCCGGACGCTGCCGCAAACTTGGTCTCGCTCAGTTGATGGTCGCCGCGCAACATCACCAGCAGAGGTTTGCCGTTCGCCATCAGGACCAGGCTCTTCATCTGCGATGTTTCCGGCAGTCCCGTGAATGCGCTCACTTCCGCGATGGTCTTGCGGCCCGGAGTGTGAAACTCTTCCGGCGTCAGGTCGCCTTCCGGATCCGCCACCGCCGGTGCGCTGGCGTGCGCGGTGGCTTTCTCGCGGTTGGCCGCGTAGCCGCACTGCCGGCACATCACGATGAAATCTTCGCCCGGCCTCCGATTCCACCATGAACTCGTGCGACTGGCTGCCGCCCATGGCCCCCGAATGCGCCTCCACAATGGAGTACTCCAAACCGCACCGCTCGAAGATTCTGCAGTAAGCGTCGTAGTGTTTTTGATAAGAGGCGTCCAGCCCGGCCGCATCCATATCGAAGGAGTACGAGTCCTTCATGATGAATTGCCGCACCCGCAGCAATCCCGATTTAGGCCGCGGTTCGTCGCGAAACTTGGTTTGGATCTGATACCAGATCTGCGGCAATTGTTTATAGCTGCGCAATTCGCCGCGCGCCGTGGCGGTGATCACTTCTTCGTGCGTCATGCCCAGGCACAGTTCCCGTTGAAACCGGTCCTTCAGGCGGAACATGTTGTCGCCCATCACGTCCCACCGGCCGGATTCCTGCCATAATTCGGCCGGATTCAATGCGGGCAGCAGCATCTCCTGCGCGCCAATGGCGTCCATCTCTTGCGCGCACGATACCTGTAATCTTCAGCAAGGAACGCTGCGCCAGAAACAGGTAGCTATAAATGCCCGCCGCCACTTGGCGGATATATCCCGCGCGCAGCAGCAGTTGATGGCTGGCCACCTCCGCTTCGGCGGGATTGTCCCGCAGCGTCGGTATAAATAGTTTGCTCCACAGCATGAGTGCGCCTGGGTTACCTTCCGCGTTAGTAAATCACTTTGAGCGAAAATTGGATCTGCCGCGAATTGCTCGACGTCCGGCTGATCTCGCCGAAACCCGGTCCCAGCACGATGTTCGACGGCAAACCAAAGTTCACGATGTTGAACACGTTAAAGAATTCCGCGCGGAATTGAAGGGATGCCCGGGCCGCCCCCCCCCGTTCCAACAAGGGCGTATCCTTGATCAGTGCCAAATCGAAATCGTGCATCCCGGGACCCCGGAACGTATTGCGGCCCAGCGTGCCAAATACCCCGCTATTCGGCCCCGTCCCACCCGCCACGTTGATCGGGATCGAGAAATAAGAAGCGTTATTGGCCCCCAGCCCGAAGTAATCTTCCCGCACCGTGCGGCTGGTCGACAGCACCGGCGTTCCCACCTGGTCGGGACGGTCCGTACCCATCGATCCGGCGCCCGTCTGTTGAATGCCCGAATAAACCGTAAACGGCGATCCGCTCAGCAATGTCCCGATCCCCAGTATCTGCCAGCCGCCCATCAGCGTTTTGCCCAAATGCCGCAGTACCGGAGCGCGGTCGGCATGCAGGTCCTGGAACAAGCTGAACGCCAGTGCGTTCTTAACGTCGAAGCTCGAAGGCCCCTTGTCCAACCGCGCGTTGAACGGATCTTCCGGCGCGGTCTGCGCCACCGCCCCCGACGCGCCTGAGATAAATCCGCCGATCACCGCGCTGGCATCGTCAATCGATTTCGCCAGCGTATAGCTTGCCTGAAAGCCCAGCCCCGATGAAGTCAGGTTCTGTTGCGCCGATACCTGCAGCGCGTGATACGACGAATGCGACCGGTTATCCACCACGATCGTCGGTCCGTATCCGCCCACAATCTGCTCCGCGGAATTAAACAGCGTGTAAGGCGCGAAGGCCGGAGATGCGCCCGAAAATCCATTAGGAAAATCCATGGCGGGTAGTTTGATGCCGGCTGTCCCCACATATCCGGCCGAGATGTTCGCGCCTCCCAGTTTCTGCTCGAAGCCCGCCGTCCACGTACCGATATAGCCGTTCCGGAAATCGGGCGAGATCCCCTGGATACTCAGCGCCGTAATCGCGTGATCCGGCGAAAGCGCCGCCAAATCCTGCTCGTACCGCAGCACATCCATCAATGTATTCCCAGGCACTTGCTTGGAGTCGCCCGACGCGAAAATTGCCGATCCTCCAATGCTGTACACCGTCGGCAACTGTTCCGGCGTGATCGTCGTGCCAAACCGTATAGGCTGGCCCGGCGCCGCGTTCAAATGCGGATAGACCACGAAGGGCGTAGAGCCCGTCAGCGAATTGTCCTGCCACAGATTCAACAGCAGCGTGGTGATCGCCCCCCCCACATGCACCGTCGTATTGGAAGCGACCCGCCAATCGACCGACAACCGCGGTCCAAAGCCGAATGGATCGAGCTTGTAAGGCGGATCCGGATTGATCAGTAATGCCGTTCCCGGCGTGGTGGCCGTATTCAGCCCTAACACCGGCGCCGACGTACGCTTTTCCTGCTCGCGAAGCCGCGACTCGATCTCATAGCGCAGCCCCGCATTCACCGTCAGCCGGTCCGACACTTTCCAAGTGTCTTGAAAATACACGTTGTAGGCATCCCGATGGATGGCCGAATCGCCGATGCTGGCGCCCTGTGAAAACAATGGTGGCGCCACCGCCGTCGCATAGGAAAAAGCGCTGGCTGTCAGCAGCCCCGTAAGCGCGTCCGGCAGCGGATCGCCCACCGCGATATCATGCATCCCGCTGGCCGATCGTATCGGCACCGTTGCGTAAGCCGTGCCACCGCCAAACTGATACGCGCCGTTTGGGCTGATCCCGAATACGGTCGTGTCGCGATTGGCCCGTATCTCGCCGCCCGCCTTAAATGTATGCCGGCCCCGGATCCACTGGAAATTCTGCCGCACCTGGAACAGGTTGCCATAGGCCGCGATCACCGAGCCCGCCGCCGCGTTAAAAGCCTCATACGAGCCGTCGCCGAAAGTCAGCGCCGGGTCCGTCCGGTCGAGCGTGGGAAACGACGGCGTAGTGCGCGTGAAGCTGACGCCGGAGTCCATCGTGAAAGTCGGCGACGGCGTGCGCGTATAGGTGATCGCCGCATTGCGCTGCCGGTCCAGAAACTCCGACGCAAATAAAGGATCGATGGCCGTCTGGCTGGGATTCGTCGTCGGTCCCGTTACGTTGGCCATGGTGAACCGGCCGAACAATTTCGATTTGTCGGAAAGCTGATGATCGAGGCGCACCGAGAACTGGTCCGATACCGTCGTGACCTTCGAAGAAGTCGCGTATGTGCGCGCCCCATACGGTCCCGTCGGATCGTTCGGCAGCGGATAGCGTGCCAGAATCTTGGCAATCCGCGGATCTACCGGCGCAATCAATGTGTCACCCGGGAACGCCGTAGTGTCGATCCCCGAACGTTCCGCCGCGGTCGGCACCGGAATCACTTGCGTGGTCCCCAACACCTGCCGGAATCCCTGGTATTCGGCGAAGTAAAAGGTTTTGTTGCGGCCATTGTACAAACCCGGAATCACCACCGGGCCACCATTGGTCAAACCGAATTCATTGCGAATGAAAGGCGGAATCCGTTCCGGCTGCGCGAACGATTGCCGGTCGAAGAAGTTACGCGCATCGAGCGCGGCATTGCGCAAGAATTCGAACATCGAGCCGTGTATCGCATTCGTTCCCGACCGCGTGATGATATCGGTGTAACCCGCCGCACCGCGCCCGATCTCGGCCGGCATCCAGCCCGAACTCGACCGGATTTCCTCCACCCCATCGACATTGTAATTGGTGAAGGTTGCCCCGCCCATCTCAGGATCGCTCGAATCCGCCCCGTCCATGGCGAATACCGCTGCCGTTCCCCGCTGCCCGTTTACCGCGAACTGCTGCGTGAAGTTCGACGCGCCGTTGGTGTCCGTCATGGTGCCGGCCGCCAGCAGCAGCAGTTGGCTGAAGTCGCGCTTGTTCAACGGCAATTCGGAGACGGCTTTGCCGGACAGCTTTTCCCCGCCGGTCGCCTCGTTTGACTTTGCTTCGTCCACCAGCGACAGCACTTGTCCCGACGACAATTCCAGTACGGTTCCGGTATCTCGCGGCAGTTGCACCGGCAGCGCCATCGTGGCCGTAACGCCTCGGTATTCCACGGAAACGTTATACTCGGCCGGCGTCAACGCGGGAAACGTGAAGGTGCCGTCCTTGCCCGTGGTCGCCGTTTCCACCCGCGCGCTCGATCGCAGATGAACCAAAGCCCCCGCCACCGGTTGCCGATGGTCGTCACGCAGTAGTCCTGTCCACGGCTTGCCTTCGGCAAAAGCGCACGACAATATGACGATGCCGGCGATCGCCGCGAATAACTTGTGAGTCAAAATTCAGCATAACGCTGATGCCTCCGTCAGTGGTAAAGTGTCCCTCAGGAGGGATGCATGGCTCATTTCACTCGACGTGACTTTCTGAAGACTGGCGTGGCCGCTACCGCGCTGTCCACCACCGGCGCCGCTGCCCTGGCGAAACCTGCCAAACGGTCGGCCACCGACTGGGTAACGCTAGGAAAATCCAACGTGAAGGTGACCCGCCTCGCCTTCGGTACCGGCACCACTAGCGGCCGCGCCCAGCGTGAACTCGGGCAGGAGGGATTCACGAGCTTGGTCCGCTATGCCTATGACCATGGCGTCCGCTTCTTCGAAACCGCCGAAAGCTATCACGGCATGCCCGAAATGCTGGCCATCGCCCTCAAAGGCCTGCCCCGCGACAGCTATCGCTTGATGACTAAGTACAGCACCCCAGCTTCCGGCGATCCCGCTCCCAAGATCGATCAGTTCCGCAAGCAACTCAACACCGAATACATCGACATCCTGCTGCTCCACTGCCTCCGTCCGCCGACTTGGGCCACCGATTACGAAAGCCTCATGGATGGCTTCTCCCTCGCGCAACAAAAGAAGATCATCGTCTCGAACGGCGCATCCATCCACGGCTTGCCTGCGCTCCGCACCATCCCCGGCAACGAGTGGCTCCAAATCGCCATGATCCGTATGAACCACAATGGCACCCGCATGGATACCCCCGAAATGCGGGACGTCGATCAATTGGGTAATGTAGACGAAGTTGTGGGCCACACCAAAAAGGTTCACCAGCAAGGCATGGGCGTCATTAGTATGAAACTGGTCGGGGAGGGCCGATTCACCAAGGCTGAGGATCGCGATGCCTCCATGAAGTTCGCCATGAACCTCGGCTGCGTCGACGCCGTCACCATCGGCTTCACCAACACCGCCCAAATCGACGAAGCCATCGAACGCATGAATCGCGTAATGAACGCGTAATCCCTAGCGCTTTACGCTCACCGACGCCGGATCTAATTCGTACCCGTCTTCCCGGGCATCTTCTACGGCCAGCGCCGCCAGTTCGCCATCGCCCGCATCCCGCGCGCCATCCGGATGCGAGTATTTGATCACTTCCCCCCCCACATGCAGATGCACCGTCCAGCCTTTGTGCTTCTTGTCTTCCTGCCAGATCACCTCCGCACTCTGTGCCGGAGCCGGTTGCGCATGTCATGATCGCCATCACCTCCCACAGTCGGAAAAGTAGCAAACTGGGGAGAGTGAGTCAATCCCCCGGCATGCGCGTTGTGGATGCCAGCGACCGTTCGCTGCTCCTGGTCTTTGACGATCGCATCTCGCCCGCGGCTCACCTCGACGTGCTCCGGCTCACCCCCCTGCTCCGCAAACTGCCCGGCGTGGTCAACGTCCATCCCGCCTACGCCTCCATTCTGGTCGATTTCGACCCACGCCTCATGCGTCACCGCGATATAGAAACTGCCGCCCGGGAACTCTTCGGGCAAGCCATCGCCGCCCCCGTGCCCCCACCGCGCACTGTCGAGATTCCCGTGATGTATGGTGGCGAGTACGGCCCGGACTTGGCCGGCTTGGCCTCGCTCACCGGTCACACTCCAGACCAAGTCGTTGACATCCACTCGAGTGCTGAATACCTGGTCTACTTTCTCGGCTTTTCGCCCGGATTCCCCTACCTTGGCGGACTGCCCGAAGCGATCCACGCGCCCCGCCTGGCAACCCCTCGCCGCCGTGTCCCCGCGGGCAGCGTGGCTATTGGCGGACAGCAGACCGGCGTCTACCCCATGGCTTCGCCGGGCGGATGGCGCATCATCGGCCGCACTCCGCTGCGCCTGTTTGACCCCGCCGCCGACCCACCCACCCTGCTGCAAATCGGCGATCATGTAAGATTCGTGGTGAAGGATCTCATCTGAATCGCATCAGAGTCGTTTCTCCGGGCCTGCTGACCACGGTCCAGGATCTCGGACGGCCCGGCTATGCCCACTTGGGCATCTCCGCTTCCGGTGCGGCCGACGCCCTCTCGCTCCGCGCCGGCAACCTGCTAGTAGGCAATCCGGAAAATGCGCCCGCCCTAGAAATGACCCTGGCTGGTGGAACTTTCGAATTCGAAGAACCTGCCATGGTCGCCTTGACGGGAGCGGACTTCGAAACAAGCATTCCCATGTGGCAAGCCGTGCAACTGAAGCCCGGTGACCACCTCCGCTGTGGCCAAGCAAACTCGGGAGCCCGTTGCTACCTCTGCATCCAAGGAGGCATTGACGTCCCCCGAATCCTGGGCGGCGCCTCCACTCACCTGCTAACCGGCCTCGGAGGCTTTCAAGGCCGAGCCCTGAAACGAGAAGACATCCTGAAGTTAGGCGAGCCGCGCGAGCGCAGCAAGCGCGCAGCGCTAGGCCAGCCAACCAGCCACCAGCCACCAACCACCAACCACGGCGAGCGAAGCGAGCCCCTCATCCGCGTGACCGCACCCGTCTCCCCCCAACCTCTCTGCGCCGCCACCTGGGAAGTTCGCTCCGATTCCGACCGCATGGGCCTGCGCCTCCAAGGCCCCCCCCTCGACCGCCACACCGGACACATGCTGACCGAAGGCGTCCCCTTGGGCGCCATCCAAGTGCCGCCCGACGGCCAGCCCATCATCCTCTTCGTCGAACACCAGACCACCGGCGGCTACCCCAAAATCGCCAACGTCATCTCCGCCGATTTCCACGCACTCGGCCAGCTTCGCCCGCGCAGCCAAGTCCGCTTTGAAGAAGTCACCATGGATACTGCGCACACGCTGCTGATGGCCCAAGAGGAGTGGCTCCATTCCCTGGCATAATTCCATCTCGCGCGCGCAATGGCAGACCCTGGCCGCCGTCCAATTCGCCTGGATGCTCGATGCCATGGATGTCATGCTATACGCCTTCGCCCTCACCGCCATCCGCGATGAGTTTCATCTGACTTCCGCCTCCGCAGGCGCCATGGCTTCCGCCACCCTCCTGGCTTCCGCATGCGGCGGCCTCTTGTTCGGCGTGCTGGCCGACCGCATCGGCCGCGCCCGTGCCTTGGTTTACGCCATTCTGATTTATTCAGTGTTCACCGGCCTTACCGCCACCTCTGCCGGCGTGGCCTCGCTATTGGTCTGGCGCACCCTGGTCGGCCTCGGGATGGGTGGAGTCTGGTCCGCGGGCTCCGTCCTGGTCGCGGAATCCTGGCCCGCCGAGCATCGCGGCAAAGCTTCCGGCTTCATGCAATCCGG
The DNA here is from genome assembly GCA_963738345.1 of Bryobacterales bacterium. Lineage (GTDB taxonomy): Bacteria > Acidobacteriota > Terriglobia > Bryobacterales > Bryobacteraceae > Bog-159. The sequence continues at coordinate 6,309,611 of CAVTWI010000002.1, forward strand.
ATGGGCCATCGGCTACATCTTCGCCGCCCTGCTGGCCGCCCTCGTGATCCCCCACTTCGGCTGGCGCCCCCTCTTCATCGCCGGAGTGGCGCCGTCGCTCCTCGCTGTCTGGGCCGTCGCCGGCATTGCCGAACCGCCTCGCGTCGTGCCACTTTCCCCCCGCGTCTCGCTCCCGCCCGCCCTATGGCGGAAGGTGGCGATCGCCTCCAGCGTCACCAGTTGCGTACTCTTCGCCTACTGGGGACTCTTCACCTGGATGCCGGCCTATCTGTCCACGCCCATGGCCCGCGGCGGCGCCGGCATGAGCATCGTGCAATCGAGCGGCTGGATCATCCCCATGCAGATCGGCGCCTTTCTCGGCTACGTTCTCTTCGGCTTCCTCGCCGACCGCTTTGGCCGCCGCCCGGTCTTCCTCGCCTTCGTCCTGGCCGCCGCCGTACTCGTGCCAATCTATGGCCAGTGCGGACGCCACCAAACCGCCCTCATGCTACTCGGACCCTTCATCGGCTTCTTCGGCCACGGCTACTTCAGCGTGTTCGGCGCCATGCTGGCTGAACTTTTCCCGGCCGCCATCCGCGCCACCGCGCAAGGCTTCTGCTACAACGTCGGACGAGCCGCCAGCGCCCTCGCGCCTTTCCTCATCGGCGCCGTCGCCGATCGCTCCGGCATCGGCAGCGCCTTGGCGCTAACATCAGTATTCTTTGCCGCTGGCGGCGCACTGGTATTTTTGTTGCCCGAAACCAGGGGAGACCAACTCACATGAAACCTGTCGCCCTGCTTCTCCCGGTAATCGCCTTCTCGCCGCTCGCCGCGCAAAAGGTTGTCTTCCACGTGGTGCCCCAGGAAACCGTCATTGCGCGCTTGCGCCAATCCGCCAAAGATAATCGGGATCGTGAAGCGAACCTAAAAGCGCTCTTTCAGGAACTCGGCTGTACCGGCTCCGCGCTCGAAGAACAACCCGTCAAGCACGTCAAGATTCCCAATCTGATCTGCACTTCCCCCGGCCAAACGGATTCGCGTATCCTGGTTACCGCCCATACCGATCACGTCAGCGCCGGCGATGGCACAGTCGACAACTGGAGCGGCGCGTCCATGCTGGCCAACCTCTACCAGAGTCTGCGCTCCTCTCCCCGCCGCCACACATTTGTCTTTATCGGATTTACCGCCGAAGAAGGCGGCTTGATCGGTTCCCGTTTCTACGCCAAAACGCTGGCGCCCGCCCAGATAGCCAAAATCAGCGCCCTCGTAAACATGGATTCGTTAGGAGCCGCGCCCACAGCCCTCTGGCTGAGTCATGCCAATCGGGAATTAGCAGGAATGGCCGGCGACGTCTCCAGCGTCACCAAATTTCCCATCCAACTCGTAAATGTCGATCAGGTGGGCCGCGGTGACGCCGAAGCTTTCGATGGACTGCATATCCGCAGCATCACGGTTCACTCCGTCACGCAGAACACGTTCCCATCCTGCACAGTAAACGCGACACCTTCCAAGCCATTCACGTGGACGACTATTATTCCTCTTACCGCTTGCTCGAGGCCTATCTAGCCTGGATCGATCTCGAACTCGACCCCGCCAAGCCGCTTTAGAGTTTTTTCACCCGCGCTGTAGTAACCTTTGTGCATGACCTTGGTCGTAGCGTCGAGGTTATTTCGGACCACAATAGCCGCCGTCACGTTGATGTGGGCTGATCACTCAGCGGTGGCATCGGAGATGGTTTCCCTACCATATGTCGGCTGCTCATCGTTTGGGCAGAGTCAAGTGCTCGAACCACCAAAGGGCACGAGCCCGCCTGTTCGCATCAGCGCGCAGGATGCCCCAGCCCTCGCCTACTACAAATCCGCTGATGGAATCGCCGTCCTGGCCCCGCGTGGCTGGTATTGTCAAGGCGTCTCGGGATCAGGCGGGGCCGCTCTTTTCCTGAGTCCGAAACCCATCGTTCACACTTCGTCTGGTTGGAAAGGCCTCGATGGTGAGGCAATTGAGGTCAACGTCATCAGCGGCGAAAATTCGGGAAGGAGTGAGATCGCCGAAATCATCGCCAGAGTCTTTCCCGCGTATCGATGGTACGCCCGCCAAGTCGAGGATCCCGATTCCCCCCTTCCAACCGGCCCTTATCCGAAAGACACTCTTACATACCGGGGCAAGGCGATTGTTGGATACGAAACTCCAGCCCGTACGGGGGGCTTGGGGAACTTCGATTCGTGGCTGGGAATAAACGATTTCGAAATAGTAGGGGCGGCGATTTTGCTTCCCGGCTCACGGCAACGAGTCGGCATTATCCCGCATTTGGTGCTTCTTTCGATTCGCTTTTCTGCTGATTTAGCAAGCCTCGCGCCCACAATCGTTCGTTACGTTGAACACGAGTCGCTGGCGGCAGCCCGTTAGAGCGGTCCCCCTATCGCCGCGCCGGGATCCCCGCACCCTCTTCTTTTCCGACCTCCGCCGCATATCGGGCAAGTTCGTTCGCCCGCACCGTCACCAGATCCTTCTCCATGTCCTCGCCGCTCTCCACCATCCCCTTCAAATGCAGCGCGGCCAGCCGGGAACACCACGCATCGCTCATCTCGTGCCCCGTGCGACGGCTCAATTCAACCAGATCCAGGTGCGGCATCGCGATCTGTTTTAACACCCGCGTGCCATCGCTCTCCATCACGAACTTCACGTCCACGGTGTCGCTATGACGCAGCGATATGGCGGTCTGCAACCACTTGAACAGAACCTGCCATTTGCGCCCAAACGGGTCCGGGCCCACTTCGAACTGGCGAAAATTCAGCATTAACGCTATCTTACTTCATTAGAGCCCTTGCGCTCCCCCCTCTATGACCGACCTCCGTGAAGAACTCGAGATCGTCCAGCATATCGTGCGTATGGCCGGCAATCTGGCCATGCACTACTTCCGTACCGGCCTCGCTTTCGACGCCAAGCCGGATGACTCGCCTGTCACCCGTGCCGACCGCGAATGCGAACAACTGATCGCCCGCTCCCTGGAGCAGGCGTTTCCCGACGACGGCCTACTCGGTGAGGAAGGTTCGCAAAAACAATCCCGTAGCGGACGCATCTGGATTATCGACCCCATCGATGGTACCCGCGATTTCGTGCGCGGCAACCCCACCTGGTCCAACCTGATCGGCCTCGAAGCCGATGGAGAAGTCGTCGCCGGCTTTGCCAATATGCCCGCCATGGGTGAGTGCTTCACAGCCTCCCGCGGCGGCGGCGCCTTCGTGAACGGAGAGCGCCTGCACGCCTCCGCCATCTCAAGCGTGGGCCAAGCCGTGCTGTGCTTCGATGCCTTGAATTCCGCCGCGCGCCAACCCTTCGGCAGCGAACTGCTAGCTTGGATGCAACCCTTCTGGGCTGTGCGCAGCATGGGCGGATGTATGGACGCTCTACTCGTCGCCCGCGGCCAAGCCGAAATTTGGATCGAGACCAGCGGCAAGCCCTGGGATTTCGCGCCCCTGAAAATCATCGCCGAAGAGGCCGGCGCCCGCTTCTTCGATTTCGAAGGCAAGTCCACCATCTACGGCGGCAATTGCGTGATCTGCGCGCCCGCTCTCGAAGAAACCGTACGCCAGTTTGTCTCCCGCCCGCATATCCCTGCCTCGAACAATCCCCTCGATTAACAATGGAACGCAAATATCTGACGCCCGGCCTCGCCATGTTACTGGTGTGGATCGCCGGCCTCAAACTGGTCGTACATCTTTACGCCGGCCACAATTACGGCTACTTCGTCGACGAGTTATATTATCTGGCCTGCGGCCGCCACTTGGCTTGGGGCTACGTGGATCAGCCCCCCTTGATCGCCCTGATCGCCGCATTCGTGCGTGTCACCATAGGCCAGTCCCTCATTGCCATCCGTTTTCTGCCGGCCCTGGCGGGCGCCGCCAGCGTGCTGCTCACCGGTCTCATCGCGCGCGAATTGGGAGGCCGTCGCTTCGCTCAGGTTCTAGCAGGCCTGTCGATTCTCGTAGCCCCCGGATTCCTCGCCACCGACAGTTTCTTCTCCATGAACGCCTTCGAACCACTCTTCTGGATGGGTTGCGCCTACGTCGTCATCCGCATCATCCGCACAGGCAATCAAAAACTGTGGCTGTACTTCGGGCTCCTCGCCGGCCTGGGACTTGAAAACAAGCACTCCATGCTGATCTTCGGCTGCGGTATTGTGGCCGGCCTCCTCGCCACCGCCGAACGCCGTCAGTTCCGTTCCCGCTGGTTCTGGCTAGCCGGCATCCTCGCGCTCCTGCTGTTCCTCCCGAACCTCCTCTGGAACGTCCAGCACCATTTCCCGTTTCTGGAACTTCAGGCCAATATCCAGCGCTCCCACCGCAACGTGGCCCTCTCGCCTCTCGCGTTCCTCGGACAGGAAATCCTGACCCTGTTTCCGCTTACCCTTCCGGTGTGGATCGCCGGCATCTGGTTCTTCTTCTTCAGCCCCCAAGGAAAGGCCTTTCGCGCACTCGGATGGGCGTGGCTGGTCGTCATGGTGGTCATCATGACCATGAATCCGCGCGTCTATTACGTGTGGCCGGCCTTCCCCATGCTCTTCGCCGCTGGTGGAGTCTTTTGGGAATCGCACCTGGCCTTCTCCCGTCTACGCTGGATTAAACCAGCTTGGGCTGCCCTTATGCTGTTGGGCGGCGCGTTACTCGCGCCATTCGCTGTCCCCGTCCTGCCAGTCGAAACCTATATCCGTTACTCGCAGGCCCTCGGCTTCCAGCCGCCCAAAATAGAAACCCATAAGCTGGGCCCGCTGCCGCAAATCTACGCCGACCAGTTCGGTTGGCCGGAAATGGCGGCCGAAGTCGCTCGCATATATAACCGCCTGCCGCCCGGCGTCCGCGTGAAGACCGCCATCTACGGCCAAAACTACGGCCAGGCTGGCGCCATCGATCTCTACGGTCCCAAATACGGACTCCCGCCCGCCATCAGCGGACACCAATCCTATTTCCTCTGGGGTCCCCGCGATTACACCGGCGAAAGCGTCATCGTCATGGCGGGCCGCCAAGCCGACCTGGAAACCAGATTTGCCACCGTACAAAAAGTCGGCCACGTCGAGCATCCCTATTCCATGCCTTACGAACACTTCGATATCTTCTACTGCCGCGGCTTGATTATGCCTTTGAAACAGCTCTGGCCCCAAACAAAAAATTGGGACTAGAGTCTTTTGACTCATCGGAGTACGCCGTCCGCGCATTTTTTATCGGATAATTCCGACCGCTAATTAGTAGGGTCGATGGCTATTACCGTATTTCTCTAAATCCAATACCCATCATTTGAAAAAACAGATACAAAACTCCCAAAACCGTTTGACAGTACCTGGGAACGGTACCATAATCGAGATGTACCAGCCAGAAGGTGAACGAAGCCTTCCACGAACGGCAAAAGAATTGCTCGGAGGATGCAATGACGAGGCACAGAAATGCACAAGACTTTTTGCTTTGCCGGCCAGTCCGCACCCTGCCCGGGTTATTTTTCGAGTGACACTCTGCCCTGCGTATGTGGCAGCCATGAAAACCTGCTGTTTGCTCTCAGCCAGGTTGCTCTACCCTACGTGCCCGCGCGCGAACTCAGCGCACCGGTCGTACATCTGTTGCCTTTGAGTGCTTGAGATCCTTGGCCGGTGGGTGAGTACGCTCACCCAGACCCAGCCCTCATTCATCTCGAAGGGCCGACATTGGGTCTGTTGCCGCAGCGCGACGCGCCGGTATGAGCGTTGCGATCAAGCTCACCACGGCTAGTGCTCCCACCGCTACCGCCAAGACGGCGGGATCGTTGGGCTTCAAGTTAAACAACATGCTTCGTAGCGCTGGTGCCACTACCAGCGCGAGTCCCGTTCCAATCCCCAAGCCCACAGCCACCAGCAAGGCCGATTCCCGCAGCACCATTCTCAGAATTTGGGCGCCTGCCGCACCCACCGCCAGCCTGATTCCAATCTCGCTCCGCCGCTGATTCACCAGATACGAAATCACCCCATACAACCCCACCGTAGCCAGCGCCACAGCCAGAAATCCGAAAAAGCCCGACAGCTTCGCCAGCACGTTCTCCCGCCGCACCGAATCGTCGATGATCGTCGGTAGCGACCGGAATTCCAGACTCGCCCCCGGACTGGCTTCCATCACTGCACTGCGCACCGCCGCCATGGTCGCTACCAGTGGCACATTGGAATGCACCATGAGCGTGCCCGCCGATTGCGGATCCGCGTCCTGTGATGCCGGTGTGAATATCGTGGGCAGAAACGCATGATGCAGGTCCGCATACTTGGCGTTCGCCGTCAGTCCCACGATCTGGCAGTCCACCGGAGCATCCGCCCCTCTGTCGAATTGGAACACGCGGCCCACCGGATTCTGTCCCGAAAAGAAACGCGCCGCGAATGTCTGATCCACTATGGCCACCGTCGGCGACGAAGGTAGATCGTGCGCGTTGAAATCCCGTCCCGCCAGAAGCGGCGTAGCCAGCGTAGCGAAATATCCATCGCTCACAATGTTGATGTTCGGGGTCCCCTGTTGCGGGACGCCCCCGCCGGACGGCGCCACCCGGATACTGCTCTCGAAGTAGCTTCCGGTAATAGGCGCCTGCGCTGCCGTGCTCGCTGAGTCGATGCCCGGCGCCGTCCTCAGCTTGTCGAGTATACGGCGAAAAGTCGCGGCGCGCTGGTCCTTCGGTGTGACCGGCCCCAGGGCTAAATTCGTAACCAGCACGCCTTCCTTCCGAAATCCTGGCTTCAAAGTCATTAGGTTGCGGAAGCTTCCCACAAACAGCAAAGCGCCCGTCAGCAGGATCAGCGATAGCGCAATCTGCGCCGCTACCAGCGCCCTCTGAAAGCCGAACCGCCCCCGCCCCGCCGTAACTCCGCGCCCCGAAGCTTTCATCGCCGCCATCGGATCTTCACGTGTTGCCCGCCAGGCCGGCGCCAGTCCGAATAGCAGGCAAGCGGCGCCCGCCAGTCCCGCCAGTAGTCCGAGCGTACGCCAATCCATGCCCAGTTCCAGGAACAACGGCTTGCGACCCGTGCTGAACGAGACCAGCAGATAACGGCTAAGCACCTGCGCGAGTAGCCCACCCAAAATGCTGCCCGTCACCGCCAGGATCAAGCTCTCCGAGAGCAATTGCCGCAGGATCCGCCCGCGTGATGCGCCGATGGCCAACCGCACTGCAATCTCGCGTTTCCGCGCTGTGCCCCGCGCCAGCAGCAAGTTCGCCAAATTAGCGCAGGCGATCAACAACACCAGCCCGGCTATGCCTAGCAGCATCAGCAGCGAATCCTCCACCTGCCATCGCAAACTGGAAAACCCGTTGGCCGCCGCCTCCGCATGCAGTCGCAGCCGGACGAACTTACGCGCATCGTCCGGCGTCAAATTTGGAAGAGCGGCTTCGAGCGCGCCTGCGGACGTCGCGTCCAGCCATGCATTCGCCTGCGCTACCGAAACTCCCGGGGCGCGCCGCCCCATCACCCCCAGCCACCAGAACATGCGGCTCTCGAGCGGTGGCGCCTGGTCGCCCTGCATCGCCTCCGCGCACAAAGGCACTGCCACATCGAACCGCTTCCCCGCATCTACTCCGGTGAAATCGGCCGGGGTCACTCCTACGATTTCGAAACTGTGTCCATCGAGCGAGATCTTGCGGCCCACCGCCCCTGGGTCTCCCCCGTACTCGCGCCGCCAGAACGCGTGCCCCAACACCGCTCCGGCCGATCCGCAGCCCGGGCTGTCGTCGTGCTCCGTGATCACCCGCCCTACTGCGGCCGGCACCCCCAGCACCCGAAAGAAACTCCCGCTAACGTAAATCCCGGTCACCGGCCGCGCATCGCCCGCGGGCGACAGGTTGAAACGCGTGTTCGCCCACGCCGCTACCCCCGCAAACGGCGCGTGACGCGCGCTGATCTGCTGCCACAACGGATACGTGAAATCGTTCGGCCCCGACCAGAAATAGCCCTTGCGGTTGGTCTCACCCTTCCAGCCGATGCTCACCAACTCCTGCGGATTGCTAACCGGCAGGCTCCGCAGCAGTATCGCATTGACCAGTTGGAACAGCGCCGCATTCGCCCCAATTCCTAGCGCCAGCGACACCATCGCGGTCGCCGCGAATGCCGGATTTGCGCGCAGCGTGCGCACCCCGTAACGCAGGTCTTGCCAAACCGTACCCCATAGCCGCAATAGGTCCATAGCGGCTAATACTGCCGCCACTGGCAAAAGGTTACGGCTTGTGTTGCGGTGGAGCCCCCGCGATGCCCTCGCGCACCTGCTCCTTGGTCTGCTTCAGCTTCTCCGAAACCACTTTCAACCGCTCGAATTCTCGCGCTGCTTCTTCCTTGTGCCCCGTACGCGAGTACGCCGTCGCCAAATTGAAGTGGGCGATCGGACTCTCTGGATCCAACTTCACCGCGGCCTCCAACGGAGCGATCGCCTCCGCTGCCCGATCGTCTGTCAGCAGCGTGCGCCCCAACCCGATGAAAGCGTCCTCAAAACCCACATCCAGTTTCGTAGCGCGTGTAAAATGTTCGATCGCATCCTGATCCTTCCCGTCCTGCCGCGCTAGTTCCCCCAATATATATTCCGCGCCCGCGTTCTTCGGATCGATCTTGATCTCTTCTTCCAACTCGCGCCGGGCATCGCTCTTGGCCGTGGGCGATGGCGGACCCGAAAGCTGCAGCCGCGCGATGCGATAGTGGATCCCCGGCAATTGCGGATCGCGCTTCAAAACTTCACGATACTCGGCCTCCGCGTCGCTCCACTTGCCTTGCGTTTCGAGCGCCTCTGCATTCAACTCGTGCACCTGGTAAGCTGACGGCGCCGTCCGCATCAGCTCTTGCGAAGCCCGTAGCGAAAGGTCGGAAAACACGTGCACCTGCAGATACAGAACCTCCGCATCCGTTGGAAAACGTTTGTGCAGGCTCCGCAGGAATTCAAGCGCGGCATCCGTATCGTTCAGCGTCATCCCGCAGCGCACGCCATCTACCCCCAGCCGCTTCTGCGCGTCCGCCGCCGTGGCCTTTGCCATTTCCGCCTTCAATAGCGGCAGTGCTTCCCGGCAATGCCCGGTCTCCGCAAGTTGCGGCGCGGATTGCCCGTATGCGGCCACCGTCGCCAATACTCCCCACGCAATGATCTTCACTCGCTCCCCTGTAAATATCATTCTACGATCGGCATCAAACCGCGCTCTGGATCAGCCGCTCCGCGTGCTTCAACGCTTCCGGCGTCAACTCCTGCCCCGATAGCATGCGCCCCACTTCGCGCGTTCGCCCCGCCCGGTCCAGTTCCTCGATACCCGCCACCGTGCGCCCCTTGCTCTCCCGCTTTTCCACGCAATAATGATGATCCGCGAACGCCGCAATTTGCGCCAGATGCGTCACGCACAACACCTGGTTGCCGGCCGCCAGCTTCTTCAAACGCCGTCCCACGCCTTCCGCCGCGCTGCCCCCAATGCCCGCATCCACTTCGTCGAAAACCAGCGTACGCGGTGGCGCTATGTCTTCCGCCCTGCGCCTCGGCGCAGCCAGGCAAGTCTTCAACGCCAGCGCGATACGCGAAATTTCCCCGCCTGACGCCACTCTCTCCAGCGCCTTGGGCTCCTCTCCCAGATTCGGCGACACCAGAAACTCCACCGCGTCCGCGCCGTTCGCCGACCAGGGCGCTGCCCCAATCTCGATCCTGAATGTAGTCCGCTCCATCGCCAGCGACGCCAGTTCCGCCTCTACGCCTTTTTCCAACTTGCGCGCCGCCCGTGTTCGCAACGCCGTCAATTCCGCCGCCGCCCGCTCGAAATCCCGCGCCAGGCGCTCGCGTTCCTTGCGCAGCGCATCCATCCGCTCGCCTGCGTTTTCCACCTGCTCGATCTGCGCCCGTACCTCCGCCAGAAACGCCAGCACCTCTGTCATCGTCGCGCCGTATTTCCGCTTCAACTTATCGAGCGCCGCCAGCCGGTTCTCGATCTCCTCCAACCGCCCCGGATTCGCCTCCAACCCCGACAAGTAATCCCGCAAGCTGTACGACGCTTCCTTGATCGCCACATCCGCCGACTGCAGTTGCTCCGCCAGCCCCCCCAACGTCGGATCGATCTTGCAGATTTCCTCCAGTCTCTTCACCGCCACCCTCACCTGCGCCACTGCCGCATCCGGCGAATCGTAGAGCGCCGCATACGCCGCCCCCGCGCTTTCCTGCAGCCGGCCCAGATTCTGTAGCACCCGCCGCTCCGCTTCAATCGCCTCGTCCTCGCCCGCCACCGGCGCTACGTTCTCGATCTCTTTCCGCTGGAACGTCCACAGGTCCAGCAGTCGCAGCTTCTCCTGCTCCGTCCGCTCCAACGTTTCGAGCGCCGCCCCCGCCGCATGCCAACCTCTGTGGATGCCGGCCACCCGCGCCAGCACCTCTCCCGGAGCCGCAAACGTATCCAGCATCTCCCGCTGCGCATCCGGCAAAAACAAAAGCTGTTGATCGTGTTGCCCGTGTATATCGCCCAACAGCGGCGCCAAGTCGCGCAACAGCGATACCGCTACCGGACGGCTGCCCAAAAATGCCCGCGATTTTCCGCCCGCCAAAATCTCGCGCTCGATCAGCAATTCGCTATCTTCAATCGAAATTCCCGCCGGTTCCAATACCGCCCGCACGTCCGCCCGGTCCCGTACATCGAAAATCCCCGCCACCCTTGCCCGCGCCTCGCCCGACCGGATCATCTCCGCCGACGCCCGCGCCCCCAGCAACAACCCCAGCGCGTCCACCACGATCGACTTGCCGCTGCCCGTCTCCCCAGTCAGCAGATTTAGCCCCGCATGGAACCGCACGCGTATGCGGTCGACCACCGCATAGTTCTCCACCAGCAACTCCACAAGCATGCGATCCGATTATAGCGATGTTGCTCCGCACCCGCGCATGGTGCTACTTTGCCAGCGAAGGCAGACCCATGTCCGATATATTTCGCGATCATTTGCTGAAAGATAAAGTTGCGTTCATTACCGGCGGCGGTAGCGGCATCAATCTGCGCATCGCCGAACGCTTTGCCGCCCACGGCGCCAAAATCGGCTTGATGGGCCGCACCCAGGAAAAGCTCGACGCCGCCGTTCAGTCCCTGTGCGCGTCCGGCGCGGAAGCGCTTGGCATTTCGGGCGATGTTCGCAATTACCAGCAGTGCGAGCAAGCCCTCGCCCGCACACACGAAGCCTTCGGCCCCATCGACATCCTGGTCTGCGGCGCCGCCGGCAATTTCCCCGCCCCCGTCCTCGGCATGTCCGCCAACGGCTTCAAGGCCGTCATTGATATCGACTTGCTCGGCACCTTCAACACCTGCCGCGCAGCTTACGAACATTTGCACAAACCGGGCGCCTCCATCATCGCTATCTCCGCCACCCACGCCTTCGTTCCCATCGCCAACCAGGCTCACGTCTGCGCGGCCAAGGCCGGGATCGATATCTTCTGTAAAACTCTCGCCATCGAATGGGCCGCCGCCGGCGTACGCGTGAACATCATCGCCCCCGGACCCGTCGACGAAACCGAAGGCATGCGTCGCCTCGCCCCCACGCCCGAGACGCGCCGCAGCGCCATGGCCACCGTTCCCCTCGGCCGCTTCGCCAGTAAGGACGAAATCGCCAGCCTCGCCCTGTTCCTGTCCTCCGAAGGCGCGGCCTACATCACCGGCGCAATCTGCGTCTGCGATGGCGGACAATCCCTCTTAGGTTCGCGCAACTATCTCGGCGTTTCAGGCGCCACCTCATGATTCATGCCGGACTGGAACTCGCCCGCCGCCTGGAATCAGCCGAAGCCCTCCATGGCGCGGCCGCTGTCGAGGCCCAGCAGCGCATCGATCGCGGTGTCGGCGCAGCCCTCCTTGAAGTGGCCGGCGGCCTCGCCATTTTCGCCGGCGATGGATCCCCGCTCACCCACGCCGTTGGCTTGGGCATGCGCGGCCCGGTCAGCTCCGGCGAACTCGACCGCATGGAAGACTTCTACCGTGAGCGCGGCGCCGCCATCAGCGTCGAATTCTGCCCGTTGGCCGACCCTTCCCTGGTCGAATTATTCGCCGAGCGCGGCTACCGCCTCACCGAATTTAATAATATGCTGGTACGCTCTCTCCTCGGTGCGCAGCCAGCCGTGGATCCCCCCCCAACCTCACGGCGCGCCCCGTGCAACCCGAAGAGGAGCACCTCTGGGCACTCACCGTAGGCCGCGGCTTCCTAGAAAAGGACGATTTGTCCCCCTACGAAATGCAAGTCGGTAGCGCCATCTGGCACATGCCCGGCGCGCACTGCTACCTCGCCTTCATCGACGGACAACCAGCCGCCGGCGGCGCCATGGCCCTCAACGGCGGCCTGGCCACCCTCTTCGCCGACGGGACCGTGAAAGCCTATCGCGGCGCCGGTTCCCAGGCCGCCCTCATCCGCGAACGCCTCCGCGTAGCCATCGCCGAAGGCTGCGACATGGCCACAGCCTCCACCCTCGCCGGAAGCGTCTCCCAACGCAACTACGAACGCGCCGGGTTCCAGGTAGCCTATACCAAGGCGATCCTCGTCAGGTAGACGGTGTAAACGATTCGAAATCTCCACCCGTCAATGCACGGTCGCCCGCCCAACAATAGCCCCCAGCATTTCATGTACAGAAACCCTGTACAATACGAAATGGGATACCCATCTCCCTCGCGCCGCCGTCAGGGCGACCGCGGCACTCTGCAAGTGCGCGGCGCGCGCGAGAACAACCTCAAGTCCGTGGATGTCACCTTTCCCCTCGGCCGCCTGATCGCCGTCACCGGCGCCTTTGCAAAGGCGCGCGCTTCAGCGCGCTGTGCTCGCTGTAGTGCGGATTGGAGTCGACGGGCATTGCGTGGCGACCTTAGCAGGTGTGCGGTTTCCACGAGACCGGCAAGTTCGGTGGCCGGAAGAAGAGCGACGTCGCGGGCTCTCCGCGCCGGCGGACGATCACGGTTTCCTGCTGGTCCACGATTTGATCGAGAACGCTGGCCAGGTTTTGGAGTAGGGTGGTGTACGTGGTTTCGCATTTCACCGGCCTGAAAATCGTCAACCCTCTGGCTTCTCGCTAACTCGCTGCGAGCTTAGGGATCTTCATGCCACCACTAGGGCGATTTCTTCTCCAGCGCTACGTGTCGGATTGCCGAAGAAAGTCCCGGCGCAGCCGATAAGCGAGACATAAGATGTTAGTCATTCTCGCCCGCGACATCCCTACAGTCAGCCCTTCGTCTGACGTCCTCCCCCCGCATCCTGCTCGTGGAACGGTCAAATGAGGAATCCTAAAATGCGCGTTGCCGGCAAGACTCTCTGGACAGCCTCGCTGCTCCTGTCGGTCGCTCCACTGCAGGCCACAGACAGGCAATTGCTCCATGGTCATATGCCGAAGGCCATAGCGGCTTCCACAGCAATCAGACCCATGGCGCGGTTGGACCGCATGACCGTGGCTATCGGCCTGCCCCTCCGCAACCAGGACGAATTGAAGGCGCTTCTCGATCAGATCGTCGACCCCCATAGCCCGAGCTTCCGTCACTACCTCACCCCGGCCCAGTTTACCGAACGCTTCGGCCCCACCGAAGCCGATTACCAGGCGCTCACCTCTTTCATCGAAGCGAATGGTCTGTCGATAACTGGTACGCATCCCAACCGGATGATTCTGGATGTGGGCGGAACGGTGGCGGCCATCGAAAGCGTGTTTCACGTAAACATGATGTATTGGCGCCATTCGAAGCGCGGCGAGTTCTTCGCGCCGGATCGCGAGCCGTCGCTCGATACCCTCGTGCCCGTTCTGCATATCTCGGGCCTCGATAACTTTGTCGTCCCCCGGCCCATGGATCTGAAGTCGCGGGCTCTTGACCCGGCGCATCCGCTGTACAGCGGCTCGGGACCCATCGGTCTGTTCAACGGCACTGACTATCGAAACGCATACGCTCCAGCGGTGACGCTCGATGGCACCGGCCAGTCGGTCGGGCTATTGGAGTTTGATGGTTTTTACGCGAGCGATGTGGCGAACAATTTCGATTGTGCGGGGTTGCCGCCGGTCCCGGTGACGACGGTGTTGCTGGACGGTGTCAGTGGCGCGCCTGGTCCGGCGAATATAGAAGTGACCCTGGATATCATGATGGCGTCGTACATGGCGCCAGGCCTTACCAGCGTGATCGTCTACCAAGGCGGTGATTTTAACGATGCCCTGAATCGCATGGTTACCGACAACCTGGCCAGCCAGTTGAGTTCTTCCTGGAGCTTTGGCCCGATCGGCGACACCACCCTGCAGATCTTCGATGAGATGGCTGCGCAAGGGCAGTCATTCTTTCAGGCATCCGGCGACAGCGGGGCTTACACGGAAGGGATTATGCCGCCGGCGGATATCCCGAATCTCACTACGGTGGGCGGCACGGAGTTGACCACTGCGGGCGGTGGCGGCCCGTGGCAATCGGAAACCACGTGGTCGGGATCGGGGGGGGGCATGAGCACCTTTTTCCCGATTCCGGACTACCAACTGCCCGTGAATATGGCCGCGGCAGGGGGATCGGCAACCATGCGCAACATCCCGGATGTGGCCATGCTCTCGGTCGAGATTTTCCTTTTCTGCAATAACGGGCAGGGGCTCGAAGTTGGTGGAACCAGCGCTTCCGCGCCCTTGTGGGCGGGCTTTATGGCATTGGCGAATCAGCAGGCCGCCGCGAATGAAACGCCGCCCGTGGGATTCGCCAATCCAGCGCTCTACGCCATCGGCGCCGGGTCGAGCTACGCAAGCGATCTGCATGACATCACGACGGGAGACAACGCCGGCTTCAACGCGCTGCCGGGTTACGATCTGGCCACCGGATGGGGCAGCCCCGCTGGCCAGTCGCTCATCAACAGCCTGACCGGCAGCACGGGCGCGCAATCCTTTGGCCTCGCTCCCTCTGCCCCCACGCTCGCAATCACCGCGGGCACCAGCGGCACCAGCGCCATCACGATTACCCCCCAAAACGGCTTCACCCGTTCCGTAAACCTGGCGGTATCCGGCCTGCCGTCCGGCGTCACCGCATCGTTCAGCCCTGCCACTGCCATGACGACGAGCACCCTGACGTTCACCGTCGCCAGTTCCGCGGCTTCGTCAACATCTGCTGTTACAATCACCGGCACTTGCGGTGGCCTGTCGACAACCGCGCAACTCTCGCTGACCGTGATCGGGATTCCCGCCTTCACCATAGGTGCATCGTCCCCAATTCTGAGCATTGCGCAAGGTTCCAGCGGGAACAGGATCATCACCGTCACACCGCAAAACGGGTTCACAGGCGCCGTGACACTAGCCGCAACCAGCCTTGCCCCCGGCGTCACGGCGTCCTTTACGCCGTCTAGCACCATCACCACGAGCACGCTGAAATTCAGCGCGGCCACCACCGCCGCGTTAGGAACATCCACAGTTACCGTCACCGGCACTTCTGGAAGCCTGAGCAGCACGGCTACGGTCGCTCTTACGATAACCCCACTTCCGGTCTTCACCATTTCGGCGTCACCCGCCAGCCTGACGGTTCTGCAAGGAGCCAATGGCGCCAGCACCATCACCATCGTTCCGCAGAACGGATTCAACGGCGGCGTCACTCTCACGGCATCCGGCTTGCCAACGGGAGTCACTGCGTCGTTCAGCAAGACAACCATCACCCAGCCGGGAACGCTGACCCTTACCGCTAACGCCTCCGCCACCTTAGGAACCGCC
Organism: Bryobacterales bacterium; assembly: GCA_963738345.1. Classification (GTDB taxonomy): domain Bacteria; phylum Acidobacteriota; class Terriglobia; order Bryobacterales; family Bryobacteraceae; genus Bog-159. Next base: position 6,325,261 of record CAVTWI010000002.1, read on the forward strand.
GCCATTACCATTACCGGCACTTCGGGCAGCCTGCACAGCACCACGACCCTGAGCTTGACCGTGGCCGCGCCCCCCAGTTTCGCGCTTACCGCATCGCCCGCCAGCCTCACGGTTCTTCAAGGAGCCAATGGCGCTAGCACCATCACCATTGCTCCCCAGAATGGTTTCAACGGCACCGTCACTCTAGCGGCATCCGGCTTGCCAGCGGGCGTCACCGCGACATTCAGCGCAGCCACTGCCCCCCAGCCGGGAACCCTGACCCTCGCCGCCAGCGCCTCTGCCACATTGGGAACCGCAGCCATCACGATCACTGGCACTTCGGGCAGCCTTAGCACCACCACAACCCTGAGCTTGACGGTGGCCGCGCCCCCCAGTTTCGCGCTTACCGCATCGCCCGCCAGCCTCACAGTTCTTCAAGCAACCACAGCGGTCAGCGCCATCACCATCGTTCCCCAGAATGGTTTCACCGGCCCCGTCGCTCTCGCGGCATCCGGCTTGCCAACGGGCGTCACCGCGACGTTCAGCGCGGCCACTACCACCCAGCCGGGAACTCTGACTCTCGCCGCCAGCGCCTCTGCCGCCTTAGGAACGGCCGCCATCACGATCACCGGCACTTCGGGCAGTCTTAGCACCACCACGACCCTGAGCTTGACCGTGGCCGCGCCCCCCAGTTTCGCGCTTACCGCATCGCCCGCCAGCCTCACGGTTCTTCAAGCAGCCACAGCGGTCAGCGCCATCACCATCGTTCCCCAGAATGGTTTCAACGGCGCCGTCGCTCTCGCGGCATCCGGCTTGCCAACGGGCGTCACCGCGACATTCAGCGCAGCCACCACCGCCCAGCCGGGAAACCTGACCCTCGCCGCCAGCGCCTCTGCCGCCTTAGGAACGGCAGCCATCACGATCACCGGCACTTCGGGCGCCTTGCACAGCACCGCGACAGTCACCTTAACCGTGGCTCCCCCCCCACCTTCGCGCTCACCGCATCGCCCGCCAGTCTTACGGTTCTTCAGGCTGCCACACGCGTCAGCACCATCGCCATCGCTCCACAGAATGGTTTCACTGGCGCCGTCGCGCTCGCGGCCACGGGCTTACCGCCGGGTGTCACCGTAACGTTCATCTCCATGGGCGCTCTAAGCAGCACGGCAACGTTCAGCGCCGCATCCACCGCATTCGCCGGAACCGCCACAGTAACGATTACCGGCACGTCCGGCAGCCTCACCGCGAAAGTCACGATCGCGCTCACTATAGCGCCGCAGCCGGCTTTCACTCTCGCCGCTACTCCCACTGCATTAAGCGTCACTCCAGGCGCGAGTGGCGCGAGCACCATCGCCATCACTAACCTCTTCGGCTTCAACGGTACAGTGGCGCTAGCCGCGTCGGGCCTGCCCAAGGGCGTCACCGCGACTTTCAGCGCCGTGAAGTCAGCCATGAGCACGCTGACTCTTTCAGCAGCCAGCAGCGCGCCTGCGGGCACATCCATCATTACTGTCACGGGAACGTCGGGCGCGCTGAGCAGCAAAGCGACCGTCGCCCTCACAGTCAATCCTCCGCCTGGATTTACCCTAGCCGCCACCCCCGCCACCTTGACCGTCACTCGCGGATCGACCGGTACGAGCAGCATTGCCATCACGGATATATCAGGCTTCACTGGCGCGGTGACACTATCGGCGTCAGGTCTACCGAAGGGCGTGACCGTGACTTTCGGCGCGATCACATCGGGCAAAAGTGCGGTGAAGATCGCGACAGCGAGTTCCGCCACCGCGGGCAGCGCGGCGGTTACGATAACCGGCAAATCCGGCAGCCTGACCGCGACCACCAGCATCGCGTTGACCGTCGTGTCGGGGCCCGCTGCCCACTAACCGCTTCCCGAATTTCGAGTCGCCGCCGATTACTTCGTGATCAAGGCGAGTTTCCCTAGATAGTGATCATCGAGCGCGCGTTGCGCGTCGGCGGCTTGATCTAGCGTGAATGTTCGGGCGACTTTAACTTCGAACGGACCGGCGTCGATAAGGCGGTTGACCTTGTCGAACGGTGGCGGGTTATATTCGCCGTCGTAGCTTTGGAGCTTAATGCCGGCACGCTCTTTGGGAACCGGTTGGACACCGTTAGGATACGCGACCCGTCCACCCGTTCGTACCGCGGCCAAAGATTTCTCAGCGGCCTCACCACCAGTCGTTAGCAGCACCGCATCCAGACCGTTCGGTGCGAATTGGCGCGCGGCCCCCAGCACGTCGTCCTTATAGCCATCCACAACCTTGTCAGCGCCAAGGCCGCGTACAAAAGCAACACCATCATCGCCCGAGGCCACGGCTAATACGCGCGCGCCCATGCGCTTGGCGAATTGCACGGCCAAGTGGCCAATGCCGCCGCTGGCGCCAAAGATCAAAATGGACTCCCCATTTTTTAAGCCCAGCGTCGTATCAAGACCCGCAAGTGCCGTAACAGCATCAACGGCCATGGCAGCGGCTTGTGGCATGCTGAGTTTTCCCGGAATCAGCGCTAAACTGTTTTCCTTCACAACCGCGTATTCCGCATAAAATCCTCCTTTCGGATTCAGAAAGGAAATTCCGTAAACGCGGTCCCCTTTTTTAAACCGCCTCACTTGGGGTCCCACGGCTTCCACAGTGCCGGCGCCATCGGATCCCAATACAAGGGGAAACACCGGCTTGATATTGAACTCTTTCGCAAATCCGCCTTCCCGTTCAAAAGGATCCCAAACGCCTACGCCGGCGGCTTCCACAAGAACCAGCACTTCATCGTCGCCAACCGTCGGAATGGGTAGCTCCTGATTTTCTAACGTTTCAATTCCACCAAACTTATGAATCGCCACTGCCTTCATCGTCTTACTGAGTGTTTGAGCCATCGAGATTCTCCTTATCCCAAATCCAATTTTTCAACCGTTGATCAACTGCATCATTCCGGGTTCATACCGGTTGCCGCTAACGGCGCCCTTCGGCGCTGCTCGCTCCAGTCGGTCCATGTCATCTGCGGTCAGGATCACGTCAAGTGAGCGTACGTTCTCGTCAAGCCGCTTCACGCTGCTGGTACCGGGAATCGGAACTACGTCTTCCCCCTGCGCGAGCACCCAGGCAAGAGCGAGTTGGGCAGGCGTTACCCCCTTCTCGCGCGCGATCTCGGCTATGTTGTCCGCGATTGCCAGGTTGTGCTGAAATTGCTCTCCTTGGAAACGGGGATTGTTTCTCCGCCAGTCATTCGGAGCGAGTTCGTCCAGGCTGCGAAAGCGCGCACCTAGAAAACCGCGCCCTAAAGGGCTGTAAGCAACGAGTGAGATTCCCAGCCCGCGCAGCGTAGGCAGCAGTTCGTCCGCCTCCCGTGTGAACAGTGAGTACTCAGTCTGCACAGCCGTGATCGGGTGAACTTTGTGCGCGCGGCGCACCGTCACAGCAGACGCTTCCGACAGTCCGATATACCGCACCTTCCCGGCTCGCACCAGGTCGGCAATGGCGCCAACCGTATCCTCAATCGGCACGTTCGGATCGACCCGATGCAAATAATAGAGATCGATCACATCGACTCCCAGGCGTTCGAGAGACAATTCGCAGCACCGGCGCGCATTTTCCGGACTCCCATCGACCGCCCTGCTCTGATAGGACGAACCCGCTACAATCCCGAACTTGGTTGCCAGCACAACGCCCTCGCGCCGGCCCCGTAAAGCCGTGCCGACCTTGATCTCCGAATCGCCATAGATATTGGCTGTGTCGAGGAAGTTGATGCCCAAGTCCAGCGCGCGATGGACCAGCCCAATGGCATCGCTCTCACTTCGCGAACTGCTGGAGTACACATCCGCAATTCCGATACTCATGCATCCCAGTCCGATTGCGGACGCTTCGACACCACTTTGGCCCAGTTTGCGCTTTTTCATAGGGTTAGTTATCTGGATGCAATCATCGCCCCGCTGGGTTCGTGAAATTGGAGTATGTCGATGCTAGCGTCGTGTGCCCGTTCACGAATACCGTGCGTGCTTGCGCGTTAGCCGGCTAAGTTCCCGAAAGTCGACCCGGTATTGAATACGAGCCCGATAGGTCCCCACAGGAGCCAAGCGCATTGATCATTCCTAAGCTGACAAGACCAGAGAACGACTCGCACACCAGGGGTCGGCGCGTGATGCGGCCCAGTGGCGTATCCTGGAGATCAGAGGGTCCTAAGAGGAACTTCAGAGAAGAGTTAATGACGCGCTTTGTCGTCGTTCTCGTCAACTTGACGGAAAACGGGCTGAGGAGCGTCAAGCTGACTTCGCAGAACCGCGTCTATGGGTTAATCGAAGCCGAGCGACATTCTGATCAGCTCACGATACCAGGGACGCCCGCAATTCCTGTACATCGCGCATGGGCGGCTTTCCGAAGACGCGCTTGTACTCCCGATTGAACTGGCTTGGACTTTCGTATCCCACCTCAAAAGCTGCACTCGCAGCATCAAGATCCTCTGTTAGCATCTTCTGCCGTGCTGTATGGAGCCGAAGCTGCTTTTGAAACTGAATAGGACTCATTGCTGTGAGACCGCGGAAGTGAGAATGCAGAGTTGATCTGCTCATACCCGCTAGCGATGCAAGTTCCTCCACATGCAGCGTCTTCTCAAAATTGTCACGTAGCCAAGTGACCGCTTTGGCCGTTCGATAGCTCTGGTCCGCGAGCGTTGCAATCGAACGTAAACGATCTCCCTGGGGCCCCTGCAGCAGTCGGTAGACGATTTCGCGCTTCAGCAGCTTGCCAAAGAACGGAACATCCTCCGGTGTGTCTAAGAGTTTAACCATGCGCGCGCATGGCGCAAGCAGTTCTACCGTCGCTTCTCCAAGAACCATACCGCGTGTTCCAACGGGCGGTGCAGAAATCCGCACCTCCTCGTTGTGGAGTACGTCACGGACGATACCCATATCAAGCTTGAGGAAAAAGGCAAGGTAGGGCTTCTTCACACTGGCGACGGATACTCGGCTGACTATTGGAAGTTCGATTGACGTGAGGAGGAAGGTTGATTCGCCGAAGACGTAGCTCTGCTTGGCTAGGTCAACGCGCTTCTTTCCCTGCGGAATCAAAAGCAGACTCGGCTCATAAGTACAGTGATTCGGTGCGGTAGGAGCAGTGCTTCGGTAGAGCGTAAGTCCGGGGACTTCTGTTGACAGTTCGGCGGCATCATACAGCACTTTGCTAATTGATCCAGCCAGCGTTTGAAGCGCCTGTGTGACGCCAGGATCGTCGGACTGACTGGATTTACGGCCCATCACTTATTCCCCTCTACCTCCCCAGGATAAAACACAAGCGCTGGAAACGTCCGGATTTCAGCCCGCCTCGGACAAATAGGCAATGATTCCAGTCGATCAGGCTACCGGCATACGAGGGTTTCGGCCTAACCTTGAGGTGGAGAGAACAAGGTATGAAGACGCGAAAGCTTGGATCGCTAGAAGTTTCAGAACTCGGATTTGGCTGCATGAACCTGGCCACAAACTACGGCCCTGCGGCTCCCATCGACGACGCAATCCAAGTCATCCGTGCCGCACACAGCAACGGTGTGACGTTCTTCGACACGGCTGAAGTTTACGGCCCTTACATGAGCGAAACCATCGTCGGCGGCGCACTCGAACCGTTCCGCAACGAGGTGAAGATCGCAACGAAGTTCGGCTTCGATCTCACCGGCAAGGGCGGTCTGAACAGCCAGCCCGATCACATCAAGAGAATGGTGGACGGTTGCCTAAAGCGTCTTCGGACCGACCGCATCGATCTCTTCTATCAACATCGGGTTGATCCAAATGTGCCAATCGAGGACGTTGCGGGTGCCGTGAAAGAGCTCATCGAAAACGGAAAGGTGTTGCATTTCGGCCTTTCGGAGGCCAGTTCCCACACCATCCGCAAAGCACATGCCGTTCAGCCCGTCGCAGCCCTCCAGACGGAGTATTCGCTCATGAATCGTGACCCGGAAAAAAATGGACTGCTCGAAACCTGCGAAGAACTGGGGATCGGCTTTGTACCGTGGGGCCCAATAGGCATGGGCTACTTGACGCAGAAGCTTGATGAACAGACGACATTTGATCCGAAATCGGATTTGCGTTCTGGATTTGACCGTTTCCTGCCCAAGAGCATAGCCGCGAATAAGCCGTTTGTCGAGCGCATCGCCCGAATTGCCAAGACAAAACACGCCACGACGGCGCAACTGTCGCTCGCGTGGCTCCTGGCCCAGAAGCCGTTCATCGTTCCAATCCCCGGAACGGGCAAGGTCAAGCACCTTCAGGAGAACATCGAATCCACCAAACTTGTACTGACCACAGAAGACATTAAAGAGATCGCCAGCGCACTGTCCGAGTTCAAGGTCCATGGCGGTCGTATGAACGGAGAACAAATGAAGATCGTAGAGCAGTAGTTCAGATCGGGGCCGGGCACATCCAAGTTGACGAAAACGCGCATTGCGGGGAAGTGGCATGTCCCACGATTGTGAGTGGATCCTCGCCTGCTACAATAGCCCGAAAAACGTACGGACTCTGGTCGCCTCGCGCATCGTGCCAGGTAATGCTGATCGAGCGCCTGCCGGACGAGCGTCTTGATCACTGCTTGGCGGCTAACATTGAGGTCTTTGGCAGCCTGATCCAGCTCCTCCAGCATGGCGGCCGTGACGTCCAGGTTTACGCGCTGAATGGGTTGAACCATGCGTCCTTGGCCCTTGAAGAAATGAGAAACATCCTTGCCTTTGTCAGCTAGCCGCGCGATTATGTTGGCGGAGATTGGTTCGGTAGACTTACGAGTTTCTTCATATGGCTCTTACACCACTTTGGACAAGTCAGCTTTCAGAGAGAAGCGGTTATCAGTCGGCTTGGAGAGACGATCTGGCCGGATTGCGCCCAACAAATCGGTCTATCGCCCGCAAAGCACATCTCTTGCGCGCCTGCCGGATGAGTCCCCGAGACTCGAGCCCGGCATTCAATGCGAGCCTCCCCCCCCCTCAACTCGCCCGCCTGAGTTCCTCGCGAACCACCCGTCGAAGCGTCTCCTCCAGCGGTTCCCGCGCCTGCGCAATGTGTCCCCGAAGCGCATCGTTGATCAGGCTTTGACAATTCCCCCCCCCGCCGTCTCTACACACGCCCGGAACCAGCCAATTACAACCTCATCCAGCCGGATTGCGAAAAATCATATTCGTGCTTCATGTGAGTCCTCGTATCGCCGTCGTTCCCGAGGCGTAGCTTTCCTCGCCGAGATCAGACGCTCCCTCTCGCCGTGCTTGCGGGCATTCAGCCGCGCTTTGCCAGGATCCCATTCCGTGAGCACGTATGTACAATGTACACCAGTCCGCCAAGCGGCATCGCAACCGGCCAAGCTGACTCACGACCACAAACGCCCCCCCCAGCCTAGCCAGTCACAAGCCGACGGAATAATCATAAACCAAGCCCCGCCAACGCTCCACAAGCAATCCCCCTCCCCCCCAGAACCGTTTTTCACCCCTGCCATGCTCTACTCAAATCGAGTAGCGGCATCCCCGCTAATCATCTTCAAAACATTGTCAAGGAGACAATATGATTATTTCCGACAAGCAACATGAAGCCAATAAACGAAACGCGCAGCACAGTACCGGAGCCAAAACAGAAGAAGGCAAAAGAGCCATCCGCTTCAATGCCCTCACCTTCGGACTCCGCACCCGCACCACCATCATCGAAGGCGAAAATGCGGCCGCCTACTCCCAGCTTTGGGACGAACTCGATGCCGATTGGCATCCCCAGGGCCGTACCGAACTACTCCCCTTCGAAGCCATGGTCGTCGCCCAATGGATGCTCGTCCGTAACTCCGAAAGCGTATCCAAAATCTACGACAAAATCCGCTTCGGCGAGGAGCGCTTCATCATGCTCGCCTACGCCGCCAAAGAGCGCGCGTCACTGGAGAAATCCTTCTACACCCACCTCCACGAATTGCAACAGCTACAGAAGTTGCGCCTCGCCAAACCGCAGCCCGAGGCCGCGGCACCGGAACAACCGGCCGAACCCCTCGAACCCGTAATACATTCGCGATTCCGGCCCGCACCCGATTACGTAATGTCCGAGGCCGCCGGCGCCCCCACCGTCTTCTGCGGGCCCGACCCCGACACCCGCTAACATCCCCGCACCACGCTCTTTGACAACTTAGAAAACCACGCCCCCGGTAGTGCCCTCAGTGTCTCTCCTCAGCCCTCTGAATCTCCTAAAATCCCCGAAAATCACCCAAAACGACCGGCCCGCGCCCGATCTCTCCCCTCTGGCCTCAGTTCGTATTCCCCTACCGGCGTCCCCGCCCCCCCCGTGCCCAACACGATCTACGCGAACCCCATTGCTTCCAATACCTTAGGCTTTGTTTGCACCCAGCGCCCCCCCCAGAAAATCATGGTCTAGCCGGTAACCCGCCCCGCAAAACGCCCAGATAATCGTCCAGCGTCGCATCCAGCCGCCCATAAAGCAGATCGTTGAACCTCTCGGAGCCTTGTCCCGCCTGCGCCTGTTGCAACCTTCGAATATAGTCCAACCGGTCCTCGGGCCGTACCGCGATCGGCGGATACCCGCCTCGAATCAACTTTAAGTTCATCAGTAGCCGGCCCACCCGCCCGTTGCCGTCATTGAACGGATGGATGTCGACCAAGCGGCGATGCGCCTCGAACGCCGCCGCAGGCGAATCGTCGCCGGATCCCAGCCAAGCCGCAAAATCGCCCATCAGCGGCGCGACTTCCGCCGGTTGCGGGAACGCGTATCGCCAGCTCTCCGTCCGCACGTACCTCGGCAGGTCGGCGTACCAGCCGGCAATGTCAGGTAGCGACCGCCCCATCACCAGAAGGTGTAGGTTGCAGACGTTGCTCTGCGTCAATCGCTCCGTCCCTCGCGCCAGTTCCCGTACATACCGGATCGCGTCATAGTGGTCAAGCGCCTCCAGATGATCCTTCAGCGGCTTGCCCGCCACCGTCACGCCCTTCTCGATCACCAGCGTCGTTTCCACCGCGTCCAGCGTGTTGCCTTCTATGGCGTTTGAGGTGTAAGTGATTTCGATATTGTAGTAGTGCTCCAGGTTGGCCAGCGCTTCGCCGGATAACGGCTGCAATCGGTCCAGAGCCTCCTTCTTAGCGGCAATTGCGATCAGTCGGTCATCCATGCCGCCCTCGGGCGCGCCTAAGCTTCCAAGCCCATCTGCGTCAACCGGTACCGCAGCGCATTCCGCGTCAGCCCCAGCAACCGCGCCGCCTGGCTCTTGTTCCCGTCCGCCCGCCGTAGCGCCTCCCGGATCAAGTCCTGCTCGTATTGGTCGAGCGTCAGCCCGTCCGGAAGAAACCGGTCCGCCTGGTCTGCCTGTGCCCGGCTCCGCGGCGCCATCTCCAGCTTGATGTCCGCCGCGTCCAACTGCTCGCCCGAGCACATTACTAGGCTTCGCTCAATCACGTTCTCCAACTCCCGCACGTTGCCCGGCCAGTGGTAAGACATCAGCTTCGCGATCCCCGCGTCCGTCACATCGTGTACCCGGTTGCCCGTGTCCGGACCCAGCTTCGTCACGAAATGCTGCGCCAGAAACGGGATGTCTTCCTTGCGCTCCCGTAGCGGCGGGATGTTCATCGGCACCACGTTCAGCCGGTAATAAAGGTCCTCGCGAAACGTGCCCTGCTCCAGCGCCGCCCGCAAATCCTGATTCGTCGCCGCCATCACCCGCACGTCGATATGCCGCGTCACGTTGCTGCCCAGCCGTTCGAACTCGCGCTCCTGCAACACCCGCAGCAGCTTCACCTGAATCGACGCCGGCACGTCCCCAATCTCGTCCAGAAATACCGTGCCCGTATCCGCCTGCTCGAACTTGCCCGGCTTCGATGTCATGCGCCCCCGTGAAAGCGCCCTTCTCGTAGCCGAACAGCTCGCTCTCCATCAGGTTCTCCGGGATCGACGTGCAGTTGATCTTCACCAGCGGCCGGTCCCGGCGCGGCGAATGGAAATGGATGGCCCGCGCGATCAGGTCCTTGCCCACTCCGCTCTCGCCCGCCAGCAGCACCGTCGCCCGCGTCGGCGCCACCCGCATGATCGTCGCGAAAATCTCCTGCATCGGCGCGCTGCGTCCCACGATGTTGTCGAACTTCGTACCGCCGCCCCAACTCCTCGCGCAGTTGCAGGTTCTCGTCCCGCAGCGCCCGCATCTCCAGCGCCTTCTGCACCACCGTCATCAGGTGGTCCAGCGAGAAAGGCTTCAGCAGAAAGTCCGTGGCCCCGGTCTTCATCGCCTCTACCGCCGTCTCGATGGTGCCGAACGCCGTCATCACGATCACTGGCGTCTGCGAGTTTTGCCGCCGGATGGCCGCCAGCAATTCCAGCCCGTCCATTTGCGGCAGCCGCAAATCGGTCAACACCAGGTCGGCCCGGTCCGCCACCTTCAGCGCTTCTTCCGCCGTCCGCGCCTTCTCCACTTCAAAGCCCGCCGATGCCAGTTGCAGCTCAAGCACGCGCCGCAGCTTCTCTTCGTCTTCGACTACCAGGATGCGTCTCTTCATGGAACTCAGTGTGTCTTTCATCTTAGCGCCGACTCCGCCATTCCTAAAAAATTCCCCAAATCGCTTGTATTCGTCTGAGAACTTTGCTACCTTCTCTTAACCATTTAAGGTGTCGGCTGTCTTAAATGACACGTTCCCCACGTGTCGGGCAAAGGAGGTGCTGGCTGAAATGAGCAAACGGACGGCTGCTGCAACGCTGCCAAATCCCACCGAGCAGTATCGTCAGATGCTTCTCGATAAACGCGAGCAGGTTGTCTCGGGTATGGGAAGTAAATTCGACACGCTGGCCAAGATGGGCCGCGTCGCTGAAGAAGATCAAGCGCAGCTATCGCATGACGAGTTTGTCTCGCTACGCTTGAATAGCCTCGATTACGGACAACTCCGCCTCGTCGAGGAAGCGCTGGATCGCGTGGAATCTGGGGATTTTGGGATTTGCCTGGCCTGCGATCAATCCATTCCGGCCAAGCGGCTGAACGCCCTGCCATGGGCTCGCTATTGCGTGCCCTGCCAGGAAACCGTGGGACAGACCTTTCAGTCCGTCCCGCCGGCCACTAACGAATAGGGGAACTTTTAGGCAGTCTTAACGGGCTGCGCTACGTGCGCATCAACCATCCGGACCACTTCCGACTTGCCTACCGCGCCCACGCGCTGTTCCACTACCTGTCCGCCCTTAAAGAGCAACAGCGTCGGAATGCCGCGAATGTTGTAGCGCCCGGCCGTGTTAATGTTTGAATCCACGTCCAGTTTGCCTACTTTTATCTTGCCGGCGTATTCCTGCGCCACCACGTCGATGGTCGGGGCCATCTGCCGGCACGGACCGCACCACTCGGCCCAGAAGTCCACTAAAACCGGCACATCCGACCGCAATACGTCCTGGTCGAAGCTACCGTCGGTGAAGGTTAGGGTATTTTGACCCGCCATTATATTTCTGCTCTCCTCTTAGAAATTAGATCCATTTATAGCGCGCGGGATTCAAAACCCGGCCAATCGGCCGTATAACCGCGCATACTCCGCTGCCGAAACACTCCAGGAAAAGTCCTTAGCCATGCCAGCCAGCATCATCGAGCGCCACCCGTCTGCGTCCGCAAATGCTTCTCGCGCCGCCCGTAGCGCGCCTATTAGCGCGTCCCCGGAGTAATGCCAAAACTTGAAACCCGTCCCAGGTTCGATAGTATCATCAAGGCCCCCAGTGGCGCGAACCACCGGAACCGTCCCATACTTCAAGCTATAAATTTGGTTCAAGCCGCAGGGCTCGTAACGGCTTGGCATCAAAAACATATCGGCGCCGGCCTCTATCTTATGCGCCAGTGAGTTATCGTACCCGATCCGCACCGCGATCCGCGAAGGATGCCGTGCCGCAATAGCCCGAAACAGTTCCTCGTAGTGCGGTTCGCCCGCTCCTAGCGCCGCCAGATAATAGCCTTCGTGAACCAGGCCGTCGGCCGCCTCCGCCACCAGTTCCGCCCCCTTCTGGCTCGTGAACCGCGACACAATCCCGATCAGCGGAGCCTCCATCGCCTCCCCGGGCAGCCCAAACGTATTCACTAAGTCCTGTTTGCACACACGCTTGCCGCTCAAGTCCGCCGGGCTATACCGCGCTGCAATCAACCCGTCCGTCTCCGGATCCCACTCGCTATAATCCACTCCGTTCAAAATGCCGGACAGCACCGAACTCCGCGCCCGCAGCACGCCGTCCAGCCCAAAGCCGAATTCCGCCGTCTGGATCTCCCGCGCATAAGTCGGGCTCACCGTATTCAGCGCCTCGGCGTAATTCAGGCCACCCTTCAGGAAGCAAACTTTACCGAAGAACTCCAAGCCGTCGGGTTGGAACTCCTCCGTTCCCGCCATGCCGATATCCGCCAAGGCCTCCGCCGGAAAGAGTCCGTGATAACCAAGGTTATGGATGGTGAACAGCGAATGCATCGCCATGAACGTCGGATCGTTCCCATAGATCGTGCGTAAATAAGCTGGTACCAGCCCCGCCTGCCAGTCATGGCAGTGCAGAATGTCGGGCCGCCAGATCCGCCGCGCGAAGCCCAGCGCCGCCTGCGCCAGGAACGCGAAACGAATGTGGTTGTCCGGGTAATCCACGCCGCCTTCCCCGTATAAGCCGGGACGGTCGAACAGCGGCGGGCAGTCCACGAAATAGAAAGGCGTCTGCCGCTCGATCAGGTAAATCGACGCGTCGAAACGGCGCGGCGGCAGCCACACCGGCAGCGAATCGTATACCCGCCGGGCATTCTTCAAATCCACCCCGGCATAGCGGGGAATCAAAACCGCCACCTCGTGGCCCAGTGCCTTCAGCGCCGCGGGCAGCGATCCCACCACGTCTGCCAGGCCGCCGGTCTTCGCGAAAGGTGTGGCCTCCGAAGCCACCATCAGGATTCGCATGGAGATAAGGTACAGTCTATCAGTCCAAGCCTGAATTCGGGCCGATCACCCGCGCCCCACCCCACTGCGGATCGCCGAATCGCTGTGGAGACGCCGTCAGCACGATCGGAAAGCTGGTCGCCCCCACCGGCGCTTCCGGAACTTTCCCAGGCTTGCTCTCCACCAGCGCCAGGTATTTCAGCACCGTATAAATGTCGCCCTCTTCGGGCAGGCGCACGTCGAAGTCTTGCGTGCGAAACTGGATGCCCACGCCCTTGTCCGCCAGGCGCCACGCCAGGAACGCGCAACAGTCCACTGCGTGCTCAAACCATGCCTCAAACCCCGCCGGCAATTCCAGGTCGAGAAACAGTTCCACGCTCTGCTCCTGATCCCGTGCAAACTCCCGCACCTGCAAATCGCCCGTATGCGCCGTGGCTTTCCAGTCCACGTGCCGCGCACTCTCGAACGCCTCGTATGGCCGGATGCGATAGAAGTCGCGCCCCAAGCCCCGGTAATGTGTTTCGATCTCGCCTGCTAAGTCCGCGAGCAATTCCTCGAATCCTTCCTGTGGGTCGATGCACGGATACACGATCACCCCGCGCCGCAGCACTACGCGCGCCATCTTCTCCAGAAACCCGAAAGGGAACCGCGTATGGAAAGCGAAATGGTTTTGCCGGTATTCGCCGCGCCGCGCAAAGCGCACCTGTACCGTCTCCTCCAGCGTCGCCCCCCCCGGGATCACCGGAAAATATACGGGCGATTGCAGCACCGGCGGAGCATCCTGCTCCACCCCCACTACGTGGATCGAGAACGAAGGCATCCAGAACTTCACATTGCGCACATACAACTTCGCCGCAATGGTGCGGCCGGCCGAGACGTGTTCCGGCACAAGGAAATCCAACTCCAGTCCCGCCAGACACAACCGGCTCACCAAGCCCGACACCATCAGTGTCGAAAGCATCGTTGCCAGAATCAGGAATAGCAGGTTGTTGGCGGAAGCCACCGCGGCGAAGCCCACCAACACCACTGCCGCGGTGAAGAGGATGCCGCCCCGCGTGACCCTGTACTTGATCCGCCGCAGCATCAAATTCCGGACCTGGAACCATCCGCTCAACGCCACAGGCCTCCCATGACCTTACCTCTGTTGTGTCACAATCGAGACTTCCATGTCGAGTGCCAGCCAGGAACCAGCGCCGCAACCCGGTGCGCGCCTCAAGCGCACCTTGGGCTTGTGGGACCTTGTCTTCTACGGAATCATTCTCATCCAGCCGACCGCGCCGATGCCGCCGTTCGGCGTCGTGAGCCAGGTAGCCCACGGCCATGTAGTCACCACTGTGTTGATCGCCATGGTGGCCATGCTCTTTACCGCCATCAGCTACGGCCGCATGGCGCGCGCCTATCCCAGCGCCGGATCGGCCTACACGTACGTCGGGCGTGAGATCCACTCCGGCCTCGGCTTCGTCACCGGTTGGAGCCTGGCCATGGATTACATTCTGAATCCCATCATCTGCACCATCTGGTGCAGCAAGGCATCCATTAACCTGGTCCCCGAGATTCCCTACGCCGTGTGGGCTGTCTTTTTCGCTGTCCTCTTCACCCTGCTGAACCTGCGCGGCATCCGTGCCACCGCGCGGACGAACGAAGTGCTGGTGTTGGCCATGTGCGTCGTCATCGTCTACTTCTTTGTGGCCGCCGTTCGCTACCTCCTACATCAGCACGGCATCTCATATACCCAGCCCTTCTACGATCCCAGCACCTTCAGCCTCGGTCGGATCTCCACCGGTACTTCCGTAGCGGTGCTCACCTACATCGGGTTCGACGGCATCTCCACACTCTCCGAAGAGGCCCACAATCCGCGCCGCAATATCATGCTAGCCACCGTGCTCACCTGCCTCATCACCGGCGTGCTGGCGTCCGCCGAGGTCTACGCCGGCCAATTGGTCTGGCCGGATTTCCGCCACTATCCTGACGTGGATACGGCGTTCTCATACGTGGCCGGCCGCGCTGGTGGACCGCTCCTCTTCCATGCCGTGAACCTGACGCTGCTGGTCGCCACCATCGGCTCCGGCATGGGTTCGCAACTCGGTGCGGCGCGCCTGCTCTACGGCATGGGCCGCGATAATACCATCCCCCGCGGCTTCTTCGGCGCTATCGAAGCCAAGCACGGCATCCCGCGCAACAATGTATTGTTTGTCGGTGCACTGGCGCTGGCCGGAGCCTTCGCCATGACCTACGAACTGGGTGCCGAGCTACTGAACTTCGGCGCCATCATCGGATTCATGGGAGTCAACGCCGCGGCCTTCATCCACTACTATGTGCGGAGCGATCGCAAATCCCTCGGCGCGTTCCTGCCGCCTCTATTAGGGTTTGTCTTCTGCCTCGCCATTTGGACCAGCTTGCATAAACCGGCCCTGGTCGCCGGTGGGATTTGGCTCACTGTCGGGATCATTTACGCTGCCGTCAAGACCAACGGCTTCCGCAACGCTATTGTGTTTTCGGACCCGCCGGCGGATTAGCCCTGCCTACCAGAGTCACCAGGTGTTGGCCGCGCGGCAGGAATATCGCGTTCGGCCCCGCGGTTTCAATCGTCGCTTCCGCGCCGTCAATCTCCACCCGCACCGCGGCCCGGCTCAGGATCGCGATCGGCCGTGCCGCACTGATATATGAAATCTCGATCGTGTTTCCATCGACCGACTGCGCCGAGGTCAATTCGCCGTTGAAGTAAGCGATGCGAAATCCAGGTACCGCCGCGCCGGCTTCCACGGAATGCGCACCGGCCGGCAGGAACAACAGTGAATCGCTCTGCACCGGCCACGGCAGACCGTCCACCAACGCCGCTCCACTCCAGCGCAGCCCGACTCCGTGGGGCGCATCCACCATCAGTTTGGGTCCCACCATTTCCGCGCGCGTGACCACCGCGGCTGATGCGGGCAGTAGCGCCAAATCCGGCGCCAGGATCGAGTTCTCAAAATAGAGTGCCACCTGCGCAAACGCGCCCGCCGCCGAATGCACCACTTCAAATAACTCCGCGCCGGTCTGCTGTTTGGTCGGATACACGTTCTGATAGCGGTCCACGATATTCAGGTCGATCGCCAACCGGTCCTGCCGCGGGGTCAGCGGGCGGTAGCGCTTGGCGATCTCCTCGTAACGCTGTGGCGCTTCGTTCCACACCGTGGCCGGGTCTTCCACCAGAAACGTAAAGTTGTGGTGGTCGAGCAGCGGCAAAAGCTGGGCCGAATCCGCGCCGATAGCGTCGCGCATGGAAGTGTCCAACCGGTCGTCCACATGCGTCAGTACGATATCCAGATTGGTGCGCGTTGCTCGGACGGCCTCGATCTCTCCCAGCCACTGCTTTTGCATGTCGCGCGCCAGGTTGGCCCGATAATCCAGAAACGCACGCTGCGACGCCGCATCCTTACGGTTTTGAAAAAGCTCAATCGGATCGAATCCGCCCACCGCGCGAAACTGCACGCGAACCGTATCGTTCATGGGCGTGAACCGCGAAGGATTTTGCAAACCTTCCAGGGACTCGAAGTACAGTTCCGCCAGGTTTACACCATCCCAATCGAAACGCCCGATCAGATTCTTAATACCCGCGGCCGCGGCCCGAAAGCAATCCGGATTCGATAGGTTCATCAGCTTGCGCCAATCAAGCTGCGCGTCCTGCAGTACAGCCGTTTTCTCTCGCCACTGCGGATGGTCGTCCCAGAACTTCTCGCTGACATGCGGCAGTTCGATCCACGCGTATACCAGGATGCCGTTGGCATGGCACGCTGCGATCAGGCGCTTCAGATACGCGTCGCGTTCCGCATCGGCATCGTAAAAATGCCAAGCCGCCACGTGGAGTGCGGAGATGCCCGCATTGCGCCAGCGCGCCGCGAAATAGTCCAGATCCACGCGCAAGCGATAGCACGAATCGAAGAACGCCCACAGCCGGTTGGACCGGAATGGCGGATCCAATCCCAGATCCGTCAGGGCTTGCAGCAGATACGGAAATCGCTCGTAGCCCCGCTCGCCGGGCGACACTTCCACCCACAGTACTGCCCCCGCGCCGCGCTTGTAGCCTGCCAGCAGCGGCGCGCCTGTCCAGCGCTCTGTGGCGAACACGGTCGCCTCGGCCGGCGTCTCGAAGCGCCGCAGTTCCAGGCCCTTTTCCCAAACAACGGGAAGCTTCGGCATGTGAATATCCTGCAGACTCGAAATGCGTACCGTGTCCTTGGTGGCGCGGAAGCCGAACGATTCGGCCATGGGCGATTCGCCTTCCAGGATCAGATATGCGCCTCCTGCCACGCGTGTCGGCAAATCCGGCGACCCCACCGACCCGGAGCGCAGCACGAAAATCTGTGAAGATGCCGCTGGCTGCGGCAGAAATCCCACGGATTCGAGCAGCAGCGGCCATCCGCCCTGATCATCGGAAAGCACCGCGAACGCGGGGGGGCGGCCGCACGCGCGCCCGGACACACCAGTGCGGCCAAGCCCACCGCCAACAGCGTTTCAGTAAGTGAAGGCATACCAGAATCCGGCGCGGAAATCGTTGAAGGTCGGCCCGTAGGCGTCCCCAGGCACGGTGTAGTTGCCGCGCAGGTAGTTTACGGTCAAATAGAGCGAAGGAGGCATGGCCGCCACGCGGAAGCGCACGCCTGGCCCCGTCTCCCAAAAATTGGCCCACGGCTCGCGCTTCTGATCGAGCGTCAGGTTGATGTTCCAGTAAAACTGCGTCTGGAATACGCCCAGCGTCGGCGTATATCCGGCGCGGTTCTGCGAATACATCAGGAAGTCATTGTCGAAGCGGCTCACGAAAATCGCATCGTCGTTGGTCTCGAAAAACAGCCCGCTGGTCTTGGCCTTCAACAGGTGCCCGAAGCCCTTGGTGAACGACGCGCCGCCGCGATAGTCGGGAAGCATGTGGCCGGTCAGGTATCCGATCGAAGACCCCGCCTCGCCCCACCCCATCAAGCCGTGCCAGACATTGGTGGCCACGCCGATACCTGGGATCAGCGCGCTTTCCGACAGATACTGCGGTCCGATGCCTGTGCCTTCCGGCCCGATAGTGCCCCGCGTATCGCCCACGAACCGCAGACTGATGTAAGGGTGAATGAAGAACTTCGCGTGCCATTCCGTCTTCACTTGGGCATACGAGAACAGGTCGTGCCAGCGGGTAGAATACAGCGGATACGTCCAAACCGTGGTGCGGAGCATTTCGAACGCGGGCCGCAGGTTGCGATACGCCTCGTTGGCTTCCTTTGCGATCTTGGGGTCTGAACTCTTGCGCGCCAAATCGAACCAGCGGATCGCCTGCCGGTCATTGTGCAGCAGGTTGTAGGTCCAGCCCAGCTTCAGCATGATCGCGAAATCGGCCGGATCGTCTTCCTGCGCCAATTGCAAATACTTCAACCCGTCACGCACGAATCCAGCTTTCAGGCTGCGCTCCGCCATCACCTTGGCGTCGATGGACGCTGGCGCGGCCTGCGGCGGACGCGTATGCAAACTCTGCGGCAGTTTCAATACTGCGCGGACGCGATTGGCCAGATCCTCGTCGGCGCCCTTCATCACCCGTTCCAGCAGTGGCATCGCCGCCGCGGTGTCGCCGCGCGCCAGCAGCAGGAAACCCAACTGCGCCGCCGAAAGGTAATCGGTCTCCGAAAGCGCCGTGAGTTGCCGGAATTCCTCCTCCGCGTCCGCCTGCCGGTTCATGCGCAGCAGCAGATAAGCGAGTTCGCGGCGCAAGTCCAGATTCTTGGGATCGAGTTGCAGCGCGCGCTGGAATTCGGAGACGTAAGGATACCGCGTGGGCAGTAGTTCGCGCGCGGATTCGGCGGCCCGTGGTTCGCCCCCCCTCGAAGCCGCCAGCAGTGCGGCATTGGCTTCTTCCGTGCGGTTCAGCGATTTCAGCACCCGCCCCAGATCGACCAACACACCGCGGCGATCCGGTAGCAAGCGCCACGCTTTTTCGTAATGTTCGGCGGCCAACTCCAATTCGTCCCGCTGTTCAGCGAGCGTGGCCAGTTCGAAATGGCCGCTGAAGTTGTCCGCTCCCAGTTGGATAGCCTTGGTCCAGCGCGCGATCCCTTCGGCCAGCGGACCGTCAATATTCTGGAAAGCCCGCTCCGCAGTGGCTCGCGATGCAGCGTCGCCCGAGTGGCGAATACGGTTGAACACTCGCCGCGCCTGCGCCTGTTCCTTGGTTTCGTTACACAAGAATGCGTATTCCAAAGCCACGTGCAAGTCTTTGGGATCGAGCAGCATGGCCTCGCGGAACTGTTCGCGGGCGGCAGCATTTTCGCCGATCTTCAGGTAGGTGTAGGCCAAATCTTTGTGGACGGCGGGACGCGCGGGCGCAGCCGCGATCGCCTTCAGAAACAGCACTACGGCTTCGTCATAGTTGCGTGCGCGGCTGGCTTCGTAGGCTTTGTTCAGCGGTTCATACGCCGGGTCGGGAAGTTGCCCCGCGCACAGGCGCGCCAATCCCGTCGCTAAAAGAAGGATCCAAAATCGCATAATCAGCCGTATGGCGGTAAACATTTAGTGTTCCGGCTGAGGGAAAAATCGCAGGCGATTTTGGATCGCTTTGCAGCCGATTGAGCAATAAGCTTTCGTTTCTTGTAATCTATACGTGGATCACGTACAATAAATTGTGCGGCAACTTAGAGTCATTGCCACGCCGCCCTATCAGAGGCAGGTGGCGAAGTTGTTGCCGCCGCTCGATCGCGCGGAGATGGAGCAGGCGATCGCCGCGGATCCGGAGGCGCACCCGATCATTCCTGGGAGCAACGGGGTGCGTAAGGCGCGCTGAGCCCGTCCGGGTATGGGTAAGCGGGGAGGTGTGCGGGTGATCTACTACTATTGGGTGGGCCCGGGCGCTGTCTTTCTGCTTGCTGTCTACGCGAAAAATGAAAAGGAGAATCTCTCGAATGCCGAGAAAACCGCCGTCCGCAAGTTTATCGAAGGACTCAAAGCCGGTACGTAAGCAGGCCCGGACCACACAATTCGGCCGCGACATTGTGGAAGGACTGAAGGCTGCGGTCGCGTTCTCCCGCGGGGAGATCCCTCTGCCGGTGCGCATCGTCAACATACCGCCCCCAGTGGACGTGGGGAAGATCCGCTCCAAGTCAGGGCTATCACAAGCGGAGTTTGCCGCGCTTTATGGCTTCAGCCATCGAACCTTACAGGAGTGGGAGCAGGGCCGGGTCAAGCCGGATGGAGCGACGCGCGCTTATCTGACTGTGATTGATCGCAATCCGCGGGCGGTCCAGGCTGCTTTGTCCGACCGTGGTTCCAAGGCGATGCGCGCGGGCGTCTAACGGTGCGCGCGACCATCGAATTACATATAGTCCGGCACCTGGATCCCCAGAATATCGAGCGTCCACTCCAACTGGCGGCGGAAGAAATCGGTCATCCATAGCAGGAAGACCTTCTTCTCGCGGTTCTGCTCGTGAATGATGGGATATAAGTGGTAGAAGTTGTTGAACGTCTGCGCCAATTGAAAGGCGTATTTGGCTACGTGCGCCGGCTCACCGGCGGAGACGGCGCGCTCCACTGCGGCATCCGCCTTCGATGCCGCCAGCAGCACCTGCCAGAAGTCGTCGCTGGCAAGTTGCCGGCCCAACGCCTCCGGCGGCAGTTCCGCTGCAAAATCTGGCAACTTCTCGCCCTTCTCTTCCAGTTTGCGCAAGATGTTGCGGGCGCGCACCGCCGCGTATTGCACGTAAGGTCCGGTCTCGCCTTCAAAGCTCAGCGCCTCCTGGAAATCGAAGGCGATCACCGAATTGCGCGTGTATTTCAGCAGGAAATATCGCAGCGCGCCGATGGCGATTTGCGATGCGATGGCTCGCTGCGCTTCGGGCGCGGCCTCGGCGTGGCGCGCGGCAACTTCCTCTAGCGCCTTATCGATCAGTGTGTCCATCAGATCGTCGGCCTTAACGCCGAGACCTTTGCGCCCCGAAACTTCGACATAGGGCCGCTTGCGATCTTCTTCCGACAGCGGAATGCCCAGTTCGGCGCAGCAGCGCGGCGACAGCGCCACCATCTCGTAAGAGAAGTGCACCGACTGCGCCGCCTGCTCCGGGTAGCCCAGCGCTTTCAATCCGGCCACCACCACATCTTGCAAGATACGATTGCCGCACGTCGATCACGTTGATACACGCGCGCGCCATGGCCGAATGATGGATGCGCGCCATCTTGCGGATCATCCGTCGAAACCCACAGCTCGCGGCCGTCGGCATAACGCAGAAACGGGCGATAGTAGAAATCTTTGCCCAGCAGACCGAACTTCCAAAGTTGATACGCGATGTCCTTGCCGACATACGTCACCGTGCCGTCGGAGCGCACGATCACCTTGCTGTCTTCCGAGCCGGAATCGCCCGCGAAGGCTTCCGCCGGCATCACCCAACATCCGGCATTCTTGCCTTCCGTCTCCAGGTAAATTGCTTTGCGCTGCTTCAGCAGTTCGAATGCCGACGCCCAAAACTGCAGGTGCAAAATCTCGCTCTCGCGCGGCAGCACATCGTATTCCACGCCCAGTCGCAGCATGGTGGCGAGGTGTCGCTCCACGATGGCGTCCGCCACGATGTGCGCCATTTCGGCCTGCGCACCGCTGCCCGCTTCTATGGCGTGCAGCGTCTCGCTACGCCAGGCGCGCGTTTCAGGCGCTTCGGTGTAATTGGCCGACGTGCGCGCGTACAAATCCCAGCACAGATAATCGAAGCGCACATTCGGATCGGCCGTCAGGCGCTGGACCTCGGCGGGCGTCTTGTTTTCCAGGTAGTGAAAGCCCACCACCACATCGGCCACTTGCACGCCGGTGTTGTCGATATAGTTCTGCACCTCAACCTGCTGGCCGCGGGCGCGCATCATCCGCACGAACGTGTCGCCCAGCGTGGCGTTGCGCAGGTGTCCGATATGCGCCGCTTTATTGGGATTGATGTTGGTGTGCTCGACGATGGTCTTGCCGTCGTTCGCGCTTACCGCGTCGCCAGTGGGCGCCAGCAATCCCTCGCCGTACGCGCTGCGGTCGAAACGGATGTTGATGTACCCGCTGCCCGCCACTTCGAGCGCCGCGACGCCCGCGATGGGGCCGATTTCCGCCACGAGTTCAGCGGCGATCTTGCGCGGCGCCTGCTTCAGTTGCTTCGCCAACTGGAACGCCGCGGGCACCGCCAGTTCGCCGAAATCGCTCTGCTTGGGCTGCTCAAGATTGACGGCAAGGTCGACGCCATAGCGCACCTGTATGTGATCGTGAAAGGCGCGCTGAACATTCTTTTCGATGGAGAGAAACATGGCGTGTATTCATTATTATAGGCGCTACGTGAATCACGATATAATCCGGTTTCATACTCTCAAAGGAGATTTCCATTGCGAAAGAAGATTACTGTTGTAGGCGCCGGCAACGTGGGCGCCAACTGCGCCGTGCGCATTGCCGATAAGGAATTGGCGGATGTAGTGTTGGTTGACGTCGTCGAAGGCGTCCCGCAAGGCAAGTCGCTCGACCTGCTGCAGTCCGGCCCCGTTCAAGGCTATGACGTCATGTTGACCGGCGCCAACGACTACGAGCCAACCGCGAATTCGGACATCGTCATACTTACTGCCGGCTTCCCGCGCAAGCCTGGCATGAGCCGCGACGATCTTTTGCTCGCGAATTACGACGTCGTCCGCGCCGCCACCGAGCAGGTTGTAAAGTATTCTCCGAATTCCATCCTGATCGTGGTCACCAATCCGCTCGATGCTATGTGCCAGACCGCTTACATGGTTTCGAAATTCAGCAAGAACCGCGTCGTCGGCATGGCCGGCGTTCTGGATAGCGCGCGCTTCCGCACGTTTATCGCGCAGGAATTGAAAGTATCGGTGGAGAATGTTACCGGCGTAGTAATGGGTGGCCACGGCGACACCATGGTGCCGCTGGTGCGCCTATCCAACGTTTCAGGCATACCTCTGACTGAACTGATGGGCCAGGCAACAATCGATGCCATCGTCGAGCGCACGCGCAATGGCGGCGCTGAGATCGTGAAATATTTGAAGACCGGCAGCGCGTATTATGCGCCGTCCGCCGCAGCCGTAGAAATGGCCGAATCGATTTTGAAAGATAAGAAGAAGGTGCTGCCTTGCGCCGCTTATCTGGAAGGCGAATACGGCATTCACGGGCTGTTCGTGGGCGTACCGGTGAAGTTGGGCGCCCGCGGCGTCGAGCAAATCTACGAAGTAAAGCTTTCCGCCGAAGAGCAGGGCATGCTGCATAAGAGCGCGGCCGCCGTGCAAGAATTGGTGGACGTCATTCGCGCGAAACACGGCTAGGCCGGACCGCCTTCGTGCCTGGTGGCGGGTGGCCGTTGGCGGGTGCCTGGCCCTCTGCTGCCAGGCCGCCGTACCCACCCCCGCATCCCATTTCGGCTACACTCCCGGCGACGATTATAAGCTCGCCGGAACATCCGAAATCTTCGGTTATTTCCATAAGCTGACGGCCGCCAGCGATCGCATCCGGTTGGAAGAGTTCGGGCGCAGTTCGGAAGGCCGGCCCATGTACGTGGCCTTCATCTCCGCGCCTGAAAACCTGAAGAAGATCGATCGTTACCGCCAGATCTGCGCGCGTATGGCCTTGGGACAGGCCACCGCGCAAGAGGCCGCCGCGCTTGCCGATGAAGGCCGCGCCGTGGTGTGGATCGATTCCGGCTTGCACGCCAGCGAAGTCGCACCCGCCCAGCAGGCGCCGCTGCTCGCGTACAAAATGCTGACGGACGAAAGCGCCGAAATGCAGATGGTGCGCCGCAACGTGATCCTGATGCAAGTGCCGGTGATCAATCCGGATGGCTTGGATATGATCGCGCGAGTGGTACGCCAAGAACGTGGGCACGCCCTACGAAACCGCGCCGTTGCCCCGGCTTTTCCAGAAGTATTCCGGGCACGACAACAACCGGGACTGGTTCATGCTGAACCTGGAAGAAACGCGCAACGTGTCACGCCTGCTCTTCCGCGAATGGTTTCCCCACATCGTCTATAACCAGCACCAGGCTCCGCCCTTTCCCGCGCGGATCTTTGTGCCGCCTTATGCCGAGCCGCTGAATCCCGATATTCCGGCGGCCGTGATGGAAGGCATCAACAAACTGGGCACGGCCATGCGCGAGCGATTCGCGCGCGAGGACAAGCCCGGCGTGCTCTCGTATTACGGTTTCGACGCCTGGTGGAATGGCGGCCTGCGCTCCGCGCCGGCGTTCCACAATATGCACGGCATCCTTACCGAAACCGCCGGCTTCGCCTACGCCACGCCCAAGACTTACCCGGCTGCCGACCTGCCAGCGGCCTTTGCTAACGGTGTTTCCTCGCGCGAGCCTTCCATGTTTTACGAGCACCCTTGGACCGGCGGCAAATGGAGTTTACGCGACGCCATCGAGTACATGTTGACGGCCGATATGGCCCTGCTCTCCGAAGCTGCCACGCATCGCAGCGATTACCTGATGAAGAGCTACCAGATGGCGCGGCAGTCCATCGCCGCCGGTGCCGCAGGCAAGCCTTACGCTTACGCGATCGCCGACAAGCAGTGGGATTGGCCCACGGCGTGGGACTTTCTGGAGCGGTTGTCCCTCGCTGGTATCGACGTTGTACGGGCGCGTGCCGCGTTTCAAGCCAACGGCAAACAGTACGCCGCCGGCACCCTGGTGATTCCCGCGGCGCAGCCCTTCCGGCCCTACCTTATCGATCTGCTGGAACCGCAGCACTATCCCAACCTGAAGGAGCGGCCCTACGATATCACCGGCTGGACTCTGCCGATGCAAATGGGTGTGACCGTCGACCGCATCGACGGTCCCTTCGATGCCGCTCTCGATCCCGTCACCGCGTTTGGTGCGCACGGTTCGGTGGCCGGCAAAGGCGAGGTGCTGCTGCTCGATCATCGCGAGAATGATGCGTTTCTAGCGACCTCCTTTTTTATGGATCGCGAAGGCGCGGTACGGTGGTCCGCCGACGGCACCATCATGGTGGATAGCGCTTACACCGAAAACGGCGGGCGCGCCGAAAACTTCGCACGGCAGTTCAATGTGAGCGTGACGCTTGCGGCCACCGCACCCAAGGCCGCCTATGAATTACGCCGCCCGCGCGTCGCTTTATACCAACCGTGGACCACGAATGCCGACGAAGGCTGGACCGAATGGCTGCTGGATCGCTATCACGTGCCCTATACCTTGCTGCATAACGAAGACTTCGGCAAGGGCGATTTGCATGCGCGATTCGATAGCTTCATTCTGGCTGCGCAATCGGCAACGTCAATTCTGAACGGTTGGCGAAATGGTGAAATGTCGCCGCATCGGGAGGGCGCGCCGTCTGAAGTGGTGGTTCAGCGTCCCGAATATAGCGGCGGCATTGGTGCGGGCGGCTTGGTCGAGTTGCAGAAATTCGTACGAGCGGGGGGCACACTGATCGCCCTCGATACCGCAGCCGAATTACCGCGCGAATTCTTCCCGCTGCCGCTGCTTAATGTTGGGGGCGCTCCGTTCTCATGTCCGGGATCGCTGGTGCGGTTGACCGTCGACACCTCGCAGCCACTGGCTTTTGGGATGCCCAAAGACACTATCGCCTTTGTCTCTGGTGGCGAGGCGTTCGATGTCAGCCTGGCGCCTGAATACAACCGGGGGGACCGCGAGGTGAAGGTGGCCGCGCGTTTCGCCGCTAAGGATCTGCTGGCTAGCGGCTATATCAGCGGCGAGAAGGCAGTTCTTGGCAAGGCGGCCCTAGTGGACGCCCGCTTTGGCGCCGGGCATGTGGTGATGTTCGCATTCCGGCCGCAGTTTCGCGGGCAGCCTTTTGGTACATTCAAGTTCCTGCTCAACGCCGTATACCTCGCTTCCGCGCGGGCGCTGTGAATATCACACGAAAGGTGCATTGTGTGTGATAATCTTCAGAAGTACTCATCCATGCGCACAAGTATTGTCATAGACGACAAGCTGATGCGCGACACTCTTCGCGCGACCGGATTGAAGACTAAACGCGAGGCTGTCGACCAAGCTCTTCGCACCCTGCTGCGTTTGCGGAAGCAAGCTGAGATTCGCAAGCTTCGCGGCAAACTGCCCTGGGAAGGTGACCTGGACGCAATCAGGCGCGACTCTCGATCCCCGTCGATTTTAGCGTTTGGATCGACTACTTCAAAGGCTCTGTGACAAAACAGACCGAGCAACTCGAACAACTCCTGGACCGGCAGCCGCCGGCCGTCCGAGACTTGATCTAACCGAGGTCCTGCAACGATTCGTTAACGAACGGGATCTCAACGAGGCCCGGAAAAGTACTGAAGGCTCTGACTGTTGTCGAGTTGGGCGGCTGCGCGTAGTCGGGCAATCACCAATCACACCCGGCTTCGTGTCGCCTTCACTACATCCACCAAATCCCCAAATACCCCGTAAGCCGTCTGCTCGACGCCAGGTGCGATCGATACCACCCCGATAGTCCCCATCAAGTCCGTATGCAGCAGCAGAAGGTTCGACGTGCCTTGCCCGGATGCCAGTACGTCGGTCTTATCCAGAACCTCGGCGCGCACGCGCAACGAAATGCCGTTCGGGCTCCGGCGGCCGCGGCTGATCAGGCGCACCGTTTTCCCGGCGCGACCCAGTTCCGCCATGCGCTCTGGCGTCAAGCGGGCAATGCCGCGCGTCGAAACCGCTTGCGGCGTGGTCCGCGCATCCATCAGCACGTTGGCGAGAGCGGCGGTCTTGGCGGCCGAATCCCAACCGTCCACGTCGAAGCTGGCGTCCGCCTCGGTCACGCCCATGGCGCGGGCGCGCGCTAATCCATCCTCAAACGATCCGCCGCCCTCCATGGTTTCGATCACCAGCTTCGAAGTGGAGTTGAGCGCGCCGGTGAATCCTTGCACGGTAATGCCAGGCAGAGTCTCGCGCACCAGGTTGAACACCGGCGCGCCATCCATCACCGTGGATTCGAAGCGGAACTGAACCCCCCGTCGCGCTGCCAAATCGCGCAGGTCCGCAAAGGCGTGCGCGATGGGTCCTTTATTGGCCGTTACTACCGGCATGCCGCGCGCGAACGCAGACCGGATATGCGAAATGGCCGGCTCACCCGTGGCCGGATTGAGCGTGGTCAGTTCCACCGCGATATCCGCCTGCGCGGCGTCCAGAAACTCGTCGACCGACCCCGCCGCCGGGCCGAACACCGGATCGAGCGGTACTCCGCGCGCCGCGACCACGGTGCCGTGCCGCGCCGTATGAATTCCGGTTATGCGGAATGGAAACTTGGCGCCCTGTTGCCGTAGCATCCGCGCCAGCGCACGCGCCACGTGGCCGTAGCCGATCAGAGCCAGGCGAGTCACTTTTTGGCGGCGTCGCGAGTGGCCTGCAGCGTGGCCATCAAGCCCTCGCGCTCAATGGTATGGGTGGAAGAAACGAACAAGCTCCCGATGATGGGCGGCAAGCCACGCGTAAGCGAAGTGGTTTCGCACTCCACATACACGCCGCCATCGCGCTGCTCGAGCCGCCAGTAGCCGTTCAGCCGCCAGAGATACCCGCTGCCGTGCCCGGGTTGCAGTTCGTGCTGCTTAGGTTTGCCGTAATCCTCGATCTCGACCACGCGCGTGGTCTTCGTCTGGCAGGTCCAGCGAGTAGCATCGAGTTGCTGGAACTGCGCCGCAAGGTCGGTGCGGAATACGCCGTTGATGGGACCGTTATGCAACACTCGCAGCCGATAGTACTTGAAGTCGTTGCCGTTGTGCGAGAGCAATTTCGAATCCGGCACGTCTTTGTAGAAGTTCTTGTGGTGATCGTAGTCCTGCAGGACCGCCAAGGTCTTTTCGAGCGTTCCGCCGGGGATGAAAATGGCTCCAATCCAGTCGTGTATGGAGGCGCCGGCTACGAAAGTATCGCCATCGCCTTTGGCAGGTTCCGCAATGGCCTGCCCTTGCTTCACCAGGCGCATCCGTTCGGGCGAAGCGTCCACCCATAGGAAGGGTTTGGCGGCAGCCAGGCGTGCTTCCAGTTCGTGAGTGTAGCGGTCGTAAGCCTGAACAGCCTCGGGCTTCAAATCGGCCGCCAGGCATGCAGAGGCAGCCACAAAAAAGAGAGCCAGGGTGCGGATCACAATGAATTGTAGCAGGCAAGGCGCTAACCCGGCGCACACATCCAACGTCTAAAGGCCATGCAACGAATAGCCGAACTGCGCCAGGATATCGTCTACGGAGCCCGTTTGCTTGCTAAAAGCCCCGGCTTTACAACTGTTGCCGTGCTATCCCTGGCGCTGGGCATCGGCGCCAATACGGCCATTTTCAGCATGATCGACACCGTGCTATTGAAGATGCTTCCGGTGAGAGATCCCCAGCAACTGGTGGCCCTTACCGATCCCACTAGCGGCGGCGTAAGCATCGGCACCAGCAATGGCGAGCGCGGCGTCCTCTCCACCCGCGAATTCGAAGCCTTGCGCGACCGCGTGCAGTCCTTTTCCGGTGTATTCGCGGCCGAGAGCCAACTGGATAGAAATAACGCAACCATTGACGGCAAAGGCTCCGAACAAGTGCGTAGCCGCCTGGTCAGCGGTGGATATTTCAACGTGTTGGGAGCCACACCGGTCATCGGGCGCGCCTTCACCGCCGAAGACGAACGGGGCCCCGGCAGTGCGCCCTATGCCGTAATCAGCTATGAATTCTGGCAGCGGCGGTTCGGTGGTTCGCCTTCCGCGCTCGATTCCCACATCCACATCGCCAAGGCCGACCTGACTGTCGTTGGCGTGGCACAACCGCACTTCCTGGGCGAAAACGTGGGCGAGGCGCCCGACCTGTGGGTGCCGCTCGACATGCAGCCGCAGATGATGCCGGGCCGCTCCTGGTTGCAAGACGACCCCGGCCATGTGGCCGAAAAGGTGATGTGGCTGCACGTCATCGGCCGGCTAAAGCCCGGCGTGTCGCGCCAACAGGCGCAAGCCAATGTCGATGTAGTTTTCAAACAAGTGGTGGCGGAGGAGTTCTCCAAACTTAGCCAGAGCCAGCCCGATATCTTGAAGCAGAATCTGAAGCTGCACGACGCCGCCGGAGGAGTGTCCGGGCTGCGCGGCAATATGGCCGATCCGCTCTATGTGCTGATGGGGGTGGTGGCGCTGGTGCTGTTGATCGCCTGCGCTAATGTCGCAAACCTGCTGCTGGCGCGAGCCACCGCGCGGCAGAAAGAAATGGGCGTGCGCCTCGCGCTAGGTGCCGGGCGAGCCCGCATCATCCGCCAGTTTCTGACCGAGAGCCTGATGCTTTCAGTAGCCGGCGGAGTGCTGGGCAGCATTCTGGCGGTGTATGGCGTGCAATTACTGGTTTCTCTTGTGGCGAATCACCCCGGCACTGTAATGCTGGATGCGCGCCCCGATTTGCGAGTCCTGTCTTTCACCGTTGGCGTCTCGCTGGTGACCGGACTGATCTTTGGATTGGCGCCGGCCTGGCGATCGTCACGCGTAAACGTCAGCAGCACGTTGAAAGAGGCCGGGCGCGGGATGACCAGCGGCAGCGCGAAATTGAACGCCGGCAAACTTCTGGTGGTCGGGCAGATCGCGCTATCCGTCATGCTGCTGATCGGCGCCGGATGGTTTATCCGCACGCTGCGCAATCTGGAAAACGTGGATCTGGGTTATCAACGGGAAAAGTTGGCGGTAGTGGACGTGGACTTCCTTTCGGCGGGTTATGCGGGCAAGCGCCTGCCCATCGCATACAACGAAGTGCGCGACCGTTTGGCGCGCATCCCCGGCGTGCGCGCCGTCACCTATTCGGCGAACGGCCTTTTCACCGGCAATGAATCCGGCGATCGCATCAGCGTGGAAGGCTACAAATCGCAAAAGCGACAGGACCTCAGTGCCCGCTTTGACCAAGCCGGCCCGGGATATTTTGCCTCCGTGGGAATTCCGATCCTGCTGGGCCGCGATATCGGTCCGCAGGATGTGGAGTCCGCCGAATCTGTCTGCGTGGTGAACGAGACTTTCGCGAAGTTCTATTTCGGCTCGCAGAACCCTATCGGCAAACACGTGACCGATGAATTCCCGGATACGCGCAAAACCTTCACTATTGTTGGAGTGGCGCGGGACGCACGCGATCACAGCTTGCGGCGCGAAGTCTTCCGCCGCTTCTATCTATCGGCGATGCAGCCGCTGGGAGCTTTCCCAGGCGACGTGAATTACGAAATCCGCACCATAGGCGAAACCAGTTCCGTGCTCCTGGCCGCGCGCAAGGCGATTCTGGCATATGATCCGGCACTGCCCGTGGACAGAGTGCAGCCCTTCGTCGAATTGCTGGATGATAACTTGCAGCAGGAGCGCATCATCGCGCAGCTTTCCGGAGTCTTCGGCGGCGTGGCATTGCTGCTGGCGGCCATCGGACTGTACGGCGTGCTCTCCTATGCGGTGGCGCAACGCACCAATGAAATCGGGATCCGCATGGCATTGGGGGCCGAACGCGGCGCCGTCGTTCGGATGGTTTTGCGCGAGACGGCGGTGTTGATCGCTATTGGGCTGGCGGTGGGCGTGCCTGCCAGCCTGGTCTCCGCGCGCCTTATCCAGAGCAAGCTATTCGGGCTCAAGCCGGCCGATCCGTTGACGCTGGGCGCAGCGGTCGGAATTATGGTCGCCGTCGCCGTGATCTCGGGCTACTTGCCGGCGCGGCGCGCCTCGCGCGTGGATCCCCTGATCGCCCTGCGGTACGAGTAGGGCCTAAAACCAGCGGCTCATGATTACTTTTTGCTCTGTGTAGAACGAAACCGCATCGCGCCCATGCGCGTGCAGATCGCCGTAGAACGAGTTCTTCCAACCGGAGAAGGGAAAGAACGCCATGGGTGCCGCCACTCCCACGTTCACGCCCACCATACCTACCTCGACACGCGCAGCGTATTCACGCGCCGATTTTCCGTCCGAAGTGAAGATGGACGTCGTATTGCCAAACGCCGAATGGTTCACCAATGCGATAGCTTCGTCCAGGTCCTTAACCCGGATCACGCTCAACACCGGGCCAAAAATCTCTTCCCGTGCGATGGTCATCTCGGGCGTCACCCGGTCGAAAATGGTCGGCCCCAGGAAGTAGCCGCCGTTCTTGCCGTGCATGCGCTCGCGTCCGTCAATCAACGGCTGCGCGCCTTCAGCCACGCCTTTCTCGATGTAGCCGACTACGCGTGCGCGGTGTTCCGCGGTGACCAGCGGACCCATTTCGGTGTTTATGTCGGCGCCATCGCCGATGCGCAGCGCGCGAACTTTATGCAGGAGCGCATCGAGTAACGGCTGAGATTCGCCTACCGCTACCAGCACGCTACCCGCCAGGCAACGTTCCCCCGCCGCGCCAAATGCGGAGCTCATGATGGCTTCGACGCTCTTCTCGACGTTCGCGTCGGGCATCACCACCAAGTGATTCTTGGCGCCGCCCAGAGCCTGAACGCGCTTGCCATTCGCGGCAGCCGTTTGATATACATACTTCGCCACGGGGCTCGACCCTACAAACGAAATAGCGCGCACCAGCGGATGCGCGAGCAAAGCATCCACTGCTTCCCGCGATCCGTGCAGCAGGTTGTAGACGCCCGCCGGCAGACCGGCATCGTGCAGCAGTTCGGCGGTGCGCGTCGGCGTCAGCGGCACTTTCTCCGACGGCTTCAAGATGAAGCTGTTGCCGCAAGCAATCGCGAACGGAAACATCCACATAGGCACCATGGCCGGAAAGTTGAACGGCGTAATGCCGGCGCACACTCCCAACGGCTGCCGGATGCTCTGGCAGTCAATCCCCTTGGATACATTCTCGAGCGATTGCCCCATCATCAAACTGGGCATGCCGCAGGCCACTTCCACCATTTGAATGCCGCGACGCACGCTGCCCGCGGCATCGTCGACCGTTTTGCCATTTTCCGACGACAGGATGCGGGCGATCTCGGCGGCGTGCTTTTCGAGCAGTTCTTTGTAGCGGTAGAAAACTTGTACACGCTCCACCACCGGAACATCGCGCCACTTCAGAAATGCGGCGTGC
Organism: Bryobacterales bacterium; assembly: GCA_963738345.1. Classification (GTDB taxonomy): domain Bacteria; phylum Acidobacteriota; class Terriglobia; order Bryobacterales; family Bryobacteraceae; genus Bog-159. The sequence continues at coordinate 6,357,065 of CAVTWI010000002.1, forward strand.
GCGGCGCGGGCGGCGCGGTCCACGTCATCAGCCGTTGCGTACGGAACTTGCGCGATAGCTTCGCCGGTCGCGGGATTGGTGATCGGATGCAGGGAGCGGCCCGGCGCATCTTCCCAGCTTCCGTTTGTATAGAACTTTACCGAAGGAGCCATGGTGAATCCATTATGAATCGAATGCGGCAGAGAGCGCATAGTGCAGCGCGCCTGCCACGAAAAATCCGGCGAACCAGGCGTAATCATAGAGCCATCGCAGCCCCGGCACAGCCAAGCCGGATAGCGCGGCCAGAATGCCCGCCGCCAGTGCCAGCAACGCACGCCAATTGAAGCCGCCCGCGTATTCGTAGCTCCGCCCGCGCAAATATAAGTCATCGAGCGCCAGGGTCCGCCGCCGCACCAGGAAATAATCGACGATCATGATTCCGGCGATGGGCCCAAGCAACGCCGAGTAGCCCACTAGCCAGCCGAAAATGTAGGCACTGTAATCGCCCAACAATTTCCACGGCATCATCATGATGCCCAGGCATCCCGTGATCAGGCCGCCGGTTCGAAACGAAATGCGCCGCGGATTCAGGTTCGAGAAATCATTTGACGGCGAGACCACATTCGCCGCGACATTTGTATTCAACGTGGCCAGCAGCAAGGCGATCAGCGCCACGAACGCAACCGCGGGCTGATGGAAGCGGCCTAGCAGCACCACCGGATCCCAGATCGCCACACCGAAGATCACCACTGACGCGGAAGTTACCGCCACGCCGATGAACGAATACAGGGTCATGGCCGTTGGCAGTCCCAGCGCTTGCCCTAACATCTGCGCACGCTGCGAACGGGCATAGCGCGAAAAGTCGGGAATGTTCAGCGCTACGGTCGCCCAGAACCCCACCATGCCAGTGAGCGCCGGCACGAAAAAATGCAGAAATGCGGCATTATCATGGAAGCGGCTGGGCGCGCTTAACACCGGACCGAACCCGCCTGCCTTGCGCGTGACCCACCACAGAAGCAACACGCCCACCGCCAGCATGAACGGCGCACCGATGCCTTCCAGAAACTTGATGGTCTGGATGCCACGCCAGATCACCGCCATATTCAGCAGCCAGAAGAATACGAAGCAGACTGCCGATCCGCCACCGAAGCGTCCCCACGCCGGCCACAGAATCTGCAACATCGCGTGGATGGCCTGTCCGCCGATCCACGTCTGGATGCCGAACCATCCGCAGGCTACCAGCGCGCGCAGAACGGCCGGCACGTTGGCCCCCAGCACGCCGAACGGCGCGCGCACCAGCACCGGAAACGGAATGCCGTACTTGGTTCCGGCATGCGCATTCAACACCATGGGGACGAGCACCACCAAGTTGCCCAGCAGTATGGTTCCGACGGCCTGCCACCAGTTCATCCCGCCGGCGATCAATCCCGAAGCCAGCATGTAAGTGGGGATGCATACGCTCATCCCCACCCACAATGACGCGTAATTATAGACTCCCCAATCGCGGCGGGCTTGCGGAACTGGCGCCAGATCCTCGTTGTAAAGCGAACTTTCGCGGATGTCGCTGCTCGCGCTGCCGCTCACTGGAAGGCTCCGCCCCGCGCGGCGCGCTTCAGGAATTGTCCGCGGCCTGCGCGGCCGAGGTGCCGGTCGCCATCCACAATCACCTCGCCGCGCGAGAGCACCATGCGCGCATTGCCCTTTACCCGGAAGCCTTCGAACATGGAATAATCGACGCGCATGTGATGCGTTGCGGCGCGGATGGTGTGCTCCGCAAGCGGGTCCCAAATGACGATGTCGGCGTCGCTGCCCACCGCCAGTTCGCCCTTCCGCGGGATACAGGCCGAATAGCCGCGCGGGCGTGGTGGATACCAGTTCCACGAAACGATTCAGGCTGAGCCGTCCTTCGTTCACGCCGTAGTGATAGAGCAAGCTGCAGCCGGTTTTCGATGCCCGGACCGCCATTGGGGATCTTGGTGAAATCGTCTTTGCCCAGCGATTTCTGGTCGGCGAAACAGAACGGGCAATGGTCGGTCGAGACCACTTGCAGATGGTCGTGCTTCAGCCCGTCCCACAATTTCGGCTGATGCCGCTTCTCGCGCAGCGGCGGCGTAAATACGTATTTGGCGCCTTCGAAGCCGGGCCGCGCCAGTTCGTCGGTAGATAGCAGCAGATATTGCGGGCAGGTTTCCGCAAACGCCGGCAGGCCGCGGTCGCGCGCTTCACGCACCTGGTTCAGAGCCTCTTCGCTCGAAAGATGCACGATGTAAATCGGCGCACCGGCCATCTCCGCCAGGGCGATGGCACGGTGCACGGCTTCCGCCTCCGCCGTAACCGGCCGCGTGAGCGCGTGGTAGATTGGTGCGGTCTTGCCTTCGGCCAGCGCGCGCCGCACGATCACGTCGATCACTCCGCCGTTCTCCGCATGCATGCAGATCAGCGCGCCGTTCCGCGCCGATTGCGAAAGCGCTTTGAAGATGGTGGCGTCGTCCACCATCAGCACGCCCGGATAGGCCATGAACAGCTTGAAGCTGGCCACGCCTTCGGCCACCATGGCGTCCATATCTTCCAGGCCGGCTTCGTAAAGATCGGTGACGATCATGTGCAGGCCGTAATCGATGGAGGCTTTGTTGTCGGCCTTCTTCCACCAGATGTCCAGCGCGTCGCGCATCTTCATGCCGCGGGCCTGAATGGCGAAATCGATCAGCGTGGTGGTGCCGCCGAAGGCCGCCGCGCGCGTGCCGGTTTCGAAATCGTCGCTCGACGTGGTGCCGCCGAATGGCATGTCGAGGTGCGTGTGCACGTCGATGCCACCCGGCAGCAGCAGCATGCCGGAAGCGTCGATCACGCGGTCAGCCGCATCGATCGGGATGTCGGCGGCGATCTCGCGAATACGCTCGCCGTCAATCAGGATGTCGGCGGGAAACGTCTTTCTCGGACGTGACTACCGTGCCGTTGCGAATGAGTGTGAGTCAACGCGCCTCCTCCGTGCCGGTTTTGATTATCACTACAGTGTAAACGCTATGATGGCCATATATGAAGCTACTGCTTGTCGCCGTATTGGCGGCGTGCGCGGCCTGCGCGCAGACCTTCTCCGCCTCGCCTCTGCTCGATCAAGACTATCCAGCAGGCGATTGAGGATGGGCGCATCCCCGGCGCGGTGCTGCTGATTGGCCACCACGGCCAGATCGTCCATCGCAAAGCTTATGGCGAAGCGCGCGCTGGTGCCCGACGCCCGAGCCTATGACGGTCGACACTATCTTCGACTTGGCATCCCTGACCAAAGTGGTCGCCACCACTACATCGCTGATGAAACTCTTCGACGAGGGAAAGTTTCGGTTGAACGATCACGTGACGCAGTATCTGCCCGAATTTCAGGGCGGCAAGAGCGAGCTCACGATCCGCAACCTGATGACTCACTTTTCTGGCATGCCGCCAGACTTGGCGCTTACGCCCGCGTGGAGCGGCTACCAGACGGGCATCCGTATGGCCATGGTCGAAAAGCCGGACAATCCACCCGGCACGCATTTCGTTTATAGCGACATCAACTTCATCCTGCTGGGTGAGTTGGTCCACCGGCTGAGCGGGCAGATGCTGTCGGACTATGCACGCGATCATGTTTTCCTGCCGCTGGGCATGAAGGAGACTCTGTTTCAACCGCCCGCGTCATGGGCTCCGCGCATCGCTCCGACCGAACGCGACGGTGCCCACGGCGCGCCTTTGCGCGGTGTGGTGCATGACGAGACAGCCCGTTACATGGGAGGCGTGGCGGGACATGCCGGGCTATTCTCCACCGCCGCCGATTTGGCCCGCTTTTGCGAAATGATGCTGCACAAGGGCGAACTCGATGGCACGCGCCTGCTCAGCGCCCTTACGGTGGAGAAGTTCACCACGCCGCAGAGTCCGGCAGACCAGCCGATCCTGCGCGGCCTTGGGTGGGATATCGACTCGCCATTTTCGGGCAATCGCGGCGACCTGTTTCCCATCGGCTCATACGGCCACACGGGGTTCACCGGCACGTCTATCTGGATCGATCCGGTCAGCGATACATATGTGATCCTGCTGGCGAACAGCGTGCACCCGTTCCGCCGGCCGGCCATCACCGGACTGCGCGGTAAGATCGCCACCATCACCGCCGCAGCATTGGGAATCGACGCGCCCGGCGTAGCATTGACCGGCTATAACGAGACTATCGCGGGCGCGGGGCTGCATCGCGAAGTGGAGCGCAATGCCCAGACGTTGACAGGTTTGGATGTACTGGCGGCCGATGGTTTCCAGATGCTCAAAGGCAAGCGGGTCGGGCTGATCACCAATGCCACAGGAGTCGATCGCCTGGGCCGGCGGAACATCGACGTCATGCGGGCGGCGGGGGTGAACATCGCCGCGATTTTTTCGCCGGAGCACGGTTTCGCGGTGGCGGAAGACCAGCCGGACGTGGCCGATGCCATCGACGCCTCGACCGGCCTGAAGATCTCCAGCCTGCTCGGTAAGACCACGCGCCCCACGCCTGAGATGCTGCGCGGTATCGATACCCTGGTCTTCGATATCCAGAACGTAGGCGCGCGCTTCTATACTTACGAAACCACCATGGCCTATTCGATGGAAGCGGCCGCCAAAACAGGAATCCCGTATATTGTTTTGGACCGTCCCGACCCCATCACCGGCGTTCACGTGGAAGGGCCCATGATCGACCGCGATCTGCTTTCGTTCGTCGCCTACTTTCCGGTGCCTCTACGCCATGGCATGACGATGGGTGAACTGGCCAAAATGTTCAACGCGGAAAACCACATTGGCGCCAGCCTGACAGTGGTGGCGATGAAAGATTGGCAGCGCGGCGACTGGTTTGACGCGGCCGGTCTGCCGTGGATCAACCCGTCGCCGAATATGCGGGCCCTTAACGCGGCCCTGCTCTTTCCGGGCGTTTCGATGCTCGAATATTCCAAGAACTATTCGGTGGGCCGCGGCACGGATTCGCCGCTCGAACAGGTGGGTGCGGACTTCATTCGCGGACCGGAATTGGCCGCTTACCTAAACCGCCGGCGGATTCCGGGAGTGCGTGTTTACCCCACTCGTTTCAAGCCCACGTCGTCATATTTCGCGGGCACGACTATTGAAGGTGTTCGCTTCGTGGTCACGAACCGCGATGATTTCGACTCCACGCGGCTAGGCCTCGAGGTTGCCGGCGCGCTGCAAAAGCTATATCCGGGCAAGATCGATTTCCAGGTGAACAAGAAACTGATCGGCAGCGCCGAGGTGCTTCGCGCCTTGGCTGCAGGCGACGATCCGCGCGACATCCAGCAGAAAATGGCGGATGGCGTGGCGGAGTTTCTGAAGATGCGGGACCGCTATTTGATTTATAGGTGAAGGCTGGCATGCGCGCACGGATCGGAGTTTTCAGCATCGGGCTGGCGGCTTATTGGCCGCAGTTTCCGGGCATCAAAGAGCGGCTGGAAGGGTACCGGCGCTTAGTGGAAGATCGCGTCCGCGGCTTCGATGCGGAGATTTTTTCGGCGGGCATGGTGGATTCTCCGGAGGGCGCTCGCGCTGCCGGGCAACAATTTCTTCGCGAGGATGTAGACCTGATCCTCTGCCACGTATCCACCTACGCGACGTCGTCCCAAGTGCTGCCCGCGGTGCAGAAGTCGCGCGCGCCAGTGCTGGTGCTGAACCTGCAGCCCACCGCCGCGCTCAATTACGAAACCGCGGATACTGCCGAGTGGCTGGCCAATTGTTCGGTGTGTTGCGTGCCGGAAATTGGGAATGCTTTTGCGCGTGCCCGCGTCGATTTCCATGTGGTGTCGGGCCAACTGCATGACGATCCCGCGGCGTGGCGCGAAATCGAAGATTGGTGCCGTGCCGCTGCCGTAGCGCGCGCGGTTCGCCAAGCGCGCATCGGATTCCTGGGCCACACTTATCCCGGCATGCTCGATCTGTACACGGACTTCACCGCCGTGCATGCGCAGTTGGGCGCGCATGTTGAGGTGCTGGAGATCGACGATTTGGCGCAGCGGGTGGCTGCGGCGGGCGCCGATGAAGTAGCCGCTAAACTGGCGATGGCGCAAGAGGCGTTCGCTATCGATGCCGACGTTGCCCCGGCCGATCTCGATTGGGCTGCCCGCGTCGCCGTCGGTCTCGATCGTGTGGCAAAGGATTTCGCGCTCGACGGCCTGACGTATTATTACCGCGGCCTGGATGGCAACGAGTTCGAGCGTCTCGGCGCGGGACTGATCCTGGGCAATACGCTGTTAACGGCGCGCGGCATTCCGGCCAGCGGCGAGGGCGATTTGAAGACTTGCCTGGCCATGCTGATGATGGATCGTTTCAGCGCGGGTGGATCGTTCACCGAATTCTACGCCATGGATTTTCGCGAGGGCTTTGTGTTGATGGGGCACGACGGCCCAGGTCACACAGCCATTAGCGACGCGCGTCCTGTGTTGCGGGGGCTTGGCCTGTACCATGGCAAGCGCGGTTCGGGCGTCTCTGTGGAGTTCCAGGTGAAGTCTGGTCCAGTGACGATTCTAGGGCTGACGCAGACGGCTGATGGCAGTCTGAAACTTGTCGGCGCGGAAGGCGAATCGCTGCCCGGGCCCATTCTGCGCATCGGCAATACCAATTCGCGATTGCGCTTCGGCTTGGGTCCAGCGGAGTTTATCAACCGCTGGTCGATGGAGGGGCCCACGCACCATTGCGCGCTGGGCGTCGGACATAATCTCTCGCGCATCGCGAAACTGGCGTCGTTATTGAAGATTCCACTGGCGGAGGTGAAATGATGGAACGCGTATGTTTCCTGTTGAAGGTGCGTCCGGAGCGGCTCGAGGAATACAGAGAGCGCCACAAGACGGTGTGGCCCGAGATGCGGGAGGCGTTGCGCGCCACGGGGTGGGGAAACTATTCGCTGTTCCTGCGCGACGACGGATTGTTGGTGGGGTACCTGGAGACACCCGACTTCCAGGCCGCTCTACGCGGCATGGCCGGGCGGGAAGTCAACGAACGGTGGCAGCGGGAAATGGCGCCGTTCTTCGAAGCGCTGGATGGCCGGCGCCCGGACGAAGGCATGCTGGCGCTTGATGAAGTCTTCCACTTGGACTGAAAGGCGGTCCTACTCGATGCGGTAATTGGGCGCTTCCTTGGTGATCACCACATCGTGGACGTGGCTCTCACGCAGTCCCGCAGGCGACACTCGCAGGAATCGCGCATTCTCGTGCAAATCCTGGATGCTCGGCGCGCCGCAATAGCCCATGCCGGATTTCAGTCCGCCGACGAGCTGGTAAACCAGTTCGGCCAGCGGACCCTTGGCCGCCACACGGCCTTCGATACCTTCCGGTACGAGTTTGCCATTGGGATCCTGGGCGTAGCGGTCGGCATTGCCCTGCATGGCCCCCATCGAACCCATTCCGCGATAGGTCTTGAAAGTGCGGCCTTGGAACAGGATGGTCTCGCCGGGGCTTTCGTCGGTGCCTGCCAGCAGGCTGCCGATCATTACCGCATCGGCACCCGCCGCGATCGCTTTGGTGATATCGCCCGAGAACTTGATGCCGCCATCGGCGATCAACGGAACGCCCGCCGGTCGCGTGGCGCGCGAACATTCGGAAATTGCCGTAAGCTGCGGAACGCCGGCGCCCGAAACTACACGTGTGGTACAAATCGAACCCGGACCGATTCCCACTTTAATGCCATCCACGCCCAGAGAAATCAACTCGCAGGCGCCTTCGTAAGTTGCCACATTACCGGTGATCAGTTGTACATCCGGCAAAGCGCGCTTGATGGTTTTTACTGCCGCCATCACTCGCTCGGTGTGACCGTGGGCGGTGTCGATGGCCAGTACATCCACCTTGCGCGCCACCAGTTCCTGCGCCCGTTCCAGAAAATCGTTGGTGGCGCCGATCGCCGCACCCACGCGCAACCGGCCTTGCTCGTCCTTGGCGGCGTTCGGATATTTCAGCTTTTTCTGTATGTCTTTTACGGTGATCAGGCCCTTAAGATTGTACTGATCGTCAACCACCAGCAACTTTTCCACCCGGTGATGATGCAGGATGGCTTCGGCTTCTTCGAGAGTCGTCCCCACCGGAACGGTGATGAGATTGTCCTTGGTCATCACATCGCGAATGGGTACATCGGAGCGGGTTTCAAAGCGCAGGTCGCGATTCGTCAGAATGCCGACCAGGCGGGTGCCCTCGGTTACCGGCACACCCGAGATCCGGTAGCGGCTCATCACTTCCCGGGCGTCGGCGATACGCTGGTCCGGACCGATGGTGATGGGGTCCACGATCATCCCGCTTTCACTGCGCTTCACGCGATCTACTTCCTCGGCTTGGCGCTCTACCGTCATGTTGCGATGGATGATGCCGATGCCCCCCTGTTGTGCCAAAGCGATGGCCAGGTGCGATTCCGTCACGGTGTCCATGGCGGCGCTGACGATGGGGATATTCAGGGCGATCTTGCGGGTAAGGTTGGTGCGCGTATCGGCGTCCGCGGGTATTACGCCGCTGCGCGCCGGTTGGAGCAGGACGTCATCGAAAGTGAGGCCTTCGGGTATGCCGTCTTGGTTCATAAGGTGGTCCCTTCATGATAACGTACTGGTGGCGCCGACGCTTTTCCAGGCCGCCTCGCGCCTTTCCGGCCATTCCCAGACGCTTCCATCAGTCGACGTTACACTTGTGACTCTTAGATTGTAATGTTCGTCCTAAGTGGCGCCCTTCATTTTACAAGAGTGACTAGTATTCTCCTTGTTTTACACGCCCTCCGGCGCCTAACATCGAGATAGCCTGGCTCATCGGGCGAATGACTGACTAAGGGGATTTGAACCATGAAGATACATGTTACAAACCGGCTAATTGGCGCCGCGGCGCTAACGCTGACAATTGCAGCCGGCCTGGCAGCCCAGAACCGTACCATCCTGACCGTAGCTTCCACCGTGCCGGCAAATGGCGACTTGAATCCTTATGGAGTCGCCATAGTGCCGGTCTCCATGGGTAAGTTAGTCCAAGGACATGTACTGGTTAGTAATTTCAATAATAGTGCGAACCTGCAAGGTACCGGGACTACCATCATGGATATCGCGCCAGATGGGACAACTAGCCTCTTTGCGTGGATTGTTGCCTCTACGCTGCCCGGCCAGTGTCCCGGCGGCGTGGGCCTGACCACTGCCCTGGTAGCGCTGCGCGCGGGCTTTGTGATCGTCGGCAGCCTTCCCACTACCGACGGTATGTCGGATACGGCTCAGGCCGGTTGTCTGATTGTGTTGGATAGCTCGGGTACGGCGGTCGAAACCATATTCAATAACCTGATTAACGGCCCGTGGGATATGGCTGCCCAAGATATGGGCGGCACAGCCAACTTATTCGTCACGAACGTGCTCAACGGCACCGTGGCGGGCAATGGCAACCTGGTGGACGAAGGTACAGTAGTTCGCATCGGCATGGCTTTTCCGTCGGCCGGAGTGCCTAAAGTGACATCCATGACCACCATAGGTTCTGGCTTTCCCGAGAAAACAGACCCCGCCGCGCTAGTCATTGGACCGACGGGACTGGCGCTGGCCTCCGACGGCACCCTGTATGTCGCTGATAGTTTGAATAACCGGATCGCTTCGATTGCCAACGCCCCGACCAGAACCACTACCGCCGGCATCGGCGTGACTCTTACCAAGAGCACCAGTCTGAACGATCCGTTGGGCCTGACGGTGTGGCCCGGGACCGGAAATATCATCAGCGTGAATGGCAATAACGGATTGATGGTGGTCACCAGCCCCACGGGCGCCCAGGTTTCGAGCAAGTTCCTGGATAAAAGCGGGACGCCGCCCGGCGCCGGAGCGCTGTTTGGGCTGGCCACTTCCGGGCAAGGCCTCTATTTCGTCGACGACGCCACCAATACCCTGAATCTGCTGGCTGGCCTGCATCCGTAGTTCTTCCTCCGCCCGGACGAGGACAGGCCCGAAAAACCTGTCCTCCCGCGTCCACCCAAAAGATTGTAGACTGGTAATTTCAACCCTCTGGAGAAGACCAAACTCGTATGCTTCGATCGAAAATCCCGGCTGTTGGTTTGTCCTTGGCATTAGCCCTCGCCTCATCGGTAGTCCTGTCCGCAAAAAAGGGAGACGCTGCCAAGGGGAAGGAAGTTTTCCAACAGTGCACGCCTTGCCACAATGCCGATAGCACCGAAAAGAAAATGGGGCCCGGCCTGAAAGGCTTGTACGCCAAAGACAAGCTGACCAATGGCAAGAAGCCCAACGACGAAAGTGTGCGCAACAAGATTGACGAAGGCGGCAACGGCATGCCGGCTTACAAAGAGATGCTGAGCGAAGACGAGAAAGACGATCTGATCGCTTACTTGAAGACTCTGTAGTTCGGGCTCCGAGCCCATCGATGCCGCACGTCGCGAGTTCCGTCGAGCAGGTTCCCCACTCCCGCATCCGCGAGTTGGCCGAAATCGCCATGTCCATGCAGGGCGTGCTGCGGCTGTATTTCGGCGAATCGAACCTGCCCACACCCGAGTTCATCAAGCGCGCCGCGGTCGAAGCCTTGGCCGATGGCTATACTTTCTACACCGAGAATGCCGGACTGCCATCGCTCCGCGAGGCGATCGCGCGGCAGTACGCCATATTGCACGCTGTCGACTTGGATCCGGCTAGCGAGATTGTCGTCACGGCCTCCGGCGTACAGGCGCTAAACCTCGCCATCCGTGCAGTGCTCGATCCAGGCGACGAGGCTTTGGTGCTGACGCCGGCCTGGCCCAACGGTTCCTCCAGCGTGGCCATGGCCAACGCGGTGGTGCGGCAGATCCCACAACCCCTGCGCGGCGACCGCTATGGCATCGACTTCGACGCGCTTGAGTCTACCGTCACGCCCCGCACCCGGCTGTTGCTGTTTACTTCACCGTCGAATCCGCTAGGCTGGGTCGCCACCGAAGACGAACAGCGGCGTCTGCTCGATTTCTCTCGACGGCACGGGTTGTGGCTGCTGGCCGACGAAGTCTACGACCGGCTTTACTATTCGGGCGGGCCGCTGGGTACGCCGGTGCCGTCTATCCTGCGCAAAGCCACACGCGACGATGCCGTAATGGTGGTGCAGTCCTTCTCGAAAACCTACTGTATGACGGGCTGGCGCGTCGGCTGGTTAGTAGCGCGCCGCGACCTAGCACACAAAGCCACGCAGTTGAATGAATTCATCATCTCGCATGCGCCCAGCTTTGCGCAGAAGGCCGCCGAGACGGCCCTGCGTGATGGGGAAGCCGAACTGGCCGCTATGTTGGAGCGCCTGAAACAGAATCGCGACCTATGTCTGGAAGCGCTGGTGGGCATGCCCGGCGTCACCGTGCCGACGCCCGACGGCGCTTTTTACCTTTTCCCTAAGATCGACGGTTTGGAGGACTCCTTCGCATTCTGCCGGAGCCTGCTCGAAGAACGCCGCGTCGGGTTAGCGCCCGGTGTAGCATTCGGTGCGGGCGGTGAAGGGTCCGTTCGGATTTGCTACGCCGCCGAGCGCGCCATCCTGGAGCCTGCGATGGAGCGTCTTGGTCAGTTTTTGAAACGTCGCGCCCGTTAACCGCACTACTCTATAGCCCCTTGACAGCCCTGCGGAGTTTTGCAAACGTAGCGAAAGGTTCATTCGATGGCTGCTTACCCATCGCTGACGGAGCGCCTTAACTTGTTCATGCAGGGCAATCAGTCCATGGCGGATGCCCTGCTGCGCGACGTGCTGCCCAAGTTGCATCAGATTGCCGTGCGCGAACTTAAACGCGAACGGTATATGGCGCCGCTATCGAAGACCGAACTGATTCATGAAGTCTGGCTCAGCAGCCTGTCAAAGGGCGGGTGGCAGATCCGCGACCAAGGCCATTTCTATGCGCTGGCCAGCCTGGCAATGCGGCGCGTGCTGGTGGATCTGGCGCGGAAACGCCTCTCGCTGCGGCGCGGAGCGGGCGAAGGAACCCTGCCCCTCGACGATTCGCCCGACTTGCTGGGCGCGACGGTGCAGGATGCCCGGCAGATCGTCGAAATCGGCTTGCTGATGGATCGCCTCGAAGCCAAGGATCCGGACGCTGCCCGCATGGTGGACATGCATTACTTCAGCGGCTTCACGCTGGAAGAAATCGCCGCCGAAACCGGACTCACCGTCCGGCAGGTGCGCTCGCGTTGGGAAAAAGGGATGAAGTGGCTGAAGCGGATGCTGCACGCCAGCGCGGGCAACGTCACTCCAGATCCCTAACCAATGGAGCGGCAAACCATCCGGCGGAGTTTGGACGTTTCTTCGGATCGAACTGTAGGGCCGCTGCCAGCATGTCGATCGACGCCGGCGAAAACCGCACCTCCAGGCCGGCAGCCAATTCCCGCACGCGTTCCGGCAGATCCAGCGCGGCATCCGGCAGCAGTTCTCTAAGCTGTCGCCCGGTGAGCATCTCGATCACCAGCTTCGCCAGGCTGTAAATGTCGCTCGAAGGTTCCGCGTAACCGACGGCCTGCTCGGGCGCCATATAGTCGAAACTGCCGGCGGCGCGCGATAGGCCGTGCAGCGTCTCGTTGGCGTCTTTCACGATGGCAATGGAAAAGTCGATTAGCACGGGCGCCTCTTCCGCCGTACCTTCGCGCCGCACGATGATGTTCTCGGGCTTCACGTCGCGGTGGCAAATCTCCAGCGCGTGGATCGCATCGAGTGCGCCGGCAAGCTGTTGTAGGATCCGTGCGGTACGCCGCGGCGGCAGCGGTCCGCTTTCTAATACTTCGCGCAGATTCCTGCCGTCTACGAATTCCATAATCAGGTACGGCGCACCGGAGGGAGCGGTGCCGTGTGCATAAATGGATACCACGTTGGCGTGCCGCACTTTCTTTAGTGCGGCCACTTCCTGCTCAAATCGCCGCTCGACCCAAGCTTTATCCTTAACTTCGCCGCGAAATACTTTGATGGCGCAGCGCTGCTTCTGAACGGCATCGAATCCGTCGAGGACGTTGGCGAAGCCGCCGCGAGCCAGCAGGCCACCCACCTGGAAACGCGAATCGAGCAGCGTTCCCTCCAGTTCTTGAACTTCGGGCAACAGCGCGCGCATCCGCCATGCCGCTAAGTCGGGCAGTAGCGCCATGTCCTCGGCGCGGTGCCGGCGATGCAATAGATACGCCCCCGTCGCAAAGGAGATGGCCACCATGCAATAGGCAGCCACCAAAGGCCATGTCAGCCCGACGGGAAGCAGCACCGTGAACGAACGGCTGACGGTGTTCGACCAAGGACCCGTAAATACGCGCCCCTGTACCTCCAGTGTGTGGGCTCCCGAGGATAGTTTGCCCAGTGCCAGATCGAGGCTGCGCGTTTCCCGCCATTGCTGCTGCTCGGGCAACAGGCGATAACGCAATTGCAGCGCATGGCGCCGTTCGAACTGCAGCGACCCGATGTGAACGGTCACCTTCGCGCCATGCGGCAGGCTCGCCACGGCCTCCGCCAAACGGGGTGCGCCTCCATCCCAGGAAAAGGCCGAAACAAATACCTGCGGGGCGAATTGCGGTCTGACCAAGTCCGCGGATGGCGTGTAATGCGCCAGATCGTTGTCTGCGCCCCACCATAGCGATCCGTCATCGTCCACGAAGACGCTTCCCGAATTCATGTCATTCGCCGGAAATCCGTCGGAACCGTCGAGCGGCAGCCATTGACCTGCCTCCGCCTCAGCCGGGTCCGCGACATAGATGCTCTGGTCCGAGCCGCGCCATAACCAACCACGCTGGTCGGCATCGAGCGTATCCCCGCCGGGTTCCGGCACCCCGCTTTCGGGACCGTACTGGCGGACGGTCACGCCGCCATCGGCTGTGGGGCGGATCAGCGCATGCGCGTGCGCCTGGAAGTAGGCGTACCAGACATCTCCATTGGGCAGCGGCACGAGCGACCAGCAACCGTTCACCAGCAGTCCGTCGCGCGTGGTGTATTCTTTCCAAACGCCGTGTTGATCACGGCTCACCAGCCCCCCGTTATAGCAAGCCCATAGCTTGCGGGTGTGCTCTTCGTATTTGATCGCCAGCACGTTCCCGGAAGGATGAGTCTCGAGCGGCTGTCTCTCCAACTTCAGCGTGCTGCCCTGGCGTGTCAGCGTGCCGATTCCTCCATCGCCCAGCCAGATTTTGCCATCGGGTGTCCGCGCCACGCGCATGCTCTCCGCCGGTTCGCCTTTTTCGGTTTGGGCGATCACCGCGCCAGTTCGCGACAGCTTGAGCACGCCGCCTGCGGATCGAGTGGCCAAGAGGCCTCCATCTTCCGTGGCCAGCAGGCCCGAGACTAATCCCCCTTCTTTCACATGCGCCACGGTGTCCCAGCGCAGGCGGTCGTTGCTCAGGGCCACGACGCTGTTGCTCGTTCCGGCATAAACCCGGCCACCACTGCGTGCGATGGACCAGGGGACGCCGGATAGCCCTTCGCGAATGGTCCAATACTCGCTGCGAAAAGGCGAAGCGAACCGGTACAATCCGAGCGTGGTGGCAAGCCAGATGGTGCCGTCCTTGGCGGAAATCGCATTAATTGCGCCCACTAATCCATTGGCGCGGGTAGCCGTACGGAAGGACCCTGGCCGGCCCGATTCCAGCAGATCGTAGCCGGTGAGCACCAACGTTCCGTCCAATGCCTCGTGCGGTTTGGACTGGGTGCCCGAGATCGCTCCGCGGACGCCGTTTCCGCAGTCGTATCCAGTGGCCCCCGAAAAGCCCATCCAGAGACATCCGGCATGGTCGCGCATCACGCTCATATAGCCGTTGTCGGGAAAAGGGGCGATGGGATGAAACAACGGCCGCACTGCGCCACCGGGTTTCCAGGCTACGACATCCGCCAGCCGAATCTCACTCCAGCCTTTGCCGGATATCGGGTAGAGCAGCATGCCGGAAGCGTCCAAGGATAGCGGACCGGGAGAATCCAGGGGCAAGATCGTCTCGCTCTTCCAAGCACGCCCGGCGCGCCATATTCTGACCAGAGAGGTTTTGCCCGGCAGACCGCGTCCAGAAGGCCCCATGGCGGCCACCGCTATGTCGGCACTTGCTGGAATTACGCTGACCGCTACGCCTTTAGCCAATTCCTCGACCCTGCCTGCGGCAAAACGGTAGGCCCCGGTTTCGGCAGCGATCCACATGGCGCCGCTGGGATCTTCGGCGAAGTCATAGGCTTCGCCCGCCGGAAAGCCGTAGTCGTGCAAAAAGAAGAAGCGCGATCCATCAAAGCAGGCGGGATCCAATCCGCCTAACCACAGCCGTCCATGCGAATCCTGGAACAGGCTCTTCACCGTCTTGGGCGATCCGGCCACGGGCAGATACGGATACTGCTGGCCATAAACTGCGGACACGCTGCCGGCACACAGCCAACTAACCAGAATTCCTGACACGCGGCGAGAGAACCAATTCATTTTCGATTAACGTATACAACCTGCTTCTGCGTAAATTCCCGCGATGCATGACACGGAATTTACATTTGCCGAAGCGCGCAAATTTCTGGGCAGTAAATCCGCAATGCTGCGCAGAAGCAAGCTAGGAGGATTCATGCGCAACCTTGCCGCATTCTACACGCTTTTGACATTTTCCGTGCTGCCCGTCTGGGCGCAGCAGGACGTAATCACCACCGCCATCGGAGGCGGACCCAGTAACATGCCCGCATTACAGGCCGATATCAATGGTCCTACGGGAATCGCCATGGACGCCGCTGGCAATATGTACATTGCCGCTTTCACCGCCAACCGGATATATAAAGTCAGCGCCAGCGGTACGCTCACCCTCGTAGGGGGCAGCGGCATTGCCGGTTATTCGGGCGATGGCGTAACCAGCGGCGCAAGCAACGCACAGTTCAACGAACCTTATGGCATCGCGGTGGATACCGCGGGTAACATCTATGTGTCCGACTACCGGAATTACGTCATCCGCAAGATCGATACGACCAATACCGTTACTACGATTGCCGGCGTGCAGGGCAATTGCAATTACAACGGTGACGGTGCACCGGCTACCAGCTTCCATCTATGTAATCCGGAGGGTCTGGCCCTCGACAACGCGGGCAACCTTTATATCGGAGACACCAGCAATAACCGCGTCCGCAAGTTGGTCCTCGCAACTGATACCATCAGCACCTACGCTGGAAACGGCTCGGGCGGTTTTGCCGGCGATGGCGGACCCGCTACCAGCGCGAAGCTGAACTTGCCCTCCGGCGTGGCCGTGGATAACGCAGGCGATATCTTTATAGCCGACTACGACAACTTCCGTATTCGCGAAGTTTCCGCCTCCACGCAAATCATCAATACGGTGGCAGGCAACGGGACGGACGGCTTTCAGGGCGATGGCGGGCTGGCCATCGGCGCAGAGATCAGTCTCGTCGGGTTGGGGGTCGCAGTGAACGGGGCCGGCACCCTGGTGACCATCGGCGATGCCCTCAATAACGAGCGTATTAGACAGTTCACCGTGGGCGGCAATATTAATACTGTGGCCGGCACTGGCAGCGCCTCGTTCTGCGGCGATGGCGGACAGGCCACCAGCGCCTGTATGCATCAACCCGAAGGCGTTATCATGGCCAACTCTGGAACGATTTACTTCGCCGACTACGTGAACAACCGGGTCCGCGAATTCACCGTGGGCGGAATCATCAATACCTTCGCGGGTAATGGAAATGCCACCTTTCCAAACCTAGTGAGCGGCATTCCCCCGCAAGGCGTGGTGTTGAATAATCCGGGCGGCGTATTAGTGGATCCCCAGGGAAACGTGTTCTTCTCGGAGTACGCCGGTTGCGTGGTGCGCGAATTGGTGAAATCCACGGGACTGGTCAACATCTTTGCCGGATTAGTGGCTGCCAATGCCGTTACTGGAACCTGCGGATTTACGGGTGTGGGCGGCCCTGCCACCAGTGCGGAAATCGGCAGTGTCAGCGGCCTGGGGCGGGATAGCTCGGGGAATATCTATATCACCGACCAATCCAATTGCGTGATCTGGCAGGTAAGTGCCAGCACCGGAAACATCGCACTCTTCGCCGGCGTCACTCCCAAAAGCTGCGGCTATGCCGGTGATGGTGGACTGGCCACCAGCGCCAAGCTGAATTTTCCCACGGACGTGTTTGTGGATTCCAAGAACAACGTATATATCAGCGACGCATCAAACAATCGTATTCGCAAGGTCACTGCCGGCGTCATCACGACTATCGCCGGGAATGGCACCGCAGGGTATATCGGTGATGGCGATCCGGCGACTATCGCCGAACTCAACGATCCTATGGGAGTAACCGCGGACGGCGCGGGCAATGTGTATATTGCCGACTACGGCAACTGCGTGATCCGCGAGGTTAATGCGGCTACCGGCATCATTGGCACCGCAGCCGGCACGGGTACCTGCGGCTTCAACGGCGACGGCCTGGCAACCGAGCAAGACCTCTATCATCCGGTGAGGCCCCGCTTGGATGCCAACGGCAATCTCTTCATCGCCGACGATAGCAATCAACGCATCCGCTGGGTCAGTCCGGCCGGCATGATGACTACTATCGCCGGCACCGGAACGGTCGGAATTGGCGGCGACGGCGGCCCGGCTATCAATGGCCAATTGAGTAGCCCCAGTGCGGTGGCCGCCGATGCGGCAGGCGATATCCTGGTGGTCGATTACAACAATCTTCGCATCCGGCAGATCTCGGCGTTCAGCGCTTTGAACACTTCCGACAGCAGCCTCGATTTCGGCTTGCTCACGGTCGGCGTAACCAGCCCGCCTCAGGTTCTTACTTTGAGCGCGCTCGGCCCGCTGACGATTAGCAATATCTCCATCACCGGACCCTTCACCGAATACGACGACTGCGGCACTGGACTATCCAATGGGGCCAGATGCTACATGTATGTCTTCTTCAAGCCCACCGCCGCAGGTACCGGCACCGGCGCCATCACCATCGAAGACAACGGCTTCTTCAGCTACACCACCACCATCGCGCTCGAAGGAACCGGAAGCGCCATCACCGTGACCGGCGGACCGCTGGCATTCGGCACGCAGGCGGTGAAGACTACCAGCGCGGCCAAGAAAGTGACTGTGACCAACAAGGGTACTGCCAGTGTCACCATGGGCGGCATCACCCTCAACGAAACCGATTTCGCCATCTCGGCGAATACTTGTCCCGCATCGGGCAGCGCTTTGGCGGCGGGCGCCAGTTGCACTGTGAGCGTAGTTTTCAAGCCCAAAACCACCGGCGCGAAGAAAGGCGCTCTAGTCATTACGGATAGCGATCCCAGCAGCCCGCAGATTGTGGGTGTGAGCGGCACGGGCACTAGCTTGGTGGTTCTTGCTCCGGGCACGCTGGCATTCCCCACCACCCCGGTCGGGACTACCTTCGGCCCCAGCAAAATCACGTTGACCAATAATACGGGTGCCTCGCTCACCTTAAAGAATCCCGCGGTGACCGTTACAGCTCCCTTCAGTTTGGGAACGGGTGCTACCAGTTGCGCCAACAATCAAGTGATTGCCGCCGGGGCCAGTTGTTTCATTTACGTGAATTTCACCCCCACCACGGTCGGCTTCCCGACCGGCACGGTGACCGTATCCGATAGCGACACTACCAGTCCGCAAACGGTGGCGTTATCTGGAACGGGCACGGGCGTCGAATTCACGCCATCCACGGTGAGCCTGGCTTCCACCGTGGGACATCAAGTATCTACCACGGTGAGTATCATCAACGTGGGCACTTCCACCCTTACGTTTACCGCCGGAACCATCACCGGCCCGAACGCCGCCGACTGGGCTACTAACAATCAGGATCCGCCCTGCCGCGGTAGCTTGGCGCCGGGGGCGCTGTGCAGTTTTACGGTGTACTTTACGCCCTCCATCGTGGGGTCGGAATCGGCCACCTATCTGGTGTACGACAACAGCACGGGCAGTCCGCAATCGCTGCCGCTATCCGGTACAGGGCAGTAACATAGCTTTGTCGCCGCCGGGTTTCCGAGCCCGGCGGCGGCCGCTAGAAATATCGCAAAATTGTTGGCAACAATTCCCGAATGCCGCGCATAAGCAAGACAGGAGAACTTATGCGAAGTCTGGCAACGATTTGTATGCTCTTGACGATTTCGCTGCTTCCCGCGTGGGCGCAGCAGGACGTAATCACGACCGCCATCGGAGGTGGACCTAGTAACATACCCGCTTTGCAAGCCAATATCACTGGCCCAATTGGCGTCGCCTTCGACAATGTGGGGAACATGTACGTCGCGGGGTTTGGCGCGAATAGGATATATAAGATAAGCACGGGCGGAGAGCTTACATTGGTGGCCGGTACCGGCGTGGCCGGATACGCGGGCGATGGCGTTCCGGGCGGCGCCGTGCACGCGCTCATGAATGGCCCCACCGATGTAGTTGTCGACAGCGCCGGCAATCTTTATGTGTCCGAGTATAACAATTATGTTATTCGCAAGATAGATACGACTAACACCATCACCACCATCGCGGGAGTTCAGGGCCAGTGCAATTACAATGGCGACGGAGCGCCAGCCACTAGTTTTCACCTTTGCATGCCCCAGGGGTTGGCGCTAGACGCCTCGGGGAATCTCTACATCGGCGATACGAGCAACCAACGAGTAAGGAAACTGGCTCTTTCTACAGACACCATCAGCACATACGCCGGTACGGGATCGGCTGGCTACAATGGTGACAATATCGCGGCTACCACAGCGAAGCTCAACTACCCGTGTGGCTTAGCAATAGACAGCGCGGGAGATTTATTCATCGCGGACAACAATAACTACCGCATCAGGGAGGTAACGGCTGCGACGGACATCATAACCACAGTTGCCGGAAATGGGACTTATGGCTTTACCGGCGACGGAGGGCCAGCTACCGTAGCGGAGATCGGTCACGTTTATCAGGGTCTGGCCACTAACAATGCCGGCACCGTCGTAACCTTTGGGGATATTTCCTTCAACCGAATCCGCCAGTTTACCGTAGGCGGAAATATAAGCACGGTTGCGGGCACCGGCAGTGCGTCCTACTGCGGTGACGGAGGTCCCGCTACGAGCGCCTGCATAAACTCACCGCGCATGATCGTTATGAGCGCATCTGGCGTTATCTCGTTCGCGGACAGTGGCAATGAGCGTGTCCGCGCCTTCACGGTCGGCGGCACTATCAACACGGTCGCGGGCAACGGAAATGCCACCTTTCCAACCCTTGTAAGCGGAGTTCCCCCGCAAGGCGTCGTGCTGAACGGAGGCTACGGTGTGCTGGAAGACCCGTCGGGCAACGTCTTCATCGCAGAGCATCTCAACTGCATGGTTCGCGAACTGGTCAAAGCCACTGGACTCGTCAACATCTTCGCTGGCTCGGCCGCGTCGGGCGCAACCACCGGCACGTGCGGATTTAGCGGCGAGGGATCTCCGGCTACGAGCGCGCAACTTGGTAACGTCAATGCCGTCGCACGCGATAGCGCCGGCAATATATATATCACCGATGGTTCAAACTGCGTAGTATGGCAGGTCAGTGCAGCCACAGGAGACATTTCCCTCTTTGCGGGCGTGACACCGAAGAGCTGCGGATACAGCGGCGATGGCGGCGCCGCTATCAGCGCCAAGCTGAACAGTCCGGCGGGCATATTCGTGGATGGGACGAACAACGTGTACATTGTCGATTCGGGCAACAATCGCGTCCGCGAGGTCACGGGAGGAATCATTAACACCATCGCGGGCAACGGCACGGCCGGGTACCTGGGAGACGGCGACCCAGCCACGATTGCCGAGTTGAACGGGCCCATCGGAATCGCGGCAGATAGTGCCGGCAACCTTTACATAGCGGATACGAGTAACTGTGTAATCCGCAGAGTAATCGCCGGTAATATCAGCACGGTGGCGGGAACGGGGCCGGGCGCCTGCAATTTTAACGGAGACGGGCTGGCTACGGAGCACGATCTGAACAAGCCAACGTACCTCCATCTCGACGCAAACGATAATCTCTTCATTGTGGATAACAACAACCAACGCATGCGATGGGTAAGTCCGGCGGGCGCCATGACGACGATCGCGGGTAATGGAACGGCGGGCCTGTCTGGAGATGGCGGTCCCGCCCTCAGCGCCGAGTTCGCGTACCCCAATGGAATCACCCAGGATGCCGCCGGCAATTACCTGGTCAGCGACGGCAACAATCTCCGTGTCCGGGAAGTCACGGCCTTCGCCGCACTGAACTCCTCCGCCAGCAGCCTCGATTTGGGGCTTGTAACGGTCGGCGCCACGGGCACACCGCAATCGTTGACGTTGAGCGCGATGGGCCCGCTGACGTTTAGCAATATCTCCATCACCGGACCCTTCACCGAATACGACGACTGCGGCACAAGTCTGTCCAACGCGGCCACGTGCAACATGTATGTCTTCTTCAAACCCACCGCTGCCGGTACCGCCACCGGCGCCATCACCATCGAAGACAACGGCTTCTTCAGCGACACCACCACCATCGCGCTCGGAGGAACCGGAAGCGCCATCACCGTGACCGGCGGTCCGCTGGCATTCGGTGCACAGGCAGTAAAGACTACCAGCGCCGCGAAGAAAGTGACTGTGACCAACAAGGGTACCGCCAGCGTCACGATGGGCGGCATCACCCTCAACGAAACCGATTTCGCCATCTCGGCGAATACTTGTCCCGCATCGGGCAGCGCTTTGGCGGCGGGCGCCAGTTGCACGGTCAGCGTGGTCTTCAAGCCTAAGACTACGGGCGCGAAGAAAGGCGCGTTAGTCATTACGGATAGCGATCCCAGCAGCCCGCAGATTGTGGGCGTCAGCGGCACGGGCACCAGTTTGGTGGTTCTTGCTCCGGGCACGCTGGCATTCCCCGCCACCCCGGTCGGGACCACCTTCGGACCCAGCAAAATCACGTTGACCAATAATACGGGTGCCTCGCTCACTCTGAAGAATCCCGCGGTGACAGTTACGGCTCCCTTCAGTTTGGGGACGGGTGCTACCAGTTGCGCCAACAATCAAGTGATTGCCGCCGGGGCCAGTTGTTTCATTTACGTGAATTTCACCCCCACCACGGTCGGCTTCCCGACTGGCACGGTGACCGTATCCGACAGCGACACCACCAGTCCGCAAACGGTGGCGTTGTCTGGAACCGGTACGGGCGTCGAATTCACGCCATCCACGGTGAGCCTGGCTTCCACCGTGGGACATCAAGTATCTACCACGGTGAGTATCATCAACGTGGGCACTTCCACGCTTACGTTTACCGCCGGAACGATCACCGGCCCGAACGCCGCCGACTGGGCTACTAACAATCAGGATCCGCCCTGCCGCGGTAGCTTGGCGCCGGGGGCGCTGTGCAGTTTTACGGTGTACTTCACGCCCTCCATCGTGGGGTCGGAATCGGCCACCTATATGGTGTACGACAACAGCACAGGCAGTCCGCAATCGCTGCCGCTATCGGGTACAGGGCAGTAGATTGCGGGCATTACCTATGCGCCGCCGGGCGGAAATCCGGCGGCGTCCAACCTATAATTGAATCATGACCAGCGCCGTGGAAATTGGGACCCTGATCGATCGCGATCCGTCGGTTCGGGGGGGGCGGCCTAAGATTGCCGGCACTGGAGTGACTGTCATGCGTGTCGCTGGCTGGTACAAGATGGGCTTGTCGCCCGAAGAAATTGCCACCCAGTATGGGCATTTAAGCCTCGCCCGGGTTCACGCGGCATTAGCTTATTACCACGCCAACTCAGATGAAATTGAAGCGGACCTTGGCGAAGAGGAGACGTTCGCGGAAAAGGTCGATCAGAGTACCGCTCGGCGACGCTCGTAAATCGGGCAAGTGCTGAGCGGATGATGTCACGCCTCGAATATCTCTCCGCTTGGGGACGCTGACGGTACGCCTCAAATAAACAGCCCCGGACTGACGCAAAAAATCTCGCCTAGCTTCCTCGCCTGGACGGCGCTAATCCTGCGCTTGCCATTCAGCGCCTCATTGACATGGCTGCGCTGGCCGAAAACCGGAACCAGGTCGGCCGCAGTTTTTCCGGAATGCTCCAATAGAAATCGCAAACGCTCGTCTGGCCCACCATCGTCCGGTGGCATCGAGTTTCGGCGATCATTTTCCTCGATAAGAAGTGCGAGTAACCGCATCAGCTTGGTCTCGCTCCGCGTTCGACCGCGCCCCTTGCCGACCAGTTCGCCGAAACGCTTGCCGATCTCGTCATACTGTTTCCCGGTCTCAATCACCTGCGGAACGGTCTCCACAAGTAATTGTTCATAAGTTGCTGTCGGCATCAAAAGTCCTCCCGGTCATAAAGCACGCCCTCTTCAAAGTCTACGCGAGCGACAAGAGGGCGCGTAGTCCGCCGCCGCAAAGGACTGCTGCACACTAACCCGCCCGTTGTAAAATATACGAAGAATGACCGATATCGATACCGACAGCCGGGGCCAGCAGGAAGGACGTCCGTTCCCCATTCCTCCGGCCTCTTTCGAATTCCTGGCCGAATCCCTCCGGATGCAGGCCGAAATGCAACTGGGCTTAATGCGTCTTGGCACCGAAGAAGAGCCGCCACCCGATCTGGACCTGGCTCGCCACACGATCGACATGATGGCCATGCTGCAGGAAAAAACGCGCGGCAATCTTACCCTGGAAGAACAACGCTTGCTCGAGAACACGCTCACCTTATTGCGATTCCGCTACGTGCAGGCCGTCGACGAAGCCAAGAAGAAGACCGCCTGAATGCCGGAGGGCGGCGTCAAGATTACGGTACTTGGCTCCGGCACCAGCACGGGTGTGCCTACCATTGGCTGCCATTGCGACGTTTGTACTTCGTCCGATGCTCGCGATAAACGCCTGCGCCCGTCGATCCTGATCAGTTACGCCGGCCGCAACGTCTTGATCGACAGCACGCCGGACTTCCGCACGCAGGCCCTGCGCACCGGCTTTGAGCGGCTTGACGCCATTCTGTTCACCCACGAACATGCCGATCATATTATGGGGCTTGATGATGTGCGCCCGTTTAATTTCCGGCAGGGCGGGCACATTCCCATATACGCGTCGGAACGCACTATGGCCGCTATTCACAATGCTTTTCGCTACGTCTTCGACGGCGAAGAAAAGAAGACCGCTGTTCCGCAACTGGAATCGCGCACGCTCAACGGCGCGTCTTTCGATTTGTTTGGACTGGAGTTCACACCCGTCCCCATCATGCACGGCAAAGCGGTGATCTATGGCTTCCGCTTCGGCGATGCCGCCTATCTGACGGACCACAGCGAGATTCCCGAGGCGTCCCTCGACCAACTCCGCGGGCTGGACGTGTTGTTCCTGGACGCGCTTCGCTACAAACCGCACCCAACCCATTCCACCGTGGATCGCTCTTTGGCCACCGCCCGGGAACTGGCTCCGCAGCGGGTCTTCTTTA
Organism: Bryobacterales bacterium; assembly: GCA_963738345.1. Classification (GTDB taxonomy): domain Bacteria; phylum Acidobacteriota; class Terriglobia; order Bryobacterales; family Bryobacteraceae; genus Bog-159. The sequence goes on from CAVTWI010000002.1 coordinate 6,381,358, forward strand.
CCCACATCTGTCACGACTTGGCGCACGCACGCACCGAGGAGCGTCTGCCACCGCATGTCCGCCTGGCTTATGACGGCCTGGAAATCGAAGTAGGAGGCGCGGCATCGTGAGCGCTCCGATGCGGATCTTTCGCAGCCTCGACGAAGTGCCGCCCGATTTCGGTCCGTCCGCCCTGACCATCGGCAACTTTGACGGCGTGCATGCGGCCCACCGCAGCATTTTGCGCCGCGTCAAGCAAGTCGCGGTGGAGCGTGGGCTTAAAGCTTCCGTCCTTACGTTCAATCCGCACCCAACCAAGGTGGTCGCTCCGGTGCGCGCACCGCGGCTGATGAGTTCGCCCGAACAGCGCAGTGCATTGATGCGGGAGGAAGGCATCGAACAGGTGCTGGTCATGCCGTTCGACCGGCAGGTCGCCCATCTCTCCCCGGAGCAGTTCGTGGAACAGGTCCTGGTGCGGAAATTGGGCGTGCGAGCGGTTCTGCTGGGCCACGATTTCTGCTTTGGCTATAAACAGTCGGGTAACGTGCGCGTGCTGCAGGAACTCGGCCAAAAATACGGCTTCACCACCGAGGAAGTCAAAGCCGTAACCGTGCGCGGACGTCTGGTCAGCAGTACGGCTTTGCGCCAGTTGATCGATGCCGGTCTTGTGGCGCAAGCCGCGCGTCTCCTGGAACGCCCTTATTCTCTTGATGGGGCAGTAGTTTCGGGCCGCGGCATAGGATCGAAAGAAACCGTGCCCACGCTTAATTTGCCGACGGAAACCGAAGTGATTCCGGCCACCGGAGTTTATGTAACTCGCACGCACGATTTGGACGATGGAGCGGGTGTGGCCTTCCGCTACGAACATCGGCTACCGGCCCACGTTTGGCGATAGTCACGAGCTTTCCATTGAGACGTTTTTGCTGGAAAAGCTCACCGGAGAAACGCCCCGCCACATCCGCGTGGAGTTCTTGTGGCGGGTGCGGGCTGAGCGCCAGTTCCCCGATGCGCAAGCGCTGAAACAACAGATCTTACGCGATGCCCGAGTAGCCCAGGCCTACTTCCGGAGGCGGCAGAAATGGACATGCCGGTCGGATTATCCGGGCGATTTCGGACGCAATGTGACATAATATGGTGTAACGATTCATTATTGCCCGTACGGCACTATCGCGTTACCATCTTATCCCCCAGCTAGAAGGAGATCGTCTTATGAAAATGTCCGAGGGAAAACTCAAACACCTGAAAGCCCTTTCGAATAAGGCCGGCGTCATCGCGGCGGCCGCCATGGATCAACGAGGCAGTTTGCAGAAGTCGCTGGCGTCAGCGCGCGGCGTAGACAAGAAAGAGATCACGCACGAGATGATGAGCGAGTTCAAAACTGCCGTCACCAAAGTGCTCACACCGCATGCCAGCGCCATCCTGCTGGATCCTGAATTCGGTCTTGATGCGCGGCTGGCCCGCAGCAGCAATGCCGGTCTATTGCTGGCCTATGAGCTGAGCGGATATGACAACAGCCAGCCCGGCCGCCTGCCCGACCTTCTGCCGCACGTCTCCGTGAAGCGCATTGTCGATTGGGGCGCGGACGCTGTCAAAATCCTGATCTACTACACGCCGTTTGAAGACGTTAAGGTCAACGATATCAAGCACGCTTTTATCGAGCGCATCGGCGCAGAGTGCCAGACCTACGACATCCCCTTCTTCCTGGAATTTGTGGGCTATGATCCTAAGGGCGGCGACGAAAAAGGTTTCGAGTATGCCAAGGCCAAACCCGAGATCGTCAAGAAGAGCATGGAAGAATTCTCCAAGCCGCAATATTTCGTGGACATTCTGAAAGTCGAAGTACCCATTAACGCGGAATTCGTGGAAGGTAGCTCCATCTTCAAAGGACAGGCCGCTTACTCCCAGAAAGAAGCGATGGCGCACTTCCGCCAGGCCGCCGAAATCGCCACCAAGCCGTTCATTTATTTGAGCGCAGGCGTCAGCAACGCGCAATTCGTGGAATCCCTCCGCATGGCTACCGAAGCCGGTACCGATTTCTCGGGCGTCCTTTGCGGCCGCGCCACCTGGAAAGAAGGCATTCCGGTTTACGCCAAAAGCGGCGTGAAAGCGCTCGAAGATTGGCTCTCGAAGGAAGGCGTGAAGAACATCAACGCCGTCAACGATGCCATCAAGTCCGCTACCCCCTGGTACGCCAAGCTCGGCGCGCCCGTCACCGCTTAAGATTGCAGTTCGTACGGATGCCCTGCTGCCGGGTTAAACCGGTAGTAGGGCTATCGTTGGGTTCATTCGCCCGACAACAGACGGACCGCCTGGCTCAACATTCCCTGCATACCCTGCCAGTTGATCGCGCATAACACCACTGCGGCAGCCACCGGCGCCACCAGCGATAACCATTGTGCAATAACCATGGGCCGTTCCACTCGCGCCCGAACAGCTTGTTTCTCCAGCCACTGCGCCTTCCACCAAATCAGCGCGGGATCCGGCAGTCCGCCTTCGCTACGGGAAAGTTCTCCCAAACGTCCCATCCACATCGACGCCTCACGCTCGTTCACGATCGCACCTCGCCAAAATCCGGGCTAAGACCATTCTGCCTCAAAATACGCTCTAGGTTGCCCCGCGCCCGGAAGAGCAGCACCTTCACGCTCTTTTCGCTCAAATCCAGCGTGCTGGCAATTTCGTCGTGCGCGTACCCTTCCACATAGGCCAGCCACAACAACGCCCGTTCTCTCGGTTTCAACTTCTCGAAGCAGCGGGACACGTCGCCCTCTTCGGCGACCGGCGGTGCCTCCTCGCGAAAGCGGAAGGCCAGCGCCCATAGCCGCTCGCGTCTCAGCCTCCGCCACCGGTCATAAATAGCGGCCGTAGCGGTTTTGTAAAGGTAAGCCTTCATCGCGGCCCGATCGGCGGTTACCGGCGCCGCCCGCAGGAATCGTAGATAAGCCTCCTGCAGCAGGTCATCGCTTGCCGCTCCATCGTTTGAGACGCGCCGGATGTAGCCGCGCAACCCCGGCGCCGTCTCGTTGTAAAAAACGGTGAACTCGCCCTGGTCCATAGGGCGTTCACTTTTGACCGCTGCTCAAGGCCCGCGACAGGCGATGCGACACTCCCGCCGAAATCAAGAAACCCGCGCCCAGGCAGAACATAATCACGCCGATCGCAAACAGCGGATTTTCCCCCGCATTCCGGTAATACCAACTCAGGAACAAACAGCCGGTCGCCACCACCACCAAAATGATTCCGCGATGGGTAGATCTCAAAATAGCGGTAGCCGGGTCTTCCCGTTCGCCCGAAAGGCTATCCACGAAATGCGCGCCGCCGGGGGTTTGCAGGAACTCGACTACTTCGTGAGCCGAGCTGAACTTATCCAGCAAGCGATTATTTAGATCCGTCTGCGCGTTTAGCTTTCTTCTCCGCTTAGCGGTTTCGTTAGCTAAATGGATCACCCACGCTGCTGTCGCCAAGGCAGCCAGGAACACCATCATGACCGCTACATCTTTTGAGTTCATCTTCGAGCCTCCTCGTCAGCTAAAACGACTGAGGCTTCTTGCGGTTAACAGGCGGAGCGTATTTGAAATAAAGCGTCACGTCCACGATGTGGGTCTTATCGTTAATCTTGGTTTCGGCGCGGGTTTCGCCGAGATTGTCGAACAGTCCCTCATCGTGCACCTGGTGCAGAAAGTAAGTCCGGATATTCGGGGTTGTAAGGAGTATCGGGTTTGTGCGTCCACATCTTGCGCAGAGCCGACTCGCCATTCAGGTCCAGCCCTTCGATGCTCAGCGTCCCAAATAGGAACTGGGGCCCTTCGTCGATGTGCAGCACCAGGTTCACGGTCTTCTTCGCGTCGTCGATCTTGCGCTCGATCTTTACATCGTTCCGCATGTAGCCCTGGTGCGCCAGCACCTTCTTGATGCGGTCCACGCCTTTGCCGATCTCGTCGAAATCAGCCAGATCGCCAGTCTTGAATTTGCCGGTCTTCAGCAGCCGTACGGGCTCGAAATGCGGCGCGCCCTCGATCCTCACGTCGCCAAGATCGTAGCTGCCGCCCTCATCAATTACACTTTCACCGCCAAACCCTGCACATCCGTAGCCTTCTCGACGGTAACCTTGGTGAACTGCCACGCGCACATCCGCCCACGCGCATCGTATAACGGCCGTATACTCGAATCCAGGCATTGCCGGAACGCTTCTTCCTTGTACGGCAGACCTACCGCGACCTCGGCAATGGTATTCTGCAGACTTCGACGTGGGGATCGCCTGGTTGCCTTCAAACGCCACCTCCGCCACCGCCGGATCCGAGCGCGCCGGCCGGAACAGGATCACAAACTCGTTCGGCGCCCGATGGGCGTGACTTTCGCGCTCACGGTGTCCTTGTTGTCGTGCGCCGTAATGTATTCCTGCACCCACTGTTTGTATCGCGCCAGCACCGCTTTGGTGGCCGCCAGCCGCGGCGCGAACAGCGGATCTTTAGCTGCGCAGGTAGTCGGTCAGCTCTTTGTCCGTCGCGCCCAGATCGTCGAAGCGGATGGGATAAGCCGGCTGCGACCTCAACCACTTGGAACGATGCCGCATAGCCGTGCTGATCGCTGCCGGGCGAGAACTTGTATCCCACCGTCTCGAACATGCCGGTAGCGACCAACCGGTCGCGCGCGGCCTCGAAATCCGGCTTTCCCGCCATCTGCCCGACCTTCAGCCCGGCCACTGCCAGAATCTGCGCCGCAGTATAATTGTGGCTGCCTTCCACCTTCAGGCTTTCGATCGGCCACTGGTGCTGCTGGCACCGTCGGTGTAGTGGACTTCTTGGCGCGACTGGTCTGCGCTAGGCGGCCAGGAATCCCCGCGCCCGACCCGCACATCAGTAATATTAAAAGCCAAATCATAGCTTTGTTCATTAGAGCACACATCGCTGACAAGTACAGCGGCCGCGTCCATAACGGCAGCGGCGGCGAGTGTAGAATGGAAAAAGTGTCCTACGATCTGATCGTTATCGGCAGCGGCCCCGGTGGATATTCGGCCGCCATTCGCGCCGGCCAGTACGGCCTCAAGACCGCCCTCATAGAGAAGCAGCCCAGAGTTAGGTGGGACGTGCCTGCTGGTGGGCTGCGTTCCAACAAAGGCCCTGCTCCATACGGCCGACGTCTGGGACCACTTCCTGAACCCGGAAGCCGACGGCATCCACTGCGAGAATCCGGTCCTCGACTACCCCAAGGTCATCGACAAGAAGAACCGCATCGTCAACAAGCATTCCAAAGGCGTCGAAGGCCTGTTGCGCAAGAACAAGGTGGAGTGGATCAAAGGCTACGCCCGCCTGAAGGGCGGCGGCCGCATCGACGTAGAAGCCGTCGAAGGCCCCAAGACCCTCGAAGCGCGCAACATTATTATCGCCACCGGCTCGGAAGCCCGCATGCTCCCCGGCCTGCAGCCCGATGCCGACCTCATCCTCACCAATGTCGAGATCCTGAACCTGACCACCGTCCCGAAATCCCTCGCCATCATCGGCGCGGGCGCGGTCGGCGTCGAGTTCGCTTCGATTTTCAATCGCTTCGGCACGGAGTCTCGGTTTTCGAAATGCTGCCGCGCGTTGTTCCGGTGGAGGACGAAGAGGTCTCCAAGGAATTGGACCGCACCTTCCGCAAGTCCGGCATCCGCGTCGAAACCGGCGCCAAAGTGGAAAACGTCCGCAAGGGCGGCAAGGGCGTGCAGATGACCGTCACCCTGGCCGGCGGCAAAACGGAAGAAGTCGAAGCGGAAAAACTTCTCGTCGCGGTCGGCCGCAATCCCAACACCGAAAACATCGGCCTGGAAAACACGCGCGTCGAGCTCGACCGCGGCTTCATCAAGGTGGATCCATACCAGCAAACCGGCGAGCCCGGTGTTTACGCTATCGGCGACGTGGTGGCGGGAACCCCGCAACTGGCGCACGTCGCCACCATGGAAGGCATGATCGCCGTGGCCCATGCCGCCGGCAAAACCGCCACTCCGCTCAATCGCAATCGCATCCCGGGCTGCACATATACCGAGCCCGGCATCGGCAGCGTCGGACTAACCGAGGCGCAGGCCCGTGCGCAAGGCTTCCAGGTGAAAATCGGCAAGTTCCCCTTCGCCGGCAACAGCCGCGCCAGCATTCTCGATAGCCATGGCGGATTCATCAAGGTGGTTGCCGACGAGAAGTTCGGCGAAATCCTGGGCGTACACATCATCGGACCCGATGCCTTCGAACTGATCGCCGAAGCCGTCGCCGCAATGGAATCCGAAGCCACCGTCGATACCATCATGCACACCATCCATCCGCACCCCACGCTTTCCGAAATGATGGGCGAAGGCTTCAACGCCGTCTACGGTCTGGCCATCAATGCTTAGATGCGAGCTGCGGGAACCTGGCCGCATGGAGTACGCAAGCCGCGTTCGATTGGCAGCAGCAACTCGTCGCGCAGCGCAAGACCGGCGCGATTCCCGATCAACTCATCTTGCTGGAGCACCCGCCACACCATCACCATGGGCCGGAATGGCCACCTGGAGAATCTGCTGGCCGGCGAGGAAATCCTGACTCGCGCCGGCATCGCTTTCCATCCCACCGACCGCGGCGGCGACGTCACCTATCACGGCCCGGGACAGATCGTCGGCTACCCCATCATCGACCTGCGCGAATGGAAGCGCGACGTCGGCGCTTACGTGCGCGCCATCGAACAAACCTTGATCGATACCCTGGCCGAGTTCGGCATCGTCGCCGGCCGCATTCCCAAACTGACCGGCGTCTGGGTGAGCGACCGCAAAATCGCCGCCATCGGCGTGCACATCAGCCGATGGATTACATCGCACGGTTTCGCGCTCAATGTCTCGAACCGACCTGCGCTATTTCCAGTACATTGTTCCTTGCGGTTTGACGAAGCCCGTCACGTCCATGGCGCAGTTGGGATGCGGCGCTTCGTGGGCCGAAGTTGCGGAGCGCCTGGCCGATGCATTTCGGCCGCATATTTGAACGCGATATAGAGAGGACTGCCAATGACAGACGTAGTGATGCCCCAGATGGGCGAGAGCATCGTAGAAGGAACCCTGACCAAGTGGCTGAAGAAGCCCGGCGATCATGTGGAGCGCGACGAACCGCTCTTCGAAATCTCGACCGATAAGGTGGATACCGAGATTCCCTCGCCGTGCCGCGGGCACGCTATCCGAAGTTCTGGTGGAAGAGGGCAAGACCGTCGGCATCGGCACCGTGGTGGCCCGCATCGACGAAGCGGGAGCGGTGCCGCTCCTGCCGCTGCTGCACCTGCTGCCGAAGCCGCAGCTCCGGCCGCTTCGGCCGCTCCTCCGGCCGCCCGCGCCTCCCAAGCGCAGTGCCCCCGCTGCCGCGACGGCGCTGCCGAGCCCGCGCCGGCCGCAGCCGTGCCGCCCGTCGAAGCCCCCGCAGCCGCCGAGCCAACCGGCCCGCTCTCCCCGCTGGTCCGCCGCATGGCGCGCGAATATTCCATCGACCTAAGCAAAGTGAAAGGTACCGGAGCCGGCGGACGCATCACCAAGCAGGATCTGGAAGGCCACATCGCCAGCCAGCCGCAGGAAACCCGCGCCGCCGCCTCGCTCGCTCCGGCTCCCCGCTGCACCCGCTGCGCCGCGCCCGTGCAGACTGCTCCCGCTCCGCCGCCCGTTGAAGCTCCTGCGCCCCCGCCGGCAACGCCGCCTAGCGCCGCTGCCTCCCGCCGGCCAGGCCAAGACGCGGATCGAGCCCATGAGCACCATGCGCATCCGCATCGCCGAGCATATGGTCGCCAGCCGCCGCACCTCGGCGCACGTCACCACCATCCATAAGGTGGACATGACCAAAGTGGCCCGTATGCGCGACCGCCACAAAGCCGGCTTCCAGGCGAACTATGGCATGTCGCTCACCTACCTGCCGTTCGTGGTGCGCGCCACAGTCGTCGGCCTGCGCACATATCCGCTGCTGAATGCCTCCATCGAAGGCAACAACATCATCCACCACAACGAGATCAATATCGGTATCGCGGTGGCGCTTGAAAACGGACTGATCGTCCCGGTCATCCGGCAGGCGGACGAGAAGAACGTGCTGGGCTGCAGCGTTCGATCGTGGACCTGGCGACGCGCGCCCGTTCCCGCCAGCTCAAGCCCGACGAAGTCCAGGGCGGTACGTTCTCCATCACCAATTTCGGCGGCTTCGGCAGCGTCATCGCCACGCCCATCATCAACCAGCCGCAGGTAGCCATTCTGGGCGTGGGCGCGGTGGAGAAGACTCCCGTCGTCATCGACGACGCCATCGCCATCCGCTCGATCATGTATCTGTCGCTCAGCTTCGATCACCGCCTGATCGACGGCGCGCTGGCCGATCAGTTCACCGCCAAAGTGAAGCACGTGCTGGAAAACTGGTCCGAAGAAGTGGTTTAATCCGCTACTTGCCGATCACGAGTATGGCAAAGGAATCGGGCACCATCTGCCCGCGCCGCTGACCGAGCGGGGGTGGGGTGAACTCGCCGGTAATCTCGAAGATCTGATTGGTCTTCGTGTCGATGGTCATGGTGCGGGCGCCCTGTTTGGTGGCGACCGTCTGCTCCACCTCGAAGCTTGTGGGCGACTTTTCTTTAATGACGGTAAGCGTTCCGTCGCCCTGGGAACTGAAGGCTTCCATGGTATGGGGATTGAAGCCCGCACCATCGACCCCTTTGCCGATGGGCAAGGTGGTCACGATCTTACCGTCCTTCGCGCTCACCATAGCCATGGCGGCGGGTTCGTGGCAGGCGGCAAAGAGGATGCCGTTCTTCTTGTCAAAAGCAAGGCCTCCAGGCCCGCCGCATTTGCCGGCAAGGTCATAATGCGCGGTCACCTTAAGCGTCTTGGCGTCAACGGCGGCGATGTTATCTTTGTCTTCGATATCCACCCAGATGTGACCCTTGCCATCGCTCACGGCCTGCTCGGGCTCGCCGCCTAGATCGAGGGTGCCGGCGATGGATCCGTCTTTAGCGTTGATGACGGTAGCGTTGGGCGCGCGGTGGCTGAAGACCCAAACGCGGTCGTTGAAGGGGTCGAACATAATGCCGTCGGGCGCGCCCTCCACATCAATGGTCTTGATGGTGGCGAGCGTTTTGGTGTCCCACATGACGACGGGTTTGCTGCTGCCGAAGCCGTGATGCGATTTGGGATCGACAGCTACGCCGCGTGCGTTGGCGTTCGGGATTTCGCCCACGGGGGCCAACGTGTCGAGGTCGAAGACGGTAATGCGCGCTCCGGTTGCGGCAGGTCGCGGTATGTAGAGACGCCGGCCGTCAACGTCGGCATAGACGTAGTCGAAGCCGCCCGCACCGCCCACTTTGACGGTTTTGGTCAGTTTATAAGATGGCGATTGTGCCAAGGCTGAAGAGGCCAGGGCGAGGCTCAGTGCGAGGGCAATCGTGGAAGGGCTCATGAAGGGACCGTAGCACAGTGCTCGGCAGGCTGAGATTTTGCCTTTCAGACATAGACGCGGCGCACCCTGGCGCTGATGCTGGAAAGTATGTTGTACGAAATGGTGCCGGCCACGCGGCCGATCTGCTGCGCATCCAGCTTGGCATCACCTTCGGTTCCCAGCAAGGTAACGTCGTCGCCGGGCTTCAGGTCCGGTACGCGGGTGATATCGATGGTGGTGAGGTCCATCGAGACGGTGCCAACAATGGGCACGATTTGCCCGGCAGCGATAGCTTTGCCGCGATTCGAAAGACGGTGGAAAACGCCATCGGCATAGCCCGCTCCCAGGATGGCGATTCGCATGGCCGAGGGGGCGCGGAAGGTGCCACCATAGCCGATTAGCGTTCCCTCGGGAAGGTCCTTGACGACGAGGATCTTGGCCTTCCAGGTGAGTGCCGGCTGCACATCGAGGATTTGTCCGGGGCTCGTACCCCGCGCTGGCGAGACATACCCATAGAGGGCATGCCCGGCGCGGACCATATTGTGCCAGGCATCCTTGCGAGCGTAAACGATCGCATTGGTGCTGGAGGTGTGGACGCAGTCGATAGCTATACCGGCAGCCTCCAACGCGCCCAGGTAAGTATCAAAGCGGACTAACTGCTGGTCCGTTTGGGGCGACGTGAAATCCGCCGCGGAAGCGAAATGAGTCATCAGGCCCTCAATGCGCGCGTGGCGCAGCGACGAGAGCGCGGCCACGATTTCCTGGGGTTCGGAGCGCGTGCCCATCCGGCCCATCCCACTGTCGATTTTCAGGTGGAAGGGCAGTGGCAGTCCGGCGCGTTCAGCCATGCGATCGAGTTCAGCGATATCTTCGAGCGAATGCGCGGTCGGGGTAAGATCGTACTCGACAACCGCATCGCGCTCCTGCGGCAGGAAACCCGCCATCACCAGGATGCGCGCAGGGATGCCGGCGAGGCGTAAAGCGACGCCTTCATCCACGGAACTAACGGCCAACCATTTGGCTCCCTCTCGGATGAGGGTACGCGATACAGCCAGGGCACCGTGGCCGTAAGCATCGGCCTTGACCACCGCCATCACGTCTACGGAAGGGCCGACGGCCGCGCGGACATTGCGGTAATTGCGCGCGATTTGATCGAGCGAAACCAGGACGTAGGAGCGAAAGGGCGGGGGCATCATTTTATTATCGACTGGAACAAATTCTCGTAAGCGGTAGTAACGGCATCCCAACAGTAGAGTTGCTCGACGCGTTGCAGCGCGCGCTGGCGAAGAGTGTCGCGCTCGGCTTCGCTCATTGCCAGGCATTGCTCGATCTTTTCAGCGATATCGTGGCGGAAGGGAATGCCGGCGTCTCCGGCGACTTCGGCATTTTCCGGATTATCGCGATAGAGGATTAGCGCGCCGCGACCCATGGCTTCGATGAGCGCCGGGTGGGTACCGCCGACCGCGGTGGCGTGAATGTAAGCGAAGCAATGCGACTCCAACTCTTGATAGCCCTGGCCATAGATGGCGCCCGGCATGACGATGCGGGGGTCGCTTGTATCGCGGACTTGGCGGATGTACTCGTGGGCGTAGGGCGCGTCGCCAATAAGGGCGAGTTTCATATCCGTGCGCACGCGCTCGAATGCCTGGCGCACTTCGAGGGGATGGTTCTCGGGTTCAAGCCGGCTCACATAGAGAAAATAACGGCCCGGTTGCAGGCCTAAAGCCGTAAGGGCGACGGTGGATGGGACCTTGCCCGTCTCAGCGCCATACGCAATAAAGGTGCTGCGCTTGCCGTAGCGCTCCTTGTAATAATCCTGGATCGCACGCGCATCGGTCACAACTTCCGTCGGAAGAAATGTGGCCAGCCATTCGGAAAGCAGATACCAGGCTTTGGCGGCGCGGTTCCACTTCTTGCGCTTACGTTCCAGGCCATCGACATTCAGGGCGGTGGGCATGCCGAACAGGCGCGGGATCACGGTGAAGATGGCGTTGGCGCCATTGCAGTAAAGAGCTACATCCGCCCGATGAGCCAGCAGGTGCAACGTCGAGACGAAGGTATGGGCGATGGTATCGAGGTATTTGTGGCGGATGGTAGAGAGGAAACGCAGGCGAACGCCACGATAAGTAGTGTGAGGCGATGTCTCACCGCGGCAATAGACCGTAACGTCATGTCCACGCGCTACAAGCCTTACGGAGAGTTCTTCGGCAAAGGTTTCAAAACCGCCGTAGTTAGCCGGAATGCCGCGCGTACCGAGAATAGCAATGCGCATCGCGCGCGCTTAGGTCTTGGCCGCTTGCGAGCGGGACACCAGGCGGGGCGCTTTCTTGGGAGCGCGCACACTCACCGGCGCGTATTTAAACCAACTGGCGATATACTCGTTATCCACGCGCCTGCGGCTTTGGATTTCGGCGCGCTTCGCCATGACTTTGCGCCAGTTTCGGGCCAGGAACCAAAACGCGCGGAGCGAAGAATGCTCCCACATGAGGCAGCACATGACTACGGTGACATCGCGCAGCGTGATGGAAAAAATATTGCGCCGGTAGAGATCGGGCGAAATATTCTTGATGCGCATCAGGAAGCGGTTCTTCACCGAGTGCATGTTGATTTCGGGTGGCAGCGCCCCGCGATTTCCGGGCAGCACTTTGCGCACATGGTAGCCGCGCGCATAGGGTACGTAGATGCACTTCCAACCCAGCAGTTGAGCCCGCCACGCCACGTCGGCATCTTCGCGGTAAACAAAGAAATCGGAATCGAAGAACTCGCCATCAAGCGAAATATCGTCGATCATTTCGCGGCGGTAGAGGGCCGCTGCAGCGGTGGCCCCGAACACATACTCGTATTGCAAATAATGGCCGTTGTCTACTTCCTGGCTGCCGCGGTCAAGATGGCGCAGCATAGGGTTGAAATAGATGCCGGTAGAATCGACCACGGGCTTAGCGGGAATTTCGAAAGTGGCCGACATCGTGAGCAGTTTGCCGCACACAGTGCCGATATTCGGATCGAAGTTGCCCGCATCGACCAGAGCTTGGATGAAATTAGGAAGGAGCAACACATCCGGGTTCAATGTCATGACCCAGTTGCCGCTAGCCAGCGCGATAGCCTGGTTCTGAGCGGCGGCAAAGCCGGCGTTCTCCTCGTTGTAAGTAATTTGGCAGCGGTCTTCGAACTGTTCCAGGATATCTACGGTGCCGTCGGTGGAGGCGTTGTCTACGACAATAACTTCTTTATTCGGGTAGCGCTGTTCAAGCACCGACTCCAGGCATCTCTTGATAAAACGGCCGCTGTTATAAGTTACTATCGTGACCGATACGACGTCGTTATGGGACATGAACTCGAACCTGACTTAAAGGCAATCACTGGTACATCCGTTCACCCCAAATTGCGGGAAAAGACAAAAAACACCGATTAAACGGTTGGCCGAATGAACATTCTGCCGGCCAAGCCCATCACTTTGCCGTATACTCCGATGGACGCGAAACTTCTGGACGCGGCCACTTCCACGATCATCCTGGGTATTGCACCTAACAAAACAGCCGTACAAATCATTCTAACCGTAGACGAACGATAATGCTTGTTCGCAAACCCCAGTAGACTACGATACCAATAAAGCTGCCTCTTCTCCAGCGAAATCTTCGCTATGGAATGACCGCCAGTGTGTTTAGCCACAGCGTCCGGCGTGTAGCGTATGCGGTAACCTTTTTCCCGGACTCTCCAACAAAAATCTACGTCTTCAAACCAAAGTGGGTGGAATCGTTCATCGAAGCCATTTAATTCCCGCCACACATCCCGGCGGATCATGAGAAAAGCTCCCGCTGGCTGTTCCACGTCTCCGGGCGCGGACAAGTTAAAGCCTAAGCAACGGTAGTGCCAATTTGCGGGATTAGACGGCCAGAGCCGGTTGATGAGCAAAATTTCACAAATCAACGCGCCGGGGGTGGGTAAGCTTCGAACATTGAAGCCAACTTGCGGACGTCCAGCGCCGTCAACAAGTTTTCCTCCGGCCGCGGCTACTCCATCCTGTCGACAGCATTCGACAAGCGCGTCAATGGACGTCTGGATTAGCGCGTCGGGGTTGAGCAGCAGGACGAAGGGCGTGTCCAACGCTTGTATACCCTGATTAACCGCCGCCGCGAACCCGCGATTTTCCCGGTTGGTGATCAGGTGCACATGCGGACGGTCCGCTAGTTTGCAGGTGTCGTCTGTGGATGCGTTATCGACGACTACGATGGGCGCCCCAGAGGCCAGGGCGCAGTCGAGGCATGCACCGATTTCGGCGCCCGATTGGTACGTGACGATGACGATACCCGCCTCATGCATGTGTCACTTTGCCCCACCCGCCGTCAGCACGAAATAGAGAGTCCAGTACAAGTCACGTCCGGTTTGGCGCTGGATGTGGCGGATTTCTTTTTCAGACTCGCGGAGCATCTGCCTGACGTTACTATTTCGCAGAGGTTGCCGGAATTTGCGAAACCTGAAGATGCCTTCCATTTTGCCGCGCAGCCATGACCAACCCCGGCCGTGACGGAGCGCCACTAATCCCCACAAGCCCTGGGCAACAACTATAGGCCAAGCGTTGCGGAGCAGTAGCGCCAATGGAAAATGTTTGGCCACCAGGAAAACCTGATTCCTCGCAATGAAACGTGTGGTGCGCGGATGCCATCGGCCCAGCGTGGCGCTGCCTTCGTGCCAGGCTACGGCTTCAGGGATATAACGGCCCGAACATCCAGCGATGGCGCAGCGCAGTCCGAAATCGACATCTTCCAGATAGCTTTCGAAGCGCTCGTCGAGAAGGCCAATTTTTTCAAACAAGGCGATGCGAAAGACGGCGGCGGTGAACGGTGGCAAGCTGATTTCGCGCGCCTCGCGAAAGAGCGGCCCGTCGAAACATCCATGACCCACGCGCCAGGCGCAACCCCCGCGGCAGACCGCATCGTAAGTGGCATCGATGCGATCGCGGTTGCCGGCTTGCAGGATTTTACCGGTGGCGAACCAGGACTGCGGACCGATTGCGGCCACGAGTTTTTCGAGCCAGTCGGGCGCCAGTTCCACGTCATTGTTCACGATCGCCACCAGCGGCGTGCGAGTCTCTCGAATGCCCCGATTCACAGCGGCAGCAAAGCCTGCATGGGCACCTAATCGAATCACGTGAGCGCCCATCGATTCGGCGAGGTCCGCGGAGCCATCCCCGGAACCATCGTCCACCACCAGCACTTGGGCCACGGCATGCGTCTGGGCGCGCAGGCCGCACAGCGATCGCTCCAATAATTCGCGGCGATTCCAGACCGGCACGATTACAGTGACGTCCACCCGATCGGCGTTCATGGCCTGCGCCGCGGCAGCCGCTTCCGGGCCAGAAACAGCAGATTGTGAAAACCGTCCCGCCATGGATTGAGTTTCTTTTCGCCGATACGCGAAGTGTAGTTTATCGAGATTTCGCCGAACCGCACGCGCGGGTTCTTGAGCGCTTCGATCTTGATCTCTTCAGAGAAAGCCATGCTATCGGATTCGAGTCGCATGTCCTTCAGGATGGAACGGCGAAAGACCCACATACCGGATTGCGAATCGCGTACCCAGCGGAAATACAAGAGGGACATGGCCAGCGAGAGTACCAGGTTCCCAAAGTGATGTTTCAGGCTCATCGCCTGGCGGTCGCGAACAGGGAACCGCGAAGCATTCAGAAAGTCGACTTCGAGGTGCCGGAAGGCTTCGAGAAGATAGGACAGGGCATCGGCGGGATAGCTGTGGTCGCCATCCAGGGTGACGATCAGATCGCCCGTGGCATCGGCGAAACCGCGCTTGTAACTGCGGCCGTAGCCGCGCACGTCCTCGCGGATCACTTGGGCGCCCAGCGACGCGGCCACCAGGGAAGTGCGATCGGTGGAACCGTTGTCCACCACGATTACCTGGTCGACGAAATCAGGCATGGCACGCAGCACGCGCTCGATACCCTGCTCTTCGTTCAGGCAGGGGATGATAACGGTGATGGTGTCGCCTTTATACATTCTTGGGGAACTGCGCGAGCGTCTGTATCATAGGAAGTTTATCCTAGCGCATGGCTCAGGGCGCACGCCTGAACAAATCGGCGTACGAATCGACTTTATGGGGGGCCGAAAGCGTCCATTGTTATGATGGTAAACAACATGAGATGGGCCGTCGGGTTATTTTGCCTTAGTTTCAGCCTTAGCGGAGCGGGCGCCGCGGAGCTCAGCGCGGGGCGAAGCGTGTACGTGCTGCCGATGGGGCGCGGCCTTGACCAGTTCATTGCCAATCGCCTGACGCGCACGCACTTACTGCAAGTTGTGGCGGATCCGGCAAAGGCCGATATCCTGTTCACCGACCAGGTAGGGGCGGCCCTGCAAGACCGTTTGAGGGAACTGAATCCGCCGCCTCCCGATCCCGAAGCCGAGAAAAAGCGAGCAGCGGCAAAAGAGGCTGCCAAGGAAGCGGCCCGGGAAGCAGCCAAGATCAAGGGAGACAGGCCTCCGACTGGGGACATTCCGCCTTCTCTGCTGGGAGAGACGGTCAATCGGGCGGATAAACCAGGCACCATGGGCGGCTATGGGCGCGGCCGCGGCACCATTTTCCTGGTGGACGTGAAGTCCGGGCAGGTGCTTTGGTCCGTGTTCGAGAAGCCCAAGAACGCTACTGCGCACGAACTGGATCACACCGCCGAGCGCGTAGTAAAGCGCCTGCAGGACGACCTCAAGGTAAAGACGAAGCAGGGTTCTTAGCGTTCTTTTCGCGCACCGCGTCTTGATAGCTGGCCACCAGGCGGGCAGTGATGGCGGCCATATCCCAATTTGCCACTACCTCGGCACGGGCGCGCGCCGCCATAGCTTCGGCTTGCGCCGGGTCGTCGAATATCTGCAGCACCTTATCGGCGAAGGCTTCAGGGTCATCCGCCAACAGACAAAACTCGGCATCCTGCCGGGCGAGGCCTTCCGCGCCGATCTTCGTTGACACCACCGGAATCCCGCTGGCAAATGCCTCCAGCAGCTTCACGCGTACGCCCGACCCGCTGCGGATTGGGCAGACAAACACGGCGTAGCGCCCCAGCGGCTCGCGAATGTCCTCCACAAAACCGCGCACCTCGATGGCCGGCTCGCGGCCGGCGTAGGGATGGCGGGGGGGGGCATCGGATCCCACTACGACCAGGCGCGCTTGGGGACGGCGGTCCACAATGCGAGGCAGCACCTGATTGACAAACCAGTCGAGCGCGATGGCGTTGGGCTCGTGGCGGAAGCTCCCCAGAAACAGCATGGTGAATGGCTCGCGATTGGCGGCGGCGAAAGTGTAGCGCGTGGTATCGATGCCGGCGCGCAGGCCGGGTTGTATGCGGCTGCGCATGCCTGGCAGAAAGCTGGCGAGGTAGTCGGCATTCTCGAGCGTACACACCTGCACCCGGTCGCACTGGGGAAGTACGCCGAGTTCGTAGCGCAAGGCGCGGAGATACTCATAGCGGGCTTTGGTGCGGGCCAGGGCGCCGGACATGTAGGCCAAGCCGCGCGCGATGGATTGGAAATAAACATCGTGTTCAAACAGGATCATGGGGATACGGTGGTAACCGCGCGCGTACTGCCCGAGCGGCGTGTATTCGAGCTGCACCACGTCGATATGATGCAGGTAGATCTGGCGGTGGATCAGCCAGTCAAGATCGTCGTTCGCGAACTCGGAAACCGCGTGCGGCCGTATGGATCCTAACGTTGGGGGCAGGGGGGGGCGCACCACGAATTCGGCGGAGGCGCAAAAAGTCCGCAACTCTTCCTGCGCGGGAGCCTGGGACGGTTGATCCAGCATAGCGACCACGTGGACCGTGGCGAGCTTCGCCAACTCGCGCAGGGTTTGATACATGAACACGCCCCCCCCGTGTACCGGCGGGCAAATCGGATAGGGCGAGACGAACAGGACCCGCAGGGGGCGCGGCGATGCCGGTGAAAGCTGGCCGGCGAACCGGTCGCGAAAGTAGCCGCCTAACGGCCGGCGAAAAGCTTCGTCGTCATCTACTTCAGCGAGGCTGCGTGCTCGCCAGCGGGATCGCACGGCCCCGGGAATCTGGCGGAAGGCACGCCACCATCCGTTGAGATTGGCACGGCCCGGCACATCGCCCGAGACCACGCTCAGTAGCGCCCCCCCGTAGCTGAAGAAAAAGTGCGCCATCAGACGGCGCCAGCTATGAATGTTCTTCCAGCAGAACAGCAGGTAATTCTTCTTCAGCACCGCCTGGATTTGCGCGTCGGTAAAGCGCTTGCCGATAGTCCCGCGGTGTTCGTGGTAAACGATGCTGCGCGGTTGGTAGAGCACTTGCCAGCCGCGCTTCCAGGCCATGTATCCGAGATCGGTGTCTTCCAGATAGAAGGGCGCCAGCAGTTCGTCGAAGCCGCCGAGTTCGAGGAATTTGGCGCGGTCGAAGGCGCAGGATCCGCCACCGCCGTAGAAGCACGGATACAAATCGTCAATGGCGGGATCGATGCGATGCCGCACTTTGAGCGTGCCATCCTGCCACCAGCCTTGCGTCAGTCCGGTTTCTTCGCGCAGCTTGGAAGGGTCGCGGAAGAAAATCTGGCACGAGACGGCGAAGACGCGCGGATCGCGAAATCCTTCGAGCAGGGGCGCGAGGAAATCCGGAGCCACGCGCATATCGCTGTTCAGAAGGACCACGATGCTGTTTTTGGCGGCCCTGAATCCGGCGTTGGCCCCCCCGCCGAAGCCCAGGTTTTGGGGCAGGGCCAGCAGGTTTACCGCGGGGAACATCTCACGGACGAACTCCGCGCTGCCATCCGTGGAGCCATTATCCACCACGATGATTTCATTGCCGGCATTGCCGTCGAGGGCCGCGATTACGGACGGCAGGTATTGCGCCAGCAAGTCGCGGCCGTTCCAGTTGGGTATCACGACGGTGGCGCTGGTCGGAAATGAATCGGTCGCCGAAGGCGCGGGCGGCTGCGTATTCGACCCAAATACCCGCCAGAAGAGATCGGTCAGGACCAGGGATAGGAATGCCGTGAGAACCAGGAACGGTGAAAGTAGCAGGAGGAAGAATGCGGTCATTGCAAGCCGACGCGGCGTCCCAACCGCACCCAGCGCGAAGATTCCAACACAGCTAGCTTGCGGCGAACCTGGTCGAGTTCAGCGTCGAGCGATTGGGCCCAGCGGGTTCGCTCGTCCACAGTCTTCTCGGCCTCGTGCAGATACTCGACGCACTGCGCGAGTTCCTGGCCTTTGGCCCCGAGTTGTTCATCCAACTGCCGCGCCCAATCCGCCTTCGCTCGATTCTCTGCGTCGAGTTCCGCAATGCGGGTTTGGGCGGCGGCCTGCTCGGCGGATAATTCCTTTTGCAGTTTTTCGATGCGCGCGCCGGCTGCGGACAGCTCCTCGTTCAGCCGTGCTGCCCAGCGGTTGCTCTCTTTCAACTCTTCCGTGAGCTGGCGATGCTGGCGATCGAGGTCCGCCAAATCGCGCTTGGATTCTTCCAGCCAATCGTCTTTGCGGCGGAGTTCGCCTTCGAGCAAAGCGATGTGGGTTTCGCGTTCGCGCAGCACATTGCCCGCGGTGGGTACGTAGACAAACGTCGGATTACCGGTCTGGTGGCGGTGCGCACAGACGGCCACGAAGAAATGAGATTCGGCGGGTGAGATCTCGCCGCCATCCACCCGCACCTCCGTGGTCTCGGCGGCGGATTGTTCCTGGGTGGGGCGGAACGCCACCCCCTGTATGTGATTCTCGAGAAACAAAGAAATATGTGGAAAGATGGCGGCTAGTTCCTCACGGAATTCATCGAATTCGAATTCGTGTGCGTGAAACGGATTGGCGCCGGCCTGGCTGCGTGATTCCGCATAGTAAAGCTTATTGGGAGTGGAGACGATGAACTGCCCAGTGGCCGCCAGAACGCGCCGCACTTCCGCTAGGAAGCTGCGCCAATCAGCCAGGTGCTCGATCACTTCGAAAGCCACTACCAGATCGAAGGACGCGTCCGGATGGGGCAGAGAAGTGCAAGAGGCCTGTTCGAACTGCAGCGACGGCAGCGGATAGTGCTCGCGGGCGAAAGCGACGGCTTCCAGGGCGAGGTCCGCGCCGACCACCGAATACGCCGATTTGGCGAGTTCGGCCGAACCGTAGCCCGTTCCACAGCCGGCATCGAGCACGCGCCTGCCCCGCGCCAGGCGAGCCGCAAAGGCGTAGCGCGCCAGGTGTTCGTTGAAGAGATCGGCATCCACCTGCCCGGGGATGACGCGCTCGCCCGTGAATTCAGCCAACATGGCTCTCTCGCAGTTGCGGGGCGATACGTGCGTTCACTTCCACGCGGCACGGCAGCCGCAGGAATCCATAGATCTCGCCCGGCGAGTGGCCCATTTGCAGGGCGATGGCGTTATCGATCCAGTCGCACATCTTATAGCCGAGCAGGGTGCCGTCGGCGATGGCGGGAGAAAACGAAAACGATGACGGATAAAGTTCCGGCAGGTCCAGGTGGAAGTCGACCGTATAGATATCGCCGGGCATCATTGACGGCAGTTCGTAGCCTTCGCGCGTGGTATTAGTGCCCGAGAAATCAATGCCGAGTTGGTTCCGCATCATGAAGCCGACGATGGGCTGGGCCACCTCGGCGCGAGCGCGCACGCTGATGCGCACCGTGATGCGCTGCGAAGGTTCGAGTAGGTGGATTGGACTGCCTTGCGCATCGAGCACGGCGATACCTAGTATCTCGGCGCGCTGGTCGCCATAGCGATGATCGATGTTGGGAATATGGTCGACGATCTCGGGGGCGCGTACGCGCGAGCCCGCGCCCGCGGAGTCGGGCGAGCCTTTCAGCATGAGGTAGGCCGAATCCTTCTCGACCATGGCGGCCAGGTACTTGGAGACCACGCGATCGGTCTCGCCGATCTCGCGCATGCGGCCGTGATCCAGCCAGAGAGCACGGTCGCCGATAGCTTTTACATCGGCGATGGCGTGCGATACGAACAGGATGGTGATGCCCCGGGTGCGCAGTTCGTGGACCTTGCGCATACAGCGCTGGCGGAAGTAGATATCGCCGACAGCGAGCGCTTCGTCAACCAAAAGGATTTCGGGATCCACATTGATGGCCACCGCGAAGGCGAGCCGCACGACCATGCCGCTCGAATAAGTCTTGACGGGCTGGTTGATGAAATCTCCGATTTCGGCGAAGTCTTCAATGTCCTTGTAGCGTTGATCGATCTGTCGGGTGCTGAGTCCGAGGATAGATCCGTTGAGGTATACGTTATCGTGGCCGCTGAACTCTGGATTGAAGCCGGCGCCGAGTTCCAGAAGCGCCGAGACCCGTCCGTTAACCGTCAACGAGCCGCTAGTGGGATGCAAGATGCCGGCCACCATTTGCAGCATCGTGCTCTTGCCGGAACCGTTCTCGCCGATTATGCAGAAAGTCTCGCCGCGCCGGATCTCGAAGCCAATATCATGCAGGGCCCAGAAGTCTTTATGGCATTTGAGGCGGTTAAAGGAGAGCAACTCCTTCAGCCGGTCACCCGGCGAGTCATAGATCGAATAGCTTTTCGAGACATCTTGAAATTCGACGGCGTTCACGGTTCGGTAGCCTGGGAAAATGCCTGGAACAATCAGTGTAGCGGAAGTAGGCGGAAGGGTGCTGAAACAGAAAACCGCCGGCCCAGTTTTGGCTGAGCCGGCGAAGGTTTGACTACTGGATGGGAATCAATTAGGCGTAGTGACCGGCACCACGGCGGACATGGGAGAAACGTTGTTGCCGGTGTCTTTCGCCTGGAGGGCGTAATAGTATGTGGTACCGGGTGAAACGGTACCATCGGTGGCCGAACTCTGGGTTGCGGTGACCACTCTGAGCGACGTCAAGTTATTGGCCGAAGGGCCTCGAAAGATAGTGAAGGAAGAGAGCGGCATGCCGCTTTGAACCGCAGTCCAGGTGATAGTCACCTGATTACGGTAAGGGGCGGTGGCCGCTACGTTTACCGGCGCCGAGGGCAACGCCAGGGTAGTAGCCGAGACAGTAGCGGATACGGGCGACAAATCGCCGCCGGTGTCCAACGCCTGGACGGCATAGTAGTATGTGGTCGAAGGCGATCCGCAGGCGTCCGTATAGGAGGGCTGCCCGACGACGGCGACCTGAGCCATGTTTGAGGCGGTCGTTCCCCTAAGGACGTGATAGCTGGAGACGGCCAGTCCGCCGCCCGCCGGCACCGACCAGATTAGGCTGACCTTCGTGGTCGAGACTGGGGTCGCCAGAAGACCGGTGGGCATCGAGGGGCCGGACGGCACCGTAACCAAGATAGTGGGCGACAAGGGCGAGAGGTCCGCTCCCGAATCCGCCGCTTGGACAGCGTAGTAATAAACGGCTCCGGCCGTAACGGTTGTGTCTGTATAGGAGGTTTGTAGCACGATAGCTAACTGGACCAGATTGGCGGAAGTGGTTCCGCGCCAGATACGGTAATTCTGGATGGGCAGTCCACCGCTGGCCGCCACCGACCAAGTAAAGCCTACTTTCGTCGTGGAGTAAGGCGTTGCTGCCAAATTGGCTGGCGCGGACGGCGGCATTGGCGTGGTCGTGGAAATCACCGGCGACATCACCGAAAGATCGCAGCCCGTATCAGCCGATTCGACACCGTAGAAATACGTGGTTCCCTGGGTCACCGTGGTATCCGTGTAAGACGTTGACGAGACGATCGCGACCTGAGTCAAGCTGGACGCCGAACTTCCACGGAACACATGATAATACTGCACCGGCAGCCCGCCACCGGTGGCAGTGGACCAAGTAACGCTAATCCGCGTAGTTGCGGCAGCCGTGGCTGCAATGGTGGCCGGAGCCGACGGAGGCATAGGCGTCAAAACGCCCACGACTAAAGACATCGCCGAAACGTTTCCGGAGTTGTCCGCCGCTTCCACGGCATAGTAATAAGTAGTCCCCGCGGTCAAAGGGGTATTCGTGTATGTGGTAGTGGTGCCGGCTGTACGGGCGATTTGGGCTAGCGAGTTCGGAGAAAGGCCCCACAACACAATGTAGCTGCCAATTCCCGATAGATCGGTCGAAGGGGACCATGTCAGGGTCACCCGCTGGCAGGAATTGGCAATGGCAGATAGGTTAGTGGGGATCGAGGGCGGCGTCACATCGTCCGTCGTCACGTTGGTCCTCAATGAAGGAGCAGAAACGTTGCCGCCCAAGTCGAACGCCTCGATAGTGTAAGTATAAGTGGTGCTCTCCGTCAATCCGGAATCTTGATAATACAGGCTGGCAGTAGATCCTATGTTGACGCCGTTGCGGAGTACATAGTAACCGGCAACGCCTAAATTGTCGGTCGAGGCCGTCCAATTCAAAGTTACCGTGTTGGGGTTAGCAGATGCGCCAGTCACGCCTGAAGGCACTGTAGGCGGAGTCTGATCCGGCGGTACTGCTAATGATGCGTAATAGCTCATCGCGGTTGGCGTGTAGAGCGCCTGCCCCATATTCTGTGAAGCTTGGGCGCTTTCCTCGCTGGTCATTTGGCTGGGCGTCAGGCTGTCCATGCCGCTGTTGTAGGTGAGGTAAGCGGCGTAGAGTTCCGAGTTAAAAGGGTCCATGAACATCATCTGGCTGTGCGCTGCCAGACTCTGCATGGTCTGTATGAACGAAGAGTCCAAGGGTTCCCAAAAGCTGAAGGGATTGCGGGCGCGCACTTCCGACGGTGTCAGGATATTTAATTCACTATCCCGGACTTTCCACAGCCAGCATTCCGACATACTGACCGGTAGTCCAGCGGCCGCGGCAGTACTGGCGATTTGTAACGCGTTGGGAAGGAAGGTACGATTCACCGGATAGATGTGCATGTCGATGAAATTCAACGGCAGTGTTACATAACCTTGGATGAATTGGAGGAAATTGACCTGCGCAGTACCCGTTCCGGCTCCCATTTTCATTCCGGGAACGCCAGCCTGCTGTGCGCTGGCCAGGATCTGGCTTAGAAGATCGAGCGAGCCGCTGGGGGTGTTGGCTTGGGTTTGCCCGCTGTCGTTCGCTTCTGTGGTAGGTTCTTCAAGGAGCACGAGATAATCGGGCTGCAAGGTTTGAGCCACCGTGGCGGCGGTTTGCGCGCGTGCCTGCTCATACTGAGACCAGGAGAGCGTAGCGTAAAACGGGGCGGCGTCCCAGCCGGCCTGTACATCGTTTACCAACAGAGTATCGTTCTCGACGATCAACTTCATGCCCGCGGCGCGGACGGCTGCCGCCACTTGCTGGTAAAACGTGACAAACTGCGAGTAGGACTGGCCTTGGCTAGTCAAGAAGGGCTCATACAGCATGGGAAACCCGATCTCTATCATGACCGCCTGAACGCCTATCGCTTTGAGCTCTTGAATTTGGAGTAAGATTCCCGGCATCGAGCCGGGATTGACTAGCTGCGGCCCGGCATTCGCATTGGCATTCTTGAGATTGCCAGTTGACAGGGTTGGATATTGCGATAAAGGACTGGCATTCAAGGTAGTGTTGAAGCCACTTAAATATGTGCTAAGAGAACTGTAAAGGTCCTGGTATTCCGCTGGAACCGGCGGTGCCTGGGCGGCTGCGTTGCTATTGGATAACAGCGCGAAAGCGATGAAGGCCGCGAACAGCGCAGAAGCGAGTCGCGGGGCGGGGAACATAAGAAAGATTGAGTTCTTGATTTTCATTAGATTCACCATCAATCTGCACATCGGCAGAAAATTAGTAATTAAGTACACAAGGTCGTTTTATCTTTAATAGTCGGACGAGGCATCGCTGGGAATGGCGGATTCCCAGCATTTGAAACATCCACTGCAAAGCGCGAAGAGACGCGAAGGAACGAAGCGGAATCCGCCGGCCCAGTTTTAGTGGCTGGGCCGGCGAAGAGTTGCCTAGCCTGCGAGATTAACGCGGAGTCGTAACAGTTACAAGCGCGGACATGGGAGAAGTGTTTCCACCAGTGTCCTTTGATTGCAGGCCGTAGTAGTAGGTGGTGCCTGCTGACACGGCACTGTCGGTCGCCGTCGTCTCAGGTGCCGCTACCACCCTCAGGGAAACTAGCGTGGAAGGCGAACTGCCTCGAAAGATGGTGTACGAAGACAATGGCATGCCGCTTTGTGCTGCCGTCCAGGAAAGATTCACCTGAGTCTTGAAAGGCGCGGTAGCCGACAGGTTAGTAGGCGCCGATGGCATCGCAAGTGCCGTTGCCGGCACCGTATTCGACATCGGAGAAAGATCGCCGCCCGTATCCATTGCCTCTACGGCGTAGTAGTATTTTATCGAAGGCGACACCGAAGCATCAGTGTAAGAAGGCGACACCACAGTTGCGATCTGGGCCAGACTGGAGGGCGTCGCTCCGCGGAACACACGGTAACTCGCTATGGATAGACCGCCGCCCGAGGGTACGGACCATGTGAGCGAGATCTTAGTAGTGGAAACCGGTGTCGCCACCAAGCCCGAAGGAGCGGAAGGACCCGCCGGAATGTTTACCCCCAAGGTTGCCGACATGGGTGAAAGGTCCGCCCCGGAGTCAGCCGCCTGGATCGCGTAATAATACTTGGCGCCCGCCGACACGGTGGAATCCGTATAGGAGGTTTGCAATACTACGGCTACCTGCGTCATGTTGTTCGGCGTCGAACCGCGATAGACGTGGTAGTTTTGTACGGGTAGACCGCCGCTAACCGCAGCCGACCAAGTCAGGCCGATTTTGGAATCGGAGTACAGTATGGAGGCTAGGTTAGTGGGCGCAGCCGGAGGGAGCGGCGTGGTCACCGAGACTACTTTCGACATCCCGGAAAGATCGGCGCCGGTATCAGCCGACTCGACTCCGTAAAAGTAGGTCGTCCCTTGAACCACATTGGTATCCGTATAGGATAATTGCGCGACGATCGCCACTTGGCTCAAATTGCCCGCCGAACTACCGCGGAAAACATGGTAGTACTGGATGGGCAGGCCAGTGCTGGCTGCCGCGGACCACGTGACGCTGGTTCTGGTTGTCGCGGCGGCTGTTGCTGCAACGCCCGTAGGCGGAGAAGGCGGCATGGGCGTAGTCGCCGATACAATAGCGGACATTGCCGACACGTTTCCGGAATTATCCACTGCTTCGATGGCGTAAAAATATCTGGTTCCGCCGGTCAAAGGATAACTGGTGTAGGTCGTTGTCGTGCCTAGTGTACGCCCAGCCTGCGTAAGCGCGGCCGGAGAGGACCCCGAGAGTACAATATAACTGCCGATGCCGGATATGTCCGTGGACGGAGACCAGGTGACCGTCACTCTTTGGCACGAATTAGCGGTAGCCAAAACGTTTGCCGGCGGCGCGGGAGGCGTCACATCGTCCGTGGTCACATTGACACGCAGCGAGGGTACCGAAGAATTCCCCGCTAAGTCGAAAGCCTCGACCGTATATGTGTAGGTGGTGCTCTCGATCAAACCCGTATCTTGATAATAGAGGCTGGCTGTGGAACCTACCACGACCCCGTTTCGCAGAACGTAGTAGCCCGCTACTCCAACATTGTCCGTTGACGCGTTCCAGGTGATCGTCGCGGTGTTGGGGTTAGCAGAAACGCCCGATACACCAGACGGAACCGTGGGGGGTACGGTATCGGCCGGTGAAACCAAAGACGCGTAATAACTCATGGCCGTGGGCGAATAGATCGCCTGTCCCGTGTTTTGTGAGGCCTGAGCGTTTTCCTGAGCTATGATTTGGCTGGGAGTAAGGTATTCGGTCGTGCTGTCATAAGGAAGATATGCGGAGAAGAGTTCGGTGTTGAAGGGATCCATGAAAATCATCTGGGTGTGGGCCGCCAGGTTTTGCATGGTCTGAATGAACAATGTGTCAAGCGGCTCCCAGAAGCTGAAGGGATTGCGCGCGCGTACTTCCAGGGCGTCAGAACATTCAATTCGCTATCCCGAACCTTCCACAGCCAGCATTCCGACATGCTGACCGGTTTGCCGGCCGCGGCTGCCGCGTTAGAGATCTGCAGTGCATTCGGCAGGAAACTGCGATTCACCGGGTAAATGTGCATGTCAATGTAATCGAGAGGCAATGCCACATAACTTTGAATGAATTGCATGAAGTTCGCTTGGGCGGTGCCCGTTCCGGCGCCGAGTTTCATCCCTGACACACCGGCCTGTTGCGCACTGCTGATCAGTTGCGTCAGCAGGGCAGCAGATCCGGTCGGAGTATTGGCCTGCGTCTGCCCGCTATTGTCGGCTTCGGTAGTAGGCTCTTCGAGTAGCACCAAATAATCGGGTTGCATCGTTTGGGCAACGGTTACCGCCGTTTGCGCGCGCGCCTCCTGGTATTGGGTCCAATTGAGCGTCGCGTAAAACGGAGCGGCATTCCAGCCGGCCTGTACATCGTTTACCAGCAGGGTGTCGTTTTCCACGATCAACTTCATTCCAGCAGCGTGCACCGCCGCGCCAACTTGTTGATAAAAAGCTACGAACTGCGAATACGTTTGGCCCTGACTAGTAAGAAACGGCTCGTACAACATTGGGAAACCGACCTCGACCATTACAGCTTTTGCGCCCATGGCCTTCAGTTCCTGCAGTTGAAGGGTTATGCCGGCCATGGATCCCGAATTGACCAACTGCGGGCCCGCGTTGGCATTCGCATTTTTAAGATTTCCAGTGGCTATAGTCGGATATTGGCTCGCAGGGCTGGCATTTAGCGTCGTATTGAATCCGCTTAAATAAGTGTTGAGCAACCCATAGAGATCCTGGAAAACCGGCGGAACCGGCGGAGCTTGGGCGCGTGCTTCGCTACAAAGTAGCAGTGGGAAAACCGTAAAAGCCACAAACAACGCAGTGTCGCGTCGCGCGGCCGTGAACGATAGGATATTTTTCATTAATTTCACCATCCAATGTTGCTCATCGGCAGCAAACAATAAGGTAGCGATAATAAGACCTATTTATCTTGTTAAATATTGTCGATTACAGGAAGGTCAGTATCGGGAAAAAAGGAAGAGGAGACGGAGAAGCACCGGAGGAAGAATAAGGGCGGCCGCCGCGCTCCTGCTGTAAACAACTTTCCGGCCGGTGGAGTCTGTTTGGACTGCGGTGCACGTACCGCGGCGCTTGTTGCAAAAATTGCGTTTAGCGCGTCCCCACTCGGCGGCCGGTCAGCCTGGGATGCCGGTAGCCGCCCGTCTTGTGGAATGGTTCTATGTAACCTCCTTATTGCAAGCAGGTCCCCCAAACGGGGTATCGCATTCGACAGGAAGAAGCAGACTTCGCTATCTAATATGCTCCTATCGCAGCAGGCTGTCAAGAGCCTTTTCCTAACTTTTGCCAACCAGAGGAATTGGTATGCATGGCATACCCTTACAAAGGAGGGGTCAACCAGAGTGCGCGGCTAGATACTCGCGCAGCGTAGGGGCCAGGTTAACAGCGCACTGCAGATTCCGCAGGGGATCCAGATCGGAAATCACATACGCAAGGTAGTCGTGTGTCTCAAATCCGACCACCTGGAAGCGGTCGACGCCGGTTTGATGGATGCCGCCCGCCAGGGATTCGCCCGGTTGCTTGCCGGTAACGATGACAGAAACAATGTTCCCGCCGCCTGCAACAATGAAGTGGGTGAATGCGCGCTGGCCGACGCTGCAATGGTGGGCCTGGATGATGCGGAAACCTTGCGGAAGCTTCGCCTGAAGCAGCGGAGCCAAGCCCGCGAAGGCTGGCCCTAGGTCAGCCGCCATTTGAGCACTGGGGACGGGCTCTTTAGAGTATTTTCGAAAGACGGCGCAATGCAGGTGGTCGCGCAGGCCTACTTTCAGGACCGAACCAAGCCGTCCCGATGCCTGGTTTAGAATGGCCTCCTCGGGGTTGTCCTTCTCCCGAAGCACACCGACGGTAACCACGCAAACGATCACTGCGGCAGAGGCTGCGACTGCCCACAATCCCGTACGCGTTGGGGCTCTCTCGCTTCGTACCGCGGCGCGGACCTTGGTTTCAAGGTACGAGGGCACGGGTGTGGCGCGCACAGCGGCGCGCAGTCGGGAGCGAAGCCCCTGCTGGGCCTGGAGTTCGGTCGCACACTGAGGACAACTGCGGAGATGGCGCTCGATCTCAGGTATATTTTCGGCCGCCAGTTCGCCGCTCACATAGCGGTCGAGCCGTTCGCGGAACTCCGGGCAGCCGGCATTACCGGGAGGGGCGGGATTCACGCGGTACCCTCCTTCCCGGAACCAATCCCATAGGACCCCGCCAACCGCCCGAGTTGCTCCCGCAGCAGCCGGCGCCCGCGGCTGATCCGGCTCATCACGGTTCCGATGGGCACTTGCAGGAGCTTGGCAATTTCTTTGTACGAGAATTCTTCAACGTCGGCCAACAGAACGGCGGCCCGGTAGTCGGCCGGCAGTGCGTCTAGCGCGCGCAGGATCTCGCCATCGGCCAAGCCTTCGGGGATGGGTCCCGCAGGAGCGGCGGTCTGGTCCAGGATGTCTTCGCTATCGTGCACGCGGCGCAGGTGAAACCAGTTTCGGCGGTGGTGGTGAATGGTATTGACCAGGATTTTGAAGAGCCACGCCCGGCAATTGGTTCCGGGCAGTGAAGCGGGCGAACGACTTCCATGCCTGTAGGTAGGTTTCCTGCACTGCGTCCTCGGCTTTGGTGCTATCCCCAAGCAGTCGCGCCGCGATCCGGTAAAGTTCGTGAGGTGCGGTAGGGCTGCCGTTTCGAATTCGTCGGTTCGCGGAGGTTTCGAAAACAATACTCCTATAGTGGCATAAGGCGAGGGGCCGCGCGTTTATTCCCGCGAAGACGAAAGGAAACGGAGGGCCTGTCCGTATTTGGTAAACTGGAAGGGTCATTCATGGCGGCTTTAGCTCAGTCGGTAGAGCGTCGGATTGTGGTTCCGAAAGTCGTGGGTTCGAATCCCACAAGCCGCCCCATTTAACCCCCTCATTTCAGCCGCGTGCGCATCCGTTTCGCATGAGAACGACCTCTCAAATCATCTCTATTTGAGCGCACAAACCGGCGCCAGACTATCTGGCGGCCGACAACCACGCCGGGTCGAGTGCCTCCTGCGCTCTGTCGATCTCGGTAAGGATGTCACTCTGGCCTTGATCTATTAGGGTTTCGAGGATGATGGGGACGGAGTCGGGAATAAAGGCTGAAACTGATCGAAATGCAGAAATGGCGTAACAAGACAGCGGGTCATGCCGACAGCTTGTGTTCACTTCACTGACGTGAACTTCAGACAAGCGTTCGCTGAAGGTCTCTAGAATCAATTGGGCCTCGGTCATGGTCGGATCTACCTGCCGGGCATGCCCTATATCAAAACAAAACCCCGCGTCGGGAAACTGCGAGAATAAACGCACAAGGTCCAAGGCTGTCCGCCCAACGGACTTTCGCTTGTCCATGTTTTCAAGAAGCATCATCGGCCCCAGAACCTTCCAGTCCCGCGGTCTCGAAATGACGTCCGGATGTACCACAACCGGTATCCCTTGGTCCACTACGGCGCGGAGGCGGTCTAAAACGTAGCGCTCCTGTACGACAGGAAAACCGCTTGGTGCGTGTAGGGAGACGAACTCGAAACCGTCCAGTTCGAGACTGGGAAGCGAGTCGATTAGAGGATCAAGTTCCTCAAATCGAAGGGCCGAAAGCTCCACAACCGAGACGTGCAAAAGTCGAAGGCGCGCCAGCGCCGCTTGAAAATCCCCCTTCGCGATGGCTCCGGTTGAAAATCCAATTCGCTTCACTAAAAAACTCCGTAATCTATGGTCAGCTTTTTAAGATCTTCGTCGTCCCCGAAAAACACGGCTTTCAGGCCCGAATGAAATGCGTGGCTGAGGCTGCGGATCTCCTCCCAGACCCCCGATGTTGCCATCTCGGTTTCAGTCATCCGTTTCAGAGCGTCTCTCTTTTCCTGATCATCCAAGACAGCCAAGAAGCCATTGTAGCTATCAAACAGATCTCGCTGCGTATCTCTCCCGATTGACGGCCTCAACGCCGCTCTGGCAAGCATCTCGAGTGGACTGTGGGCCAGTTCCCCTTCCATATAGGTGAGCATTCGAGAAATGTCATGACTCGGGGATGTGAGGTTTTCGCGAGCCAAAGCCGCGTCAGGATCCAACTGGCAAACGAAGCAACGAAGCAGACCAGATGCGAACACGAGTTTACGAGACATGCGGAGCTTGGCGTTGCGAAGAGCCCATTTGTCGCCCGAGTCCGCTCGCTGCTTGTAAACGAAATCGACGGTGACTGTGCGCCAGTAACGGGTCAGATCGTTGAGCAAAAAGCGCGGGACTCTCACTGCGCTGCTGCTTCGGGTCAGGCCGCGATCGTCTTGCAGGTAACGCTTTAGAATCTGGCGGCGAACGCGATCGTATGCTTCACGGTTTCCAACGGGCAGGGATTCAAGAAGCAAAAGAACTCTTCTCGTGGTGTTCGAGTTGGTGTCGTCTTCTCCCCCGATCTCATGGACAATATCGTGACTTCCAATCATGCAGCCAAACACTCCGGAGCGCCCTGGCGCTGGAAATCCGAGCTTCACTAGCTCCGAAGCAATTGCGTGCCGTTGCTGGCTGTGCTCCGGCTGCGCTTGACCATCCACCAGAAGGATCCAATCGGCGTCACTGACAGAAGTCATCTCTCCCCGAGCGATTGACCCGAACATGACAAGACCGGTATCCGCCGCAATCTTCCCGTCAAACGCGCGCCGCAGTGTTGCGCGCCGCTCTTCGGTCGTCGCGCGAGCCTTGCGGATAGCCGTCCAGTCGGCGCCGAGTTCGCGTTCGAGCCGAGCGACCCAGCCTTTAGGGGCTTCAACAGGGTTTAGAATCAGCACACCTCGGTCGTCACAAATGATCTTGCTCGCGCTATCCGGCTTCTGGAAAACAGCATATCGTTATCGTAACCGCAATTGCCGCGCTCCCCGGCCATCTCGCAATGAAGCCGCCGAAGAGCGCGTTTTGGGTGTTGAGCGCCAAAGGACGCTGAACCGATCTCTAGTATGCTACGTATTTTCTCCCAGAGCCCCTACTGCAGCGGTAGCTCGGGCTGTCCGTCGCCGTTCTTCGGTTCCCCGGTATCCGCCGCTTCCGGAATCACCGATGCCGCAGCCACCTGGTCGTCTTCTTCCATGCGAACCAACCGCACACCTTGCGTGGACCGCCCCGCTTGCCGGATCTCAGCCGATTCCAGCCGGATGATCTTACCGTTCTTGGTGATGATCATCAGGTCCGTATCCTCCCTCACCGACAGAATCGCCACCACCTTCCCATTACGCGTGGACGTCTTCATATTGATGACACCCTTGCCGCCGCGCGGATTGCAAACGGTAGTCGCTCAGCTTGGTGCGCTTGCCGTAGCCGTTCTCTGAGATCGACAAAATCAGCCCCTCGTCTTCGACAATTTCCATGCCGACGATGTAATCGCCCTCATCCAGGTCCATAGCGCGTACGCCGCGCGCGGGCCGGCCCATGGGACGCACCTGGCTCTCGGCAAACCGGATCGCCTGCCCTTCGTGCGAACCCAGAAAGAGAAAGTTCTTACCGTTGGTCAGATGCGCGGAAATCAATGCATCGCCCTCATCGAGCGAGACCGCGATGATGCCGCGCGCCATGGGATTATCGAACTCCGTTAGTTCGCATTTCTTGATGACGCCGTGTTTCGTGGTCATCACAATGTATTGGTCGGGCACGAACTCCTTCACCGCCAGGAACGCCTTTACAGTATCGTCGGGCTGCAGATTGATCAGGTTCGAAACGTGTTTGCCCTTGCCCCGGTGGCGGCATCGGGAATCTCGTAAATCTTCAGCCAGTAGACGCGGCCCTTGTCGGTGAAGATCAGCAGGTAGCTGTGCGTGGAGGCGACGATCAGGTGCTCCAGCAAATCCTCCGTGCGCGTGCCCATGCCGATGCGGCCCTTGCCGCCGCGCGATTGCCGGCGGTACGTATCCACCGAGGTGCGCTTCAGGTAGCCGCCGTGCGTGACGGTGACCGCGACGTCTTCCACCGCTACCAGATCTTCCAGCCGGATCTCGCCGGTGTCTTCGATGATCTGCGTGCGGCGCTCGTCGCCATAAGCCTTGCGGACGTCCTTCAGTTCTTCGATGATGCGCTTCGCGCACCAGCTTTTCGGACCCGAGAAGTTCCAGATACTCGGCGATGCGACGCTGGATTTCGGCCAGCTCGTCGGCGATCTTCTGCTGCTCCATGCCGGTGAGCCGCTGCAATTGCAGTTCGATGATGGCCTGCGCCTGCCGCTCGGTGAACTCGAAACGCGGCAATCAGGGATTCGCGCGCTTCGCGCGGGAGCGCGGGCGGCGCGAATCAGCGCGGATCACTTCGTCCAGATTATCGAGCGCCTTCTGGAAACCGAGCAGGATATGTTCGCGGTCGCGGGCCTTGCGCAGTTCAAAATCGGTGCGGCGCCGGACCACATCGACGCGATGCTCGATGAAGCACTTGATGCAATCGATCAGGCCCAGTTCGCGCGGCTGGCCGTTGACGATGGACAGCATGATCACGCCGAAGCCGATTTGCAACTGCGTGTGCTTATAAAGGTTGTTGAGGACGACTTCGGCCTGCTCGCCGCGCTTCAGTTCAAACACGATGCGCATGCCGTCGCGGTCGCTTTCGTCGCGGATTTCGGAAATGCCTTCGAGCTTCTTTTCGTTCACCAGCGCGGCCGCGTTCTCGATCAGCCGCGCCTTGTTCACCTGATAGGGAATTTCGGTGACGATGATGTGCTTCGCGATCTTTGCCGCGGCTTTCGATGGCCGCCTTGGCGCGCATCTTGAGCTGCCCGCGGCCTTTGGTGAAGGCGTCGAAAATGCCCTGAGCGGCCCAGAATGAATCCGCCGGTCGGAAAATCGGGGCCTGGCACCATCTCCATAATTTTCGGCCAGAGGCGTCTGCGGATTCTGAATCAGCGCGATGGTGGCGTCGATGATCTCGGTGAGGTTGTGCGGCGGGATGTTGGTCGCCATGCCGACGGCGATGCCGGCCGAACCGTTGACCAGCAGGTTCGGGACACGCGTGGGCAGAACTTCCGGCTCCTGCTCGCTCTCGTCGTAGTTGGGCCGGAAATCGACGGTTTCCTTGTCGATATCTTCCAGCAGCGACGTGGCGATGCGCGCCAGGCGGGCTTCGGTGTACCGCATGGCCGCGGGCGGATCGCCATCCACCGAGCCGAAGTTTCCCTGGCCTTCCACCAGCGGGTAGCGCATGGTGAAGGGCTGCGCCATGCGCACCAGAGCGTCGTAGATCGGGCGCGTCGCCGTGGGGGTGATATTTGCCCATCACTTCGCCGATGATCTTGGCGCATTTGCGGGTCGGGCGGTTGGGCGCCAGGCCCATTTCGTGCATGCCAAAAAGAATGCGGCGATGCACCGGCTTCAGGCCGTCGCGGACGTCGGGCAGCGCGCGGCCCACGATCACGCTCATGGCGTAATCGAGGTACGACCGCTTCATCTCGTCTTCGATATTGATGGGGATGAGGTTCTTGTCGCCGCCACTCAGCGGCATTTGGGGGCCGGACGGGGGCGCGGGCGGACCTTGCGGCGGATTTTCCTGATCGGGCAATGGAGCTCCTTGGGTGGGTGGTAAGTTCTATTTTACCAAGCGAGTGGAAGGATTTGGGTGTGTCCGCACGGGAAACATGGCAGTAGCGGCGAATCCGAGGCAAACCGCATGGGAAAACCAAGCCACACGCCGGCTCTAGCCCTGAAGAGCGATAATGTAAAACAAAGGTACCCGCATGCAACCCGGCACCGATAGCGAACCGCTTCCGTTACTGCCGCCTGCGTTGATGGCGCAAGTGCAAGCCGCGGCGCGGGAAGAACACCGGCCTACTGAGGAAATCCTGCGCGAGGCGGTAGAGCGTTATCTGGAAAATCGCCGCCATCCCGATTTGTCATCCCTCGAAGCAGCGCTCGCCACCGTCGCGCGGATTCGCGAACTGCGCAAGGGCAATATCCTGCCCGAAGGCGTCACCATCCGCGACTTAATTAACGAAGGCCGTGCTTGACCGTCTTCGTTCTCGATAATTCCGTCACGATGCGCTGGTGTTTTGAGAACGCCACTCACGCTTACGGCGAGAGCGTCCTGCAAACATTGGCCTACGGCGAAGCCATCGTGCCCGTGCTATGGCGGTATGAAGTCACCGCCGTGCTCGCGAAGGCGCGCAAGGAAGGTATTATTACGGGGGAAAAAGCGGATGCTTTTATCGCCCTGCTACAGTCCCTCAACATCACCCTTGACCGCGAAGGCGCCGACCGCATTTTGACCGAAGTGTACAGCTTGGCCGTCACCTACCGGCTGACTTCCTACGATGCCGCTTACCTGGAACTTGCCATTCGCAAAAAGCTTCCTCTGGCCACGCTCGACGCCGAATTGATACGCGCTTGCAGATCCGCAGGCGCGGCGCTTTTGTAAGAAGATCCCCACCCGCCTGGCAATTTCCTTTGCAGGTTAGCGGCTCTACTTCCGCAAAAAGGGCGAAAGTGCTTTAGCTTTCCCCGTCGATTTGGTACCCTCCGGAGGAGGTCCGTATGAAAGTCCGCACTCTGCAGCGAACACGGCGCGACCCCGCGCGTGCCGCGCAATCCCCCGCCCGGCATTTACATCCCCAGAATACGATGAACTTTCCGCAAGCCCTCCGCGACGCCATCCCTACCCTGGCGCGATGCTGGGGCCGCTGCCTGGTCCTGACGTCGATCACCGGGCGGGCCCTGAACGATCCGCTCTTCTGGGGCAAGCGCGTGCGAGTGAAATTCCAAGTCGAGGAGAGCGGCAAGCTGTCCGGCAAATTCGACGTATGGATGGACGTGGACCCCGACGCCGCCCGCGGCCTGGCACGTACCCTGAATCAATTGGCCGACGAGGCGGACAAGGCGGAGCCTGGGAAGTCGTGATGGGCGCACCTGGACGCATACGCCCGGCCCTGCTGCTGTTGGCATGGCCCGCCCTCCTGCCGGCGCAACAGATTGCCATGGCGGATTATGCGGTTCCCACGCCCACCAGCGGTCCCAACGAAATGGCCACCGGACCGGATGGCGCCCTCTGGTTCACCGAATTCAATGGCAATAAAATCGGATGCATCACCACGGCCGGCAGCCTGAAGGAATACGCCGTGCCGACACCCGACAGCTTGCCGGATGGCCTGATCGCGGGACCGGATGGCGCCCTGTGGTTCACCGAATTCTCGGGCAACAAAATTGGCCGGATCACCCTTTCGGGCGCGATCACGGAATACCGCGTGCCGACCCCCGCCAGCAGTCCCGCCGAGATCGCCACCGGACCGGATGGCGCGCTCTGGTTTACCGAATATGCCGGCAACAAAATCGGGCGCATAACGGTCGGCGGAGCGATCACCGAATTCCCCGTGCCGACGGCCAATAGTGCACCACATGGGATCACCACCGGACAGGACGGCGCGCTCTGGTTTACGGAACATCTGGCGGGCAAGATCGGGCGAATCACCACGGCGGGGATCCTCACGGAATTTGTTGTAACGACGCCCGGCAGTTATCCCGCCGCGATCGTGCCAGGCCCGGATGGCGCGCTATGGTTCGCTGAGCACTACACCAACCGGATCGGCCGCATCACCACCTCCGGCGCTATCACGGAGTTCGTGGTGCCCACGCCTAACAGTTATCCGGTAGGGATTACAGTAGGTCCCGATGCGGCGCTCTGGTTCACCGAATATGCGGGCGATAAACTGGGCCGGATCACCACCGGCGGCGCGATCACGGAATATCCAGTGCCCACACCGAATAGCGCACCCCTGGGCATCGTGACCGGACCCGATGGCGAACTCTGGTTCGCCGAATACACCGCGAATCAGATCGGCGAAGCCGTCTTCCTAACCGCGAACCTAAGCGTGACACCCGCCGCCGGTTCGTTCGGGGCCACCCTGACGTTCACCGGGACTGGCTATTGGGCAGGCGAACGCGTCCAGATCTACAGCGCCGGAGTGGGTTCGGCCGTTTTGGCGAACGCCACAGCGGATGCGTCAGGCACCCTGAACGCCACGGCCAAGGCGCCGGCATCGCCCTATGGCCCGCGAATTTTTCTGGGCAAAGGACAGAGCAGCGGGAACCTGGGCGCGGCGCCCTTTTCGGTGTCTGCACGCTTGACCGTGAATCCAAACTCGGGAACGGCAGGCACTACGGCAGTAGCCCAGGGATCCGGCTTCGGCGCGGGCGACCAAGTGAAAATCTATTGGAATCAGCCGCGAGCATTGCTTGGTACGGCGACGGCCGATGTTCACGGCACGTTTAGTGGAAGCGCCGCCCTAACCTTCAACGTCCCCGCGGGAGCCTTGGCAGGCCCGAACGAAGTTGTTGGCGTCGGCCAAACCACCAGCGCCAATGCGCCATTCAATGTGCTGCCCTCTGCCACTGAGCTTATCCCGGGCCGAACGAATCCAGGACGGAACCAACACTAAGGCGATACGGACAACAGCAAGAGAACCATGGCCCCCCCCCTCTTGCAACACCGAAGGCGTTCACGCCTCAAGAAAATCAGAACGCTCGACGCCCGCTAATAATTGCAGCCCGCCGGCGCCTGTTGGAAAACAATAAACCGCGAAGACTTCTTGACAAACTCCTTCTCACAGGGCAGAATAGCCGACAGGCACTCTGGAGGTAAGGTATTGTGGACACGGACGAAAAGGACCGCAAGGATAAGCATAGAGTTGACCGCGGGCGGTTCCTAGCGGCGCCCAACGTCGTCACCAGCACTATGGGTTGCAATCAGCCGTGGACCGCAAGCGCCCCGAACCCCTGCGATCAGATCATTCTGCAGTCGCCAGAAAGCACGCCTGACCCCGGCACATCGTGGACTCCAGGGATTCCGCTGAAACTGGTCGGCACAGGATTCGGTTATCAGCCTTCCATGACCTTGCCGTTCGCCGGTCTGGGCTCCGCTGCCCCGCCAAACTTGGTCATCGGAGTGCCACCTCTCATCTTCATGCACCGGCCCAAGCGACTTCACTTGGTATACCAGCACAAGCGGGGTTTATAGCAAATGCCAGGTCTATATCGAGAACTGGACCGACTCCAGCATCTCTTTGGTCTTGGCGCTTGGAACCGAAGTGAAGAATGGATACATATTGGCGAATTCAAGCCTGTTGCCCAGCACCTACCTGTCGCCAATCAGCGATGACAGCTGGCTGATGTTCGCCACGGCTGCAACCCCGAGTTCGGCGTACTGCTCAATAAACCCCGGCGACTACCTTTACTTCTCCGTTACTAACCCCCAAAGCGGCACTGCAAGTTACACCACGAGCCAAGGATGGGTCAGGGTCGATGTAAGCGCCGCTGGGACCACCCCGACGACCTGAATTTGGAAGCCGTAATGGAAAAAATAAATTGCGTGATTTTCCTCTGCCTCAGTTTTCTACCTGCGCTACATGCGCAGGCGGCAAACGAGACCGCCCTGCTCAACTTCGGCGAGTATCCTGGGGGGGCGGGGCCGGTTGGGACACTGATTATGGACGCTTCCGGTAACTTCTACGGAACTGCGTATACCGGCGGTGATGCCAGCCAATCGGGCGTGGTGTTCGAGTATAGCAGCAGCGGCAAGTATAGCATTCTTTACGCCTTCCACGGCGGCCCTGGAGACGGCAGCGGGCCGTATGCCGGCGTGACACTAGACTCCTCCGGGAACCTGTACGGCACGACCAAGGAAGGCGGAAGCGCCGGCTTAGGTACTGTATACAAGATCAACACCTCCGGCCGGGAAACCGTGCTACACAGTTTTACGGGCGGGACAGATGGGAGCAATCCGTACACGGGCGTGACGATCGATTCTGCCGGAAACCTCTACGGAACCACCTACTACGGCGGCCCGTCGAATGCAGGAGTTGTCTGGAAGATTGCGACGTCCGGCCATGAGTCGGTTCTCTACGCATTCACAGGGGGTGCGGACGGCGGCAACCCATATTCGGGCGTGACGCTAAACCCTTCAGGAGGGCTCTACGGTGCGACCGAGAACGGCGGAGCTAACCGTGACGGAGTGGTATATGCGCTAAGCGCCCAGGGCACGGAATCGATCTTGTACACGTTCGTCCCCAATGGGGTTTGTGGCGATTTTCCAGAGGGCAGCCTGATCCTGGACAACGCGGGCAACCTGTATGGCGCCGCAGTCACTGTGATTTACAAGCTCAGTCCCTCCGGCCAATGCACCGGGCTGGCCACTCTGAAGTACCCCGATTATGGCGGCGAATTGTCACCGAATGCTCTCGCCATCGACCAAGCCGGTAACCTTTACGGCACCACCGGTCAGATCAACGGGGGGACATCGAGCCGCTACCCATACGGGGCGGTTTATAAAGCTACCCCAAAAGGCGAAGTATCGGTTCTGTATAAATTCCCGGGCGCTTATAAAGGCCATACGATCAGTCCGCCGATCAATTCGGGTGTCATCCTCGATTCGGCAGGAAATATCTACGGCCTGACCGCGTTTGCGGGTATACAGGGAGCGCTTTACGAGGTCAACGCGGCGGGGCAATCCAGCATTCTGCACAATTTCAGAGGCGCTCTGAGCGGCTCTGACCCCAACCCGGTGCTGGTCACCGCCAAAGGCGAGATCTACGGCTCCACCTTCTATGGCGGAACGAACAACTACGGATTAGTCTATCGGCTGGTCGGCGGCAAGCAAACCGCGCTCTACAATTTCAATAATGGTGAAGATGGCGCCAACCCCGCCGTTGCGCCGCTTGCCATCGACGCGGCCAAGAATCTCTACGGCGCTGCCGCGGGAGGCGGCCCCGCGAACGCCGGCGCCGTGTTTAAAATCGGCCCGTCGGGTGGCGAAACGACCCTCCACAGTTTCACTGGTGGGGCTGATGGCGCAAACCCAGACAGTGGAGTTGTACTGGGGCCGGACGGGAATCTCTATGGGACCACTGCGGGCGGGGGGGCGGGAAGCCTGACCGGACTCCAGGAGGGTGTGGTTTTCAAAATTACCACCAGCGGCGATTTTACCGTTCTGTACAGCTTCACGGGCTTGGACGATGGCGGCCAGCCACCGCCGGAGTCTTGGCCGGTGTTCGATGCGGCGGGCAATCTTTACGGGACGACATATTCAGGCGGAACGGCAAATGGAGGTGTGATCTACAAACTCACGCCGGCCGGCGAGGAAACCGTATTGTTCAATTTCACGGGCGGCCCCAACGGCGCATATCCCGTCACAGGAGTGGTTCGTGACAGTGCCGGCAACCTGTACGGAACCAATTCGTCCGGCGGCTCATTGGGTGGCGGCGTGCTGTTCAAGCTAACTCCAGCGGGAAATTTCACAGTCCTCCACAATTTTGGGGGAGGCGCAGCCGGTGACGAGGCGTTAGGCGTAGTGTTGGATAGCTCGGGAAACCTCTACGGCTCTACGGGCTTTGGTGGATCGCCGGGCTGTTTCTTGAATAGCGGCTGCGGCTTGGCATACAAGGTGGATACAGAGGGCAACTACAGCGTGATCTACACCTTCACCGGCGGCGCCGATGGCGTGGGAGGAATACTCACCATGTCGCCCCAAGGCGTCTTATACGGGGCGAGCAGTGGCGGCACAAAGGGCGGCGGCATGCTTTACACCCTCACGTTTTGAGATATCGCTGCGACTAGCGCCTGTGCTCATTTCAAACGGGCCTTCAAGTTTGTTCTTGATCTGACCTGTCGATTATTCGGCGTCCATCTCATGGCTCAGCCAGGTGAATGGTGGGAGCAATAGCTGGTACACGACGCCACAGCCGCCAGGACAGGCAGCATTAATGGTCCCCCGAAAAGGAACGTAAGGAAGTTGTAGAGCACGGTTAGTTCCCCGGCCGTATCGAGTTTGAAGACAATTCCTACGCCCTCCCCTCGCCCGCTGGATACTTCAACAGGCCACATCCGCTGTCGCGTCGTCCGCGATACTCGATAGCTGATCGCCGGCGAGTCACAAGCCAGCGGAATAAACCTAACTTCAGCCCCTACTACGTCCCCCAAGCAATCCCCAAAGCCCTGCACGCCGTTTTTCACCCCCCCGTGCTCTACTCAAATCGGATAGCGGCATCCCCGCTATTCAACGTCAAACCACGTTTCAGGAGAAACCATATGATTATTTCCGATAAGCAACATGAAGCCAATAAGCGAAACGCGCAGCACAGTACCGGAGCTAAGACCGAAGAAGGCAAACGAGCCATCCGCTTCAACGCCCTCACCTTCGGACTCCGCACCCGCACCGCCATCATCGAAGGCGAAAACGCCGCCGCCTACTCCCAGCTTTGGGACGAACTCGAAGCTGACTGGCATCCCCAGGGCCGCACCGAACTACTCCCCTTTGAAGCCATGGTCGTCGCCCAGTGGATGCTCATCCGTAACTCCGAAAGCGTATCCAAAATCTACGACAAAATCCGCTTCGGCGAGGAGCGCTTCATCATGCTCGCCTACGCCGCCAAGGAGCGCGCGTCACTGGAGAAGTCCTTCTACCACAACCTCCACGAATTGCAACAGCTACAAAAGTTGCGCCTCGCCAAACCGCAGCCCCAACCCGCCGCGCCGGAACAAGCCGCCGAACCCCTGGAACCCGTAATACATGCGCGATTCCGGCCCGCACCCGATTACGTAATGTCCGAAGCCGCCGGCGCCCCTACCGTCTTCTGCGATCCCGACACCAACGACACCCGCTAGCACCCCTCCGCACCACCGATCTTTGACAAATTGGAAAATCACGCCCCCTGTAGTGCCCAAATTGTCTCTCGTTCGCTCCTTTTTCCCCCAGCCTGCCGCCAGTTCCACCGATTTCCCCGGTCGATTTCGACTTGTCGCACCGAAATTACCTCATATGCCCTCGCCCCCGACCGTTGCGCGCCTTCCCCCATCGAGCGAACCGGTTTGCATTCAATGTGTTAGGCTTCGTTTGCACCATCAGCCTCCCCCTGATCCGCGGGCGGCAGCTTGAATCGCCTAACGTAGGTTAACCAAAGAGAGTATCTAAAGTTGGTCTTTCGGCAGTGATCTTCCGTACCTTATCCTGTACAATTTGCATATATGCGGGTACTGGCCGCGCTTTTTCTATCCGTCGCCTGCTGTTTTCCGATGTCTCCCGTCGAGTCGCACCTCGACCGGCAGTTGAAGACCTGGCAGAAACGTCTCGGTATGGACGACTGGCGTCTGACCATCAAACTGGTCCGCCAAAATAGCCTGGACAAGAACACTTGGGGCAACGCCGAGTGGGATCCGGACGGGAAGACGGGCACGATCACTTTGTTGGACCCCGTGGACTACAACCTGAAGGGCGGCGAACTAAAGCTGGACATGGAATGCACCATCGTCCACGAACTAGTCCACATCCAGGTTGGACCGTTTGACGCACCCAATGAAGGGGTGCGGGAAGACGTGGTGAACCACATTATGGGCGCGCTACTGAACCGGCAGTGCCCCAACTAAGTACCTTCCGTAGGATAATGATCCGTAGCAACAATGTGCCGCAGCATTAAAGTGCTCCGGGGACCGGAGATCCAGGCCACACCGCCCGAAATTTCGGCGGCCGCCCTACAGTTCGTGCGCAAGGTCAGCGGTTACCGC
The DNA here is from genome assembly GCA_963738345.1 of Bryobacterales bacterium. GTDB lineage: Bacteria > Acidobacteriota > Terriglobia > Bryobacterales > Bryobacteraceae > Bog-159. Next base: position 6,423,188 of record CAVTWI010000002.1, read on the forward strand.
AAGCCCTCCAAAGCCAATCAGGAAGCGTTTGAGGCTGCCGTGCAAGAGATTGCGGCCACTACCGAACGCCTGCTCGGAACGCTTAACCAAAGTAAGGGGACAACCGGCAGTTAACGTAGCGCGCGGTTTCAGCCGATTAGTAAGCTTAGAACGCCAAGCCGAAACGCTATGCCGGAACAATCGTCCAGCAGACTCATCTGGTTTGCCGCCGCGCTGGTGATTTTCCTCATCGTGCGTCACGGCGATATCGGCCGCCAGGCGCCCGACTTCAACCTTCAGGGCGCATATGGCGGCGCATACCATCTGGATTCCTTTCGCGGCAAACCGCTCCTGCTCGTTTTCTGGAGCACCAGTTGTGGCATTTGCAGGCACGAGTTGCCGGTGCTCGATACTCTACAGGGCGAGGCGTCCAAGACCGGCGTCCAAATCGCCTGCGTGAATATCGGTGATGTCGATGGCGCGCGAGAGGTAATGCGGCCCCTCCACATGCTCAACTTGGTGGACGCCGATGGTCGCGCCGCGCAAAGCTATGGCGTGAGTGGAGTGCCGAAGTTGGTCATGATCGGCGCTGACGGAAAGATTAAGCACAGCTCTTCGGGCATGGTCCCCGAGGACGATCTCCGGGAATGGATGCGATAACGGTGCCCGTGCTAAACTGAGTACGTTATGGCAATTCCGAATGTCAAGCGGTTCCGGCCCTTTTGCCCGGAGTGCGGTGAAAACTTCACCGTGATGTCAGTTCTGCCGAAGGACGTCGACGTGACGTCGTATCTAGCCGATGTCGTGGCCAGGCACGATCACAAGGCGTACAAGGATTCTAAAGTTTCACACACCAAGGTTCGCGTCGGCCAACAGAAACAGAAAAAGGCCAAGTAGCATTCCTTTACGGATTCTCAGGTGCGGGCCTGGAGATTTTTCAAGGCCCGCAATCCCTCCTGCGCCACTTCCGGATCCGTATCGTGGCTCAGTTTCTCCAATTCCGGTACATCTCCCTTGTCGCCACTCCGTGCCATCACGCGCGCCAGGTAAATCTTCTCGTCCTTGGTCCCCTGCAATAACGGCGTATAGAGCGACTTGCGTACCGCGGTATCACGCGCCAGTTCCACCAGGAACGGAAACGCCTCGCCGTGATAGGCAGCGCTATTCAGAGTGTTCACCAGGAATTGCAGCGGGCTGAACTCGGAAACCTCGGTCTTGCCGAGCATCACTTGGGCAAACGCCATGGAAAGCCTTGGCGAAGTCTTGCCTTCATCCTGCCAGGCCTTTTCGAGCATGGGCAGATCTGCCGGATTCTTCAACCGGGCATAGCCTTCGGCCGCGGCAGCGCGCATCTTTTCGTCTTTGTCTGCGATGTAACGGGCATACAGTTCGCGGCTGCTCTCGGCCGGAAGCATGGCGATCGAAGTCAGCGCGGCGCGCCGGACCTTCGCATCGCGCGTGCGATTCAAAACCTCAACCAGGTCGGGTAATGCCGCTTTGTTCTGCAGCAGGCCGGTCGTCTCGACCGCCTCGACTTGCACTTTAGGATCGATATCGCGCAGCAGGAACGAGATGCTGCCCGCCGCCTCGGGATCGCGGATTTTCTGCAGCGCCACCAGTGATTCGTAAATCACCGCGGTATCTTTCGAGTGCATGGCGACCACCAAATCGGGGATGGCCGCCTTACCGCGCAGGATGCCGATAGCGCGCGCCGCATTGGCTTGCGCTTCCGGCTTGGCGCCTTTTGCGGCGACTACGCCGAGGGCGGCGATGACATCCGGCCGCACAGAAATATAAGGATCGATCACCTGGTCGTTGGTGTCGGTGAAGTGTCCTTTAATGCTGGTGCCGGCCCGCCGCAGCGACGCACCAAAACCTGTCTTCAAATATCCGGGTAGATAGAAATTGACCAGCCCATCAGTGGCGCGAATCTGGATTTCGGCGTCGGTATCGCGCGTGGCTTGAATCAACGGATCGATACTGTATTGCGTGTCGATCTCATTGATCTGTTTGACCGCTTCCAGCCGGATATCGAATTCCTGGTTGGTCAGTAGGGCTGCCAGTTTGGGAATAGCGGCAACGCCACCCTTACCCATTTCGCGAACATCTTTAGGGCGGAGCGCAACATCCTGAGCATGTGCGGTGAGCGACAATAAAACTAACAGTGGGAGTAGGACTCCTCGAACGAGAGGCATGCCTCTACTGTAGCAATCAGCGGACGAACTCGACCTGCACGCGATTGGGAATAAGGCCGGCTTCGTGGCCCATGTCGAGCAACTTCTGCACCGCGACCGGGACCACATCTCCCGCATCGACAGTATAGTGGTTCACGTACATACCCACGAACTTCTCCGCCAGGCTGGTCTCCATATCGCGCGCGAATTGCAGGGCGTAACTGAGCGCTTCGTCACGATTGTCAAGCGCGTATTGAATGCTCTCCCGCATCAGACGGCAGCACTCGCTCTGAATATCGGGCGGCAACGTGCGCAGCAGCGCATTGCCCCCTAACGGTAGCGGCAGGCCGTACTTGCCCTTCCACCACTTGCCCAAGTCGAGCACCCTGTGAAAGCCTTCGCGATCGTAAGTCAACTGGCCTTCGTGAATGATCAGCCCGGCTTCGACGGAACGTTCCCGCACCGCGGCCATGATCTTGTCGAAGGGCACCACCACAGCTTCGAAATCCGGCTGAAATAATTTCAACGCGAGGTAGGCGGTAGTGAGTTTGCCAGGTACCGCGATCCGTTTGCCGGCCAGTTCTTCCGGTTCGATCGGCCGCGAAGCCACCAGCATCGGACCGTATCCATCGCCAATACTGGAACCGCTAGCCATCAACACATATTTATCCGCAACGTAGGGATAAGCGTGGTAAGAGATGGCGGTGAGATCGTACTGGCCTTCGACGGCTTTACGATTAAGCGATTCGATGTCTTCGAGGATGTGGCGAAAGTTCACTTTGGGTGATCGAACTTTCTTGGTAGCGAGCGCATAGAACATGTATGCGTCATCGGAGTCCGGACTATGGGCGGCGACAATTTCCCGGGGAGATGGTGTCATATCACAGAGGGGTACATCTCAGTTTACACGGGATGCAGGAGGAACGGGGAGGAAAGGTATTGGAAGAAACGAAAAGGGCGGTCGAACCACGGGGTGTAGACTCGAGAATTTCGTTGCCGGCTATCCGATTTGCGCAGAAGCGCTGCGCATATAAAATGCGCGTTATCCAGCCGTTCAAAATGCTCGTACTGCCTGTCTACCGCCCGGGGTAACGACCGCCCCCATTCTGGCCCGGTTCTATTAGCACCTCCTTGCTGGCGTCAGCAGAAGCCAGCTACTCGGTGTATTCTGTGTTCCCGGGATCAATCACCGGCTGATTCCAATTACAGTTTCACTCCAATAGCGGCGCTTGTCAAGAGGACTTCAGTACCTGGATAATATCCAATGGTGTTCGATCGTTGGTTTTCATCGCAAACCCAGCCCCTGACCGGCGCTCCGGCAGTCCGGCGCCAGAAGACTTATTCCGGACAAAGCGGTTACGTTTATCAGTATTACTATGAAGGCCACCGGCCGTATAAACGCGATGGCAAGAGCGGCACCGAATATGTCTTCGACGTTTCGGCCGACCGCAAGACTTCTATGGCTGTCTCCGTACTGGTCAGTGACGCGGCGCTCGAGGACTGGCAAGGGCGGCACGCTCGCGCGCTGCAAAGCAGTGAGCAGTATGCGATCGCCAAGATGGCATTATTCCAGGCATTCGACGAGCGTCCGTCTCCTGCCGCTATGAGTGCGGCCGTGCAAGTGCGCGCTGCGGATGTGGAGGCCATTCTGATCGGCCTCGGGATCGAGTAACGCTTAGCGCCGATGCTGCGTCCCGCCAGGCGGCCAGAGAGCACACATCCGCCCAGAAAGGTGCCCTCGAGCGATCCCTTGCCGTGGATGCCTCCGCCTCCAAAGCCGGCAGCTTCGCCGACGGCATACAGTCCCGGAATGGGCTGCCCGTCGGCGGAGCGCAGGACGCGGCATCGCAAATCGGTCTGGATTCCGCCCAGGCTCTTGCGGCTCAAGATGAACTCCCGAATCGCGATCAGCGGCCGCGCTTTAGGATCGAGGATCTTCTGGAACTTGCAGCGTGCGCACGCGGTCGCCGCGATATTAGCGCGCATTCGCGATGCGGCGCAGTTGATCGTCGTTGGAATATGCCGGACCGCGCTCGATCATATCGTCCCACGCGCGCACGGTCGCCTCCATGCGCGGCGCGATCGATCTTCAGGCCATAGAGACTCTTGCGATCCATCCGCTCCATCAGTTCGTCGAGATTGTCCGGCCACCACGATGTCGTCCGGGCAGTCGCGAATCAGGCGATTCACCAGGTCCTTGTTGCCGAACAGCAGGCTGGCCGCCAGCGCCAATTTCTTCTTGTACCGGAACGCGGTCATGTAGTCGCAGCCGGAGACCGCCAGTTCCTTGATCGCGATTTTCCAGTTCATCACCTGCCAGGAATACTTGCCCGGGTTGGGCCAGCACGCTCGCCACCAGATGGCGCGTATCGGCGTAAACCGGCATGGGGCCGGGATTCATAATGCGCTCGCCACGCGCATTCAGCCACAGCGCCGAGCGTGGCGGCACCAGGCTCAAGTCCATCGAAGGGACGGCGCTTAGCGGGATGATGCACGCCGGCAGCATAGTGCCAGTGCAGGTCGAGATGCGTCACCGCTCCGCCCATTTCCGCGACCCTGCCGTGCAGCATGCCGTCGCCGTAAGGATGCGCGCCGTTGAGCAGTTCCTGCGGCGGATCGCCCCACGGTTTATACCAGTTCGCGCGCACGCAACTGAGATCGCCGCCGCAAACGCCGCCCGATGCGATGACCACGTGTTCGGCGCGGATCGCGACATCGCGCCCGTCACGTCATCTTTCGCGCAGCGCACGCCGGTGGCGCTGCCGCCGGTCATCTCGATGCCTGACACTTCGGTATCGAAGAGCAGTTCCAGATTGCCGCGCTGCGGGTGCGATTCGAGTGCGGCCAGCAGGCGGTGAATGATCTCATAGCCGGTGCCCCACACGATGTGCCAGCGCGGCACCGTATTGCCCGGCGCGTAGACGCCCGCGTTCGGGCCAGTTCACCAGCGGCAGAAACTCGATCTTCTTTTCGCTGAGGAAGTCGAAAATATACTCGCGGGAATTTTCGCAGTAGAAACGGCCCCAGGCCCGCGGCCACTCGTCGCCGGAATCATAATCGGCGACGCTTTGCCAATCGCGCCAGGCAAGTTCCGGGGAATCGTGTATGCGCAGACGCCGCTGGTGGGGCGTGTCCACCAAGTGGATGCCGCCAAAAGATTCCCGCGCGAGTCCGCCGAAATTTTCGCGCCGGTCTTTATCGATCAGAAGGACGCGGCGGCCGCGGCTAAGAAGTTCGTGGGCGGCTACGATTCCCGCCAGACCACCGCCGGCTATAACGATTTCAGTTTCCACTGAGGACAGGGCAGGCCGCTAAACACAAGCCAGCAGGACCTATCCTACCGCACCGCGGCGTGGGCTACGGCTTCTTCGCGCAAGGCTTCCATTTTGTCGGTCGCTTCCCAGGAGAAAGTCTCCTCTGTGCGGCCGAAATGCCCGAAGGCGGCGGTGGCGCGATAGATGGGACGCCGTAGTTTCAGATGATCGATAATGCCCCGCGGGGTGAGCGGGAAATGTGCGCGGATGAGCGTCGTGATTTTATCTTCGGGAATAATGCCTGTACCGAAGGTGTTGCACATCACCGAAACCGGTTCAGCCACGCCGATGGCGTAAGCCAGTTGTACCTCGCAACGGCTGGCGAGTCCCGCGGCCACCACGTTCTTGGCGATGTAACGAGCCATGTAGCAGGCCGAGCGATCCACCTTGGTCGGATCTTTGCCGGAGAAGGCACCTCCACCGTGACGGCCCATGCCACCGTAGGTATCCACGATGATCTTACGGCCGGTGAGACCGGTATCGCCGTGCGGTCCGCCGATGACGAATCGTCCGGTCGGATTGATGTGGTAGTGAGTATTGTCATCCACCATGTCCGCCGGCAGGACCGGGTCAATAATATGTTTCCGCACCTGCGCTTGCAGGTCTGGAAGGCTGATCGCGTCGCTATGCTGTGTGGAGACGACCACGGCATCGATGCGCTTGGGCGCGCCGTCCACGTACTCCACGCTCACTTGGCTCTTGCCATCGGGGCGCAGAAAATCCAACGTGCCCGCGCGCCGCGCTTCGGAAAGCTGCCGCACTAGTTTGTGGGCCAGCATGATGGGCAGCGGCATCAATTCGTCGGTTTCGTTGCAGGCGTAGCCGAACATCATGCCCTGGTCGCCCGCGCCGCCAGTATCCACGCCCATGGCGATGTCAGGTGACTGCGACTGGATGGCGTTCAGTACGCCGCAGGTATTGCAGTCGAAACCCCACAAGGCATCGGCATATCCAATCTGCTCGATGGTGCGGCGCACTACGCGCGGCACGTCCACGTAACAAGTGGTGGTGATTTCGCCGGCCACCACGCATATGCCGGTAGTGACGAGCACTTCGCACGCCACGCGGCCCATGGGGTCCTGCGCCAACACGGCATCCAATACCGCGTCTGAAATTTGATCCGCGATTTTATCCGGATGCCCTTCTGTTACGGATTCCGATGTGAAAATTTGTCGCTGCATAGCCTAAATTGACCTGAAGGTTCAGTGTAACGGAGTGCGCCGATCAGGTCAAATTGGGGCTACTTGCCGGTAGGCTTCGTCCAACAGTTCCACTACGTGCACCACGCGCTGACCCTTGCCACGTTGCAGCGCACCGGCGCGCAATTGCAGCATGCATCCGGGGTTGGCCGTGGCGATTACTTCCGCGCCGGTACGATTCACATTGTCCATCTTCATTTCCAGGATCCGCATGGACATTTCGTTTTGCACCACATTATAAATACCGGCGCTGCCGCAACATACATCGGCCAGCGGCATTTCCTGGAACGTCAGCCCGGGTATGGCTTCCAATAACTGGCGCGGTGCGGTGCGGATGCGCTGGCCGTGCGCCAGGTGGCAGGAATCCTGATAAGTGACCGTCAGAGGCAGCGGCGACATAGCGGGGTTTAACCCGATAGACGCCAGGAACTCCGTAACATCCTTCATCTGCGCGGCGAATTGGAGGGCTCGGGCAGCATAAGTTGCGTCGCCTTCCAGCAATTCGCCATATTCCTTCAAAGTGGATCCGCAGCCCGCGGCATTCGTGAGGATGGCATCATAGCCGCCCTCGGCCAGAGCGTCGATATTGCGCCGCGCCAGCACGCGGGCGTCATCCCGCAACCCCGCATGCACGTGAAGCGCACCGCAACATCCCTGGCCCTCTGGAACCGTCACTTCGCAGCCGTTCTTCTGCAGGACGCGCACTGTGGCTTCGTTTAGACGGGCGAAGCAGACGTTGGCAATGCAGCCGGCCATGAGGGCGACGCGAAAACGCCGCGTGCCTTCCGCCGGAAACGTTTTCCCGATTTTTCCAAAGAAGAAAGGCGGCTCGGCGGGCGGTGCAAGTTGCTCCAAATCTCCCAAGACGCCTAACAATTTCAAGAAACCCAACCCGCGCACCAGCTTTTGCAAACCGCTGCCTTGATACAGATAGAGCAGCGCGCCGCAAACGGTCATGAGCGCCGGCGATTGCAGCAGGCGGCCGAAAACGAATGCGCGCAGCATCCGTTCGCCGCGCGGCCTAACGGCAACCGCTTCGATTTCCGCGCGGGCCGCTTCCACCAGGCGCCCATACTGTACACCGGACGGGCACGCAGTTTCGCAACCGCGGCAGGCCAGGCACAATTCGATATGCTTCACGTACGAGGGTCCGATCGGCGCGCCCGCGGCGACCTGGTTCATCTGATAGATGCGGCCGCGCGGCGAATCCATCTCGACGCCGAGCACGCGATAAGTGGGACAGGCGTTGAGGCACAGCCCGCAATGCACGCAGCGATCCAGGTCCGCCTGGCGCGGCTTGTCGTTCGCGATTTCAAATGCGGCTGTAGAGTCGGCCACGGTTTAACAAAGTTTGCGGATCGAACATCTGCTTGATCCACCGCATAATTTCGAGGTCCTGGCCGGGCGAAGGCCAGATGTCCATTTCGTTCTTGCGATTCAGCGGCGCGAATTCCACTACCGTCTCGCAAAGGCCGCGCGCAGTTTCAGCGGCGAAGGCGGCCGCTTCACCGAAATGCTTGAAGTATGCGTAGCAAACCCCAGAACCAGCGCGGGCAATAGCCGGCCCGGAGATGGACTGCATCAACGCCCTCAATTCTTTCAGGGTACATGATACGCGCACTACCGCGCCGTCCTTGTGGGACGCCAGATAGCGTGGAGTGAAGTCCGTGATCGCTTGCCAGAAAGAGGATTCCTCGCCGGCGGGCACGGCTTGCGCACCCATGGCCGCGAGATCGCGCTCATAGCGCGCGATGGCGGCCGCATTGCCTCCGGCGCGAACGGCTAGAACATACAAAGGCGTTTCCGTCTCCATAGCGGCTGGATTCAGCAGGTCGATAGCGCTCGGATCGAGTGGGCTTTTCAGAATCGCGTCGCGCGCGGCAACGGCTTCCTCCAACCCGCCAAACGAAAAACGAAACGTGCGCTCGAAAGGAGGCTGGGGAATCACCTTAAAATTAATTACCGCCATCGCAGCCAGCGTGCCGAACGAGCCGATCAACAGCTTGCCCATATCGAGCCCGGCAACATTCTTCACCACCATGCCGCCCGATTCGACGAGTTTGCCCTGCAGCGTGGCGAAATTGCATGCCGATCACCATGTCGCGCGCCGTCCCATAAAGCCTGCGGCGGGGACCGCTGCCGTTGGTGGCCACTACGCCGCCGATTGTGGCGGTATCGGAGAAGGGCGGATCCAGCGGAATCATCTGGCGGTGTTCGGCCAGTAAGCGGCTGAGTTCGCGGTATGGCATGCCGGCTTCGACGCTGATGGTAAGGTCCCGAGGCTCGTATTGGAGCACGCGCGACAAACCGGAGGTCGAAATGGTCATGTTCGCGCCGCCCGCCGGCCCCCCCATCAGCCGCTTGGAGAAGTTACCTCCCAAGTCGATGGTCTGTTGGCGGCTGGAAGCCCAGCCCATAGCTTCGGCGAGTTCCCGCGGACTCTCCGGCCGCACCACTGCGTCAGTAAAATAATCCGGCATTCGGGTAAAAGAACAAGTGCTTCAGAACCCAGTTGAGCACGGTGAGGACGATGGATCCAAGGAAGGCGGGTAGAAAACCGGCCACGGTGAATCCTGGCACGAAGGCAGAGGCCAGTTTCAAAAGGAAGGCGTTCACAATCAGCCAGAAGAGACCCAAGGTGAGGATCGTGAACGGGAGCGTGATGATATGCAGCGGCCATCCGACCAGGGTGTTCACAATCGTAATCACGATGGTGGCGATGAGGGCGGTACCGTAGTTTCGAACGAAGATGCCTGGAACGATGCGCGGCAAGAGCCATACGGCCAGCGCGCTGAGCATCCAGTTTATGAGCAGGTGCACAAATCGGTCCTCCGGAAGTCCATAATAAGCCAATGGCCCGACTGTTTGCCGGAACATCCGGATTTGCCTACGCCCAGTGGAAACCGCAGTTCTATCCAGCTAAGTTGCCCGCCGCCAAATTCCTGGAGCACTACGCGCATCGCCTGAACTCGGTCGAGATTAACTACACGTTTCGCCGCATGCCATCCGCTGCGACACTCGAAAAGTGGGTGGAGGCCACACCGCCGGATTTCCTGTTCGCACTGAAGGGACACATGCGGATCACGCATATCATGCGGCTGAAGAATGCGGCGGAGGCGACCGCGGTCTTTCTACGTTCCATCGATCCTTTGCGTTCGGCGCGGAGGTTGGGGCCGGTGCTGTTCCAGCTTCCGCCGCAAATGAAGTGCGACATCGAAGTGCTGCGCACGTTTATCGGCACTCTGCCGGAGGATTTGCGCTACGCGTTCGAATTTCGCCACACATCGTGGCTGGTGGACGAAGTATACCGGCTTCTCGAGGGACGCAATCTGTCGCTCTGCGTGGCGGAGTCGGAGAAGTTGGAAGTACCGGAGGTGGTTACCGCCGATTTCGTTTATTACCGCCTGCGCAAGCCGCAGTATGCCGCCGAAGATGTCGAATCCATCGCACAACGCGCCAAGACTATGCTGGCGGGGGGCAAGGACCTGTTCCTGATGTTCAAACACGAAGACACACCCGACGGCGCGCTGAATGCCGAGGAAGTCTTGCGTCAGGCCGCCACCTAGACCCGCTTTTTACAAGGTGTTTACGTGATCTTCACCTCGGCCCGGGCCAGCCACTGATAGCGTTGAATCATGCATCTATGGAAACGAAGTATGAGTCAGTGGCTGCTCGCTTTCGCGGGCTTCCCGGTGTTATGCGCGGGTCAGTCGATCTTCAAGGTAGTGCCGACCCCCAACGAGAATTTCAATAACGGGTTGCAGGCGATCTCCGCGCTTTCCCCGAGTGATATCTGGGCCGTGGGTCAGTCCACGATCCATTTCGACGGCAGCAAGTGGACGGCGTTCCCGGCGCCCCTGATTCGGGGCGACAATACCAGCTTCCTGGGCGGCGTTGCCGATATCTCTCCGACGGATGCGTGGGCTGTGGGCACCGTTGGCATCGGTCTGGCGAACCCCGGCCAGGTAATCGAACGGTGGGATGGAACCCAATGGAACGAATATCCTGGGCCCACCTTCGGCGCCGGAGACGAACCCAGCCTGAAGGGCTTGGCCGTTATTTCAGCAAACGACATTTGGGCCGTGGGTAGCCTGCTCAACGGCGGAGGCAGCCGCTTGAACTTCCTGTTTGAACATTGGGATGGCACCTCCTGGAAGGTAACGACTAAAACCACGGGCGATGCTTTCTTGTTCAACGCGTCCGCGGACGCCACCAATGACGTCTGGGCGGTGGGCTTCAGCGGTCCCGAAAATGATACTAGCCGCACCTTGGTGATGCGCTATGACGGTGTCAGTTGGAAGACAGTGGCCAGCCCCAGCGTTGGAAACGGCGCGAGCCAGCTTAACGGAGTGGCGGCTCTGGCACCGAACAATGTGTGGGCGGTCGGATTCTCAACACCAGTTGCGCCACCCGCGCGGGCAGCCACACTGACGTTGATCGAACACTGGGATGGGACCGGCTGGACGGTAGTGCCGAGTCCAAATGTGGGTCCTAACAGCGTCTATCAATCCAACCGGTTGGAAGGGATTACGGCTGTGTCTGCGACTGACATCTGGGCCTTCGGTTCTTATTTCATGGCCAATGGCTCGGGGCAACAGAAGACACTTCTGCTCCACTGGGACGGTAATACATGGACCATCGCGCCAAGTCCCAGTCCTTCAAAAGGCGGCTTCATATCCGATATTTTGTATGCCGGCGTTGCCCCTTCACCGGGAAATGTCTGGATAGTGGGTGCGGAAGACGAAGCGCCTCACGACGGTACGTTAGCTCTTCATAGCACAACCGCGGTTAGTGCCTTCCAGTACTAATCGCTAACTCGTTCTAAGTCCAGTTACTAAAAGCCGCCTGCCACGAGAGAATGAAAGCCGCCGACCTACTGAATCTGCTTGATTTCACCTTTGTCCGAGCGTATAATTGCATTCGGACATCAAGCTCTTATGGTCAAATTCATAATAGGATTGGCTCTCGTGGCAGCCGCTGCAATCGGGCCGCTGCAAGCTCAAATTACCCCCTTAACTTTTACTCCAGTTGACGCGCAATATAGCTCGGCGCTGGACCGGATTGTGACAGTCTCGGCGAATCCCAATCAATTGCATATTTACAATCCCGTTACGCAAACGGATGTACAGGTGGGCCTACCCAAGCCACCGCTCGCGGTATCCGTAAGCCCCGACGGTATGTATGCGGCTGTAGGTCACGACGCGCTGATCTCATACGTCAACCTCTCGACTGCATCGATTCAGGCAACTTATGCAGTGTCATTTACCGCGCAGGAAGTGGTGCTGGGGCAAGCCTGGATTTACGTCCTTTCAACGAGCGTCGTATCTATAAATATATCCTCCGGAGCGATCACGCCGAGTAATGCCTATCTTTACGGCTTTCAGGGCGGCCGCCTCGATACTGCTCAGAGCGCGATTTACGGAACCTCTGGGAATGGTTTCGTAAAACTGGATGTGTCGTCCGGCGCAATCGGGACCGTGACCGACAGTTCTAATACCAGCAATCATTCGATCTGCGGCTCCGTTTGGATCTCGCCGGACAATACCCGCCTCTACGATGGGTGCGCCACAGTGTACACCGCCTCGGCGAATTCCAGCCAGGACATGCACTACCTCACGACGATCACCAGTTCGACGTCGGTCGGGGCGCTGGCCCAGTCAGCGGCGTTGAATCGGGTGGCGATGATTCCGAACGGCTCAAACTACCCGTATGGCAATGACGGCCTTGTGAGTCTGCTGGAGGGAACGTTTCTACAACCTGTCGGGCAGTTCACCTTAGGCGGCTTCACGATCGGCGGTGTCAATCTCACTCCCCACGGGAAGTGGGTATTCTTCAATAACGCTTCCACCGATATTTTCGCTTTGGTGCAGGGACAGACATCTACGGGGGCGGCGGGTGGTTTCGCAGTCCAAACATTCTCGCTTGCAACACCGGTTCCGTGCGGCGCTACCTTCGCGGCTTTCAACGCTTCGTCCATCGCCGCCGGTGCGCTGGCCACCGTAGCTATTACCGCGGCTTCAACTTGCACTTATCAAGTGACCACCAATGCGAGCTGGCTGCAGGTTATATCTGGCGGCTACGGCTCGGGTAACGGCACTTTAACCTACATCGCGCGTGCCAATCCATCTATTACTCAGCGGGTCGGCGTTATCTCCATGGGCGGACAAACATTGACCGTCACTCAAGCCGGCACAACCACGGCCAGCAGTCTGGTTCAGTTGGCCTACAATATCGTCGACTCGGCCTATGATAGCCCGCTTAATTCGCTGGTATTCGTTTCTGCGGCTCCCAATGAATTGCATATCTACAACCCGGTTACGCAGGCGGATCAGCTAGTCCCGTTAGTGAAGCCGCCTTTGAGCTTATCTGTGCGGCCTGACGGAGCTTACGCGACGGTAGGGCACCAAGGGTATGTGTCGTACGTGAATCTCCAGAGCGGTGTCGTTCAGGAAATACTGACTACGGGCGCTGACACTTCCTTCTGCGTGCTCGCTTCTAATGGCTACGTATACCTGTTCCCGAATAATGACTCGAATGTATATTCGTTCCAAATCGCCACGGGCACCGAGACGGCAACATCCTACTACAATGGCAGCGGTCCGGCCCGGCTTTACATTGATGGTCTATCGATCTACCAGGCGGCCAACTACGGGACCACCAAATGGAATATTGCTACGGGCGTGGCAAGCCCCGAGAACCTGACGTCTCCTCCTAGCAGTTGCCAAAACCTTTGGCTGAACCAGAATGGCCTTGCGCTGGCCACCGCCTGCGCGACCATCTACTCTACGTCGGAAACCCCTAGCGCCGATCTGCAATACCTGGGCGATTTGTCGAATACCAATTCGTTGGTGTGGGCCTCGGAATCGGCGGTGCAACTCTCAACGGCAGTAATTCCGACTACAAATTATCAATCGTCAGCCAACGATACACAAGTCCAAATGTATGGCGATGCCTATCAGGATTATGTTGGCACTTTTGCTCTACCGCAGTTCATCGTGAATGCGGTTCCCTTCCCAGGCCACGGAAAGTATCTGTTTTGGAATACTGGTGGCACCAGTATTTATGTGGTTGAGCAGGCGGACAGTACCGCCAAGCTACTCTCGAGCTTTGCCGTGGAAACTATCGCGCCATCGTCCGTAGGAAGCGGATGTACGTTTACGCTGGGATCGACGTCTGCCATCGAGCCGGCTAGCTTGGGATTCGATTCAGTGTCCGTCACAACCACCTCCAACTGTGTATGGACGGCCTCTTCCAGCGCCTCGTGGGTGACCATCACAGCCGGCTCTTTCAGTTTCGGCTCCGGTGACCTGGCGTTCTCCTTTACGGCGAATCCCCTTTCCACGCCGCGCGCCGCCACCCTCACGATTGCCGGGCAGACATTCACGGTAACCCAGACTGGAGCAGCCATCACGACTTACACGATTTCCGGACAAGTCACCCGCGGCGGAATCGGGCTGAGTGGCGTCGAAATGGTCCTGAGTACGGGTGCGACGACAACTACTGATAGTTCGGGCAACTATTCTTTCGGGAGCCTGGCGCCCGGCGCGACCTATACGGTCTCAGCCGTACGCACTGACTACACATTTACTCCCCTAAACGCCACTTTCAGTACTTTGGCGGCAAATCAGACCGCGAATTTCAAAGCGAATATCGCATACGATTTTAACGGCGGAACAGGGCCGGACATCGTCTTCCAGGACCCAGTATCGGGTTCGTCGCAAGTTTGGTATCTCGGCGGATCGCAAGGCGTAACTCTAACCGGCGCGGCCAGCCTCGCAGGCCCCAACGCATGGCACATCGTAGGCGTTGCGGACTTCGACGGCAACGGCACACCGGATCTCGTCTGGCAGGACCCAGTCAGTGGTACCGTGCAGGTCTGGTATCTGGGCGGCGCAGGAGGCAATCAAATCCTCGGAGCAGCTAACCTCGCCGGCAGTAACTCCTGGCGGGTAGTTTCCATTGCGGACTTCAACAGGGACGGGCAGCCGGATTTGATGTGGCAGGATCCAGTCTCAGGCTCTACTCAAATCTGGTATCTGGGCGGGACGAAGGGAGTCACTCTGATTGGGGCAGCGAACGTGACCGCCGCTAATTCCTGGCGCATCGTGGGCAGTGGCGATTTCAATGGCGACGGCTACCCGGATATAGTGTGGCAGGATCCCGTCAGCGGGACGGTACAGGTCTGGTACATGGGCGGGCCCCAAGGCAACCAGATACAATCTGCCGCGGGGCTGGCCGTTAATCCGTGGCACGTAGTGGCCATTGCCGACTTCAACTCGGATGGACATCCCGACCTGGTATTTCGCGATCCGGTGTCCGGCGGCTCACAAGTATTCTTCTATACTGGAGCCAACGGAACCACGTTCTCCACGGCGGCCGTGCTCAGCGGGCCGAATTCCTGGTCGATTGTCGCGCCGCACTAGTCGGCAGTTAGAATCCCTCGTTCCGCAACCGCTCGACCGTAAGCCTCGGCTTTAGGTCCAGGTTGCGGACGAGTTTTTCAACGTGCTTCGCCAGTATGTCGCACTCTATATTGACCCGGCTACCGGGCTGATAAGTCCCCAGCGTGGTGTTGCGATAGGTGTGAGGGATGATGGTCACCGAGAGCACATTCCCATCGAGAGCCGCAATCGTCAGGCTGATACCGTCAATAGCGACTGAGCCCTTATACACCAGGTAAGGATCCAGTTCAACAGGGACGAGCACTTTCAGCCACCAGTTCTCGCCCCCGAGTGATTCGAGAGACAGGAACTCGGCAGTCGCATCCACATGCCCTTGCACAATGTGACCACTAAGCCGGCCGTTGGGCGATAGCGGCCGTTCCAGGTTCACGTGGGAGCGCGCCCGCAATGCTCCCAGGTTGCTGCGCTGCAAGGTTTCGGGCGCCAAGTCAGCCGAGAATGAATCCGGGCGAAGATCCACCGCCGTCAGGCAAACGCCATTCACCGCGATACTGGCGCCCTCGGTCATATCTTCGAGGACAGTCCGGCAATGGATCTTCAACCGCGCGCCGGCGGCTTGGGCCTGCATCGATTCGACGGTACCCAGTTCTTCGATGATTCCGGTAAACATTCAACCTTCTTTGACGATATAGCCTTCGACCGCGAACTCATCGGGAGAGATGCTGTGCAATTCGGTGCGGTCGATGCGAATCGCGTCCGCGCGCCTCCTGCGGCCGACGCCGCCCGCCATGGACAACGATTCGAGGCCGCCCAGAATCTTCGGCGCGTAATAGAAGAAGATTTTATCCGCCACGCCGGTCTCCAGCGCAGCCCAATTCACTTTAGCGCCGGCCTCGATCAAAACCGAGAGATATCGCCGTTGTGCGACCGCTTCGATCGCCGCGCGCATATCGGACCGCCCATCGCGGCCATCCAGGACCAGCACCTGCACGCCGCGGCTTTCCAGCGCTTTGCGGCGCTCGGCGGGAGCAGCCGAAGTGGCCACCACCAGGACGTCGTCCTCGGCGCTGCGGACCATCTGCGAATCGAGCGGCAGACGCAAACGCGAATCGAGCACGACGCGCAACAAGGGCCGGCTACGCGGCAAGCCGGAGCGATCCGTAAGCAGGCAATCGTCCGCCAGCACCGTGCCGATGCCGGTAAGCATGGCGTCGGAATGGTGGCGTAGCAACTGCACGTGGGCGCGGGCCTTTTCGCTGGTGATCCAGCCGCGATTGTCGTCAGGCGCGGCGATCTTGCCATCCAGCGTAAGCGCGGTCTTCAGCGTAACCAACGGCAGGCGCGTACGCATGAAGTGGACGAAAGGCGCATTTAACTTCTCGGCTTCAGACGTAAAGGCGGCGGCGATCTCGGCCTGCACGCCAGCGGAGCGCAGTTGCCGGATTCCCGCGCCCCCCACCAAAGGATTGGGATCTTCGAGTGCGGCCACTACGCGCGACACTCCGGCATCAATCAACGCGGCCGTGCAGGGACCCGTGCGGCCCTGATGGCAGCAGGGTTCCAGATTGATATAGAGCGTAGCGCCGCGCGCCCGTTCGGCGGCTTCTTCCAGCGCCAAAATCTCTGCGTGTTTCACGCCGGCCCAAGTATGGAAGCCGCGGCCCACCACTTGGCCGTCGCGCACTAATACGGCGCCTACCAGGGGATTGGGGCTGGCCTGGGCATCGCCCCGCCGCGCCAGGTCCAGCGCCTCGCGCAGATACCGGGCGTCCGTGTCCTGCTGATGATCGGTCATTTTTCGAAGAGCGAGTCGATGAATTTCTCGGCGTCGAATGGCAGCAAGTCGTCTACTTTCTCGCCGATGCCCACGTAACGGATGGGAATGTTCAACTCGCGCGCGATAGCCACCACAATGCCGCCCTTGGCCGTGCCGTCCAATTTGGTGAGCACGATGCCCGTGACACCCGACGTCTCGGTGAACTTGCGGGCCTGCTCCAGGCCGTTCTGCCCGGTGGTGGCGTCCAGCACCAGCAATACTTCGTGGGGTGAATCGGGAATGACGCGGGCTGCAGTGCGGCGCATCTTATCTAGCTCGGCCATCAGGTTGGTCTTGGTCTGCAGGCGACCGGCGGTGTCTACGATCACATAGTCGATCTTGCGCGCCCGGGCCGATTGCAAGGCATCGAAAAGGACTGCGCTGGGATCAGAGCCCTGCTGCTGGCGGATCACATCGGTGCCGGTGCGCTGGCCCCAAATTTCCAATTGCTCGATGGCGGCAGCGCGAAAAGTATCGGCGGCGCATAACAGCACGCTGCGCTGCTCATTGCGAAAACGCTGGGTAAGCTTGCCGATGGTGGTGGTTTTGCCCGACCCGTTCACGCCCACTACCAGGATCACCGCGGGTGGCTGGGCTACGCGCGGCATGGGGCGCTCGGAAGCTTGCAGAATCTCGAGCAGATGCTCGCGTATGAGCCCTTCCAGTTCGACGGCGTCACCCACCAATTTGCGGTCAACACGTTCGCGAATCCGATCGAGGATCTCTTCGGTAGTGCGCACGCCGATATCGGAACTGATCAGCGTATACTCCAACTCGTCAAGCAAATCGGCATCGATTTCCTTGGCGCCCTGCAGCATATCTTCCAGGCGCGTGACTAAGCCGGCACGGGTCTTTTGGACCCCGCTTTTCAAGCGCTCCAGAAGAGTTGGCTCTTGTTCGACGGAGCCGAATAGCGTTTGGATCATTTTGGGACTATTGTAGCAATCATGGATAAGGTAGCGATTTTTGGCGCGGCCGGACCGATCGGCCGCTACGTTGGGATGGAGTTGGACCGCCGCGGGACGCCGTTTCGAGCGGTCGGGCGCACCGCCGGCAAACTGCAAGACGCGTTCGGCAAACTGCCGCATGCGGAAATCGTAGCCGCCGATTTATCGGACGCCGGGGGTGCGGCGCAAGTGGCGCGCGGTGTCGATACCATCATCTACACCTTGGGCGTCCCTTACACCGATTTTCCACTTCACCCCAAGCTGATGCGCGTAGCCGTGGAAGCCGCGGCCACCGCGGGCGTGCGGCGATTCGTATTAGTGACCGGCGTTTATAGCTACGGGATTCCCCAGACCCAGCGCGTCGCGGAGACACACCCACGCGTGCCCGTCGCGGTAAAAGGACGATTGCGCAAAGAGCAGGAAGATATCCTGATGGCGGCGAGCCAGCGTGGCGCCTTCCAGAGCCTGATTGTACGGCTCCCCGATTTCTACGGTCCTTATGCCGACAACAGTTTGGCGAATCCGATCTTCCGCGCGGCGCTGGCCGGGAAAACGGCGAATTGGTTGGGCCCCGTCAGTCCGCTGCACGAGTTTGTGTTCGTGCCCGACGCTGGGCCGGTCATCGTGGAATTGGCGTCGCGCGACGACTGCTATGGCGACACGTGGAATTTCGCGGGGCCGGGCGATATCTCGGCGTTGGCTTTCATCCAGAAGATCTACCAGACGGCCGGTCGCGAACCCAAATTCCGCAGTGCCGGACGCACCATGCTAAAGATCCTCGGTTTATTCAATCCACTGATGAGAGAGTTGCCCGAGATGCTCTATCTGGAAGAAACACCTGTGCTGTTAGACGACGAAAAATTGCGCCACAAACTGGGCCGCGTAAATAAGACCAGTTATGACGATGGCATCAAGCAAACGCTCGATTGGATGCGTCGCTCTCGCTAGTTACTACTTGGCGCCAAGGAAGTACCCGGGCCGCGTTCTGACCTTAACGTCTTTGCGCCCCGTTATTTCAACCGTGATCTGGTGGAAGCCGCCTTCCTCTTTGTTGTTCGGGTTGTAAGAGATCAGATACTGGCTGTGCAGATCGGCTCCCAGGCGCTCGATTGCATCCTCAAGTCCCCGTTGCTTCACAAAGCCGAACTGCTCGCCGCCCGTACCCTTGGTGAAGACTTCCGCCGGATTCTGTTTAAAAATTGCCTTGGTGTCGTTGAAGACTTCCACCATCAACGGGACGAATTCCGCGCTTCCGCCCAAGCTACCGGTGGTTTGCATTACGGTATTGGGCGTGGCAGGAACGCCGGAGGGCAGCGGCGTCATTGCCGGCGGACGGTTGTCAATGTATCCGGGATCGGCTTTAGCCATCACGCTGGTGACCACGCGCGAAATGTCGACGGTATAAATGTCGACGTTGGACACTTGCGCGAACATCACGGTTTCCTTGGAATTTGCCGCACTGGATTTGTCGCGCGTTTCACTCACCAAAAGAATGATGCGCCGGCGATTTTGCGGCCGCGTGCGCAACATGCGAACCGATGTTTCCACCGCGTCGATCATCCGGCTCTGGCTGCTGCCCGGATGGATGCTCTTCAGCGCTGTGGTGATTTTGGCCGGATCGGAAGTAAACTCCTGCATCGTCCGAATGCGCGAATCGAACGCCACAACCGCAGCCTCACCTTGATCGCCAATCACAATCGGCTCGATCATAGTGCCGATTTTATTCACCTGTGGCAATACGGATTCCACGCGATCGTTGGCCTGCACCGCGATCACCAGCGAGATCGGCGGGAACGACACATCCACATGGATGTCCTGCTCTTTGCCATTGTCAAAAAGATGGAACTGATCGGGCCGCAAGCCATCAACATTGTCCCCGTTTCGATCCACCACACTTACCGGCGCCACCACCACTTCGACAGACTGCCGGATGATGGTCCCGGTGTTTTCGATCGGTTGGGAATTGTCCTGTTGGCCTTGTGCAAACAAGGTGGCCGCGAGCAGTCCGGCGAGCGTCCATCGAAGTGTAAGCATGTGATTCCAGACGTTACGAGTTTCTAAAACGTTGCGCGTCCTCATGTTCGGTGCGGCCTCCGAGAAGGTCAAGCACGTGGGGCACCAATTCCACGATAGCATCGAGCGACTCAACCGCGCCTTTGGGCGATCCGGGCAAGTTAACAATTAGAACGGTCCCGCGGGTGCCAGCCACCGCACGCGAAAGTGCCGCCATGGGAGTGGCGCGTATGCCGCGTGCCCGCATCACTTCGCCTAATCCGGGGATCTCTTTGTGCAAGACCGCACGGGTAGCCTCTGGCGTGACGTCGCGCGGAGCGACTCCGGTTCCGCCTGTCGTAAAGATGGCCGCTACTCGGTGGGTATCCGCCAAGTCCGCCAGACGCCGGCCGATCAGCGACTCGTCGTCGGGGATCGTTTCTTTCACCGGCACGCGCCATCCCAGTTGTTCCAGCCTCTCGCAAACTGCCGGACCAGATGCGTCGATGCGTGTCCCGGCATGCACCGAATCGCTGATGGTCAGCACCGCCGCATCGATCATGATGCGAGTGTACCGCAGGCGCCGGTCAGCAATCGGTAGGCGCGTCGTGCGACGATCAGTTCTTCGTTGGTGGCCAGCGCTATGACGGCGACGGGGCCGCTCGAAACCAAACGGTCGCCAACGCCTTGCTCGTTTGAAACTCCGGATCGAGCACGATGCCCAGGAAATCGAGGCCCTGGCAGCACGAGGCCGCGCAGGCCGGCGTGAATTCTCGCCAATGCCGCCGGTGAAACGCGACCGCATCCAGTCCGCCCATGGCGGCGGCGTAGGCCCCGATGGTTTTCTTTACCTGGTAGACGAATACACGCAGCGCTTCGGCGGCGCGCTCGTTACCCGTTCGGCGGCGGCATGTTCCAGATCGCGTACATCGCCGCCTTCGATTCCCGAAAGGCCCGCTAGTCCCCCACTCTTGGCGAGTTGTGCGCGCACTCTGCCGCGCAGTCCAGCCGTGGCGCTCCATCATGAACAGCACCGCGAAGACGTCGAGATCGCCATGGCGGGTGGCGTTCTCCAGGCCGGATTGCGGCGAGAAGCCCATGGTGGTATCGACGGACCGGCCGCGGTCGATGGCGCAGATAGACGAACTGCCGCCCAGGTGGCAACTCACCAGGCGGGTCTGGCGGCCCAGCAATTTCGGCGCAGCGCTCTGCCACATATTGATGGGATGCGCCGTGGAATCCGTATCTGCCGAACGCCCTCCGCGCGCCATTCGGCGGGCACGCCATAGAGCGCGCGTGGGCCGGCATGGTGGCGTGGAACTCGGTTTCAAAGGCCGCCACCAGCGGCACGCCCGGCATGCTTTCCCGGAAGGCGCGAATGGCGGCCAGATAGATGGCGTTGTGCGCCGGGGCGGCGGGCAGAAATTCGTTCGAGAGCCGCCACACGCCGTCTATCGATGAGGAACGTGCCGCAATACTCGCGGTCCGGCGTGCACCGCTTTGAAAGCCACCGCATCCACGGGTACGCCGGCGTACGCCGATCTGCTCGATGGCTTCGCTGTAATCCTGTACGCGTTCGAAGCGGCCGCGGCCGAGCACTTTCTCGGAGGGCATCTCCAGAATCTGGTACTTCAGCGAAGTGGAGCCCAGATTCGGAATCAGCAGGTTCATTTCACGCCGTGATACTGGCCGCGGATGGCGACCAGGTTCTTATTCGCCTGCGCCTGAAAAGGACTCTCGATGGCGGCGCAGGCCTTGAAGTAAGGTATAAGCCTCCTGGGCTTTTTCCATCTTGTAATTCGCCAAGCCGAGATAGAAGAGCACTTCCGTCTTCAAAGGCGCGTTACCTTCCACTAGGGGCAGTGACTTACGTAAGCTCTGGTCGGCGGGCGCCAGCTTGCCCTCGTTGAAATACTGTTTCGCCGTTGATGGAGTAAGCGTAGCCCAGAATAGTGTTCTTGCGCTTGTTCCAGTCCGCATCGGCCACGCCCTCGGGCTTGGGCTTGGCGTTCATAGTGTCCACGAGTTTGGCGCTATACGTGTGCACCTTCTCGCCGTCCTTCTTCTTGGCGGCATCGTCGGTGAGGACCAGCAGCATATCTTCGCTGGGCGTGCCCGGTGGCGGCGACTTGTTGCGCGAACGCGACGGCCTTATCGGTCGCGCCGGACTTCTGATAGGCGACGAAAAGTGCGTCCGTGGCTTTTGGCAGATACTCGCTTTTGGGATTGCGCTGCTGCAGGGCTTCAATAAGCGCCACCTGCTTCTGGGCGTCGGCCGTCTGCAACGCCATGGCGTAGAGCGAGTACTCGGTGTAAGTGTTGACCTGGCGGGCGTAGTCCACGCGGGCCTTCCAGTTCTCGACTTCATCGGCTTCCTTGGGTTGCGGGGAGGCGACCACTTTCTGGGCCAGTTCGGAGGTCTTGGCGGACCATTTCAAAACCAGGTCGGGATCCTTTTTCATCTCGGCCGCTTTCAGCGTTGCCTGAGCGTCCTCCACGCATTCCGGAGGAAGGGCGGCCAATTGATCGCCCATGGCCAGAGCCTTGTCCGCCTGGTTAGCCTTCAGGTAGGCGGCCAGCAATTGCTCCTCCACCCAGCGGGCTGCTTCATGGCTGCGGATACTGCGCGACGAATTCCTCCTGTAGGGCAATTTTCTTGGCGGCGTCTTCCTCCAGACCGGCCTTCTGCAAGCAGTTGTCCTTCGGGTGTCGTGGTATTGATTTCCGCAAGCTTGTGACACTGCGGCCATGCGGGAGCGGCGCTCAGCGCGACGGCGAAGAGCGGCGGCGATAACTTTCATGGGTACCTCCCCGATCTGCGGAATATTAACACAAAATCAAAGGCTGGTGGCGTGTTTAGCGTGCACTTTGAGTTGCGTCCCGCCGTACTCTGTGCGACTCTGAAGCAAATGGCACGGGCCGTTGCGAAATACGTTTTCGCCGCGCTGCTTGCGTTGCTCTCGACGCAGGCGCTGGCACCTTCCGTGTGCTTCGCGACGTCTACCGGCATCGTCTGCTGTGTCAAAGCCCCAGCCGAACAACAGGCGCCCCGGGAAATACAGGCCGTGCGGCGTAGCCCACGGGTTCGGCGGATTCTGTCTATTTACGCTTCACGGTTCCGGCCTGAACCGGATAGCCCGGCTTTATTTCAGCGCCCTCCTCCGTTGCCCTCTTTCTTGGCGTAATCACAGGCAAAAACTGGACTAACGAAAAGGAGAGGACCCGTGTCTTTTAGGAAATTATTACGTCTTATCGGGCTCGGCGATGGCGAGTCCCAAGATCACTTACGTGCCATAAACCAGCGCAGGCAGGAGCTATCCGGTCTGTCCGACGATCAACTGCAGTCGACCGCCAGGGCCCTGCCACGGAATGCCGATCTGGTGGAGACCTTCGCCCTGACGGCGGTAATTGCTGCCCGCGTGCTTGGGTTGCAGATGTTTGATGTCCAGATGCTGGGCGCCCTTGCGCTACAGCGCGGCGAGATCGCCGAGATGCAAACCGGCGAGGGCAAAACCCTGGCTGCTGTGCCCGCCGTGATTTGGTACGCGCGCCAAGGGCGGGGCACGCACGTGCTTACTGCCAACGACTATCTAGCGCGGCGCGACGCTGCCTGGATGCGTCCGGTCTACGAATGGTTCGGCCTTTCCGTCGGGCACATTTCGCAAAACATGACCACGGAAGCGCGCCGCGCTGCTTATCTGTGCGATGTTACCTACGCCACTGCGAACGAGATTGGCTTCGATTATCTGCGGGATGGTCTGGCGCGCGCCGAAGACGAGTTGGCACAACGCCCCTTTGCCTTCGCCGTAATCGACGAGGCGGATTCCATTCTGATCGACGAGGCGCGCATCCCACTGGTGATCGCGGGCGGCGTCGCGGAAGATGCCGCCATTCCTTACCGCCTGGATGCTATCGCCGCTGGCCTTCAGCCACATTTGGATTACTCGTTCGACGAGTTCGCGCGAAACGTACAGTTGACCGATGCCGGAATCCAACGCGTCGAAGAAGCGCTCGCTTGCGGGAACCTGTTCGAGGCACGGAATCTGCAAATCCTGACAGCCGCGCAAAATGCGCTACACGCGCATGCCCTGTTGCGGCGCGATGTGGACTACGTGGTGAAGGACGGGGCTGTTGAACTGGTGGACGAATTCAAAGGCCGCATCGCGCAAAATCGCCGTTGGCCCGCTGGGCTGCAATCAGCCGTGGAAGCCAAGGAACGCCTGGGACTCAAAACGCAGGGGCGTATTCTCGGGTCCACCACGGTGCAGAGCTTGATGCGGATGTATGAAGGCATCTGCGGCATGACCGGTACCGCCGCCACACAGGCCGAGGAGTTTTGGCGCATCTACAAATTGCCCGTACGGACGATACCGCCCAATCGTCCCGTGATCCGCCAGGACCTGCCCGATGTCGTATTCGCTGACCAGGACGCGCGCAACGCTACTCTGGTGCAGGAGATCTGCAAGATGCATGCCACGGACCGTCCGATTTTAGTGGGCACGGCAAGCGTGCAAGCGTCAGAGGAACTGAGCGGCCGGCTCCGGGAGGCCGGTATCCCCCACGCGGTTCTGAATGCCCGCAATGACCAGGCGGAAGCCGCCATCATCGCGCAGGCTGGCGCGCTTGGTGCCGTTACCGTGTCTACGAATATGGCAGGCCGGGGCACGGATATTCTGCTCGGAGGCAATCCGCCAAAAGACCGCGACCAAGTGGTGGCGTTGGGCGGCCTGTACGTTATCGGCACCACGCGCCACGAAGCCCGCCGTATCGACAATCAACTGCGCGGGCGTGCCGGCCGCCAGGGCGATCCTGGCGTGACGCGCTTCTTCATCAGTCTCGATGACGATTTGCTGGTGCGGTTCGGTATCGCCGGCAACCCGGATATCGATAGCGTACAACGCACGGTTGAAAGTCAAAACCTCGAAATACGCAAGACAATCTGGAAATATGAAGGCGTAGTGGAACATCACCGGCACGAAGTGTGGAGTTTCCGCCGCGAGGTTCTGCTGTCGCCCACCTGGACTGCCGCGTCCCTGTTGACTGGTGAACTATACGATGAATTGCTCAAGGAAATCGACCAGGATGCACTGGAGTCCGCCGGCCGGCAATTGGTATTGGCTGTGATCGACGAATTGTGGGCTGACTACCTGGCAAACGTTGCCGAGTTGCGTAACGGCATCCACTGGGCCTCGTGGACTGGCAACGATCCGCTTCACAAATTCCTGACCGGCGAGCGTGCGATTTACGCCGATTTCCATCGGTGCCTGCGCGATGAAGTGGTGCAGGCGTTTGAAACGGCGCAGATCCGCGAGGGCACGATCCAGTTCGAAGAGAGCGAACGCTACGAACGGGGCGCCACATGGACCTACGTGACCACTGACCAACCCTTCGGGACGTTCACCGAACGGATCGTGAAGGGCCTGATGCGAAAGCTGGCGAAAAGTTAGTTCCCCAGCGCGCCCGCCAGCACGAACACTAGCGGTGCATTCCAGTTAATAGCAATCTCATTACTCGCGTAGGAGGCCTGCTCGTCCAAGTACATTTTTGCAGGCGGCCCATTGGGCAGTTTTTTCATCGCCGCATCCTGACGGCCGCGGTTTGGTCCGCCCGATAGAAGCCCGGGCCATGGCTCCGGAAGACCCACGCCTGCGCTGGGGCGATGGTGGGGATGATGGTACGGGTTCTCCCCAACCTGGGTCACCCATGACAATGAAAAGGTGTTGCGCCCCAGAAGGTAATGCAGGTTATCCATGGCCGTCTCCACGAACCGCTTGTCGGGGTGCAGGGCGTTCGCGACCAGCAGTTGCATGCTGTAGTTGGCGGCCACACTGTTCGATCCCCAAATATAATCCGCAGTGGTCAAGCTGATACGGTAAGGATGCCGGTTGCTGCGTTCCACAATCTGCTGCGCGGCATTCACGGAATCCTGCGTGATAGCCGCTACGGCTTCGGCATTCTTTCCATGGCCCAGGGCGTAGGTCCATAAAGCCAGCGGAGCCACATCGCCCCATCCAGGCGGGCCGTTGGGCTTGATGGTCTTGCGAAATGCGGCGTAATGATCCAGGAAATAGCGTTCATAAGGCTGGTCGCCGGTGGCCCGCCATAATTCAGCGGCGGCCCAAAGACGTTCGTCGGAGCAATTGCCATCACCATAGTCGCCGGTGGAAACTCCCGGGGGATTGCGAAACGTAACGTCTGGGTACTTATCGAGCCAAGTCCAGGCGAGTCGCGCCGCCCGCAAACATTTTTCGGCATAGGCCGCATCGAAAGGCCGGTATGCGCGTGCGGCGATCGCCATCACGGCGGCAAAGTCGCCGGTCGCGCACGAACTCTTGAACGGTTCCTTCCCCGTTCCGATCACGTAACTGATGAGCGTGTCCTTCTCGGGCAAGATGAAATCGCAGAACCTTTCGCTGGTCTGCTTATGCCACACGCCGCCATCTTCATCCTGCATGGAAAGCATCCAGTCCAGGTTCCAGCGAATCTCGTTCAAGATGTCGGGAGTGCCGTTGCCGGATTCCGGGATATTGAGCTTTACCTGTTTCAGGCGGTCGCCGAAGATCTCCCAAGTCCACAACAACGTGCCGGTAGAGATGCCGGAATTCACCACGTAGCGGCCATGGTCGCCGGCATCGTGCCACCCTTTTGCGGATACATGCGGCCCGGTCTTGCCGGACGAAGCATGGTAGGCGCCTTCCAGATGACAAGCGGCATGTTTGTAGCCTGGAAACTCCGGCCCCAGATCGACCGCGGTCCCACAACGCTGGCCGTAGAATGACCGAGTAGCCAGGTAAAACGCGCGAGAGAAGACATCCGGGCCGATATTGAAATCCCAACTGCGGCCGGCTCCGGGTACGTCAAGATAATACTTGCCAGGCTTTTCCAGTTTGGTGAAATCAATCTCTTGAATAAGATCGCCGGAGTCCGGTTCGCTCACGGGTTCCGCCAATTTGCCTCGGAGCACTACAGAATCATTACCTGCGCGGCGAACGGAAAATTCCTTGGCCAGGGTATGGGAAACGACCATCGCTAGCTTGGGGGAGTGGGGTAGGTAACCAACTTGATCCACCTTGATTTCGGTCGTGGGCGCCGCCGCGAAGGCGCACACGCAGAGCAGAAACAACCAGAACCGTTTCATCGAAGCTGAGTATAACGCCGTGAGTGCACTGTGCGATAATCTCCGCAATGGGTAGATGGGGTGCATTCCCGCCACGAGTGCCAGTACCCCTTGCGTGCGGCCAGTAGGTCTGATATAAGATCTTACTGACTTGTTGCCAGTTTGGGGCCCGCTCTATGCCCGTGAAAAAGAAGATACCGATGCCCAAGAGTGCCGGCAAGCACAGCGTACCGGAAGTCTCTCTGCCGGCTGGCTCCAACGGCTCAGCCGCTCCGCAGCGCGATCCCGGGCCCAACCAAATGCAGTCTTTTGAAGAAGGCATGCGGCTGTTCCATGCGCGCCAATTTCGCGAGGCCGGCGATCTTTTCCAACGAGCCGCAAGCGGAGCGGATCGCGCCGTCAGCCACCGCGCCGGGCTCCACGCGCGGATGTGTGAGCAACGCTTGTCAGCCGCGGCGCCAGTACTGAATACACCGGAAGATCATTATAATTACGCCATCACTCTGATCAACTCCCGGAATGTTGCCGGAGCGCAGGAACACCTGCGGACTGCGCTGGCCGTGGACCCCACCGCAGACCATGTACTTTACGCCTTGGCCGCCTGCTCTAGCCTTAGTGGAGATTTACAAGCGGCTTATGAGAACCTGAAACGTGCAATCGATTTACAACCTCGCAACCGGCTGGCGGCCCGCCAGGATCCCGATTTCGCCGCGATGGCCGAACACCCGTCGTTCGCCCGGCTGCTTTTCCCCGACAGAAAATTCTGAGCCCCGCCGTAGCGCGTCTCCCCACCATGCTTGAGCCCTTGCGTATAGTATCCATCGGTGGAGGCACCGGTCTGTCAGCGCTGTTGCAGGGCTTGAAATATTATGCCCGGCGGCGGCGCGGCGTTCAAATTGAGATCACTGCCATGGTCACCGTCACCGATGATGGCGGCAGTTCCGGCCGTCTCCGGCGCGACTTCGACGTCTGCCGCCCGGCGATATCCGCAATTGCATGGTGGCGCTTTCCGAAGACGAAGCCCTGCTTTCGCGCCTGTTTCAACACCGCTTCCAGTCTGGGCTCGGGCTCAAGGGGCACAGTTTCGGCAACCTGTTTCTGATCGCTCTGACGCAACTCATGGGCGATTTCCCGAAGCCGTGAAAGCTTCGTCGGAGGTGCTGAAGATCACCGGCCGCATCTATCCGGCGACCGCTGCCAACGTCGCGCTCGAGGCCACCTTGGCCGACGGCACGCACGTCATCGGCGAAACCAAAATCAGCAAGAGCCGCAAGCCCATCCGCAGCGTCCGGCTGCGCCCTCGCAAAGTGAAGCCCATGGCCGATACGCTGGCCGCCATCGCGCAGGCGGACTTGATCACCCTCGGCCCCGGATCGCTTGTTCACCAGCGTGATTCCGAATCTGCTGGTGGAAGGAATCTCCGCCGGCGATCCGCCGGTCGCCGGCCCTGAAGGCGTATATCGTGAACCTGATGTGGCAGCCGGGCGAGACCGTGAACTTCAGCGCTTCCGACCACATCCGGGCCATCCACAAGCATGCGGGCGGCAAACTGATCGACTGCGCCATCGTCAACGTGGCGCCCATTCAGATGGCCGCTGCGTAAGCGATACGAGCGGCAGCAGGCCCTGCCCGTGGAAAACGATATGGACCGGATTGCAGCCATGGGCGTCAGGGTGGTGAGCGGCAAAATTGCTGCAGGCATCGAAAAAGGTGCGCCACGATCCGGATCAGATCGCGGCCGTGGCCGTGAGGTTGGCGCAGGAGGGCCGGCGGCGACAGGTTGAAGTCGGGGGAGGAAATAGTGGAAGAGGCCTTTAACAGTAGTGATTCTCGCGGCCGGGCTGGGCACGCGCATGAAGTCGCGCAAGGCCAAGGTGCTGCATCGCGCGGGTGGCCGGTATTTGGTGGAGCACGTCTGCGCACTGCGCTGGCGCTGGCCCCGCCCGAGCGCATCTTCGTGGTGGTGGGTCACCAGGCTGCGGAAGTGCGGGCCGCGATTCAAACGCCCGGCATCGGCTTCATCGAGCAGACGCGAACAGAAAGGCACGGGCCACGCTCTGATGGTGGCTGCGGACACCTTATCCGGTCTGGATGGCCGCCTGGTGATTCTTTATGGCGATTGCCCGCTGGTGCGTCCTCAGACGCTGCGAAGGTCTGGTGGCCGCGTCAGCAATCCTCGGGTGCGGCCGGAGCGATCTTGACCGCTGTGATGGACGACCCCACCGGTTACGGCCGCGTGCTGCGCGATGCGGATGGCGGCGTGGCAGGAGTCGTGGAGCAGCGGGCCGGCACGCCGGAACAACTTGGCGATCCGCGAAGCCAACATGGGTTTGTATTGTTACCAGGCGGCTCCGTTCTGGCGCCACATTCAGGAACTCAGGCCCGATAATCCCGCGCGCGAATATTATCTGACCGATATGGTGGAGGTGCTGCACCGGGCCGGGCATGCGATTAGCGCCTACACGATCGACGATCCGCGCGAAGTCTGGGAATCAACGACCGCGAGGAACTCTCGGTGGTGGACCGCTTGCTGCGTGCAGCGCAAGGTGCACGAACTGATGGTGGCCGGAGTCACTATCGAGAAACCAGAGACTGTAACCGTTGATTCGGATGTCACGATCGGTATGGACACCGTGATCGAGCCATTCGCGCAGATTCTCGGCCGCACCACTATCGGCGAGAACTGCCGCATCGGGGCCTGCTCCATCATGCAGCGATTCAGAATTGGGAGACGAGGTGGAGATTGGCGCGTTCACCATCATGGGCACGTCCCACTTGGAGCGCGGCGTGCATGCCGGGCCGTATGCCCGGCTGCGGATGGAAAACCACGTCGGGCAGGGCGCGCAGATCGGCAACTTCGTCGAACTCAAGAAGACGCGCCTGGGCGCGGGGTCGAAAGCCATGCACCTGGCGTACCTGGGCGATTCCGAGATCGGCGCGGGTGTGAATATCGGCGCGGGAACCATCACCTGCAACTACGATGGCTATCGGAAACACGTGACTAAAATCGGAGCAGGAGCGTTCATCGGCAGCAACTCCACGCTGGTCGCGCCCGTGGAAGTCGGGCAAGGCGCTTATCTGGCAGCGGGCTCGGTAGTCACTGACGACGTTCCCCCCGATGCGCTGGCCGTGGGCCGCTCCAGGCAAGTGAACAAGGACGATTGGGCGAAAAAACGACGCGAACTCGGCAAGAGACGCGAATAGTACTACGTACGATCCGTCCTCGACCGGGCCAATGTTATCATGATACGCACATGTCCAATCTTGCGCGCAATACAATCTTGCGCACTCTCGTGAGTGCGTTTTCATACGTCTCAATAACCCTCGCCCAAGTAGCCGTTACCACCTATCACAATGACGGCTACCGCTCGGGGTTGAATTATCAGGAAACGATTCTAACGCCAGCGAACGTGAATTCCACTTCTTTTGGCAAACTATTTACCTATCCGGTTGATGGTCAAGTCTACGCCCAGCCCTTGTATATGCCGGGCGTGGCGATTGCCGGAAAGGGCACGCACAACGTAGTTTTCATCGCTACTGAAAATGACACCATTTATGCGTTCGACGCCGATAGCAACACCGGCGCCAATGCCAATCCATTGTGGCGCAAGCCGTTTGCCGACAAAGCCAACGGAATTGAAGCCGTCCCATCCTCGGACGTCAGTTGCGGCGATCTAGTACCACAGGTTGGCATCACTGGCACACCGGTAATCGATCCGGCAAGTGGCACACTCTACGCAGTGGCCAAGACCAAAGAATATTCCCAGGGGACACTGAAATACTATCAGCGATTGCACGCCATCGATATCACCTCTGGCGCGGAGAAGTTCGGAGGTCCGTTCAATATCGATGCTTCGGTGCCGGGCAATTGCTACCCGAACCAGAACGGCCGCGTCGTCTTCAGTGCCTTACGCCAGAACCAGCGCGCGGGCCTGCTATTGCATAACGGAGTCTTGGTAGTGGTATGGGCATCGCACTGCGATAACAATCCTTACACTGGCTGGGTGATGGCTTTTCAGGCTTCCACGGGACAGCGGCTGGCAACTTTCAACGACGATCCGGATATGGGCACCAGTTCCTCGGAATGCCGCGGCGGTATCTGGCAGGGCGGAGCAGCGCCGGCCGTCGATAACAGTAGTTATATGTATCTGGCTACTGGTAACGGCTTCTTTAATGCCAATACGCAGGGCGGCCTCGATTATGGCGACACGGTGATGAAGCTGACTCTGACCAAGCCTGCATTTACCGTGGCCGATTACTTCACGCCCTACAATCAGGATAACCTCGACGCCAATGATACAGACCTTGGTTCGGGCGGCGTGCTTCTCCTGCCCGACCAACCGGGCCCCAACCCACACTTAGCAGTCAGTGTAGGCAAAGAAGGCAGTATTTATTTGTTGAACCGGGATAACATGGGCAAGTACAACGCCTCGGGCGATTCGGTGGTGCAGGAACTGCCTAACGCGATCGGCGGTATCTGGGGTATTCCCGCCTACTTTAACGGTTCGGTTTATTTTGGCGGACAGTATGACGCCCTCAAGGCCTTCACGTTATCGAACGGCCAGTTTGCCGCGGGGCCCTCTTCAAAGAGTGCCAATACCTTTACTTATCCCGGGCCCACGCCAAGCGTCTCCGCGAACGGCACTACCAACGGTATTGTCTGGGCTCTGGATATTGGAGCGTACAACAGCGGAGGTCCCGGAATCATGCATGCCTATAATGCTGCGAACCTTTCGCAGGAGCTGTATAACTCGGGACAGAACCCGTCGCGCGATCAACTCGGGCCGGCCATTAAGTTCACTGTCCCGACCATCGTCAACGGCAAGGTGTATGTCGGTACCGGTAACTCGTTAGCCGTGTTTGGCCTTCTGTAAACCAGAGGGGCGGTCTCCATTGGCCGCCCCTTTTCCTTCCTCGGACCCTCAGATACCCTTGGCGCGATGGCTCGTGCTGCGACGACGTACGGGAAGCCTATCTCCGGCGCGTCTCCTTACGCGAGCCGCAGCCGTCGCGAATCCCGAAACCCTGATGGTCGCCATCTCTTCCAACGCTTCCGCAGTATAAAAGAGGATGCTGACATCGCCGTTCTCCAGGCCGCTCGTAGGTAACGTGAAATTCACCTGATACAATCCAGCGTATCCGGGCGCCAATCCAGCAAACAAGACGCTAGTCTGCGCCTGCGTGTTGACGCCGTCGTCTAGGTAGATATAAATGTTGGCCGTTTCGTCGGCATTGTTTAAGTTGGTACTGGAACCTGGCGCCCCGTCCCCTACTGTCGGTGTCACAGTCCCCAGACCATTCATGAACAGAAGTACCGTCTCCCCCGGTTTTGCCGGGCTATTGTCATCCACCAAAGTGTAATCGGCATGCAGAATCGCTCCAGCCCCAGTGCCGCTCTCCGATAGAGTATAAATTCCTGGCGAAGAGTTGTCCACATACACTGTGACTTCATTAGATTTCGAACTATTCACCAGAACCTGGAAAGTTGCGAAGTAGTCGCCCGCGACCTCGTAGGGGATCAAAACACTGATCTGATTCGGGCTCACTAGAAAGACCGGCGCTTGCCTGCCATTCACCAGCACTTGTACACCATTCAACTCCAGCGGAATCGGAAGTACATAAGCCTGTTGCAGTGATGCGCCAAAGTTTCCATACAAATTCACTAATTCGCCGGGCGAATATGCATTCGTAATTGGAGTGTAGTTGGACGCATTGGTAATCCCGATCGGATTGATCCACACCGTCGATGTCGGGGTAATGGATGGAGCGTGCACTCCCACATTAAACGAATACTCCGGGTCGGATCCAATCAGCATCAGCGCGCTACCGCCGGCCCCCGCCAGATAAGTGTAAGTGCCGCCATCAAAGTAAGAGCCATTCGCGCCGATAGTCACCGGTGTATTAAACGTATAGTCGTATGTAGCCAAATCAACGACGTCGTCGAAGCGTTCGTGCCAGATCAGGTTGCCGTTACCGTTAGTGTTGATGGAGCCATAGAAGGCATCCAGGAATCCGGTCTGGACTTCACTCTCCATGCCCCCCATGAAGTATGTGCCGCTCAACATGGCATTCGAACTAGTCCCCGAAGGCGCGCGGAAACCGAAAATCATGTCCGATCCAGCCGCCGATCCACCAAGGATGTAATTGCCATCGGCGGATACATATAAGAGCTTGGACCCGCTGATGATCAGGCCGGTACTTCCCGAGGTCCCTGGCAGGTTCAACGTTCCACCGGTGGTTCCGGTTAGGGTGTAGGTGGATGCCGCCACGTTCTGCGTTACGTTGGCCGGCGTGAGGTTCGCTGCTGAGCCATTGATGGTGAACGCCCCAATATTGCCTTGGCCGTCCGCGTTGAGCGTGAAGTAACCTTGGCGCGCCAGCGAGGTCGATGCCCCGGGAAAGTCCAGCGTGCCAACCGTGAAAGCTCCGGACAGATTGCTGTTCGAGAAGGATGCCGAAGGCGCTTGCACAGCGATAAAAAGGTCGAAGTAATCGTCCTCGGTCGCGCTTGCGATAATCACCGGCTGGCTGAAGGAACCGAAGAGAGTGGCCGCGTACAACGGATTGTCCAGTTGCATCAGGCCGTTCGACTGCACTCCGTACGTCCCTCCCCCCAAGGAAGCGCACGATCCCGGGCTGAAAGAATCGAATAACTGGGCGTTCGCAGTTGTATACTTACCCAAGCCGTCGAATGTAATGACCCCGCTCAGCGTACAGGATTCCGTTAAGTTGCCGTATTGGTCGTTGAAAAAATTAACATAGCGAAATAGATACTGACCACTCAGGCCGGCAGTACCGCTGGTATCGAAACTCTGCGCCTGAACCGGCGCCGGTGCTAGCGTCATCAGTATGACGCCACTAAGCAAAAACAATGTCTTATAGATGGGCGTCATTCTCATTGGCCTGCACTCCAGTTCATAATCAGGTTATAAGCATCCACGCTGCCAAGGCCGGTGGCGAAACTCCAGCCAGCCCCCGCCGCAAAAGCCGGAGTATAGCTCCCCGTAGTGGTAGAGAGCCCACCGTTTCCGGCGAATGTCGTAATTGGCGTGGCACGGCCGCGGCCTTCGAAGCCCGCGCCAAAACAGTTGATTTCCCCCGCACAATTCACCGCGATATCGCCCGTGGTAATGCCGTGGAACACCGTAGAAGCCACCGAACTCGCCGCCAGTTTGTAAAGAACCGGATTCGGATTACCCTGCGCACCGCCCATCTTCTGATTTACCAATGCCTGAATCCCGGCGAATATCGGCGACGCGAAAGATGTCCCGCCTGCGCCACCCCAATTAATCGGAGCGCTGACACACGGCGAGCCGCCATAGTAGGAGTCGGAAAAGCAGGTGACATAGTAATGGCCCCAAACGCCGGTAGCGGCGAACAGCGAGACATCAGGAATGTCCCGCACATTATCGGCCGGTATCCCGGCAACCCCCGCTTGCCAGGAAGGTTTGGCATAACCCTCGCAAGTACCGCTCACAACTAAGTTGATGGACGGCACTCCTGTTGCGCACCCGCTAGGTCCGCCGCTGCCGGCCCCAACCGTTAAGTTGTAATACTGCTGCGCCTCGATGCTACCGCAATAGCCGTGAGTGCCGAAACCCGTGGGATAACCAGTATAAGTCGCCAGAATAGAACTGGCGCAAGAGTCGTTCCACGGGATCTCCGGAATGTAAGAGAGCGCTGACCCATAAGCCGCCGTATTGGTTGTGCTCCAGTACCTCTTCGTCGTGCCCTGCGACAGATCCGCAAAGTCAGTTCCACCGACCGCCACCGTATAAGGCGAGGCGGCTACATTGCTGATGCCGATGCCATGTGTCGCCGAGCTAGCTCCCGCGTCACAACTCGCCGCGCCTTCGTCCCCAGCCGCCGCGAACATCGAAATGCCTTCCGAGACAGCTTGTTGCGCCAGTGAGTTATAGAAAGCGTTCGCTGTAGCGCCGTTGGCGGCTTCGCATTCGCCGTAACTGATGCTGATAATCTGCGGTGGATGGCCGCTGTTAATTACATTTTGCGCGGCGATCATAAGGCCGAACGTCGTGCTGGTATTGGCACACGCAGCTACTTCGATGGTGGCATTAGGCGCTGCGGCACTCGACCACTCCGCGTCGAGTGTCGCTTCCACATCATCTCCAGTCGCACCGGGATCGGCACAGTTCGAGGCTCCGCTCGGCGGCGCGGGATTTGCTGTTATTAATGTACCGCCCGTATAGCTCGATAATCCTAACACGCTCCGAAAGGTGCTCCAGTCCGCGGGATCGTATAAGTCTGTATCTTCCAAAACCGCGATGGTTTGTCCTTGTCCGGTATATCCGGCTGAGAAAGCCGGATTCAGATTGTAGATCGTGGCCAGATCGGCAGGTACGATCAGATGGAAAACATAGCCGCTACCCGTAGCTGTGTACTGTGCGCTGGGTTTGCGCATGGAGTGCGGGCGGAAATCGTGCAAGGAAACCACCCCCCCCACCACCGTCGCGAGATACGTCGGAATTCGCGGATCGGTCATATTGCCGATATGTTCTACGCCGTTTACGGACAGCTTGTGAATCTCGGTATGAAACGCTGCTGTGACCTGTCCCGCCGTGCCCGAAAAATCAATCGCCATCCCGCTCGGATACACCGTATTGACCGTGAAGTTGCCTGCGCGTAGCCACTCGGTAACGCGCGCGATATCCTCAGGCGCCGGTCCATACAGGCGTCCAAATTCCGCTGCTGTTAGCCACTTATGGAAATTGGGCGATTTCGAATCATGTTGCTCTGCAATAAAGCGTTCCAGCGCTTGGTCCCGTTCCGGGCTTCGCTGCAGAAGCACGAACATGTGGTCCATCAAAAACGAATCAGCGACTTTGCCTCGATCGTTTTGTGCATTGGCTTCGCTACGCGTATTTCCCGCGATGGTGTGTAATCCATCCGGCGCATTCGGCCGCGCGTTTGGATTTCGGACCGGCGGCGCGTTCCGGATACTCGGCCCGGTTACTTGAGACATCAAAGGTCGAGTAAGTAGGCACAAAAAGACTAAACACCCTAGCAATAAATGATGACAAAAACGGTTCGGCATGGCATCCTCACAACATGAATTGTCTGGTAAAGGGGAGTTTGCGTGGCCCTTCTGGCGCGATTGTTAACTAACGAAAGGTCCATCGAGCGGCCGTCCACGCAATGCAATTAAGGCTTAGTATATCCCATTATCTGTCTCCGCGCCGAATCCTGGCGGTCGTGGGAAAGTGTAGCAGGCACACATTTTACCTAACCTTAACAATGGCGATGAAACGCGCCGTGCTGTGCATGCGCCTCACTTACTTGCCAAAAACTTTCGAAGCCGACGCCGCAGTGCCCGCAGGCGCACCCACGCGGTTCGATGCCCTTCCCGCCCGCTTAAAAAAGTGCCTCGGAGCGATGGACTTCCTGGATGCGGATACGGTGATCACCTTCTTCGCCGCAGGCGCGGTGCTTAGGGTCGCCGGCCTCAAGCCGATCGTTGGCAGGGCCGCGATACGCCGCGCCTTAGTCCAGTTCTTGTTGGAAGTCGAAGAACTCCGGCACGTCCCTGTTCAAGTGTGGACTGCCGGAGGTTTCTCGATTTTCGAAGCCGACATCACCATGACGCTGTCGGATCATTCCACGTTTGCTTTCCCGGCCACATACATCATGCGATGGGCAGGCGGCCTGATCGAGGACGCCCGCGTGGATGTCTATCTGGAATCCCGCCTGGCTGTGGCGATGTCAACATTCGATCGCCTGCGCTTCCCCCAAGCCGCACTGCGGCGTCCCGCCTAAGCTATTTGGATTTTCCCAGCCACAGATCAATCGGCTTCTTCACCCCATCCGCGCGGAACGGCAACTCGATCTTGCATCCCCGCCCCGCGGACGCGTAACCGGCGTACAACGCTTCCATCACTACGCGGCCATCCTCGCCCGTGGATTGCAGCTTCTCCTTACCGCGCACACAGCGCGCGAAGTGCCGCATCTCGTGCGGCGAGCCATAGTTCCACAACTCGTCGAACACGGGAAAGCTCCAGCCCTTGGTACTGGGCGCCTTCTCCACTGCGTATCCGTAACCGTATTCGCTGTAAGTAGGCATGGCGTTGCCCATATGAAGATTCGGATAGCTCACGCCGCCCTCGCCATATATCTCCGTGCGATCGTCCATGCCGCCGCGTTTGGCCCAACTGTTCTCCACCAGGCCCACGCCGCCATTGGCGAATTCCAGAATGCAGATGCTGTCGTCTTCCCCGCGCGTCTTGGCGCCGTGGACATACGTGCCCATATGGCATGTCACGCTCTTGATCGGCGAGCGGTCGAAGAACCAATAACAGAAGGCGATACCGTGGCAGCCCATGTCCATAAACACGCCACCGCCCGAACGGTCTACGTCCCAAAACCATGGACTATGCGGCCCCGAATGTTTTTCGCTCTGCTTCACCATGTATAGCTTGCCGAACGCGCCGTGATCCGCCATCTCTTTCGCCTTAACGTATTTCGGCGTGAAGAGCAGTTCCTCGGCATACATCAGCAGCACACCCTGCTTACGGCACACGTCGATCATTTCATCGGCCTCGGCCAGTGTCATGCATAGCGGCTTCTCGCAAACCACGTGCTTGCCCGCCCGCGCAATGTCCAGAGTCATGGCGTGGTGCAGCGTATTGGGCGCCGCAATGGTCACCATCTCGATATCTTTTTCCCGCAGCATCTCCTTATAGTCCGTGAATACGCGCGGGATCCCATATTTCTTGGCCATCTCCTCCGCATGGCCCGGCGTGGGAGAGCAAACCGCCACGACTTCAGCCTCCTCCGGCATAATCTGAAAGGATGCTGCGTGAATGTCGCCCTGAAATTGCGACCCAATAATTCCAACCTTCACTCGCTCAGCCATTATTAACAACCTCCTCTTTCACCGGATCGAAATGGAACATCTTCCCCTCCCTATAACTGCGTACCGCCAGCGCTATGTGAGTCATAGTCGTATAACCGAGCGACGCGCTGCAGTTCGGTTCCTGCCGCGACCGCACGCAATCGAAGAAGTTATCCACGTGCTTATCGTCGCCTTCATTTCCCAAGCCTGGGATGATCAACTCTTCCTTGCCGTACTTCGCCGCGAACTCTTTACGATAGGGTTGCTCGGCTACGATCTGCGCATGGTCGAATTGCCGGTTCTTGGGCCCTTCCCATTCATCGCCCAAAAACATGGTCGCTTTGGTGCCGCGCAGCATGGTAACCGGTCCCACTTCGTTCACTTGCGACGACTCCACCGTAATGGTGTATTTGCCTGGATAGTCCGCCGAATCCATGAACGTGTCTGGAACTTCCCGGCCGTCGTTATAAACGTAAAGGCCGCCGCCCCCCACCACCCGGGTAGGATGCTGGTTGCCCAGCGCCAGATGGAACGGAGCCACGATGTGATAGTGCAGGTCGGTGGCGATGCCTCCCGAATAATCCCAGT
Source organism: Bryobacterales bacterium (assembly GCA_963738345.1). Taxonomy (GTDB): domain Bacteria; phylum Acidobacteriota; class Terriglobia; order Bryobacterales; family Bryobacteraceae; genus Bog-159. The sequence goes on from CAVTWI010000002.1 coordinate 6,461,565, forward strand.
ATTTCCGGAAACGGAAGAAGCGGTCCGCATCGAATGATCGCGCCGGCGCTGCGCCGATCCACTGCTGCCAGTCGATGTAGTTATCGCCCTTGCCTCCAGGACCGGCTTCCGGGTCGATGTCCCAATTCCAATCGCCATCCGGATTGTTCCGGCTATAAGTTCCCTGCGCGGCCACCACCTGCCCGATCATGCCGCTCTGCACCATCTCGCGCACCTTGTGCCAGCGCGTCCATGATGTTCCCTGCACTCCCACCTGCACGATGCGCTTTGACTCTCGCGCGCGGGCGCACAAAATCTTAGCTTCTTCGAGCGTGTGCGTCATGGGCTTTTCGACGTAGACGTCCTTGCCCGCCGCCAGTGCAGCTAGTGCGATGGGCGCATGCCAGTGGTCCGGCGTGGCGATGAACACCGCGTCGATATCGCTCCGCTGCAGCAATTCCTCATGATGCAGATAGGCCTTGGCGCCCGTCGCCTTGCTGGCCGCCTTCGTGAGCCGTTTACGATAAACATCGCAAACAGCCACTACCTGGACGTCGCCGCGCCCTTTCTGGCGCCGCAGACAGGCGTCCAGGTGATACCCGCCCCGCGCGCCGATCCCGATCTGGCCGATATTGATGCGGTCGTTCGCGCCCTTCGCGCGCGATGCCGCCAGCGCCGCACCCGCCAGTCCCACGAAGCCGCGCCTGCTCATGCCGTTCGTCATACTCATCCGCGGTCGATTGTATCAGGAGTGAACGAAGAGACTGGCCCGAGGGCGCACACCCCGATCCCACAAACGGACAGGATCGACGATAAAAAACAAACAGGCCCGCAAGTATGATTCATTCTATTGGATGCGCGGCTGGCGACGAAATTGCTTCAGATTCTCGGTTATGTCACCTGCTGAGTGGATCCGGGACTTACGTCTGGCGGTTCGCCTGCTCTCGAAGAATCCTGGCGCCACGGCGTTGGCCGTGCTGTCAATTGCCCTTGGGATCGGCCTGACGACGGGCCTGTTCGCGGTTGCAGATGCCGCCTTCTTGCGAGTAGTCGCGGTAGAACGGCCACAAGAATTGTGGCTGGCGAATTCACGCGGCGACGACGGCAACTGGATGATGTACGGCTGGGCCGATTACCAGGACATGGAAAAGGCGCTGGAAGGACGCGCCCAACTGGTGGCATCCCAGCGCCGCGGAGTCCAGGTAGGCGATCAGACCGACTTAATCATCATCCAGCCTGCCTCTGCAAATTACTTCCATGTTCTGGGCGCAAAGGCGGCGCTGGGCCGCGCCTCGTTGGGCGTAGCCTCAGGCAGGCCCGAGACCGTTCTGGGTTACCGCCTATGGCAGACGCGCTTCGCCGGCGACCCGCAGATCGTTGGCAAAACCGTATTGCTCAATCACAAGGCATTCCTGGTGGCCGGCGTGATGCCTCAAGCCTTCACCGGCCTGCAGCGGGGCATTCTGGTGGGGGTTTGGGTCGGTCCGGATGGCTGGTTCAATACCCTGGGCCACCGCGATGAGATGCAATCCCGCGATGACCAATTCGAAATCGCTGCGCGATGCAGCGCTCCCCTGAATGCGTCACGGTTGGAGGCGGAACTGGATGCCGCCATCCGCGGTCCAGGAAAACACAAGCGGGCGCCCGGCGCCGCCTCGGGAACCGTGCTCGCGTGCGTCATGAAACCCCTGACCTTCGATTTGCTGTTCGGTGGCGGCCTGATCGTCGTTCTCGGCTTGGTCCTGTTTGTGGCTTGCGCCAACGTCGCACAATTGCGCCTGGCACAGGCTGAAGTCCGTCGCCGCGAACTTGCCGTACGAGTGGCCCTGGGCGGCGGAGCCTGGCGAGTGGCGCGCCAACTCCTGGTAGAGACCATTCTGCTGAATCTGGCGGGCGCCGGCTTGGGACTTTTACTCGCTCAGTTTCTGACCGCGAAGGTCTCGAGTTTCGTGCATACCGTGCAGCCGTTTCTCGACTACGGCATAGGCCTCGATCACCGCGTCCTTACCTTCTCAGCCGGGGCCCTCGTTTTTGCGATCCTGGTGGCCGGGGTAGGGCCTGCGCTTCGGGCCGCGCGGCTTAACGTCTCGGACGTCCTAAAGCAGTCTCAAGGCGTGACCATGCAACGCCGCGGTTGGCGGCAGAAGGTTCTTGTCACCGGTCAGATGGCAGTGAGCGTGACTTTATTTGGGATCGCGGTATTGCTGCTCACTAGCCTCTATCACGCCACCGGTATTCGGCCGGGCCTGGACCCGCGCAAGAAGATTCTAGCTCTGTCGGCCATCCCCTCACTCCAGATCCCCCGTGCCGCCTGGTGCGAACAGGTGAGCGAACGGTTGGCCGCGCTTCCCGGCGTAAGCGGATCGACGTACGCGCGCCGCCTTCCACTGAGCGATTCGGGCGGAGGCCTAACCGCCCGCGTCGAAATGCTCGGAACCAGTCCCATGGGAGTGCCGCTAAACAACGTGGGCGGCAATTATTTCCGCGTGATGGGTACCCGCGTCATAGCCGGCCGGGGAATCGACCAGCGCGACAGTGCAGGCGCGCCGCTGGCCGTGGTCGTATCGCAAGAGTTTGCGCGCAAGGTCTTCGGCAAAACCGATCCGCTGGGCGCGTGGGTTCGCATCGATCAACAGCCCCGCCAGGTTGTCGGCATAGCGGAAGACGGCCCGTCCAATGACTTGCATGAGCCCCCCCAGCCGTTTATCTTCCTTCCGTTCGCCCAAACCTCGCCCGATGACATCACCCTGTTGGTCGAAACCTCGGGTGACCCGGAAGGCCTTGAACGCGCGGCTCAGGCCGAAGTCCATCGTTTCGACCCTGGCGCGAGGGTGTATCAGTCGACAACCCTACGGAAGACTATCGACAGCGCTCTTTTCATCGACCGTTTTGTCGCCGCCGCCAGCGGTGCCCTGAGCTCCAGTGTGGTGCTGCTCACGGCCGGCGGACTTTTCGGCGTGCTGTTGTATTCCGTCAACCGTCGCACCCGGGAGTTCGGGCTGCGCATGTCGCTGGGTGCACGGCCCAACCAGATCCAGCGTGGAATTTTGGGCGAATCGTTGCGCCTGTGTGGCGTGGGAATCCCTATTGGACTAGCGTTATTAGCTATAGCCAGCCGGTTCATGCGCTCCATGCTGCTGGGTGTGTCGGCTCTCGATCCGGTAACTTATGGCGCTAGTGCCGTCGCCGTGGCGGCGCTGGCGTTGGCCGCCGCTTGGCTGCCCGCGCGGCGCGCCACGCGCGTGGACCCCATGGAAGCGCTACGTTCGGAGTGAACGCCGGGTAAGCTCGCTTACTTCTCCGGCAACGCCCGCATCATCAGGTTGCGGTACTCTACTACGCTGCCGTTATTGTGTTGCTGCAACGCGAGGAAGCCTTTCTGATAGGTGTTCTTCTCGTCCACATAGTCCACCACCACTTTGTCGTTCACTTTGATGATGATGTGGTTGCCGTTAGCGATTACGTCCTGCGTCCACCAGGTATCGTCCGGGATGAGTTGCTCTTTCACATCTGAGAAACGGTATAGGCTGCCCGTGCGCCGCCAGTCGGCATGTGTATTGTTTACCTGGGCCTCGTATCCGGCGGGCCACTCCGGTCCGAACTTGGCGCGGAAATACATGCCCGAATTGCCGCCGTGATTGATCTTCACCTCGGCTTTGAACTCGCAGTTCTCGCACTCGTGCAGCATGTAAAACAGATGGCTGCGTTCGCCATCGCCTACGATCTTGCCGTCCTTGGCGGACCAGCTTTCGGGATTGTCGCCCGCTTTCCAGCCGTCCAGCGTCTTGCCGTCGAACATGCTCATCCACCCGCCGCCATTGTCGGCTGCCAATAGACACCCGGCCGCGGCCAATCCTGCAACCAACAGCCTTGCTTGAAACCTCATGCGTGGAACCTCACTTCCGCGGCCATTTTACTACACGGTCCTGCTATCCTGACAACTGATGTTCCTGAAAATTCTGGCGCACCCCGTCTTCGTGAACCTGAACTTCCATATGCCCATGATCGTGGATCTTTCCCATCCCATAGTCATGCTGCAAGGCGAAAATGGCTCCGGTAAATCCACTCTGCTGCACTCCATCAACTACGCCCTCCGCGGCGAGAAAGTGGATGGCTACGTGTACCGCCTGGATCCCGGCAAAGTCACCGTCGGCCCCGTCTACCTGTTCGATGCCGAAGCGCACAATCCCCGCACTAATCTGGAATTCTTCAAGGAAGATCCCAACATGCAGGAGTTTCTCACCATGGCCAGCCACGGCCAGGTGATGCTGAGCATGTTTCGCGAGAATTTCCCCAGCCTTCCCGAGGGCACCATGCTGCTGCTTGATGAGCCCGAAATGGCACTGTCCGTATCCAACCAGCGCCGCATCCTCAAAATGCTCCTCGAACTGGTGGATCAGCGCAAATTCCGTGTCATCTGCGCCACGCACTCCCCGGTGCTGATCGATGCTCCCGAGACGTACACCATAAACCTCGACAATCACATCAATAAGAATGTCTTGGCGACGGACCTCGGCATCCAGGGTGCCAGTACGATTCAGTAGCTATTTCTCCGCCGCCTTGTCGATTCCGGGCGTACCCGTTCGTCATAATGACGGAGGAGAGTACTATGGCAAACGCGTTTGTACACGTTGAACTGAACACCACGGATGTGGATAAGGCGAAAGCCTTCTACGGAAAGCTCTTTGATTGGACCCTTGAAGACGTCCCCATGGGTCCGGCGGGCAATTACACCATGATCAAAGTGGGAAAAGGGACCGGCGGTGGGATGATGAAACATCCAGTGCCCGGGGCGCCTTCGGCATGGTTGGCTTACGTTGAAGTAGAGGACATCAAAGCGGCCGCTGCCAAAGCCAAAGGCCTCGGCGCCAAGATCATGCAGGACGTTACGGAAGTCATGGGCATGGGTTGGCTGGTCATTTTGATCGACCCAACCGGCGCCGCCCTCGGCCTATGGCAAACCAAGTCGACAACTTAGATAAATAATCCTATCCCCGCGGATAACACCCCAGCACTTTCAGCACATCCGCCAGCTCCCGCAAATGTCCGAGTGCATTCTGGGCCGCAGTGGAATCCACGCGGCCCAGGAAGTCCAGATAGAAGAGGTATTCCCAAGGCTTCCCCCGCAATGGCCGCGACTCAATCTTGGTTAGATTCAGATCCCGAAGTGCGAAAGCACTCAAACAACGGAACAAAGCGCCGGGGATGTTGCGTGTGGAGAACACAAGGGAGGTTTTCCATTGCGCATTTGGGGGTATTGCCCGGGGATATTTGCGGGTATATTCTAATGTCCGCAGTAGGAAGAAGCGAGTGAAATTGCGCCGATCGTCTTCAATGGATCGCCGCAGGATGCGCGCCCCATAGATCTCCGAAGCCACTGCGGAAGCTATCGCGCCGGCATCCTTAAGTCCTTCTTCCATAACCATTTTCGCGCTGCCGGCCGTATCGTAAAAAGTCACTCTTTCAATCAGCGGATGGCGGGCGAAAAAGTCCAGGCATTGGTTCAACGCCACGGGATGGGAGTAAACCCGGCGCAGACGTGAAAAGGTTACTCCTGGGGGTGCCATCAGGTTGTGCACGATCCGCACGTTGGTTTCGGCTACGATTGGAAACTCAAAACGCTGCAGATGATCATAGTTTTCATGTACGGAACCCGCTAGCGTATTTTCAATAGGAATTACCGCCCCGGCCGCTGCGCCCGTCCGCAGGCTGTGGAAAACATCTTCGAATCGCGGACAGGGGAGCACGTCGATATCGGCACCTACCAATTTGCGCGCCGCTTCTTCACTAAACGCTCCGCGCTCACCCTGAAAAGCGATCGGCAGTTTCAGCGCCCGGCGAGTCATCGGGAAGGCCCATCCCAGCGGCGCACCGATTCATCGCTTAATCCAATCAGGTCCAAAACCCGGTCGACGCCGTGATCTACAAGATCCATAATGGTTTGCGGGTGATTATAGAATCCCGGAATAGGCGGCGCAATGATCGCCCCCATCTCCGTCAGGGCTACCATGGTGCGCAAGTGGCCCAGATGGAACGGCATCTCTCGAACCAGTCAAGACCAGGCGGCGTCGTTCCTTCAGTGCCACATCGGCGGCCCGCAGCAGCAAATTTGAGGTGATCCCGGCCGCGATCGACGACATCGTTTGAATCGAACAGGGTGCCACCACCATGGCGTCTACCGCGGAATGAACCACTCGCCAACCGGCAGGAAATATCCTCCAGGGGATAAGAAAACTCCGCCAAATTCTTAAGGTCCGCTGCATGCTTGCCGGTTTCCAGAAAAAGCGTCTTTTCTCCGGCGCGCGTGAGCACCAAATGCGTTTCCACGTCCGGATTGGCCCTCAAGCGCTCTAGCAGGCGTACCCCATAAATAGCCCCGCTGGCGCCGGATATTCCTACTACAATTTTCAAAATCGGCCTTTCGCACTCGCCTCTGTTCTGAATTCAGAACAAAATCGCAAATTTTCGGTTGCCACCCACACCGCCTGCGTATATAATCGCTAGCGGTACACTGGGATATCTTCCGGTACTGGATTTCTTTGCATCACACGGCCCCGACCCAGACTGAGGATCATAACATGGAGGATGCCGGACAAAAGCTGAAACGCGCCCGCGAGCGCTTGAATTTGCGCTATCGCGATGTGGAGCAGGCCAGCATTCGGATATCCGAACTCCGCCATAATGACGAGTTTTCCATCGCTTTGAGCCGCCTCTCGGACATCGAGAACAAGGGCACCGTTCCGACCATATACCGGCTGTATGCCCTGTGTGCCATCTATCGACTGGATATTGCAGAGGTTCTGGATTGGTACGGAGTGGACCTGGCGGTGCTTCCCGCCGACGCCGCGGCGCTTCCACTCGAAAGCACCCATCTGCTCGGTTTTGGCCCCGGCGTTCATGGTGAAGTTCAGGTCCCCTTAGTCATTGATTCGGGGGTGGATCTAAGCAAAACCACCTATTTGAGCCGCGCCATCCGCCGCTGGGGGAAGCTGCCGCTATCCCTGCTGAATGCCGTGGACCTCAAGCACCATCGCTACGCGTTCATCGGTTCCGAAGACTGGTCCATGTATCCCATACTGCAACCCGGCGCGCTGGTCCTCATTGACGAAAACCGTCGCAAAATCGTCTCCACCGGCTGGAGCAATGAGTTTGAAAGGCCCATTTATTTGCTGGAACATCGCGCCGGTTGCGTGGTAGGTTGGTGCACCCTCAACGACAATCAATTGGTCCTCCAACCCCACCCGGCGTCGCAGTGCGCTCCCGTAGTCTACGCGTATCCGTCCGAGATCGACATTATCGGCCAGGTCTCCGGCGTTGCTATGATTCTCGATCAGGGGAAGCGCCGCCGTACTCGCGCTTAAGCAGCGTCAACAGAGTTCCCAGGTCTCCCACGAAAAGCCGCCGTTCGACCTCTTGCGCACTCGAAGGCACCCAATTCTGGCATGCCGCCGGATTACTCCACTCGGCCAGCAACTCGCCGGGATTCGGCGTTTCCGCCAGGTATTCCTGTAAATCAGCCTTCTGTTGCTCCAGGCTCAGGCACAGCCAGTCCTGAAAGATCCGGGCATGACTCCGCCGCAAGGTTTCTCCCGCCTCCTCATCGCCAACCATTTTTGCCAAGCCTGGATGCTCGTAAGCGCCGCTGGTTGGATTACACAGCGATGCCAGGTAGAGCACACGGCCGAAAAGCGTTGGAATTCGCGCCAGCGTATGACGCCACAAATCGCCTGCCGGCTCCCGGGACCGCCGGTCCGGACCTAAGTTTCCAATACTCATAGAAACGTCACCCACCCCGCCTAGGTAGCTTTTTCGAAGACCTAGGGACTAGAACTCCTAGGCCGATTGTACATCATGGATCTATTTTTGCTATCTAAGGTTAATTCGTGTTCCAGATTCGGAAAAGTTTCGGCTTTGGCCACTCCTGCCGGTGGCCACCGTATAACTTTATGTCATAGTTACTTTAGTTAACAAGGAGAAAGGACCCTATGATCAAAAAAGTTTTGTTTGCTGTTGTGCTCGCCATCTCGTTTTTCTCGGCCATCGGTTTGGAAGGTGCGGTTCCGCCGCCGCAGTGCAATCCGTGCCCCTGGGTTAATTAAGACCCGTTGTCCCTAACCTGGTATCGCGGAACGGGCTCAGCAATAATTATGGGTCCATCCAGCCGGTGTGCTGATAGAATCGGGTTTCGAAGCGTTGGTACCGTGTTCCCATGGCCCGTGTTCTCGAACTGCTCATCGTGGCATCCACTGCGATCCTGGGTGCCCGGCTCTTTGCCACGGGCCTCTATCGTCGATACCGGGTTTTCTTCGCTTACCTAGTCTTTGAGGTTCTTCACTCGGCGATTCTCAGTATTATCGGACCGAAAAGTGGGGCTTACCAGAAGGTTTGGGTACTTACGGAGCCGATCGATTGGCTCTTTTATGTGCTGGTCGTTCTGGAAATCTATAGCTTAGTCCTGGCGGACTATCGGGGCTTGGCAACCGTAGGCCGTTGGATTCTCATCGCCGCCATCGTTGTGGCCCTCTTAGCCTCTGGCGTCAGCCTCACCGCTCCCTCCCGTTTCACCCAAAGTCATCTGATGACCTATTATTATGTTGCGGAGCGGGCCGTATACTTCAGTTTGGTCGCGTTCCTCCTTTCGCTGCTCGGCTTCCTCATGCAGTACCCAATCACTTTAAGCCGCAATATCATCGTCCACAGCATGGTGTTCTCGGTTTATTTTCTGGGGAATACGGTCTTCTATCTGTTGCTGAGCATGCGCGGCTACGGATCGCTCCCAGTGGTCAGCTACGCGCTTTCCCTTACTACCATCGCCGCCCTAGGTGCCTGGCTGGCGATGCATGACGCCTGCCGGTGAAGTCCGCAAACTCCGCCTCCGCCCCCATTGGATGCCCGGCAAGGAAGAGGAATTGGTCAATCAATTGAACAACCTTAACGCCGCCCTCCTCCGTGCAACTGGAAATAGACCAAAGTAACCATTGATTTTCCGTGTTGGTCAGGGTATTCTCACCTGGAGAGAGAAAAGAGAGCATGGATCTCATCCTTGGCTTGATTGCGCTCGTCTGCCTGGCAGTCGGCGTGGTCGTGGCTTTCCTATTTCGCAGGCTAATCGCCGGTCCTAAATCGCTACCGGTTTCGGTCGATTGGATTAACGACCTTTCCATCGCGCGCTACCGGCCGATGGAACGCCTGCTCAGCGAAGAAGATTATTGGTTCCTCGCCAACCAACCCGGTTTCGACAAGCGGATGCTGCGTCGCATCCGCTCCGAACGCCGCAAAGTATTTCGGGGATATCTGGCAAGCCTGAGCCAGCGATTTCAGCATGGTCGGAGCCGCTCTGCGGCTGATGGTCATGTACTCGGCCCAGGATCGTCCCGATTTGGCGGGAATTCTATATAAACAACAGGCGATGTTCGCCTGGGGTATGCTCGCTGTACAAGGGCACTTGATCTTGCATACTTTCGGTCTTGGAACCGTAGATGTGAGCGGCTTGGTACATGCGATGGAGTCCATGCGCCTGGAACTGCGCCAAATGATTCCGGCCGAGGGTGCCTCTGTAGCCTAAAGCGCGCCCTCGTTGCTCGATCAAATAACGCCGACCGGATAGCTACGTCCGAAGCCTTGACTTCTATCCAACCCTCACAGCCTCTTTAACAGCTCTTTCGCTTCCTTCAGCTTTCCAAACTGCTTTTCCGCCTGTTTGAAGTCCCGAGTGTGCACCCGCCGCGTGGCCCCGCTGTGCTCCACCGGATACCGTAAATGCAGCATCTCGTGATACATCACGTATTCAAGCGCTACTCCCGGAACTTTGTCGCTATCGAAAATCCGGCTGATAATGATCGCATTGTGCGATGGATCGAAATGCCCGAGACGGTTTCGGGACACCCCGCGGCTCCATCCCAGTTGCGGACGAGCCATCATTCCTCCAAAGTATTCCGCGTTCAGCACCTCAAACACCGCGTCCAAGTTATAATGACTACCTTGTGGGCCGGAAACGAACTTCCGGCCGCGGATCTGGCGGACCAGGTGCATCTGGCGCCGAACGTCCCGCCGGTTCAGGTACAACCGGTAGCGGTGGGCGTAAATCCGGGCTGCGGGACGGCGGAAGAGCTTGCCCAATAGAATATAGGCCAGGGCTTCGGTTACTGGCGCTGGAGCCCCTTCCAGCAGGTCCGAGATGCGTACTTGAATGGCGCCGGATTCCAAGCGGATGAAGCTGTCTGCATTTGCAAATTGGCAAAACTCCACAGCGATCTTGGGTAGTGGGGTACGAGGTTTGAATTCCCGGAAGATGCGGGCATAAAGTTCTTCCGGTGTTTCGAAAAGCAAGGCGCTCTGAAATCCGGAAACGGCTGAGCCCGATCCGTGGTCTTGCATTTCTCAACAATTTAACACATCAGGGCCCCTCGGCCTTGGAGGAAACTTGTCGAAAGTCAAAATCAGCGCGCTCGGCTGCTACGTGCCCCCAGGCGTGCTCACCAACAAAGATCTCGAGCGCATCGTCGACACGAACAGCGAGTGGATCGTCGAACGAACCGGCATTTGCGAGCGCCATATCGCCGCTAAGGACATGGCTACGTCCGACATGGGCACAGAGGCCGCCCGTGTGGCCCTCGCAAACGCCGGCGTTGCGGCGGCGGACCTGGACGCCATCCTGGTTTGCACAGTGACCCCGGATATGCTTTTTCCGGCAACCGCTTGCCTCGTCCAAAATAATCTCGGAGCCCACCGTGCCTGGGGCTTCGACCTGGTTGCCGCCTGTTCCAGCTTTCTCTACGGGCTCACCACGGGCGCGGCGCTGATCTCCTCCGGCGCGCATCGGAAGGTCCTGATCGTGGGTGCCGACACCATGAGCCGCATCATCGATTACACCGACCGTGCCACCTGCATCCTGTTTGGCGACGGCGCGGGCGCCATGCTCCTCGAACCCACCACGGAAGCCGATGACGGCGCAGGCTTCATCGATTTCATCGGCGAAATCGACGGCTCCGGCGGCGAATTCCTGAACATGCCCGCTGGTGGCAGTCGCCTGCCGGCTTCCGCCGAAACCGTCGAAAAGCGCCAGCACTATGTCCACCAGCAAGGCCAGCAGGTCTTCAAATACGCCGTCAAGAAAATGTACGAATTGTGCGCCGAACTGTTGGAGCGCAATGGGCTCAAGCCCTCCGACGTTCGCGTGCTGATACCCCACCAGGCGAACCGCCGTATCATCATCGGCGCCTCCGAGCGTATGGGATTGAAACCCGAGCAGGTGGTTATCAACATCGAGCGCTACGGCAATACGACTTCGGCGACGCTACCCCTTGCCACGCGTGACGCCATCTCCCAAGGGCGCCTCAAGAAGGGTGACCTGGTCATGTTTGCGGCCGTGGGCGCCGGCTACACCGCGGGCGCCAGCCTGTGGCGCTGGGCGTACTAGGGGGACCAAATGGCCGCTGCCTTCGACGCAATCGTGATCGGGACGGGACAAGCCGGCCCTTCCCTGGCGGGGCGTCTCGCCAAGGCGGGAATGAAGGTCGCCATCATCGAGCGTAAACTCTTCGGCGGCACCTGCGTTAACACCGGATGCATCCCGACCAAGGCCATGGTGGCCAGCGCCTACGCCGCCCGCATGGTGCAACGCGCGGCGGAGTTCGGTGTGATGCTGACCGGCGACTCGACCGTCGACATGCAGCGGGTGAAAGCCCGTAAAGACGCCATCTCCGCCAAGTCGCGCACAGCCGTCGAAGGGTGGCTGAGGGGGATGGAGAACTGCACCGTATACCAGGGCCACGCGCGCTTCGAATCGCCGCAGGAAGTCAGTGTCGGGACCGAACGCCTCACCGCTCCTAAAATCTTTATCAACGTGGGCGGCCGCGCGACGATCCCCGAAATGCCCGGGCTCGACCAGATTTCGTACCTCACCAACAGTTCCATGATGGCCGTCGATTTTCTGCCGCGGCACCTCATTGTGGTCGGCGGCAGCTACGTCGGTCTCGAGTTCGCCCAGATGTTTCGCCGGTTTGGCAGCCAAGTCACCATCCTCGAAATGGGTCCGCGCCTGGTGCAGCGCGAAGACCTGGATATCTCCGCGGCCATCCACCAAATTCTGACCGCCGAACAGATCGAGATCCGCCTGAATTCGAAATGCATCGCGTTCTCGAAGACCGCCGATGGCGTCGTCGCTCACGCGGAGTGTACCGAGGGATCGCCCGAAGTGGCCGGTTCGCATGTGTTACTCGCAGTCGGACGGATCTCAAACACCGGCGATCTCGGCCTGGAAGCGGCCGGCGTGGCGGTAGACCGGCACGGCTATATCACGGTCGATGACCAACTCCGCACCAGCACACCGGGCATCTGGGCGCTTGGAGACTGCAACGGTAAGGGCGGTTTCACCCACACCTCCTACAACGATTTCGAAATCGTAGCAGCCAACTTGCTGGATAACGACCCGCGCCGCGTGAGCGATCGCATTCCGGCCTACGGGTTGTACATCGATCCGCCGCTGGGGCGCGCCGGGATGACCGAGGCCGAGGTGCGCAAAACCGGCCGCAAGGCGCTGGTCGGTCAACGGCCCATGACCAAAGTCGGACGGGCCGTAGAAAAAGGCGAATCTCAAGGCTTCATGAAGATCGTGGTGGACGCGGAATCGAAGGCTATCCTGGGCGCGGCCATCCTCGGCCCGGGCGGCGATGAAGCCATCCACTGCATCCTCGATGTGATGTATGCCAAAGCGCCCTACACCACCATCCAGAGGGCCGTGCATATTCATCCCACGGTTTCGGAATTGATTCCCACGATGCTAGGCGAGTTGACGCCTCTCGCTGTACAATAGCTGGAACATTGTTCCGCCAAGGAGGGACTTCGTGGCTTTTGTATTGGCATTGCTGATCGGAATCGTCGCTGGATTGCGCGCTATCACCCCGCTCGCCGCGGTGAGTTGGGCGGCGCACTTGGGCTGGATCCATCTGGAAAATACCTGGTTGGCCTTTCTAGGCTATTCCGCTACACCATACATCGTCAGCGTGCTGGCAATCGGGGAATTGATCAACGACAAACTACCCAAAACGCCCAGCCGTAAGGCGCCCCCCAGTTTCGCTGCCCGTATCGTGATGGGGTTGGTATGCGGCGCGGCGCTGTGTGCGGCGAGTCAAGCCTTGATTGGCGGCGCTATTGCCGGCGCAATCGGCGCCGTAGCCGGAACCCTGGGCGGCTATGAATTTCGATCCCGTTTGGTAAAGGCCACCGGCGGCAAAGATCTGCCGATCGCATTACTCGAAGACGTCATCGCCATAGCATCGGCATTCCTGATCGTCTCCCGGCTGTCCTAAAACACGCGCCGCTTCAACTTTTCCACCGTAAACTTGGCGGTATCCGCCACGGCCATCACGGCCATCACGCCCGCCTGCACGGGATCGCTGACCACCAGGTCGGCCGCGTCCGGCACGCTCCCCGCCATGTTCAGGCTGATCACCAGAAGTCCGTCGCGGCGCACCTCCCGCACGGCCTGTTCGATCTCGCCACCCATCAACGATCCCGCCAGCACCAGCGCCTTGGCTCGCGGCAGACGTGCTACCGCGCGCACTGCGTCAGCTAGCGCTTGCTCACCCACCAGCGGAATGGTATCGACCGAGATATGTTCGCCGCGGATGTTGTGGCGATCGGCTTCCGAGACCGCGCCAATGGCCACCTGCCCTACCTGCGCGCCGCCGCCCATGATGATGATGCGCTTGCCGTAGATCTTCTGTAGCGTCTCAACCACTTCGACCATGTGCACCATGGCGAGCGCCCGCAGATCCGAAGCCAGTTCCGCCGCGCCGCCCGGCAGCGCGATCTCGAAGTAAATGCGCGCTTCCGCAGCCGCCTGCTCGATGATCTCAACCGATTGGATGTCGCCCCGGTGGCGGGCAATCACGCCCGTCAACTCGTGCAGCACGCCAAGCCCGGCGGCCGCGTGGATCATGAGGCCAATGTTGTCATTCGCCATGGCTACGCATCACGCTAGAACAATCTTTCCTGCCGCTTCAGAGTTCCGAACGAACCCAAATTGGCGACGGCGAAGGCGAACCGGTACTGCGTTTCATCGCGCGTGCCGAAATCGAAGCGCACTAACTGCACGCTGAAGCCGCAACAGTCGGTGTTATACGTTGCCTGCACGATAGCGTAATCCAGCACGCCGACCTTGTAATCGTATACCGCGACAAACGCCGCGTTCCATCCGCGCCGCGTGGAGTTGCCCACCCCGAAACTGGCGCGCAACTGGTTCTCGCTCGGTAGCAGCGTTGTGCTGCTATGCGCTTCGGTTTGCCCGAGCGAAATGAAGTACGAGCCTTTGCGCCAGTCCGCGCTGGCAGTGCTGGCCACGATACCGTGTCGCACCGGGTCGTAGTCAGTCCGCCATTCGAACCCAATGTTCCAGAACGGCTGGGCGCGCAATTCCGAGACGATGGGCGAATAGGTGCGCGGCCCGTCCAGAAATGTGAACGGAGTGAGTTCCAGTTGGGTCAGCAGCACGTTGCGCTGATCCGATCCGGCTAGGATGGCGCCGCCAAACGTCGGATCGAAATACCGCGCCGCCGAGAGTTGCCAGGAAAAGATCTCAGTGACTTCTTCGCCCCGCTTGGCATAGAGCCGGTTCGTCAACGACAGAGTAACTTGATCGGTATTCGACAGAAGGTCGCCTTCATCGAAGCGAATCACTTTGTTGAAGTCCTGGCCGATGCCCGACACATATTCATAAGTCGCGCGCGGTTCGATGACGTGTTTTAACTTGTCGCCCAGCCAGCTCTTATGATCGAACACCCGCTCAAAAGATGGCGCGATCAGATCCAGTTTGAATTCCCGCGCGCTCCGCAGGTAATCCGAAGGCAAAACGCGCAGGAAGCCTTCCTGGTAGGCCCCTTGGGTTTGGCCGTAGAACGTTTCATCGACCGTAAAACTGGGGACCAAATGGAAATCGCCCAGACGCAGCACGGTGGCGATCTGCGGCGCAAAATCCAAACGGCTATCCAGCGGGCTGGTGCCATAGCGGCCGATCAGTTGATAATCGCCGTTAGGGCAGTTTCCGTTTTGAGGAGCGTTATTGCTCACGCAATAGAAATCGGGCTGCGAGCGCGACATCATGCCCGCGCTCGAATCGAACGAATACCAAATGGGTAAGTTCTTCGCCACCTGGTGGTCCCGGCTGGTGAAATCCAACTCCGGCATTTTCTTGATCACCACCGAGTTGTTATAGGTACACTGCTTATTACTATCCGGACAGGTTTGCGTGATCTCGAGCGTGGTGAAATCCTGTTTGCGTTCGACCACCGTGTCAAAGGTATAGGTCGACCAATCTTTTTCCAGGAACGCCACAGCGCTTACCTCGCTAAATACGGCTTCATTAAACGAGTCGGAAAATGCCTGGCGGAAGGTGTAGGAACTCAGGTAATTGATCGATCCGCGGGCCGTCCAACCATCGCCCAAATCCGCCTTCCCCGCAACCGAGAAAGTGTAGCCGCCCTGCTTAATCGGCTGCCCGCCGGGAACGGGGATCCCGCGATCCTGCACGCCATACAATATGGCATCGAAATCCGCCTTATCGGTTGGCTTACCGCGAAATTCCAGATGGTGCGCGAAACCCCGCGCCGTATAATCCTGCACGTGGTAAGTGGCATCGTAACTACGATTGATCGCCCAGAAGGCGCCCCCGCCAACCATGAAGCCTCTAATCGAACTGTGTCCGATGTTAGGCATCAGCAGGCCCGAACGCCGCGGCACCTTTTCGAGCGACTTATAGAAAAACGGTGTGTAGAACAACGGGAACTTACGTAAGAGAAACACCGAACGATAAGTGCGCGCCGATTCGCGGGGCACAATGTTAAACAGCGGCCCCTTCAGCCGCCACCACGGATTCGGAACGCGGCAGTTAGTCAGAAATCCTTCATGTAAAATGTAGTGACCGTCCAGGCGTTCCGCCCATTTACCTTGAAAGTAATATGGATTCAAGCTGGTCAGCATGCCCGGCCGGGTGTCGATGCGCGGCGAAGTCGTGCCGCGCACATCGTAGAATTTGCCCGCTTCGGTCTTGGTATTGTATTCGACGTGATCGGCCCAGATCTTCTCGTTGCGCTCGAACTGCTCGAAATAGACGTTGCCGCTGGCCACCACATCGCCCGTATCGTCGTTGAAGTCGATGGAGTCCGCCCGAAACAACATGTTGACGTTCTCCATCTCCGCATGTCCGCGCAAGTGCCGCATTCCCTGGTCAGTGGTCTGATCCACCGCACTAATCACCCATTCACCTACCGGCGGAGCATTGGGACGCGCCTTGTAAATGCGTTTATTGGGTTGCGTTACCGGCGGCGCTGTCGGAGGAGGCACTAGAACTGAGCCAGGTGGAACCTGACTTAGCGCGGAAGTACACACCAAAACCAACAGTGCGAACGCCTTAGGAGTAGAACTGTACGTAATACTAGAAGAAAGTTCGTGACAAAGATCGCCCAATATGTTACGAAGATTGTGGGGGCGTGTGCGCGACTGGGAGCTCAATCGGCAAACGTACCATACGGGAGCCTTGCTTTGCACTCTTCCTCGGACCACAGGCGGATCGACCATGACTTGTAGCTATTGCCGTTACCTGAATTTAGACGAAGACCGGCGTTGCCGCCGTTGCGGCCGTCCGCAAAACGATATGTATGCCTCGGCTACGGCCGGGGCCTTAGCTGCCGTACCGCTGTATGAGCGCAGTGAACCGCAGGTTGCCTCCGCGCCCCCACCGCCGGCGCGGCCTGCCTCCGTTCCGCGCCAAGCCATGCTATTCCAGGACCGGCCAGCAGGCAAAGTAATTCCGTTCGATGGAGTTTTCGAAGCACCCGCGCCCCCCAAGCCCAAAACGGCCACCCGCACCACGCCGCGCGCACCGCGCCGCCCGGGGACCAATGACGCCCAATCCGTACTGGAATTTCTAGCGCCCGCGCCCGCCGCCCCGCGTAAACTCAGCACCACGGTGGAAGCCGTAATCGATTGCGATGCGCCGGTAGCCGCTCCTATGCATCGCGCCTGCGCCGCCGCGATTGATGGCAGCATGATTCTGATCGCCTGCGGCATGTTCCTTACCGTCTTCCATATGATGGGCGGATCCCTGCCCTCCAGCAAGCCTATGATCCTGGTGATGAGTGCGGCCGCCATTTTGATCGCCATGTTCTACGGTTTCATTTGGGTATGTGCCGGCGGCCAGACCCCTGGCATGCGCGCCCTCCGCCTGACGCTCATCAATTTCGACGGTTATCCGCCCGACCGCACCTCTCGCTGGCAGCGCTACCTCGGCGCTTGCCTGGGCTACTGCGCCGGCGGCCTCGGCCTGCTCGTGGGCCCTGCTCGACGAGGAAAGTCTCGCCTGGCACGATCACATCTCGAAGACATTTCCCACCTTCTACGGCCCGGAGACCAGTTTCGTCCGCCGCCGGTAAGCGCCGCATTTCGCATTTGCCGTTCCAAATCGCAACCACCACCAGATCAGCGATAACGCAGGTCGCGTGCGTGCCTCCGGCGATACGGTGTGCCGCACCGGCATCGCTCCCCTTTATCGCGTACAATACAGAAATCGACCCCACGTCCGTAAGACCAAGGCGACCCATCCTTTCGGATATTGCAACGTCTCTATGCTGAGGAAATGAATGCAAGCCAAGAACTGTCTGGTTGCCGCCGCTTTGTTCGAGTTGACCATCATCGCCAGTCCACACTTATTTGCCCAGGGTTCCACGCCGGCAACCACTCCTGCCGCCGCTCCACAAACTCCCCCGCGCCGCTCCGGCGGATTCGTTCCGGGTCAGCGCCGGCCACCCGGGGATCCGGCGCAGATTGAGCACGGCAAGGCGCTGTATGGGGTGAGCTGCGCGGGTTGCCATGGCGCAGACCTTCGCGGCGGCGACTTGGGCGGTCCCAATCTGCTGCGCTCCCAAGTGGCTCTGAGCGATCAGAACGGCGAGTTGATTCTGCCCATCATCCAGGGTAGCCGACAGGACGCCGGCATGCCCGCCATCCCCATCAGCCCCGAAAACGGGTTGGCCGTCGCGGCCTATGTCCGCAGCGTTCTCGACATGATTGGATCGCAAGGTAAACCGCCGTCCGTCGGGAAAGAAGCGCCTAGTATTCTGGTGGGCGATCCGGCAGCCGGGCAAAAATACTTCGCCGCCAAATGCGGCAGTTGCCATTCCCCAACGGGCGACCTGCAAGGTATCGGCGCGCGCTTCACCAATCCCCGAACCCTGCAGACCTTCTGGGTTTCGGGTGGCGGCAGACGGCGCCGCGGGCCGTCCACTCCTGGCGCGGCTAAAGTATCGGTCACTCTACCGTCTGGCGAAACCGTCGAAGGCAATCTGGTGCGCATCGACGATTTCCTGGTTACCGTGGCCTTGGTAGACGGCACCACGCGCACTTTCCGTCGCGATGGAGACGTCCCCAAAGTTGAAGTCCACGATCCCATGAAGATCCATCGCGACATGCTGGCCGTTTACACCGACAAAGACATCCACGACGTGACTGCCTATCTGGTGACTTTGAAATGACATTCAAACAACTCATGCTGGCCGCGCCCTTGTTGCTGTCTCCCGTGGCGCTCCTTGGACAGAGCCGCGGCGTGGACCCCACCGATCTCCTGAAACCGCTCAGCGATTCCTGGCCTACCTACAGCGGCGATTATACCGGCAAGCGCTACAGCACCCTCGACCAGATCAACCCGTCCACGGTGAAACACCTGACTCTGGCCTGGATGACGCGCGTTACTTCCGGCACCGGCGGGCGCGGGCGGTCTGCGATTGTGGGCGGCGAAGGTCCCGGCGATCTGGGCATGGGCGGCGGCACCATCAAGGCCTCGGCGCTCGAAGTAGACGGCATCCTCTACTTCACCATGCCCGACAATGCCTGGGCTGTGGACGCGCGCGACGGCACCGAACTGTGGCACTACTTCTGGAAGACCAAAGGCGGCACCCACATCGGCAATCGCGGTCTGGGCATGTGGCACAAGACTCTGTTCATGGAGACGCCCGACGATTATCTGGTCGCCCTCGATGCGCCTACCGGCAAAGAGCGCTGGCACAAACAAATCGCCGATCTGGCCCAGGGCTACTTCTCCACGCCCGCGCCCGTGGTCGTCGGCAACCATGTGCTGGTCGGCACCGGTAACGATATCGACGCGCCCGGCTTTGTGCAATCGTTCGATCCCGAAACCGGCGACGTACAGTGGAAGTTTTTCACCGTGCCCATGAAGAAGGGCGATCCGGGCATGGATACCTGGGGCAGCGTGGATGCCGCGCGCCACGGCGGCGGACAAGCCTGGGTGCCGGGAGTTTTCGATCCCGAAACGAATCTGTATATCTTCAGCACCGGCAACCCGACGCCCGCCTTCACCACCGGCACCCGCGGACCGGGTGACAACCTGTTCACCTGCGCCATTGTCGCCGTAAACGTGGATACCGGCAAGTTGGCCTGGTATTACTCGACCTCGCCGCACGACATGCACGATTACGATTCCGCGCAAACGCCCGATCCTGGTGGATGCCAAGTTTAATGGCAAGATGCGCAAGTTGGTGGTGACCGCGGCGCGCAACGGCTACTACTTCACCCTGGACCGCCTGACCGGCGAACACCTGGTGACCAGCAAGTACGGCGTAGATACGAACTGGGCGAAAGGTCTGAACCAGAAGGGAGCGCCGATTTACGATCCGGAAAAGAATGCCACCGTGGCAGGGTCGCTGGTTTCGCCCACTTCGGATGGCACCACCAACTGGGAGCCCGCCACTTTCTCACCCGACACCGGGTTGGTTTATGTGGCTCAGAGCAATGGCTACTCGCTCTTCTATCTGACCGACGTGGACCCGCGCGGATCGATGGGTCTGGGCGGCAAAGAAGAGGCGCAGGTCGGAACCGGAGGCAGTTTCCTAACAGCCATCGATTACACCAATGGCAAGATCGCCTGGAACCGGCCTTACTACGGTTACGGTGGCGGGGGAGGCTTGCTCACCACTGCGGGAAAGCTACTCTTTGGCGGCGATGGAGGTGGAAACCTGGTGGCCTATGATGTTGCCACTGGAATGCCCCTTTGGCACACCCACATCGGCGACGTTTCGAATGCCCCGCAGACCTTCCTGCTGGATGGCCGCCAATATCTGACAGTCGCCACCGGCGATACCCTATGGGCGTTCCTGCTCTATTGAAACGGCCGGCCGCATCATAAACCAGAAACTGCGGACTACCCACGCTATACTATTATTTCAACGACCTTTAAACGGCGCGCTTCATGGCTGAAATGAGTGTCATCTGGCTGCGCGTGGCCGCGGCCCTGTACTCCCTCGGCCTGCTGCACGCCATCCTCACCCTGGTTCGCAAACGCGAGCACCTCTTCCGGGTTTCCCTGACCGCCCTTTCGATCGGCGCGGTCCTGCATTGCGTCTCCATCGTCGAAGAAGGGCTGCTGATGAACCACTGCCCGATCGCCAACTTCTACGAAACGCTCTCCATGTGCGCCTTCCTCATTACCGCGCTTTTCCTGTTCGTCTATTGGCGCTACAAGACCGAAAGCCTCAGCGTGTTCATCTTTCCGCTGGTCTTCGTCATGACGCTGGTGGCTACCATGGGCAATCCGGTGGATGCCTGGACCAGCCCGGTCATCCGCAACGCCTGGCTCGACGTCCACATCACCCTGGTGCTGCTGGGCTTCGCGGCATTAGCCTTTACCGCCGGCGCGTCGCTGCTGTACCTGTTCCAGGAGCGCGAACTCAAGCGCAAGAAGCCGCGCAAACTGTATTACCGCCTGCCGCCGCTCGGGACCCTCGACGAGTTGATCTCGCGGTCCATGGCGGTGGGATTCGTGCTTATGACGCTGGCGGTAATCGCCGCCACCACCTGGGCATTCATCGAGCATAAAACGCAGTGGATCAGCCAGCCTGCCATCGGCATCTCGTTCATCACCTGGGGATGCTACCTGGCGATGGTATTTCTGCGTGTCACCGCCGGATGGCGCGGCCGTAAAGCCGCCATCATGGTGATCGTGGTGGTCGGGTTGTCGGCCATTACATGGGTAGCGCACGCCCGACTGGGAACCCTGTTACTGAAGCCATGAAACTGCTGGTCACAGGCGTCAGCCACAAGACCGCACCCGTCGAAATGCGGGAGTGTTTGGCATTCCCCGAACCCGGCCTGCCCGAGGCGCTGCATTCCCTGAAGTCGCGCGAAGGTGTCTCCGAAGCCTGCATTCTATCCACCTGCAACCGCGTCGAAATCACTGTCACTACGGAAGATTCGCTCGATCCGCGGACGCTGGTCGACGAATTCCTGCGGGAATCGCGACTGGTCGCGGCGGATTCGATCGAACCCTACCTTTACCGCCACGAGGGCCAGAACGCCATCCACCACCTTTTCCGCGTGGCCTCCAGCCTGGATTCCATGGTGGTCGGCGAGCCCCAAATTCTAGGGCAACTGAAGAACGCGTACGGCATCGCTAAGACCAATGGAGCGCTGTGCGGCTGGCTGGAATCGCTGCTGGAGCGCGCTTTCAGCGTGGCCAAACGCGTACGCTCGGAAACCGGCGTGGGGCAGATGGCCGTTTCGGTGAGCTACGCGGCGGTGGAACTCTCGCGCAAGATCTTCGGATCGTTGAACAATCGCACGGTCATGATCGCCGGCGCCGGCAAGATGTCGGAACTGGCTGCGCGGCACTTGCGCCGCTCCGGCGCGAACCACGTCTTCGTCACCAATCGCACCCACGAACGCGCCGTGGAAATGGCCAAGCTGTTCCAGGGAACGCCCGTCGAGTACAGCCGCTTCGTTTCGATGCTGCCCGAGGTCGACATCCTGATCGCTTCGAGCGGCGCGCCCCATTACATCCTGCACAAAGACGAAATGCAGCGTGTGATCAGCGCGCGCCGCAACAAGCCCATGTTCCTGATCGATATCGCCGTGCCGCGCAACATCGAGCCGTCGGTCAACGACTTGGACAACGTCTTCCTGTACGATATCGACGACCTGCAGGAAGTGGTAAACGCGAATCTGCGCGAGCGCATGAAAGAGGCCGACCGCGCCGAGGAGATCGTCACCCAGGAGGTGGAGCGCATGATGGCTCGCCTTAAGGTGCAAGAGATCACCCCCACGATCGTCAGCCTGCAGGAAGAATTGGAACGTATCAGGCAGACGGAAATCGAAAAGGTGCGGCGCAAATTCGGTCCGCTGACTCACGAGCAGGAAGAGGCTTGGGAGATGCTGACGCGCGGCATCATCAATAAGGTGGCGCACGGGCCGATCTCGGAATTGCGCGCGCAAGCGGGACAGCCGGATGGCGCGCCGGTGATCGCCGCTATTCGCAAAGTATTTCACCTCCACGACTAAACCATGCTCGTCATCGCCTCCCGAGGATCGCAACTGGCACTGTGGCAGGCCCACTGGGTGCAGCAAGAATTGGCAGCCCTGGGATACCGCAGCCGCATCGATATCATCAAAACCACCGGCGATAAAATCACCGACGTGCCTTTGGCGCAAGTGGGTGGCAAGGGGCTCTTCACCAAGGAGATTGAGGAAGCCTTGCTCGATGGGCGCGCCGATCTGGCCGTGCACAGTTTGAAAGACCTGCCCACGGAATTGCCCGCCGGACTAGTTCTGGCGGCCACCCCCGAACGCCAGGATCCGCGCGATGCGTTGGTCGGCAAGCGTCTATCCGAATTGCCAGCGGGCGCCACGCTGGGCACCAGTTCGCTCCGCCGTGCCGCCCAGTTGCGCATCGTGCGGCCCGATCTGCGCATCGAATCGGTGCGCGGAAACTTGGACACGCGTTTGCGCAAACTCGATGAAGGACAATACGACGCCATCGTGCTGGCGGCCGCCGGATTGAAACGCCTGGGTTGGGAAGCACGCATCGCGGAAGTGCTGTCGCCCGACGTAGTTTGTCCCGCTGTGGGGCAAGGCGCGCTGGCTATCGAAACCGCTGACGCCGGCCTGGCGGCGTGCCGGCAGCTCAACCATCTGCCGACCCAGTATGCCGTCACCGCTGAACGAACCCTCTTAGCTGCCCTGGGCGGTGGATGCCAGGTGCCCATCGGTGCCTATGCCACCGTTGCGGGCGACCGGTTGACCATGCAGGCCGTAGTGGTCTCGCCCGACGGTCGCGATGTAGTGCGCGATCGCGCCGAAGGTCCTGTTGCCGGCGCGGAAGCCATCGGCCGCGCGTTAGGCGAAGCCCTGCTCGCCGCAGGCGCCGGCCGCATCCTGGAGACCGTCTACGGATGAACAAGGTTTATCTGGTCGGCGCGGGACCAGGCGATCCCGAACTGATCACGCTGAAGGGCCGCCGCCTGCTGGAACACGCCGATTCCATCCTCTACGACTACCTGGCCAATCCGGCGCTTCTGGATCTGGCGCCCGTTGATGCCGAGCGCATCTACGTCGGCAAAAAGAAATCCGTACACGCCTTCAGCCAGGAAGAAATCTGCGCCATGATGGTCGACCGTGCCCGCCGCGGCCTTAACGTGGTGCGGTTGAAAGGCGGCGATCCCTTTATTTTCGGGCGTGGTGGAGAGGAGGCCGAAGCCTTAGCCGCTGCCGGCGTAGCTTTCGAAGTAGTGCCCGGAGTCACCTCTCCGCTGGGCATCGCCGCATATACCGGCGTGCCTCTCACCCATCGGGAGCATACCAAGGTCGTCACCTTTGTGACTGGCCACGATGCTGAAGGCGTGGACTGGAGCAAGACAGGCCTCACCGAAACGCTGGTTATCTTCATGGGCATCTTCGCCTTCGACGATATTGCGCGCGCCCTGATCGCCAATGGACGGCCTGCCGGCACGCCCGCGATGGCCGTGCGTTGGGGCACACGTCCCGATCAGCAAACCCTGGCGGGAACGCTGGCGACACTGCCGGCACTCATTCATCAGCACGACCTGAAGCCGCCGGCCACCATCATCATCGGCGATGTAGTGGGGTTGCGCGACAAGCTGAATTGGTTCGAACGCTTGCCGCTCTTCGGAAAGCGCATCGTGGTCACCCGCGCCCGCGGTCAGGCAGATGCCCTTTCGTCTAAGCTGCGGGCGTTGGGGGCCGATGTCATCGAACTGCCCACCATAGAGATTCAGCCGGCGCTGGATTACGAGCCACTCGACCAGGCCATAACCAACCTCGCCGCCTACGACTGGCTCGTTTTTACCAGCGCCAACGGCGTCCGCTTTTTCATCGACCGGCTGGATCGTTCCGCTATCGACCTGCGATCCCTACGCGCCCGCATCTGCGCCATTGGGCCCGCCACGCGTGCCGCCATCGAAGCGCTACACCTTAAGGTCGACTTGATGGGCACCGATTATGTAGCGGAAGGTATGCTCGCCGCCTTCGCCGCGCATGACCTCGAGGGCCGGCGTATCCTGTTGCCGCGTGCCGCTGTCGCCCGCGATCTGGTGCCCCTGGAACTAAGACGCCGCGGCGCGATTGTGGACGTGGTGGAAGCCTACCGGACCACCGCGCCGCAGGCCGGTTTCGAGTGGCCGGATAAGCCGGACTGGGTCACATTCACTAGTTCGTCCACCGTTCGGAACTTCGCCGCTTTGGCCGGCCCGGATTCCCTTACGGGAGTAAATGTGGCGTCGATTGGACCAATCACGTCGGCCACGGCCCGCTCGTTAGAAATTGATGTGACCATCGAGGCGTCCGTTTTCACGGTCGATGGTTTGGTCGAGGCGATCCTGGCATCGCATGCAGTAAAATAGAAACACCTCCCCAGATACCGACGTTGAACGAAAGAAGCCATGCCGGAAAACCCGTTCGTCCATCTGCACTGCCATACCGATTACTCCCTCCTCGACGGAGCCTGCGAAATCGGCCAGCTTATGGACACCATGGTGGAGCAGAAAATGCCCGCCGTCGCCATGACCGATCACGGCAATCTGTTTGGCGCGGTCAAGTTTTATAACGCCGCTAAAGCCAAAGGCATCCACCCCGTCATCGGCTGCGAAGTCTACGTCTCCCAGCAGGGGCACAAGACCCGCAACGATACCGACCGCTACAACCATCTGGTGCTGCTTTGTGAAACCCAGGAAGGCTATCGCAACCTCATCAATCTGGTCTCCACTGGCTACCTCGAAGGCTTCTACTACAAGCCGCGCATCGATAAAGACTTGCTGGCGCAGCACTCCAAAGGCCTGATCGCCATGTCTGCCTGCCTGCGCGGCGACATCCCCGAAATTCTGCTTTCGGACCGCTACGAAGAGGCGCGCCGTACCGCTTATACCTACGCCGACATCTTCGGCAAAAACAATTTTTTCCTGGAAATTCAAGATCACCACCTGGAGCAGGACAAGCGCCTAACCCCCGCCATCAACCGTCTGTCGCAAGAGACCGGCATCCCGCTGGTGGCCACCAACGACGCGCACTATCTGCGCCGCGATGATGCGCGCGCGCACGAAATTCTGCTCTGTATCCAGACCGGCAAGACCATGAGCGATACAGCGCGCATGCACTGGAACTCGCCGGATTTCTACTTGAAATCGCGCGCCGAAATGATGCAGCTTTTCGGCGAGCTCGAAGATTCGCTCGACCGCACTTGGGATATCGCGCAGCGCTGCCACGTCGACCTGCAAAAAATCAAAGAGCCGTTTCCGAAGTTCGAAGTTCCCGCCGAGCATTCCACCGATACCTATTTCGAATTCGTGGCGCGCCAGGGTTTCGAACGGCGCCGCGTGCGTCTGGAAGCCATGCGCAATTCCGGCCGGCTGAAACACGATCTGGCGGAATATGCAGAGCGCCTGGATCGCGAAATCAAGATGATCCAGAAGATGCAGTTTTCCGGCTACTTCCTGATCGTCTGGGATTTCATCCGTTTCGCGAAGGCGCAATCCATTCCGGTGGGGCCGGGCCGCGGTTCGGCGGCGGGCAGCCTGGTGGGCTACGCCATGAGCATCACCGATATCGACCCGCTGCAGTATGGCCTGCTGTTCGAGCGCTTCCTGAATCCGGAACGCATCAGCCTGCCCGATATCGACATCGACTTCTGCATGAACCGGCGCGGCGAGGTGATTCAATACGTCACCGAAAAATACGGCCGCGAGCAGGTCGCGCAGATCATCACCTTCAACACCATGGCCACGCGGGCCGCCATCAAAGACGTTGGCCGCGCCCTCGATATGAGCTTCGCCGACGTCGAGCGCCTGACCAAACTGGTGCCCAACGTTCTGAATATTTCGCTCGACGACGCCATGAAAGCCGAACCGGGCTTCGCCGAACTGGAGCGCAAGGACCCGCGCGTGGGCGAGATCCTGCAAGTCGCGCGGCGGTTGGAAGGCATGGCGCGCAATTGTTCGGTGCACGCCGCCGGCGTGGTAATCTCGCCCCAACCGTTAAAGCAACTGGTTCCGCTATACCGCACCAATCGCGAGGAAATTGTCACCCAGTTCGATATGAGCGGTCTTGAGAAACTGCAACTTCTCAAGATGGACTTCCTCGGGCTGACGACGCTTACGCTGATCGACGATGCCCTGAAGTTGATCGAGAAGCGCCACGGCGTGCGCCTGGTGCCCGAAGATCTCCCGCTGGATGATCCGGCTACTTACGAGGTCTTCTCGAAGGCCCTTACCAGCGGCATTTTCCAGTTTGAATCCTCCGGCATGCGCGATATTTTGCGCCGCTACCATCCGGAGCGCATCGAAGACCTTACCGCACTGAATGCCCTCTATCGACCCGGCCCCATCCAGGGCGGCATGGTAGACGATTTTATCGAGCGCAAGCAAGGCCGCCGCGCAGTCGCCTACGATTTACCGGAACTGAAAGTGCTGCTCGAAGAGACCTACGGCGTCATCGTGTACCAGGAACAGGTGATGCAGATCTCCAATCTGGTGGCGGGCTATTCGCTTGGCGAAGCCGATATCCTGCGCCGCGCCATGGGTAAGAAGAAGGCCGAAGAGATGGCCGCGCAGCGCCAGCGTTTCATCAAGGGCGCGCTGGAGAAGGGTTTCCCGCAAAAGAAGGTCGAAAAGATTTTCGACCTGATGGAACAGTTCGCCGGCTACGGGTTTAATAAATCGCATTCCGCCGCCTACGCCTATCTTGCCTTTGTCACCGCCTATCTGAAAGCCCACTATCCAGTGGACTTCATGGCCGCACTGCTGACTTCGGAAACCGGCAACACCGCCAAGGTGGTGAAGTATATCAACGAGTGCCGCGAAATGGGCATCACCGTATTGCAGCCTGATGTGAACGCCAGCGATTGGAGTTTCACGCCCGACGACACTGCGCCTAACGGCAAGGGCATCAGGTTCGGGTTGGGCGCGATCAAGAACCTGGGCGCCAATGCCGTGGAAGCCATCCGCGCCGCGCGCGAAAAACTGGGCCGCTTCCTTTCACTCTATGAGTTCTGCGAGCACGTGGACCTGACTTCGATCAACAAGCGCATGATCGAAAGCCTGATCCGCGCCGGCGCCATGGATTCGCTGGAGGGCACGCGTGCGCAATTGTTCGCCGCCACCGAGAGCGCCATGGAAGCCGGCCAGCGCGTGTGGCGCGATCGCATGAGCGGCCAGGGCGGCCTGTTCGGAGACATGACGGCGGAGGAAGGGCCCGTCGAACGGCCGCTGCCCCAAGTGCCCGATTGGACCGGGCGCGAGAAACTGCAGGGCGAAAAAGAGATGCTCGGCTTCTATGTGACCGGCCACCCCCTCGACGATTATCCCGACAAGATCTGCGAGTTGGCTACACATAATACCGGCAATCTGGAAGGTCTCGAAAAAGGTACGGAAGTGGCTATCTGCGGGGTCTTCACCGGCATTCAGCGCAAGCGCAATCGGGAACAGAAGCCGTGGGCGGCATTGCAGATCGAGGACCGTACCGGCGCCGTGGAAGGCATGGTGTTCGCCACCAGTTTCGAAAGGCTGGCGAGCCAGATCGTGGAAGATAGAGCGGTGCTGGTGAAGGGACTGGTGCTGCCGGAGGAGAATGCCCCCCCCAAGATTTCCGTGCAGGATGTACAGCCGCTCGAAACCGCGCGCGTGAACCTGCCGTCGCTGATTTCGATCCGGGTGTGGCTGGGGCGCAACGGCGTGGCGGATCGACCGGCCGCTTTGAACGAACTGTTCCGCAAGAAGCCCGGCGACGCGCAGGTGCGCCTGCGTCTCGAGATGCCGCGCGATTTCTCGGTGATCCTCGATGTGCCCACGAAGGTGCGGCCCGACCGCGAATTCAAGGCGGCCATCGAGAAGATTTGCGGTCCGGATTGCTTGGAAACGTTAGCGGGGTAATGGGTATGAGCCTGGTTGCCCAAGTGCGCCTGGACCGTACGGCATTTGAAGTCGGCTCCCTTGACGACGAGAATCCCGACAAGGCTTACTGGCAAACCAAAACGCCTCAAGAGCGTATGGAAGCTCTTGAGTTGCTCCGGCAGATCATCTATGGCTACGATCCAGCTACCACCCGACTTCAAAGAGTTCTTGAGGTTGCTCGGCTCTAATAGCGTCGAGTACTTAGTGATTGGTGGATACGCTGTGAACTACTACGGA
Organism: Bryobacterales bacterium; assembly: GCA_963738345.1. Classification (GTDB taxonomy): domain Bacteria; phylum Acidobacteriota; class Terriglobia; order Bryobacterales; family Bryobacteraceae; genus Bog-159. The sequence goes on from CAVTWI010000002.1 coordinate 6,490,019, forward strand.
TTCCCGCGCGCCACTGCAGACCTCGATATCGGGATTGCGACTGGCCCGTCCAACGCGAAGCGCGTAACCGACGCCTTAGAGCATTTCGGCTTCAGCCAGGTCGCCCCGGCTTTGTTTCAGCAGGAGCGGCCGATCATCAGAATGGGCGTTCCAGCGGAACAAAAAGGCCAGCGGACGTCTCAAAGACCGGGTCGATCTTGAGCAGTTGCCGTAATCGCCGCCTCAACCACCGCAGAACTAGTGCAGCCGTTTTAGGTCATTGTATTTGTCACAGTTAGCTAGCGCACCCGTGTTCAGCCGAAAGATGCAAAACGACTGTTCATAGGAATTACCGGCAGTGTCGTTAAATAGCAGCATGCAGATGCCGACGACGGTCCCGCTAGTAGCTTTGAGAGGCAAGACCGCGAGTGGTGGAACTAGTTGTCGCGAGGACAGTTCAAACGCGCCCGTTGAGCCGGGCGCTACCAATCCGCTGCTCGCCACAACACCAGGATTAAGGGCGCTTTGACGACATCGCTCAAGGCTCGGCTCCCTGATGGAACTCAGCGCATTAGCTCCGATCACCAGACTGCCGCAGGTCATCACGTGGAGGGCCGGGGTGGCTCCGTAGTTTTTGTATCGGATTTCCCATCGCAGGGGCTCTCCGGGAAGGATCGTCGGACCCACCGACATTAGGTCAAAGCCCGGACGCTGCGCTTCCGCTAGCCGTTCCATCGATTCCGCTTGCGCCTTGACCGCCGCTGCAAGATCACTCATGCGATCAGTCTGCGCCCCACTACCGCGCATCCCAAACCACATCAAAGTAGCGACCAGAGCAGACAAGAGAACTGCTGGTTTGGTCCAAGGCAGAATACGACGTTTGAAAGTAGTCATTAGTCACCTCTAGGTTTGTTCGAGCTGCAAGCTCAGTTGAATAATCGGATGTACAGCCGTTTTCTTTAGCCGGTTAGGAGATAAACGGATCTAATATAGTGTCTTCGGAGTGTAATCGGGGTTTCGAAAGCTATGTCTACTCTCGACCGCAGGCAGTTCCTTGCACGCACAGTAGCCGGCACCTCGGCCGCATTGGCACGCCCTTCCCACGCCGCCGACTCAGTCCGCGATCAAGGTTCGGCCATCGACTTTCGATATGCGCCACTCTCCGTTGCAAACGGCTTTCTGCTTCGCGGACGACCACGCCAAGAGCCTGATAGGCGAGCGCGGCGAGTTGCGCCATGCGAACCTGACTGTTGCATTCTCGCTGCTAGGCATGGAGCCCGATGTGGTCGTGCAGCAGCGTCTCGAAGCGCCCGAAATTCCTATTGTCCACACGCGAATTTGAGCGGCCCCAGGCTTGGCTTTAACACGCCACCGGCGAGGGACGGGTGGACAACGTCATCATCGAAGTTCGCCCGCGCACTGCCGCGCGAGTCTACGCGGTGCCGGTAATCGAGGTGAAGGCGAAAGTGGAGGCCAGTGTGCGAACTCAAGGAGCCGGCAGCGCGGTCTTCCTCGAAGGAACCGGCACGCCCTTCCTGGTCGCGGACGTTCCTCTGGGCGGGCACAGTGCGTTCACACGTTTCCTGAGGGCCCCGCGGAGTCTTCCAGGCCGCTTCGCCGGTTTGTGCGGCTTCCTCAAGAGGGGCAGTCTGCCGAGCGCTTGCGCGACGGGCTGGCACAGCCCGAGGTTCTGCTCGACGAGGCGCGCACGTACTGGCGGGAACTGGGGGCCGTTCAGCGGCGAGGTAGCTTGGCGGCTTCCCGGTCGCTATGGCGAGTTCCTTGGCGCCTGCGCCCGCAACAGCCTGCAAGCCCGCGAAATGAAACAGGGCCGCCTCACATTCCAAGTGGGCTACGGTCTATCGTGGCCTGTGGGCGGTGGATGGACACTTCATTTTGGAAGTGGCGCGCTATCTCGGATATGACGCCGAAGCGCAGCAGGGCGTCGAGACCACGTGGGCCCTCCAGTGGCCTGAGGGCGGCATCTTCGCGGGCGGCGGCGCCCAGCATCGGAAAGATACGGGCATCGCGATGGTCACTCTGGTTCGCCAGTGTGAACTCGCGCAGGACTATTCATACTTCTTAAAGATGCGGCCCGAAATCACCGCCTGGCTAAAGCCGAGCACCGACACTGCATCATGACAGCATCTATGCGGATGATATGATGACTGAATGAGGACCACCGTTACCATCGAGCCCGACGTCGAGAAAATGCTACGTCACGCTATTCGCGAGCGGGGTGTCTCATTTAAGCTGGTGCTTAACGAGGCCATTCGGGCGGGCTTGACGGGAGGAAGACGGTCGCGCGCTACGCGTTTTGTTCAGAAGACCTATAGTCTCGGGCCCTCAACGGGTGTTCGCTGGGACAAGGCCCTCGCGATTGCCGACGCCATTGAGGACGAAGAGATTAACCGCAAGCTGGCGCTTCGCAAATGATTCTCGTTGACGTTAATCTCCTGATATACGCCGTCGACAAGGACGCACCGCTGCATGCCGCTGCTAAGTCTTGGTGGGAGAGTACTGTTTCCGGCTCGGAGACAGTCGGCCTTCCTTGGATCGTCCTTCTCGCTTTCCTTCGTTTGACGACGCGACCTAATGTATTCCCGAAACCGTTACGCCTTGACGCAGCCTTCGACATCGTGGATTCCTGGCTCAGACAGCCGTCGGTAACAGTTATTCATCCCGGTCCGCGGCACGCACAGATGTTACAAGATCTTCTGCTCCCTCTGGGGACTGGAGGAAATTTGACTACAGATGCTCACCTCGCGGCCTTAGCCCTCGAGCATGGGGCGGAACTCTATTCCTTGGATAACGATTTTGCGCGGTTCCACAACTTGAAATGGCGTGATCCGCTCTCCGGGCGATCCGGCCAGCAAAAAAGCAATAAAGTCGTAGGCCGCCAAGGTCACAGAAAGACTTAGTCTCGCGGGCCTAAGGTAGCTGCCACCGGTACCGCCGCCACGCGTTCCACGCCCACATCGTGAACTCGCTGCATCAGCGCCGCTGCCACCACGAAAAACACGCCGCCCGCCACCACTGCCAGCAGCCGATTATTCCCCAACAGATGCGCCATCACCCAGCCGAAGCCGAGCGACGCCACGATCTCCGGCGTCACGATGAAGAAGTTGAAAATGCCCATGTAGATGCCGGTCTTTTCCGCCGGCAGCGAACCGGCCAGGATCACGTAGGGCATCGCCAGCGTGCTCGCCCAGGCGATTCCCACGCCCACCATCGAGAGCAGCAGCAGCCACTTGTTGTGGATCACCGCCACGGACATCAGTCCGGCAGCGCCGCATAGCAGGCACAGGCTATGGGTTGCCTTGCGGCCCAGCGCCGCAGCCAGGGGCGGTAGCGCGAACGACCATGCGAAGCAGACCGCCGAGTACATCGCGAAACAATAGCCCCCCCACGCCACGCCCTCGGTGTATAGCGCGCTGTGCGGATCGGTCAGCGCCGAAAACGTTGTGCGCCACCGCCACCGGGAAGTACAGCCACATGCAGAACAGCCCCAGCCACGTGGCAATCTGCACCCATGCCAGTTGCTTCATGGTTTGCGGCATGGCGGCCACCGCTTCCAGAATTTCGCGCACGTTTTCCGATAGCCCGCGCTTTTCGGCCTTCATCCTGCGGAACGCTTCCAGATCGTCCGGCGGATACTCGCGCGTGGTGGCAATGGTATAAATCACCGCGCCGAAAAACGCGGCCGCGCCGATATAAAACGAAAGCCGCACCGGCATGGGAATCTGCTTGCCGCCGGTGCCGTTGCCCAGCCACTGTTAACAGGACTCCCGGCAGCACCGAGGCCACCACCGCGCCCAGTCCGATAAACAGGCTCTGCATGGCGAAGCCGCGGGTGCGCTGGTCTTCCGGCAGCATGTCGGCGACGAACGCCCGGAACGGCTCCATGCTGATGTTGATCGACGCATCCAGAATCCACAGCAGGCCCGCCGCCATCCACAAGGCCGACACGCGCGGCATCAGGATCAGCGCCGCCGAACTCAGAATCGCGCCCGTCAGGAAGTACGGACGCCGCCGCCCCAGCCGGTTCCAGGTGCGGTCGCTGGCATGCCCGATGATCGGCTGCACGATCAAGCCGGTCAGCGGCGCGGCCAGCCACAGGATCGGGATCTGGTCGGCGCGCGCGCCCAGGTATTCGTAGATGGCGCTCATGTTGGCCATCTGCAGGCCCCAGCCGAACTGGATGCCGAAGAAGCCGAAGCTCATGTTCCAGATCTGCCAGAAATTCAGCCGCGGCTTATCGGTCAGGCTTACCGGTCATAGGTGGACACCATCTCTTTCAGCCGCAGCGCAATTGCCGGAGTCACCATCTCCTTGCAATAACGCCATAGCCAGTTGCCGCTGGGCACGGCGGGAGTATTCATGCGAGCCTCGCTGCCCAGCCCCAGCACGTCCTGTAACGGGAATAGAACGGTATTGGCCACCGACGCCATCAGGGCGCGGATGAACACCCAGTGGATCTCGCGTGCCGTCCGTGGCCAGATACGCCGCGTGAAGTCGCGCTCTTCGCGGATATCCTCCGCGGTGCGCGTGCTGTCTCCGGCGCCCTGCGCTGGACCACCAGCCACGGTTGTATCGTTGTCGTGCGTGCCCGTGTACGCTACGCGGTCGCGCGGGTAGTTGTGCGGCTTGAAGTCGGGCGCCTGCGGATCGTTGCCGAAACGCGAACTGCAGAATAGCCATGCCCGGAAAGCCGAATTGTGTGCGGATGGCTTCCACTTCCGGCGTGATCACGCCCAGGTTTTCGGCCACGATCGGCAACTCGCCAATGGCCGCTTGCAGAGCTTCGAACAGCGCCGCGCCGGGACCTTTCACCCAGCGCCCGTTGCGCGCGGTGGTCTCGCCGGCCGGCACTTCCCAATAGGCTTCCAGGCCGCGGAAATGATCCAGGCGAACCAGGTCCAACTGCGCCAGCGCGGCGCGCACACGGTCGATCCACCAGCGGAATCCGGTCTCCGCCATGCGGTCCCAGCGGTAAATCGGATTGCCCCATAGCTGGCCCGTGGCGCTGAAATAATCGGGCGGCACGCCGGACATCACCGCCGCATCGCCGGCCGCGTCCAACTGGAACAGGTCCGGGTGCGCCCACACATCGGCACTATCGTGCGCTACGTAGATGGGCAGGTCGCCCATGATGTGGATGCCGCGTTCGCGCGCGTAGTTATGCAGCCGGCGCCACTGCCGGAAGAACATATACTGCTCGAATTCGAGCGCTTCGATCTCGTCTGCCAGGCGGGTCCGCCAAGCCTGCAACGCCGCGGGTTGCGCGTCGGGCGATGTCTGGCTCCCAACGGCTCCAGACCGCTTCGCCGCCGTGTGCCGCTTTCAGCGCCATGAAGAGGGCGTAGTCGGCCAGCCACGGGCCGCTCGATGCGCGGAAGGCGTCGAACTCACTGCGGTCGCCGACCCCAGCTTTGAAGCGCTGGTAGGCGGTCCGCAGCTAGCGGCATCTTGAACTGGATCACGCTACCGTAATCCACGGTAGCCGCCGGAAACTCAGGCACGCGCGATAACTCGGCCGGGCGAGAGCAACCCGTCGTCCGCCAGGACGTCCAGACTGATCAACAGCGGATTGCCGGCGAAGGCGGAGAACAACTGGTAGGGCGAATCGCCATACCCGGTGGGACCCAGTGGCAGAACCTGCCAGATCCGCTGTCCGGCCGCCGCCAGGAAATCGATAAAAGCGTAAGCTTCCGGACCTAAGTCCCCAATTCCAAAACGGCCCGGCAGCGACGTGGGGTGCAGGAGAATCCCGCTGGATCTTGGGAAAGTCACGGATTCATTGTAAGCCCAAGCGGCAGACCATCAAAACAGCTTGTATAATCGGCTAACAGATCATATAGCCGTACGGAGGAAACGTGGACAAACGCACTTGGACCGGACCGCTGGGCATCGCTTCTCTAATCTGTTTCGCCATGGCTGCACCGGCGCAGACCTTTACCACCCTGGCGAGTTTCGACGGGATGAACGGCGCTAACCCTACTTACATGTCATTGGTGCAGGGCCTCGACGGTGGCTTATACGGCACCACTACCAAAGGCGGCGCGTATGGCCTTGGTACGGCGTTTAAAGTTACTCCGACCGGTTTAACGACTATCTACAGCTTCTCTACCGCCATCGGGTCGCTTCCCATTGGATCGTTGCTGCTGGCGACTGACGGCAACTTTTACGGGACGACCGAGGCGGGAGGATCCGTTACCGGACCGTCGACCGGGGGCACTGCATACCGGTTGACGCCCGCGGGAGTCCTGACCACCATATACAGTTTCGCCGGCGCTCCGGGCGGGAGCAATCCCAACGCCGGACTCATTCAGGGAACCAACGGCGATTTTTACGGAACCACCTTGTACCGCGGTTATGGCGGATCGGGCACCGCCTTCCAACTGACACCGGCGGGCGTACTGACGCTGCTGCACAGCTTTGCCTGGCTGCAGGGTCCGCCCAACGGCGCGTTCCCTTCGGCGCCGCTCTTGCAAGCCTCCGATGGGAATCTGTACGGCACGACTATTGCCGGGGGAACCGCGCCTAACGGGGGCGATGGCGAAGTTTTCAAAATCGTTCTCACGGGACCGAACACCGGCGAATCGCTAGTGGTTACTTTCGTGGGAGCTAATGGCGCTAGCCCCTATGCACCGGTCATCCAGGGCTCGGACGGCTACCTTTACGGGACTACTTCGGCAGGCGGTTCGAACGGATTGGGCACGGTGTTCAGGACCACGCCGGAAGGCGATCTGACCACGATTTATAACTTCAACGCGGCGGATGGCACGAACCCTTACGGCGGAGTAATCCAAGCGACTGACGGCAACCTGTATGGCACTACAACCAGCGGCGGCGATCATGGCTATGGCACGCTATACCAACTCACGGTGGACGGCACGCTGCGGATATTGCACAGCTTTAGTTCGACGGACGGAGCGGCGCCGAACGGATCGCTGATGCAGGCCACCAATGGCAATTTCTATGGCGCAACCTCATCCGGCGGCGCGCACGGCGACGGCACCGTTTTCAAGCTGTCAGTGGGATTGACTCCCTTCGTGATGGCGGTGCCCACGTCGGGAATCGCAGGCGCCACAATCACCATTTTGGGGACCGATCTTACCGGCACAACCAGCGTCACTTTTAACGGCACGCCGGCTAAGTTTCAGGTGGTCTCCGCGACCGAGATCACGGCAACAGTGCCGGGTGGCGCGACCACCGGCGCCATCAAGGTAAGTACCCCGGGTGGTCCGCTGCTGAGTAACGTATTCTTTCGAGTGCGCCATTAGCCACTGTGTCCCCATCCGCCAAAATCGGCGACCGCTTGCTTACCGCCGCGCAAATCGGCGGCGTAGTGGCTACGGGTTGGTTCGTGTGGGTTACGGCGGTGCTCCCGCGGCTTGGCTTCCGGTCACTGGCAAGCATTGCTACCGAGGCGTTGTTGTACGTCATACTGGCATGGCTCTGCGGCGCCTTCATCACGCTCTGGGTTTATGTGGTGGTTTCGACAGCGGACCTGCCGCAAGCCGCCCACTTTTCGATCCGCTCGTCGGCGGCGGCGATGTGGTTTGCGCCGGCTATCGTGTTGCTATCCATCGCGGTGCCGGCGGCTTTTGCAGTGAGCGTTTTCCTGATCGCCAATGCTACGCGCCGGTTGATGTCGGGGTGGGCCACTGTGGAATCGCCGGCGCGGCGCGCGGAACCGGAGAGCGGCGGGTTGCCGGTGCCCGTGCTGGTGGCATCGTTCGCGGCACAAACGGGGTTGGTCGCTAAGCTTTGGGGACATCCGTTACTGGCTGCCATTCTGGTGGGGCTCAGCATCGCCGTCCTTACTGCCCTAGCGATCACCCGGGGCGCCTATCAGCCGGGCAAGCCTGCCGCGCTGCCGCACTCCGCGATGAGCGTGGCCTGGACTTTCCTGCTGGCCTTGGCGATGACCTTTGGCGGGATTTCAGTACGCGGACGGGCGAGCGCCACGGCGGCCGTAGCGGTTCCGGAGCAACAGGTGCAGGCGCCCGCGCAGGAGAACTTTGGATTAGGCGGCGACTTTCCGGGTGTGGTGCTGTTGCCGCCTCTGAAGCCTCACACTGTCGTCTTCGTACCGGCACGCTCCTCACCGGTAAAGTTCGGCGTGCTGCTGGCGAAGCCGATTGGGATTCCGTTTGATGGTGAATACTGGCTCTTCCGATGGCCGGCCAAGCGTCCGCCGCCCGGCGCTGTAATCCGGCGGGCGCTGCCGTCGGAGCTTTCGTTCCACACACCGGATGGATGGCCGATGGAGATGGAGGCGCGGCAGAAACTCGACTCACCGGTTAGCGCGGACTGCTGCGGGAATGTTCAGATCGTGGTCCGCAATGCGGACCCATTTCCTGGCACCGTTTCGATTGAACTGATTTTGGCGGATACGACCGACTCGTCTAGCCGGCCGGAAAGTCTGGGGAGTGTGCCCGCCGGCGCCGCGTCAGCGGAGAGCCGGGTTTTGAACTATCGGATGCCTCAAAACCCGGCTTTACGTAGCTTCAATGAACTGAGGGTGGTCTTCCATCGCGCTCTCCCGCGGGCGGCCAACAGCGCGAAGATTGCTATCGAAAGCTTCGTGCTGGTTCCCTAGCGGGCCCTAGCGCGGACCTCCGAACCGGCCGTGCGGCATATCGTCCGGTGCAAATCCGCCCGGACCTTCGCCCTTTGCCGGCGTGAGCAAATTCAGGGCGGCAGCTTCATGAATGGCTGGCATCAGGGCTGCGGCGTTCTGAAGAGCGGTCAGTTGAGTCTTCTGCGCCGCTGTCAAGACAGCCAAGGCTTGTTGCTGGAAACTGGCGCGGATGGGGGCGGCCTGTTGTTCGAGCGTCTGGATACTCAGCACCAACTTGCCAACCGCGGTAGCGTCGGCGCCGGAACTCTGTTCCTGGGTCCGGAGGCTTTGGCGCAGCGGTCCGATTTGCTGGAAGATCGGCTTCAACTCCGCCATCTCGGATTGGCGCAACTGTTTCAGGCTGGCGATCTGGGCATCGGTCAGGTTTAAGTAAGATTGCACTTCGGTGGTCTTGGCAGCCATGCCGTGCATGCGGGGGCCACCCGGACCTTGGGCAAAGAGTGCGGACGCGGACAATGTGATTACGATCAGACGAAGTTTCATACGGTTCGAATTCTCCTCTAAGGCTCATTATCAGGGAAAATCCTTGAGGGTGCTGTTAAACCTTTGATAAATCCCTGTATTCTGGAATTGCACCGCCGCGGCGCGCGCCGCAACCCAGGAGACACACATAGACATGGACAAAGAAGTCCTCAGCATCGTGGACCGGCGCACAGACGCCGCGTACGAGCTCCCCTTTTATAAAGACACTATCCGTGCCATGGACTTGCGCAAGATCAAGACCGGGCCCGACGATTTCGGTGTGATGACGTACGATCCGGCCTTCTTAAATACCGCGTCTTGCCAGAGCGCGATCACATTTATCGATGGCGACAAAGGCATCCTCCGATACCGGGGTTATCCAGTGGAGCAACTGGCCGAGAACTGCACGTTCCTGGAAGTGGCCTACCTGCTGCTGAATGGGGAACTGCCTAAGGAGGACGAGCTCAAAGAATGGGTAGCCAGTGTCACACGGCACACCATGATTCACGAGACTACCAAGAAATTCCTGGAGGGCTTCCGGTACAACGCGCACCCCATGGGGATGTTCATCAGTACGGTGGCGGCATTGTCGACGGTGTATCCCGAAGCGCGCAACGTGCTCGATCCGGAGGTGCGCAAGCTTCAGATCCGCAGGCTGATCGGCAAGGTGCCGACTATTGCGGCGTACACTTACCGGCATAGCTTAGGGTTCCCGTATGTGTATCCGGACAACGACTTGAGTTACCCGGCGAATTTCATGAACATGTTGTGGCGCATGGTGGAGCCGAAGTATCAGGCCAACCCGGTGCTGGCGCGGGCGCTCGATATCCTATTCATCCTGCACGCCGACCACGAGCAGAATTGCAGTACTAATGTGATGCGCGCGGTGGGCAGTTCACAGGCCGATCCGTTCCTGGCTACGGCGGCGGCCGCGGCGGCTTTATCGGGTCCGCTGCACGGCGGCGCTAACGAAGAAGTGCTACGCATGCTGGATGAGATCGGGACTAAGGACAAGGTGCCCGCCTATGTCGAGAGCGTGAAGGCCGGCAAGGTAAAGCTGATGGGATTCGGACACCGCGTCTATAAGAACTATGATCCGCGCGCCCGAATCATTAAGTGGGCGGCGGGGAAGGTATTCGAAGTTACCGGTTACAATGCGAAGCTGGAAATCGCTTTGGAACTGGAGCGCATTGCGCTCGAGGACGAGTACTTCGTGAAGCGCAAGCTATACCCGAATGTGGACTTCTACTCCGGCATCATGTACCAGGCCATGGGCTTTCTACCGGAGATGTTCACGGTGCTGTTCGCCATCCCGCGCACGGTCGGGTGGCTGGCGCAGTGGCAGGAGATGATCGAAGATCCGGAGCAGAAGATCGCCCGTCCCCGCCAGATTTATACGGGTTCGGAAGAACGCAACTTCGTGCCGATGGCGGAGAGGCGGTAAGCCTCTCCTACCGTACGTTCCAGCCTTCCACCTGAACGGCGGGCAGGTTCTTGCCGGCAGCGGCAGCCTTGTAGGTGGCCGAGATGGTGCGTTTTTCTCCGGGCATGAGGGGAAAATAGTTGTCTTCCCAGATGACCGGAAGGATTTCGGATTCCTCGCGCACATCTTCTTCGTCGCGGGTTACGGTCTTCACCATCAAGTGGACCGCAAACGCCAGATGGCGAGACGGATTTTCCACGGTGACATGGGTAATGGCATCATCGCCTTTAACTTCGGATGCGGATGAGTACTTCAGTTCCACCGGCGGCAGGTTGTTCAGCGCCGTGTAATCGGCGTAACCCTTCTGGGGGGTGATGTACCATGTGGAGTTATCCCAATCTAATTCGTCCGGCTTAGTCGAAAGCCAGTAAAAATTCGTACTTATGTTTTTACCGGCACTATCTTGAAGAGCCAGACGCACAAAGTAAGTGGAAGATAATCCGCCAATTTCCGGAATGCTGAAAACGCGGGTAGCACTATCCTCACTTACATCAAGTGTGGCGTCCTTAGAAAACTTCTCACTTCCATCCACGTTATATACGGAGGCATGCGCCTTCATGCCGGGGTAGGCTTGATAGAAGGAGTTCACCACCACCACAGAGGCATCGTCGTAGCTGTATTGAATGTGCAGCGGCTCATTGGCCTTCTTAGCGCCGAAGTAAGAGCCGCCGGGGCGCATGTACCAGTCATACAAGTGCCAGATCATGGAGGGCCAGGCGTTATTGAGCATCCACTGAACCACGCCGGTGGACGTGTACTTATTGCGGCCATAAGCTTCGAACATGGCGCGATGGCTTTCGTAAGCCATCACCTGCGCCTTGCGCGCGAACTCTTCGACGCCGCTCGACGGGCCATAGCGGGCATCGAGCGCGGTAGTGAAGTTCTTCAGGTCTTTGAATGCGCCGCCTCCGGCATGATAATCCCACCAGGAGTTGACCGGCCAAAGATGGTCTTCCGGCAGCATTTTGCGCAAGCTTTCGATGGGCGGGATGGCGGGACCGGGGCCGGTTTCGGTATTGAAACCATGCGCGCCGCCGCGGGTTTTATCCAGCAGCCAGTAGTTTGGCGGAACCCAATCGTAGGGGCCGGACATTTTCACGCCGGTCTTGCCGCTGACGGTGGTAGGTTTCTCGGTGGCGGAGGATTCGAAGGGATTGGGCCAGTCCAACTCTTTTACGATGTCGATGTACTTCTGTTCGACGGCCGCGACGGGTGGGTTGTCACTGCCGTTCATCCAGTTGAAGATTGACGCATGCCCGCGAAGACGGCGAATCTGGTCGCGCAGGGAGGCGGCCGCGATGGAGTGATCTTCGTCTTTCCAGTTATCCCACTTCTCCCAGTGATCGCAGCAGCACCAACCGGCCGTTACCAGGATGCCCATCTGGTCGGTGAGATCGAAGAAGTGCTCGTCCTCGAGTTTGCCTTCCAGACGGACGGTGTTCAGGTTCATGTCACGCACATACTTCAACTCGGCTTCCTGCTTCTCCGGCGATGAGCGCAGCATCATGTCGAAGGTATAGCCGGCGCCGCGGATGAGGACGTTCTTGCCGTTGATGCGGAAGAGGCGATGGTCTTTTTCGTCGAGCGTGGAGGTGACTTCGCGGATGCCGAAGCGCGTGGTGCTTTCGTCGGACACAGCGCCGCTGGTTTCGAATTGCAGTTTCAGGGTGTAGAGATTGGGCGTGCCTACCTGGATCGGCCACCACAGGCGCGGGTTATCAATCTTAAGCTGCGCGAATTTGTCGGGCGTGAACTTCACCACTTTGGTCTCATTTGGCGCAAGGCGAACTTCCTGGGAGAACGCGAGGCCTTCGATGTCGCCCTTGAGCGTGCCGGTGACAGCGCGCTTGGTGCCGTTCGTCAGTTCCGCACCGATGGTCAGTTCGGCCTTGTCGGTCGCGGGCAGGTTTAAGTGCGTAAGGGCTTGCGGGAAGCGGATGGCAACCGGGCCGCTGGCATCCAGATGGACGTCGCGCCAGATGCCCATATCTTTGTCGGGCATGCCGGGATTCCAATCGACGAAGGTAATGGAGAGATCGTCGGGCAGGGGCGCGTAGACTTCGACGGCCAGGGCGTTAGCCGCGCCGGGCCGGATGGCATCCGTCACGTTGAATTCGAACAGGCGCCATGCGCCAGCCATATTACTGGAATCCGCGATGCGCTTTCCGTTCAGCCAGACGTTGGCGCGGTAATTGATGCCGTCGAAGCGCAGCCAGAGAGTCTTACCTTTGTGCGTGGCGGGTGCCTGGAATTCCGTGCGAAACCACCAGGGAACGCGGTACGGGCTATCGGGCGGCATGTGGATATCGGAATAATTCACGCCGATGGGGTAACTGGTGCCGGAGAAGGCGCGCAGGTTCATGCCGAAGCCGGGGTCCGGATAGACGCGGGCTTTCACTAATGCGGCGACCACGGTGGAAGGCATGGTGGCGGGATACCAGCCGGTAGTTTTGTAGCCGGGTTTGGAGAGGGCTTCGCCGGAGTCTTGCACCAGGGCGGAAGATTGGATGGCCCAATGCTCGCGCAACGGGAGCGGTGGGGTGGGTTGGGCGAGGAGCGCGGCGCAGGATAACGCCATTAAGGGGATTAAAGTCCGCATACGGATTCCGATTTGAAAGATTACTATATACGTATGCGCAGCATGATAGTGATGGCATCGGTGGCATTGGTTGCCACCGCGGTGGCCGTGGCGCAAACCGCGCCGGCGCAAAGTTCCTGGCAACTGGTGTGGAGCGATGAATTCAACGGTCCCGCCGGTTCCCAGCCGAACCCCACTTACTGGACCTACGACTTGGGTCTGGGCTCCGTTTGCTGTGGCAACCAGGAGCTCGAGACTTATACTAACCTCGCCGAGAACGCGCACATGGACGGACTCGGCCACTTAGATATTCATATTGAGAACCCGTCGCCCGGGGTCTACACTTCCGCGCGTATTAAGACGGAGGGCCTGTATTCGGTGGCTTACGGGCGCATTGAGGCGCGCATTAAAGTACCCGCGGGGCAGGGGATGTGGCCGGCGTTCTGGATGCTTGGTGACAACATCACCACGGTGAACTGGCCGGCCTGCGGCGAAATCGACATCATGGAGAATGTGGGTTTCACGCCGGGCACGGCTTACGGCAGTTTGCACGGTCCCAGCGGTTACAATGTGACGGCGCAGTATCAACTGCCCGACGGCCAGAAGCTGTCCGACGGTTTCCATGTTTACGCCATAGAGTGGTCGCACCAGCAGATTGCATTTTATGTGGACGGCAATCTGTATGAGACGCAGACTGGCCCGGGAGACGGGTGGGTGTTCGACGTACCGAACAATCCGTTCTTTATCATCCTGAACGCGGCGGTGGGCGGTGATTGGCCGGGAGGGCCGGATGCCACGACACAGTTTCCGCAGGATATGCTGATCGACTATGTGCGGGTGTACCAGGCACAAAGCGTAGCGGGTCCGGTGATTAATGCCGGCGGCGTGGTGGCAGCGACCGAGAGCAGCACGGCGCTGGCCCCCGGCAGTCTGGCGAGCATCTACGGAACGGGATTGGCGACCGGCACGAATGGCGCGACGTTTGATGCGGCGGCCGGGGCTTTCCCGCAGAGCGCTTCGGGCGTGCAGGTACTGGTGAATGGCGCGGCCGCGCCCCTGATCTATCTATCGCCACAGCAGATCAATTTCGCGGTGCCGTGGGATAGTTTGGTAGGCACGCCGCTGAACGTGGAAGTGATGCTGAACAATGTGCTCAGCAATGCGGTCCCGATTACCTTGACGAGTACCGCGCCTTCATTGTTCGGACAGCTTTCCGCGGCCCCTGGGCCCTTCTATAGCGATTACCTGCCATATATCAGTTGTCCGAGCGTCGCTCCATTTCAGCCTAACGAATACTGCACGGTGTGGGGCAATGGCTTCGGTCCGACGAATCCACCGCTCGGCGACGGTACGCTGGCGCCGGGATCACCGCCGCCGCTGCTGTGGACGGTGAATACCTGCGCGGTTACAATTGGCGGCGCACAGGCCCAGGTTACGTACTGCGGCGCGGCGCCGGGCGAGATCATTTATCAGTTGAACTTCGTGTATCCCGCGGGCGTGGTGTCAGGCGGTGGGAAGGCTGACAGCACGATCACCGTGAACGGCAATACCTGGAACTTCATACTGATAACAGGACCGGCCATTTAGACGCGAAGGTTATCCTCGCGGCAGATTAAGATATACGCATGCGCACCGTGATTGTGATGGCATCGGCGGTCTTATTGGCCGCAGTATCGGGACAGGCCCAGACAGCCTGGCAACTGGTTTGGAGCGACGAGTTCAACGGCACCGCCGGATCGCCGCCGGACCCCCAGAATTGGAACTACGACCTGGGTGGAGGCGGTTGGGGAAATTTCGAGGCGGAAACTTATACCAACTCGACGAACAACGTCTTTCAGGACGGCAATGGCAACCTGGTGATCCGGGCCATCCGCGATGCCAGCGGCAACTATACTTCGGCGCGTTTGCAGACTGGTGCGCCGCAGGCGTCCACGCAGACGGCCGATGGGAAGTGGCAATACGGGCTGATTGAGGCGCGCATCAAGATACCTTTTGGGCAAGGCGTGTGGCCGGCGTTTTGGATGTTGGGCGAGGATATCGGCACGGTGTCGTGGCCGCAATGCGGCGAGGTCGACATCATGGAGAATTTCGGGACCTTCAATAATAACGCGTCCATTAACAACGGCACGGCGCACGGTCCCGGTTATTCCGGCGCGAGCGGCATCGGCGCACCGATTACTTTGCCTTTCGGCGAGACGGTCTACGACGACTATCATATTTATTCGCTGCAGTGGTCGGCGAATTCGCTGCAGTGGTACGTGGATGGCGCGCTGTATCATACGGTGACTCCGGCGTCGATTCCGTCGGGCGATCAGTGGGTGTTCAATGCACCGTTCTTCATCCTGCTGAACCTGGCGATCGGCGGGCCGAGCACGTTCCTGGGGACGCCAAATCCGAACGCTCCATTTGCCAATCAGGACATGTTGGTGGATTATGTACGCGTGTATCAGTCTGTTGCGGCCGACGCCACGACTCCGGTGATTACGCCGGGGAGCGTGGTGAATGCGGCATCCTATTTGGGCGGGGTCGCGCCGGGCGCGCTGGCGGTGCTTTACGGGACGGACCTGGCGGACAACACTTACCAGAACGTGATTGGCTCGGACGGCAATTTCGTGAAGACGCTGGGCGGCGTCACCGTTACGGTGGATGGAGTGGCGGCGCCGCTGGTGTATGTTTCGCCGACGCAGATCAATTTCCAGATGCCATGGGAGACGGTGCTGGGCGGGGCGGTTGGGGTGGTGGTTACGCGGAACACGACGGCTAGCTTGGCGGAAACGATCACGGTGGCGAACAGTGCTTCGCCTTCGATGTTCTTCGCGGATTTTACGACGGGTGTTGCATGGATGACATCGCCGGCTTGCGCTACGGAACAGTGCACGGCGCAATCGGGCGCGACGTACCAACTCTGGGCTAATGGGCTGGGGCCGAAAAACGCGGCGGAACAGGATGGCGTGCCGGTAGTGTTCACGGGCGGTTCGCTCGATCCGCTGCAGGTTGCCGGGGGACTGACTAACTGCCAACTCACCATCGGCGGATTGCCGGCGACGGTGGTTTATTGTGGCGCTGCGCCGGGGGAGATCATCGATCAGTTGAATTTCGTGTATCCGCCGGGGGTGGCGACGACTTCGCCCTATGCGGATGCGGTGTTGACGATTGGGGGGGCGACTGGGCGGTTCCGGGTGCCTGCGCCTACCCTGTAGACGGGGGGATGCAACACTTCGCCTAAAAAATGGCGTTTCGTGTTGCATAATGTTGCACGGTCATTCGATTTGCTGCCGGTTCTTGGTCGGGCGGGGCCGATGCAACATCAAAAACGGCTGTTTGGTGTTACATTTTGTGACATTCGCGGCTAGGCTCTGAATACTCGGGCCGTTGGCGCGTGGTGAAGTGTCCGCAGATCGGCGGGGCGACTGGGCGGTTCCGGGTGGCCGCGCCTACCCGATAGACGGAATGCAACATTGCGACATGAAAATGGCGTTTCGTGTTGCATAATGTTGCACGGTCATTCGATTTGCTGCCGGTTCCGGTATCAGCGGGGACGATGCAACATCAAAAACGGCTATTTGGTGTTACATTTTGTGACATTCGCGGCTAGGCGCTACGGCTCTGAGGTACTCGATCCGTTGGTGCGTGGTGAAGTGTCCGCAGATCGGGGGGGCGACCGGGGGGATGTAACATTTCGCCCAAAAAAGCGGCGTTTCGTGTTGCATAATGTTGCACGCTCATTCGATTTGCTGCTGGTTCCGGTACAGCGGGGGCCGATGCAACATCAAAAACGGCTGTTTGGTGTTACATTTTGTGACATTTGCGGTCGGGCTACAAGGCGCGCAGCCGCGTATCCAGATCCGATAGCCTCCGCTAGGTTAGATCGAATCGCGTGATCATGCTGGTTTCGAATGCCAGCATGCGCGCATCGAGCCCACTCATTCGGGCTGCGAGCGTATGAAGCAACAGCCCGTTCCCCACTATTCCCACGGCTAGAACCAAGCGGGGAATGCCGATTGCTAAATAAAGCTGTATGTTCGTCACGGCTTGACCCCCTTCATTTCTCACCTGCGCGGGTTGGTATCTCGATTATGAGAATAGCACGCTGGTTTGGGTGTAACCGGGGTTCGGCGGTAGTTGGCATTTCGTTTCAGTGTGATAGGAAATCCGCGAGATGTGACCGCTATTTCCAGGGCCTCGTTTGCTGATGCCACCAAGCGGCGTTGCCGAGGCCGAGTTGGTCCCACCAGCGGTCGAGCATGTGGCGGTCGTGGCGCAGGATGCCTTCACGAGTGACGCCTTGGGGTGGCGGGACGAGGGCAGCGAGGGCATCGTAAACCTGAGGTTGGGGCAGCAGGTGCCACAACGTAAAGGCGTCGTCGGGGGTGGCCTCGCTGAGCACCACAGCCAGCGCGCGATCGCCGCCACCGGCGAAGTCGTAATCCTCCAAAGCCTGGCGGAAGGCGGGCGAGGCGTGCTCCCGGAAGGGCGTGCCGGGACCGTGACCCGGACGCATGCGGCAAGCGGCACCCGATGGGATGAACGACTCGCGACCGGCGTGCGTGAAGCTGACCCATCCGGCTTGGACGCTGACCATGCCGGCGCCGTCGGGGTCCACTTGGAGGGTGTAGAAGCAGCCGAGATCGGTAGCTACGGCGGCGGGGGTGTCGACGATGAAAGTGCGCGCGGGCGCGGTGATGAAGGCGTGGATGACGCCATGATCGAGGGACATGCGCTGCTGGCCGGGACGGGCGCGTTCGAGGCGAAGGCGGCTATGAGGCTCGACGTCCAGATATCCGATAGTGCCGACGTTGAGGGTGGCATGGCCGGTGGCGCCGGTGTCCAGGGTTTCGCCGACGTGCAGGGTCCCCTGACGGCCCGCGCGCGCCATTTTCCAGCCTTGCGGGGCGCCGTCCGAGAGTAACCAGAATCCGGCAACTGTGAGGATTAGAGCGGCCGCGATGGCAGCCCAAGGCGTGTGGTGACGGATGGGTAACGGGGGAGCGGGGCGGTGGGAGCGGAACTGATCGAGCAACTGTTCGAGCCGTTGCACTTGCGGGTCGGGCTGGCCGGAGCGATCCCAAAGGTAGTCACTTCGAATGGGCTTCCCGGGCTTCATCTGCTGGGCTCCTCACAATCGAGTTCTTGCCGCAGCATTTTCATGCCGCGATGCAGGTTCACGCGCACGGAGGCGGGGGTGATGCCGGTGCGGGCGGCGATTTCGTCGCCGGTCATACCTTCGACCAGGCGCAACATCAGCGTCTCCCGATAGGCTGCGGGGAGTGCGCGGATGGCTTCGAGCGCGGCCAGGGCTTCGGGCGTGTGGCGATCGGCGGCGGGAAGATTTTCCGGCAGGGCGGTAAAGTCGCGGACGCGGCGGTGATGATCGTAGGCGCGGTTGCGGGCGATCATGGCGAGCCATCCGCCGAAAGCGCTGTCGTCGCGCAGGGTGGGGAGTTGCCGCATGGCGGTCAGGAATACGTCTTGCACCAGGTCGTCCACTTCGCCATAGGGAACGAGGGCCAGCAGGATGCCGTGGACCATGCGGGCGTAGCGATCGTAGAGGCAGCCGAAGGCGGTACGGTTGCCGTGGCGGGCTGCGCGCACCAGTTCGGCATCGTTCTCTGGGGCACTCACAATTCCGGCAACTTAGAGGACGCGCGGCGGCGGCGGTGTGTTAACCGCGGTTTCAAGTGGAAATGTGCGACCAATGATAGACCTCGGCGGAACGGTCGGCGCGCAGGACGCCGCGCCGCTCCAGGTATTCGAGGTGAGCCAGAACTTCGAAGATGGCGAAGCGGTAATGGAAGGGCGAGAGGTGCCGGTTCCAAAGGCGTTCGGCGATCAAGTGGGCGGTGGTGGCGCCGCCATCGATCAGGGCCACGATGCGGGCGCAACGTTCGGCATGGTGCTCCTGAGTTTTGCGAATCCAGTCGCGATGGCCGGTGAAGGGCGCGCCGTGGGAGGGAAGGACGAGGTCGATATCGAGGGCGGCGATGCGATCGAGGGAGGAAAGGAATTCGCCGAGGGCATCGTGGCCGGGCTGCCATCCGATGTTGGGGGAGATGTGCTGCAGGATGTGGTCGCCGGAGATGAGCACGCGGCGTTCGCGGTCATAGAGGCAGACATGCCCGGGGGAGTGGCCGGGAGTCGAGATGATTTCGAGGACGCCGTGTGCGGTAGCGATGGTTTCGCCGCCGGAGAGCAGGCGATCGGGGGTGAGAGGCTGGAAGCTCTGCTGGATATCGAGCATGGCGGAGTGGACCGCGTCGCGCATTTCGGGGGAGACGCCGGCGGTGGTGAGGACCTCACGCTGCCAGTCGCGGTGGAGGGTGGTGTCGGTGACTTGGAGCAGCAGTTTGTGTTCGGCGTGGTGGAGGTCGACGGTGGCGCCGGTGAGCGGGATAAGTTTCGCGACCAGGCCCATATGGTCGGGGTGGATATGGGTGATGAGGATGCGGCGGATATCGCGCCAATCGACGGCGAGTCCTTCGAGGGCGCGGGCCAGAGCGTCGAAGCAGGCGTCGGTTTGCATGCCTGTGTCGATGAGGAGCCAGCCGGATTCCAGGCGGACCAGCCAGACATTGACGATGCCGAGGGAGAAGGGTAGCGGCAGTTCCAGCATGTGGATGCCGGGCACGACTTCGCGATAGTCGCCGCCGATTTCGAGGTAGGGGGTCAAGCGTGATCCTAGCACAGCAGGAGGTGGACTGGCACCACTAACGGTCAACGTGAGGCAGGGGTAATGGTAGATGCGTCCGGGGTGCTTTATGGCACTACATTGTGCCGAACAGTACGGCCTATTCGCTGGCACCGCCGTGGGAACACTCCCTGCGATCTACGTAGTTAAACTGGAAAGTGTAACTTGCAAGGTTGCCTGTCGTTATGTGATAATCGGGATGTGCCGCACAAACCTCTTGAGGCCGCCGTTATCGACTTTACGCAAGCGCTTGGACAACTGGTACGCCGGGTGCGCGCGGCGGCATCTTCGCACGAGCTTTCGCTGACGGAGTCGGCGGTGATGGCACGTCTGGACCGGCACGGGCCGGCGACGACCGCCAACCTGGCGCGCGCCGAAGGTATGCGGCCGCAGTCCATGGGGGCGACCATCGCGGCGCTCGAAGAGATGGGCATCGTCGAGCGCAAGCCCCATCCGACCGATGGGCGGCAGGTGAATATCGCACTCACCGCCAAAGGCGCAGCGGTGCGGAAGAGTGCGCGCGCGGCGAAACATTCCTGGCTGGTCGAAGCCATCGCGCAATTGAGCGAGGAAGATCAGCGAACGCTGTTGAAGGCCGGCGAGATCATCAAGCGCCTGGTGCAATAGCACCGGCGCCTATAAAGGAAGAACAATGCCCCTTACAAAACTGGACGAGATCAGCGCGTTGGTGGTGATCGACCTGCAGAAAGGGATTGTGAGTATTCCGGCAGTGCACCCGATCGGCGAAGTTATCAAGCGCACGGCGAGCCTGGCGCGCGCGTTCCGCAAGAAAGGTCTGCCGGTAGTGCTGGTGAATGTAGATGGCGCTGCTCCGGGACGCACGGAGGCGGTGCGTCCGAAGTCTCCGCGGTCCGCCGATTGGGCTGATCTGGTTCCGGAACTGGAGCCACAACCGGAAGACTACCGGATCACCAAGCAGCGATGGGGCGCATTCCTGGGAACGGATCTGGACGCACGCTTGCGGCAGCGCGGCGTTACCCAGATAGTGCTGACGGGCGTGGCCACCAGTGCGGGCGTGGAATCCACTGCGCGCAGCGCTTACGACTTGGGCTACAACGTGACGTTGGTGGTGGATGCGATGACGGATCGGGATGCTGTCGCGCACCAGAATAGCGTGGAAAAAGTATTTCCGCGGTTGGGTGAGACGGCCATGGCAGCGGACGTGCTGCGGCGGTTGGGTTGAATCATGACTAATGCGCTGCGCGCCTTGCGCCATCGCAATTTCCGGCTCTTTTTTTGCGGGCAAAGCATTTCGCTGATTGGCACCTGGATGACGCGGCTGGCCACCAGTTGGCTGGTTTATCGTCTGACGGGATCGTCGTTTCTGTTGGGAGTGATCAGCTTTGCGAGCGCAGATCCCAACATTTCTGCTGGGTCCGGTGGCAGGGGTGTGGGCGGACCGATGGGAGCGGCGGCGGGTTTTGCTGGTGACGCAAATGTTGGCGGCGGTGCAATCCTTGCTGCTGGCCGGACTGACGCTATCGGGTCGCATCAACATTCCGGAAATCGTATGCCTCAGTATTTTTCAAGGATTGATTAATGCGTTCGACATGCCGGCGCGGCAATCGTTCCTGGTGCAGATGGTGGACGGGCGGGCGGATTTGAGCAATGCGATCGCGCTGAATTCGACCATGGTGAATGGCGCGCGTCTGTTGGGGCCGGCGCATGGCGGGCATCATCATCGCGGCGGTGGGGGAAGGATACTGCTTCCTGATCGACGGACTCAGCTATCTTGCGGTGATCGCTTCGCTGCTGGCGATGAAGATCGAGGGCCGAAGCCGTGAAGAAATCCACCGCGAGCATGCTGGTGCAATTGAAGGAAGGCTGGACGTACGTCTCCGGCTTTGCGCCGATCCGGACGGTGCTGCTGTCGTTCGCGATCATCAGCTTCATCGGCGTGCCTTACACGGTGTTGATGCCCGTATTCGCCACCAAGATTCTGCATGGCGGACCGCACACGCTGGGCTTTCTGATGGGCGCGGCCGGCGTGGGATCGGTCTTTGCGGCGCTGAGCCTGGCGGTGCGCAAATCCGTGCGCGGGCTTTATAAAGTGATCCCGACGGTGGCGGCGGTGTTTGGCGCCGGGTTGATGGCGTTTTCTTTTTCGCGGAACTTACTGGCTGTCGCTGGCGCTGATGGCCGTGACCGGATTTGGAATGATGCAGTTCGCCGCGGCCAGCAACACGGTGATTCAAACCATGGTGGAAGAAGATAAGCGCGGGCGGGTGATGAGCTATTACATGATGGCGTATATGGGCGCGAGTCCTTTTGGCAGCCTGCTGGCGGGAAGTCTGGCGCCGGTGATTGGAGCGCCGGGAACGGTGCTGCTGTGCGGGGGTTGGGTGCATCGCCGGCGCCGTATGGTTTTGGCTGCAATTACCTAAGCTGCGGCCGGCGGTGCGGCAGGCTTATCGCGAGCTGGGGATTCTGCCCGCCGTAGTCGCTGAAGGTGAGAACTAGCGGTAAAATCGGCCATAGTGCATACTGAAAGACACGCACCTTTTATAGAAAATCGCGTTCAGAGGCCCATGTCACCTTTATTTGTCGGAGTCGATGTCGCTGGGAGAGATAACACGTGGCTTGCTTGCCTTGCCAGAGATGGTAACTGCATTTTTCTTGAGCAGCAGCCGCGAAGGGTTAGCCTCGGCGAGGTTGTTCAACTCGCAGAGCAACGGGATGTGGTCGCGGTGGCGATCGATGCTCAGTTGTCGGTTGCATTATCGGATGAGAACGGATTTCGTTCCTCGGACACAGAACTCCGAGCGCTCCTACCAGCCGAGTTCCGGAATTGGGTGGCGTCGTTCAATTCGCTCATGGCAGTCCCGATTCGTGCGCGCTTGCTTTCCGAGGCATTGTCGCCGTCAGTTGGGACGATCCTTGAAACGCATCCTCGAGCCTGCCTATATTTTGGATTGTCGGCCGTAATGGACGACGCGCTACGTCAGTACAAGAATGGATCCATCGGGCACGTGGAACCTCTCTGGCAGTCATGGTCTCAGCGCCTGGGTGTACATGGTGATTTGGGTGCCCTGACTGATGGAGCACTCGATGCAACCGTCTGCGCCACGGTCGCCTATCTTTCGCATCACCGTCCGGAAGACCTCCTTCGGTTGCGCCACACTGCGAATGACAAAACCGGGCGCGGCCCATTCTATGTGCTCAGGCCGGAGTTGCGCCAGGTTGGCCACGGGCTGTGAGAATGCGGTGGGTCTCTAGTTCAGATCCAACTTGGATTGGTGTTTTTTCTTAACCTTGTACATTTTCGTGTTCACGCTTCCGGCAAAAACGGCGACGAGAAATTCGCCGTTAGGCGCCGCAGCCTTTACGCGCCGAACGCTATCCAATGAGAATTTCACGCGAAGGGCTTGACACTGCGTCGTGGCGCCGAAAGCGTTTCCCCAGGTCTCGCTTAATGGTTCCGATAAATACGGCTCTTCGACGACCTGCCCTGACGCGTCGGACAGTAGAACGACGCGGGTAATAGAATCGCATCCCCCGGGAACGTATTGCGCCACATACCCATCCGCTATAATCATCAGTGCCCGCCGGCGCTCTTCCTCTTCAGGCTCATACGTGACAAACTGTTTCCTCGCTGATTCACTTCGTATCGCAAGCATGGCCTCGGGCATGTAGACCGTGATTTTCGGAACTTGCGCACCTTGTGCCGCGAATAGGCCCATATCTTGGATCACGACATAGTGATGCTTCCCAGCACCGCTGACCGCCTCCTTCACTTCTTCGGCGGAGAGTTCGGCAGGGCGCGCCCGAGTTACCTCACGCGCTGACGGCGGGGCGACGCCCCCCATGGACGCAATGCTCGTGCTTGGCTCGCTTTGCGCAGGTCCGTTCGACGGGCTGGCCTCCCGCGTTGATGCTGTCGGCGCCGGTTCCGACAATTCCAAATAGGTTCCAAGCAGCGACGGCAGTATTACCCCAGTATCTGCCTTGGTCCCGTCCGCGAACTGAACGATGACCGTTCCCGAATTTTGCGCATCTTCAATCACCGCCCTTGCCTGTGCGCCCAAACGAGCGAGCTGTTGCGTTGTGAGCTTCATAGGAACAGATGTTGGCTTGAAAGCGATGATTGTTACTTCCTGCCCCGCGTACGCATTCGAAATAGTCTTATACGTGCCCGGTTCGTAGAACGGCACACGTTGCGCGATTGCCTTCTTCCCGATCAGAGACTTAAGATCGGGCATTACTTGTTGGGCGAAACACGTCATGCAGAACAAAACCGAAAGGCAAGCCTTTTCTTTCAACATTCAACCCTCATGCGCGATTATACTGCTGGCGCGCGGGATTGACAGCCCTACGGCACGCATTTTTCCATATCAATCGTTAACAGGCAAAGCTCGCCTCGCACAGGATGGGATCAACTCCAGGCAGATACGGTTCAGTTTCAAATGTGAAGAGATCGCTTCGCGAAATTCAATAGTGGAAGTCTTCTTGAAGCCAAAATCCCACCCGAGCTGAGGCGCACCGGGATCGGATCTTTCTTAACCGCCCAACCACCATGCTTTCTTGTAGAATGGCTAATCACTAAAAGCCGAATTTTACGGCCGTGCTCTTGTCTAGTGATGGACGATGTTCGAGAAGGGAGTCGTCAAGACAGCAGGCGACCCAACCCAATCTGAGCAATTCCGACGGATGGTCGCTGGCATCAAAGACCCGTCCCCTACCTTCGCGCCCATTGAGTAGGCTCAAATCCCAATCGGCACACAGTTTCATGGGATGGGCCTAGCGCAGGACCAGCGCAATCGAAAGACCTGGGGCAAGCCACACCGGGAAGATCATCGTTAAGCGGCGTGCCGGAATACCACACACCCGATTTGAAGTGAGTTGTTGAAAATGGGCTGGCTATTTCAAGCAGTAATACGTCAAGATTTACCTATGAGGTTTGGGCTCATTTTGGCGCTGGTGCTGGCTGCGCGCGCGCAGTCGACCGGAGCGGCCGGGTTGAAGACGGGTAAAGAGATTTTCCAGGCGGGATGCGCGGGTTGCCATGGCGGAGATGGCAAAGGTGCGCCGCAATCCACCATCGGTTTTGAGAAGCCGGACACGTTTCCGGATTTCACGCGGTGCGACCAGACCACGCCGGAAGACAACTGGGTGTGGAAGTCGGTGATACGCGATGGCGGGCCTTCGCGCGGATTTTCGCAGATCATGCCGTCATTCAGCGGGGCCTTGACGGCGGACCAGATCGACGCCGTGGTTCACTACCTGCGGGGTTTCTGCAAAGAGACAGGCTGGCCGCGCGGTGAATTGAATCTGCCGCGCGCGCTGGCGACGGAGAAGGCGTATCCCGAAGACGAGGAAGTGATCACCACCACGTTGAATGCGACGGGGACGCCCGCGGTGGCGAACGAATTCGTACACGAACAGCGATTTGGGAAGAATAACCAGATCGAGATATCGGTGCCGGTGGATTTCGAGCGGGCGGCGCCGGGGCAATGGTACGGAGGGTTCGGCGATATTGGGCTGGGGATGAAGCGGGTTTTGTTTTCGAGCTTAGCGAGCGGGTCGATTCTGGCAGTGCAGGGCGAAGCGATCTTGCCGACGGGCAGCACGGCGCACGGGTTGGGCACGGGCGTGGCCACGTTCGAAACCTTCGCGGCTTACGATCAACTACTGCCGGGGCGGACATTTTTCCAATTGCAGGGCGGCGCGGATTTGCCGGTGGATACCAGCAGGGCGCCGCAAGCTTTGTTCTTTCGGACGGCGGTGGGGAAATCGCTGCCGCAGAAAGCGGGCCTCGGACGGCTATGGACGCCGATGGTGGAATTCCTGATGGACCGGAACCTGGTGACTGGCGCGAAGACGGATTGGGACGTAATGCCGGAGTTGCAGGTGACGCTGAGCAAACGGCAGCATGTGGCCTTCGCGGCGGGCCTGCGGATTCCGGCCACCAATACGACCGGGCGTCCGGTACAGGCGATGGTTTACGTGTTTTGGGACTGGCAGGATGGCAAGCTGACGGAGGGCTGGTGATGCGGATGCTTACCGGCAGCCTGATATTGGCGTTTGTGCCGGCCGCGCTGGCGGCGGTGAAGGCGCCCCACGGTGTGAGCTTCCAGACTTCGGACCGCTGCATAGCGTGCCACAACGAACTGACCACGGCATCGGGCGAGGATGTTTCGATCGGGTTTAGCTGGCGATCGAGCATCATGGCCAATTCGTCGCGCGACCCATACTGGCAGGCGAGTGTACGGCGCGAAACGATGGACCACGGGCAGATGAAAGCGCATATCGAGGACGAGTGCTCGGTGTGCCACATGCCGATTCCGCGATACGAAGCGAAGCTGCAAGGCAAGCCTGGGCAGGTGTTCGCGCATCTGCCATTTAGCGAAGATAAGAAGCAGGGGAAGGAGGCGGCGGACGGCGTGGACTGTTCGGTTTGCCATCAGATCGGCGCCGAAAAACTGGGGACGCGGGAAAGCTTCAACGGTGGATTTACGATTGACGCGCCGGCCACGCGCGATGCGCGGCCCGAATACGGACCGTTCGTCATTGAGGCGGGGCAGACGCGCATCATGCAAACGTCGACGGGCGGGTTTCGTCCGACGGCGAACACGGAGCATATCCGGAAATCGGAACTCTGCGCCACGTGCCATACGCTGTACACCACGGCTTTCGGGGCTGACGGCAAAGAAGTGGGATCGCTGCCGGAGCAGATGCCCTACCAGGAGTGGCTGAACAGCGACTTCAAGATTCGCCAGACTTGCCAGGATTGCCACATGCCGGCGGTGGATGAAGCGGTGGCGATCACGCGGGTGTTCGGAGTGAAGCGGGAAGGCATGAAGCGGCATGCGTTCGTGGCGGCGAACTTTTTCATGCAGCGGATGCTGAACCAGAACCGGGACGATCTGGAGGTGGAGGCGCTGCCCCAGGAACTGGCGGCGGCCGCGAACTACACCGTCGACTATTTGCGGAGCAAGGCGGCGCGGGTCACGCTGCGGAACGTGAACGTGGGGGGGGGCCGGGTGGAGGCCGATGTGGTGGTCGAAAATCTGGGCGGGCATAAACTGCCGACGGCGTATCCATCGCGGCGCTGCTGGCTGCATTTTGTGGTGCGCGGGCCGGTCGGACGGGTGGTATTCGAATCGGGCGGGCTGCGGCCGGATGGCTCGATTGTGGGCAATGATAACGACGAGGATGCGCACCGGTTCGAGCCGCACTATAGCCGGATCACCAGCGGCGACCAAGTGGAGATTTACGAGGACATCATGGGCGACCCGGCAGGCGGCGTGACCACTGGATTGCTGACGGCGGTGGGCTACTTGAAGGACAACCGTCTGTTGCCGCGGGGTTTTGATAAGGGCACGGCGGACCGGGATATCGCGGTGGTGGGCGCGGCGCGCGAGGATGCGAATTTTATGGGAGGCAGCCATCGGGTGCGCTACTCAGTGTCCGTGGGGGACGCGGCCGGGCCGTTTGAGGTGGAAGCGGAGCTTTGGTATCAGCCGATCGGATACCGCTGGGCGAATAATTTGAAGGCGTATGGCGGGGCAGCCGAGCCGAAGCGGTTTACAGGGTATTTCGATGCGATGGCGCAGGGGTCGGCGACGGTGCTGGCGCGCGCGGCGTGGGCGGCTGCGGGCAGCAGTTCCAGGTAGTGTCGGGGCAGACTGAGCCGAAGCGTGTCGCACCGCCCGGCACGAATCGTAAGGGAATCGTGAGGTTGTAAATAGACCCGCACCGGCTAGCGCGAGCAAACAGTACCGGGTAAGTCGCAGATAGATATACCAGCCGGAATCAGTTGCTGGCAAAACGCAATAGGTTAGCTGGAATCAGGCAACTTACACGAATCCGGCCGCGCGGAAGTGGCCAACATAGATGTTAGTACGTGGTCTAACTTACCCTTCACGTATGACTTGACAAACTGCGGCTTAAATGGCAGATTTACTCAATGCGCGCCTTGATACCGCAGGCCGGCCCGCTAACAAGTGTTTTATCCCCAGTAAGCGCGGACGGAGAAGATTATGACATGCCCACGAAATATACCGCCTGCCCTAGTGCTGATTACGTTTTTCTGCGCAACCGGCGCGCTCTTGGGCCAAGCGCCAGCGCCGAATGGCGGAACAATTACTCGACTCAACGATTTCAGCCAAGGATACAACCAACCCGGATGGCTGGTCGAAGTATCTCCGGGAGTCTTTGAAGGCATCGCCATAGCGGGCCTGCCGGGTGGCCGAGTCTTCCAACTGACCAGCCAAGGCGCACTCACTTCGATATACACGTTCCCGGCCAACGCAGGTCCCATACAGACGCTGGTTCAGGCGGTAAATGGGCGACTCTACGGCGAACAGCAAACTCCGCAGGTCAACTTCAGCTTCACAGTCGGAGGAGATTTTCAGACGTATCCCCAATCCCTCACCTACGCTCCGCTGCTGGCGGTTCAGACGCCGGTAGGTCCCCTCTATGGTACGGAGCACGCTCTTTGCGGATCCTACAACGCATTTGTAAAGGTGGCGCAAGGCGGCGCCACGACCGTCCTACACAGTTTCACTCCCCAGGAGGGCGACCCGTATGTACAGGCGATTCTGGCCTCCGACGGGAACTTCTATGGCATCTCCGCAGTGAGCACCTGCAGCCCGCCAGGCAGCGATGGGGCCATGGTTTATCGGGTAACACCCCAGGGCGATTTCAAAATTCTGGCAAGCTATCCGTACGGCGGCGGCGTGGATGAATTCCCCGGGAATTATCACGAGAGGCTGCTGCAAGCGTCTAACGGCAAGCTATACGGCACCGCCGCCTACGGGGGCGCTAACCGGGCGGGCTCCATCTTTGAAGTTTCGCTGGACGGAGCCTACAAGGTGCTGCATCAGTATACTGAGATCCGGACCGGCGCGCCGACGTTCCTCACGGAGGCTAGCGACGGCAACCTTTATGGGGTGACTGAGGGTAACTCATTCGGGCCAGCCGTCAACACGTTGTATCGGATCACGACGGCAGGAAGCTACGAACGGCTCCAGGTGCTTGAGGCAGGTGCTATCGGATCGTGTCCCTGCTGGCTTACGCAGGGAAGCGACGGCCGTTTCTATGGCACGTCCATGAACGGCGGACCGGTGGGTCTGGGCACTGCATGGATATGGGATCTGGGGCTGCCGAAGCCGCTGCCGGGCGTGCGCGCGCTGGTTCCCGCCAGCGGACCGGTGGGGACCGCGGTCACCATTTGGGGAAAGAACCTGCTGGGCACGACTGCGGTTACCTTCAACGGAATACCGGCAAGTAGTTTCCGCAATATTTCAAGCGAGTACGTTTCGGCGACCGTGCCGGCGAGCGCTACCAGCGGTCCGGTGGTGGTGACTACGCCGAATGGAACCGCCACCTCACCGAGATCGTTCAGCGTCGAGTAGGCGGCTCGCTGCATAGCACGAAAACTTGCTGACGCGCGCGGCGCGTGCGGCGTGGGCGGCGCCGGGCAGGTTAGAATAATAAATATGGATGCACCTTTTGCCAGCGGTCCCGTCGAATTGTTCGAACGCCTGGATAACGAATTCGTCAACAGCGCGGCAGCGGCGGCTTCGGAAGGCCTGGTGATGACCACCCTGGACAAGGCCGTGAACTGGGCGCGCAAGAATTCGATCTGGCCCATGTCGTTCGGCTTGGCGTGCTGCGCAATCGAGATGATGTCGATGAGCGCATCGCGGTTCGATATTGCGCGGTTCGGGGCGGAAGTGTTTCGCGGATCGCCGCGGCAATCGGACCTGATGATCATCGCGGGACGGGTGTCGAACAAGATGGCGCCGGTGATCCGCCATCTTTATCAGCAGATGCCGGAGCCGAAGTGGGCGATCTCGATGGGCGCCTGCGCTACGTCGACGGGCGTGTTCAACAATTACGCGCTGATTCCGGTGAACCAGGTGATTCCGATCGATGTGTATGTGCCGGGATGTCCGCCGCGTCCGGAGCAGCTGATCCATGCGCTGATGCTGCTGCAGAGCAAGATCCAGAAGGAAAGCGGAACGGTCAGGCAGATTTTGAACCTGGCATAATCAGGGGCGGAAGTCGCAGCCAGGTTTGGATGCGCGGCAGGGCTTGGCGGGCGGCCTCCTCTCCGGCTTTCACCAACTGACTGGCGCTTTCGAAAGCGTCCCATTCCATACCGCGTACATCGGGTTCAATGACCAGGTCGGAGTGTTGCCGCCATGTGATTTCGGTGCGACTGTGCATGATCTGGAAGCATCGATTAATCACATGAAACATGTTGGTAGGCTCGGCGGACGCGCCTTGCATGGGCAGGTGCAACGAGATGACATGGGTAGCGCCGAGCAGGCGCGCGAGCAGGGCGGGAACTTCCATGCTGATGGCGCCATCGACCAGCAGATGCTCGCCGCAACGCACGGGTTGGAACAGGCCGGGATACGAGCAACTGGCGCGGATGGGCAGCACCACATCGCCATGATCGCGAAAGATGACGGCTTCGCCGGTGACCACGTCGGTGGCGACCACGCCGAGAGGGATGCGCATTTCATCGAAGGTGCGGCACTTCAGGATGTTGCGCAGGAAACGATCCATGCGGTCGCTGCCGGCAAAGCCCATGCGTCCGATGGTCCAGCGGGCCACGTCGGTGAAGCGCATGGCGCTGCCGGCGGCGGCGATCTCGGCAGGCGTGGCGCCGCTGGCATAGGCCGCGGCCACAATGGCTCCGGCACTCACGCCGGCGATGCAATGGACGGGGATCTCGTTCTCTTCGAAAACCTGGAGTACGCCGATGTGGGCGAGGCCGCGCGCAAAGCCGCCTCCCAGAGCCAATCCGAGACGCATGGGCGCAGGGATCGCGGCGGGGAAAGGCTCCGCCACGGCACGCGGACGGCGGGTCCAACGGGTCCAGTCGATCTTCAAGCACCCCCCCTTTCCATCACAGCGGATGGTCTACCATTATCTTGGATGCGCACTCACTCCGCCAGGTATCTGGCACTCGTTCTTTGTTTATTCCTACTCACGCCGGCTTTCGCGCAGGCGCCGTTTCCGGGCACTCCGGCCATGGAGCAAGCGCTACAGAAACTGACGGTGCTGGGCAGCGTGCTGATGATCGCGGCCCACCCCGATGACGAGAATACCGCAATCCTGGCATACTACGCGCGCGGGCGTGAAATGCGCACGGGCTATTTGTCCCTCACGCGGGGGGAGGGCGGACAGAATCTGATCGGTTCGGAGCAGGGCGATCTGTTGGGGCTGATCCGTTCGCACGAACTGCTGGAGGCCAGGCGCATCGACGGCGCGGAACAGTTTTTCACGCGGGCAATCGATTTCGGATTTACGAAGACGCCGGAGGAGACGTTCGCCAAGTGGGGGCACGAGCAGGTGCTGTCTGACGTGGTTTGGGTGATCCGGCGATTCCGCCCGGATGTGGTGATTCTGCGCTTCTCGGGCACGCCGAAGGACGGCCATGGGCAGCACCAGGTATCGGCGATCGTGGGCAAAGAGGCGTTTCTGGCGGCGGGCGATGCTTCCCGGTTTCCAGAGCAGTTGAAATACGTACAGCCGTGGAAGGCGCGGCGGCTGTTTTTCAATTCGTTCAGCTTTACGAAGGAGATGGAAAAAGAAGCGGAGGCAACGCCGGGGCGGATCGAGGTAGATACTGGCGCGTACAACCCGGTGCTGGGGGTGTCGTACAGCCAGATCGCGGGGATGAGCCGCAGCATGCACCGCAGCCAGGGCATGGGGGCTTCGCAGCGGCCGGGACCGTCGCGCCAATTTCTGGTGCCGCTGGCGGGCGACGCTCCGGCGGGGGCGAAGGACGCGTTTGCAGGGATCGATGCGACGTGGAGTCGCGTGCCGGGGGGGGCGAGCGTGGGCCTGCTGCTGGAGGAGGCTGCACGAACCTTCAAGCCGGAGCATCCGGAGCAGACCATTCCGTTGCTGCTGAAGGCGCATCCGCTGATCGCGGCGATGCACGATTGGTGGGCGGGCGAAAAACTGGCGGAGTTGAACGAGGCTATCGCCCTGTGCGCGGGCTTGTGGCTGGATGCGAATACGGATCATTACGCGGTAACGCCGGGGGGCACTGTGGAGGTATCGTACACGGCGCTGAACCGGTCGACGGCGGCGATTACGCTCGACAGCCTGACGCTCGAGGGCATGGGGGGGAGGCGCGCACGGATGCGCACCACGCCGCCATGGGAACGAATCAACCGGTGAACTCGCAGCTCAAGTACGCGGTTCCGGCAGGGCAACCGTACTCGCAGCCGTTCTGGCTGCGGGAGCCCAAGCATGGCGACACATACACGGTGGCGCATCAGCAACTGGTGGGATTGCCCGACGATCCGCCGCTGCTGAACCTGCGATTTGGCATGGAGGCCGGGGGCGTGAAGTTCGATCTGGTGCGTCCGGTGCGGCATCGTTACGTGGATCGCGTGGATGGCGAACAGACGCGGGCTTTGTTGGTAGTGCCTCCGGTGGCGGTGAATCTGCCGCAGGATGTGGTGCTGTTTCCCAATAGCGGCGCGCGCAAATTGGAAGTGGAAGTGCGCGCGAATGTACCCAAGGCGGCGGGCGATGTGAGCCTGGCGCTGGACGCGGGATGGAGCGCGGAACCTGCGTCGCGTTCGTTCGAGCAGGCGCAGGAAGGCCAGCAGCAGCCCTTGAGTTTCGAGCTTAAACCGGCGAGCGGGCCCGATCCGCCGGCGCAATTGCGGGCCATGGCGCATGTGAACGGGCAGGATATTGGTGTGGGAATGCTGGTGATTTCGCATCCACCGCTGCCGCCGTTGACCGTCTTTCCACCGGCCGTGGTGAAACTGGTGCGGGCGGATGTGCGGGTGACGGCGCATAAGGTCGGGTACGTGATGGGAGCGGGCGATGAGATGCCGGATGCGATCCGCCAACTGGGATGCGAAGTGGCGCTGTTGACGGCGTCGGATCTGGAGCAGCGCGATCTATCGGAATTCGATGCGATCGTGACGGGTGTGCGCGCGTATAACACCAGGGCCGATTTGCGCGTGAATTTGCCGCGGCTGCTGGATTACGTGCGGCGCGGCGGAACGCTGATCGATCAGTATAACGTCACGGATGGCAACCTGGTGCCGTTTGGTCCGTATCCGTTCAAGATCGGGCGGGACCGTGTGACGGTGGAAGAGGCGCCGGTGACGTTTACTAATCTATCGAACCCGTTGCTGAGCAAGCCGAACGAGATCATGAAAAAAGATTTCGAGGGGTGGGTGCAGGAGCGGGGTTTGTACTTCGCCTCGGAATGGGACAAGCGGTACGAGACGGTGCTGGAATCGCACGATCCTGGAGAGAAGGCGCTGGCGGGCGGGATGCTTTTCGCGCGATACGGAAAAGGCGTGTATATATTTACTGGCTACTCGTGGTTCCGGCAGTTGCCGGCGGGAGTGCCGGGAGCGTACCGGTTGTTTGCGAATATGCTGAGCGCCAAATAGGGAATTTTATTTTTCCTTTGCGGCGGGCTTAGCGGCGGCGACGATTACACTGACCGCGGTCAGTTTCTGATCGCCCTCGCGGGTGGCATCGAGCGAAAGATGAGTTCCGACCTCAAGGTCGGTGGGTTTAATTTCCTGGTCGCCTTTCATGAATTTGGTCTTGCGGGAAAAGCGGAAGGTAAGGCTCTGGCGGTCTGCTGCGGGGTCGGGGGCGTCCAGTTCCAATAGCAATTCTTTCTTGGAGATAGTTTTCAGGGTACCGTTGAAAGTGACCGCTGGGCCATTATACGGGCCTGATGTCGCGGTGGCCGACGAAGGTCCGCGCCGCCGCGAATACCCTCCTTGCGCCGGCAGCAGCGCCGGAAGCAACATGAGAAGGAGCATGGGGACAGCTAGAAATCGCCACATGCCCTCATTCTCGCAGAAACCGCCGGAATTTCCAGTGCAACCATAAGCGCCGTTGCTGACGTCTGAAGGCTATTAGGATATAACTATGCCGCAAATGACGCGCCGCGCTATGTTCATGCTGGCGGCGGGCACTGCTACGCAAGTGACACGCCTATATGGCTTTGGCTCGGATTTCTGGAACAAGAAAGACCCCGGCGAGTGGTCTTCCGACGAGATCGATAAATTGGTGACGCGTTCGCCGTGGGCCAAGCAGGTCAACGCGGCTTCCTCGGCGCTGAGTCGCCCATATGCCCAGAACACCAACGATCCCACGGTCGGTCCCACCACGGGCGGAGGCTACCCCAACCCGGGCGGCGTGGGGGGCGGCTACCCCGGCGGCGGTGGCATGGGCGGTGGTTACCCGGGCGGCGGCATGGGTGGTGGCGGCGGACGCGGAGGGCGCGGCGGTGGCCACGGAAACGAGATGCCGTTGTCGTACACCGCTACAGTGCGATGGGAAAGCGCCAAACCTATTCAGGCTGCGCTGAAGACTCCGCTGCCGGAAGGCTTGGCCGAGACCTATGTGATCAGCGTGAGCGGCGTTCCGATTCTGGCGTCGGGCCGGCAGCACACCGACGATGGTGACACCGCGCCGAGTACGGTTTCGAAGGGCGTAAGCGACGAGGTGCTGGATCGGATCAAGAACCTGACCTATCTGGAACCGAAAGGCAAATCGCCCGCGCAGCCCAGCATCGTGCAGAAGGGGCCGATCGGCAGTTCGGGGATGCCCACGCTACTGTTCGGTTTTCCGCGCGACGTGGTGCCGTTGACCGAGGATGACCGGGAGGTTGCGTTCACTACGCAACTGGGCAGAATCGAGATCAAGGCCAAATTCAACCTAAAGGACATGATGTATCATAAAGAACTGGCGCTGTAGAACGGGCCAGGGCCGCGCGCCAGCACGCCCGCCGTCATTTGCAATTTTCGGAGCTTATACTCGATGGGAAATGCCTTAAAACCGGCTGTCCACACTCTTGGTGTGTGCCTGCTAATCGCTTACGCAACGGGACAGCCGGCGGCCGCACAACAGCAAACCGGCGCGACGCAGCAGCCGGCGGCCGCGACTCAATCCAGCGATCAACCGGCAGCGCCGGCGCCCTCCCCGCGCCCCCGCAAGCCAAGGCGCCACCGCCGGTGGTAACGGGTCCCGGGCAGTTTTATGCCGGCCAAGGACTCTCCCTGACGCTGCAATACTGGTTGGGCACCGGGTATCCGGAAATGGGAACAGGCCACGGCAACACCAGCGGTATTTCGACTGCCTTCAACTACGGCGGGAAGCCGCGCCCCAGTCCCGGCGCCATCCTGACGATTCCGGTGGGCAAATATCACTCCATCCACATCTCCTACTTCCGTATTCAGGGCGTAGCCAACCCGACGTCTCCCTCGCCGCTGATCGTGTATGGCACGGGTTATCTGCAGGGCGATTATCTGGCGACGAATTACACCATGCAAAATGCCAAGATATCGCTCGACTATCTGTCGTGGCCTTTTCCGGTGAAGGATTCGAAGTTCCACCTGAAGACGCTGTGGGAGGTCAACTACACGACCATTACGTCGAACATTGATGCGCCCCTCAGGCATGGCACAACCGATGCCGCGGGCAATCCTATTCAGACCACTGCGTACGGCACGGATTGGTTTATCTATCCGAGCTTCGGCTTGGGCGCGGATTACCTGATCAGCCATAGGCTGCGTTTCGAGGCGCGCGCTTCGGGCTTCGCATTCCCGCATCGCTCGACCATTTGGGATGCGGACGCCTCGCTGAACTACCGGTTCGGGAAGTTCGAGATCCAGGGCGGAGCGAAAGCGTTCCACTTCAAGACTTCACCGGAGAAGGTGGAGTACGTACACGCGACTTATCCGGGTGTTTATATAGGGCTACGATGGTATCCCGAATACAACGCGCACTAGTCCCCGATCGGCGGCGGCAAATTTTACGAAGCCTTAACAGCCGAGGCGTAACGCCGAAGCGTCGGCCAGCGTTTTCTTGTGAAGGGGTATTCCGCTCACATGATAAAGGCTCCGGCCGTTCCGTTCCTGGCTGGTCGAGGATTTTGCACCTGCGCACAGAATCGGGATTAGCGGAGCAGGACATCTGGGATGAAGTCCGGCGGTGCGTGGCATTGGCGCGGCGGACGCAGACCGTGGTGGAATCCGGCGAGCGCCTGAACGCGGCGCGCACGGCGGTGGAACTCGTCAGGGCTTATGATAGAGTTCTAGAGCAGATTCGTCTCGTCCCGCTTTCCTTACCAGAACAGCAGCGCGTGCGCGATCAACTAAGTCCAGTGGCTGAGCTGCTGAGAAAGTACCGGTTCCGCTAGGCGCCGGCAATGAGCAAGAGGATCCAAAAAGGTGATTTGTCAATTTCTTCGTTCTTATAAATTGCGCGGCAGCCATTTATTCGTACTCTTAGCCGCGCTGAGCGTGGGAGCGTGCCTGGCGCAGGCGCCCCCGCCATACACGATCTCGACGGTATACGGCACTTGTACCGCAAGCGGCGGCACGCCGCCTTGCACACCGGGTTACGCGGGGGATGGATCGAGCACCGGCATCTTATTTAGCGGTCCGCACAGCCTGGCGTTCGACTCCTCGGGCAATTTATACATTTCGGATTCGAACAACCAGCGCGTGCGCGAAGTGAATACCAGCGGCACGATCAGCACGGTCGCCGGCAACGGGACGGCGGGCTTCGCCGGAGACGGATCGTCGGCAACGGCTAGCGGCACCGAGCTCAACAGTCCGGCTGGCCTGGCATTCGATAGTAGCGGCAACCTTTTCATCGCGGATAGCGACAACTACGAAGTCCGCAAGGTCACTGGGGGAACGATCAGCACGTTTGCGGGAGTGAACAGCAAGGGTGCGACATTTGGTGGAGACTTGGGTCCGGCCACCAGCGCCTCGCTCTGGATTCCGACGAGCGTTGCGGTGGATTCTTCCGGAAACGTGTATATCGCGGACCCGACCAATGACGTGGTTCGCGTAGTCTGCGCTAATCAAACGCCGATTGCGTGTGGCATCTCGGCATTTCCGGTGGGCGGCCAGTATACCTTCGCGGCAGGCGATATCAATACTTTCGCCGGCGACAATCTTGGAGAAGGAAGCGGAACTCTTTACCCCGGATACACGGGGGATGGCGGTGTTTCGACCGGAGCACTGCTGAATAATCCGACCGCAGTGCTGCTGGATAGCGCAGGCGATTTGTACATTGCCGATACCGGAAACAATGTGATTCGAAAGGTGACACCGGCGGGAATCATCACGACGGTGGCCGGGGATGGCGTCGAAGGCTTCCAAGACGGGCCCGCACTGCAAGCGGAATTCAGCAGCCCGAAAGGCATGGCGATGGATTCGAACGGCAACCTCTATATCGCCGATCATACGAATTGTGCCATTCGCGTATTGGAACCGAATGGATACGTATCCACCATCGCCGGCAAGGGCACCTGCGGCTACAGCGGTGACGGAGCCGCGGCCACCAGCGCCGAACTGTTCTTTCCTTCCGGCGTGGCAGTGAATGGCAACAAGGTTTATGTAGCGGATAATGCCAACAACGTGATCCGGTTGCTGACTCCTGCGCCGGTTGCGCCGCAAGTGAACGCCAACGGCGTGATCACGGCGGGATCCTTCGGATCGTCGTCTACGGTTGCGCCCGGCAGTTGGATCGAAATTTACGGCTCAAACCTGGCGGGCAGCACGCGCACTTGGGGCACGGCTGATTTCAACGGATCCAACGGGCCGACAACCCTTGATTTCGTTTCGGTCACTATTGGCGGACAACCCGCCTATGTTTCCTATATCAGCCCGGGGCAGATCAACGTGCAGGTTCCGTTGAATGTAACGGCGGGAACGCAGCAGTTGGTGGTAAAGACCGAGTGGGCAACCAGCGCCGCGTATAACGTGACGGTGGGGAATTCGCCCGGCATCTATGCGCCATCGATTCTGGATATTGGCGGGAAACAATATGCCGGCGCTCTGCTTGCAAACTCCAGCACCTGGGTGCTGCCGACGGGCTCGGTGGCAGGGTTGACCTCGCAACCGGCCGCTGCCGGGTCGATCATCACGTTCTATGGGGTTGGCTTTGGGACGACCAGTCCAGCGGTACCCGCGGGACAATTAGCTCCGAGCGACGCTTCCATGACCCTGACTTCGCCCGTGCAGATTCTGTTTGGCACGACGCCGGCGACGATCGATTATCAAGGTCTGGCGCCGGGGTTGGTGGGTCTGTACCAGTTCAACGTTACGGTTCCTACGGGCGTCGCGGGCGTTGCGGTACCGTTGACATTCAGCCAAGGCGGAAACGTCCTGCCGCAAACGCTGTATACGGCGGTCGCCGGAAGTTAAACTTATCGATCGCGAACGGCGATCGCAATAATCGATGTGGGCGGCCACGGCAGCAAATGGTCGATGCGCCGCCACAGCCAGACCAGGCGGTCGAACACCCGCAACTGGAAGCGTCCGATGGTAGTGCGATTCAATAGCCGGCCGTTCACATACCAGGCGGGACGCGAAATACGGTTGAAGTCGAGAATCCGTTCGACGCGGAAGCCCGCCTCTTCCATTTTGGCTTGCAGTTCCTGGTGCGAATAGCGGTGAAAGTGGCCCAACGCCTTATCCAGCGAACCGTAAATATCCTGCCCCTGCGGCACTAGCACGATGGCTTTGCCCCCCGGTTGCAGCGCGGCGTAGATGTTGCGCAGGCTTTCCTTTTCGCCCCCTACATGCTCCAACACGTTCAGACATACGACGGTATCGACGGTGCCTTCGAGGGGCTTGAAATCCTCCGATTGCGATAGATCGCAATGGCGGACCTCCATTCTGGGCCGGTGCTGGAATCGCGCGTGGAGTTGGGCCAGGTATTCGGCGTCGATATCCGCCGCGATGTAGCGCTCGCGTTTGGGACAAAGCAGGCGTGTCAGATTGCCGATGCCTGCGCCGGTTTCGAGTACTCGTTTCCCGACATACGGCTCGATGGTATCGGCCATCCAGCGGTTGAAGCGTTGGGCTTGCGCCAGCGCGTCGAGAATATCGGGGCCGGAGTCCTTGTAAATATCGCGCGAGAGAGCGTAGCGGAGGATCACATAGAGCGCGTCGAAAGCGTCCTTCAGCCCGATCTTCTTGCCTTCGTCATAGGTGCGGCCGTGATAGGCGATGGGCGTTTCGTAAATCCGCGCATGGCGTTTGGCCAGCTTGATGGTGAGTTCGGGCTCTAGCCCGAAGCGGTTGCTACGGATGGGGATGCTCTGCAACAGAGACGTACGAAAGGCTTTATAGCAGGTCTCCATGTCGGTAAGGTTGAGATCCGACACGATATTACAGATCAGGGTGAGGATCTGGTTGGCTACGGAGTGCCAGAAGTAGAGCACGCGGCGTTCGCCGGCAATTACGAAGCGGGAACCATAGACGACGTCGGCCTTGCCTTCCAATAGCGGGCCCAGCAGGCGGCCGTATTCGCGGGGATCGTATTCCAGGTCGGCATCCTGGATTAAAGAGAACTCGCCGGTGGCATAGCCGATGGCGGCGCGGATGGCGGCGCCTTTTCCCTGGTTGCGCGGTTGGCGGTAGAAGCGTATGACATCCGGATGGGCGGCGGCGATCTGTTCGACCACGGCTGCGGATCCGTCTGTGGAGCCGTCATCGACCACGATGATTTCGCGTTCCACACCTTCCGGCAACGGAGCGGAAAGCACGCGGTCGAGCAGGGTTCCAACGAACTCTTCCTCGTTGTAGAGGGGGATCAAAATGGAGAGGGTATGAGCTGCCATGGCGGCGGGAATCTCCATTGTACAGTAGAGATTACCGAAAGCCGCTATTGAACGGTGCCGCCAGCCTTCCGTGCGCTGCGCATCACCAGATCTTTGAGGTCTAGCAGGTGTTGCGGCTCAAACTGTTCGCGCGACCAATGGCTGCTTTCTTCGAGCTCAATCCCAACGAAATAGCCAATCTCGCGGTAGACGCAATAACGAACTGTGCCGGCGAGTTTGTCGCCCGGGCAGTTTATATTCACATGTGTCCCGATGGACACTGGAATCTCAAACTGCAGGCACATGCCCGATGGAGAAATATCTTCCAGCAGAGCGGTGGACTTGCATTTGCGGCCCTCTGGGTCTTTCCAGTGGACACCCACCATGTCTGCGCAAAGCATCCGGATTTCAGCGCGTGTTCGCTGCATGCCTATTTATCGGCAGGGGGGGCGTACGACTTTATGAACGCCGTCGGACCTACTGTTTCTTGCCGAAGAGGCCCTTCACAAAAAGCTTGAACCGGTGCATTGTTGACGGTTTCTCCCCGGGCACGACAGCGGTTGCCGATCCCTCCGGAGTGGGGGCCGCCGCACCCGCCAATAAGGCCGCCCCGGCCGCCTCGCAAGGCTGCTCGCCCACGAAGCGCACGGTGGTCACGACGAAGGAATAGGTGCGCCGCATGCGCTGGCCCGCATTATTCGTCACGCACACGGAGAATCCGGTGGGCTTCGCGAGCACCGGGAAGTATCCCTCCACATTGCGTTGAATGTAGGCGGTTTCGTAGCGATGCCGCCGCGTGCTCCAGGTGAACACGCGGAAGCTGTCGAAATCGTAAGGATGGTCGCCACTCCCCATGGTGGTCCACAGCCAGTTATGCTTCACGGTACCGTCATCGTTTACGTCGGACAACGGAAAATACGACGTGATGCGGTGCCCCTCGGCGTATTGGGCCACATCGTCGGGAATGGCCATATAAAGCCGCCGGCTTAAGACCCAGCCGCTCTCGCCCCGGGAATTGCGCACCAGGCTCCAATCTTCCTTGGGCGGAGCATTGGCAGCCTTGCTTTCGGCGATGGCCTGTTGCACCTCGGGCGGCGTTTTCGATAATTCCTTCCAGTTGCGCGGCAACGGCGGGCCGGCGGGCATAGGCGGCAGGGGATACTTCGATTCCGCATGCTTGCGGGCGGTTTGGGATTTGGGCCGTGGCAGCACCAGGGGTTTTCGCTCGGGCGGTGTGCGCGGCGCGCTGACATGCGCCACTACATCCACTTTCTCGCCTTCTTTTACCTGCAGGAAGCTGGGCGAAAAGCGGTTGGCCTCGGTGTGCACGTTCAGCAAATCATAAGTGCTGGCCAAGCCTTGCGACGGCAACGTCAGGGCTCGGCGCTCGACTTCCTTCAAGGTCGCGATCTCTTCCGAACTCAACAACAGATGGTCTTCAACCCATCCCTCGGCGCCAGCGGGCGTGCGCACTTTCAAAAAGCGCCGGCGCTTCTGGACGATCTCCAGGCGCTCGCCGTGCTTGACGGTGGCCACCACGGGCGACTGCACGGGAATATCCTTGCGCAGGCCGAGCGTCGCCGGACCGGCGTAGGCCTCGCCGATTGCGGGAGCGCGCGATTCGCCGCTCTTGCATGCGGCCGTCACCAGGATGACCAGGGCCAGCACGGCCGACGCCGCCCGTGTAGCGCGGGTCACGCCTTCTCCGTAACAACCACCCGGTTGTACACTTGGCGGAAAGCCTCGCCCGACCGTTCCGCTGCCCACTGCTCCAAACTGACATCCGCCGGCGAAGCCAGTTGCAGCACTACTTGTCCGTCCCTGATTCTGCAACTCAGCGCCTCGATGCGTTCTTCGTGGCTCACGTCTAAATTGTCGGCAAGGCGCAGTAGCGGGATCAGCAGCAGAACGACGCGCTTATCTTCGGCATTCAACGCCTGCCAGTTGGAATGCACCGGCGTCGGCATGCTTTTGCGATGATACCGGCACAGATTCGCGATCATCTCGCGCTCGCGATTGGTGAATCCGGACATGTCCGAATTGTTGACCAGATAATACGAATGCTTATGATGGTTGGCGTCGGCCACGAAATGCCCGGCATCGTGCAGGTACGCGGCCGCCTCGAGAAGCTTTCCAAACTGTGGCGGCAATTGATGCAGCGGGTGCAGATCGGTATACAAAGTATGCGCCAGCGCGGCCACTTTGCGGGCGTGCGGTAGGGCCACGCCGTAGCGCCGGCTCATCTGCTCTACTTCCTTACGCTGGTCGCGGCTAAGCTGGGCCAGTTCGCGCCCTACGCCGCGGGCATGCAAATCCGCGATGATGCCGTCGCGCACACCGGCAGCCGAATAGTAAAGACACGGCAGCTTGAAATCCTCCAGCACGCGCAGTAGTACGCTCACGCCAGGCACGATAATTTCCGCCCGCTTGGGGCCAATCCCAATGGCCTTGCGCCGCCCCGCGAGATCGAGCACGCTCAGTTTCTTATACAGCCGGCGCACCTCGTGTGTGGAGGCCCGCATGCGGTCCGCTTGGTCGCGCTTAGTGCGCGGAATCCGGTTGACCGCGCACACCACAGCCGACGCGGTGGCGGAGGTGGCCACGATCCGGTCCCAATGGGTGTTGCCGAAGCGTTTACCGATACCCGCCAGTTTTTCTTCGATGTACTCGTGCATGCGGTGCAATTCGTCGGGCATGGGCGGATCGTTGCGCAGAAAAATCTCACGCAAGCGAACGGCGCCCAGGGGCTTTGAAAAGGAATCGCGCAGCTTGCAGTTCTCCCCGGCGATCAATTCCGCGCTCCCCCCCCCAATGTCCACGATCAGCAGGCTGCGATTGGGATGCGGCCAGCGGGCCTGCACGCCCAGGTGAATCAGGCGCGACTCTTCGCGTCCGGAGATCACTTCCACCGGGGCGCCGATGGCGTGCGTGGCACGCTCCACGAACTCGGCCGAATTGCGCGCGTCCCGCACCGCGCTGGTGGCCACCGCCCGCACGCCCACCACGTCCAGCTTTTGATACTGTTGCGCCATCCGCGCCAGCACCGTATAGGTCAATTCCAGCGGTTCCTGCGCCAGGACTCCGTTGCGAAATACGCTCTCACCCAAGCGGGTTACCACGCGGTCGGACGCCAGAAGGCGCATAGGCTCGCCTGGCAACACCTCAGCCGCGGCCATACGAATAGAGTTGCTGCCGATGTCGATCGCAGCGTAGCGGGGCATATACCAGTTATAGGGGAATTCCATCCCGCCGTGCAGGATCGATTTATTGTCCGGTTCCTGTCCAAGCTCGCTGCAATTGCGCGATGAAGGTTTCGGGATCCCGCGCCTGGTAGAGCACGACGGTGCCGGCGCCTTTGGGTGGGATCAGCACCAGGCGGTCGCCACCTGCGCGATATAAGCGGACAGTCTGGCCGTTGGCCACACGAAACCAGCCGGACTGGTAATGCGCGTTGCCGAATCCGTTGGTGCGGGCAATGGGCCGCCATTCGCTCTCCTGCGAGAGATCGATGATGCGGATGTTGTTGGTATCGGTCGCGGACGCATTTAAGGTGACAGGATAAAAACGATCGTGGATGGTGAGTGCGCTGGACGTCAGCGTGTATTGCGGAGGGCCTGGAGAGTAAGTCAGGGATAGCGCGACGAGTGTTAACGCTGAGACTGCGATGGCCCCGCCGATGAAAATGCCGGTTCGATTTGATTGCGAGGATCCTTGCACATCGGACTGAATGGATGAAACCCGCGGACCTCCAGCGGCGGCCAGGAAGCTGTCACGATCATCGGGACTGAGCACCAGCGTTTTATCCGCGGTGACCACCACGACCATCTTGCTGCGATCGGTTGCATACCAATGACACTTGCCCAGTTTTGAAGTGCGGAAGAGGCCGTAGTAGCCGAACAACCCTCCGTTGCCCCAAAGCCGGACAACGCCAGTGAAATCGTCGGGGACTCCGGCGCGGATTTCGCGAATCTCGGAGCGTGGCACGCGGACGTCGCCGATCAGGCGTTTGACCACAATGGCATCACCCAAAAGAACGTACGACTTCGGCGAGTAAGCGTAGGCAAGCGCGATAAACAACGGTATTATCGCCGCAATGAAAACGATGTGGACCATCCAGGCTACCACCATCAGCATCAGGCAAACTACAACGGAAATCGTCTTCGCGGTGGAATCGAAATGCGCGGAGAAGGTGCGCTCAGTCATTCAACAGGATCGTATCACCGGGCGCGGGGTTCGGAGGGCACGTGGTGACGCTATTCCGGGTACACGGTGATCTGGCGATGAATCGCAACAGGGTGTTGCTAACTCCTCTTTCTGCCTTCCTCAACAACCCTCTGGAATTCCGCCTCGCCATGCAAAATCTCAAGATCCG
The DNA here is from genome assembly GCA_963738345.1 of Bryobacterales bacterium. Lineage (GTDB taxonomy): Bacteria > Acidobacteriota > Terriglobia > Bryobacterales > Bryobacteraceae > Bog-159. The sequence goes on from CAVTWI010000002.1 coordinate 6,533,822, forward strand.
GATCCCGGGCCACCCAATCCCACTTTGAAAGTCCGGTTTCGCTGGCCCGCTTGAGTAGTGTCAACGCGTCCGTCTTTCTTTTGAGGATCCCATATCCGCAAGCCGCGTTATAAAGTATGTTGGAGTCGTTCGGTCGTAGCGCAACCGCCTTCTGGAGCTCGCGGATCGCTTCTGCCTCCTGGTGAAAGAAGGCGTAATCGCAAGCCAGCAAGATGCGGGCTCGTACATCTTCCGGCACCCATTCTAGATGCCGCTTGAGCGTTTCCATCTGTTGCCTCCGGATATTCCTGGCCGATTCCAACTGGCCCAATCGTTCCGCAGCGGTGTGGAGCGGGACATAGACGTTGTAATCGTCACCGCTCATCTCTAGCGCACGGGGCGCAAGAGCAATGAGTTCCAGCCATCGATCGGTGGCGAACAATGCCTGTCCCAGGGTCCAATAGGCGCCGTCGCAATCCGATTTCCGCTCGAGTGCCGCCCGCGCGCCGTCGATAGCCTCTTCGTAATTGTGTTCTGCCCAGGAAATCCTCGCGCCGGCCGCAAGCGCGTCAGCTAGTCCTGGTTCAAGCGCAAGAGCCTGCTGACATTCGAAACGCCCTTTTGCGAGCCACTCGGCGCTATGTTCGTGCCAATCATAGAAAAGCCCGCACACATTAGCAAGGCCCGCGTGGGCAGGAGCGAAATTCGCATCCAATGCTATGGCATGCTCGTACATTTGCGTGGCGAATTCCAAATCCGCCCGCGTGCACCGCCGAGCATAACTCCGTCCGCGCAAATAGTAATCATAGGCCTCAGGGTTCTTGGTGGGCGTGCGGGCAATTTCGCCTTCTTCTTGCAGCGAGAGCGTGATGCGCAGAGCTCGCGCGATGCTTCGCGCGATATCGTCCTGGACTTCGAAAATGTCCGTCAACTCGCGATCGTACTTCTCGGCCCATATCGAGTGGCCGCCCTGCGTCTCCACTAGTTGCACCGTAACACGCACGCGATTGGCGGCGCGGCGGAGGCTGCCGTGGAGCAAGTAGGCTGCATTCAGTTCGCGCCCGATCTCCGGAGCCGTGCCGCCTTTGTCCCGGTATGCCAGTACGGCGGAGCGCGGAAACAGACGCAAACCCCGGATCTTGGTAAGCTCGGTAATTACATCTTCGGTGATCCCATCGCGAAAGTATTCCTGCTCCTTTTCGCCCCCAAGGTTTTCAAAATACAATACTGCCAGAGACTTTCCCGCCGGGGCTTGCGCCGCGCCGGTGCCTGTCGCTGGAGGTGTCCACATACGCTCCCGCTGCAAGCGAAGTAAGTCCGCGCGCACCTCGGAAGCATGCTGATAACGTAAGTTACGATCCTTCTCCAGCATCTTTCCTATGATGCCCTCCAGTACGGTAGGGATCTGGAGGTTCCGCCTCGCGGCGGGAACGGGCGCATGGGTCAAAATGGATTCGAACATCTCTGCGGCAGTGTTCCCATGAAACGGGTGGCTGCCCGTGACCATCTCATATAGCACCACCCCGAAGCTAAACAAGTCGTTCCGTTGGTCCAGTGTCTTTCCGCGAGCTTGCTCGGGCGACATGTATGGAATCGTTCCGAGCAGCTCACGCGCCCCAGTGAGGGGCTCCGTCATGGTAGAGAACAGGCTAGCAGTTCCATCCCCGATGTGTTCTTTGGATGGACCAAGCTTCGCGAGTCCAAAATCCAGTATCTTTGCCTGGTCGCTTTCGGTGATGAAGATATTAGCCGGCTTGATGTCACAGTGGATGATATTCTTCGCGTGCGCCGCATCTAAGGCTTCTGCGATTTGAGCGGTCCAATCGAGGACTTGAGCGATGTCCAGGGGCTTACCGCGAAGCATCTGTTTCAGAGTCCGGCCCTCCAGCAGTTCCATAATCAAAAACAAACTGCCTGCGTGATCGCCGATGTCGTAGAGCGTGCAGATGTGGGGATGATTGAGAGAGGACGCGGCCCGCGCCTCACGCTCGAATCTTTCCGCCGCCTGCGTGTCGCGGGAAAGGTCCGCATGCAAAAACTTGAGAGCGACATGACGCTTCAGGCGGATGTCTTCCGCCTCGTACACGACTCCCATTCCGCCAGATCCAAGCTGTTTCAGAATCCGATAGTGTAAGATCGTGTCGCCAGCAGCCGGCATTGACTCTATCTTAGCTGTTGATGGGCCTGCATCCGTCGTCGCCGTTCAACGTGGGAGATTTTGTAGACTTCGCCGAGATTGAAGCAGTTTATCCCCATAGAATTGAAATGGGCGGGGAAGGTGCGCGCTCAGTCATGCGCGGGGACGTAAAGAGGTTAGGTATCGATGGCGGCCAATTGCGCGCCGCGCGTGCGGAATTCGTAGCGCTCGATCTTCACGGCGGCTTCGCCTTGCTCGCTATCGACGATCCAGCCGGAAATTTCCAGTTTCATGCGGCACGTGTTGTCTAATAACGCGGGCCAATCCATGGCGAGGCGCATCTTCTGGCCGCGCTTTAAGGGCTGTTGGGTGGTGAAGCGAACTTCGCGACTACTGATCTCTACCGTTTTGCCGACGCCGACCGCAGAGACTCGGCTACCCTTCACGCATTGGTAGCGGACGTCTTGCTGGATGGGGAATCGGCGTCGTGCGCGCCGCCCATCGTCGTCACCCAGAAAGTTGTTCATCGTTGACATTGGAATACCACCAATTTCCCGCTACGGTGAGCGCCGCCGGATTACCCAAATAAGGGAGATTCCCAGGATTGCCACAACTGCCACTGGCCACCAGGACGCAGTACCTCCGGCTTCGGCCAGCGCAAACATGTTAGGCAAGGATACCACGACATAAGGATTCAGTAAAGTTTTTTACTCACTTTTAACAGTAGGCGATGGTAAACCACGGCCATACTGCTGGATATGACGGGGTCCAACGGCAATAAATTACAGGTTAGTTAGCAAATCACTTGTTATAAGATATATCGTATGCTATATCTTAAACAAGGAGAACGAAGATGTTTGATCATATTTTCAGAATGGACGAAGGACGCTTCGCTCGCGGTGAAAGGCAGTTCGCGGGAAGATCGGAGCGCGGCAGGCACGAGCACGGCGGTGCGCGCGGCTGGTTTGAGCGTGGGTTTGGCGGCAGTCGTGAACGTTTGTTCGACGCCGGCGACATTAAAATTGTCATCCTCAAGCTGTTGTCCGAGCAACCGAGCTATGGATATCAGCTCATTAAGACAATGGAACAACGGCTATCCGGCGGCTACACCCCGAGCGCCGGCGTAATTTACCCGACTCTAACGATGCTGGAGGAAGAGGGCCTTGCCACGGCGTCGGTAGAGAACAACAAAAAGGTCTATTCGGTTACTGCGGACGGGCGGGAATATCTGGAAGCCAACCAGCGGCGCGTCGAAGAACTCTTCGAACGGCTGGGAGAGGCGGGGCGCGGGTTCGAGCGCGGCCGCTCGCCGGAGATGATGAAAGCTTTTATGAGCCTGCGGCGGGCCGTGATGGCGCGCGTATTGCGCGAAGGCGTGACACCGGAGCAACTCCGCAAGATCACCGACGCGATTCAAGCCGCGGCGAAAACAATCGATGAAATCTGATACGTCCGCGCACTTATTCGCGAAAACCAATACTGGACAAAACGACGCCCAGTTCGCGATGGTCGCCCGGGACAGAGAAGGTCCGATCAAGGGTCAGGCTAACGGTAGACGTGGGGCCCGCGGGCGCGAGCGGCGCCGACCGTAGCGTATACGATCCGTGCGCGGCATATGTCTCGGCGGCGACCACGCGGCCATCCAGCAGCAAGTCCACGTGGCGGGCGGGGGCCGCATCCGGGATAGTAAATACGGCTTCGAGGGGCGCGCTTTGCAAGGGACTCTTCAACAGCACCACGGCGTTGCCGGACATCCAGCGCCATTGGCCGGCTTCCAGGCTGTAAAGCCCGCTGACGATTTGGTTGTTTGCCTCCGGAGCGTTCATGGGTAGATAGGCGAGCGTAGGATGCCGGTCGAGCACCACAGCCGCTTGCACGATGTCGATGGGGGCGTAAGAAATATCGAACGGGCGCAGACCTTTGCTGGCGGTGGAATAGCCGGAGCGGGCCTCCAGGCCGATAAGCTGCAAGGGAATCGATGCGCGAATGGATTGTTGAAGTATCGGCGCCGTAGGCGCGGTGAAGGCGATCGGGTAAGCCAGTTGGCTGGTTACGACGACATCGCCGGCGCGAAGCACCTGCCCGCGTTCGAGCGGCAGTCCGCCATCCGCTTCCAGATAGTAGCGCAGACCCCATTCGCCATCAATGTAGACGCGATGCCCGGCCGCCGAAGGGCGCAACTGTCGCGCAAAGCGGCGGTAGCCATCCCAATGCTGGTAGCTCACGGTGGCGAGGGCCAGGCTCAGGACAAGTTGCGCCGCGAATCCCACAGCAAGCCAGCGGGTCCGGAGGCGCGAGACCAGCAGGGCCATGGGAGCGGCCATAGGCAGCAGGTAGCGGGCTGATCCGGCGAAGAATAGGACGGCAGCACCTGCGAAGAACAGCGCGATCCACGCGGCCAGGAACGCAGTGTCGCGATCCCGCCGTCGCCACGCCAGCAGGATAGCGCCCGGCAGCAGTGCCGGGAAGATCATGAAGCACGCATGCACGGAAAGCGCCGCCGCACTGCGTAATTTGTTGACGAGGGTCTGCCAGCCGTAGCTGCTCATGTATCCGACAGAGACAGCCACCGGCAGCGCGCCGGAGGACCAACGCTCTAGCAATTGCCAGATCAACAGCGTGGCGAGCGGAGCCAGGGTCAGCAGCCAGGCATTCCGGTCGCGGCGGCGGTAGAGCCACACATACACGCAAAGTATCGGGGTCAGAAAAGCCGCCTGGAAGGCCCCGAGCGCGGCCAGCACCATGGCCACAGCGGCAAGTCTCCAGCGTCCCGCAACGAAGCAAGCAACCGACGCCATCCAGAAAGCCAGAAACGGCAAGTCGGATTCGAGGGAGTTCCCATTGATGACGAATGCCGGCACCGCCAAAAACAGCAGCGTGGCCCACAACGGGTGCGGCGAAAATCGTTTCGCCAGCGACCACATGGCCCAGGCTGCGATCAGCGAGAACAGAATGTAGGCCGCGTGGAACGGCACCTCGCGGATATCGCGGAAAACGGCCAGCAGCAGCGCCAGGTACCACGCGTTCAACGGCGGATGCGGGAAGCCGCGCAGATCCACACGATCGCCCAGGAAGACATACTGCACATGGTTCGGATGCAGCGGATCGATCTGGGCGTGCTCGGCCTGGGCAAGGTAATAGACATCGTCGCCCTGGATCGCCTGATTGAGAAATGGCAGACGCAGCAGTAGGACGGTGGCGAAGACTACGACGAGGGCGAGACGGGTGCCCATTTCAGTATCGGCTTGCGCGCCGCCTTCACTTCATCGACGCGGCTGGTGCGGGTGGAATAGGGCGCGCCTTTCACCATGTCCGGGTCGGTTTCGATTTCCTTGGCGATGGAAATCATGGCATCGACAAAGAGATCGATTTCGAGCTTGCCCTCGGTTTCGGTGGGCTCGATCATCATGGCGCCGTGCACGATCAGCGGGAAGCTAACGGTATACGGATGGAAGCCGTAATCGATCAGGCGCTTGGCGATGTCGCCGGTGCGCACGCCCTGTCGCGCCTGGCGTTCGTCGCTGAACACCACTTCGTGCATGTTGGGCAGCGCGTAGGGCAGATCGAAGAACGGCTCCAGCTTTTTGCGGATGTAGTTGGCGTTCAGCACCGCGTCCATCGTGGCGGCGCGCAGTCCGTTGCCGCCATGCGCCAGGATGTAGGCGAGCGCGCGCACCAGCACGCCGAAGTTGCCGTAGAAGGCTTTCACTTTGCCGATGGAATGGGGGCGATCGTAATCGAAGGTCCATTGGTCGCCATGCGCGCTTCAGGCGCGGTACAGGCAGGAACGGCTCCAGGTGCTTCTTCACCGCCACCGGACCACCGCCCGGTCCGCCGCCGCCGTGGGGCGTGGAAAAAGTCTTGTGCAGATTCAGGTGCATCACGTCCACGCCGAAATCGCCGGGACGCGCGATGCCCACCAGCGCGTTCATGTTGGCGCCATCCATGTAGAGCAGCGCGCCTTTGCGATGCAGAGATTCGGCCGCCTCGATGATGCGCGATTCGAAAACGCCCAGCGTGTTGGGATTGGTGACCATCAAGCCGGCCACGTCTTCATCGACGGATTTTTCGAGCGCAGCGAGATCGAGCAGGCCGTGCTCGTCGGAGCGGATGTTCTCGACGACGTATCCGGCGATGGCCGCGGTGGCCGGATTGGTGCCGTGCGCGGAATCGGGGATCAGGATCTTCTTGCGCGGGTTGCCTTGCTTCTCGAGCAGCGCGCGGATCAGCAGGATGCCGGTCAGTTCGCCATGCGCGCCGGCGGCAGGCTGCAGCGTGACTGCGTCCATGCCGGTGATTTCGAGCAGCGCGGATTCCAGGTGCGCCATCACCTCCATGGCCCCTTGCGAGAGCGATTCGGGCTGATAGGGATGCGCCCAAGCCAGGCCTTCGGTGCGCGCCACCAGTTCGTTGACGCGCGGGTTGTACTTCATGGTGCAGGAGCCCAGCGGATACATGCCGTGATCGATGGCGTAGTTCCAGGTGGAAAGGCGCGTGAAGTGGCGGATGGCTTCCACTTCGCTGACTTCCGGGAAGCCTTCGATTTCGTCGCGGACGTTGGCCGCGCCTAAGGCGGCGCCGGGGTCGACTGCGGGCACATCGAGATCTGGAAGTTGGTAGGCTTTCTTGCCCGGCGAACTGCGCTCAAAGAGCAGCGATTCGTTCGGCGAAATGTGGGAGCGAACTTTTTTAATGGACATTTAGAAGGCCTCCGCTAGTCTGTCCATATCGGCGCGATGGGACATTTCGGTGGCGCAGAGCAGCATGGCGTCGGAGAGTTCAGGATAGAAGCGGCCCAGCGGCAGGCCTCCGATGATCTTCTTATCGAGGAGGGCTTTATTGATCGCATCCGGCGATCGGCCGCCGGTCGAAACCACGAATTCGTTGAAGAACGGCCCGGAGAATCGCGGCTTTAGTTTGCCTGCGAGATAGTGCGCCTTGGCCAGATTCTGCTCCGCCAGTTCGCGCAGACCTTGTTTGCCGTAGACGCTCATGAAGACGGTAGCCATCAGCGCGATGAGCGCCTGGTTGGTGCAGATATTGGAAGTCGCTTTCTCGCGGCGGATGTGCTGCTCGCGCGTGGCCAGCGTCAGGCAGAAGGCGCGATTGCCATGCGTATCGGTGGTCTCGCCAACCAGGCGGCCCGGCATCTGGCGGGCGAATTTGTCGCGCGTGGCGATGATGCCGGCATAAGGTCCGCCATAGCTGGGCGAGATGGCGAAGGATTGCAGTTCGCCGGCCACGATATCGGCCGGGGGCGGCTCCAGAAGGCCGAGCGAAACGGCTTCGGTGAAGCCCATCACCAGCAGCGCGCCGCGCTTGTGCGCGAGTTCGGCGGCGCGTTGACGTTTTCGACGACCCCGAAGAAATTGGGCGACTGGATGATGACGGCGGCAGTCAGATCGTTAAGCTTATGTTCCAGATCGTCCAGATCGGCCGCGCCGGTTTCCGGGTCGTAGTCGAACTCCGTGATCGGCATGCCCTGGTTCTTCGCGTAGGTCTGCAGCACTTCCTGATACTCGGGATGCACGGTGCGCGCCACCAGCAGGCCGCCTTTGCTGGTGAGTCGCGCGGCCATCAGGGCGACTTCCGCCACGCGCGGTCGAGCCGTCGTACATGGACGCGTTGGCCACATCCATGCCGGTGAGCTGGCAGATCATGGTCTGAAATTCGAAGATGGTGGTGAGGGTGCCCTGCGAGATCTCGGCCTGGTACGGCGTGTAGGACGTCAGAAATTCGCCGCGCGAAACCACCGTATCCACCAGCACCGGACGGTAATGGCGATACACGCCCGCGCCCAGGAAACTGGCATAGCCGTTGGCGTTCTCGTCGCCGCGCGGCGGAAATAATCGACGATCTCGTATTCGGAAATGCCCGGCGCAAGCTGCAGCGGCTGTTTCAGCCGAACGGCTTCGGGGAGATGCGCAAACAGATCTTCGGGGGTTTCGACGCCGCAGGCATGCAGCATCTCGCGGCGTTCGGAATCAGACTTCGGAAGATAGCGCAAACTATTATTTTTCCGCTCCTATATAAGTTTGATAGTCGGCCGCGGAAAGTAGATTCGTCATTTCGCCGGGATTGCTCAAACGGATCTTCACCAGCCAGGCTTCGCCGTGCGGATCTTCATTCAGCTTTTCGGGAGCGTCGGCCAGGGCGGCGTTCAGATCCACCACCTCGCCCGAAACCGGCGAATAGATATCGGACACGGCTTTCACCGACTCCACCGAGCCGATGGTTTTGCCTTGGTCCACATGCTGGCCCGGCTTCATGGTTTCACGGCCGTACTTGAAATCGACGTAGACGATATCGCCCAATTCGTGCTGGGCATGATCGGTGATGCCGATGGTGCCGGTGTCGCCTTCCACGTGCACCCACTCGTGTTCCTTGGTGTAGCGGTAATCTTCGGGATACATTATTTAGCTCGCTTGTAGAATGGCGTTTCGACGGTGACGGCGTCCACCGGTTGGTTGCGAATGACGACCTCGATGGCGCGGCCGATTTGGATTGCTCCATAGGCAGATAACACAGACCGATGTTTTTGTTCAGCGGCGGGCGCGGGCGATCCGCTGGTGACCCAACCGGCCGGTACGCCGTCCAGCATGCACTTCGTAGCCATCGCGGCCGATGCCGCGGCCGGTCATTTCAAAGCCGATCAGCTTGCGTTGAATGCCCTGCTCTTTTTGCTTGGCCAGCGCGGCGCGGCCGACGAAGTCGCCTTTGTCGAGTTTGACCATCCAGCCAAGGTCGGCTTCCAAGGGGCGTGATGGAGGCGTGGATTTCGTGGCCATACAGCGCCATCTTGGCTTCCAGGCGCAGCGTGTTGCGCGCGCCCAGGCCGCAGGGCTTGATGCCGAACTCTATGCCGGCGTCCAGGATTTCGTGCCACAGGCGGGGAGCTTCCGACGGCGCGACGTAGATTTCGTAGCCATTTTCGCCGGTGTAGCCGGTGCGGGCGATGCGGGCAGGAGTGCCGGAGACCATCGCCGTCGGCGAACCAGTAATAGCGGATGGCGGACAAGGTCGGCAGTCGGTCAGTTTTTGCAGAGTGGCGCGCGCGTTGGGGCCCTGGATGGCGATCTGCGCATAACGTCGCTCGACAGTCGCACGTCGGCGTCGAAGCGGTTGTGCGCGCACGATGTGCTCGAAGTCCTTCTCCTGGTTGGAGGCGTTGACGCACAGGAAATAGTGGTCGTCGGCGACTTTGTGGACCAGGATGTCGTCGACGAATCCGCCGTGTTCGTAGAGCAGGCCGGAGTATTGGATCTGGCCGGTTTTCAGCCGCGCTGGCGGCGTTGGTGGTGACGTAATCGGTAAGCTGCAGCGCCTCGGGACCGGTGATTTCGATCTCGCCCATGTGGCTGACATCGAACACGCCGACGCTGCGGCGAACGGCCAGGTGCTCTTCGACCAGCGAAGAATACTGGACGGGCATGTCCCAGCCGCCGAAGTCGACCATCTTGGCGCGCAGCGTGCGATGGACGGCATTCAGGCAAGTGGACTTTGAGCGCGGCGGTGGCGGGCATCAAACTGGTAATGTAGCACGGGTGGCTGGGGGGAGTCGTTCGCAGGTATGGATGGGGTCTGGTAAGCCGGCGGGAAGACATTGCGCCAGGCTATCGCAGACAGAGATCCGCTTCAGGACAATGCTCAGTTGCAACCCACGCGTCCGCCGCCGTGATGGGCCTTCCTGCGGTGCGGCTATCGGCCATAAAGGAAACGAACCACTGATTGCTGGCTGTGATCCTGAGGCATTTCTGGTGCAGATAATGAGGTGCCGAGCAGAAGAACTTTCATTTCGGCTGCATCGGGAGTTGGTGACGGATCTCCCGAATCAGCTCACGGAATGTGTCAACCTCTTCCGGGAACGGCGCACTCCGGCAAGCCCCGCGGATCGACGACCACTCTAGCCATAACCGAATTTTAACCGAAAATCGAACGCGGCCAAGTACCCTTCAGACATTGCTGGTGCAGCTTGAAAGCCGCGGCCCTTCACTTTAATTGAGTCACATCTTCAGTGCCGATGTAACCAAGCTCCCCAGTCCGATCGAGCGGTTTGTACCAAGCCTCATGCAGCACCCAGATACTCTTCTCCCGGGTGACTGCAGATCCGTTCACGAATGTGTAGGAACGGCCGCCATCCTGGAATGAGATTCGGTTAAATGCGACATCCGCCTGCGCCGCGCCGCGCATCGGCGACAGAGAAAGAACGAACCGGCCTTCGCCCGGCATATAGACAACCACTCCCCATCCTGCTTTGTCAACGATCGCGGTTCCACCTTGCATGTCCCCGAGGACCTGCTGGCCACTGAGCAAGAGAGGCGATACGATGCGCAATTCCCCAGGTCCTGGGTCGACATGGCTCGAACTGCCGATAAAAGCAGGGACGTGACCGAACCATTCACCGGTTATGCTGAGAGTCCCCCCCCGGCGAAGTCCAGCTTGAGCGTCTGCCCCGGTTCGAAAAGGACGCGCTTCTCCGGCTCGTTTTGAATATCGGAAAAGGCGAATGAGCCCGACGAAACACCGAATGTCTTGCTACGGACCGCAAGCTCGACGTTATTTCCCTGGCGGCCCACAAGGTCGATCCGATAGCCGACAGTCTTTCCATTCATTCCGCCAATGGAGCCGCAGGTCATCTGAGATTTGTCTTGGGTTGAAAGCGCGCAGACGTTCGGATCGCTGTCAGGCGATGCGATCTTCAGAACCACAACTGTCCCGTCAGAGTGGGCGCCGCCTTTAACCACAGCGAGCGTGGATGCGAGCAGTACGATTGCGCCGATCAGTACTGCGAATACAAGTCTCGGTATTCTCATGTTTCCCCATCCTTTTTGCCACCAGATTCCGAGTGTGCCTCGGGGTTTGGTCCACATACGCGGCGCGACGCTCTGCTCAATTTCGAGGCTCGCCGCGCAGCGTAATTCTGCGCCCATTTCTATGTACTCCGACAAGAGCGCCCGGCAAGGCGCACACGCTGCGATGTGCTCCGACGCTTCTCGCGAAATCATCTCGCCATCGCATAGTGCGGAGACAAACTCCGCCGCTTCATCGCAAATCATGCGGATCTCCCTTTTTCAACTCGCTCACCATGCCAGATCTTCCGCAGTGCTTCACGCGCCGCGAACAGCCTGGACCGCACAGTGCCGACGGGGACCTCCAGGATTGCGGCAAGCTCCGTGTACGTTTGTCCTTCCACTTCGCGCAACCAGAGGAGCGTGCGCTGCTCGCTGGTAAGCCGGTTGAATGCATCGGCAACAACGGAGGACATTTCCGTTGGACATGGCGCTGAATCCTCATCCAGCCCATCGGTTGGCCTTTGCCGGCGCCACCACTCCGCTGCGAGCTTTCGCCCGATGCCGAAAAGGTATCCGCGAAGGCTTCCGCGCTCCGGGTTGAAGCCGCTCGGGCGTCGCCAGATGTGCGTGAAAGTGTCCTGCATAACGTCTTCAGCGGCCTGTTCATTCAAGAGAAGATGCCTGAGGAATACACGTAAGCGAGGCCCGCTCTCACGGTAGAATGCGTCGAACGCGCAGGCGTTTCCTTCGGAGATCTTCTTCCAGAGTTCCTGGTCGTCGATCAATTAGCTCCTCCAACCTGTACTTCGTGGCTATGGCCTAAAAGGTTCGCGGTGGACTTGAAAAAGTTAGGAGTGCCCAGCGTGCGACCTTAGGACGAGAGTCTTGCGACCACAAGTCTACGCCGTACGAGGGCGTTCCGCCAGACCATGATGAGTCCCCACAACGGCTTTATCCCGCCTTTACTTCGCGCTGGCGCCGTCTTGCGCGCCATGCCGGATATGAAGGACTTCCACCGCGGATTCTTGCACACGGTACGCAACGATGTAGGGCAACGGCGAAAGCACCAGTTCCCGCGTACCTGGCTCGCGGCCCATTCGACCTCGGTGTGCAAAAGTAGAAAGCTCCTCGATGCGCTCGTAAATCGTGTTGACGGTTTCCTGGGCCGCTTCGAGGTTGTCTTCAGCGATGTACAGGCCGATTTGTTCGAGGTTGGCGGCGGCTTCTTCCGTCCAGCGGATATTCATCTGGACTTCAAAAGACGTTCGATGCGGGTCTTAACTTCCTGGTGGTCTATCAGTTCACCCCGGTCGGCCTGTGCAATGCCGCGGCGCACGCCGGCGCGAAACTCGGCGTCCTCTTCGACCAGGCGCAAGGCGGCGTCCTTCACCAGTTGCTCGGTTTCAGTGCCGGCATACATGGCGAGTTGAAAAAGCCGCGCTTCTTGTTCGGGCGTGAAATGTACTTCCATGCCCTTTAGGGTACGGATTGGGGAAGCCGAGTGTCAAGCGCGGCCGCGCCTGTGTCAGGCCCAGACTTTTCGAGGAATACGTTAGCCAGGGAGACGCAAGAGCCCTATACCGCGCTACTGCACCGTGAAGTTGCTCTTCGTCGTATTCGCGCCGCCCGGAGTAACTACCGTGATCGGTCCAGTAACCGCGCCGGATGGAACCGTGGCCCACACATAATTCGGGCCACTGCTCGAAACCGCGGTGGCCGGTACGCCATTGAATTGGACCGATGCGGCCAGCAGGTTATGCCCCCAGATCCGCACGCGCGTCCCCGCCGGACCGGCTTGCGGACCGAACTCCCCCGCCCACGGCTGCGGCTTCGGTAACCCCACGTCGAGCGCGAACACTGCTCCCGCGCCCGTAGCCCCGCCGCCCTGCGCGGTGCCGTAGATGATCCCGTCGCTGCCCAGCACCAGATCGCACTGGCAGGCCCCATCGCGCCCCGGGTTGCTCAGCGAGTACAATAACTCGTATTGTCCGTTCTTAGTGATGCGAAAGAGTTGGCCCGCGCCGCCCGCGCTAAACGCTCCCAGCGTCGCGCCGGCTGATAGACGAACTCGCAACGTCGGCGTTAACGCAGTAATGACAGTGAGACCCGCTTCAGAGCCATGGCCCTCCGCGGCTCCCCAAAACGGGGTTTAGAGCTATTGGATAAGCTGGATCGGGCCTTCGCGAAAGATAGCTAAACCTATCCGACAAACTGCGTCCAATCCACGCCGCGCATATCGCCCGTATTCAAACTGCTCGTGCAACTTGAAAGCCGTTGTCGAGGTCTGCGGCGTATGGCGCCGCTCGAGAGTCGAACGTCGGCGCTAAAACGGTTGTGCGCGACAATATGCTCGAAATCCTTGTCCTGGTTGGAGGCGTTTACGCACAGGAAATAGTGGTCGTCGGCGACTTTGTGGACCAGCATATCGTCGACAAATCCGCCGTGTTCGTAAAGCAGGCCGGAGTACTGGATCTGGCCGGTTTTCAGTCTGGAGGCGGCGTTGGTGGTGACGTAATCGGTAAGTTGCAGCGCCTCTGGGCCGGTGATATCGATCTCGCCCATGTGGCTGACATCGAATAGCGCCGACGCTGCTCGCGCACGGCCATGATGCTCTTCGACCAGCGAGGAATACTGCACCGGCATGTCCCATCCGCCGAAGTCGACCATCTTGGCGCGCAGGGTGCGATGGACGTCATTCAGGCAAGTGGATTTGAGCGCGTCGGTGGCGGGCATCAAACTGGTAATGTAGCACGGGTACCCGGAAGTCGCCCGAGCAGCATCCAGCTACGCGCCTTGCTCCGGCTTGTACGTGCTGCAAACGCCTTGCGAGATGTAGCCCAAGTAGTCGGCCTGCGCCTGGGCCAGCGCCTGGGTCAAGGGCTGGCCATCCGTGCCTGTCCCCACCAGCGGAGCCGCCAGTTCGGTCGCGATCAGCCCTGTCGACGGCGGACCCCAATTCCCCAGCACTCCCGTATACTGCGCGATCTTCGTTTGCACGGCCGGCAGCAGGCTGTAGAAATCGTTGCCCATCTCGGCCGTGTTATTGGTCGTGTTGGGATCGTAATCGTAAAACTCGCCGTCCGGGGGGACCGCGTTCGGCAGCACCGAACACTGCCCCCACGCCCAGTAATACGCCAGCTTCCCGCCGATCGCGTTGTGCGCCGGGTCCAGCTTGGTCCGCATCCCCACAATATGGCATTTGTTGGTCGAAACCGTTTGCGCCGGGGTGCTGGCGTCAAACGTGTGCAGAATGTAAGGCAGTCCCACGGGCGCCGGTGCGATGCGCGTTTCCTTGCTGTTGCTGTGCAGAAAACTCCATAACGACTGCCGGTTCGCCAGGTCCGGATACGTCTTCTTCCACTGCCCCTTTTGGCCCGCCGCCAGATCGCAAATCAAACCGAAAAAGTCCACTCCGGAGCACATCTGGTTCATGAAGGTAGTGCCCTTCTGCCCCGGGAATTGCACAAACAACGGCACATGCAGCGATTCTTCGTACACCGCCGCGCCCTTATCGTGCAGCCCGTGCGACCCCGAATACTCCCCGTGGTCCGCCAGGAAAATCACTACCGTGTTCGAGGCGTAGGGCGACGCCGCCAGCGCATTCAGAATCAGGCCTACTTGCGCGTCCACTAAATGCTGCAGCCAGAAGTAATCGTTCAGGAACTGCACCCAGTCCGTAACCACTCCCGAGCCGGTCTGTATGGATTGCTGGAACGTGTATTGAAAACTCGGCTTGTTCAGGACCACCGTCAGGTCTTCGTAATTCCACGGCGACGGCAAACCCTGGTAAAACTGCGGCGCGCTCCCCGCCGGCGGATTGAAGTAGTAGCAGGGGAGCTGCACGCCCTTTGGAGGCGTCGGACTCGTCAGCCAAGCCGGCGCCTGCGCGATATCGTGCGGATTGATCAACCCTACCGTTGCGCACCAGGGCGAGGGCGGCGCCCCCGCCGTCGGAGTCTGCCCCTGCAGCCAGCCGATGAAGTCGCTGGTAATCATGGCGTCGCTCGCCAGCGTCACGCCGCTGATGGTCCCCCCGTTGCTGCCCTCGTTGGGAAAACCATTGGGCGATGGGTTGTAAGGCACCGGTCCTCCCGGATACGTGCGCGTATTAAATCCGTACGCCTGTAGGGGCGCCGCGTCCAGGTTCGCCGAAAGATGCCACTTGCCGAACCACCACACGTTTCCCGCATACGCCGGGTTCAGCGCCACCATGGCCTCCGCCCAAGTCGGATAAGCCGGGTTCAGCGCCGGCGTGGTCGACACGCACCCCCCCCGAAGCTGCGCCGGTAATATACATCGCCGTCTGCGGTGAGTACAATCCGGTCAGCAGCGCCGAGCGGGCCGGCGTGCAGTTCGTCGCCGCGCAGTAAAACTGCGCGAACTCGTAGGAGTTGCCCTGAATCCGCCCCATAATGTTGGGCATGATCGAGCTTTTCAGTTGCTTGTTTTGGCTGGCGCTCAGCCAGACCGGCAGCCGCATCTGATCGACCATTACGATCAGAATGTTCGGATTCTTCAGCACCGGCGCCGCCGACCACGCCGCCGGTTCCGCGACCTCCGCCGAAGATTGTCCCTGTAAACCCGTTACGCCTAGAAGCGCCCCCGCGCCAAGGCTGCCGAGAAAGCCTCGGCGGCTGAATGCCTCGCCCATCGCAAGAGTATAGCCGACCGGGTCCGCCGAGTCACTTGCCCTTTCGTACTACCCGGCGAATTGCGTCCAATCCACGCCGCGCATATCGCCCGTCTTCAAATACTGCTCGTGCAACTTGAAAGCCGCCGTCAAGGTCTGCGGCGTATGGCCGCCTTCTACCATTTCTAAATAACCCATCAGTTCATCCCGGAAGTCCGGATGCGCACAGTTATGAATGATTAGCAGCGCGCGTTCATACGGCGAACGGCCGCGCAGGTCGGCGATGCCGTACTCCGTGGCCACGATCTGGACCGAGTGCTCGCTATGGTCCATATGGCTGACCAGCGGCACGATGGTCGAGATCTTGCCGCCCTTCGCGGTCGACGGGCAGGTGAATACCGACAAGTATGCGTTGCGGGTGAAGTCGCCCGAACCGCCGATGCCGTTCATCATCTGGCGCCCCATCACGTGGGTGCTGTTGACGTTCCCGAAAATATCCACCTCAATGGCGGTATTGACCGAAATGATGCCGAGGCGCCGGATCACTTCAGGGTTGTTGCTGATCTCCTGGGGCCGCAGCAGGATGCGCGAGCGGAACCATTCCAGGTTCTCGTAGACCGTGCGCAGCATCGCGTGGCTCACGGTAAGGGAGCAACTGCTGGCGAACTTCACCCGCTCGTTCTGCATCAAACGAACCACGGAATCCTGAAGCACTTCCGTGTACATTTCGAAGGCCGGAATTTCGGGATGCTTGCCCAGCGCGCCCAGCACCGCGTTAGCAATATCGCCAACACCGGATTGAATAGGCAGGAACGATTTCGGCACGCGGCCCGCGGCGATTTCGGCGGCCAGGAATTCGGCCACGTTCTCGCCGATCTTTTCGGTGGTGGGGGTGGCATCGGCAAACCCGTGCGTTTCGTCATCTGCATCGGTCTCGACCACGCCGACGATCCGCGCCGGATCGACCTTGATCACCGGCGAGCCGATGCGATCGGAAGCCGCATAGATGGGAATCTCGCGGCGATGCGGCGGATCGGCCGGTTCGTAAATATCGTGAATGCCCAGCAGCGTCGGCGGATGGCGATGATTCAGCTCGATGATGATTTTTTCGGCCTTGTTACAGAAGGTGGGCGCGCAACCTACCGACGATGTAAGCACGATGCCGCCGCCGGCCGTTAGATCGCTGGCCTCGACCACTGCCCAATGCACCGGACCCAGAAAACCGTAGCGGGTGGCCTGCGGCATCAGCGACAGGTGCATGTCGAAGAAGCGGGTCTTGCCGGTGTTGATGCGCGCGCGCAGCGCCGGATCGGATTGATAGGGTGTACGGAAGCTGATGGCGTCGGCCTTGGCCAGAGCGCCATCGAGCGAGATGCCGGTGGAGGCGCCGGTGAGCACGCCGATCTGGAAGTCGCGCCCAGCCTCGTGTTCCGCCGTGGCGCGGGCGGCGATGGCCATGGGTATGGCTTTCGGCGCGCCAGCCGGAGTAAAGCCGCTGAAGCCGACAGTCTGGCCATGCCCGACCAGCGCGGCAGCCTCATCGGCGGTAAGCAAAGGAAATGAAAAGATCATGATGGATTCTCGGTATAAATTCGGATCAAACGGCGCGCCGCGCGAAATGGACTCAACCGTCCCGCGAGCACGTCCTGCTCGTAAGAAGCCAGTTTGTCGCGCACGCCCGCATGCTGCATAAACTCGTCCCGCAGGCCCTGTTCGATCAACTCGTACATCCAGCTTTTCACCTGCTGCTGGCGGTAGTTGGCCAGTTGCGCGGTGCTGGTGAGCCAGGCGTTGTGCTCAAGAACGGCTTCCCAGATCTCCGCGATGCCTTCGCGGGCGCGCGCCGAGCAGGTAGTCACGCGCGGCGTCCAACCGGTGCCGGAGGGCGAAAACAGGTGTAGCGCGTTGGCAAATTCGCGGCGGGCGGCATCGGCTTTGGCGCGATTGTCGCCATCCGCCTTGTTGAAAGCGATCATATCGGTCATCTCGATGATGCCGCGCTTGATGCCTTGTAACTCGTCTCCCGCGCCTGCCAGCATGAGTAATAGGAAAAAATCGACCATGGACCGGACCGCGGTTTCCGACTGGCCCACCCCAACCGTTTCCACGAGCACGTTCCGATAGCCGGCCGCCTCGCAGAGCAGCATAGTTTCGCGCGTACGGCGGGCCACCCCCCCCAGCGAACCGCCCGACGGCGAAGGACGGATGAATGCGCGATCGTCGTTCGACAGGGATTCCATGCGGGTTTTATCCCCCAAAATGCTGCCGCGCGAAACCTGGCTCGAAGGGTCGACGGCGAGTACCGCCACTTTTTCGTTGCGCTCGCTGGTGAGATAAACTCCCAGCACTTCGATGAGCGAACTCTTGCCGGCGCCGGGCACGCCAGTTATGCCGACGCGAATGGAATCGCCCGCGTAGGGCAGACATTGTTCGATCACGTCCTGCGCGAGTTCGGTATCTTCCGCGTGCAGGCTCTCGACCAGCGTAATGGCGCGGCTCAGGATGGTGCGGTCGCCGCGCAGTACGCCTTCTACATAAGCATCGCGGGTAAGGCGCCGCCGGGGGCGCGCCGGCGCCTGCTCCACGTTAGACCCGCTCCACCGGGGTGGCTGCCAGCGTCTTCAGAATGTCCTGCGCCGCCAGCGGGATTACCGTACCGGGTCCGAAGATGCCGCTGACTCCGCTCTTGTAAAGGAAGTCGTAATCCTGCGGCGGAATGACCCCGCCTACCACTACCAGAATGTCTTCGCGGCCCAGTTTCTTGAGCTCTTCGATGACTTGTGGCACCAGTGTGTTATGTCCCGCCGCAAGCGACGACACGCCCAAAATGTGGACGTCGTTCTCGACGGCGTGGCGCGCCACTTCGCGCGGCGTTTGGAACAGCGGCCCTATGTCCACATCAAAGCCGAGGTCGGCAAACGCGGTGGAAATTACTTTGGACCCGCGGTCGTGGCCGTCCTGCCCCATCTTAGCCACCAGCATGCGAGGGCGGCGGCCCTCCGCGGCGGCGAATTCGTCCGCCATCTGGCGGGCCTTCTGGAAGTTTTCGTCCATCTTGCTTTCTGCCGAGTATACGCCGGAAATGGTGCGGGTAACAGCCTGGTAGCGTCCCCACACGCGTTCGAGCGCGCTGGAGATTTCGCCCAACGTGGCCCGCTGGCGCGCCGCGGTCACCGCCAGGTCGAGCAAATTGCCTTCGCCGGTCTCAGCGCAAACGGTCAAAGCCGCCAGCGCTTCCTGTACCGCGATCACGTCGCGCGTGCGGCGGGCTTCATCCAAGCGGGCAAGTTGCGATTTACGAACGGCAGTGTTATCGACAACGCGCACGTCGAGCGTCGATTCGGACTCCGGGCTGGTAAGCGTTGACGCCGACGATAATGTCTTTACCGGAATCGATGCGCGCCTGTTTGCGCGCGGCGGCTTCTTCAATCCGCATCTTGGGCAGTCCGGTTTCGATGGCTTTGGCCATGCCGCCCAGTTGCTCCACTTCCTGGATCAGTTGCCAGGCGCGTTGCATCAGGTCATGAGTCAGCTTCTCGACGTAATACGAGCCGCCCCACGGATCCACCACTTTGGTGATGCCGGTTTCTTCCTGCAGATAAATTTGGGTATTGCGCGCGATACGCGCGGAAAAATCGGTGGGCAGCGCCAAGGCTTCGTCGAGGGCGTTGGTGTGCAGCGATTGCGTATGGCCCAGCGCGGCCGCCAGCGCTTCCACGCAGGTACGCACCACATTGTTGAACGGATCCTGCGCCGTAAGGCTCCACCCGGAAGTCTGGCAATGTGTGCGCAGTACCATCGATTTGGGATTCTTGGGGTTCAACTGCTTCACCAGTTTGGCCCACAGAACGCGTGCCGCACGCATTTTGGCAATCTCCATGAAGTGGTTCATGCCAATGCCCCAGAAGAAAGAAATACGCGGAGCGAAGCTGTCGATATCGAGACCCGCGCGTATACCGGTGCGCAAATATTCGAGGCCGTCGGCCAGAGTGTAGGCCAGTTCCAGATCGGCGGTGGCCCCGGCTTCCTGCATGTGGTATCCGCTCACGCTGATGCAGTTGAACTTCGGCATCTTCTGCGAGGTGTAGCGGAAGATATCGCCGATGATCCGCATGGAGCCTTCCGGCGGATAGATATAGGTGTTGCGCACCATGAACTCTTTCAGAATGTCGTTCTGAATGGTGCCGCTGAGCTTCTCCGCCGGTGACGCCCTGTTCTTCGGCGGCCACGATGTAGAACGCCATGATAGGCAGTACCGCGCCGTTCATGGTCATGGATACGGACATCTGGTCGAGCGGAATCTGGTCGAACAGGATCTTCATGTCCAAGACGGAATCGATGGCCACGCCGGCCTTGCCGACATCGCCGACCACCCGCTCGTGGTCGGAATCGTAGCCGCGGTGAGTGGGCAAGATCGAAAGCTACTGAAAGACCTTTTTGGCCAGCCGCCAGGTTGCGGCGATAGAAGGCATTCGACTCTTCCGCCGTCGAAAACCCCGCGTACTGGCGGATGGTCCAGGGCTGCCGCGAGTACATCGTGGAATAAGGGCCGCGGAGATAGGGCGGCAATCCGGCGGCATAGGCCAGGTGCTGCATGCCTTCGAGATCGGCCCGCGTAAACCAGGGTTGGATCGTAATGTGCTCCGGCGCGAACCACTCGGAACCGGCAGGTGCGGCTTGCGGTGCGCCATCCGCCGCGGGCTTGTAATCAATCTTCGAAAAATCGGGACGCATGGTTAGCTCTTCACCCCCAGACGCTCCTGCCAGCCGCGCAGGACTTCGGCCGCATTGCTCCGCGCATGCACGAAATCGGCTACGCCGGCCTGTTTCAACTGGTCGATGGATTCCACCGGATTGCCCGCTACGATCACCGGCGTGGATTTGCCGGCCGCGCGCAACTGCTGGATCACCGGCGGCGCCAAGGTCGCATATTCAGGGTCGGAACTACAAAGTACTACCACGTCTGGATCGCCTGTAATGCCGCTGGAGGTTTGGATTTCAAAGCCGGCGCAGCCAAAGAAATTGGTGATAAAGCCGGAGCGCGCCTTGCGCATCTTAACATCCCCCGCTTCGAGTAGCAGGAAGCGCGGCGTACGGCCGGTTCGCGCGGCATGCCGCTCCGTTCGAAGCCGGATCGCTTCGAAAATTCGGGCGGCGCGCGGCGCGGGATCTTCGCGTTCGATTTTGGGTAGCATGCGCTCTTGCAGATTGGGGTATTGGTTGGTGCCCACGATGGCCGTGCGCCGTGTACTGACGGCGGCGTCGCGCGCCCCTTGCGATTTGGCGAGGTCGGCGGCAAGCGTGCCCGCGCTCGAGTATTTCAGGAATCCGCCGGCCGCCTCGATCTGCTGGAACAGTGTCCAGGCCTCGCGCGCCAGCGAGTCGGTCAGCACTTCAATGTAGTAGGAGCCACCCGCCGCGTCGATCGAGCGGTCGAGCCAGGCTTCCTGCTTCAGCATCAACTGCGTATTGCAGGCCAGGCGGTCGCTCGCGGGATCCGGGTTGCGATAGGGTTCGTCGAATGCTTCCACCTGCAGCGAATCGGCGCCGCCAATGGCCGCCGCCATGGCTTCCGTGGTGGCGCGCAGTACGTTCACGTAAGCGTCGTAAATGGTTTTGGTCGCATGCGCCGTACGCGCGTGAATGTGCATCTTACCGGCTTCGGGATGCGCAGGCTGAAAACTCGATATCGCGCGTGCCCACAACGTGCGGGCGGCGCGCAGTTTGGCGATTTCGAGGAAATAGCTTGATCCTACTGAAAAGGAAAACGTCAGGGATTGTGCAGCCTGGTCCGCCGTAAACCCGCGATCCGTAAGTTGGGTCACGATCTCTACACCTTCAGCCAGCGCGAAGGCCAATTCCTGAACGATAGTCGCGCCGGACTCTGCAAAACGGTGGACCGGAATGGTGACCGGCCGAAGTCCCGCAGCCTCGACCGCGCGGATCAACTTCGCAGCCTGATCAAAATCGGCCAGCGGTTCGTAATCGACGGACCCGCCCGCTATCGGCTTACGAGCCAGCGCTTCCAGCAGTTCCGTGGCACGCGCGCCAGCCTCGAAGTGCACTGCGCACTTCGGCAAGGCGTTCAAAACTTCACCGATATTCTGATCACCCAGCACGAAACAAATTTCGTCCGCACCCGCTTTCAGGGCCGCTTGCGCCTCGGCTGCCTGGTGAACCCGCACCCGGATTTTCCACGCATTGTCCGCGCGTGTACCCCGCGTGTACGGAAACTCACCGGGCGAAGCATCCAGATATTCCAGGCCGTTCAGATCTTCCGCACGATAGTACAGCCTGGTTTTGGGAGCCGCGCCTTTCATATCCGTGCGGACCACTTCGTCCCACTGCGCGGTAGTAACGGGAGGAAACTCTGCGAGCGTAAGATCGCTGGTCATGCCGCGGGGTCCTCCACAATTTCAATCAGCACGCCCAGCGACTTCGGATGTACAAAAAATACGGTGGTGCCGCGCGATCCGGGACGGGGCGCTTTGTCGATGATCTGGAATCCGGCGCCTTTCATATATTCGAAAGCGGCCGCCGCGCTGCGCACACGGAAAGCCACATGCGCCAATCCGCCGCGTCCGCCGTTCTTATCAATTAACTTCTGCACCGGCGACTCGGCGCCCAGCGGCTCCAGCAATTGCACCAGGTTGGGACCCTCGCCCACTTGCAGCAGGGCCTCGCGCACCTGGTCACCGCCATACACCTCTTCGCGATGGATTTCCCGGAAACCGAGCAATCCGTACTGCTTCACCTGCGCATCCAGTTCACCTTGGCGCACCGCTATGGCTACGTGGTCCACGAACTGAAAACCAGGAACGTTAGCTAGATCTTCGCTCATAACTTATTCGAATTCGACCAATACTTGATTCATCTGCACGCCATCGCCCACGCCCGCATTAATGGCCTTGATTTTGCCGGCCACCGGCGACGTAATGTTGGTTTCCATCTTCATGGCTTCCAACACCAACAGTGGATCGTTGGCCTGAATCTGCTGGCCTGGCTGTGCATTCACCCGCACCACGATGCCGGCCACCGGACTGCGGCAGACTTTATCTTCCGGCAGATCGCTTTCAGCGGCGCCCGGACGTGCCGGCGGCGGAGCCGAAGGCAATGCCGTGGGAGTCTGTTGGACGTAGTTGTGTGAAGGTCCGTTGAAAGAGCCAGAGGGCGCGTGTTCGTCTTCGGTAACTTCTACATCTACTTCGTAAATCTTATCGTCAACCGTTATCTTTAACTTCATCGCCCGTGCATGACCCCCAAATTGTGTGATGCCTGAACAAATACGCGGCCCTGCTGCGCCCAGGCGTTAGATGGCGCATTGCGCACCAGTCGCGCACCGCGAATGCGCGCGCGCTTCCCAAGGAAAGCGGCTACGGCGGCCGTCAGAACCATGATGATTTCCGGAGAAACTTCTTCCGCGGCCTTCGGTTCGTCTACCTTCGGCGCAGGCTCCACGACCTTGGCAGCCAGTGGCGCGGGCGATGGCGATACCACCGGAACCGGAGCCGTTACAGGCACCGGAGCCGGCGCGGCTACGTCAACCGGCGCCCCATGACCATTGCGATCTTCAATCAGCGTTTCCAAACGATGCACTTCGCTTTGCACCATGCGGCGGGACATGACAGTGCCGGCGATCCATCCTGCGAAGATTCCCAGCGGTAATAAAAATAGACCCATAAGTGTGCCTTTGAACAGCGACAGGCTGAAAGCCCGCCTTACAGCGGCATCAGGCCGTGTTTCTTGGCCGGTCTCAACTCCCGTTTGGTCTGTAGCGCTTCAAGCGCCAGGGCCAGATAGCGCCGCGTCTGCGCCGGTTCGATGATGTCATCCACCAGCCGCGTGCCGCCCGCCACATACGGATTCGAGAAGGTGTTGCGGTACAGGTCGATCAACTCTTTGCGCCGTTCCTTCTTGTCGGTCGCCTCGTTGATCTCCTTGCGGAAAACCACCTCGACCGCACCCTCCGCGCCCATCACCGCGATTTGCGCCGTAGGCCACGCGACCACGCGATCCGCGCCCAGATCTTTACCGCACATGGCCAGATAGGCTCCGCCATAGGCCTTGCGCACGATCACCGTCACCTTGGGAACAGTGGCAGCCGAATAAGCAAACAACAGTTTCGCGCCGTGCCGGATGATCCCGCCGTATTCCTGCTGCACGCCAGGCATGAATCCGGGCACGTCCACCAAAGTCACCAGCGGAATATTAAATGCATTGCAGAACCGGATAAAGCGCGCAGCTTTATCGGACGCATTGATATCGAGCGCCCCCGCCATCACCGACGGTTGGTTCGCAATCACGCCCACCGGACGGCCCGCGATACGGCCAAAGCCGATCAGTATGTTCTGCGCAAAACTCAACTGTACTTCGAGGAAATCTCCCTGGTCGAGCAGTCCTGCAATCACCGTGCGCATGTCGTAAGCGATTTTGCCATCGTCCGGCACCAGGTTATTCATCGCTGGATCGGGATCGAGCGGCCCATCGTAAGGCTGCCGCGGCGGATCTTCCAAATTGTTCGATGGCAGGAAGCTCAGCAGACGGCGGCAAATGTAAGTCGCCTCTTCGTCGTTCTCGGCGATAAAATGCACTACGCCGGAGTAAGTCATCTGCGCCGCGGGTCCACCCAGTTCATCGGGAGTTACCACTTCGCCGGTAACCTGTTTAATCACCGACGGTCCGGTGATAAACATCTGTGCTCCCTTGGTCTGGATGATGAAGTCGGTGAGCGCCGGGCTATACGCCGCGCCACCCGCACACGGTCCGCAAATCAACGAAACCTGCGGCACCACGCCCGAAAGCATCACATTCATGTAGAAAACGCGGCCGTATCCCGCCAGGCTATTGATGCCTTCCTGCACGCGCGCCCCGCCCGAATCGTTAATAAAGACGAAAGGCGAACCCGTCTTCAACGAGTAGCGCATCATCTCCGCGACCTTCTCGCTATGGACCTCGCCCGCCGCGCCGCCGCCCACCGTGAAGTCCTGGCTGGCCAAATGCACCAACCGGCCATCCACCGTGGCCGCGCCCGTGACTACCCCATCGGCCGCCAGTTCCTTATCCGCCATGCCGAACAGCGTGGCATGATGTTTGGCAAACAGCCCGATCTCCTGGAAACTCGCGGCGTCCGTCAACCGGTCGATGCGCTCGCGCGCCGTTAGTTTGCCCGACTTGTGCTGCTTCTCGATGCGATCTTTGCCGCCGCCTTCCATCAGGCTGGCGCGCTTTTCTTCTAGTTCGTGAATCTTAGCTTCGATACCCATATTGGTCTGTTCCGCTACTGGCATGTTAAATCTCCTGTTACTGGACCGGCGCCACGGTAACGTTGTGCGACTTACCGTTCAGCGTCACCACGTACGAAACCGCCTCGGTCAGTTGCCCGCGCGCGGGTGTGGACCCTGGCGCTGGCGCTGCAGGCGCCGCAGGCTTAGCACCGGCGGCAGGCTTGGCGGCCGCTTTCACCGGTTCCTTGCTAACATTCTTGGGACCTTGGCTGCGCGTCGGGAAGAACTTAGGCGCCACTTGGGGGAACATCGCGAACGTCAGAACGTCTTCGTCCGTGCCATTGCATCCCTGCACCGCCAAGGCATCCGCACGTAAATGGTCCCACTCAGGCTTCAGCAAGTCCGCCGGACGCCCAGTAATAGGATCCTTCTTGGAATGTTGCACGGCCTTCTTAATTACGTCTGGATTCTTCTCGCCCAGGGTACTCCCGTAGTAACCCAGCATTAAGTCCGCGAACTCGCCCGTCATTACTTTGTAACGTCCCATTAACACGTTGAACACAGCCTGTGTGCCCACAATCTGGCTCGATGGCGTAACCAGCGGCGGATAACCTGCATCCCGCCTCACACTGGGAACTTCTTCCAGAACTTCGCGCACCTTGTCACCCGCACCCTGCTGCTTCAGTTGGCTCTCCATATTGGAGATCATGCCGCCCGGGATCTGGCTAATAAAGATATCGGTGTCAACGCCGTTGAAACCTGTCAGGAATTCACTGTACTTGGGACGAATCTTATTGAAGTAATCGCGCACCTTCCGCACGCGATCCATGTCGATGACCGTGCGGTACTCGGTGCCTTCCAACATTTCGACGAGAGATTCCGTAGGGTTATGTCCCGGTCCCAGGCTTAGGCTGCTGATGCTGGTATCCACCATATCGGCGCCCGCCTCGATCGCTTTCATCAGGCTGACCATCGTGACGCCGGTGGTGGCGTGTGTGTGCACATGCACCAGGGTTTCTTTACCGCACGCAGTCTTAATGCCTTCCACCAGTTCGTAGGCCGGCGCCGGTTTCAATAGACCCGCCATGTCCTTAATACAAATGGAATTGCAGCCCAGTTCCACAAGTTGCTCGGCCATCGTTACAAAAGCCGAAACAGTATGTTCGGGGCTGATGGTGTAACAAATGGTGCCTTGCGCGTGCTTGCCGCTGGCGCGTACCGCCTTCAACGATGTGCGCAGGTTGCGAATGTCGTTCAGCGCGTCGAAAACACGGAACACATCCATGCCGTTCTCCGCCGCCTTTTCCACAAAGCGTCGCACTACTTCATCTTCATAATGACGGTAACCTAACAGATTCTGACCGCGCAGCAGCATTTGCAGGCGCGAATTGGGCATCAGTTTGCGAAACGTTCGCAGGCGCTCCCAGGGATCTTCATTTAAGAATCGAATGCACGCATCGAAGGTGGCGCCGCCCCAACACTCGATGGACCAAAATCCCGCTTTATCAAGGTCTTCACAGGCCGGCACAAGATCTTCGAGGGCCATACGCGTAGCCATCAGGCTCTGATGGGCGTCGCGCAGTATTAGTTCCGTGATTTGTATAGTTCGTTCCGACATATTTTTTCTCCGCGGAGTTTTTCGCGGCTGGGCTATAAGAGTATTCTATCCGATTTCTTGGGAGGCAGGGTCACTCTTTGGTACCTTTTCCCGCTTGCGCTGACCATGTGCAATGCGATTACTATGAACGGATGCGACCCCTTCGGTATATCTCCCTCCTGATGCTGGCTCTTTCAGCAATCCTCCCCTCCGCTCGCTTGGCCGGAGCATCCAAAACATCCCGCGAATACCTGGTCTATTTCGGGACTTATACCGGAAAAGGCAGCAAAGGTATCTATGCTTGCCGCTTCCGTCCCTCCACCGGCAAACTCACTGCCGTCGAATTGGCCGCCGAAACTCCCAACCCTTCCTTCCTAGTGTCCGATCCGGCGCAACGCTACCTCTTCGCCGCCAACGAAATCGGCGATTATCAAGGCGCCAAGAGCGGCTCTGTCTCTTCCTTTGCCATAGACCGCCATACCGGCAAACTCCGCGCCCTCAACACCGTCGCCTCGCGCGGCGCAGACCCCTGCCACCTCTCAGTAGACAAGACCGGCGACCACGTCCTGGTCGCTAACTATAGCGGCGGTAGTGTGGCTGTGCTCCCCTTCAGCGCCGATGGCATGCTCAGCCAAGCCTCTGATTTCGTGCAGCACCTCGGTTCGAGCGTCGACCCCGAACGCCAGCACGAACCGCACGCCCACGACGTGGTGCTCACGCCCGATAATCATTTCGCCATGGTCGCTGACCTGGGACTCGACAAACTCCTGGTTTATCGGTTCGATCCCGCCGCGGGCAAGTTGTCGCCCAATGATCCGCCCTATGGGAATGTGAAGCCCGGGTCCGGCCCGCGCCACATCGCCCTCGACCCCAATGGACGGTCAGTCTATGTGATCAGCGAAATGGGCAATACCGTTACCGCCTTCGATTGGGATGCGGATAAAGGGTCATTACACGAAGTGCAGTCGATCTCGACCTTGCCCAAGGATTTCAAGGGCGAGAACAATACGGCTGAGTTAGTGATCGACGCCAAGGGACGATATCTTTACGGATCGAACCGCGGCCATGACAGCATCGCAGTCTATGCCATCGATCCCGCGAAGGGCATGCTCACGCTGGTTGATGACGTCCCCACGCTGGGCAAAGAACCGCGCAATTTCGCGCTCGATCCGACCGGCGCATATCTGTTCGCCGCCAACCAGAATTCGAACACGGTAGTGGTGTTCCGCGTCAATCCCAAGAACGGCCGGTTGACCCCGACGGGTGAGAAGGTCGAAGTAGTTTCGCCGGTGTGCGTCACGTTCGTGGCCGCCCAATAGTGAGCTTTGTCCAATACGCGCTCAACGAACTCCGTATCGTAAACACGATAGTGCAATCGCACCCGCGCAATGCCACCCGCGCAATCCCACCCGCGCAATCAGAGCCGCGCGCGTAAGCAAGCGTCCCCCGTCCGCGAACCCAGCCTGCGGCGCACAGTTGTATCCAGCCACTTCCCTTAGAACAGATCCGAGTGCGTTCCCGTGCGGACGAGGTGCAGGTCCTCGCCATCAATCTTGTAGATCAGCAGCCAGTCCGGTTCGATGTGGCAGTCCCGGAAATGCTTCCATTCGCCGCCCAGCGGATGGTCCCGGTAGCGAGGCGGTAGCGGATTTCCCTCGATCAGCAGCTCGACGGCCTCGCGGAACTTCGCCATATCCTTGCCGCGCTTCTGCGCCAGTTTTACATCCCGCCGGAAATGCGTGCCAATAATCGGGCGCCGCAACGACTATATTCCCAGGTCCTTGAACAGCGCGGCGGCGGACTTCTGTCGCCTGCCCTGGCCCTTGTCAGTGGCGCGCATCGCCTTCACAGTCGTCGCGTTCGGGACCTTAACGTCGAAGGGCAGCGCCTTTTCCGCGGCCACCCTGACCAGCAACATACGGACGGCGTCGGAAACCGAGATGCCCATGGCAGCCAACGTCTTCGTCGCCCGCTCTTTCGTCTTCTCATCCACGCGAACGTGAACCATCGTGGTCGACATGCTTCCCTCTGAGATACATTGTATCTCACCCAGCCGGAATGTGGTCGCAATATAAGCCATTAGGGCCATTGTTACAATAGACCGGAAACGGCGTTGACGACAGAGCTCGAATTTGATCCTCGGTGGGCATTGCCAATATCGACTCTTTCAATCCGAACCGTATCGGTTTCGGTGTTGGCGGCGGCGAAAACGCTGCACACCAACAGAACGAAAGTGAAGGCGAATCTCACTTCAGAATCTCCGTATACATTATATTGTTCTGCGTTTCGCTACGGGCAGATCAGCCTGTATACGGCGACAACGGCTTCGGTTTCGCTGCTCGGCTTCGGCTTGAACAGCATCTTCGAAGTGGCGTCCGGGACGGCGCTATTGCAACTGAACGCAATCCACGAGCGTGATCCGGCCTATACTGCCACTATGTGCTTCTGCTCGGTGACCCGTCTGAGTCCGCATAGAATTGCCCCCGATTATACCTCTCGTTCGTCCGCCACTTGGCTACCCTGCTTAAGATCAAAACTCCATCCCATATGTGATACAAATCCAGCAGAGGGCCGCCGCGCGCTTGCGATCAAGCACATCAAACAGGGAAGCCTTGGATTGCAGCCCTGCCTGAGAGTCACGCGGCGAGAAGATAAACTTGTTCCAATCGAAACAACCGTTTGCCACCGCCCCTCCCCTTCTCCTCTCCAAACCCCATGCTCTACTCAAATCGGATAGGGGTATCGCCCCTACTCACAACCACTAATCATGGTCAAGGAGAAAATATGATTATTTCCGATAAGCAGCATGAAGCGAATAAACGAAACTCGCAGCACAGTACGGGCCCCACATCCGAGGAAGGCAAACGAGCCATACGCTTCAATGCCCTCACCTTCGGCCTCCGCACCCGCAGCGCCATCATCGAAGGCGAAAACGCCGCCGCCTACTCCCAGCTTTGGGACGAACTCGAAGCTGACTGGCATCCCCAGGGCCGCACCGAACTACTCCCCTTCGAAGCCATGGTCGTCGCCCAATGGATGCTCGTCCGTAACTCCGAAAGCGTCTCCAAAATCTACGACAAAATCCGCTTCGGCGAGGAGCGCTTCATCATGCTCGCCTACGCCGCCAAAGAGCGCGCGTCACTGGAGAAATCCTTCTACACCCACCTCCACGAATTGCAACAGCTACAAAAATTGCGCCTCGCCAAACCGCAACCCCAAGCCGGCGCGCCAGAACAACCCGCCGCGCCGGAACCACCGGCGGAGCCCCTGAAACCCGTGCTGCATTCGCAATTCCGGCCCGCGCCCGATTACGTCATGTCCGAAGCCGCCGGTGCACCTACCGTCCTCTGCGACCCCGATCCTAACGACACTCGCTAGCATCCTCCGCACCATCGATCTTTGACAACTTGGAAAACGCCACCCCCTGTAGTGCCCAAATTGTCTCTCGATCGCCCCTCTTTCCTTCCGGATTCTGCCCGTTCCACTCTTTCCCAGCCGATTTTCGGACTCCACGCCCCGAAATCGCTCCACCGCCCCTCGTCGTAGCTCCCTTCCTTCCCCTCCCCGCCGCGCTAACCGTCCTTAAATCAATCTCTTAGACTTTGTTTGTGCCAGCGAGAACCGCCCATACCGTGCCCCCACCCTCCCCAGTGCTATAATTCGAGAACTGGAGGGTGCACACGTGAAGTTCTTTTTGGATACCGCCAACCTGGACGATTTGAAGAAAGGCGCGAATTGGGGCATCATCGACGGCGTCACCACCAATCCGACGCTCATCGCTAAGGAAGGCCGCCCGATCGAAGAGCAGATCAAGCTCATCTGCGATATCGTCGACGGCGACGTGAGTGCCGAAGTCGTTTCGACCGAAGCCGGCCAAATGGTTCGCGACGGCCGTGAACTGGCCCGCCTGCACAAGAACGTTGTGGTCAAGTGCCCGCTCACGCGCGACGGCATCAAGGCCACATCGGTGCTAAGCAAAGAGGGCATCCGGGTCAATGTCACGCTCTGTTTTTCGCCCGCGCAAGCCATCCTCGCAGCCAAGGCCGGAGCCTACATCGTGAGCCCGTTTGTCGGCCGCTTGGACGACATCGGCTGGACCGGAATGGATCTGATCAAGAGCATCACCAACATCTATAAGATCCACGGTTTCAAAACCCAGGTTTTGGCCGCATCGCTGCGCTCGCCCACCCACGTGGTGGATGCGGCTTCGGCCGGCGCGCACATCGCCACTATGCCGTTCAAGGTCCTGGATATGCTCTTCAACCACCCGCTCACCGATAAGGGGTTGGAACAATTCCTCAGTGACTGGGCCAAGGTATTCCAGGAAGCCCCGGTCGCCGGTTAAGCTGCGCTGACAAGTGTACACGGCCGCTGATGGCGTTACCGTGGCGCTGCTCAGCGTCCTGGTAATCCTGCTTACTACAATGGGAGTGCGCGCGTGGCTGCGCTCCCGCATCTCGCCTCAAGAGAAGGAACGGCGCCGCCGCTCGGCCCTGTTGTCTACCGGTAAGATGGGCGATGCCAACTTGCTCGAAATCCGCGACGGACTGCTCCTCTATTGCTATGCCGTTCGCGGCGTCGAGTATACCGCGTCTCAAGACGTATCCCAACTGCAGGCCTTCCTCCCCGAGGATGTCAGTTCCTTCGTGAATATCTGCGTGAAGTACGATCCGCGAAACCCCGCCAATTCCATCGTGGTGGCGGAACAGTGGAGCGGCCTCCGCACCTAGCGGGCATTGCGCCACGCCTGTCACCGGCTAAGTGACATGCCTGTCACTCCACCTTCGTCTCACCCGCTAAGTGCCTTGATGTTTCAATAACTTGCCTGATGGCAACTGTCCTGCATTCACAAGGGACGTGGATACGCAAATGAACCTCGACCCAGTTTCCAGTAGCGCCATCAGGAGAGAACAGAAAATGTTGACTTCAGTAAATCGGGAGCCGGTAACCTGCCAGCAACAGCCTTCCCCCGACCATGCCGTATGGGGCGGTATTAGCCGGCCCGGCGTGCCTTCCATCTTTCGCCATGCGTTGCGGCTCGTAACGCTGGCGCTCGTCTGTTACGGCCTGGCGCTGGCCGGATCCAAAACCTCGAGCGACCTGCAGCAACTCCCCGCCTCCGGCACCGTCGACGTGCTCGTGCAATTCAATCACATCCCCACCACTGCCGATACCGCGGCGTTTACTTCAAGCCAGATCGTACGCCGCTTCCGCCACATGCGGTCTATCCACTTGCGGCTTACCGCGGCACAGATCCGCGCGCTCGAACTGAATCCGGCCGTCACCTTCATTACGCCGAACCGGACCCTGTCGGGCAACCTCGATGTCACCACCCAGACCGTTGGCGCCAACGCCGCCTGGACGGCGGGGTACAACGGTACCGGCGTGGGCGTAGCCGTAGTCGATAGCGGCATCTACGCCCACGATGACCTGACATCGACATCCACCGGCAAAAGCCGCATCGTCTACACCCAGAGCTTTGTAACCGGACTAACCGGCACTGACCTCTACGGCCATGGCACCCACGTGGCCGGCATCATCGGCGCAAACGGCAAAGACTCGACCGGCTCCGCATACACTCGCACATTCAACGGCATGGCGCCCAACGTCAACCTGATCAACCTGCAGGTGTTGGATCAAAACGGGTCCGGTTCGGACAGCAACGTCGTAGCCGCGATCGACCAGGCCATCACCCTGAAGAGCACTTACAACATCCGTGTATTGAACCTGTCCTTGGGCCGGTCGGTCTTCGAGAGCTATACGGTCGATCCCATTTGTCAGGCCGCCGAAGCCGCCTGGAACGCCGGCATCGTTGTGGTGGTCGCGGCCGGCAATGCCGGGCGCAACTCGCAGGGCAGCCTGCCTCTCTACGGAACCATTGCTTCGCCGGGCAACGACCCTTATGTGATTACGGTCGGCGCCACCAACACGCATGGCACGACCAACGTGTCTGACGACACCATCGCCAGCTATAGCTCCGACGGCCCCACCGCAATCGACCATATCGCCAAGCCCGATCTCGTAGCTCCCGGCAATAACATCGTTTCCCTGATGGCTCCCAATAATACGCTGGCGGCGACTTACTCATCTACGCTCACACCCAACTCCTACTATGAATCGGGTAGTCCGTCGGGCACTTCGTCCACCTATTTCACCTTGAGCGGAACCAGCATGGCGACGCCGGTGGTCAGCGGCGCGGCCGCGCTTCTAATCCAGAAGTACCCCTCGCTCACTCCCGACCAGGTGAAGGCGCGCCTGATGAAGACCGCCAGCAAGACTTTCGCGCTGTACAGCAGTGCGCAGGACAAAGTACACAACTGGTTTTACAACAACATCTCGGATATCTTCACCATCGGCGCGGGGCAAGTGAACGTCACTGCCGCGCTAGCTAGTTCCGACACCGTCGGCGTGCCGGCCATATCCCCGCGGGCGGTCATGAATTCCAATGGCCAAGTCACCCTGATGTTTGCCGAGAACATCGTATGGGGCACTAACATCGTCTGGGGTACTAACATCGTCTGGGGCACCAATATCGTTTGGGGCACCAATATCGTGTGGGGCACTTCCATCTTCACGGGGCAACTGCTCAACGCCTACTCGATCCTGTGGTCCGGCACCGGAGCCGCTTGGGTCAACGCCAGCAACATCGTGTGGGGCACCACGGCCCTGCCCTCGTCGTTAATCACTCCGTTCGACGCTGACGATGGCGACCAGTAGATCGGTAACCAGCGCCATGAAGTGTCCTACTCGACGAGGTGACTTGTGCCAGCGAATGCAAAGTTCTACATCTCATTAGTGAGCGCGGCGGGACTCGTAGCGATGGCCTGTGCCTTCGTGAACCTGCCGCTCTCACACGACTTACTGCGCTTTAGTGCGTATCTCGCCCTATCGCTGTTCGCCGCGACACTCAAGCTGAAGTTGCCCGGACTCACCGGGACCATGTCTGTGGGGTTCGTATTCGTCCTCCTGGGCATCGCTCAGCTGACTCTGCCCGAGACGATGCTCATCGCCTGTGCCGGTGTAGTGTTGCAGTGTCTCTGGCGGGCGAAGGTCCGGCCCGCGCCGGTACAGATACTCTTCAGCGTTTCGGCCGCCGCCATCGGCGTGATGTTGGCTTACGCTTGCTCGACATTAGTGCGCAGGCAGCTCGGCACGGATCCGGTTTCCGTAATCATGGCCGTAGCCACCTGCCTCTATTTCATGAGCACTTCGATGCTGGTCTCGGGAGTGCTGTCACTGGTGAAGCGCGAATCCTTCGCCTCCGTCTGGCAGCAATGCTACTTATACTCCTTCCCGTATTACCTGCTAGGCGGCGCCGTAGCCGGGTTGATGGCCGCCTCGTCTCACCAATATGGCTGGACGCTGCCGCTGTTGATCCTCCCTGTCATGGGGCTGGCGTACTTCTTCTACCGGTTCTACCTCACCCGGCTGGCGATAATACCGGAGCCGCTTTTCGTAACGGAGGGCCTTCATCGGGTCGAGGCGGGCGGCACGGCGCGCCGGTATGAAACATGGCCGCCAAGGATACCATCGCTAAGAAAACGGCAGTAACCGCGAAGATCGCCGGATGTTGAGTGACAGCAAAAGAATGCCATGCGCCGCCGACCTTCGCGGCCCAATCCCCACTGGCGTACATCATTAACTACGCCGGCCACCTGCTTCCACGGCCCACCCTCGCTGCCCTGTGAAACCTTCGGTTCGGCCAAAGAGTGAGCCACCATATCACCGGGTTCGTTGCATCCCGCGACTGGCTCCAAAAGCGGCGCAGGCCGCCCAGTCCGACGCGGCAAAAAAACGATCTGTGGTAGTAACAGTTCCCTGTACGCTAGCCTGTTTCTACACTTCAGCCCATGCTTCAAAAAATGCTTCGAAAACTTGTCCTCGCTCAAGCCCTGCTCCTATGCCTGCAACACTCGGTCGCCACAGCGCAGGATTTCCGCGGTAGCCTGGCCGGCACCGTTACCGATACCTCCGGCGGCCGCATCCAATCCGCCGGCGTTACCCTCCAATCCGCCGCGTCCGCGCGACAGCGCCAAACCGCCAGCGACGATCGCGGCGCCTTCCGTTTTGACGACCTCCAGCCCGGCCCTTACGTCCTCACCGTCACCGCCCCCGGTTTCGCCGGTGCAACATCCCCCGTTTCCGTCGCCGTGAGTTCCGTACGCCAAGTCGCTGTCACCCTCACCCTGCCCCCCGCCAGCCAATCCGTGACCGTCGCCGCCCAGCCGTCCTCGATCGTCGCCCAGCCAGTCGATACCACCAGCGCCGTCCACGGCGGCATCGTCACCGTGCACGATCTCGAAACCATTCCGCTCGCCCACCGCAGTTTCGCCAACATCGCCTACCTGGTCCCCGGCACCGAACCCGTCGAACCCTCCGATCCCACCAAAGCCCGCATCACTGCTGTTTCCTTCGGCGGCAGCTCCGGCCTCAACGATGTCCTGTCGGTCGATGGCGGCGATAATTCCGACGACTACATCGGCGGTTTCCTCCAGAACTTCTCCCCCGACGCGATTCAGGAATTCGCCGTCCAAGCCGCGCAGCAAAATGCCGATACCGGCCGCACCGTAGGCGGATCCGTGGTCATCACCACCAAGAGCGGCACCAACGACTGGCACGGCGAGGCCGCCGTCTACGAACGCGCCGCCGCCCTCAATGCCCGCTATCCCATCGAGAATCCGGCGCCCCTGCCCAAGCAGCCCTTCTCCCGCCAGAACTACATTGGCACTATCGGCGGACCGATCGTCAAAGACAAACTCTGGTTTTTCGCTTCCTTCGAAGGCGTGCACGAAGACGCCAGCATCGCCTATAGCCCGGACAGCCTCACGCAGTTCCAGGCCCTCTCCAGTTTGGCCTCGCAAGGCCTGATCCCCGGCGTTTCATCCATCCCCGTGCCCAACAATGTCCCCATCCCCTTTCGCGACTACCTCGGAAACTTGCGCTTCGATTGGGCCCAATCGTCCCACTCCCAATGGTTCCTGCGCGCCGCTCTTGACACCTACACCACTGACAACGCCTTCGTCGAACAAGCCACCCTTCCTTCCACCGGCGCCACCTCGCATTCCAACTATTTGAATGTGGTCCTCGGCAACCAGTTCACCTTCAGCCCAACCTGGCTGGGCAACTTTACTCTCGCCGCCAGCGGATTGCGCCTGAATGCCGAACGCAACACCAACCTCGGTTTCGCTCTCGCCTTTCCCTTCAGCGCTACATCCCAGACCATCTCCGGATTCGAGACCTTCGGCGACAACCAGTTCGTCACCCCAATCACCGCCTTCCCCATAGCCCGCGACCAGGAAAAATACCAGTTCCGCTACGCCGTCACACACTCTACCAGCCGCCACACGCCCAGTTTCGGCATCGACTTCATCCACGAACCCGTACTCAGCGGAGCGCTCCCCGGCAACGCCGAAAACCTGACCGTCTTCGCGCAGGATCCCGCCGACTATCTCGCGAACCCCGCCCAGTTCGCTGTGGACCTCACCTGCACCCCCACCGCTACGCTAGCCGTCACTCCCGGTACCGACTGCTCCAGCACGCCCGCCGGCAACGGCGCCTTCTCCCAAAACGTGCAGCGCCTCGGCCTATACGCCATGGATTCCTGGCGCGTCACCCCGCACCTCACCCTGAACTACGGCCTGCGCTACGACACCACTTTTGGACTCTTCACCGCCTCCGGCCGATCGCAGTTGGATAATCCCGCGTTGATCACTCTCGAGGCCTTGCAGGTGCCTCTCTTCCAGCATGCCGCCGCGCCTCATGATTACCGCCGCGCCATCGCTCCCCGCCTGGGCGTCGCCTTCGCGCCGGGTGCGTCTCGCAGCACCGTGATCCGTGCGGGCTTCGGGCTCTTCTACAACGACCTTGCCCAGAACGGATGGGTCACCGCTTTCCAGGCCGTCAATGCCCCCCCCCTCCCGTGCGTCAGCCTGACCGACGCAGGTTGCATTCCCGGATCCGCCAGCGGTGGCGCCGGCGCGCTCATCGATCCGGCTTACAAAACCCCTTATGCCCTGCACGCCACCGCGGGCGTCGAGCACGCTTTCAATTCCCATTGGACACTGGCCGCCGATTGGACCCACGAGAACGGCGTTCACGGCTACCGCCGTTATCAATATCAGGCCGGCTATACGCTCTTCTCGCCGCTGTTTCCAACCGACGCCGCCACCCAGCAACAGTACGTACCGGACATCAGCGTCTTCCGTAGCGATAACCGTTCCCGCTACGACGGCCTTTCCGTCCGCCTGCAAGCCAATGTTTCCCGCTTCAACCTGGTCCTGAACTACACTTTATCGAGCGCCGAAACCTGGGGTTGCGTGCTGGGCGAACTGTTCGATTACGTGAATGGAGTTTGCAATCCGCTGAACGCGTTTGGCAAAGGTGACTACGGGCCTTCAGGCGAAGATGTAACCCATCGCGTGGTGCTGGCCGGAACCGTCCGGCTGCCCGCCGGCTTTGAGTTTTCAATATTGAGCCAAGCCGAAAGCGCCCGTCCCTTTACCCTCACGACGCCCGTCGACGTCAACGGATTTGGGGATCCTACAGATGATCGCGCCGTGGTCAACGGAGTCCAAACCGGCATGGATCAACTGCGCGGTACGCCCTATATACAAACCGACGTCCGCATCAGCCGGCCCTTCCGTTTTCACGAGCGCTGGCAGGTGCTGCCGTTCATCGAGATGTTCAACCTGTTCAACCGCAACAATCCCGGCGCCAACTTCGTCACCGATATCTCGGCGCTGCCGGTGCCGGTCAATAATCTCGCGAATGCCACCGCCTTTTGCCTGAATGCCGATTGTTCCCAAACGTCGCCCATCACCAGTCCCAACCAGTTGCGCGTACCGGCTGGCGGCCTCGGCGATTTCTTCGGCCCCGGCACTACGGTGGGCATTCCGTTTGCGGCCCAGTTGGGAATCCGGGTAAGCTTTTAGGTTGCTACCGTCGGCTGGCCTCTGCCTGACCTGTGCCCACGTCCAAGTCATCCGCTCGGACCGCGGTCCGGTGTACTATCTCTGCAGGCTTTCCGCCGTCGATCCGC
Organism: Bryobacterales bacterium; assembly: GCA_963738345.1. Classification (GTDB taxonomy): domain Bacteria; phylum Acidobacteriota; class Terriglobia; order Bryobacterales; family Bryobacteraceae; genus Bog-159. The sequence continues at coordinate 6,571,219 of CAVTWI010000002.1, forward strand.
GCTTCCCCAAGTATCCCCGCCTTCCCGTGCTATCCTGCTCGGGATACGCCATGCCCGCTCTTATCGAAAAACCAACCATCATCGCCCCCGCCGGCAATCTTCCCAAGCGCATTGAGGAATATGTCGGCCGGGTCAACTCCGCCAATTCTTCCATTAGCATCGCTCGTATGGAAAGCCCCGCCGGTTGGACCGAACCCGGACAAACTCCGGAATTCGAAGAGTATACGGTAGTGTTGCGCGGCGTGCTGCGTGTGGAAACCCGTACCGGAGTTATCGACGTCAACGCAGGCCAAGCGATCACCGCCCGCCCCGGCGAATGGGTCCGCTATAGTTCCCCGGAACCAGACGGCGCGGAGTACATTGCCGTCTGCATTCCGGCGTTTTCTCCCGATCTGGTTCACCGCGACGCAGACACTACGCCTTAGCCATCAGCACGGCTAAGAACGGCGTTCCGGTCGCCACGCGCCCACTTCAAATATTCCTTGCCGCGCTGATAGCCCAGCCGGAACGGCTCCGAATCCCAGTCTTCCGGATACCACCACTTCAGGCACTCAGTCTCTTCATCGCTAGACCGGCCGCGGCATTCGCGTCGGAGTGCCGACTCGAAACCCGCCCGGTAGACTTCCTCGTCAATCTCGAAGTTATAACCGAGCGCCCGGTAATGTTCCTTTTCCGAGTCCCGGAGCCCCACCCACCAGTTCTTGCGGGCGGCGTCCAGGCTTTCGGCGCCGGCTTCACCCATCAGCGTGTGCGCCCGCTTTTCCTCGCTATCGTCGGCCGCCAACACCAGGACTACGGACCGTCCCTGCCGCAGCGCGTCTTCGTAAAAAAAGATCTCGTCGGAAGGTACGCCATCGTTGTTTTTGGTATCCGCCGCATCGCCCAACGCCGCGCCCGCTACGACTCCGCCCGTGCCGAGTATTGCCGCTCCTAACAGACCGAATGCCAGCACGGGGCCGACGCCCGGGATCAAGGCCGTCGCCGCGATGCCCAGTTCCAGGCCTCCCGCAATGCCGATGGCGCCGCCGAGCATCCCGCCGATTGCGCCTCCCACGCCAGGCTGCTCGGTTTCCGAAGTTGGGATGGCGTGGATCTGCTCCTCCGGCGATCCCGGTGATAGTAGGTTGATTTGATTTTCACGGAATCCGTTCAGCGCCAATTCGGCGGCTGCTGCCCGAGCCATTTGATGCGACCGGAAAACGCCAGCAACAGTTTTCATGGCAATAACGCTCTGCACGTGAAATTCCGTGGTGCGACCTTGCCTGCGGCGTTACGTGCCAATTGTCACTATGGCGATGCTATGGCTCACCTACAATTAAGTAACGGTCAGGCTATGAACTTCCCCGCATTGTATTTCCTCGCCGCAATCTTGCTGTCGCCGCCCGCCCATGCTGCGGGGTGTCTGGATCTGCGGGATGCGAAACAGATCGTTGCGCGGATGGAACAGCACAATCAGGAGCGGGCCGCATCGGTGGCACGCTACGTCTGCCTCCGCACTTACGCATTAACCAATCGCCGCTTCAACAAATCCGCGCGGATCGATGTCCGCATGACCTATACCGCACCCGGCCACAAGACTTTCGAAATTCTATCTGAGACCGGACTCTCGGTGATCCGCCAGCGCGTACTGAAGAAGATGATCGAAGCCGAAGAGGAAGCCAGCCGCAACGGCGTCCGCGAAACCAATCAGATCTCGAGCGCCAATTACACGTTTCGCCTGCTTGGAACCGGAACTCAAGAGGGCCGGGACGCGTATATCCTGGACTTGCAACCCCGCGTTCCGTCCAAGTTTCTGGTGCGAGGCCGCATTTGGGTGAATTGCGATGACTTCGCCATCGTTCGGCTGGAAGGGGCGCCCGCCGTGAAACCGTCCGCTTTCATACGCAATATCCATGTCGTGCAGCAGTACCAGAAGATAGGAACTCTATGGCTGCCGCTCTATAACAGGTCCATGTCCGACTCCTTCTGGTTTGGTCATTCCGACGTGACCATTGATTCGTCGGATTACCGCATCACGCCGAAACCTTAGCTGCCCCGGTTAACACTTCGCCCAACCCCGCCGTCCTACACGCGGAGGGTATATTGGTGATCTTGAAACACGATACGCGCCGCACTTTCGTCGAGAAGGCTGCTCTGCTGCTTCCGGCGCTGGCGGCTTTGCGATTGAGCGCTGAAGAGCCTTTCGATGCGCTGCCCGCCAGCGCCTGGAAACGCGCCAGAAATAATGGCTTGGTGATGATCCACCGTCCCGCGCCGCGCAATCTGTCCTGGCAGGCGCGGATTGTACAACCTTCCGAACCAGGCGACCCGCTGACCGTGTCGGGCTGCGTCTACGCACCGGACGGCATATCCACGGTGCCCGATGTTACGGTCTACGCCTACAACACCGACGCCGCCGGCTACTATGGCGAGCACCGCGCGGAATATCCGCCGCGCATCTATGGCTGGATGCGCACCGGCGCTGACGGCAGATTCGAACTCCGCACCATTCACCCTGGCTGCTATCCGGATAAACAGATTCCGGCGCATATCCACTTCTCCTTCTGGGGCGGCGGCTATCCCTTGCAGTGGACCGAGGAACTACGCTTCGAAGGCGAGCGCTATGTCACACCGGAATTGCTGGCGGAAGACGCGCGCTTGGGAGACTTTCGCACCATTCAGCGGCTCACGCGCGGTAGCGATGGCGCGCTCCATTGCAGCGTCCGCATTCGTCTGCAACGCGAGACAAATTTTGTGTAGGTGAGGCGGGTGTATACTGTCCTGTGCTCACTACCATTCGACATGCACTGACGATTGCCGTCCTGGCTAGTCTCCCGGCGGCTGCCCAGGACGCGCACCTTCGCGACCAAACCGACAAAGTCTTCGCCAAGTGGGATTCCACCGTTTCACCCGGCTGTTCCCTCTCTGTTATCAAAGACGGCCAGATCATTTACAAGCGCGGCTATGGAATGGCCGACCTCGATCACGACGTCCCAATTACGCCCGCCACCGTCTTCCACGTGGCCTCCATCTCCAAGCAGTTCACGGCCGCCGCTATCCTGCTACTGGCCCAGGACGGTAAGCTCTCGCTCGATGACGATGTCCACAAATACATCGCAGAGTTGCCGGACTTTGGTTCGCCCATCACTATCCGTGAACTCATCCACCACACCAGCGGCCTCCGCGATCAATGGGAACTGCTGGGCATGGCCGGATGGCGCTACTCGCTCGACCTCATTACCGACGACGATGTGATGGAGTTAATGGCCCGCCAACGCGACCTCAACTTCAAACCGGGCGAGAAGCATGTCTACTGCAACACCGGCTACACTCTGCTCGGCCAGATCGTAAAGCGGGTGAGCGGCCAATCGCTTCGCGACTTCACGGTCGCCCGTATCTTCGAGCCCTTGGGTATGACCAGCACCCATTTCCGCGACGACCACGCCGAGATCGTCAAACACATCGCCTACGGCTACGAAGAAGGAAACGGCCGGAACGTTTACAAACTGAGCGTGACGAACTTCGATACTGTGGGCGCCACCAGTCTGCTGACCACCGTGGAGGACCTGGCGCGGTGGGATGAGAACTTTTATCATCCGCGTGTGGGCGGTCAAGCGCTGATTGCCGAACAGTTGCGGCGCGGCATTCTCAACAGCGGTAAAGAAATCGAGTACGCCTCCGGCCTGCAACATGGAAAGTATCGCGGACTTGCCACGGTAGATCACGGCGGCGCTGACGCGGGATACCGTGCCGACCTGCTCCGCTTTCCCCAACAGCACTTCTCGGTGGCCTGCCTCTGCAACCAGGCCGAGACTAACCCTAGCCAACTCACCCGCAAGGTCGCCGATATTTATCTGGCGGATCAGTTGAAAGAGCCGGCACCGCCGCGCGTCGAACCGGCGGCCCAACCCGTTACGGTGCCGGAACAACGGCTCTCCCAACTCGCGGGCTTGTATTGGAAGGCGGATGACGAACGCGGCGTCCGCATTGTTCACAAAGAGGGCAAGCTGTTTTTGTCGGAGTCCGAAGAAGAGCTTCTGGAATTGTCTCCGCTGGGCGCCGATCGCTTTATGCTGATCGCCTTCCCGGTTGCGTTTGATTTCAGCCGGGCCGGGTCCAACGCGCCATGGCGGTTGAGCGTCAAATCGCAGGGGCAGGAGAAGGCCGACGTCTTCGAACGTGTGTCACCTTTTGAACCAAGCCGTGCCCAATTGGCCGGATACGCCGGATCGTATGTGAGCGCCGAGATCGATCCGGTGTACCGCATCGTTTTAGAGGACGGCGGCCTGGTGTTGAAACGCCTGAAATCCAAGCCGCAAAAACTGCGGCCGGCCATCCCGGAATATTTCGAAGGGCCTGACGGCAATCTCCATTTCGAGCGGGATGCCGCTGGAAACGTCACTGCCTTCCTGTTCAACTCGGGCCGGATCCAGAACTTCCGTTTTAGCAAGGTGAATCACTGAACGGTAAGTACGAAATCCTTGTTGGCGACGGCATTGGCGGCATCGGCTACCTGGATGGAGAGCGTGACATCCTGTGCGGACGGCGGCGTTCCACTCAGTTCGCCCGCGGGAGTAAGTGTCAGCCATGTGGGCGGCGGGGTTGTGGCCGACCACGTGTAGGGTTTCTTTCCGTTGGCGGCTTGCAGCGTGGTCTTGTAGGGAACCCTCGCGGCCGCGTTGGGTAAGGGTGACGGCGTCGTGATGGTTAGCTCGATACCTTTATCCTGGCGGGTGTCTTTGGCTGCGAACAACGCTTCGGCTACATCGCGCAGCTTACCCAATGCCTTGTCGGAAAATGCCCCCACCAATGCGGCCAGGGCCGTGATGCCGAATGGATTGATGGCTTTGATATCGGCGCCGCTGCCGGCCAGCAGTCCGCCCCGCATCACCATATAAAACAGAAAGGCGATACCCGCGCCCTCCCAGGGTTGGACCACATAAAACGTGAACCAGCTCTCGAACAGGATCTTCTTCCCGATAAAGTCCGCGATCGATTTTAAGGCGTAAACCGAAGACCCGAATGCGCCCGTGAACAATACCAGCAGGACCAGTTGCACTTCCACAGTGATCGGCCAACTCTTCGGGCCAAGGTACCAAAGGACTCTCGCCGGTTCGACCCGCAGTATTTGACTCGGTAGCGACGCCGAGCCAGCGGAAACCTCTACTGCGATGGCGCCGGTTGCATTGACATCGGCACTGTTCAGCGTAACCGTAATCTTGTTCCCAGCTACTAACTGAAACTGCCGGACCACTCCGTTGAGTTTCACTTGCGTCTGCGCGGTAAATCCGCAGCCAAGCAGATTGATATCGCGCGGCGCCGTCCCGGTGGACACAGAGTCAGGATCGAGCGCGACCAATTGTAAGTTGTCGCCTTTGCATTCCGGCGCCTTCCTGACTCGGTCCCAAGTTGGCGGTTGCACGTCCCACAGGCTGTAGACGGCATAGCCGGTGGCCGCAGTGGAAAAGACGAGGTAGGCAACCAGAAGACCTGCCTTCCACAATTGCATCCGGCCAGACGGATCGAGGGTTAACTTCGGACGCGCCTGCTTCCATATAAGGCTGACCAGATATCCGGCCACCAATCCGGCGATCAACAAGCTCACTGACAGCATGGAATCATCTCTTATCCGGCGGATCCGTTTGTGTTCTGGCGTTTCAGGAACGCTTCCAGGCCGCCAAGTTCCGGCGTCACCTCCCCAAAGAGCAGGCGGAACGGCGTAAGATCGCTCTCCCGAAGTTGGGCGACGATCACCTTCGGCGCCTTCTGCTTGCCCATCTTCCGGTCGTAGCCCCTGGCCTGAAACGCACGGATCAACAGAGAGCGTATGCCCAGGTCCTCCGGCGGCAACGAGTAACCGATCATATGCCATTTCTCGGCCCGGCGCATCGCCTCAAGCGCCGCCATCCAGATTTGCAGAATGTTGGGATCCCGAATGTCGCGAACCATGGAAGGCGCCACCATCACGTGCCGCAGCGGCCAATAGGTGCAGTGGCAGGTGTTGTACGGCGTGGGTCGCGGATCGAAACCCAGGTACGCGATATCTCCGAGGGGATTAATATAGGTATGCTCGCAGAGCGCGCAGCGCAGCCAGTTCAACGATCCGTGCAGTTTGTAAATCGCCAGCCGCGGCTGCGCCGGCCGGTAGTGAAGCTCGCCCGATCCGGGATCCCGCCACGGGAAACCGAAATCGACATCGTGGATGCCGATCGGCGCGCCATTCAGCCGCAATGCCCGGAAGACCTGCTCGGGAATCAGGTCATAGTTCGAGGTCACCACGGTGAGCTGAAGGGATGCGTCCATTTCTCTCTGAACCCACGTGACCAATTGACGGAGCACGGCCTCATCGAGGCGTTCGGGGGGGATGCCGGAGGACAAGACTTCGGCGGCTTCACCCTTCACCACCTCGCCATCGCTGGTGACCGGACCGGGATGATCAGGGTATTGCCGCCTCAGCACTTCATAGATGCCGCGTTCGAGCAGCATCCGGAGGGTTACCAGGTCCTTCGAAGCCTGATACGGTACGCCATCCGGCCCCGGTTTCAGATCGAGGGCCAGGGCGTTGCCCTGCTGCATGGCGTGATCCACCATCGACAGAAGATCGGTAATGAAGGGTGTGGCGCCCGCTGCCCCGGGCAATAGCGCATCGAACAGGCTCTGCAAGGCCTGGCGATTCTCGGCGGCGCCGGGAATGCTGCCGTCAAAAAGTTGCTTACTCGAAATGCGGGTCGCAATCTCGCCGAAGATCTCTTTGGTGAGCGGTAAGCCGAGACCCTTCGAGGCGCCCGCGCCTAAAAAGATGACACTGCTGCCTTTCGGCTGCTTTCTGTCCACAAATACTAGTGGCGGACGCCCGCAAAACGTTACAAAACACGAACCAACAATATCGGGAGGGCCGATTTCGTCTTTACTGGTAGGTGAACAACACCGTGAGTCTGGAGCGCATGGCACTCGAACAGGATGGCCAAATCTCCGGCGTGCTGAAGCGGGAAGGACTACGGCTTGGCAGCTTTATTCGCCGGCGGGTCCCCGATCCACGCGACGCCGAAGATATTCTTCGGGAAGCGTTCTACGAACTGGTGGAGGCCAACCGTAGGCTGATGCCGATTGAGCATCTGACCGGCTGGCTGTTTCGCGTGGCGCGTAATCGCATCACCGACTTATTCCGCAAGAAGCAGCCCGAAAGCTTCAGTGGTATGACCGTTGCTGACCAGGACGGCAGCCGCCACTCTTTAGAAGACATGCTGCCTTCACCCGATGCCGGTCCGGCTGCGCTTTACGCCCGCGGTGTGCTGATTGAGGAGCTTGAGTCGGCAATCGAGGAACTACCGGAGGAGCAACGCGAGGTATTTGTGGCGCACGAGATAGAAGGGCGTAGTTTCAAAGAAATCTCCCTCAGTACGGGAGTCAGTGTAAATACCCTGCTCTCGCGGAAGCATTACGCCGTGCTCCGCTTACGAGCGCGCTTGCAGAGCATTTACGACGAGTTTCTAAAAGGTTGAGGAACGCAAAATGAAAAAGAGATGGATTTTCCTGGTACCCGCGGCCATTGCTGCGATGCTGCTTTTTGCGGCTCTTGGCGGCGTGGTCGTGCAGCAACTGTGGAACTGGCTCTTACCACCGATCTTCAATTGGCCGGCAATCTCCTTCTGGCAAGGTCTTGGACTGCTGGCACTATGCCGGATCCTGTTCGGCGGATTCGGTTGCCATGGTTCGCATCGACCAGGCTTCCGGCGTCACAAGCACGGGAGCCCGGCGGACCGCTGGGATGCGATGACTCCCGATGAACGGGAGCGGTTCCGCCAGGGCGTGCGCCAACCCACGGACGCCGCCACAGGCGGAACCACGGCCTTGTGAAGTGATCCTAAGCTTAGCGATGGGCTAAATCGTAGCGATCCAGATTCATCACTTTATTCCACGCCGCCACGAAGTCCTTCACGAACGTCTCCTTCGAATCGTCGCTGGCATAGACCTCCGCGATGGCCCGAAGCTGGGAATTGGAACCGAAGACAAGATCGGCGCGCGTGGCCGTCCACTTGATCTCGCCGGTCGCGCGATCGCAGCCCTCATACACGCATTCGGGTGTAGAAGATGGCCTGCCACTTGGTATTCATGTCGAGCAGGTTGACGAAGAAATCATTCGTCAGCGTCTCCGGCCGGTTGGTGAAGACGCCGTGTTTGGACTGCCCGAAGTTGGCGTTCAGGGCGCGCATGCCGCCCACCAGAACCGTCATCTCGGGAGCGGTCAGGGTCAGCAACTGCGCCCGGTCCACCAGCAGTTCTTCCGCCGCTCTTTGGCGTCCGTTCCGCTGGTAGTTGCGGAATCCGTCCGCGGTCGGCTCCAGCACGGCGAAGGTATCGACGTCGGTTTGCTCCTGCGACGCATCCGTGCGCCCCGGCGTGAAAGGAACCTTCACTTCGTGCCCGGCCTTTTTCGCCGCTTCCTCGACGGCCGCGCAGCCGCCCAGAACGATCAGGTCGGCCAGGGAAACCTTCTTGCCGCCGGACTGCGCGCCGTTGAACTCTTGCGCGATCGCCTCCAACTTATCGAGAACCTGAGCCAGTTCGACCGGCTGATTCACTTCCCAATACTTCTGCGGCGCCAGGCGAATGCGGGCTCCGTTGGCGCCGCCGCGTTTGTCGCCGCCGCGGAACGTCGCCGCCGACGCCCAAGCCGTCGAGACCAGTTGGGAGATCGACAGTCCGGATGCCAGGATCTTGGCCTTCAGGCCGGCGATGTCTTCCTCGCCGATCAATTCGTGATCCACCGGCGGGAACAGGGTCCTGCCACAGCAGCGTCTCTTTGGGAACCAGCGGGCCAAGGTAGCGCGAAACGGGACCCATGTCGCGATGCGTCAGCTTGAACCAGGCTTTGGCGAACGCGTCGGCGAATTCCTGCGGGTTCTCATGGAAGCGCTTGGAGATCTTCGCGTAGGTCGGGTCCACCTTCAGCGCCAGATCGGTCGTGAACATCATGGGCGCGTGCTTCTTCGATGGATCGTGGGCATCCGGCACAGTATCCGCCCCGGCGCCGTTCTTCGGAGTCCACTGGTTAGCGCCCGCGGGACTCTTGGTCAGTTGCCAATCATAGCTGAACAGGTTGTCGAAGTAGTTGTTGTCCCACTTCACGGGATTGGTGGTCCATGCGCCTTCCAAGCCGCTGGTGACCGCGTGGGCGCCGACACCGCTGCCGAAGCTGTTCTTCCAGCCGAAGCCTTGCTCTTCGATGTCGGCGCCTTCGGGCTCGAGACCGACATACTTAGTCGCTTCGGCCGCGCCATGGGCTTTGCCGAACGTGTGTCCGCCGGCGATCAGCGCCACCGTCTCTTCGTCATTCATCGCCATGCGGCCGAACGTTTCGCGGATATCCCGCGCCGCGGCGACGGGGTCCGGATTGGCATTGGGCCCTTCCGGATTCACGTAGATCAGCCCCATCTGCACGGCGGCAAGAGGATTCTCGAGGTCGCGGTCGCCGCTATAACGCTCGTCTCCGAGCCACTTGCCCTCAGGCCCCCAATAGATATCTTCTTCCGGCTCCCAGATATCCGGACGCCCGCCGCCGAAACCGAAGGTCTTGAAGCCCATCGACTCCAGAGCAACGTTACCCGTCAGGATCATCAGGTCGGCCCACGAGATTTTCTTGCCGTACTTCTGCTTGATCGGCCACAGCAGGCGGCGTGCCTTGTCGAGACTGACGTTGTCCGGCCAGCTATTGAGGGGAGCGAAGCGCTGCGCGCCGGAACCCGCGCCGCCGCGGCCATCGGCGATACGGTAGGTGCCCGCGCTGTGCCACGCCATGCGGATGAAGAGCGGTCCATAGTGGCCGTAGTCGGCAGGCCACCAGGGCTGCGACGTCGGTCATCAGGGCATGCAGGTCTTTGATCACGGCATTCAGGTCCAGCGTCTTGAATTCCTCGGCGTAATTGAAGTCCTTCTCCATCGGATCGGACAAGGGGCAGCGCTGGTGCAGGATCTTCAGGTTCAGTTGATTCGGCCACCAGGCCGCATTCGCGGAGCCTCCGGCCGTGTGGCGGCGAGCGCCGCCCATCACCGGGCACTTGCTTTCTGGACCCTCGGATGCCGGGCGTGGGCTTTCCGTGGACACGCTTTGCGTCTTATGATCGGCGGTCGGCGGCGCCGATGCGGGAGTGACTGGTTTATCCATAGATGTATGTTCCTTCGTTGAACCCTCAGTCTAACGTCCGCGCGCGCGCGAAACCCATAGGGTATCGGCAATAATCGGAATAGGCATTGCCTATGGAGATCCATCAACTGAGGTACTTCTGCGCGGTGGCGCGCACCGGCAGCTTTACGCGGGCGGCGGTGGAAGAAGGCGTGGCGCAGCCCTCGCTATCGCAGCAGATTGTGAAGCTGGAAAAGACGCTGGGAGCCAAGCTGTTCGACCGGCTCAGCCGCGCGGTGCAGTTGACCGAATACGGGCGGACCCTGCTGCCCAAAGCGCAAACCATTCTGCGCGAGGTGAACGAGGCGCGCAGTTCCCTGCAATCCCTGCGGCGCGGCGTCGGCGGGCACTTATCCGTGGGTTGCATTCCCACGCTCACGCCCTACTTTCTGGCCCCGCGGCTGAGCCGCTTCACCACCAACTTTCCCCAAGTGGAGTTGCGGCTGGTGGAGGAGACCACGCCCAAGCTGGTGGAGTTACTGCAAGCCGGCGAACTGGATTTGGCTCTCGTCGGGTTGCCCGTAAAGAGTCCGGAGATGTTGTGCTCCGAGCTCTTTCGCGAACCCATCTGGGTGGCGGTAGGGAAGACGCATCGCCTGGCCGACCGCAAGGAAGTGCACATACCGGATCTGCGCGGCGAGAAAATCCTGCTTCTGAAAGAAGGACACTGTTTCCGCGACGATGCCTTGAAAATCTGCAGCCGCGCGCCGCACGCCGCTTTCCGCCATGTTCGAGACCGATCAATTCGCCAGCATCTTTCCGCTTGGTGGCGGCGGGTCTGGGAATCGCCCTGGTGCCGGAGATGGCGGCGCGCGACGCGATGGATTGCCTGATCGGTGCCGCTCCAACCGGAGGCGTGGCGCCGCGTCGGCTATATCCGTGTGCGGCGGCATGAAGCCGGCGCGGCGCAAACGGCTTTCGTAAAATGGGTGCGGGAAGAGAGCGGCAAGATTTAGAACTCGTGTTCGGCCGCGGACGACGGGGCGCTATTTACGTTCTTCAAGGGCAGCGCACTCTGGAATGTCGCGCGCCGCCTGGGTTTGGGCCGCGACTTCACAGGCGACGTGGTGGACGCCGGGGTCCATTGCGGAAGCATATACGCGCATGGTTTCGCGCCGGTGTTGCGGAGCCATGCTCCATCCAAAGAAGCCCCGAGTCCATTCCGAGCCTGCGCTAAGGTCGGCGATCAGGCGCCGATCTAGCGATTCGCAACTGCAGAGCCGCTTAACCATGAAGTCGCCCACGGTTTCGTCGGCGGCAGTTGCATTTCGAGCGAGGTCATAGGCTGCGCAGCGTCCCGGGAAGAACTCCGCAGTCACGAAGCACGCCGCAAAGCGCGCCGAGGGATTCGTGGAATGGCGGCAGATGTCATCGATCTGACTGGCGACAAAGAAGGGACCGGCAACCCCAACCAAGTCTGGCAAATCAAACGCCCAGTTGTGATTCACTCTGGGCCCGGCTTCCCCAAAATCCTCGCGTAGCTGGCTTTCCGGCAAACTCTCAAACTCGGCGCGCATTCGAAGCTCGACCAGACGCTGCAGGGGATCGGCATTACTCTTCTCGCCGGATTTCCAGGCTGATAGCAATGCAGGCAGCCAGCGAGAGGAAAGTTCGAGGTCATAGGATGGGTAATCGCCGACGGTGTGTAGGTAGCCGCCTTCGTCGCGTAAGAAGACCACCCGGAGTGCGCCGGGATCCGGATGAAATAAACGCGGGCCGCCATGTTTACCTGAGGTCCACAGCCAACTATAAAATTCGACGGTGCTTCGAGCCGGTCCCCGTACCGGAATTAAGACTTCGGCACTGATTCGCGCGAGAGCAAGAGGAATGGCTGGCACCATCGGCCCGGCGGTTTCCGGCGGCTTGTCGACGATCTTCACGTCACCTGTCATTTTGAGGCGTGAAACTCTGACCACCAGGATCACCGGAGCAGACCTCATGGCGGAGGCGGCTTGATCTCTTTGGGCGTAGATAACCGGGCGGATAACGTTAGCAGGTGAACCGTGCGCCACCGAAAGTGACGCTATAAACGACATGGCTGCAAACGTCGGGGCCCGTGATAACGGCATGCTTGTATTGAAACCGATGGATGGGCGAATGTTCCCGCATGCGGAATCAGGGGAGATCCAAGTCGAGGGCGTAGATGTCAGTGGTGCCGGTGTCTCGAAGAAGAAGCGGCGAATCGTCCGGCGCGAGGCCCATCCAATTGCCGCCGATGGGGCCAACGGGCTGGCGGAAATCCTTCAGGCTGACCACTTTTTCGAGTTTGTGATCCAAGATGCGGATACGGTAGACGCCGGTGGGTTGTCCGGCTTCGACCGACCCGGAGAAGTACACCCATTCGCCCGTATGTGACCACTCCGGCCACGCAGGCGCGGCTTTGAGGAGTTCGCTCCACTGTTGGGTCTTCTGGTCGAATACCATCAGCCGGTCAGAGGCTTGCGAAGTCGCAATGATATAGCGTCCGTCGGGCGACCACCGGGGCGACCATAATCCTTCCGAGCCGGGCACTGCCGAAACAGCGTGCGTTTTCAGGTCGACGATCTCCAAATGCAGCTTGCCGCCACGCTTTGTATCGTCAGGATGGCCGGCAACAAGGAGAGAATTACCATCCGGCGACCAGGTTGGGTCGGAGCTCGAATGTTCGGGGGGCAGAATCTGTTCGGGCGTACCGCCATCCGCGGCAACCACGTAAGCGTTCCAGGCGTGGCCGGGTTCGCGCGCCATAAACGCGATCCGGCTCCCATCCGGTGACCATCGCGGCTGCAAAACAAACAGGGGCGGAAAAGTCAGTTGGCGCTTGTTACGCCAAAGCGTGCCATCGGGGAATGTAACGTAAGCGACCCCCTTGCCCGCGGTGGAGAACTGCGGAGACATCGCCGAGATACCGGAGAGATAGGGGACGACTTGCTGCGTGGATGCATCGTAGCGCACCATCTCGTAGCGAGGTTGTATAGTGCTCACAAACACTTTCCGACCGTCCATGCTAACGGCACCGGCGAACGTGTCAGTGGGTCCCGAAGTCAGTTGGACCGGATCGTGATTGATCTTGCGGAGCAGGCTCGAGCCTTCGCGAACGGCCCAAACGTTGCGGACCCCTCCATGGATAATGTTGAAGACGAAGTAATTGCCGTCGGGCGTCCAAACCCCGTAGTAGGCGTCCGTGAATAGGCGGTGCGGATGGGCGCCGTCGGCGGAGGCTTCCCAAATCGAAAGATGACCGTCCGCGTTCACCGTGAAACGGAGGCGCTTGCCATCGGGTGACAAGCGGATATTGGAAGCGATTTCGCCATCGGCGAGGGTCACCAGCTTTGCCGGATCGGAGCCATCGTTTTTTGCCCTATAGATGATGTTGTTCCTGGCTAACAGGATCTCTCTTCCGTCGGGCGTGAAATCAGCGAAGCCGAGCAGGTTACCGACGCGCCGCGGCGAGCCGCCCAGAACGGGCTGCATCCAGAGAGGACATTTCCGTAGGCTCCCGGTCAAATCAGGACAGGAAACCACCAGCATCGAGGACAGCGCGGGTGAGATGTCCACCAGGTAAGGGTTGGAGAGCGGCGTCTCCATTTGAACTGACTCGCCGCCCGCCGCCGGCGCTTGGTAGAGGGAACATCCCGCGGGGGTGCAGGATGAAAAGTAGATACGCGAGCCATCGGTGGAAACCGGTTGTTTATCGCGGCCGTCGGTCGTCACGCGGACGGATCCGGTCACGCGAGGCGGTGGCAAGGCTGGGCGTAGTAAGTAAGCCAGCAACAGGGCCACGAGAAGTGCGGCGCCAGCCATGGCAGGCCATCGGAATCGTGAGGTAGCGGGTTTTGCGGCGGCAATATTGGTGGTCTGATTGACGGCCGCCGCAGATCCGGTAACTAATGAAACGCCCGAATCGAAATCGCGTTTGAGTCGTTTAAGATCTGCCCGAAGCTCGGCGGCCGTTTGATACCGGAGGTCGCGATCTTTTTCCAGAGCCTTCCGGACGATGCGATCGAGTTCCGGGGGGATGGTCGGATTGACGCTGGACGGAGGGGCCGGATCGCCATGCAGGACGGAATCGAATATGGCGGCAGTCGTGGGTCCTGTGAAGGCTTGCCGGCCGGTTGCCATCTCCTGAAGCACCACGCCAAAGCTGAAAAGATCGGTGCGGGGATCGAGATCCTTACCGAGAGCCTGCTCGGGCGACATATAGGCGACCGTGCCGATGGTGCTGCCGGGTTCTGTGAGATTCTGAACGTGAACCGTGACGGTCGCTTCGCCATGTGCGCCGGAGCCGGGGTTGTCTGCGGTTGATTTGGCAAGACCGAAATCAAGAATCTTGGCTTGGCCGCGGGGTGTGACGAATATGTTGGCGGGCTTGATGTCCCGGTGGGTGATGCCTTTGGAGTGCGCTGCATCCAGCGCATCGGCGATTTGAATGGCAAGATCGAGCAGGCCGTCGACGGAAAGAGAGCGGCTTTCGATGACGTGCTTGAGGGTGGCGCCCTCGAGGAGTTCCATAGCGATAAAGGGTTGCCCCTCGAACTCGCCGATGTCGTAAACCGTGCAGAGATTGGGATGGTTCAGGCTGGAAGCCGCGCGGGCCTCACGCTGGAAACGTTCGTAGACTTGAAATTGCGGTGCGCTGGGATGCGCCGAAGCGGTAGGCGCATCAATCTCAGATAGGAATTTTAGAGCGACGAAGCGGTGCAGGCGGGTGTCTTCGGCCTTGTAGACGACGCCCATTCCGCCGGCGCCGAGTCTCTCAAGGATCTTGTAATGAGACACGGTGCGCCCGATCATATCGGCAAAGCCCATGGCCTCACCATAAGTGAGCACAGAGAGGGAGTCAAGTTTCACACGGCTTGCTATGCTGGTCGCTCAAGTTCGACACGAGGTGAACAATGAGCCAAGCAATCGAGAATCTGGAGTCCGCCCTGCAACGCGCCTTCGCCGGCCGCCCGAAAGTTGGAGGTTTTCCTTATTTGGCGGAAACCCTACGGCGCGCGGGCGTAACGCGCAATCTATGGTATTTGCCGGCATGCCAGAGCCTGTATCTGACGGATGCCGGCGCAGTGGTGAGCCAAGGCACGCCCCTGCTGACTGGAACGGCTGATGTACCGCCATTCGACCGCGAGGCCTTGATCAAAGCCCTGCGCACCGACCAAGCTGGGCAGAGCACGTTTCCCGAGTTCCTGACCGCGTCCTGGCGCGCAGGAGTGGTGCGTTACGACGTCGATCTCACCGCCCGCACGGTGGCTTATTATGGGTGCCACGGAGAGGAGTACATCGAGAGCTATCCGGCTGTGGAGGTCGCCTGAAGGGTGCCATCCCGCCCGCTGCGAATCGTTCAAAGCCCGAGGCTGGTATACTCAGATTCTGTGAAAGTCGGGCATTCCCCTGACGAGAGGACAGCAACGAACGTAAACCGGCTCGCTCGAACGCCTGAATGCATCCCAATAACTAATATGAAACATCCATTCTCAAACAACGTTTTATCCCAGTGCCTTCGGACTGCGGCCATTGCCGGCAGTGTGCCGGTTTTGATTGCAATGGCTTTGGTGTCGGCTGCGAGTCCAGCGCTCGCACAGACGGGACTGACCGGGATCTTTGGCGGTGGCCCATTTTATAAAGACGCCGCCAGCATTACCGAGATCGAGACTTCTGGTTTCACCGAAGCCATCGTGTGGAGTGTCGAGGTCAACAGCACCGGCGACCTGAATTTCAATGGAGAATTCCCGCTGACCTCAAACGGCGTCTACATTGGCGGTCAGTCGTATCCCAATTTTGCCGCCAGCATGGCGCAGTTGAAACAGGGCACGGTAAAGCGTGTAACGTTCAGCATCGGATCATCAAACGTCGGAGACTGGCAACATATCACGGCGTTGGTGCAAAGCCAGGGCGTCGGTCCGAATAGCATCCTTTATAAGGACTTTCAAGCGTTGAAGGCCGCCATCCCGGCTCTCGATGCAATCGATTTTGACGATGAGAACAGTTTTAATGCGCCCACCACAATTGCCTTTGGCGTGATGCTCGGAAAGCTTGGCTACCACGTGGCGCCCGATGCATTTGACAATGCCAGTTATTGGACGAACGTCGTTTCCCAAATCAATACGCAACTTGCCGGAACGGTTGACGGCGTTCACTTGCAAGCTTACGCCGGAGGCAGCGGGAACAACCCCTGCGTGGGCTGGAATTTCGGCGCGGTCCCGGTGTGGCCCGGTCTTTGGGATCAGGTGGATACTCCCAATCAGGTCCAGTCGATCATGACCGGCTGGCATACGGAATGTGGCATCAACGGCGGATTCATGTGGCTTTACGACGATTTCGTCGGCACTGGTCTTGCCGCGGAATATGCCAGTGCCATCAATAACGCGGTCGCCGGCAGCGGATTCACGCTCTCGGGGCCGGCTACGGTTTTTCTGAATCAGAATGCCTCGGCGAATGCCGTTATCACGATCACGGACTTCGGCGGATTTACGGGCGTGGTGACGCTAACGGTTTCAGGTTTGCCGAAAGGTGTGCAGGCGGTTGTTCAGGGGCAGGGCAATAAGCAGAGGATCGTGTTCAAAGCTGGGGTATCCGCCAAGACCGGATTCACCGACGTCACAATTACCGGGACTTCCGGAACTGATAAGCAGACACTTCCGCTTGCCGTGGCGCTCAGTTCAGGCGTGGGTACGACTGGCAGCGGCACTCAGGTTAACCTGTCGACGCAATTCAACTTGTATGGCATCTACCAGGACGGCATAACCTATACAACTGGGGGGCTCGACGGGGGCGGGTACTCGTACTCGGCGAATTTGCTCACCGGCGCGCGCGTTCTGAACGGCGTGCTCTTCAACTTCGGGCCGGCGAATGGCCTGGATGCGGTCGGTTGCAGTGGCCAGACGATTACACTGAGCGCGGGACAGTTTTCGAGCCTCGCACTGTTTGCGACGGGAGTCGAGGGAAGTCAAACGGCGCAAACGATTAAGGTCAATTATAACGACGGCACGAGTTCCCAGTTCACTCAGAGCTTCAGCGACTGGTACACGCCACAGAACTATCCGGGGGAGTCGGAAGGGGTCGCAATGGCATACCGCAATTTCGAGAATGGCACAAAGGACAACCGGACGTTCAATCTCTATTCATACCGTTTTGCATTGAACGCGGCCAAGGTAGTGCAGAGTATTACGTTGCCCAACGACTCACACGTCGTTGTGCTGGCCGCTACTCTGGAGCCCTAGGTCCACTCGCGTTACGGGACGGCGGTCCCACGGCTTTGTCGTGCACCGTGAGACCCGTTTAAATATAACCGAACGGGAGGTTAAGTCTATGTATCGGTATATCGCCTTAACCGCGATCGCCATGGCCGCCCAAGGTGCCCTGCCCCAGGCATCGTTCAACGCGCCGAAATCGATTCCTGTACCCGTGGGGGTCGTCTCGGAAGTGGCGGGAGATTTTAATGCCGATGGCATTCCCGATCTTGCGGTGCCGGGCAACACCGAAGGAAACGTCGTGTCGATTCTTCTGGGCAAGGGCCGCGGCGATTTCGCGGCGCCGGTGACCTACTCGTTGCCGGGAGTGCCCCAACTCGCCATAGTCGCGGGAGACTTTAACGGCGACGGCAAACTCGACTTGGCTGTGGACTACTGCGTCACGGGTCAGCCGCCCGATACTAACTGCGAGTCCGGCGGTGTCGCCGTTCTCCTCGGCAATGGTGATGGCACCTTTCAAACGGCTATTCCCAATGCTTTCGGAACCAGCTTTCCTACGTATATGGCGATGGCCGATTTTAACGGTGACGGCCATCTCGATCTGGCCATCACTGAATACGATGGCTCCGTCTGGACACTCCTGGGCAAGGGCAACGGCGAATTCCAGGCTGCCGTGAAGGTCTACCAAGATACCAGCGGCGAGAATGGCTTATACATCGCCGCTGCTGATTTCAATGGCGATGGTAAGCCGGACCTGGCTTTTACCGACTATTTGGCCGAGACCCTATATGTCCTACTCGGCAACGGGAACGGAGCCTTCCAAAAGCCTCAAGCCATAGTAATGCCGTCCAACTATCATCCCGGTCCGCTGGTGGTTGGTGATTTCAACGGCGACGGCAAACCCGATTTGGCTGTAACTGCTACCCAGCAAACCGGCGGAATTCCACCGATCTTCACCACCTACATTGCGGTCTTGCTCGGTAGCGGAAATGGTGATTTTCAGCCGGTTATTTACTATCCGGCGTCGGGCGCGGCCGCTGCCGTTGCCGATTTTAATCATGACGGAAAACAGGATCTAGTGCTCACCGGCAGCAGTGGCGTCTTTGTGATGCTGGGAAAAGGGAACGGAGCGTTTGGGCGTGCCGCATCCTACGTCGCAGGCGCGACGGTCCACGAACTGGCTGTGGCGGATTTTAACGGCGACGGCAATTTGGATGTGGCCGCCGGCGCCGATTTCTTCTCGATCGTCACCATGCTCGGTGACGGCCAGGGGCATCTTCAGCACCTCCAGATTTCCAACGCGGGCGGCATTACTCCGCGCGCTTTCGCGGTCGCCGATTTCAACGGCGATGGCCATCTGGATGTGGCCGCGATGGGTCCTTTCGCCACCCGTGGCGGCGAACTCAACATCCTCTTGGGCAATGGCGCCGGAACCTTCACGGCTGCGACGCCGGGCATTTCGCTATGGAACCTGACAGTGAATTCTCTCGCCACGGGAGACTTCAATGGTGATGGCAAGCCCGACCTGGTGGCGATCACCACCTTAGGCGCCACACAAACCGTCGCCGTCCTGTTCGGCAACGGTGATGAAACATTTCAGAGCCCCGTCTATTATGCCGTTCCGGGGGGAGGCGCCTCGGTTTATGTGGCCGATTTCAATGGCGATGGCAAACCTGATCTCGCCGTCACCCCGCCGCTGCCTGCCCCTGGAGACGCCGCCCCGAAAACTATTTCCATTCTGCTCGGCAATGGCAACGGCACTTTCGGTGCCCCCACTGCAGTCCAAGTTGGGAATCAGCCTTCCTCGCTCGCCGTGGCGGACTTCAACGGCGATGGCAAGCCCGATCTCGCCGTGGTCGTAGCTCCAACGGGTACAGCCGGCGCGGTGGCCATTTTGCTGGGCAAGGGCGACGGAACCTTTGGGGCGCCTGCCATGTATGCAGCCGGAATCGCGCCGTCATCCGTGGCGGCCGGCGACTTCAACCTCGACGGAAAGCCGGACCTCGCGGTAACCAATAATTACACCGCCGGCGCTGCCTACACAACCAGCGACGTCGTAATCCTGCTGGCGCAAGAAAACGGAGGCTTTTCAGCGCCGACGCGTTACGCCATTGGCGCCGCCCCTGGGGCTCCCCCCCTCATTGCCGATTTCAACGGCGATGGAAATCCAGACCTTGCCGTGATCGATGGGTCTGGCCTAGCCATCTTGCTCGGCAACGGTGAGGGCGCCTTTTCCCATCCGGAATACTACTCTCCCCAGGAAGGAGGCGTTCCTTACTACGTGGTCGGCCCGTCCGGTGTCGCATTTCCTCCGGTCTTCGGAGCCTTGGCTCTCGGAGACTTCAACGAAGACGGCAAGCCGGACCTCGTCCAAGGCAATTCCGGCGCCGCGGTGGCAGCGCTCCTCAACACCACACGATAAGCGCAGGATTATCCGGCGGCACAAAACGGCCCCGAGGGCAGCCGATAACCCACCGGGGCGCCCGTCGATCCAGGCCGTATTCGATTTTCGGGCTCGCTCTGATCGTGTATATTTTGGCGCGATGCAAGCGGCCCGGCTCCTGCATCGCCGGACTCGTGGCACTCAAGTTGCAAAAAGTCAGGACCCACGCAGTGGAGCGCTGCCATGAAATAACGGGCCACTTTAGGCGCTTCGGCCCAGCTCACTCAGATCTTCAGCGACTGGCACACGCCACAGAGCTAGCCGGGGGTCGGACGGGGTCGCCTTGCAATACCGCAATTTCGAGCATGGCACCAAGGATATCCGGACGTTCAATCTCTATGCATACAAATTTGAGCTAAACTCGCTGAAAGTCTACACCGGACCTTTCAAGCGACTGCTTAAACCGGTTGGCATCTTCCTTCATGGTGATGTTATTGAAAAGGATGTAAGCCTGCTGCCCGGTCGGGGCAAGAGACAGCAGCCTCTTGAGTTGGGTGAGGTCTTCGTCCGTGTATCGGTACGAATATGAGCCCTTGCCGTGCAGTCGCCAGTAAGGGGCGCTGGCAGGGTCAGGCGCGCGCGCTGAGACCAAAGGGTCAACGCAATGAATCAGGCGGTGCTGGGCGCAAAGATCGTGAACGACATCGTCGGGCCACGGCCCTCGCGGTTCCCACGCTAAACGGAATGGCTGCGGCCCGATCTTCTGAAAGAAGCGGGAAAGATTCTGGATGTTCCGGCGGTCCGCCCGGAACGACGCCGGGCACTGGAAGAGCACGATGCTGGCCCGAACCGCATTGGCCACCTCCAGCGTCTTCATCCAGGCCTGCCAGACTTCGTCCGTATCCTGAAATGACCCGAATAACCCGCTGCGTGCGGCATCGATCGGTTGCCTGAGCCGACGGTAAGTCGGACTGGATGGCGCGTGTGTGATCAGTTGCCAGGCTTTTATGCAAAACTCAAACTCCAGTGGGGCTATCGTGCGCCAGCGAGCCGCGACTTTCAAGGCCGGTGGATCATAAAACGTCGACTGGATTTCAATAACGGGAAACTGCGAGAAATATTGCGGCTGAGCCCCGGCCCAGCCGCAACAGCCGATTAAAGGCATCGATAGAGGCAAATTCTACTGAACAACTTGCTTGACTACGGTCGACTTGCTGGCGCCAAACTCGGCGTCGCCTCGGTATACCGCCGTAACCGGCGTCGTACCGACTTTCAGCGTCGAAGTAATGAACGTGGCCGAACCGCCGCTCAAAGATCCCGTTCCCAATACCGTTTTGCCAGTCATGAACGAAACCACTTCTCCATTCGGAGGGGCGCCGAGATTCGAAGTGACGTCCGCGGTGAACGTCACGGCCTCCTTATCGGCGGACGGATTCGGCGAAGACGTTAGGGTAGTCGTGGTTGGCTCCGCCACCACAGTAGTGGTTATCTCCGCGGGCCCTGCTCCTGTTTGCGGATTCCAAACCTCGATTTGCACCGAATCGCCTAGCGTGAGTATATAGTTGAATTCCCCCCAAGCTCCGGAGAAACCGCCTAGTATAATCTTCGAGTCCTCCCACTCTTGGACAATGAGAGTAACCGTGTCATTATAAGGCGAATATCCCGCCTGCCACCCCGGGCTCGCTGTCACATCTTCGAAACTTATATAGGGAGTGTCGCCGGTATAGGGTTTGTGAGTGCCAAAGCCGCTACCAGTGATTACGATAGTTTGAAATTGCTGGGTTGTAACTTTGCTGACATGGGTTATGACTGGTGTCTGCGAAAGCGCCACCGATGCCGTAGAAAGGCAACCAAACAACAATACTGGAAAAGATCGTCCACGAATAAGCTTCGTCATCCTAAACCTCAGCGCTTATATTCTGTCCCGCCGAGGTTAAAGTGTCAATCATTATCGCCGTACTGCATGTACCATTATGCACGGGCGCAGCAGATTTCGACCGGTTGAGGCCGATGTCCGAGGCCGGCCAACTTCAATCCATACCTTCCTGGAGCAACTCCGATCGAGGTCCTCAGGCCCGGCGAGGCGGCCTCTTATGCCGTCACCGTAAGTGTGCCGATCGAACTGCCTGGACAGTGCTTTTGAACGAGCGTGTCGATTGGCCCGCCTGGTCCCGGGACGGCCGCACGTTGTTCTTCGAATGCGTCGATGGTCAGGACCACTGCGTCTGCCGGTGCACCCCCGCGATGCGCGCCCGCAGAAACTCGATCGACCCGGCAGGTAACCCGTTGTTGTTGCGCGATGCCGGCGATCTTCAGATCTTCGCGCTCGAGTGGCCATGTGCCGGGTCGCTACTTCCGGCCGGCGAGAAGCGGGCAAACTTTAACATGAGCATCGGGAGCCCTGCGCAGAGGGTCCGGTCCCTAATGCGAGACGATCCAACAGATGGTAAATTGGCAGCAGCACGGAGGGATTGGCGATGATGGGCAATTCGAAAGCGTTAAGCGTGATCTTCTTCTTGGCGGCCACACTGCAGGCGGGAGAATTGAAACCGCCGCGAGTTTTTCCGGCAGGCAGTTTTCCGTTCGGTGTCGCGTCCGGCGATTTCAATGAAGACGGGCGGCTCGATTTGGCGGTTGCCAATTCGAACCTGCTCGGCCAGTACACCGGCAGCGTCGGCGTTTTTCTGGGAAGTGGCGATGGCACTCTGCAGCCCATGACTGCGTATACCGTGGGTAAAACGCCGCGATCCGTGGTCGTAGCCGACTTCAATCGTGATGGGCACGCCGATCTGGCCGTGGCCAATCAGGACGGCTTCGTCAGCATTCTGCTCGGAGACGGCCACGGACACTTCCAGCCGGCCATGAATTTCCCCGCTGGGCCGAGCCCGCTATCCATCGCGGTCGGCGACTTCAATAACGATCGCGTAGTGGACCTGGCCGTGGCTAATTTTGTCGACGAGCAGACCACGGGCCCGGTAACCGTTCTATTGGGTAACGGCAATGGTTCATTCCAATCGCCGGTTTCGTATTCTGCCGGCCTTGTGCCGCAGGCTATAGCCGTGGGGGACGTGGACAACGATGGAAATGCCGACCTTCTGGTAGCCTGCGACGGCTACGGAAACATTCCCGGTAAACTGGCCGTTTTACGCGGTAACGGCGATGGCACGTTCGGTACTGCCGCCCATTATTCGGCCGGCGTGAATCCGTTCAGCATCGCCGTGGGGGATTTCAACGGCGACGGTTATATCGACGTGGCGATCGCCGACGAAACCCAACTCTCGGTCGAAGTTCTATTGAACAACCGCGCGGGAGCCTTCCCGTCAGCGACCCCTTACGCCACCGGCCTGAATCCGTTTTCTGTAGCTGTCGGCGATATGAATGACGATGGTATTCCCGACCTGGCGATCGTGAACCAAGGTGACGGAACCGCCAGCGTGCTGCTGGGAACTGGTGACGGAACGTTCCGCCCCGGCACGGCCTACAGCGTGAGCCTGGGAGTGGCGCCCAACGCCTCCCCGCAAGCCATCACGCTGGGTGATTTCAACGGCGACGGCCATCTGGATGTTGTGGTGGCCAACGCTACGCTGCCTATGGGCAGGGTGGCAGTACTGACGAATACTGGCTCCGCGGCGCTGCTGGTCTCGCCCACGGTGCTGAGCTATAACTCGACACCTGTCGGCTCTTCGAGTGCGCCCCAAACAGTCACCATATTCAATAACAGTCACACGCCGCTCTACATCGAGAGCGTCGGTGTGGCCGGCACCGATAGCTCCGATTTCCTGGAAAGCAAGACCTGCGGAAAGCTGACTCCCGGACAGTCTTGCGCGATCACCGTGATTTTCCGCCCGGCCGCCAAAGGCGCTCGCTCAGCCGTCTTGACTGTGGATGACCAAGCGCCCGACGCTCCTCAAATAGTCCTGTTGCGTGGCGCTGGAGAATAGCGTTACGGGGTGCGCAGTCCTATACCTCATACCGGTAGGCGCTTCAAGCGGCTGCGTAGTCGGTTCGTGCGTTACTGTGGTCAACCGTTGTTTAGGTTCGCCCGCGCGGGGCTTCCTCCGCCCTGCTAATTCTGAGCATTGTGAGTATTCTCAGAAAAGATCCGCCAAACAACGCCAACCCCTGCAAATGCCGGTTTTCTGTTAGGCTGGCGTCGGTTTTTCCATGCTGTAGAGAAGCGCAATGAAAAAAGGGTTCAATTTAGGCGTCTCGGAGGGGATAACGGTAAGTCTTTGAAACGTGTTGGTGGACCTGGTGAGATTCGAACTCACGACCTCTTCCATGCCATGGAAGCGCGCTCCCAACTGCGCCACAGGCCCGACTCCGCTTCACCTGAATATACCATGACGCATCGGCGATCCGCATTTGACATGCCGCTCGCCCGCTTGCCTACAATGGTACGATGCCTCGCAGGCGCTTGTACGCGCTCATCCTACTCATCGGACTGTCGCTGCTGGACTTGTCCGGCTGCTTCGTGCGCCGAAGGATCATCACGCGCAAGGGCACCACGGCCACGCCTGTACTGATCACAGCGGACAAACAGACCCTTATCGACCGTCTCGGCAAGAGCTTTCAAGCCGTACAAAGCTTCAGCGCTACCGTCGATATGACGCCCGCCTTGGGTAGTGCCGAAAAGAGCAAAATTACCGAGTATAAAGATGTTCGCGGCTACATCCTCTTCCGAAAACCCGCCGACATCCGCATCATCGGACTGTATCCCGTCGTACGCAATAAGGCCTTCGACATGGTTTCGAACGGCAAGGATTTTAAGCTTTACCTGCCGTCGAGCAATCGCTTTATTGTGGGATCCAATCTGCAGCCCGCCAATTCCAAGAATAAGATCGAAAACCTCCGTCCTCAGCATTTCCTCGAAGCCCTGCTAGTGGCGCCGATGCAACCGGACGAAAAGGCGGAGATTGTCAACTTGACGGACGAAGATAATGCGGCTTACATCCTGCATTTAGTCCGTGTGCAACCCGATGGAGAGATCCTCCCCACCCGCAGCATCTGGTTCAGCCGGATTAACCTGCGCATCGCCCGCCAACTTGTTTATGACTCGTCCGGAAACATTCTCACCGACGCCCGCTATAGCGATTGGCAAAACTACGATGGCGTGCCGTTTCCCAAAACCGTGGATATCGACCGCCCGCAGGATGAATATGCAGTGGTCTTGACCGTGGTGAAAATGGACATCAACAACGGCGTGTCCGACGACAAGTTCGTGCTGGAGCAGCCCGAAGGGTCCCAACTTCAGGTGCTGGGTCAACCCGCGCCGAAGCCTGCGCCCGCACCCCCGCCCCCCCCTGCCAAAGGAAAGAAGAAGAAAAGTTGACCGTCAAACTGGTTCTGGAAAATCTGAAGCACAAGCCCATGCGCAGTTTGCTGAGCATGTTCCTGATCGCCGTGCCCGTGACCTTGATCCTCTGCCTGGTCGGCCTGAGCCAGGGCATGCTAGCCGATTCCGCCCGCCGCGCCCGCGGCATTGGCGCCGATGTTATCGTGCGCCCCCCCCAAAGTTCCGCACTCACCTTAAGCGGCGCTCCCATCCCTGAAAAGCTTGTCGATCGCATCCGGCAAGAGCCGCATGTTTCGCTCGCCATAGGAGTAATGGTCCACCCGGTTTCGAGCGTTAGCTTCGTCAGTGGAATCGATCTCGACAGTTTCGACCGCATGAGCGGCGGATTCAAGTACCTGCAAGGCGGTCCTTTCCGCGGTCCCGACGACATCATCGTCGACGAGTATTATGCGCAGCAGCACAAGCTACACGCCGGGGATCAGGTGACCGACGTACTGAACCACCGCTGGCACGTTTCCGGCGTAGCCGAAGGCGGTAAACTGGCGCGCCTGTCGGTCCCCATCGCTACGTTGCAGGAGCTCACCGGGAACAAGGGCCATGTCACGCTGATCTACGCAAAGGCCGATAAGCCCGCCAATATTCCCGCTGTCGAAGCAGAGCTAAAAGCTCTACTGCCCGATTACAACATCTACACCATGGAGGAATTCACTTCTCTGCTCACGGTCGAGAATGTGCAAGGCGGCGCGTTGAGCACCTTCATCCACGTGATGGTCGGTATCGGCGTGATCATTGGTTTCGCGGTGGTGCTGCTGTCGATGTACATGGCAGTGCTGCAGCGCACCCGCGAGATTGGCATTCTGAAGGCGCTGGGCGCCTCGCGCGGATACATTTTGAAGATCATTCTCGCCGAAGCGGTAATCATGGGGCTCGGCGGGACGGTGGTGGGCATCGGGCTGAGCTTCGCGGCCCGCGCGCTGATTCTGGCCTTATACCCGGCTTCGCTCACGCAGGCAATTACTCCCGAGTGGTGGCCCATCGCCGGGGCAATTAGCCTGGCGGGCGTGGTGCTGGGGGCGCTATACCCCGGCTTGAGTGCCGCGGCGCAGGACCCCATCGAGGCGCTGGCGTATGAGTGAGCCGTTGATCGCCATCCGCGGCCTGCAAAAGATCTATCGCGTGGGGAAGGTGGATGTCTCGGCATTGCGCGGCGTCGATCTGGACGTCCCCGCCGGTGAATTCCTGGCCATTGTCGGGCCATCCGGCTCCGGCAAGTCGACGCTCTTCCACATTATCGGCGGGTTGACGCCGGCGAGTGGCGGAACCGTCCGCATCGCTGGACAGGATATCTCTTCGCTGACCGACGCGGGCCGCACTGAGCTTCGCAAGAACAAAGTCGGTTTCGTTTTTCAGAAGTTCAACCTGCTGCCGAACCTGACCGCTGCCGACAACATCGCCATCGCCCGGCACATCGCCGGACGCAGCCAGGCTGTGGACCCCGAGTTCGACGAATTGCTGAAACTGCTCGGAATTTCGCAACGGATGGACCATAAGCCGGCCGCGCTTTCCGGGGGCGAGCAGCAGCGTGTCGCCATCGCCCGCGCGGTGGTGAATCATCCGGCCATCCTGTTGGCCGACGAACCCACCGGAAACCTGGACAGCGAAAACTCCGCCGCGGTGCTCGACGTCATGCGGGATTTGAACCGCCGCCTGGGCCAGACTATCCTGATGATCACGCACAATCCGGAAGCTGCCGCTTTCGCCCATCGCACCGTGCGCATGCGCGACGGACGCCTTGTGGCATAAGGACTTGGCGGCGCGCCGTTCAGCCGCTGATCTCCTGCCGCTATACTATGGATTCCAACCATGCGCTACCAGGATGCAGGGGTCAACATCGATGAGGCGGACCGCGCCGTTTCATCCATTCGCAAGCTCGCGCGCGATACGTTTACGCGGGGGGTGCTGACCGACATCGGCTCATTCGGCGCGTGTTATTCGCTGGCCGGATGGAAGAATCCCGTGCTGATCAGTTCGGCCGACGGAGTGGGTACCAAGATCAAAGTGGCGTTTGCCACCGGACGCCACAATACCGTGGGCGAGGATCTGGTGAACCACTGCGTGAACGACATCGCCGTCCAGGGCGCCCTGCCGCTTTTCTTTCTGGATTACTTTGCTACCGGGAAACTTGAGGCCGGCGTGGCCGCGCAGGTGGTGGAGGGGTTGGCACGCGGATGCCGGCAAAACGGGTGTGCGTTGATCGGCGGGGAAACGGCCGAGATGCCGGGCCTCTATGCTCCCGGCGAATACGACCTGGCGGGTTTCATTGTGGGCGCGTCCGAGCGGCGGGCGCTGCTAACCGGCCAGCGCATCCGGGCAGGGGATGTGCTGCTGGGTTTGCCTTCTAACGGCCTGCACACCAACGGTTATTCCCTGGCGCGTAAGCTGCTGTTTGAGGTGGCCGGGTATGCTCCATCGACTGTTGTACCGGAGTTGGGCGAGACCGTGGCCGATGCGCTGCTAAAGGTGCATCGGAGCTACTTAAAGCCCATCCGCGCGCTGCTGGATGCCGGCGTTTTGCGCGGTGCGGCGCATATTACCGGAGGTGGTATTAGCGACAATACGCCGCGCATGCTGCCGGAGGGATTGGCGGCGGAGATCGACACTCAGGCCTGGACCATCCCGCCGATATTCGAACTCATGCGGCGGTTGGGTAACCTGCCGGACGACGACTACCGGCGGACGTTCAATCTGGGGATCGGCATGATGCTGGCAGTTCCCGGGACGCGGGTGAAACGGGCGGCGGAGATACTGGAGAAAATCGAGGAGCCGTTCCTGGTGGCCGGACGGGTAGTGCCGCAAAAGCGCCGCGGGCCGCGGGTGGTGTACCGTTGAAGCGGCTGGGAATTCTGCTATCGGGCCGCGGCTCGAACTTTGAAGCCATCGCGGACAATGTGGCTGGCGGCAAGATCGACGCCGAAATTGCTATCGTGATCTCGAACCGCCCGGAGGCGCGCGGGTTGGAAGCGGCGCGCAGTCGTGGACTACGGGCAGTTTGCCTTCCATCGAAGGGCTTGGACCGGAGTGTTTATGACGCGACACTGGCCGCCGAACTGAAAAAACATGCCGTGGATTTGGTCTGTCTAGCCGGCTATATGCGCCTGTTGAGTGCCGGTTTCGTGCGCGAGTTTCCAGGGCGTGTGCTCAATATCCATCCGTCGCTGTTGCCGTCTTTCCCCGGTTTGGATGCGCAGCACCAAGCGCTGGAGCATGGCGTCAAGGTGACGGGCTGTACGGTTCACTTCGTCGATGAATACCTGGATGCCGGCCCTATATTGCTGCAGGCGGCGGTTCCTGTGCTTGATGACGATACGGTTGATACGCTATCCGAACGCATATTGAAAGAAGAACACCGCATCTATAGCGCAGGCATTCGGATGGCGCTGAGCGGAAATCTACAGATTCATGGCCGGCGGGTTTCGGGCGGGCACTGACGGCGGTGGAACCAAAACCGGCCCACGCTTCCGTTTCCCCAGAAACTCCGTAAACCGGATGGGCGGCAACTCCCGCCTGTCTAGTTGCTTCTGTACCACGCGTTGGTAACGCCGCAATGCTTCGTCGCGGCGCGAACGCGTCAACCGGCAATCCTGCAAGTCCAGAAGAAGGTGGACTTCCCAGGGCTGGAAGGAGGTGCGGCGTACCTCTCCCAACAAAAGTTCCTTCACCAACCGGTTGAAGCGATTGGCGATCAGTTCCATGTCCGGTGGATCGTCCATATGGTAGTTATCGGCACGCTGGGCATGAAACTTTAATAATGCCCCACTGACAATCATTTACATTAGGGAACGGACCCCCCTTCGAATTACGTACATCTATGTAGGTGAGTACGGAGGTGATGCAATGGCACCACAAGTTGAACAAGCGAGGGTTCCAGAACCAGCCGTCGAGACCGAAGTGCTGCGCGAGCAACTGGACTATTTGATCGAACACGCCACCCGCAACGAAGCGTGCGGATGTTCCGAATGCCAGAGGTTTGCGAGGGTAAGGACCGCCCTGCTCGAGATTTTTGCGGAACCGCCGAAGGCGAACGTTCACCAGATGGGCACATTCGCTAAGGCGGCGTAGCCTCTGAGAGGCCGCCTGCACCGCTACACGAACTTGTAAGTTCCGGGTACCGGCAAAGGCGGCGCTTCCATTTTGGTGTCGTAGCCGAACGCTTTGGGCATCAGATCCAACTGCGAATTCATAATCTGTTCCCAAGTGATCTCCTGCCCGGAGTAGGCCGACTCACGGCCCATAATGGCGGTAAGGGTACTCTCCGCAATGGGCAGAGAATAGTTCAGATAGGGTCCATCTCCGCGGATGCTGCGCACCATGTTGATGTGTTCCTGTACATAAGGGTTGATCCCCTTCGCTCCCAGATCGAGCCCGTTGCTGCGGCCTTTGGTGCCGGTAATGCTATCGCTCACATCGTTGTAAACGCCTTTAGGATACTGGCGGCAGTTGCTGCTCAGGCGCACGCCGTTCGGGTAAGTGAATTCCGAACTCATGTGATCGTAAATATTGCCATAGAGCGCCTCGCGCGGACGCCACGCGGCGCCGCCGGATGCCACTACTTTCACAGGATGCGCGCCCATCACCCAGTTCATAAAATCGATATTGTGGAAGTGCTGTTCCACGATCTGATCGCCGCAAATCCAATTAAAGGAATACCAGTTACGGAGTTGCCACTCCATGTCGCCCCATTTCGGATCGCGGTGGTCGGCGTGAAACACGGGGCCGCTCAGGTAGTTGGCATATAGCGCTGTGATTTCGCCGATGGCGCCGTCATGGATCTTCTGGACCGTCTCCACGTATTCGCGGTGCGCCCGGCGTTGTGCCCCGGAAACGACCGTGAGTTTGCGCTCCGCCGCCAATTTTCCCGCGGCAATGAAACGCCGCGCACCCACCGGGTCGGTAGCGATGGGTTTCTCGGTGAAGACGTGCTTGCCGGCGTTCACGGCCGCTTCGAAATGCATGGGACGAAAGCCGGGAGGCGTGCACAGCATCACGATATCGATATCGGAAGCCAGCAACTTCTGATATGCGTCAAACCCGGTGAAGTGATGATCGGGCTCCACGCGGATGCGCGGCTGGATGGAGGCCACCAGATCCTCGGCCGTCATCTCCCGCGGTCGGCCCTTACGTTCGACGGTGATGCCCGCGTATTTCGCTAGGAACTTGGGGTCGCGCAGGCGGCCCAGCGATTGTTCGAGATGGTCTTCGAAAACATCGGCCATGCCGGCGAGTTCGACGTGCTCGTTGCCGGTCAGCAGGTCGACGACCGCCTGGGTGCCGCGTCCACCGCAGCCCACCAGTCCGGCCTTGAGCTTTTCGCTGCCGGCAGCCCGCGCGGCGCGTGGTTTAAGCAGAGCCAGGGCGGACGCCCCCAGGATCGCTCTGCGGGAAATGCCATCCGGATTTTGCATGACTAGACGTTATCACACGCCGGGGCCGATGGCAGCCGCGCTAAATCCGGCGGCTAGATCCGGCCGAACTTGGCCACGGCTTCCTTAATCGAACGGAATTTCTCGATGAAGGGGACCATGGTGTGTTCGGTATTATCCAATTCCTGGGCTCTCTTCAGTATCTCGGCGGCATGCGCGCGCGGCACCACCGCCACGCCATCTTCGTCAGCCACGATAATATCGTTGGGATTCACGCGCGCACCGGCGCAGGTGACCGGAACATTGGCGCCCGCGAAGCGGTAATGATTGATGGAAGTGGAGGGCGCGATACCGCGGCTGAATACGGGGAACTGAAGGCGCTTAATCTGCGGCAGGTCGCGCACGGACGCGTCTACCACGGCGCCGGCGAAACCGCGATATTTCATGGCGGTGGCCATGAGTCCGCCCATGCCCGCGATATCCTGGCCGTCTTCGAGCACCATCACATAAACTGATCCGGCCGGCGCGGCGTCGATAGCGTCGAGCATGCCCTGCGAGGCGGCGGAGCCTTCGTGGTGCTCCTCTTTCTTGAGCAACACGGTGACGGCGGGGCCGGCGAACTTGGACGTAAGGATGGGCCGCATGTCGTGCGACATATAGATGCGCTGCCCGTAGAGCTGTTCGGCGGCGTCGGCCACGGAGGCGACCTCCACCAGACGCAGCCCCTCGACCAGCGGATCTCCGGCGGGCTGGGCGAATAGCCATCCCGCGGCGCACAAAACCAGCGCCGCGGCTGGGGCGAGCACAAATCGGAGTTTCATGGTGGCGAACGTAGCATATTTCGGAGGACGGTCCGGGCGTGCTACATTGGATTAGTCTTCAGTTTTGGCCTGCACGTCCCTATCGTCTAGCCCGGCCTAGGACATCGCCCTTTCACGGCGGTAACGGGGGTTCGAATCCCCCTGGGGACGCCATTCAATTCAGTTACTTAGCAGCCTTTCCGTTTGCGTCCTCAAATCCGGTGACGCTATGGTGACGTAATGAGCCCCATCGAACCCTCTTCAAGCGGCCAGCTTGACGGCGGAGTTCGGCAATTGCTAGGCTTCCATGTTGCCGGAGAGTGCCGCAATGAAGACTTCCAAAGCCGTCCCAATCGCCCTTTTGGCTTGCTCGCTCGCTGCGTTGCCAGCCGCAAAGCATATCCCCCTTGCGCCTCAAGTATTGTCAGCCAAGACGGTTTACATAGACAATCACACCGGCGACCAAAAAGTAGCCGATCAGGCATACCAGGAGCTTCAGAAATGGGGCAGGTTTGAAGTTGTTTCGGACGTCACGAAGGCGGATTTGGTTCTATATTTCGGTAACCGAGGTGAGCGCCGTGGGCTCTTGGTCATGGACCCCCAGTCCGCGGCGATACTGTGGAGCGGTCAAAGAATGCGGACCCAGATGTTAGGGATCTATCCGATACCAACACGGGCCATGCACAACCTGCTCAGTGACTTCAGAAAGCGCGTGGAGGAGCAGTCAAAGAAATAAGCCCGAGCAGGTCCCACCTGAGCCCGGGCCTCAAAGTGCATCTTGCTCTCAGTTGAAATCACGCTGAGGCTTCAGTTACGGCCTCCGGCGACTCCAAAAGCCCCACGGGGGCAACTGCCGCGGGCATCACTTCGCCAAAGACGGAATCCAGCTTACCAACCGCACCCGCCATGTATTTGGGTGAGAGGTGAGCGTACCGCTGCGTCATCCGAGGGGTTCGATGCCCAAGCAACTGCCCGACAGTGTAGAGGTCTTCGCCGTTCATCACTAGCCAGGAGGCTGCCGTATGTCGCAGCGAATGGAAGGAGGCGTCGGCGATGCCCAGTCCCGCGAAGAGCCTGCGGGTGTAAACGCTCAGCTTCTTTGGTTCCACGTCTTTAAGCACAAACTCCGCTGCGGGGCCAACTGGCAAACACGCGAACACCCGAAGCGAGAGGTCATTAAGCGGCAGCACTCGGAGAGAACCGTTTTTCGTTGCTGGCAAATAAACGCGCCGGTTAGCTAGGTCTAAATCCATCCACCGAAGTCCGAGGAGTTCTCCGCGACGCATTCCCGTAAACGCCGCCAGGGCGAGCGGCGCGCGCATCCACTCGGGCGCGCTTTGAAGTACCGCCTTCAACTCCGTGGGCGAGAGATATCGCGTGCGTCCCTCTGGCACCTTTGGCAGCTTGGCACCTTGAGCGGGGTTGCTGTTGAGCAGTTCCCACTCCACGGCTAGCCTCAGGGCGTGTTTCAGGACGGTGATTTCCTTCTGAACAGTGCCCGGAGCCACGGCCTCAGACCGCGTTGAAATGTAATCGGCGACTGTCTTTCTGCTGATCTCCTTGGCGCGCCCGGGCAGAGCGGCCTTCAGCGTCTCCAGAATGCCGTTCAGGCGCTCGAATGTCGTCGGGCGCAGCTTTGTCCTCTGGTAGCGTTTGTAACGCGCCAGGAGGTCCGCAGTGGTGATATCGGAGGCTTCCTTGACGCCCAGCACCCTATCGCGCTGTGCCTTCAGGATGAGAGCAGCACGCGCGGCCCTGCTGCAGGCGTGTGTGGGCCGCCACGCTCTCCCGCTGGCGGTTCCCATTGGCATCCTTGTACGATACCCACCAGGACCCGCGGTCCTTCCGATAATACACTCCGTCCCGTTCTTTAGCCTTCGGCATATCCTGCTCCTCTCGCAGCTTTTTCAATTGCGTTTCGGTTCTTCGACCATGACAACCACTTGCAGGTAATTTCGCGCGGATATGCGCGCTTCAGGGTGTCGCTTCTTTTGATTTGTTCGTTTAGGAAACTCACGATTCTCGCTTTGAACCTTTGGTCGCGGTACCACTCGGTAGTCGTGAGTAGCTTTTTTTTGAAATGGCGCGCAGCCATCCGATATAACTCCGCTTCTCCAGCCTTACGAGCCTTCGACGTGCTGCTTATCGCACTTTCGAGACTGCGGAGTCGCTGGCATTGCGGACAAACGGTGCCCCTCTTGTACTCCCGATTCCAGTGCTTCAACTCGAAGTATCTGCCGCATCCGGCCCGCCTACATTTCGCAAGGCGCATCCGCCAGTCACACAGCATGAACAAGGAGAAAAGGCGATCCGGCGCGTCTATCGCGGCTTCAGGCGGGCGAATCGAATGCCCCCCTTGCACGATCGGAAATCGAAGCTGCAGCCCTTTACCTGAAGGCGCTAACTGCACTGCTTTCTCACCAAACCGGCGAACCGCCGCGCATGCGTTCGGAGCCTTCAATAGGTCCCTCGAACTTGGGTTTTCAAGCCCCTCGGTCAGCCCCGTTTGCAGCCACTCATCCACATAGAGCCGTAGCTGGTGATCATGGGAAACATCCGCATTCCTGAGACGGATGTGGTCACCCAGCCTCCCGCCCTCTCTGAGTTTGCTAACGGAACCAGGAAGGTCTCTGGAGCGATTCAGCACACCAAGGAATTGATCGCGGTTCACTCCCCCCAGAATCTCGACGGGCTTCAATCGACTCAGGCCGGAATTTCCGGAGCGCGCTGGGCTTTGCCGCATTTGATTATTGATAGCATATCATAATGCAAACTACTATCAAATATAATTCGACACGACGAGCAAGTATCCGTAGACTGAAGACTAACACTTGGGCAAGGCCCGAGGAGGCAACCAAAAATGAAAACGGCAGTTCAAAACAAGGCGGAGGTAATCCGAGTTCAGGAATTTGCGCAGCATCTTCACATTTCGATATGGACCGCGCGGCAATGGGCATATCGAGGCAAGATTGCCAGTTGTAAGGTTGGCAAGCACCTTTTGATTCCGGCAGGCGAGGTTACACGGCTCATTTCGGAGAATACGAGGCCGCGGCGTGTGGAACCCTGAACAAAGCAGTGGCAGTCAGTCGAGCGAGAACAGAGGCATTCCAGACCTTCGATGGATTAACCAGCATGTCTCCGTGGCGGAAATTGCGCGCGCCTTGGATCTTAGGTTGGATGGTGCCTCGAAGATTCATTGCTGGCAGGGTGATAAGCACAAAAACGGTGACAGGACCGCCTCTGTTGGCATTAGGCACGCGAACAACACAGTGAAATGCTTCGGGTGCGACAGCAAACCAATGGGGCCAGTTGATCTGGTGATGAGTGTATTGCGGCTCAACGGTCCAGCGGACGCTGCACTTTGGATCGCAGCGAGGTTTAGAGTGCCTTGCATCCCTAAAGGAAAGCACCTGAAACAGGCTGCGAGTCCGCCCGTGCGGGCGGGTTTTGAAGGGGATCTAGGAGTCTTGATCTTCTCGGGCATGTGGGCTCGGCTTTCCCTGCCAGCGCGCGCCATCGTACCTGTCCTGCTGAATTATGCGGACCGCCAGTCAGGCGCGGTTCCGGTCGAAGTCCGGCTCAGCTATCGTGCCATTAGCCGATACAGCGGGATATCATCGCCAAACGCGATTGCTGAAGCAATTCGGGAACTTGAGGAAATCGGTTGGATGGCGCGGAAGGAAGGATCTTCTAGCCTAGGGCACCCAGTGAGGACCGTGGGGGTCTACGTACTCACTCCTCAGGCGGCTCCCGTGGTGGAACGTGCTAGTGCGCTATGGCAAGAGAATAGGGAGGCCATCGAAATCGAGCGAGAAATTCGCCAACGCCAGCGAACCGAGCGGCAGCGTCAGCGACAGCGACTGAACTTAAGTGCGCCGCCTGCAGCAGGGCCGCGCGGCGATGTCTGTACTCAGTACAAACCTCTCTATTCGTTGAATAGCGATGGCGAAATTGCCGCTATCCTGCGAATAGCGGGAAACAGGAGAACCCTCCGCGAACTGGCCCAACACCCGGAACCGACGTTTAGAGGAACACGAGCCGATCAGTCGTGGCACAGCAAGATACACTGCGAACGAAGACCTCTAAGCCCGAGCGTCCATCTACTTTCGTATATTAGGATGTGGGGGTTAGGGGGCAAGTGTGCCAATCGACTTCGATCCACTGGAGTTCTTCGCACAAAACCTTGCCGCCGTCCAAGAATCCCTGCGGAGAAAGCGTGCATGATGGAAAGGTATGCAAAAATACGCCACTCCTCTCCTCCTTGTCATGGCAACTCTGGCCTTCGGCCAAAAAGTTCTGCCTGAGAATGACCGCAAGCCCAATGACTGGCAAAAGATGAAAGATTGCGCGATCCAGGCCGAGAAGGTTGGGCCAAATGAGGCCGAGGCTAACAAGGGAGGTTTTACCAATCACTACAGCCCGAAGTATGACAGGTGCTACATCAGAATTTCTTGGATAACGCTTAGCGCAGATCAATCCGTATCGGGGCAGGGCCTCCGTTTGTTAGACGCTTTTGAACACGACTCCGTAGCTGTTTTCATTGAAACGTTTTCACCGCCTCAAGCGAAAGCCTTTTGCATGGTAGACGACAATCCCGCTGACTGTTCGAAGGCAAAAGGTTTTATCGCCGAGCACATGCAGAACTGATTTGCACGGCTTTAGCGAACGCCTAGACGCAACTCAAAAGCTGGTGACACTATGGTGACGAACCGGAGCCTAAACAACGCCAAAGTACGGCGAGGCATTCATAGCATGAACGCCATGAATCGCCTGTGGCTCAAAGACTTGTGCGCATTCTGCTAAAGCAGTGCAAAATACGCTAAATGCCCTTCATCCCTCTTTCACGGCGGTAACGGGGGTTCGAATCCCCCTGGGGACGCCAACCTCGATTTTCAGCCGGGATATTGTACGCTAGGTCAGCACCAAGGACAAAGGCCAGGATCACGAAAACCAGCTTCGCGAGCTTCCAGCGTTCGTTGAACGCAAGGCCAGTGAGGATTGGATACTGGCGATTGAATACGTAGACAAGGCGTCCGCCAAGACGGCAGCCCCCCCGCATTCCGCAAGATGCTTGACGCGGCATCCCGTAAAAGAGTTCGACATGGTGCTGTTTTGGTCGCTGGACCGCTTCTCTCGTGAAGGCGTCTTGAAAAGCCCTCCAGCATCTCAAAGCACTCACTTCCCACGGCGTTGAGTGGTTCAGCTACCGTGAAGAGTACCTGCGGCCTGGGACGCGCCAAGGCTCAAGGTAAGGTATTAGGACGCCCGAAGGCTGCGGTACGGCCCAGAGCGCGTCCTGGCGCTACGGGAGAAGGGTCTGAGCCTGCGCGCCATTGCAGCCGAGACTGGTGTCAGCGTCATGACGATCCAGCGTATCGTGGAGGCGGCATGAGGTGTGCCACCCGTGGAGGCAAGTTTCCGCTAAGCCCGTTTTTGGCCACCATCGCGGTCGGTCTGAGTGCTGACTTAGCAGACGCGACTCAACGTCACGGCACCTGGAACGCCACGTTGCTTGAAAGAGTTCCCGCCGGAGTAACAACCTGAACGGTTCCAGTGTTAGCGCCCGCAGGCACGTTGGTCGTGATTTCCGTGGGACTCACAACCCTGAAAGTGGCCGGGACGCCGTTAAAAGTGACGCTCGTGGCGCTGTTCATGTTCGTCCCAAGGATCTTGACGGCGGATGCCACGTTGCCGAAGGTGGGTAGCGTCATAACAAAGGGCCCAAGCCCTAGCGACAGCTCAAATACCGCTCCGTCGCCGCTGCTTCCCCCGCTTTCAGTAACACCATAAAGGTTTCCGTCGGTGGCTTGAAACACGCCGCTGGAAGGATTGAGGCCGTCCCTGCCGGAGAAACTATGTAATGTCGTCAGCGTGCCACTCAAAGTGATTCTGAAGATTGTGCCCCAGTCCTTAGTGCCGCCTTGATAAGTTGTCCCGTAGACGTTGCCATCGGTAGCCTGAACCAGCCCGCCTTCGGGTCGATTGCCGTCGAGGCCGGTGAAACTATATAACGTCGTCAGCGTGCCGTTCGGGGTCATCTTGAAGACGGTACCGCAGCCGCAGAAAGCGTCACCTTTGTACGTGGTAGTCCCGTAGAAGTTCCCGTCCGTCGCCTGGACTAGCGCGCCCGAAGGCGCCGCGCCATCGGTCCCGCCGGTGAAGCGGTACAGCGTGGTTAGTTCGCCACTAGCGGTCATTTTGAAGACTGTGCCGTAGTTGACGGCACCGCCCTGGTAGGTCGTGCCATAGAAGTTGCCGTCCGTTGCCTGAACTAGCGCGCCCAAAGGCCGGAAGCCGTCGGGCGAGCCGGGGAAGTTGTACAGCGTCGTTAGCGCACCGGCCAGGGTCAGCTTGAAGATCGTGCCACCGTAGGGGTACGCCCCGCCCTGGGGTGTTGTCCCGTATAAGCTACCATTGTCCGCTTGAACCAGTCCGGTCGTCGGGTACTCGCCATTGGTGGTGCGGTTGAAGCGAACCAGCGTCGTCAGCGTGCCGTCCGGTGTCATTTTGAAGAGTGTTCCGGTGTAAGTGGAGCTGCCCCCGCGGTTGGCCGTGCCATAAAAGCTCCCGTTGGCGGCTAGAACGAGACCGGCCCAGGGATCGCTTCCGTCGGTTCCCAGAAAACTGTGCATCGTCGTCAACTCGCCCCATGTGGTGACTCGGAAAACGGTCCCGTGGTTGTTGGCACCGCCAAGCGAGGTCGTGCCGTAAAGGTTTCCGTCCAGGCCCTGTGCGAGGGCGACATTACGCGGGCTTGCGCCGTCAGTCCCGTTGAAGCTGGACAAATTGGTGAAAGTCTGTGCCTGCGAGGCAGCACACAGAACTGAACAAACGATCGAACGTAATATCAGCTTTGGTCTACGCATCGCTCTTCGCCTTTTGCACGATGTCCGGGGAGCAACGCAGAATAAACGGAACGCCGCGCGCGGTTCGCCAGATCAATGCGTTGGAACATGACTGCTATCTTAACGCTCGTCAGGCGGGGTGCATCGGAGCTTGTGTTGCGGGAAGAAAGTGGGCATATCGGAAAGTGGCGTCGCCGCCCCTGGCAGACCATGGAGGACTGCATAGTGTGCGCTTACTTCCCAGCCAGCATGGTTCCATACAACGCTGGGATAGAGAACGGATTACCGATTCAAGGGGTTAGGTCATGTTCCCCCGCCTGCCTGAACGCATTCGCGTAGGGTTTCGAGCCGTTTCAGCCACTCCATAAGCTGGTTCCAACTCGCGGTGATTAGGGACGCCAATCAATCGTCATTTGTGAGACGATTTTAGTAGGCCATGCCGGACAAACAACAACTGGATCGACTGATCGACCGACTCCCCGAGTCAGACGTATCGGCGGCCCTGCGCTACCTGGAGTTCCTAGTAAGTCAGGACGCTCCGGTCGATCCCGAGATGCTTGCCCGCATCGACGCGGCCCGGCGGCAGGCGTCGACCGGCATTTCGCACGAGGATATCATGCGCGAATTCGGTCTGTGAGGCAGTTCGTTTGGGAGTCGGTGGCGCGCGCCGATCTGCGGCGCATTGACCGCGATACGGCCCGGCGCATCCTGCTTGCGGTCACTGAGTTCGGGCGGACCGGCCATGGCGATGCGAAAAAGCTTACCGACTGAGAGGGACTATACCGTTTGCGGATCGGCAAGTGGCAGCTCTTTTTCGATCTCGACACGCCTGATATCGTTCGGATTCACGGGATCGACAACCGCGGCGAAGCCTACTAAGTTATCGCTCCAAGCAGGCTTCAGACACTGTTCTTTCCATTAACTCAAACCTTCATCCCGCCCTTTCATCAGGGTCAGCTACAATCAAATTAGTGTCCCCCGAAGTCTCTAGCGCCTCCGACGTACCACCCGTATCTCCGCCGCCCGACCGCATCGAGCAACTGTTCCACGAGCTAGAGGCCAAGATCCGCGAGTATCGTCCGCGTGACGATCTGGCGCCTGTGGAGAGGGCGTTCCGCCTGGCGGTGGAACTTCACAAGGGTCAATTGCGGCAATCGGGCGAGCCTTACATGGTCCATCCGCTGATGGTGGCGCACATTCTGGGCGACATGCGCATGGACCTGGTGACTATTGAAACCGGGCTCTTACACGACTTGGTGGAAGACACGCGCATGACCACCGACGATATCCGCAAGGGATTCGGCGACGAAGTGGCGCATTGCGTGGACGGGGTTACGAAGCTCAGCAAACTGGACGTCTTCAACGCCGAGGAACGGCAGGCGGAAAGCTTCCGCAAGATGCTGCTGGCGATGGTGGACGATATCCGCGTGATGATCGTCAAACTGGCGGATCGCCTGCACAACATGCGGACGCTGGGCTATCTCAGCGCCGAACGCAGGGCGCATGTGGCCACCGAAACCATCGAGATCTACGCACCGATCGCGCACCGCCTGGGAATGGGCAAGGTGCGCGGCGAGTTGGAAGACCTGGCCTTCCGGCACCTGGATCCGGAAGCGTTCGAAGAGATCGTCCAGACCATCGAGTCGAAGCGGCACTCGAACGAAGAGTTCCTCAACGAGATCCGCACCACGGTGGAAAACGAACTGCGGCGCGAGGGCATTCCGGCGCGGGTGGAAGGGCGGCTGAAACGGCCGTATTCCATTTATCAAAAGCTCAAGCGGCAGAAGATCGCGATCGAGCAGGTTTACGATTTGATGGCGCTGCGTATCGTGACCGATTCGGTGAAGAATTGCTACGCGGCGTTGGGCGTGATCCACAACGAGTGGCGGCCCATTCCCGGGCGCATCAAGGACTTCATCGCCATACCGCGTCCCAATCTTTATCAATCGCTGCATACCTCGGTGGTGGGGCCGCACGGGCAGCATTTCGAAGTGCAGATCCGGACGGAGGAGATGCACCGCATCGCGGAAGAAGGCATTGCGGCGCACTGGAAATACAAGGAGGGCAAGAAGGGCCCGGCGCCGGACGACCAGCGCATCGCGTGGCTGCGGCACCTGGTGGAATGGCAGCGCGACATGCAGGATCCCGGGGAATTTATGTCCACCTTGAAGGTGGACCTTTACCCCGAGGAAGTGTACACGTTCACGCCGCGCGGCAAGGTGATTGTCCTGCCGCGGGATGCGACGCCTATCGATTTTGCATACGCCATACATTCGGACGTGGGGCAGACATGCGTAGGCGCCAAGGTAAACGGGCGCATCGTGCCGCTGCGCTATTCGCTGCGTAACGGTGACATCGTGGAGATCATGACGCAGGCCGGCCACCTGCCTAGCAAAGACTGGCTGACGCTGGTGAAGACGGCGCGGGCGCGTAACAAAATTAAGCACGTTATCAACGCCAGCGAACGGTTGAAGGCCATCGAGATCGGCGAGAAGTATCTAGAGAAAGAAGCCCGGCGCTTGGGCGTCCAACTGGGCCGAGTGACCAAAAGCAGCCTGGAAAACGTGGCGGGCGATTACGGCTACGGCAAGATTGAAGATCTGCACGCGGCGCTGGGCTACGGCAAATACTCGGCGCGGCAGGTTCTGCAGAAACTGGCGCCGGGGCAGGTATTGCCGGAGGCTCCGGAAGTAACGAAGGCGCCGCCGCAGCAGCCGGAAAGCACCCCCCCCACACCGGGGATGCCGCGCGGTCCGGAGGGCGATGCGGTCATCCGGGTGAAGGGCATGGACGATCTGCTGGTGTACCGGGCCAAGTGCTGCAACCCGATTCGCGGCGAGGGCATTATCGGATACGTGACGCGGGGCAAGGGCGTGGCGGTGCATTCGAAATCGTGCAGCAATGTGCAGAACCTGATGTACGACGTGGAGCGCAAGATTGAAGTGGAATGGGCGCGGAGCATATCCGACGCTTTCCCCGTGAAGATCGCGATTCACACGGACGACCGGCCGGGGATGTTGAACCAACTGACATCTATCTTGAACGACGAGAATACCAACATCCGGAGCCTGGAAGCCAAAACGGAGACGGAGATGATGGACGGGGCGCTGGTAGAGATGACCGTGGACGTGCGCGACAAGAAACACCTGGAGAAACTTGTGGCGGCCATGCGGCGCATCTCGGGCGTGCGCGATGTGGAGCGCATACAAAATTAAATGACCACCGTAATGGATCCGGAACATATCGCCATTTCGAAGTCGAAGGGCATCAAGATCGATTGGAAAGACCGGCATTCGAGCGAGTATGGAATCGACTACTTGCGCGATAAGTGCCCTTGTGCGACTTGTACGGGTGCGCATGGCACGCCGCCGCGGCCGCCGGGTGGACCGGGGGCGGGCGAGTCGGCGTCACCATTCCAGATGTACAAACCAGCGCTTAAGATACTAACGGTGGAACCGGTCGGGAACTACGCGATCCGCATTCACTGGAGCAACGGGCATGCCACGGGCATTTACTCGTGGGAGCATCTGCGGAACATTTGCCCTTGTGCGGCGTGCCGCTGAGCGCCGTCAGGCATTGGTTCCGCCGTCAACAGTGCCGTAACTTCATCTCGTGCCTTATTGGCGACGGGTTGAGCGGTCACTCTTCTGGCAGCAATTGTTGGGTGAAGCCGAGTGCCTTTAGCTCTCGGAACGCCTCCATCACCTCGGGAGGGGTGATCTGGGCGGCCGACCAGCCACGGCGTCCGTAGACCCAAATGCGTTGTAAGTCGCCAAGCATGATGGGGATCACCTTTTCGGGCGGTAGGTCCGCGGTGAAGTATTCCTGAAGCGTCATGCTGGGCGAGGCTAGAGAGGCGGGAATCTCCGGCCATTCGACGGCCATGGTGGCCCACACGCGACGCTGCATAAAAGGCTTGGTGGCGAGGACCAGATTACGGGGGCCGGCACCGGTGCGGCACAAGAGTTCGCGCGTGAAACGAACGTTCTCGGCTGTGTTCAGGGCGCGCGGCTCAAGCAGGATGTTGCTGCGCGGGACCCCCAGGGCGACGGCCTCATCGGCGAACATTTCGGCTTCGGCCTTGGGCCAGTTGGTGGCCAACAGGTCGCCTTGGTGGGCCATGCCGCCGGTGCAGACGAGAGTCTGTCCGTAGCCCTGATGATAAAGCTGGGCGGCAAATTGGGCGACGCGGAGGTCGTTGGTTCCGAAGGCGACGATTGCGTCGGCGGGGATGGGGTGGTGCTTCAGCTGAAGGTAATCCCAGATGATGCGGGCGGGCGGCAGCGCGATTGCGTGCATTTGGTTTTATTGTGGCAGGATACAGAGGAGGCGCGCCGCCATAAGTCGGTGGGGTGATTAGCCTGTAGAGTATGGGAATGGTTACCTCGTTGGAAGACGGATTCCTGCATACGCCGACACAGGCGAATGGTCAAGGATTGGTTTTGACGCACGGAGCGGGGGCGAATGCGCAGGCGCCCTTGCTGGTCGCGGTGGCGGACGAGTTTTGTGCGGAAGGGTTTACGGTATTGCGGTGTGACCTGGCATTTCGGAGGTTGCGGCCGCATGGTCCACCATTCTCGGCGATGGCGGCGCAGGATCGGGCAGGGCTTGCGCGCGCTGTGGCTTCGTTGCAAGAGCGGGTTCCCGGCAAAGTGTATCTCGGCGGGCATTCTTATGGCGGGCGGCAATCCACCATGCTCGCGGCGGAACAACCGGAGGTCGCGGCGGGTTTGCTCTTGCTCTCGTATCCTTTGCATCCGCCGCGGCGGCCGGCCGAACTGCGGACCGCGCATTTTCCGACGCTCAGCACGCCGGCGCTATTCGTACATGGCACGCGCGATCCGTTCGGATCCGTAGAGGAGATGCGCGCGGCGCTGGCGGGGATTGCGGGCCCGCACGGACTGGTGGTGATCGAAGGCGCAGGACACGACCTGGGAGGCAAAGGCTCGGGTGCGAAAACGGCCAACGCCGCGGTGGAAGCCTTTGTGCAATTCGCTAAGCTGGGCTCATGAAACATCTAACGATCGCGCTGCTATTGGCGCTGGCTGCCATGCTTGGCGCCGCCACCACCGGCGTTGAGGGAGAGTGGAGCGGCGTGCTGGACGCCGGCGTCCCGTTGCGATTGGTACTGCATTTGTCGCGCGCGGCCGACGGAGCGCTGACCGGCGGGCTCGACAGCTTGGATCAGGGCGCCATGGCCATTCCGCTGACCAAGGTAGTGGAGGATGGACGCTCACTGACCATGGAGATCAAGTCCGTGGGCGCGACCTATCAGGCGGATTGGACGGCGGACGGGGCGGCGATATCGGGAACGTTCAGGCAGGGCGGGAAATCGTTTCCGCTGACGTTGCATCGCGGGCCCGCGCCGGAACTGGTGCGGCCGCAGAATCCTAAGAAGCCGTATCCCTACGATGAAGAGGAAGTCGCCTACGACAATGCCAAGGCCGGCACGAAACTGGCCGGCACGTTGACGCTGCCGCGTACCGCGGGGCCGCATCCGGCCGTGCTGCTGATAACGGGGTCCGGACCTCAGGACCGGGACGAGACCATCGTGGGCCACCGGCCGTTCCTGGTGATTGCGGATTATTTGACGCGGCGCGGCTTGGCGGTTTTGCGCGTGGACGATCGGGGAACGGGCAAATCGA
Organism: Bryobacterales bacterium; assembly: GCA_963738345.1. Lineage (GTDB taxonomy): Bacteria > Acidobacteriota > Terriglobia > Bryobacterales > Bryobacteraceae > Bog-159. The sequence continues at coordinate 6,614,939 of CAVTWI010000002.1, forward strand.
CCGGCAATTTCGCGGGCGCTACTACGGTGGATTTCGCGGAGGATGCGCGTGCAGGCATAGAGTTTTTGAAATCGCGCAAAGACGTCGATGCCAAACAGATCGGCCTCATCGGGCATAGCGAAGGCGGAATTATCGCGCCCATGCTGGCATCGGAATCGAGCGACATTGCGTTCATCGTGATGCTGGCGGGTCCGGGCGTGACGGGCGAGGAGATCATTGTGGCGCAGCAGTATCTGATCGCGCGGGCGATGGGAACGCCGGAAGATGCGGCCCAGAAGAACCGCGAACTGGAGCGGCTGATCATTAGGGTCGTAAAGGAAGAGAAGGACGATGCGGCGGTGATGACCAAGATTCGGGAGGGGGCGGAGAAACTGGCTGCCGACCTGCCCGAGGAGCAACGCAAGGCGATGACACGCGCTGTTGCCGGAATGGAGAAACAAATCGGGTCGATGACGTCGCCGTGGTTCCGTGCTTTTCTGGTGTACGATCCAAAGCCGGCGCTGGAGAGAGTGAAAGTGCCGGTACTGGCGATGAATGGGGCGCTCGATCTGCAGGTACCACCGCAACAGAACCTGCCGGCGATCGCGGCGGCGCTGGAGGCGGGGCGGAATCCGGACTACGCGATTGTGAAGCTGGCCGGTCTGAACCATTTATTCCAAACGGCGCGGACGGGCTCGCCGGTGGAATACAGCAAGATCGAAGAGACTTTCGCACCGGCGGCGCTGGAAACGATGGGCGAATGGATCTCGCGTCACATCCAAGTAAAATAAGACTGCCATGCGAACCTCTGTTCTCTTTTGTGTTCTATTTTGTGTCGCCGCTTCCGTGCTGGCCGCCGCCGATAGCGGCTGGCAACAGGAGGGTGTCGTCTCGGTCACCCATTCGCGGTATGCGAAGTTGCATGCGGTGCCCATACACGCGGTGAAGATGGGCGACGGATTTTGGAGCGGGCGGCGGGCGATCAACGCGGAGAAGAGCATTCCGTCAATGCTGACGGAACTCGAAGAGCACGGTGTGGTCGATAACTTCTTGCGTCTGGAGGGAAAAACGAAGGTCGCGCGGCACGGCCCGCTATACACCGACTCCGATTTATATAAATGGATGGAGGCGGTGGCGTTTGAACTGCAAACGGGCGACGAATCGCCGGCGGTGCAGGCCAAGTGGCGCGCGGAATTCGAGCGCCTTACCGGGATCATACACGATGCGCAGGAACCTAGCGGGTATCTGAATACTTACTGGAGCGAAGAGCGTACGCCGCGGCGCTTCACGGAGATGACGGGGTCGCACGAATTGTATTGCATGGGGCATTTGCTGCAAGCAGCCATCGCGTACTACCGGGCCACGGGGGATCGCAAACTGCTGGACGTGGGCATACGGTTCGCCAATTATATGGTGGACAATTTTGGTCCACAGAAGCGGCCGGCGCTGACTGGGCATTCGGAATTCGAGATGGCGCTGGTGGAGTTGTACCGCACCACGGACGACCGGCGGTATCTGGATTTCGCGGGATATCTGTTGTCTGGAGTAGAGCGCGAACGGCTGCATTTGCGGGACTCGCAAGTGTCATACATGTTCAGCGGGATCCCGTTCACATCGCGGAAGGAGTTCGAAGGGCATGCGGTGCGGGCGATGTACGCTTCGAGCGGGGCCACGGATTACTACATGGAAACCGGCGACGCGGCGTATCTAAAAACGCTGGAGACGCTGTGGACCGACCTGGTGAACCGCAAGATGTATATCACGGGGGGGGTGGGGTCGCGTGAGGCCGGGGAAGCGTTTGGGGAGGCGTTCGAACTGCCTAATGCGCAGGCTTACGGCGAGAGTTGCGCGGCGATCGGCAACATGATGTGGAACTGGCGCATGCTGCTGGCGATGGGGCAATCGCGCTACGCCGACGTACTGGAACGGGCGCTGTACAACGGGATCAACTCGGGCATGTCTCTTTCGGGAACACAGTATTGCTACCGCAATCCGTTGGAATCGACGGGGGAGAAGATCCGCAACCCGTGGTACGACACTACCTGCTGCCCGCCGAATCTGGAGCGGGTGCTGGCGTCGCTGCCGGGGTATATGTATAACACCAGCGCCCAGGGAATTTACGTAAACCTGTTCCATAGCTCGACGCTGGACTGGCATTTGGAAAATGGCGCGGGAGTGCGGATCGCGCAGCAGACGGAATATCCGTGGAAAGGCGCGGTGGATTTCACGGTGGATCCGGCCACTGCCACGGAGTTCAGTTTGTTCGTGCGCATTCCGGCATGGGCGGACGGGACGACTGTGACGGCGGACGGCTGGTCGATTCGAGAGGTGCCCAAGGCGGGAGAGTACTTCGAGATCCACCGGCGCTGGGCAGCCGGCGACAAAGTACACGTGACATTCGACATGAAGCCGCGATTGGTGCGGGCGAATCCGCTGGTGCGGGAAGATGCGGGGCGGGTGGCTCTGGAGCGCGGTCCGCTGGTGTATTGCCTGGAGCAACCGGATCAGCCGGGGTTCAATCTATTCGATGCGTCGCTGCTTGACGACGGGTCGAGCTTTGCCGGCGAATTTAAAGCGGATTTGCTGGGGGGGGTGATGGTGCTTCGGCACAGGGGCAGCGTGGTGGACCGGCCCTTCAGCAGCGAACCGCTCTACCGGCCGTTTGGAGAGAGGGTGGAACGGCCGGGAAAGGTGGAGACACTGACTTTCATCCCGTACTATGCGTGGGCGAATCGCGAGCAGTCGAACATGGAAGTTTGGGTGCCCTATACGACGGTGGGCAGGGAATAACCGCGCAGCCACTGAAAGGTGGCGTCAAGATCGGGGGACTGGAAGACCAGCGATCCGGGCACTATGGCGTCGGCGCCTGCGGCATGGAGTTTGGGTACGGTGTTCGTGCGGATGCCGCCGTCAGCCAACAGGCGAATGGGACGCTTGGCATGCTGGCGTAGAAGTTCACGCGCCTCTTGCAGGCGGCCGCAGGCTTGTGGTGCGAGCCCGCATCCTTTTACGCCAACTTCCGTTCCTAGCAGGATGATCACCTCGATGGAATCGAGATAAGGCAGAACCGCGCGAACCGGAGTATCGAGCTTCAGTGTCACGCCCGCTCCACAACCACGGCGCAGAGCTTGTTCGATAGCGGAGCCTGCTTCACGCTCGCCATTTTCGACGTGAACAGTCAGCAGGTCGGCGCCGGCGTCGAGAAACTCCGACGCAAGAACGGAGGGGCGGTCGGCCATGAGGTGTACGTGGAAAGGCACGCTGGTGTGGGGGCGGAGGGCGCGAACGAGATCGGGGAAGAACAGAAGGCTGGGGACGAAGTGGCCGTCGGCGGCATCCAGGTGGAAGGAGTCAGCCCAGGGGGTAATGCGGCGCACCGCGGCTTCGAGGTTGGCGAGGTCCGCGGACCAGAGGGAAACGTCGGCCAAGAGGCGATGAACAGGCAGGTTTGACCAGCCGCGCATAATTCAGGGTAGCAAGCGCGGCGAGGCGGGCGGCACAGTGGTAGACTCTGTGAATTCGCCTATGAACTTAATGTCGAGATTCGTTGCGCGGGCCGCACTGGCCGCGGCGCTGCCGCTTTCTGTGTGGTGCCAGGCGCCTCCGCCTGCCGCCGCTGAAACCGTAGTAGTGAACGCGAAGATATATACGGTGAACGCGCAGCAGCCGTGGGCGGAGGCACTGGCAATTCGCGGCGGACGGATTTTGTCGGTTGGCAGCACGCGAGAAATCAACAACTACCGTGGGCCTGAGACGCGGGTGATCGATGCCAAGGGACGGCTGGTGTTGCCCGGCTTCACGGATTGCCACATCCATTTCATGGAAGGCTCGTTGGGATTGCTGCACGTGGACCTGAACGGCGCGGCCACGGCCAGCGAGATTCAGAAGCGCGTTTCGGCGTACGCGGTAGCGCATCCGCGGGAGACGTGGATTCTGGGTATGGGTTGGACATATCCGGCTTTCGCTCCTTCGGGGCTGCCGGATCGCAAGATTCTGGACGAAGTAGTGCTGGACCGGCCGGTGCTTCTGGAGGCTTACGACGGCCACACCTCGTGGGCCAATAGTAAGGCGCTGGCAGTGGCGGGGATCACGCGCGAGACGCCAGATCCGGCTAATGGGAAGATCGTACGCGATGAGCACGGCGACGCGACTGGCGCGCTGCTTGAGGAAGCGGGCGAACTGGTCTCGCGCTTTGCTCCGAAGCCCAGCCGCGAAGAACGCCTGGCGGCATTGCGCAAAGGATTGCACGAAGCCAACCGGGCGGGACTCACGCGGGTACACAGCGCGGGAGGCGATTTCGAGTTTCTAGATCTCTATGATGAACTGCGCAACAAGGGCGAACTTACGGTGCGCCAGTACGTGGCCTACTTTCTGAATCCGCCCGAATTGACGCCTGCGGATATCGAGAAAATGGAGCGGGCGCGCAATACTTATCGCGACGATTGGATTTCAGGGGGCGCGGTAAAGACGATGTTGGATGGCGTGGTGGAGGCGCATACCGCCGCCATGCTGACCCCTTATAGCGACGATCCCTCGAAGACGGGCAAGCTATTCTGGGATCCGGAAAAATACAAACAAGCGATCGTGGAGTTGGACGGTCGCGGCTATCAGATCTTCACGCATGCCATCGGCGACCGCGCGGTGCGTCTGGCTCTGGACGCCTACGAAGCGGCGCGGACGAAGAACGGGAATAAGGATGCGCGTCCGCGTGTGGAGCATATCGAGACCATCACGGCTGCGGATATTCCACGCTTCGGCACTTTGGGCGCGATCGCTAGTTTCCAACCCTTGCACGCCTATCCGGACGACGACACTTTGAAAATCTGGGCGCGCAATGCGGGTCCCGATCGGGCTGGCCGCGCGTGGGTCTGGCACAGTATCGAAAGCAGCGGAGGTAGGCTGGCGTTCGGCAGCGATTGGCCAGTGGTGACGTTAAGCCCGTGGCCGGGAGTGCAAAACGCGCTGACCCGGCAAACTACGGAGGGGGATCCCCCAGGGGGGTGGGTTCCGAAGGAGCGTATCAGCCTGGAAGACACAATCAAAGCCTACACGCTGGGTGCGGCGGTGGCGGGCCGGCGGGAAAAAACGGAGGGCTCGCTTGAAGCGGGAAAAGTTGCGGACTTGATTATTCTGTCGCAAAACCTTTTTGAGGTGGCGCCCAGCCAGACGGGAAAAACAGAAGTGGTATTAACCATGGCAGGGGGCCGAGTGGTGTACGAGGCTGCGCCCTGACGGATAGTTCGAATAGGACCTTTACCGTATCGCGAATCACGTTTTTTGTTGCTGCATTGTCCATAGCCTAGTAGAATTACTGAGGACCAAACAGAGGGGCCGCGCATGAAACGATCTTATTTCCCGATTTTTGTGACAGTTGTGTGTCTGGCTTCAGGTTTTATCCCGACCAAGGCGTCGGGGCAGGAAGCCAGCGGAGCCAAGCCCGCTTCAGTGGTAAATTCCATCTGGAATGGCGGAACCGGAAATTGGAGCTTGGCAACGGATTGGACTCCCAATGGGGCGCCCAATAACGGGGCGAATACTTATAACGTCACGATCGGCACGGGTAATGACCTGGTGAACCTGGACATAAACGCCACGATCAATTCGTTGACTTTGGGCAATGGAACCGGTCCGTCTACCCTGCAAAACCTAAGCGGACACACACAGACCCTCGGGATTACAGGGCTGTTCACGGATAATTTTGGCGCCGATTTTACATTCACGAACGCGAGTGTTCTGACGGTGGGGGGGGGCGTCAACAATGCGGGAATTTTCGATCTGGACCAAGGCAGCAAAGCGACCATCACCGGCAATTTCACGAACAGCGGGCTGCTCGAAACGAATCGTGACAATTTGTTGACGAGCCCGAACTCTTTCACGCTGACGGGCACGCTAACCAATAACCCGGGCGGGCAGATCGTTCTGGGTAACAACAACAACACCACCGATACGATGTCGCTGGGGACATTAGTTAACAATGGCTATGTGTTGGTGGGCACGGGCACGACGCTTACACTGGGGACGGGCATCAGCGATATCCCAGCCGGATCGGAACTCGACATTCTGGGCAGCTTCAAGAAGGGCGCGGGCAGCGCGCTGGCGGGCTTGGGGAGCGTGGAAGGGCTTCTGAGTATAGAGAACAACCAAACCGTTACGGTCACGCCGGGTAGCGGCACTCTAACCATCAGTAGTGCCGGAATCTTCGATGTGGACCGGACTTCAACGGTGACCATCGCCGGGGCCGTAAACAATTCCGGCGCGTTTTACACTAACCGGAATAACTACGTGGGAAGTAACACGGTCACAGTTACTGGCGTATTCACCAACGAAGCTAATGCCGTGGTGGTATTGGGCAACAATAACAACACTACGGACGTTATGAATGTAGGGAGTCTGGCGAATAGCGGCAATGTGATTATCGGAGTAGGCGCTGCCCTGAACTTGACGGGCCAGCCGAATGGGATTACCGATGCAGTATCCGGATCGCAACTCAGCATTCTAGGTACGTTTAAAGCGGGAACTGCCAGCGGTATCGCCAAGTTGGGTAGTGTGGAAGGCCAGATAGCGGTGGAGAATAACCAGACCACGACCATTACGCCGGGCAGCGGAACCTTAACGATCAGCGCGCCGGGCGTGTTCGATGTGGATCGCAGTTCAAACGTGACAATCGCGGGGGCAGTGAACAACGCCGGCACGTTCTATACGAACCGGAATAACTACGTGGGCAGCAACACGGTGACAGTAACGGGTGCGTTCACCAACAACTCGGGCGCCTCGGTGGTTCTGGGCAATAACAATAACACTTCCGACGTGATGAGCTTGGGCAGCCTGACCAATAACGGCTATTTCGATATTGGCATAGGAGCGACTCTAAACCTGACCAGCCAGCCCAACGGAATCACGGATGCAGTGGCCGGTTCGCAACTCTACGATTTAGGGACCTTCAAGGCGGGCGCGGCTTTCGGCTTGGCGAAGTTAGCCAGCGTGGAAGGTATCGTGTCGGTGGAGAACAATCAAAGCAACACGATTACTCCGACTGGCGGAACATTGACGGTGAGCAGTGCTGGCACCTTCGACGTAGACCGCAGTTCGAACGTGACCATCTCTGGAGCGGTGAGCAATTCCGGCCATTTCTATACCAACGAAAACAACTATGTCGGCAGCAATACGGTTACGGTAACGGGGGCGTTCACTAACACGGCGGCGGGCACGACGGTCTTAGGAAACAATAACAACACCAGCGATGTGATGAACGTGGGCAGCCTGTCGAACAGCGGCGATTTGATCATTGGTGAAGGGGCTACGCTGAACCTGACCAGCCAGCCCAATGGGATCACCGATGCGGTCGCCGGGTCGCAGTTGAATATTCTCGGTACATTCAAGGCGGGGGCGGCGAGCGGCATCGCCAAACTTGCGAGCGTGGAAGGCTCTGTGGCGCTTGAGAATAATCAGAGCACCACTATCACGCCGGGCGGTGGGACTCTGACGGTGAGCAGTACGGGCTTCTTCGACGTGGACCGCAGTTCGAACGCGACTATATCCGGCGCGGTGAATAACTCCGGCCAGTTCTACACCAACCATAACAATTACGTAGGAAGCAATACGGTGACCGTGACCGGGGCTTTCACCAATGCCGCCAGCGGTTTCCTGGTGCTGGGCAACAACAATAACACCAGCGACGTGATGAATGTAGGCAGCCTGGTAAACAACGGTGTGGCAGATATCGATGAAGGGGCCACGCTGAACTTGACGGCCCAGCCCAACGGGATCACCGACGTCGTGGCTGGATCGCAGCTCAACATCTTGGGCACGTTTAAGGCGGGTACGGCCAATGGGGTGGCGAAGTTGAAAAGCGTGGAAGGGCTGTTGGCTCTCGAAAACAATCAGAGCACTACCATCACGCCCACAGGCGGCACTCTGACGATCGCCAGCACCGGACTGTTCGATGTGGATCGCAGTTCCACGGTAACGATTTCAGGTGCGGTGAGCAATTCCGGCCAATTGATAACCAACCAGAATAACTACGTTGGCAGCAATACGCTCACGGTAGCGGGCACGTTGACCAATACGGCCAGCGGGACAGTGACAGTCGGCAACAACAACAATACGACCGATGTGTTAAATGCAGGCATCCTGGCCAATAGCGGCACTATCACGGTCGGCGAAAATGCGACTCTGAACCTGACCACGGCCGGCACGGACACCACTTCAGGCGCCATCAACCTGAACAGTTCCACGCTGAAGATATCGGGTTCGAACGTGACGTTGAACGGAACGGGCACGGTCACGCTTTCGTCTGTGACGCTGGGTCCGGGCAGCAATATCACGGGCGCCAGTGCGAGCGATACCTTTACCAACGGCGCCACCATTCAGGGTTTTGGCACGATCTCGAATATGGGGATCGTGAACAACGGCAAGATAATTGCCAACCAGTCGACACCGCTGGTCATCCTACCCAGCACCGCGGGCCTGACGAATAACGGCACGCTCAGCGTTCTTACCGGCGACACCATGCAGATCGGCACGGCGACGGGCGGGGCGTTGACGAATTTCGCGAGCAATACGCTTACGGGCGGTACTTACTCCGTGGGCGGTACGCTGCAGTTCGGCGCAACGGGTACCAGCATTGTCACCGACGCGGCTAATATTTCGCTGACCGGCGCAGGCGCCAAGATCGTCGATTTCAGCGGCAACAATGTCCTCACAAACCTGGCAACCATCACAAGCGCGGGCAGTCTGACCTTCGGCACATCTTACGGAACCTTCACTACCGCCGGCAACTTTACGAATAACGGCACGCTCTCGGTCGGCGCGGGGGACAAGTTCGTGGTGAACCTTGCCGACAGCCTGACCAATTTTTCAGGAACAACCTTGACGGGCGGTACTTACAAGATCACAGGTACTTTTCAGTTCAAGGGCGCGAATATTGTAACTAACGCTGCCAATATCACGCTCAGCGGCGCGAACTCGAAGATCAGCGGGACGGGCAACGCGAACGGCCTCGCCAACTTCGCCACCAACGCCGCCGGGGCGAGTTTCACTCTGGGCACGGGCCGCAGTTTTACTACCGCGGGCAACTTCACCAACAACGGACTCCTGACCATCGGTTCTGGCGACACTTTCGACGTTAACGGCAGCTTGAGTAATTTTGCCGGCAGCACACTTACAGGCGGCGCTTATAACGTAAGCGGTACGCTGCAGTTTAATGGGGCGAACATTGTGACCAACGCCGCCAATATTACTTTGGGCAGCAGCACCGCGAAAATCGTGAATCAGAGTTCGGCCAACGCTTTGCTGGGGTTCACCACCAATACCGCGGCTGGTAAGTTTACGCTGTCCGGCAACGCCAATCTCACTACCAATGGCGGCAGTTTCACCAATGCCGGGCTGTTCACGGTATCGACAGGCAGCACTTTCACGGTGGGCGGCAGCAGTTTCAACTTCACCCAGACGGCCGGCACCACCACCGTGGATGGAACCTTATCGGCCGCCAGCGCGGGCAGCCTGAGCTTAAGCGGTGGATCACTGTTCGGCTCGGGTACGGTGAATTACGGCGTGGTGGATTCCGGCGTGATCAGCCCGGGCGATTCCGTCGCATTAACCGGAAAGCTCGGAGTGACCGGGACTTACTCGCAGACCGGAACGGGCGCACTCGACATGACTATCGGCGGGACCACCGCGGGCACTAAGTACGACCAGTTGAATATCACGGGGACGGCAGCGCTCAACGGCGCCTTGAACATCGCCCTGGCTAGCGGTTATACGCCTGCGGTGGGCAATACGTTCGACATTTTGAACGCTTCATCCATCAGCGGAAATTTCTCGACCGTTACCGGACTGGCGATCAATGCTAACGAGCACTTCACCGTAACCGTAGTGGGCAACGATGAAATAGTCCTGACGGTGGTGAGCGGCCCGGCGCCGGCTTCAAGCGTCACCTTGACTAGCCTGGCGAGCCCCGCGCGCGCCGGGCAATATGGACGCCAGGTTTATAGTGGACTGCACCGGGTATCCCTGACGACCACGCCTGTGATAGCGCCCGTAGTGGCCACAGTCCATACGCCCGTGGGCATGCAAAACCTTAGGCCGCGCGACGAGTTCAGCACTCCCATGGCGGCTCCGGGCGCTTCCGCCCCGGCTTCGATGGGAGGCGTAACGGCGCCCGTCTCAAGCCCGTTCGCAGCCATGAATCACATGCGATTCGAGTGCGGCGTGGATGTGAATGCCCTGCGAAAGACCAGTCCGAAGCAGTTACTCAAAGGTCTATGGGCCGCGCCCGATTCGCCCAACGCCGTGAATATCGGCTACATGACCTACACGGCGCGGTAGTTTTCAGATATTGAAACTTACCGCGGGGCCGTGGGCTTCCAGGTCTTTGGCCTTATCGACCTCGCGGATTACATCGGCCAGCGTAGTGCTGTCCAGAATGTGGGCCACCGCATCGCGCACGCGCCGCATCACGATGCGCGTGCCACAGGTCTGTTCGTCCTTACATTCGTCGCAGCGGCGGTAATTAGTTTCGCGCGCGCAAGGAAGCGGCGCGAGCGGACCCTCGATCATACGGATCACCGAGCCCACGGTAATTTCTTCGGGAGGGCGGCTTAATTCATAGCCACCGGCGCGCCCCTTCTTGCTCATGACCACGCCGCGGTTCCGTAACTCCAATAGGATGGCTTGCAAGAACTTCAACGGAATGGATTCTTCCGTAGCCACCGAATGGACCAGAATCGGACCCTCTCCGTAATGCCGGCTCAGGGAGTAGAGAGCTTCCAGGGCATACTTCGTCTTCTTAGAAATGGTGCGCAATGATAGTCCTCGAAATTTTAGGATACGCCGGATACAGTACTTTTGTATAGGCCTGATACTCTAGTACATTCTTGTGCCAAGTTCACGCGCCGCCAATTGGCTGCTCTTAATGGCCGCCGCGCTACTGTTTTCAACCGGTGGCGCAGCCATAAAAGCCATATCGATGACTCCCTGGCAGATCGCCAGTTTTCGTTCGGCGATCGCGGCGCTGGCGCTTACCGTTTTCGTGCCGGACGGCCGCCGCAACTGGCGATGGGCGTTGCTGCCGGTGGCCGCAGCCTATGCCGCCACGCTGGTCACGTTCACGCTAGCCACGCGCATGACCACCTCGGCCAACGCCATTTTCCTGCAATCCACCGCGCCGCTGTACCTGCTGCTGATCGGTCCACTGTTGCTGAAGGAACCCCTGAGCCGGTCCGATTTATTGTTCCTGGGCGCCGTCGCGGGCGGCATGTTTTTATGCGTGGGCGCCTCGCAAAAGGCTGTGGCAACGGCACCCGATCCGCATACGGGTAACTTAATTGCCGCTACTTCGGGTCTGACATGGGCGCTCACGGTTTCGGGCTTACGCTGGCTGGGGCGACGCAAGGGCGCAGGGAACGCGGCCACCGCGACAGTGGTTCTAGGGAATGTGCTCGCCTGCTTAGTGACTTTACCGAAAGTGCTGCCGCCGCCGCATACCGACTTACTGAGCATCGGCGTGCTCTTCTATCTGGGCATTTTTCAGATTGGCTTGGCGTACGTGTTCGTAACGCGGGCAATCCGCCATGTGCCCGCCTTTGAGGCCACCACGGTGCTGCTGCTGGAGCCTGCTTTGAATCCGGTGTGGGTCTGGCTGGTGCAGGGAGAACGCCCCGCGGGCAATTCGATTGCCGGAGGGGTTCTGATTCTTTCGGCCACGCTCTTGAACGCCTGGTGGCAGAACCGGCGGCGCTAGGCGTTATACTCAGACCGATGACAAAACCGGGGATTACGCGGCGAGGCTTCGTAGGAGCCGTGACCGCGCTGGGCCTTTCCGCCGCCGATGACGGATGGGTGAACCTGTTTAACGGCCACAGCCTGGAAGGATGGCGGCCGAGCGAAAACCAGCAATCCTGGAAAGTGGTGGATGGGCAACTGTCGGCGGACGGGCCCCGGTCCCATTTGTTTTATAACGGGCCGGTGCGAGGCGCAGACTTCCGCAACTTCGAACTGGAAGTGGAAGCCATGGCGCGGCCGGGCTGCAACTCCGGCGTGTACTTTCACACGGCGTATCAGGAGCGCGATTTTCCGGCAAAGGGTTTCGAGATTCAGATCGCCAACACGGCTACGGGCGAGCGCGGATATATTGAGCGCAAGAAAACCGGATCGCTTTACGGACTGCGCAACGTATACAAACAGTTCATCCGCGACGACCGCTGGTTTAAGATTCAAGCGGCGGTACGCGGAAAGAACGTCCAGATCAGGCTGGATGGCATGTTGGTGGTGGACTACACCGAACCCACGCCGCCGGTGATCCCCGACGGTCCCGAGAAGGGGCGCTATCTGGATCACGGCACTTTCGCTCTGCAATGCCATAACGACGGCTCGCTGGCGCGGTTTCGTAGCGTGCGGGTGCGGCCTCTGCCCGACGATACCGCGACGCCCGGTGGTCCCGCCGCGGCGCCCGACGAGGTCTTCCGGCAGGTCATCACGATGGGACGCCACAACATTCCCATGGCCGATTTGCACGTTCACGTGAAAGGCGGATTGACCCTGGAGCAGATGCTCGCCAAATCGCGCCGCGATGGGATTGAGTACGGCATTGCGGCGAACTGCGGGGTCGGCAATCCGGTGCAAAACGATGGCGATGCCATGCGGTATCTGGATAGCCTTACCGGCCAGCCTTGTTTCGTGGCGATGCAGGCGGAAGGGCGCGAATGGGTGCACATGTTCTCGCGCGAGGCGGCCGCGCGTTTCGACTACATCTTTACGGATGCCATGACCTGGACCGACAAGCGTGGCAAGCGGATGCGGCTTTGGCTGCCGGATGAAGTGGGAACCATCGCGGATCCGCAGGAGTTCATGGACACGCTGGTGGAACGTACGGTAGGCATTCTGGAACACGAGCCCATCGATATCCATGCCAACCCGACTTTCTTGCCGGATGTTCTGGCCCAGGATTACGAGCGTCTGTGGACCCCGGAACGGCGCATGAAAGTGATTGAAGCAGCGGTGCGCAACAACGTGGCGATCGAGATCAACAACCGCTATAAACTGCCCAGTCCGTCGTTCATCCGCGCGGCTAAAACAGCCGGGGCCAAATTTACGTTTGGCTCCAATAACTCCGGCCCCGCCGATTTGCTGCGGTGCGAATACGGCTTGCGCATGACGGAAGAGTGCGGTCTGGGATGGCAGGATTTCTTCGTACCGCAAATGACGAACAAAGCGATGGACCGCAAAGGCGAGGCGCTAGGAATCGGGTGACGTGCCCGGGTGCCGCGCGATGAGGCCGCGTCAATGAAAATTATGCGACTCCGCCGCCGGGCCTGGCGCCAGCGCTTCCACTCGTCCGGCCTTCACCGAAATCACGCCATCCTGATTCTGCAGCACACCGTCGATCAGCAAAAATCGTTCGCCCACCACCGCTAATTTGTGGCGATCGTAAATGCCCGGTTCGATGATGGCGTTCATCACTCCGGTTTCGTCTTCCATGCTCAGGAATACGAAGCCCTTGGCCGTACCGGGCCGCTGCCGCACAATAACGGATCCGGCGATGCGTACTAACCGGCCATGCGGAACCTGTGCCAGGCGGGCCGCGGGAGTGACTCCCAGAGCCTGCATCTCCGGACGCCGGTAAGCCATGGGATGCTTCCCAATAGTCACGCCCGTACCGCGGAAATCGGAGGCCAGGCGTTCCTCCACGGTCATGCGCGCCAGCGGCGATTGGCCTTCCACCGCTTCCAGCGTCTCCAATAACGGACCCACCGGCCGCACTGCGCGCTCTGCCATCCACAACGCGTCGCGCCGGTGGATGTGTTGCAACGGATTCAGCGCGCCGACTTCCGCCAGCATCTTCATTTCGTCCTTACGCAACTCCGGGACGCGCAACGCCAGATCATCGATGCTGGTGAACGGACTGTCACGCCGCGCGCGCACCATCGCTTCTGCAGGTGGTTGGCGCATTCCTCTTACATAGCGAAATCCCAAGCGCAGGCATAGCTGCGCGGCATGCAATTCCAGAGTGCAAAGCCAATCGGATTTGGTTACGTCCACGGGCAATACGCGCAGGCCGTGGCGCTGGGCATCCTTAATCAAGATCGACGGATGGTAGAAGCCCATGGGCTGATTGTTCAACAATGCCGCGGTGAAGGCGGCCAGATAGTGGCACTTCAAATAGGCGCTGGCATAGGCGATCATGGCGAAACTGGCGGCGTGCGATTCCGGAAATCCGTACAGCGCGAAAGAAGTAATCGACAGCACGATCTGGTCCTGCACCGCCCCGCTGATGCCGTTGCGTTCCATGCCCTCGCGCAGTTTGGCCTCGATATCTTTCATGCGTTTTTCCGAACGTTTGAAGCCCATGGCGCGCCGCAATTCTTCCGCCTGCCCGCCCGTGAAGCCGGCCACGATCATGGCCATGCGCAGCAACTGCTCCTGAAACAGCGGCACGCCCAGCGTCCGCCGCAGCACCGGCTCAAGCAAGGGATGCAGACAATCGGGATGCTCCCGGCCCTGCCGCCGCCGCAGATAAGGATGCACCATCTTGCCCACGATCGGCCCCGGCCGGATGATGGCCACCTGCACCACCACGTCGTAAAATCGCACCGGGTGCAGCCGCGGCAGGCACGACATCTGTGCGCGGCTTTCCACCTGAAACATGCCGATGGTGTCGGCCTTTTGCAGGCGCCGTATATACCGCTGGATCGTCTGCCGGCAGGTGCGCCAGGTCCACTTCCTCGCCATACGATTCGCGGATGCGCACCAGGCACTCTTCGATGGCGGCCAGCATTCCCAGTCCCAGCAGGTCCACCTTGATGATGCCCATATCGGCGCAGTCTTCTTTGTCCCACTGCACCACCACGCGGCCCGGCATGGTGGCCGGCTCGAGCGGCACTACCGAATCCAGTTGCCCCTGGCAGATCACCATGCCGCCGGAATGCTGGCCCAGGTGGCGCGGCAGATCCTGCACGGATTGGTACAGCTCCAGAAATTTGCGCATGCGCGGATTCTTCAGGTCCAATCCGGCGTCGCTGAAATGCCGCTCGGGCGTGTCGTTGGGGTCTTTCCATTCCCATGCCCGCACCAGGCTGGATAAGCGATCGAGCGTCACCAGTTCGAAGCCCAGCGCTTTGCCCACTTCGCGCGCCGCCGATTTTCCGCGATAGGTGATCACGTTGGCCGTCATGGCCGCGCCCAGTTTGCCATAGCGCTCGTAGACATACTGGATGGCGCGCTCGCGCTGATCGCCGCTGGGCAGGTCGAGATCGATATCGGGCCACTCGCCGCGCTCTTCGGAAAGGAAGCGCTCGAACAGCAGCTCCATTCCCACCGGATCCACCGCCGTGATCCCCAGCGCATAGCACACCGCGCTATTGGCCGCCGATCCGCGCCCCTGCGCCAGGATGCCGTTATCGCGGCAGAAATTCACGATGTCCCATACGATCAGGAAATAGCCGGCCAGCTCCAGCTTCTCGATCAGCGCCAACTCGCGCTCGATCTGCTGGCGGGCTTTCTCGTGATATGGCCGGTAGCGATTCCGCGCGCCTTCATCCGTGCGCTTGCGCAGGAACGAAGACATGGTCTCGCCCTGCGGCACCGGATAACGCGGGAACTCGTAGCCCAGGTCGGCCAGCGTGAATTCCAGCCGCGACGAAATCTCGCCGGTGTTGGCGATGGCCTCCGGCAGATCGGCGAACAGACGCGCCATCTCGGCGCCGGATTTCACGTAGCGCTCGGCATTGGGCGTCAGCAGCCGCCCGGCTGTTTTCAGCGTCACTTTTTCACGTACGCAGGTAAGCACATCCAGCACTTCGCGCTGGCGGGGCTGGGCGTAGCAGACGCCGTTAGTGGCGACCAGTGAAACTCCCAAGCGCCGCGCTCTTTCCACGATGGCCTGGTTGCGCGCCTCTTCGTGGCGATCCATATGGCGCTGCAACTCGGCAAATAGATTGTGCTTGCCGAAGATGCCCAGCAGCGTTTCGTCGATATCCGGCGTGAGGCAGATCAGGCCCTGGGAGAATTCCGCAATCTCTTCAAGCGATGCCGCGCCCTCGCCTTTCTTCCTGGCGCGCAACTTCATGCGCGTGACCAGACGGCACAGGTTCCGATAGCCCTCTCGATTCTCACACAGCAGCGGATAGCGTTTGCCATTGGTGCAAGTAATCTCGGAGCCGATGTGCGCGCGCGTTCCTGTGGTTTTGGCCGCCATGTGGAAACGCGGCGCGCCGTACACGCCATCGCGATCGAGCAACGCCATGGCCGGAATACCCAGATCGGCGCAGGCGGATATCAAATCTTCAGGCACGGATGCGCCCTGCAAGAAGCTGAAAGCCGAGCGCGCATGCAGTTCGACGTAGGGCTCAATCATAGCTGCCCTCTACAAACCACCGCCCCCATTCACAATAGATTCTGAAAATGGCGCCATCGCTGAGCGCCACATCCCATTCGTCGCGCGCCCAGGGATCGTGGGTCCACCAATCTCCGGAAGTACGCCACGGTCCAGCCGACGCCACCACGTGTCCGCGCACGCCGGGTGCCTGCACGTGCACCGGTTGTCCGGAAGCCATCTGTACGTTCGCCGCACGGGGTGGCCGTATGGCGCGCAGTGGGAGAGCCGCGGCTACATGGCGCCCCGGCGGTGCGGCGGCGAACGGCTGGGCCAACATCTGGAATGCTCCCGGCCGGTGGGTATCGAGCAGCACGGGCGTGCCTACATTGTTTTCCCCTACCAGCGATCGCAGACGGGCCAGCGTTAATTCCAATTTTTCCGGCTCGGGCGAGAGGGGCACAAACAGTCCGGTCTGCGCGGCGCGCGGTTCCGCCGGCACGGCTTCCAGCCATACTTTTAGGATGGGCGCTGCCGGCGGATGCGCGCCCAAATCCAAATCGAGCAGCTTCAAAAACGCTTTGGTATCGAGCAACGGCACGGGAAAACGCAGCGTGCGCAAATGCTCGTTCCCGTCTTCCAACTTCAGCCGCAGCCGCAATTCGTTGGTGGCCAAGCCGTGCGAAACCAAGCGCGCACGCAGGCCGCTCAACAGCCCCGCCAGTACGAACATCAACGGCTCCAGCAATTCCAGCGGATAGTCCAGTTCGGCCTCTTCTTCAAAATGAAGTGGATCTTCCACGGGGACCAGGGGCCGGTCGCCCGCGCCGCGCGCCAGTTGATGCAGGCGCAGTCCTTCGTCGCCGAGCCGTTCCGCGATTCCCATCTCCGGCAGCGCGGCCAGATCGTGGAAGCGGCGAATCCCCCAACGCTCCAGGGTCTCTTGCATCTCGGGCGTTGGACTCAGCAGCGCCAGCGGCAGGCTGCCCAAATATTTGGCTTCATCGCCGTAGGGCACCACGTTCACGCCCGCAAAGCCGCGCGCCGCATGCACCGCCGTATCCAGATTCGCGGCGATGGCCACGCCGGCTTGCAACCCGCGCTCCACCGCGCGCTGGGCTATGGCGGCCGCGATTTGCTGCGGCAATCCGTGGATGCGCTCCAACCCATCGGCATTCAGCGCCACGGTGTCCGCGGCGGTCTGCTCCACTTGCGGCGAGAATTCCTGCGCCAGGCGCAGCAATATTTGGGACAGGTCCGCGGGGCTGTCCGCTTGCATGTATTTCAGGTGGATGGCCGCAAACATAACCCCTACCAGCGCGCATCGAAAGTCGCCGTTACCGCCGGCACGGGCTTGCGCCGTTCCACATGGACCCGAATGCCGCGCAGCAATCGCGAGCAGCCTGGCGCACCCGGCCATGCCGATTTCTCGCGGCGCATCTCGAGCGTAAGCGAAGCACAGGTTTTGGCCAGCGGTTGCTGCTCCACCACCAGCAACACGGTGGGGGTGTATTCTACGGCGCGGCGCAGGCGGAACCAGGAGGTCATCGAAATACGCCGCGCGTGGATGGCGGGGGTATCCGCCAGATCCATCACCACCAGTCCGAATCCGCCGCTCTGCAAGAGCAGGTCCGCGGCTTTCAAGGCGTGTTCGGCATTGCCGCCGCAACGCACCCATAAGAGCCGTTCCAGCCGTACCCCTGCTGCAGCAGCCGATGCGGGATCGAAGGCGTCATTGGTATCCACCAGTGCGCACACATTTTCGTCGACGGTGGCGTGGGCCAAAGCTGCCAGCATCAGGCTGGTGCGGCCGGAAGATACTGAGCCGTAAATCTCGGTCAAACATCCCTGTGGCAGTCCCCCGGCAATGGCGTCCACTTCCGCGATGCCGGTGAGGCAAACCTCTGGTCTATCGACTTTAAATTGAAAATCCCGCCCCAGTGCCACAGCGCCCATATTCGCTTTTTGTTCGCCCTTAACCCTAATTGTGCAGAATGGCGGGGCGGGTGTCAAGCGGGGCTAAGATTTATACCGGGGCATGTGCCGGAGTGCGGGCGCTCAAGCGGCGCGCGTGGATTTTTCCGCTTTTCATCTGGATCTGCGCCAAGTCATAGTTGAGCTGCAATCGAAGCCAGAAAGCCGCGGTACTGCCAATCGTCTTTTCCAGTCGAACGGCCATTTCAACGGATACACCCGCCTTGCGATTGATGACACGGGATAGGGCCGGGCGTGTTACACCCAGCGCCTTGGCTGCGTCTGTTACGCTGACGCCCAACTCGTCGAGGCAATCCCGGATAATATCGCCGGGGTGATTGGGATGCTTCATCGGCATGCTCTGATACTCCTGTATTCAAAACTTCTAGTGGTAGTCCTCTAGGTCCACGTCATAGGCGGCCTCTTCGTGAAAACGGAACGTCACGCGCCAATTGGATTTGACGGTCACCGAATATGTACCGCGACGGTCGCCGGTCATGGGCAGCGCCATTTCTTCCGGGTTGCTGGCCGCTTCCAGCGCCGATAGAATTTTCTGCACCCTTTTCCACGAGGTCAGACCGGATACCGCTATGGTCGTTCTTTTCATAGAGCCGCCGCAAAGCCTTGTGTTTGATAGTCGCGATCAAATCCGTTGGCCTGTTGCTCATAGTGTATAGTGAAACGCTACGCGATACAACGAATTGTTTGGCATGTCTTTTCGTGGGGATGTCGAAGAAGGGATCGCGGAACGCATCCGCCAGCCATGGCCCCGCCTTACCCCCGGATGCCCTGCTCAAAAGGGTTGATGTAGGTTTTGCCTTCGCCAAACTCGTGGCCGGGCTCCAAACTCAGCCTCTGTCGTCAACTTGTGCTCTTGAAGCACTCCCAGTGGAAACCTCCACGGCCATCGTCGAGGTAAAGATAATCCTCTCTGTCGACCCGTGTAACGATGCCCGTGTCTCCGGGCTTTAACATCAACCGATCAAGAGAAGACCACGCCCAACCAATTGTGTGTTCATTCGGTGCAAAAGTGACTTTGTCTCCAATCTTGAACGGGTTAGAAAGCTGCTTTTCTCTCATGGCTCTTCCTGTTCAGGGGGTCCCCCTTTCGGTAGCCCGACTATACCCGGGCTTGGGTGTTCCGCCCCAGTTCAGTGATCCTTGGGGATAAAGGCCAAGGATTAAGGACTAAATGTTCCACTAAACGCCAATAGTTGTCAAGAAAAAATGAAACTCAAACGGCGGGGGCTCTCTCCATCTATGCCGGCAACTATCGGATTGCGTCTGCCAGAGGCCAGCGCTGCCGGCCCGCAGAGTAGGCTCATCAAGCGCCTATGTTAAATTGAAACTTGTCTCCAACAGCCGGCGAAAAATTTCAAAAGCTCGTTGAAATGATGGCGCGATTGCGCGCGCCCGGCGGCTGCCCATGGGACCGCGAGCAGACCTTCGACACCATCAAACCGTTTCTACTGGAGGAAACTTACGAGGTGCTCGACGCCATCGATGCGCGCGACTGGCCGGAACTTGCCGGCGAGTTGGGCGACCTGCTGCTGCAGTCCGTTTTCTTCTCCCAGATGGCCGCCGAGCAGAACCTGTTTTCGATCGCGGACGCGCTCGATGCCATCAATGAAAAACTGATCCGGCGGCATCCGCACATCTTCGGCGACCAGACCGCCGAAACCGCCGGCGAAGTGTTGAACATCTGGGGCGAGGTCAAGGCCGAGGAGAAAAAGCAGAAGGGCAAGCAGGATGCCGGGTTGCTGGACTCCGTGCCCCGCGCGCTGCCGGCGCTGGTGGAGGCGCAGCAGACTCACCTCGCGTGCCGCGCACGTGGGCTTCGATTGGGATAATGCGGAACAGGTGCTCGAGAAGCTGCACGAGGAGCTAGCCGAATTCGATGCCGCGCGGCGGGGCGCTTCGCCGGCAGAAATGGAAGACGAACTGGGCGATATGCTCTTCGTGCTGGTGAACCTGGCGCGCTTCGTCAAAGTGGATCCGGAGCAGGCGCTGCGCAAAACCAACGCGAAGTTTCGCCGGCGTTTCGGCTACATCGAGCGCAAGCTGGCGGAACAAGGCAAATCGCCCGAGCAAGCTACGCTGGCGGAGATGGACGCGCTGTGGGAGGAAGCCAAGCGGTGATCGAACTGCGCGCGCTGACCGAGAGCCGGCAATATCAGGAAGCGGTGGAACTGCAGAGGACCGTCTGGGGATTCAACGACATCGAATTGCTGCCGGTGCGGTTGTTCGTGGTGGCCACCAAGGTGGGCGGCCAGGCGTTCGGCGCTTTCGATGGCAAACGCCATGGTGGGCTTCCTGCTATCGATTCCCGGCTTGAAGACAAGCGCGCGGGCGGATCGTACCTGCACAGCCACATGCTGGGCGTGCTGGCGGAGTACCGCAACAAGGGCGTGGGCCGCATGCTGAAGCTGCAGCAGCGCGAGGATGCGCTGGAGCGCGGCATCGACCTGATCGAGTGGACCTTCGATCCGCTGGAGTTGAAGAACGCCTTCTTCAACATGGAGCGGCTGGGCGCCATCGTGCGGCGCTACGTGGAAAATCAGTACGGCACCACCACCAGCCCGCTGCATGGCGGCTTGCCTACGGATCGCTGCGTGGCGGAGTGGTGGCTGGCGAGTCCGCATGCGGAAGCCGTTCTGGCCGGGCAGCACGCCGGCGCGGCAGGTGGAAGAGCGCATCGAGGTGCCGGCCGATATCGACGTGATTCGCCGCGAAGAGCCGCGGCGCGCGCGGGAAATTCAGAAATCGCTGGGCGAGCGTCTGACGCAGCGGCTTCGATCGCGGGCTGGCGGTGATCGGCTTTGAACGGTCGGAGCGCGCGGGCACCTATCTGTTGGGGAGGTGCGAATGCGAATCGAACGCGTAACTCTCCGGCAGATCCGCATGCCGCTGGTGCATTTCTTCGAGACCAGCTTCGGCCGCACTACGGAGCGCGACATCATCCTGGTGGAAGTGCAGGCGAAGGCGTTTCCGGCTGGGGCGAAGTGACGGCGGGCGAGAACCCTTTCTATAACGAAGAGTGGACCGAATCCGCCTGGCTGATCCTGCGCGATTATGCCATTCCGCGCGTGCTGGGCCGCGATCTGGCCGGCGCCGAAGACGTCGCACCGCTGACCGCGCACATTCGCGGCCACAAGATGGCGCGCGGCGGACTGGAAGCGGCCGTTTGGGACCTGGCGGCGCGGCAGGCCGGCGAGCCGCTGTGGCAAGACGATCGGCGGCGGCGCGCGGCGCGAAATTCCGTGCGGCGTCTCCATCGGCATTCAGGATTCGGTGGAGCAGCTGCTCGAAAAGATCGAGCGCGAACTGGCGGCGGGCTATCAGCGCATCAAGATGAAGATCAAGCCGGGCTGGGATGTGGATGTGATCCGGCAGGTGCGCGCGCGCTTTCCCGGGATCAAGCTGATGGCCGACGCCAATTCCGCCTACACGCTGGCCGATGCGGACCGCCTGAAGCAGCTCGACGAATTCTACCTGATGATGATCGAGCAGCCGCTGGCGCACGACGACATCATCGACCACGCCGTGCTGCAGGCCAAGCTCGATACGCCCATCTGCCTGGACGAATGCATCCGCTCCGCGCACCATGCCGAGCAGGCCATCCGGCTGCGGGCCTGCGGCATCATCAATATCAAGCTGGGACGCGTGGGCGGCTTCCGCGAGGCGAAGCGCGTGCACGATGTGGCGCAGGCCGCGGGCGTGCCGGTGTGGTGCGGCGGGCATGCTGGAAGCGGGAATCGGCCGCGCGCACAATATCGCGCTATCCACGCTGCCCAATTTCGTGCTGCCGGGCGACGTGTCGGCCAGCAAGCGCTATTGGGCGCGCGATATTATCGTGCCGCCCGTGGAGACCACGCCGCAGGGCACCATCCGCGTTTCCGACGAACCCGGCTTCGGCTACGCCCTGGACCGCGATTACATCAGGTCGATCACCGTCCGGGAGGAGTCCGCCGGTTGAGCGGACCTGCCGTCACTTTACGTCCTCATCTTCCTGATGGTGGCGTTCTGGTCGGGCAATTACATTGCGGGGAAGATCGCGCTGCGCGAATTTTCGCCGATGTTGCTGGCGGGGCTGCGCATCAGGCTTGGCGGGCGTGACCATGGTGCCGCTATATCTATGGGAACGGGCGTACAGACGTCACGGCCCTTGACCGGCGGCGCAGATAGTGCGCTTGCTGCTGCTGGGCCTGCTTGGCGTAACGCTGAATCAGGTTTTGTTCATCGTCGGGTTAAGCCGCACCAGCGTAGCCCACGCCGCCATTCTCATCGGGCTCACTCCCATCCAGGTGCTGATCATCGCCGGCTTGCGCGGTCAGGAGCGGATCACGGCGCGCAAGGCGGCAGGCATGGCGATCGCCCTGGCGGGCGTGGCGGTGCTGAAATCCTTCGAGCCCGCATCCGGCGGCGACGGCGCTACATTGGCTGGGCGATTTCGTCATCCTGCTGGCGGGCTTGTGCTTTGCGCTGTTCACGGTGTTCGGCAAAGAGGTGACCGAGCAGTACAGCACCATCACCATGAACACGTATGCCTATGTGGGCGGGGCCATGGCGCTGCTGCCGTTGACGCTGTGGGAGGCTTCGCGCCAGCCGCTGGCGCACGCCAGCGCGGGAGCCTGGCTGGCGGCGGTCTACATGGCGCTGTTTCCCTCGGTGATCGCTTATCTGATTTACTATCACGCGCTGGCGCACATGACGGCCTCGCGCGTATCGGCATTCTCCTACCTGCAGCCGGTGTTCGCGTCGATCATGGGAGTCGCCATTCTGGGCGAAAGCCTGGGCGCGCCGGTGATCGCAGGCGGCGTGGTGATTCTCGCCGGCGTCTATCTGGCGGAGCGCGGCTGATGGCTTCGTTTGTCCAATTGCTGCGCGGCAATCGCAACTACCGCTATACCTGGATCGGCCAGGTGGTCAGCGAAATCGGCGATCACTTCAATAACATCGCGGTGTTCAGCCTGGCTTTGGCGACCACGCGATCCGGACTGGTGGTGAGCGGCGTCATGCTGGCGCGCGCGATTCCCGCGGTGCTGGCCGGGCCCATCGCCGGCGTGCTGCTCGACCGCCTGGACCGCAAGCGGGTGATGATCGCCAGCGACGTGATTCGCGCCGTACTGGCGCTCGGCTTCATCCTGACGATTCACCGGCACGACACGTGGATGCTTTATGCATTTAGCGCCCTGCTGATGTTCGCATCGCCGTTCTTTCACCAGCGGACGCTCCGCGATCCTGCCCAGCATCGCCACCAAGGACGAATTGCACACGGCCAACTCCCTGACGCAGACCACGGGCTGGACCACACTAACCATCGGCACGTTTCTGGCGGGCGCCAGCGTGGCGCAGTTCGGCTATCAGTGGGCTTTCGTAGGCAATGCGCTTGTCGTTCGTGGTATCGGCGCTGTGCATCTCGCGGCTCTTCCTGCCCGGCGATGGATTCCGGCCCAAGCGCCATGCGCTCTGACCGAAGCCGAAGTGGTGCGGCCGTGGCACGAATACACCGAAGGGCTGCGCTACATGCGCGACGCATCCGCTGATTTTCGGCATCGCGCTGATCGGCGTAGGGCTGGGCCACGGGCGGCGGCGCGGCGCAGATCCTGTTCAGCATCTTCGGCGAGATCGTTTTCAAGCGCGGACCGGCCGGCATCGGCATCGTGTGGGGCTGCGCGGGCATCGGCCTGCTGATCGGCGGGCTGATCGGGCATCGACTGGGCGAGCGCCTCAGCTTCGACGGCTACAAGCGCACCGTGGTGGTGTGTTATGTGGTCCACGGCGGAGCCTATGTGCTGTTCAGCCAGATGCGGAATTTCCATGCGGCGCTGGTGTTCATCGCGCTGTCGCGCGCCGCGGTAGCGGTCAGTTCGGTGCTGAACTATTCGCAATTGTTGCGGCACGTGGCCAACGAATTTCGCGGGCGCGTGTTTGCCACCATGGAATCGATGGTGTGGTCTACCATGATGATTTCGATGATGCTGGCGGGCATCGCTTCGCAGTATTCGATCCGCGCGCGATCGGCGCGATTGCGGGCGTGCTCAGTTCGACCACGGCCATTTTCTGGGGCTGGGCGAATTGGACAGGCCGGCTGCCCGAGCCGGCTGAAGAGGGCGTAGATCCGGAGGACGTGGAAGTACATGGCGAACCCACCATCTGAGTTGCACGATAAAGTCGTGTTGGTGACCGGCGCGGCCAAGCGCATCGGCCGCGGCATTGCACTGCGCCTGGCGCGGGAAGGTGCGCGAGTAGCGATTCATTATGGGAACTCCGAAGCCGAAGCGCGCGCGACAGCGAAAGAATGCGGAGACGCGCCAGTCTTTCGCGCCAATCTCGAAAGCGTGGCGGAGATCGAGCGTCTGTTTGCCGAAGTGGAGCGGACGCTGGGCCGCTTAGACGGCCTGGTAAATAATGCTGCGCGCTTCACCCGTTTCGATCCGCTGGAGATTACCGAAGCCGATTGGGATTTCATCCACTCGGTGAATTTGAAAGGGCTGTTCTTTTGTTGCCAGCACGGCGCGCGCCTGATGCGCAAGTCCGGGGGGGGCGGATCGTAAACATCAGTTCGCTGGGCGGCTTGCGGCCTTGGGCGGACCACGCGCACTATTGCGCGTCGAAGGCGGGCGTGATCATGCTGACGCGCGCGCTGGCCAAGGGACTGGCTCCCGCCATCACCGTCAATTCGGTGGCGCCCGGGGTGATTCCGTTCGGAGAACTAACGGCGGAGGCCACCCGAATGATCGCGGCAACGCCCGCCGGCCGCGGCGGTACGCCGGACGAAATCGCCGATGCCGTGGTGTACTTCCTGAAGGCCGGCAACTTCATCACCGGCCAGATTATCGCGGTAGACGGCGGATTAAGCCAGCGCTGACTCAGAGATTGATACCGAGACAAATCCGATGCCGAGACGTATAGAAGCTTGTTTACTGGACGGTCCCGCGGGACCGATGGAGGGGCTACTCGAAGCGCCCGAAGATATGGCGCCACGGGCGTTAGCGCTGATTTGCCATCCGCATCCTTTGTTCGGCGGCACTATGCACAATAAGGTCGTGTACCGGGTGGCGCGCGCTCTGCGCAATTCCGGCTATGTGGCGCTGCGTTTTAACTTCAGGGGGGTGGGGAAGAGCGGCGGCCGCCACGATTTAGGGGTGGGAGAGATTGAGGACGCGCGCGCGGCATTGAACTGGCTGAGGGAACGCTATCCCGGTTTGCCCTATACGCTGGCAGGCTTCTCGTTCGGCTCGCGCGTGATCCTGAGCTTGGGATGCACGTTGCCGGATGTGGAACGGTTGATTGCGCTGGGATTCCCTGCGAAGCGCGATCCGGTCGGGGTGCTGGCGCAGTGCTCCGCACCCAAAGTATTCATTCAGAGCACGCATGACGAACATGGCCCGGTAGCGGAGATGAACGCGCTCTACGCGCAAGTGGCCGAGCCTAAACGGCTGATCTGGGTGGAGGCGGAGGACCACTTCTTTGCCGGTGGATTGGACGAGTTGGAGCGCCAGATTGAGGCGCTTGTGTTGTAGAGTTATGCGGACGCGCCGGCGCCGGCTCGCCTGGTGACCCAGAGTCCGATCAATCCGAGAATCATCAGATTGGGAAAGAGCAGGGGCGCGAACGGCGGGGCGCCATCCACAATATTTTGGAAGAAACTGCGCGAGGGGCCCTGCCAATCGGCCTGCGCGTGGAACAGAAAGCCGGCAACGCCCGTCACGGCCTGCAGCAGCAGCACGCCGCTGCACGCATTTAGGAAGCGACTGGTTAGCGGTACGAAGAAGAATACGGCCAAAAAGGCTACGGCAAAACTGCCGCTGGCAACTGGAATCCATTCAGTCCAGTGGAAGAATCCATTCCCGGCGTGATCGGTGAGGCTGAGGACGAAATTTCCAAAGAACCCGCCCAGCGATAGGAACACAATCCAGCGGGCCCAAACCTCGAGCGGCGCAGGCTGCATACGATTCAATAGCAGAAGCATGCCAACACCGGTATAAGCTAGCGGCGCAGCGAAGGGCGCCGCATAGGTAAGCGATCGGATGGTTCGTTCGTAGAAGAACTGACTATCCAAATGGTAGATGACGCCACCCAGACCGAGCCCGATCGACACCAGGCCCACCACCAATCCCAAGATGTTCCATAGGCGCGGCCTGTCCCAGAACTCGCGCGCCAGAAGCGCCACAACCAGTACCAGGGGAGCCGCCAGCGAAAAATACAGAGGGATGAATTCCGCCCGCCGCAGGAATCCATTTTCAGAATGCGCGATGAAGATGTCGAGCGCCAGAAACGCCAGATTGCCGAGGGCGAACACCTCCACCCAGAGGACATAATCGGCGGCCCAGCGGTGCAGCTTGCTATTTGGCATTCCCATGTCCGGCGCGCAACGCTTGCGCCATAGCTTTCAGTTCGACGGTCTTGGCGAGCATCGGATAATTGCCGTGCCACTGCACGAAATCCGCGCCCCCCATGAACGCGCCGTGCTTGGAAGTGCGGCCGTCATAGTGCCACAGATCGAAGTATAGGAAATCGATCCGGTTGGTAAACGGCGCGCCTTTCAGTACGCCGTCCGCGCGCAGGCCATCCATGATGGTTTTGGCTTCCGCAACGCGCGCATTGGTCACTTCCACCACCTGTTCGCCTTGCTGATACACGCGATCGATGACTGGCTTGGTATGACATTGCGAGCAGATCTGCCGCATATTGTTCTGGGCGTACAGATAGTTCGGGCGCTTCCTGGTAATGGCGTCGGCGAGGTAATACGACAGTCGTTCCGAGGGGTCGTGCGTTACCTTATTTCCATTGATGCCGCTCATGTGGCAGGTGGCGCAAGTAGGAATCCACATATCGCGTGTGGTGAGCTGTTTAGGCGGGCGCGAGAGATTCATCAGAGAAGCTTGCGCGTTAAACATGAGGCCGTGCTTGGACTCGTCATAGATTTCGATTTGAGAATGATCGGGGCCCATGTGACATTGGCCGCAGGTGCGGGGTTCGCGCGCGATAGCCACCGAACTGGTATGCCGTGTATGACACGCGGTACACGTGCCGATAGTCCCGTCGGCATTGGGCCGCCCGATACTGTGACACTGATCGCAACCGCTGGTCATGGCGGACGCTCCTTCGAGCGTAGTGAACGGATGCGGCGGCCGCTTGGCATACCCGGGATGGTATTGTTCGGCGTAATTGGCCTGTTCGGGGGAAAGTCCCGCTTCGCCATAGATAGCGGCCCACGATACAGCGGCGTGGCGGCTGCGGACAAATTCCTGATAAATGGGCTCGTGGCAGCCACGGCAGTTCGCCGCCGTCAGGTGCTTCGCAATGGTGAATCCGTGGTGCTCGTTGCGATCCTGGTTAGCGGCCGGCTGATGGCACTCCAGGCAACTGACATGCTGTTGCGCGTGCATGCTCATTTCGTACTCATGGACGACGCTATATTGCAGGCGGTAGTGGCACTCCGCGCACTTTCCCGAGGCGCGAACCAGAGCCGCATTGGGCTGGGCCGATTCGGAGTTGGGGCGCGCCCGGTTGACCAGAAACGCGCCGATGGTCAGCGCAAAGCCCAAGACTACGGCAATGAATACAGACCGGAATTCTTTCATGCTGGGAACTTTTTAAAGGTTGGAACCGGGCCGGATCGCCGGGCGGCAAGCGCGGCGTTGGGCACGCAGGCCGATAAGGTCCGCGACGCGCCCTAATAGCGCGGAGACGTTTTCAGCGTTGATGGAAACCTGCTGTTCGTCGCCTGCCGGATAGCGCCAAGACTTGGCTTCCCGATAAGCCGTGACCAATGCCGTGGCTGGCTGATAGGATTTCACGCGGGCATAGGACAGCACGCGCAGGCCGGCCGAGGGCGATTCCACCTCAGCCTCGCTAAGGACCAGTTCATACTGGCCGCCATCGAGTTTAGAGAAGGCTTCGGCTGCCGATCCGGCGACGTCTACGCTGTAACCACCTGCTTCCAAAAGGGTTTGCAGAGTGAGGCGCGAGGCAAGCTCATCGTCCACTACCAGTACGCGAGCCAGATCGAGCCGTCTAGGCATAGGCTTGTAAGCTCTACTGTACTCGAAAAGGCAAAATAATACACGTAAAAAATGATGGCGTAGTCAGGGGTGAGCAATTCTGCACATATCAGTTGAACACGCGCCGGAAGATCGCGTCTACATTGCGCAACTGCCGTTCGAGCGAGAAACTCTCCGCGATTTGGGCAGGAGTCAGCACGGCCTGAATCTCCGGATCGGCCTCGATGGCGGCCCGAAAGTCCGATTCCTGCTCCCAGGCGCGCATGGCATGCGTTTGTACCAGGCGGTAAGCCGCCTCGCGCAACACTCCGGCCGCGGCCAGATCCAGCAGCAGTTGCCCCGAGAAGACCAAACCCTTGGTCATCTCCAGGTTACGCCGCATGCGTTCCGGATACACCAATAGCTGATCGACCAGCTTTGTGGTTTTATCCAGCAGATAATCGGCAAGGATGGTGGAATCCGGCAAGATGACGCGTTCCACCGAGGAATGCGATATATCGCGCTCGTGCCACAGGGCCACGTCTTCAAAAGCAGCCTGTACATTGGCCCGGACCACGCGCGCCAAGCCGCAGATCTGTTCGCAGGTCACCGGATTGCGCTTGTGCGGCATGGCCGAACTGCCTTTCTGTCCGCGTGCGAAGTACTCCTCGGCTTCGCGTACCTCGGTGCGCTGCAGATGGCGCACCTCCAGGGCGATCTTCTCGCACAAAGCGGTGGCCAACGCCAGGGCGGCCACCAGGGCGGCATGCCGGTCGCGCTGGATCACCTGTGAGGCCACCGGGGCGGGCTTCAAGCCCAGGCGAGCACAGATGCGTTCTTCGGCGTCCGGTCCGATATGCGCGAAGGTTCCCACGGCACCAGAGATTTTGCCCACGCGCAGGTCTTCGGCGGCCGCACGCAGGCGCACCAAATTGCGTCCTGCTTCGCCATACCAGATAGCCAGCTTCAATCCGAAGGTGATGGGCTCGGCGTGTACGCCATGGGTCCGGCCGATTTGCACGGTGTCTTTGAATTCGAGCGCGCGCCGCTTCAGTACGCCTTGCAAGCGCTCCAGGCCGTCCAACAGAATGCCGCACGCCTGCTTGATTTGCAGGGCTTGGGCGGTATCGACGACGTCGTTTGAGGTGAGCCCGAAGTGCAGCCAGCGCGATTCCGCGGCGTGTCCGGCGGCCTTCATGCTTTCCGCTACGGCGGTGGTGAAGGCGATGACATCGTGTTTAACTTCTTTCTCGATTTCGAGAATGCGGGCGGTATCGAATCCGGCATGGGCTCGCAGGGCGTGCGCGGCTTCTTCGGGCACCACACCCATTTCGGCCAGCGCCTCCGAGGCTGCCAGTTCCACTTCCAGCCATTGACGGAACTTGTTTTCATCCGTCCAGATGCGACCCATCTCCGGCCGCGTGTAGCGCGCGATCAAAACTGGTATACCTCCGTAGGTTGAGTCTGGCTGGCGATTTCAAGCGCGGTGTCGAGGCCGCGCCGCTCCAAGGCTTGCGTGGCCACCAAGCGCACGATTTCCGGATGATTGTTGTGCTCGCTGAGGTGCCCCAGGATCAGCCGGACGGGTGATCCATCGAAATCGCTGGTCAGGAAATCGCTCATCATATCGTTTGAAAGGTGGCCCACGCGGCTCATCACGCGCTGTTTCACCGACCAGGGATAGGGACCCACTTTCAACATTTCCAAATCGTGATTGGCCTCGAGCAGCATCAGGGTGGAGCGCCGCAAGTGGAATTTGACGGATTCCGTGATGTAACCGAGGTCAGTCGCGACGGCGATCTTGATGCCTTCCGCGTGAAAGCAGAATCCCACGGGATCGATGGCGTCGTGCGGAATGCCGAAGCTATCCACCTCGATATCGCCGACTACGAAACTGGCGCCGGCCTGAAAGCACTCGACGGCGGGGCGGATCTCGCCCCAATCGACGGCAGGCGCAGTGAGCTTGCTGATGTACACCGGTATGCCCAAGCGGCGGGCCACGCGCGCGAGCCCCAACACATGGTCGGAATGCTCGTGCGTTACCAGCACAGCGTTCAGCGTTTCAACCTGTTCGCCCACGGATTCGAGGCGGCGGACCAGAGCTTTAAAGCTCAGGCCGGCATCCACCAGGATGCGTGTGCGATTGGTCGCCAGTAGCGCGCAATTGCCGCCGCTGCCGCTGGCCAGCACGCAGAATTTGACGATACCCGCCTCCCTGAATCATTCAGCATACCAACATGCCGCCGCACTTGATACCCTGGACTGGATGAAAGTCGCACGCATCCACCAACACGGCGGGCCGGAAGCGCTGGTCTACGAAGACGCGCCCGAGCCGCAGATCAAAGCCAACGAAATTCTGCTGCGCGTAGGCGCTTGCGCGCTCAATCATCTGGACCTATTCGTGCGCGCCGGGATCCCCGGCATGAAGTTCGACATGCCGCATATCCTGGGCAGCGACATCGCCGGCGAAGTGGTGCGGGTAGGGGAACTGTGCGAACGAGTAAAGCCGGGCTGGCGAGTCCTGCTGTCACCCGGGTTGAGCTGCCGCCAGTGCGCGCAATGTCTTTCCGGGCAGGACAATTTATGCCGCCGGTACACCATGTTCGGTTATCGCGCGGATGGCGGCGATGCCGAATATGTCGCGGCGCCGGAATACACCGCCATCCAGATACCCGATGGCATGCCGTTCGAACAGGCCGCCGC
Source organism: Bryobacterales bacterium (assembly GCA_963738345.1). Lineage (GTDB taxonomy): Bacteria > Acidobacteriota > Terriglobia > Bryobacterales > Bryobacteraceae > Bog-159. Next base: position 6,645,893 of record CAVTWI010000002.1, read on the forward strand.
CGTGCCTCTGGTTTTTGTCACGGCTTGGCATATGCTGATGGCGCGGGCGAAGCTGCAACCCGGCGAAGACGTGCTGGTATTGGCGGCTTCGAGCGGTGTGGGATCGGCCGCCATCCAGATCGCCAAAATGTTCCAGTGCCGGGTGATCGCCACTGCGGGCGGTGAAACCAAGCTGGCTAAAGCGCGCGAGTTGGGCGCCGACCATGTAATCGATCACTACCAGCAGGATATTTCCGCCGAGGTCCGCAAGTTGACCAACAAACGCGGCGTAGACGTGGTGATTGAGCATGTCGGCACGGCTACCTGGCAGAAGAGCGTGGAATCGCTGACGCCCGCGGGCCGCCTGGTTACTTGCGGGGCGACCACCGGCTTCGACGCCAAGATCGACCTGCGCTTTCTTTTCAGCCGGCAACTTTCGCTGTTGGGATCGTTCATGGGTACCATGGGCGAGTTGCACCAGGTGCTGCAGTTCGTGTTCCGGGGGCAATTGAAGCCCATCATTGATAAGGTGTATCCGCTGGCGGAAATAAGGGCGGCGCATGAGCGGTTGGAGAATAAAGAGCAGTTTGGCAAGGTAGTACTGGTGCCGTGAACGGCCGCCGGATTTAACATTCCCCTCCTCTAAATCTTGGCGCACGAACAGCCGATTGAAGACTAGGTAGGTCCTCGCCCGAGGCTGCTTGGATTTCGGCTGACCTTTCGATGCGTTATCTCTTTATACTGTGGCTGGGAAGTGCCTTCATACTGCAGGCCGGCGATGGCCCTGCCGCGGTACCGGCATCTACCGGGGCAGACGCTTTATTTGGCGATATGCCCGTGGTGGAGACGGCCGCCCTGCACGCGCAGACGCTGGCGGAAGCGCCCGCCAGTGTAACCGTGGTCACCGCTGCGGACATCCGCAAATACGGTTATCGAACTCTGGCTGATGTGCTGGGGGCAACCAGGGGATTCACGGTATCGAGCGATCACTTGGAGGTTCACTCCGGCGTGCGCGGTTTTGCCGTGCCCGGCGATTACAACACCTGCTTTCTGGTGATGATCAACGGCCACCCTATGACCGAGATTATCAGCGACGCCAACAGCTTTTTTGGTCAGGACTTTGGCCTGGATCTTGAACTTGTGGAACGGATCGAGATTATCCGCGGCCCCAGTTCCGCATTGTATGGCAGCAACGGCATTCTGGCCACCATCAATATCGTTACGACTACGCCGGCGGCGGATTCCAAGCTTCTGGTGAGCACCGAAGCCGGCAGCGGTGGAGTACAAAAAGCAGTCGTGATGACATCTATGGCGTTGGGCCGCGGCGCTAATTTGTTGATCGAAGGTTCCGGGTTCTTCAGCGGCGGACATAACCTGCTGATGCCGGACTCTCCAGCATCGGGACCCAATAGCGGGCTGGCCAATGGCGTAGACGCGCAGAACGGTTTCCACAGCTTCATCGATCTGCAGTGGGGCTCGTGGAATTTTACGGGATATTTCAATAATCAGGTAGAGCGGGCGCCGATTCTGGGCTTCGGCACGCAGTTCAACGATCAAGGTCAATTCATTCGCACCAGCCACGATTTCGGCGGTGCGTCTTATACCAGAAACTACGCCGGGGGAGGAGAATTACGCTGGCAAACCTACTATGACCGGTACCGGTTTAAAGACCGTTACGACTATGTCGAAGATTTCGGTATTTTAGACACCCGCGACAGTGTGTGGGGAGACTGGATTAGTTCCGAGATCACTTACAGCCATCCCCTGCAGCACGTCGGCCTGTTGACTGTGGGACTAAGCAGTAAGCTTGAGCTGCGGAATACAATGGAAAACTTCGATCATTCGCCGGATCACGCAGTGAACCTGGACATGAGCCATCCCGACCGCACGATTGCTCCTTTTGTTCAGCAGGAATGGAATCTGTCGCCGCAGTGGACCGCTTACTTGGGCGCGCGCCTGGACGTTTCCGGGAACTACGGCAGTTTCGTTTCCCCGCGCGTCGCGTTAGTTTACCAGCCCACCCCGCGGACGTCGTTTAAGTTGGTCTATGGACGGCCTTTTCGCACGCCGAGCGTGTACGAGAAATACTTCACGGATGGGATTACGCAGTTCGCCAATCCGGCACTGCGGCCGGAAACAGCCGAAGCGGTGGAATTCTCAGTGGAGCGGAAACTGGGTAAATCCAGCTACGCCTTAGTGAACGCTTACCATTACTCGCTCGGGTCCGTGATAGAGGCTGTTTGGATTTCAGATGCGGTGATTCAGTACCAGAATACGGGGGCGCGCAACTCGAACGGGGTCGATTTCGAAATTGGCGGCCATCCTCGGACCTGGCTCGAAACTACGGCCAGCCTCAGTCTGGATCGGGCTGTAGAATCCGAAGCTCAGCATGCACTGGCCAACGCTCCTGGACAAATCGCCAAATTCCGCGCGGCGGTGCCGCTCTGGCACGAGCGAGTTTACTTCAGTGCGGACCTCCAGTATCTTAGCGCGCGCTGGACGCCAACCTATGAATCCACGCGTCCGGTGGCATTGGTGAATGCCACGTTATCCACGACAAAGTTATTCCGCGGGTTCAATTTCGTTGCGGGCCTGCGCAATGCGCTGAACTGGGGATACGCCGACCCGATTGCTTCACCGCTGGCGAATAACATCGACCAAATGCCCGCCAACGGCCGTACCGCCTTCGTCAAACTGATTTGGACCGCAGGCCAATAGCGGCGGCTGCCGATCACCGCAGGATTTCCACCAGCAGTATCCAAGCGCTCATCACGCCCGCGATCAGAGAGCAGAAACAGCCTGGCGCTAGCCAATATAGGCCGGTGGAAGAGCCACGCAACAGCAATATTCCGGCCACGCAAAATGGAAGATTGGCTAATTGCGTTTGCAGCATCCTGGCAATGCCCCAGAAACGCGGGTGGCCTGTCTTACGCGCCATGTAGCGGACCTGGGAAATGGTTTGGGTAGTCCAAAGCAAAGCGCTGACGGCCAGGATCTCGAATCCCAGCAGCGCCGCGGGTTGCCTTGGAATCAGCCCGCACGTGGAGATCACCACCACGCCGAACAATTGCATCATAGATTCCGCAGCGCGTCCGGTTAGTCCCGGCGTGGCCAGCACGCGGGATAGGTTGATGGATACCGAGACGAACACCAAGCCCGTCAAGGTGGCCGCCACTCCGGCCTGCGCGGCCAGGTAAGTGCTCCAGTCGTTGATGGTTAGAGGGCCCAAGTTGAATATGGATCACGCTACCGGACAACTTCCGCCGGATCGTCCATCTTGACCGATGGCTTCGGGTCGAGCGGTTCCCGCGCCGCCGCCGGATCGAATATCCGCGGATCTTCCCGGGTGACCTGGTATGGGTCGAAGTCCGGGGTGCTTGTGAAGCAATCGCTCAGATCGCTCGCCACAGCGTCGAACAAATTCAGGGGAGGCATGCCCAACAGCCGGAAGATTGTTTTCAGCATTCCCGGAAAACTGGTATTTACGTGCGAAACATAGTTGCGTTTGAAGTAGGGCCCAATGCCCATGAAGACGGTGCGGTGCGCATCGATATGGTCGCGGCCGCCTTGCGCGTCGTCTTCGGTCACGAAGATGGCCATCTGCCGCCACATCGGCGTGTGCGATAGGAACTCGACAATGCGCCCCAACGCGTAATCGTTATCGGCCACATACGACGCCTCATAGGGATACCCATCCTCGGGGCGCGGCGCGGTCATATGATCGTTCGGCAAATGAATGTAGATGAAATGCGGAAACGGTTCCCCGCCCTCGATGTACTTCTCTTCAATTTCATGGATGAACTGCGTCGCCCGGAATTGGTCGGGAATATTCAGGTTAAACACCGGGTAGTCGCGCGAAGTGTTTTCGAACAGGGGCTCGGGCATAGGCACGTTGGTCACAAAGCGGCCCCCCGTAGGCTTGTAGCCTTTGCCTTCGTCAACGCCCTCCAGTTCGAAGCCTTCGCCGTAATTGCGGAACGTCACGCCGTGCCGCGCCAGATGATGCCAAAGAGTGCCGCCCTCCGGTTGCTCTTCGGGATGGACGGAGGAATTCCCTTCCGCGAACATCAAACGGCCGGGAGCGGTAGTTGGAAAGCGAAAGTCCCGCTCGTCTGCATACGAGGCGCGGTACGAGGTTTCGGTATAGGCATCCGGATATGATCCGACCAGCCAGTGGTGACCGTCCACGCTCACTTCCGAATCCGCATAAAAGTTATCGCTGAACGACCAGCGCAACGCCAGTGCGTGATGGTTGGGGGTCACATTCACCCTTTGCACGCTCAGGCGATTACCCTTACCGGCCGCGTGCCCGGTCTGTCCGAAGCGGGCCACGCCCGGCGCACCCATCACTGACGAACCGTTCGAGAGGCGCAGGATATCTCCGAAGACTTCGTCGAAAGTGCGGTTCTCCTTTACGATCATGACCACATATTTCACGGCGTCGGGTAGCGCGCCGGCGGCTGCGTCATGTGGCGTCAGGCCGTTATTGTCCATAACGGTATGACCGCTGGCCGTCACTTCGGCCGCACTGGGCATGGGGAAGGCACCAATACTACCCCGCCGAAAGGTGCCGCCGAAGGATTCTCCCGAGGCGAAGGCCGCCTGCCACACATTGGGTCCTGAGCCCTGGCCGTTTACATTGGTCACATACACTGTGTCGCGATCAATCAATACGCGGCTGGGAAACCATGCCGCCGGAAGATGCCCGATCACCTTGGATTGGCGCGTATCGATTACTCCCACCGCATTGAGACCGGCTTCGGCCACCAGCAGCCATCCACTAGCCTGTTCGTAAGCCATGCCGATGGGCAGCACACCGCGCAATTTCTCCAGGCCGGGAATGCGAATGTCGATCTGCCCCGCGACGGTGTTCGTCTTGGGATCGATAACCGTGATTGAATCGTTGTGCCCGTTCGAAACGAAGACGCGATCGGCCGTCGCCACCACGCCCGAAGGACTGCTCCCGCCATCAACGCCCTCGCCGAACGCTAACCCAGTGTGAATAAAAGCCTCAACTTTGGGTTCGGCCGGATCGGCCAAGTCGATTACGGCCAGGGAATTGGCTTCGCGGACGTTTGGATCGCCCAAGCCCGGCACCTCCACGGGCCCTTTGCCGGTGTCGCGGCGCGCGCCGTCCCGCGATTCCGCGGAGGGGAATCCGAACGCGGGAAATGGTAGGCCTGTCTGCCGCAAATCGTGCACATCCACGCCCGGCACGGCCTTATATTCAAACATACCGATATTGGTGACGTACGCTTTGCGTTTATCCGGCGAGAGCGCCAAGGCAAAAGGAAGTCGGCCCAGGCGAACGGATGATAGGACGTGTTGCTTCTTTACGTCGATCGCCACCATGCGGAAATTGGCTTGGTCAAGCACATAGACGACGCCGCGATCGGCATCGAATGCCAGGTCGCCGGTGAAGCTATCTTTGAACCCATCGCGGTTTAAGTCATAGATTTTCCTGGCCCCGCCAGTGGATAAATCCAACAGCCGGACGCATCCGGAGTTGCCCTCAGACGCGTACACCGTATGTTCGGTGGCAAAGGCCAAACCCATAAAGACGCTGTGCCACTGGTCGTCTTCCTTTTCCTTATCTTTCTCTTTCTCGGACCCCTCATGTTCGGCGGCTTTTTTGGGCTTCCTCTTGGGCGCCAACAACTGGCGGACATGCCACTCACCTCCTTTTTCCTGCTCGAGTACGGTCAGGGAGAAGCGGTCCGGACCACTATTCGCCGAGACCAGGGTCTTGCCGCTCGCACTGATGGCCAAGCCGAAAGGTCCGGGGCCTGCAACGTACTGATGTCCAAGGGGAGAAATGATTCGCCCACCGGGTAGGATGCTGGCCGCTCCAGGCCGCCGCAGGGCGGGCCGAATTCCGGCGGGCGCCGAATAATCCGCCCCACACGCCGGCAAAGTCAGGTAGACGAATAGAGTGAGCAGTCGATTTTGCATGGAGCGTTCCTTAACATCATATAGCGCCCCACGGACCCCGCAGAAATTACGTGCCGCGCAACCTTTGCCGGGAGCCTCCCCCCGAATTTTCATGAGAAAATGTACTTAGATCAACGTCCTGGGTGTTAAGTGCAGCACCTTAATATTGTGAAGCTTGGCACTTAAAGTGCTCTTGCTAGGCTGCGGAGAAAATGGATGGGGAAGCTTCTAGCCTGGGTACTAGTCGGGGTAAGCGTGGCAATCGCCGCGCCGCAGTCCGCTAAACCCAAGCCTGCCAACAAAACTTCCATGACTGGTTGCGTGGACGAGCATGACGGCCAGTACATCCTGACAAACGACACCAATCTCCAGCCGACCGCCACCTTGCAACCGGCGGCCGGTTCGCCTGAAGATAACTTCGCCAGGCACATGGGGCATAAAGTCACGGTTCGGGGAACGCTTTCGAAAACGGATACCCTACCCGTCATTACCGTGGACAGCGTTGCAACAGTCTCAGAAACCTGCGCTCCTTCCACGGGTGCGCAACAATGACACCGACACCAAATCAAGCGCTTGGAGGATTTAGCATGTCAAGTATCGCAAGAGTAATCGCACCTCAACAACGGACTTTAGAAGATCCTTTGGCCCACCTCCCCTGCTCCAGCATTTTGGAGTACAAGAAAGGCCAGAGCATCTATAACCAGGACCAGCCTTCGACCAGTATTTATCTGGTGATCGAGGGCAAAGTTAAGGTATCCCGGATGGCGAACGACGGCCATCAAGTGATATTGGACATTTACCAGACGGATGAATTTTTCGGCGAGTCGGCTTTACTGAACCTGGCGCAACGCGCCGAAGAAGCCTGCGCCATGGAGAACACCCGGCTGATGTCGTGGACCACCGCGGAAATCGAAGACATCGTGACCAAGCGGCCCAAACTGGCTATCGCCCTATTGCAGATTCTGGTGCAGCGCACCAAGGACTTCGGCCACCGCATCGAGAGTTTTTCGGTCGATAACATCGCGCGCCGCCTGGCTCGCTCGCTCATCCGCTTTAGCGAGCGGTTGGGTACGCCTGAACAGGACGGCTCGATGCGCATGCCGCCGTTCACACATGAACTGCTGTCACAGTATGTGGGTACTTCCCGCGAAATCGTGACGCACTACATGAATCAGTTCCGGCGCCAGGGCTATCTCCGCTATTCCCGCAAAGGCATCGTGCTTTATCACGACGCGTTCAAGGAATGGCTACGGCAAGACGCGCACAGCGCCTAGTTTCAGAAGGCCCTGGCAGGATTTGCGGAGTGAGCGCGCGTAAACAAGCGTCCCCTCCGTATCCCGCTAGGGCATCTTCAAGAACTGTGTGAGCCGTTCTTCCGCGTGCCCAATCGCACGCGCCAGCGCCACCTTGCCGACATTGTGTGCGAATACGCTGGTGATGTAATCCAAATCCGCCGACACAACCGACTCCTGCGCCTGCGTTACTTCCACCGCATCTGTTATGCCCGCTTCAAATCGCTGGCGCGTCAGTGCCAGTGTTTCCCTGGCAACCTGTTGATTATTGCGCGACACCTCAATCTGGTTGGCGGCGGTCTTCAAGTCAAGAAAAGCGGCGCGCACATCCGCCTCGATCCGCCCGCGCACATCCTGCACTTCTGCCCGCCTTTGTCCCAAAGCTGCATCGGCTTCTTGCGTCTCGCCCTCGGTTCGGCCACCCTGCCAGATGGGGATGCGCAGCGTTCCGATCACCGTGAAGGTTCCGTGCGACTGGCTGGGATTCACGCCGATAGCGCCGTAGTCTGCCGTGAACGCGAGCGACGGCGCATGCTCCCATTTGGTCGCGCTGCGCGCCCGTTCGGCCGCCCGTACCTGAGCCTCCGCCGATTGTAGATCCGCGCGTGTTTCGTACGCCTGTTTCAAGGCATCTTCGATCGGTAGATCTGGCGCGGGGGAGTACGGGATTTCGTCCGCGATCTCATAATTCTCGTTCGGCGGCAGGCCCACTAACCGCGCCAGGTTGATCTTCTGCTTGGCCAGATCGTTCTGCAGCGACATCAAACGCTGTTGCTGCGTCTGCAACTGTACCTGGCTGCGGTTCACGTCGATCTGCGGATTCAATCCGACCTTGCGCCGGTCCTGCGTCTGTTTGAAAAGCGCTTGCGCCGTATCGATCTGGGCTTGCGCCGATTTCACGCGCGCCTCGGCCGCCTGCACCTGTAAATAAGCGCCGCCCGCCGCCAGCACTACCAAGTCGCGCGCATCCCGCAGCGCCGCCTCATTCGCTTTCACCAATTCCTGTGCTGAGCGGTAATTGTTCAACGCGGTCAAGTCCGCCACTGTTTGGCTCAACGTCGCCCGCAGGTCAAAATAATTGAAGGGGCCGACCACGGTGGGAAATGTGAAGCCGCGAATAGGCACAGTAATACGCAGACCCAGCGCGGCCAGATCGTTCTGCTGCACCGCTTCGCGCAAATAGCTACTCACGTTGGGCATTAACGAACTGCGCGCTATACGCGCCTGTCCGCGAGCCTGCCGCATGGCTTGGGTCAATCCTTCGGTGCCCAGGTTATATTCGAGCCCCCGCGCTACCGCTTCGCGCAGCGATAGCTTACCCGAAAAAGGTTTAGCGGTGCCCGGGACGCTGCCCACATAGGGCCCCTGCACTTGCACGGTGGTGTTCAGCGTATTGACGCTCGACGTCAATCCCGGCACAGGCGTTTGTGCCGTATTCACCGATCCGCCCTGTCCACCGCGGCCCGAGAGCGGCAACTGTGCGGCCGGGGTGCCTTGCGGCGGGGGCGCCTGCGCCCACAGCAGCGAACCCCACGCGAAACTCAAAATAGCGCAATAACGTTTGGTCATTTCTTTTTCATCCCAGTTGTTTGCGGAAACGCCAGATGCTGAGCGAGACCAGCACGAGGGCGAAACCGATCAACGCCAAAAAGTTCGGCCATAAGACATCGATGCCGCTGCCCTTCATCAACGTGGCGCGCGCGATGATGGTGAAGTGCCGGATCGGATTGAACCAGGTGATGGGCTGCATCCACGCGGGCATGGCTTCCACGGGAGTAGTCGCGCCCGATAAAGTCGCCAACGGCGGATTGATGAAGAACGCCATCATCTGGGCCTGCTGCGCGGATTTCGTGAAGGTCGCGACGAACGTCCCGATACCGATGCCGCAAAGAATACAAAGCGCCGAACTCAGGATCAACAACAACATGCTGCCGCGCACGGGCACTCCGAAAACTACGCGCATCAGCCCGATGGCGAACATTGACATGAACAGGAGCAGTGCGAACAAGGGCGCGATCTTAGCGACCACGATATCGGTGGTGCTGGCCGGCGTCATCAGCAACTGTTCCACAGTGCCGCGTTCGCGTTCCTTAATCATGGCGGTCGATGCCACTACCGACCCGTTCAGGATCAGCAGAATGCCGAAGGTCCCCGTAACGATAAACCAGGCGTTCACCAAGCCCGGGTTATACAGGAATGCGGTAAGCGTGCTCACCAGTCCGCGCTGGTCTGGCGGAGCGTTGCTGACCATGCGGATCTTGGGCCGGATGCCTTCCGCCGCCAGCGTGCGGTTGTAAGAAAGAATCACGCCTTCCGCATATCCCTGCGCGATCGTCGCCGTATTGGCGTTGGCGGCGTTTAATAGAATTTGTACGTCGACCGGCGTCCCCCGCCGGATTTCACGCGCGAATTCGTAAGGCACCACGATGCCGGCGTCCAACTTTCCCCGGCTAATGTCCGCTTCCATCTCCCGCACCGATTGATAATAGCCGCCCAGTTTGAAGCTCTTGCTTTCGGTGAGCGTCGAAATCATTTCGCGGCTCTCGGGCGTATGGCTCCAGTCGATAGCGCCCAGGCGCAAATGCGAAACGGTGGCGTCGAGCGCCAGTCCAAAGAGCAGCAACTGCAGGGTGGGAGGAATGATCAGCGAACTAGCCAGCCGCTTATCCCGCCGTATTTGAGCAAACTCTTTGCGGATGAGCGCGCGCAGACGCGTCATACGGTCACCTGCATGCGGCGCATAACTCGCCAGGCCAGGGTGTAGAATACGCCGCCCAGCACCGCGATCATCAGAACCGAAAACCACATGGCCGGCCACCCCCCCCCCTGCAGTAGCGCGTCGCGCACGATCTCGATGTAATAGCGGCCCCATACGATGTACGAGACCCAGCGCAAGCCAACCGGAATATTCTCCACCGGGAAAATCATTCCGGAAAGCAGAAAGACCAGTAGAAATCCACCCAGCGCCACGGTCTGGATGGCGGCCGCCTGGTTTGGAATGCCCGCGCCTACAAACGTTCCGAAGCTGGCTACGCAAAACGCGTACAGTACGCTACCTACCAGCAGGGGAGTCGGATCTCCCGCGATGTGCAAGCCGAACACAGTGAGCAGCGTGAACATTCCCAACATCCACTCGCAGGCCGCGATCACCATGTAGGCCAGGATCTTGCCCAACAGAAACTCGTGCGCCGAAATGCTCGAAACGTAAACCTGCAAAATCGTTTTTTGCTCGCCTTCTTTAGCCATTGCCAGGGCTGCCAGCAGGGCGGGGAACATGGAGATGCCCATGACGAAAATGCCGGGACTGTAAAACTTCGGGGAATCGCGGCCGGGGTTATACCAGAGCCGCACCTGCGCGCCCACCAGCATGCGCCCCACTCTGTCGCCGGATTGCATATTGAAGGCGTTGGTAATCTGGTTCACGTACCCTTGCACGATGCGCGCGGTGTTGGAATCGGTAGCGTCCACCAGCAATTGCACCTGGGCATTGGCCCCGCGAGCCAGGTCGCGGCCAAAGTTGCGTGGGATGATCAACACCCCGCGTGCTGCGTTGGCTGTCAGCGCCGCTTCCGGCTTACGGTCGGGAGGCCAGGCCACTACGTGAAAGGAAATCGAGCCGCGAAACGAATCCGCGAAGCGCCTGGATACCGACGAATCGTCCAGATCCTGAATCACCAGCGGCAGATTGTGAACCGTCAACGAGATTGCCGTGCTCAACAGAAACAGCAGCATTAGCGGCAACAGCAGCGCCAGCGCCAGCGCCAGGCGGTCGCGCACCAACTGCGTCAGCTCTTTGCGTGCTTGCGAGAAGATGCGTCTCATCCTTAATCCTCCGTAGCGAACTTGCCCTCTTGCCGTGCCTTCTCGACCACCGCGATGAAAACGTCCTCGAGCGAATAGGCTTCTTCGTGCATGTCGCGTACGGTCACGCCGGCGGTCCGCAGCTTATCTTCAAGCAGCTTTCCGGCGGATGCCACATCGCCATCCACGATCACGTGCAAGCGGTCGCCGAATAGCGATACGCGCCACCGGTCCATTTGCTCTTTCAACTGATCGGCCGCCCGCTGCGGCTGATCCACGCGGAGTTCCACCAGGTGTCCGCTTTGCCGCCCTTTGATTTCGCTGGGCGCGCCTTCCGCCACCAACTCCCCCCCCGCCATAAAGCCCAGGCGGTTGCACTGTTCGGCCTCTTCCAGATAATGGGTGGTGACCAATATGGCGGTGCCCATATCGGCCAACCGGTTGATCATGCGCCAGAAGGCGCGCCTCGCTAGCGGATCCACGCCCGACGTGGGTTCGTCGAGAAACAGAACGCTGGGCTCGTGCATGGTTGCCGCGCCGAATGCTACCCGCTGTTTCCATCCGCCCGGCAAACTCCCGGTGATTTGCTGTTCTTTACCGGTCAGCCCCGAAAACGAAAGCACCCAGCGTTTCTTTTCCGCGATCTCGTCTTCCGGCACGCCATACACGCCCGCGAAGAATTCCAGATTTTCGTCGATGACCAAATCGTCGTACAACGAAAACTTCTGCGACATGTACCCGACTTTTTCGCGCACTGCTTCGGATCGCACGCCGCCCCGGCTGCCCGCCAGATCCACCTTGCCGCTGGTCGCATCGAGCAACCCGCACAGCATCTTGATGGTGGTGGTCTTGCCCGCGCCGTTCGCGCCCAGCAGTCCATAGACTTCGCCGTAGCGCACACTTAAATTCACGTTGTGGACGGCGGTGAAGGCGCCGAAACGCTTGGTCAGATTCACCGCGCCGATGGCGATCTGCCCTTTCAAATTCTGATGTGCGTGCCGTCCCGGAAACGGCGGCGCATGCAGTTCCTGCCCCATGGCCCGCAGACGCGCGACGAAGGTATTCTCCAGCGTGGGATCCGCTACCCGGATGTCCCGTACATGAATGGCGGCTGCAGAAAGGGTCGCCTCAACGGCCGCGCGCCCTTCTTCCGGATCTTTCACGATAACGTCCAAGCGGTCGCCGAACCGCTGTACGTCGCTGATCACGCCGTTTTCCGCTTCGGTGAGTTTGTCTTCGGCGTCCGCGAGTTTGTCGGTGTGGACCTCCAGCCGTCGCATTCCCAAACTGTCCCGCAATTCCGCCGGCGTCCCCGTTTGATGAATCTGTCCCAGGTGCATGAGGGCGACTTTGTGGCAGCGCTCGGCCTCATCCAGATACGGCGTGGCCACCACGATAGTCAAACCTTCCGCCGCCAGATGCGCCAGCGTATCCCAGAATTCCCGCCGCGAAACCGGATCGACGCCCGTGGTAGGTTCATCCAACAGCAGCACTCGCGGTTGCGCAACCAAAGCGCACGCCAGCGACAGCTTTTGCTTCATGCCCCCGCTCAAACGCCCCGCCAAGCGGTCCTTAAAGCGGTCCATATCGAACATGCCCAGATAGCGGTCGCCGCGCTCGGCGATCTCCTGGGGAGGCACATGCCGCAGATCGCCCACGTAGCGGATATTCTCGGCAACGCTGAGATCGGGATACAAGCTGAACGTCTGGGTCAAATACCCGACGACCGCCCGCGATTCGCGTGCCGGCCGGCCGAATACCTCCACCACTCCGGAGGTGGCTTCCATGATGCCCGCCAGAATCTGAAAGGTGGTGGTCTTGCCCGCACCGTCCGGCCCGATCAAGCCGAAGATCTCGCCCTCATGTACATCAAGCGAAATGCCGCGCACCGCCTCGACGGGTCCGTAGTCTTTTTTCAACTCGCGCGTGCAGATCGCAGCGCGGTCCGGCGCGGTCATTTCCGGTGGCTTTCCGCCGGCCAGGAATCGCCAGATACCAGCACTTCACCATCCGCCGGCATGCCCGGTTTGGCATACCCGAACCCGCTCTTCAAACCCAGCTTCACTCCTACAACCTGCTTCACGCGGTCATCGCGAAAATAGGTGTTCTCGGGTGTGAACGTCGCCTGCGGATCGATCCGCTGCACAACAGCCTCCACCGGCTGGCTGGGATTCGAATCCAGGTAGACGCGCGCGGCCTGGCCCACTTTTACGCGCCCGATCTGCCCTTCGGGAATATAACCGCGCAAGTAAATTTTGTGCAGATCGAGCAGCGTAACGATGGGCGTTCCGGCGGTCAGCACTTCGCCCGGTTCGGCCGTACGAGTGACCACGGTCCCGTCGAATGGTGCCACCACTACCAGATCGTTGCGATTGGCCTTGGCCTCCTGCAATGTGGCGCGGGCGCGTTGCTCGTCGGCGACGGCGCTGGCGATATCGGCCTGCTGTTGCGCGATCTGCTGGCGCAGCGTAGCAGCTTGCAGCGCGCGAATATCCGGATTGCTCAACGTCGCTTCCACTGCGCTCAGGGATCCGCGCGCGGCTTCTACACGGCGTTTGGATGCCGCCACCAGGGCTGCCTGCGTTTCCGCCGTGGTCTCCGCCTGCTTGCCCTGCCGCTCGGATACCGCGCCCGTCTGCGCCAAACGGGTATAAGCGTCCTTATCGAACAAAGCCAATTTGTAGGCGGATTCCTGCTGCGCCAGGTCGGCCTCCGCCGCCGCCAACTCGGCCTGTGCCTGGCTCACGCGGCCTTTCGCATCTACGCGCGACTGTCCGGTTTCTACCGAGGTCTGCTGTAGTTGCCCTTCCAGCACCGCGATCTGGCGCCGCGCCACCAGCAACCGCGCCTCCGACTGTGCCACGCCCGCTTGCGCCTGCGCTTCGCGATCGTGCATTTGCTGGTCGTCCAGCACGGCGATCACATCGCCCGCTTTCACCACGTCGCCCTCGCGTACCTTGGCTTCGAGCAGACGGCCGGTGGCCTTCGACGACACCGCCGAGTCGTCTCCTTCGATCCTGCCGCTGAGCGCGATCACGTTGGCGGGACCGCCTTGTTTGGCCAGCACCACGCGCCACACCGTCACCGCTCCCACAGCCAGCAGCAGTACGATCAGCAGAATGACAGTCCGGGCCTTACCGGCTTCCCTAGCTCGAAAAGCGGAATTCTTCATATTGACCTCGCAGTTTGCTTTTGCTTCTTTTTCCCCGCCGCGTTGCGCCGCCCCATGCTCTTCAGCGCATCGCATGAGAACGACGCGATATGCCCGGCCACTTCTTCGAGCGTCTCCGGCGTAAATTGAAAGTCGGGCCATAACCGCTTCAGCACTTCGCGCCCGTGCGCGTAAATGATGACCTGCCCCATGATGCTTTGCGCGCACAGGCGCGTTTGGCGGTCGTCCACCGGTTTGCCGATGACGCCCCCGACCAGCACCCGCAAAGCGTCGTGCTTGGGCCGCATTACCTCTTCCACCACGCCATCGAACATCGGGGAGGGTTGCGCCAGTTCGTGGGTCATCAGGCGGACCGGCCATGCGGGCCGGTCTTCGCCGTACATCTGCTGCAGGAGGCGGCGTACGAATCCACGCAGTTTAGCTTCAGGCGTGGGGCCCGGCAGATCCGGATTGAACTTGGCCTCGATGCCCGCGGCACAAGCGGCATAGCGGAGAACTTCTTTGTATAGTCCCAACTTGTCGCCGAAATGATAATTCACCGCCGCTAGATTCACACCTGCCCGCGAGCAAATATCGCGCACCTTGGCTGCTTGAAATCCGGTTTCGGCGAAAACGTGGCCGGCCGTTTCGAGAATCCGCGTCTCGGTTGCGTCGCGGCGCGCGCCATCTGGCGGTCGATTGCGATCTGGCATGAGTTAAACAACACTTTAAAACATCTGTTTGAAATAGTCAACAGGAAAGAGTCGAGCGTTTCCTTACCGTGGCGATTGGTGTGCTACGACACGGGAGAAAGGGTTGGCTTTATGAAAAACTGGAAGCTGTTTGGTAGCATCGCGCTGGCAACTGTTGTAGCCGGAGTGCTCTATAATCTGAAGGACATCGCCCGCTACGTCAAAATCAGCACGATGTAGTTTGCGGGCCGGCCGCGCTAAAACGTGATTTTGGTGGTTTCGACCGAACCAGACGCATTGGTAATTTGTACCTGTGCGCCCACCACTTGGTCTGAACTGCCGTTCACGGGGAACAGCGCGTGCATCCCGAATACGCCGCCGAGCGCCGAACCGGAAAAGTATTGGTCAAAGGCGCTGGCGGCGTTTACGGTTATATTCCCCGGCGCTATAGCGTTTCCTGACGGATCGTAAAAACTGAAAATTACCTGCGACGTACTCCGGGTGTTATCCCACCCGTTAATTTGCAGTTCAACATTGACGGTGGTGCAATATAGTTCGCTGGCGGCGCATGCCACATTGCGCGCGGCTACAGCGGCGTCGATGACCACGGCAGACGGAGCGATCACCACCGTGGATTGGACGGTTTTCGTTCCCAGCGTCACTGTAAAAGTCAACGTGCCGGCCGTGGTGCCGGTGCCGAACATAACCGTCGGCCCACCTGTGAATTGTCCTGCCGTGCCGCCCTCTATTACAGAAAAAGTCGCCGATCGTGTACCGTCGGCGAATGCAATCGTGGGGTCGTCATCCACCCCGGTTACCGCCGATTGGAAGGTGAGCACTACCGTTCCCGTGCCAACCGAGGCCGACCCGGATGCCAGGCTGATGGCCAAGCCTCCCTGCTGTGCGCTCGCGACTGTCCCCAAAGTGATCTGTATCGATGGATCGGGGAAAACCAGCGGCGGCGGTGCCACGCCAACACCCTGCAAAACGTAGTTGAGCAGCCCGATCGTCAGGGTAGCCTGTTGCGCCCCGCTTAACGTGGGTTTGAATGCGATGTCTAATTCCGCCGACGTCCCAGGGGCAACCGTCGGTGCCGCCAACGCGCTTCCCGACAGACTGAAAACGCTGCCTGCAAGAGCCGGGATTGCGGGTACTGTTACCGGCCCCGCAGTCTGGTTCGCGAGTGACAACGCGATGGTCTGGCTGGTCCCCAGCGGCACATTTCCAAATGACACGACCTCGCCGGCACCCAATGGTTGCTGATTCCAAAGTACGGTGAGGCCGGCTACCCCAGTACCGGTCAGAAGCACCGAAACGGCGTTGCCGGCATTGATGGTCAAGGTGGCGCTGGGAGATCCCAATTGGTACGGCTCAAACTGAATGGTGAAGTCCAGCGAACCTGCGGCCGCAATCAGAACCGGCAACTGTTGCAGCGATGACGAGCTGCACAAATCGGGCGAGAGCTTACACACCACGGAAAAATATGCCGGGTACGGCGGCGTTGAAGAGGTGGGCCCATCGAGCGCCAGGCTGGTCAGGTAAACACTCGCAGCGCCCGTATTGGTGAGGCGAAAGACAGTTTGTGCGACACTCCCTAACGGGACTGAGTCGAAGCTGTAGAGTTGGCCCGTAGGCGTTGCGACCCCGCCCTGCACCGTCGACAGCGTCACCTGCGCGCAAGCGCAGCAGACCCCCACCACCAGCATGAACAATACCTTTGAACTCATGCTTGCACTCATGCTTGCACTCATGGATGCCCTATGGTGATGGTCGGCGTGCCCATGCTGACCACGCTGGCGGAAACCGTACCGCTTGATCCGGACGCCGCCTTGCTCACTCCCGCGAATGCCGCGCCCGCTGCCACGGCAACCACCACCGCTACGATGATCAACTTCTTGTGGCCGCCGGAACTCATCTTGCCGGTAGTCGGCGTGATCTCGCCCGATTTGCTGGCGGCCGGCGCGGGGGAGGTGGGTTGCGTGTTGCCCGTGGGCGCCGCTGCTGCCGGAGCGCCTTTAGCAGAATTCGCAGTCACACCGTTATGGCTTTCGGCGTGGCTTTCGGAAATGTACGCGGTGGAAACCGCGCCCGCGCGCGCTTGCTCCTTCACCGCCGTGATCCGGATGCGGAATTGCCCAGCCGAGCGATTGAATTGAATGGAATGAATGGCAGCGCGTCCGGCGCTATCGGTCAGCACCAGGTCGGTACGCAATCCGTTTGAGAATAGGCCGCTAGGGCCATCCGGCGGAAGTTGGAAACTGACGGCCGCGCCAGCCACCGGACGCCCGCTTTCGTCAGTCACTTCAACCGTCAAAGGCTTGGAAGCGCGCGCGCCCGCCGCATGCACCGCGCCTTCGCCTTCCACGATCTTTATTTGCAGAACGGCGATTTGAGCCATCGCCCCGCCGGGCTGCGCGCAAACCAGCGTGCACACGAGCGCCCCCGCAAGCATTAATTTCATATAAACCCGATTCGGCGGCAGGGGCCGCACCGCACCGGGTGAACCCGCGTCTACGCCGCCCGCAACAAGACCGCCGTGATATTGTCCGGACCGCCCGCCGCCCGGGCCGCTTCAATCAGGCCCCGGCATTTTTCTTCGAGCGACTGGCCCGGAGCGCCGTCCCGCAGGATCGAGACAATGCGCTGTTCCTCCACCACTCCATGCAAACCGTCGCTGCACATCAGTACGATGTCGCCCGGCTGCAAACGGATGTCGTGATAATAATTGATCTCGAGCGCCACACCGGCCCCGATCGCCATGGTCAAAACATGCCGCATCGGGTGCGTGCGCAGGGCCGCTTCGTCCAGGCCCAGCGGGCGGCCCACTTCGTTGACCCAACTCTGGTCTTCCGTAATGGCGCGGAATCCCGCCTTATCCAATAAATACGCCCGGCTGTCGCCCACGCTGGCAATCGACAGTTCATCGCCGGTTTCGAGGACGGCCACCAGCGTGGTGCCCATGCCTTCCAGGGCCGGGTCGCTGGCGGCCGCCGCCAATACGCGCCGGTTAGCCTCTTCCACCGCCACCAGCAGCGCCTTCGAATCCCGGCTTTCGGCTTTCAGCACGCTCTCGGATACGGTGTCGACAGCCAAGCGCGAAGCTTGCTCACCTGCCTTCGCGCCACCCATGCCGTCGGCCAGCACGTACAATCCCATCTCGGGATCGATTCGGGAAAAATCCTCGTTATTAGCCCTGACGCAGCCCTTATCGCTCAAGGCACAAGCTTCCAGCATGTTCGACGCGCTCCAGAATGGAATCAGCCACTACTACGCGTCTGTAATTTTAACTGAAAGCCAAGCCGCCTTCGTCAATCTCAGTAAATTGGGTAGTGCGTTTAGCCGGCGGATACTCTCAAAAAGGATTGTGGCGTACGCCTCAGCCCTAGAATGTGAATCTTCCTGCCACCTGGAAGGCGCGCGGACCGCCCGAACCGAAGATATTCGATGCGCGGCTGGTGGGCACGCCGAACCCGCCCGGCGATGACGTCAGGTTGTAACTGTAGCCGCCCAGGTTCGCGATATTGAATACGTTGAAGCATTCGCCGAGGATCGAGAGCTTGGCGCGCTCCGTCCCCAGCTTGAATACTTTGGTTACGCGAATATCTTGCGAGTTGAAACTGCGCGGGAACGACCACGTGGAGGGCAGGTTGATGGTCGGGATCACGCCTGTCGTGGTGGTTTTCCCTGCGTAGGTCTGGTTGAATTGATTCACCAGTTGGATCAGTTCGGCTTGTCCTGCATTGATCCCAAACTGGTTGTAGCCGATACCCGGCAGTGGCGATCCGCCCGTCTCTCCCGCGGCTACCGCGCCGTTGCCGTTCAAGTCCACGCCCGAGATGGTGGGCTCGATCGGCCCCACACTGGCGTAGGAAGTAATCCCCGAAACCGTGAAGCCCCACGGCAACTCGGCCACGATCGACCCCGTCAGGATCTGGTGGCCTGCCTGCGGTCCCCACGAAGCGAACCAGTTACTGTCGTCCACCAAGCCGTTATAGCCGACCTGGTCCGAGTAAGCATACGACAACTGACCGCTGGTGCGATGCGAGAAGCGCTTGTTGGCTTTCAGCAGCAGACCTTTATAGTGCGAACGCGCTCCACTTAGGATGCCCTGGATGACGCCGTTCGAACATTCCGCCGTTGGATCCGCGGCCTGCGCTCCGGTACATGCAGGGATCACCGGTCCAGCGGCGCTGTAATAGTGGTTCAAGTCCGTGTCGCGGATAATCTGGTGCATGTATTGGCGGAATACGAAATCCGCGGTCACCACGAAATCGCTACGCACCTCGCGTTGAATGCCGATGCTGGCATGCTCTGAATAGGGCGCGCGATAGTCGCGCGTTCAGCAGTTCGTCGCCGGTCTTGAACACATTGATATTGCGAATCGCCAGGCTGGTATTGCCGGGAGGTCCCAGTTCGGCCTGGGCGCCCGCATACAACTGCGGGATCAGGCTGATCAGTTCGGCCCCGTAAACGTGGTCGGCTCGCTCGACAGCGAGGTGGGTTGCAGCGGCGCGGGCAACTGGCTGAATCCGTTAGCTGCGCGATGGTCGGAAAAAAGACGCTGTCCCCCAACAGGGCGCGGCCCGTGCCGGCCGGTCCCAGCATGGCGCGCTCGATCAGCCGGATTTCCAGGTTGATGGTGTCGTAGTAGATGCCCGCGCCGCCGCGGATGACGGTCTTGTTGTCGTTGCCCACAGGTCCAGGCAAAACCCAGCATCGGGCTGAAATTATGCGGCGTGTGCAGTTCGTGTCCCAGATTTCTCGCGCCGTAGAGCGGCGCCAGGTATTCGGGCTTGGTCAAATCGTAGTTCAGCGCGTTGCTCTCGTAGGTCCAGGCCAGCCCGTAGTTCAGGCTGAATTTCGGCTTCACGCGCCAGTTATCCTGCCAGTAAAAATGCAAGCGTATTGTCATGATCGGCGTTGCCCCGGTTCCATAAAGGCGGCTGGTTGATATCGCCCACACCCATCTCGAATCCGGCCACCGGAAGCTGCAGGATGTCGTTAATGGAGGTGAAGGACGAAGGAATCTGATATCGAATGCCGATACGGTGCTGGCACATTGCGAATTGAAATATCTGCACGATTTCCGGCGAAAACAGTTCCGCCGCCGCGGGCGCCGCATACGCGTAAGTTCCCGTGCCCTGCTGATACTCCCAGTAGGCGCCGAACTTCATGGAGTGCGTGCCCTTCGTCTTGCTGATATTATCGGCGAAGATGTTCCGCCGCAGCACGCGGCTTTGCGGCGCATTGGTGGCGTTGCCGATGGTGAAGTTCGAGACGCCATAAATGCTCAGGTTCGGCATTCCCAGGCCCAGGCAAGGCGCCGGACATTCCGCCGCCGTCGGAGGATTGTTGCTGTTCGACCAATACGTGTAGGAATAGCGGAATTCGTTGGCCGTGGTCGGGCTCAGCGTGCTGGTGAGCGCAAAAACTCCGGAGTCGGCCCAGTTCTTGTTCACGTCCCAGTCCGACGGCAGCTCGCCCCCGCCCGATGGCGCATAGCCGTTGTTGCCGTCGTGCGAGTAGCGCAGCGAGGCGCTGTGCTTGGGACTGATCAGCCAATCCAGCCGCTCGTTGATTTCGTTTTCGTGGAAGGGACTCGCCGCATACGACGCGAAAGGCTGGAACAACGGGTCGCTGGGAACTGCGCTATAAACGCCTACTTGATTGGTGTGCTCCAGCGCCGAGAAGAAAAACAGCTTGTCTTTCTTGATCGGGCCGCCCACTTCGAAACCCGTCTGCCGCCGTGCGAAAAACGGACTGGCCGGCTCTGTTGGGTCGCGCTGCAGGTAAGGATACGCCGACGAAGTCGTGGTCGCGGTCGAAGAAGAAGATGCTGCCGTGAAAATCGTTGGTGCCGCCGCGCGTCGCAATATTGATCGCCCCGCCCGCGCCGATGGCGTTGGACAGGTCCATATTCGTCGACGAAAGCTGAAACTCCTGCACCACTTCCTGGGAGAAGTTCTGCTGCGTGCCGCCCGTCACCGAGTCGGCAATGGTCGCGCCATCCACGGTGATGCGCACCGAACCGTTGCCCGAATCCGCGCCCAGAATATTTACGTCGAACAGCCGGTTGTATTGCCCCACGCTATTCGCCGACACCGTCACGCCCGGGCTCCAGCATGGCCAATTGCAGAAAGCTGCGGCCATTCAGCGGCAGGTTCTCGATCTCCTGCCGCGTGATCACGCCGCCGATGGTGTGGCTGTCGTAGTCGATCTGCGCCGCTTCACCTTGTACGCTCACCACTTCGTTCGCGGCGCCCACTTGCATCGTCCAGATCAAGCGTCGTAGCCTGCCCCACCTGTACCGTGGCAGTTTCGATCAAAGTTCGGAATCCCGAGGCCGCCGCTTTCAGGCTGTAAACGCCCGGCAGTAATGGCGCTACGCCGAACGACCCGTCCGGCGTGCGTTACCACTTGGCGCTCCTGCCCGGTATCCTTATTCGTCACCGTTACGGTGGCTCCTTGCATGACCCCACCCGTCTGGTCGTGCACCACGCCGTTCAACGATCCCACAGGTATCTGCGCCAGACTACTGAACTACTCCCCATGCTGCGATGCACAACAACGACAGCACTCAGTCGCACTCGATTGAACATATCTCCCCCTCCCAAACGTGGTGCGTCCTGAAATGACGCACGTCGCGTTAGATTAATCATGCTCAAGGGTCGTTGTCAAGGGGGGGGTATGTTTCGGGTTTAAGGAGGTTTAGGTAGCTTGGAAGGCACCGGCGGGGCAGCGGGGATCTGCGCATCGTTCCGGATAAGAACATCCGCTGGGTGATTTCACCCACCGCTACTGGCGCCTCCTGGCCGCAAGCCCTTAGATTTCAATGCGCACGTGATGGCCGTGCAATTGCCTCTACCTCCATCCCAACTGTTAGGAGGAGAAACCACTATGAATTTCGACCAAGCGCCCATGCTCGTGATTTGGGAAGTAACCCAGGCATGCGACCTGGCATGCGTGCATTGCCGCGCATCCGCCCAATCCACCCGCCATCCCGAGGAACTTGACACCGCCCAGGGCTTCGAACTGCTCGATCAGATCAAATCTTTCGGCAATCCCCTCATGGTGTTCACCGGCGGCGATCCCCTGAAGCGTCCCGACCTCTACGAACTGATCCGCCACAGCGTGAAGATCGGACTGCGCACCAACGTCACTCCCAGCGCCACGCCTTTGCTGACCGAAGAAGCCATCGACCGCTTTAAGGAGTGCGGCGTTTCGCGCATGGCTATCAGCCTGGACGGACCGGACGCCCAATCGCACGACGAGTTCCGCGGCATCCCCGGGACTTTCGACCGTGCTATGATGGCGCTTTATCACGCCAAGAAAATCGGACTTCGAGACCCAGTATCAAACCACGGTGACGCGCCGCAATCTGGCCCGCCTGCCGGAAATGGCCAAGATCGCGGAAGACATCGGCACCAAGATGTGGAGCTTGTTCTTCCTCATCGTCACCGGCCGCGCCTTGGACGACATGGACCTTGCCGCCGGAAGAATACGAGCAGGTCTTCGACTTCATGTACGAGCTTTCAAAAACCGCGCCCTTCGCCATCAAGACCACCGAAGCCATGCACTACCGCCGCTATGTCGCGCAGCGCATGAAAGCCGAGCACCGCATTCATGCCGGAAGGACGACAAGTCCGGCTCCGTGATGTGGCGCACCGCGGGCGTCAGCGATGGCAAAGGCTTCGTGTTCGTCTCGCACACCGGCGAAATCTTCCCCAGCGGTTTCCTGCCCATCACCGCCGGCAACGTGCTGCGCGATTCGCTCACCGACGTCTACCAGAATTCCAGCCTCTTCCGCTCCCTGCGCGACGTCAGCCAGCGCGAAGGCAAGTGCGGCACTTTGCGAGTATCAGAAGGTGTGCGGCGGTTCGCGCGCCCGCGCTTACGCGCTGACCGGCAATTACCTGGCGGAAGATCCGCGCTGCACCTACCAGCCACATCTGGCCGAAGCTATCGGAGCATAGCTTCGCGCGGCGTCTGGGAAGGGTAGGCCTGTCGGGTGCTCGGCGCGCCGTACTTTCTGACCGTGGGCTGCCGGCCATCAGGTACCGCGATGCAGCGGGAGACGAGCCGAACTACTTGGACCGCATCGCATCGACCGCTGCTTGGCCAACATGCACCTCACCGCGGGGCACGTTGCTGCGGCATAATATAACGGAGCACATGAACCGGATTTCCGAGTTGAGCGAGATGCGTGTCGACGGCGCCGCGCTGGCGGAAGTATGCCGCCGTTACAGCGTCAAAGAACTCTCGCTGTTCGGCTCCGCAGTCCGCGGCGAATTGACGCCGGAGAGCGACATCGACCTGATGGTCGAGTTCGTGCCGGGAGCACGCGTCGGCCTGATCAGATTCGAATCCCTTGGCGAGGAATTGGAAGCGCTCGCCGGTCGCAGAGTCGACTTGGTCACCAAGCGTGGACTAAAGCCTTGGGTTCGCCCTGCGGTTCTCAGAGATGCTCGCGTGATCTATGCGGCATGAGTTGTCCTTTCTGAAGGATATTCTGGCGGCATGCCGGAAAATTGAGGCCATTGCTGCAAAAACTTCGGAGTCGGTACTTTGATTTGGATTGGCAAATCCTTTGGGATGCGGCCATTGAAGACATTCCGGCACTTCGCAGGCAGGTTCTCAACATCCTCGCGGCTGAATTTTCAGAAACCGAATCCGATTGATTGTCAGCGCCTTTTGATTCACGCGACTTCGCACATATCTCGCGATTTGCGCAACGGGCAACCCTATAATAAGTGTTTCAGAGGTGCTTATATGCTTACGGGCGGTTCAACCGCAGAGACGTCCTTTTCGCCGGCCCATGGCGAACCGCCGCTCGAGGCGAACAGGTCCGCGCCGAATGCCTGCGCCGCTGGTGACAGTACAACCACGAACGGGTCACCGAACCAGTTGCAGCCCTCCGCACTGCCGTCCACGTATAGACCGGTGCTGGCCAACGACTTGTTTTTGTTGCTGATGGCAATGCCCGGTAGCAGGCTCCCCGGCACGAAATCGCCATTGTTCGACGTGCTGCTATAAGGGTGCCGATATCACCGCCCGTGAACTAATCGGCTGGAAGACTTCGAGCGGCAGTCCCGGCGCAGCGGTATTAAAAGCATCCCGCGTTTTGTAAATCGTTAGCGGCGTTGCCTCCGATTCTGCGCGTGCATTCCCCGACTTTGGCGTTGCATAGGTCCCCTCCGTCGCATTGGCGATGCCAGTTTAACTACTCTACGACGGCCGCCGCCGTTTGACAAGAGTCTCCCGTACGTCAGACACCACGGGTTATAATTCGGGGAACCAGCCATGCAAGAGGACCCGGGCGACCCTTCCATCGACATCACACGTTTGATTTCAGCATGGCGCGGCGGGGACAAAAACGCTGAGAACGCCTTGTTTGAAGCACTGTACAAGCACCTCCATTCCAAGGCGCTGGGCCTGCTACGCCGCGAACCGCGCGGGGGAAGCCTGGGAGCAACCGCGCTGGTACACGAAGCATATCTGCGTTTCCAGCGCTCCGCGTGCCTGGAGGTCGCCGATCGTAATCATTTCCTGAAACTGGCTGCCAAAGTGATGCACCAGATCGTGGTCGACCGCGCCCGCGCCCGGCATAGCGAAAAGCGCGGGGGCGACGTTGTGCGCGTGGAGCAAACCGATCAACTGGTGTGCACCGATGCAGACGCCGACCAGATCCTGGCGGTCGATCTGGCCCTCGGACAACTTCAGCGCCACTCGCCGCGGCAGGCTCAACTTGTGGAACTGAAATATTTCGCCGGCTATACCCTCGAGGAATCCGCCATGGTGCTGGGAGTCTCGCAGAGGACGCTGAAGCGCGACTGGGATCAGGCCCGCGTACGGCTCCAAATCGCCATCGAAGGGGCTGAACGCCGGCCCGCCCTCTAGCGCGCCAGGAAGTGATAAAGCCCTGTCGCCTCGCTGCCAAACGGATAAAGGATATTTACCAAGGGCTGCGACAGCGGAATTGTCTCGCCAGCCACGCTCTTTCCATCGTTTGTCAGCCCGTACCTGAGTTGGTACGGACCCTTCTCTGTCAACAGCGTGGGGATTAACTCCGCGTCCAGACGGCCTGCGACCGCTACCTCGCTGTCGATTTGCGCACCGGCCGCTGTTCCGTGATCGTGCCCGCCAAAGATTCCGAACCCGCCCAGCGGATATTGCTTCTGTGGTTTTCCGTCCTCACCGCTTACCAGTTGCACCAGGTAATACTTCCCTGGAATCGCCTTGACCGGCGCGTGGATCTGTATAGGTAAAGAAGTGAAACACGTGGGGTTTAACAAATCCTGCAGTTTCACATCCCCCGACACCAGACTCTTCAGAATATTCCCGCCGGCGGCCGCCAACGCCACACTACCCTTGGCCACTGCGTTCAAGAAAACTCCCCATGCTAAATGGTCGACGTGCGGTTCCACAATGCCGGCCAGGGCGTTAACCAGCCTGACCTCGACCGAACGGTACGGGCAAAGTTTTGCGGCGGCCGGTGGATCGTACGAGTAACCCAACTTAGATTCATCCAGCAATTGCGAGGCGCGCACGCGTACCACTTGCTGACGCTCGTCGTAAAAACAGAAGGTCTGATCCAGCCATTCCTGCTTCGGGCGAAAATTCTCGTCGGGACACGCCGCGCCTTTCTTGCGGGGCACACTGTAGTGGTCCATCCAATACGCCCAAAAGCGGTCTACGTTGCCGTGATGCGCAAAGAAAATCGGATCTGCCGCTGAAGTCTCAGACTTCCTCATGGCGCCTGAAACGACTTCCAGGTGAACCGTGCTATGCGGCCCCCCCTCGGCATTGCCCGGATGCAAGCCGGCGCACCCTGCCGGCGGTGGCGGATTTCCGCAGAAATCCTCAAACTTCTGGCTCAGCAGCCACGCCTGCAGAACGCAGGTATCTAACCACTTTCCGTTTGACGCCGAACTGCGTCCGGCGGGTCCTTGCAGAAATGTGGGTAATCCCAGATCCGCGAAAAACTTGGGGATCTGCGATCCATTCTCCCAGTCCCACACCGGCAGGCGAAATCTGTGTTCGTAATCGCCCATGGCATCTTGTAGGATGCGCTCGTGAAAATACACAAATGCCCGGTGCCACGGCAGAAAAGCCCACGAACTATGTACATCGCATGGACTCATCGAACTGCAATAGAACGCATGCAGCCACGCCTGATAGCGCAGGCCGGTCGGATTCCCGGGAGTGTCCTCGTCCCTCTGCCGCAGAATACAATACGCTCGCTTCAGATCGTTTACCAGTTTTAGGTCTTGACAGTTGTGTTCCGGGTCAATGGTCGACCACAGCCTCCGCTTACAAACCGGTACGTCCGCGGGCAGTTCGAAATCGATGCAAACAGGCGGCGCCCCACTCGGACAAGTCGTACCCTTCGGCGGCATCGCCGTGATCGGATTCGGCGTATCGATCCTACACACCTCATCAGGATTGGCCGGCGGCGCCTCTTCGGGTAAATGTGGATTCCAGAGTTTGGCGCTGGCCGGCGCTGGGGCCGTATTCGGCGGGCAGCCGGAGAGTGATGGCTCCGGCTGCTGGCCGAATGAATCCAGCGAGGCAAGGCCCAGTCCGGCGGCCGCCGCTAGAAACGTGCGCCGGTTCATGGAAGTGGCCCCGTCATTGCCAGTAGCGCCGCCGCGATCGCCTTTCGATCCCCCCCCTTGGGGCACGGGCCCAGGCTCGGATCGTATCCCGTAAGGCCGATCGCCGTGATCAGGTCGCTCACGTCGAGGCTTGGCAGCGTGCCAATATCGCTGTCCTGGATGGTTGAGTCAACCATATCCCGGGATGCTTGCGCCAGCGCCTGGCTCCAGGTCGGCGTGGGATTCCCGCCCGGTATGCCGTTCGTTTTGTAAGTGATTACTTGCGCCATTAGATCCGATTCGCCGTTCGACGCATGTGTCCCCATCAAGTCGTAGATCGCCCATTGCTGTCCGTACGTCATATGTCCTCGTCCTTCCTCTGGTGTGATTTAATTCAAGAATTGTTGTAAGCGGGCCCAGTCACCTGCTCCGCTCAACTGCTTCGCTTGCGCAATGGCCCGCCGCATGAACATGGGGTGAGACTTCTCGGCTTCCAGCCAAAATGAGGCAGGATTGCCGAATAATCGCCGCAGTTGCGCGCGAGCAGTCTCTTGTTCACCTGAAGCGATCGACGCTCGAATCAGGGTGTCGGGCCATTCCTGAATGGACTCGGCCGCCGGCGCCGCTTGCATCAGGTCCAAAGCCGTCTTCGGCCGCCCGGCAGATATAGCCATCTCGGCCCACAGGCGCAGGATCCGGCGCCAGTAGTACGGCCATTCGATGAGGTTGATTTGCGCACCTCCAGACACCGTCTTTGGAACACGCTCCGGGGGCATGCCCGGCAGTCCCGCCGGAATGCATTGCCGCGCCCCCGCCATATCGCCTGCCTGCGCCAGAATCGCGCCAGTCTCCAGAACGAATCGCAGACCGGGCTTCGTCGATAGAATCTGCCGGCAAATTGCGACGGCCTCAGCCGCGCGTCCCAGTTCGACATAACCGAGCGCCAATAATTTCTGCTTGATCAACAGCGATTCCTGCGGCTGCAGGTTTTCCGTGTCGAACCGGATTCCTTGCGTCAGTATCGCTTCGGCCTCGGGCCACTTGCCACGCTCCGCGCATAGACACGCTTGCAGCGCATGTGCCCGGCTCCGGTTTTCGACCGACCCAACCGCCCGCATTCGATCCAGGCATGCCTCTAATCCCACCATGTCGCCGCGGGCAAACGCCAGGGCGCCGCGCAGTTGCTCAGTCCAACCCGTGGGGTCAAGTTTCGCAGCGCGATCGCAATCTTTTTTGGCGTCGATCAATTGGCCCAGGATCAGATACCGAACGCCCCGCGTGATCAAAAAAGAATAACTCTCCGGCTCCTTCCGGATGGCCTCGTCGAGTAAACGAAGCGCCGCGCTTAAATTGCCTTGGCACTCCGTGGCGCGCGCCTCATAGAATAACGGCAGACCCTCGCGTGGATACTCGCTCGCGTAGCGCGAAAAAAGCGTCTGCGCCTCGCCATACTGTCCAATATCCAGCGCGAATAAACCGCGGATCAACAGCGACTCGCGATCCGAAAGATTCCTTTTCTCCATGATGCGGGCCGCCAATTGGTAGTTCAGCAGCCCCTGGTCGGTCTCGCGCGATGCCACCTGAATATCCGCCAAAGTTGCGGCGGCCAGCGCAAATTCCGGATCCAGCCGCAAAGCATTTCGTAAATGGTCTTCCGTGGCGGCGCGCTGGTCTGGCGACCACTCTTTGCTTACCGGGCGCGCCCGCCATGTTGCCCGCGCCGCGGTGAACTCGCGTAAAGCCTGCCAGTTATTGGTCGTGATTTCCTCGGGTGTCCGGCTTTTTTCGCTGATCGCGTCCGCTGCCTCGCCCGCCGTACGCCGGATCCACTGCGCCGCTTTGGCTGCCGCCCCCAACAATGCCTGCTCGCTCTCGGCCGTAAAGCTGGCCGGGAATTTGTCGCGGGGATAATCGGGCGATCCGCCCAGCAGTTCCAACCGTACCCGCACTTCCCAATCGTCGGCCACCTTCGCCAGACCCCCGAAGAATACAAACTGGGCGCCTTCCCGCAACGCGATCTCGCGGGCATCTTTCGGAGCGAGTTCGGCCGGCAACGGCGCGTTGCGCCCCATGCGCCTCCATGCCTCTCGCACCTTGCCGCTATCCAGCACGCGCACAAATGCGGATTGCAACAGGCCCTTCTCCAGTTGCAAATCGAGCGCCGCGGCGTTCGCGGGGCTAGCGGATTTTAGCGGGGTCATCATAATCAAAGGCGCATTTGGCAGCCGTCTCTGATATAAGCGCCAAACCCCGTAAAAAGAGGACATCGCCGCCACGCCCGCCCCGGATGCCGCCAGCCACGCGCGCCGCGACACGACGGGCACGCGCACTACGCTGCGGGCCACCGCGATTCCCGAAGGCCGCTTCGCCAACTCCTCCACCAGCGCCGCGGCGGTAGGGTAACGCCGGCGCGGGTTCCGGGCCAAGGCGCGCTCCAGCACCCGGTCCCAATGGCGCGGGACGTCCGGCGCGACGCGGCTCAGTGGCGGCGCGGGCTCCATAACCCGTCGTACAGCGGCGCGCACCAGGCTCTCCGATGGGTACGGCCGGCGCCCCGCAGCCATCTCATAAACGATCAGGCCCAATGCGAAGATATCCACCGCGGTGGTCAGTTCCTCGCCCAGATACTGCTCCGGCGCCATATAATCGGGCGAGCCCGCCAGCAACCCGCTTTGCGTTTGCGTACCATCGCCCGCTTCCACGCTGCGCGCCAAACCGAAATCCGCGATCACCGGCCGGTCACCGCCTTGCCGGTCGCGCGTGAGGAAAATGTTGCCCGGCTTTAAGTCGCGATGGATCACGCCTTCGCCGTGCGCGGCATCCAGGCCTGCCGCAATGCCCGCCGCCAACCGCAGTATCGCCGCCGCCTCGAACCTTCCTCGCGCGGCAATCGCCTTCGCCAGCGATTCTCCGTCCAGGAATTCCATCTCGAAGAAGGCCAGTTCCGCCCCGTTGAAAGTGCACGTGTGAAATCCGTAGACGCGGCAAACGTTGGGATGCGAAATCCGGTGGGCCAACCGTACTTCATCCCGAAACCGCGCCAACATGTCGGGCTCCGTTCTCCATTCGGCCCGTACCATTTTCAGGGCTACCGTTTCGCCCAAGTGAAGGTCGTCCGCCCGGTAAACTTCGCCCATACCGCCGCGCCCCAGAAGTTCCAAGATTCGGAAATGTCCGTCCAGCAGGTCTCCGGGTGTAACCTCGGCGCGGCCTCCCGCGGGCGTCTCCAGGAAATTGCCTAACGATTCAAAGCGGGTTAATAACTTCAACACGCTCTCGCACAGGCCGCCATCTTCACCGCATTCCCGCCGGACAAACGAGTCCCGCTCGCCGGACGGTAACTCCAGCGCGTCGGAAAACAGTTGGTTAGCGCGATCCAACCGGTCGTCGTCGGAAAGCATAGTGTTTGGGAGGCTAAGTGTTAGTGAATTATAACTTAGTCAATTACGGATGCATGAACTCGCTGGCGTGCGGGATCAGATCCAAGTAAACCCGGTCGCTCAGATAAGTATCCCAATGCCCCGCCCAGCGCGCGTACCCGTACACTCCCAGGAAGATTGCCGCGGCTGCCGACGCTATCATCCACGCCGGCACCGTCCGCTTGCCCACCGCCGACATCCGTAGCGCGCCCTCCGCCGGACACGCCGCCACGCATTCCAGACAGCCCAAGCATTCCGCCGAGCGAATGCTCACCAACTGGCCCACCGGCAACAAGGCTGGACACGCCTTCGCGCACTTGGCGCAGTCGATACACCGCGCCGATTCCCGCCGGATACGCAGCGGACTGGCCAATGCGGCCAACCCCATCAGCGCCCCGTACGGACATAGATAGCGGCACCAGAAATTCTGCACCAATATCGAAAGCACCACCAACAAGGCCAAAACTACCGCGCCCCCGAAACCGAGGAAGCGGAAGAAATTCAGCATCTTGACGTCGGAAACCACCCCGTACGGGCCCCCCAGGAACGCCACCAGCCCTGCCACGGACATGCTGCCCACCGCATACAGGAACAATCCCAGCAGGATGTACTTCAGGCTGCGCAGTGGGATGTCGAGCCCTCGCGGCAGTCGCCAGTTTCTGCCAAAAGTCTGCCGGCCCAGGCGCCACAACCATTCCGATACCGTGCCCACCGGGCACAGCCAGCCGCAAAAGCTCTTGCGCAGCAGCCAGGAAATACCCAGAAACGCGATCAGCAGGAACATTCCCGCCGCATGCAGGCGGGGCACGTGACCGGTCTCGAGCAGGATCTTCAGATTCATCAGCGAGGCGATCGGCAGCCATCCCTCCACGCCGGCCGGCCGGCCCACCCGCAGCCCTTTCCCGCCGCCCTCGTAATAATGGACGAAGAGCACGAACTGTATGCCGATCCAAAGGTTCAACGACAGAAATACTAGCTGAAAAATGCGCCGAAGGCGCTGCGATTTGTCGGGCGCGTGCCGCTTGTGCAAAGGGTTTCTGATTTTCGGGGGTGAAACAACCGGTGCGGCCGCCATACCCATAAACTAATAGGTTGCACCCGTGATTTCTATACGGAGTGTCCCAAAATCATCCGACGGGATGGCGCAAAGTCCGTTGCCAGGCTTCCAGCAAGCGCGCGCGTGCTTCATCGCTCACCGGTCCGGGCATTTCCCCAACCCGGTATTCGCGGCACAATGCCATGGTTTGGCGCAGGCTCTCCGCGAATTCCACGCACGGTGGACAACCGGCCAGATGCGCCTCCATCTCGCGGCACGCCTCCGGCGGCAACTCCAGATCCAGGTATTCCGATAACGTCGCGAAGATCTGCTTGCACTGTTCAGTCCCGTGTGGCATGCGCCGGCACCTCCTTGCTTCGCAAGTAACCATCGAGTTCTTGCCGGATCGCCAAACGCGCCCGGTGCAACCGCGTCTTCACCACATCCACGCTGAGATCCAGCACGTGCGCGGTCTCTTCGGTGGACAGTTCCTCTACATCGCGCAGCAGCATCACCGCCCGGTATGCGATCGGAAGCTTGGCCATTGCTTTTTCGAGTTCCTGCCGCAATTCCGCGCGCAAAACGCCGTCCTCGGGCAAATCCGACCAATCCGCGATTTGCAGCTTCACGTGTCCACCGTAGCGGTCCATGGCAGGCATGAATTCTTCCAGCGAGAGTTCCCGCTCCGGCGCAAACTGGCTGCGACGCCGCTTCATCAGGCAGAAATTCCGCGCGATCCGCAAGACCCACGCGCGAACCCGCTCCGGTTCGCGGAGCTGTCCGAAATTTTCGAAAACCCGCAGCAGAGTCTCTTGCGAGACTTCTTCGGCATCTTCGCGATGGCCGCACATTAGCCAACTGTATTGAAAGATCTTGCGGTGGAAATGTTCCACGAACCTGTCGAAGGCCTCCGGCCTGCCGGCCATCAGGTCGCGCGCCAGCTGAATTTCGGTTGCCTTTTCCAGAGAATGCTCCCGCTATCCGATTGTAGCGGGAACGCGCGCTTCCACCGTAATTTCGACCGCCGGAGCGTGCGTCAGTGTATTGTGGATCAGGCAGGCCTTCACCGCGCGCAGAACGCCGGCTTCATGCCGCTCGCCCAATTCCGGAACCGTCACGGCCACTTGAAATGCACCCAGGCGCGCCGGACCCGTAGCTTTCTCCGCCGTCACCCGCACTTCCAGTCCTTCCATCGGCAAGCCGCGCGTCTGCAAATATTCGGCGGCATAGTAGCCCGCGCATGTGCCTAACGAGGCCAGCATGAGTTCCGGAGGCGTCATGCCCGCATCGCCTCCCCTGTTTTCCGCCGGCTGATCGCAAATTGCGCGATGTCCGCGCGCCACGGCTTCAAACTTCACGCCGCCCAGATGCTGAACTCTAACTTCCATGTCTTTTCCTGCTTCCTTGCTTGCATAGATGCGGTTCGTGCGGGAACGTGACACCTAAACCATATTATAGTTCGGGATCTTTTTAAATGAATGGAGAATCTGTGCCGTAACGCGCCTCGTATTCTCGTTACACACGAAGCGCGAAAAAACTGTCACGCTCCCGCGGCATTCGCATCCTTGTAAATACGCGAGAGCCATTATTGAAACCCGATGTGGAAAATCCTATTGCCTTCCCTGCTTCTGTCGCTGCCCGCCCGGCCGCAAGAGCCACTCACCCTGACAGACGCCGTACACCAAGCCTTGGCCCACAATGGGGCCATAGCCGTGGCCTCCGCCGGCCTGGGAATGACTCAAGCCGCCACTCGCGAGGCACAAAGCGGTCGCCTGCCTAAACTGAATTACTCGGAGTCCTTCACCCGCGGCAATAACCCCGTATTCGTCTTCGGATCCTTATTGACCCAACACCAGTTTGCCGCCGGCAACTTCCAACTCGAACCCCTCAACCGGCCCGATGCCCTCAACAATTTCCAATCCCGCATCGCCATCGATCAGTCCCTTTATGATGGCGGACGCACCCGCCAGGCCGTCCGCTCGGCGCAACTCGCCCACCAGATCTCCGGCGAAGAAGAACGCCGCGCCCGCATGCAGGCCATCGCCGCCGCCGCCCGCGCATACTATGGCGCGCTGCTCGCCGATGCCACCCTGGGTGCCGCACGCGAAGCACTCCGATCCGCCGATGCCGACTTGTCGCGCGCCGAATCCGTCCGCGCCGCCGGCATGTCCACCGATGTGGATGTCCTGTCCATCCGCGTTCACCGCGCCCAAGTAGAAGACCAGAGCATCCGCCGCGCCGCCGATCTGGATGTCGCCCGCGCCGCATTGAATGACGCCATGGGCCTCCCCCTCGACGCTCCCCATCTGCTGACCACTCCCCTCGAAGACCTGCAGCTTTCCGATCCCGTACTCGATAGCTACGAGAATGGCGCCGTCTCCCAGCGCCCTGAAACTCGCGAAGTCAAACTCAACGCCGCTGTGGCTCAAACCCAAATCTCCGCCGCCCACGCTGCTCTATTTCCGCAACTCGCATTTCGTGCCGCTTTCGAAGCCGACCGCCAGCGCTTTATCGATCGCGGCGGCGCTAATTGGCTGGCCGCCGTGTCCTTCGAGTGGAACCTCTTCAACGGCTTCGGCGACCGCGCCCGGATCGAGGAAGCCACCCAGGCATTGCGCCGCGCCCGGGCGGGTGCAAGAACAAACTGGATCGGCTGTCCGCCTGGAGGTCCGCCGCGCTTATGCCAACCTCCGCGCCGCCCGCCAAAGTATCCAAGTGGCCGGCGCAGCGGTTGCCGAAGCCGAGGAAAGTCTGCGCATCACCAGAACCGGTACTCCGCGGGACTGGCAAATGTCACCGACCTCTTGCGCACCGAGAGCGCGCTGCTCGATAGCCGGACGCGGTCGCTCGCCGCCATGTATGACCAGCGCGTCGCGGCCCTCTGGCTTGAGCTGGCGGCTGGAAAACTCACGGAAGAATCGGAGGTCTTACATGCGCGCTAATCTCGCCGGGTGGGATTTTGCCCGCCGCCGTTATCCTGATGAGCGGTTGCGGAAGCCAAACGCCGCGGCCCGAAACAGCCGCAGCGTCGACCGCTGTCCAAACCGTACGCGCCATCATGGAACAGTGGCCCGATACCTATGAAGCGGTCGGCACGGTCCGTGCCCGCACCGCGCCGCCATCGCCGCCAAGGTGATGGCCTATGTGCGCGACGTGAGCGTTCAATCCGGCGATCACGTTTGCCAGGGCGCCCTGCTCGCCACCCTGGATGCCCGCGATCTGGAGCGAATTGGCGGACGCGCCCAAGCCGCCCGCGACGAAGCCCGGGCTGCGCAGGACGAGACCAGCCAGTCCCTTACCGCGGCACAGGCCCAACTCGATCTCGCCAGCGCCACTTTCGCCCGCATACGCGAATTGTTCGATAAGAAGTCCGATATCCAACCAGGAGTTCGACGAAGCCTTGGCCCGCCACAAAGCGGCGCAAGCGGCTTACCAGATGGCCGCCGCAAGGGCGCCCAAGTTCACGCCAAAATCGCGCAAGCCGAACAGGAAGTACAGTCCGCCGCCATCCTTCGCAGATACGCTGAGGTGCGCGCACCCTTCGCCGGCGTCGTCACCACCCGCATCGCCGAACCCGGCAGCATGGCTGTCCCAGGATCGCCGCTCTTCACCATCGAACGCCAAGGCGCCTATCGCCTGGAGGCCGCGGTCGAGGAGTCCCACAGCTCCGCTCCGCGCCCCGGCCAGCCAGTTACGGTCATCCTCGAAGGCTGGACCATTCGCTCGCCGCCCGCGTATCCGAAATCGCGCCGGACGTGGATCCCACCGCACGTCCTATACTCGTCAAAATCGACTTACCGGCGCTCCCGCGATTGCACTCCGGAATGTTCGGACGCGCAGTGTTTTCGGGCCGCCGCCAATGTCTCTGGCCGTGCCCTTGACGGCCGTCGCCGAACATGGCCAACTGCAGTCTGTAATGGTGGCCGATGCAGGATGCGCGCATGCCCGTATTGGTAACCCTCGGCCGGAAATCCGGCGCAGGCGATCGAAATGCTCTCCGGCTTGAGCGCCGGCGAAAAAGTGATCTGCCCGCTGCCGCCCGGGCTGGCGGACGGCGCCCGCATAGAGGTTCGCCCGTGAACGGCAGCCGCCTGGGTCCCGCCGGACGCTTCGCCCACGCCTGGATCGATTCCAAACTCACCCCACTGGTGATCGCCGCCTCGCTCTTGATGGGCGCGTTCGCCGTTTGGAAGCTGCCGCGCGAAGAGGAGCCGCAGATCGTCGTCCCCATGATCGACGTGTTCGTGCGTATGCCTGGCGCTTCCGCGCGACGAGGTGGAGCAGCGCGTCACCCGCCCCATGGAAAAACTGCTGTGGGAAGTCCCCGGCGTCGAGTATATCTACTCCACTTCCAGCCCCGGATCGTCCATGGCGGTGGTCCGCTTCCTCGTCGGCCAGGACGAAGAAAAAAGTATCGTGCGGTTGAATCAGAAGCTCTCCGCCAACTTCGACATGATCCCGCCGGGCGCTTCGCAGCCTCTGGTGAAACCGCGCTCCATCGACGATGTGCCCATCCTGGCGCTTACCCTCACCAGCAAACGTTATGGCGATTTCGAATTGCGCCGCATCGCCGCCCAGGTCCACGACGCCATCAAGCAGGTGCCCGACGTCTCGGCCGTAACCTTGATCGGCGGCCAGCCTCGCGAGATTCGCGTCGAACTGGATGTGGCGCGCCTGGCGGCCTATTCGCTTTCCCCTCTCCAGGTCATCGGCGCGCTGGGAGCGGCTAACCAGCGCCTCGACGCCGGATCCTACTCCAGCGCCAATCGCGAATTGTTGCTCGAAACCGGAGAATTCCTCCGTACCGCCGACGGATGTGGGCGGCGTGGTCGCCGGAGTGGCCAACGGTAAGCCGGTCTTCATTCGCGATATTGCCGGCATCGCCAATGGCGGCCAGGAGCCCAGCCAATACGTGCGTTATTCGGAACGGCCATGGCTTCGACCCCGCCGTCACCATAGCCATTTCTAAACGCAAAGGAACCAATGCCGTTGTGGTCGCCGAAAACGTGCTGCACCGCATCCAGCCCCTAAAAGGTACCGTCATTCCGCGCGACGTGCAGGTGGCCATCACCCGAAACTACGGGGAAACCGCTGCTGAAAAATCGAATGAACTGCTGTGGCACATGCTCATCGCCGTGATCTCCGTTACCGTCTTGATAGCCCTCACCCTCGGACTGCGCGAGTCTCTCATCGTATTCATCGCCATCCCGGTAACCTTGGCTCTTACCCTCTCCGTTTTTTACCTCTACGGCTACACCCTGAATCGCATCACCCTCTTCGCCCTCATCTTCTCCATCGGCATCCTGGTGGACGACGCCATCGTCGTTGTCGAGAATATCGTACGCCACTGGCGTATGCCGGCTCAATCGCCAGCGCCCGCCCTTTGAGGTGGCCGTGGAAGCGGTGAACGAAGTCGGCAATCCCACCATCCTCGCTACCCTTGCGGTAGTCGCCGCCATTCTACCCATGGCCTTCGTCGGCGGCCTGATGGGCCCCTATATGCGCCCAATTCCCATTGGAGCCAGCGCCGCAATGATCTTCTCATTGATGGTGGCTTTCATCGTCACCCCTTGGGCCGCCGTACGCATCCTCAAGCCCAGCGCCGAGCATGCCCACGGCGAACGTGAAGACTGGCTTACCCGTATGTATCGCCGCGATAATGGGCGCCCTGCTCCATCGTCCGCCCCTCCGCTGGGGATTCCTTTCTATGGTGGTCGTGCTCTTGCTTGCCTCCATAGCGCTCGTCTACATCGGCTTCGTCAAAGTGAAGATGTTGCCCTTCGACAATAAGAGCGAGTTCCAGGTCATCGTGGACATGCCCAACGGCACTACGCTCGAACAGACCGCCCGCGTTACCGAAGCCTTGGCGCTGCGAGGCCCTGAAGCAACCGGAAGTCGTCAATCTCCAAACTTATGTGGGCGCTGCCTCACCTTACAATTTCAGCGGACTGGTTCGCCACTATTACTTGCGCCGCGGTCCCAATCGGGCCGATATTCAGGTCAATCTGCTCCCGAAGGGCGACCGCCAATCTCCAGAGCCACGAAATCGCCAAGCAAGTCCGTCTGCGTCTCCAACCCCTGGCGGACTCCTTCAGTGCGCGGATCAAGGTCGCCGAAGTGCCGCCCGGTCCCCCCGTACTAGAAACCCTGGTGGCCGAAATCTATGGGCCCGATGAAGAAGGCCGCTTGCGCCACGCCCGCGATGTCCGCGATCTTCTCAAACGAACACCGGGTGTAGTGGATGTCGATTGGTACGTGGATGACGACCAAACCGAGTACAGCCTTGCCGTGGACCGGGCCAAAGCCGCGCTCAGCGGCGTCTCGCAAGACGATATCGCCCGCACCATTCAGGCCGCTTCCGCCGGATACCAGGCCGGACTTCTGCACGTCGATTCCGAAAAGGAAGACATCCCCATCACCGTGCGCCTCGACCGCGCCACACGCTCCGATCTGTCCCGCATCCTTTCGCTCAAAGTGCACGGCGTCTCCCTCGGCGAACTGACCCGCGCCACCCCGGTTACCGCCGGCAAAAGCATTTATCACAAAAACCTGATGCCTGTGATCTACGTGACTGCCGACGTTGCCGGCGCCATCGAAAGCCCGGTCTACGCAATCTTGCAGCTTTCACCCCAAATAAAAATCCAACAGTTCACCGCGCATCAACCCACAGACGCCTCCCAATACGCCATGAAATGGGATGGCGAATGGCATATCACTTACGAGGTCTTTCGCGACTTGGGCCTGGCCTTCGCCGCCGTCCTCATCCTCATCTACGGCTTGGTAGTGGGCTGGTTTCAATCATTCTCGACGCCGCTCGTCATCATGGCCGCCATCCCCTTTTCGCTCGTCGGTATCCTGCCCGCGCATGGCCTAATGCACGCATTCTTCACCGCCACTTCCATGATCGGCTTCATCGCCGGCGCCGGCATCGTCGTGCGCAACTCCATCATCCTGGTCGATTTCATCGAACTCCGCCTACATGAGGGGATACCCCTGGCCGACGCCGTCATCGACGCCGGCGCCATCCGCTTCCGCCCCATGGTTCTTACCGCCGCCGCCGTCGTCGCCGGATCGGCCGTCATCCTGTTCGATCCTATCTTCCAAGGCCTGGCTATCGCCTTGATGGCCGGCGAAGTCGCATCCCTGGCACTATCCCGCATGACCGTCCCCATCGTATATTTCGTGGTGAATCGAAGGAGAGTATCATGACTGTCGACCGGTATCTCCGCCTCATCGCCGGCTTCCTCATTCTGCTAAGCCTGGCCCTCGCGCACTGGATCAATCCCGCCTGGTATTGGTTCACCGCCTTCATCGGGCTGAACCTCTTTCAGTCCGCATTCACCAACTGGTGCCCCATGATGTATTTGTTGGAGCGCCTCGGCGTGCGATCATAGGAGTTAACGGTTTTAAGATATGGTTTAAGAATATGGACGCGCTCACTATCCACCGGCTGCATTTCGCCTTCACCGTTACTTTCCATTACATTTTTCCGCAGCTAACTATGGGGCTGGCGCTGCTGCTCGTGGTGCTGAAGACCCTGGCCCTGCGTACCGGCAACGAGCACTACAACCGCGCCGCCCGATTCTGGGCGCGCATCTTCGCCATCAACTTCGCGATGGGGGTGGTCACCGGCATACCCATGGAGTTCCAGTTCGGCACCAACTGGGCGCGCTTTTCCAAATCGGCGGGCGGAGTGATCGGCCAGACCTTGGCCATGGAAGGCGTCTTCTCTTTCTTCCTGGAATCCAGCTTCCTTGGCGTCTTCCTGTTCGGTGAAAAGAGGCTCACTCCGAAAGCCCATTGGTTCGCCGGCTTTCTGGTCTTCTTCGGATCCTGGCTCTCCGGCTTCTTTATCGTGGCCACCGACGCCTGGATGCAGCATCCGGTCGGCTACGCCCTCGGACCGCACGGCGAAATCCTGCTGTCCAGCTTCTGGGCGCTCCTCCTCAATCCCTGGCTCATCTGGCAGTACTTTCACAATATGATGGGCGCCGTGGTTACCGGAGCCTTCGTCATGGCCGCCATGGGCGCCTTCTATCTGCTGGTGAAGCGGCAGGAAGAGTATGGACGCACTTTCGTCCGCGTCGGAGTTGCCGCCGGTATCGTCGCCGCCTTCCTCATGCTCTTCACCGGCGACCAGCAAGGCAAGAACATCGCCTTCGATCAACCCCCCACTCTCGCCGGCATGGAAGGCCTCTTCCAAACTGCCGATGGCGCCCCCCTGGCACTCGTCGGTCAGCCTGACGTCGAAAATCGCCGCCTCGACAATCCCCTCCAGATACCCCGCGCCCTCAGTTTCCTCACCTATCGCCGCTGGGGGGCCCAAGTCCGAGGCCTCGACGCCTTTCCCCAGGATCGCTGGCCCGACAACATTCCCCTGCTCTATTTCAGTTATCACATCATGGTCGGCCTAGGCACCATCTTCATCGGCATCATGATTCTCGTCGGCGTACAGTTATGGCGAGGCCGCCTCTTCGCCCAGCGCAAACTGCTCTGGCTCTTGATGCTGTCCGTGCCCTTCCCCTACATCGCCAATACCGCCGGTTGGATCACCGCCGAAGCCGGACGCCAACCTTGGTTGATCTATGGCCTTATGCGCACGCCCGAAGGCGTTTCTCCCCAGGTCTCCGCGGGTAACGCCCTTTTCACTTTGATCGGTTTCATGGGAATGTACGCGGTTCTTACTATGCTCTTCCTGCTGCTGGTCTACCAGGAAATCGAGCGCGGCCCGGAGGTGGCCTGATGGAAACCCTATGGTTCATGCTGGTGGCGGTAATGATCGCCATGTACGTAGTGCTCGACGGCTTCGATCTCGGCGTCGGCATCGTGCAACTTCTGATTGCGCATAAGGATTCCGAACGGCGCAAAGTTTTGCGCACCATCGGCCCGGTCTGGGATGGCAATGAAGTGTGGCTCCTGGCCGGCGGGGGCACCCTGTATTTCGCCTTCCCCGCGCTTTACGCATCCAGTTTCAGCGGCTTCTATCTGCCCTTAATGATGGTCTTGTGGCTGCTCATCCTGCGCGGCATTTCCATCGAATTTCGCAACCACATCGATAGCCTCGTCTGGAAGCCGTTCTGGGATGTCGTCTTCGGCGGTTCGAGCGCGCTGCTTGCGATCTTCTTCGGCGCGGCCTTAGGCAATGTTGTTCGCGGCGTGCCCCTCGATAAATCGAACGAGTTTTTCCTGCCCCTCTGGACGAATTTCGGTATATCTCAAAACGTTGGAATCCTCGATTGGTATACAGTCCTGATTGCCGTCGCGGCCTTCGCCACCCTTACCGTGCATGGCGCGCTATGGGTCGCGATCAAGACCGATGACGAACTTCAGCAGCGTGCCCGCAAAGTGGCCCTGCTCGGTTGGTGGGCGCTCCTGCCACTTACCGTCGCCATCACCTGGTTCAGTTTCGCCATCCAACCCCGCTTGAGCGCCAGTTTCTCGGCCCAACCCTGGGGCTACGTGTTCCCGCTCCTGGCCATCGTGGGACTCGCCGGCATGCGCCTGATGCAGCGCCGCGAAGTGCTGCCATTCCTGTTTTCGTCGCTGTTTATCATCGGCATGCTCACGAGCGCAGCCTTCGGACTCTATCCCTACGTGCTGCCTTCGAACCTTGATGCGCACCTCGGCCTCACCGTCTTCAACGCCGCCGCTGCGCCTTATGGCTTGAAGGTGGGGCTCGTCTGGTTCATTCCTGGCATGCTGCTGGCCAGCGCCTACTTCGTGTACACCTATCGCAGCTTTGCCGGTAAGATTACCTTGGACGAAGACGGACACTAGCATCGGAAAAAAACCGGGCGGTCGTGAAACGATTCGCCGGTGGAATGCACCATTCCTACGAGAGGAAAACGCATGCCACCACCAAAAAAGACGGCAGCCCCCACCCCTTGCAAGTGGGGGCTGTTCGCCCGCGAATTCCCCCAAAAACGTCGCAAGCTCATCCCGGCGTCAGCCCGCTAACTGCCGTCGGAAACCGCAATACCAGCTTTCAGCCCTTGCCCCGCCCCTTAGGTATCGCGCCCTATCACCACTCGCTAACCGATAATTTCCCCGCCATGGCCACCCACCTCGACTCCGCCAAGAAAATGGTCTTCCACGTCTTGGGTGATTCCGGCGGCGTCCTGAACGGAGAGTTCCAAAACAACGTCGCCGACCAGATGATCCAACAGATCAACGCCGGCGGCGCCACCGTTCCGCAGTTCTGCTATCACCTGGGCGACGTGGTTTACTTCACTGGAATGCATGCCGACTACTACGCCCAATTCTACGAACCCAACTCCCATTACACCCCGCCAATCCTCGCCATTCTCGGCAATCACGACGGCGAAGTCGACGAGCCCACCGCCCAAACTTCCCTCGACGGTTGGGTCGATTACTTCATGCAGGCCACCCCCGACGTGGACCCCATTTCGAAAGATGCCCCCCGCGTCGGCCTCAAACTGCCCAATGTCTACTGGACCTTGTTGACTCCCTTTGCCACCATCATCGGCATGTACACCAACGTTCCCGAAGGCGGCTCCATCGATTCCGTCCAACAACAGTGGATCACCAACGAATTCGCCACCGCCTCCGCCCAACTGCCTCTCATCCTGGCGCTACACCATCCCATCTATTCCTTCGACGTATTTCACAGCGGCAGTTCCCGCATGGCGGACGTCCTCGAAAACGCCATTCGCGACACCGGCCGCGTACCCAACCTGGTGCTGTCCGGCCATGTCCACGATTATCAGCGCATTGAGAAACCATCGCCCCCAGCGGCCCGACGCCCTTCATCGTTTGCGGCAATGGCGGCTACCATAATTTGCACAAAATCCACTCGCCCAACGGAACCGTCGCCAGCGATACCGGTCGGTCCTCAAATACGGCGTCGACAGCGCGTGGGGCGTGATGACCCTCACCATCGACAAGAAAACCATCCGCGGCACAACCATCGAAATCGATAAGACCGGGAATGTGAAGTCCGGCGACTCTTTTAGCTATCCCGCCGCTCCGGTCGTGCTAAAAGACAAAAGCAGCGTCCCCACGCTTTAACGCGGCCTGTGAATTGAAGCCGTTTCACGCAGCGACAGCAACGCGGCTCGCCGGTGCAATCAGTATCCAGGTGCTGCTAACGGAATGCATTAGTGCATCCCGACGGCCTTCTGCTCGTTCGGCCTCGGCCGCCGCATGATAAACGGCAGTGGCGTCAAACACCCGATCACAATCGCCATCACCCAGAAGCTATTCTTGAAACTCAGTACATTCGCCTGCGCCTGTACCGTCCCGTAAGCCGCGGCCAGCGCCTTCTGTCCCGCCGTCGCCGCGTCGTACCCCTGCGCCAGGAATACGCTTTTCAACCCCGTCAGCCACTGTTCGAAATTGGGGTCGCTATGGCTGGTGTGGCTCGTCAAAGTCACTTGGTGGATCTGGTTCTGCCGCGCTAAAAACACGCTCAACAGCGATGTGCCGATGCTGCCGCCCAGGTTCCGCGCGAAGTTAGAAATCCCGGACACCTGGTTGTTCTTCTCCCGCGGCACCCCAATGTAATTCAACGTGCTGATCGGAATGAAGATCAGCGGCATGAACACCACTTGCGTCATGCGCAACAGCACAATCGTATGAAAATCGATCTGCAGGCTGATAATCGTCATGCGGTAAAGGGCCACCGCCGTTCCCAGAAATCCAATCGAAATCAGCAGCCGCGGATCCACCTTCGTCGATACAATCCACCCCGCCACCGGCATCATGAACATCAGCACGAAACCGGCAGGCGATAACGCCATGCCGGCGCGTTCCGCCGTATAACCCAGGCTCGCCTGCAAAAACTCCGGTATCAATACGGTTGACCCGAACAGCACCATGCCCAGCGTGAATGAAAAGAACACCGCCGTGCCGAAGTTGCGATTCTTCACCAACCGCACATCCACGATCGGATCGTTGTGAAACCACTCCCACAAGAAGAACCCTAGCAGCGTCGGTACTCCGATGATGAACATCGTGCGGATTAGCGAAGAGGCAAACCAATCGCTCTCCTGCCCTTTGTCCAGTACGTACTGAAAGCAGCCCACGCCGATCACGATCAGCGCCAGCCCGATGTAGTCTATGTTGATCCCCGAGCGCTTTTCCCGCGCGATCCATGGCGGATCCTCGACCAGCCGTGAAGTCAAAAATAAGGAGAGCGCCCCCACCGGTAGATTGATGAAAAAGATCCAGTGCCAGTTGAAATTGTCCGTAATCCAGCCGCCCAAAGTCGGTCCGATCGCCGGCGCCACAACTACCGCCATGCCATAGAGCGCGAACGCCATGCCCCGCTTCTCGGCCGGAAATGTATCCGCCAGAATCGCCTGCTCGGAAGGCTGCAGCCCCCCCCCGCCAATGCCTTGCAATACCCGCGCCAGAATCAGCACCGGCAGGCTCGGAGCGATTCCGCATAGAAACGAACACCCCGTGAACAACGCCACGCACGTCATGTAAAATCGCTTGCGCCCCAACACCGTCGACAGCCACCCCGATACCGGCAGCACGATGGCGCTCGATACCAGGTAGCTGGTTAAGATCCAAGTGGCCTGTTGATAAGTTGCCCCCAGCGATCCCGCGATGTGTGGCAGCGACACGTTCGCGATGGAGGAATCCAGCACCTCCATGAACGTAGCCAGCGTCACCGTCACCGCAATCAGATACGGATTGTGCGCCGGGCGCCACTGTTCGTGCGCAGTCGCCATCGTTTACCTCTCGATGCGAACTTCCGGCTGTACCGACATGCCCGCCCGCAACAGGTCCAACCCCGCCTGCTTGGGCCGGAACCGTAGCCGCACCGGGATGCGCTGCACTACCTTCACGTAGTTGCCCGTGGCATTCTCCGGCGGCAGCACGCTCGAAATCGACCCCGTCCCCCCCCCGATGTCTTCCACGTACCCGTCGAAATCGCGCCTGAGCGCATCCACGTGGATCCGCGCCGGTTGGCCCGCCCGCACCGCCATCAACTGCGTCTCCTTGAAATTCGCCGTCACCCACGGATCCGTGGTCTGCGCAATGGTCACCAACGGCTGCCCCGCCACCACGTGTTCACCCAGTTCTGCCGAGCGCTTCATCACGATGCCGCTCACCGGCGCCACGATCTTCGTATACCCGAGTTTCAGCCGCGCCTGCTCCAGTTGCGCCGCCGCGCTCGACGAATTGGCCTCCTGCGACCGCACCACCGCGCGCCGGATCGCCACTTGTTGCGTAGCGTTTTGCTCGTATTGACTCACCCGCGTCCGCGCTTCCTGCACTTGCGCCCGCCGCTGGTCCACGATGCGCGCCGCCGATTCCACCGCCGACCGCCCCGCCGTAACCTGCGCCGCCTGTGCCGCCGCCGTCGCCGCCACCTGATCGTACTCTTGCTGCGAAACCTCCTCGTGCGCGATCAAAATCTTGTAGCGTCCCAGGTCCGCCTGCGCTTTCGCGTTGTTCGCCTCCGCTTCCGCTACCCTTGCGCTCGCCGTATCGCGATCATGCTCCGCTGCCGCCAGTGCCGCTTGCGCGCTCGCCACGTTCGCCTCCGCGCTCGAAATATTGGTCGAATTCTCAACCTGGGCAATGGGAATGTTGGGCTGCTGCGCCGTAACCTGGCTCTGCGCCTGCGCCAGTGCCGCCTGCGCCTGGTCGAGCGCCACCTGGTA
This sequence comes from Bryobacterales bacterium, assembly GCA_963738345.1. Taxonomy (GTDB): domain Bacteria; phylum Acidobacteriota; class Terriglobia; order Bryobacterales; family Bryobacteraceae; genus Bog-159. Next base: position 6,690,425 of record CAVTWI010000002.1, read on the forward strand.
GTCGCGCGGATCCAGGTCCACTAACGGATCGCCGGCCTTCACTGCCTGGTTGTCTTCTACGTAAACCTTCGCCACCACCCCGTCCACCCGCGCACTAATCGGATTCAGGTGCATCTCCACAAATGCATCGTCCGTGTCCTCGAACTGCCGCGCGTGCAGCCAGTACAATACCCCAGCCGTACCCACCACCGCCAGAATCAAGAAGAAGATCAGGAAGGCTTGCTTCCGGCCACTGCTCCGCGGAACCTGCTCCTGCGGCGCGGCCGGAGTAGGCGCGGCCGGACTGGGCGCGGCCACCTTGGTAGCGGTATCGGCTGGATTCTCACCTGGGGTCATGGACGGTTTCCTTTCAGCAGATCGGGCAAGGTCGCCTCCGCCTGCCCTGTGGCCTTCGATAGATTAAGGCGCGCCAAATCAAGTGAAAACAGGCTCGATACGTAATCGCTCTCGGCCGCCGCCGCCTGCTGCTCGGCCTGCACTACTTCAACCGTGTTGGCTACGCCCAGGCTGAATCGGTCGCGCGCCTCCCGTAATGTCTCCGCCGCGTATGACCGGTTGCTCTCCGCTACCTGCATCTGCCCCACCGTGGTCTCCAACTTCATCAACGCTCCCCGTACCTCCTGCTCCACCCGCCGCCGATGGTCGGCCAGTTCCGCCTCCCGCTGCCGCAGCGCCGCCTCCGCCTCGCGAATGTCCCCCTTCGTCCGCCCCCCCAGCCACACCGGCACATTCACGTTTACCGTTCCCGTATACACCGTGTGTACCGACGCCGGGTTCGGCCCCGACACGCCATAATCTCCGATCAACGAAACCGATGGCAGTCGCTCCCCCCGCGCCGCGTCCAAGGCGTGCCGTGCCGCGGCCACCTGCGCTTGCGATGCCTGCAGATCCGCCCTACGCCCAAATGCCTGCTCGATCGCCGCCGTCGCCTCCGGTACCGGCACCCGGTCCGGCACCAGCGGTTCGCTCAGAATCAGTTCCCGATCGAGCGGCAAGCCGATCGCGCCCGCCAGCGCCAGTTTCTCCTGCCGGTAGTCGGATTCGAGCGAACTCAGCCGCTGCTTCTGCGTCTGCAATTCCACCAGCGTGCGTGTGACATCAATGCGCGCATTGGTTCCCGCCGTCTTGCGCACCTGCGCCTGGTCGTAAATCGCCTGCGCGTCCGCCACCTGCGCCCGTTGCGAATCGATCCGTGCCGCCGTCGCTACCGTCTGCAAGTAAGCGCCCGCCACTGCCAGCACCACCAACTCGCGCGCGTCTTTTGCCGAAAGCGTGGCAGCCTGTTCCATGTCTTTCGTGACCTTCCAATTTCTACGCGCCACCGCATCGTAAACGGATTGGCTCACCGCGCCCTGCGCCTGCCAGTAGCTGAACGGTCCCACCACCGACGGTATCGTGAACCCCAGGTTCGCCGGAATGTTGAAGCTGAACCCGTACGCCGCAAGGTTCGTTTGCATGATGCTTTCCGAAGTGTTGGCCGAAATATTGGGAAGCAGCGCGCTCAGTGCTTGGATCCTCTGCGCGCTGGCCGCCGCGCTCGAACTGCCCGCTGCGATAATCCCCAGGTTAGTCTTCAAGCCTCTCCCCACCGCGTCCGCCAGCGTCAACGTGACCGGCCCGGGCGGCAACTCGCCTCCGCTCACACTCCCCTGCAGCGCGCCGTTCGCTTGAATCGAACTGCTCACCGTATTCTCTCCAGCCGGCGCGGTAGTCTGTTGCACTGATGCGGATCCTGCTACGCTCCCGTTGCCGGACTGCGGCAACGCAATGGGGCGCGTCACGCTCGCCGCCGGCGGCACGGCAACCTGAGCCCATACCGGGCAGCACGCCAGCAGCAGCGCGCCCACTATCGATTTGTTAGTGCAATCAGACATGTGCAATCCGCCCCGCGCAAACCGAGCCGCGCGCGTAAGCAAGCGTCCCTTCCCCCCCACTAACCGCGCTTCTTCCGCGCCCCGCGCGCCTTCTCCCCGATCAACCCGCTCAGCGTCGCAAACACCTGCTGTACGGTGCCGGATATCTCCGGTTCCCCTTGTTCAAACCACGCTTTGAAAATCACCGCCAGCACCGAAAGGGTCAGGCCCGCCAAAATGTTTGCCTTCAGGCCATTATCGGAACCTGTCCCTCGCCGCCGCGCAAAGGCCTGCATTACCCGGTCGTGTACTTCCGGCATGCGCGATAGCTGCGCCGCCCGCGCCGCGGGATAAGCCGCCGAAATTTCCATGATCTTCCGCGTACGAGGATGCTCCGCCGACTGCCGTGCAATTTCGAGCACCGTCGCCCGAAAAACCTCCGCGTCCGAATACCCCGCCGGGCAAGCCTTGATCGCTGCGCTCACTTCCGTCGCATAACTGACCACGCCCTGCTCCAGAAAATCGCTCTTCGACGAGAAGTACCGGAACAGCGAACGCCGCGAAACCCCGGCCCGCTGCGCGATATCGTCCACCGTGGTATCGTCGAATCCTTTGTCGGCGAATAGGTCCGTGGCCGCGTCCCATATCGCATTCCGCACCAGTTCGTGCTTGCGCGCCTGCATCGTCGGCGCCACAGCAGTCTCGCGGGCAGGTGGTGAGGATCGCGTCATCCCGTTGTGGCAAGATTAGCATTTCTGCCACTCCAGCGCAATATCGCTATCGAACGTAAGAAATGGCACTATATGCCATCGCGCGTATATTCAAGTCGGACGCCCACTTTATTCAGCGATGAAGGCGACACCGCAGCCCCGTCTTGACTATGCCGTCGCTGCCATCCTATCTTTTTTGGGGGGCACAGGCACCGGGCCACCTGGGCGCGGCTTCGTGCAATCGTCCAAGAAACCGCTGACGCCCGCGACTCGGAGGATGCCGCCCATACAGAGGCACCACGATTCGAAGCTTCCCAGCATTGGCATCGACCTAACGAATCCTCTCGAAATGTATGCGCGCACCAGTGTAAGGGCGGCGCCGAGAAGCCGCCCCCGATTGGTTGTGACCCATGACAGGAGTTCCCGGTGCCGAAAGCCGGTGCGAAACTCGGGGTGTCTGCACGCCGCATCGAGCTCGATACGGAAGCATCGGCGACGCATGTCGCCAGCTATCACCGCTTGGTTTCCCGTGACCGCCCAGGTGACTAGGTTGGCTAAGCAAACCTGCCGCGACGCGCCGAGGAGCCTATCGGACCAGTGGCGTGCAGTTATCAGCGCCGCTAGGTTAGCTGAGCGGATCGGAACATCGATGTTATCAAATACAGCATAGGTTGCTGGACCAAGGAGAATGGAAGTTATCGCCTTGCGAAATTCCTCAGGACTCTCCGGATAGGGGATCTTCGGCGCGTCCGAGCCAGTGATAATGGTCGCGACTGTGTCGCACAAGAGTCCCTTTCCCGTGCCAGGCACCGGGGACGTCACAACGGCCAGCGGAACGCAACCGACGGCCGGCCGCACAAGTGGCGTGAGTAATAGAGCAAGAGCATTCGCCTGACTGGACTGATTGGCGAACGGAAAATCTCCGAGGCACTCACCCAGCAGCAGTTCCGAAGCTTGCCGGATGTCAAGAGTGGTGGGGTGTTCGGGTACGCGTATAGATGCGATGGATTCGTCGCTCGGGCTGTAAATTAGCCCCGACGCCTCATCGTAGCCCGGTTTATCGATTAGGCTGCCGTCCGGTCTCAGCGTGGGCGTGCGAACGAGCCCTCGATAGTGGGGAAACGGCCAACTCTCTCTGGCGAGGATGTTCCCCGCTAGGGCTAGCGAAGGATCGACCTCGCGGGTACCGAATCGATGATTCTGCGTAAAACGAGCCGCGTGAGCAATACAAGCGCGCAATGAAACCGGTGATACCTGTTCGGCAGTAATGTCACCCTCGACTCGTCGCACCCTCACGACGCTTCCCCCCCTCACGAAAAGCGAGGGCGGCAAGTTCCTCTGCGCCAGCGCCCGGACGGCGTCCTCGGAAAGCGCATCGATACCACGCCCAGACGTTTGGACAATAACCCTATCGTCACGCGACGCTAAGACACGACGCGCGAGGAATAACCCCAGAATATCTGCTTGTGGGTATCTTGTATGGAGAATCGACTGGGCGGCTCTGAAGTGGCCCCCGCTCGCCAAGACGTCGTCCACGACGACGATGACCTCTGGAGCCCGTTGATGCACGTCCTCGACGAACCGCCACCTCTTGATGCGATCCTTGATTCCTACCTGCTTAATGCCCGCTGCGGTGGTTGAATCCTGGACGAGCAGTTCGCGCACGTCCTCCAACACTGGCCGAACGTACTTTAGTACGCGGATCAGACGCGGGTCGTACAGGGAACTCCTGGGCGCTTTAGACGGCGGAATAGGCACGAATGTTGCCTGGGTTAGTCCCATCCAGGCGATTGCGCGCCCAAGATGTTCGCCGCAGTAGGCCGCCGCCTTGTCCCTTGCTTCTTGGTCATCGGCACGCGGTCCGCTCTTAAGATCGAAGATGAGATGGTTGACGCCGGACGTGCGGGGCGCACCGCCGAGGTATTCCCATATGAAATAGCATTGGTCCGTTTCGTGCAAATGCGAGTGCTCGTGCCGTTCGGATGGGCCGATCTGACGGGCTCTGCTTCCTTCGGGGATTTCATAGGCCATTCAGCGTTCTTCCTTTAAGTATTTCATACCTAATACTCTGTAATTATAGGTACTAAGGACTCATCTTTATTCTCTCTAAACGTTTGTGCGGTATGGAGATACCTCAATTAGCTATACATCCCCCGGGCTATACCGTTTCTAGCCGGATATTCAGAGTATTCGGTCCGAGTGGAAGTCGCAATTGCCTGGTCAAATCGGCGTTATGACGGTCCTTCATGTGAAATAACCGGCGGGCACGCCATCGGTGACGAGGGTCCTACATGAAGCGGGTTGAGGAATTAGATCTACCGGAGCTGCTGACACCGGGGCACCGGGCAGGGCCTGCCCGCATCCAAGGTTGGGGCTGCACCGGTTATCTACTTAACTCGCCCACGAACTGGGCGACGCCAATTGAACGTCTCAAGTTTTTTAACAATACTGCCGTTAATTAGATAGGGAAGCCAATGACAAATTGGGTAATGAACTTATGTACCTTAGCCTGCATAACCGCTTTGTCGGGCTATACCAGCGAGCAGGCTTCAGAAGCCGAACAGCATCCCATGACGTCTCGGAATCTTGGCGCGGCACGGACCGGCATCGGCGGGACGGGTGGGAAAGTGGGAGCCGTGGTTCAGGTAAAGGACTATGGAGCTCGTGGCGACGGAGTTGCGGATGACTCTCCAGCTTTCATTCTGGCGCTGGGCAGCGGAGCCAGCGTTGTTGAGGCCGTCGGCGGCAACTATAAGACAAGTTCAGTGATCATTATCGGCAAAGGGCAAACACTGCGATACGGCCCAGGTTCACACTTAACAGCAGGTATATTATTTACGGATTCAACTACTGATCAAACCGGCACGGGGCAATTAGTCTGTGAGGGGAGCGGCGTGTCTACACTGACCCTTCTCGCTAGTTCCAATCGTGATGTCGTCAGCCAAGTGAATTTTGAGACGCTGACAGGTGCCAATTCGCCGTATGGTCTGTTTCACAGCCGAATTGCAGGCTGCACTCTGGACGGCAACAAGTCGGGTCAAACGAAACCCAGCTATGGTGTTCGATTGTACGGTCATGGTTTAACACTTAACGACCTCATCGTCCAGAATTCCAGGGCCTCGGGAATCTACACTGAGTGGTGCGCGGATTCCACGTTTGCCGGGCCGCAAGACGATCTTGAGGGTTTTTTCAATGACATCAAGTCAATTTTCAATGACGGCGATGGCTGGACGTTCCGCGGCCCTCATGACTCGGATTTTGTTAATCTCGTGGCTTACCAGAACGGCGGCTGGGGAGTACAAGTACAAAATCTAGCCAACGGTTATAGTGGCAGCGGACATTTCTCGAACCTTAACACATATCTCAATTCCCTCGGCGGAATACATAGTAATAGTTCATTTGACGGATCGCAGGTTTCGGGCACCACTGCAACGGGCTGGGGAATGCTCATCGATTCCGGCGCCGGTGCCCATAACCTTTCGTCCGCAACTTTTGCAGGTCCCATAGCCCTTGAGGTCAAGGCGCCATCGCAGAACATTACGGGTATCATAGCCAACGCTACTGTTTCCGGGTTGAAATTGAATGGAGGATCAGGAATGTTTTCTTTGCAGATGTTCAATAATACCGGATATCAATTGGATTTCACAAACGAGGTCGGCCCGAGCACGATTTCGGTCAATTCGGCGAACGCTCCTTTAGGGCCACTGTTCAACGGTACGCCACTGAGTTCCGATTATGTCGTTGTGGTGTTCGGTGGACCGTCTGGTACGAACCGCTTCGTAAGCTTCCCCTCTAGGTGATGGTTTACGTGATCCGGCACGCCCAAAACCATTAGCAATGGGGGCTACAAGCTCGAGGTATATCGGGGCCTTTGGGTACATAGCCGTAACCGCCTTGGTTCTGGGGCGGGGCAGGGGTCAGCGCATATCGGTTGACCTCTGACCTAGCGATCTCTTCCACCTCAAACCGACGAGCGATATCGCCAGCTTTCTCGCAGAATCGGGAATAGAGAGGATGCGGAACTTCTGAGTCACGCTGGGAGTCGAGTGTCCTGCTCGTCTCTGCGTCAACGGGTATATCGGCAACCTCGCACCGGCGGCGGCTTGAGCATGTTCACCGCCAACTCCGCCGTGCTGCCTTTCGGCCTAAGTGGCCTCTGGATAGAGTGGATGCGCCGATTATCGGGCGCTCCCGCTTGCAAGCGCTTGAAATGTGACGCTTTTAGATAGGAGCCAAATTAAGTTACACCTTGGGTAATTCCGTCTATGTGCGGGCATGGTCGCGTCGGTCGTCATTTCGCATGTTCCTGAGATGTACGAAGCTTCCCCGAGACCCTATCGGTGCTCCAGGTACAGGACCGAGAGTGCTAATTAGCGCACTAATTGGTGCACAACATTCACGGGTAGGATTGGGGAAGGTTTCAGCGGATCCTTGACGCAAGAAGTACTTCAACGTGAGCGGACGGCTGTAAACTGATATTACGCTAAGTGTATTCTATGAGGGTGCCAAGGGCAATGCAAAAACGTGCTGAGGGAGAGAGTGAGTAGTAGGGATATACGAGAAAAGATCGTGCCCCGGCATGTCAATTCCGGGGCACGAGTGAGGCCAGTTGGCAGCTAAAGTGGTCCCCGGCTATTGTTTTATTCCAACCGCAGCAAGGACGGCACCAACGTTTGCACCGATATCCATGCCGTCGGTACCAGCGTTATGGTACGGGCTCGATGTGGCCAACGCTAACCCGGCTAAGTCGGTCCCTGCATTACCGCCGACAAAGTCGACAAACCCGACCAAGGCCCAGTCAAGGGGCCAGCATGCGGATATCGGCTTGTTGTCGTAGTTGCAGGGTGGCTGTCCACTGACGGGCACCGCGTTGGAACTTAGCGTAGACACGCCCGGGGGGTAAGCAGGCGTTGCCGGCGGGTCCCATGTCGCGAGGTTCGGCCACCAGTCGCCCACGAAGACGATCCCAGCTAGGGTTGGGGACGGAAGCGCAGCTATCGTCGAGCCGGGCCACATCCCGTTGGCAAACGGGGAACCATATTGTATGCTATTTGTATACTCGAAGCCAATGTCGGTGCTTGGCGGGCCGTCGCTGAAGCTTATCCCGTTGATGTACAGAGGCGGTTGATTGACGATCGTATTGTGATCGCTATTGAAACCAACAGTGTTCTGGATCTGGAAAGATAGTCCCGCACCACCCTGAGTGACCCCGCTAACGTTTGGTGCTAGGTTGTTCCTGAACAGGACCCTCTGGCCTGTCAGAGAGGAGCCATTTCCAGCGATCGCTGCAATTTGGGGGACATTCAGAAATAGGTTGCTGGTGACCGTTACGTCCTGGCACACAAACCCCGCGGTCCAGCCGGGCGTTGGGATAAACATGCAGTTCATAATGAAGGATTCCGCTTGCCCGGCAGCGAAAGTCGTGATGAACTGGTTGCTGTCCACCAACATTCGGGAGCCATGCTTGATTTCGAAATGATTCTTGACATCGTAACACTGGGGTGCATTTGGAAGTCCACAGCCGCTTGGAAGGCTCCGCCAAGCGGCCTGTTTCGAGACAATGTTCCGCGTGAACGTAATGTCCGAGGGAGGGGGGCACGAGGGATAGAGGCCAACGCCCGGAAGATTGCCGGAGCCCGGACCTGGGCATTCCGTGTTGGACATGAAATTCTCCCCGGTCGCCTCAAGGTCATTGTTGGAGATCAACAACGGGCCCGTCGTATTGTAAACGTTTATGGCCTGAGTGTCCTGATTAGTATTAACAATGGCCCATATAGCCGATCCCATCACGGTGCAGTTAACGCAGTTCAAATCGATGCCACGCGCGGCGTAGTTGGAGACCGTGCTCGAAGGGTGAACGAGGCATCTATCGAAGACGATGTTCTTTGGCAGTGCTGCGACTGTTGTGGTTGTCTCGCCCATTGCAACTATGGGATACACGCCCTGTGCCGAGGAGGTCATGGTGAACTCCAGGCCGGCGAAGTACCAGCCCCCGGCTCCATCCGAGATCTTCATTGCTGACGTGCTGTTCGGAGTCGCGAGGGTCGGTACCGTTGCCGAACCGGCCAAGAGGCGAGAGACCGGTGGCGCCCATTGTTTCGAGCTGCCGCCTATTGTGAACTCCGGAATCGACGCAATGCCGGTGCCCTCAACGAGCACTGGATTCGAACTGCAGTCGATGCTCGGGACGACCAAGTTACCGGTGTAGACGATACCGCTCTGGACCGAGATCCTCGTACCGCATAAGGCCGAGTTTAGGGCTGCCTGCAGTCCTGAAAAAGTGGAGACTGTAACCGTCGAGTTGTACGATGGATACACCGGCACTGCGCAGGAGCGCGGCAGTTCGGGGGTATAAGGGGAAGACGGGAGAGGCGGAAGGCCGGTCGGCGCAGGTGTGCACAGGTTCGGCGGCGGACCCGGGAGAATTGGTCCGCTAACCACCGAGTATGGGCTGGGAAGGCTTAGGACGTCGGTAACGGACCGAGTACCTGGATTGATTATATACATCGACATCGCTGGCAGGCTAACGGCGTAGAGTTGCGAGCCATCCGGCGAGACCGCAAGTGATGATGGGTTTTTGCCGACCGCTACGGTGCTAGTGATGGCCAGGGGATTTATGCTCATGATCGATACGGAAGATCCAGAGCCGTTAGCCACGTAGGCGTACCCGCCCGCGGGCGCCACGGCAATCGAGTTGACTCCGCTGAAGCCGCTGAGGGTGCTCTCCAAATTGCCGCTGGAGGCATTATATAAGGTGACCGTACTGCCGCCTCCAACAAACAGAGTGCTCCCGTCCGCACTGGCGGCCAGGGTGCCCGACCCGTATGGCACCTGCCACGTTGCTATGACAGTGTTAGAGGTTGTGTTGATGACGGAAATTACACCTGGGATGGGGCTCACCGCAAAGGCACGACTTCCGTCCGGTGTTACTGCAAGGCTCCTTGGCTGCCCGCGAACTGGTATTGTAGCCACCACGACATTTGTACTCGTAGAGATGACCGAAACACTGGCCGAGGAATAGTTTGCAACGTAAACAAACTTCCCGCTTGGGACGACCGCCACGGAGATGGGGCTCGTTCCAACCCGAACATTCTTGAGTACTTTATCCGAGCCTGTGTCAACCACGGCAAGACTTCCCGAGCTGTATTGCGCAACATACAACCTGTTTAGCGTCGGCGCTAGGGCCATTCCCGTGGGTAGGCCCATGACCGGAATTGTGGCGACTACTGCACCCGTTCCGGTGTTTACGGCAGATACTCCACCGGTTTCGTTTGAGACGTATAAGTATTGAGCCAGCAGGCCACTTGCCCCGGCTAAGGTCACGGCCGCTAGCCGAAGCCACGGGGACCGGACCGCCATCAAGTATCGATTCATTCTCTGCATTCCTTTCATCGCCTGGACGGCGGGCCCGGAGGATGAGCCCTAAAGGACACCTGCCAAGCGGCTGCGGACAATGATTAATCGGCTGGGTCATCGTGCAGCATTAGCTCGGATCATGTCCGCGAGCCGCAACTACCCTTGAAGGTCTGCCGCGGTTGGCACGCGTCCTCAATTCAGTGATGTAATCGGAATGTGCCCAATTTAGTGCGTGCTTGATCGAGGTCTTGGGGCCATCCCTATAAGGTTCAGAAAACGATTCGCGGTGTTTGAGAACAAAGTGAAGGGCGCAAACGCGCGCCGGCCGCGAACGCACGAAATCGCTGCGCGGGTCAGCCCTGTGAGAGCGTCCGACATTAAATCTGTTGTGACGCTCGAAACCGTAATAGCCCGAGGAAAGGTTGAACCGGTATGAGGCTAGACCTGATCGGAAACTTACTGCAGATGCCATCCATGATCTATTCTGGCCGGGAATGCCGTCCAGCCTTAATCAAGCGGCGTCGGTGATACCCTGCCAGCCCTCTTCGTTGCGTACGTTTGCAAACGCGCGCATCGACTCTGCATTTAAGCGCCGATTGCGGTCCTTATAGCCAGTCGAAGATGTGTATCTTATCGAATATTGCGAAATAATTCGATAAGAATTCCACCCGCGCCTTACTTAACTGATGCGGCTAGTGCCGCTACTTCACTCGGGAGATTATAATGCACGAGCCAATCATAATCATAATCGATCTACTGATATCGTTCCTTTTATCAACGCGAATTTAAGTGCGCGGCACTGCGTTCTGGGCGACGGTATCCGCTCATGGGCCGGGAGTTTGAGCGACATGCGCACTTCGCCTGATTCGCATGATCGGTTCTAGTCTAGATGCCATGACGGTTAGCCGCCCCCAGCAGCCGCATCAAACCAGCTTCGATTCTCAGCCAATGGGCATAGTCAAAATACATCTATGCGACAACAATACTCCGCAGAATTCGGATAATCCGAAACCTCATGCCGCTAGTAAACATCTGTGAAATACTTATTGCGGCATATCCCTGGAATATTCGCCTTGTTCAGGTGATTCGCATTATCAGACGCTAAACTGGAAATAGGCGATAGCCCAGAGGACAAATAACAAAGAAATGGTGGGCACGGCGGCATCCACGCACCACTTGAAGCCATGATACGGAGAATGAGTGGCGCTGTGCTCGGCTTCACTGTGGCTGAGAATCTAACTTCGATAGCACCGCGGGGAAGGCCTGCGAAATCCAATGAAACTAGGACGATGTTTGTACAAACCTCTTGGATACAACCTTTTATTTGAGGTACTTATACGCCCCAGCAGTAATCCTCGACGGCCTTTTCGATGGAATCGTCCTGCTCGGTCAAGCGCATAAGTTCGAGCCGGATGGCATCTACTAAGGCGTTCCAACTGGCGACGATGACGTTGTCGGATACGCCGACGGTGGACCAACTCTTACGATGGTCGGACCATTCGATGAGCACGCGCACTTTGGCGGCGGTACCTTTGCGCGGTTCGAGGACGCGCACCTTGTAGTCGGTCAGGCGGACGTCGGCCATCTGGGGATAAACCGACGACAAGCACTGGCGCAGGCAGACGTGGAGCGCGTGGAACGGACCGTTGCCGGTGGCGGTGGCGGAGTGTACGCCATCCTGAGTGCGGACGGTGATGTCGGCGGTGGATCGCGATTCGCCGGTGGCGGTGGCTTTGGTGGAAACCTCGTAGCCTTCCACTTCGAAGAAATGAGTGCCAGGGTTTAGGGCTTCACGGACCAGCAGTTCGAAAGTACCTTCGGCGGCTTCGAGTTCGCAGCCCTCGTATTCCATCTGCTTGATGCGTTCCAGCAATTCGCGCCGGGCGTCTTCGTCGAGACGGTCAGCCAAGCCATGCTGTTTCAGTTTGTAGAGGATATTGCCGCGGCCGGACATATCGCTGATGAGGACACGCTGGCGGTTGCCGACGGCTTCGGGCGTTACATGCTCATAGGTTGTGGATTCCTTCAGCACCGCGGAAACGTGGACGCCGCCCTTGTGGGCGAAAGCGCTGTGGCCTACGAACGGCTGATTATTCGGGAGGGGAAGATTGGCGAGTTCGGCAACAAAGCGCGCCACGTTCGACAGGCTGATGAGTTTATCCTGCCCGATGGCGGTGTGGCCGAGTTTCAATTCCAGATTGGCGATGACGGAACACAAATTCGCATTGCCGCAGCGCTCGCCGTAGCCGTTGATGCAGCCTTGCACGTGAGTGGCACCGGCTTCGACGGCGGCCAGGGTATTGGCGACTGCGACGTCGGAATCGTTATGGGTGTGGATGCCGATGATGCCGTCGAAGCGCTTGCGCACGTCGGCAAAGATTTCGACGAGGCGGCCGGTGAGCGTGCCGCCATTAGTATCGCAGAGGCACAGCACGGAGGCGCCGGCCTTTTGCGCGGTTTCGAGCGTGCGCAGGGCGAAGGCGGGATTGGAGGTGTAGCCGTCGAAAAAATGTTCGGCGTCGTATACTACTTCCTTGCCGTTGGCCGTAAGGTAGGCGACGGTTTCGGCGATGAGCTGCAGATTTTCTTCTTCGGTGATGCCCAAGGCGCGCGCGGTATGCAGGTCCCAACTCTTGCCGAAGATCGACACCACCGGCGTCCCCGCGGTGACCAGCGACTGTACGCTGCGGTCCTCTGCGACCGTATGGCGGGCGAAGCGGGTCGCGCCGAAGGCCGTCAGTTTGGCGTGCTTCAGCTTGAGTTCGGTTTGAGCGCGGGCGAAGAAATCTTTGTCTTTGGGATTGGAGCCCGGCCAGCCGCCTTCGATGTAATCGATGCCCAGTTCATCGAGCTTTTGCGCGATGAGCAGTTTGTCGTCAACGGAAAAAGAGACGGATTCCCCTTGGGTGCCGTCGCGAAGGGTGGTGTCGAAAGTAAAGATCTTCATAACAATCAGCCGACCGGTACACCGGCCTCTTTTTTCTTTTTGAGGAACGTCATCATTTCGCGCAGTTCACGACCGACCTTTTCGACGGGCTGGTCGCGAGCGGCTTCGCGCATGGCCAGGAACTTGTGGCGGCCGGCCTTATTTTCGTCAATCCACTGGCGAGCGAATTCCCCGGATTGAACTTCGGAGAGGATTTTCTTCATTTCGGCGCGCACGTGGGCATCGACGATGCGGGGGCCGCGGGTGTAGTCGCCATATTCGGCGGTATCCGACACGGAGTAGCGCATGTAGCCGAGGCCGCCTTCCTGAATGAGGTCGACGATCAACTTGAGCTCGTGGAGGCATTCGAAGTATGCGATTTCAGGCGCGTAGCCCGCTTCGACCAAGGTTTCGAAGCCGGCGCGTATCAGTTCGGAAGCGCCGCCGCATAAGACTGCCTGCTCGCCGAATAGATCGCTTTCGGTTTCTTCTTTGAAAGTGGTGCCGATGACGCCCGCCTTCAGACTGCCGAGTGCGCCTGCGTAAGCCAGCGCGGTTTCGAGGGCATGGCCGGAAGCATCCTGATGAACGGCGACGAGCGAGGGCACGCCGACGCCTTCGGTAAACAGTTCGCGCACGCGGTGGCCGGGAGCCTTGGGGGCGACCATGGATACGTCCACATTGGCGGGCGGCTTGATCTGCCCGAAGTGAATATTGAAGCCGTGGGCGAACATCAGGGTCTTACCGGCGGTGAGATGGGGCGCGATGTCCTGGTTGTAGAGATCGCCCTGGATGTGATCGGAAACCAGGATCATGATGACGTCGGCGATCTTGGCGGCTTCGGCGGTGTCGGCTACTTTCAGGCCGGCGGCTTCAGCTTTAGCGCGCGACTTACTGCCTGGATATAGTCCAACCACCACATCCACGCCGGAATCGCGCAAGTTCAGGGCATGCGCGTGACCCTGGCTGCCATAGCCAATAATCGCAACGGTGCGGCCCTCGAGGAGGGCGGGTTTGTAGTCTTTTTCGTAGTATCGGGTTGCCATGGAATCCTTTAAGAGAGGACGGGCGTGGGCGTCTGGCCCACTTGCTGCACGGGCGGTTGTAACTTCAGTTTCTTAGCTTCGAGCGAAACCGCGACTACGCCCGAGCGGGTGATTTCGATGTCGCCATAACTACGCATGACATCGATAAATTCGTCCAGCTTTTCCGGATCGCCGGTGGCTTCAAGGGCGAAACCTTCGGTGGAGGAATCCACCACGCGGGCGGAGAAGATCTCGGCCTCCTTTAAAACAGCGGTGCGCGAGGCCTGGGTGGTGCGTACGCGGACCAACACCATTTCCCGGCGGACGGCGGGGGCTTCGGTAAGGTCGACGGCCTGCAGCACGTTCACCAGTTTGTTCATCTGCTTGGTAACCTGCTGGCGCAGGGTCGCATCCACATCGACGACGATGGTCATGCGAGAGAGTTCCGGATCGAGGGTGCGGGCCACCGTCAGGCTTTCGATGTTATACCCTCGCTGGCTCAGGAGTCCGGTGATACGCATGAGAGCGCCCGGCTTGTTTTCTACTAAGAGAGAAATGATTTGTAACATGGTAAGTCCTACTTAGGTACAGCTACCGGCTGCGGCGGCGCTAACACCATCTCATTGATGGCGCCGCCAGCCGGCACCATGGGATACACGTTTTCAAAAGGAGTTACCTTCACATTGAGCAGGTAGGGACCGGGCTCGCGCACGGCTTCCTGCAGCGCGGAGGCCAGTTCCCAGGGCTTGTCGATGGTGCGGCCCTTGAAGCCGTAGGCTCCGGCCAGCTTTTCCGCATCCGGGAAGCAATCGAGTTCCACGGAACTCATGCGGTTGTTATAGAACAATTCCTGCCACTGGCGCACCATACCGAGGTAGCCGTTATTCATAACCACGATTTTGATGGGAAGGCCGGCGCTGGCGATGGTGGAAAGTTCGGGGATGGACATTTGAAATCCGCCATCGCCCACCAGGGCGAAGACCAATTTATCGGGACGGGCAAATTGGGCACCGATGGCGGAAGGCACGCCGAAACCCATGGCGCCCAGTCCGCCGGAATTGATCCACAGACGTGGGGCGTTGAAGCGGATCAACTGGGCGGCCCACATCTGGTGCTGGCCGACGTCGGAACAGACGATGGCTTCGCCGGCGGACAGGCGGTCGATTTCCTGCATGAGGTGCTGCGGCTTGATTTCCGATTCCGAAGTCACTGGGACGAGGGGGTGTTCGGCCTTCCAGGCGCGAACCTGGGACCACCAAGCGCGGCGCGCGGCTTGGGGGGGGGCTCCGGTGATCCCGCGAAGATCCGTATTCAAGCGCCCGAGGACGCGCTTTACGTCGCCCACGATGGGGATGTCGGCAGCGCGATTCTTACCGATCTCGGCCGGGTCGATATCCACGTGAATCACTTTGGCGTGCGGGGCGAAGGCAGACAGGCGGCCGGTAACGCGGTCGTCGAAACGTACTCCCAGGGCGATCAGCACATCGCAGCCGGTCATCCCCATATTAGCGGCGTAACTGCCGTGCATGCCTGGCATGCTGACAAAGTTGGGATGGTTCGAAGGCATGGCGCCGAGACCCATCAAGGTAGTGACTACGGGCGCGTCGATTAATTCAGCCAGTTCGCACAATTCGGCGGAAGCGTTAGCAGCGATGATACCGCCGCCCGCATAGATAAACGGGCGCTCGGATTCGGAGATCACTTGCGCGGCGCGGCGGATCTGGCCGGTGTGCCCTTCGGTGAAGACTTTGTATCCGGGCAGATGGATGGAAGTGACCGGAGTGTAGTGCCCTTGTGCCTGGAAAACATCTTTGGGTATGTCGACCAGTACGGGCCCGGGGCGTCCGCTGGAGGCGATGTAGAAGGCTTCGTGGATGACTTGCGCGAGATCGTCAAGCTTCTTGACGAGGTAGTTATGCTTGGTGCAAGAGCGCGTAATGCCGAAAGTGTCGGCTTCCTGGAAGGCATCGCTGCCGATGAGTTTGCTGGTGACTTGACCGGTGAGCGCGACGATGGGGATGGAATCCATCATGGCATCTACGAGGCCAGTGACCAGGTTAGTGGCGCCGGGTCCGGAAGTGGCACAACAGACACCTACTTTACCCGTGGCCCGGGCGTAGCCTTCAGCGGCAAAGCATGCATTTTCTTCATGACGGGTAAGCACATGGCGGATGTGGTGGTCATAGATGGCATCGTAGAGGGGCAGCGTAACTCCGCCGGGGTATCCGAAGAAGCAATCCACGCCTTCACGCGCCAGGCAGTCCAGCAGCATTTTCGCGCCATTTGTCAGAGTCGACATATATTCCTCAACATAAGCTCACAAAATGAAAAAGGCCACCAGCCGGGTTATTTCACCCCGCTGATGGCCTCGGAAACCTTTCCGATGCGGCCTCAGGCGGGGCCGGCTACGATGACCAGTACAACGTTAATAATAATAGCTACCGGAATAGACAGACGGGACAGAGTAAGTAATGAGAAGGACCGGGCTGTGAAACCGCTAGACATGAGGTAACTTTCCTGAGTGTACCCTACAAGTTTTAGAAATGCAAGACGGCAACAGCATTACAAATGTTTATCGCGTCATTTAGAGAGACGGCGACTCGAAGAACTGATTGACTTGGGCTTGGAAGCCCGGCAAGATCGCGGGGGCTTCGAGGGCCTGATCCTGGCGATATTCCCGGACGCCGGTGGCATCATAAACCGCTACAACTTTCAGCTTTGGATAGCATGCCCAGACGGCCTTGGTACCGGCGTCGAGGTAATGCTGGATCTTTTCGCGAAGGTCGATGGCGCTTTCGGTTTCAGATACGACTTCGATCGCCAAGTCCGGGGCACCCCGATAGATATGGTCCGGGTCACCTTTTGCGGCAGACGCCGTGGTCAAGAAGGCAACGTCCGGCACGCACACACTCGATTCCGACAACGTAAAAGCGGTCTCGGAGTAGATGTCTCCGATGGGGTGCTGCAAAACATACGCCACTAAGATCCGGATGATCCTCGCCTTGGATCTTTCATGCCCGAATTTCGCGTTGGCCATTTCGACCAGTTCTCCGTCCTTCAGTTCGTAGCGCACGCCGTCTTCAACGGGGAGGTGCTCGAACTGATCCACGGTCAGCAGCGTGGTAGCGCTCATGGTTTTGATTGTACCGCCGCCGGGCTTTCGGGCGCGAGTTTGCTCAGTATGCGATCGTGAATCCAATGGGCGTCGAACCACTCGACGGGGTTGATCTGGACGCCATCCACTTGCATGCTGAAGTGAACGTGGTCGCCGCCTGCCAGGCCCGTCGATCCGCTGTGGCCCATGGCTTGACCCTTCTTCACCATGTCGCCCACTTTAACGTCGATGCGACTCATGTGGCCGTAAATGGATTGCAGTCCGTAGCCGTGGTCGAGCACGATGCAGTTGCCGTAGATGCCTAAGTCCGAACCCCAGACTACGCGGCCGTCGTTGGCCGCTACCACAGGCACGTGCGCGGTCACCGCAAGATCGAAGCCCAAGTGCACTTGCTGGTCCACTTTCTTGCCCTTGTAAATATAATTGCGGACGTCGGCGAAATGCGCTTCCACCTGGGAGTTGGCGAGTTGCTCGAAGGGACCGTTCCAGAGCACCTTCTCTTCGGTCTTCAACCGCAGATCGGAAAGTGTCTGATTGTTCTGTTTACGCAAATCGCGGTTGATGTGCAGGAAGCGCTCCAGCAGATCGCCCTTGCCCCCCGGATCGATTTGGTTCACCACTTTATCGAGGAACGCATCGCTGATCTCGAGATCGCGCGCGCGAAACGGTTTGGGAAAAATCTTGAACCAGAAGCGGCCGGTGACTTCGGTGCCGGCGGCATTGCGGGCGTAGACGTGGGGCACGGTATCGGCGGGCAGGTCCCAGGGGAAACCGAACAGTGAGAAGCGCTCGTTCTTCGGCCGCCCGGGCATGGGGAAACTGCGGAAGGTATAGGGACCGGCTTTTACGCCCGCCTCGGTCCAATCGCCCGAAACGGTGAAGGTCACCAATTCGCTGCCGCCCTGATTGATGTAGTGCTGGGCTTCATCCACCGTAAGGCGAGGCGGTTCCAGCACCACATCGATTTCAGAACTCGACTCTACGGTGCGGCCCACGAAATCGTTCGATTGCGCTTGCAGGATCAACACGGCTTTCCCGGCTTTCAGTGCGGGAGCCTGCTGCTTACCCACTGGAAAATCGAAAGAGTGCGGGGCCTCAGCCTTGCGCATGAAGAAGATCCGGTGCGCCGGACTGGGCTTGTCGAAAACCGTGAATCGTTGGCCGTTCTGTTCCAGAATGGCGGTGAAGCGGCGCAGGCCGTATGGGCCTGCAACCGTGGCTTTCACGGGAGAACTGGCGCCTATCGCCTTAATGGGAGGATCCACGGTAATTGCGGGGGTGGCGGAAAACGCCGCCAGCACCACGCACGCGGCGATGATCAATACAACGACAATGGCAAGAGTAATTTTCACTTTTTAGTCACTTCTTAGTCCAGGAGTCAATCCAGTCGATAAATGTTTTATACCAGAGCAAGCTATTCTGCGGCTTGAGCACCCAATGTCCCTCGTCGGGAAAGAGCAACAGTTTCGAGGGGACTTTCTGCAGTTGCAGGGCCGTAAACAGTTGGAGGCCCTGGCCGACCGGCACGCGATAATCGAGTTCGCCATGGATCACCAGCGTCGGGGTATGGAATTCCTTCACGAAGAGGCTGGGCGACCAGCGGCCGTAGGTTTCGGGATTATCCCAGGGCGTGCCGCCGAATTCCCACAAGGGGAACCATAGC
Source organism: Bryobacterales bacterium (assembly GCA_963738345.1). Classification (GTDB taxonomy): domain Bacteria; phylum Acidobacteriota; class Terriglobia; order Bryobacterales; family Bryobacteraceae; genus Bog-159. The sequence continues at coordinate 6,709,073 of CAVTWI010000002.1, forward strand.
TCTTCGGTCTCGCCGAACTCGCTGCGCAGATCGTACACGCCGTCGTGCGAGACCAGCGCCTTGAAGCGCTGGGTATGGCCGAGGATCCAGTCGATCATGTAGCCGCCGTAGGAGCCGCCGGCGGCGGCCATGCGACTGCCATCGGCATAGGGCATTCCGGTTACGACGTGGTCGGTCACGGCCATGATGTCGTCGAATGCGCGGCCGCCCCAATCGCCGTTGATTTCGTCGATGAACTTCTGGCCATAGCCGGTGGAGCCGCGCGGATTCGGCATCACGACCAGGTATCCGGCCGCGGCGAATACCTGCGCGTTCCAGCGATAGGTCCAGCTATGTCCCCAGGCGCCTTGCGGACCGCCGTGGATCAGCATCAGAACGGGATACTTTTGGCCTCGCGGAAGCCGTACGGCTTCACGACGAAGCTTTGCACGCGGGCACCGTCGGCGCTATCCACCCAGAATTCCTCGAGCGGGGTCATCTGGTGGGCGTTGAGCACGGCGTCGTTGATGTGGGTTAGCGCCACGGCCGTGCCGCCGCTGGCGGACGCGCGATAAATCTCGGCTGGCTGCATGCCGGTCTGCTGGGTGTAGACCAGGGTTTTGCCGTCCGGAGTGAATTGCATTTCGTCGAGATGGCTATCGCCGCTGACGGCGATGCGGGCTTCGCCGCCGCGTACGGATTTGAACTGAATGGACTGGCGGCCGCGATCCTCGACGGTGAAGAAGAGGCTGGCGGAATCCGGCGACCAGGTAAAGCTGCCGACCCAGCGGTCGATGTTTTCGGTGAGATCGGTGACTTTGCCGGTGGCACGCTCCATGGCCCAGAGGCGCCAGCGGTCGCTCTCATAGCCGGGGCGGACCTGCGCGCGCCATGCGAGGTACTTGCCGTCGGGCGAATACTGCGGCCCGTTGTCGGCGCCAGGGTTACTGGTGATCTTACGCGCCGGACCGCCGGCGAGGGCTACGGCGAAAAGATCGGAATTGGTGCTGGTGGCGGGGACGGGATCGGCGTTCATGGCGTAGCAGACTTCAGCGCCGTCGGGCGAAATGGCGTAATCGTCGCCGCCTCCGAGGGAGAAAGGCGGGACGTCCAGCGGGCCGGGCGTAAGATCGCGGGCTTCGCCTCCAGACACCGGCACGACCAGCAGATGGCTGCGCCGCGGACTCTGCCATTGGTTCCAATGCCGGTACAGGAGGCTGGTAAGATGCGCGCTTTTACTTTATTATTCTTTTCGTCATCGATGGCTTTTCGGTTGCAGGCATCGTTGGCGCCGCAATCGGGATACACATCGCTGGTGAAGACCAGGTTCTTGCCGTCGGGCGAGAAGATTTCGCCGCCCGCTTCGCTGGCGAGGTTGGTGACCTGGCGCGGGTTCAGGCCATCGGGATCCATCAGCCAGATCTGCGATGATCCGCCGCGGTCGGAGATGAAGGCGATGCGCCTGGAATCCGGCGACCAGCGCGGCCGCTCGTTATCCTGGCCAGCTTGGGTAATTTGCCGCGCCGTACCGCCCGCTACCGGCGTTACGTAAATCTGGGTGATCTTTTTGTTATTTGGAACGTCGACAGTTTGGACCTGGTAGGCCACCAGGCGCCCGTCGGGAGAGATTTGGGGATCTCCGATGCGGGCCAGATCGAGCAGCGCAGGGGCGTCGAATGGGAGCTTTTGTGCGAACAGAGTGGTGGCGCCTAACAGCGCGAGTAGGGCTCGATGCATAACCGAATTGTAGCGCCGCATGCTAGCATGGTTCTCATCCTTCCGGCGAGCGTCGGCAGGCGTGCCGGCGCGCCACGCGGTGCGTGTCGCCAGGGCAATTCACTATGGAAACGCAACTCGATTTTCTTGGCGACTTACGGCGTACTCACACCTGCGGGCAGTTGCGCGCAGCGGACGCCGGTTCGCGCGCTCTTCTGATGGGCTGGGTGCATCGCCATCGCGATCTTGGCGGTGTGATCTTCATTCACCTGCGCGACCGCGACGGGGTGACCCAGATCGCGCTCCGCGCGGATGCGGATGAGGCCGCGCATCACCGGGCCGAACAGGTGCGCCCGGAGTACGTGATCGCGTGTGGAAGGCACGGTGGCGCTACGTAGCGCGGATACGGTGAATCCGAATCTGGATACCGGCGAAGTGGAACTTTTCGCGGAGAAGATCTGGATCTTCAATGAATCCCGTACGCCTCCGTTCCCGATGGAAGATACGGTGGACGTAGCGGAAGAGATGCGGCTGAAGTACCGCTATGTGGATTTGCGCCGTCCGCACATGCAGCGGAATATTATCTTGCGCTCTAAGATTGCCTTCGCCGCGCGCGAGAGCCTGACTGGGCAGGGCTTTCTCGAAATCGAAACGCCTTTCATGACTCGCTCGACGCCTGAAGGCGCGCGCGATTACCTGGTGCCCAGCCGCGTGCAGCCGGGCAGTTTCTATGCGCTGCCGCAATCGCCGCAGATTTTCAAACAACTGCTGATGATCTCGGGCTTCGATAAGTATTTCCAAATCGTGCGCTGTTTCCGCGACGAGGATTTGCGCGCCGACCGGCAGCCGGAATTTACGCAGATCGACCTGGAGATGTCGTTCCCGCAGGAGGAACGCATTTTCGAGGTGATCGAGCCGCTGGTGCAGCGCATTTGCGAGGTGGCCGGATTTCAAGTGCAATATCCGTTCCCGCGCCTGACTTATGCGGAAGCCATGCGCGAGCTACGGCAGCGACAAGCCGGACCGGCGCATTCCGCCCATGTATCCGGTGGAGCATTTGTTTCCCGAAGGCAGCTTGAGCGCGCACGGACTTGCCGCTGCTGGCCATCCACATTCCGCAGACGGGCGCATTGAGCCGGCGAGAGCGCGATGAGTTGAAAGCTTACGGCGTGGAGCGCGGTCTGCGCGTTTACGACGATCCCAAGCGCATGGAGCGCGATCATGCGGAGGCCATGGCGCGCGTGCGTGAACTGACGGGGGCGGCAGAGAACGACTTGCTGATGCTGGCTGCCTGGGCGGGCGAGCCCAAGGGCCATCGCCCCGAGGAGACGGTATTCCAAGCGTGCGGGCAATTGCGGCTATTCGCCGCGCAGAAGTACAACGACCGCCACAAATTGCTGGACCCCAAGCGCTTCGAGTTTTTCTGGGTGCTGGACTTCCCCATGTTCGAGTGGGACGCCGAAGAGAATCGGTGGAACGCGGCGCATCACCCGTTCACTTCGGTGCACGACGAAGATCTGGAGAAGCTGACGGCGATCCGGCCCGCTGCCGCGCCAAGTCTTACGATCTGGTGTTGAACGGCACGGAACTGGGTTCTGGCTCGATTCGTATTCATCGGCGCGACGTGCAGTCCAAAGTGTTTTCGGCGCTGGGATTTAGCGAAGAGGAAGCTAAGCGCCGGTTCGGATTCCTGCTGGAGGCTTTAGAATACGGCGCGCCACCGCATGGCGGCATCGCGCTTGGGCTGGACCGGCTGGTGATGATCCTGGCGGGAGAGACGTCGATACGCGACGTGATTCCGTTCCCGAAGACGGCGCGCGCCACTGATCTGATGTGCGACGCTCCCTCCCCGGTGTCGGAAAAATCGCTTAAGGAGCTAGGCATCGCCCTGCGGCGGTGACGGCTTCACTGCTATAAAGGCGGCGTGCGCGGAAGCGAAGCGGAATCGTCCGTATCCATCGAGTATGCGCGCTTCGAAACCGGCACGGGTCAGTTCCGCCACTAAGTCGGCTGCGGTATAGAGGTGCAGCCGATGGGTTTCTTCGCTGCGACGGTAAGTCTTACCCACTTGCCGGAAGCTGACGATGCGGCGCGTTAAAGTGCGGCGTTTGCGGTCTTCCCGCACTTCGAGAAGAATGGCCCAATCGGGACCTTCCAGAAATCTTCGCGGCGCGGTACCCGCCGTCACGCCCAGGCTCCACGATATCGAAAACGAAGATGCCGCCGGGACGTAGCGCGGCGTAAACGCGCCGGACGAATTCCGCCAACCCCTGCTTACCGCTCTTGCGGTCGAAGGCATAGTTGACGCACTCGCCCATTGAGGTGACGGCGTCGCAGCGGGGCAGTGGCAGCGCTCAGAAACGATCCCACGCGGAACTGGGCCTCTGGCGCGTGCTTGCGCGCCAGGCGGATCATATCCGGGGAGATATCGATGCCCAGACACGGCATAGCCGCGGGCCGTCAATTCACGCGCCCAAACGCCGCTGCCGCAACCGGCATCCACCACCAGTCCGCTGAGTGATATGGTGTTGCCGGAGCAGACGCAACAACCGGGCGCGGCTTTCCTGAGCGAATCCGGTGAAACCGGTATCGTGAATATACGCCAGGTCGCGATCGTATGCCGTCATGCACTACTTGCGTGGCGAATTCCCGGTCGATCTTGGCGGCCAGGATGAAATCGTTCTGGGTGAGCCCTTCGATCTTGTGGGTGTAGGTCTTTACGTCCACGCGGCCCCAAGCCAGCACGATGTCGGGATGGTGACCTTCGGCCTCGGCGACTTCACCGATGCGGTTGACAAATGCGAGGGCCGTTTTGAAGTCCGGAAACACGAACTTCTTGAGCAGGTGATGTTCCGCGACCACGCTCCAACTGGGCAATTGGGCGTGCAGCTTTTCCAACTCTTCACCCCGCAGCGGAGGGATGCCGCCTTCGCAGGGAACGCAATGCTTCTGCAGTAAGATGCCTTCGGATTCTTCCATAGAAATTGCCATTAGTTAAGCCGCGCCATTGTGCCGCGCCGCGCGTTGCGGGCGCCCAATGCCGCAATAATCGAAACCAGCCTGACGGGCGGCTTCGGGATCGAACAGGTTGCGGCCGTCCACCAGAATGGCGCGCGTCATACTGTGGGCCAGGGCGGCGAGATCTAGATCGGCGAACTGTTTCCATTCCGTCACCAGCACCAGGGCATCGGCATCCTGGGCGGCTTGTTCGGGCGAATCGCAGTATTGAATTCTCAGGGCAGCATGCGCTTCGCGGCAGGCGGGCATGGCGATCGGGTCGAAAGTTTTTACGCGCGCACCCATCTGGAGCAGGCGCTCGGCAATCTGGAGGCTGGGCGCATCGCGGAGGTCGTCGGTGTCGGGCTTAAATGCCAGGCCCAGCAGCGCGATGGTTCGTCCTTTCAAAATAAAGAGCTTTTCCTGAAGCTTTTGGATGACCAGTTGCCGCTGCGCGCGGTTCACTTCCAAGGCCGCTTCGAGCAGACGGCTATGATAACCGTACTCGCGCGAGGTATGCAGCAGCGATTGAATATCTTTGCCGAAACAACTGCCTCCCCAGCCCAGACCGGGATTCAGGAAACGCGCGCCGATGCGGGCGTCCAGTCCGATTCCCGCCATTACTTCCGGGGCTTCCGCGCCCACTCGTTCGCAAATATTAGCAACTTCGTTGGCGAAACCGATTTTCACCGCCAGGAAAGCGTTCGCGGCGTATTTGATCATCTCCGCACTGGTGAGCGTGGTGGTCACTACCGGCACCTCGGCTCCGCCCGCGGGACGCGGCAGAAAGGCGGGGGCTTCGAAACTTTGCGCCACTAACGGCTGATACAGTTCGCGCAACACCTGCAGCGTGCGCTCTTCCTCCGCCCCAATCACAATGCGATCGGGATACAAAGAGTCGGCGATGGCGCTACCTTCCCGCAGAAACTCGGGGTTGCTGGCGACGCCGAAGCGGATGCGCTTGCGCTCATCCGGGTGGGTTTCGCGAATGCCCTCGCGCACCAAGGTATCGACCAGGTTGCCGCTGCCGACCGGGACGGTTGATTTGTTCACCACCACGCGGAACTTTGCATCGTCCATGGCCGCGCCGATGCTGCGGGCAGCGGCTTCCAGGTAGCAAAGATTGGCTTCACCGGTTTCGAGCGAAGGCGTGCCCACGGCGATGAAAATCACGTCGCTCTCGGCGGCCGCCACATCCAGTTCCGTGGAGAAATCAATTCCACCGCGCGCAGCCGCCAGTTGCAACAATTCGAGCAGGTAGGGCTCGTAGATCGGCATTTCACCGCGGCGCAATTGCTCGATTTTGCGCGCATTGGTATCCACGCAGGTGACGTGATGGCCGAAATACGACAGGCAAGCGCCCGTGACCGTTCCTACATATCCTGTTCCGATAACTGTGACCCGCATGTAATCAATACCGTCTGTCCTAGATTATTGAGCTTATCACGCTCATTTTACAAGTCTTGAACATCCTTTAGATACAATGGATAGCATCGCCCGCATGCAGACCATTCTGGTTATTGACGACGACGAGAGCCTGCGAGACACAATCGGCGTAATGCTGGAGCAAGAAGGCTTTCGCGCTGTACTAGTGGCGGATGGCCGCGCCGGTTACGAAAGATCGCTACTGCTTAAGCCCGATTTGATCCTGGTGGATTTACGGCTGCCGGGCATGAATGGCGTCGAAATTTGCAAACAATTACGCGCCGCCCAGGTAGTGACCCCCATCATCGTATTGAGCGCCTTGGGCGACGAAATCGACAAGGTGCTGCTGCTCGAAATCGGCGCAGATGACTATTTGGTGAAGCCATTCGGCACGCGCGAGTTGTTGGCGCGCATTCGGGCGGTGCTACGGCGCACGTCTCCCGAGGCGCGGAAGGTGGTGCACTTCAGCGATGTGGATGTGGATTTAGAACGGCGCGTGGTCTCGCGCCGGGGGGAGGAGTTGAAGCTCACTCCGGCCGAATATAATCTACTCACCTACTTTTTGCAGAATCCGGACCGGCCGCTGACGCGCGACATGATTTTAAATTCCGTGTGGGGCTACGAGTTTTTTCCCAATACGCGCACCGTGGATGCGCACGTGGTGAAACTACGGCAAAAGCTGGAGCCGGAGCCCAACGTGCCGCGCCATTTCCTGACCGTGCACGGGGTTGGATACCGCTTTTTGCCTTAGACACAAGTCCTATTGCCAACCAATAGAACCATGTGGTAGTCTTTCTATTGGTAAGCAATATGAACGACAAAGCGGACGTCTGGCAAGGCACACTGGCGCTGATGGTTTTGAAAACCATCGAGACTATGGGACCGCAGCACGGCTACGGGATTGCGCGGCGTATCGAGCAGACCAGCGGTAATCAACTGTCCCTGAACTACGGCACGCTATATCCGGCGCTGTTGAAACTGGAGCAGGAAGGGGCGATCGCATCCGAGTGGGGCGTGTCCGAGAACAATCGCAAGGCCAAGTTTTACAAACTCACGCGGGCCGGGCGCAAGCAACTGGAGAAGGAAGCGCGCGGCTGGCAACAGGCTACCGCAATACTGGCCCGATTCCTGACCCCGTCCGGAGATAACGCATGAAGCGGCTGAGGGCATGGGCTATTCGCATCGCCGGCCTGCTACCGGGCGCGGCGCAGGAACGCGAATTATCCGAGGAACTGGCGTCTCACCTGCAGATGCACATCGACGATAATCTGCGCGCCGGGATGAATCCGGCTGACGCACGCCGCGAGGCGCTACTGAAGTTGGGCGGCATGGAACCCACCCGGGAAGCCTGCCGCGACCGCAGTAGCGTGCCGGTGGTCGAGAATCTGTTACGCGATACGCGGTTCGCGGTCCGCCAACTGCGCAAGAATCCCGGTTTCACCGCCACCGCCGTGCTGGTGCTCAGCCTGGGTATCTGTGCCAATGTCGCGATCTTCGCTTTCGTGGATGCCACGTTGATCAAACCCCTGCCCTATCAGGATCCCAACCGCCTGGTGGGTCTGTTCGAAACGGTCCAGTTCTGTCCCAAGTGTCCACTCTCGTATCCCGATTATCTCGACTGGAAGAAGCTCAACAGCGTCTTCACTTCGGCTGATGCGTTTGAAGGTAATCCCCTTTCATTGCGCACGTCCGCAGGCGCCGAGATGGTTGGGGGCGCCCGCGTCACCGCAGGATTCTTCAAGACCCTGGGGGTGGCCCCGGTACTGGGGCGCGATTTCCGCGAGGGCGAAGACACTCCCGCTGCGCCACGCACAGTGATGCTGAGCTACGCCGGATGGCGAAAACGCTACGCCGGGAGTCCCGCCGTGCTGGGGCAGAGCGTGACGCTGAATGGCGAGGCGAGTGTGATCATTGGCGTGCTGCCGCAAGGTTTCCATTTCGCTGCCGTGGGACCGGCCGAGTTTTGGCTGGCGCTCCACGCGACGAACTCCTGCTACACCCAGCGCGGCTGCCACAGTTTGCACGGCTTGGCACGCCTGCGCGACGGTGTCTCGGTCGAGAGCGCGGACGCTAATATCAAGCAGATCGCGGGCGAACTCGAAAAACAATACGGATCCAATCGAGGTCAGGGTGGAGCGGTGATTGCGGTCACCGAACTGGAAGTGGGGCAAATCCGTCCGATCATGATTGTGCTGCTTTGCGGTGCGGGCCTGCTATTGCTGATCGCCTGCATTAATGTAACGAGCCTGGTGCTGGTGCGCGCCGAGAGCCGCAGGCGGGAGATGGCAGTGCGCACGGTGTTGGGCGGGTCGCGCGCGCGGCTGGTCAGCCAGTTCGTGACGGAATCCATCATATTGGTGGCAGTGGCCAGCGCGTTCGGCTTGGTGGCCGCCAAATGGATGACGCAACTGCTGCTCAGCATGATCGGTGCAGACAAGATGGCCGGCATGCCGTATCTTTATGCGCTGGGTTTCAATCCGCGGGTACTGGCGTCTGCGGCGACGATTGCTGTAGGCGCGGCGGTATTGTTCTCCATCGCGCCGGCGTGGCGTTCCTTCCTGCCGGATATTCGCGAAGGACTGGCGGAAGGCAGTCGCGGGTCGGCGGGAAGCACGTGGCGCCGGTTCGGAGCCAACCTGGTAGTCCTTGAACTGGCCACCGCAGTGGTTCTACTGGTGGGCGCGGGATTGCTGGGCCAAAGCTTTTACCGGCTGCTGCATATCGACCTGGGAATGCAGCCCGAACATCTGGCAACGTTGCGCGTGGCGGAACCAGCTTCCGTGCACGATAACAACGTCCAAGTGGTGGCGCTGGCGCAAGAGATCATGAACCGGACCGCCAAGCTACCGGGCGTGGAATCGGTGGCGGTTTCCACCCTGCTGCCGGTGAATGGCGGCAACACCATGTGGATCCGCGTAATCGGCCATCCGTTCCACGGGGAGCATAACGAAGTGGGGTACCGCGAAGTGAGCTCTGGCTATTTCAGGACGTTGCGTGCCAAACTACGGCGCGGCCGCTACTTCACGGAAGCCGAGGATGCTTCGAAACCGCCGGTGGTGATTATCGACGAAGCGTTGGCGGAAAAATATTTCCCGGGCGAAGACCCCGTGGGCATGAAGATGGCCTATGCGGGCTCTACCGCGACGCCGATGGAAGTGATCGGCATCGTGGAGAACATCAAGGAAGGCGCCCTCGATGAAACCACTTGGCCCACTATGTATGTGGCCTACAACCAGGATCCGGACGACCATTTTACGCTGGTGGTGCGGGCCTCAAGAGGAGAGCAGGCGCTGCTCCCCACTTTGGCAGCTACCATCCGGCGCATCGATCCGGACGTCGCCACCTTCGACGGCAAGACCATGACCGAACGAATCGACAACACCCAGTCGGCCTATTTGCACCGCTGCTCGGCATGGCTGGTGGGAGGATTCGCGGTGCTGGCCTTGCTGCTAGGCGCGGCGGGACTGTATGGCGTGATCGCCTACTCCGTGGGCCGGCGGACGCGGGAGATTGGCGTGCGCATGGCACTGGGTGCACAGACGGGAACCGTTTACCGCTTGATCCTAATGGAAGCCGGACGGCTGATCGCGGCTGGTACCCTGATCGGGCTGATTTGTTCGATCGCGGCGGCACGGCTCTTGCGGGGTCTGCTATTCGGAGTGAGCGCAGGCGATCCGGCAACCATGGCCGGGGTGGCGGTGGTATTGGGATTGGTGGCGTTTCTGGCCAGCTACCTTCCCGCGCGGCGGGCGGCGTCGGTCAATCCGGTGGATGCGTTGCGGGCCGAATAGCGCTCCGCGTCCGTACGGCTCATCCATTACCGTTGCAGTTGCCGTCTTCGAGAAACGCCCGGAGGCGGTGGCTGCGGCTGGGATGCCGTAACTTGCGGAGCGCCTTGGCCTCGATCTGCCGGATCCGCTCGCGGGTCACCGCGAAATTCTGGCCCACCTCTTCCAAAGTATGCTCGCTGCCGTCTTCCAATCCAAACCGCATCTTCACGATCTTCTCTTCGCGAGGCGAGAGCGTTTTCAATACCTGGGCCGTCTGTTCGCGCAGATTGAGATTGATGACCGCGTCGGACGGCGACAGGCCGCCCCGGTCCACCAGGAAATCTCCGAGGTGCGATTCTTCCTCTTCGCCCACGGGGGTCTCGAGCGAAACCGGCTCTTGCGCTACCCGTAAAACTTTTCGGATTTTAGAAACGGGCAACTCCATCCGCTTCGACAATTCCTCGGTGGTAGGCTCGCGTCCTAATTCCTGGATGAGCTGGCGAGATGTCCGGATCAACTTGTTGATGGTCTCAATCATGTGAACCGGGATGCGAATGGTACGCGCCTGGTCCGCGATGGCGCGGGTAATGGCTTGGCGCACCCACCAGGTAGCATACGTGGAAAATTTGTAACCGCGCCGGTATTCGAACTTATCCACCGCGCGCATCAGGCCAATGTTTCCTTCTTGAATCAAGTCCAGAAATTGCAAGCCGCGATTGTTATAGCGTTTGGAAATGCTTACTACCAGGCGCAAGTTAGCCTCGATCAATTCGCGCTTGGCGGTTTCCGCTTCCTGATCGGCCTTGGTAATGACTGCTAGCGTGCGGCGCATTTCGGCGGCAGTGGCGCCACACCGCTCCTCGATCTGCACCAGCCTCTGCTGATAGGCGCGCTGTTCCTTGCGCCATTCCTTTACGCCTTCACCGCGCATGGGCGAACTCTCGATGCGGCGCTGCACGCGGGATATTTCGCGCTCGACCGGCGTCAATTCGTCCACCGCTGCGCGGATCTGCCCGGCGAAGTGCCGCAGGATGGATCCCTGAAAACGTACGGTGCGAATGCATCGCGAAACCCGCACCCGTGCGCGCTGCGTTTCGCAGAGCAAATGGGCGTATTGTTTAGGTTTCAACCCACGCGGAATGGCGTTCAGCTTTTGCCGCAACTGCTGGAATTTCCGGAAATGGCGCGCCGCTTCTTCGGCCATTTCGATGAATTCCTGGCCGCTCTCTTCGGTGGCTTCGTCGATGATCAGCGGGTCCGCTACCAGGACTACATCGCGTACGGCCACAGTGCCGCGCCGCACTTCCTCCGCCAGATCCAGGATTCTCTGGATCACAACGGGGGAGCGCGATAGCGCCTTCATCACAGTGTTTTGGCCGCGTTCGATCCGTCGCGCAATCTCGGTTTCGCCTTCCCGGGATAGCAGCGGTACGGTACCCATCTCACGCAAGTAAGTGCGTACCGGGTCGTTGACTTTCTCGCCGGGCGAGGGAGCTAAGTCCAGGTCGAGTAACTCCTCGGTTTCGCCCAGCTTCTGGTCAAACTCAAATTTGGGTTCTTCCAGGATCTCGATGCCTGACCCCTCGAAGCCTTCGAGAAGGCTGCCCAGTTCATCACCGCTGCCGAGATCGGCAGTTACGGTGTCGGCGAGATCGTCATACCCGGCATAAGCGCTCTCTTTGCCGTTCTCGACCAACTGTTGCAGGCGATCGAATTTATCTTCCGGTGCCACTGAGTGCCCTACCCGTTGCGAGACTATGTCCCACATTGTACACCCACGCGTTACATGTAACGCGCGTTCATTCAGGTCTTTCGAGGACGTGCAATTCTTCCGCCAGCCTGAGCGCCTCGTGCAAATTGCCCGAACGCTCGGCTTCTCTTACACGAGCTTTCAAGGCGGCCAACTGTCCTTTCAGGCCGGAGCGTTGCAAACTATGCACACATTCCACTCCTAGGGATAGTGACACGGCGGAGCCATTCGTTTCATCCTGCAGTACCGCGGATGCCAATAATTCCTGATCGGCCTCATCCAGCCGTGCATGCAATTCCTCGTAAGTGACGGTCCCACTGCCATGCAGAGCGAAGAGCGCCTTGAAGATGCGCCGCGTAGCGAACTGGTCTACGGCCGGGAGCTGTTCCAATTCTGGAATCAACTCCTGCCGCGCATCCGCATCCGAAACCAGCAGATTCAGCAGAATCTTCTCGTCATGCCGCAATGGCTCGCGCACTACGGCAACCTTCTTTTCGCGCCGGTCTGTGGCGGCCTTGCGAAAATTCTCCAGCACCAGGCCGGCATCCACACCCAAGTAACCCGCGACATCGTTGACCACCGCCACGCGTTCGATTTTGTCCGGTAGCCGTTGGATGGCCGGGAGCAAGAACTGGAATCCCGCTACACGGCCTTCCGCCGTTCGCAGATCGAACTTGGCTCGCGCCCGATCGGCCAGCCAGTAAAAATATGTATGCGCTTTGTCGAGTTTGCTGCGATATGCCTCCGCGCCCCGCTCTTTGCAATATTCGTCCGGATCGAGTCCGTCTTCCAGTTCCACGATCCGCACATGCATGCTTTCGTCCAACAACAGGTTGATAGACCGCTCCGCGGCGTTGGCTCCGGCCGCATCCGGATCGAAATTAACGACGATCTTATCTGAATGACGTCGAAGCGACTGCACCTGTTGTGCCGTCAGCGCAGTTCCGCAACTGGCCACCACCTCTCGCACGCCGGCCGCCGAGACGCCGATGGCGTCCATATACCCTTCCACCAGCACCGACCGGTCCGCTTTACGAATGCCATCTTTGGCCCGGTGCAGATTGTAGAGCACGGCGCTCTTCTTATATATCGGCGATTCCGCGGAGTTTAAGTACTTGGCTTCGTCCGCCGGATCGAGCGCGCGTCCCCCAAACCCGATCACCTTGGCGGATTCACTATGGATTGGAAACATCAGGCGATTGCGAAAACGGTCATAGAAGCTACCATCTTCGCGCCTGCCCAGCAGTCCGGAATTCTCCATCTGTTCGGGGGTGAAACCCTGCTTTTCCAAAATACGGAGTAGGGAGCGGCCGGTACGTTCGGCGTATCCAAGCCCGAACTGCGTGCTGACATCCGGCGCCACACCGCGTTTTTCGAGATAGCGGCGCGCTTCGGCCCCAGCCGGACCGGCGAGTTGCTGGCGGAACGCTTCCTGCGCCAATTCCTGTATTTGATAAACGGCTGCGCGCAAGTGCGTGTCGGCGTCGGCGTATTCCGCGCGCTTGGGCATGGGGATACCATTGCGCTCCGCCAGCAACTTCAGAGCTTCGGGAAAACTGACGTGCTCGAATTCCATCACGAACTTCAGCACGTCGCCGGCCGCACCGCAGCCAAAGCACTTATAAAACTGATGGCCGGCATGCACCGAGAACGACGGCGTCTTTTCGCTGTGGAAGGGACACAGACCGGTGTAGCGCGCGACGCCAGACTTACGCAGCCGCACGTACTCACCGATGGTCTTCACGATATCGACGGAAGATTTCAGTTGGTCTTTGAAGTCCATGCGGGTGTGACTTGATTATTATCGCAGGACTTGGACAAGCCCATGTACGTGTGGTGAAGTATGGAAGTGAATCTTCGTTTCACGCGGCGTCGAGCCATTTTCATTTATATCTCGCTTCTGGCAGACGTCGTCCTGTTTTTCCATAAACCACTCTTCAACTCGCAATACAGTTTTCCGTGGGATTTTCGCGGCGTACAACTTCCCATGATTACCTTTTTGGCCGAACAACTCCGCGGCGGGCACTTCCCTTTATGGAACCCCTTCAGCTATTGCGGATATCCGGTGTTCGCCAACATTGAGGCGTGCTTCTTTCATCCCTTGGTGCTGACCTGCGCATTCATCTCCGCCCACACTTCGTTGGACGCGCTTCCCATGCTTTTGGAATGGATGGTGGTGCTGCAAATCTGGGCGGGTGGAGTCGCTGCTTATTATCTGTTTCAAGAATTCGGCGCAGGAGCGGCGTCCGCGTGGGCGGGGGCGCTGATCTTCGAGACGGGCGGCTACATGGCGTCGCGTGCGGAACACATCGGCGCCATCATGGCGGTGGCCTGGATGCCGCTGGCATGGCTAGCCGTCTTCAAATTGCGCCACGGTTTAGCGCGCCGGTGGCTGGCCGTATTAGGCTTCTCCCTGGGCATGTCGGTGTTGGGCGGCTTTCCGCAACCCACGCTAGCGGTATTCGTTTCCACAGCCGTTCTGTCGGTGTTACTGGCGTGCCTGCGCTTGTCGCGCGCTCGCATCGTAGCGTGGACGGCGTTGGGATGCGTGCTGGGACTGGCGCTTTCGGCCGTCCAGTTCATCCCCACGGCGCAACTGGAGCAACACAGCGTGGCCAAGTATCGCGCCGCGTGGCTGGGGACGGGCGGTGGTTTGTACTGGCAGACGCTGGTATCGCTGATTCTGCCGAACCACTACAGCCTTTTCGACATGAGCCGCTTTCATGGCCCCGGCGACATTACCTTTTTATACGTGTATGCCAGCCTCGGTGGACTTGCGCTGGCGGTAGCAGCGCTGCTATTTTGCCGTACCCGATACGTCGCGCTGCTTGCCATCATGCTGTTCTTTGGCATGTTCTGGATGCTGGGCGATAAGACCGCGGCGTGGCGCACGATCTATCCGCTGCTGCCCGAACGCGTGCGGATCGGCATCCACCCCGAGTATTGTTATTGCATCTTCAGTATGGCGTTGGCCGGCCTGGCCGCCGTGGGCCTCGAATTCGTACGCATTCCGGAACGTCTGCGCTATCTAGCTGGGATTGTCATTGCGCTCGATTTGTTTCTGGTTGGATCGGGACGCCCGATGAACCTCGCGTCGTTGCAGGCTGAGCCGGGAGTGACTGCGCACGCCTTCGACGGCAGCACCGAGTTGCTGCGCGAGGTCCGCAAATATGCGCTGCGGAATGATCCACCCTGGCGGATCGATACGGTGGATGCCAGCCACATGTGGGCGGTAGCCGCGCCAATTACAGGCGTGCCCAGTTCGAGCGGCGTGAGTCCGCTGGCGTTGGAGAATATTATTCAGCTTCGCCTGTATTTGCACGATGGATACCGCTGGGGATGGCATTATCCGCTGGAGAAGATCGAATCGCCGGTGGTGGACCTGATGAACGTCAAGTATGTCATCGCCAGCGACAAAGCGGCCGGGCGTCTGCGCGTGGTTTCAAAATACAAAGATATCGAGAAGATACCTGCGGGAGAATTATTCGAAAACACCGCGGTGATGCCGCGATTCTTCCTGGTGCACGATGTGAAGCAGGGCGACTCCCTGGCCGGCGTCGATCTGCGCTCCGCTGCCATTACCGATCGGCCGGTCGAGGTTGCGCCGGGTGGCAACGGTGCGGTGAAGGTTTTGCATTACGCAGCGGATTCGCTGGAGCTATCGGTGCAAACTGACTCGCGGACGCTTCTGGTTGCGTCGGAAAACTATTACCCCGGGTGGCGGGCGTGGCTCGACGGAGATGCCACGGAAATTTATCGCACGGATATCTCGTTCCGCGGAGTCGTCGTACCGGCGGGAACGCACCGCCTCCGCATGGTGTTTCGCCCCGTCGTGTTTCCCATCTCGCTGGCCCTCACCTTGATCACTGCGATGGGGTTGGGAATCCTCGCTTTCACTGGGAAACGGTCTTCATATTATCGTCCGGGATCCGGTCCACCAGCATTAAAAACGGATCGACTCCCGCCTTATCCGGCATCTCGTTGACCGTAAATGTATGCTGGGACCTCGCTTGGGCGAGGTGTAGGCGTTCGCGGTAAAGGGTGCGCCCGTACTTGCGGCCTTTCTCCGGCTTTGCGAAAGCGCCGATCTCAATCCAGTCGTTCAGCGGCACTTCGGTCTCGTTCCCCTTGGCATCAGCCTTGTACTTGCGTGTTTCGATATCGATGGTGACGTCGTATTTGCCGTCCGCGCGTTTGTGTACGGCAGCATCGAGCGTACGATTCGAAAACAACGTCATGTCTTCAAACAGATCCTTCAACAAATACTGGTACTGGGGCGGAGTCTGCTCACGCAGCGCATCCACCAGAGCCCATGAAGTTGGATACGGCGGCGGCGCGTATCCATATTGCTGGATCAGCTTGCGCAAAGCGCGGTTAACGGCATCCTCGCCGATCATCTCTTTCAGGTAGTACATCGCAACGCTGCCCTTGCGATAGTGCACGTAGCCCTGACCCGCCTCAACCGTCAGCAGGGGATGCTCTTTCAAGCGCTCACGGCCGCGGGAACTCAGATAGCGGTCCATCTCATACTTCAGGAACTTACGTTCTTTATCCCGCCCGTATTCCTTCTCCATCACCATGAGCGCCGAATACTGTGACATAGTCTCGGAAAGCAGTGTAGCGCCTTCCATGTTGGCGCCCACCACTTGGTGCGCCCACCATTGATGGCCCATCTCGTGGGCCACCACATAGAAAACGGAATCGATATCGTCCGGATTATCCAGATTGGCGATAAACCCGATCGCCTCCGAATAAGGCATGGTCCCTGGGAACGCTTGCGCAAACCGGGCTACGCGTGGGAATTCGATAATGCGCGCTTCCTTGTGGGCATACGGTCCGAAATTGCGCGTGTAATAGTCCAGCGACTTGCGCATGGAGTTCAACATCCGCGGCACGTTCCAGGCATGCTCTTTCAGATAGTAGACCTCCAGCTTGATGCCGTTCCAATCTTCGCGCGCCACCTGGTAATCGGCGGAGATGAACGAATAGAAGCCCAGCGACGGATGATCGAGCTTATATTCGAAATAGCGCCGGCCACCGTCACCGCGCCACTCACGCACCAGCGAACCGGGCGCCACCGCGATCTGGCTGGACGACGTGCTGATCACGGTGTCGACATCCACCCAGTCGGCGTGGCCGCCGATATAGTTTTCGGAGCAGTCCGCCGTACAATTCCCCTCCAGTGCGGGCATCAGGTCGACTTCCTTTAGCCCATATTTGCGCCGGTCGTTGGCGTCGTCCAGTTCACGGTCGGCCATATAGCCGATAATTGGCGACACGCGGTTATTGAAAAACGTCCCGTTCTGGACCAGTTCCACGTTGCTCACTGAATTCTCGAAGCCGCGGGTGAGGCTGCGCACGGTGAAGTGGACGGTGCGGCTTTCGGCCGGCTGCAGCGGCGCCGTGAAGCGGTAGATTCGATAGCCGAGCAGGGCGTCGTTCTTCGCCAGCGTAGCGCCGGGAATCTCGATCTGGGTCGCGTAATCGCGGTGCACGGAAAAATGTATTTCATTCAGCGGTTGCGCATACGGATTGTTGATCACCATGTCGCCGCGCATGACCATGTTGCGCGTCTCCGGATAAATGTCGATCGCGTATTGCACGCTGCGCGGCCGCGGTTGCCGCATCTTCTCGAACCGCTTGTAGTTTTTTTCGTAATCGGCTTGCTGGCGTTGTTGATCGGTTGGCCCGTAGAGCGGATTCAGCACCATGGTGTTATACGCGATCCATGCGCCGGTGGCCACAAACAGCCCCACGCAGACCAAAGCCATGGGCCGGAGGGCGCCGTGAAAACGCAGGCCCGCTTCGCGCCGGCGCTCGGCCCAGCGGCTCTGCTTGCCGCGCGGCCAGAAGAGGATAGCCGCTATCGATAATAATCCGCAGAAAAACAGCCAGTAGAGCGTGAACCAATTCCAGGCCGCACGATAGGGCGCATCGCCGAAGAAATCCGAATTCGTTACGGACGGCCGCATGCCGAAGCGCACCAGATAAGTCGCTACGTTGAGCGGGCGCCAGATGAAGGCATTCAGAATCAGGAACGTAATGAACGCGAAATATCCAACATATTTATTGGGCGCGAGGGCGTGGATAAAAAATGCCAGCACCGCCGAGAACAAGAAGAACGAGGCATCGCGCAGGAACATTTCCTTCAGGTACAACCCGATTTGGTAACGGTGGTAACCGAGCCCGGTCTGGACCGCGATGCCGCTAAGCATGGCCACCAACTGCACGAGCATGACGATCGACACCAGGGCGGTCAGCCGCGAAGCGTAGTTCAGCCAATCCGGAATCGGCAGCGCATCCTGAATTTCGTCCATGCGGGTGTCGCGGTCTTTCCACACCAGCACGCCGGCGTAGAAGGTGATCATGGCCAGCAGAAACATGTATAGCGTGCCCGCGATGATTTCGAGAACCCAATAAGTGACTGGAAAACTGGTGCCGTCGAAGGCTTCGCGGGCGCTCATCACCAGAGAGGGAATCGAGTTCAGCAGCCCCGCCAGTAGGATCACGATAAACGAGGTGCTCTTCACCACGCCGAGAAACTGAATGCGGACTGAGGCAAAGTATTGGCGGAGCATCGCCCGGGGCCCGCGATGTTGGGCCGGGCTGGCCGGTAGCATGACTGCGACGGGCATGGGACGGTCGGCTTCGAGAACGGCGGCTTTGACTTTCTTGCTCTTCTCAGCAAAACTGAATTTCCGGTAGGCGAAGGCAAACACCAGTCCGCCAACGGCCAGCCAAAGCAGCCGGTTCCACAACAGCATCCCGCTGAAGCCGATGGTGTGCGTGTTCTTATCCGCGATGGTCCAATATTTCGTCGCCACGCTGAAGGCGCGAATGGCAAATGGGTCCAACAGCGATGCCAGCCGCTCACGTTCCAGATTTTGTGTCAGCGCATCGGCAACTCCATATCCCGTGAGCAGAACCAAGGCGCCCAGGAACGACATAATCTCGTTGCGCGCCAGCACGGCGATGGCGAATAAGATCGCGCACATGAATACGGTATTGGGAACGGCGAAGACCAGGATGCCTTCCAGGTGCGCCATCCAGTTGACGGCGCCCCAGCGATCGGCATCCACCCAGGGCATATACTTGGCCAGCAGGATGCCGATCGAAACGCCCAGGGTGGGCACTACGGCAACTAGCGTGGCGCCCGCGAATCGGCCGATTAAATAATCCCTGCGACGCAAGGGCGTGGAAAAGAGAATTTCGTAGGTGCGGTAGCTGAAGTCACGCGCCGCGGCTGAATTGACGAATGCCGGAATCATCAACAGCGTCAGCAGCCCCACGAACGAATAGAAATTCTCGATCACGAAGGGCGCATTGCGGTAGGTATTCAATACAGAGTCGCCCAGCCTGACATGATCCGTGCTGGCGGCGGCGAAGATCATGGCGGAGATAATTAGAAGGAAGATCCAAAGCATCCACGAGCGGAGCCAGTAGCGCAGTTCGAATTGAAGAATGTGGCGCAGCATGGCGGCCTCCTAGTTCCAACCCCGGATGCGGGTGAAAAAGACGTCTTCCAGATCCGGCGCGCCCTGCGCGAAACCCTCGTCCGGCGGTTCTTCGCAGAGCACGTGCAGGAACGGCCGCCCGCCCACCAGCCGGTTCGAAATCACGCGGCAGCGCTGCTCAAAATCGGCCAGGTCGGTCTTGGCGATGGAGCGCTGCCATACTCGTCCGCGCAGTCCGGCGATCGCGTCGTCCGGCGTGCCCTGGTACAAGACACGACCCTGGTGGATGATGGCCATGTTGGTGCAAAGATCGGTGACATCCTCGACGATATGAGTGGACAGAATTACGATTACTTGTTCGCCAACCTCGGCCAGCAGATTGTAGAAGCGGTTGCGCTCCCCAGGGTCAAGACCCGCCGTGGGCTCGTCCACGATCAGCAGTTGGGGATTGCCGATGAGCGCCTGTGCGATGCCGAAGCGCTGCCGCATGCCGCCTGAATATCCAGTGAGCGGCTTCTTGCGGACATCATAGAGGTTGCAGCGTTGCAGCATGGCCGCTACGCGCGCCTTACGATCCGCGGCGTCGGTTAAACCTTTGAGCAGCGCGATGTGATCGAGCATGTCCTGCGCCGAGATGCGCGGATAAACGCCAAAATCCTGCGGCAAGTAGCCTAAGCGCTGGCGCACTTCGTCCTTTTCGCGCAGGACGTCGATATCGCCGAACATGGCACTGCCGGAATCGGGATCCTGCAATGTGGCCAGCGTCCGCATCAGGGTGGACTTACCGGCGCCGTTGGGCCCCAAGAGCCCGTACATACCACCGGGAATAGTGAGGGAGACGTTATCCAGGGCTTTTACGCCGTTCGGATAGGTCTTAGACAGGTTTTCGATTTGGATTTGCACTCTGGGATTAGTACGAATGAGACCCCAGGATGGTTCCATCCTTGCCCGAATGCTGCCCAAAAATCAAGTTATGCCAGCGTATTGATAGAACCCAAGCGGCTCGCTTCGTAGGCAGCAATGGCCGTCTCGTTCTTTAGGATGTAACCCAATTCATCGACGCCTTCGAGCAGACAATGCCGGGAAAATGCGTCGATCGGGAAGCTTACATTTGTTCTGTCTGGCAGGGTGACGGTTTGCGCCGCCAGATCGACGGTCACTTCCGTACTGGGATCGCGCTCCACCATGGCGAAGAGGGCGGCATGAGCGTCCGCCGGAAACACGATCGGCAGCAGTGCGTTCTTGAGCGAATTCTGTTTGAAAATATCGGCGAACGAGGTGCTGATTACAGCGCGAAATCCGAATTGCGTAAGGGCCCACGGAGCGTGTTCGCGCGAACTGCCGCAACCGAAATTATCGCCCGCCAGCAGGATCTGTGCGCCGCGCACGCGCGGTTGGTTCAAAATGAAATCCGGCTTCGGATGGCCCTCGGCATCGTAGCGCCAGTCATTGAAAAGCTGCTTATCGAGTCCCTGCTTCGAAATGGTCTTCAGAAAACGAGCGGGGATGATCTGGTCCGTATCCACATTGTTCATGGGCAGCGGTACGAGACGGCTTCGGAAGTTCATAACAGGGTCCTCACATCGGTTACTACGCCGGTAAGGGCGGCGGCCGCGGCAGTCAGCGGACTCGCCAGGAAGGTACGTCCGCCCTTGCCTTGCCGCCCTTCGAAATTGCGGTTACTGGTGGACACGCTGTATTCGCCGGGCTGCAATTGGTCGCCATTCATGGCAATGCACATCGAGCAACCAGGCTCACGATAGTCGCATCCGGCGGCGCGGAAGATCTCGGGTAAACCCTCGGCTTCAGCCTGGCGCTTCACGGCCTGCGATCCGGGCACCACCATAACGCGCACCAGAGGATTCACCTTGCGGCCCTTTAAAAGCGAAGCGGCCGAGCGTAGGTCCGAAATGCGGGAGTTGGTACAGCTTCCGATAAATACCACGTTTACGGGATGGCCTAGCAGCAGTTTTCCGCCCTCAAGATCCATATAGCGCAGGGCTTTGGTGATGGAATCGCGTTCGAGCGGATCGGCTACGTCGGAGGGTTGGGGGAGGGCTGCAGTGATCGGCATACCCATGCCGGGATTGGTGCCGTAGGTGATCATCGGTTCGAGTTGATCCGCTTCGATCGTCACGGTGCGGTCATAAGGCGCGCCCTCGTCGGAAGGCAATTGCCGCCAGCGGGCCAGCGCCGCATCCCAATCGGGGCCCTTCGGTGCGTGCGGCCGACCGGCCAGGTATTCGAACGTTGTATCGTCAGGCGCGATCATACCGGCGCGCGCGCCGCCTTCAATCGACATATTGCAGACGGTCATGCGCTCTTCCATGGTCAGGGCGCGGATGGCCGGGCCGTTGTATTCCACGATAGAGGCCGTTGCGCCACCCACGCCGATGCGGGCAATAAATGCGAGGATAACGTCCTTGGCAGTCACGCCGTTGCGCAGTACGCCATTTACCCGCACCTGAAACGTTTTCGATTTGCGTTGCAGCAGGCATTGGGTGGCCAGCACATGCTCCACTTCGCTGGTGCCGATGCCAAACGCCAGGGCGCCGAACGCGCCATGCGTAGCGGTATGGCTATCGCCGCAGACCACGGTCATGCCAGGCTGGGTCAACCCGAGTTCGGGACCGATGACATGTACGATGCCCTGGCGGTCGCTGCTGCGCCCGTAACAGCGGATGCCGAACTCGCGGCAATTCGTTTCGAGTTGGGCCACTTGCTTGGCGGCGATCTCATCGACGATCGGCAGGGAGGGGTCGGTAGTGGGCGTGCTGTGGTCGGTGGTGGCCACGGTAAGATCAGGACGGCGGACTTTCAGACCACGCTCCCGGAGGCCCTGGAAGGCCTGCGGCGAGGTGACTTCGTGTACCAGATGCAGGTCGATATAGAGCAACGTGGGCGCAGCGGGCTGTTCGTGGACCACGTGCGCGTCCCAAAGTTTTTCAATGATGGTGCGAGCGGGCATATCTTTATTATGGGTCCTAGATTGGTGGTGCCGGACTTGGCGCCCGTTGAAGATCGAGCAGGCCCGGGAGCCGGTAAGCCCCCGGACCTATCCGATTGCGGCGCACACGGCTTTACCAACCTGTTCGGTGGTGGCCGGCGCGCCCGATGGTTTGAGGTCCGCCGTCACTTGTCCGCTACCCAGTACGGCTTCGATCGCGGTGTTCACTCGGGCGGCTTCTTCCTTCAAACCGAAACTGTATTCCAAAAGGGCCGCTACGGAGCCGATAGCTCCGAGCGGGTTCGCTTTATTCTGACCGGCGATGTCAGGCGCCGAGCCATGTACCGGCTCATACAGCCCGACCCAGGCGCCTGATGGCTTGCGTCCGCCGAGCGAGGCCGAGGGCAGCATCCCGATCGATCCGGCCAGCACCGCGCCTTCGTCGCTGAGGATATCGCCGAACATGTTCTCAGTCAGCACGACGTCGAAATGGCGCGGATTCAGGATCA
Organism: Bryobacterales bacterium; assembly: GCA_963738345.1. Classification (GTDB taxonomy): domain Bacteria; phylum Acidobacteriota; class Terriglobia; order Bryobacterales; family Bryobacteraceae; genus Bog-159. Next base: position 6,731,620 of record CAVTWI010000002.1, read on the forward strand.
ATTGCATCGCGCAATTATCTACCAGCAGATGGTCGAGCGCGACATCTGGATATTCAGCCGCGACATCGACCACTACGCGCCGCCACAATTGCGAATTCTCAAGGACGTTCGACTTGTCCACCGAGGTGACCTTGCGGCGGCGTCCACGCGCCAGGTGAAAAGCCACATGCGCCACGCGCTCGATTTCAGCGCGCGTATAAGTCATGGTATTCACCGCGCGCGTCTGGGGCCCGGTTCCAGTGATGCCGCGCGGCGTACCGTAGTAAAGGCCTCCGGTCAGTTCGCGGACAATCAACATGTCCGTGCCTTCTACCAATTCGTTCTTCAGCGGCGATGAATCCAGCAGCGCGGCGAACGTACGCACCGGCCGCAGATTGGCGAATACTCCCAAGGCCGCGCGAATGCCCAGCAGGCCTTTCTCGGGGCGCTTCTCCGGCGGACAGTTGTCGAATTCGGGCAACCCCACCGCACCGAGCAGAGTGGCATCGGCCTCCGCCGCCAAGCGTGCCGTCTCTTCGGGAAAAGGGCTGCCGGTCTTGTGAAGCGCAGCGCCACCCAACAAGCCTTCGCTGATGTGCAGGCCGTGCTTCCACTTCGCTGTTACGTGCCGCAGGACGCGTACCGCCTCCCGCGTGACCTCAGTGCCAATGCCGTCGCCGGGCAAGACCAGGACGTGCAGATCCATTAGTCCGCGGCTACTTTCATGGCCATGGGCCGCCCTTCAATGAGCTCCACGATTTCTTCGTCCATCAAGCCTTTCTTGTTGTCAGCCAGATGCGTGAACCGGTCGTAAAGCGATTGTAATTCTTCCTTGCTGAGGTCGTAGCCCAAGTCTTCGGTACGTTTCTTCAACGCGTGCCGGCCGCTGTGCTTGCCCAACACCAGGCTGCTCTCCGGCACGCCCACGCTGTGCGGGTCCATGATTTCGTAAGTGCTTTTCTCTTTTAAATAGCCATCCTGGTGGATGCCGGCCTCGTGCGCGAACGCATTCCGCCCGACGATCGCCTTATTCGGTTGCGGACCAAACGTGATCATGGAAGCCAGTAACTGGCTCGCGGAATACAGATGCTCGGTGCGGATCCCGGTATCGTAGGGCAGTTTATCCTGGCGTGTTTTGAACAGCATTACCACTTCTTCGAGCGCGGTGTTGCCAGCCCGTTCGCCGATGCCGTTAATGGTGCACTCAATTTGCCTGGCACCGGCTTCCACGGCGGCGATGGAATTGGCCGTGGCCAAGCCCAGGTCGTCATGGCAGTGGACGCTCACAATGGCGCAATCGCCCAGCGCGTTTACGATGCGGTTAATCAACCCGGCGTATTCGAATGGCACCGAGTAGCCGACTGTGTCAGGGATATTGACTGTGCGGGCGCCAGCGGCAACCACGGCGCGCGAGATCTGTTCGAGGAAGTCGGGATCGGTGCGCGCGCCATCTTCCGCCGAGAATTCCACGTCGTCCACATACTGGCGTGCCAGCTCTACCGCAGCGACCGCCTCTTCGAGCACCTGTTGGCGCGATTTCTTCAGTTTGTACTTCAGATGGATGTCGCTGGTAGCGATGAATGTGTGAATACGCGGGCGCCGTGCGTGCTTCAGCGATTGCGCCGCACGCTCCACGTCGAGAGTGCAGGCGCGGCCCAGCGCGGCTACTTGTGCCCAGGGAAACTCGCGACTGATGGCGTCCACCGCTTCGAAATCGCCTTCCGAGGCAATGGGGAAGCCGGCCTCCAGAATGTCCACGCCCAATTCCACCAACTTGCGCGCCATCCGGATCTTTTCCGGCACGTTCATGCTGCAGCCTGGCGACTGTTCACCATCCCGCAGCGTGGTATCGAATATGTAGACTCGGTCGCTCATAGAATCCACCGTATTTGGCAATTATGACCGGGCACCGTCAATTTAGCAAATTTATAATATTAGGGGTCCACATAACACTTTGTTATGTGGACCGCTGTGATTCGAGCGTGAATTTAGGGGGTGCGAAGTGAGAAGTTAATCGCCCGATACGGATTCGTATTCGCGTACTGGTGCCGGCCTGGAGGCCGCTAACGCGCCGAGGGTCACATGGATGGTGGGCAGGGCGCCGGTATCGAACGACTCCTGCACCTTGCTTTGGTCGTGCTGATTCTCGCGTGCCAGTTGGCGTCGTAACCGGGCTTCGAATTCGGCCATCTGCTCTTCGACCGTCTTCACCTTGTTCTTGTTCGCCACCATATCTTCGCGGTAGCGTTTCAGGAAGTAACCGATGGTTTCCACGCGGATGCGGATAGACCCGGTGGGCTTGTTTTCATCGATATCCTTGAAGCAGAAATAGGGTGTACCCGAGTGTTCCACAACTTCTTCTACTACGGAGTAAATGGGCGCGTCGTGCCCGCACTTAAAGCTAGACAACTCCAGGGCGACTAAGTTGGGATGGCGCCCAGTATACTTGGCAGCCCACACTTTGCGCGACGTATTTTCGCTGTAGGAGTTCTTCCACACATCGTCGATGTTCATGGGATGCGGGATCTCACCGGATACCACTTCGGGCCCGAACAGGCGCCAGATCAAATCTTCATCGATGGGCAACGAATCCTGCGTGAAGACCGGATAGCCAAGCTTCTGAAACTCTTCCAGAATTTCGTGATTCACGCCCGGGTCATTGTGGTACGGGCGTCCGAGAACCACCACGCCTAAGCGATCTTCGCGCTCGAGTTCGTCGAGCACCTGGCGCGCTTCGCCGCGGATGGTCACGTTATTGTAGTAATCGAGGGCGCGATAACCTTCCTGCACCGCACGCGCGTTCTCTTCGGCCGAGAGCCCGAAAATATCCTTAAACTGCTCAAACATCTGGCGTTCAAAGACGTCGGGCTTGGAGAGATTCACAAAAGTATCCAGGAACTGTATGCCCTTCTCCTTGAATAAGTCGCCTTCCTTAGTGAAAGCGGCCTTTACCGCCGCCGGAGTGGTTGCGACAGTCGGGCATGAGCGAGTAGCCTGGACCCCATGAAGATCGGTAGTAAGGCAATCGATCATGGGGAAGAAGATCATGTCGAGCGGCTTCTTGGCATGCGCAACGAACAACAAATTGTGCACGTGCGGAATACCTAGCTTCGACGGGAAACAAGGGTCGATGGCGCCTCGTTTGGCGCCTTCCTTATAGAGTTGCTCGCTGGTGTAATCGGAGTAGACGATGTTCTCGGGTTGGAGGCCCAGCGACGCGAAATATCCGGTGAAGACGGGCGTCATCGAATACATATTCAGCACGCGGGGCATGCCGATACGGATTTCGGAGCGCTTCTTCATCAACTCGATACGCTTCTTGGCCGTGCTGGTAAAAGCGAATTTGGGCAGCGGATCGGCCACCAGGGGCGCGTCCGGAACACGGAACACAGCCTTCGCCGAAATCTCTACGAAGTTGGGATTGGCCTTTTTGATTTTGTCGAGGCTGCCTTTGATCTGGCGCATGTCGTCGACGCTTTCGACGGTGCCCTTCTCGCAAGTAGCAATGATCAGGCGCTGTGATCCGGCTTCCAGCGGGACTTTGGTCTTCACTGGGGGCTTGTAGTCCGGGTTCATCACCGTGGTCTTCACGTCGATGAAGGTACGCAGGCACTTATTCTTGCAGAAGTAACAGCGGGTCGCTTCTTCGCGCGTGGTTTTGTAACTGATGTTCGAGATGGCGTCCATCCCGATGAAAGTGGAGACGCGACCGTGGTCCCAAAGCCGTCCGGCTTCAAGCGCGGAACCAATAGCGCCCGCCTCGCCGCAATGTTCGTGAACGATCACGTCGGCCTTGTGTTCTTTGCCCTTAAAGCGCGACTCGATGAAATCGACCTGGGCTTTTACCGCGGCCAAGTTATATTGCGTACCGCCTTGTAGCAGGAAGCGGCGGCCGATGGCGGACAGGTTGGGGATCTGAGAGACGTAGAGCCAGATGTTCTTGGGCAGTACGTTGCACAGCCCGGCCATGATCTCTTCCGGCTTCCATCCCTGGCGCTGGAAATCCACAATATCCGACTGCATGAACACCGCGCAGCCATAGCCGAAGCTGGGATATCCGTTAGCGCCGAACGCGGTATCGGCGTACTCTTCCACGGGCACGTTAAAACCTTGTGCGGTGGATTGCAGGAAGTAACCGTTTCCGGCAGAGCACTGCGTATTGAGCTTGAAATCCTTGACGCGGCCGTCTTTCAAGATGATGATCTTGATGTCCTGCCCGCCGACGTCGCAGATTACATCGACGTCGTCGTAGAAGTGCAGGCCCGCTTGGGTATGGGCCACGGTCTCGACGAGCGCGGCATCCGCGCCGATTACGTCCTTCAAAATATCTTTGGCATAACCGGTGGTGCCCACGCCAAGAACCTTCAGCGTGGCGCCCTGGTCGGCAATCTGCCGCTCCAATTTGCCCATCACTTCGATGGTGTCTTCGATGGGATTGCCCTTCGAAAGCTGATAGGTCTTGGCCAGAATGCGCCGCTCTTTATCTTTGGAAAGAAGTACGGCTTTGGTCGAGGTTGAGCCGCCGTCGATACCGACGAAGCCTTCCACGATTTCTCCGGGCTGGAAGGTGGTCGGAATGAACTTCTTGGTGCGGTACTTTTCTTTGAAACGAGCCAGATCATCGGCGTCTTTAGCGAGTCCGCCAGTGCCGCCGCGTTTGGACTTTTCCTCTTCGCGGCCCACGTTGACATACCATTCCAGCTTCTCGAAGCCGATATAGCGGCCCACTTCGACGTCTTCGGTCTTGCCAAATTCAACCGAGCCGATCGCGGCGAAATACTGGGCGTTATCGGGAGTGCGGATCAGGTCCTCGGGCGGAACGCCGGCAGGCAGTTCGGTGCCGCGCTCTTCCCAGATTTTCGGAATGTTATGCTTCCAGCAATCCCGCATGCCCTTGATGTAGCAATTCGGGCCGCCCAGCAACAGAACTACGGGGAGCAGCGTATTGCCACGAGTCAACACGGAAAGATTCTGCATGACGATGGCTTCAAAAAGCGATGCCATCAACTCGTCGGGAGGTACGCCCATCTTCTGGAGGCCATTGATATCGGTCTCCGCGAACACACCGCACTTGCCGGCGACGGGGTGCAATTTCTTGCCCTTATATCCCATCTCGCAGAGCTGCTCGGTCGGAATGCGCAGCTTGGCGTTGATCTTGTCGATGACCGCTCCGGTGCCGCCCGCGCACTTATCGTTCATGGACGGCATCTTCTTCTTACGCCCGGTCTCCGGATCTTTCTTGAAGATGATGATCTTGGCGTCCTGGCCACCCAGTTCGATCACCGAACCGCATTCCGGATACAGCTTTTCTACGGCCAGCGAAACGGCGTTCACTTCCTGAACGAACTTGGCGCCCAGATACTTGGACATGCCGTTGCCGCCAGAACCCGTGATGAAGATGCGCGTCTGTTCGGTTCTGAAACCGTCCACTTCGGTTTCGATACGCTTGAGAAACTCAAGGACTTTTTCGGGCTGTTTGGTATCGTGACGCTGGTAGTCCGACCATACTATCTGGTCGGTAGCCTGGTCGACCACCACCGCCTTAACGGTAGTGGAGCCTACGTCCATTCCAATGAAAAACTGTTTATCCATGGATCCCTCGAGCTATTGAACTGCGAGCGCTTCTTCGCGCTCTGCCACCGGTACGGCGATCGGCGTGACGCCTTCTTTGCCGATCTGATCGGCAATGTGCAGCACGAAATTGGCGGCCAGACCGATCACGCCCTTGCTGTGCGGCACGTGATAGATGGGGCGTTTGGACTCCGGATGTGCGTCCACCCAAGCGCGGCACTGTTCCATGGTCAAACCGGTACGCTCCAAAACTTCGGCCATTTCCTTCTTGGCCTTATTCTTGGCTTCGCCGAGCGCCATCTGTACGCGCGAATGGGCGTTGATCTCGCCCTCGCCCGAGGTTTCTACGGGCAGATAGATCATGTCCTTGTAGTTCGAAACCACGGCGGACTGAGCGCCATCCGACTGCGTGGAAGGCATACAGCCGAAAGGTTTCACCGACAGCACCATGTGCGCCAGGTCTTTGTTCGAATAGTAAATATTCTTGGCGACTTCCAGGTGGCCTTCGCCGCCGCCTGCACGGGAATTGTAGAAGGGGTGGCCCAGGCGCTGCAATTCGTATTGGTCCGCCAGATGATGGGCGATGTCGCCCAGCGCGCCCACGATCTTGTGATATTCGTTCTTGAAGATGGCTTCGGCGAGCTTCAATTTCGCGACTTTATTGCGGAAGCTCCACTCGATCTTGACGCGTTTATCGAGACGCCAAACGGGCGGCAGAACGGCGCCTTCTTCGAGACCCTTGAAGTCTTTATATTTCTGCACGACCTGGTGAATCATGTACATGATCCACGTACCGATGGGTTCCACCAGCACCTGCGCGCCCTCGCGCTGCAGGAAGTTAAACATGTTGAAGTTGCCATCGCCCTCGGTGGTCTGCGCCCAGAACTCGCCCGTGATCTTCACGATGGGCTTAACTCGTAAGCGGTCGATTTCCACTTCGTTGAAGGCATCGCGGCAGCGATGCAGGGCCGGGATATATTCCTCGCCCTTTAATTGATTGACAAATTTGCCGATATACTCGGCCGTATCCTTGAAGCCACCAAGATACTTGGTGAGGCTATCACCCAACTGCCAGGGCTGTTTCTTGCGAAACACCTCGTGCATATAATCCATAGCTTCGTCGAGCTTTTGATCGGTTTCGCCGGGATTCACTTCATACGGACGGACGGCGTAGGCGACTTCGTTAAGCACGTCGCCGCAATTCAGAGCGTTGAGGATGCCGAGGAAGAAGTCCAGATTCATCTCGAGGCCGGCTTCGGCATCGGACTGGCTCAGGCCACCGGACTGTTGGAACAACAGCACGCGGAAGCCATCAAAACCGGCGTTGCGCAGGGCCAGGCGATACTCCGCCTCATACATGCCGAAACGGCAGGGACCGCAGGCGCCCGCGGTAAAGAAGACGTACCGATCAATGATTTCCTGTTTGGTCAGCCCCTGCTCTTCGAGAGTTTGCAGATACTGCACCAAGTTACCTACTGTGAAGTAAGTTGGGTTACACTGCCCGTTGTTGCCGTATTCTTTCCCGGTCTGAAACGCGCGCACGTTCGGGGTAGGCACAGCCTCGGCGAGATAACCTAGGCCTTCGAGGGCGCCATGGACGAGTTTCTCGTGCTTCCAGGTGAGTCCGCCAAAGAGGAGAGTAGTCCGGCTGCGTTGCTCCTTGGTGAAGGGATGCTCGACCGGTTTCTTGAACTGATGAGTTTCGCGCTTTACCACACCGGCGGCGCTCTCCAGGCGCGCACGCTCTTCGGCCAAGCGCTTTTGGATGACGTCTTCAATGCCGGAATTGATCTGGACCAGACCGGCGGACGATGCAGGCTTCGGTTCAAACGGCTGAGTGCTCATTTATAATCCCTCTGAGTCCGGGACGGTTTTAATTACACCTCTCCCGATTGACTGCATCTTCCCGCGTTAAGCCATTGGAAATAAAGAGGGCTGCATTGAATGGCGGGTTTTTCAACAGGAATGGGGTTTAATGCGCTTCAGCGGTAGGGTATTATTCCGCACGTGAGTCCGAGGGGGCCAAAATTCGCCTAATAGGCTGGTGCCTTGCGCCGCTACTTTCAAATAGGATAGCCTCTCTTTTCATGATCAAGAAAAGTGCGGAGGTCGCCGTCGTCGGAGCCGGGATTCTGGGTCTGGCGCACGCGTACGCTCTGGCGCGACGAGGCCATTCGGTGGTGGTATACGAGCGTGGCCCGCGTGCGGAGGGCGCTTCGATCCGCAACTTCGGCATGATCTGGCCGATCGGGCAACCGGCGGGGCGCACGCATCAGATGGCGCTACGCAGTCGCGACCTGTGGGTCGAGTTGCTGAATGATGCGCGTCTTCCTTACCTGGCTACCGGTTCGTTACATGCGGTCTATCGCGCCGACGAAGCGGCCGTGGCGCGCGAATTCTGTGAGGTTGCTCCCGGCCTGGGCTACTTGTGTGAATGGCTGGATGCTGAAGCGGCGCTAGCGCGGAGCAACGCACTCAGACCAGAGGGATTGCTCGGGGCAATTTGGAGTGCGACGGAAATAACGGTCGACCCGCGGATGATCTTGGCTAGCATGCCAGCGTACCTGACGGAGCGATTCGGTGTCCAATTCCGGTGGGGTACGGCGGTCCATTCGGTCGAGTCACTGGGGGTGGATACCGCCATTATTTGATTTGCACGGGTCATGATTTTGAGACCCTCTATCCCGAAATGTTTCGCGAAAGCGGGATCACGCGCTGCAAACTCCAGATGATGCGGACGTCGCCGCAACCGGAGGGCTGGCAACTTGGTCCGGCGCTGGCCGCAGGCTTGACTTTGCGATTCTACGAATCTTTCCAGGTGTGCCAGACGCTCGACGCGCTTAGAAAACGGATCGCCGCCGAAACACCGGAGTACGATCGCTGGGGCATACATGTTCTGGTTTCCCAAACGGCGGCCGGGGAACTGACTATCGGCGACTCTCATGAATTCGGACTGACGGTGGGGCCGTTCGACCGGGCCGAGATCGACGAACTGATCCTAAGTTATGCAAACGGATTTTTGCAGGCACCCTCCACGAGGATCGCCCAACGCTGGCATGGCGTCTATGCGCAACATCCGGACAAACCTTACGTTTCGTTGGCGCCCGGCCCTGATATCCGAGTGGTCACCGCAACAGGAGGATCGGGCATGACGTTGTCGTTTGGACTCGCCGAGGAGACCTTGAAAGAGATGGGGGTCTAATGAGCCGGGTTACCGCAGTCATATTCGATTGGGCCGGCACCACGGTGGATCACGGCAGCCTGGCGCCGGTGCGCACGCTACAGATGTTGTTCGCCGTGCGAGGCATGGCGGTGAGCAGAAGAAGAGGCGCGCCGGGATATGGGGATTCACAAGAAAGATCATATCCGCGCGTTATTACGGGCGCAGATTGGCGCGCCGCCCGACGAAGCCACCGTCGAGGATCTGTTCGCCGCCTTCATCCCCATGCAGATGGACTGCCTGGTGGGCTTTTCCGCTGTGATCGCCGGCGTGCCTGAAACAGTAGAAGAGCTGCGGTCGCGCGGGATCAAAATCGGCAGCACCACCGGGTACACGCGGCCCATGCTGGACTTGCTATTGGCGAACCGCAGACGCGCAAGGTTATCGACCGGACTGCGCGCTATGTCCGGACGATACTGTGGGGGGCCGTCCGTGGCCGTGGATGTGCTATCTTAACGCGATCCGCCTGCGAACTTACCCCATGCACACTATGATCAAGATCGGCGACACCATTAGCGATGTCACGGAAGGATTGAATGCGGGGATGTGGACCGTGGGGATCGTGCGCACAGGAAACATGGTCGGTCTGACTGCCGATGAATTCACCGCGCTGCCCCCCGCGGAGCAGTCCGCCGCACTCGAAACCGGCCGCCGCAGGCTGACCCGGGCCGGCGCGCATTACGTGATGGATGGTGTGGTCGATTGCGTCCCGATAGTGGATGCTATAGAAGAGAGGTTGGCGAAGGGCGAGCGCCCGTGAAAAACCGGCGGCTGGTGGTGTGGCAAGGGCTCACCATCGCGCTGCTCTTCGTCGGTTACGCGGGTTATTACCTTTGCCGGTCGGATTTCTCCGTTAGCTTGCCGTTAATCATTGACGAACTGGCGGCGCACGGTATGACGCCCGCAGAGGCCAAGATCCGGCTGGGTGCGATCACGTCGATCGCGGTGTTGGCCTATGCCCTGGGGAAATTTTTCCTGGCCGGTATCGCCGATTTCCTGGGCGGCAAGCGGAATTTCCTCATCGGCATGGGCGGATCGGTGCTTTTCACTCTGCTGTTTTCATTGGGCGGTGGAGTGCCCATTTTTACGCTGGCTTGGATCGGCAACCGATTGGTGCAGTCGACAGGATGGGCCGGCATGGTGAAGATCAGTTCGCGCTGGTTCTCCTATTCGTCGTATGGCGCGGTAATGGGAGTGGTCAGCCTCAGCTACCTATTCGGCGATGCCGCGGCGCGGCAGTTCATGGGATTCCTGATCGGACACAGCTTCGGTTGGCGCGGCGTATTTCAAGTGGCGGCAGGAACGCTCAGCGTCATCTTTGTTGCGAATCTCCTGCTGCTGAAGGAATCGCGCGCGCATCTGGGGCTGCCCGAGCCCGAAGTGAATCCGCTGAATCTGTTTGGCGCGGAGGGGAGCGATCCCAAGCCCAGCGGCCTGCGCGATCTGCTGGCGCCGTTGTTTACCAGCCCCGCCTTCTGGATCGTGTGCGCGCTGTCGCTGGGCACCACACTAGTGCGCGAAACCTTCAATACTTGGACGCCCACCTATTTCAACCAAGTGGTGGGATATAGCAAAGCCGATGCCGCCGGTATGAGTGCGATTTTCCCGTTGTTCGGTGGTGTTTCCGTTCTGCTCTCCGGCTTTTTGAGCGATCGCTTGGGGCGCAATGGCCGTTCCGCAATCATGTTTTATAGTTTGCTGTTCAGTTCGGTGGCGCTATTTGCGCTCGGCTCGTTGCGGGCGGGCGCGGGCCACGCTTTGCCGGCCTTTCTGGTGGGGCTGGTTGGATTCCTGGTGATTGGGCCGTATGCGTATCTGGCAGGCGCCATCGCGCTTGACTTCGGTGGCAAGCATGGCAGCGCCACATCCTCAGGGATTATCGATGGCGTCGGGTATCTGGGCGGCATATTGGCGGGCGACACGGTGGCGCGGATTTCGGTAAGCTTCGGTTGGACGGGCGCCTTTCTGGCACTGGCGGCGGTAGCCTTACTTTCAAGTGGGGCGGCCGCGGCGCTCCTATTCGGCCAGCGGCACGCGGCATTTGCTCAGGCGGCTTAACGACTATGCAGATCGGCGATCAGATCATTGAGATTTTCGAGGCTAAAGGCGGCGCGGCATATTTCGGCGAACCGGTCTCGCAATTGGAACACGCTCTGCAGGCCGCTTATTATGCCGAACGGGAAGAGGCGCCCGAGTGGCTGGTAGTGGCGGCACTTCTGCACGACATCGGCCACCTGCTGCATGACCTGCCGGAGCACGTCGCCGATTTGGGTGTGGATGCACGGCATGAGGATATCGGGCATGCGTGGCTGGCGCAGCATTTCGGCCCTCAGGTGACGGCGCCCGTACGCATGCACGTAAATGCGAAGCGCTATCTGTGCGCCACGGATCCGGAGTATCTCAACTTGCTTTCGCCGGCCTCGGTGCAAAGCCTCGAATTGCAGGGCGGTCCGTTCAACGAGGAAGAGGTACGGGCGTTCGAGCAGCAACCGTTTTGGCGCGACGCGGTAAGGCTGAGGCGGTGGGATGATCGGGCCAAGGAACCGGGCATGAAGGTACCTGGGCTATCGCATTATGAGGGGATGATCGAGAGGGCTCGATTGCGGGCGTCCTAGGTTCGAGCCCCCTCCCATTTCAATTCTATTTCGCCGCCGGTGGCGGCGCGTAACGCAACACGGTGGTCAGATCGATCCCGCGCACGATGCTGGCGCTATCGTAGAACAAACCCCACGAGTCGATGGACGACATATCCGGGAAAATGCAAGCATCCAACACCGAGTCCTCCGACCCGCGGCCATACCAGCCGCCGCCTGCGGCATTGATTCCGCCAAACAAATCGGTTCCCCCCAACTGCGTGCAGTAGTAAGACGCAGGACTGCCGCCCCCGCCTTCGCCAGGCTGGACCTTGGCGTAATAGGCCAATGCCGCCAGGGTCGGCGTAGTGGCGTAAAGCGTTTCCAACAACACGTGGATGCGCGAGCCATCCGTTTTCGACGTGTACTGGCAGAACTTGCGCGTTCCGGTCAACCGCAGCCAGCTCGACGGCGGGCCGTTGGTGCCATACATGGGGGCGCGGTCGATCACTTTGCCACCGGTCTGTGTGCAATAAGCCGACGCGGCGCCGTCGTCGGGGCTAGCTGCCTTCATGGTTCCGGCCGCCGATAGTAGCGCGATCGCGGCGATCGCTACGAAAAATGTATGTTTCAAAATCGTCCTCCTCAGGGCTTCAACAGTGTATCAGATGGGGGCGGTCGTTGGAGGCGCCAGGGGCACCGGCACGCCCAGTTTTTCCGACGTTTGCAGCAGACACTTCCAAGTGCCATCGCCCAGAGGAATCCCGCGCTGCCGCCGTTCGGCCTCGGCTTTCCATTCAGGATCGCCGGCCACCATCACTTCGTGATACCCCTTGGCAGGCGCGGCGGATCTGGCCGTATTCACCAACCATTCCACCCGCCGTTGAAACTCCTCAAGGGGCATGAAGCGGCTAGCATCGATCGCCATAAACATCTGACTGGTGCGGGTGGGTTTGCCTTCGACGTGAATACCACCTACTTCCACACTCATGGCGCCACCGCCCAGCAAGCCGCAGAGGATCTCCACCATCATGGCGAGCCCGCTTCCCTTGTAGCCGCCCAAAGGCATGGGCCGCCCGCGAATGGCCGCGTCGGTGTTGGTGGTGGGGACGCCTTCAGAATCCATGGCCCATCCCTCGGGAATGGTTTCGTCACCGTTCATGAGGGCTTTGAATATACGATTGTTCGCGACCGTGGTGGTGGCCATGTCCAGCAGCCACGGCCCCGGTACGGACATGCAAATAGGATTGGTTCCGAGGCGCGGTTCCTTGGCCTGCCACGGCGCCACGATGGGCGAAGCATTGCACATAACGATACCGATCATGCCGGCTGCTGAAATTTTTTGGCCCCAATACGCCGCCGCACCGAAGTGGTTCGATTCGCGCGCGGTAACGATAGAAATGCCATGCTTGTGCGCCAACCGGACGGCGTGGGCGCAGCATATATCGGCGATTTGCTGACCGGCTCCGTTGGCGCCGTCATAAGAGAGACAGCCGCCCGATTCGGAGACGATGCGACCTTCGGCGGCGGGCAGCATGTCGCCCCGTTCCACCTGCTCGACGTAATAAGGAATCAATTGCACACCGTGCGAATCGACGGCGCGAAGGTTGGCAGACACAAGCGAATCGGCAACCAATTGAGCGATAGGTGGCGGGAAGGTAGCAGCTTCGAGCAGCCCGTAAGCCCAGGATTTAAGATCTTCGGCTGAAATGGTAGGCAAGATACTAGAATAAGCCTGTGCCCGCATTGACTTTCGATGAAGCGCGGCGCTGCGTTGTGGACATGGTTCGAGCCGCGCGGCCGGTGCCCGCGGTGGAGAGCGTAGCGCTTGAATCTGCCGCGGGGCGAGTGCTCGCTGAACCGCTGGCGGCTGACCGGGATTACCCCGCGCTGGCTCGCTCGGTGCGCGATGGATATGCGGTGCGCGCGAGCGATTTGCCGGGCGCCTTGGAAGTGATCGGCGAAGTGCGCGCCGGTGAAATCTTCGGCGGCGAGGTAGGCGAACGTCAGGCGGTCGAGATCATGACGGGTGCGCCGGTTCCGTGCCGCGCGGATGCCATAGTGATGGTGGAACATGTTCGCCGCGAAGGCTCGCAGGTGTTTGTGGAGCAGGGCGCAAGCGCGGGGCAGTTCATCAATCCCCGCGGTAGCGAAGCGCGGTCAGGCGAGATCCTACTACAGGCCGGTACACGTCTGGATTTCACGGCGATCGCTATGCTGGCGGCGGCAGGGTGGGAGCGCGTGCCGATCTATGCCGCCCCGCACGTGGCAATTATCGCGACCGGCGACGAGATTGTGCCGGTGGGCCAGACCCCGCTCGATTACCAGATCCGCAATTCGAACGCGTATTCGCTCGCGGTGCAGGTGCGGCGTGCCGGCGGTTTGCCGGAGATTCTACCGGTCGCACGTGACGAGATGGCGCATACGCGCGAATTGATTGAACGCGGCCTGGGCGCCGATTTGCTGCTGCTTTCAGGCGGCGTATCGGCAGGCAAGTATGACATTGTTGAACTGGTGCTGAAGGATCTGGGCGCGGAATTTTATTTTGACCGGGTGCTGATCCAGCCAGGGCAACCCCTGGTTTTCGGGAAGGCGCGTGGCACATTTTTTTTCGGCTTGCCTGGGAATCCATCGTCCACTATGGTTACCTTCGAAATCTTCGCGCGCGCCGCAGTCGAACTGTTAGGCGGCCAGGATGAAATCACGCTGCATATGCCGTGCGCGCGCCTTACAGAAGACTTCCAGCATCGCGTGGGGCTGACGCGATTCCTACCTGCACGCTTGAGTGCGGACGGGGCTACGGTAACTCCCCTCGCCTGGCGCGGGTCGAGCGATGTGCCGGCTTTGACGCGGGCGAACGCCTTCATGGTCGTCGAAGCAGATCGTCCCGGTTGGAAAGCCGGTGATTGGATTCGTGTACTGCTGAAATGAAAATCTAATGAAGAAACTGTCGCATTTCGACGCTGCGGGCAGCCCGCGCATGGTGGATGTCTCCGCCAAAATGGAAACACTGCGCACCGCCAAGGCGCACGCCTTCGTAGCCATGCGGCCCGCGGTGCTGCGCAGCCTGCCCGGAAATCCCAAAGGCAACCCGCTCGAAATCTCGCGCATTGCAGGGATCACCGCCGCGAAGAAGACATCGGAATTAATCCCGCTATGCCATCCACTGATGCTATCCCATGCGGACGTGGAAGTTCGGGCCGAGAAGGGCGGGGTGCGGATCGTGGCTACCGCCTCGACGACTGCCCAGACCGGCGTCGAGATGGAGGCGCTCACCGCTGCCGCAGTGGCGGCGCTAACGGTTTACGACATGACCAAGGCGCTCGATAAATCGATCGAGATCCAAGATTTATATTTGCTCGAAAAAACCGGGGGGAAGAGCGGCGACTATCGCAGGAAGACCAGGGATTAATGCACTCCGCCCAGTCTTCCGGCGGCCTGGAGGCGGGCATCCACTCGATTCAGGCGCCGCGTCAGATCACGGGGCAGCAATAGCGTGTGTGAGATTTCGGTGAGGTATTGGGGTATAGGCCAGACATCGTCCTCGGCAGCCATCCAACCAATAGCATCGAATCGCCGCAACTGTACCGGACGAGAGTAACCGCGTAAAGTCTTCTCGCCGGCCAAATTATAGTAGTGTTCGAAGTAGGATAATGCCAACTCGCGCAGAGTGCGATAGACCGGCTCTCGGAATCGCAGACCCGAATAGTTGGATTTAGCGATAGCTCCCCAATGGCCGCGTTGGCGGAAGATGGCCAGCACGTGATCGTCATCGCGTACCGCCTCCAAATCCAATAGCAATGGAGGGAAGCCTTGCACGCGCAACGCTGCTGCAGCGAAGAGCGCGCCTTCCATACAGTGGGCCAACCGGTCCCGCAGCACGCGTCTAGGCGACCGACACGTAGGACCTTGGGGTTCCTTGTTATAACCGATCTCGCTATCGAGGAAAGACTGGATCCTCCGCGGCGTCCCGAGGCGACGCATGATGGCGAGTTCGTCGCGGCTAAAGCCGTGCGACGGATCGGTCACCCGCGCAACAGGGCTCGCTTGGCTGCACGCCGCGCCTTCAGGCGGGCATTGGCCTTCTGCTGCTTCTCGTAAGCCACCACCTCCTGGCACGCGTCGCAGCGCTTCCGGATGCGCGATTTCGTGGTGAACGTCGCCCCGCAACGCCGGCAGGACTTCGTGATCGTTTCATCGAACGGAAGGATGCCCGGTTTCTGGGGCAACAGATAAGAATAATGAAATTCGCAGTGACTCATAAGCAAGCAACCTGTTCCCAGTGCCGCACTGGGCGAAATCACGCACCCAACTTTACTCAGGCCAGTGGCCTGCCCTCTTTCGTGCCAATCAACTTTCAAAGGCAAAGGCGCTCCGCGAAAGGCCCGGACACCAGCACCGATGTAGTTGTACTACAAGGAGTTGCTATTCTCCGTTTTAAGAAGCTTCTCCCCACGAGTTCCTCGACGCCACGGCAATGCCCGGGGACCCACTCGTTCAAGCTTCTGACGGACTCATGATTGTACAGTTTCTTATGCACGCTTGCAACCGAAAAATTTAATCGGCATTTTCATGCAGCGGATGCCGGCGCGAACGGCTCGGCCTGATCGGTCAATTCCCATGACAGGTGATTTATATAAAATAGCAGAACTGGCTCGGAATAAACGGCCCGAAATTTCTCAAACACCCGTTCCGCCCAACCCTCAGTCAAGTAACTCTTGGCGTTCAGATCCTTGTTGAAGAACCCGCTCTCATGCGGGACACCCAGGAAATCAAGGACCGCCACAATCATATCCAGGTGTGATACTAGCACAGTCTGGGCGAGATCTTTCGCGAACTGTTCATCATGTTCGCTCAGTCGCGTCCAGAACCGGGGCACGTGTTTATGCAGCGCCTCCGTATTGAGCTTAGTCAGATGCGCGCTGGCCTTAAACGCATCGTACAGTTGGTAGGTTTTCAGCTTGCCGATCGAGATGGTTCGAACCAATTGTCCAAAGCCATTCTCGCCAAGCTTCAGGTATACTTCCGAAAGCTGCATTTAAGGTCAGGTTATCACATGCGGTAGAATGAATGCGTTTGACCATGAGCAACATAATCATTTTGGGCGCGCAGTGGGGCGATGAAGGCAAGGGGAAGGTCGTCGACCTTTTCTCCGAAAGTTTTGACGTGGTGGCCCGCTATCAAGGGGGACACAACGCCGGACATACTGTGCGCATCGGCGACAGCAAGTTCGTACTGAAATTGATTCCCAGCGGTATTCTGCGGCCCCGCAAGAAGGCCGTGATCGGCAACGGACTGGTGGTCGACCCGGTCGCCCTGCTTGAAGAGATCGAGATGCTGGAGGCGGCCGGCCTGCGCGTAGAAGGCAATCTATTCATCAGCAATCGCGCACAGGTTTTGCTACCCTCCCACCGGCTTATGGAGAGATTGGGTGACGCGCGGCCAGGCCGGGTGTCTATCGGCACGACCTCGCGGGGCATTGGCCCTTGCTACGAAGATAAGATCTCGCGGCGCGGCATGCGCATCGGCGACCTTATGGAACGCGACGTATTCGAACCGCTATTCGATACGCTGATGGCGGAGCATCAGGCGGCGGCGCGGGTGCTGGGAGTTGAAGACGGTCTGGATCCCAAGACTATTCGCGCACAATACGAATGCCTGGCGGATCGCATCCGGCCGATGGTTTGCGATACGGCGCGATTGCTCAACGATGCCATTGCCGCAGGCAAGCGTGTCATGTTCGAAGGCGCGCAAGGCACCATGCTGGACATCGACCATGGGACTTATCCCTTCGTGACTTCGTCGAGCGCATCGGCAGGTGGCGCATGCACCGGTACGGGCGTTCCTCCTACGCGTATTCAGGGCGTAATCGGCGTGGCAAAGGCATATATCACGCGCGTGGGCGGCGGACCTTTTCCGACGGAGGCGCTCGATTCGTGGGGTGACCAGATCCGCAATCGCGGCAACGAATTCGGCTCCGTTACGGGACGTCCGCGCCGATGCGGATGGTATGACGTGCCTTTGATGCGCTATGCGGCCATGATCAACGGCTTCGATAGCCTGGTCGTGACCAAACTCGACGTGTTGGATGAAATGGAACAGATACCGGTATGCGTGGCGTATCGCGCAGGCGGCCGGGATGTGACCGACATGCCCGTGACTGCGAGAGACATGGCGGCGCTCGAACCCGTCTATGAGTGTCTCCCGGGATGGCGAAGTTCTACGTTTGGCATTTCCACTTACAGCGAGTTGCCGGAGGCGGCACGCGTATATCTGGACTTCTTACAGGAAAAGAGCGGAGTGGAAGTAGGCTGCGTTTCCACGGGCCCTGAGCGCAACCAGACCATGGTTAAACCTGGGTCGCGTTTCGCGCAGCTATTCAGCTAAGTGGAGCTGCTAGTCAGGCCGCCACCACGATATTCACCAAGCGGTCCGGAACCACGACCACCTTCACCACGCGCTTGCCGTCCAGGTAGGGACGGACCTTGGGTTCTTCCATTGCCATAGCCTTGAGGGCTTCCTGATCGGTGCCAAACGGAGCCTGAATGTGGCTGCGCAACTTGCCGTTCACCTGCACGACGATCTGCGCCAGATCTTCCTTCGTCAGTTCCGGATCGTAGCTGGGCCAAGCCTCGCGAAATACCGGCCCAGAATGTCCCAATTCCTCCCAAATTTCTTGCGCCAGGTAAGGCGCGAAGGGTCCCAGCATCAGCGTAAGCGCCGGCAACACCTGGGCCACAGTGGCGCCCGATAAACGTGTCTCCTCGGCATACAGATCGTTCACCAATTCCATGATCCCGGAGATCGAGGTATTGAAGTGCCAGCGCGATTCGAAGTCTTCAGTCAACTTCCGGATGGTCTGGTGCAGCTTGCGTAAAATCTTGCGATCCGCTTCGGGTGCGCCGCCATCGCCGCCGGCCTTCGCCCGTTCCAGATTGCGGGTGGCAAAGCGATACACACGGCCCAGAAAACGGTAGATCCCTTCGGCCCGCTCGTCGCGCCAGTCTACTTCTTTTTCGGGCGGGCCTGCAAAGAGAATGAACAGGCGGGAGGTGTCTGCCCCGTAGCGATCAGCCAACGAATCGGCACTCACTACGTTACCCTTCGATTTCGACATTTTGGCGCCGTCGGCTATCACCATACCCTGGGTGAAGAGCCGGTTTACCGGTTCCGCATTTTTCACCAGCCCGATATCGCGCATCATTTTAGTAAAAAAGCGCGAGTAGATCAGGTGCAGAATGGCGTGCTCCACGCCGCCGATGTATTGGTCGATTTCGAACCAGTATCCGGCCTTGGCGGGATCGAACGGCATTTTGTCGTTATGCGGGTCGCAGTAGCGGTAGAAATACCATGACGAGTCGACGAAAGTGTCCATGGTATCGGTCTCCCGCCTGCCTGCCCCCCCGCACTTCGGGCAATTCACATTGACGAACTCGGGGACCTCCTCCAACGGTGAACGGCCCTTGCCGGTGAACTCAACGTTGAGCGGCAGCACCACGGGCAACTCGCTTTCAGGCACCGGAACCACGCCGCAAGCGCCACAATGGATCACCGGAATAGGAGTGCCCCAATAACGTTGACGCGACACGCCCCAGTCCTTGATGCGAAAGGTGACCGCGGCTTTACCGAATCCCTCCGCCTCCGCCTTGGCATTCATGCGGCGGCGCGCTTCTTCGCTGGGCAGGCCGGACCACTCGCCGGATTCTTCCACCACGCCATCGTCGGGGAACGCGGTCTGCATTTCTTCCACGCGCGCAAGTACGCCATCCACCGGACGAATCACCGGCCGGATGGGAATACCGTACTTGGTGCAGAATTCGAAGTCGCGTTCATCGTGCGCAGGTACGGCCATGATCGCCCCAGTGCCGTAACCCATCAGGACGAAGTTGCCTACCCACACCGGCGTCTTTTGACCGCTATACGGGTTGATTGCATAGTGCCCAGTAAAGAAGCCTTCCTTGACGATGTCGCCGGGATCTTTGGACGCTCGTGCGTCGACCATGGCCTTGGCCCGCGCCTGGCCGTCCGCATCGACCAACTGCCCCGTGAGCGGATGCTCCGGCGCCAGGATCACGCAGGTAGCGCCGTATATGGTGTCCACGCGCGTGGTAAAGACGCGTACGGGCTCGCCACTTTCCAGGTGGAAATCGATTTCGGAACCTTCGGAACGGCCGATCCAATTGCGCTGCATGGTGAGCACGCGTTCCGGCCAACCGCCTTCCAGCCCGGCGATGTCGCGCAATAACTCGTCCGCGTAATCGGTGATGCGCAGGAACCATTGTTCCAGGGCGCGTTGCTCCACCGGCGTGTCCTCGTGCCGCCAACAGCAGCCATTCACGACCTGTTCGTTGGCCAGCACAGTGCAACACTTCGGGCACCAGTTCACCAGGGCCTTCTTACGATAGGCCAAGCCGCGTTCCAACATCTTCAGGAAGAACCACTGGTTCCAGCGATAATATTCCGGTTCGCAGGTGGAGACTTCGCGATCCCAGTCGTAGCTGAAGGCGAAGCGGCGATGGGTCTTCTTCATGGCTGCGATATTCTGCCGGGTCCAGTCGCGTGGATGGCGCTTGTTGGCGATAGCAGCGTTCTCGGCAGGCAACCCGAACGCGTCCCATCCCATAGGGTGCAGCACGTTGAAGCCGCGCATCCACTTATAGCGTGCCAGGGCGTCGCCGATCGCGTAGTTGCGGATGTGGCCGATGTGCAAGGTGCCGCTGGGATACGGCAGCATTTCCAGCACATAGTATTTGGGCCGAGAGGAGTTCTCCTCGGCTTTATAGAACGTGGCGTCTTGCCAGCGTTCGTGCCACTTCAGCTCAATTTGGTTGTGATCGTACGGCTTTTCGGGCATAGATTCTTCAAGTTTTCCAGATTGCGCCGATCGTCGCCTTCTTGATCGACGGGGGTTTCCAGGATGAACGGTTTGTGCCGCAGTTTCGGGTGCGCCAGCATCCGGCGGAATCCGGCGTCCCCAATATGTCCTTCTCCAATATTCGCATGGCGGTCAACATGCGAGCCCAGGGGCATCTTCGAATCGTTGGCGTGGATCACGCCGACGTTGTCTAGCCCCAGCACGCTTTCGGCCTGCCGCATGGCGTCTCGAAAGCCTTTTTCGGTGGACACGTCATAGCCGGCGGCCAGCAGATGGCAGGTGTCTAGACAATAGCCGGTCGAGATTTCCGACAGCTCGCCAACTAGGTTGCGGATGGCGCGTAAGTCCTCGAATCGACCGCCGATCTGCGATCCGCACCCCACAGTATTCTCCAGCAGGATCGTCAGGGTATCGGGCGCCAATCCTTTTGTAGCTTCGCGCAAGCCAAGCGCAAAAGCCGCTATGCCTTCCTCCAGCGTGCGCCCTTTGTAGCTGCCCGGATGCAGCACCAGGTACTCGGCGCCGATTGCGGCCGCGCGCTCGTATTCACCGCGAAAAGCGATGATCGACCGGGGCCGGATCAACGGGTCGAGGGACGCCAGGTTTACGAGATAATTCGCATGAACCACCAGCGGATACAGATCAAAACGCTCGCGCGCCTTGTGTAATAGCCGGATCTGCGCCGGATCAGGCGCGGAAGCGCGCCACATCCGGGGGCTTGAGGAGAAGATCTGGAAGGTGTTGGCTCCCAGATCCGATGCTTTTACGGCCGCGCTTTCGAGCGAGGCCGCAATCGATGTGTGGATTCCGATGCGCAGTCTCTTATCGTAACAAGACGTTGCGCGGATGCTGTTTCACCACATCACGGTCGTGACACTGTAGCCCGCCAAGTGGATCGGATTGACGGTGGAGAGAGTCTGGATTTGAACATTCGTGGGCGCTTGCGCCGTGTTAGCCGCCAGCGGACTGGTGTTAGCCACGTAGCTCACAGTAAAGGTGGACTTTACGGGAGTTCCATTCAGGTCGATGGTAACCAACTGTGCTTGTGCAGACTTGTTGGTGATCAGAACGTAGCGGTGGCCACTCGTCGAGAGATAGGTCTGTGCGTAGATGGCTGGAACTGGGTTACCGTCGAAGCCGCTGATCAGAACGGTGGGGCCACCAACTACAGTCGTCGGCAGTATCTGTGTGCCGCTATTGATCGCCTGGTTAGCCACTTGGATAGCCAATCCGGGCGCGGACATATAGAACTGGAACGGCGTATTCGGGTCGGTAGCCGTATTGGTGGACCAGTTGGGACCATAGGTGTTCAGCCCGCCAATCAGATAGGCTTCGTAATCGTTCACCGACTGCACCAGCCCATGGTAATCGGTGTTGTCGGTATACAGGGAATTCACCCCGACTCCCTTGACGTTTGCCACGGTCGAGAGGCGGGCGATGTATTCCGCCATAAAAATGCCGTTATATAAATAACTTAAGAATTTGTTACTAAAAACCGAGCAGCAATTGAACTCCGTGATGTAGATCGGCGTGTTCGCACCCATGAGAGGAACCAGGTACGAATTAATGTAATCGGTGCTGCCGTGAGCCAGAATCCCATTCAGCGCGAAAATCGTGTTTTGAGCCGTTTGAGTCGAGACGATCGGGTAGATGTGGTTCGACGCAGCATTCCAGTTTTGGGGAGTATAGCTCTCGAGACCACTATCCCAATTCGGATAGCACGGTTGCGGTGCGCCGCATCCCAAGGGCCCGGGGTACCAACCAGCCGGAAAGACGCCGACTGTCGCGGCGGGGGAAGCGGTCCAAATATCGTTAATGTAGGAGTTGGAGGACGCGGCGTATGCGGCAGGAGTCGGAAACACTCCCGGGTAGAGATAAGCTTCGTTACCCACCTCCCATTCCAATACATTCAGGCCGTAACTCTGCGCCGCCAGTGCCATTTGCGTAGCGCTGCCGGGATTGTGGTCCGTAAACGTATTCACGCATAAGATCGCCGCTGCACCCAAGGTATTTGCGAATGTTGCAAAATCGGAGAGATAGACACCGCCCTTCGCCTGGGTAAGCTGTTGTGAAACGGTCAAAATGTTGGCTGCCTGACCGCTCACGGACGGGGGATTGCCGGCGAGCAAGGAGCTCATCCAGTCCACATTAGTGTGACCGGTGGTCCAATCGAAATCAAGAGACACCGTTCCTCCGGGATAGCGCACCCAACCGGGCTTCAAGGGAGCGGCCGCTGCGACAAACTTCGGATCGAAGTATTCGACACCATTCCGGGGCTGCGGGGTATTCAGGCCGCTGAAGCCCGCCGCGATAGTTGTTGCAGGCTGCGACTTGACTTTGATGACGACTGCAGCGCCGCCATAAACCGCGGGCGACAGGCTCAAAGCCAGAAAAATGGCGCCGGCTGTCAATCCCGCGCGATGGAACGTCATGTGGCGCACCAACCCTCTCTTAGAATTTGCCAATGTCTTGGCGACTAGATATAGCACGACCATTATCTAATGGTCAATAAGAAATGGGCCATTAACCGCAGTAAATCTTAGTCTGATGTGCCATTACGGCACAGGCGTCAGGAGTATCCCTCCCAGGACTATTCTGAACGATTCCAGACCACCAGGTCTTCAAAGGGCGTGTGGTTGGCGCATGCTATCCTGTGTATTCTCGTGGCAAGTTCAGCCTTAGGGGTTCTTTTTGTCTGCGTTACGGTGACCGCCTCGGCGCAGTCGGCGATCCTGCTCGATGCCATGGGCGAAGAGTTGAATCGAAACTTTTCGACCCTGAAAGCCAAAGCCGATCCGCCACCCTATTTCCTTTCTTATGAGGTCACTGAGGAGGATTTTCACGGCATCACCGCAACCCTCGGCGCACTCTCCAGCAATGGCCATTCCAAGAGCCGCCGCCTGGATGTCTGCGTCCGGGTGGGATCCCCGAAGCTGGACAACTATCACCGGGTGCGCGGCGAACGAACCCAATTTACATCCGGCGCCTTGCTGACCTTCGAAGACCAGCCGGCATCCATTAAGCACCGTATCTGGTTGGAAACAGATCGCGCCTACCGCCTGGCGGCTGAGCGCCTGATCAAAATACGTACCAACGCGGAAGTTAAAGTGGCCGAGCGGGACTCTTCCAGCGATTTCTCGCGGGAGGAGCCTGTGGTCCAACTGGAAACCGCACCGCATCCGCGCTTCGCGGTGGACCAGTGGGCCACGCGTGTACGTAAACTATCCGAGAAGTTTGGTGACTATCCGGGCATCTTAACTTCCAACGTGTCCGTAACGTACCAGGACGAAACCAAGTACTTTGTGAGCAGCGAAGGTAGCCGGTTGCGTCACGGGCGGGGATTTGCGCGCGTAGTGGTGACCGCCCAAGCCAAAGCGATGGATGGCGCAGACCTGGCAACCGGCGAGACATTTGAAGCTATCGACCCATCCGGCCTGCCCCGCGACGAAGTGATCGCTGCCGCCATTAATCGCGTGGCAAAAGATCTGAAGGCGCTTCTGATCGCGCCCGAAGCCGAGCCCTTCGCCGGCCCTGCGATTTTTTCCGGCCGCGCCGCGGCGGTCTTCTTTCACGAAATCTTCGGACACCGGGTGGAAGGACACCGGCAGAAAGACGAAGACGAAGGGCAGACCTTCACCAAGATGGTCGGCGCCAAAGTTCTGCCCGATTTCCTCTCAGTGGTTTTCGATCCTACGCGCAAGAAGACGGGTAATATCGATTTGAATGGCTGGTATGCATTCGATGACGAGGGCACTCCCGCTCGTCCGGTGACGGCAGTGGAAAACGGGGTATTGAAGTCATTTCTGATGTCCCGGTCGCCAATCGAGGGCTTCGACCATTCCAATGGCCACGGCCGCCGGCAACCGGGGCTGGAAGTGGTTTCGCGGCAGTCTAACCTGCTGGTGGAGTCATCACACGCGGTTCCCGAGGCTCGTCTGCGGGAAATGCTGGTGGAAGAGATTAAACGCCAGAATAAGCCTTACGGACTTTATTTTCGCGATATTACCGGAGGCTTTACCAATACCGGGCGGCAGGGTTTGCAGGCGTTCAAAGTGATTCCCATTGTGGTGTACAAGGTATTTCCCGACGGACGGCTGGACGAACTGATCCGTGGCGCGGACATCGTAGGGACGCCCTTGGCAAGCTTTAGCAAAATCGTGGCGACCTCGGACCGCCCGCAGGTCTTCAACGGCTATTGTGGCGCCGAGTCGGGTAGCGTGCCGGTTTCAGCGGTATCTCCTGCGCTGCTGGTATCTGAAATCGAGATCGAGAAGAAAAACAAGTCGCAAGACCGGCCCCCATTGTTGCCTTTCCCCATGGAGGCACGATGAGGCGCAGTCACACCCGGGTGCGCTTGGCGTTGACGCTGGTTTGCATAGCGCCGAGCGCCTTGGGGCAAGTGGTCAACGATCCCATCTTGCGGGCCATGCGGGATGAGTTGGACCGGTCCCGCGAATTGAAGGTCTTAACCCTCGAAGCACCGTATTTTATCGAGTACGCCATTGAGGACGGCGATGATTTCGCGGTCGCGGCCAGCCTTGGCGGGCTGGTTTCCGTCCGGCACGATAGGTTTCGCCTGCCTGAAATTAAAGTGCGCGTGGGCGACTACAAGTTCGACAACACCGATTATGTCGGCAGCGGATTTCATTTCGGTACGCACTACGATATCGAACGTTTTCCGGTCGAAAACTCCTACGGCGTGATGCGCCGGTATCTGTGGCTGGCCACCGACAGCGCCTACAAATCGGCGGTAGAGGCTATTTCCAGAAAACGGGCGGCGCTTAAGAACGTCGCAGTCAACCAGCCGCTCGATGATTTTGCCAAAGCCGAGCCGGTGAAAAAGATAGCCGACATCCGTCACGTGGCGCTGGATGAAGAAGCCTGGAGCCGGCGGGTGCGTTCGCTTTCGGCAATCTTCGTGTCTTATCCCGCAGTGAAAACGTCTAGCGTGGAACTCAGCGCTGTCGAGACCGCACATTATTATCTGAATTCCGAAGGCGCGGAAGTACGCATACCCGATGACTTGATCTATCTGATGGCTCGGGCTGAAGCACAGGCGCCGGATGGCATGATGCTTCACGATGCCGTGGTTTTCCAATCGCTGGATATGGATCGGCTGCCAGCGGAAGCCGAGATGCGCCGCGGGATCACAGCGATGGCCGAGCGTTTGGCCGCGCGGGCCAATGCACCGAAAGCGGAAGATTACTCGGGACCGGTTCTCTTTGAAGGTACTGCTGGAGCACAACTCTTCGCCGAGGTTTTGGGCCACAATCTGGCACTCACCCGAAGGCCGGTGATGGAACCAGGCCGCGGCGGTTTCGTGCCGGCGAGTGAACTGGAAGGCCGGCAAGGCGCCCGCATTCTGCCGGAGTCGTTCGATGTAGTGGACGATCCAACGCAGAAAGAGTGGCGCGGCCGTCCGCTCTTCGGTAGCTACGAAGTAGATCGCGAAGGCGTGGCGCCGCGTTCCTTATCGCTGGTGGAAAAAGGCGTGCTCAAGAGTTTCCTGCTGACCCGCCAACCCATGCCCGCCTTTGCCGGCTCCAATGGCAGGGCCCGCCTGCCCGGCAGTTTCGGCGCAAATGGCGCGGCCATCAGCAATCTGTTTGTGCGCTCTACGGAAACCGTCCCCGCGGCCGAGTTGAAGACCAAATTGATCGAGATGTGCAAGCAACGCAACAAACCCTACGGCATGCTGGTGCGCCGCATGGATTTTCCCTCGTCGGCCACTTTCGAAGAGGTGCGGCGGTCGATGGGCAGCGCTGGACAGTCCGGTGCTTTCCCCGTAAGCGCTCCGCTGCTGGTATACAAAGTCTATCCAGACGGCAAGGAAGAACTGGTGCGCGGCCTTCGGTTCCGCAGCTTGAATACCCGCTCGCTCAAAGACATTGCGCTGGCGGGCGACGATAACAACGTGTTCGAATTCCTGAACAATCAAGCGCCCAGCGCCCTGATTGGCGGAGCCAGTTACGTAGCCGCAACCAGCGTGATCGCACCCTCGGTGCTGGTTGACGACGTGGAATTGCACCCGACCGAAGAGGAATTACCGAAGCTTCCCATGGTGCCGGCGCCGGAGATGAGGGCCGAGGCCACCCGCCCGTAAGCTATGCGCACTCTCGGCCGCTATATCTTCCGCGAGATCATCTCCAGTTCGCTGATCGGCATGGCCCTGGCCACATCCATCATATTCCTGCAGGGTGTGGGTAAGTTGTTCGAGGTGCTGGTACGAAGTTCACCCCAGCCAGCGACGGTTCTTTATTTGTTCGCGCTGTCGCTGCCGCCGCTGCTGCCGCTAACAATTCCGTTCGGCACCTTGGTAGGCATCCTGGTCGGATTGGGACGCCTGGCGACCGACGGTGAGATCACCGCCATGCGCGCCGCCGGGTGCTCCAGCCGTAAGGTTGTACTGCCGGTCATGCTATTCGCCTTCATCGCCATGGTGGTGGCTGGTGTGATGACCTTGCGGCTGACTCCGCTTTCCGTGCGCATCAGTAAAGACGTTCTGGAAAAGCTCTCCGCATCGCAGGTTAGTGCCGATATCGAACCGCGCGTCTTCGACGAAGATTTTCCCAACACGATTTTGTACGTAGGCGATGTTCGTCCGGGCACCGTTGTCGTTTGGCACAACGTATTTTTGGCGGATCTGACGCCTCCCGAACAGCGCACCAGCGGTATGGGCGACAAAGCCACCGGGCCCCTGATTACCGTAGCCCAGGAGGCAATTGCGGTGCCCGATCCGGTCCACAACCGCCTGCAGCTTTCCATGCGCAACGCCGGGAATCACGAAATGGGCAAGGATCTTAAGGGCTATGACAGCTTCTCGCCCGTAGTGGCACAGGCGCTATATGCCTCCCCCCCCGTGCCTGGCGCCCGCAAGCCCTTCAGTGAAATGAACACGCGCGAACTGAGCCGCTACTCCGCCCACGGAGCGGACTGGGTGGAAGCGCGCATCGAGTTGCACCGCCGCTTGGCTCTACCGATCGCCTGCCTGGTGCTGGCGCTCGTGGGCATTCCGTTAGGTGTCTCATCGCGCAAGGGCGGAAAGTCCGGCGGCTATGTGACCGCAGTTTTTCTGGCGTTCTTTTGTTATTACTTGGCGTTCATCACGTTGGTAAGCCTGGCGCGACAACGGGCCCTTCCTGTAGAGGTAGCGCTATGGCTCCCGAATGCCGCGTTTCTGCTGGCTGGGTTGATCTTTGTCGCGCGCATGGAAACTCCCGGCGGCCGCGATCTGGTAGGCGCGCTACGAGATTCCTTGGTTGTCTCGCTGAATCGCCTGCGCCGCCGATTTGTAGCCGAAGGTGGACCCGGCACCCGAGCCCGAGTCTTTCGCTGGCCCTTGCTTCCTCAGATTCTCGATACCTATATTCTGACGAGCTTCATCTTCTATTTCACCGTAGTACTGGCCAGCTTCGTGTCGATGAGCCAGATTTACAACTTCTTCGAACTGCTGGGCGACATCGTACGGAACCAGATATCCCTGACCAAAGTTTTCACGTATCTGCTTTTTCTGACTCCTCAACTGATTTATAAAACGCTCCCGATTAGCGTCCTGGTGGGCGTGCTGGTGACCTTCGGTGTACTGACTAAGCACAACGAAGTAACTGCGTTTAAGGCGTGTGGGGTGAGTCTGCACCGTTTGGCCATTCCTATTCTGGTGGCCAGCGCCGTTCTCAGCGGAGCCCTCTTCGCCTTCGACCACTACTACGTGCCCGAGGCCAATCGCCGCCAGGATGCCTTGCGCAACGAGATTAAAGGTCGCGCCGTGCAGACCTACCTCAGTCCGGAACGCAAATGGATCTTCGGCAAGGGCCCGCGCATTTACTACTACAAGTTCTTCGACCGCGATGAAGATGTGATGGGCGGAGTGATCGTCTATGAACTGGAGCCCAATACCTATAAATTGGTGCGTCAGATTTCCGCCGAGCGCGCGCACTGGCAGGCATCGTTGCAGACTTGGGTCTTCGAAAACGGCTGGCGCCGCGATTTCCACGGCAATACCAGCATTCCGTTGACCGCCTTTCAGGCGGAGACTTTTCCGGAGTTGAACGAACCGCCCAGCTATTTCTTGAAAGAAGTAAAGCAGGATTCCCAGATGAACTTCCGTGAGTTGGACAGTTACATTCGGGACCTGCAGCAGAGCGGATTCAACACCGTCAAGCTGCGCGTGCAGTTCTATCAGAAATTCTCGGCGCCGCTCTTTGTGTTAATCATGGCCATGATTTCGATACCGTTCGGATTTCTGGTGGGCAATCGGGGCGCCATGGCCGGCATTGGCGTCAGTATCGGTATCGCTATCGCCTATTGGGGCATTGGGCTGCTGTTTGAGAAGATTGGCAATGTGAATCAACTGCCGCCGGCCATCGCGGCATGGTCACCGGATGCGCTGTTCTCCCTCACGGGATTATATTTGCTGTTGCGAATGCGAAGCTGAATGAACTTACTCTTTCCCATCGCTGCGATCACCGACGAGTTCTCGCAGGATATCGAAACCGCGGCGCGGTCCATGGCAGAAATCGGCATGACCGGCGCGGAACTACGCATGGTGTTCGGGAAGAATATCATCGACCTCACGGATGACGAGGTGGACCGCGCACGCGAGATCATGGCGCGGCACGGCCTGGAAATCATTTCCATTGCATCGCCTTTGCTCAAGTGCGTGCTGCCCGATTCTCCTGATATCGACGGGCGATTCCACAAGGATGTGTTCGCCTCGGCTCATACGATCGAAGACCAGCCGCGCCTGGCCGATCGCGCTCTGGCCATAGCCGAACGCACCGGAGCGCGCCTCATTCGAGTGTTCTCGTACTGGCGAACAGTGCGGCCCAAGGAGTGTTTCGACCGGGTTGCCATCGCGCTCGAAAACCTCGCAAAACTGGCTGCCGCGCATGGGCGCATCATCGGGCTGGAGAATGAACACGCCTGCAACATTGCCACCGGCTACGAAACCGGACAATTGCTGGAGGCCGTAAAGCATCCGAATCTACGCGTGGTGTGGGATCCGGCCAACGCTTACGTGTCCGGCGAAACGCCGTATCCGGATGGCTACCGCCACGTCCCTTCCGCCCGGATCGAACATGTTCACGCTAAGGACTGCCACGTGGACGGTCATCGCCCCATTTGGTGTGCCTTGGGAGAAGGCGGCATCGACTGGAGAGGCCAGATCCGCGCACTGGCGGATGACGGATACAAGGGTTGGATCAGCCTGGAAACTCACTGGCAAGGTCCCGCCGGCGACAAGCACGAGGCCAGCATGATCTGCGGCCGGAACCTCAAGGTTCTGGTCGCTACTCCCTGAGAAAAAGACCCTCGACCTCCTACCTTCTCTCTGAAAGCTCTCGAATCTGCCAATGCAGGATTACGATGTTACGCTCAAACTGCTATTGCAAGGCTCGGCCCCGCTCGCTCTGCGGGAGTTGACCGGAACAACCGTTACGAAGTGGCTCGATGTAGAGTTGCCCAAAGTGCAAAACCTTCGCTTGGACCTGCTGGGGGAGACCGCGGATGGCGGATTGGTCCACCTGGAGTTGCAAAGCAGCAACGATGTGGGCATGCCTCTGAGAATGGCCGAATACTGTTTAGGCATCTTCCGGCTCTTTCGGCGATTCCCTCGGCAGATTGTCATATATGTAGGCCAACCCCAAATGCGGATGGACCGCGAACTGCGGGACGTTGACGTGTTTTTTCAGTACCGCTTGATTGACATTCGTGCGTTGGATGGAAATCTACTGCTGGAAAGCGCGGGAGTCAGACAATGTAATTGCGATCCTGGCTGGATTGCGGGACCATAAAGAAGCGGTGCACCGGATCGTTCAGCGCATCGCGGGACTCAACGGGGCGGAGCGCGAAAAATCGCTGGCCCAATTATTTATACTAGCGGGCTTGAGGCGCTGGGCAAAAACGGTCGAACTGGAGGCTTCTGCAATGCCGATTCAAACGAGCATTCTCGAACATGATGTGTTAGGGCCAGTGTTCCAGAAAGGTCGACAGGAAGGGCGGCAAGAAGGCCGTCAGGAAGGCGAACTGATCGTACTGCGCCGCTTGATCGAAAGACGCTTCGGCACCCTGCCTGAATGGGCTACCGAAAAACTGGCCGCCCTCTCGGCTGCCGACTTGGAAGCGTTGAGCGATCGGATACTGGACGCGACCAGCCTGGAACAATTGCTCCACTAGCCGCTCCCCGGAATCCGCCCCGCCATCAGGCAACGATACATTCTAAGATAGGGTATTGTCCTCTTCTCAACATACCTCCATCCCCTGGCCGCACCTCTATTTGGGCGTGGCGTTGACCACCCTCGCGACCCTTTTGCTTGAGTTGTCCCTGACGCGCATCTTCTCGGTGGTCTTCTACTACCACTTTGCGTTCCTGGCGATTTCCATTGCGTTGTTCGGTTTGGGCGTAGGTGGCGTTTTTTCTTATATCGTGGCAGGCTGGAAAACGCCGCTATTCCGTAAGTTGGGCTACCTGAGCATGCTTAACAGCCTGCTGGTGATGATGGCGCTGGCCGTGGTGCTCGCACAGAAGGAGGAACCTGGGGCATGGGGGTTGACCCTGGTCTACTTCACCACATCCCTGCCGTTCTTCGTATCAGGCGCCATCGTTTCGCTGGCTATCTCGGAAACCGTCGAACGCATCGAACGGGTCTATTTCTTCGATTTGCTGGGCGCGTCCGCCGGTTGCTTGTTACTGGTCCCGTTCCTGAACGAGTTCGGCGGCACCAGCACGGTCATGCTCGTCGCCGTCCTGTTCGCCGCGACCGGAGCTATCTGGCATAGCATGGCCGGATCGGTGAAATTGCGCGCCGGCGCGGTCGCCTTGGCCCTGGCACTCTTCTCTTTCGTCTTCTACAACGGCTCCCATAACATAATCGCTATCCGTTACGCCAAAGGCCAGAAGCTGAAAAAAGAAGAGTTCGTGCAATGGAATAGCTTCTCGCGCATCGCCGTGCGCGACTACTCCATCTTCATCGATGCCGACGCTTCCACTGGCATTGCGAGTTTCGATTTCGAGCACCTCACCACGCGCGAGCGTCATGAACTGCTGGAACAGGGTCCCGCGCTCCCCTATGCCATCAGGCCCGGTGCAAAGGCTTTGGTTATCGGCCCCGGCGGCGGTTGGGACGTTGCGCGCGCTCTGGCCTCCGGCAGCCACGACATTACCGGCGTCGAGATCAACCCGATTATCGCCACCACAGTAATGCGCGATCGTTACGTGGCGCAAAGCCGCGGCATCTACCTGCGGCCCGATGTCCGCATTTTCGTGGAAGATGGCCGCAGTTTCGTACGGCGCAGCCAGGAGCGCTATCAGGTAGTGCAGGCCACCCTGGTCGACACCTGGGCATCCACCGCTGCGGGGGCATTTGCCCTTTCGGAAAACAATCTCTACACCACCGACGCGCTCCGCGACTATCTTCTGCACCTGACAGACGATGGCATGGCAGCCTTCACCCGTTGGGGTCTCGATCCGCCGCGCGAGTCTCTGCGGCTGGTCTCGCTGGCCATGGCGGCTCTGAATCAACTGGGAGAGCCGGAGCCTTGGCGGCACGTGATCGTGGGTCGCGACGGATCCACCAAAGGCTGGGGCGCACAAGATACCGTATTGATCTCGCGCAAGCCGTTCGGCCCTGCCGACCTGGCCCGTGCGCGCGCGGCGATAGCGGCGGCGAACATGCAGGCGATCTACCTGCCGGATGAGCGTATCCCAGGCCAGTTTACGGACCTTTTGCGCAGTTCCGATCCCGCGGCCTACCAGCACAACTACCGCTACGACATCTCCCCGGTGGGCGACAACCAGCCATTTTTCTTTTACACCGTGCAACCACGCGATATCCTGGCATTCCTGGCGAATGCGTCGCACCGCTCGGCGGACTATAAGATCAACAAAGCCGTGCCTCTGCTCTACGCGTTGATGGCGATCAGCATGCTCGCGACCGCTATCATACTGGCCTTGCCGCCTGTCGTGCTGGGCGCGCGCCTGCCGCGGCAAAGAGGCGTGCTCCGCTTCCTACTCTATTTTCTATGCATCGGCGCCGGCTATATCCTGATTGAAATGGCGCTCATCCAGAAGTTCGTGCTTTTCCTGGGCCATCCAACCTACGCACTGACAGTGGTAATTTTCTCAATGCTAGTATCGAGCGGCCTAGGCAGCTATTTCAGCCGGCGCATTCTCGGTGACAGTGATGTCCGCCTGAACCGCGCGCTGGTGCTGATCGCCGTCCTGGTCGCGCTGCTCGCCGCCATCGTCACGCCCCTACTGGCTGCCGGAGTAGGGTTGCCGCTCTCGCTGAAGTTCCTGATCACGGCGGCGCTAATTTCGCCCGCCGGGTTCGTGATGGGCATGCCTTTCCCCACAGCCTTGAAGCGCCTGGAGGAATGGCATAAACCTTCGGTGCGATGGGCTTGGTCACTCAACGCCGCGGCCAGCGTGCTGGGTTCCGTGGGATCGCTGGTCTGCGCCATCTATTTAGGGCTCGTGCAAACCCTGTTGGCGGGCGGACTTCTATACATCGCCGCCCTAGCCATAGTCGCCACCATAAAAAGAGCGCCCGATAATTCCGGCGTAGATGCTGTTGCAGTCGCACAAGCTCGGCTAAACTGACAGGTAGGGGGATGCCTTATTGGCCACCATTACCAGCAGCCAACCTGCCGCCACATCAAAATGGCACGGGTTGGAACCCGAGCAACTGATAGAAGCCTTCCGAATCATGCAGACGTCACGGCGTCTGGATGACCGTGAAGTTGCTCTTAAGCGCCAGAATCGGATATTTTTTCAAATCAGCGGCGCGGGGCACGAAGCCGTACAAGTGGCGGCCGGTCTCGCCTTGCGCTCGGGACACGATTGGATCTTTCCGTACTATCGGGATCGCGCGCTTTGCTTAACCCTCGGCGTGTCTCCACTTGACATGCTGCTGCAGGCCGTCGGAGCGGCTGACGATCCTGCGTCAGGCGGCCGCCAGATGCCTTCCCACTGGGGCGATGCGCGCTTCAACATCGTCTCATCTTCCTCGTGCACGGGCACCCAATTCCCCCAAGCGGTGGGCTGTGCCGACGCCAATCGCTTTTCCGCGCCGGATGGCGATGCCGTCACTTTGGTTTCGAGCGGTGACGGCGCCACCAGCGAAGGCGAGTTTTGGGAATCGTTGAACGCGGCTTGCTTAAATCGACTGCCCGTCTTATACCTTATCGAAGACAATGGTTACGCCATCTCCGTGCCCATAGAATGCCAGACAGCGGGCTCCAGTATATCGGCCCTGGTGTCCGGTTTCCCTGACCTGTTCCGGCAGGAAGTGGATGGCTGCGACTTCCTGGCGTCTTATCAAGCCATGACCGCGGCCGTCGAGTATTGCCGCCAAGGCCGCGGCCCGGCGCTGGTTCACGCACACGTCATTCGTCCCTACTCGCACTCGCTCTCCGATGACGAGCGCCTGTATAAGACTCCGGCCGAACGCCAAGCCGAGCAAGAGCGCGATCCCCTCACGAGCTTTCCCCGGTTCCTGCTGGAGGAGGGCGTGATCGATCAGAATGCCCTGCGCCGCATCACCCTTGAGGTCGATCGCGCCGTACACGATGCTTCGGAACAGGCGCTACGTGCCGAGCCAGCCCAACGCGATTCCGCCCTGCGCCACCTATATTCAGCGGTCGATCCCACCTCCCCGGAATTCAGTTCGGCTCCGCAGTTCAGCGGAGAGCCCAAGACCATGGTCGATCTGCTGAACGCCACCCTGCACGAAGAGATGCGCCGCGACCCGCGCGTGGTAGCCTTCGGCGAGGATGTGGCGGATTGCAGCCGCGCGCAGAATCTGGCCGTAGTGAAGGGCAAAGGCGGCGTATTCAAAGTCACGCACGGGCTGCAAAGTGAGTTCGGCGCGCAGCGTGCATTCAACACTCCCCTGGCCGAAGCCTCTATTGTGGGCCGCGCCATCGGCATGTCCGTTCGCGGCCTGAAGCCCGTCGCGGAAATTCAATTCTTCGATTACATCTGGCCTGCGATGATGCAAATTCGCGACGAGATGGCTACCATGCGTTGGCGCTCCAACGGCAGTTTCTCGTGCCCCTTCGTGCTGCGCGTGCCCATTGGCGGCTATTTAAATGGCGGCGCCATCTATCATAGCCAGTGCGGCGAAGTGGAGTTCACCCATATACCCGGCCTGCGTGTGATCATGCCTTCGAACGCCTTGGATGCCTGCGGGTTGCTGCGAACCGCGATCCGTTGCAATGACCCCGTCATGTTTCTGGAGCACAAGCGTTTGTATCGTGAACCTTACAACCGCTCGCCCCATCCTGGCCCCGACTACACCATCCCGTTCAGCTGCGCCCGCATCGTGAAACCGGGCCACGACCTTACCGTCGTCACCTATGGCGCGCTAGTGCAAAAGTCTCAACAGGCGGCCCTACTGGTGGAGCGTAAGAATCCGGACATCAGCGTCGAAGTCATCGACTTGAGGTCGCTGGCGCCTTTCGATTGGAACGCCATTCGTACCTCGGTCGAGAAGACCAACCGTGTGATCATCGCGCATGAGGATACCCTTTCCTTCGGTTATGCTGCGGAGATCGCCGCCCGCATCGCCGACGAATTATTTGATCGCCTGGATGCCCCGGTGCGCCGGGTCGCTGCCATGGATACTTGGGTTGCCTACCAACCGCAGGTGGAAAATGAAATTCTGCCCCAGGTAGAGGATCTGGTGGCGGAAATGGAGCGGGTTCTGGCTTATTGAGATACAGGCTGAACGCCGGCACCCCTACGCTACAATCGAATTAACCCCGGCATGTCCACCGATGTCAAAGCCGCACCCAGACGTGCATCAGTTCTTCTCGCGGCACGGCGCGCTGTCGAAATGGCATCCTAATTACGAATACCGGCCCGGCCAATTGGCCATGGCGGAAGCCGTGGAATCGGCCCTGGCGGACCGCAAACACCTGATCGTGGAAGCCGGCACCGGTACCGGCAAGACCCTGGCCTACCTGGTTCCCGCCATCCTTTCCGGCAAAGCGCATCGTAATCTCCACTGGAACGAAGAACCTGCAGGAGCAGCTCTTTTTCAAGGACATCCCATTCCTGCAGCAGCATTTTCCGCAGCCGCTGCGCGTCTGCTACATGAAAGGGCCGCAATAACTACGCCTGCCGGCAGAAAATCTACGATGCCGACCGCGAAGCGGTGCTCACCGGCCTTGAAGAAGTCGCCGATTTCCAGATCATCCAGGACTGGGAAAAGACTACCGAATTCGGCGACCGCGCGGAAATCAAGAAGCTGCCGGAATCCAGTCCACGCGTGGGCCAAGGTCGACGCCCGCAGCGACCTCTGCACCGGCCAGAAGTGCAAGCAGTTCGAGCGCTGCTTCCTCACCCTGATGCACCAGCGCGCCCACTCCAGCGACATCATCATCGTCAACCATCACCTCTTCTTCGCCGACCTGGCCCTAAAACAAGTTCTCGAAGAGGGCGACGTCGAAGGCGGCATTCTGCCTGAATATCACGCCGTGGTCTTCGACGAAGCGCACGAAATCGAGGACGTGGCCGGTCAGTATTTCGGCGTTTCCGTGAGCAACTATCGTTTTCAGGAACTCCGCCGCGATATCTCCGCGGTAGCGCGCGCCAAGCAATTCGGCTCGCCAGAACTCGACCGTATCCTCGATCGTTTTGAGGAACTGGCGAACTATCTGTTCACGCTAATTCCTGCGCCCGAAGGCCGCGCCGCCTTCACTGGGCGGGCAGAATTCCTGGAACGTCATGAGGAGGTATACCGCGATCTCCACTCTGCCCTCGAACTCATCGGCTCCCATCTGAAAGTCCTGAAAAATCCTCCGGTCGACGTGATTCCCTTGCAGCGGCGTGCCGTGGAACTGGGGATCGCCCTACGATTCGTATTGGAGAGCGACGACCAGTCGTACGTGTACTGGGCAGAGCGCCGCGGCCGCGGCTTCTTCATGCAGGCTACTCCGATTGACGTGGCACCCCTACTGGCCAACCGCCTCTTCGATTCCATCGACACTGTGGTCCTCACTTCGGCCACCCTGGCTGTGGCGGGAGGCTTCGACTTCGTCAAGGGGCGTCTGGGAATCCAGCAGGCGCGCACTCTGGTAGTGCCGGGCCATTTCGACTATCAGAAACAGGCTCTACTTTACGTGCCCCAACATCTGCCGGATCCGCGGAGTGCCGCTTTTCCCAAGGAAGCGGCCATTGAGGTCACCCGCCTGTTAAGAGCCAGCCAAGGCCGCGCATTCGTGCTGTTCACTAGCTATCAGCAGATGCGGCTGATGTACGACCGCGTTTCCCTCGACGTCGATTTCCCCACTCTCATGCAGGGTACCGGCCCGCGTAGTGCGCTGCTCGAAGAATTCCGCGCGACGCCGAATTGCGTCTTATTCGCAACTTCGTCTTTCTGGCAGGGTGTCGACGTACCGGGCGATCAACTGAGTTGTGTGATTATCGATCGCCTTCCATTTGCGGTGCCCAGCGATCCCATCGTGGAAGCTCGCGTTCGCAAACTGCGCGAACAGGGCGGCAATCCGTTCTACGATTACCAGGTGCCGCAAGCTGCCATCGCGCTGAAGCAAGGATTCGGCAGGCTGATCCGCAGCCGGTCCGACCGCGGTGTACTGGTGCTGCTCGATAACCGGGTTACTAAACAAAGGTACGGCCAGGTGTTCTTCGATAGCCTGCCGGATTACGGCTTTACGACCAAAATTACAGACGTGGAGAATTTTTTCAATGTTTGAAGTATCCGTGGAAGAAACGTTCGCCGCCGGACATGCCCTCCGGAATTATCGTGGCAAGTGCGAAAATCAGCACGGCCACAATTATAGAGTTCAAGTGACTTTCAGCGGCCCCGAACTGGACGACACCGGCTTGCTGGTGGATTTCGTGGCGATAAAAAAACTCATGCAGACCGTCGTCGATAAGCTCGATCACCAGTATCTAAACGACGTGGCGCCCTTCGACGTGCTGAATCCCTCAGCCGAAAATATGGCGAAGTATTTCTACGACGAAATCAGCGGAGGCCTAGAACATAGTACTCCCGCGAAATTGGGCCAAGTGAAGATCTGGGAGACCGACACCAGCAGCGCGACCTACCGGCCGTAGTAGGCGGCGTTCTTCGCCGTGAAGTCGGACCATTTCTCCGGCAGATCGTCAAGCGCGAAAATCGCCGAGACGGGGCAAACCGGCACGCACGCGCCGCAATCGATGCATTCGACCGGGTCGATATACAACAATTCGGCATCCGCGTGACCCGCTTCGTCCTTCTTGGGATGAATGCAGTCGACCGGACAGGCGTCCACACACGCGGTGTCTTTCGTTCCGATGCAAGGTTCTGCGATTACATATGCCATTGATTTAGTTTCCCAGTTAGAGATCGACAATAGCATAGGGCCAGTGCGAAAAACAAGGGCACTTGTTTACAATGCTCTTGCCGGGCCTCGGCGAGGCAAGCAGCTTTCCGCCCGCATGTTAAAATCGGCTTACCCACCTTATGAAAAGCACCGCCGAATCGGAACGAATGTCGCGTCCCCTCGCCGAGGTGGACCCGGACGTCTATCAGGCCATTCTGCACGAGGCTGAACGCCAGCATTCCCAGTTGGAACTCATCGCCAGCGAGAACTTTGTCTCCGAAGCCTTGCTGGAGGCCGCCGGCAGCGTCTTCACTAATAAGTACGCCGAGGGTTATCCGGGCAAGCGCTATTACGGCGGCTGTGAATTCGCCGACGTGGTGGAGAACCTGGCCCGCGACCGCGCCAAGAAATTGTTCGGCGCCGAGTACGCCAACGTGCAGCCGCATTCCGGATCGCAGGCAAATCAGGCCGCCTACGCCGCCGTTCTGCAGCCCGGCGACACCATTCTGGGCATGAACCTGGCGCATGGCGGCCACCTCACCCACGGCCACCAGCTGAATTTTTCCGGCAAGACCTATAACATCGTGCCTTACGGCGTGCGCAAGGAAGACGAGCGGATCGACTACGACGAACTCGCCCGCCTGGCCGAAGAACATAAGCCGAAAATGGTTTTGGCAGGCGCCAGCGCTTATCCGCGTACC
Source organism: Bryobacterales bacterium (assembly GCA_963738345.1). Classification (GTDB taxonomy): domain Bacteria; phylum Acidobacteriota; class Terriglobia; order Bryobacterales; family Bryobacteraceae; genus Bog-159. Next base: position 6,769,867 of record CAVTWI010000002.1, read on the forward strand.
CTCGATTTCGCCCGCTTCCGCCAGATCGCCGATTCCGTAGGCGCTCTGTTTGTGGTCGACATGGCGCACATCTCGGGCCTGGTGGCCGCCGGGCTGCATCCCAACCCCTGCCAGTACGCCGACATCGTTACCACGACCACCCACAAGACCCTGCGCGGTCCGCGTGCCGGATTGATCCTGGCCAAAGAAAAGTATGGCGCGGCCATTGACAAGACCGTATTCCCTGGCCTACAGGGCGGCCCGCTGGTGCACATCATAGCCGCCAAGGCCGTAGCATTCAAGGAATCCATGGAGCCCGGCTACGTGGAATATCAGAAACAAGTGATCGCCAATGCCCAGGCTTTGGCCACAGCCCTGATGGAAGCGGGCTTTCACATCGTTTCGAACGGCACCGACACGCATCTGATGCTGGTGGACGTCTTCTCCAAAGGTATCCGCGGCAAAGAAGCGGAAGCTGCCCTCGACCGCGCACGCATCACGGTCAACAAAAATGCCATTCCCTTTGACGTTAATCCGCCACTCAACCCCAGCGGGATTCGTCTAGGCAGCCCCGCCGTCACCACCCGCGGTTTCCGCGAACCCGAGATGCGCGAAGTCGCCGCCCTCATTGCCGAGGTACTCGGGAATATCAACTCCGAGGCCGAAATCGCCGCCGTGCGACGTAAGATTGAAGGGCTCACCGAGCGCTTCCCCCTTTACGCCTGGAGGCGCCAGGGCGCCTTGGCGCAAGCTTGATCGCGGGCCCATGGGCTTGCGCATCGCGATCGACGCCCGCCGCGTGCGGGATTTCGGAATTGGCACGTATATCCATGGCTTGCTGCATGCCCTCGGCGCCATCGATCAGGCCAACGAATACACGCTCGTAGCGCTGCCGGACGATGAGCGCACCTTTGCCGGCCTGCCGCCTAACTTTACCACTGCCATTTATCGTAAGGCCGATTCCGACTTCCTGAATCATCTGGCCTTCCCCTTGTTTTTGCATCGCCTGAAACCCAGCGTGGTCCACCTTCCTTTGAACCGCGTTCCCCTCTTCATCCGCGACCCTTACGTAGTCACCATCCACGACATGTCCCGCCTGCTCTTTGAAACCGGGTCCGGTGCGCGTATCGAAGCGCGCCGTTTCCTGTTGCGCCGCGGATTGCTGGGCGCCAAACGCATCATGGCCGTTTCCGAGGCTACCCGGCGGGACGTGCATGCCACGCTCGGTATTCCCGCCGATCGCGTACGCCTGGTCTACAACGCGCCAAATCCCGATTTCTTCGTTCCTTCGCCGGCCCCTCGCGCGCGCGCACATCCTGGAGCGCTACCAGATCGATTATCCGTTCCTGCTCTATGCCGGGAACATTCGCCCGCAAAAGAATATCCCCCGCTTGGTGGAGGCTTTCGCAGTCGCCCGCGAACATCTCTCAAGGCATCCCGTCTATCGCGATCTGCGCCTCATTATCATTGGCGACGAAATCTCCCGCTACCCTTCCGTACGCCGGGCCGTCATTCAGACGCGCGTGGAAAAAGCGGTACGCTTTCTCGGCTTTGTACCTTTCGAGGCCCTCCGCATCTTCTTCGAAAGCGCGGCCCTTTTTGTTTTCCCGTCTCTCTACGAGGGTTTTGGATTGCCCCCTCTGGAAGCTATGGCCAGCGGCACGCCCGTGGTCGCATCCAACATCAACTCGCTGCAAGAGGTGCTGGGCGACGCGGCCATTTTGGTCAATCCGGAGAATGTGTTTGAAATAGCCCGTGCCATCCAGGATGCCCTGCTCGACACGGATCTCCGCTCCGGACTGATCGCCAAAGGAAAGGTACAGGCCGCCCGCTATAGCTGGGAACGTACCGCCCGCGAAGTTTTGGAAGTCTATTGCGAAGTCGGCGGCGCTTCCTAGGACAGGGTTCGAAACACGATGATCGATGGCGTGCCCACCGCCGTATATTGACCGGTGAAGGTCAGCGCGCCCGTCTTCCGATTCACCCGGAAGCAGGCTACCGCGTCGCCACGCTGATTGCAGGTATATAAGAAGCCGCCGCTAGGGTCAATGGTGAAACTGCGCGGATAGTCGCCGCGCGTCCATTCTTCGCCGGCGAAAGCGAGGCTACCGTTGGCCGCAATCGAAAACCACGCGATGGTGTCATGCAGGCGATTGGCGGCATACACGAATCGCGCGTCCGCCGAAATACGCAATTCAGACGTGAAGTTGGTGCCGGCAAACCCCTTCGGCAGCGTCGAGATGGTTTGTCTTGCCGCCAGCCTGCCGCGCGCCGCGTCATAGTCGAAAGTCACAAGCGTGGACGCTTCTTCCTGCAGCGAGTAGAACCAGCGGCCATTGGGATGGAACAGAAAATGGCGGGGACCATCGCCTGGCGGAAGCGCCACCCAGGGCGGATCGTTGGGCGTTAGCGTGCCGCGGACCGCATCGAAAGTCCAAATCAGGATGCGGTCGAGGGCGAGATCGGCGGCCAGGACGAAGCGGCCCGACGGATCGGCCTCGATCATGTGGGCATGCACGCGGTCGTGCCCGCTGATGGCGAAGCTTCCGGGGGGCGCGCTAGCCGCATGCACCGGACCGACGGGGCCTTCGTGATGCTTCACGTCGGTAGCCTTACCCAGTTCGCCGCGCGACAGAATAGGGAGCACGGCTACGGTCCCACCCGCATAGTTGGCGACCAGCACGAATTTGCCCGACGGATGAACACTCAGATGCGCCGGACCCGCACCCTCGGAACTAACGGTATTGAGCAGCGTCAGACGGCCGTTCGCGGAGTCCACTGAATAAGCACTCACCGATCCGTCGGCGGTCTCATTCGAGGAATAGAGATGGGTCGCTTTGGCATCGAATGCGAGCCAGGAAGGATTGCCCGGATTCACAACTGTCTCGCGCGGAGTCAGGGCGCCGGTTGCCGGGTCCATCTGGAAAAGATAGATGCCCTGTCCATTTCCGTGGCTGCCTTCCGGACCTTGTGGCGAACTGTAGCTGCCGACATATGCAAGCACCTTGCTTCGCGGCGGGAGCGCCAACGCTGCGGCGCCGGAAAGTGTGGTGGCAATCAAATCTCGACGTGAAATCATTTAGAGCCTAGCGGCGCGCCGTCGCGTAGTTCATCGGTACCGCGCCGGACCACTTTGTCGCCTGCGGACAAGCGCGCCGCTCACTTCGACCAGATCGCCGTCGGCGGCGCCCTTCTTCACGTCCACCCACTCGGCATGGCCGTTGCGTGCGCGGATCACGAAGGTGCGCTCGCTGGTAGTGACCACGCTGGTCTTGGGCACGAACAGCGCCGGGATGGTCGCGGCGGACGGGCCATTTCACGGTGGGATACATGCCCGGCGCGAGGCTGCCGTCGCGGTTCGTGACGTCTAGTTCAACCGGCATGGTGCGGGTCTTCGGATCGAGCGCGTGGGCGATGCGGGCCACCGTTCCAGTGTAGGCGCGATCGGGGTAAGCCGGCACGCGGAACGGAAATGGCCGCGCCGCGCGCCAGTCCCGCCGACGTCTTCTTCGGGCACCGGCACCACCAGCCGCAGCCGTGAGATCTGCTGAATCACCAGCAGCACGGGATCGGCGCCCGGGCCGACCAGCGCGCCCGGATGGACGAGGCGGTCGGTCACGACGCCATCGAAGGGCGCGGTGATCTTCAGATAGGCTTCCATGTCCTTCTGCGAGCGTAAGCGCGGCCGATGCGGCACTGGCGCGGCCTGTTCGCGCGCGCGCACCAGGGCCTGCGCGGCTTCCACCTGTTTCTGTGCCTGGATCAATTCGTTGCCGGCGACCGCGCCCGGCGTTTCGGCGGCCTTGCGCAGAGCGATCGTAGGTGCTTTGCGCGCCGCGGCCAGTTGCGCTTCGGCCTGCAGCTTTTCGGATTCGGCCGACTTGTACTTTGGACTCGGCTTCCGCGATCTGCGCCTTCAGTTCCGGTGCGCTGAGTTCGGCCAGCAGTTCGCCTTGCTTGACCACGCTGCCGCGATCCACCAAGACGCGCTCGACGTATCCGGCTACCTTGGCGTGCAGCGAGACGGTCAGATAGGGCAGGATTTCGGCGGGCAGGTCGATGTTGCGCGAGACTGGCTTCGAATACGCACCAGCGTACCAGATCGACGGTCTGCGACGGACAGGCGGCGCAGCAGCGCGCAACAGCCGGAGCAGGCGGATTTTAAGTCGCATCATAATATCGGCTCGTAGGATCCATGGGATTCAGGGACGGCGACGTGACGGGCGCGCGCCCCTGCAGAATCGCGTAGATCGACGGCAGCATGGTGAGCGTCGCGAAATGTGGAAACCAGCAGGCCGCCGATGACCGCGCGGCCCAGCGGCGCGGCTTGCGCGCCGCCCTCGCCGAAGCCGATGGCCATCGGCAGCATGCCGAAGATCATGGCGGCGGCGGTCATCAGCATGGCGCGCAGGCGGCTGCCGGCGCCTTCGCGCACGGCATCCAAAACCGGACGCGCCGGCGTGCCGCGCCTGCTCGGCGAAGGTGACCAGCAGGATCGAATTCGCCACCGCGATTCCGATCGCCATGATGGCGCCCATGAAGGACTGCACGTTCAGTGTGGTGCCGGTGAGCCAGCAGCATCAACAGCACGCCGCACAGCACGGCCGGCACCGTCAGCACGATGGCCAGCGCCAGCCGCACCGATTGGAAGTTCGCGGAGAGCAGCAGAAAGATCACCGCCACGGCCAGCAGCAGGCCGGTGCGCAATCCGGAGATGGTCTGCTCCAGCGGCGGAATCTCGCCGCGCATGCGCACGGACACGCCGCGTGGAGGCTGCGCCCGCCGCTGCCAGCGCCTGATTCGAGCTCGACCGGCCGCCTCGCCCAGCGTGATGCCGTGAATATTCGCCGTCAGGCTGACCACGCGCTGTCCGTTGTAGCGGTCGATCACGCCCGGCATGGTGCCCGTCTTGAGGCTGGCGATATCGTCGAGCAGCGGCTTCGGATTGCCCGCCATCATCACCGGAATCGTCGCCCACCTGTTCCACGCTTTGCATCTGGTTTTGCGGCAGCTCCACTTGAATCTGGAATGCGTTGCCGGAGTTCGGATCGCGCCAGTAATTGGGATCGGTGAAGCGGGAGGAAGAGGTCGCCGGCACCACGGAGTGCGCCACATCCGCCATGGTCAGGCCGAACTGGCCGGCGCGCTCGCGATCGATGTTGATGTCGAGCGTCGGATAGTTGTTCTCCTGCGCGAACTGCAGATCGCGCAGGAAGCCGAGCTTGGCCAACTGCGCCTGCACTTTCTGCGCGTAGGCGTAATCGTTCTGCAGGCTGACTCCCTGCACCGCGATTTCGACGGGCGTCGGCGAGCCGAAGCTCATCACCTGGGTGACGATATCGCCCGCTTCGAAGGAGACGTGCGTGCCGGGCAATTCGCGTGCCGAGTGCTGCCCGCAGCCGTTCCCGCAAGCGCTTCGCCGCGCGGCGCATCGGGCTTCAGCGCCACCTGAATGATGGCTTCCTGCGGTCCGCTGGTGAACAGATGGATCAGGTCCACCGGATAGCTGGAAGGGATCAGGCCCAGGAAGTCGCTGGTGATGCGCGATGTTGTTCGGGCCGGCTTCGCGCTGGATCATGTCGAGCGCGTGCAGCACGATGCGCTCGGTCTCTTCGATGCGCGTGCCGGCGGGAGCGCGCAGGCGGATGCGCAGCAGGGGCGCATTGGCATCGGGAAAGATTTCGGTTCCCATGCGCGGCAGCACGAGCAACAGCAGCGCGATGGCGGCGATCCAGATAGACAATCGCCAGCGGCCAGCGGAGCCGCAGCACGCCGTTCAGATAGCGCTCGTAGAATGACGCGGAGCGTCCGAACAGGCCTTCGCGTTCCTCGCCGCGATGCGCTTCCCGCATCAGCCAGGTGGAGAACACCGGCACCAGGCTGCTCGACAGCAGGTACGACGCGATCATCGAGAACGCCACGGCCAGCGAGAGCGGCACGAACAGCTGGCGCGCCCACGCCGACCATGAAGAACGACGGCACGAAGACCGCCAGAATGCAGAACATGGAAAGCAGGCGCGCCATCGCGGTGCGGCTGCAGGCTTCCACCACGGCGCGCGCGCGCGACACGCCCGGCAGCATCTGGCTGTGGATGTTTTCGATCTCGACGGTGGCTTCGTCGACCAGCACGCCGACCGCCAGCGCCAGGCCGCCCAGCGTCATGATGTTGATGGTCTGGCCGGTGGCCCAGAGCAGAAGATCACGGCGGCCAGCAGCGCGAACGGAATATTCAGGATCACGATCAGCGCGCTGCGCCAGTCGCGCAGGAAGATCAGCACCATCAGGCCGGTGAGCGCCGCGCCCAGCAGGCCTTCGATGACCAGTCCGCGGAGCGAATTGGTGACGTACGGCGATTGGTCGAATTCCAGGCGCACGTCGACATCTTCGGGCACGGCTTTCTTGAAATCGGGAATCGCCGCTTTCACGCGCATCGATCACCGCCAGCGTGGAGGCGTCGGCGCGCTTGGTGACGGGGATGTAGACGGTGCGCTTGCCGTTCACATGGGCGTAGGCGGTGACCAGGTCGGTGCCGTTTTCGATGGTGCCGATGTCGCGCAGATAAACCGTGGTGCCGGAAACCGGGCGGATGGGCGTGCTCAGCAGGTCGGCCAGGTTCGCGCCCAGCGCCGCGTTGGTGCGCGCGATGCGTTCGAGTTTGCCGGTCCACATGTTGCCGGAGGGCATGACCACGCTCGAGCGGCTGACCGCCGCGATGGCTTCTTCGGGCGAGATGCGGTATTGCTGCAGCTTGTCGGGATCGAGCGTCACGACGATGGTGCGCTGGTTGCCGCCGAACGGCGGCGGCGCGGAGACGCCGGGCAGCGTGGCGAACAGCGGGCGCACGCGATTGATGGCGAAATCCTGCATTTCGCCTTGCGAATGCGTGGCGCTGCTGAAGACCAGTAGGCCGACCGCCACGCTGCCGGCATCGAAGCGCGTGATGAATGGCGGCACGGTGCCCGGGCGGCATGAAGGCGCGCGCGCGGTTCACATAGCCGACGGTCTCCGCCATCGCCTGGCTCATGTTGGTGTCCGGATGAAACACCAGCTTCATGAGCGCCGCGCCCTGGATGCTCTTGCTCTCGACGTGATCGATGCCGGTGATGTAGAGGAAGTGATACTCGTAGTAATAAGTCAGGTAGCCTTCCATCTGCGCCGGGTCCATGCCGCCGTAAGGCTGCGCGACATAGATGGCGGGATCGCCCACCTGCGGAAAGATATCGACCGGCATGCGCTCCACGGCCAGGATGGCGCAGAGCGCGATCGCGACCAGCGCGACGACCACGGTGAGCGGGCGGCGGAGGGCGGCTAAGACCAGACGCATCATTGCCCGACCTCCGCGACGAAGGGCCGGATATCGCCGGCCGCCGTCGGCCACTGCCAGCAGCCCGCGCCAGACGCCCAGGCGCGCCAGGGCATCGTCGATTTCGGCTTGCGTGAGCAGGCGCTGCGCTTCCGCCACCTCATCGATATTGCCCAGGCCGGACTGGTAGCGGGCGGTGGCCTGCTCGGCGGCCGCGCGCGCCGCCGAGACCTGGACCGGCGTATTGGCGGCGATCCGGCGTGCGCCCTGAGCGGTGGCGACGGCGATATTCCACTGCGCGCGCAGATCGGTGGCGATCTGCTCGGCGATCGGGCGGTCTGGGCGCGGACGTTGGCGGATTGCGCGGCTTCGCGCGCTTGAATGGCGGGCAGGTCGATCACGGGAAAGCTCACCGTAAAGCCCAGGGCGTAATCCTGAACATTGGGCGCCAAGCCGTTCAGGCCGCCCAGCAACCGGCCGTCCGTTTCCGCGCCGGTGCCGCGCGCGTAGGCCGCGCCTTGCAGATAGAATCGCGGGAAGTAGGCTCGCTCCAAGCGCGCGAAGTTGGGCTTGGGCCTGTTCGACGACGGCGCTTTGCTCGCGCGCCAGGGGATGCGCCGACGGTATCCGGTGGCGGCGGTACTCCGCTCGGGCGGCAACTGCTGCAATCCTGGCGCGGCGATGGCGATATGCGCCGGGTCCGTCCCAACGAACTGCGCGACGGTCGCGCGCGCCACATCGGTGGCCTGCTCGGCTTGGATCCAGTTGCGTGCGCGCGGCCGCCAGTTCGGCTTCCGCCCGTCGATGCATCGGCGCCGGGACGCAGTTCGGCGTTCACCAGCGCCTGGATGGTCCGCAGATACGGTTTCGCCGCGATCGACGCCGGCCTGCGCGGCGCGCACCGTCTCCTGCGCGGCAGCCAGCGTGAGATAGGCGTCCGCGGTAGCAACGGCTACTTCGAATTCCGTGCGCTTCAGAGCCGCTTCGGTCTGCGCGCGGGCCGCCTGCGGCGGTCGCCACGTTGGCGCGGCGCAGGCCGAAATCGAAAGGCTCCCAAGTGACCAGGGCACCCACAGCGCTGCCCCAGGCGGTCCCGAAATTATTGGAGCCGATCACCGGGCCGGACATGGAGGGAATCACGCCCTGCGTCGGCAGCAGCAGCCCGAAGACATTGTTGCGGGTGGCGCGATTCACTTGCGCGACGGCATCGATCGCGCGGCAGGTAGGCGGTGCGCGCCAGACGGATGCCGGCGGCCGCCGCGTTGATCTGCTCCTGCGAGACGCGTACGGAAGGATAGTTGTGCAGTGCGCCTTCCACCGCCTGTGCCATCGTCAACTGCGCGAGCGACGGCGCACCACCGATCGAAAGGCAGACGAGCAGCCAGCAATGTGCCGCGAGGATCTTCATTGGCCTTCGATCAACTCGCCAAATAGTTCACGCACCTTGCTCTTGGCCGCACGCAGAGCTTTTCGGCCTAGCGGCGTGGCGCGATAGACTTTGCGTAACGATTTGCCGTTGCGCGTTTCGGTGGAGCGCAGGTAGCCCTTCTTTTCCAGACCGTGCAGCAGGGGATACAGAGTTCCGGGACTAATCCGATAGCCATGGCGCGCCAGTTCCTCCGCCATGCCGAGTCCGAAGATCGGCTCGTCTGCCGCGTGGTGCAACACATGCAGACGGATCAGCCCTGAATAGAGGTCCCGATCCTGTAGATACTCGGGTTTCGTTTTCGCCCTCCGATTATGAACTGCCAGTATGCGGGAGGGGACACTCAGTTGTCAACGGCAGAAGACACACCAGCCAAACTATCGCTGGTTAGACTTCAAGATTCTCTTGCGCAGCCGGATTGATGTGGGCGTCACTTCCACGAATTCGTCGTCACGGATGAATTCGATGGACTGCTCCAGGTTGAGAATGCGGGGCGGCACCAGCCGGATGGCCTCGTCGGCCGTGGATGCGCGCATGTTGGTAAGTTTCTTTTCCTTGACGATGTTCACGTCGAGGTCGGCAGTGCGCGCGTTCTCGCCTACGATCATGCCTTCGTAAACTTCGGTTCCCGGGCTGACGAAAATCTCGCCGCGCTCCTGCAAATTGAAGATGGCGTTCCCGGTCGCTTTGCCGGGCCGGTCCGCCACCAGCGAGCCCGTAGGACGCGAAGGGATATCGCCCTGCCACTCGATGTAACCGTGGAACAGCGAGTTCATAATGGCGGTGCCGCGCGTATCGGTAAGAATTTCACTGCGCAGTCCGATCAAACCGCGCGATGGCACGTGGAACTCCAGGCGTACACGGCCCGAGCCATGATTCACCATCTTGTTCATCTTGCCTTTGCGCTGACCCAACTTCTCGATCACCACTCCGATGAAAGCTTCGGGACAGTCGATCACCAGCAGTTCCACCGGCTCGCTCAACTTGCCGTCGATGGTGCGCGTCAGGATTTCGGGCTTGCCGACCATCAGTTCGTAACTCTCGCGCCGCATCATCTCGATCAAAATGGCCAACTGCAGTTCGCCACGGCCCATCACTTTGAACGTATCGTGACCTAGTTCTTCCACCCGAATGGAAACATTGGTCAGCAGTTCCTTGTCCAGCCGTTCGCGCAGATTGCGCGACGTCACGTAAGAACCCTCGCGGCCGACAAATGGCGACGTATTGATGGTGAACGTCATCGCGATGGTAGGCTCGTCGATCTGCACCACGGGCAGCGGCCGGGGAGTTTCGGCGCTGGTGACGGTTTCGCCGATCGTAATGCCTTCGACACCGGCGATAGCCAGAAGGTCGCCGGGCCGGCCGATGGTTTCATCCACCCGCTTCAGCCCTTCGAATGAGTAAAGCTTGGTGATCTTGGTCGTATGCTGCGACCCGTCGAGTTTGCAAATTGAGACCGTATCGCCGAATTTCAGAGTGCCCGAAAACACGCGCCCGATTCCCAACCGCCCCAGATAATCGCTGTAGTCCAGATTGGCGATCAGCATCTGTAGAACTTCGTCGGGATCGCCGGGCGGCGCCGGAATGTGTTTCAGGATGGCGTCGAAGAGCGGCTTCAGGTTCATCGATGGATCATCCATCGCAGTCTTGGCGATGCCGGTTTTGGCGATCGTATAAAGAACCGGGAAATCGAGTTGGTCTTCGGTAGCGTCCAGATCGATGAACAGGTCGTAGATTTCGTTGAGCACTTCGGGAACACGCGCGTCAGGGCGGTCAATCTTGTTGATGACCACGATGGGCGGCAGTTTGGCCTCCAGCGCTTTCGAGAGCACGTAGCGGGTTTGGGGCAGAGGGCCTTCGCTGGCATCCACCAGCAACATGACGCCATCGACGATCTTGAGGGCGCGTTCGACTTCGCCGCCGAAATCACTATGGCCGGGCGTGTCTACGATGTTGATTTTTACGCCTTGATAACGAATGCCGGTAATCTTGGCAAGGATGGTGATTCCGCGCTCGCGTTCCAGATCGTTCGAATCCATCACGCGTTCGACGTGGACTTCGTTCTCGCGGAAGATTCCGCTCTGGTTCAGCATGGCATCCACTAGCGTGGTCTTGCCATGATCCACGTGGGCGATGATGGCGATGTTGCGAATTGAGGGAGAGCTATTATTCATGGGATTGCGTTTCGACCTGCTTCGGGGCGAGGGGTTCTCTTATATGGTAGCGGAAGTGGCAGGTTAAGTGCTTGCGAGCTTTTCCTCTAAAGTTTCGGGCCCCCAGCGTCGAAATTCTATTTAGCGGTCCCGGTGTTCGTTCGGACCGCGGCATACTACAAGGAGCTTCATAAAAATGGCGCAGTTTCAGGCTTTCTCACCGCAGGTCATGGTAAATGGCGAGACCGTTCTTTCCGTAGTCACTGGCATGGGAGCTTTCCGAAACACGGGCGGGCAGATCCTGCAACGCAACGGCATCCCCGATCCCGAGCCCCTGGCTTGGTACCCGCAACAGGCGTGGTTGGACGCTTTCCGCGAGATTTCACAAACCATCGGCGGCAGCACGCTGCATCAGATCGGCCTCAGCATTCCCCGGAGTGCCAAGTTTCCTCCCGGAATCGATTCCATCGAAAAAGCCCTTGAGTCCCTGGATGGTGCCTATCATATGAATCACAGAGGCGGAGAGATCGGGCACTACTCCTTCGAGAAGACCGGTCCGAGGCAGGGCACCGTGACGTGCCACAATCCCTATCCCTGCGAATTCGATCGCGGCATCGTGATGGCGATGGCCATTCAGTTCAAACCGCAAGGCTCGGTCGTCCGCGTACAGCACGATCCTGACGGGCCCTGCCGGTCGAAACTGGGAGATTCCTGCACCTATGTAGTCTCCTGGTAGGAAGAAGCGGTAGGAAGGAGTGCTAAGGAGAAGTGGCAGAAAAATTCTAACTTCTCGCGGAAAATCAATTTACATCGAAAATGTTTTAGTGTATATTGAGATTGCTCTGGCCAACAATCCGCGCGCGAGGAATGTACGCTGCCGTTACGGTTACATTAAGTCGCGATGAAATGGAACGCAGGCGCCTTGAAGCTGCCGAGGACCTGCAAAAGGGAATTACCCAAGCCCGTGTCGCCCGCAAGTTTGGGGTGAGCCGGACTACGGCTTCCCGATGGTATCGAACTCTGGAGGGCCAAGGCATGGAGCGTCTGCGCAAACGCAAAGCGCCCGGACGCCCCAGTCGCCTCTCCTCCAGCCAACTCGCGGAAGTCCGCGAAATATTCGCCACCAGTCCGCGCATGTTCGGCTTTGAGTCGGACCGCTGGACTACCGCCAGGCTCGCTCAAGCAATTGAGCTGCGTTTTGCCATCCGCTACGATCCCGACCACGTCGGCCGGTTAATGCATCGGCTGGGTCTGCGCCCGAAACCCACTCCCGCTCCTGTTTCACAAATGGAAACTGTGCGCGAAGTTTACGCCGTTCCCGGCGCCGGGATTGAGATGCATATCTAAGCGGGACTCCGTCTGGCCATCGTCACGATCTGGAGATCTTGCGTGCCCGCAGGAAGGATGAAATGCCGTATCCACCCAGCAGGCATATGCCGATGGCCAACATGGCTAAGCGTAGGATCGCCGAAGCGCTGCCATCGAACTGGCGCAATGTACGCAAGCCCGAGAAAACAAAGGCGATGGCCATGAGGATGAAGAGGAAGCCAATCAGTTCGTGCCATAACGTGCGCGCGGGTTTTATTACCGCCGGGACCACGAAACCCAGAAAGCGGCGGCTCTCTTTATAAGCGCGCGCTCCGTCCCGATAAATGTTACGCTTTGGCACGACACCTCGATATTATCAGAAGTAATAGTACCTGTTGGTTTCGGTCCAGTGTGCCGATAAAAAAATAGGTGGAGACTTGTGAAGCGGTGTGGGCTCCACTACAATCTAAACGGGTAGCGGTCGCGAGTTTGAATTTGCAACGAGATCAAAGGCGGTCGCATCCCACAATATGGGGGAGGTCGTTGTGGACGAGCCATTGAAAAACCTGATGCAGGAACTGGGGAACGCGATCAACGACTCGCTCTCCGAATCCGACCGGATCGCCGAGGCAATCGGCGAAATCAAACGTGCCGGATACGATGTCTTCCTGGTTTTGGAAGCAACCATAGGTTTTAATAAGCGCGATGACGAAAACGGCGAAGCCTCCGACGAAGAGTCCGGCGCCGAACCCGAGCGCAAACGCGGCTTCGAGAGTGCCGGAAAGGTCAAGTTCACTACGCAGGATCACCGTTTCCTGAAAGCCCTCAAAATCGCCGTAGACGACGAATCCCGTTAATCCGGCTTGCTGTTGCCCAGTTCCTGATAAACCTGCCAGGTTTTTTCCACCGCGTCAGCCCAGGTGAACTTTGCGGCTCGCAGGAGCCCGCGACGGCCTAGTTCCGCCCTCCTCTCTGGATCTTCTGTCAACGTAATCAGCGCCTCGGCCAGCTCGTCGGTATCCTCCGGATTCACCAGCCACGCTGCCTCACCCGACACTTCCGGAACGGCCGATCGGTTGGATGCCACCACCGGCGTGCCGGACGCCATTGCTTCCAGCACCGGCATGCCAAAGCCCTCGTCCAGCGACGGAAACGCTAAAATCATCGCCCGAGCATACAGATTCGCCAAGTCGGCCTCGGAAACGTAGCCCAGAACGCGGATGCGCTCCACACTGGGCGAGCGCCCGATCCGCTCCAGGATCTCCGTCGCGCCAAAGCCGGCCGAGCCAGCCAGCACCAACTGCCACCCGGAATCCACTCTTTCGAAAGCCTCCACAAGTCGCGTAATGTTCTTGCGATGCTGGATAGCGCCGACATGTAGGATGGTTTTCTCCCGTGCGACCGCCGGACCGTGCGGCGGTCTAACCCCGTGGTGCACCACCCGTACGCGTTCCTCCTCCACGCCCAGCAGTCCGACAACCTGCCGGGCCGTAAACTGCGAAACGGCGATGATCAGTTCGCTGCGGCGCGCCGCATCGCGCGCCTGCTCTGCAAATCGCGTGCGGAACTCCGGCGTCGAATATTCTCCGGTCATCACGAAAAGATCGTGAAACGTGGTAACAGCATGCCGGAGCGAAGCGTGCGGTAGCCTTTGGTTCAGCCCGTGAAATACATCCGCCGAACCTGGTACCCGCGTCTGACCCAGAATGAAGCGACTGGCGTTGCGCGGCAACCGCTCCCTCAGTGAACGCAGGAACCGGTGCGGACGATAGCAGAACGTGAACTGGTCGCCGGGATGCGCGAACGGCAATCCCGCCAGCATCTCTCGCGAGTAAACGCCGACACCAGACAAGTCTTTGCCAACGCTATACGTGGAATCCAGCGCGATCTTCAATTCTCGATTTTATATTCTTTGAGCTTGCGATAGAGCGTGGTGCGGCCGATGCCCAGCAATTGCGCTGCCTTCGCGCGATCGCCGTGCGTCACTTCCAAAGCCTTTAGAATGGTTTCCTTTTCCACCGTAGGCAAAAACAGCCCGGTCGATCGGGGCGGCGAATGCAGAACCGGCAGGGTCGCGGTCTCCGAACCGGCGGCTACGGCAGACGCCAGCGGCGGTTCAGATGCCCGCTGGTTCTGTAACGATGAGGGTAGGTCGGCGGTATTCAGCCACGGGCCGGTATTCAGCGCCACCATGCGTTCAATCGAATTCTGTAGCTCACGCACGTTGCCCGGCCAATCGTAAGAGGTCATGGCATCCAAGGTTTCCTGCGTTAGCCGGTGGCGGCCGCCATACCGTTTCAGGAAATGTTCGATCAGTTCCGGAATGTCGCCTTTCCGATCCCGCAGAGCCGGCAACCGCAGGCTCACGATATTCAGCCGGTAGTACAGATCCTGCCGAAAAGTGCCGTGTGCCGCGTCGCGCGCCAGATCGTGGTGCGTGGCCGCGATCACCCGGATATTCACCTTGCGCTGTTTCAACGAGCCGACCGGGCGAAACTCGCGCTCTTGCAACAAACGCAGCAGTTTCACTTGCATATCGAGCGGCAAATCGCCGATCTCGTCGAAGAAGGCGGTTCCCCCATCGGCAAGTTCAATCAGGCCCTTCTTGGCTTCCGCGGCGCCTGTAAACGCGCCCTTGGTATGCCCAAAGAGTTCGCTTTCGAGCAGCGGCCCAACCAGTGCGCCGCAATCGATAGCTACAAACTCACCGCCGGGACTGGCCGTGTGGATAGCTCGCGCCACAACCTCTTTGCCCGTGCCGCTCTCCCCGAGCAGCAGGACCGGCGCTGGGTTTCGTCCGAGTTTCTCGATAAGCCGGCGGATCTCACAGATCTGCGGCGACTGGCCCACCAAGCCGTGGGAGCAGCCATTAGCACCACGCTCCATTGGCTAACTAAATTATACAGAATCTAATCGGACCACGAAGGCCGAAGTTACTGAGGCATTTTCACCACGAATGCGTTCAGCTAAAGCCGATGCGCCGGTCTGCGAGGGCTCTTTCCCCACCACCACATGCCACACTCCAGGAGTATCGGCGCGCTGCACTAGGCGCGCACGTCCATATTTGGTCTCCATGGCTGTGCGCAGGCGCTCGGCATTGTCGCGATTGCGGAAGGCTCCAACCTGGACTCCGAAATGGGGCGGCTCCACAGAGGGCGGCGCGCTCAAGATTTCTAACTGGACGCGCGCGACCCCGGGCCCGATCATTTCGATGGCGCGTGCCGCGGCGTGCGAAAGATCGATAATCCGCCCGTCCACGAAGGGACCGCGGTCGTTAATGCGCACGTCCACCGCTTTTTCGTTATCCAGATCGTGAACTCGCACCATGGTTCCAAACGGCAGCGTCCGGTGGGCGGCAGTCATCTGCTCCATGTCGTAGATTTCGCCGCTGGCCGACGCGCGCCCGTGGTAAGGATGGCCGTACCAACTCGCCAAGCCCGTTTCGTTGGGCGTGGTTGCGGTGCCAGTCGATCCGCTCTCAACCGGCGCCGCGTCACCGGATGGAGGCGGAGGTGGCGGCGTCATATGTGCAACTCGATGACGGTGGCAGCCGGACAGCAACGCCATCATCATGGCCATCAGGAGCGCCTTGCGCATCTGCTGTGATCCTAACACGGCGTTACTTGTATACATCACCTTTCAAATCGTCCGGCAGATCGCTCAGACGCCCCAACATTTCGTAGACCTTCGCCACCGCATTGTCCACGATGCGCTCGCCGGTACCCGGTTCCGCCCAGGTGCTGGCGCTGGCCGCTCCGTACCCGCCGCGCGAGGCGGCCGCGATCGTAGGGAAGTATCCGTTGTAGCCGTTGGTGTACCCCAGCAGCAGCGCGTGCGGCACCGGGCAGCGGTCCCGCCAGTTCGTCTGGAAGTCCACAAAAGGCTCTCCAGGCATGGTCATCAACGCGATATCTCGGTTGATCAACACCGTCGTTACCGGCAACTGGATCTGCGGCGTGATGTTTGCGCCATAAATCTCCATGCCGTCCGGACCCAGGAATTTCAGCAAGGCCGCGCGAAACTTGTCGGCATTCCAACGCAGTTGAACCGTCAGAGTCGATTCGGCGAAGTCTATCGCGGGCGTTTCCACAGTCTTGGTGTGGATCGCCTTCGCCACCCGCGCCGCCTCCTGGCCCAATCGCTCACCCGTCCAGTCGCGCCGCCCGATGGCGTCCTGCGGCAATGGCGTGACGGCGTCGAAGGGATTGATATCGCCCGGAGCGCCCTGCAGGAAAAAGCTCTGCGCAGGCGACCCGACTTCCTGTTCCACCACGCGATTCATCACGCCGGGATAGTCCGCCGAATAGCGCAGATTGTCGGAGCCGAAGACCACCGGATGGCACGCGTAGTTCGTAAGAACGGCGAGCGGCGTACCGTCGGCGCGATCAATGCGCAAGACCGTCACCGTGGGATCCACCGGCGCGGTCGGGATGCGGGTTGGATTGCGCTCAAACCAACTCACTGTGCCATCCGCATTCACCCGCAAGCGGTTGTGTCCGATATAAACGGCCCCTGTTCCAACACCCAGGCGCGCCGGTTGTAAGCCCGCCGCGGCTCCCGCGATGGCCCGCCCGATTTTATCGAGTGCCGCCGCCTCCCATGCCGGAGGCGCCGCGCGGTATTCGTCGCGGATAACAGGCGCGCTATGAGTGTGCGACGCCGCCACCAGCAGACACGAGATTCCGCTTGACCGTTTGGCCGCCTCCCGCAACCGCGCCAGGGATGCCGGGCCAAAGCTACGGCCGAGGTCAAGAGTCACCAGGGCAAGCCGCCGCGGCGCATTCTCCGGACCGGCATCCAATACCAACGCGCGGGCGTACAGAGGATCCAGGGTGCCCTTGGCTGGCTGGCGGCGATCTTCGTAGCCCCACATCTGTTCGCCCGCGGGTGGCGTGATATCCACCCTTGACACCCCGGCGCGTAGCGCGGCCCCGTGCATCGAGAGCGGCGCGACCATGAGGCTCAATGCCAAGCCTGATAGCGTGTTTCGCATAATGGAGCACAGTCTATCTCACAGCGCGGAGTTCTCCGTTCTATGCTGATATCGTGGAGCACAACCCTGAACAGGATAGCGGACCAGTCCGCATACCTATCACTGACGTGTTCGACTTGCATAGTGTCCCGCCGCGCGATGTAAAAGGCATCGTGGAAGCCTATCTTGACGAGGCGCACCAGATGGGCTTCCGTGCCATTCGGATCATCCATGGACGGGGAATCGGGGTGCAACGCGAGATAGTGCGAGCCGTCCTGGCGCGTACGAAGTTCGTTGTCAGTTACAGCGATGCGCCGGTGGAGGCCGGTGGCTGGGGCGCCACCATCGCTACGCTCAGTGACCGGCGCAGCGCATAACGTGGCGATTATTCCGGTTGAACCACGGGCGGCGCGTTGCGCGCCAGGTCTTTATGCACAGCGTCGAGCACGCCATTCACAAACTGCACCGACTCTTCGTTTGAAAACAGGCGCGCTAGTTCCAGCGCCTCGTCGATCACCACTACCGCGGGAGTCTTCGAATACGCCATTTCGTAAACTGCCAGCCGCAGAATGTTGCGGTCCACCGGCGCCATTCGTTCCATGCGCCAGTGCTCAGCGTGCTTGGTAATGAGGCTGTCCAGTTCCTCCGCATGCGCTACCGCGCCGGTAACCAGTTCTTTCAGAAATGGATCTTCCGGGGGCGGGGCTCCCGCCGCCTCCGGATATTGAGTATCGAAATAAGCTGCGGTAGCTTCGTGGATGGGCTGTTTCCGCGCATCCCACAAAAACAGAATCTGCAGCGCTCTCTCACGGGACTTGGTACGCGCGGCCATTAATTCGCCTGACGCAACTGCCGCATCAAACTCGCCATCTCGACAGCGGCCATGGCCGCGTCGAATCCCTTGTTCCCGCTCTTAGCGCCGGCGCGGTCAATGGCCTGTTCCAGCGTGTTGCAAGTGAGTACGCCAAATGAAACCGGTATGCCGCTCTCGGCTGCTACCTGGCCGATGCCCTTCACTGCTTCGCCCGCTACATAGTCGAAATGCGGTGTATCGCCGCGAATCACCGCTCCCAGACAAATGATAGCGTCGTGCCGCTTCTGCCGCGCCAGTTCCCGAACTACCACGGGCAGTTCCCAGGAACCGGGCACCTTCACCACTTCCGTATCGTCGGGCTGTCCGCCCGTGCGCGCCAGCGCGTCCAATGCGCCCACCAGCAGCCTCTCGCCGATGAAGCCGTTAAACCGGCTCACTACGATCACGAACTTCAATCCCGCCGCTGTCAGTTGACCTTCAATTACCTTCGGCATGTTTCACTTTCCCGCAAATGCCGCCGTGCGCTTCTCGAGAAACGCACGCGTGCCTTCGCTCTTATCCTCCGTGGCGGTGGTAAGGCCGAAGGCCGCCGCTTCGAATCGTAACCCCTGTTCGAGCCCGGCTTCCAGGCCGACATCCACCGCCTGTAACGTCAAGCCCGACCGCGAGGGGCGCGTTCGCTAGCACCTTGCGCAGCCACTGCCGGCTGTATTCCAGCAACTCGGCTTGCGGCACGACGTGGTTCACGAGGCCGATGCGATACGCTTCCGCAGCAGTCACCGGCTCGCCCGAAAGCAGCATCTCAAGCGCCCGCCCGCGGCCCACCAGGCGCGGCAATCGCTGCGTCCCGCCGTATCCCGGCAGAATCCCGAGTTTAACTTCCGGCTGTCCCAGGCGCGCGTTTTCGGATGCCACGCGGACCGCGCACGACATCGCCAGTTCCAATCCGCCGCCCAGCGCATACCCATTAATGGCCGCCAGCGTGGGCTTCGCCAGCATTTCGATCTCGCGAAAAGCGCGCTGCCCGCGTTCCGCATAGGCTTGCGCTTCGATCGGCGTGAGCATCGCAAGCTGATTGATATCGGCGCCAGCTACAAACGCCTTTTCGCCCGCCCCCGTTACGATTAGCGCCCGCACTTCGGCATCGGCGCCGGCGTGTGCCACGGCATCGCGCAATTCGCGCACGGTCTCTCCGTTCAACGCGTTCAATTTATCGGGCCGGTTGATGGTGAGCAGGGCGATACCCGCGTCCCCCACTTCAAACCGTATGTTGCTGTAAGACATATGGGATAATCTGAGAGGCAGGCCACACTTGCCCCCACGGCACAATCATACCGCATGGATCGTGAATTCATCCGCAATTTCTCCATCATCGCGCACATCGATCATGGCAAATCGACGCTGGCCGACCGGCTGCTAGAGGTTACTGGCGCGCTGCAGCAGCGCGAAATGATGGAGCAGGTTCTCGACTCGATGGACCTGGAGCGCGAACGCGGCATCACCATCAAAGCCCATGCCGTCCGCCTGAATTATCAGGCCAGCGACGGCCGCATGTACCAACTGAATCTGATCGATACGCCCGGGCACGTCGATTTTTCCTACGAAGTTTCGCGCAGCCTGCAAGCCTGCGAGGGCGCGCTGCTGGTGGTCGATGCGTCGCAGGGCGTCGAAGCACAGACGCTGGCCAATACTTACCTGGCGCTGCACCATAACCTGGAAATTATTCCGGTCATTAACAAGATCGACTTGCCCGCCGCCGAGCCGGAACGCATTCGCGAGCAGATCGAGTCCGTGATCGGGCTGGATGCTTCGGGCGCCGTGCTGGTGAGCGCCAAACAGGGCATCGGCGTCCATGAAGTTTGGAAGCGATCGTCCACCTGGTGCCGCCTCCGCAGCGGCGTGCCCGAATCGCCGCTGCGCGCGCTGATCTTCGATTCCTGGTTCGATCCGTACCGCGGCGTGATCATTCTGACGCGCGTGGTGGATGGCCGCCTGCGCAAGGGCCAGCGCATCCGGCTGTGGTCCAGTTCGTTCAGTTCGCAGGTGCTGGAAGTGGAAGGGCTGGGCTACCAGGCGCCCAAGGCCACGCCGTGCGACGAGCTTTCCGCCGGCGAAGTGGGATTCGTATTCGCCAATATCAAGACCGTCTCCGACGCCAAGATCGGCGACACCATCATCGACCACGACAATCCGGCCGCCGAGCCGCTGCCCGGGTTCGAAGAGATCAAGCCCATGGTGTTCGCCGGGCTGTATCCGGTCGAATCGCACGAACACGGCCTGCTGCGCGATGCGCTCGAGAAAGCTGCGGCTCAACGATAGCGCTTTCAATTTCGAAGCGGAAAGTTCCGTGGCGCTGGGCTTCGGGTTCCGCTGCGGCTTCCTGGGCTTGCTGCACCTGGAAATCGTGCAGGAGCGCCTGGAGCGCGAATTCAATATCGATCTGATCACCACGGCGCCCAGCGTGCGCTATCGCGTGACCACTGTTTCCGGCGAAGTGATCGAGTTCGATAACCCGACCAAGTTTCCGGATCCCTCCGGCATCAAGCAGGTGGAAGAGCCCATCATCCTGGCCACCGTGATTACGCGCGAAGAATACCTGGGCGGCATCCTGAGCTTGCTCGAGGAAAAGCGCGGCGAGCAGAAGAAGTTCGAGCATATCGGCAGCGGTCGCGTGTTGCTGGAATACGAATTGCCTCTGAACGAGATTGTGCTCGATTTCTACGACCGTTTGAAATCGTGCTCGCGCGGTTATGCTTCGCTCGATTACCATCTGGCGGGCTACCGCGTCTCGCCGATGGTCAAGCTGGACGTACTGATCGCCGGCGAACCGGTGGACGCGCTTTCCATGATCATTCACCGCGACTTCGCCTACGAGCGCGGCAAGTTGCTGATCGAGCGCATGCGCAAGTTGATCCCACGGCAAATGTTCGAAGTAGCCCTGCAGGCCGCCATCGGCAACAAGATCATCTCGCGCGAAACCATCCCGGCCATGCGCAAGAACGTGCTGGCCAAATGCTACGGCGGCGATATCAGCCGCAAGCGCAAGCTTCTGGAAAAACAGAAGGAAGGCAAAAAGCGG
Source organism: Bryobacterales bacterium (assembly GCA_963738345.1). Classification (GTDB taxonomy): domain Bacteria; phylum Acidobacteriota; class Terriglobia; order Bryobacterales; family Bryobacteraceae; genus Bog-159. The sequence continues at coordinate 6,790,901 of CAVTWI010000002.1, forward strand.
ATGAAGCGCGTCGGCCGCGTTGAGATTCCGCAGGAAGCCTTCCTGGCCGTGCTAAAGGTTGGCACGGAAGATAGCGAGTAGGCGCGGGCGGGCAGGTGACCCTACCCTTCCCGGCTATGAAACGGGTTGAAATCCGTATTCGTGTCGAACACATCCACTCCCTCGCGACGCTTTAACGTATTTACAATCCAATACGTCAACGGCGTAGCGGCCACCTCGTACAGCACCTTTGCCAGATAGCCCGACAGGATCAGCCGGATGATCAATGCCCAGCTTTGACTGCCTCCAAACGTCAGCACCGTCACCACTAGCGTGTCCACAGCCTGGCCGGCCACCGTTGAGCCGACCGTACGCGTCCACAGATAGCGGCCGTTGGTCAGCAACTTCATTTTCGCCATCACGAACGAGTTAGCAAACTCGCCGCACCAGAAGGCCACCAAGCTTGCCGCGATGATCCTCGGTACGAAATTGAATACCTTGGCGAATGCCGCCTGCCCGTCCCAACTCGGGGCGGGGGGCAGCCACACCGTTACCATGCCCGCCAGCGCCAGCAGGGCCGACGCGAAGAATCCCACCCAAATAGCGCGCCGCGATGCACCATACCCGTAGACCTCGGTGAAGATGTCACCGAAAATGTAAGTGATCGGGAAGAACAACATGGCGCCGCTAAAGCGCAGCGGACCAATCACCGTGATCTTCTGGCCCACCAGGTTCGAGATCAGCAGAATCACGACGAAGGTGTGGACCAGCAGATCGTAATAGCGGAAGCCGTGCCGGTTACCCGCCGCGCTCATCCCGCCGACCGCCGCTCCCACTGCACCGAGTGATCCGACGTCACCGCGCGCGTCTCGGCCGGGGAATCCGTACGGAAGTAGGACCACGGACCGGGGATCCAGGGGTACCGTTCGATCACCGACTCATCCACCTCAACACCTAAGCCCGGGCCGCGCGGCACCACCAGATCGCCGTGATCGATCTCCAGCGGATCTTTCAGGATCTCAGCAGCCAGCGGAAACGGGTACATGCCTTCGCGCGCCGGAGCGGAGTAACAGGGATATTCCAACCACTCCACTACCGATTCCGGCCAGCAAACGCCCAGGTGCGCCGCGGCAATTACTTCCAGCGCCGTACCCCAGCTATGGAAGGCGAACCGCAGCCCGGCCCGCGCGATGTCGCCCAACAAGCGGCGGCCCATGGAGAAACCTCCCTGGCAAAACACGTCCATCTGCACGTAGTCCACCGCTTGCCGCAGGATCAGGTCCTGGTAGCGTTCCTCGCTAGGCTCGTGCTCGCCGCTGGCCAGGGGCAGGTAGTCTTTCTCTTTCAGCCGTAGATAAGCTTCGTGATCGTCAGGCGGAAGAGGCTCCTCCAGCCAGGCGACATCGTATTCGGCCATGCCGCCGGCTAGCTGCTCAACGGTTTCGAAATCATAACTGCGGTCGCCCATGCGCCACCAGGTGTGGGCATCCACCATCAAGTCGAAGTCCGGGCCGACGGCGCTGCGCATCTGCCGCACGGTGTCCAAGTCCGCCTTGGGACCGCCGGCCGGACGCATTTTGTAAGCGCGAAATCCCAGGTCCGCGATGGCCGCCGCTTCGGCCGCATAGCGCTCCGGCGACATGTACATGCCCGCGCTACCGTAGAGACGGATCGCGCTACGCACGCGCCCGCCCAGCATTTCGGAAAGCGGAACGCCGCGCGCCTTCGCACACAGGTCGTAGAGCCCCACTTCCACGGCGCAATAGATTTTAGCCGCGGAGGCATTCACTTCGGGCCGGTCAAGGAACTGGATGCGCAGAGCGTCGGGATCTGCCAGCGTACGTCCTTCGAGAAACGGCCGCACCAGGCTTTCGATGATTTCTTGTGCTTGCTGGCTACCCGGACCGGGCGCGTAACCTACCAGTCCATCATCCGATTCGACGCGGATCAGCATCGCGTCGCGTTTGAGGATAGTGCGTTCGCCGCCATAGAAAGGCAGGCGCACCGGCTCGGGAAACGGATAGGAGAGAAGAAAGGAGCGGACGCTGGAAATGATCATTCGTATCCAGCACAACAGGATAGCAAACTACCTGGATGTCCGCCCCGCAGCCTACAGCGATTGCAGCCAGACCACCGCAACCGTCATCAACAGGAACGATGAGACAAACGGAATGCGCCACTTGCGGCCGGATTCTTTCGGCTTGAAAAGGATCACGGGCGGCTTCTCGTCGGACTGCGGATCCGCCATTTCGTCGAACCCGCTTGCCGCCGCAGATGGAGCAGCCTCAGGATTCTGATGCTCGGCCGGCGCGTCGGACGGTTCCTCCACCTCGGGCGCTCGCACCACCAGTTCAGGTTTGCCGAATACCGGCGCTGCCGGTTCGGATTTGGCCTCCGGCTCATGCTTGGCCTCGGGTTCGGGCTCCGGCTCCGGTTCCACTTTCGGCGCTGGTTTGGGTGCGGGGGCCGCTACCGCCGCGACAACCGGTTCGGGTTCGACATGCGCCGGTTCGGGAACGGCTGCCGGCTCGGGCACCACCGCCACAGGTTCCGCCACTGCCATCTGCTGTACCGCAGGCGGTTCGGCTGGGGGAGGCGGGGGCGTCGATCGCGGTGCGGGCTTCTCGAACAATTGCCCGATTCCGGCGATCAGATCTAATACGCTTTTCTCCGCGCTGGTCGATTTTTGTCGTAGCCCGGTGATCGATTCAACCGGCGCCGCGGCCGCTGCCGGCGCGTGCGATTCGCGTTGCTGCAAGCGGCTCTCGAGTGCCTGCCAAACGCGCTCTACTGCACGGTCGACGGCCTCTTCGCCACTGTGCTGCAGTTTCTGCTCCAGCGCCTGAATACGAGTCTCCAGGAGCGAGGCGTACTGTAACGCTTTTTCGAGATCGGCAGAGCGATCCGGCGTCGCCAGTTTCGATTCGAGGGAATGCCGCAAACCGGCCACCGCCGAATTGATCTGTGCCGGCACATTTTCCGCCGATTGTGCTGCGAGCCGTTCGAGGCCAGTCAGGCGGTCGGCCACTTGACGGTCATAGATTCCGAGCCGCGCATCAAGAGCAGCCAAATCCGACTGCAATTTGGCGAGACCCTGCTCCAGGACCGGCGTCTTGGATTCAGCCGCCAGTTGCTGGCGCAACTGCTCCTGCACTTCGTTCTGGCGGTCTTCAATACTGCGCAGCCCGTCGGCCAAGCGCGCGTCCGCCGCTGCCAGATCCGCCTGCAACTTCGATACACCCTGCTCCAACGCCGGTGTCTTGGACTCGGCGGCCAGTTGCTGCCGGAAATGCTCCTGCGCTTCGTTGAAACGCGCCGCGCTCTGTTCGATCTGGGCCTTATGGCGTTCTTCGATACCCTGGAGTTCCACCGCCATGCGAGCATCCAACGACTCTCGCACCGCGTCCACGATCGCTTTGATCTTGGGCGGCAACTCCTCCTGCAAGACGGTCAGCTTTTGGTCCAGCGCGCCCACTTGCTCGGCATGGCGCCGCAGATTTTCGTCCACCGCTTGTTGGAATCCACCGGCGCTTGGCATCTCCGCCCGCAAAGCCGCCAGCGCCTGTTCTAAGCTCCCGGCACGTTCGGCTGCCTGCTGGTCGCCCGCGGAAATGCGCGCTTCCATCGAAGCTTCCACGGCTTCCACAATCTGCCGGATTTTGGGCGGCAGTTCCTCGCGCAGCGTAGTCAGCTTAGTTTCGAGTTGTTGCAGGGCTTGCTGCAGGGGCGCGGCCTGGTTCTGTTGATGCTCTGCCAGTTCGCGCATCTCCGCCGCCAGTTTGCTCGATAACGTCTCGACTTCGGCGCGAAGATTGGACTGCAGTTCCTGTAAATGTTCGGGCGGAACTCCGCGCGACGCTACACGATTTTCGAGTTCGGTAAGCTCGAGGGTCACCCGCGCTTCCATGGACTGGCGCACAGCCTCGATAATTTCGCGGAACTTGGCGGGGAGGGCTTCCTGCAAAGCGGAGAGCTTTTGATCGACTCCGGAGATCTGCTCGGCGCTCGATTGCTGCGCTGCCGATACGTAATCACGCACCTGGGCTTCGATCTGTTGAATAGCCTTCTCGACCGCATTGGTTTGCGCGGCAGTGTGCGTATCGACGGCTTTCAAATCCAGCGCGACCTGGGCATCGATCTCCGCCAATCGCCGGTCTACTTGGCCGACGTGTTCGGTGAGCCGCGCTTCCAGCGCTACGATTACTTTTTCCAGGACGCGCCCGTCCAGCCCTTCGCCAAACTTCACCAGGGCGTCCTTATCAATTGTCTGTGTGTGGTCTTCCACGTTCCTAAGCCTTTCCGCTAGAGGACCAAGGTCGGTCATGCCATCCTCCCGAGTTTTTGTTGGCCCTTGCGCGAGCTTCATCGCCACGCCAAACAAGAGACCATCACCAAACGCGAGCGCCAGAGTCTTGAGGAACGAGGACTGACTCGACTTCTCCATAAAACATAAGTACCACGGAATGTTTCCGGAATTAAAGAAGAATCTACGATTTAGCCCCGCAAATCATTGAGTCCGACCGCTGTATGTTCGGTTACATTTGTCCAATTTGTCCTATCTGATTATAGTGTCAAAACCGCATTCATGCTATCCCAACAGCTAACTTGTTATCCTTAGTAACAATGGATTGGTTAGGTACCCTGTTTGACTGGCATGTCTTTGGCATAATGGCGGTCAAAATCTCGATAGCCTACGTGCTGGCTTTCCCCATCGGATGGGAACGGGAACGGGTGCAGCACAGCGTCGGAGTGCGGACCTTCCCGCTGGTAGCCATGGCCAGTTGCGGGTACGTCCTGCTGGCGGATTCTTTGACCGGTGGCACTCCCGCGGACCGCTCCCGCATCATTCAAGGATTGACCACCGGTATCGGCTTCATCGGCGGCGGCGCCATTATGCGCGGGCGGGGTAACGTACACGGGACCGCGACTGCCGCCAGTATTTGGAATACGGGCGTCATCGGCGCAGCGGTCGCCCAATCACGCTGCGAGATCGCAGTGATTCTGGCACTATTGAACCTGATCACCCTGCATTGGCTGATCCCGGCAAAGGAACGCCACGCCAAGCCTGCCTCCGGTGCGGGTCAATGAGCGTCAAAGCCGCACTGACCTTTAACGAACCCCATAAGGTGGCGCCCTATGCCGCCGCTCTGCGCCAAGCCGGTATTGAGGCGGTCCCCATTTCGGCGGACAATCCGCAATCGCTAGAGGGCTTGGACGGCCTGCTGCTTACCGGCGGGACTGATCTGAATCCTGCGCTCTATGGCGCGCCGCCGGAACCGGATAACGAAGAGCCCGATGATGCCCGCGACGAACTGGAGACGCGGTTGCTCGCCGAGGCCCTGGCCGCGGATCTGCCGGTGCTGGCGATCTGCCGCGGAATGCAGCTATTCAATGTGGCGCATGGCGGTACGCTCATCCAAAACCTGGCCAACTCGCCGGCGCACGTGGTGCGTACGCCCGACCCCGCGCTTCCGGCGCATGCTGTCGTGGTAGAACCGCGGACCCGATTGGCAGACATTCTTGGAGCGGGGCCGCATGCGGTGAATTCCCGCCATCACCAGGCTGTGGAACGAGTTGGCGCGGGACTCAGAATCGCGGCGCGGTCCGTTCCGGATGGCATCATCGAAGCGGTGGAACGTGCCGACCGGCGATTTGCCGTGGCGGTGCAATGGCATCCGGAAGATCAAGTCCGCCAGGAATCGGAGCAACTCAAGCTTTTTCAGGCGTTTGCCGGCGCAATGAGTGAACCCGAGCCTACTGTACGCGGGGACGGTTCTGTTCATTCAAAACCAAACCGTCAAAAATAGCCAGAACCTGCTTGCGATAGGTGTAAACTTTTTGCAGATTTTCGCGGAAGTTAGACTCGAAGTCGTGTGCTCTCATCCACTTATCGAGCAAAGTGCGAGGTACGTCGATGTCTTGCCGTAGGGCTTCGACCGTGTGGCCTCGCAGAAATAGCCCGTAGAAAAATGCGGCCTCGCGTTGTGGGGCCAGCGGATCGTATTCGTCTCGTACCGTCATATACACGGTGTGGAAAATGTCAGTATAGCCGCGCCGCCCGATTCGCGCAAGTCCCTCTTTTCGGGCTATTCCTCTTCTAAGGATAGCTGGACTCCGCCTGTTCTTGCTAGAGGGTGCTTCTGGAGGGCGACGGCCCAATTATAAGGCGTTTGAACCGTCTAATTGGGTTACATGCTGGAAATGATGCGAACCTGTTCGCGGGTTTGCAGAACGTCCTCAATCCGTGACCCGAGTGCTTGTAAGATCGGAACATGTCTAATTTACAAACGCCGATTGGGTCGGAACTTTCGGAATATATTCGCAGCGTATCTCTGCGGGAGCCGGAACTGTTGAGCAGGCTGCGAGAGGAGACGGCGGCGCGGCCGGATGCCGGGATGCAGGTATCGCCGGAGCAGGGGCAGTTTCTGGGGATGCTGACGCGGTTGACAGGCGCCACGCGCGCGCTGGAGGTTGGCGTATTTACCGGGCTGAGTTCCTTGCACGTAACCCTGGCCATGCCGGCGGAGGGGCGGTTAATCGCCTGCGACGTGAACCCAGAAACAACGGCCATCGCGCGGCGCTATTGGGCCGAGGCGGGCGTGGAGGGTAAGATCGATTTGCGGATCGCACCCGCGGTCGAGACGCTCGACGGACTCCTTGCGGAGGGCGCTGCGGAGAGTTTCGATTTCGCTTTCGTGGACGCGGACAAGGCAAACTACAGCCTATACTACGAGCGTGTGCTGAAACTACTGCGGCCGGGAGGGCTGGCGGTTTTCGACAACGTGCTGTGGCATGCCCGGGTGATCGACGACGGCATGCAGGATAAGGATACCGTAGCGATCCGGGAGTTCAACGCGAAGTTACACGTAGACGCGCGGGTGTGGCTGAGCCTGGTGCCGATCGGCGATGGAATTACGCTGGCCCTAAAGCGATAGCTATCCCACGGTGGGGGTCATTTCGATAGCGGGCTGCGGGGCGCGTAGAAACTGCTGGATATGCTCCGTCAAGAGTTCAGGCTGCTCCAGCGGGCCGAAGTGTTCCCCCCCGGGCAGCAGTACCGGTTTGCAGTTTGGCAGCGCGGTATGCAGGAAATCGTAAGAGCTGATGAAGTGGGACTCGCGCCCATAGACCAGCAGGGTTGGGGTCTCAATAGTGCGGACGGCATCCAGGGTCATGGCACCGACTTCTTCATAATCCTTCAACAGGGTGGTGTTGCGGATCAGGTTGAGCAGCGGTTCGCGATTGCGGGGCAGGCCGCGCGCGGGACCATAAAACTTCGGCGTTTCAAGGCTCAGTTGCAGCAGGAATTCGGCGTCAGTCTTCTTGTCCTCGGGGACGTGAATGCCCACCTCTTCCAGTTTGGCGACCCAGGCCGCCCAGCCGATCCAATCCTTATCGTTGCGCAGGTGGACGAGGGCGGCGAGGCCGGGTTCGAGCGCGAGGAGTTTGTTTACACGGTCGGGATACAGCAGGCTGAAATACATGGCGATGTCAGCGCCGAAACTGTGTCCAACGAGGGTGGCGCGTTCGATCCCCATGACATCGAGAAAGCAGCGCAGGTCTTCCGCCATGTCGGCGGTAGTGTAGCCGGTGGGCGTTACTTCGCTGTAGCCGTGGCCGCGTAGATCGTACGTGGTGACGCGATGCTCGCGGCGCAGGATGGGGGCCATGTAAAGGTGCCAGACGGCTAAATTTCCGAGGAAGCCGTGAAGCATGACCACGTCGGGGCCCATGCCGACGGTGATGTAATGCAGGTCGATACCGTTTGCCTTAACCTTTGGCACTCTGAAGCATTTCCTCCGTTTGCGATGTGGGGGCCACGAGGGCCTGATCGCGCCAATTTCGCCAAGCCATTCCGATGCTGTGCAGGACCTCTTTGGCATCGAACGGCTTCAGGATAAGGTCAAAGCCACCGAGGTTCAGGACCTCAGCCCATAGCCGGTTGTCACCGCAGCGCGAAGCCACGATCAGAGATGGCGGATGAGTGAATTGTGAGGCGGCTGCGGCGAGATGCCGCCAGGAATAACCGGCCGGCAGATCTGGATCGGTTATAACTACGCCGATACCGGGGCCGATATCGAGATCGTCGAACGCGAGTTGAGCTTGCCGAAATGTTAATGCCACCTGCAGGTCCCAAGTTGAACGGGCCAGAATTCCACGCAGGGTCTGCAGATCTTCCCCGCCCGGAATGACAGCCAGAACAGTGAACTTCTTTGCCGCATCCAAAGCCATGGTACCACACCCCCGTTTTTAGTAGAGTATTCCGATAGACTTTAGAATATAACAGAAGTAAACACTTGTCCAGGAGGGCAGAACCGCACGCTTGCGCATGCGGCTCAGTCGGCGGCAGTGCAGATGACTAGTGCGGATCCGGTGTAACAGGGGCATCGGGGTGGTCGTGGCGCCAGCGCCAATAATCGCGACGCTCGTCGGCTTTGGCCTTGGCCCAATCGTGGTACTCGATGTGTTTATCCACCGCATAGCGACGCCACGCCTGATCTTCGTTGGGGTTCCACTCATGCCAGTCGCGGGCGTCCTTATCGTAATACCGCTTGTAATGATGCTGGTCCTTGCGGTCGTGGTCATCGTGGTCGTCATCGGCCCGCAGAACTGCTGCCGCGGGGATGGCCAGGACAGTCGTCAGCACAAAGGCGCCTATAAATTTGCGCATCTCATTCCTCCGGCCGGGTAGTGAGCACGCGGTGCGCCAGCAGGCGGAGCCGTACAATTATTTCTGGCCGTGCAGGTATTGCATGAGGGCGGCGCGCTCTGTGGGATCGAGCTTGCCATCGCCGTTCTTGTCAAAATTCTGAAAGACGCGCTTGATCAGTTCCAGTTCGCCCTTGGGTATGCCGGGCGGCAGGTCGTCGAGAGTGTTCCCTTCGGCGAGGAACGATTCAATGTACTGCGTGCGCATCTCCTTGCGAAAGGTAGGCACGTCCGAAGGCGAGGGCAGGGTGACGCCCAGAAACAAAACAGCCATCTCGTTCTTGGTTTCTTCACCCCAGGTCACCGGTACGGGGGGGTGCGACGGATTGTGCGGGTTCTTTTCGGAATTGTCGTAGACGTATTCGAGTTCGATACGGCTACCCTGTGGCAGGTGCACTGGTTCTTTGTAGCGGTATTGGCCCTGCCAGTTGAAATCCCAATCCTTGATCGAGATCAGGTGCTGGACGCTGCCGTCGGGCAGCACGGCATTCACCTTCATGTCTGTGCCGAGATAGTGGGCGTGGGGGGTGATGCCGAAGACGTCCACGTCGCGGGGCACGGTGACAGCGGTTTTCACGACGTAATGCGAATCGCCGGCGGGGATGTAGATGCGGCGGTTGGAGAGAATGATGCCGGCGCGGCCTTTGGTGGGTGGTCCGGAGAATTTCAGGCCGAGGGAGGATTGATCCTCTTCAGGCTTGCCGTCGGGGTGGTAGTGGATCTGCACGACGATGTCGGTATCTTTGCGCAGGAGTTGCGAAAGGTCGGGCGAATTGGGGGGCGGGGAGGCGCCGGGGGCCCATCCGCCGAGCAGACTGACGGGCGGAAACTTCGGACCGCCGAAGCAGGTATAGCTGCCATCGGGCGAGTCGGCTGCGAGTTTGCGCGCGGTGCCGGTGGTATCGCCATAAACCAGGGCGTGATGGACCACGCGGCGGTTGCCCGGCCGGAATTCCATGCCGCTCAGGTAGACGTTGTCCGGCGTATCGAGCGGAAGGACAAAGCAGCGGTATTGGTCGGGCCCGTCGGCCGCTACCTCGAACTTGTGGCTCATGGTCAGGACTTTATCGGGCTGGCCGGCTTCCCAGCCCTTGGGAAAGTCCGGGAGCGCGGGCTTGTCTTTGGCATCGCCTTCGGGCGCGCCGGCTTTGGCCCAATCGCGAATCAGCGCGATTTGCTGGCCGGACAGGCGGCGTTCATTGGCGAAATCGCCGTAGCCGGGCTCAGCCTTCCAGGGCGGCATCACGCGTTTTTCGGTGACCGTAGCGAGCAGGGCGGCTTTCTTGGCGGCATCGGAATAGGTGAGCAGGGAAAACGGCGCGACCTCGCCGGGACGGTGGCAGGTGGCGCAGTTCTGATAGAGGATGGGGGCGATGTCTTTGTTGAAAGTGGGGGGGGCGGCGGTGGCTCCGGCGATCGAGAGAGCAAAGGAGAGTATGGCAGATGATTGAGCAAATGATTTCATGGGGCGATTCCTTTAGTGTCCGTTGGTAATGGCGCAACCGAGCGCGTGGGTTCGCGGATGCGGAACGGGGCGTCCGGCGAGGACGGCGTCGAGCGCGTCGCGCAGATCGAATTCGGTGGCCTGGACGCGCGTTTTTCCGAAGTCTTCCACGCGGTTGTCCAGGCGGCCAAGGTAGAGCACCTCACCCTGCGGCGAGAGCACTACGGCCTCGGGCGTCACGGTGGCGCCGGTATGGTGCGCGAGAATCTGTTGCGGATCGAGCAGCGCGGGGAAGCGGTAACCGTAATCGTGCGCGTGGCGGCGCACTTCGTCGTCCGGGATGGTGGTGTCGCCCTGTACCGCGTAGAACAGAACGCCGCGTGGAGTATAAGCCTGCTGGATGCGGTTCATCTCGGGTGCGTAGCCGTTAGATAGCGGGCAGTCGGTGGTGACGAAGAAGAGCACGATAGCGTGGGATTGCGACCATTCGGCGGGAGTGTGACTTACGCCCTCGGTATCGTGGAGGCTGAACTGGGGTGCGGTGCGGGCTCCGGCGGCGCAGGCCACGAGAAACAAGGTCGCCGCAATTTTTCCCGCTGCGTGCATCTTTATTTATGATGCAACAAAGCGATTGGGCGCCGCACAAGCGTTTTGTATAGATTTGTAAACGCCGTCAGGGCGCATACATGCCGGCGTTGATCGGGCGGCCGCCGATCTGACCGGTGATGGTTGCCATGGCATGCGGTGCGGTGTTGTCCCACGTGATGATGAGCGCGCCGGGATCGGTGGCCGGTCCGGCGACGGTCACATCCGCGCGGATGGATCCGGTCGCGTAGTTCCAGTCAATGGTACCGGAGACGGTCACGTCGGTGGTCCACTGCAGGTTGTCGAGGGTGTAATGGATCTGTACCAAGCCTTGAGTATAAGTAAATGTGCCACCGCGAAGGCCGACTCCGGAGCCGTTGTAGTTTACGAACCAGCGGGCCACGGCATCGCCCGCCGCGAGGGTAGCATCGGCCGCCACGCGCAGGTCGGCCACAGTTCCCTGGTTCCCCGCGGATGGCTGCGCGGGTTGTACGGCGGAGACCACAGTGGCAAAGTTGGGCACGGTGCGGACTTCGGCGATCTGCGAGGCGCAGGACGTGTCGCCGGGCGAGAGGTTTACGAAGAAATTGCGCGCGATGACAGAGGCACAATTGCCTTCGTCGTCAACGGCAGTGACGTGGAAACTGTTGGCGATCAGCACCTGCCGGCCGTTGGGGAACAGTCCGGCGGCGAGGTGGCCCTCGGCCGGCGTGGTGAGGGCGTCCAATTCGCCGGACAGAACCAGCACGGGCACGGAAGGAAAAGCGGCGCCGGGCGGGACGGAATGTTGCGGCGGATGCGCGGGCGATGGCACCGGCCAGTTCACGCACAGGTCGAGGACGCTGACATCGAGAGACATGCGGCGGAATTCGTCGATCGTGAAGGGAGCGTAGATGCCGGGGTTGGTCGCTTGTTCGCGGGCGATGGCGGCTTGGTCCTGAAGGGCGCGGACGGCGGGCGGCGCGGTCATATCGTAGATCTGCGGATAGTCGCTGCAGCTTACGGCGGCGAAAAGGCCGCGGCTGTATTGTGTAGGCGGCCCGCCGGTCTGGCGGTAGGCGGAGGTGAAGTTATTCTCCGCGAACAGGCGGAGCAGAGGCGCGCTATCGCCCTCGAGTTGGGCACGGGCAGCGGCGTCGAGGTCGCGATAAATCACTTCGCCCATGGTGCCGGCGAACATCGTAAAGGCCACGGCGGTGGGGTTGGCGGTGACCGGTCGCAGGTTGCCATTCCCGTCGTACGCCTTGCCGGTGAAGGGATGCGCGCGCAACTGCTCGACCAGCGCGTCGATGCGGTCTTCGGATGCGCTGGAAAGATCGCGACAGCTTAGGGATCGCTGGCAGACGAGGTTATAGTTCAGCCGGTTGAATGCCGCGGAAAACGGATAAAAGGGATTCTCGCCGATTACTGGATAGGCGCTATCCAGGATGACGGCGCGCACCTTTTCGGGATAATTGACGGCGAAGGCCTGGCTGAACCACGTGCCATAAGAATCGCCATAAAGATCGATGGGGCCAAGGGCGAGGGCATCGAGAACGGCGGCGAGATCGGCAGTGGCAAGGGCGGTGCCATAGAGATCGGCGGTATCGCCGAGTTGCGCGCCGCACGCTGCGATTGCGGCCAGGGTTTGGACTGGTTCGGTCTGGAGTGGATTGCAGACGATCGCGGCGGAGTTACCGGTGCCGCGATTGTTCACGATCAGCAGGTTGCGGCGGTCCATGATGGGGTAGAAGAGGCCGCGATATCCGGCGGCACTGCCGGTGCTGGCGAAGCCGGGTCCGCCTTCGACGGCGACGATGGTGCCTGCGGGCGGTTGGGACGTGTCGCGGGCGGGGTACAGTTCAAAGCCGATGTCGATGGTGCCGGGGACTTGGCCAGCGGGGTCGAGGGGGCGGGTGAGGGTGCCGCACAGGGCGGGCGCGGTAGGGCAGGGTTGGAGGTTCAAGCCTGCGGCCGACAGGAGGGTGGGGAGGGCGATCAGAAGGAGGATGCGCATATTGAATTATGCCGCATCCATGGCCTTCCCTAAAGCCACGAAGAACCGTTCGCATGACGGGCAGCGCTGCCGGACGATTTCGGGGCGGATCCGTTCCAACAAGGCGGCGGCGTGACGGATTTTGTGATATTCGCCTTTCTGTGTCTTGGCAGTCGCGCGTTCGAGGGCTTCGAAGATTCTCTTCTTCTCGATCTGTTCCACGTTTTGGGAGCGAGAGGGGAGGGCGCTGCTTAAGAACTGCTGCCCGTAATACTTCTCCAAAGTGTCCAGGTCTGCGACGATCCAAGTTTCCATCACGCGAATCATCAGGTGAATAGAGTCATCAGACGCTCCGGAAAGTTGCCAGCCGTCGCGCAGGCTCAGGTGGGATCGAGGAGAAGAATACGGGGCTACTGCGTCTTCGGAATCAACCAGAAGCACGTTGAAGTTCTCTGGACGGGTCGTGTTTGCGTGCTGGAAAGCCCTGTACGTATCGTCGCGACTGCCGCAGGCTACCACTTTCCAGCCTGGTTTTTGTTGAGGGATCACCTTGCGGACAAACTCCGAGATTCCCTGACGTAGACGGGCGTTACCTTCCTTCGAGCCGCCTCCGCCCTCTACATAGATCGTCAGAGCACTCACGGATTACCGCCGAGTTCGCCGGCGCGCCAAATATCGCCTAACTGGTATTTGTCCATCCAGAACCGCAGCTTGTCGCTTTCGAGCCGCTGGAATGTAGATCCGCCGCCCAGATTTTCGCAGACTATTACAGACTCGGCATGCTCGTTCAGGGCCGAAATGAGAACGTCGGATTGGGTGGTCACAATGATCTGGGTTTGCTGGGAGGCTTCGACGAGAAGTTCGGCGATGAGTGCCAGCGCATCGGGATGCAGGCCCAACTCAGGTTCTTCCAGACAGATGAGCGGCGCGATGTCGGGCCTGAGTAAGATGGCCAATAAGGCGATAAATCGGATGGTTCCGTCTGATAACCGCGTCGCCGGTATGGGAGAACGGAGCCCTTCTTCATGAAGGAAGATCTGCAGGGTCCCACCCTGCACCAGAGTGCTTACGCGCTGGAAGCGCGGGAGAAAGCGCTTCAATGCCGCGTTGAAGCGCGGGAATGCGGAGCTTTGCTCGATACGGTTCAGAATCAGGGCCAGGTTGCGGAGATCCGGCAACAGCACGTTGTTCGGAAGATCGGTAGGCTGCGGTTGTCGTACTACGGCGTAGCGCCCGAAGGACCACTCGCGGAAAATCAAAATATCCCCGAGGCATTTGCCTAGAGAGCTTATCTCCGGATATAAATCGGGGTCTTTTCGTTGCGAAAGGACAGATTGACCTCGATCAAAACTGGTTAAGGCTAAAGCTGCATTGTCCCCCTGGGCGTCCTCAAGATCAGCGTCCATGAGTTCGCGAAGCCGGATGTTCCGCTTACGGAAACGAAGCATCGGGCGGCCGTTCCTATAGTAAAAGTACCAATCTCCCGCACCTTTCATGCTCCGGTTGGCGTCTTCGATAGTCTCGTCGACCACCGTCACACCCTGGCCCGCGGAACTTAGTTCCACGATATATCGCAGGAGCAGTTCCACGCCCGGAACATTGAGGTCCGTCGTAATAGTCGTGCCACCCGTGATCTTGGCGGCAACACTGCTCTCCCCCTTCCAGAACAGATCGCTTACTCCGCCGCCGACCCGCACTGCCCCATCCAGATCGACGGGCAGTGATTTCATTAGTTCAAAGACTTCAATAAGATTCGACTTGCCGGAACCATTCGGGCCGATCAGAACATTCAGCGGCGTGAGGGGGATTGGCTTACAATCCGGCGCGAAAGATAGGATGCCGCGGGGATGAATGGTTTTGACAAATGGCTGCATACGGAGGCCGTCTCCTGAGACTACAACACGTCCGCAAAACCCCGCTTCATATGGCGAAAGAATAAGCCGCCCAGAAGGAAAGTCGTGATGGCGAAGAACGACATAATGCCCAGTTCGCCAAACCCCGGCAAACGTGCAGAGAGTAGCAGATCGCGATAGCCGCGCACCAGGTATGCCAGGGGATTACCTGCCAGCAGAAAGCGCAGCCGCGCTGGGAATTGCTGTTCAGTAATGAAGATAGGCGTCAGCCAGAACCAGAACGTCAGGATGACGGTCAAAACCTGAGCAGTATCGCGCAAGTAGACTTGCAAACTGGCCAGGATCCAGCCTAGGCCCACGGCGAACATGCCGAGCAACAACATATATATCGGTAGCAGCATCAGGCCCGGGCTGATGTGGTTAAGCCAGATGCCCACGGCCGCCACTGCAAGTCCGAGGGCAATCAAATGGCTGACCAGCGAGGACAGAAAGATCGACACCGGAACCATCTCCGCGGGGAAAACGGTTTTCGTGATCAGGCTGGCCTGTTCGAGCAGACTGGAAGCCGACCTCTGCACGGTTTCGCTGAACAGCAGCCACGGCAGCATGCCGGCGAAGAGAAAGAGCGGATAGCTTCCGGTCACTTCTCCGGGGGGCATTTTCTGGTGCAGGCAGACGCTAAAGACGAACGTCCAACTGCCGAGAAGAACGAGGGGATGGATGACTCCCCAGATCCAGCCGACAGCGGAGCCGACGAAGCGCTGCTCGAAATCGCGGCGGACAAGTTGGAAGAGCAAGCTGCGCCGCTCTACCAGATTCCGTAGAAAAAGTGCTCCCGGAAGTCGAGAAAAGATGTTCAAAGGGAAACACTACCAAGTTTTTCAATAACTTGCAAGCCAAAGACAGGCTTGACAGGGATGTGTAGGTCCTGTTACAGTCACCTTTCGCCAATCTTAATAGCCCTCCGGACCGGCAAAGGGAGATCTTTTGCCAGGTTCGGCTGAGAAGACTATGCAGCAGAACTATTTTATTTTGGTTTTGGCTCACTCCCTCCGGGGCAAGTTGCGGCGTATCCGCGTACCCCTGAAGGTGGTCTACGCTGTCATGGCGTTGGCTCTGCTCGGCTGCATTTCGATTTTTGGCTTCATATCCAGTTACGCACGCATGGCTTGGAAAGTTGCAAACTATAATGCGCTGCGCAGCGAAGTCGAAGCCTTGCGGACGCGCTACCAGCGTTTGCAGAAAGTCACCAACCAAACTAACCAGCAGATGGCCAGCCTGGAGATGTTTGCCAACGAAGTATCCGTCGCTTACGGAATCAAACAAAAATTGGAGGGCCCGGCGGGGATCGCTTCCGAGGGCCGGTTGACCCCAACATTTTCGGATTCCGTGGCGGCCTACCGTGTGCTGCGGAGTTTCCATCGCGCCGACAATAGTTTTGCGCGCCGCTGGCATACTAATGTGCAGCCCAGCATCTGGCCGGTGGAAGGCCGTTTGATGGGCGGTTATGGCGAGCGTACGGATCCATTCTCCGGTGAAGGCGCGATGCATACGGGCGTGGATATCTCGGCGCCAACGGGCACCATGGTGCGGGCCACAGCCGATGGGATCGTGACTTTCGCGGGTTGGAGCAATGGATACGGCCAACTGGTAGTGGTGGATCACGGTGGCGGGTACGAAACTTACTACGCGCACCTTTCCCGCTTCGGCGTGGTGGATGGGCAGGAAGTGCGTCGGGGCGACCAAGTGGGCGCGGTTGGCAGCACTGGCCGCGTAACCGCTCCGCATCTGCATTATGAAGTTCGCATCGGTGGTGCGCCGGTGAACCCGCATACCTATCTGGCGCGGGCGGGCGTGGTGCAGATGGTCAAAAAAGATTTCCCATTCTGACGCCGCGGCGTCGCTGAAAGGTGCCCATGAAGTCCCTCTACTTCCGCCTCGGCGCGGCCGCTATTGGCGTCATGTTGTTGACCTCTGCATATCATCGTTTCAACTCTTCATCCCTAATGGCGGAAGCCGCCAACCGGTTCCTGGCTTCCCTAACCCCTGAACAACGCGCGAAGGCCACCTTTGCGTTCGAAGTCGACGAACGGCAGAACTGGCACTTCGTCCCGATCGAGCGGAAAGGCCTGGCTGTGCGCGAGATGAATCCGGCGCAGAAGCATCTGGCTACGGCGCTGCTGGGCACGGGGTTGAGCCAGCAGGGATTGCTGAAAGCGGAATCGGTGATGAGCCTGGAAGAAGTGCTCCTCGCCATTGAGCACGGCACGGGTCCGGAGCGCGATCCGGAGAAGTATTACATCTCCATATTCGGCACGCCGACGGCGGATGGCACGTGGGGATACCGCGTCGAAGGGCATCACCTCAGCCAGAACTATACGGTGGTGGGCGGACACGTGGCGGGCGCGCCGAGTTTCTTCGGGGCCAATCCGGCGGAAGTGCGGGAAGGCCCGCGCAAAGGTCTGCGGGTGTTGGGCGCGGAGGAAGACCTGGGGCGCGCGGTGATGCAATCGCTCGACGCGGCACAGCGCAAGGCCGCCCTGGTGGATGCACAGGCATACAAAGATATCATTACTTTCGATAGCCGCAAGGCCGCTCTCGAAGGCCACGCTTCCGGCTTGCTGGCGTCGAAAATGAACGCCAAGCAGTTCGACTTGCTGATGGCGCTGCTCGAAGAATATGCGCGCAACATGCCGGACCAGATCGCCGAGGCGCGCGAGGAACAGATCAAGAAAGCGGGCAAAGATATTTACTTCGCCTGGGCCGGCGGCGTTGAAAAAGGCGATCCCCATTATTACCGCGTGCAGACTGCTTCATTTTTGATTGAGTACGACGATACGCAGAACAATGCGAATCATATTCATTCGGTGTGGCGGGATTTCAACGGCGATTTTGGTTTGGACTTGCTGAAACTGCATTATCAGACTAGCCACAAATAGTCCTACGCCCGCCGCTAGTACGAAACTTCCATTCCCATAGGCCGGAGCAACGCTCCGTCCGCACCCCTGCGTGATAGATTGATTGGACGGAGGAAGCATGGCTTTTTGTAAGAGTTGCGGGGCCCAAATGAACGGTGAGTTCTGCACCGCGTGCGGAACGCCCGCAGGTTCAGCCCAAGCGGTGGCTTCGCCGGTCACGAATGCGCCGCGCAAGACGAGTCCGCTCGTCTGGATACTGGGCGGGGTGGTGGCGCTGTTCGTGTTGGTTGGATTGGCCGTGGTGGGCGGCGGCATGTTCCTGCTGCACAAGGCCAAGCAATCCGGATTCGACGCGGAATTGATGCGTAACAATCCGGGACTGGCGACGGCCAAACTTCTGGCGGCCACGAATCCGGATCTGGAAGTGGTATCGACCGACGATAAGCGCGGGCTGATCACCCTGCGCCAGAAATCCACCGGCAAGACCATGACCGTGAACTTCGACGAAATGAAGCGCGGGAAGATCACATTTCGCGAAGACGGCAAGGACGCGGTAAGCATGGAAGCGCACGGCGACGGCGATGCCGGCAGTTTTCAATTCAAGTCCGGATCCGAGTCAATGACCATGGGTGCGAACCAGGCGGCGATGCCCGCGTGGATTCCGGGATATCCGAATTCGAAACCGTCCAGCGTATTCAGTATGAACGGTAAAGACGGATCGTCGGCCAGTTTTCAGTTCAAGACGCCGGACGCGCCTAAGGATGTGGTGGCGTTTTACGATCGCGAGTTGAAGCAGAAGGGCTTCGGGATCAACGCCACCAGCACCAGCGAAAGCGGCGGATCCACGGGCGGATTGGTATCCGGCGAAGATACTGCCAATAAGCGGACCGTTCTGGTGACTGTGGGGAATGACAAGAACGCGACTACGGTCAGTGTGACGTATTCGCAGAAGTAGAAGGCTCGCCTAACACCCAGGCGGCCATGTCTTCCATGCGGTCCACCAGCAAATCCGGCGGCACGGTTTGCAGGGATTCGGGTTGGAAACCGTAGGTGACCCCGCACGATTTCACGTGGGCGTTGCGCGCGGTCTGGATATCGACAGAACTATCGCCCACCATCATGGTGCCTTCCGGCGAAGCGCCGCATTCCTGCATCAGCGTTTCGATGCCGATGGGGTGTGGCTTCTTGAAATCGAAACTGTTGCCGCCATACACCTGGCGGAAATGGCCGCCCACGCCAAGTCCTTCGAGAATGGCGCGGCTGATCTTCACCGGCTTATTCGTCAGCACAGCCATGGTGACGCCCGCGGCCTGCAGGCGGTCGAGCGACTCGCGCACGCCCGGATATAGCGCGGTGAAATCGAGCATGTGGTCGCGATAATATTCCAGGAAAAATTCGAGCGCTTCCTGCACCTGTGCTTCGCGTAGCAGCATCGCCCAGTACGCGGCGGATCAGCACGGGCGCGCCATTGCCCACGTAGGAGTACACGCGCTCATCGGCGATCGGCGGCATGCCCATGTGGTCCGCGTGCAGCGTTGGCGGCGTTGCGCCAGGTCCATCTTGGAATCGATTAGGGTACCGTCGAGATCGAAGATCAGCAGGTCCATTTAGGCAGATGCGGTGATAACTTTCCGGCGCGAGCGGGATTCCGCGCGCACGGGTTTGCGCCGGGTCTTCCGGGCGCCTAATTTGTACTCCGCCAGTCTTACGCTGCAGCGTGTTGCGATGAATGCCCAGCAGTTTGCTGGCGGCGGAACGATTGCCGGCAGTACGCTCCAGGGCCCTTTCGATCAGAGTCTTCTCCAGCAGTTCGACGACTTCCACGAGAAAGAAACCTTTCCCAACCAGATGCTCCACCAGCGCCTCAAACTCCTCTTTCATCTCATGCCTTTCCCGCATCCGGCAATTCCCGAATGCCCTTTTTCAGGGCGTTGCCCCAGATCGTCTTCACTTGCTGATAACTCTTACGAAACCCATCTTTCAATTCATACGGCGCGACGGCCGCGACTACGCGCGCAGCATCGATCACGTAGGGCGCTACACGCGAGTGGACCACTGCGTTGGGCGGCGACTTGCCTGGCGTGAAAGCCAACAGCGCCAGCACCAGCGCGATGGAGATCAGCAATCCACGCACGACACCGAAGCCCGCGCCCAGCAGGCGGTCGACGAACGACAATCCCGCCACCTTCATCATGCTTTTCAGCAGACGTCCCACCAACGCACCCAGCAGAATCACGCCGAGAAACACCAGCAGGAAACCGCAGAAGTTAGCGATACCGGGCGAACTGACGTAGGGTTGCAGGAACGAACCGGCGCTGCCATAGAACCAAATGGCCAGCACCAGCGCCGCAACCATGGAGACCAAGCCTACCACTTCGCGCGCCAGTCCGGTGGAGAAACTGGTGATTATCGAACCAGCCAGCACTAGCACTAATACGACGTCCAGCCAGTTCATAGCGGCTTGCCCGTGATTACCTGGTAGGCCTGGCGGTACTTTTCGCTGGTCTTGTGCGGCCACTTCGTCAGGCAGCGGCGGCGCGGGCGGTTTTTTGTTCCAGTGAATGGATTCCAGATAATCGCGCACGTACTGCTTATCGTAGGAAAATTGCGGGCCGCCGGGCTTGTAGGTTTCGGCGGGCCAGAAACGCGAGGAATCGGGCGTAAGCACTTCGTCGCCCAGCACCAGTTCGCCATCCACGAAGCCGAACTCGAATTTGGTGTCGGCGATGATCACGCCTTTGGTTTCCGCATAGGCCGCGGCGCGCGAATAGATTTCAAGCGTCAGGTCGCGCAGGCGCGCTCCGAGTTCGTCGCCCACATGCGCGCACATGGTCTCGAAGGAAATATTTTCATCGTGGCCGCTTTGCGCTTTGGTCGATGGAGTGAAGATCGGCGCAGGCAGGCGGTCGCTCTCGCGCAGGCCGCTAGGCAGCGGAATGCCGCAGACCGTGCCTTGCGATTTGTACTCTTTCCAACCTGAGCCGGCCAGATAGCCGCGCGCGACGCATTCTATCTCGACCATTTTCGCGCGCTTCACCAGCATAGACCGGCCTTCCAGTTGGGTGCGGAAGGGCCGCAGTTCGGAAGGATATTCGTCCACGCTGGCGGTGAGGAAATGGGTGGGTGTCACATCGCGCAGAAAATCGAACCAGAAAATGGAAAGTTGGGTCAACACTTTGCCCTTATCCGGAATTCCGGTGGGCAGGATATAGTCGAATGCCGAGATACGGTCAGTGGCCACGATCAGCAATCGGCCATCCAGAGCGTAAACGTCGCGCACTTTACCTTGCGCATGTTTTTCGATGCCAGGCAATTCGGTATTGAGGATGATGGTGTCTGTAGGCACAGGTTTTCAGGGATCGTTCAATTGGGGGAGTAACTCAAATAATAGCGCGCTCCCGCGATTTGTCAATTACGCAATTGCAGTACCGGAATTAATTATGAATGCACATCGGCATTCTCGTCAAACAGTTCTTGCGCCAGACCGCTCGAACTGCGCTCCCATGCACTGGTGCGCCAGTTATCGAGTGTATCCGATACGCGCATCCAATTGGCGGGCGCCAGCATGAAGCGGCGGGAAAGCGCGAAAACGTACGGCTCGTAGAGCCGGCGAGCTTGCGCCAGTTTGGTTTCGAATTCGGCCGTATTGCATCGCGCAATGCCTGCGGCTTCGAGAATGGCCCTGAAACGGTCGAAGTCTTCGGGTGGCAGGCGGTCGGGTACCGGTGTGAGTGGCGGCGCGTTCACAATTTGGGCCAGATCGACTACGGTGTGGCGCGCCATGGCAAAGGTCAGGCGGGCTTGCCAGGGCGCCAGTCCGTCGATACCGGAAATCGCTACGGCGCAGACGTCGAGAATAGTAGTGAGCGCCGCCAGCCACGACTGATTATCGTGTTGCGAACGGAAATAAGCGAGTACCGGGTACGATATGTAAGTTTCGAGAAGATCGGCCGACCAGATTTCCCATTCGCGCAGCAACTCATTCATGGCCGGCAAGCCGTGGCCCGTGGCGTAGCGGCGCAGAAGTTCGGCGGCGGTAGGCGGCGATCCGGCGCGCGCATCGAGCAGTAAAATGCTGGTCTCGCGCTTAGCAAACGACTGATACAGTACTGGTAGATAGCTGATAACCAGTGCGAGAAATCCGAATCCCGTGCCTGCCTCGATAATCAGCACGATGCGCGACCAACGCGTGTGCGGCGTCCCCATGCCGAGCGTGATGAAGGTAGTTCCGCTCAGATAGAGGCTTTCGTTAAAGCTCATGTGGGCCGGGCCGACGGACCATTGTATGGCGGCGAAGGCCAGCATCATACCCGACGCCCACACCACGATCAGGAACAACAGCGATAGCGGTCCGTAGAAACTGAGCATGCGTTCGCGGCGGCGGGCGTTGGTCATGCGGCGCCCCATCCAGGAACAGATCGTCCAGGTAGAAAGGTAGAAGAGGCGGCTGAGGCGGAGCCGGCGGGTAACGCGGCGCGGCAGGATGATCACCTCGAAGCCGTCCCAAAGAATGATGACCAGGATAATGATTGCGATGATTGCCACCAGCGGTTTCATGCTCAGAGAGGCTCCCATAGGGCGAGCGTATTGGCGTCTTTGATCAGAATACCGTGGCCCATCACTACCGGGTGGGCCCAGACGGGAGTATCGGCGATGGAATATTTGCGCACCGGTTCGAAGGCTTTGTCGTTCTGACGGGCGACGATCAGATTGGCGTCGGGAGTGACAATGAGCCAGACGGATCCGGCAGCCACGATGGCGGCGTTATCGCCCTGGCGGCCGTCGGAGGTCCAGAGGGTGGCGCCATCGCTCGGCTTAAGGCAGAAGAACTGGCCGTGTTTGCGCTCGGAGAAGCCGAATAGCAGGTCGCCGGCGATAACGGGCGAACTCATATACATGGCGAAATCTTTGTTCTGCCAGACGGTTTCGGGAGTCCACTGCGCGCCGCGCTTCGACACTTTCACGCCGATCACGGGTTTTTCGATGCCGGAGAAAATCAGCGTGTCGCGATACAAAGTGGGCGTCACGATGTTCTGTTCGTAGACCGTCTTGAACGGCATGCGCCAGAGTAAGTCCCCTGCGGAGGCGGACACGGCCACAATGTTCGTGCGACTTTGGGTGACCACTTGGCGAGTACCGGCGAGATCCACCACGATGGGCGAGGCATAGGCGGGGCCGTCGCCTTTCCAACTCCACTTTTCCGCGCCTGTGGCGGCGTCGAACGCAGTGAGTGCGCCTTGTTCGTTGCCGCCCACGTGCAGGATGACGAGGCCGTGATCAACTACGGGCGAGGCGGCCGCTCCGAAATCGGGCGAGCCGAACTCTTTGCGCCATTGCGGCTGGCCGGTCTTGGCATCGAAGCAGGAAAGCACGCCTGAGATGCCGAAGGTGAACAGGCGGCCACCCTGCACCACGGGAGTCGATTTCACGCCTTTGCCGTGGTTGGCAGCGGCCGGGTTCATAGTGTATGGAGCAACGTAGGATTGCTGCCAGATGGTCTGGCCATTCTCGGGGCGCATGGCAGTGACCACTTCTCTGTCGCCCTGGCGGGTATGGACATAGATTTTGCCATCCGCCACCACTGGCGATGAGTGCCCTTCGCCCACGGTTACTTTCCATTTGAGGGTCAGCTTTTCGGGCCAGGCTTTGGGCTCGGGGAAGGCAACGGCTACGCCGTCGCGACGGGGTCCGCGCCACTGCGGCCAATCCTCGGCGAAAGCGATCGCAATCAGTGCCGACAAGGTGAAGACGACGATGGTTGTGCGTAGTCGCATGCTTCAGGGTACCGCTATCTCCGCCCAGCGAGCGCCCTGCTAAGCTAAGGAATCAACCGGTCCTAACATGCCATTGCAAAGCTACACCATCACCCAAGGCCGCGACCGCGCGCCTGCACGCGCCATGCTCAAGGCCATCGGATTCACCGATGCAGACCTGGCCAAGCCCATTATCGGCGTCGCCAACACGTGGATCGAAACCATGCCGTGCAACTACAATTTGCGCGAGTTGGCGGTCAAGGTGAAGGAGGGCATCCGCGCCGCCGGCGGCACGCCCATGGAGTTCAACACCATCGCCATCAGCGACGGCGTCACCATGGGAACCGAAGGCATGAAGGCCTCGCTGGTGAGCCGCGAAGTGATCGCCGATTCGATCGAACTGGTGGCGCGCGGACATATGTTCGACGGCATCGTGGCGCTGGTGGCTTGCGACAAGACCATCCCCGGCGCGGCCATGGCGCTGCTGCGGCTGAACGTGCCGGGCGTGGTGCTGTATGGCGGATCGATTCTGCCGGGCCGGCATAACGGCCGCGACATCACGATTCAGGATGTTTTCGAAGCGGTGGGCGCCAATGCGGCCGGGCGCATGAGCGACGAGGAATTGCTGGACATCGAGAACCACGCGTGTCCGGGCGCGGGCGCGTGCGGCGGCCAGTTCACCGCCAACACCATGGCGACGGTGATGGAACTGATCGGGCTCTCGCCCATGGGCACGGCCGCGGTTCCGCAGGTGGATCCGCGCGCAAGAACGACGTGAGCTTCCGCTGCGGCGAAGTGGTTATGGATGCGGTGCGGAAGAATCGCCTGCCGCGCGCAGATCGCCACGCGCACGGCTTTCGCCAATGCCATCGCGGGTGTCGCGGCCACGGGCGGATCCACCAACGCGGTGCTGCATCTGCTGGCGATGGCGCGCGAGGCCGGCGTGCCGCTCGACGATCGACGATTTCCAGGAGATCTGCCGGCGCACGCCGCGTATTGGTGGATCTGAAGCCGGGCGGCAAGTTCGTGGCGGTGGACGTGGATAAGGCCGGCGGCATCGGCGTGATCGCGCAACGGCTGGTGGAAGGCGGTTACGTGGATGGCTCCGCGCTGACGTGCACGGGCCGCACCTTCGCCGAAGAAGCCGCCGAGGCGCGCGAGACTCCGGGCCAGGAAGTGATTCGTCCGCTGAGCGAAGCCATTGAAGCCGCGCGGCGGCATGGCGATTCTGCGCGGATCGCTGGCGCCCGATGGCTGCGTGATCAAGCTGGCGGGACACGACCGCATGCAGCATCGCGGTCCGGCGCGCGTGTTCGATCGCGAAGAGGAGGCCATGACCGCGGTGACCAGCGGAAGTATTAAGCCGGGCGACGTGGTGGTGATCCGGTATGAAGGGCCGCGCGGCGGTCCGGGCATGCGCGAGATGCTGGGCGTCACCGGGGCGATCGTGGGCGAAGGACTTTCGGAAAGCGTGGCGCTGGTGACCGACGGCCGTTTCAGCGGCGCGACGCACGGTTTCATGGTGGCGCACGTCGTGCCCGAGGCGTATCAACGGCGGGCCGATCGCGGCGGTGCAGGAAGGCGATTCCATCGTCATCGACGTGGATGCGGGGACCATCAATCTGGATGTTGCGCCCGAAGTAATTCGGGAACGCATGGCCGCTTGGAAACCGCCCGCCGCCAGCTATCACGCGGGCGTGTTCGCGAAATATGTAGCGCTGGTGGCGTCGGCATCGGAAGGTGCTGTCACCGTCGCCTCCGCCGAATCAATTGCCGCGCGGCAGCCACGCTGAAGACCCAGACGATGGCAGCGGCGTATCCGGCCAGCACATCGCTGAAGTAGTGAACGCCCAGGTAGATCCGCGAATAACCAATCGCGGCGATGAGCAGCGCGGCGCCGATGTAATACGACACGTGGCGGGCGCGGCTTTCCGTGCGCATCCCGGCGAAGGCCGCCAATACTCCGAAAAACACACACGACACCAGCGAATGGCCGCTTGGGAAACTGTAGCCGATAGGCTCGGCTAGACCGAAGAAGGCCACCGGCCGCGTGCGGTGGAACATCAGCTTCAACATTTGGTCGAGCAACTCGGCGCCGAGCACGGCGGTGACGAAGAGAGCGGCGGTGCGGGGCCTTCCGGAGCGCACATATAAAAACACCACCAGTATGCCGAGCGCGATCAGCGAGGAAGGCGATCCGATAAAACTCAGCCCGCGCATGGCGCTTGTCAGCACCGGAGTGGCGTGCGAGTGAACGAGTTCGCGGACGCTATCGTCCAGGCGTTGCGTGGAACCGTGGAGAACGCTTTCAGCCAGCCAGCCGAAGAGCAGAAGTGCGGCGGCAGCCAGCAGCAGGCCGATGATGAGCGAGCGGCTTATGTTTGCGGCCAGGCCTGCGTTGGGGTCGAGGGGCGGTGCGGTGGGATCGGCCAACTTTCAGTTTAGACTGTTATACACTATGTCCCTGGAGGCGTTCGCATGAAACGGTTGCTGATCCTACCCCTCTTTCTGGCGCTTGGCACTTTGGCGTTGTTCGTCTCGCGGACCGACGCCAAGCCGGAAACTATTGCGAGCGTCGCGCCCGGCGTGTGGTTTCGCGAGGGCGACATCAAGAATCTGGGACACTGCAACAACATCGTGATCGAGATGAAGGACTATCTGATCGTGGTGGATGCGAATTTTCCCAGCGGCGCGCGCGCCACCTTGGCAGACATCAAGCGAGTTTCGTCTAAGCCGGTGAAGTATGTGTTCGACACGCATCACCACGGCGACCATGTCTACGGGAACGCGGTGTGGACGGAGGCGGGCGCTACTACGCTGGCGTACCGCGGCGTGGCCGAGGAGATGAAACGCTACGAACCGGCGCGCTGGCAGCAGACGGAGAAGGAGCGCAAGGACGTCGCCGATATGCACCAGCCGAGCGTGGAACCGCCCAAGCAGACCTTCGCGGAAAAAATGTTTGTGCTGAACGATGGATCCCGCAAAGTAGAGTTTCATTTCTTCGGCTGGGCGCACACGCGCGGCGATGGATTCGTATATCTGCCGAAGGAGCAGATCCTCTGTACGGGCGATGCAGTGGCCAACGGACCTTATAACTATACGGCTGATGGGAACATCGGCAACTGGCCGGCGGTGGTCGGCGCGGCGCAGAAGTTGAAGGTGAAGACGGTGCTGCCGGGCCATGGCGTGCCGGGAGGTCCGGAGGTGCTGGCGGGGCAGGCGTTGTTCATGGTGGAATTGCGCAAGGCGGTGAAGTCGGCGATGGACCAAGGAAAGACTCCGGCGGATCTGGCGAAATTGCAGTTGCCGGACAGCGTCAAAAACTGGGTGGGAGACGGACTGGCGGGGCAGGCGAAGGACGCCTGGGAAGAGATTCAGCAAGGCAAACCGCACGGCGAGATATCCGGAGGAAAATAAAGCGCGTCACTTCCGCCTCGACTGCGCGGGACCGATCTGAACATGGCGGCCACCGTCCGCGCGGGCCGGATTATCCTGTTCCTCATGCTCTTCCCAATCGTCGTGTTTTTTACACCAGCCTGGCTCTGGGTCATGCGTGAGGTACTCACATTCGGTAAACAACAGTTGGAATTGCGCCGCGAATTCTGGCTGATCGGCAGCACCAGTATCTTCGACCGGCAAAGAATCCGCAACTTGAGAGTGGATGTGGTCAATCTCAAAGGCTACCGCCACGCCATCGTCTTCGACCACGACCCTGCCGTCATCACGGATTTCGGCAAAGACCTCGACGAAACTGAAGCCCACATGGTCGTAAGCGCCATTACACGATGGCTGAACGGGAACTAACCTAACTCGGTGCTTCGTGATCTGTTGCGTCCTCGCCATTGCGATTCCTCCATCCACAGCCTCAACTAATCAATGCGATCTTCACTCCAAACGGGTCGCCGCCATCGGCTATCCATGGCTTGCCCGAGCAGCTTACCTCCAAGGCGTCGTCAAGTCAGTCGCCACCCTCTCACCGGATGGGAAGGTTGCCCACATCATGACCCTATCCGGGCTCGAACCACTAGATTGCGAATGCCTACCCGCGGGAGTAACATAACGCAAGGTCGGTCTGTAAATCCGGCATTTAAGGAGGGGATGTAATGCGAACTCTGCGGCTTTTAACATTTCTACTCTTAACGGCGAAGGTAGGCCTCGCCGTAAACTTCAACACCTCCCGCGCCGTCTACACCGGCGTCACGCCTGCCTCCGTCGCCGCCGGCGACTTCAACGGCGACGGAAAGCCTGACATCGCCGTGGCCAACAGCAGTTCGAACGATATATCCATCGTGCTCACAGGCGTCCAGCGGTCGGTGAACTACCCCGCCCTCAAGAATCCCTCATACGTAGCGGTGGCCGACTTCAACGCCGACGGCAATCTTGACCTCGTAGTAGTCAACAGCGGGTCCAGTAACGTTTCCATCCTGCTCGGCAACGGTGACGGCACATTCCAGTCCCAAGTCCCCTATGCCACCGGTCACGCGCCCGATTCCGTAACAATAGCTGACTTCAACGGCGATGGAAAGCTGGACCTGGCGGTCGCCAATAGCGACGCCAAAAATGTCTCCATCCTCCTGGGCAACGGGGATGGGACTTTCCGTCCACAAGTCACCTACGCCGCCAGTCGCCAGCAGGTGCTCTCCATAGCGACCGCCGACTTTAACGGAGACGGTAAACTCGACCTTGTGGTCGCTGATAACAATTTCGATGTGTGGGTGCTCAAAGGTAACGGCGACGGAACTTTTCAGAAACCGGTCGAATCCGCGGCTGGCACCGCTCCCACTTCGGTAGCAGTCGGTGATTTCAATGGCGACGGCATACCGGACTTGGCGGTCGCCGCCACCAGTTTCTACATCCTGATCGGTAAGGGCGATGGCACCTTTCAGCCCCCCGTCAAATACCCAACCATTGATATCCCGGACTTCGTCGCGGTGGGCGATTTCAACGGAGATGGCAAACTCGACGTCGCCGTTGCCAACGGCCAGAATAATACCGTCTCCATCCTGCAGGGCAACGGCGACGGCACGCTCCAGGCCCAAGTTCTCTATCCTGCCGGTACCCAGCCCGCCTCCATCGCCATTGCCGATTTTAACTCCGACGGCAAAAAGGATCTGGCAGTGGCCAACTCCGGCTCCGGAAGCGTCCTCTTCATGTTGGGTGTGGGGGGGGGCGCGTTCCAGCATCCCGTCAACTTCAACGCTGGCTCCGGTTCCCTCTATGCGGCCGCGGGCGATTTCAACGGCGACGGAAAGCCGGATCTCGCCGTCACCAACCAACTTGTGAGCGGGACGTCTGGCGGCCTCCAGATTCTCCTTGGAAAAGGCGACAGCACATTTCAGCCGCCCGTCGCCTATGACGTAGGATTGTGGGCATCTGGCATCGTCGCCGCCGACTTCAATGGCGATGGCAAGTTGGACCTGGCGATCGGTCATTTCGAGGATCCCGGTGGAATCTCGATCCTTTTAGGAAATGGCGATGGGACCTTCCGGCCCCAAGTCGTCTACGCGGCGGGCAGCTATCCCGGTCAACTGGCCGTCGGCGATTTCAACGGCGACGGCAAACTCGACTTGGCCGTGGCCAACGCCGGCGCCGACAACATATCCATCCTTCTCGGAAATGGCGACGGCACTTTCCAGCCGCAGGCCATTTACAGCACCGGAAAAACAGATCCCTCTGGCGTGGCAGTCGCCGATTTTAATGGTGACGGTAAAGCCGACCTCGCGATTTCCGGCGGCCCTTTAGTTATCATGCTGGGAAATGGAGACGGCACATTCCAGCCTCCGTTGACCTATTCAACCGAGGAAGTGGAAACTTCCGTCGCTGTGGGCGACTTCAACGGCGATGGTAAACCAGACCTCGCGGTCAGTATCTCGTTGGGCAACGTCCCACTCGTAGTTTTGTTGGGCAATGGAGATGGAACCTTCCGACCCGCCGTGGGCTATATCTTCGCTGGCCTTTCATTCTCCCAGGCAGTCGTCGTTGCAGATTTTACCGGAGACGGCATTTTGGACCTGGCCGTCTCGGTCGACGGCAGCGGCAGCGTCTGGGTGCTCCCGGGTATCGGCGACGGCACATTCTCGCTGCATCCCGTCGCCTTTAGCACCGCTATGGACCCATTCGGCATGGCCGTCGCGGACTTCAATCTCGACGGCAAGGCCGACCTCGCCGTAGCTACTCCCTCCTGCGTGACTCTGTTGACTAACACGACTCCGGCGCGATAGGAACAGTAGGCCGCCAGATTGCGAACGCCGTCCCGGGGAGTAACATAACGCAGGGTCGCGCTGTAAGTCCGGCATTTAAGGAGGGGATGTAATGCGAACTCTGGGATTTGTCACAATTCTCGTCTTAGCGGCGAAAATAAGCCTCGCCGTAAACTTCAATACCTCGCGCGCCGCCTTCACCGGCATCGCCCCTGCCTCCGTCGCCACCGGCGACTTCAATGGCGACGGGAAGCCGGACGTCGCCGTGGCCAACAGCGGCTCGAACGATATATCCATCGTGCTGACGGACGTCGAGCACTCGGTAAAATACCCGGTCCTCAAGAACCCTACCTACATAGCGGTGGGCGATTTCAACGGCGACGGCAAACTTGACCTCGTGGTAGTCAACACCCTGTCCAATAACGTGTCCATACTGCTGGGCAACGGTGACGGCACATTCCAACCGCAGGTCCCCTACGCCACCGGTCAGGATCCCGATGCCGTGGCAGTGGCCGACTTTAACGGCGACGGGAAGCTCGATTTAGCGGTCGCCAATCACTATTCCAAGAACGTCTCCATCCTACTGGGCAACGGCGATGGGACTTTCCGGCCACAGGTGACCTATGCCGCCAGCCTTCGGCAAGTCCTCTCCATAGCCGCAGCCGACTTTAACGGCGATGGCAAACTCGACCTGGTGGTCGCCGATAACAATTACGATGTTTGGGTGCTGAAAGGTAACGGCGACGGCACTTTTCAGAAACCGGTCGAGTCAGCGGCTGGCACGTTCCCCACTTCGGTAGCAGTCGGAGATTTCAATGGCGACGGCATACCGGATTTGGCGGTCGCGGCAGATAGTTTTTACATCCTGATCGGTAAGGGCGATGGTACGTTTCAGGCCCCCGTCAAATACCCAACCCGCGATATCCCCGCCTTCGTGGCGTTGGGCGATTTCAACGGCGATGGCAAACTCGACGTCGCCGTTGCCAACGGCCAGAATAATTCCGTCTCCATCCTGCAGGGCAACGGCGACGGCACGCTCCAGGCCCAAGTTCTCTATCCCGCCGGTACCCAGCCTGCCTCGATCACCGTCGCCGATTTCAACTCCGATGGCAAAATGGATTTGGCCGTGGCTAACTCCGGCTCCGGAAGCGTCCTCTACATGTTAGGTGTAGGACGCGGCGCGTTTCAGCACCCCGTCAACTTCCATGCCGGTACAGATTCGTACTATCTGGTCTCAGGCGATTTCAACGGCGATGGAAAGCCCGATCTCGCGGTCACCAACCAACTTGGTAAGCCGTCTGGAGGCCTTGAAATTCTGCTGGGAAATGGCGATGGCTCCTTCCACCGCCCAGTTACCTATGATGTGGGATCGAATGCGTCGCGTGTCATCACTGCGGACTTTAACGGCGACGGCAAGCTGGACCTGGCGATCGGTCATTTAAAAAACAGCGGCGCAATATCCATCCTGTTAGGAAATGGCGATGGCACCTTCCAACCCCCAGGGGACTATGCCGTGGGCGAATATCCGGAACAACTGGCCACCGGCGATTTCAACGGCGACGGCAAGCTCGATTTGGCCGTGGCCAATGGCGGCTCCAGTAGTATCTCGATCCTTCTAGGCAACGGAGACGGCACTTTCCAACCGCAGGTCATCTACCCCACTGGACAACAAGTAACCTCTGGCGTGGCCGTCGCTGATTTCAATGGCGATGGTAAAGCCGACCTCGCGGTTGCCGGCACTCGCTTCGTCCTCATGCTTGGGAACGGCGACGGCACATTCCAGCCGCCATTAACTCGTCCAACGGAGGAAGAGGAGAACTCCCTCGCTGTGGGCGACTTCAACGACGACGGAAAACCGGATCTCGCGGTCAGTATCGCTGGGGGCGGCGTCGCCGTCGTCGTCTTGCTGGGCAATGGAGATGGAACCTTCCAGACGGGCGTCGGCTATATCCCCGCCCTCAACTCAGACGCTCCGTCGGTCGTCGTTGCCGATTTCACCGGCGACGGCATTTTGGACTTGGCAGTATCGGTCGGCGGCGGGAGCGTCTGGGTGCTCCCGGGTATCGGCGACGGCACATTTTCATTTCATCCTGTCGCCTTCAGCACTTGTCTGGAGCCAAGCGGTATGGCGGTCGCGGACTTCAATCTCGACGGTAAGCCCGACCTCGCCGTAGCCACTCCCTCCTGTGTGAGTCTGCTGACGAATACGACCCCGGCGAATTAGCGGGCAGGCATTAACGGCTGTGCTGAAAGGGCGGGCGAAGGCACGCGCAACGGGTTCGCCATGTGCGTCCTGGTACCGCGTCAAGCGCCTGTCCTTCCGCTTAACCCGCTATCACCAAGCACGCCTGCTTTGATTTTGGCTGCCTTGACGTTCACGGACTGCCGCGAATGCGTGCTCCGCGGGCTTCCGCACGTTGCCGTCAAACCAAGTCTCAACGTGCCTTTTGATCCGGGCAAGACCGTCGGCCCCCCTATAACCAAAATGCGAGTCCAGCGTCTCGAATATATGCGCCAGAAAATGCTCCATTTGGTGGTGGAACGGAAGATACTGCCCCCTGGCGTGCTGAGACATTGTTTGCCACTCACTGATCGCAAATTCCTCCCAATGCGCCCGGCTCGGATTGTGCGGAAGCCCCCGCGCATTCAGTTGCCGCTGCAGCGCGGCCAGGGGCCAGTCCGCTATTGCTTCATAAATTTCCTGCCTGCGCTGACGGCTGCGCGCCGGGTCGTTGGGTGAGGGAGGGTTTTCAAGATAAGTCTGCCAGTCGGGATTCCCTCTCTTCCATTCGCGTATCGCCTCGTCGTATGCTTCTCCCCAAGTTCGATGATTTTCCATTCCTTTAACTCCTCGCTCTTGCGCCGAAATTTCCCTTGTCCTAAAGGCGCCCCTGCACCTAAGACTTTGCCAAAGCCTTTGCCAAAGCCTTTCCTGCAATAGCCCTAATCTGCGGACTTCCACTCCGGCTAAGCTGTTCCAGCATCACCCTTCCGCGAGGGTCACGGCTGCCCGCTAAACCGTAAGCGTACGCGGAAAGGTCCGTCTGCGGTAGATCTTTTCTCATCTGATGAAGCAGCCCTTCAACATCGTCCAGCAACAGCAAACCAAGCACCCCGCGCGTTTGCAGGTACTCGTTCCCCTCGCTTGCCGGGCTCTCCGCTGCGCGTATCAATGTTGGAATAATACTTGCATTGCGCGTGAATGCCAGGTAAACCAGCGCTTCATCCCGCTCCTCGTCGCTGTACTTCTCACTCATCAGCATGAATCGCAGGGGCTCCACCATCTCGGGAAGATACTCACCGAAGGCGCCCAGCGCTTGCGCAACCCGGCATAATTTCTCCGGCGGCAAGTTAGCCCGAAGTAAGCTCTTCATCCAGTCGGTCGAACCTTGCCTGCCCGTGGGACCCGGCTCTGCCAGATCTCGGCGGGACTTTGCCCCATCGGCCACACCAGCCACTTCGTAAATCCAATCTGCCTGATGCACAACCGGGCGGATGCCCCTTTCTCGGGCCAGCACCAGGCAGCCACAACCAAATGTATTTGTGTCCAGGTCTGGCGTTCGCAGAACCGACTCGATCTTTGAAATTATTGGCGCCTCAATAAACACATATTCAGCCTCCACCAGCGCTCCCTGCCTTCGGTTTCGCGCCCCGGTAAGCCATAGGAGCGCCCACATTGCTGCGGATTGGGTCGCCTCGCCCCGGTCGAGAGCCCGCGCTAGCGTTCCACACACGCGATCCCGTTGGCTCTGTGTCAGAAACCCTAGCTTTCCGCCCGTTAAAAAGTATCGGTTCATCAAAGTGAGAGCGGTCTGGACTCTCTCACCCTCCCCTCCGGAGGACAGCCCCTCATTGGCCGACTCGATCATCGCTTCCGCATTGGCGGGCGTTACGATGGAATCGTCGCCGGCCGGTCCGCAGACAAACCATCGCCCAAAGCGACTCCGCTCCGCCCCGCGGCTGTGGATGAACCCATCGAGCAACTGGGCCCGAAATTGACTGTATAGTCCCGCTACTAAGCGCTCGTAGCCGGTGCTCTCGAACAAATTGACCCACTGCCACCGGGCCAGACGCTCTGGCACATCGCACGGCTCAAGGCATGCCGGAATTACGAAAACCCTTCCGTCAGGCTTCTCATCGGCCACGTCAAGAACTAACCGAATCTCTTTTTGGATGTATCCTTCTTTGGTGATCGAGGACGGCGACATACAGACGACCACGATGTTGCTCTTGCGAACCGCGGCCCGTATGGTCGGGTCCCATTCCTGCCCCGGTAAGATATTAGCCTCGTCCAGCCAAGGCTTGAAACCGTCGCGCTTCAATCTCTGGTAAAGCTCGCGTACAGTCTGCTTATCGCGCGATGAGTGGCAAAGAAACACGCGCAATCCGATACCGCTAGCAGACAGATCTTCTTCTTTCATAGGTAGCCCCGGAATTGCTTGCCGCCAGATCCGTCACGAACCAGTCGAACCGCCGGCTGACTTCTCAATCCTGTTGCCGCCCCCCGGGTCCGCATATCCTTGCGGCAGTTGCCTGTGAAACGTTGTGGAAGAGTAAAAGAGGATCGCGCAAATTACATCGCCGCCAAAAGCAAACAAGTCATCGAACGGCCCTGGAATGTTAACCGGCAGCATCTCGTAGATATAAACGATGATCGGGAAAATCAGCCACTTCCTCCCTTCCCCTCCGTTCTGCCGGACACGCCATAAACATAAGGTCATAACAAAACCCGAACCGATCGCCGTCGGCGCCGAAAACAGGTCCGCACCAAAACTGAGAGGGATCAATGCCAGTGACCAAACTACCGAGAACACCAAAGGCAGAAAGACGTCCACCGCCGAAAATGTCTTAAGAAAAAACAACATCAGCGTGGCGCCGATTAGGCACAAAGCCAAAGTGGCGCAGCCGGCAATAACACCAGCCTTCCAGTTCACGCCGACCGCGAAAATAATCGCGAATAGGATCGCCAGCGGGAACGCCAGAACAACGACAAGCAGACTCTTCCACATCGATTTCGCCCCTCGCGAGTAGACCGTCTATGAATTAGTGCTCTCTGCTACCCAGACGTTACAGGGCAGATCAAAAAAAGTCTCTGCGTACTAGCTGTCCGCGGCCCCAAATTGTAGAGTGACTGATCGACAAAATAATCTCGACCCATCAATCCAACCACTTACGTCACATCATCCCCGTTTTCCAAACTCGCCCATGCTCTACTCAAATCGGATAGCGGGCTCTAACCCGTCATCCCTCAAGGAGTAAATATATGTTGGTATCCGACAAACAGCACGAAGCCAATAAGCAGAATGCCCAGAAGTCCTGCGGCCCGAAGACTCCTGAAGGCCGCGAAGCCATACGCTTCAACGCCCTCACCTTCGGCCTGCGCACCCGCACCATCATCCTACCCACCGAAAACGCCGCAGCCTATTCCCAGCTTTGGGACGAATTGTGCGCCGATTTTAACCCCCGCACGCGCCTCGAAATGTGTTGCTTCGAAACCATCGTCATCGCGCAGTGGCATCTCATCCGCAACGCCAACTCCGAAAACCGGATCTACCAGGAAATCCCCTTCGGCGAACACCGCTTTGCCATGCTCGCCGAAGTCGATAAACAGCGCACCAAATTTGAAAAAGAATTCCGCGCCGCTGTCGACTATCTGCAAAAGCTACAAAAACAGCGTCCCGCGCAACCGGAAACGAAACCTGCCGAACCCTTGCAGCCCGTGCGCAACCCGCAGGTGACACCTCATCCCGGCTTCGTCATGTCCGAACCCGTCGGCCATCCCGTCTTCTGCGCCCCGGACGCCAACGACACCCGCTAACTTTTTCCCGCACCAAGATCTTTGACAACCTCGCGCCCGGCAACGAAGGGTGCGCCCGTAGTGTCTCTACCCCAGCCCCAAATCCCCGTCAAGCCCCGTCGGAACCCGCCAAAATCACCAAAACATCTAATCCCCGGCCCCTGTCCCCCGGCCCCCGGCCCCAAAGCGGTGCCGAGTCACCGCCCACGCCCGACCACTAACCCATCTATCTGCCGTGCACTCAATCATTTGGGCTTCGTTCGCTCACTCCACGCGCCCCGCCGCCCGCGCGTACTTAATCGACACCGCATGGTACAGCCCCCGCGGAAACGCCCGCATAAGGAACACCAACAACCGGTACCGCCACCCCGGTATCACAATCAGCCGGTCTTCATCGATCCCCCGCAGCGACGCGTCCACCACCTCGTCCGCCTGCATCCACATCCACGCCGGTATCTTCTTCCGGTCGAACCGCATCGCATCGTGGAATTCCGACATCGTAAACCCCGGGCACAGCGCCTGTATCCGTACCGGCGACCCGCTGCTCTTCAGCTCCATATATATCCCCTCGCTGAAGCTGGTCATCCAAGTCTTCGTCGCCGAATAGCTCACGCTCCCCGCGTTCTGCCCGAACCCCGATACCGACGATACGTTGATGATGTTCCCCCGCCCCCGTGCCACCATCCCCACCAGCGCCGCATGCATCAGCCGCATCGGAGCCAGCACGTGCAACCGGTGCATCTGGTCCTGCCCTTCCACCGGCACCTCGAAGAATCGCCCCGCAATCCCGAATCCCGCATTGTTCACCAGGAATTCCAGGTTGCCCGCCGCCGCGATCCGCTCCTCCACCGCCCGCAAGTCCGCGTCCCGCGTCAGATCCGCCGCCAGTATCTCCACCGTTACCGGATAGTCTCCCCCGATAGCGTGCGCCTGCCCTTCCAGCCGGTCTTTGCGCCGCGCCACCAACAAAAGGTCATAGCCGCGCGCCGCCAGTTTGCGCGCGAAATTGGCGCCGATACCGCTCGAAGCGCCGGTTATCAAGGCCAAGGGACGTGTCTGTTCCATATCGATCACGCGCCATCATAACACCGGCAGCCCCCGGGGCCCGGCCATTCAGGTTATCGCTGATGGTTGTCAGACTAATCCCAGAAGGTTAACAATCGCTCCCCCGGGATTCAATCAACTCCTGAATTTACAGTAAGCTGGACAGCAATGGCGCGGGCGGCCCCTGTGCCGCCACAATTAAAGAAACGATATGACCACTTTGCGTCACAATATATTGAAGACCGGCGGCGTGCCTATGACCGACCATGTGAAGCCCTCCCAGAAACGGGCTGCCCAGCGCGAAGGCCCCACCTCCGCGCGCAATGCTTCCGCCCTCCTGGTCAATCCTCTCGACTTCAACCACATCGTCGGCGTCGAAGAAGTCATCTTGCCCGATGGCGCGCCCGTCATCTCCGCCCGCGCCAGTTTCGATGGCGGAACCTCCTGGCGCGAATCCTGGCCCATACCCGTCGAAGCCGAATGGGCCGGCGTAGTCGGTCCCGTGCTCGCCATGGATGCCAAAGGCAATCTCAACCTCGCCGCCCTGGCCCTCGAACCCGACCGCTCCCTGGCATCGCTCGTCGTCTACCGCTCGGAAGACGGCGGCATCCATTGGACCCTTCCCGCCGTCGTCCTGCAAGGCTCCGCCGAGTGCTGCTACTCCATCGCGACCGACCTCAACCCCGCCAGTCCCTATCGAGGCAGCGTCTATATCACCGCCGACATGGGAAACTCGCTGTGCTTTGCCCGCTCGACCGATGGTCAGTCCTGGAGCGGCCGCGGACTTTCCCGCCCCGGCGCCCTGCTTCCCGGACTTTGTTTCAATCCTGAAGTCCTGGTCGATTCCCGCGGCGGCGTCCACGTCGTCTGGATGACGGGCCCCTCCGGCTGCAATATCCTAGCGGTCGATTCCACCGATGGCGGCCATACCTTCTCCCCCCCGTCACCGTCGCCGAAGGCATCGTCGGCGTCCAGGACGGCTTGCCCGAAACGACTCCCGCCACCTGCATCGCTGCAGATGGTGTGACCCTTTGCGCCTGGGCCGACGACCGCGAAGGCCGCGCCCGCATCTACGTCCGCCGCTCTCTGGATAACGGACGCACTTGGCTCGGCCCCGCCGCCGGCGTCCCTTTGCTCAACGGAACCTACTCCGCCCAGCACGAATTCCAGCCTCACCTGCTGGTCACCGCGGGCGGCGAGTTCTGCTGCGCCTTCTATGAATTTGGACCCAAAACGCCCGGCGGAGAATTGCTCGTCGATCTCGCCATGGCCGTCTCCTACGACCGCGGCGTCACCTTCCCCGGCCATATGGTGCTCAGCCAGCAGCCTTGGGATCCCGCCCTCGAAAAACCAATCTCCCGCGGCGCCACCAAAGGCGCCCTCGGCTGGCTCGCGCGCGGCGAATCCGCCTAGCCCGCCGCCCCATCGAACCCGTTCAGACCGTCACCGACGAACCGCTCAAACCGCCACCGACACACCGCTCAAACCGAGCCGTACCCGTAAGGGTACGGCCCTCCCCCCCACGTCACTTCCCCTCCGCCGTCAATCGATCAAAAATCGCCCGCTCCCGCTCCCCATCCTCCGCCCGATTCATTTTGAAATACAGCGCAGCCAATTCCACATGCGGCTTTGCCCAAGTTGGATTATCGTGAATCACTCTCTCGAAATCCTTTACGGCTGCCTCCACCTTGCCCTCCGTCCGTTCCAGTCGCGCCCATTCATACCGCGCCAGATTCGAATCCGGCTTAAGCTTGAGCGCCAACTCCAAATGCTGCCGCGCCCCATCCAAATCCCTCTCCGTATGCATCACCGCGCCCAGCCCCAACTGCGCCTCGAAATCCTTCGGATCCGCTTCCACTGCCTTGCGCAGCGCCGCCATCGCGCCCTGCGTATCGCCCAGGTAACTCAGCACCGTCCCCCGCAACGTCTCCCCCCCCGCCAGACCGGGATTCAACCGCAGCGCCGCCTCTCCGTAATCCCGCGCCCTCTCGAATTCGTTCATCTTCAGCGCCGTCTGCCCCGCCAGCAGATACGCTTCGGCATTGTTTCCCTGCCGCGCCACCCGGTCCACGCGCTCCAACCCGTCCCGTCGGTGCCCTGCCCGGATCATCGCCGATCCCAAGAGCCACTCCACCGCCAAATCCTCGGGATGCGCCGCCTCCATCGGTTTCAGCACCGCGATCGCTTGCTCGTCCTGCCCCAGGTGGACGTAGCCGTCAGCTAGTAGCGTTGCCGTGCGCGCGTCGCCCGGTTGCGCCGCCTGCAGCGTCTTCAACTCCTGCACCGCTTCCTTCCACGCGCCTTTCTTGTAATATGCCAGCGCCAGGTTCAACCGCAAACCCGCGTTGTCCTTCTTGGCAAGCACCGCCCGATACTGCTCAATCGCCTCGTCGTACCGACCCATTTTCGACAGTGCCGCACCAAGGTTCGCGCGCACTTCCACCGCATCCGGATAGTGCTTCAGTAACTCCTGGTATTTGCGGACCGCCAGCGCGTCGTCTCCGTGCTGCTGGGCCGCTACCGCATCCCGAAAGAGCTGTTCCGGAGTGGACGATTGCGCGTAAGCGGCGCCGGCCGCGATCAGCAGTGCCACTATGCGCATCGCTTCCAGAATACCCGACTTGCGTTATCGTAGGGTAGATACCATGTGCCATCGTTCGTCCCGTAGTGTGTGCGTCCTTATCCTCTCTTTTCTGCTTCTCCCGGCCGCTTTGCTCCCCCAAACTGCGGCCAAGGATCCCTTTGACGATCTTGCCCGCCGCGCCCAAGCCGTCCTCGATAGCCGCCCCGAAGAGGCCGCCTCGCTCTACAAACAAGCTCTCGCCATCCATCCGGAATGGGCCGAAGGCTGGCTCTATATGGGTGGCGCGCTCTACCAGTTAGGCCGCTATCCCGAAGCTACCGACGCCTTGCGCAAAGGCGTCGATCTGGCGCCCGGCGTCGGCACCGGTTGGGCCCTCCTCGGACTCAGCGAATCGCAACTGGAAGATCAGGATCAAGCCCTCGCCGATATCCGCAAAGGCGAAGGTCTCGGGCTCGGCGCCAACGCGCAATTCGAAGCCGCCGTCCGTGTACGCGCCGCCCAACTGCTTATCCGCACCTCCGCCTTCGACGAAGCCTTGGCCCAACTGCAGCCCCTCCTCAAGAACCCCGCCGTTCCCCCCCCAGCCCAGGAAGCGATGGGATTGTGCGTGTTGGCTCTGCCCGAAGATATGGCCCAACTCACGCCTCAAAAACGTCCAGTGGTCGACCTTGCCGGCCAAGCCGCCTGGGCCTTTGCCAGCCAGCATCCCGATCAGGCCGCCGCCGGTTACAAACAGTTGCTCGCACAGTTTCCTAACGAGCCCGGCGTCCACTACGCCTATGCCCTCTACTTGATGGATTCCGACATCACCACCGCCCTCGCGGAACTCCAAAAGGAGGTTCAAAACAATCCCAAACACTGGCCTTCGCTGCTGGTCATCGCCTCTCTGCAACTCCGCCAAGGCACGCCCGATCAGGCCATCGAGACCTTGCATGCCGCCCTGAAAATCGTCCCCCCCAACTTCCGCTGGCGCTGCCACACCGACTTGGGCCGCGCCAATCTTGACGCCAACCATCTCGACGCCGCCATCGCCGAATTGGAAAATGCCGTCAAACAGATGCCCTCGAACGCCAACGTGCATTACTTCCTGGGCGACGCCTACCGCCGCGTCGGCCGCAAAGAGGACGCCCAAAAGGAACGCGCCGAATTTGAAAAGATGAAGGTCCAGCAAGACCCCCTCGGCGTCCCCGCGCTGCACCCCTTCGGATTCTCCGGCAAAAGCTGAAACGTTCGCTGCTGCCTAGGCGTACAATAAGTCGGAGATTATTATGTACGGTCGCCTTGCGCGCTTCTTAGCCCTTTCTCCCCTCCTCCATCTAATAGCTTTTGCGCAGCCTGTCACTCGCGCGCTAAGTCCGGCGGTGAATTCCGCGAGCTACCGCGCCGCCGGTATGGCTGGAACGGGCGTTGCCCAAGGCTCCATGTTCACCATCTTCGGCACCGGCCTCGGTCCCCAAACCTTGGTCCAAGCCTTTACTTTCCCCCTGCCCACTAACTTGGGAGGCTCCAACGGTACCTCGGTCACTGTGACAGTCGGAGGCACCCAAGTATCGGCCATCATCCTTGCCGCCATCAATTACCAGGTCAACGCCATATTGCCTTCCACTACCCCGGTGGGCACTGGAACGTTTACCGTCACTTACCAGGGCCAGACCAGCGCGCCCGCGCCCATCCAGGTTGTCGCCAGCGCCTTCGGCATCTATACCTTCAACTCATCAGGCTCAGGACAAGCCATCGCCACTGATCTTAACT
Organism: Bryobacterales bacterium; assembly: GCA_963738345.1. Classification (GTDB taxonomy): domain Bacteria; phylum Acidobacteriota; class Terriglobia; order Bryobacterales; family Bryobacteraceae; genus Bog-159. Next base: position 6,831,494 of record CAVTWI010000002.1, read on the forward strand.
ATTCGTTGAATACCATCATCCATACCTTCCATCCCGGCGACTATGTCACTCTTTGGGGAACCGGACTGGGCGCTATCTCCGGCAGTGATGCGGATGTCCCGCCCACCGGCAATGTCGGATCGATCGTGGTCCACGTCGGAAACACCACTGCGTCACAAGTTCCTTACCATGGCCGTTCAGGATTCGCGGGGCTTGACCAGATCGATTTCCAGGTTCCGGCGGGAGTTACTGGATGTTACGTGCCGGTCGCCGTGGAAGCCGGAGGCATCGCCGGTAACATCGGGAACATCACCACCATCGCCGTATCCGATAGCGGTAACACTTGCACCGATTCCATCATCGGACAGGATATGATCACCAAACTCGTTGCCGGACAAAACGTAAACTTCGGCCTTATCCGTCTCGAGAGTTCCTTCGAACAGACCAAGTCCTACGAGTTCTTCACAGGCGGTTTCGCTATGGCGACTTTCAGCTCCTTCACGCCCGCCACCGCCGGCTTGGCGGAGTACGGTATCTCGAACGGTTATTGCGTTGCCGTCGACTGCTCCAACGGATGCGCGACGAATTCTTACAACGAGACACTCACCGACTCGAGCCCCGCCCAACTGGATGCGGGCGCGGTATCCATGCAGCGCGGCACACCGATCCCGCTCACCCAGTCCGGCGGATATTATTGGGCTACCCTAACCGAGCCCGACGGATCGCAGTATCTCAACCCCGCCCTCACCTATCCTATATCCGGCGCCGGTGGCACGAATGTCGGTGCCTTCTCGGCCTCTGACACAACCAGCGTAGCCAGCGCCTTCTTGACTGGACTCACCGTCAATCAGACCGTGTCCGTCGCCGGTGATCTTACTCTGAATTGGAGAGGAGGCAACCCCGCGCTTCAAAATGGCCAGGTAACCATCGGCGCAATTTCAGCCGACAGCACCAACTTCACCAGAGTCGCATTCCTGCAATGCACCGCCCCGGTAGCCACCCAAACCTTTACTATTCCCGGTTGGGTACTCGCATCCTTGCCCCCGACAGGCTCACTGACCTTCGCCGGAGTGGACTACCCGCTGGGCTGGATCTGGATCGGACAGTATAATAATCCGACCCCCTTCACCGCCCCCGGCTTAGATAAAGGCCTCATCACCGATATCTTCAACAACGGGTACGGCGTCTACTTCCAGTAAGACGCCCCATCCCCTTCACTGGACGGGCTCCGTCACCTCGATTACACGGTCGCCCGCCACATCCCGCAGCACTTGCCGGATCCGGCTCGGCCACTCGATCACAATCTCTTTGGCCGTCGCCGCCCCCCCCAGCCCAAAATGCACTCGCGCATCGCTCGACGAAGCATAGCCTGTACTGGTGGTCACGTGATTGTATTGCGTCGATCCATCCGCCGTCGTCAGCCGGATCTTAGCGCCGATCCCCATCCGGTTGCTCTTCGTCCCGATGAGCCGCAGCAGGATCCAATGATTGCCATTTCGCGTCGTATTGTGGAACACGCGCGCCTGCCCGTTCAGCACGCTCACCACTAAGTCCATGCGCCCATCGTTATCCAGATCGCCCACCGCCATGCCCCGGTTCGCCGCCGCCTTCTGAAAGTCAGGCCCCGCCGCGCTGCTCACGTTCTCGAACCGCCCCGTCCCCAAATTCCGAAACACCGCCAGCGGCTCTTCGTAACTCCGGGGCGCCAGTTTGGCGATGTTCTCCTGCACGTTGGACCGCGCCACGGCCAAGTCTTTCCACCCGTCGTTATCCAGATCCACAATCGCGTTCGACCATCCCGACATCTTGTAAGTCTCCGCCGCCAACCCCGCCACGGTCGTCTTGTCCGCGAACTGGCCCTGCCCCTCGTTCACGAACAGCGGGAAAGTCTCCTGCTCGATCGCCGTCACCCACAGCGACGGCAGCCCTTTGTTAAACACATCGCGGAAGTCCACGCCCATGCCCGAGATCACGTTCCCGTTTTCCGGAAAAGCCACGCCCGAATCCAGCGCCACTTCTTCAAACCGCTTCCCGCCGATGTTGTGGAACAACTGAAACGGCGCGTCGTCGTTGGCCACAAAGATATCCGTATACCCGTCGCCATCGTAATCGCCGATCGCTACGCCCATCCCGCGCCCCAAGTGCGCGGCGATACCCGTCTGCGCCGATACATCCGTAAACGTGCCATCTCCGTTATTGCGATACAGCGTGTTAGGCAGCGGCTTATAATGCCGCGGACTGCAGTACAACAGCTCGCCGTTAGTCTTACAAACCGGCTCTGTCTTCGGATCCCACTGGCAGTAGTTCGAAACGAACAGATCCAGCAGTCCATCGTTGTTGTAGTCCACCCAGGCGGCCGCGGCGGACCACATCTTCTTGCCTTCGTAAGATCCCCCCCCAACTCCCGCCTTCGCCGTCACATCCGTGAACGTGCCGTTCCCATTGTTATGGAATAGCTGGTTCCCGTTCACATTAGCTACGTAAAGATCCGGGCGGCCGTCGTTATCGTAATCGCCCACGGCCACGCCCATGCCATAGCCCGCGCCCGCCAGGCCGGCTTTCTGCGTGACATCCGTAAAGGTTAGGTTGCCGTTATTGTGGTACAGGCGATTGCGGAATTGTGGACCGTTCTTAGCCAGCGAAGGCAGGCTCGCGCCGTTCACGAAATACAGATCCGGATAGCCGTCGCCGTCGTAATCGAACACCGCTACACCGGCGATCAGCCCTTGAGGCTGTTGCTTGGCGGCGGTGGCGCTGTTGTTACTGGTGAAGTGTACTCCCGCGCGCTCTGCGATCTCCTCGAAAGTGATCGACCCCTGCGCCATCCACAACAACACCCATAGCCACGGCATCAAACGAAGAGTATACCGTGGCCGCCGCGCCCCCACGTTATAATTCCCTCAGGTGAGACTCGCTGCTTTCGTTCTATCGCTTCCCTTGGGCCTCGCCGCGCTGTGGGCAGGCAGCCCGCCGGACCTCCTTCGCGATGCCAGCGCCGCGCTCCAATCCGGCGACGTCCCGGCCGCCATCCGACTCTATCGCGACTTCTTGAAACAGTATCCCGACGCCGCCGAAATCCGCTCCAATCTGGGCGCCGCCTTGGTGCGCGACGGCCAATTCGCCGAAGCAATATCCGAATACAACATCGCCTTGCGCAAACTGCCCAATAACCCGCAGGTCCGCATGAATCTGGCGCTCGCTTATTACAAACTCGGCCGCCTGCCCGAAGCCGTGCCGCAGTTGGAAGCGCTCCACAAACTGCAGCCGTTCGAACTGAAGCCCGCCCTGCTCCTGGCCGATTGCCTGCTCGAAACCAACCAACCTCACAGAGCCGTTGAACTGCTCGCCCCGCTGCAGGAAGAGTATCCCGACGACCACGCCGTAATCTACGCCTCGGCGATGGCGCTGCTCAAAGACAATCGCACTCAAGATGCGCAAGCCCTGCTCGATCGCATCCTGCGCGATGGCGAATCCGCTGAGTCTGCTTTCCTGTTGGGCCAGAGTGAGTTGCTGCGCAACGATCTGGTAGCTGCCGCCGGACACTTGGCGCGCGCCGTGGAATTGAATCCCAAGATGCCGTGGGCGCATACTCTTTACGGGCAAGCCTTGAAGGCCGCCGGAAAGCCCGACGAGGCCACCGCGCAGTTCAATGAAGAGCTAAAGGTGAACCCCTACGATTTCACCGCTAACACGGAGATTGCCCTGCTCCTGCGCCAGGATGGCAAACTCGACGAGTCGCTGTCCCACATCGCTATGGCTCTACAAGTCCGCCCCACCGATCCCGGCGCGCTCTATCAGCGTGCCTCCATCCACCTTGCCCAGGGACTCACCGATCAAGCCCGCCAGGAACTCGAACAACTCCTCCGCGATTATCCCGCCTTCTCCGAAGCCCACGCCGCGCTCGCCACCGTCTATTACCGCCTCAAGCGCACCACGGACGGCGATCGCGAAACCGCCGAAGCCCGCCGCGTCCGCGAAGAAGCCCAGAAGACCCTCGAACGGCAGCAGAAGCCCTAACTAATCCTGCCGTTCGGTAACTACCAGAATCTGGTCGGCCGCAACATTGTGCAGCGTCTGATGAATCCGGCTGGGCCACACAATGTCGATCTCTTTCACCACCTTCGCCCCCCCCAGCCCGAAATGCACCCGTGGATCGCTCGAGCAGGCATAACCCGTGCTGGTCGTCGCATGGTTGTATTGCACACCCGCCTCCGTCGTAATCCGCACCTGCGCCCCCAAACCCATCCGATTGCTTTTCACGCCAACCAACTTCAACGACAGCCAGTGATTGCCGCCCGGCGAAATATTGTGGAAGTATTGCGCCTTGCCATTCAACACGCTCACTACCGCGTCGAGCCTGCCATCGTTATCCACATCGCCGATGGCCGCGCCCCTGTGCGGTCCCGGACTCTGGAACCCCGCTCCGGCACCGGCGCTCACATCCTGAAACTTGCCTTTCCCCAAATTGCGCAGCAGCGTGTTGGGCTCTTCCGGTTCGCGCAGCGACATCTTCGCGATATTGTCCAGCGCGTGCCCGCGTACCACCAGCAAATCTTTCCATCCGTCATTATCGAAATCGGCAATGGCGTTCGACCAGCCTGACATCGCCCGCGTCGCCGACGCCACGCCCGAAACCGCCGTGATCTCCGTGAAGTCTCCCTCCAAGCCCCTGTTCTTGAATAGCGGAAAAGTATCTCCCTCGAACGCCGTCACCCAAATATCGTCCCAGCCATCGTTGTCGATGTCCCTGAAATCCGCGCCCATGCCCGAAACGTACGCGCCTGATTCCGGATACGCCACGCCCGTCTGCAGCGCGACTTCTTTGAACTTCTTGCCGCCCAGATTGTGGAACAGCATATTGGGCGCGTTGTCATTCGCTACGAACACATCCGTGAAGCCGTCGTGATCGTAATCGGCGAAAGCCACCCCCATCCCCTTCCCGCGTATCTCCCCGATCCCCGTCGCCGTCGATACGTCCGTAAACGTTCCGTTGCCGTTGTTGTGATACAGACTATTTGGCAGTGGCGCATAGTTCTTCGGATGGCAGTACGCCCGCAGTTCCGGATTAGGTCCGCAGAAAGGATCCTTGTTGACTTCCCACTTACAGTAGTTCGACACGAATAAGTCCAGATGGCCGTCGTTATCGTAGTCGAACCAACCCGCCGCCACCGCCCACATCTTCCTGCCGTCCAACACACCGCCGCCCACGCCGGCCTTATCTGTAACATCGGTAAAAGTGCCGTCATGGTTGTTATGGAGGAGTTGGTTCTTAGTCACATTGGCGACAAAGATATCCGGCCATCCGTCGTTGTCGTAGTCACCCACGGCAACGCCCATTCCGTAACCGTCGCCCTTCACGCCGGCCTTCTCAGTGACATCGGTAAAGGTGCCGTCGTGATTGTTGTGAAACAGGCGATTCCAATATTTGGGCGAATCTTTCTTTAACGACGGGATGGCCGCGCCATTTACGAAGTAAACGTCCAGATAGCCGTCGTTGTCGTAATCGAGCAGCGCCACGCCGGCCAGCATGGTCTCCGGCAAATTCTTGTTGGGCGTAGGGCAACTGTCGGCCACAAAGCGCAACCCCGCGCGATCGGCCACCTCCTCGAAAGTGATAGGGCCGAGTGTGCCTGCGGCGATCGCCAGCAGGGGCGCACACAGCGCGAATATTGGCCATCGCTTCGAGACTCGCATTAAGACACAAGGATAATACGCGGTGCGCCGCCACGCCTGCCCGCCGCCGGCGCAAAGAGATAGAATTGTCTCATGCTGAAGGTCGGTGTTCCGCTATTTGTATGCCTCGTTGGCATGGCCTCCGTCCCCTGCCGGGCGCAGGATCCAACTCCCCCCGCTCCAGGACCTACCATTCGCGTGACCACCACGGAAGTTGCGCTCGACCTTGTTGTCCGCGACAAAAAGGGACGCCAAGCCAAGAATCTAAAACCCGCCGATGTGGAAATCTTTGAAGATGGAGTTCGGCAGCAAGTTCTTAGTCTGCGCCTTGTCCCGGGACGCGAAGAACAGCGCCGTTCGGCTGCCGCCGGTCAGGCGAAAAACGTACCGGGCGAATTTTTGCCCCTACGCGAAGTCAATACCGTTTGCATCGTCTTTCACAACATCGACCCGGTAACCCGTCCGCACGCCGTCGACATCGTAAAGGAATTCATCAAGAGCAACCTGCCCCCCGAAACCTACATCGGCATCTTCAACCTGAACGAAACTCTCGTCCCCGTACACGAATTCACCAAGAATAAGGAAGAGTTATTGAATTCTGCGTTCACCGGCAAAGCGCTCGATTTCTCCAGGGCGTCGGAAGCTCTCTTAACAGCCAGCCCGAATATCGTCACCGTGAATGCCCAGGTGAATAACGCGACGCATACCGCCAGCGTCTCGGTGGACACCACGGGGGGAGAAGTCGCCAAATCCGTAATCGTGGGCGCCGACGTGGACACAGGCTTGGGCGCCAACCGGATTCGCGGTGATCAGGTTCGCGAACGCAGCGACTTCGCCAACATCACCGGCATGCACGAGACCGACCGTATCATCACCCTGATTAATCAAATTGGCACGTTGCCAGGACGAAAAACTGTTCTGCTAGTGACCACCGGCTTGGTCACTACCGGCGACCCGGACCGCTTCCAGAAAATCCTGAACAACGCCAATAGCAAGGGCGTGACGTTCTACGCGCTCGATAGCACCGAGATGAGCGCGACGAACGACACGGCGCAAGCCGGCAAATTGGCCGTCGGCGAAATGGCCTCGGTCAGCCAGCAGCAGGGGAACAAGAACGCCAGCCTCAGCCAGATGCGCCAGAATAGCCGCCAAGGCGACGACACCATCGCCGCAGTGCGTACTTCCGACACCCAAGCCAGTCTGCGCCAGCTATCGGAAGGCACCGGCGGATTTCTGATCGCGAATACCAATGACTTCCGCAAATCGTTCCAGCAACTGGCCGAGAATCTCGACGCGCACTATGAAGCCATCTATCATCCCACCTCCACCAAATACGACGGGCGCTTGCGCAAGGTCGAAGTGAAGGTGGCGCGTAACGATATGCAGGTGGAAAGCCGTACCGGCTACTTCGCCATGCCCGACCTGAAAGGTTCCGGCCCGTTGACTCCAGTCGAATCCACCGGCTTGGCCGTGTTGAACGCCGACCCGCGGCCCCACTCCTTCGACTTCCACGTCACCGCCTACCACTTCCAAAACGATGGCGCGACCTCGCACGGTACGCTGGCTTTCGAATTGCCCGGCACCAAGCTTGGCGCCAGTGCCGACCCCGCCCGCAAGATTCATAAGTTAGAGGTGTCACTCTTCGCGCTCATCCGCGATTCGAGTGGACAAGTCGTCGATAAGTACAGTATCGATCAGCCTTACTTTATCCCCGATGCCAGCCTGGCGGCCGTTCGCGCCACCGCCCTCACTTACACCCATCCGCTCGATCTCGCGCCCGGCCACTACACCGTGGAAACTTCTATAGTGGATCGCGAGGGAAGCCAGGCCACCGCCGAGACGGCGCAAGTCGAAGTTCCCGCGCCGCCCAAAGGCGTCGGCATCAGCAGCCTCGTCGTGGTGCAGCAGTTGGAACAGGCCAACAACAAAACCGACGCCGCCGATCCGCTCACCTTCAAGGGAAAACACGTGATCCCCATGGTGCAGCCTACCGTCAATCCGGCCTCCAAACGCTATGTCTACTTTGTCGTTTATCCCGAAAAAGGCAGCAAGGACAAGCCGAAGATCCAGGTCGAATTCAAGTCGGGCGGACAAGTCTTTGCCCAGTCCACGGCCGACCTGCCAGCACCCGACGCTACCGGCACCATCCCCATGTTCGTAGCCGCCGCCACCCGTCCCGGCAATTGCGAACTCAAGATCACCGCTGTCCAGGGAAACCAGTCCGCCACCGAACAGGTTCAATACGCAGTGAAGGCGCAGTAACCTGTATAGGTGGACATCTTGTAACCTTTGTGACAAGATTAATGTACTGATTAGGTGTGTTCATGGCTGACCGTAAACAGTTTCCAAGTATTCCCGCTGTCGACCAGGAGTTAGCCCGATTGCTAACTGAAGCACGTGATCGCCTCGTCACGGAGGATGAACTTCGAGAGCAACGGGTTAGCTTTGCTTTCGGAAATGCACCGGCTACCTCCGACCGAATCACAAAAGAAACCGTGCGCGCGGCGTCAACGCATATCAGAATGCTGTAAGGAACCGTTCGGCAAGAAATGTCCGTTCGAGAAAAAGACGATCCGGAACTTTATGCCAGAATTCAAGAACGGAACCTTTTGCGGTAGTACGACCTCTTAACAAACTGCATCGAGATAGGCCTGGACAAGGGTATTGAATCGTTTGATAAATACACCCTCTGGGCCCTAAATTACGCCGCTGTCGCGAACGTATCGCAGTTTGGTGGTCGCTACCGGGAAGATCCCATCTATGTGGGTAATCACTGCCCGCCGCACTTCAAAGAGGTTCCCAATCTGATGGATCGGTTCTTCTCCCTGATCCATGAGAACTGGGAACTCACCGCACATCCTACACGGTTTGCCGCCTATGCCCTGTGGAGACTCAATTGGATTCACCCGTTTGTCGAGGGAAATGGCAGAACTGCAAGGGCGGCATGCTATTACCTGCTCTGCCTCAGGCACGGCCAATTGCTTCCGGGGCGCCAAATTGTGCCGGAAAGGATCAGGCACGATCGGAGGCCCTACTATGCGGCCCTGCAAGCGGCGGATGTCGCATGGGAACAGGGCAGTTTTGGAATTGAGCCACTAGCGGAATATCTGGCCGGGCTTCTGAGACAGCAACTCAGTGAAGAACCGCAGTGATCGCTTTCAACCGCGTGCCCGTGCCACCAGGCGCGTAGCCCGCCCGTCATACGGCGCACCGTCCAAATTTCCAAAAAGCTGTACGTCGCCGAAGCCCGCCCGTTCCAACAACTCTTTCAACTCCTGCCCCGAATACACATTGTGCTCGAACTCAAAGTTCTGCGCGCGTTCGCCTTCAATCAGTAGCCATCGCGAGCGCAGCCGTCCCCACCCCGGCAAAACATCATAATGCGCCACCCGGATTTTGCCGTCCGCCAACTCCTCCCAATGCGTCGTGCAGCCTTGCGAGATCAGGTACTCTTTGCTCATCACATCGATCAGAAACACGCCGCCCCGCTTCAAATTGGCGCGCACGTTTTGCAGTACCGCCAGATCTTCCTCGCGCGAATCCAAATAGCCGAACGAAGTGAACAGGCTCAGCACCAGGTCGAATGTGCCCGGCCGGCTGAAGCCACGCATGTCCGCTTCCACCAGTTCCACTTTGGTGCCCGCGCAGGCCTCCCGCGCCTTATCCAGCAGGAACGCCGACCGGTCCACGCCGGTAACCTCGAATCCCTTGCGTGCCAGGATCAAGCTATGCCGCGCCGGACCGCAGCATAAATCCAAAACGTGCCCGGCCGATACCCCGCTCAGCGCCAGCACGCTTTCCACCTCGCCCGACGCCGCAGCCATCTGCCGCTCGCCAAACATATACGGATAAAAAGTGCGCCAGAACACTTCGTTTTCGAACCACTGCATCTTGTCAATATATCCAACCATCCAACCGCGAGGAGGCATTCAAAATTGGAAACGAGACGCATAGGATCCCTGGAAGTGTCCGTAGTCGGCCTGGGCTGTAACAACTTCGGCTGGCGCATCGACGCGGACGCCAGCGCTGCCGCGGTCAACGCCGCCCTCGACGCGGGCATCAACTTCTTCGATACAGCCGACATCTACGGCGCGGGCGCCAGCGAGGAATTCCTCGGACGCGCGCTCGGCTCCCGCCGCAACGACATTCTCATCGCCACGAAATTCGGCATGAAAATGGACGAACAGCGCCGCGGCGCGCGCCCCGAGTATATCCACCGCGCGGCCGAGGATAGCCTGCAGCGCCTGGGCACCGACCGCATTGACCTCTATCAACTCCACCAACCCGATCCCGAAGTACCCATCGCCGATACCCTCGGTGCGCTCGAACAACTGGTCGCTGCCGGCAAGGTACGCGAGATCGGCTGCTCGAATTTCTCCGGCGATCAACTGCGCGAGGCGGGCCGCCGTTTTGCCAGCGTCCAAAACCAATACAGCCTGGTACATCGCGAGCCCGAAAAGGATGTCCTGCCCGAATGCGTCCGCCTGGGCATCGCCTTCATCCCCTATTTCCCGCTCGCCAACGGACTCCTCACCGGAAAGTACCGCAGCGGCCAACCGCTTCCGCAAGGCAGTCGCGCCCTTGACGGCTTCGGCCCAAAAGTCTTCACCCCCGAAAATGTCGCCTTGGTAGAATCGCTCGGTGCCTACGCCTCGGCGCATGGCCACACCATGCTCGAACTGGCGGTTTCCTGGCTGGCCGCGCAGCCCGCGGTGGCCTCGGTGATTGCCGGCGCAAAGTCTCCCGAACAAGTGAAAGGCAACGCCTCCGCGGCGGCTTGGCAACTCACGCGCACCGATCTCGACGCCATCGAAGCGATCCTCTCGCGGGCGCAGGCGCCGCGCCTTGTGCCAACATAAGTATTGCGAATCCTGCTGGCCCATAATTCGCTCTACTATCCCTCTTTCGGCGGCGGCGACAAATCCAATCGCCTGCTGATGGAAGCGCTGGCGGCTCGTGGACATGCTGTGCGCGTGGTGGCACGCGTGGAACATTTCGGCACCGAAGCGCACGATGCCTTTGTGCGCGAACTGGCCGCCCGCGGCATCGCCCCTCGCCAGGAACATGCCAGCATCGAATTTCAACTGAACGGTGTCGACGTTCGCATTCTCACGCGCCATCCCAACCTGCGCGCCTATTTCGCCGCGCAGATGCGCGCGTTCGAACCCCAGGTCGTAGTCGCCTCTACCGACGATCCCGCCCATCTGATGCTGGAAATTGCCTTGCGCTCCCCCGAAGCGCGCGTGGTCTACCTGGTGCGCGCCACCATCGCCCTGCCATTCGGCCCCGATAGCGGATTGCCCAGTGAGTTCCAAACCGCGGCGCTACGCGAAGCCGACGGTGTCGTGGCGGTCAGCGAATATGTGGCGCAATACACGCGCCAGTGGGGCCGCGTCGACGCCATTCACGTACCCATCTCGCTACTCGATCCTGGCGGCCACCCTAACCTGGGCGGCTTCGACAATCGCTTCGTCACCCTGGTCAACCCCTGCGCCGTAAAAGGCATTTCGATTTTCCTGGCGCTGGCTGAACGCTTTCCACGCGTGGAATTCGCCGCCGTCCCCACCTGGGGCACCACCGCCGCCGACTTCGCCGCGCTGCGCCAAATGCCCAACGTCTCCGTGGTTCCGCCGGTCGACGATATCGACGACCTGCTGCGCCAGACCCGCGTCATGCTGGCGCCTTCGCTGTGGGCCGAAGCGCGCTCCCGCATGATCCTCGAAGCCATGTCGCGCGGCATTCCGGTGATGGCCAGTGATGTCGGTGGGCTGGCCGAAGCCATGCTCGGTATGGATTATCTGCTGCCCGTCAACCCCGTATTGCATTACCGCCCCACCGTGGACGAACTGATGGTGCCCGCGGTCGAGATTCCGCCGCAGGATATCGGTCCGTGGGCCCTTGTGCTGGAGCGCCTGCTGACTGATCGCAGCCACTACGCCCATGTGGCCGCAAAGTCGCGGCGCGCCGCCCTGGAGTACGCGCGCAACCTGAACGCGCTGCCGTTCGAAGCTTTTCTCGAAGGTGTCTTGCAGTCGCCCAGGCGCCGCGCGAGTGTGCGCCGGCCAGTCCGAACGCCGCTCTCCGATGAACGGCGGCGCCTGCTGGCCTTGCGCCTGAAGCGAGCCAATACCCATGTGGCCAACTGACTCATCGGAAACGCCGGAGGATCGCGCCGCCCTGGCCGGCCGCGCAACCGAACTGGCGCGCGCCGCCATGCCCGGCGTTGACGTGGAAATATTTTGGGACGGCATGTGGGTGCGGCGCGTCGGCACCGACTTTTTCCCCGATCCCGAAATGTTCCGCCTTCCCGCGGGAACTGCCGCGCCTAACTGGGAACGCTGGGCCGGTCAGGCGCGCAAACACTTGCGCGATGCCGAGGATTATTGGTTCCACGTATACCGCCCCCAATCTGGCGACGTGATCGTGGATATCGGCGCGGGCCGCGGTGAGGATGTGTTCGCCTTCTCCCGCGCGGTCGGGACGTCCGGCCGGGTTTGGGCTCTCGAGCCTCACCCTGTTTCGTTCGCGGCGCTGCGCCGTCTCTGCGACCTGAACCACTTGGCCAACGTTACGCCCCTCAACTACGCTTGTGTCGATGCGCCCGGCGAATTGCAGATTGAGACGCTGCCCGTGTGGGAATCAAACTACGTTCGCGTGGGTCATCCCAGTCCGGCGAGTTACACGGTGAAGGGCGCCAGATTCGATGATATCGCCGCGCAGCACGGCATCGGCCGCATCGATTTTCTGAAAATGAATATTGAAGGTGCGGAGCGCTGGGCGCTGCCCGGGTGCATCGAGGCGTTACGCCGCGCGCGCCATGTGTGCATCGCGGCTCACGATTTCCGAGCGGCTCGCGGCGAAGGCGAAGAATTTCGCACCCTCGATTTTGTAAAAGCTTTCCTGGTCGAAGCCGGCTTCACCATCGTCACTCGTGACGATCCGCGCTACTACGTGCCGTACCACGTACACGGCACCCGTCCCTAGGTCAAGCAGGTCTTCTGCGCCGCGTCGCCCGGTTGCAAACGCTCCAGTTCATCCACGATCTTCTGCCGCACGGCATCTCGCAGATCCCCCACCTGCTTGATGTTCCATCCCTCTACCGGCACCGCTTCCAGAATGCGCAGATAGATATCTTGCGTCCCCCCAAAGATCCACGAGTTCCTCGGCAAGGCCGCTCCCGATCCATCCACCACCAACGGCAGGATGGGTACGTTCTCGCGGATCGCCAACTGAAACGGCCCCTCGTTGAAAGGCAACACGCGCCTGTCCGGCGAACGCGTTCCCTCTGGGAAAAAGACCACCGAAGTGTGCTGCCGCAGATAGCGCGCGCACTGCAACAATGCCTTCGCGCCTTTGCGGCGGTCAGTCCGTTCCACCGGGACATCTCCCGCCATGCGCAGCATCCAACCGAGCAGCGGCACGCGGAATAGTTCCGCCTTAGCCAGCCATTTGGTATCCAGCTTTAAATGCGCAATCAGGGGGATGTCGGCCAGCGACTGGTGATTGCTCACCACCACGTAAACCTGGTTTTCGTCGAAATGCTCGCGGCCGGAAATGTGGATGCGCCAGGGATTTACACCCGCCAGCGCGCGACCCAACCGGCGAAACCAGCGCCCCGTCCGCAAATGCCGTGGCTCCCGGTCGAATAATCGGATGCCCCCCAAAAGCGGGGTCCATAGTAAAATGAGGAAAACACTAGCAGTCCAAATCCAGGTGGTACGCAACAGGGCGATCATTTAAGCCCCCTCAGCATAACACCAGCGCGGGCGTCTTTTGTAGTAAACTGGATGTTTAGTCCACAAGCTCCGACGCACTCAGTGTGTCCTGGCGCAAATTCAGAGGTTATCCATGCACGCAATCATTGAGACCGGCGGAAAACAGTATCGGGTTGCCCCGGGCGACGTAGTCCGCGTCGAGACGTTGGAAGGCGAAGTCGGCTCCGAAGTCGAAATCGCCGCTGCTGGCGGTGTTCAAGGACGAGGGTCGAGTTGCTCGCCGGCGCGGACCTTGGTCCGGCCACCGTGAAGGGCACCATCGTCGGCAACGGCCGCGGCAAGAAAGTGATCGTTTTCAAGTTCAAGCGCAAGAAGCAGTACAAGCGCACGATAGGGCATCGCCAGAACTTCACCGAAGTGAAGGTCGGCGACATTCTGGTTTAGGTGAAGTATGGCGCATAAAAAAGGTTTAGGCAGTTCCAAAAACGGGCGCGATTCCAACGCGCAGCGGCTGGGCGTGAAGGTTTTCGGCGGCCAATTGGTGCCGGGCGGTTCGATCATCGTCCGCCAGCGCGGCACACCGCTTCAAGCCCGGCGAGAATGTCGGCTGGGGCAAGGACGACACGCTGTTCGCCAAGGTGACCGGCGTCGTCGAGTTCCGCGATCGCGGCCGCATGGGCCGTTTCGTCAGCATCAAGGCCGTAGCGTAACCAGCTCGCCTTTCGAGTCGCGGTCTGCCCGCCGCAGGACCGCGTATGCGCAGCAGGAGCGATTCCCCCCATGTTCATCGATGAAGTTCGAATCCTCGTGAAGGCCGGCGACGGCGGCAACGGCTGTCTGGCTTTCCGCCGCGAGAAGTATGTCCCGCGCGGCGGACCCAGCGGCGGCGATGGCGGCCGCGGCGGCGACGTCTTCATGGTCTCCACCGAGCACCAGAACACCCTCCTCCAGTTCCGTTTTAATCCCGAACACAAAGCCCAGCGCGGCCGGCATGGCGAAGGCAGCAATTGCACCGGCGCCGAAGGCCATTCGATCGACCTGAAGGTGCCCGTCGGCACGGTGGTCTACGACGAAGCTACCGGCGAACGGCTGCACGATTTCACCGAAGCCGGGCGAGCGTTTCCTGGTCGCGCAAGGCGGCCGCGGCGGCAGGGGCAACGCGCGCTTCGCCACCTCCACGCACCAGGCGCCCACCGAGCACGAGCCCGGCCAGCCGGGACGAGGAACGCCGCCTGCGCCTGGAACTGAAACTGCTGGCCGACGTCGGGCTGGTCGGCTTCCCGAACGCCGGCAAATCGACGCTGATCTCGCGCATTTCCGCCGCGCGCCCGAAGATCGCCGATTATCCGTTCACCACGCTCGAACCGCAACTGGGCGTCGTCTCGCTCGACGATTTCCGCAGCTTCGTGGTGGCCGACATTCCCGGCTTGATCGAAGGCGCGCACCTGGGCCACGGCCTGGGCATGCAGTTCCTGCGGCACATCGAGCGCACCCGCCTGCTGGCGCACCTGGTGGACGTATCCGAAACCAGCGGCCGCGATCCGGTGCAGGATTTCGAAACCGTCATGGACGGAACTGGCCAGCTTCAGCGAAGACCTGGCCGCCAAGCCCATGATCGTGGTGGCCACCAAAATGGATGTCGCGCAGGATCCCGAGCGCGTCGAGTCCCTGCGCGCAGATCGCCGAAGAGCAGCGGCTTGGCCTTCTTCGAAATCTCCAGCGTCACCGGACAAGGGTTGAACGAACTCCGCTACGCCATGGCGGAGCGTGTACTGGCGCCCGCCAAAGATCCCGATCCCGAAGTTTAACTACTCCTGGCGCAGCGCGACGGTTGGGTCTAAGCGCGCGGCACGTCGCGCTGGAATATAGCAGGCCAGGGCGGCGGCGACAATCAACAGTAACGAGACGGCAGCCAGAGTGGCCGGATCGCTGGCGCGGACTCCGTACAATAGCTTCGAAAAGCTGGAGGCGAATTTGGCAAGGGCCAGGGACGCTGCGGCGCCAATAGCGACGCCAGTGAGCGTCAAGCGGAGGCCGCGCGCCAGGACGAGGCGCAGCACATCCCCCTTGAGTGCGCCGAGCGCCATGCGTATGCCGATTTCGTTAACGCGCTGGGCGGTCGAGTAAGAAACGACGCCGTAGATTCCTACCCACGCGAGCAGCAATGCCAAGGCGGCGAAGGAGACCAGCAGCAGCATGGGAAAGCGCTGCCGCGCCATGGAGGCGGAAACGAGTTCCGGCATGGTGCGGATGTTATAAACGGGCTGATCGCTACCGGCTTGGCGGACGGCCTCGCGGATGGCCGGCATCACGTTTGCCAAAGAGAGGGGCGTACGCAGGGCCACGGTTACTTCGCTGCGAAACACGGGAATGGCTTCGTCCGGCAGTTGGTAGAAGGAGTAATAAAGCTGCGGTTTCTCGCCCATGGAACCATCGAGCCCGTAATGCTCGACGTGGCCGACAACGCCGACGATCCGGGCGGCGATGTTACTGGCCTGGCCCCAATGCGGGATGGTAAGGGTCTGGCCGATGGGGTTTTGGCCGGGGAAGAAGCGGCGCGCCATCAGAGTGTCCACGAGGATGACGACCGGGGAATCGACTGTGTCGGAGTGGCTCAGCAGGCGACCATTGAGCAGTGGAATTTGCATGGTTCCGATATAGCCGGGACCGATTGGATAATACACCGCGCGCGGAATCTCCGCCATGGATCGCGGTGGTCGCGGACCCACCCAAAAAGGTCCTTCGTTGTAGGACTTGCTGAGCGGCACGAGTGCCGTAATATCCGCGGCTTCGACGCCGGGGATCTGGCGGATCCGCTCGACCAGGATCGATAGGCGATTCTGGAGGCGTCCGGAGTGCTCTTTGATGCGGGCGAAAAGCCAACCTGGAAAGTAAGAACGTGCTGCGGATTGAAACCTGGATTTACGCTCCACAAGTTGGCGATGGTGCGGAGCAGTAAGCTACCGCCGGTCAACAGAACCAGCGCGAGCGCAATCTGCAGGACGGCGAGAATATTTTGGATGCGTTGACGTCCGCCGAGCATGCCGCGTCCCCCTTCGGCGAGGCCCATGCGCAGGTCTGTTTGGGCGCTTTTGAAGGCTGGAACGAGGCCGAAAACAATTCCAACAGCCAGCGAAACTCCAAAGGTATACAGCAGAACGGGCGTGTTCAGGCCTATGTTCTCGATACGGGGAACGCTTCCGGGCGCTGTCGCGAGCAAAGCTTTAACACCCCATTGGGCGAGGGCCAAGCCGACGAATCCGCCGATGCAGGAAAGCTCCAAACTCTCGGCGATGAGTTGCCGCATGATCTGTGTGCGGCCGGCGCCCAACGCCAGGCGGATAGCAAATTCGCGGGAACGTGCGGCGGAGCGGGCAAGCAGCAGATTGGCAACATTAGCGGTAGCGATCAGCAGGACCAAGCCGACGGCGGCCAGCAACAACAGAATGGTGCCTTCGACATCGCCCACCAGCGATTTCTTCAAGGGGACGAGGTAGACTCCCAAGCCGCGTTCAGTGGTGGGGTTGAGATCATCGATGTGCAGCTGAACGGTGTTCATTTCAGCGAGGGCCTGGGAGACGCTCACTTCGGGCCGGAGGCGGCCAATGCACTGAATATCGTGGACGGTACGATCACCGATGTAAAGTGGATTGCGGCGGGCGACGGGCAGGTACACATCAGCCTGGCGATCACCGAAACGAAACTGCGGCTGGAGAACGCCGACGACCGTATAGTCGACTCCGTTCAAGGTGACATTTTTGCCGAGGGCCGCGGGATTGCCGGCAAAGCGGTCTTGCCAGAGGCGGGCGCTGATGACTGCGGCGGGTGTGCCGCCGGGTTGGTCCTCTTGGGGCGACAGACCGCGGCCGAGCGCGAGGCGCACCCCCAATGTGGCAAAGAAAGTCGACGAGACTTCCTTGCCGTTGACATGCGCGGGGGGCCCGGGGCTGGTGAGGTCGAAGCCGCCGTCCGCGAATGCCGCGAGGCGGTCGAAGGAGCGGGAATTGCGCTGCCAGTCGAGAAAATCGGGGTACGAAAGATCGGTGGGATAGCCGAGGTTGCGGTTAAACAGGGCTACTTCGACGAGGCGGCCGGGCTGGGGATAGGGAAGCGGGGCGAGCACGACGCCTTGGAACACGCTGAATATTGCGGTATTGGCGCCGATACCGAGGGCCAGGGTCAGGATCATGGCGAGGGCGAGGCCGGGACTTTTTCGCAGGGAGCGCGCGGCGTAGCGAAAGTCCTGGAAGAGCCGGTCAAGGCGGTCCATGGGGGTATGGTACACCGGCGGGGCTATAATAAGGGTAAATAGGAGGGCAGATGCATCGAACGATTTTAATGGCCGTGGCGCCCCTGGCGCTGGCTGGTTTTACCTTCGGCGCGGCGATCCCCGCGCACAATATTTATGGCAATTATGTGGAGGCGCGTACGGCGGACGTTTACACCGGGCCGTGCTTCGCTAACTCGGAAGTCGGACTTTCCGGGCAGCTTGCGGTATTCGGCTGGAAGGTTACTAAGGGCTCGTGGCAGGGCGTGGATCTGGACGGCATGTCGGTGGTGGGGGTGGTCCGCGCGCATCATACACTGGGCGATGTGTACGAAACCGCATATCCGGTGAAGGCGGTGATGATCGTGGACAGCCGCGCGAATGTGGAGCAGCGGATGGCGCTGCAGAGTTTCGCCAAACATATGGCTGGCGATCTGTTGCAGGATGTGGTGCGCGTGGATTATCAGCCGGTAGATCTGACTTTTGCGGATAACAATGTCCACAGCATGCAGGCGAGCCTGACGGCCGGGAATCTGGCGAAGATCACGACACGGGCCCTTGATGGCGGCGATCAGATTTGCCATAACGAAGAGGTGTGGTACAGGCCTCTGACTAAGTTGGACCACGCTATGCCGGCCTATTCGCTGGCGAACCAGTGGAAGGGCGAGGGCCTGGGTACCACGTGGAGTAATCCGGATAAGCGCAGCGCGTTCGTGGGATCGTTTACAAGCGAATCAGAGTAAGTGCCGGGGGGCAACATATATGAAGATCTCACGCCGTGACTTTCTGGGAACGGCTGCGGTAACTGGCGCGACCGCGCTGACTGCGGCGGACGCGATGCCGACGCGCATCCTGGGCCGCACGGGTGCGCGCGTCTCGATTCTGGCGATGGGCGGAGGCAGCCGCTTCCTGATGTACAAGGACGAAGACAAGGCGCTGGAGGCTTTGAACCGGGCTTTCGACTTGGGCATCACGTACATGGACACGGCGTACAGCTACGGCAACGGGCTGAGCGAAGAGCGTGTGGGCAAGGTGATGAAGACACGCCGGAAGGGCGTCTTTCTGGCCACCAAGATCGACGCGCGCAAGGGCGATGAGGCACAGCGCATTATCGAAGGCGGCCTGAAGCGGATGCAGACGGATCAGTTGGACCTGATCCACGTACACAGCTTAACGGACGAGAACGATCTGGCCGCCGTCGAAGCGCCGGACGGTATTCTGAAGGTGCTGCTGAAACTGCGGGACCAGAAGGTGACGCGCTTTATCGGGGTGACCAGCCATACGGATCCGGTGGTGCTGAAGACGGCGCTCGAGCGGCACGATTTCGATTGTACGCAGATGGCGTTGAACGCGGCGCGGGCCGGGATGCGGGGCGGCAAGAACGGCATGGAGCCGAATCCGAATTTGAAGGCCAGCTTCGAAGAGGTGGCGCTACCGGTGGCGCGCGGGAAGAAGATGGGTGTGATCGCCATGAAAGTCTTCGCGCAGGAAGCGCTGGTAGGGCAGGCACCCGCGGCGAAACTGTTGTACTATCCACTCTCGCTGCCCGGTGTGACGCTTGCGGTGGCGGGCATGCCGAAGTTCGAGTTCATTGACCAGAACGTGGCGCTGGCAAAGGCATTCAAGCCGCTGCCGGGCGATGAGATGCGGCAGTTGTCGGCGGGCTTGGCGGCACACAATAAAGTGGCGCTTGACCGGTTTTTCAGTTCGCACGTCGACTGTTAGTTTTTCAGTAGACCGCGCGAACCGAGCCATTCGTAAAAACGCTCGATCCAGTGATCGGAGGGCAAGCCTTGTTTGCGCATACCGAAGCCGTGGCCGCCTTGGGCGTACATGTGCAGTTCGGCAGGCTTCTTGGCGGTGGTCCACTGAGTGTACAACTGCACGCTATCGGGGGCGAGGTTTAACTGGTCGTCGGCCGCGGCCGACAGAAACATCGGCGGCGCGTCGGATGGCACGGGTGTATCCTTCATACCTGCAGCAGCGGCATAGATGGGCGCGACAAAGGCGGGTCGTCCTTCTGCAGCGTAGTGAAGGCCCACGGCGGCGGTAACAGTGCCACCCGCGGAGAAGCCTATGATGCCAACGCGGTCGGCGCGAAGCCCCCAGTCCGCGGCATGCTTACGCACATAGGCCACGGATGCGAGGCCATCGGCGACGGAGAGCGGCAGGATTTTGCTCAGCATCTGGCCAAACTTCTTTTGATCTTTGAAATCGTCGGCGAATTCCTGGGTGGCATCCTCGCCGGTGTGCGCGATCCGGTACTTCACGACGAAGGCGGTGATGCCTTTGGATGCCAGCCATTTCGCGACATCGATTCCTTCGCTGTTGATCGAGAGTGCCATGAAGCCTCCACCCGGGCAGATGACCACGGACGTGCCGGTGGCGAGAGCGGGGTCGGGCTTGTAGAGGGTAAGCGTGGGCTGGGTCACATTGCTGACTACCTCCGTGTTCCAGACTTTAGAGAAGTATTGCTTTTCGGGATAGTTCCAGTCCTCGGAACCCGGCGCGGGGCCGGGGTAAAGGCGGATGAATTCCTGCGCGCCGAGTGAGGCGACGGTCAGGAGAAGGAGGCACAGATTTCGCAGTTTCATATTGCCGTTCAGTGTATCGCGTTGACGGAGGGTGTGAGTTGACGTATAGTGAAACACATGATTTTCAAGGGACGGGTGCTGTTGACAGGATTGTTGACACTTACTGCGGCGATGGCACAGATGTCGTCGCCCGCGCTACGAACGGTTTACACTTTTAACGGCAACGACGGGCGTCTGCCACTTACAGGCTTGGCCTTCGCCAAGGGGGCGGATGGGGGGCCGGTTTTCTACGGGACCACTTTTAATGGCGGCGATAATAATGCGGGTACGGTTTTCTCACTAACTCCGCCGACTACTCCTGGAGGGGGTGGGACGCACACGGTGTTACTGAGCTTTAATACGCGCGATGGGGCGAACCCGTCGGCGTCGGTAGTGATTGGCGAAGATGGTACTTTGTATGGGACCACGTCGTATGGCGGTGTGGTTTACGCTTTGACACCGCCGGCGATTCCGGGCGGCGCATGGTCCGAGAAGGTGTTGCACCGCTTCACGGGTAGTGGCCGGGATGGCTCCGATCCGGACGGCGCGCTGGCGATAGGGAGCGATGGGACGATCTACGGCACGACGTTGTATGGCGGATCGGGATCCGTATGCGGCACATCCGGATGCGGGACGGTCTTCGCACTGACGCCGCCAGGAACGCCGGATGGCGCCTGGACAGAGACGATTCTGCATAGCTTCGGCGGTGCTCCCTACGACGGTGCGCTGCCGTATGGAGGCGTGGTGCTGGCGGGCGGAATCCTGTACGGGACGACTAACTACGGCGGAAATGGACCGTGCGATGCGGCAGGCGAGTTAGGTTGCGGCACGGTATTTTCACTGACTCCACCGGCGGCAGGGGGTGCGGAATGGAAGGAGGCGGTGCTGCATAATTTCGCGGGGGGCAGCGATGGGGCGATGCCTTACCGGCGGGTCGCGGTGTCCGACGGAGTTTTATACGGCACCACGCGCACGGGCGGAGAGGGCCCTTGCCTGAATCCCGGCGAAGCCATTCACGGGTGTGGGACGGTATATTCTTTGACGCCACGGGCGGGGGGCGAGTGGGTGGAGAAGGTGTTGCACGTCTTCATGGGCTCGCCCGGGGACGGAGCCAATCCATACGCCCCTTTAACGGTGGGTAGCGGCGGGATACTCTACGGCACTACGTATGGGGGTGGGAATTTAACCCAGTGTCCGGACACCATGGGATGCGGCACAGTGTTCTCACTGGCTCCGCCCACGTCAGGCGGAGATTGGACCGAGCAGATCCTCTACAATTTCGTGGGATACACCGCGGGGGGGGCTAATCCGAACGGTGGGGTGGCGCTGCTCGACGGCATGCTTTACGGCACTACTGAGTATGGCGGGGATGTCGAGGGCAGGTGCGCGGGGTCGAATCCGGGCGGATGCGGCACGATCTACTCTTTGAAGCAGTGAGCGCGGGGGGGGGATTTAGCGGTCGGAACTCCCTTGTTCTTTCTCCCGGGCCCGTTCCTTCTCCGCCAGCCATTGCTGGACTTCCAGCTTATCCAGCCGGGACTCGTGTGTCACGGCAATATCATGCAGATGGCGCGTGGCCGAGGCTAAACTAGCGGTAGCCTCTTTCAGCACCAAACTCTCGTCGTACAACCTGCCGAGAGCATCCCAGAACTGGTTGTCCAGCATAATCACCTCATTTTCCCACAACAAACCACACCTGTTGACTGTTTTCCCAAACAGGCTGCTGCAGAGGAGACACCATACTGGCGGATTTTATAGACTGGCTCCGAATGCCAGCAGACGGCCATCGCAATCCTTCACCACGAATTCGCGCGCGTTCCATGGCATGCAAGCTAGGCCCCTAACGAATTCCACTCCGCGGGCCGTGTATTCCGCGAAGAGCGCGTCGACATCATCGACGAAGAGGTAGGCATCAAGCAGTTCGTCCGGGTATTTATTTGGATTGGCTGTGGGCGGCTCGGCGCAGCGGAAGTGAATCACCTGTTGGTCGCGCGCCACGATGGCATAGACAGGCGGATCGAGCCAGGTGCCCAGACACTCGAAGCCAAGCATGTCTTTGTAATAGGCCAGAGTAGCTGGGATATCCATGGTGAAGAATACAGGGACAATTTGGCGGAGCATGTGTCTCTTATAGGTCGTGGTGGAAATCGTAGAAGACACGAATCAGGTTGCCATCCAGATCGGCGGCGATAAACTCGCGCAAGTTCCACGGTTTATCTTCGGGCTCGGAAACGAGTTTAGCCTGCGCGGCCTTCCATTCGGCGAAGAGTTCGTCCACCTCAGCCTTGGTGTGAACATTGAGCCAGAAAAGTATTGGGCCGCGGTTCCCGTAGGGTTCGCGGAAGGAGCGATTGGTGATGAACAGCCGGCAATTTCCCCTGAATATGCCCGCGATTCCACCTTTGTCGTCACCCCAACCAAACGTGAAGCCCAGCGTTTTGACATAGTAAGCCACGGCTTTATCGACGTCGGCGGCAGGAATTTCCGGGACCGGTGCGGGAAGAGTCATGCGGTTATGCGGAATATCGTAGCATGCGCGGGGTTTACGATACCATGGCGGAATGCCGTTCTCGCGCCGCCAGTTACTGGCTTCGACGCCTCTGTGGATGGCCGGTTGCGCGCTGCGGCGGGGATGCGGCAGCCTCGGCGTGGTTAATTCCTCGGGGCCGGACGGGATACAATCAGACTGTGCCATACTCTGAACTACTTATTGCAGGAATGCGACAGGATCTGACTCGATACGGTGTGGAAGAGGCGAGGACGCCTGACGACGTGGACCGCCTTTTGGGGCCGGGCAGCGGGACGGTGTTGATGATCGTGAATTCGGTCTGCGGCTGTGCGGCGGGACGGGCCCGGCCGGCAGTGGGAATGGCGCTGCAGCATTCGGCTCGCCCGGACAAGGTAGCTACCGTTTTTGCCGGCGGTGACGAAGCCGCGGTGGCACACTTGCGCGGGCTGTTAGCGGAGTACCCGCCTTCCTCGCCCTCCATGGCGCTTTTTCAGGATGGCAAGCCGGTATATATGCTGCACCGGAGCGAGATCGAACGCCGCGAAGCACCGGAAATCGCGGGCATTCTTACTGCCGCGTTTGACAAGTTCTGCGTGGGGAATAGAGTTTAGCGAGCCTCTCCGGGCTGGCAGTTAACTCTTCGCGAGTGGGGGGCGTTCTTACAACGTATGCAACGCTTCCACCGTTTTTTCGCCGTCGTCGTGGCGCTATCGGCCTCCGGACGGCTTTACGCACAGTCTTGCTGTACAGACGCTTCGGGCGACGGACGACTGGCATTCGTAGGCCGGCAGAATTCGGTTAACCACATTTATCTTGTGGACGTGGGTGCCTCGGGTATAGCGGGCGGCCCTGTGCGGTTGACGGACGGCGCCGAGGCAGAGAACTATCCTTCGTGGTCGCCCGACGGTACGCGTCTGGCCTATCAGCGCGATCTGGACGGCAGCGCGATCTACGTGGTGGGCGCGGACGGGGCGGGTTTACAGCGCCTGTCTCCAACGCCGGGGTTCGACGTGACGCCGAGTTGGACTCCCGACGGATCTGCCATCATTTACGCGAGACTGCACGGCGTGCCGCAAGCGAACCAGCCACAGATCACCGACATCCGAGTGATGCAGGCGGATGGCACGGACGACCATGCCATTCTGGCGAATACCCTTTTCAGCGTAGAGCCCAGGTGGTCGGTGAATAACCAAGTGGTGTTCATGAGCCTGATGAACGGCAGCAATCTGGAAATTTACGTGATGAACGCGGATGGCAGCGGCCTGACGCAGTTGACCAGCGGTGCGAACAATGCCGATCCGGTATGGTCGCCGAATGGGGCGCGCATCACGTTTGGGTCGGACCGGGAAGGTGGCGGCAAGCTGAACATCTTCGCCATGAACGCGGACGGGAGCGCGCAGGCGCCGTTGACCCACTTTGGAGTGCCATATGAAGCGGGCGACACGAATTGGTCGAGCGATGGCCGGAAGATCGTGTTCGAGTACGACATCAACGGCGCGAAGCAATCCGATCCGAATGCGTATGCGGAAGTGTGGACGATGAATCCGGATGGCAGTGGCCAAACCAGCACCGGTGTGCAGTGCAGCGATGCCGGGTGTGCGCCGCGCTGGCAGCCGCGCGGGCTACGATTCTGCTTTGCGCCGGTGGGGCGCGGGAGCGGGCAGTAGGGCCGCGCTACTTTACGCTGGGGCTGTCGTCGGCCTGCAGATCGCCGAGCGCGTATTGGATTCCGGCCAGCATGTGGGCGACAAAGGGACGCAAAAAGTAGATCTTCTCATCGTGGCCATGAGCCTCATAGAACACGCGCCCACTGCCCACGCGTTGGATGTAGCTTAAGGCATAGTCGCCATCGGTACGCTTAGTTGCCGCTGGCTCTTTGGCTTTATCTTCCGCGCTCATGCGGGCGTAGTTTACGCTGGTGAGGACATGCACGCGTTTGCGGCTGAAGGAATCTTGCGCAAACGTATAGGTCTCGTCGACCATTTCGAAACCGCGGGCGGGAAACATCGCGGTGAGCGGGCTCGCGGGATCGTCGACTTTAACGGGGATGAGGGTGGGGTAGGTCCAGTGAAATTTGAAGAAGCCGCCGATCATTTCGTTGAATTCGGGCCAGGTTCCGGCAAGCGTGGGGGCGTTGGTATGGTAGCTATCGGTGGCGGCATGGACACCGGCGAGGCCCTTACCGCCCTTGACAAAATCGAGTAACGCCTGGCGGCGCAGTTTGGTGGCGGCGGGGTCATTGGGGTCATCGAGAAACTGGCCGGTAGTGCTGGCGAGGAAGATGGCGTCGTATTGCTTCAGGTTTTCAGGCGTGATGGCGGCTGCGTCGTAGGTGATGGTAGTCATCCAGGCGCCGGTCTTGTCGCCCAGGTATTCGACCATCTTGGCGGAGAGCGGAATCGAAGTATGCACCCATCCGACGGCGCGGCCGAGGACCAGCACGCGGCGCAGGCTGTGGGGGGGGGCGTAGGGCTTATCGGGCAGGGCGGCCATCATGGCGGAGATATCGCCGGGGGCGGCAAATTGTTTCTGGGGACAGCCCTTTGTGAATCCTCCGGTAAAGCCTTCGGCCGGGCAATTTGCGGGTGCGGCTTGTTGCGAGAGCGCTATAGTGCCGGTGGTTAGTAGGGCGGCTAATGTCGCGCCGATTCCAAATGCCTTCAGTTTCATGACGGATGTTTCTCCTGAGTGTT
The DNA here is from genome assembly GCA_963738345.1 of Bryobacterales bacterium. Taxonomy (GTDB): domain Bacteria; phylum Acidobacteriota; class Terriglobia; order Bryobacterales; family Bryobacteraceae; genus Bog-159. The sequence goes on from CAVTWI010000002.1 coordinate 6,856,903, forward strand.
GCGAAGATGCATTATATCCAGAACCATTCGATTTAAGGTTTTGGCAGCGGCGTGGAGGGCGGACGAGAGAAGGCTTCTTCTAATCCTTTGGAATGAGCCGACCTAGAATTCCGGCGGCGTTTCGTTCTGCTTCTTCGGAATCTCAAGATGGAAAGCCCTGCTTTTCACGCAGTTTTTCTATAAACTCGGCGGCGGGCCGGGTGCGCCCTGCTTTCACGTCTTCGCAGCCATGACGTATGGCGGCCACCGACCCCTCATAATCCTGCCGCTCCCAGTCCAGATACTCGCCCAAAGCGTCATCCAGGGCGGCGGCGGTGTCTTGCCGCGCCCCCACATTTCCGACAGACCTGTCCGCATAGCATACCTTCGGCGGCCCTTCGGTGCTACAGTACACTTTCGGAAAGCCAGAGCAGGGAGCGGAAATATGGAACGACGGGATCTATTAAAGACGGCCGCGTCGGTGGCTGGATTAACCATTCTCAGGAGCGAAGCGCTACGCGGCGCAGACGCTCCCAGCAACAAGTTGAATGTTGCCCTGGTGGGTGTCTGGGGGCGCGGCACAGCCCACTACAATTCGCTGATTCACGAAAACGTGGTGGCTCTTTGCGACATTAACGACCAGCGCCTCACCGAGGCCGTCCAGATTTTCCCGAAGGCGAAGACTTATTGGGACTGGCGGAAGATGCTTGAGCAGAAAGACATCGAGGCGGTGGTGATCTGCACTGCCGACCACCATCACGCTTTCATCGCCAACTGGGCGTTGAATCGCGATATGCACGTGTTCTGCGAAAAGCCGCTGGGGATCAGCGTGAATGAGGCGCGGACGGTACGCGCGAATTATCTTAGCCGCAAGACGAAGGTAGCCACGCAGCACGGCACGCAGCGGCACGCCTTTCCGAATTTCGAACGGCTGCGCGAACTGGTGATGGACGGCGCAATCGGCGAACTGAAGACCGTACATAGCTGGGACAGCCGGCAGTTGCCGCGCCCGGGCTATCCGGCATTACAGGGTATGCCGCCGGGACAGTTGCACTACGAGCAATGGATCGGCCCTTCACCCTATCATCCCTACAGTCCGCAATATTTCGGCGGATCGAACGGGATGAACTGCCTGTTCTGGAACATGTACCGCGATTTCGGCGTGGGGCAGATGGGCGATATGGGCGCGCACACTATGGATCTGGTGTGGAACGTGGTGGATGCGGGCGGTCCGGTGGCCATTGAGGTGGATCAGGACGTCAGCGACAAATATAATCCGGACATTTGCCCGGTGAAGTTGAAGGCCAGCTTCGAGCATCCGGCCAATCACTGGCGCGGGCCAGTGACACTGGTGTGGTATCAGGGTGGGCTGAAGCCGCGGTCGCCGCGCGGTTACATCGACGTGGAGAAGATCGATAACGGCGCGATTTTCGAAGGGACCAAAGGCTCGATCGTCGCCGATTTCACGACGCGCCTGATTATCCCGAACAACGACGACGGCGACCTTACCTATTACAAGGGAAGGGACAAGAATCATCTGGAAGGGCTGGTGGCGGGAGTCGGGCAGGCCACGCAAGCGTCCCCGCGGCAGGCACCGCAACGCCCGCGCACGCCCCGTCCGCTGCCCGCGGGCTTCACGGCAGAACCCAACTCCAAGGCAGCAGCCGGTGGGTTCCCGGAGATCCAGTTTACGGACAAGGGCATCCCGGCCGCGTTAGGCTTACCGAATCCGGAAGTGGAAGGGATTCTGGAGGCGCAGAAGAATGGCACCATGGACAGCCGGCATCCCGATATTTTCCAGGTGGAATGGCTGAACGCTTGTAAGGGGAAGTACAACGGCGTCACGCACGGCACTAGTTCGAAGACGCATTGCGATTTCGATTATGCGGGCTCGATGATCGAGCAAATGCTGCTGGGGCTGGTGGCGCATCGCGCGGGCAAGCGACTGGAATACGATCCGGCGAACGGGCGCGTGACCAACGCTTCGGAAGCGAACGATTATCTGAAGCGGAGCTATCGCACGGGCTGGCCGTTGAACGGCTAACGCCGCTTAGGCGAGGCGCCGGGGTGCCGTAAAATAGAGGGAGTGGTCACTCCCCTCTGTCTGAATTCGATCCCTTAGTGCGAGACTGGTTCACGCGGCGTTTCAAAACCGTCACTGAGCCGCAGTCGTTGGGATGGCCCGAGATTCGCGCGGGTCACGATATCCTGATCTCCGCGCCTACGGGCTCCGGCAAAACGCTGGCCGCATTTCTATTGTGTCTGGACCGGTTGGTGCGCGCGGCACGGTTGGGACCGCTGCCGAATCAGACCGAGGTCGTTTACGTCTCGCCGCTGAAGGCGCTGAGCAACGATATCCACATCAACCTGGAAGTGCCGCTTGTCGGAGATTGCCGCCAGCGCTGCGGAACAGGGGATTGCGCTTGGCGCCGATTCGGGCGGCGGTTCGCACGGGCGATACGCCGGCGTGGGAACGGCAGCAGATGGGCAAAGAGCGGCCGCACGTGCTGGTGACCACGCCGGAATCGCTGCTTCATCCTGCTCACTGCCGAAAAACCGCGCGACATGCTGCGCACCACGCGCACCATTATCGTGGACGAGATCCACGCGGTCGCGGACGATAAGCGCGGCTCGCATCTGGCGCTAACGCTGGCGCGCCTGGATGCGCTGGTGGCGGCGGCAGGCGGAACAAAGCCGCAGCGCATCGGACTTTCGGCTACAGTGAAACCGATCGAAGAAGTGGCCCGTTTCCTTAGCGAGACGGCGCACATTGTGAACGTCGGCCATCGCCGCGATATGGAACTGGCGGTGGAAGTTCCGAAGGACGAACTGGGCCCGGTGGCCAGCAACGAGATGTGGGCGGAAGATTTACGATCGCGTGGCGGATCTGATTCGCGCCAACCGCACCACGCTGGTGTTCGTCAACACGCGGCGGCTGTCGGAACGCGTGGCGCATCATCTGCAAGCGCGGCTGGGCGAGAATGCCGTGCTGCCGCACCATGGCAGCCTGTCGCGCCGTTTGCGTCTGGAGGCGGAAGCGCGGCTGAAGGGCGGCGAACTGCGCGCGGTGGTGGCTACCGCTTCGCTCGAACTGGGCATCGATATCGGCACGGTGGACCTGGTTTGCCAGATCGGCTCGCCGCGTTCGATTGCGGTGGCGCTGCAGCGCATCGGACGGTCGGGACATTGGGTGGGCGCGCGGCCGCACGGGCGGTTGTTCGCCACCACGCGCGACGAGTTGATCGAATGCGGCGCAGCTGGTGCGGGCGATCCGGTGCGGTGAGCTGGACCGCACGGAAATTCCGGCGGCGCCGCTCGATATTCTGGCGCAGCAGATCGTGGCGGCGTGCGCGGCGCGAGGAGTGGACAGAAGACGGGCTGTTCGAACTGGTGCGCTCGACTTATTCCTACCGCACGCTGGAGCGGCGCGATTTCGACGAAGTTATCGCGATGCTGAGTGATGGCATCGTTACGGCACGCGGGCGTGCGGGCGCTTATCTGCATCGCGACCAGGTGAACCATCGCGTGCGGGGCGGCGCGGGGCGCGGTTGGCGGCGATTACTTCCGGCGGCGCGATTCCGGATAACGCGAATTATCTGGTGGTCGCCGAGCCGGAAGGCGCGACAGTGGGCACGGTAGACGAAGACTTCGCCGTCGAGAGCATGGCCGGCGATGTGTTCCTGCTGGGCACATACTTCGTGGCGCATACGGCGCGTGGAAAACGGGCGCGTGCGCGTGGAAGACGCGCACGGGGCGGCGCCGTCGATTCCATTCTGGAATGGCGAAGCGCCCGGGCCGCACCGCGGAATTATCCGCCGAGGTCTCGCGGCTGCGGGAGGATATTGTGGCGAAGCCCGAGCCCGAATGGCTACTTGCCGAAGCGGGTCTCGACCGCCTGGGCGCGGACCAGGCCATCGCCTACGTGCAATCGGGTGCGCGAGCGTTGGGCGTGCTGCCGACCGACGACGCACGTGGTGGCCGAGCGATTTTTCGACGAAGGCGGCGGCATGCAATTCGTGCTGCATGCTCCGTTCGGCGCGCGCGTCAATCGCGCTTGGGGATTGGCGCTGCGCAAGCGCTTCTGCCGTACGTTTAATTTCGAACTGCAGGCTGCGGCCACCGACAATGGCATCGTGCTGTCGCTGGGCGAGCAGCATTCGTTCCCGCTGGAAGTGGTGTTCGAGTTTCTGCGTCCCGAAACGGTGGAAGACGTGCTGACGCAGGCGCTGCTGGACGCGCCGATGTTCACAGCGCGGTGGCGATGGAATGCTTCGCGGGCGCTGGCGATTCTGCGATTTTCGCACGGCGGTAAGGTGCCCGCGCCGATCCAGCGCATGCGCGTCCGACGATCTGCTGGCCGCGACTTTCCCGGACAGGCGGCCTGCCCGGAGAATCTGACGGGACCGCCGCGGATTCCGGATCATCCGCTGGTGCGCGAGACCATCCGCAATTGTTTGCACGAAGCCATGGATTTGACGGGCCTGATGGCGGTGCTGCAGGGCATCCGCAGCGGGGACAGTGCGTACGTCGGCGATCGACACGCCGGAGGCGACGCCGTTTTCGCACGAGATCCTGAACGCCAATCCTTACGCGTTTCTGGACGATGCGCCGCTGGAGGAGCGCCGCACGCGCGCAGTGCAGATTGCGGCGAACGGTGCGCACGGATTTTGTGGAAGGCGCGGGCGCGTCTGGATCCGGATGCGATCGTGCAGGTGGCCGCGGAATCGTGGCCGGTGGTGCGCGATGCGGACGAGTTGCACGAGGCGCTGCTGACGCTGATCACGGTTCCCCCGGTGCCGGAGTGGGAGCCGCTATTTCGCGCGTTGGTGGATGCGGGTCGCGCTGCGACGTTACGGGCGGGCGGCGCAGAGTTCTGGATGCCGGCGGAGCGCAGCATCCATCGCACGCGCGGTGCATCCGGACGCGGCGCTCAACCGCCAGATCCAATTCGCGGCAGACCGCCCCGAAACGCGAAGAAGGCTGCGCCGCTGAAATTCTGCGCGGGTGGTTTGAATCCGGCGGTCCGTATCGCGCTTCGGAACTGGCGACGCGGCTGGCGCTGCCGCCGGCCCGCTGGTGGATCGGCGCTGGCGCAGCTGGAGGCGGAAGGCCAGATTCTACGGGGCCGATTCACGCCGGGCGTGTCCGCCGAGGAGCCGGAATGGTGCCATCGCCGGCTGTTGGCGCGCATCCACCGGCTGACGATCGGGCCGTCTGCGCCGCGAGATCGAGCCGGTGACTACGGCGGATTTCGTACGCTTCCTGCATCGCTGGCAGCATCTCGCGCCGGGCACACAGTTGCACGGCGCGGATGGCGTGCTGCACGTCATCAAGCAACTTCAGGGCTACGAGATTTCGGCGGCCGCGTGGGAATACGAGATCCTGCCCAAGCGCGTGGCGCATTACAGCCCGGAGTTTCTGGACCAGCTTTGCTTTCGGGCGAAGTGATGTGGGGGCGGCTCTCGCCGCATCCGGCATTCGATACGCGAGAGGACGGGCGTACCCACCGGGTGCGCCCCACGCGCGTGGCGCCGCTGACGTTGTTTCTGCGCGAGGACGCCGAGTGGCTGCTGGCCGGGCCGCAGCCCGCGCCGGACGCGTCGCTCTCGCATCCGGCGCGCGAGGTGCTGGCCGAGTTGCAGCGGCGCGGGGCATCCTTCTTTCCCGAACTGGCGCGGGCCACCGGCCGGCTGGCGAGCGAAGTGGAAGACGCGCTGTGGGAACTGGTGGCGGCGGGCCTGGTGACGGCGGACGGGTTCGAGAATTTGCGCGCGCTGGTGGATCCGAAGCGCCGGCGCGGCGAAGGGCGCGGACGATTGGCGCGGCCCCGGCATGCGGCGGGACGATGGGCGCTGTTGCGCCGTCCGGCCACCGGCTCCGAATGAGATTTCGCCATCGTCATTCGCACGGCAATTATTGCAGCGCTGGGGCATCGTGTTCCGCGATCTGGCCGCGCGCGAAACATTGTCGCCCCCATGGCGCGATCTGCTGGTGGAATTGCGCCGCATGGAAGCGCGCGGCGAAATCCGCGGCGGACGATTTGCGCAGGCTTTCGTGGGCGAGCAGTTCGCGTTGCCTGAGGCGCTGGATTTGTTACGCGCGGTGCGCAGGGCGGGGGATACAGGCGATTTGCCGGAGGCTTCGCCCGCCGATCCGCTGCACTTGACGGGAGTTCTGTTGCCGGGCCGGGTGCCCGCCGCGCCGATATTGCAGGCGGCGAGCTGAGGCCAAGTCACATATACATGCCGCCGTTGACGTTGATCACGTGGCCGGTAATGTAGCCGGCTTCGTCGCTGGCCAGGAAACGCACGGCGGCTGCGATCTCATCGGGCCGGCCGAGACGGCGCAGCGGCACCTGCGCGAGCAGCTTTTCCTTCAATTCGTCGGTGAGTACCGCAGTCATATCGGTATCGATGAAGCCCGGCGCTACGGCATTCACCGTAATTTCGCGCGGCGCCATCTCCTGCGCGAGCGCCTTGGTCAGCCCGATGATGCCGGCTTTCGATGCGACGTAATTCGCTTGGCCCGCGTTGCCGCTTTCGCCCACCACCGATGCGATGTTAATGATGCGCCCGTAGCGCTGCTTCATCATGGCGGGCAGCACCTGCTGGGTGGCAAAGAAAGCGCCGTTCAGATTGATCTGCAGCACGCGGTCCCAATCCTCGCGCTTCATGCGCACGGCCAACCCGTCGCGCGTGACGCCCGCATTGTTCACCAGCACGTCGATGCGTCCGAATTTCTGCAAGGCCGCGGCGAAGCCTTCGCGGATGGAATCGTAGGACAGAAGATTCAGATTGACGGTCAGCGCCTGCCCGCTGCAAGCCCGGATTTTCTCCGCCACTTCTTCGTTCTTTTCGATCTCCGGTGAGGCCACCACGATATCGAAACCCGCGCGGCAAAGCGTCAGGGCGATCTCCCGGCCAATCCCCCGGCTCGCGCCCGTGACGAACTGCCACTCGACTAAACATGAGTTACTCCTTAATGGATTTTGTGCGTGAACTTCAATCATAGTAGAAAGTGAGACGCTCTCCGTTATGGCCTACGCCGATCTGCGTGAATTCATTGCCGCGCTGGAGAAGAACCGGGAACTCAAGCGCATCCCTTTCGAAGTGGACCCGATCCTGGAGATCACCGAGTTTGCCGATCGCGCGGTGAAAGCCGGCGGTCCCGCGCTGCTGTTTGAGAAGCCCAAGGGCTACAGCATGCCGGTCCTGATCAACAGCTACGCGAGCATGCGCAAGATGCAGATCGCGCTGGAAGTGGACTCGGTGGAAGACGGTGGCGCAGCGCATCGCCGAATACCTGGAAATGCGCATGCCCGAAGGGCTGATCGGCAAGCTGAAGATGCTGCCGAAACTGGCCGAGATGGGATCGTTCTTTCCCAAGATCGTGTCGAAAGGGCCGTGCCAGGAAGTGGTGCGCACTGCGGGATTTTCGCTGTTCGATTATCCGGTATTGAAATGCTGGCCGGAGGATGGCGGCCGGTTCATCACGCTGCCGCTGGTGTTTTCGCGCAATCCGGATATCGGGAAAGCGCAATTGCGGCATGTATCGCATGCAGATCTACGACGAGCGCACTGCCGGCATGCACTGGCAGACGCATAAACAGGGCGCCGAGCACTATCGCCGCATGTCGGCGCATTCGGACGCAAGCGCATGGATGTGGCGGTGGCCATCGGGGCGGATCCGGCCACCATGTTCTCCGGCGATTCTGCCGCTTCCGCCGGATCTGGACGAGATGATGATTTCGGGATTCCTGCGCGGCAGTCCGGTGGAGATGGTGAAGTGCCAGACGTGCGATCTGGAAGTGCCGGCGCAGGCGGAGATCGTGCTGGAGGGCTATGTCGAGTTAGGCGAGTTGCGCACCGAAGGGCCGTTTGGCGATCACACGGGATTCTATTCGCTGGCCGATGAGTATCCGGTTTTCCACGTGACGTGCATGACCCAGCGCAAGGATCCGATTTATGCGGCTACTATCGTGGGGCCGCCGCCCATGGAGGATTTCTATATGGGCAAGGCCATCGAGCGGATTTTTCTGCCGCTGATGCGCCTGCAATTGCCTGAGGTGCGTGACATCTGCATGCCGGCCGAGGGCATTTTTCATAATCTGATTCTGGTGGCGATTCGTAAGTCGTATCCGGGGCACGCGCGCAAGGTAATGTCGGCGATCTGGGGATTAGGGCAGGCGATGTTCAGCAAGTGTATCGTGGTGGTGGATGAAGACGTGAATGTGCAGGACGTGCGCGAAGTGACCTGGAAGGTGCTGAATAACATCGACCCGCAGCGGGATATCGAGTTCACGATGGGACCAATCGATTCGCTGGATCATTCGAGCCGGCTGCCGAATTACGGATCTAAGATGGGAGTGGATGCTACGCGTAAATGGCCGGAGGAAGGCTTTACGCGGCCGTGGCCGGGAGTGATTCGGATGTCGGATGATGTGAAGGGGCGGGTCGAAGAGTTATGGCGGCGGGCAGGGATGTAGGGCTCCTCGGGTACCATGGGGCATGGATATGGTAGAGATTCAGCCGATCCGAGTCGAAGTCGAGCGGGAGGCTGACGGTCGAATATTAGCTTCCGTGCCCGAGCTGCCCGGCGTGATGGCGTACGGCAGCAGCGAAGACGAGGCCGTCAGGAAGGTCAAGTCGATCGCCCTTCAGGTGTTGGCCGACATGATCGAGAGCGGCGAGGATGTCCCCGAACCACTTCGCGTTCTTTTCGCGGCATGAGCGTCTGGCACGCCACAAAGGCTAGACGAGTTTATGCAGCACATTTGCGGCAGGGCTGGACGCTTAAGAAGCAGGTCGGTTCGCATCGAAAGCATAAAAAGCGCAGGCTGGGCGAATTTTACGTTCTGCTTTCATGATGGCGAAGAGGTCGGCCCGGTGGCTCTGTCCAAGATAAAAGAAGAAACCGGGCTTAGACCGGAAGATCTGCAGTAGGCCGGAGTATATTTGCGCCAGTGTGCTGATGTGGAGGATCAAGTATGGGGTTGATTCGACGAGTGATGGTGGCCGTCGTATTCTTGGCGGTGGCCTGTTGCCCGGGGCCGTTACGCGCGCAGGAGACGTCTAGGATTTCCGGAGCGATCGTTGACCCGGCAGGTTCCACGATACCTGATGCGGAAGTCGTCCTCAAACTAGCGGGCCAACAGAAGGACAAGACACGGGCGGACGCCTTTGGCTCGTTTGTGTTTTCTGTGCAGCCCGGTACTTACTCGCTAGAGGTGGCTTCGCGCGGTTTTGAGACGTTGACGATCCGGGACATTAGTATTAGTGGCGGCGAGGTGAAAGTCCTGCCTTCGATCCGGCTCGAAGTGGGCTCCGTTGGGGAGGGCTGTACTGACGACGGTCCCCAACTACCTGTCTTAACCGTCGTAGTAATTAAATCTGATCGAGGTGAAATTACCGGCGAAATTGTGAACAACCGGGCAGTGTCCATCAAGGGGGTCACAGTTACCATCTCATTGTCCAATGGCGACCATTCCCGCATTCGCACCGCGACTGATGAACGGGGGAAGTTTACAGTGACGGACCTTCGTCCCGGCACCTATTCGCTTACCGCATCCTTGCCTGATTACGCCGATTTCGTGGTCCAGGCGATTGTCGTTAAAGAAGGCCAGCGGATCAGAATATGGCCGCCTCTGCCGATAGAGGAATGCCCGCGTGGGGTTACCTGCAAGCCAGTTTCTAAGGTGCGGATACCAGCAATATGTCTCTGATTCGGCTTAAGTGTCACTGGCCTTGTGGAACTCCGACCCTTTCTTCGTGACATAGAAGTAGGTTCTGAAATGCTCTTCGACGGAATCGGGCGGCGGCATGCCGGGAAGTTCGCCGGCAAACGGGTCTTCAACGGAAGCCGGCAAGTCGTAGGCCTTCGCTAGTCGGCCTCCACCAGCCCTCGTACAGCTTCGACGACATCGGAACGCTGGATGGTCAAGCCGCACTCGGCCGCTTGCGCGGCGACCTCGCGGAGGATCACTTGGTCGACGTTCTCAAATTCGTCGCAGATCTCGTGGAGGACAAGCCGCTGAAGAAACTCGGTTCGATCCATTTCTTTGAGTTGATTTACCTATAATATCCGGGTTCTCCCTCTACAAGCGGCGAGCAAAGTTTTGTCCCACCTCCAAACTGTCATGCATTGCATATACAATTAAGATGGGGTGTTCGACTGGGACGAGAACAACCTCCGGAAGATTCGTGCCCATCGAGTGAACTGCGCCGACGTGGAACAAGCACCGTCAAACAGCCCTATTCTGATCTACGAATAGGACGTGGGAGGCGAACCGCGCTTTGTGTATTACGGCGAAACCGATGCGGGACGGCTGCTGGCGGTTGTCTGACCGAGCGCGGCGACCGAATTCGCGTCGTAACCGCCTACAAGCTAGATGCCGGGCGGAAGAGGGAATACTTTGCGCGGCGTTTGCGAGGGGAGTAGACCATGAAGATCCCGATCCAATTACCGGCGTTTGCAAATGAAGACGAAGAGGCCATCTGGTGGGCCAGTCGCAAAGGGCGCGATTTCTTGAAACAAAAATCGAAGGAACACCCGAAGAAGGCTGCTAAGGGATCGCCCCTTGTCGGCCAATTGAACCGGGTTCCCAGTGTTCAGATTGCATTGCGGCTACCGGGCCCAGACATAGAAAAGGCTCGTGAACTTGCGACCCGCAAAGGCATCGGCTACCAGACCCTACTCAAAATGCTCGTCCACGAAGGCCTGCGGCGAGAGTCGAGGCGGGCGTGAAGTCTAGCCGTCTTTAGCGGCTCAAGGTTCAATTCTGTATAGAGTCACGAGGCCTGATCCACCCTCGACCATAAAATCTCCGTCGGCTGAGATGTCGAAACGGAACGGGAGTTGATACCGATGTTCGGCGTGCTGCAACTCAGGCTTCCAGGAAACGACTTGCTTTCCAGAATGAAAATCCCAGACCACCCGTCTGCGCGGCGCACCGGGATACCAGCGGCCATCAATCCAATCGAGCCTCTTCGAGTAATCGGTGATTACGACTCGCGGGGCCCTGAGTGCCGTGTGGATGTCTGGATCCTTCCAGTTCTGCGTTGTCCCAAGCACGTGGCCGGTTCCGACCGCGGAGCAGCCGACCGTTTGGCGCCACACGTCGCCGCGCTTCCAGCAGAAGGCTTGGCCGGAGTCAGCGAACTGCGGGTCATCGGTCACCGAAGCGGTGTCGGCAAAGGCGAATTCTCTGCGCCATGCCGGCAGCCGCAACACCGTTCGCTGTGTCATCGCGTCTATGATCGACCTGGATACCTGGGTCGTGGTGAAGTTGACGATTCTCTCCTGGGTAAGTGCCATCAAGCCGCTTTCCGGGGACGCGTCGAACATTTGGATGAAGTCGGTTTGGGGAAGGTCCCAGCCGCCTGTGGGGTGACAATCCAAATCGAAAAACTGGACCCGGTGCGTGGGCAAGAGATAGCCGGCGACTTGGTTCGCGCCGACGAATTGATAGCCAGGTATCCGCGTTCCCGGCGGCACCGAACAGGTAGCGCCGCTGGCCACGTCGGCGATGGTGTCCAACAAAATGATCCGTTCGCCGGAGAGCGACCACTCAATACGTTTGACACTTCCGGCCTCGTGTGCAGGCAGGCGAGGATTGATGTTCAGCTTATGGAAATGGCTGGCGGATGTGCGAGTCGAGCACCACCACCCACTGCTCATGGTCCGAGCGGCCCACGAGCGCGGCAACTTTATCGCCGTCGCGCGAGAATCCGATAGCGTAGACTTGGTGCGGGCCTGCTGCACTATCGGCTCCCGGCACTGCGTCCACCTTAAAGTCCCAGATTTTGCGCAGTGTGCCGGCATCGGCAATGTGGCTGAAGACCGCAGCTACGAGGATCATAAATGCAGCTATTCTGATGCTTCGCATTCGTTAACACCCGCAGTGTAACCGAGGGCAGAAAAATGCTTAGTGCGAGCCGCGCTTAAATCAACTTTCCGCAGGCCCTAGAACACTGCGCTGGCAGATAATAGCACTATTGCATGTGATATCATATCATTCGGAGCAGTAGCTGCGACTCGTTCTCGATACCGATGTGCTTGTAGCAATCCTGCGAAGTCACGGCGGCGCTTCCAGGCAACTGTTGGTCGGCGCTTTGGATCGTGCGTTTGAGGTGCTGGTTTCGGTGCCCCTAGTGCTCGAATACGAAGCCGTACTGACGCGACCGGAGCATCTGGAGGCGAGCGGCCTGACCGCGCGGGAGGTGAACGAAGTGCTTGATGCTTTAGTCAAAGTGGCGACGCCCGTGCCTCTGCGGTTTTTGTGGCGTCCACGCCTGAAGGATCCGGCGGATGAGATGGTGCTGGAAACTGCCGTCAACGGTGCGGCAGACTGGCTGGCAACTTCAATCTTCGCCATCTCGCTGACGCCGCCCGGGATTTTGAGATCAGTGTGGCACGACCATCCGATGTATGGAGGGAGATTCGGAGACATGCGAAGAAGTAATGTGGCTTTGCGCCTTCAGGCGTCAATACTGGACGAGGCGCGACGCGTTTCTGAGACTGAAGGTGTGGCATTGAACCAGTTCATAAACGTCGCAGTCGCCGAGAAACTATCGGCCTTACGGACCGAGGAGTATTTCCGTGAGCGCGCGGCACGAGGCGATGTAGCAAAGGCGAAGCGAATCCTGAAGCGCGCGGGCCGCGGAAACCCGCCGCTGCCAGGCGACGAACTGGATTGAATCGAAGCAGGCGACAGATATCCCGCCGTTCGGCCCCATGTCGCTTCATCAACTTGGATGGAATAGGATCGTAATAACGAGGCGAGGATGAACGCCCCCAAGTTCGGGCGACGGTCACGATGGTGTCGGACCTTTCGCACCCGCGTTGGCCAAATCGCGCTTTGTACATGCCGCACATCGTCCTCGGCGACACAGGACAACGAGAGGCCAAAATGCAGGGCAATACGATTACGGAGCCCTACCTGGGCGTCTTGGTCGCAAATGCACCGGACGAAATGGGCCCTGGCGCTTCCGCGGCGGTCACGCTCTACCTGATGTATTGGCCGGAGGAGAAGTATGAGGGCGTGGTCGAGGGAGCAGCGTTCACCCTGCGCGAGGGTCCGAAGATCGTCGGGTTTGGCCAAGTGCTTTCTGACATAGAACAGCCGGTGCGATGCGATCGCGTGGGCGCAAGTTAGCGAGTCGTTGCGAACGATCCCGGCAGGCGCGTGCGCTAGGAGAGGGCTGATACGATCTGCGCGATCTGAGGTCGTGTGTATACCACGATAGGATCTTCCTCTCGATTATTCTCATGGTAATACTCGCCTTCATCGAAGGCCAGGTAGACTCTCCAAAACAGATCGGGCCGATCCTCATCCGCTGAGAGTGATCACGCTGTGGACGTCGTTGAGGATTGCATCGCAGAACTGAAACGACAACTGCGAACAGTTGAAGCCTCGGGCGAGGTAAAGGGCAATCCGCTCACATAACTCAGCTCTCGGTATGCCCAGGGACACGCTCCACCCATGTAAGTCGCCCTCCCGCAATCGCGTCGATAGACCATCGGCGTGAATTTGATACCGTCTGACTAGATCGTCTCTCACATCATCAAAAGACATTCCGATAAACAGTTTAGCTTGCCAAATCCCTCAGCCAGGTTTGTATTGTCCACTCAAAACGCGAATAGACCCTGCCGATGCTACGCTGGGTACAAGCAGCGTGAATCCCCTGATCCACAATCGAAAGGCGCGAATCGCCGCACGCCGGGCGCATCTGGTGGAGACGGCGACGCAAATATTGCAGGAGATTGCCCGCGGATCAATCGACGCATACGAAGGATATCGCCGCGTTTACGCAATCTACTTAAGCAGCAGCGGACTGGCTGAGGAACTCAAGCCCTTGTTCCGACTTCCGGGCATCGAGCCAGACGGGCACCTGCATGTGGACGACGCATTTCGGGCCACGGCCGTTCGCTTAGCGGGTGAGTGGCTGCGAGGAGAACGGCTTTCGTCGCCATAGTCCGAGACCGGAGCAGGCCGCACCTATTACTAGCGCGCGCGCCTATTTCCGCCCACCACCAGTGCCCACTTCCTGGCTCATCATTCCTCCCGTGGGCGTGAGCGTCCCGCCATCCGCAACCATCGCCGTCCCCGAAACGTACGACGCCAGATCGCTCGACAGGAACGCGATCACGCGCGCAATCTCCTCTGGACGGCCCATGCGGCCGAACATGGACAGGCGGTGGCAGGCATCCACCACGCGCTGCGGATCTTCGTCGAGCGAGGCGGCCCATCGCAACATAGGCGTATCGATCGCGCCCGGACACACGCAGTTCACGCGAATGTTGTCCGCCGCGAAATCGAGCGCCATCGATCAGGCCCAGCAGGGCGTGCTTGCTCACCACGTATGCCATGGAATTGCGCTGCGCAGTCATGGATTGCACCGATCCGACAATCACGATGGATCCACCGCCGCGCCGCACCATGTGCGGGATCGCGTACTTTGAAGCCAGGTGCGCGGCCACCTGCGCGACGGCCTGCTCCACCTCGGCGCTTACCGAAAGATCCACGTGGAAGTACTCGGCGTTGCCGCCCCCGGAGCGCAAACTTTCGGCGGTCTCTTCCCCGGCCGGATAATTCCGGTCGAAGATGGCAACCGCCGCATGGCATCGAGAGTCAACTGGCAGCGTAGAGACAGGTTCGCTCTACCATGTCCTCCAAGGCGGGCTTTCTTCAGGCGGCGTTTGACTTCAGTTCCTCCCGAATGATTCGCCGTAGCGTATCCTCGATCTTCGGAGCCATTCCTTCGAGGTATTCGCGAAGAGCTGCATTGATGAGGGTTTGGTAACCAGTCGTTCCTCCGGTTCGCTCCGCCATCGCAAGAAATCGATCCACAATGTCTTGGTCTAGTCGAATCGTAATCCGAGTCTTACCCTCGGCCTCAGGTTCCGGCGGAAGAACTCTGCCCCGTTTTCCCTTGCTGAAATCGTATTGGTCTTTCATAGTTCTGCCCTATATAGATCGCGCTCATGCGGCGTGGCGGTTCGTGCGGAAATGATTCGGATGTTTTCGCCACGCCAGGTATAGACAACTACCAGCAGGCGGCCTGTCGCACCCATGCCGAGTGTTACAAATCGCCGTTCATTCAGCTCCGATTCATCATCCGCAAACGGTGATGGCATTAGGATCGTCAAGTACCGGAATCGCCTCGGGCATCCTAACTCCGTGCTTCCGAAAATTCAGACCGGCTTTGCTCTCCTCGTCCCACTAAAAACTCACGCTTTCAGCGTACGGACATATTGTGCATACGTCAAGCGGGTCGTCTATCCGCTTGAAGGTCTTGGTGATGCGGCAAGCTCTCTGTATGTGGGGCTGTGAAGAGTGACGGGAGCCAGTGAGCAAGGCTGTGTGGCGGATTTGCGGGTGATCCTCGGGAGAGCGCATCGCGGCCAAGGCGACAAGTTCCAACGCAGATCTCGGAGCCGCCGGACTACTGGCGAGCCCGTTCCATAACTGTTCTTAGAATCCCATGGATCCTCATCGAATATCCGTCGCCGTACTGGCGGAGCCAATCGTAGACGTCCCGGTCAAGCCGGGTGGCGACTAACACTTTGGGTTTGCGCCGGAACCCGGCCAATTGCCGGTCGGAAAGCGCAGGAACATCGGAATAGTCAATCGCAGAAGCGTCGCTAGCCGTCTGCCGCTTTGCGATCCGGTTAAGCACGGTTCGCTGCTGTTCATTCGGTCGCTTGCTGAATATAGATTCGGCGCTCACGCTTGTCCGCTTCGCGGGCCGAGATGATTCGGATCGTTTCTTCTTGGTCATTTTCTTCCTCCACGACGTATACATGAACGACCAACAGCACCGCACGGTCCACAACTCCGATAGCATGCCAGCGCTGTTCGCCCACAACGACGCGATGTTTGCGGAACAGGACAAACCGATCATTGAAGATTCGGGCCGATGTATCGAAGGCAATCCCGTGCTTTTGCCGGCTGGGTCCGATTCTTTTCCTCGTCCCACTCAAATACGGGAAGTCACGACGCCTCTCAGGAAAGGCATGAAACCAAATTGGCTGGCGCTTGTTGAGCCAAGTCCAATGTGAGTACAGCAGAAACTCCCGAGAGTGTATGCAATTCGATAGCCCGTATCAATAACACTTCCCCATCGCACTCGCCACGTTCTATCCCCCCGGTGTCCCGCTATTTCCGCGCCCCACCGGTGCCCACTTCCTGGCTCATCATTCCTCCCGTAGGCGTCAGCATCCCGCCATCCGCAACCATCGCCGTCCCCGAAACGTACGACGCCAGATCGCTCGACAGGAACGCAATCACGCGCGCAATCTCCTCTGGACGGCCCATGCGGCCGAACATGGACAGGCGGTGGCAGGCATCCACCACGCGCTGCGGATCTTCGTCGAGCGAGGCGGCCCATCGCAACATAGGCGTATCGATCGCGCCCGGACACACACAGTTCACGCGAATGTTGTCCGCCGCGAAATCGAGCGCCATCGAGCGCGTCAGGCCCAATAGGGCGTGCTTGCTCACCACGTATGCCATGGAATTGCGCTGCGCGGTCACGGATTGCACCGATCCGACAATCACAATCGATCCACCGCCGCGCCGCACCATGTGCGGGATGGCGTATTTCGAGGCCAGGAACGCGCTGCGCACATTGGCGTTCATGGTTTCGTCCCACTCCGCATCGGTGGTGGTGGCGGCGGTGCCGTAGCGCTGGATGCCGGCGACGTTCGCCAATATATCGATGCCACCCAGGTGCGCGGCCACCTGCGCGACGGCCTGCTCCACCTCGGCGCTTACCGAAAGATCCACGTGGAAGTACTCGGCGTTGCCGCCCCCGGAGCGCAAACTTTCGGCGGTCTCTTCCCCGGCCGTATCGTTCCGATCGAAGATGGCAACCGCCGCATGGCGTGCCGCGAACTCGCGCGCCGTAGCTTGGCCGATACCGGAGGCGCCACCGGTCACGATGATTACTTTGTTGGTGAAATCCATCTGAAACCTAGTTTAGTCGAGACGGCGCCCACCGCTGCCGACCCGCGCTAAAATCTACCCATGCGTGCATTCCTCATTGTTCTGCTGGCCGTGGCCGGAGCCGCCCTGCTCCCCGCTGCTAAGAATCTGGAGATCTATTTCATCGACGTCGAAGGCGGCCAAGCCACGCTGTTTGTGACGCCGTCGGGCGAATCCATGTTGGTGGATACGGGCTGGTCCGGTAACAACAGCCGCGATGCGGGCCGTATCGCCGCCGCCGCGAAACATGCCGGCGTGAAGGCCATCGACTATCTCCTCATCACACACTTCCACGAAGACCATGTGGGCGGCGTGCCCCAACTAGCCGGTAAACTGCCGATCCGCAATTTCGTCGATCACGGCGAGAGCGTCGAACAGGACCGGCGCGCCAAGGAATTGTACGCGGCGTACGTGGAATATCGCGCCAAGGGGAACCACATACTGGCGAAGCCGGGTGTAACGATTCCCATAAAAGGCCTGGACGTGAAGGTGCTTACCGCCGATGGGGACGAGATCGAGAGCCCACTGCCGGGCGCCGGCCAACCCAACGCGCTGTGCTCGCAGGATACATTACGCAAGCCCGATCCGACGGAGAATGCCCGTTCGGTCGGCACGATGATCACGTTCGGTAATTTCCGCATTCTGGATATGGGCGACCTCACCTGGAACAAGGAGCACGAACTGGTCTGTCCGAATAACAAGGTCGGCGCGGTGGATCTGTACATCGTCTCGCACCACGGCTCCGATCTTTCTGGCTCGCCCGCTTTCGTGCAGGGCATTCACCCGCGCGTGGCGATCATGGATAACGGTGCGCGTAAGGGCGGATCACCGGCAGTGTGGCAGACCATTCACGGATCGCCGGGAATTGAAGACATCTGGCAATTGCACTATGCGGTGGCCGGGGGGAAGGACAATAACTCGCCGGATCCGTTCATTGCCAATATTGACGAACAGGGGGACCAGGCTAATTGGATCCACGTAAGTGTGCATCCCGATGGCAGCTTTATCGTGAATAACACCCGCAACAAGTACTCGAAGACGTACCCGCCCAAATCATGAAAATCGCAGTCATCGGCCTGGGGTTCATGGGAAGTACGCACGCGAAGGCATGGCTGCAAATGCCTGGCGCCGAACTGGTAGCGGTCTGCAGTCGCGACCCGCGCCGGCTTTCGGGCGACTTCACCGGCATCGAGGGCAATCTCGGTGGGCCGGGCGAGCAGTTGGATTTTTCCCGCCTAGCTCAGTACAGCAGCGCGGAGCAGGCGCTGCTTGACCCTGCCGTGGAAGCCGTCGACATCTGCCTGCCCACAAATCTGCACGAGCCCATCGCGATGCAGGCGCTGGAGGCGGGCAAACACGTGCTGGTAGAAAAGCCGATGGCGCTTGACGGGGAGTCGGCGGACCGGATGGTGGCTGCCGCTAAGCGCTACGGGCGGGTACTGATGGCGGCGCAGGTGGTACGATTCATTCCGCCGTATCGGGTGGCGGCCGATATCGTGTTCTCCGGACGTTTGGGTCCGGTACGCGCGGCGATCCTCCGTAGGCGCTGCGCGGCGCCGGCATGGAGCGCGTGGCTGGGGGATCCTGCGCAAAGCGGGGGCGGTGTGTTCGACCTGCTGATCCACGATATCGATTACTGCCTGCATGTTTTTGGAAAGCCGGAAGCGGTGACCGCGTCGGGCTATCGGGACCTGCCGCACGGCGTGGATTGGATGGTCGGCCAATTGTGGTATCCGGCGATTGGCGCGGTGGTCATTTCCGGCGGCTGGCACCATCCGGCGGCGTACCCCTTCTCGATGGAATTCACTATCGTGGCGGACGGTGCGACTCTGGAATTCAACTCGACCACAGGCTTACTGGCGGAATACGGGGCGGATGGGCAACAGCATCATCTGGAAGTTCCTGCCACAGACGGCTACCATAATGAACTCGCCTACTTTCTCGATTGCGCGGAGCGCGGGGTGGAACCGGCGGCCTGCCGTCCGGAAGAATCGGCCATGGCGGTTCGGGTGGCGCAGGCGCTGCTCGAATCGCGCCACAGAAACGGGGAACGTATCGCATGCAACCTATAAACGACAACGAGATCGGCGTGATGTTTTGGGCGGGCGGCGATCCGTACGAAACCATACAAGAGCTGAAGGGGCTGGGCTTACGCTGCGGCCAATTGGGCGTGCCGGGCGATATGCTGCTGGAAGGCGCCGGTTCGCAGTGGCGGCAGGCGCTAGCGGATGAAAACTTTTCCCTGGCTACCGTGTTTGCAGCTTATATCGGTGAAAGTTATTCGGACATTCCTACGGTGCAGCGAACCGTAGGCTTTGTGCCGCCGGCCACACGCTCCGCGCGCGAATCGCGCACCTTGGCCGTCAGCGATTTCGCCGCCCAATTGGGGGTGCAGGGGATTGCCACGCACATCGGATTCGTTCCCGAGAACCAGGCCTCGGAGGATTATATAGCGGTACGCGAAATGGTGCGGCGGGTGTGCGATCACGCGGCCAGGCATAATCAGACATTCGCGCTCGAAACCGGCCAGGAATCCGCGCCTGTGTTGCTTAATTTCCTGTTGGCCGCGGATCGTCCGAACCTGCGGATCAACTTCGATCCGGCAAACATGATTTTGTATGGCACGGGCGATCCCATCGCCGCTCTTGACGTGTTGGGCCCTTACGTGACCACGGTGCATTGCAAGGACGGCGACTGGCCTCCGCCGAACTCTCCTGGCGCTCTCGGCGAGGAGAAGCCGCTGGGCGAAGGTTCGGTGGGAATGCCGGGGTTCATCGCTAAGTTGAGGGAAATCGGTTACAAAGGTCCGCTCACGATCGAGCGCGAAGGTAGCGGCAGCGCGCAACGCCAGCAAGATATTCTCAGGGGGGCGGAACTACTAAGACGGCTGACCGCTTAGTTTTAGCAACGAGCCCCAGCGTGCCGCCGTCTAAAGAGCAGTTACAAACATGCCCGGACTAACCGCAAGCCAGGAAATGCTACTCGAATATGTGACCTGGCATGAGCCCGAGTCACCGCCGATCTTCATTCTCAGGCGCGCGATGGAGGGTATTCATCGCGAAGTGAGTGAAGCTTTTGCGTCTGCGCCGCATCGCTGTGCGGGGACGGGCGGTATCTTACTCGGGCGTCGCGACGGCGATCATATTACTGTCGACGATTTTGAGCCAGTGCCCTCAGAGCACCGCTTTGGACCTTCTTACCGCCTATCGGATGCGGACTTAGCGCTCTTACAAGAGACTCTGGATTGGTTCCGCAGTGGCGCGCAACCGGGCCTCTCGGTGTTGGGATTTCTATCGTAGCCATACCTTGCCTGACTTTGCGGTGGGCGAGGAAGACCAGGAGTTGATGCGCTCTCACTTTGCGCCGGAAGAGGACTTAGTGTTACTGGTGAAGCCCGGGCTGATGGGCGCCAGCGATGAAGATTTCTGCTTCCGTCACTGCGGTGGCACGGCGGCGGCGCCGGTATCCGTCCCGCCACCGCTTATGAACTGGCCTTTGCCGCGCTCCCGCCAGGAGACGCCAGGGTCCGAACGCGCAGGATCCGCTGCCCGCCGGCGGTGGCCGTGGTACATGGCTGCGGCGCTGTTTGGCTTGGTCTGCGGAGCGCTGGGTTATCTCTGGTGGCATCCCGACACGGGCGTCGAGCGCCTTGCGGTCAGTGCCACTGCGCCGCCCTCCGCGCAACCGATTGTAGAAGGCGCGCCCGCTCCGCCCGCGCCGGATACCGCAGGTATCCCCGAGTTCCTGGACCGGTGGGCGGCGGCGCTGAGGCGCGGCGATGTAAATGCTGCTGTCGAGTGTTACGCGCCAGTGGTGAGCACTTACTTCAACCGGCACGATGTAACCCGGGAACTCGTAGGCCAGACTATCCGGCAGGCGCGCGCCCGCTATGGCCGTCTGGATGTCTATCGTATTTCCGGACTCAGCCTTAACCCGGTAAGCGAAAGCCGCGCGGTAGCGACTTTCCGGAAGCACTGGCAATTCTCCGGACGCGTCAAATCCGCCGGCGAAGAGGAAGAACGCATGACGCTGGTGCGCGGCGCTGGCGCCTGGAAAATTTCTTCCGAGCAAGCCACCGCGAACTAGCCTGTCAGCGGAAAATTCCCGGCGGCCTGAATTGTGTGAGATCGGTTACAATCCAGTCATGCGCGGAAACGAAGAGATCTTACGGCTGCTGAATGAAACGCTCAAAGCTGAGCTGACTGCGATTAACCAGTACTTCCTGCACGCTAAGATGTGTGAGAGCTGGGGCTACTTGAGACTTGCGGCGCTCGACCGGCAGGAATCCATCGAAGAAATGCACCACGCCGATATTCTGATGCAGCGCATCCTGTTCCTCGAGGGTATCCCGAATATGACGGAATTGTTTCCGATCAAGGTGGGTCCGGACGTGAAGGCGCAATTGGAAAATGACCTGGCGCTGGAACTGGATGCGGTGGTTCGTTTGAACGAAGCTATTAAAGTAGCAGCGCATGTAGGGGATAACGGATCGCGCGAACTGTTCAAACAGATCCTGCTCGACGAAGAGCACCATATAGACTACCTGGAAGGGCAGTTACACATCGTCGAGGAGATCGGCCTGGACAATTACCTGGCGCAACAGATTCATCCTGCCGGCAAGGCGTGACCGGGCGAGTTAGTTGTAGATACCGGGCGCGTTTGTTGTAGAATGGAGATTCACCCGGGAGGTGAGTCTTCTCGAGTAGCAGGCGCGCCTTATCGCTCCCCGATTTTTTTCCTCCGATTTTCGGCAGGGTTTCGCACGGCCTTTTTTCGCTCCTCTTTCCCGACGATTGCCGCATTTGTGAACGTCCGCTTACAGGATTTTCGCGCGTGCCGGTATGCGCGGATTGCCTGAAGAAGCCCGCGCCCCTCACCGCCGAATTCTTCTGCCTCAATTGCCGCACGCCTTTCCGCAACAGCTTTCCGTTGGATTCCGCAGGCCGCTGCATGCTCTGCCGGAGCGGCGGGCGCGGTTCGACGAAGCCTTTTGTTACGGCGCTTATGAGGGCACCCTGCGCAAGCTGATCCACCTTTTCAAATACAGCGGGATGCGGCGCTTGGCGAAACCGTTGGCGGCATTGCTGGCCGACGCGCTGCCGCGGGACCGCCAGTTCGACCTGGTAACGCCCGTGCCGCTGCACTGGTTGCGGCGCTGGCACCGCGGATATCAATCAGGCCGAGTTATTAGGCAAGGCCATCGCCCGGGCGCGTGGGATTCCGATTGCCAATATATCTGCGCCGCAGAGGATCGGCACGCGGGCGCAGGCGGGACTGAGCAATGCGCAGCGCCGCGAGAATGTGGCGGGCGCTTTTCGCGCCCGCCGCAAGGTGCCGGGATTGCGGATTCTGCTGGTTGACGATGTGATGACCACGGGCGCGACGCTGGGGGCCTGCGCGCGCGCCTTGAAGAAAGCCGGGGCGAAATCCGTCTCGGTGCTGGCGCTGGCGCGCGTCGACCGGCGATTTATCGAGTTGGCGGATTTGGGCAAGCGAACAGGGAGCTGTTTGAATGACGAGTTTGAACAGATTACAGAAACCAGTTCTGGTTTTGAATGCAAGCTTCGAGCCGATCAACATCTGCGCGGCGCGCCGGGCGCTGGTGCTGGTGCTGAAAGGCGTGGCATCGGCCGAGGAAGAATCCACGCAGCATATCCACTCCGCGCGGGCCGCGGTGAAACTGCCGAGCGTGATCCGGCTGCTGGAATACCGGCGCATTCCGCACCAGACGCGGGCGCTGTCGCGCAAGAATATTCTGATGCGCGACCGCTATACCTGCCAGTATTGTCACGCACGCTGCCTCGTCCGAATTGACGCTGGACCACGTGGTGCCGCGTTCGCGCGCCGGGGAATCCAATTGGGAAAACCTGGTGGCGTGCTGCAATCCCTGCAATAACCGGAAGGGCAACCGCACCCCCGAAGAATCCGGCATGAAACTGGCGCGGCAGCCCAAGCCGTTCAGCCTGCACACCAGCCGGCATTTGATGCGACTGCTCGGCAAGAGCGACGAGCAGTGGCGCAAGTATTTGTTTTATTAGGCTTAAACGGCGCGCCGCCGAACCTGCATCGCACGGAACAAAGTTGAGTATACTCTCGTAGTTAGCGCTATGAGGTACTCGATGCGAACGCATATTCTCGCGATTTCCCTGGCCACCGGCCTGCTTGGACTGGCCGGATGCGATATCGAAGACCTGGATATAGGCGGCTCGGAACGCTATACCCAGGATTTCCATTACAGCTACGCCCTGCAGCCCGGTGGACGGCTTTCCGTGGATAACTCAAACGGGTCCGTCGAGATTTCCGGCTGGGACCAGGACACCATAGACATCAGCGGTTCGAAGTACGCCCGCACCCCTGAACTGCGCGACGCGTTGAAGATCGAGATCGACCACACGTCCGACTCAGTCCATATCCGCACGGTGCGGCCCTCGGAGCGGCGTGGCAATATGGGCGCGAAATATATCATTAAAGTCCCCCGGCGTACCCAACTGGAGCGCATCGTCAGCTCCAACGGTTCGATCCATACGCTGGATGTGGAGGGCCCGGCGCGCCTGAAGACGTCCAATGGCGCGGTGCGCGCGGAGAACCTGCGCGGTACGCTCGATGTGCAGACGTCTAACGGCAGCATTGAAGTGCAGAACCTGGAAGGTAGCGCGTCGTTGCATACCTCGAACGGACGGGTGCATGCGGAGGATGTGCGGGGCTCGCTCGAAGCCGACACGTCAAATGGCGGCATTCACGTCCGCTTGCTGAAGCCGGAAACCGGCCGGCCGGTGAAATTGGAGACGTCGAACGGTCCCATCGAACTAACCATGGAGACGATGAACCAGAACGAAATTCACGCCAGC
Organism: Bryobacterales bacterium; assembly: GCA_963738345.1. Classification (GTDB taxonomy): domain Bacteria; phylum Acidobacteriota; class Terriglobia; order Bryobacterales; family Bryobacteraceae; genus Bog-159. Next base: position 6,880,714 of record CAVTWI010000002.1, read on the forward strand.
ACCTCGAATGGCGGCATCACCGTGCACCTGCCCGGCAATCTGGGGGCGAATCTGACGGCGCATGCCAGCAATTCTTCCATCTCGACCGAATTCGAAGTGGCTACGCAGGGCACGCTCGACAAGCACCACTTGGAAGGTAAGATCGGCGCCGGCGGCCCCAGCATCGAGCTATCCACCTCGAACGGCAGCATCCGCGTTATGAAAATGTAGGGTCGGGGCGGGCCTCCGCGGGTTCCGGTATGCGCCCGCTCCCGTCCGCCCATGCCCACGCCACCGCCGTGAATGAACTAAGGATTCCGGCGGCGGCGCCAATCGTGCGAGGACTGAAATACTGCGAGGCAATCCCCGCGGCCGCCATCGATCCGATCATCACCGACCAACGCAGCGATTCCATAGTGGAGAACACGCGCCCGCGAAACCGGTCGGGCGTGTGACGCAGCAGTTGCGAGTAATTCAGCACCGAACTCACCGCCATCCCTACCCGCGACAGGCAAATGAACGCCAACGCAATACCGTAATTCCCCATCTGGCTGAAGGCCACGTAAGCGGCGCCGTGGGTGATGTAGGAAATTGAAATAGCCCGCTTGTAACCGGCGAAGCCTGTGCGCCGCCCCACCACATGGCCGAGCCATCCGCCGATCAGCAGTCCTACACCGGCGAATCCCCAGATGGTGCCGATGCCGGCGGCGCCTCGTTTAAAAACCTGCTCGCCGAATAGCGTAAACAGAATTTGCGCCGCCCCTCCGCCAGTCGCCCAACCCACCGATACCATCCCGATCCAGAACACCAGCGGGGTGGCGCGAATGTATTGCAGCCCTTCCACATACTCCCGCCACGGCCGTACGGCGGGCGCGTGTTCTTTGCCGCGTTCCGCAATGAATCCGGCGGGCGCGCGCATTTGCCAAACGGCATACGCGGAAAAGACGAACGAGAGCGCGTTCAGCACGAACGCCCAGGCGAAGCCCAGTCGCGCCACCGCGAATCCAGCCAGCATGGTACCGGCGGTGAGCGTGGCCCATTGGGTCGTTTGTGTAAGGGAATTCGCCGTATGTAACTCCGCCGGGCTGGCGATGGCCGGTAGAATCGCCGCCCGCCCGCTAGTGAAGAACGGCGAGACAAACATCAGCAGCCCGCTCAGCGCGTAGAGTAGCCAGGCCGACGGATGCTGTATCGTGACAATGAATGCCAGCGCTACCACGGCCCGGATCAAGTCGCTGGCCAGCATGATGCGCCGCCGGTCAAAGCGATCCAGCACGACTCCCGCCGCCGGCCCCGCCAGCACCGCCGGAATGGCGCGCGAGAGCATCACTCCGCTCACCACTAAACCCGACCCGGTTACGGCCATCACCAGGCTGAATACCGCGATGTTGTTGAAGTAATCGCCCGTCTCGCTGACCACCTGCCCCAGCCACAGATAGCGATAATTCCGGTTCTGGCGCAGAAGGTCGGTGAACTCCGGCATACTTCCACGTAAGCACGTTTTCGCCGTAACGGTCGATTAGTACTAGGTGAGCCAGACTCTCGTTGAGGTGAAACAGCCGGATCGTAAAGGGCTGCTGGCCAGGATCCCCGCGTTTCCGCCCATCGTGCTGCGATTGCTCGATTTATTAGCGCGCGATACGGTTGAGATTAAGGAGCTGGTAGCGCTGATTTCGAGCGATCCAGCGTTCTCCGCCCAAGTCCTGCGGCTGGCCAATTCGGCGCTCTTCGGCTTCCGTTCCCAGATCGATAGCATTCAGTCGGCCCTAGTGGTGTTGGGGCTGCAGCGCGTTCGTTCGTTGAGCATGACTGTGGCCACCGCCAATCATATGAAAGGCGTGCTGCAGATCGAGGAACTGGCGCGCTGCTGGCGGCACATGCTGGCTTGCGCCCTGCTCACCGAGCAGTTGGCGCGATCCTGTTCGGCCTTTGAAGATCGTGCCTATACAGCCGGATTGCTGCACGATGTCGGCCGCCTGGGATTGCTGCTGGCTTATCCCCAGGAATACGCCGCGCTGCTCCGCGACATCAAGCGAACGCCTCTCGAATTGCTGGACCTGGAGAAAGAGGAACTAGGGATGGACCATTGTGAAGCCGGCCGGACCTTGGCCGAGCACTGGAACCTGCCTCCGGATTTCCAGATTGTCGCGGCGCGCCATCATGACCCCCAGAATAATTCCGAGATCGATCTGCTTACTCTGGTCCATCTGGGGTGCCGGCTGGCCGATAGCCTGGGCTTCTGGGTAGTGGAACCCCTGAAGCCCTGCTCGCCCGAGGAATTCGAGCAATCCCTTCCGCCGCTGCTGGCCAAGCGGCTGCGTATCGACGCTCCGCGCTGGCGAGAGATCGTGGAACGCCGTATCGAGTGCTATGGCGATCCCGACGGCGGCGATTCGGAGCGCTTCCTGTCCAACCCCGAGCCGCTTGCGGAAGAACCGGACGTGCCCATTGCCGCCCTAGCTAACCTGCACTTGCCCGACCCCAACGAGGGAACCTCGCTGCCTCGCGAAATGTTCACTCTCGTGGGAATCGGCCTGTTCTTCACTATCCTGATCGTGGCTCTGGTTTATTTCACCGTGAAATAACGCGTTCAGCCTTGCTGGTCCGGTTTTGGGGGCAGGGCACAAAATGCCCCTTCGGAAAAGCCTTCCGCCTGGCACTCGAAGGCATGATTGAACCGGGCGCGGTAGTTTTCCCACCCAATCGCCGCCGTCAGTTCCACTAACTGCCGCTCGTTGAAGTGAGCCCGCAGGGCCTCGAATAAATCATCCGGCAGTTCTACGGGTGTCCCCGTCATGGCCACCGCACAGCGGACCGCCAGCTTTTCCACATCCGAAAACTCCGGACTGTCTTCAAAGTAAGCCAGACCCTTCAACTGCGCCTCGGAAACTCCAGCTTTTCTGCCGACCGCAGAACCGATGTCAATTCAGAACGGACACCCGATCATCATGGCCGTTTTGATGCCGGCCAAAGCCTTCACCACCGGATCCACCGTGCGCAACCCTTCCTGGGCCACCTCCATGCCGGCTAGCGCCGCCAGTAGTTTGGGCTGGTGCGCGGTAATCCGCATGGGTTCCGGAATGCTCCCAATTTTGCGCCGCACCATGCTGTATACGAAGCGCGTGAACACGTTACCTTCTGCATCGCCAATTCCCCGAATGCGTGCCATATCCGAATTATCTCCCTTTTGTACTCACTTCCGATAACTGCGCCGGCTAACCAACGGCAGCGCGCTAAAGACAACGTCCTAAATTGCCGATAAGGGTAGAGGGCGCATGTTATCCTACCTTGCGATGGCAGCCGCGGTTTACCCGGCGGAGTGTCTCCGTCCGGTCATCAGTGAACTCGAGTTACTGGTTCCCGACGACGATGTCGACGATCCACTGTTATCTATAGTTATACCCGCGCTCAACGAGCGGATTACTATCGCCGATTTCGTGAACTGGTGTAAGGCCGGACTCGCCAGCGCTGGTATTTGCGGCGAAATCCTGATTATCGATAGCTCCACGGACGATACGCCGGATATCGCACTCACCCTCGGCGCGCGCGTCTTGCGGACGCCCAAGCGTGGACTGGGTCGTGCCTATATAGATGCAATCCCCTATATCCGAGGTAAGTACGTCCTGATGGGTGATGCCGACTGTACTTATGACTTTCGCGAGTTATCCGGCTTTGTGCAGAAATTCCGCGATGGTTATGAATTCATCATGGGTTCGCGTTTTCGCGGATCGATCGAGCCGCGACTCCATGCCGGCTCTGCACCGCTATTTCGGCACGCCCCTTACCACATCGATACTGAACATTTTGTATTCCACGGATTTCTCGGACATCCACTGCGGCATGCGCGGTATTACTCGGGACGCGCTGGTACGCCTGGACCTGGAATCGCAATCGTGGGAGTACGCCTCGGAGATGGTGCTGAAGGCCGTCTGCCTGAAGCTGAAGACGGCGGAAGTTCCGGTGCATTTTTTGAAAGATCCCGTGGGGCGCTTGAGCCACATGAAGCGCAACGGCTGGATGGAACCGTGGCGGGCGGGCTGGATCAACCTGCGGGCGATGCTGCTGTTCGGCGCGGATTTCTTCCTGCTGAAGCCCGGGCTGATGCTGCTGGCGCTGGGCTTGCTATTGACGGTGCCCGTGGCTTTCGGTCCGCTGCCGCTGGGCCCGATCACGCTTTCGCTGAACTGGATGATGCTGGGGCTGACGCTTTCCGTAGTGGGGCTGCAGTGCTTCTATCTGGGCTGCATCGTGCAGGTGATGTACCGTTATTCGGCGGCGCGCGCGGAACGCTGGCTGCATTTGTTTTCGTACGACCGCGCTATGATCGCGAGCGGGGTGGCAGGGTTGGCCGGAGCCGCTCTGGGCTTTCCGCTGATCCACGAATACATTGCGGGCGGGCTGCGTCTGCCGGCGGTATCCACGCCCGCAGATGCACTTGGCGGTGCTAGGTCTGCTCTTTCTGGTGGCCGCTTTCCATACCTTCGGCTGCACTCTCGTAATTCATGCCGCGGCCCAAGCGCCGGGCCGTCGCCGCCAGCCCTTAACTACAGCGAATCTTGCGCGGCTTCGCCCATGACGCCGCAAATCCTCATTACCGGAGGAGCCGGTTGTATCGGCTCCGATCTGGCAGCCGCTCTTCTCGAACGCGGCCATCAAGTCACGGTGCTTGATAACCTCAGCAGCGGCAAACACGAACACATTGCCAACCTGCTGCCAAATCCCAATTTCAAGTTCATCGAGGGCGATCTGCTTGACCCTGCGGCGCTCGATGCCGCCATGCAGAACGTCGAGATGGTCTACCATCTGGCCGCCAACCCCGACGTGAAATTCGCCTCTGGCGATGCCACCGATAAAGACCTGCGGCAGAACACCCTGTGTACCTATAACGTTCTTGAATGCATGCGCCGGCAGGGCGTCCGCCGGCTGGCTTTCTCCTCCACCTCCGCCATCTACGGTATCTGCGAACGCCAGCCCATCGCCGAAGAGCAAGCTCCGCATCCGATCTCCCTCTACGGCGCCACCAAGCTAAGCTGCGAAGCCATGATCGGCGCTTTCCAGCACCTGTTTGCGATGGATTGCTGCGTCTTCCGCTTTGCCAACGTAGTAGGGCCGAAAGTCCGGAAACGCGGCCGCACCGTCATCGGCGACTTCATCGCCAATCTGCGCCAGGATCCCACGCGTCTTCGGATTCTGGGCAATGGCCGCCAGGCCAAGTCCTATCTGCTCGCCGAAGAATGCGTCGAGGCCATGCTCTTTGCCATCGATCACGCGCCGCCCGGCATGCATACCTTCAATCTTGGCTGTGACGATTCCCTGAGTGTCGACCGCATTGCCGAGATGGTGGCCTCCGCCATGGGCCTCACCGGCGTTCGATACGAATATACCGGCGGCGAAGGTGGCTGGCTCGGCGACGTCCCCCGCTTCCGCCTCGATGTATCCGCCATCAACCGGCTGGGCTGGCGTGCCCGCTACAATTCCGAAGAGGCCGTCGCCTTGGCCATCGAAGCTTCGCTCGGGTCGGGCAGCGCGGCCGATCGTCAATTCCAGGAGCCGGTATGCAAGCCGTGATCCTGGCTGGAGGACTGGGCACGCGCCTGGGCTCCCTGACTCGCAAAATTCCCAAACCGATGGTTCCGGTGGCGGGCGTCCCGTATCTCGAACACCAACTCCGCCTGCTCTCCCGCCAATCTTTCCGCGACGTCCTGCTGCTTACCGGCTACCTGGGCGACCAGATCCGCACCTACTTCGGCAGTGGCAGCCGTCTGGGACTGCGCCTGCGCTATTGCCGTGAATCCCAGCCCCAAGGCACCGGCGGCGCACTTCGCGACGCTTGTCGCCACTTAGCCGAAAGCTTCCTGCTGATGTATGGCGATTCGCTGCTCCCCATCGAATATGCCGCCGCCGGCCGCCGCCTGAAGGATTCCGCCGCCCTCGGCCTGATCGTCGTATATCGCGACCCGTCCGGCGAAACCGCCGTCGAACCCAACGTAGCTCTGGACCGCAGCGGCCTGGTCACCTGCTACGACAAAACCTCCACGGCTGCTGCCGGACTCGAATATGTGGAGGCTGGCGTTTCCTGTTTCCGCCGCGAAGTGCTCGACCTGCTGCCTCCCGCCGGTCCCGCTTCGTTCGAGCAGTGCGTCTTCCCGCGCCTGATCGATCGCCGCCAACTGGCAGCCCTGCCGACCGCGCAGCGCTTCTATGACATCGGAACGCCTGAGCGCCTGCGCGTGATCGAAGACTACCTGCGGCAGCCATCCGCCACGGAGGTGCCCTATGAGCAGCCTCATTGCCGCTGACCTCGATACTACCCCGCGCGATGCCGCCTACCTACAACACGGCAGCACCTTTGTAGACCGTTTACGCACCCGCCTGGTGCAGCGTGAAATCCTGAAGCGCCTGCCCAAAAACGGAGGCCTCCGCGTGCTTGACCTGGGCTGCGGCTATCACGCTACCTACTTAAAAGCCATCGGCGACCGCCTCGCCGAAGGCGTCGGCGTGGATTTCCACGTCAGCGATGAAAGCCGCGGGCATCCGCGCCTCTCCTTTGTAACGTCATCCGTGGAAGATGCGCTGCCCGCGCTGCCTGCGAACTCATTCGACGCGGTGCTGTTTATCTCCGTCCTCGAACATGTCTGGAATCCGGCCGAGTGTCTGGCCCACTGCCACCGTGTGCTGAAGCCCGGCGGACGCCTGCTGGTGAACGTCCCCACCTGGTATGCCAAGCCGGTTCTCGAAATGTCCGCCTTCAGGTTCGGCACCAGCCCCGCCTGCGAGATGGACGACCACAAAATGTATTACTCCAAGCGCGATCTTTGGCCCGTGCTGGTGCGCGCCGGCTTCAAACCCAGCCGCGTGCGCCTGGAATATCGAAAACTATGCATGATTCTGTTTGCGACCGCTATCAAGCAGTAGACGATTGGGACCGCCACTGGCTCGACTTTAGCGCTGCCGCGGAACTGTCTCCAGCCACCCGCTATCGCCGCCGCCTGGCGTTGCAGCTACTCGCCAAGACCGCGCGCAATTCCGCCGTCAGAATGCTTGAAATTGGTAGTGGCGCCGGACAATTCGCCGCTGAATTCCTGCAGCAGTCGCCCCGCGTCGCCTTCCTGGGCCTGGAATTAAGCCGCACCGGTGTCGATATCGCTTCCCGCCGCGTGCCTGCCGCCCGCTTCCTGCAACGCGACCTGCTGGCGCCTGCCGCGCCGGAGGATGCCACGGGCTTCGATGCCACACACGCCTTGTGCTCCGACGTTCTCGAGCATTTGGACGACCCCGCCCTGCTGCTGCGCCATGCCGCAGAATACATGGTGCCCGGCTGCCAACTCATCGTCACCGTCCCGGGCGGTTGGTATAGCGCATTCTACGGCCACATCGGCCATCGCCGCCACTATACTCCGGCGCAACTAGCCGAACTGCTGGAAAGTGCTGGTTTCGCCGTCGACCGCACTTACGCCGCTGGCTTCCCGTTCTTCAATTTGTACCGTATGTTAGTAACCCTGCGCGGCGACAACTTGATCGCCGAAGCCACCCGCAAGCCGTCGTTGCTCATGCGTACTGCGGGCGCAGTATTCGACGTGCTATTCCGTTTGAATCTGATGAACCCGTGGGGCTGGCAAACTGTTGCCGTAGCCCGCTACCGCGGCGTATAAGACCGGCTGGCCGACGCCACCGCTGTTCCCCGCGGCATCACTTCAAAGAGCAGATTGTCCCCAAACTGTCCCCTGAAGTTCATCTGCGCCCCGTCATCCACCAGCTTGAAAATCAGCCAGTCCAGCGGATCGTGCATGGGGCCGAACACCATGAACCGCTCGTGTTCGCTCACGAATCGCTGATAATCCTCGATGTGCCCCTTAATGGGAAACCAGCGGCGCGTGATCTGGTAGCCGTTATCGAAAACGTCACTGCCCGTGTACCGCACCGCCGCCCGCGGGTCACGCAGCAAGTAAAGGCGCGACGTCAGGTCGGCTTTTGCGTAATGGTCCACCTGCAAAAACAACGTGCCGTTGCCAATCACGAAAGGTACGTCTCTTTCCACCTGGTCCGGATCCAAGCCGCGTGTCGCCATCGATTGCGTGGTATCGTCAGTGCGCCCCCAGAACGAGTTCACCAGATATCCCGCCAGAAATACGGTCAAAACCAGCACGCCCGTGGCGCCCCGATTGGCCGCGCGCGTGTAAGCCAGAAACGCGAACAGTATCCCGAGCCCCATCACCGCCGGCAATCCGTAGCGCGCCTCGAAGATGTGGGTCAGCCCAAATGCGATCCCCAGCGCGCACAGTGGGATCGCCACAAGCCCGGCCGCCGCCGCGATTTCATGCGCCGGGATCCGCGCTGGTGCTTCACGATCCCCCGCCGGCTTAGTCCCAACCAGCACTGTGGCGAACGCCGCCAACCAAGGCCACACCGCCGGCCCCAGCACCGCACTACAGAACTCGCCAATCGATGAAAGGCGGGGCTCGAAAATCGCATTCTTCAAAACAATGGCGTTGTTGGCATGCATCAGCGGCAGGTAAGTCAGCACCAGGGGCCCTGCCGCACCAATCGCCATCCATACCGGCCAGTCGATCCGTTTCGCCCGCAGCGTCCTCACCAGTTCGCCCAAACCCAGCGGCACGAAAATCAATACCGCGTAGCAATGGCTCATCAACGCGCCCGCTACGCTTAGGCTCAGCCCCGCCAGCGCCCAGCGACGCCGATTCCCTTCACACGAACTCTGCCAGCATACCAGCGCCAGCGCCGCAAACCCCATCACCAAGCCGTACGCCCTGGCCTCGTAAGCATACCGGCTGGCGCCTGTGATCCACGGAAAGAGCATGGCCACGAATCCATACAAAGCGTTCGACCGCCGCGCCACAAACCGGAACATGCACACGCTCATCACTAGAAAGCCAACCATCGCCGGCAGGCGCGTCGCCACCGGGCCATCGCCAAACAGCCGGAAGGCCGCGCGCGTGGCCACATAAATCAGCGGCGGATTCAAGTCCGCGCCCTGTTTCAAGCCTGCCCAAATGGCTGCCAGGCTCGGCAGATGCGACATGTAAAAAGTGAACAGCTCGTCGTACCACAAAGCCCGCGAACTGGCCCGCAAAGCGGCTACCGTCATGAATAACATCAGGAAGCAGTAGAGATAGAAATATCTCCCGGCCTCCACCTGCTCCGCCGCGGCGCCCACGAATTGCCGGCACCACCTGACTACGCGCGCGTACACTTTTCCCTCATAGCCCGATCACTTAGGATAATGGTAGTCAGTCCCGCCCGTGTATGTATACCTTAGTTAACTCGGCGTCGATAACTGACCTACATACCATCAGTTAACCTTTTGCACCGTGGCTTTCCTCCGAACCCCTATGGTTAACTGTTATCCGGGCAATGGATTCCGAACTGACACTCTCCGTGGTGGTGCCGGTCTATAACAGCGAAGCCAGCCTTCCGCTATTGATTGAGCGCCTCGAATCGGTGCTTGTGGCCCATGCCCTGAGCTTCGAAGCCATACTGGTCAACGATGGTAGCCACGATCGTAGCTGGGATGCGATCTGCCGTCTCACTCAACGTTATCCCTGGGTACGCGGGATCTCACTGATGCGCAATTACGGCCAGCACAATGCGCTGCTCTGTGGGATCCGGGCCGCGCGTAACCAGGTGATCGTAACCCTTGACGACGACCTACAGAATCCGCCCGAAGAGATCCCCAAGCTTCTCGCCAAATTGATCGGCGAACCAAACGAATCCGGCGAATTGGGCGATGCGTTTGACGTAGTCTATGGCGCGCCCGCGGAAGAGCGTCACGGCCTGTGGCGCGATCTGGCCTCGCGCACCACTAAGATCGCCCTGCAAAGCGCCATCGGAGCCCAGACGGCCCGCCACGCCAGCGCCTTTCGCGCCTTCCGTACCGAACTTCGCGCCGCCTTCGCCAACTTCCAGGGCCCCTTTGTCTCCATCGACGTACTGCTCACCTGGGGCTCCTCGCGTTTCACCGCCGTCCGCGTCCAACACGACCGCCGCGCTGTGGGCGCCTCCCAGTACACCCTGCGTAAACTCGTCCGCCACGCCTTCAACATGATGACCGGTTTCAGCGTGCTGCCCCTGCAAATCGCCAGTCTGGTGGGTTTCGCGTTCACCATTTTCGGTTTCTTCGTGCTGTTGTACGTGATCGGCAATTATCTGGTCCATGGCGGCAGCGTGCCCGGCTTCCCGTTTCTCGCGTCGCTGATCGCCATGTTTTCCGGCGTGCAGATGTTCGCCCTGGGCATCATCGGCGAGTATCTGGCGCGTATGCATTTCCGCATGATGGATCGCCCCGGTTACGCCATCCGCCAGCAAACCTTAACAGCGGAGCGGGGCGCGCCGCGCTTGGTAGCGGGGTTGCATGCCTGAGACGCGCTCTGTTTTCCAGCGCCCCGAACTGAGGCCCCAACCGGTGGCTGTGCCGCTTATAGCGCCGCAGGAGCCGGCTTACATACCTTTCAACCGGTTTTGTAAAACGGGCGGAGAATTCACTTACATCCAGCAAGCCATCGACGAAATGCATGTCAGTGGCAACGGCCGCTTTACCAAACTCTGTCATGCGCTGCTCGAAGAATTGCTGGGCGCACCCAAAGTCCTGCTGACCACCTCCTGTACCGACGCGCTTGAGATGTCAGCTCTGCTGCTCGATATACAACCGGGTGACGAAGTCATCCTGCCGTCTTTTACCTTCGTTTCCACCGCCGCGGCCTTCGCCCTGCGTGGCGCGCGCCCGGTCTTCATCGACATCCGCCCCGATACCCTGAACCTCGACGAAGCCTTGCTGGAGCCCCTAATCACCTCGCGCACGAAAGCCATCGTACCTGTGCACTATGCCGGTGTTGGTTGCGAGATGGACGCCATTCTCGAAATCGCCGGCCGCCACGGCGTACCGGTTGTCGAGGATAACGCCCATGGATTGCTGGGCAAATACAAGGGCCGCAGCCTGGGAACCTTTGGCTGTCTCGCCACGCAAAGCTTCCACGAAACCAAGAACTTCACTTGCGGTGAAGGCGGTGCGCTAGTCATCAATGACATCGCTTACTGCGAGCGCGCGGAAATCATTCGTGACAAAGGCACCAATCGCAGCCGTTTCATCCGCGGTCAAGTCGATAAGTACACCTGGGTCGACCTGGGATCGAGCTATCTCCCCTCCGATATTCTAGCCGCCATCTTATACGCCCAGTTACAAGCCTGTGATACCGTGCAGGCGCAGCGGCGGCACATCTGGGAACGGTATAACATGCGGCTGAGGGACTGGGCTGCCACTTATAGCATAGGTCTGCCGGTGGTCCCGCCGTACTGCCAGCAGGCGTTCCATATGTTCTATCTCCTGCTGCCCTCGGAAGGCAGCCGCGCCCGGCTGATCCAGCATTTGAAGGCCCGCAACATCCTGAGTGTCTTCCACTATCTGCCGCTGCACCTTTCCGAAATGGCTTTGCATTTAGGCGCATCGCGCCCCTGCCCAGTGACGAAGGACATCAGCAACCGGCTGTTGCGTCTCCCGTTCTATAACGGACTGACCGAAGCCGATCAGTCGCGCGTCATTCGCGCCATCCAGGAGTTCGAGCCATGATCGCAACCCGCCTGGCTCCGGACCGTCTGGCCGTTCCGCCCGTTGCCCCGCACGCGCCGGTCAACGCGGTCGTGCGCAGCGGCTTTCACTTAAGCTACGAACCCATCTCCGCGCTTTCCGAAATGGGTGCGGCCGCCATAGTCCCGTGGGATACCAATATCTTCGGTATCAACATCGCTTCCTTCCGGCCTGGACCTGAAATCGCCGCGCCGGACCAAGCCCTCGCCTTCCGCGAGGCATTTATCAACTGGATGCGACCCAGGCACGTCGCCCTATGTTCCGCGGTCCTCGCTCCGGCACAGTCCCCCTGGCGCGATGTATTAGCGCAAGCGGATTTTCAGTTCGTCGATCTATCCACGCAGGTGACTCTGTCACTTGGCGCCGCGAAACTGCCCCCCGTACGCTCTATCTTGCGCCTGGCCCAACCAGACGACCGTGCCGCCATCGAAGCCATCGCCGCGGAATCGTTCTCGCATGGCCGTTACCACGCCGATCCGCGCTTTCCGAACCACCTGGCCGATCGCCGCTACTCGCACTGGGTGCGCAACGTGCTCACCGCCCCCAGCGAAATCGATCGCATGTACGTAATGGAAGATGCCGGACAAATCGCAGGCTTCTACCATGTCACCATCGAAGGCCCTGTCTCAGACCTTCGACTTGCCGCCTTGGCCCCCGGATCCAAAGCGACTATGCTGGGAGTTGAACTCTATGCCGCCATGCTGCACGAACTGCGCGGCTACGGCGTTCGCCGGGTTATTGCCAGCATCTCGGCGATGAACACCAATGTCGTTAATCTCTTTTCGATGCTAGGCTTCCGCTTTGCCGGTCCAGAGATTGTCTACCATTGGCATTCACCCGGTCAGGCCCAGTAATGAAGTTGCAAGACGTCGGCATCGTCGTGCGGAATCTGGAATCCTGGGGCGAAGCCTATGCCGGCGCGCTCGATTTGGAGAAAGAAACGGAAATCGTGCACGACCCCGCCCAAAAGGTCAAGCTGCAGTTTTGGCGCGACGAGGCCGGTAGCCGCCTGGAATTGATCGAGCCGGCTTCACCCGATTCGCCGGTCAATGGCGACCTGAAAAAAGGCGGCGGACTCAATCACCTCTGCTACGAAGTCGCTAACATCGAAGATCGCGTGCGGAAAGCCGTGGCCGGAGGCGCCATCCTAGCCGTCCCCCCCGTACCCGCTGTCGCCTTTTCCGGCCGTCGCGTGGCCTTTCTTTATTTCAATAAGCTAGGGCTTGTCGAATTCGTGGAAAGCGAGGTTTCCAGCTAAACGTGTCCGCCGCTGCACCCGTCGAAATCGCGCTGCTATCCACGTCGAACCTGCAATTCTTCGCGGACACCCTGCGCCAGGAATTGCGCCAATGGCGGTGGGACGCGCGCATCTGGCAGTCGGACTTCAATCAGTATCGACAGGATATCTGGAACCCCGCCTCGCAACTCTACCAGCGCCGCCCCACCGTGGTGATCCTGCAACTCGATGGCGCCGATCTCTTCATGGATATCCTGCGCCACCCACTCTCCGGCCCCGTCGATTGTTCGGTCGCGGCGCAGCATGCCGCCGATCAATTGGAAGCCCAAATAGCCCGATTGCGCGAGCGCCTGCCCGATGCCACCATCATCCTTCATACCGTCTTCTTCCCGCCGATCCACGCCTTGACCGGCATCGAACACCATAGCCCCTACACCCTCGGCGACATAGCGGCTCTCTTCAATATCCACATCGGGCGAATCAGCCGCGCGCACGCGAATGTCCTGGTGCACGACACTGCCGCGCTGGCCGCCGACATTGGATACCGCACCTGGTTCGATCCCCGCCTTTGGGTGCTGGCCCGCTGCCGTCTCAGCCGTCCAGCCATGAAAGCCCTGGCCCAAAGCACCGCATCATTGCTTCGCGGCTGGCAAGGCCAGAGCCGCAAGTGCGTGGTGCTCGACCTGGACAATACCTTGTGGGGGGGGGTGGTTGGCGAAGAGGGTCTCGAAGGCATCGTCCTGGGCGAAGAGGGCATGGGCCTCGCCTTCGCCGAGTTTCAGGAAGAGTTACTGAATCTCGCCCACAAAGGGGTGCTGCTGGCCCTCTGCAGCAAAAACAATGAAGCGGACGCCGTCGCGGTTCTCGCGCAGCATCCCTCCATGCGCCTGAACGAGGATCACTTCGCTGCCCGCCGCATCAACTGGCTGGATAAAGTCGCAAACCTCAAGGCCCTGTCCGCCGAGTTGGGTTTAGGACTCGACAGCTTTATCTTCATTGACGATAATCCGGCGGAACGTGCGCTGGTCCGCGCCGAACTCCCCGAAGTTCTCGTCCCCGAATGGCCCGGCGATCCCACCCTCTACAAGACTGCCCTGCTGGACTTGGCCGCTGTCCACCTGCCCAGAATATCGATCACCGGCGAAGATCGCGCCCGCACCGCGTTGTATCGCGCGGAGGGCAGTCGCCGTGTACTCCGGGAATCCGCGGCCGGCGATCTCGAAAGCTATTACCGATCGCTAGAGATGACCGCCCGTGCCGGACTGGCAGACTCTTTCACCATCCCCCGCATCGCCCAGCTTACCCAGAAAACCAACCAGTTCAATCTCACCACGCGCCGCTATTCGGAAGCCGAAATCCGTGCGCTGTCCAACGCGCCGGATGCGCTGGTCGTGTGGCTCGAACTGAAAGACCGTTTCGCCGGCAATGGCATCGTCGGCATCGCCATCCTGCGCGAAACCGCGGCCGGCGAGTGGAATATCGATACCCTCCTGCTGAGTTGCCGCGTCATCGGCCGCACCGTCGAACAGGCTTTACTCGGGCTGGTCTGCAAAATGCTGCTGGCTCGCGGCGCCCATGCTCTCGCCGGCGAATACCACCCAACCCCAAAGAACGCCGTGACCGCCGAACTCTACCGCAGCCTGGGATTCCAAAGGGTGGACGAGCGCGACGGCATCACTCGCTGGTTTCTTAGCCTGCGGGACCACACGGTTCCAATGCCGGAGTGGATTACCATGGAAGCTCGTGAGGAATTACTGAATGCTCGATCCGCGTGTCTCGACCGCGATGGCTGATGTCTTCGGCGTACCGGAGTCCGACTTGACGCCCGCGTCGGGTCCCGACACCGTTCCCGAATGGGACTCGGTCGGACATTTCAAACTCATCCTGCACCTGGAAGAGTTATTCGGAATCCGCTTTCCCGCCAATGAAATCGGGGGGCTCACCACCGCTGCCTTGATCCAGGACGCCCTCCAACGGCAAAAGGCCCTGCCCTAACGCCGCTTCCGCGCCACCGCCAGGCAACTGCCGCCCATCCGCAACCGCCGCCCCCGCGCGATCTTCGCCAGCTCCCGATCCGTCAGAATGCGCAGCACTCGATCCACCCAGGCGCTCTTCGGTCGTATGGTCTGCCCGTACGGCCGCCTCATCCACCTTCTTCGCCGCCAGGCCCAACCGGTAGGGAAGCGTCCGCCGCAACAAAATCGGCAGCGGCAGAAACCCAAAAAAATAGGTCGCGTATTCTACCTCGAACCCCGCGCCTTCCAGTACCGCGCTCAAACCCGCCACCGTGTACCTGCGCGCATGACCCGCCACGTCGTCCTCGCCGGACCACAACCACTGGTAAGCCGGCACCGTCAGATACACGCGCCCGCCTGGCACCAGCAAATGGTGGACGCCGCGCAGAAATCCGGCGTCGTCGCCGATATGCTCGACTACATCGAAAAGTCCGACGGCTGGCAGCCTCTCCGCCCGTATTCCGGCGTCCGCCAGAGTCGCGTGAACCACCTGCCGGATGCCGCGCCGCACGGCATTGCGAACCCCCGCCAGTCCCGGTTCCACCAGCACCACGTCCCAGCCGGCGTCTTGGATGGCTTGCGCCACATACCCGTTTCCGCCGCCCACGTCGAAAAAGGCGCCGGGGGGGGGGATACTGCCGGATCGCCTCCAGTATGCAGCGATTACGGTGTCCGAACCAGAACGATGCCTCCTCCACCGCGAAGCACAGGGCGTTCCCCTCTTCCGGATACGAAACCTCCGCCAGGCTGGGCGCGCTCCACCAGCCACCCTCGCCGAGAGCCAAGCCGGGCGCAATCTCAGGTAAATTCGATTCGATCATTTCGCGACGGCCGTGATCCGCGCACCCGCATCCGGTTCCACCAGCCACACCTTCCGGTCTCCGTAATACTTCATTAATTCCAAATTCGCCGCCCCCATATCCCGTGCCCAAACCATCGCCGACCCATCGATATCAGCGTGATTATAAACCCACTCTTCCGATACGTCATGGTCCGCCCGATACCGCACGATCGCTAATTGCCGGCCGCCTTCGCTTTCCAGTTGCCGGACCACCGCCTGCCGCCGCGCCGCGAACGCCGGATGCCCGTACTCTTCCGCGGTCAGCCTTGATGCATCGTACGCCGCGAAGGCGAAATACAGAACCACAAAACCCGCCAGCGCTCGCCCGCCGAATTTCGCGGCTCCGAACTCCACACCCAACATCGCCAGCACCAGCCCCAGCCCCATCGCCGGTGCAAAATAATGCGGCAGCGAAACCCTCTCCAGCAACATCCCCGCCGCGGGTAGCGCCGCCATCTCGAGCGCCATCCGGACCTTCCCCCCCCACCGCAAAAAGATCGCCGCAAACACTGCCATCGCCGATAACGGATTCACGAAGTACCGTAGCATCCCCAAAAATACCGCGATCAAATGCCATGGCTGCGCGCGCGGCGCATCGTAAAACGCCCGATCCCAAACCTCCCACAGACGCCGGATCTCCTCGTGCCGGTAGACCGGAGACGGTCCCCGCGGCATCATCCAGAATAGCGGCGAGGCCCCGTATTGCGCCTGGTACAGCGCATAGGGCATCCACAGCGCGTGCCCGGTCACCCGGTAGTTGTAGTAAAGCATCGCCCCCGCGCCGCACACCAGGATCGCCGCCGCCGGACCCCCCACCCGCCAGGACCACAGTTCCCGCCAGGGCCGTCCCGCGTGCCGCCGCCACATCAGCAACACCACCGCCGCCCCCACCGCCGTCAGCGCGCCCTCGTAAGGCCGGCTGTTAGCCAGCACCACTACACCCGCTGCTGCCAGTGCCGCCACCCCGGCGTCCCCTCGCCGGGCCAACCGTGGGACTGAGCCGATCACCAACGCCCCGGCCGCTGCCGCCACCGCCCCCCCCATATACGAGTTGATCCAACTGCCCGCGACGCCCCATTGCGCCACCGCCATCAGCCCGCCCAATAGCGCGTAGCGCGGCGCAACCCACCCGCCCAGCATCCAGCACAACGCCGCGCACATCAGCCCGCAACTGAGCCATACGCCGTACCAAGGATGCCCCAACGCCTTCCAACCCAATGCCAAAAACAGCGATTGCGCCGGTGGATACTTGCTCGCATACGTCGGCTGGAATATTTCGTGAAAGGTTTCGAAATGCACCCACATGGGGTGCGGCGGATTGGTCACGCGCCCCAGGCAAAAGGTCTCCGCACCCAGCAGATACGCGAATTCATCGTGCACCACCGGTTGCGGAATGGGCCGCGCCGGCAACAATGCCAGCCGCAAACCTAAGGCCGCAAGGCCAACGCCCAGGCACGCCCAGGCTTCGGTAGTTGGCCTTCGCCGCATCTCCCTACCATTGAAACACCCTAATCCGGATACTTCGCGCCCGCCTTCACCACCCGGATCTGGTGATCGGTAAACTGCCGGTGCGCCCCCGGCAATTCGATCTTGGGCATGTGGCAAGTGGTGCAGTCCTTTTTCGCCACCGGGCACTTCTTCTGGCTCACGCCATGGCACGCCCCGCACTTGGCGTCATAATTCGCCGCCCCCACCAGAAACTCCTGGTGCGGATCGTGGCAAGCCGTGCACCGTATGCGCTTGTCATCCGCGTCGTAGCACTTACTATTTGTCAGGCGGTAAGGCTGGAACCGCACGTTCGCGATATTGTGCGGACCGTGTGCCGCGATATCCCCCCACGTGCGGTGGCACCGCCCGCAGAATTCGTTGGTTTCCTCCGCGGTCATGTTCGCCAAGTGCGGTAGCGACGCTCCTTTGGCGTCGCCGGCCTTTACCGCCTCCATATGACGCACCGCCTGAGTATGGCAGTTCTCGCACAACACGCCCGGCTTCAGTTCGTCCGCGTGAAAGGCGTTGCCGTGTACCGCCCCGGTCGTGTGACAGGCGAAGCAACCAGTCACGTCCTCGTGAGTCATCTCCCGCCCGGCCGCCTGTACCAAGTCCTTGGGCGTGACCCCTAACGCGCCGAACGTCAGGTCCAACCCATCGATCGCTTTATAAAAGCTGACCCGGCTTTCATACAAAATTCCGTCGCGTTCATAGACATAGGTTTGCCCGGCCGACCCCAGCCCGAACGCCCACCCAATCGGCACACTAATGGTTTCGGTTCCGTCTGTGACGCTATAGATACTCCCGTTGCCTTCCCGCGTGATGTTGTAGGTATAACGGCCGTACTTGAACGTCAGCCGCGCATGCTCGCGCAGGATGGTGCAGTCCGCTACCAACTCGAGCGCATGCCCCATGGACGTAGCCGGCTGTGTGGCCGCCTCCGCCTTATGACAAGTCGCGCAAGTAACCGTGGCAGCCCGCGCCTGACCCGTCAAAGCCGCCAACACTACCACCAAAACCCAGAGCATCCCTGCCCTGATTGTACCTACTTGTTGTTCCCCTCCACCCAGACGCCTGCCCGCATTACTCGATCCACCTTTCGCAAATTCCCGATATCTTCCGCCGGATTCCCCGCCAGGAATAAAAGGTCCGCTCGCTTTCCGGCCTCCAGCGTCCCCACTTCGTCGCTTTCCCGCAAGGCCGCCGCCCCGTTCCGTGTAGCCGCGATCAGCACCTCTGCCGGAGTCATCCCCGCCGCCACCAATAGCTCCATCTCCCGCTGTATGTCCCCCCCCGAACCTGCCGCGATCGCCACTCCGCCATCCGCCAATCGTTTGGTATTGCGCTCCACCAGCGCCAGCAGGGCCGGAACGCGTTCCTGCGCCAGCATCGGGATCACCACGATGCGCAGGTCCCGCAATCGCGCCACAAACGCCGGATCCGGAGCCTCCGCATCCCGGGCCATATGCAGCAATCCCGTAACGCCCCGATCCACCATCACGCGTGCCTCGCGCCAACTTGAGACGTCGCCAAACAGGGGCTTCCCCCCGCCCCGCGCCTGCTCGATTGCGCCGTCGGAGTCGCCCGGCCGGACCACTGCAAACCGCCCCCCCCGCATCACGTCGATCAATCCCGGCACGATGAACTTGCCTGCGCCGTCGATTTTCACCGCCTCGGGAGGCACCAGTAACCCCGTCCGCGGACCTGCCGCTCGAACGCGTCCGTTCTCGATTGTCACTACCGATCCCGAGATCGGCGGGCCACCCGTCCCATCCATCAATACCGCGCCCACAATGCAAGTCACTACCGGCTGCTCCGGAGGCTTGCACCCCCCCAGTAACAAGGCCACACTGACCAATAAGAACGACTGCCCACGCATCTGCCAATCATACTGCTAACTTCATCAACCGTCCTCCGGCGTTTACCGCCCCTAAATTACTTTGCCTGATTTTTTCTTTGCCCCCCACTTGCAAATCGCCGCAACGGGTGTAAGATGTTCACTGGATATTATTTGAGGGAGCACTCGGGATGCGACGCTGATACTCAGCGCAGTGGGGAGAGGGCGGCTCTTGCCGTAAACTTATAGGGCCCCCGTTTATTTACAACCAGGCTTTTCCATACTCTCCATAGGGAGTCGCCATTCCTGCGGCTGGCCGTGCCAGCGGCGTAGAACGGGCCCCCCTTAGATTCTCCGACGAATCTAGGACGACCGGAGCGATCCGGCCCTGAGGAAAGTAATGGCAAACCCGACCCCCGAAGTGCCCGCGGGGAAAGCGCCCCCGCCGCCGCAGCCGAAAGCCTCGCTATCTCAAGCGCTCTTCAAGATTCTCAAAGATCCGGACCCTGATTCCGACCCGCAAAAACCCATCCTGCGCCGCCGCCGGTTCGTCATGGCCGCCACCTTCGGCGTGCTCGGCGTCAACTTCCTGATGTTCCTGCGCTTCTTCTTTCCGCGCGCCCTTTACGAACCCAAGACCCGCTTCCGCATCGGCTATCCGTCTGACTTCGGCTTCGGTGTCGATACTAAGTTCCAGAACCAATACCGTATCTGGGTAGTCCGCAACACCGAGGGTATCTTCGTCATCTCGGCTATCTGCACTCACTTGGGTTGTACCCCCGACTGGAAGCCCAGTGAGAACAAGTTCAAGTGCCCCTGTCATGGTAGCGGTTACGATCCGGAAGGTATCAATTTTGAAGGTCCCGCGCCGCGGCCCATGGACCGCGCCCACGTGGAACTCGATCCTGAAGGCCAGATCGTCGTGGACCTGAGCCACGTCTATCGCTGGCCTAAAGGCGAACCGTCCCAGTTCGGCATGGACGGCGCGATTCTTCGCAACGTGTGAGGTGAATCATGGCTGAAACAGACGGAAAAAACGGCGCGCCTCCCACTAACGGCGCCTCCACCGGCGGCAATGGAAACGGCGCCAACGGCAAAGGCAAAGTCACTGCCCTGCTCGAAGGCGGGAAAGTCGTCCGCGACCGCGCTGCCGAAGAGTTAAAGGCCCTCAAACAGCCCGAGAAGACCGACCTCTGGAAGTCCGTCCTCCGCGTCAAGCACGATGAAACCCCGCGCAGCCGCGCCCTCGGCGTACTCTCTAACGTCTTCCTGCACCTGCACCCCGCTAAGATCAATCGCGATGCCGTAGCTTACAACTACACCTGGGGCATGGGCGGTATGACCTTCTATGTCTATATCACGCTGGTCTTCACCGGCACTCTCCTGATGTTCTATTACCACCCCTCCAAGGTGGTTGCCTTCCGCGACATCCTGTATCTGGAACATGATGTCCCCTTCGGTAAGTTGCTCCGCAACATGCATCGCTGGGGCGCTCACCTCATGGTCATCATGGTGGAACTGCATATGTTCCGCGTCTATCTCACCGGGTCCTACAAAGCGCCGCGCCAGTTCAATTGGGTGGTCGGCGTTTTACTCCTGGTACTGACTCTGTTGCTCAGTTTTACCGGCTATCTTCTGCCAGACGACCAACTCGGATTCTGGGCCGTCACCGTAGGTACGAACATGGCTCGCGCTACGCCGCTGCTAGGCCACGATGGCCCCTTCGGTCACATGCTGGGCATGACTCCATTTAATGACGTGCGCTTCGGGCTACTGGGCGGCTCGATCGTGGACGCGAATGCCCTGTTGCGCGCCTACATCTGGCATTGCGTGGCGATCCCCATCATCGCCTCAACCTTCATGGTCGTGCACTTCTGGCGGGTACGAAAAGACGGCGGCATCTCCGGCCCCGCCCCCGTAATGTTGGAGTCGGAAATCAAGGAACCAAGAAAAATCTAAGGGAGTTGGGTGTTGGCAAAACCACCAGCCACCAGCCACCAACCACCAGTCACTGGGGTTTAGACATGGACTTTCATCAGCTTTGGACGATTTTCAGTACGCCTGACAACGTCCCCATCGTGCTGCTGCTCTTCGTGGTCCCGTTCTACACCTGGTACGGGCTGCGCCAGGCATTCGCCAATGACCGCCTGATTGGCCAACTCGAGGCTGACCCCGCGCTCGCCAAAACCCATCACCGCAAAGTCCAGCCGTTTAAACCCGGGTGGGCTCGCGAAGTCCACGTCTGGCCCTACCTCCTGCGTATCGAGTTCCTGGCCGCCATCATCGTCACCGTCATCCTGATGGTCTGGTCGATCACGCTCAACGCACCCCTCGAAGAGCCCGCTAATCCCACCCTGACCATGAATCCCGCCAAGGCCCCTTGGTACTTCCTCGGCCTGCAGGAAATGCTGGTCTACTTCGATCCCTGGATGGCTGGAGTGATCTTCCCCACCCTCATCATCATCGGCCTGATGGTCATCCCTTATATCGATGCCAACCCCTTAGGCAACGGCTACTACACTTACAAACAGCGCAAGTTCTCGATCCTGACTTTCCTCTTCGGCTTCATCGCCCTGTGGGTCAGCATGATCGTCATCGGCACCATCATCCGCGGTCCCGGCTGGATGTGGTTCTGGCCCGGTGTCACATGGGATCATAACCGCCTCATCTTTGAAGTCAACCGCGACTTACCAGATTTATTCGGCATAAAAGCCAGCATGGGTAAGCTGATCTTCGGCGCCATCGTCATGGGTCTGTACTTCGTCGCCGCCTGGATGGGCATTCATAAGCTCATCACTCGCACCGCCTTTAACCGCAGGATCTACGCGCGCATGAGCCTGCTGCAGTATTCCGTGATGCAAGTATTTCTTATCCTCATGCTGCTGCTGCCCGTCAAGATGCTCTTGCGCCTGGTGTTCCGTATTAAATACGTCTGGATTACTCCCTGGTTCAACATATGACCGACCAAGATAAGGACCCAGTCGTCCATTCATCTCTCAGCAAGCCGTTGTTCATAGCCTCGGCCCTCTTGCTTCTTTCGCTCGGTTGGGCGCTATACGACGAGGTCTATGGGACGCGCCCCTGGAAGGGTTACGAAGCGCGCTTCGCCAAAGTCTATTCCCGCTTCCTTCGCGACACGCTCCCGCAGGAAGCCGCCTCCGAACAGAAAATCAAAGCCTCCGCCGAATACCGGGCGCTCGATGCCAAAGCTCAGGCCGCCGAAGATGCCGTCAAGACCCAGGTCGCCGAGATCGACCGAAAAGTAAACCAGGAACTGGTGCCCCGCTCCCTCGCGCTCAACGATCCTTTCCAGGAAGTGCGCGGCCATGTCGGCGCCCTCACCTATCAGATCGAAATCTCCAAGAGTGAAAGCAGTAAAGACTCCATGCGCAAGGAGATCGAGGAACTGAAGAAGGAAGTCCACACCGTCAAACTGCCTAAGCCCGACGGTTCCACCGAAAAAGTGCCCATGGATTTCGCCACCATGGATCAGACCCTCAAGGATTGGAAGGCGGAGAAAGCCACCCTGCTGCAACAGCGCGTGGACCTGATGAAGCCCGCCACCGAATTGCGCAAGCAGCAGGCCAAATATCTCTCCGATCGCATCTCCGACGTCAGCCAGGCAACCCTCAACGGGCTGAACGCCAAAATGAAAACCTTCGAAGTGGGCATCCGCCAGATCCATGTGAAGGACGTCGACCTGGTCGACCGCTGCGAATCCTGCCACATGGGCATCCGCGAACCCGTTACGCTCACCAAAGCGTCCATGGGCGGCGAGGAAGCCTTCATCAGCCATCCCGACCGCGAACTGCTGAAAGTCCACGATCCCGAAAAGTTCGGATGCACCCCCTGCCATGGCGGCAACGGCGTCGCCCTGACCAGCATCGAGAAGGCGCATGGCTACAACGAACATTGGCTCTGGCCCCTGCATGCCAAGGAAAACCTGGAAGCCGGATGCCAGCAGTGCCACTCCCAGGAAATCGTCACCGAAATGGCCGATCGCCTCAATGCCGGACGCGAAGTTTTCCGCCTCCGCGGTTGTATGGCCTGCCATCGCTACGAGGGTTTCGACCGCGATCCCGACGCTTTGTCCGCAGTCAATCAGGATATCCGCCAACTCACCCAGCAAAAAGCCGAACTGATGCGCGAAGCCGGATTCAGCATCGAAAAAGGCGACCACACCCGCAACAACGACGAAGCACAGCGCCTCTATCAACAAGCCAACGATCTGAAAGTGCGCGCCAGTGGTGTCGACGCCAAAATCGAACAGGATGACGACCGCGCCCGCAGCCTCGTCCGCGAAATTAAAAAGGTCGGCCCCAGCCTCAAAGAAGTCCGCATGAAGATGCACAAGGAATGGCTGCCCGTCTGGCTCAAAGATCCGCACCAGTGGCGCCCCGGCACCAAGATGCCGACCTTCCGCCTGGATGACGGCGAGATCAAGGCCATCGCCGCCTTCATCTGGCAATCCGGCGTGACCGGCGATCTTCCCACGCAACCCGCCGGCGATCCCGAGAAGGGCAAGGAAGCCTTCGAAACCCGCGGTTGCATGGCCTGCCATTCCATGGGCGAAGGCGGCGAGAAGCAAGGCGGTACGTTCGCCGCGAACCTGAGCCGCGTGGGCGAAAAAGATAACTACGATTACCTGGTTCGCTGGGTCCACAACCCCCGCCAGCGCACCCTGCCCTATTGTTCTTTCGAAAAGAAGGACATTACTGCCGAGGATTACAAGCGCGCCGGACAGCCCTTCGTCTTCGACACCGAACACAGCAAGTGTCCCAACGACGGCCATGAATTGCTGGTCATGCAGATGACCCCCATGCCCAGCCTGCGCTTAACCGAAGCCGAAGCGCGCGACATCGCCAGCTACCTCGAAACGCGCAAGCATCCCGGCGCCGACATACGCCAATGCCGATTACCTGGACGATCCCAGCCTGAAAGCCCGCGGCCAGTTCCTGGTCCGCTTCTATGGCTGCGCCGGTTGCCACGAAATCTCCGGCCTAGAGGAAGAACAGCGCATCGGCACCGAACTCACCAAGGAAGGTTCCAAGCCCATCGAGCGCCTCGATTTCGCGCTGCTCGGCCATCGCGCCGAAAGCGAAGGCTGGTATACCCACAAAGGCTTCTTCGAACACAAACTCGAAAATCCCGCGGTCTACGATCAGGGCAAAGAGAAGGCTAAGCTGGACCGCCTGAAGATGCCCAACTTCAATCTGTCGAAACCTGAGATCGATGCCGTCACTACCTTCCTGCTGGGCTCTACCGAACCCAGTATCCCGGCCCGCTATTTCTACACTCCAGCCGATCAGCGCCGCGACATCATCGAGGGCTGGTGGGTGGTTCGCAAATACAATTGCATGGGCTGCCACCAGGTCCACGTCGGCCAGACCACCGTGTTTCAAACGCTGCCGCGCTACCAGGATCCGGACTGGAAAGATCAGCGCCCGCCAACCCTGATCGGCGAAGGCGCGCGCGTCAATCCACAATGGCTGATGGGTTTCCTCAACAATCCATCGCTCACCGAAAAACCCGACGAAATGGATCGCGACGGCGTCCGCCGCTATCTGAGAGCGCGCATGCCTACTTTCTATTTCTCCGACGGCGAGATCCAGAAGCTCGTCCGTTTCTTCGCCGCCATGTCCTCGCAAGCCGCGCCCTATATCGCCGCCCGCATGGAACCGCTCTCCGACCAGGAGCGCACCATGGCCCGCCAGCTGTTCTCGAGCGAAGGCGCACCCTGCCTGAAGTGCCACGCCACCGGCGATGCCAAACACGATGCGCATGCCACCGCCCCCAACTTCCTGCTGTCTAAGGAACGCCTGAAACCCGGCTGGGCGCGCCGCTGGATGCTCGATCCGGCCATGATGAGCCCCGGTACCGCCATGCCCTCAGGCCTCTTCCGACCCGAAGGCGATCGCGAAGTTTTCGCCGGCCCCACCCCGGCCAGTTTCAACGGATACAACAAGGACCACGCCGAACTATTGGTGCGCTATATGTTCCAGTTCACGCCGGAAGAGCTAACCCGCTTGCGGGCCAGCGCCGGCAATTAAGGCAATATAAAAGGAGCAATTCAAACTATGACGAAACTCTGGATCACCTGTGGAGCGGCCGCCGCTCTGCTTCTGGTAAGCTGCGGCAGTAAAGAGGAGGCTAAGAAGGAAGAAGCCCCCGCACCGGCCGCCGCCGCACCCGCCGCCGCTGTTGACGATGCCAACGCTGCCACCGTCACCGGGAAAGTCAACTTCAGCGGCGCCAAACCAACTCCCCGCACCATCGACATGTCTGCGAACCCCATCTGCGCCCGCGCTCACTCCACCGCGCAGAAATCGGAAGAAGCTATCGTCAACGACAACGGCACCCTGCGCAACACCTTCGTCTGGATCAAGTCCGGCCTGCCCGACAAGCAGTGGCCCGTCCCTACCACGCCCGTCTCCCTCGAACAGGATGGCTGCATGTACAAGCCGCACGTCATCGGCGTGATGACCGGCCAAAACATCGAGATCAAGAACGACGACGCCACCAACCACAACATCCACCCGCTGCCCAAGATCAACCAGGAGTGGAACGAGTCCCAGCCGCCCAAGGGCGACGCCAAAGACAAGAGCTTTGCCCGTGAAGAAGTCCTGATCCCGGTGAAATGCAACGTCCATCCCTGGATGCGCGCCTATATCGGCGTCGTCTCCCACCCGTTTTTTGCCGTGACAGGCGACGACGGTACGTTTACAATAAAAGGATTGCCTCCAGGGACCTATACCCTGGAAGCCGTGCATGAGAAGTACGGAACCAAGGACGTGCAGATCACGGTAGCGCCCAAGGAAAGCAAGACGTAGCGACTTTACCATGGGTAGTTAAATGCCGGCGCGTTCCCGGAGATTGATGAAAGATTACATAGAGCTCACCAAGCCCCGCATTACCTGGCTCATCCTGATGAGCACGGGTATCGGCTATTATTTCGGGCTTCCCAAGGCCGGGGGCTGGTGGGCATTCGCTACGGGCATTCCCTGGTGGGGATTGCTGCATACCACTCCTCGGCACCGGCCTGATCGCCTCCGGAACCGCCGCCCTGAACCAATGGTACGAGCGCGACGCCGATCAGCACATGCGGCGTACCTCCGAACGTCCCATCCCTTCCGGCCGCGTCACGCCCCCATCGCGCCTTGATTTTCGCCATCGCCCTTTCCATCGCCGGTTTCGCCGAACTGTGGCTCGGCGTTAATCCTCTGGCCGCGCTGAACTCGGCCTCTTCACCCTGCTCAGCTATCTCTTCTTATATACGCCGCTGAAACGCCGCTCCTGGATCTCTACCACCATCGGCGCCTTTCCCGGCGCCATGCCGCCCATGATCGGTTTTGCCGCCGCCCACGGTTCCATCACCAACGAAGCCTGGGTGTTGTTCGCCATTCTGTTTCTCTGGCAGTTCCCGCATTTCTATTCGATCGCCTGGATGTATCGCGAAGACTACGCCCGCGCCGGCATCCGCATGCTGCCCGTGGTCGAGCCCGATGGCCGCTCCACCGCGCGCCAGATCGTGCTCTACGGCTTGGCCCTGATACCGGTCAGCCTGGTTCCCAGCATCCTCGGCATGTCCGGACGCATCTATCTTGTAGGAGCCCTGCTGCTCGGGCTCTATTTCCTATACTCCGGAGTGCGCGTGGCGCTCGACCGCACCATTTTGCGCGCTCGAAATGTTTTGATGGTTTCAGTCATTTACCTTCCGCTGATCTACGGGCTGATGCTGTTGGATAGACCGGGATTGTGATTCTCGCCGAAAATCTGAGCTCATCACTACGGATCTCGCCTGGCGCTTTCGAATGTCAATTTCGAAGTTAAGGCGGGTGAGATCTTCGGCCTGTTAGGGCCCAATGGCGGCGGCAAGTCGACCCTCTTCCGCATCCTCTCCACCATGATGGCGCCCACCGGCGGCCGCGCCGAAGTGGCCGGCCACGACGTCGCCCGCGAACCGGCCGCCGTACGCCGCGGCATCGGCGTAGTCTTCCAAACCCAAAGCCTCGATAAAGCCCTTACCGTCGCCGAAAACCTGCGCGCGCAAGGCCATCTGCACGGCATGTCCGGATCTAAGCTGCGCGACCGCATGCAGCAGGTGATGGAGCGGCTTGGGCCTAGCCGACCGCCGCAACGATCTCGTCGAAACCCTCTCCGGTGGTCTCGAAACGCCGCGTCGAAATCGCCAAAGGCCTGCTGCACCGCCCCGTCGTCCTGCTGATGGACGAAGCCTCCACCGGCCTCGACCCCGGCGCCCGCCGCGAACTGTGGCAGTACGTCGAAGAGTTGCGCAGCCGCGAAGGCGTTACCATATTGTTGACGACCCACATTCTGGATGAAGCCGACCGCTGCGACCGGCTGGCCCTCTTGCATCAGGGCAGTATCGTTGCCGAGGGAACGCCCGAGCATCTGCGCTCCCGCATCGGCGGAGAAGTCGTCGTGTTGAAGGCGGCTGAAACTGCGGAAGCCGGCGCGTTGGCCCAGCGCATCGAAACCCGCTTCGGCGTCAAGCCCGCCGTGATGGATGGCGTGCTCCGCGTCGAGATCGCCAACGGCCATCGCTTCATTACCGAAGTGGTGGAGGCTTTCCCCGGCGCGATCGATTCCGTCGGGTTGCATAAGCCCACTTTGGAAGACGTGTTCGTGCGCGAGACAGGAGCTACCATTGAATAGTTTTTGGTTGCCGGTGATGACCCTGTGGCAGCGCGAATTGCTGCGCTTCTGGCGGCAGAAAAGCCGCGTCCTGGGCGTAGTCGCCTCGCCCCTCGTATTCTGGCTGCTGATCGGTTCCGGTTCCGGCGACCTCGGCCGCTTCTTCGCCGGCGCCCTGGTGCTGACCGTCCTTTTCTCCGCCATCTTCTCGACCATCTCGATCATCGAGGACCGCCGCGAAGGCTTTCTGCTTTCCATGCTGGTCTCGCCCGCCTCGCGCACCAGCATGGTGCTCGGCAAGATCCTCGGCGCCGCCACCCTGGCCTGGATTCAAGGCCTCATTTTCCTGGCCTTCGCCCCGCTGGCCGGCGTTTCCATCGGCATAACCCAGGTCCTGGCTGTGGTCGCCGCCATCTTCCTGGTTTCGTTCACCCTTACCGGACTCGGCTTCGTCATCGCCTGGCGCATGTCTTCGACCGCTGGGTTCCACGCCATCATGAACCTGCTGCTCGTCCCCATGTGGATGGTTTCCGGATCCCTCTTCCCCATGGCCACCGCCCACGGCTGGATCAAATACGTGATGTGGGCGAACCCCCTGACCTACTCGATCTCCCTGCTAAACGGACTTCTCAAGCTCAGTTCTGGAGCGCCCGGCATCGGCGTCAGCCTGCTGGTGACCGCCATCTTCGGTCTGGTGCTGCTGCTGGCCTCGGGCGTGGTGGCCAACCAGAAAGCCCTCGTCAGCAACGCATGAAATCCGGGCTCGCACCGCTGCTTCTGCTCCTCACATTGGCAGGCTGCCGCCAGGAGACGCCGCTGCCGGTCTACTGGCAAATTCCCCCGTTCCACCTCACCGCTCAATCCGGCCAGCCCTTCGACAGCAAGTCTCTCGCCGGTAGCGTCTGGGTCGCGGATTTCATCTACACCACCTGCCCTGGCCCTTGTCCCCGCATGAGTTCCCAGATGCGCGGCGTACAAACCGCCGTCCAATCCACGCCCGGCGTGAAGCTGGTTTCGTTCACGGTGGACCCCAAAGAAGACACGCCCGCCGTCCTGGCAGCCTATGCCACCCGCTACCATGCCGAACCCGGACGCTGGTATTTCCTCACCGGCGCGCAAGCCGACCTGCAAACTCTCTGCCGCGACGGCTTCAAATTAGGCAATGTGGATGGCACCCTGCAGCACAGCACCCGCTTCGTTTTGGTCGATCGCCATGGCCGTGTCCGCGGCTTTTACAATCCCTCGGAAGACGATGCCGCCATGCCCAAACTCTTGCACGACATCAGGACCCTTGTTGCCCAGGATCGTCCCCAATGACCCTACACGACCTTCCCACCGTCAACGCCGTTCTTAATGCCACCGCCGCCGTGCTGCTCACCGTGGGCTATATCTTGATCCGCCGCAAACGCATCCAAACCCACCGCAAAGTCATGCTGGCGGCCTTCGCCACCTCCTGCATTTTTCTGGTTTGCTACATCGTCTACCATGCGCAAGTCGGCTCCGTACACTTCCCCAAGACCGGACCCATCCGCACCGTCTACTTCACCCTTCTTACAAGCCACACCATTCTCGCCGCGACAGTTCCTGTCCTCGCCATCATGACCCTAAGCCGCGGCCTCGGCGGACGCTACGACAAGCACCGCCAGATCGCCCGCTGGACCCTCCCCATCTGGCTCTACGTCAGCGTCACCGGTGTCATCGTCTACCTCATGCTCTATCACCTGTAGCGCTATCGCGTTTATCCGATTCGCGCGCGTCAAGCAAGCGGCCTTTTCGACTTACACCACAGGCTGCTGGGTCTGTCACTTCTCCGCCGAAAATTAAGCAACCGCGCCAGCCGCTGAGCCCGACGGTGAGTGAGCGTCATTTGCGGGATAGGCTGATGGCTTCGGTCTGGTTCAACTCGCCGCCTCTACCAATTCCCATACTTCTAGTTCGGGTACTCGTGTCCCAATTGACATTTCTATCGAGGCTTGACAGACCGAAGTGCGGGCCTTGACGCTCACCAAGAATCAGGGCTATACTCATCGCACTTGGTCCAAAATAATACTCTGCATCCTCATGTCCGGAAACTGCAGCGGCGTGGCGCCCTTATTTCCCAGGTCAAATCCGAACTCGGAGGGAGCCACCATGGCACTCGCCGTCGATAATAGCTCAGGAGCCGGCACCCTCTGGGGGATCGTGCCCCGCCAAAATTCAGTAACCCCAATACCCAGCTACCTCTGGGGCTCGCTCTATGCCTATACCATTGGCTCCGGCGGCGTCCTCACCCACATATGGGATAGCGCCACAGGGCACAACTGCGCCAGTCCGCCTGCTACTGGCTGGTCTACCACCTCCTTCACCGAGCCGACGCTCGCGAACGGATCAGCCTATGTGCCAACGGTATGCGCGGTCACCGACGGCAACCAATATCAGGACTGCGCCAGTGCCGGCAGCAACCAGGCTAGCGGCGTGCTTGTGTTCAGCACATGTCCGTAAGCAGCGGAGATCCTCATGAATCGACTCTTCTACGCCTCTGTCCTGCTAGCCAGTTCGTGCGCCGCCCAGACCACCAAAACACAGGCGCCGGTATATACCATGCTCTACACGCCGCCGTCGCTCACAGTTCCGGAAAGCGATCCGATCAGCATTCTGGAAGCTTGGCCGGGCTTATTCTACGTTGTAGGTGCGCGGGAGACCACCGACTTTGGCTACTCGATTTTTAGCGTAACCAGCACCGGGGCCGTGAATCCCGCCTTCTCGTTTCCCATTAGCACAAGCATACTGTCCCTCGTCCAAGCCACCAATGGGTGGCTCTTCGGCGCCGGCTTCGCGCAACCGGCTAAATCCGAATACTACTTCTCCCTCGGCACCGCGCTAGACAACTTACAAGAATATCCGTTCCCTGGCGCCTGGGGGCCTTTTGGCGAAACTGTAGTATCTCCCCCGGCGGAGTTCTTTGATCTCGTCGGCGCCTTCAACTCACACGGCACGTCGGAGGTGTACGGCTTCGCCAGAATCTCCGAACAAGGCAAAATCACCATCCTCCA
Organism: Bryobacterales bacterium; assembly: GCA_963738345.1. Classification (GTDB taxonomy): domain Bacteria; phylum Acidobacteriota; class Terriglobia; order Bryobacterales; family Bryobacteraceae; genus Bog-159. The sequence goes on from CAVTWI010000002.1 coordinate 6,911,397, forward strand.
TCAGTTCTCGGGAACGGAGGGCGCGCCCACCGGCGCCAACCTCGTGTATGGGCCAGATGGCAACTTCTACACCGTGGGCAACCAGCAACGCGGCGGCATCAGCCCCGGCTTCATCATCCGCATGACGCCGCAAGGCGAGTATTCGCAGTTGCTGAGTTTCCCGGCCTTCCCCTCGCACGGTTTGGCGACCCCGCTCGTCTCCGCTTCCGACGGTAACCTCTATGGCACGTTTGGCGGGGGCGGCGTGAACAACACTGGAGAACTCTTCCAGGCCACACTCTCCGGTAAGCTGCAAATCACCAGTTTCCCGGCCCAAGGGCCGTCCCAACCTTTGACACTGATGGAGGCGGCGGATGGCAACCTCTACGGCAGCACGAACTACAACACCATATTTCGCTACAATCTGAAAACGCGCGCGCTGACCACCGCTTACCAGATGGCGCTGAACGGCGCGCAAGGGCGCTGCCCGTGTCCGCTCATCCACGGAATGGACGGTAAACTCTACGGGGTAGCCAGCTTCGGCGGACCGTATCCCGGCCAAGGAACCGTCTTCTCGCTCGATCTTGGCCTGCCCCGGCCCAAGCCGGCCGTCTCGGCGCTTTACCCCACTTCCGGCGCCTCTGGAACGCGCGTGCTCCTCTGGGGAAAGTGCCTGTTAGCCGCCACCTCGGTCACATTTAACGGCGTGCCGGCGACAACACTTACGGTCACTTCCGGCCAATCCGTCTGGGTGACGGTGCCGTCCGGAGCCACCACCGGGCCAATAACGATTACCACACCTAACGGATCCTTCACCACGGCCGCTAACTTCACTGTGCAGTGAGCGGACTGGCAGAATCAGATCGGAGTCGGCAAGGCTGAGCGCCCCTGGCAGCCGTGGCGAAATCGCTCCGCCAAGCAAAGCGTCCGCCCGCAACACGCATGTTACAATTTGGATGAAAACCTCTTCTTCAAGGAATTCCTTCATGGCACATGACAACGATGTCACCCGCCGGGACTTTGTGAAGGCGGCCAGCGCTGTTTCGGCCGTCGCCGCTGCCCTGCCTGCGGCTCAAGGCGCGCCTTTCATCCAGAAAGTGCACGCCGCCAATGACCAGATTCAGTATGGCTTCATCGGCACTGGGAGCCGCGGCACTTATCTGCTCAAGCACCTCCACGAAACCGACGCCGGCCGCTGCATAGCGGTGTGCGACAACTGGGACGTCAATCTCCAGAAAGGCGTGGCCACCGCCGGTAACAATCCCGCTGCCTACAAGGACTATCGCGAACTGCTGGCCCGTAAAGACATCGACGCGGTGCTCATCGCCGTCCCTCTTTACATGCACTACCCGATCACCAAAGACAGCCTGCAAGCCGGCAAACACGTCTTCTGCGAAAAGAGCCTGGTCCACAAAGCCGAAGAAGTCCACGCCCTGCGCGCGCTCGTCGCCGAACATCCTAAACAAGTCCTGCAATGCGGCCTGCAGCGCCGCTACAGCCAGTTCTACCAGACCGCCAAGCAGATGATCGATCAGGGCGTCCTCGGCAACGTCACCCACATCCGCGGCCAGTGGCATCGCAACTCCAGCCAGCGCCGCCCCGTGCCCGATCCCTCCCTCGAACGCAAAATCAACTGGCGCATGTATCGCGAATATGCCGGCGGCAACACCGCCGAATTGGCCTCCCACCAGATCGACGTGGCCGATTGGATGTTCGGCGGCCCCCCCGAGTACGTCATCGGCGTCGGTGGCATCGATACCTTTAAGGACGGTCGCGACGTCTACGACAATATCCAACTCATCTACGTCTACCCCAACGGACGCAAGCTGATCTACACCTCCATCAGCACCAGTTCCCACCTGGACCTGCTACAAGCCCAGCGCCAGGAGTTCGGCGAAGTCATCATGGGGACCGCCGGCGCGATCGAGATCACCATCGGCGACGACAACCATCCCGCCACGGCCCTCTGGTATCGTGAGCCCAAACCGGTTTCCGCGCCCGAAGTGAAGAAAGCCGGCGACAAGAAGGATACCTTCAAAGCCGGCGCCACCATGACCACCGCCGCTGCCTCGCGCGGCATTCCGCTGCTGCTGCCCAAAGACTCCGCCGACGCCAACGATTCCTTCCTTTCGCGCGAAAGCAAATTCGCGCGCCGCTGGCTCTATAGCAAAGGCATCATGTCTCCCGAAGAGGATCGCAACCCGGTTACCATCGAACTTGAAGACTTTTTCCTCTGCTGCAAAGATCCGATGAACCACAAGCCCAAATCGAATCTGGAAGTCGGCCTGAACGATTCCATCGCCGTCATCCTTTCGAACCTGGCCATGGACGAACACCGCCGCGTCGATTTCAGCGAAATGCAGACGCTCGGTCTCCCCGGCGCTCCAGCCAAGAAGAAAGCATAAGGGGCGCCGCGACGGCTTAGGACGCTTGAGCCGCGCGTTTTATCCGAACCGCGCGCGTAAGCAAGCGTCCGTTTTCCTCACCCGCTGGGCTAAGCCCGCACATCCGCGCTAACGTAACCCGCCGAAACGGCCGATCTAAATAAGTGAAAGATAGTCACGCTGGCCCGCCGCGGTTGGCATAGACGGGAACGGAGACCGCACGCTGCGTTCCTCGATCCCCACGTCCCGTCACCACTCTCGAAGGAATCCGTAACCATGAAACAATCCGGTTGTCCGCGTTTGCTCGCGGGCTCCATTTGGCTCGTGCTGGGCGTCGCCGCTCTGCAAGCCCTGCCCGCTCCCCAAGGCGCCCGAATCGCGGCAACCGTGAGCCTCACTCCGAATCTTTCCCTCGTTAGCCAAGCGAATCAGGTGCTGGTCACCATTACCAATCAGAACCCCACCACCAGTTACCCATTGCAGTCCGGCGATGCCTTCACCCTGAACTTCGATCTTGCGGACGGCCAGATTCAGACCCTCCCGACCGTCGTTGCGGTCACCTCTACGACGTTGCTTCCCGTCGATTTCGTGGTCACCCAAGGCAGTACTCCTTCACAGTTGGTCATCACCTATCTCGGCGGTGGCGCTAAATTCGCATTTGGAGATTCCTTCAGTATCAATCCGGTTATCCAGGCACCCAGCATCGTGCGCGTAAACAGCGTCGCACTAGAGGTCCCAAATCAGTTCCGGTTTATTGGCTCAGTGCCCAACGTGGCAGCCTATTCATCGGTTGATTTTCATTTTGGAACCCCCGGTCCCGTGGGTCCGGCCGGTCCCGCTGGTCCGCAAGGCGAGTCGCTAACCGGCCCCAAAGGTCCCCCTGGACCGACCGGCAGCACAGGCCCCGTTGGAGCGCAAGGACCAGCCGGCAACCCGGGTGCTGACGGGGTTGGTGCACAAGGAATACAAGGCCTGCAAGGTCCGCCGGGCATGGTCTTTCGCGGACCCTGGACTTCCGGCACGGTATACAATGCTTCCGATTCTGTCACCTATAATGGCGCTACCTATATTAGCTTGTCCGGAACCAACACCGGACAGGAACCCGATAATAACTCGGCTGCATGGTCTGTACTGGCGGCTATGGGTGCAACTGGAGCAGCAGGTCCAACCGGTCTCACTGGCGCTAATGGCTTACCGGGTAATCAAGGCCCAATCGGCCCCATCGGCCCCATCGGGCTCACTGGAACCGCCGGAACCAACGGCTCAATCGGACTCACCGGTGCGGTCGGCCCAATAGGTCCCACCGGAGCGAATGGCCTGCCGGGTAATCAAGGCCCAATCGGCCCCATCGGGCTCACTGGAATCGCCGGAACCAACGGCTCAATCGGACTCACTGGCCCACAGGGTCTTATAGGTCCTCCCGGTATGGTCTTCCGCGGCACTTGGGATCCCACCACGGCTTACAATGCCTCCGACGCAGTTTTCTACAGCGGCGCGACCTACATCAGTTTGGCCGGACCGAACACCGGACAGGAGCCGGATAACAACCCGATCACATGGTCTGTGCTGGCGGCTATGGGCGAAACCGGAACAGTAGGTCCAATAGGTCCAACAGGTCCCGCTGGTGCGAATGGCTTACAGGGTATTCAAGGCCCAATCGGCCCAATCGGCCCAATCGGAACCACCGGAACAAACGGAACAAACGGCGCAACCGGAGCGGCAGGTCCCACCGGTCTCACTGGTGCGAATGGCTTACAGGGTATTCAAGGCCCAATTGGCCCAATCGGACCCACCGGAACCACCGGGACCGCGGGAACAAACGGCTCAACCGGAGCCACGGGCGCAACCGGAGCAGCAGGTCCAATAGGTCCAACAGGTCTCACTGGTACGACTGGCTTACAGGGTATTCAAGGCCCAATCGGCCCAATCGGACTTACCGGACTCACCGGGACCGCGGGAACGAACGGCTCAATCGGGGCCACCGGCCCTACCGGCCCCGCCGGGACTGCGGGAACGAATGGCTCAACAGGACCCGCCGGCCCATCTGGAGCAACAGGTTCAACAGGTCCCACCGGTCCCGCCGGCCCCCCCACCCTCACCATCGGCATCAATACCGCAGACGCCGGAAACCTGGCGGTTACCAGAGTCAACGTGAACAGCACCGCCGTCAACCAAGTTCACCTGAGCCCAAACGCAACCTTCCCGATCACTTTCGATTACACGGTCGCCAACCCCTCAAACTGCTCAGGTTGCATTCTGCAGGTGCTCGCGGCCATCGTGCACATCGACGGTACCGTCGTCAGCTTCAGCGGTTGCGCATACAACGGCAACCCTTCACCCGCGGTTACCGCCAATGGAACTATCAGCCTGACCGCCCCGGGTGTCACAGGGACCTACTACCTCGCCGCCTATTCAACCCTCAACTTCAATTGCACGCAGTCCCTTGGCGCCTCTCCGGGTCCATTCGGGCCGGACCACTTCATCGGGTCGATTTCAGTTTACTAACAGATGCTGTCGGCGCATTCTCCGGCCCGAACGTCATATGCGTTGCCGCTACCCCGCGCTCCCGGCAGTAGTCCACATACAACCCGTAGTAACTGGCGGTACTGTAATCCGCCTCGCTAAATCCCAACCGCCGCGCACTCCGGTCAATCCAACCCGGCGCGCCTTCTAACTCCAGCCATACCCCGATCGGCGTCTCGTCGAGCGTCGCTACGCCCTTCTCGCCCCTCCGCTGAAACTCGGTGCGATACTTTTCGTACCGGAACGCCGGCACGAAATCCAGCCGCCCCAAAATCTCGCTGAGCTTCCCGGCATCCGGTACGTCCACTTCAAGTTCTTCCCTGTCCTTGTATTTGCCGGCTTCCTCCGGACCCTTATAAGTCAGCAAGCCCTTTCCGCCAACCGCGCGCACCCGCACCATACGACCCTTGCTCCGCAGCGTCCCTTCCGCCGTATCGAATAATGTATTCGCCTCGAAAATCCGCCGCTTCGACACCCGAAATCCCGCCGTCCGCAGCAACCGCCGCCCCGCGCCCGCGTCCGCCACCGCTAGCTTAATCTCGATCTCCCGCGAATCCCCGGTCCGGCTTATAACTTCCTCCCCACAATCGCGTAATCCAGGCCACCGAAAAACGCCTCCCGGAAATCCGCCGGCAAACTAGCCAAAGCCGGCATCGATTCCACTGCGGGCGACAAACGGTGTACCTCCACCCCCCCCAGCCCCGACTCCTCCATGTAGAATCCCAGCAGCGGATGCGGTACCGGCCGCGTATGCGTCGGATCCAGATAAAAATGGCTCGCAAAAATCGCCAGACATTCCGGATTCGGCGTCTCGATCGCCAACACTCCGTCCCGCTGTAGCCGCGATGCCGCCAGCCGGATCATATCCGGCAATCGCTCCGGCGCCAGATGTTCCACCACCTGCGAGCAGAAAATCCCGTCGAGCGACCCTTCCGGCAAAGCTCCAAGGTACGCGTAAAGATCCGCCACCTCCGCCTGCAACCCCTTCTGCCGGCACACCTCCACAGATTCCGCGCTCAAGTCGATTCCCCGCGCCCCCACGCCGTGGTCCCGCATCAGGCCCAGAAATTCGCCGCGCCCGCAGCCGATGTCCAACACTTCCCGCCGTCCCGCGAAATAAGGCAGATAAAACTCCTGCCCCTTCTTCACGTATTCCTCCGGCCCGCGAAACCGTTCCGCAAACCGCGCATAATCGAAATCCGGTTGTACCGGCGCCGCCGCCCCCCCCCCAACTTTCTCCGGACCGCTGGCCGCCACTGCCGCACTCGTCGCCGCGCGCTGCCGGATCAAACGCAACTCCGAATGGATCAGGTGATCGTAATCCTTCCGCACCCGCTCCAGGTCCGCCCACAGCCGCTTCTGAATATCCACGCCATACCGGTCCAGCGCGCCCTCAAACTCGCCGTGCTGCAGCTTTACCTGATCGCGGAAGTAGCTCTCCATCTGCCCCGCGCGATGCTGGTACGATGCGTTCAATTCCGCCAACCCGCGCAGCAACTTAGTCTCGTTCACCACCAGCTTGTGTTCCCACTCGTGCCGCCAGTCGATCCAATGCGACCGAATATCTTTGAGTTCGCGCGCTTCGGCCCGCAGTTCCTGCACCGCGCTTCCAAATTGCTGGTCCATCGCCGCCATCACCCGCCGCGTATCTTCGAGTGCCTCGAGCGTGCTCTGCACACAAGCCATCACGTTGCGATTGAACTCCACCTGCTCCCGTACATGCCAGTCGAGCGCCCGCGCGATCGCCTTCTTCAACTTCTGCGCCAGCCAATTCACCGGCCCGCCCGCCCTCGGATTCACCGTCCCGATCGCTGCCACCTTGGCTTCCGCCGCATCGCGTGCGTGCAACAGCGGCATCAGATCGGGCAGCGGCAGCGCTGCCACCGTCACCGCATCCGGATGGCGCGCACGCACCCGGTCGCGCACCTCCTGCAGGATAGCCGTCAACTCATCGGTTTCCACGTTGCTTGCTCCCCGGCTTTACCCAATGCGCCGTGATCTTCGATTGCAGTCCCCCGCGCGGCGTGAATTCGCCCGTCACCGTCGCGCTCGACCGGCTTCACCGCCGCCACCACATCGCGCAGGAACCGGTTCACCACGTTCTCGTAAAAGATCCCCAGGTTGCGATACGCCAGCATGATACATCTTCAGCGATTTCAGCTCCAGGCACATCTTGTCCGGCACATACCGCAGCGTCAGTTTGCCGAAATCGGGCAGCCCCGTCTTCGGGCACACCGACGTGAACTCCGGCATCGCAATCTCAATCTCGTAATCCGGAAACTGATTCGGCCACGTCTCGATCTCAGGCAGCGCGGCGTCGATTCCGGCCGCGGCCTGTTCGTCTGTATAAGCTCGCTTCATTGATACAGCTGGACTTACTTGCGCGACAGCAGGTCCAGGAACAGGCCCACGTCCGTCACCACGCCCACCGCCTGCCCCGTGCCGCGATCGCTCACCTTCGTGGCCACCGCCGGATTAATATCCACGCACACAATCTTCACCCAACTCGGCAGCATGTTGCCCGTGGCGATCGAATGCAGCATCGAGCCCAGGCACAGCACCAGCCCCGCGCCCTTCAACTGCTCCGCATAAGCGTCCTGCGCCACATTCATATCGGTAATGGTGTCGGGCAGCGGACCGTCGTCGCGCAGACTTCCCGCCAGCACGAACGGCACGCTCGCGCGCACGCATTCGTAAAGGATGCCGCTCGTGCAGCCGCCCCGCCTCCACCGCTGCGCGCACGCCTCCCGCATGATAAATCGCGTTGATGGCCCGCATGTGGTTGCGATGTCCGTGCTCTTCCTGCCGCCCGTCCGCCAGCCGGATGCCGAGCGACGTGCCGAACAGCGCCGCCTCCGTATCGTGCACGCCCAGCGCATTGCCGCTCAGCAGCGCGTGTACGAATCCGCCCCGGATCAGCGCCGCCAAACCTTGCACGCCGCCCGTATGCACCACCACCGGACCCGCCACCGCTACCACCTTCAACTTTTGCTCCAGCGTCTGCCGGATCAGCGCCGCCGTCTGCCGGACCGCCGTCTCCACCTGCCGCTCCGACGAAATCCCGTTCGACATGAACGCGAACGCCAGCCGGTCGCGCTCCTTCGATTCGGGCGCTACGCGGATCCCGCGCATCCCTACCACCACCCGGTCGCCCGCCTTCATGTCCCGCAGACGCCGGCACCATGCCGCGTCCGTCCGCCACCACGATCAACGCGTCCATGCGCTGGTTCTCGACTTCGATCCACTGCTGCTGGTGCCGCACGAACGTGCGGTGATTGGTCGTCGAATAAAAATCCTCCGGCGCGCAGCAATCGCGCTCCACCGTCCCCAGCGCGGCATCGCCCGAATCCACCGCCGAGCAGCCGAACTCCAGCAGGTCTGCGCAGCAGGTGCGCCATCAACTCGCTCGATGGCGCTTCCACCTTCAGTCGCAGATACGATGGCTCGCTATTGGTGCGGCCGATGCGAAACTGTTCCACCTCGAAGCGGCCGTGATGCTCCACCACCTTGTCGAAGATGTTCTCCATCACGTGGGAGTCGATCAGGTGGCCTTCCGCTTCAACCACTTCCTGTAGATGCATAAAAGATTTATTGTAGTCTGTGGGCCGCGCATCGCGCTGCCTTGGAGGTTTCGATGAGTTACCGGCAATACAACTGGCTTGCGCTGGCTACCGCGTTGGCGGCAGTCGTGCCCGCAGCGCTGGCGGCCGCCCAGCCCACGGTCGATCAGATCCTCGAAAAGTATACCCAGGCCATCGGCGGCCAATCCGCCTACGAGAAAGTGACCACCCGCGCCATCAAGGGCACTCTCGAAGTGCCCGACGACAACGTCACTACCCCTATGGAAATCTGGGCCAAAGCACCCGCCAGCTTTCATCTGGCCTATAACATTCCCGGTTATGGAACCATCGAAACCGTCGTCGACGGGGCTAATGGCTGGGAGAAAAATCCCGACGCCGGTGTCCATGCCATGAGCAAAGTCGATCTCGCCGTGGCCCTCCGCGAACATAACTTTTATCGCGAGGTGCGCCTCAAGCAACTCTACCCGACCCTCGCCGCGGCAGGCGCCAGCAAAGTCGCCGGCCGCCCTGTTTACGTCATCGAGGCCACCCCCGCCACCGGGACCGCCGAAAAACTTTACTTCGATGCCGAAAGCGGACTGCTGGTTAAACGTGACTTTGAACGTGTCACATTAGAAGATGGAATCGTGCAGTACGAAATGCTTTATAAGGATTATCGCGATGTGGACGGTCTCAAACTGCCCCACACCATCGAACAGCGCGCCCCCGACAATACTGTGATCTTCAAATTCGCCGAAATCAAAAACAACGCGCCTGTCGAAGATACCGCCTTCGCCAAGCCTGAAAAATAGAAAATGTCAAAATTCACGCACCGCGTCCGGGTGGCCTTCCCCGATACCGACGCCTCCGGACGCATCCACTTCACCGCCATGCTGCGCTATTTCGAGTCAGCCGAAATCGAATTCCTGCGCTCCCTCGGCTACTGCTATCGCGACGCCCCCGATATCGGCTTCCCCCGCGTGCGCGTCGAATGTGAGTACCGTTCCGCAGTGGGCTTCGACGACGAACTCGATATCACCGTCGCCGTCCAACGCGTCGGTACATCCTCCTACACACTCGCCTTCACCGCCCTCAAGAACGGCGCGGAAGCCGCCGCCGGGTCAATCGTCGTCGTATGCGTGGGCCGCCCCGGCCGTGCCCAACCCATCCCCGACGCGCTCCGCGAATCTCTCCGCCGCGCCGCGTCCTGATCCGAGGGCGTTAAACTTCCGCCCAGCGCCGTACCAAATTGTGATACACGCCCGTCAACTGTACCGCTGCACCTGACTCCGGATGCTCGCCCTGCACTCGTTGTATAGCCACGTCCAGATCGAACAACAGCGTTCGCGCCCCATCGTCGCGTACCATGCTCTGAATCCAGAAAAATGACGCGATCCGCGCCCCCCGCGTCACCGGCCTTACGTGATGCAGGCTCGTGGCAGGATACAGAATCAAATGTCCCGCCGGCAGTTTCACATCGTGCGCGCCATACGTATCTTCGACAATCAACTCGCCGCCATCATATTCGTCCGGCGCGGTGAAAAACAGCGTCGCCGATAAATCCGTCCGGATGCGATGCGGCCCCCCGCTCACTTGCCGGATGGCATTGTCCACATGCGTACCGAACGATTGCCCCCCCTCGTAGCGGTTGAATAGCGGCGGGAAAACCCGTGCCGGCAGCGCTGCCGAAATGAACAGCGGGCTGTGTTCCAACGCCGCCAGTATCATGCCCCCCAGTTCGCGGGCCGCCGCCGATCCCTCCGGCAACTGCATATTGTGCTTGGCGCGCGCCGACTGGTGTCCCGCGGTCACTCGCCCGTCCACCCATTCGCTTTCCGCCAAAATCCGCCGTGCTTTCAAAACTTGGTCAGCCGTCAGTAAGTCAGGGATTGGGAGTAGCATCAAAATTTGAACCTCAGGCTCGCCAGCGCCGACCGTCCCGGTCCCAACACAATATGTGCGGGATGCAATTCGTCGTAGTAATACCGGTTGGCAATGTTATACATATTCAGTTGTAAGTCGACGTGTTCCGTCAGCGGATGCCGTGCCATCGCGTTAAACACCCAATATCCCGGCACTTCCTTCACCAGGCCCGTCACCGGATCGTAAGGCGCCGTCGAACTCGCTGTCCGGCTCGAAACATAGTTGCCGCCAAATCCCGTCTGCCACCGCCACGGCAAACGGTAATTGCTCCAGAAATTGAAAGTATCCCGAGGTACGTTCGCCAGCCGCCCCCCCACCGATAAAGGATAGTAGTTCGAACTCACCACCCGGCTGTCCAGGTTGGCATAGCTCGCCATCATGTCCCAACGGCTGGTCAGTCGCGCCCGCACATCCGCTTCTACCCCGTCCACTCGCTGATTCCCCGCCAACACATTCAACAGCGAATTCGTCGGATCCGGTTCCCGCGCATTCGCCTTCTCCGTACGGAACGCCGCGACTCGCAGCGAAAGCTTCTCGTGCGGTAGGTCCCACTTAGTCCCTAACTCGTAAGTCCGGTTCTTCTCCGGCGGCAGACTCGCATTCCCAGCGCTGAGTGACAAACTCTCCGCAGACGGATTAAACGAAGTCCCCGCCGCCGCATAGATGCTTCCGATCGGCGCCGGCTTATAAACCAGCGCAGCCCGCCAACTAGGCATCTCGTCCACCCGGGTGAACGCCGCCACCGGCGCCACAGTCTGTTTGTAATCGGTGTCGAACCGGTCCCACCGGAACCCGCCCGTCACGTCCCACTTCTTACCCAAGCGCATCGTATCCAACACGTATGCGGCCGTAGTCACCGCGGTCGTGTGCACAATCGACGTAGTCACCGCGCTGCCCGAAAATGCCTGGCCCGGATTCGGATCGAGCAGGCTGGTCGTCGGCACATTCGTCCATGTCGGCCGCGTCGGGTCCGATGTCTCCCGCCCCGCCTCCACGCCGCTCACCAGGGTATGTCCGATAAAGCCCGTCTGAAACCGCGCCGTCATATCCAATTGCTCGTCCAGGTAAGTCTCCGTGCTATTCACCCCGATCTCGTGGCGATTCACCGTCATATCGCTCAGTGGCGTGCTCACCGTAACCGGAGTTGCAATCTGTGCTTCCGTGATTAGTACGTCTCGTACGTAGTTCGCAAACCGCACCTGGTCCCGCACCGTAACATGCTCGTTTACGTCGTGCTCCACCTTAGCCGTGCCAATATCATCGTAAGTCCGCAGATAGTTCCCGTTCCGGAACCCGTAGTAGTTAGTCCGGTCCACCGGCGCCGGACCGTTGAACAACCACGGAATGCCGTAATCCGGATTGTCGTCCGCCGTCTGATGAAAGTAGTTAAAGGTCCACCGCGTCGCCGATCCCAGCCCCAGCGCCAGCGATGGTGCCACGCCAAACCGGCGATTCTCCGCCACATCGCGCCCCGCGACATTGTTTTCGTCGCCCATCAGGTTCAGGCGAAACGCCGCGCCCGGCCCCAACTTCGTCAGCGGATGGTCGATATCGAGCGTCACGCGCCGCGTCAGATCCGTGCCCAAATCCACATCGCCCGAAATAAAGCTGCCCAGCCCCGGAGTCTTGGTAGCCTGGTTCACCACCCCCCCCGTCGACCCGCGGCCAAACGTCACTGACGACGGCCCTTGCAACACCTCCACCTCTTGCGTGTTAAATGGATCCCGGTAGTAACTGCCAAAATCGCGCATCCCATCGATAAACAAATCGTTGCGCGCCGTGAACCCGCGAATGGTCAGGCTGTCCCCCTGCGCCCCGCCTTCCCCCGCCGCCAGACTGATCCCCGCCACATTGCGCAGCGCGTCCCGTAGCGTGGTCGCCCCCTGCTGCTGCATCAATTCCTGCGGCACCGCGCTGATCGTCTGCGGTGTATCGAGCGCCGCCTCCTGATATTTTGGAGTCGCCGTCGCCAGCGCATCCACCGTTTCCGCCACCTCCACAGAAGTGTTCACCGTCTGGATCTCCAGCTTCACCTTTGTCGGCGCCACGAAAAGATAAGTCACCCCCGTGCCCGCCAGCAGCCTGCCCAGCGCTTGGTCCGCCGTGCAAAGTCCCTTCACCCCCGGCGACTGAATCTGTCCGATTCCTTCCTTCGCCCAACTGACGCCGAACCCCGTCACCTGCTCGAAGCCTTGCAACACCGTGCCCAGCGGGCCCGCGGCGATATCGAACCGCATCACCGGCAAGTTCCCCTGCGTCTGTTGCGATCCCCCCCCCGCCGGCGCCGGCTGCATGTCCTGCGCGCGCGCTACATTAATCGTCCGGCTTCCCACCGCCGAATAAGCCACCAGTGTTCCCATCGCCGCCCAACGGTAAGCGATCGGCCACCCCCCCTGCCCCTTCGTCTCGTTCGCGCGTTTCCGCGCCCCCTTTGTTCCCCTGTGCACACTTCTCTCCTGAGTTGGATTTTGCGCTCCCCGGAACCATGGCGTGATGCGGCTATAATGATGGCATCGTCAACCTCCGGGTTGCCGGTCGCGGGTCCCCACGGTGCTTCGTCAAAAGTTAAACCGTGGGGACTCGTTAGTTCTAAAACACCTGACCAAATTTCCGATGCGCGCGCCTGAGCTACGCGCTCACCGCCACCTCGCTTTCCTGCCTCATTCCCAACCTCGCTCCCGCACCGCTATCCGCCGCGCACAGTGCGCAAAGCCCGCCCACTTCCAGTCGCGTAACTCGAATGCTGAACCCCGTCTGCTTCGCGATCTCCATCTTCAACCCTTCAAACAACTCGCTCGAATACTCCACAATGCACCCGCAATGCAAACACGCCAAATGCAAATGCTCCTGCTTCGTCTTCACCTCGTAATAATGCTTCTCGCCTTCCAGGTGCATCAAATCCAATTCGTCCACCAGCCGGAACCTCTTCAGCAGTTCGATCGTCCGGTACACCGTCGCCCGGTCGATCCCCGGTTCGCGCGCCCGTGCCAGCGCCAGCAACCCCGCTGCATCCAGATGGCGGCTCGCGCCCTGAATCACTTCAATCAGCGCACGCCGCTGTGGCGTAATCCGTACGCCCTTCGCCACCAAGTCCTCCAGTAAATCCCGCCGCTCCAGCGAAGGCCGCTTCACGCCCGCGCCCCAGTTGCAACTGAGTCGCAATCATGCCCCCGGAAGATCCCCGCCAGCCCCACGCCAGTTGCGACACAGTCGCAATAAATGTTGAATAGAAACGACATCGGGCCCTCTCTTGGATATAGTATGGAAGACTCGCGCTGAAGTCAACACTTTTCCGCAAATGAGTTGCAAGTAGTGGGCGAGCGGACTCCACCGATCGCCCACTCGCGCGCTTACTCCGCGGCTAACTCGTAACGGTGGCTCTTACTCTGCGCCGCCGCATGCTGCTGAACCAATACATCCGCTTCCAGTGTATCCAGTGCATCCCCCGCCGCCTGCAAATGCGCCGCCGGAATCGTCAGGCTGTCCAGATTCACGCCTGCCATCCGCCACCGCGCAAAATGCACGACATTATGGCGCAGCGTCAAATCGTGGACCGCTGCCGCCTGCTTCGCCATCGGCGTCGCCAACGTCGCCAGATTCACGCCCTTCGCCCACTCCTCTTTGCTGAACGTCCCCACCGTCTCCCCGTCGATCTTCAACGTGTACCGCGCCGCCGTCAACCCCGTCACCTTCAACGGTTCCTGATCGAGCGCCTCCACAAAGTCCGACGCCCGCATCGCCAGCGCCACCACTTCGTCCTTCATATCGATCGGCATCGGCAGCGCCTCGTCCATCTGCGTCCACCCCACATGCCCCCCCCCAACTATCTCCGTCACATGCGTATTCGTCGCGTTCGTTACCGTCCCCGCCGCGCCGTCGATCTCTACCGCCGTCACCACCGCCGGCGCCTGCCACGTCTTCAAAAGCGCCTCCGCCATCAGTAAATGGCCGCCCGGACCCGGATGCACCCGATCCGGCACCAACTTCTTGGCCCCCTCTGCGTTCATCTTATCCGCCTTCTCCAGCGCCGCCACCACCGGACCATTCATGTCCGCCACATCCAGCTTGTCTTCGCGCGCCAACGCCCGCACGAACTCGCCATACCGCGCCAGCACTTTGTTATAGCCGCCCTCAAACGTCGGCGGACGCGTCACGTCATCGTACGGCGATGGCTCGATCACCGTAATCCGCAGTCCCGGCAGCGCCGCCTTTACCGTATCGATAATGTGCCGGTACCCCGTCGCATACGTATCGAAAATCTTCTGGTCGAACGCCCGGTAACTGCCGTCGTTCATCCCCAGCATGATCGTCATCACCGTGGGCTTGTACGCAATCACGTCGCGCGGCAATCGCACGTCGATCGCGCCCGCCCCGCCCCCCGTCACCCGGTCGCCGCCCACGCCCGAATGCACGAAACTCACTTTCATTTGCGGAAATCGCGTCACCACATACGTCTCCACAAACGTCGTATACAATCTCTGATCGGTGATGCTGTCGCCATAAAACACCACCCGGTCGCCATCGTGTAAATAGAATCCGCCCGCCGGCGCAGCCCCCACAAGCGCAGGGCACAACGCCATCACCAGGCCAAACAACGCGGTTCGCCGCAAAATTTTCATGATGCCAACAGTATAGGTATAAATCGGCGTAGTCTGGTAATTGATGCTTAAAGCTGCGATTCTCCTGATGGCCCCCTTCTCCCTCCTCGCCCACGACCTGATGCCCGTGCCGGCCAGCCTCCAACCCGCCGCCGGACGCCTCCCCATCGATCGTAACTTCGCCTTCATCCAGTTGAACGGCTATCGCGAAGCCCGCCTCGAGGCCGCCGCCGCCCGCCTCGTCGAACACGTCTCCCGCAAAACCGGCATCCCTATGAATCCCGGCATCGGCGTTCACCCCCCCGCCCCCCCCCTCGTCGTCTATTGCGACCACGCCAGCGCCCCTGTCCAAAACGCCCAGGAAGACGAGTCCTATCGCCTCACCGTCACCCCCCTCGGCGCCCGCCTCGACGCCCCCAATCCCCTCGGCGTCATGCACGGCATGGAGACCTTCCTCCAACTCGTCTCCCTCGACGCCACTGGCTTCGGCGTCCCCGCCGTCACCATCGAAGATCACCCCCGCTTCCCCTGGCGCGGCCTCATGCTCGACGTCTCCCGCCACTGGATTCCCCTCGCCGACGTCAAGCGCACCCTCGACGGCATGGCCTCCGTCAAGCTCAACGTCTTCCACTGGCACCTCTCCGAAAATCAGGGCTTCCGCATCGAAAGCAAGCGCTTCCCCAAACTCCAGGAGGCCGGTTCCGACGGCCAGTATTACACTCAGGATCAGGTCCGCGACCTCATCGCCTACGCCCGCGAACGCGGCATCCGCGTCATCCCCGAATTCGATATGCCCGGCCACGCCACCGCCTGGTTCGTCGGCTATCCGGAACTTGCCAGCGGCCCCGGCCCCTACACCATCGAGCGCGAGTGGGGCATCTTCGATCCCGCCATGGACCCCACCCGCGAAGAAACCTACCAGTTCCTCGACTCCTTCATCGCCGAAATGACCGCCCTCTTTCCCGATCAGTATTTCCACATCGGCGGCGACGAAGTAAACGGCAAGCAGTGGGACGCCAACCCCCGCGTCCAGGAATTCCTGCGCGCCCAAGGCCTCAAAACCAACGACCAGTTGCAGGCCTACTTCACCCGCCGCGTCCAAGCCATCGTGCAAAAGTACGGCAAGAAGATGATCGGTTGGGACGAGATCCTCACCAAGGACATGCCCCACAGCGTCCTCGTGCAATCCTGGCGCGGACAGCAGTCTCTCGCCGATGCCGCGCGCCAGGGCGTCGGCGGCATTCTCTCGAACGGCTACTATCTCGACCTCGGCTACTCCGCCGCGCATCACTATGAAGTCGACCCTCTGGGCGGTGGCGCGGCCTCCCTAACCGATGAACAGAAGAAACTCGTGATGGGCGGCGAAGCCTGCATGTGGTCCGAATTCGTCCCACCCGAATTGCTCGACACCCGCCTCTGGCCCCGCCTCGCCGCCGTCGCCGAGCGCCTCTGGTCCCCCCCCGGCGTCAAGGATGTCGCCGACATGTACCGCCGCCTCGCCGCCGTCAGCCGCGATCTCGAATGGCTGGGCATGTCCCATCAGTCCGAATACGAAAAGATGTTGATGCGCCTGGCCGGCAACGGCCCCGTCGCGCCCGTCCGCACCCTCGCCGCCGTCGTCGAACCCGTGAAGGATTACGCCCGCGAAGCCGCCCACCCCTATGACCGCTTCGCCCCTATGAACCGCCTCATCGATGCTGCCCGCCCCGATAGCGAAACCACCCGTACCTTCGCCGCCCTCGTCGACCGCCTGCCCGCCGACCCCTCCGTCCTCCCCCAGATCCGCGAATTCCTCACCCTCTGGCGCGATAACGATGCCCGCCTCCAACCCGTCATCGCCAACTCCGCCCTGCTAGCCGAAACCGCCGGCCTGTCCCGCGACCTCTCCGCCCTGGCCGCCGCCGGCCTGGCCGCCCTCGACCACCAAGCCGTGCCCGATCGCCCCATCAAGCCCACGGCCGAACTCATCATCACCGTCGAACCCGCCATCCGCAAACTCATCGCCCGCACGCGCTAACTGCCCGGCGGCGCCAATGCGATTGTGGAACTCTCGAAACTCCGAGCTTACTGCCTTGACCCGCATCATCCCCGTGGCCGGCATAAAGCCAGGGTCTTCCGCTCCGCACTGGGGCTGAGCCCTGCTGACGTCCATTTCCTGCGGGCTGCTCTCTTGCCTTGTGACCCACCGCAATCGCGAAGCCCATGTCCGCAGCGCCTGAATCATTCTCCGGGGCGAGTCGACGCCACGGCTTACCACTTGTTTTCTACGATAGGATGCCTGCCCCCCCCCAGCCCATCAGCCCCCCCGTAAGCTATCCTGTACTTCTTGCCCACCCGCCCCAACCCCCACTACCAACAGCGCGTCAATCGCGCCCTCGACTACATCGCCACCCACCTCGACGGCGATCTTTCCCTCGCCCGCCTCTCCGCCGTCGCCTGCTTCTCCCCCTTCCATTTCCACCGCATCTTTCAATCTCTCACCGGCGAAACCCTCAACCCCCACGTGCGCCGCGTCCGCCTCGAACGTGCCGCCTTGCTCCTCCGCACCTCGCCCCACAAACGCATCACCGGCGTTGCCCTCGAAGTCGGCTTCCCCGGTACCGCCGAATTCTCCCGCGCCTTCAAAAATCACTACGGCCGCACCGCCAGCTCCTGGGACCGCCGCAGCCCCCTCGAAAAAAGCAAGATTTGCAAAGATCCGCAATCCCGCCCCTTCCACACTGAAGAAGAGCTGCACCGCTGGAAAGCCGCTTCCCCGACTGCGACCGTTCGCCTCCAGCGCCTCGGCGCCTTTCGCTATGTATACACTCGCATCTTCGCGCCCCACGACGGCACCCGCCTGGTCGATGCCTACCACGCCCTCCTCGCCTGGCTCGCCGCGCGCCATACTGACACTCGCGACATCGTCTTCATCGGTATGTCCCTCGACGACCCGTCCCTCACCCCCGCCGAGAATTGCCGCTACGATCTCGGTATCGCCTTCCCCCGCCAACCCACCGGCATCCTCGGCGAGATTCTCCACTCGCGGCGTCCCGGGCATCCCCCCCCCACGCCCCTGCCAGCACCATCCGAGTGCGATGCCGCCGCCCTCACCATCCGCGATTTCGAGCCCCGCCAAATCGTCTCCTGCCACTGCGCCGGAGACATTGCCCATGTGGACCGCGCCTGGCACTATCTCTACCGGATCTGGCTGCCCTCCAGCGCCTACCAGCCGGACGATCTGCCGGCCATGGAAATGTTCGTACGACTTCCGGAGGAAATAGGATGGCAAACATTCGACCTGAAACTTTGTATACCCGTCGCGCGGCTCTAACCCTCGCCGCCGCCGCCGCGCCCGCGCTCAGTCAACCGGCCGCCGCGCCCATCGAACACCCCATCGTGCACTTCGAGATCGGGTGTAACGATCGCGCCAAATCCGAACAGTTCTTCCAGGACCTCTTCGGCTGGCATATGCACCCGATGGGACCCGCATCCATGATCGACGCCGCCGGACCGCATGGAATTCCCGGTCACATCACCGCCCTCAACCACGAACCGCACCACTACACCATCTTCTACGTCGAGGTCGAGGACGTGCAGGCATACCTCGACAAAGCCACCGCCCTAGGCGGAAAGACGCTCGTTCCGCCCATCAAAATTCCCACCGGAACCTTCGCCTGGCTCTCCGATATCGATGGCAACACCATCGGACTCCTCAAGCCAGCCCGATAAACTGACCCCCCGCGTTCACCGTTAAAGTTCCGCAAAGTTCCGCGAAATAACGACGCCCGTTTCACTGACCATTGGCTACAATTGGTGCAGAATCGTATGGATCTGCAAGTCGCACTTCGCCTGGGCGGCCTGGCGTTCGGTGTCCTTTTCCTGGGCGCCGGAATGCTGAACGCCACGATGATGCTGGTCTCGCCGCGGAAGTGGTTCGACCTCCCTGAGTGGCTTTCCGCGAAGGGATCGTTAACCCGCAAACACTACTCGACCGGCGCGCTTCTCCCAGCCTTCACTACATGACAAGGTCCGCGAAACTAAATCTCCCGGCTCGCACCGAATGCGTGATATAACCAAACACGGAAAGCTCATCCTGGCTCTGGGCCTATCCGCCCTATCCGTGACCTGCGCGACTCTCTGCACCTACATCACCTCCCTAGCATGGCGAGGCGAATGGAAATACCCGGAGTTGATCGCCCCGATCTGCGCACTGGCCGCCGCCGCACTCCTCGCAGCCATCGGCGCAGCCCACGCCTTACGCCGCAAGGCTCTCATCATGCTCGGCTGCCCCGCGGTCGCCGCAGCCGTATTCTTCCTGCTCCTGGCAAACTGCCGGCTCTCATGCGTCAACACCACCATCGCCGAATCACCCTCGCCCGACGGCCAATGGCGAGCCATCTGGCTACCCGAGAACTGCACCGCCGCGGCCCGAAACTGTCCGCCAATCTCACACGTGCTGCTCATACGCTCCACCAATGCCCAGCCCCCTGAACGCCAAGAGGCCTTCACCATTGCCGAGTCCGACGGCGTCCGGCTCGAATGGAAATCAAAAGACCTTCTGCGCGTCTACTATCCGGCCTGGACCGGCGTTCTCCGCAAACGCGATCGCATCGGCGCCGTACGCCTGGAGTACCGTTCCATCGGCTGGATGTAGCTCCCGTTTCCGTTGCGAGATCTGTCACGAGAATCCGGGAACTATATAATAAGACTTCCGCCAGTTTCCGGCGGTACTGGGGATTAGCGCTAGTTCGGGACGCTCCCTGTAACGCAACCATGGAGAAAACCCCGCAAACGCCCAGCGTTGAGGGTAGTATTAGGCACAACGGTGCTCGTCTGCGCACCGCTTCGGCCGCGACATTTCTCGGTCTCTTTATATCCGGCCTCGCACACGCGCAAACCGCCTACACGCTGGACGGCAATGTGTTCTTTCGCGACGCGCAAGGCGTCACTCGCCAGATCACATCCTCCGGGAAGGATTATTCCCCCAGCCTCGGCCGCCATGGCACGCGCCTCACTTTTGCGCGCGCGATCCGAAGTCACCCCGATTTGTCCGGCCTGGGCACCGTCATTGCGGAAAGCCAACTCTTCATCGTCGACGTCACCGCCCCGGCAGTCGCGCCGGTAACCGTGCTCGACAAGCCCGTCGAGGCGCGCTCCCTCCGGTTCCAATGGTTCGATTCACCCCGCTTGTCCCCCGACGGTGCGTCGCTATATTTCCTGGTTCCAGACTACGGTGCTGTCGCCGGGCTGTTCAGCCTCGATCTAGCAACCAAGCGCGTCCGATTCGTGCTCACCGCCCTAAAATTCTGGTTGGTTCCCGCGGGCCCCGAAGCCGGGAACTTGATCGTGTGGCAAAACCCCATGCTGATCGGTGGCGGGCGCTATGACGTGTTTAACATGGTAAATCCTTCCGGAACCCTGATCGGTGTGGTCGGCTTCTCTGAAGAAATGGTTCACAACTATCTGTTTGATAACTCGGAGTAACCGCTGATGGTGTTATTAGCCACAATCCTACAATTGCTGGCCCTGGCCCCGGCCGTCTCTGGGGAAATCGATAAGGTCTGTAATCCGCACTGCCAGGTCTTGGCCATTCAAGGCGGAGCTGTGAAGTTAATCGACCGAAGTCCGCAACGCAAAGAGCTAAATCTAGGACCCTACGTCGCGTCAGCACAGGCCCGCGTGCCTCACTCTGGGGCCCCCGTTACCGATCTCCACACTCCCCGCGGATGGCGCGTAATAGCCAGTGTCTACCTGAATCACAAGGAACAGGAAACGCGAACCCGTCTTCGCTTCTTTTCCCCGGACGGTCGCCTTAGTTTCACGGGAGACGCCTTGCAGTACATAGAGGAAGCCAAAGCTGGCAACTTTTTTGGGAGCGCCGATGAAATCGTGGTCATAACTTCAAATGAAGAGCACGCATACAACAATCAAACCGAAATCTGGTACCTGCCGCCCCGCGGTAAACCCAAACGGTTAATCGCCGCCCCGGGTTCCCGCGAACGCTTCACCGATCCCGCGAGCGAGCAACACCCTGGAGTTGTACTGAATCGGCAAGCATACGACGGCGTGCACTCCGAAACCAAGGGAACCGTGCGGGAACTCTACTCCTGGGATGGCGTCGCCAAAACCCTGGTCCCTGTGACCAGATGAACTGCGATCAAGATCCACTACGGAAGGACAAACCATAATGCACCGGATCCCCATACTGTTGTTGACCTTCGCAGGCGCCTGCCTACCCCAAGTGGAGGCTGACACCGCCTCCGCAAAGGTCAGCATCCAAGTGTCCACGACCTTTGGAGAGCGCATACCAGAGGCCCAGGTACTCATCAAAGAGGTCGGTCCGGCCGCGCAATACAAAAAAAGTGGCGCGCAGCTTCGTTTCAAGTTGCCATTTGGGAAATATGTCATCCAGGCCAGCGCGGCCGGCTTCCTCACTTCCAGTGAAACCGTAGGTATATATCAGCGGGACGTCTTCTATCGCCTTGGGCTTGCGGTGGCCCCCCCCCACTCCAGCGAACGAACTGAGATTTCAGGCGCCATCGCGCCTCCCCCGCCTGACATCACCGATGTTTGGGTTCGACTACTGCCAGTCTACACGGGCGGCCTCATCGAGACCCAACCCGACAAATCGGGAGGCTTCCACCTGGTAGGTATCGAGCCTGGCCGCTACGTGATGCTGTTGTTCGATAAAGGCCGTCTGCTGGAGTCTAAGGAAGTCCATTTCTTAGGAGGAAAGCTGACCGCGAATCTGGATTTGAAAAAATAACCGTCGCCGAGCCTTGTAAACGAGCGACGCGCCAAGAGCCTATTTCTTCTTAGGCAGGCTGTGAAGATACGCCTCGCTGCTGGTGTCGTCCCCTCAAACTGCTCCCGATCGGGAACATGACGAAGATCCCATTCCTCATGCTAGCCGGAGTTATACCATTCGTCGTAATGCCAGTGCATGCGCGTTTCTCTTAGGATGTCAATTCCCCGGGCATAACGCTTACAATGGGAGTTGCGCCCCGTTACACTTGAATCGGCTATTAGAGGGTCCGGTGCAGTTATTGCAGCAAGCGCCCACTTACGTTGAACCCGCCATGCGGAACCAACTTCTAGGTCGGGTCGCGGCCGGCTTGGGCTACGCAGCCCTCCTGCTCATCACGATACTGACAAGCTGGGACATTCGCGACCCAGTCGGCTTCGTATACTTCTTTAAGCGTCCGGTCGGAGACTATATTCTGCTTCCGTACTCATAGCGCTCCCCGCATGCTTAGTGCTCTTCTGTCACGCGCTGTGGAAATTGATTCGAGTCCGTCGGCGCATTGCAATACGCACGCTTGGCGTGCTATTAATGCTCGCGTGGTTCTTGCTATTACTGATTTGCGGCATATTGATGGGCGCACGCACCGGCATCGTCTAATCATGCTGCTTGCAATGAACCTCGCCATCGTCGCATCCACTGAAGCGAACGCCGCATTTCTTAAACCTCATCCCGAAGGACATCTGTCCTACACTGAACTCTAAGTGTCGCTTGGCATCGCGGCCGTCACTGTACTATCATCTGGTTCCATGCTCAGAACCATTTGCGATCTAACAATCCTCCTGGCCTTGGCGGGAACCCTAGGTCATGCTCCCAGTCTCTATGCCCAATCGGACAGCAGCCTGCCGCACGCGGTCGTACACTTCCAAGTGTTCGACTGTTTCGGCGCCAGAGCCACGGAAGCGCACATTCATCTGCGGTCGCCCGATCGGAAAGAAGACGTGGCCCCCATCGGCCGCTCCGCGGTCATCTCCGGCATCCCGTACGGATACTACTTAGTATCTGCGTCGGATAACGGCTCAAGCAGCATGGAGCATGAAATCACAGTGAATACGAAAGAGGTCTGGGTCCGCATCGGGCTGTCCTTCCCTGCCGGCGACCGTGTGTGGCCCGGAGGAGGTCTCTCAATCATCGGCGACATACAGCCAACTCCAAAAGGCCCGGACAAATGGGTCAGGATCGCGGGCACATTCCTGCACCTAAGCCGCGAAGCACCCATTTCAAATGCGGGTCACTTCGAGATCGGCGGCCTCGAAATGGGAGCCTACGTGGTCGAGGTATTCGAAGGCCCGAAACTTGTCCATGCCGAATCAATTGAAATCGATAACAACGAGCCCGTGCGGCATCTCCACATTTCACTTCCGCGCGAATAGGTCAGTGACTGCCCCGCGAAAATAATTCGCCCCAATCAATCCAACCGCTTGCACGTCCTGACCCCAGCCTCCCCATCCCGCCCATGCTCTACTCAAATCGGAAGCGGGCTCACCCCGCCATCCAGAAAAGGATCTAACCCGTATGTTAATCTCCGAAAAGCAACATCACGCGAATCAACAGAATGCCCAGAAGTCCTGCGGCCCGATAACAGCCGAAGGTCGCGAGGCCATCCGCTTCAACGCCCTCACCTTCGGATTGCGCACCCGCGCCACCATCCTACCTACCGAAAACGCCGCAGCCTACTCCCAACTTTGGGACGAACTCTTCGCCGACTGGAATCCCCGCACACGCACCGAAACGTGCTGCTTTGAAACCCTCGTCATCATCCAGTGGCTGCTCATCCGCAACTCCAACTCCGAAACCCGGATCTACATGGAAATCCCATTCAACGAACGGCGCTTCGCCATGCTCGCCGAAGTCGATAAACAGCGCACCAAACTCGAAAAGGAATTCCGCGTCGCCGTCGACTACCTGCAGAAGTTACAAAAGCAGCGTTCCGCGCAGCCGCAACCCGCATCCCCTGCCGAACCCTTGAAGGAAGTGCTTAACAATCAGGTGAGACCGCATCCCGGTTTCGACATGTCCGAACCCGTCGACCAACCCATGTACTGCGCGCCCGACGCCACCGACACCCGCTAACCTTTCCACGCAGTGTGATCTTTGACAACCTCGCGCCCGGCAACAATGGGTGCGCCCGTAGTGTCTCTCCCCCCCCCACAAAATCCCCTCAAATCCTGTCCAGCCTCCCCAAAATCACCAAAACATCGAATCCCCGGCCCCCGTCCCCCGATCCCCGGCCCCAAAACCAACGTCAGGCGCACCGTCCATCGCGGCCATAACCACTTATCCACATTGCATTCAATAAGTTAGGCTTCGTTCGTCCGGCCCGTCATCGTCGTATACTCAAGACATCATGGTCCAAATCTCCAGCCGCATCGTGCCGGCCGTTTTGCTTTTGGCCACGATTTCCACGGCCCTCGCCCAAGTCCCCCCCCCCATCGGTGCCAAAGCGCTGGCCGAAAAGATCCAGGCCGAACTTGCCGCCGCCGTGCCGCCGGATGAGAGCAAGCCCGATCCGAACATCCCGCATGGCGAGTTGCTGCAAGGCGCCATCACCGATTCAAGAATCTACCCCGGCACCGAGAACGCCTTCCAAGTCTACGTCCCCGCCCAGTACAATCCCGCCACCCCCGCCTGCTTTCTGATCAAACTCGACGGCCTCGGTACCTTCGAAGGCACCGTGCTCGACCATCTAATCGCAAGCCATGAAGTGCCCGTCATGCTGGGCATCGGGATCTCTTCCGGAACCATCTGGAAAGACCCGCCGGGCACGCCGAAACGGGCCGCTACGCGCTTCAACCGCTCCTACGAATTCGACAGCATGAACGACCATTTCCCCAACTTCGTCCTCAACGAACTGCTTCCCGCCGTCGCGCGATTGAAGACCCGCGACGGCCGGCCCATCCACCTTTCCACGAATGGCAACGACCACGCCGTCACCGGTGGCAGCACCGGCGGCATCGGATCGTTCACCCTCGCTTGGCGCCGCCCCGACCAGTTTACGCGCGTCTATTCCGTGATCGGCACCTACGTGTCGATGCGCGGCGGCCACGAATATCCGGCGCTCATCCGCAAGACCGATCCCAAGCCCATCCGCATCTTTATGGAAGATGGATCCACCGACGCCTGGAACCCGCTGTTCGGTACCTGGTGGGATGCCAATCTGAATATGGAATCGGCACTGACTTTCGCGGGCTACGATGTCGCCCACGCGTGGGGCACCCATGGTCACGATGGCCGGCCCGGACAGGCGATCTTTCCGGACGTCATGCGCTGGCTTTGGCGCGACTACCCGGCGCCGGTTGCAAGTGGCGTGTCCCACAACAGCACCCTCGAGGAGATTACGCTGCCCGCCGAACCCTGGCGAAAAGTGGCGGAAGGCTATCGCGGCGCGGCGGGATTAGCGGCGGACGCCAAGGGAGACGTTTACTTTAGCGACGCTCCCTCGGCCGCCACCTATCGCATCGGCACCGATGGCCGGCCCGCGCTTTTCCCAAAGCAACCCGGACCCGCAATCGAGGCCCAGGCCTTCGGTCCGGACGGAACCCTCTACGCCGTCGCCCCCGCCGCAAAGAAAATCGTCGCCTTCAATCCGCAGGGCCGCGCCCGCACGGTTGCCGAAGGCATCGTCGGGCGCGCCATCCTAGTCACCCACGACGGCACAATCTACGTAACCGAACCCGGTGCCCATACCGACATGCCCAGCCGCGTGTGGCGTATCGCGAATGGCGCAAAGCAGGTGGTGGACGAAGGGCTCGCCTCCGCTTCCGGCATCGCCTTCTCCCCCGACGCCTCTCTGTTCTATGTGGCGGAGCGCACCACCAAGTGGATCTATAGTTTCGTAGCCGCCCCCGGCGGATCGCTGCGCGATAAGCAACCGTATTACTGGCTGCACATGACGGACATTCCGAATGACAGCGGCGCGGACGATCTTGCCGTGGATACGCACGGGAATCTCTACGCGGCCACCCGCATCGGCATCCAAGTCTGCGATCAGAACGGACGCGTCCGCGCGATCCTGCCCTTGCCCGCGCCGGCCGGCGCCGTGCGCAGCGTATGCTTCGGCGGAGAGCGTTTTGACGAACTCTGGGCCACCGATGGCAAACAGCTTTTCAAACGGCGCCTTAAAGTGCCCGGGTCCGCCCCCTGGGCCGCGCCGGTGCCCGTGACCAGCAGCGGTCCCGGCTGAGCGTCCCCCCCTACTGGACCGTGCCCTTTAGCGGTGCCAGATCGTGCTGCTGTATATCGGACCACCGCTGCATGTATTGCTCAACTTCCGCCTTCACCTTATCGAATTGCTTGAGGGCGGCCTCAGTCGGCGCGGAGTCGGACTCGCTATCGACAATCATCGCCAGCGATGCCAGGCTGCCATCCACGCCCAACCCGTAGTTCAGCGAATCCTCGTTAGCCTTGATTTTCACGTTCAGCAATCGATCCTGAAAGGCGCCGAGCTTTTCATCGAGCGCCTGCGCCTCAGGGAACTTCTGCCGCTTCTTCAGATCCTGAATCCGCGCGCGCAGTTCGATCACCTGGGTCGCCGCGGTATACACCCGCGCCAGTTCCGCGTGGATCTGCATCAGCGTGGCGAATTGCTTTTCCAGATCCGCCGGCGCGGTTTTCACCCGCGGATCGACCTTCAGTTCCAACGGTTCGGTGAAGACCTTCCCATCGACCGTGAGCCGCACCTGGTACTTACCCGGCAGCGCGATCGGGCCTTTGGCTCCGGCTTCATACTCGAACAAGTAGTAGTCCTTCACCCGCGGCGCGTCTTCGTAGCGCAGGTTCCAGACGAACCGGTTCATCCCGGGTTTGATCTCCAACTGGCTCTTGGGCTTCTCGTCGTCGGGATCGAGCGGTTCCTCCAGCGGTTCCGGTTCGCTCGACGAATAGCTGCGCACCACCTTGCCGCCGCCATCCAGAATTTCCAGAGTGGCGGCCTTCGGTTTGTCCTTCACGTTGAAATAGATCACCGCGCCGGCGGGCGGATTTTGGCCCGATGTTGGTGCCTCCTTCGGACCCGGCGCGGAGTGCACCCGCCACGCCGCCGCTGGAGTGAACAGCCAAACCGGAGCGTGCCGCGAAGTGTCGCTGGCCTGTCGCAGCGGCGAAATATCGTCCAATATCCAAAACGACCTGCCATGCGTCGCCACCACTAAATCGTCGCCGTGAATCGTCAGGTCGTGCACCGGTACGGTAGGCAGATTCAATTGCAGAGATTCCCAGTTTTCGCCCGCATCGTATGAAACATAAACGCCTGTTTCCGTTCCTGCAAACAACAGGCCGGCCCGCTTGGGGTCTTCGCGAACCGCGCGCACGAAAGAACCCTCGGGAATACCGTGCACCAGCAGTTTCCAGGTCTTGCCATAATCGCGTGTGGCGTAAATATAAGGCCGAACATCGTCGTTGGCATGCCGGTCGACCGCCACCCAAGCCATACCTGCATTGGCGGGCGATGCCTCGATCTGGCTGATCTTGCTCCACTCCGGCATCTCTTTCGGCGTGACATTGTCCCAGGTCTTCCCGGCGTCGCGAGTCAGGTGGATCAGGCCGTCATCGGACCCGGCCCAGATCAAGCCTTTCGTGAGCGGCGATTCAGCCACAGCAAAGATCGTGTCGTAATACTCCGTCCCGGTATCGTCGATGGTGATCGGTCCGCCAGAGGGCTGCTGCTTACTTTTGTCGTTGCGGGTAAGGTCGCCCGAAATAGCTTCCCAGTGCATGCCGCCGTCAGTCGTGCGGAACAGGCGCTCGCCGCCGTGGTAAAGCGTGTCCGGATCGTGCGGCGAAGTCAACAGCGGCGCGGTCCATTGGAAGCGATGCTCCAGGTCCGCAGCGCCCTTCCCGTCGCTCAGTACGGCGGAGACGCCCACAGTCTTCGCCTGTCCCGTGCGCCGGTCGAACCGGGTCAGCAACCCCTGGTAATCGCCCGCGAACACGATTTCCGGATCGGGCAAATATGGTGCGATGTAACCCGCCTCGCCACCGCCCACCGGATACCAATCCTCCCGCTCGATGGTTCCTCCCTGCGACCCTCGCGACGCAATCGCCACACTGGAATTATCCTGCTGCGAACCGTACACGTAGTACGGGAAACGATTGTCCGTCGTTACGTGATAGAACTGCGCGGTGGGTTGGTTGTCCTCTTTGGTCCAATGATCGCCGCCGTCAACAGTCACGGTTGCGCCGCCATCGTCGGTCTGGATCATCCGCCGCGTATTCAACGGGTCGATCCACAGGCCGTGATTGTCGCCGTGCGGAACTTTGATCTTGTTGAAAGTGCGCCCGCCATCAATCGAGCGGTGGAAATCCACATTCAGCACATAGACTGTGTTGGCGTCTTTAGGGTCTGCCACGATATGCATGTAATACCAGGCCCGCTGGATCAACCGGTGATCGGGATTGATAAGTTCCCACTTATCGCCGCCATCGTCGGACCTGTACAATCCGCCGTTGCGTGCTTCGATCAGCGCCCAGATGCGGTCCGAATTGGCGGCCACGGCCACGCCGATCTTCCCATAGGGACCTTCGGGCAAGCCTTCGCCATCGAGTTTCTTCCATGTCGCGCCGCCATCGCCCGATCGATACAAGCCGCTGCCATCCCCACCGCTCGACAGGGTCCAAGGCTGCCGGCGAACCTGCCACATAGCGGCGAACAGGATATGCGCATTCCGTGGATCGAACGTGATATCCACGCCGCCCGTATTCTCGTTGACGAACAAAACTTTGGTCCAGGTGGCGCCGCCATCGGTGGTGCGGAAGATGCCGCGCTCTTGATTCGGTCCGTACGGATGCCCCAGCGCCGCCACAAAAACGGTGTCCGGATCCCGCGGATGGATGATCACCTTGCCGATCGCGCGGGAGTCGCGCAGTCCCACGTTCTTCCATGTCTTGCCGGCATCGAGCGATTTGTAGATGCCGTCGCCAGTGGCCGCATTGCCGCGTATGCATGCCTCTCCCGTGCCCGCGTAGATCACGTTCGGGTCTGACGGAGCCACCGCCAGGCTACCGATGCTGGACGATTTTTCGTGGTCAAAGACCGGCTTCCAAGTAGTCGCGCCGTCGGTCGATTTCCAGATACCGCCGCCCGTCGATCCGAAATAGTAAGTGGTCGGATCGCCGGGCAAGCCGGAAGCCGTTAAGGAACGGCCGCCGCGGAAAGGCCCAATCGCCCGGTACTGCAAGCCTTGCTCCTCCTTCTTCTGGTCTTTGTCCTTATCGGGCACAACCGTTTGTGCAAAGGTCAGGCCCGCCAGACAGAAAAGTGCGAAAGCGCGCAAGCAAATCATGAGGTAGATCTTAGCGCACAAGTTCGCAAAGTTGCGTGCCGGCCTTCCGGGCTGGTATGAAGGTGCAATGATACGCGCGGCAAAAGCTCTGGTGATTTTCGGCGTCTCACGATTACTCGTGTTGATGGGTTTGGCCTTCGCCACGAACCGTGTCATACCGATTCCCAAAGCTCCCTGGGTGATCCCCGCCCCTGGTGGTGGATCGGGCTGGTTCGCTACGATGCGGCCTACTATTTGGATATCGCCAGAGTTGGCTATGGCTATAATGGCAATCCGCTGGACCCGCAGAGAATCGTCTTTTTCCCCGGCTATCCGATTCTAGTCGCAGCCGCCGCACGCATCTTGCACATCAGTTTGCCCTTCAGCGCCGTCTTCGTTTCGAACGTCTGCGCGGCCGCGGCCGTGGTGCTGCTGTTCTGGCTGGTGGCGCGCCTCTGGGACGACGACACGGCGCTGTTGACCGTCGCCGCCATTTCATTTTTCCCGGCTTCTCTGTTTCTCTCAGCCGCTTATTCGGAAGGCGCCGCGCTTTTATTCACCGCCGCTGCTTTTCTGTTTCTCTTTCGCGGGCAGATGCTACTCGCAGCCTTATGCGCGGGCTTCTTGTCCGCCATCCGCCCCCTGGGTTGCCTGGTCAGCATTCCGCTGATGTACGCGGTGTGGCGCGATGGCGGCCGACAATTCTCACCGCGCCTGGTAGCCAGAGCCATCGCCATCGGGGCCACGGCCGTCTGGGGTTTGGCTGCCTTTGTCTTGTATTGTTGGGTGAAGTTTCATGAGCCACTTGTCTTCGTGCACGCCCGCGCGGCATGGAACGGCGAGAGCGGACTCGGACCGGTCCGCGCGGCTTGGGCACACCTGACGGGTAGCGCCGGAATACCGTATCTGCCCACCCAGATCGATCCGTGGATCTTCCTGATCTTCGGCGGCCTCGTGATCGCGCTATGGAAACGGCTGCCCATGGAACTGAACCTCTATACCGCGGTGACGTTCCTGGCGCTCCTTGTCACGCGGGTATTTCGCGAACAAGGCTTCATCTCGATGAACCGTTATCTCCTATTAGTCTTCCCCATCATGATCGCCCTCGCCCTTCTATCCGTGCGCCGGGCCTGGTTGATGGCCGCCATTTGCGCGGTGTTCGGGGCCATGCTGTTCATGCATGCCGCGCTCTTCTCCCAATGGTATTGGGCCGGATAGCCGCGGTCCGGCAGCCTCCGGTATAATCAACTGTGGCCCACCCCCAACCCACCATGTCACGGGATATTGTCATTCAGTGCCCGGACGGGCAGATTAAAACCGTCCCCTTGCAAGGCGACCGCTTTGTCGTCGGCCGGTCGAGCACCGCGGAATTGTGTTTTCCGGACGATGCCGGTCTCTCGCGCCAGCACATGGCGCTTGAACGGGATGGCGATGACTGGACCGTGCAGGACCTGGGCAGCAAGAACGGCACGCTGGTCAATAACATTCCCTTGCGCGCAAAGCTGAAACTGAAGCCCGGCGACCGCATCACCGCCGGACACCTGGCCATCGTATTTGACGATAAGGGCGCGGGCGCGCGTCCGGCGGAAGGCGTGGTGGTTTTCGAATCGGCCGAGCCCGATCCGCCCAGCACCTCCACCATCTTCACCAGTCTCGAAGGCGCGTTGTCCAGCCAGACGATTGTCGACAGGCCCGGCCAGCATGGTGCCAAACAGGTTCAGGCGCTCATTCGCGCAGGGCAGGAACTCGCCGGCCGCGGCACCCTGGCCGACCTCTTCCCGCTGATCCTCGACCTCGCAATCGAAGGCGTGGGCGCCACCCGCGGCGTCGTAATGATTCTTGAGGGCGACAGCTTGGAGGTGAAAGCCAATAAGGGCGAAGGCTTCCACATCAGTTCCGCCGTGCGCGACCGCGTGCTCAACGAGAAAGCCTCCATGCTGGTGCGCGACGCGCAAATGGACGAGGCCTTCCGCGAGCGCATGAGCATCGTGGAACAAAAGGTTCGCACCCTGATGGCCGTCCCGCTGCAAACCGAAAAGCGCACGATCGGCCTGATTTACGTCGATTCGCCAAACATGTTCCGCGCCTTCACCAAAGACGATTTAAGCCTGCTGACCGTGATGGCGAACGTAGCGGCCATCCGCATTGAGCACGCCCGATTGTCGGAGGTGGAAGAGACCGAGCGGCGTATGGCGCGCGAACTTGACCAGGCGGCCGAGATCCAGCGCAGTTTCCTGCCCGGCAGCGCACCGAAGGTAACGGGCGCGGATTTGGCCGGATACAATGCCCCTTGCCGCACGGTGGGGGGGGATTACTACGATTTCTTCGCCTATCCGAACGGACGCGTGGCCATGGTGCTGGGCGACGTCTCGGGTAAGGGCATGCCCGCTTCGTTGATGATGATGGGCCTGCAGGCGCGGGTGCAGGTGCTGGCGGACGAGCCCCAGAACCTGGCGGCGGTGATCAACCGGCTGAATAAAATTACTTGCAAGAATTGCCCCAGCAACCGCTTCATTACGTTCTTCATTTGCGTCCTGGATGCGACCACCGGCGACCTGGCTTATTGCAATGCGGGGCACAATCCGCCGGCCATCGTGCGGGCCAACGGCACGGTGGAATATTTGGATGGCGGCGGCCCGGTGCTGGGCATTTTGTCGATTGCGAATTACGAAGAGTATCGCGCGAAACTCGAATGCGGCGACGTGCTGGCCATCTACAGCGACGGTGTCACCGAAGCCAGCAACGACAAAGACGAGGAGTTCGGCGATACCGAATTTGCGCGCGTGCTGGCCGCCAACCGGGAAAAGAGCGCCGCGGATATGGTGTCGGCAGTCACCCAATCGCTAACGGAGTTTACTGCGGGCGCGCCTCCGGCCGACGATATTACGTTGATTGTGTCGCGGCGGTTGTAGGGTGGCTTAGCGGATCGCCACCGCGAAGGAATTGCCGCGGCAGCCATTCACTTCGACCGTTATATCTTCAACCGCGGCAGCCTCTGCCGGTATCCGCAGATTCACCTGATTGGGCCCGCGATACAGAATCTCCGCTGGGCGTTGACCGATCCATACGCGCACGTTATCGCCCGCTACCCCGAAGCCGCTACCGAAAATAGTGGCGACGCTTCCGCGCCTTAACGGCGGAGGCGCCATGGTTACGCCATCCACGATGGCGCCGGGATTGATGAGCGGCGGTTGTAGTCGCGCATATGCTTTTTCCGCGATGTCCGCTGCGGGGGGGGGATGAAGCTGCAGAACTCCGTAAGCGGCGATAGCTGGCACGAGTGCGACAGCGCCGGTAATCCACAGCGGGACACGGAACAACAGCAGCAGAATGGTAGCAGCGGTAATCGCGCGCCCCAGCCACGCGCTCCGGGATGCGCCGAAACTCAAGCGCACGATCCCTGTTCCCGTCCCGCGCAATAACAGGAACCCGATGGGATCGCGGGCGGTTTCGCCTGTCGATGCGGACCATCCGGCGTCGTGATTCACCTTAATCAGAACCGCTTCGCCCGGGCCGGCGTCGGCGCGCACTTCGGCGCGACCGGGCGCAAGCCACCGGACCTCTGCGGCGCGTTTGCCCTGCGCCCACGCAGCATAGGCTTCGAGAAAACGGACGTCGTCAGTGCCCTGCAATGGCGGCAGTTGCGCGAGGCGCGCCAGGTCGACAACCACCGCTTCATGTTGATCGGGCGGCGGCAGCGCATAGATACGATCGCCCGCGCCGTTGGTCCACACCGCCGGCCAAGCCGCGAATCGTTCCGGCTGGACGATCCAGTGAAAATGTTCTGCCGATGCCGCGCCGTGTGCCACCAGATAACGGATGTCGAGCGCGCGCAGCCACAGTTCGGCAATGTGCGTGGTTGCCTGCCGATCGCCGCAACCCAAAGTGATTTGACGGTGGGCAGCGGGCACCAGATAGTTCGAGACGCCTTGGGCGCTGCCCCCGGCCTGGCGGACATCCGCCCAGATGTTCATAGCGCCTTCCAACTCACCCGCCACTAGGACGCGCGACGAGCCCGCATGGTGCGCCAGCCATTCCGAGATCTGGAAGGCGCTGGTAGCGCGGGGATCGCCGGCGCTCTGCTGCACGGTCCACGCACCGGCGAGAAACGGAATCGCGGGAATAGCCGCGAGCGCCAGCAGCAGCGCTCCAGCCTGCCATCTCCACTTACCGGCCGCCGCGGCAAAGCATCCAATCGCCAATACCAGGGCAACATTGAACTCCTGCAGGTAGCGGTGCGGTAACGGCAACAGATAATTCCCAGTGAGGCTATACGCGATGACCACCGCACCGGAAATCGCCAGCAGCGCCAGAGTGAAAGCGGCGGCAGGCCGTATGCGCGGCCACAGGCTGACGGCCAGCAGCACCGCCGCGCCCGCCAGCACCATCCACGTCACAGCGTTCCACGGCGTGGATGGCTGAATGTGTCGGAGCACCACGCGGTCCAGCAACTTAGTCGTCAGGATGCAATCGGGCGAGATCCAAAACGCGGCGAGTCCATAGCCCGTCCCGGCCACACCTGCCACGCGCAGCGCGGCGCCCACGTATCCTAGTTCACGCGTGCGGGCAATTGCGACGGCAGTCAACACCATCAGCAGGCCGATGATGCCCGCCCAGTTCATCAGGAAGACAGCGGCCGCGCAGAGCGACGCAATCACCCAACGCCCGCGCCACGCGGCAGCCAGCACCAGCAGCACGAGTGCCAGCGACAGCGTATGCGCGGATTCATTCGACGCCACTAATGCGATGAAGTTCCAGGGACCATGCCGGTAGTTCCCGGCGAATCCAGCAAAGGCGGGCACCAGGTAGTAGAGCACGGTGGGAGAAAAACTTTGGATCAACGCCAGCGCG
This sequence comes from Bryobacterales bacterium, assembly GCA_963738345.1. GTDB lineage: Bacteria > Acidobacteriota > Terriglobia > Bryobacterales > Bryobacteraceae > Bog-159. The sequence continues at coordinate 6,945,258 of CAVTWI010000002.1, forward strand.
GCCGCTAGCCGGCGGGATCGGAAGAGTTGCACAGCGGCGATATAAAAAGCGGCGGGCACCAGCGCATAGGCGATGCCGCTCGCCGAGTGATAGGCGCGGCCCAGCGAACCGACGGGCATGGCCATCACCAGCAGATGGAACAGGGGGGGGTACAGATAGCGGAAGGGCGCGCCGCCATATTGCAGCGAATTCCAGGACCACGGCCGATCCCGAAACATCCGCGTCATGCCGATGTAGGTGTAATCGTTATTCCACGGCTGCGAGGAGAAATCCGTGGTGAGGAATGGGGCGATCACCAGCAGGTTTAGAAATATGAGCGCGCCGATGATCGCGCAGTCGATGGCAGGAGAGTGGCGCCGCATCCAGGTTCTAGGCGAGAGATCTCAAGTCTATCACCGTTTTCAATCATTGCTATACTGCGGCCTGAGACATGCAAGGCAAATTGTACGCAGCGGTGCTGGCCGCGGCGGCTGCGATACTCACTTATCAACTCTTCATTCCACCCATCGTGGGATTGGCCGATCAAGGCGATTTCCTACGGACTATCGGACGTTTCGGCTACGGCCCGCAGCACCACACCAGCCTTGAGTATGTGTATGTCGAGCCTAAGTACGTGCCCGATCCGCATTATCGTTCGCCTTATTGGGAGCAGGCTAACAGCGAGTACTTATTCGTCGGCGCGGCCTTGCTGGTAAACAAACTGGTTTCGAAGGACGGCGCAATGGATATCACCGTCGCGGGATGGGTCCACTGCCTGGCATTCCTGGTGGTCTTCGCGCGCCTGCTATGGGTGGTGCGCCGCGAGCGAGCCCATGCGTTGATCTGGATTGGCGCACTGCTGGTGATGACGGACGTCGGCTATGCGCAATACTGGAATTCGCTGTATGCGGAGCCGGCTTCGTGTCTGTTCTTCTTGCTGCTGCTATCGGAAGCGATCGAGATCGCGCGTGACGGCAAGGTCGATCTGGCACGCATGCTGCGCTGGTCGCTGTGGTCCATATTATGGGTGTTCGCCAAGCCGCAAAATGCGCCGATCGGCTTACTCTTGGGCGCCTTCACGCTGCGCATGGCGAGTTGGACGCCATCGAAAGCCGTGCGCGTTGCCGCACTGGCGGGCACCTGTAGCATGTTGGGCTGCGCCGCTTACAATGTGCTCTCCATGCCCATCTATGGACGCCAGGCGAATACGTATGGCGTGATCTTCTCGGCAATTCTAGGAGACTCGAAGGATCGGGAAGGCGACTTGCGCGCGCTGGGGCTCGACCCACAACTGGCGAAGTACGCGGGTACCGGCGCCTGGACCCCCGGCACTTACTTTCCGCAGATGGCCGCCTCGGGAGTCCTGGCGCGGGTAAACACGTTCACGGTTTTACGTTTTTATCTGCTGCGGCCTGGGCGCATGTGGCGGCGTCTGCATGGGCTGCTTCCCGAGATCACATTTCTGCGCCGAAACTGGTACGGGAATTTCGAACCTTCTGCAGGGCTGCCTCCCGCTGCGCAAAGCCGCGCCTTCACGGTGTGGAGCGGCTTTCACGAACACGTGCTGCCGCCGATGAACAAGTGGGTGGTCATAGCGCTGGCGGCCTGGCCGGCCTGGATGGTTTGGCGCTGGATTCGGCGGCGCGATAATCTGCCGCGCCATCGCCTGGAACTGTTGGCGCTGCTACCAATCTGCTGTCTGGCGGCCTTGTTCAGCGCGGTGTTCGGCGATGCCTTCGACGTGATCAAACATATGTACCTCTTCAACCTGCTGCTGGATACATGCCTTTTGTATGGGCTTTCAATGGCCCGCACCCGGCTGCTTGGGCGCATCCAGGCACCGGTTCGTGCCGATGTTGTTAGCGGCCAATGACGCACCCGGCGCGGCCTCAATACAATGTTGCCGCATGCCGAAGCCTTCCACTTCGTTGCCGGCGATTTGATTGTGAACGGTATGAGCCGGCCTCGCGGCGCCCGGCACCAGGTAGATGCCCGCGCGCAGCAAGGCGGGATCGCCACTGCCGTAATCGCAGCGCGGACGGGTGCGGTCGGTGGTGCAGGCATCCCGGTTCAGACCGATGAAACGGTTGCCGGTGATCACATGGTTTGAGCCCAACAGGTACAGGCCGCCATAGCCCGCGCCATCGATCAAGTTGCCGGTGACGGTTACGCTGTCGGAATCGGCATCGGGGTTTGAGTTATTGAAGACGATGCCGAATTGCGCCCAGGGATATTCGTCGTAGGGCTTGCGGCTGATGCAGGAATTGTCGCGGATCTCGCCGTGATGAAAGCCGTCCAGATCCATGCATTTCCCGTTGATGTCTTCGAAATGGTTATCGGCGTAAATGGACTTGTCCACGTTCCCCGCCGTGTCGATAGCCACAGGCACGGCCCAACTGGCGATATCGACCAGCGGGACGGGATAGCCGATGCGCGCGCCGGTATTGCCGCGGACGGTAACGTTGGTGGCGTGCCCGACTTGAATGGCGTCGCGGGCCACGTCTTCGATCACGTTCTGCTGGATGACGCCGTTCGCATTGCGCGGCGAGTGATAAAACGAATGAGTCCAGATGCCGTTGCCGCGCACGCGACGGAGGGTACACTGGCGCACCTCGAAATCGCGCGTGCCTTCTTCCAGAAGGATGCCGCCCGAGGCATTGTTGTGTCCGGACGCCGAGAGCGAACCACAGTCTTCAATGCGTACGTTTTCTATGTGGACGCCCGAGGACGCGCTGACGATTACCGGATAGTTCACCACTGCATGGACGGAGATGTTCTGGATAGAGAGGCGCGTGGCGTTTTCAATGACGATGCCGTTATACGGATAGTAGCGGGCGAAGGGCGTATCTGATTTAGGAAGTTCGAAGGGCTTGGCGATGGCCGCACGATTGCCTTCGATGTGGAAGTTCGCAAGACGCAGGCCGGTGGCGCCCTTGGTCTCAATCAGTGCACGCCCCTGAAAATCGGGCGCGGCCTGCAGCGTGGAGCCTGCCGGATTGCCCCGGACTTCAAGATCGTGAGCGCCTTCGAGCAGAGTCATGGGGCGATGCAGGATGGTGACGCCCGCGGCGAGGTGAATCACGCCTGTCGACTGACGGCCGCAAGCCGTAAGAAGCAACGCACACAGCAGAAGGAACACCCGCGGCAGACTCACACGACCTCGACCGCAACGGGCGCGAAGCTGCGATGGTTCAGGCTGACGCGGATTTCGTGCGGCCCCGGCGCGATGGCGGCGGGCAGCATGATGTCGAATTCGTAGCGCTGCTGGACGGGATCGGTGCAGAACGTTCCGGACTCTATGGCGGCGCCGTCGAGGAAGGCTTGGAAGCGCTCCGGTTGGGCGACCTCCTCCATCGCGACTTTGATGGTGCGACTGACGACCCGCGCGCCCGAGAGCAGGTTTACGCCGTCGGATACCGAGCAGATGCGCGGCACGGCAGGCCCCGGCGGAATCACGCGCATCCAGGCGGTGGGGGTCAAGGGCTGTCCCAGCCACAGCACTTCCACTGGAACTAGCCCGGTGCGGCAGCCTTCGGGAAGGGCGGCATTCAACTGCACCATGCCATCCCACTCGGGCGCGCTGAGCGAGATAAGCACCGCGGCTTGTCCGTCAATTCGTACGGCAAGCCCGATCAGGTCGCAATCGGCGGGCGGATTATCCAGCCAGATGGCGGCGAAGGCGCGCGGGCCGGAAGCGGGAACCAGTTGATCGCCGGTGAGCGCGTTGCTGATGGCGCGGATGCTGGTGGCGGGCTTCGCTTCGGGAAGCAGCGCGGCGCGCCATCCTAGCGGCTGTTTGCGCCAAGTGGTCCACATGTATTGCGTCGAAACACCTTCGAGCGCCAGCAGTTGGAAATCGTGGCGCACGACGAAATCCACTACGTCCTGCGCCGACAGGCGCACGCCCGCCCACGTGGTATAGCGCGCGGAAGTTTCGGGCAGACCGTTGATCTGGCATTTCAAAATGCCGCCGGGTTTGAGCACGCGCCGCGCTTCGGCCAGGTAGCCGAGCACCACTTCGCGGCTGGGGATGTGCTGGAACACGGCGTAGGAATAAACGAAATCGAAGGATTCGTCGGCGAACATCGACAGATCCGATTTTTCTGTATGCTGAACGTGGGCGTGGGGAATGTCGTGCAGGCGTTCGGCGGCCAGGCGGATCATCTCATCGGAAATATCGATGCCGTAAATCTCCGCGAAATCGGCGCTGAGGGGACGCATCAGCCGTCCGGGTCCACAGCCAATTTCAAGAGCCTTTAAGCCGGCTGGGCGCGGGCCGCCGGGAGGGCCGAGCCGTTTCAATTCGCCGCGCATGGCGCGTACCACGTCGGCGGCGGTCGCCAGGAATTCGGCATCATCCTGTTCGCGCCGCCCGAAGGCGACGTAATAATGCGCATCTTCGCGGGCCCGGTCGTTCCAGTCCTGGCGCATGCTGTCGATTACGTTGGAGTCGGCCATGCCTACCCGGTATTCTATCCATAATGGCGATTGCTTTTCGGCGGCCCGTCTTTAGTGCAATCGTGAGTGTGATCGCCGTGCTGGCTTTCTATGTGTGGACGGCCGCGTCGGCGGGCAGTCCGTTCCAATGGTCTGGCGCGAAGACCGATTACTACAACCTGCTGGCGGATGGTTTTCGGAGCGGCCATTTGTATTTGAGCCTGGCGCCGGCACGGGAACTGGTGTCTCTCGCGGATCCATTCGATCCTACAGCCAATGCGCCTTACCGGGTGAATGATGTATCGCTTTACCGCGGCAAGTTCTATCTGTACTTTGGACCGGTTCCGGTCTTCACTTCGTTCCTGCCGTGGCGGGCGGTGATGGGCACGGATTTGCCGGAAGATTGCGCCGCGCTTTTTTACGCCGGGGCCGGATACGTTTTTTCGTTGCTACTGCTGCGGGCGCTTCTGGACGCGAGCGGCATTCGTCACGGTGGAGTTTTGTGGGGGGCCGCGGCGGTTACGCTGGGCTTCGGAGAATACGGCGTGGTGCTGCTGCGGGATCCCGGCGTATACGGAGTCGCCATTGCGGCGGCCTACTGTTTTCTGATGGCGGGGATGTGGTGCTTCGCGCGGCTCATGCTGGCGGATACGCCGCGGCCGGCGCTCGCGGCAATATGCGGGTTGCTCATCGGACTGACAGCGGGATGCCGTCCGCACTATGCCATCGCCGTAGCGATTGTGTGCGCGGTGTACCTGGGCTACCGTCCGCACGCCCGGCGCGAGATGCTTTGGTTCTTCGTGCCCATCGCAGTGTGCGGCGGCTTGCTGGCCTGGTATAACTTCGCGCGTTTCGGCAACATATTGGAATTCGGTACCAGCTACCAACTCACCGCGCGCGCCTCCACTCGCGGCGTGTCCCTTGATTGGCGGAATCTGGCGGGGGGCTTCTACTATATGCTGCTGAGCCCGCCACGCTGGTGGGATCAGTTCCCCTACCTAATCCCCAGATTTGTCGGACCGAATCCCCGGCTGTTCGTGGAGAATGCGGTCGGTTTACTAGCGCTCAGTCCGCTGGCCGCCGTGGGGCTTTCGCTGCCGGTTTGGCGAACGCCGCGGCGGACGAAGCCCGTTCTGGCCGCGCTGTATTTGGCGGCGTTGGCGGTGCTGGTTTGCATTTCGCTTACCGGATTCGCCGTCGGCCGTTACCTGCTGGACTTCGCTCCTTCGCTGCTGATTCTTTCCTTGGTGGTGTGCCTGTCGAGCCGTCGCCGCGTGGTCGCCGCCGCGATCGTCATCGGCAGTTTATGGAGCACGGTTGTGGGTGCGGCACTCAGCATCGCTTTGAACGATAAACTGCAGGATCGCAATCCACGGGTGTTCCACCAACTGGCGCGCTGGTCGGGGCAGAAGGACACGAGCATCCGTCTGCCGATCGAGGAACTCACCCAATCCGCGCGCATCCGCTTTCCGGTGCCGGCACATGGCGCTCGCGAAGGGCTACTGACCAGCGGCCGTCCGGGCGCGGAAGATTGTATCTTTGTCGAGTACGTCGCCGGGAACCAGGTCCGTTTCGGATATGAAAAGCGAGTCGTCGGTACCGTCATCGGCCCGCCAATCGCAGTAGTGCCTGGGCACGAGTACGCTCTGGATATCCGGTACAGTGGCAGGGCTCACCGCCTGACCGTCACTCTCGACGGCGCGGTGGTTTGGACCACAGCCGCGGAATTCTATCCCACCTCGCGCGACGAAACCCAGTGGGGCAGGGGCGCGCCGGGCATGACGGACATCCGCCCATTCTCCGGTAGCGCGGCGGACGAGCGCGCAACGTTATCCTATCCATAATGGCCATTGTTTTCCGGCAGGTCTCGCTCGCACCGTTGGTGGATTTCAGCGCAGCCGCGCCCGGCGGCGCGATCATCGGCATCATCGGAGAGAACGGCGCGGGCAAAGGTGCGCTGCTGCGCCTGGCGGCGGGGCAAGCGACGCCGTCGAGCGGATCGGTGGAGGCAGGCGATCCGCGACGGTTGCTGGGGCCGGATGCCGCGCTGGATTTCGCTCCGGTCCGCGTGCTGGCGCTGGAGCATACGCTGGCCCGGCAGGATGCGCTAGTGCGCCAGCAGGCGGCCATGTTGCTCGACCGCTTGCGGCGGGGGGGGGCCACGGTGCTGCTGGTTTCGCACGAAGAGGATTTGCTGCGCCAACTGTGCGACGAAATCTGGTGGCTGGATGCAGGCAAACTGGCGGGACGCGGCGATGCCGAGGCGGTTTTGCCCGGCTACCATAACCACATCCTGCAGCGCATTCGGGCGTGGGGCGGGACCGTCCCGTCGCCGCTGTTGCCGCGATTGCGCCGGGGCGACGGCCGCGCGGAAATTACAAAGCTGGAACTAGTGGGCGAGAGCGGGCAAGCGACAGCGGTCTTGCGCAGCGGAGAATTGGCAGTGGCGCGGGTGACGGTGCGTTTTGCGAGCGCAGTGGCCGATCCGGTGGTGGGGTTGATGATCCGCAGCCGCGCGGGCATGAACGTTTATGGCACCAACACGGAATTGGAAGGATTAAAGCTGGGACCGCGTGCCGCTGGCGACGTTCTCCAACTGACCTTCGCTTTCCGCTGCGAGCTATGCGCCATGGAATATACGCTGACGGTGGCGTCACACGATCCGGATGGGGTGGGGCACGACTGGCTGGAAGATGCCTTAGCGTTTGCGGTGGCGGATACCCGCTATACGGCGGGGGTGGCGAACCTGCGGGCTACCGTGCGGATCGTTTAGGACTTGGCGTCCAGAATGAAAGTAGGAACCAAGCCGCCCACGGAAGAAAACCCGCTATTGCCCGTGGAGAGCCAGCTAGAGCAACTCAGCACTTTGCCCAGATAAGCCAGCGGATGCACGTCCACCTGCATCTCTTTGAACTCTAAGTTCCCGTAGGTGACCATGGGGAAGATGGCGCGCACCGGGTCGACTTTTTCCTGCACGACGTAGGGCGAACGCATCGCCTGTTTCACTGCGCGTTCCCAGGCAGCGTCATCGAGTTCCCAGCCAAAGAAACTATGCTGATCGCTGTAATCATCATTGGGCTTCAGCACCAGCTTTTCGCGGTTCTTGGCGATGAAATCCAAAAGGTCGATGGTCTCTTCTTGATAAGTTGTTTTTGAGGCGGAAACCAGCCGGGTCCAGGGCACATGATCGTGAATGGCCTTGCGCTCCGCGATGGGGAATTTGGCGGTCAAAGAGTCATCAGTGAGCAGGCCGAACATGGCTTTCTTGTGAGCCAGTTCAGAGCGGAAGCTATTCACCACGCAAACCGTACGTTCGCGATAGGCGCGCACCAGGGGGTGAGTCAAATCGAAACGCATCAGGAATTCCTGGATGCTGATGCGGCGGTAGATCAGGTCGATTTCGAACGGTCCCTTACAGAGAACCTTATTCCGATACTCCAACTGATCGGGCGATACGATTTCGACTGTATAACCTTCCTCGCGGAAGAAGTCTCGGAAGAGCTGGAATTCGCTCTGCTCCGACTGATAAGCGGGCCGGAATTCCAAAATGGCGATGTTGGGTTTCTTGTGGCCGCCGAACTGTTTATAAGCTTTCAGCAGCGCGCCCAGCAGATTCTTTTTGCCGCCCATGCGGGTGAGCTGGTAGCGCTTGCGGAATTCCTTTACCGGGGGCGAATCGTAAAACAGATCGGCCAAGACTTCGGTGTAGGCAGCGCCGGTAGGAGAATCGGCGTTGTACTGTACCACATTCAGGGTGCCGTTGCTGAGGTGCGAATCGAGGCGCGAGGCGACTTCCGGAACCTGGTAGCCGGGATCGATGGCGGCCAGCATTTTTTCCGCGGGCAACAATTCCATGCGGGCCAACAGCGCGGGACTCTCGAGCACCATGCGCTGCATACGGTCGATGGCGCTGATGAGGGCCTCGCCGGTTTTGACCAGCGTCTCGTACTGGCGGCGCGTGATGAAGTTGGGACGCAGGAACGGGCAGATGAGGCGGCCGCCGGCGGAGAGATGCTCCTCTTCCATCCGCTTGTGCAGATCGTCAACCCAAGCGAGGTCGCGGCAGGGGCCGTTTTCCAGCAGCTTGTTATACCGGGATATGGCGTCGTCTAACTGGGACATTCGCAACCGTGAAAATGATCTATAATCAGTATCGCACAGCGAATGTCCAGTAGTATAGTTGTAACCCTACTGAAATCCTTGTAAGCCTTTGTGTATCAGTTGTTTATAGATATTTTCAGGGATGCACGGTTCCCCTGTACACTTGGCTGCTGGAGCGCCAAATGCCGCGAAATCGCGATTTCGACGGCTCACACGAACTGGTACTTCGAACCCTGCTCGTCCCACATAATCTTGCGATTGTGCTTGAACGAAAGCGTCGCCATGTGTCCCGAAATGGCCGCCTGCTGGCCCACTTCCGGCGATGCGATCACCTGCTCATTGCCGCGAATGGCTTCCACCCAATTGCGGAAATGGTTGATGGCGCCATCCCGCTCGCCGAAATCCTTGGGACCGTTCAGGTGCACCACCTGCCGCGCCTTCACCCGGTCCGGCGCCTTGCCGCTGAGTAACTGCGGCGTGAAATACAGGTCCATGCGGTTCAGCACTTCGATGGTGCCCTCATTGCCGCATAACTGCTCGCCGTAGCCGTAATGGTCGTTGCCGAAATAGCTCGAATAGTTGATCTGCAGCTTGCCGGGATATTCGTAAACCGCGCTGAAAGTATCCGGCGTGTCGCGATCGTCATCCGCCCCGGTCCAGCGGTAAATCCCGCCCGACGCCATGCACGAGGAGCGGCACGGTTTCGATCCAGCATGAAGTTGACAATGTCGGTCTGGTGCACCAGCAGATCGGTAGAGATGCCGCCCGAATAATCCCAGTAGAGCCGCCATTGGTAATAGCGATGCGGATCCCAGGCGCGCTTGGGCGCGGGCCCCAGGAACTTAGCCCAGTCGGTATTCTGTTCGGTGGCATCCGGGGGAATCGCGTAGCGCCAGGCCGGATTGTCGTCGGTCGAATTGCGGTACCAGAACGCGCGCACGAAATGCACGTCGCCGATCATGCCCTGCTGCACCATTTCCTTGGCTTTTTTATACAGCGAGGAACTGCGGTTCTGCGTGCCCACCTGCACGATCTTGCCGGACTTCTTCCACTCGCGCACGATGTCGAAGCCTTCTTCGATGGTGTGGGCCAGCGGCTTTTCCAGGTAGACATGCTTGCCCGCGCGCAGCGCGGCGATGGCCATGTCGTGATGCAGGTGCTCCGGCGTCATGATGAACACCGCGTCGATGGACTTGTTGGCCAGCAGGTCGTGATAGTTCTCGTAAGTGGCCGGCGTGTTGCCCCAGATGGTCTGCACGCGGTCCTTGCCGCGCGCCAGGTAACCCTGGAACGTATCGCAGATGGCGGTGATCGGTGACGGTATCGGGAGCGGCTTTCTTCAGCCAGTCGATACCCGCGTTGCCGCGCGTGCCTACGCCGATCCAACCGATGTTGATCTTGTCGTTGGCGCCGCGCGCTCTAATGACGGCAGGCCCGGCCAGCACCGCAGCCGTAGCCGTAGTTTTCAAGAAATCCCGGCGATCCATTTCGAACTCTATGGTATCAAATCGTGCCTCGGCTTCCTGGCGGAGGAAAGCAACCGGGGCGCGGCGCATATAATGTTCAGAAGATTGAGAGCAAAAGGAAGGGCACCACGCCGCGGGTTTTCATTTGCTATCGCCGGGATGACGCGCCTCACGCCGCCGGGCGCATTGCGGACCAGCTGGCGCAGAGATTTGGCGACCACGCGGTTTTTCGCGACGTGAGCGCGCTCGAGCCCGGCGTGGATTTTCAAGACCGAATCCTCAGTGTTCTGCCGGTGTCGGATGTGGTGCTGGCGGTGATCGGGCCGTACTGGCAAGGACTGAGCCGGCGGCTTTCCGAGACGAATGATGTGCTGCGGCAGGAGCTTGAATATGCGCTGAACCTGCGGCTTCCGGTGATACCGGTTTTGGTCGACGCCACGGCCATGCCGCAGGAAAAAGACCTTCCGGACCCTTTGAGGGCGATCGCGCGGAGAGAGGGGTGCCGGGTCCGGGACGCCGATTTCCGGTATGACATGGACCAGTTGATCCACGCAATTCTGCAGCACGCCGGACAGAAGCTGATAGAGATTCCGGCGCCGGGTCCGGGAGCGCCTATCACCGGAGAGCACCTGGCTCTCATCAACAGTTCGTGGCGGTCTCCGCGGCACGATTACCGATTTCCTGGGAACCAGGTGTACCGGTTCGATGTGATCCTGGCGGGCGACCCGGCGGCGCTGGCGCGCGTCGAAAAGGTGGGCTACCTTCTGCCGCCCGCGTGGCCGACAAGCCCTAGCGAAGTTGAAAACCCGATGTCCAATTTTGGCTTGAAAGAGCTGGCATGGTCCGACCTGCTGGTTAGGGCCCGAGTTTATGTCCATCATCAGATGGAACCGGTGTACTTGTCGTCGTTCGTGAGGCTGACCGAGACCGGCCGGCGCCTGGTTCCGAGAGCGTAGAGTTTTATTCCTGCCGCAGCGCTGTGACCGGGTTGATGCGGATGGCGCGCCGTGCGGGAATCCAGCAGGCGAGCGCCGCGATGGCCAACATCATCACGGTCACAATGGCCAGCGTCACGGGGTCGGTAGGCTGCACGCCGTATAGGATCTGTTCGAGAAACCTGCCGGCAGCCAGCGCGACGGCCAATCCAACGACGGTTCCACAGCCGATCAGCAAGAGGGCGCGGCGCGTGACGATGGCGAGCACCTGGTTCTGGCTCGCGCCAATGGCCATGCGGATTCCGATTTCGCGCGTACGGCGCGAGATGGCGTAAGCCATTACGCCATAGATGCCGGTTGCCGCCAGGATCAGCGCCAGTATCCCGAAGGCGCCCAATGCCGAAGCCGCCATGCGCGCGGGAAACAGTGGCAAATCGAGGCGCTGCACCAGCGTACCCGTGGAGTAAAGGGGCAGGGATGGGTCCAGTTCCTTGGCGGCATCTTGAATTAAGCGTAGGGCTTGGGCGGAACCCAACTTGGTGCGCGCGACCAGCGCGGCGTTGGAGGCGTACCAGATCTCGGTGGGTCCCCACCAGGCGGGCTTGCGCGGCTCCGCGAGCGAAAAGTATTTGCCGTCTTCGACTACGCCGACGATCTGTACCGGCTTACCCTCTGGGGAAGTTCGGAACCGTTTGCCGATGGGGTCTTTACCGTGCATTAGCTGATCGGCAAAGGCTTGATTGACTACCGCCACGCGCGTTCCCACTTGCGTGTCGCGGCTATCGAATTCGCGTCCCTTGAGCAGTCTCGATTGCATGGTGCGGAAATAGTCGCTACTGACCGAGAAGGTATAGGCGATGGGGGCCTCGGTAGCTTTGGGTATGGGCTCGTCTTCGACGTAGATGGAGTCGTTCGAACTGTTCAGAGTGAGTGGCAGCCAGTCAACGATGGCGGCGGACTCAATGCCGGGGATAGCGCGCACCTTTTCGAGAAGGCGGTGTTGAAATTCGCGTCCGCGCGCTTCGCTATAGCCTTGGATGTTGAGATCGAACGACGCGGTCACGGCGCCTTTGGGATGGTAGCCGATGGGCGCATCGAGCGCGCGCTGCAGGCTGCGGATAACCAGCACGGAACAGACCAACAGCACGGCCGAGAGGCCCACCTGGACGGCCACCATGTAGTCGCGAAGCTGCCAGTGCCGTAGCCTTTCAGAGATGGCTTCATTCTTCAAGGCGGAGACTAAGTTGGTCCGGGTAGCTTGCAGGGCGGGCAGGAGGCCGAAGAGCAAAGTGGTGACTACGGAGATGAGAAAGGCGAATAGAAAGACGCGGAAGTCAGGTGCGGCGTTGATTACTAGGGGAATATCGGTGGGGGGGCGCCATCCGGCCAGGGCGTCGGCAATCCAAGCTGCCAGAAGTGCTCCACCAGCGCCGCCGAGTATGGCGATCACCAGGTTTTCGGTCAACAGTTGGCGTACCAGCGAGGCACGTCCGGCGCCCACTGCCAGGCGCAGCGCGATCTCTTTGCGGCGGTCGGCGGCGCGCGCCATCAGCATACTTGCCAGGTTGGTGCAGGCCACCAGCAATACCAGACAAGAAACGCCGAACAGGGCCGCGGCGAAGCCGATGACCGCGCCCCGAATATAGTTCCCGGCCAAACCTGGAGGCGTCAGCATGATCTTCATGCCGCCATCGTCCCCCGGATATTGCTGTGACAGACCTTGGGCTACGCTGTTCAAACCAGCCTCGGCGCGCGCCATGCTGACGCCAGGCCTCAGCCGGCCGGCGACAAAAAGGGTACCGCTGCCGCGGCTGTCCAGATAGCCGGCGCCGCCCTCCAACTGCCGCTGCATCATCATGGGGAAGAAGACTTCGGGCGCAAAATAAAGTTCGGTGCCGAAGAATCCTTGCGGGGTGACGCCGAGTATTGTGAAATCCAAACCGTTGAATTTTACCGTTCGCCCTACCACGGCGGGATCGGCGCCGAAACGCTTCTGCCAGCACGGCCAAGTGAGTACGGCGACGGGATGGCCGCCGGGCCGCAGGTCGTCCGCGGGAGTGAGGACCCGTCCGCGCGCGGCGCCCACGCCCAGCATCTCAAAATAGTTGCCGGTGACCAGATAGCCCCAGACGCGCTGATTGTTTCCAGACAAGCCCAGGCTGGCGGGCAGAAAGCGATAGGCGGCCAATCCGGCTAAGACGGTGTTGCGGTCGCGCATATCGCGATAGTTAGGGTAAGAAAGCGTAGGGAATGTGTTGCCGGCCAGGGTCTCGTTGACAGACACGATTTCCGACGCGCGCGCCACCGGCAGCGGACGCAACAGCACGGCGTTGATGATGCTGAAGATGGCGGTGTTGGCGCCGATGCCGAGCGCCAGCGTGAGGATGGCGACGAGGGAAAACGTGGGATTCTGCCGGAGGCGGCGGAGGGCCACGCGGAGGTCCATGAGCAAACGGTCCATGGGTGGGCGTTAGCAAGCCGAGCGCCATGTTGCGTCGCGCTAAGTCGTGCGGATCGGGCGCGCGAGGGGTGGTGTGTGTCCGCTTTCGGAACCGGCCGTCCGTCAGCGGACGCGGACGAGCGATCAGACACCGCCCGGCAGTACGCCCACGCCGCAACGCTGGGCGGGTTTTTCCGGAGCGCTGAGTTCCCTGCGGAACTGCAAGTGGCGGCGGCGGGTGAGTTCGACGATGGGCCGCCAAACGGTGTGTACGAGATGATGTTTGATCAGGAAGCGCCAGAGGTTGTTGGAGCGTTTATAAAGATAGGACATGGCCAGATACGGTGCAACGGCGCGCCAATCCGCGGGTTTGCGCCGCCAGATGGACGAGTGCGAGAACAGGCGTTGGTAGATCCAGGCGTAGCCCTCTTCGAGTTCTTCGGGCGACATATGTTTGGGACGGAAGACGGCGTGGGCGGTATCGTAGCGATCCCAATCGCGGTGGAGTATACGACCTTCCACCTCCATCTGGCGGAACAGAGGCGTGCGCGGATAAGGCGTCAAGATGTGGAAGGTGGCGCACTCCAAGCGGTTGTCTTCGATCCATTCGGCGGTGCGGTTGAAGACATCGTGCCGGTCGTGATCAAATCCCAGGACGAACGAGCCGTTCACCTGAATGCCGTGGTCGTGGAGCAGGCGCACGCGGTGAGCGTAGTCGGCGGTCTTCGGTGTCTTCTTGCGCGCATCGGAGAGATTCTGGTCGGAGAGCGATTCAAAGCCTACGAAGACTCCGGTGCATCCGGCCAGGGCCATGGCACGGACGAGGGTGGGATCGTCGGTGACATCGATGGAAACAGCGGCGCTCCAGATTTTTTCCAAGGGCTGCAGCGTTTGACACAGCGCGCGCAGGTACTCGGGATTTGAGCCGAGGTTATTGTCGATGAAGACGGCATAGGGTTGGTCATCCGCCAGGAATTCGGCGGCGATTTGTTGGGGATCGCGCATGCGGTAGGGCATACGCAGGCCTTCGGTAGCGAGGTAACAAAAGCCGCAGCGATTGTGACAGCCGCGAGTGGCGATCAGGCTGGTGGTGGTGAGGAAACTGGCGCGTGGCAGCAGCGCGCGGCGGGGCGGGGGATCCGTTCGATAGTCGGATTCGTATGTAGCGGTGTACACGGATTGCAGACGGGAGGCTTCGACGTCGGCCAGGATTCGCGGCCAGAGTTGAACGCCATCGCCTACGGCAAGAGCGTCGGCGTGGGGCGCGCATTCGTCCGGGCAGGAGAGCACGTGCAGCCCACCCAGCACGACTTTGCTGCCGCGGCTGCGATACCACTGCGCGAGTTCGAAGGCGCGTTTGGCGAAGGTGAGGTGGACGGTGATGCCGACGACTTCGGGCAGGGGGTCAAAGGGTGGCCGCCCGTCGAGCAGGTTTTCGTCCCAGTAATTCAGATGCCAGTGTTCCGGGGTGGTGGCGGCGAAGGAGGTCAGGGCGAGGGTGGGAGTGAGGACGTGTTTACCAAAGCTGGCGTGGGGATCTTTGGGATAGAAGGGGTTGATCAGCAGGGCATAGCGGGGGCGGAGAGGACCCGCAGTGCTGGAGGGATCCAAGAAAGGCGGGCGAATCATGTCGAGTGATTGCATGAAAGTACTTTACAATAAAGAGTAATTCGTGTCAAGGAGCTTCGGGGGCGGCTTCGGGCCGCGACCTGAGATAATCGGCTGAACATGCTTCATTGCCACGATGTCAGCAAGCGATTTGGCGAATTCGTCGCGCTGGACCACATTTCTTTCGATCTCCCCAGTGGCATTTGCGCGCTCCTGGGACCGAACGGCGCGGGCAAATCGACGCTGCTGAAAATCCTGACCGGATTGCTGCCACCCGATTCGGGCGAGGTGCTGATCGGCGGGTTACAGGTCACCCAGGATCCGCTGGCAGTGAAGCGCATGATCGGCGTGCTGCCGGAAGACCTCGGGGTGTTCGATGCCCTGACTATCGAAGAGCATTTGGAATTATGCGGCCCGGTGTACGGCCTTAGCCGCCAGGAAACGCGCGAACGGGCAGGGGCGCTGCTGCGCATTCTGGGGCTGGAAAAAGGGCGCTATACCTATCTCGACCAATGCTCGCACGGCATGCGCAAGAAGACCGCGCTGGCCATGGCATTGTTGCACAATCCGCGGGTTTTAATGTTGGACGAACCTTTCGAAGGGATCGATCCGGTATCGTCGGTAACCATTCGCGATCTATTGATTGCGATTGCGGCACGCGGTATCGCGATCTTTTTGACCTCGCATGCGCTGGCCATGATCCCGCAACTGGCGACCGACATCCTGATGATCCGGGGGGGGCGGGTAGTGCTCCACGCGGCCGCGGCGGAACTCGACCGTCCGCTCGAAGAATTGTATTTCGACTTGGTGGAAACGCCGCAACAGGAGGATCTGCCGTGGCTGGGCTGCGCGCCATCCTAGCAGCGCTGCGAAAGGCGGTCGGCCGCGACCTGGCGAATTCCTTCAAGGCCAATAATCTTCTGTTCCTCGGCCTGTTGGGCAAGAGTGCGGAAGCTCTGTTCGTGCTGCTGGGCTTCCTGCTGCTGTTTCCGCTTTCGTCAGATCCGCTGGCCAAAATTCCGACCGCGCGGTTGGCGCTGTGGCCGCTCTCCCGTTGGCAGCGCTTGGGGTTGCGCTTGGCCAGCCTGGCGCTGAGCCCGGTAATTTGGATCGGCGCCGTGGTCCTGGTGAAGACCAAACGCCCGGGCTTGGCGCTGGCATTCGGCGCGATGGTGGTGGCGATGCAAAGCGCACTGGCGTTCGGACGCTATCTGGTAAAGCGCGATCCGCATTGGAATTTGCTGGGGGATCTGCCGCAAGTCCCCGGCCGGTTAGGCGGACTGATGCGCAAGAATTTGCGCGAGATGCTGAGCCTGATGGATCCTTACGCGGCCTCCCTGCTGAGCCTGGCGGGCGGCGCGTACCGATTGTTCGGGAAGCATCCGGACCCCGCGGCATTTACGATCATGGCGCTGCTGGTGGCGCTGGCACTGAGCACCTGCGCCCAATCGCTATTCGGAATGGACTTGGATTTCGGCGTCACACGCTACCATTTGATGCCGTTGCGCGGCTGGGAAATTCTATGGGCGAAAGACGCCGCATTCCTGACGATCTTGCTGGTGGTGCTGCTGCCGCTCGACATACTGCCAGGTATAACGTTCGGATTGGTGGCCTTGGCCTTCGGCCATCATTCCTCGGTGTTGCTGGAATTGCCGCAAGAGCGATGGCGGTTCGCTAGCGGCAGCCTACCCTTCGGAGCGGTGCAGACCGCCGCAAGTGTGGCTGTGGGATTCCTTGAACATCAGCAAGGCCCGCTGGTGCTGGTGGCGGCCGCGTTAGGCTACGGCGCATCGGTGTATTACTACGGGCGGCGCTGGGAAGAGTGCTGATGGCCGCGGTCTTCGCCATTCTGAAAGCAGTGCGGCGCGCGGTGGGGCGCGATCTTGGCAGCTTTGGATCCATCAAGGTCAACAATATATTTATGTTCGTGGCCCTGCTGGCCTATGGGGCGCTGAATAGCGGAGTTCCGCCCAAAAGCGCCGAACCCTTCTTCCTGCTGCTGGGTTTCCTGATGCTGTTTCCGCTGTCGTCCGACCCGTTGGGGAAACTGCCGCCCGCGCGTTTGGCGCTATGGCCGCTATCCGGGGCGCAGAGGCTGGGCCTACGGTTCGCCAGCCTGGCGCTGAGTCCGGTAGTGTGGATCGGGGTGCTGATCCTGTTGCGAACGGCGCGCCCATTGGCGGCGCTAGGTTTCTTTGGATCGGCGGCGGTAATGCAGATCGCGACCAGTCTGGGACGGCGGGTGGCGGTGCACGATCCACATTGGAATCCGCTGCGCTATCTGCCGCGCTTGCCAGGGAAGCTGGGCGGATTGGTACGCAAGAATCTGCGGGAAATGCTGACGCTGCTCGATCCGTATGCCTCGCTGCTGTTGAGCATCGGTGGCGGCGCATACCGCTGCTTCGGCGCGCATCCCGACCGCGATGCCATGGCGATTCTTGGCCTGCTGGTCGCCTTGACGCTGAGCACCTACGCGCAATCGCTGTTCGGTCTGGAACTGGCTTCGGCGGGCGGAGGCATGACGCGTTACCGCCTGCTGCCGCTGCCCGGGTGGCAGATCCTGGCGGCCAAAGACGTGGCGTTTCTGAGCGTCTTATTGGTGCTGTTGTTGCCGCTCGACCCGGGTCCGGGAATGACGTTCGGGTTTGCGGCGCTGGCGCTGGGACATCATTCGTCGGTACTGATGGATTTGCCGCAACAGCGGTGGCGTTTCACAGGGGGCCGATTGTTGCCGGTTGGCGCGTTACAAGGTATCGGGGGAATGGCGCTGGGTTTCGTCGAACACCAGCGTGGATGGGCGGTGCTGGCGTTTACCGCGGCCGCGTACCTGGCGTCGTTGAGCTACTACGGGCGGCGGTGGGAACGACGCCGCGAGCCCTAAAATAACTTGTAAATTAAGCGCATGTTTTTCCCACTTGGCCCGATGAGAATCGGGAGGGTCTTAGACGAAAATGTCCGATCAGATTGAAGCTCTTCGCCGAATGGCAGAATTCGCCGCCAAAGTGCGAGGACATATATTGGGAAACTGGAAAGTTGGAGAGCACTGCGCTACGGCGCGATGCGTTCATTGCGGTAGTGAAATTAGTGTTGGATGTTCCATACTGCAGCCTGACATAGACGGCGCAGCTTTGACGTTTGAGTGCCGGGCCATCGCGCGAGCGGCAGCCTGACCTGGCGCTCCTTCCGGGCGGCGTGGGCAAGGCGGCTGATGGCCTAACATGAAGTCATGTTGGTGCTAGCGTCACGGTCGCCTCGCCGCCGGGAAATCCTGCAACAGGCCGGTATTCCATTCATCGTACGGTCCATAGAAGTTGACGAAACGCCAATGCCCGGTGAGAGCGCACGCGAATATGTAACCCGTATTGCGCGCGACAAAGCCGAGGCCGCGGAGTTGGCGCCCGGTGAAATTGTTTTGACGGCCGATACCACCGTGACGATCCACGGCCAGATTTTGGGTAAGCCGGAGAACGCTGCTGACGCCCGCCGCATGCTCGAAATGCTGTCGGGCCGACGGCATGAAGTTTTCACTGGCATTTGCCTAAGATCGGCCGGCGCCTTGATTGAAGATCGGGCCGAGACAAGTGTTTGGTTCGCACCGCTTACGGAGCGGGAGATTGCGGACTACGCGGCCAGTGGGGAACCGATGGACAAAGCCGGAGGGTACGCCATCCAGGGCTTGGCGTCGAAGTTCGTTGAACACATCGAGGGGTGTTACTTCAACGTCATGGGCTTGCCTGTGGCCATGGTTTACCGCCATTTGCGCGGCTTGGACACGGCTCCACTATCTATCCGATAAAAAAAGAACCTTTTTTCCCAATTTGTGATACGTTTGCCTGTCGATCACGCACTATTCATCTTCAGGTTTATTTCAAAATGGGCTACTCTCGTACTCACGTCACCGCAACGCTTTTTCCGTCCCTCTTATATGTGTGCCTGGCGGCGTCGCCCGCCGCGGCACAACAAGATCGCATCGCCGTTCCGGTCGATCCAAATAAATCGGTGATCGTGCGGGGATCCGTTCATCCCCAGGCACGGGAGCCATTTGACCAAGGGCTGGTAGAGCCCTCGTTCCCGCTTCCCTACGTTGTAATCATGCTGAAACAAAGCGGCCCGCAACAAGCCGCGCTACAGCAATTGCTGGCAGGCCAACACGACCCGGCGTCGCCACAATATCGCCGGTGGCTCACTCCGGAACAGTATGGCAACCGCTTCGGTGTCAGCCAGACCGATCTGGATAAGATTCTGGCGTGGCTGGGCTCGGCCGGCTTCAAGGTCCGTGACACCGCGCGCGGCCGCGACTGGATCGCTTTTAGCGGCACAGCCGCGCAGGTGCAAGCTGCCTTGCACACGGAAGTTCATCGGTATACGGTGAACGGCGAAAAGCACTTCGCCATCGCGAGCGATCCCTCGGTTCCAGCGGCACTCGAACCGGTGATTGCCGGTTTCATGGGATTGCACGACTTCTACCCTAAGCCGGCCAAAAGTCCCAGACCAGCGTATACGGTGGGCGATGGAAGTCACACGCTGGCCCCCGGCGATCTGGCAACCATATACGACATTAGCCAACTGTACGCGCAAGGGCTGGACGGAACTGGACAAACCATCGCCATCGTGGGTCAGACACAGTTGGCCCCAAGCGATATCCAGGCTTTCCGGAGTACCTTCGGATTGGGAGCGCAAAAGATCCAGACCATCCTTACCGGAACCGATCCGGGAACCAACTCGGATGCACTGGGTGAGGCGGATCTGGATCTGGAGTGGGCCGGATCGATTGCGCGCAACGCATCATTCCTGTACGTCTACAGCGCGGACGCCACGGGCGCCGCGATATATGCGATCGATCAGAATCTGGCGCCGGTGATCAGCGAGAGTTTCGGCACGTGCGAGGCGAACATCCCGTCTTCGCTGGTGGCGGCGTTCGAAACGGAAGCGCAAAAGGCCAATGCGCTGGGAATCACCTGGCTGGTTTCGTCCGACGACCAGGGAGCGGCGGGATGCGATTATGGCGCGACGGTCGCTTCGCTCGGCTTGGCGGTAAGCTTTCCGGCTAGTATTCCCGAAGTGACCGCCGTGGGAGGCACGGAGTTCAACGAAGAAGGCAGTTATTGGAACGGAAATAACCTCGCGTTTGGTGGATCGGCGCTCTCGTATATACCCGAGATGGCCTGGAACGATACCGCCTATGGCGCCGGCTTATCGGCGACGGGCGGCGGCGTCAGCGTGCTATACAAGAAACCTGCCTGGCAATCGGGCGTGGGGGTTCCGAATGACGGTGCGCGCGACGTGCCCGATTTGTCGATGGATGCTTCGAACGACCACGATCCGTATAACGTATATACGGGCGGGCAGTGGGAACTGATCGGCGGGACGTCTGCCGCCACGCCCGTCTTCGCGGGAGTAGTGGCTTTGCTGAATCAACGCCTCAGCTCCAACGGACAGCCCGGCGCTGGGAATATGAATACGGCTCTGTATAAAATGGCGCAGAGCAGCCCCAACGTCTTCCACGATATTGTGGTGGGCAACAACATTGTGCCTTGTGCCGCCGGGACGCCCGACTGCAGCAACGGCCAGTTCGGCTACAGTACGACCACCGGATACGATTTAGTGACAGGGCTGGGGTCGGTGGACGCCTACAACCTGGTGGTGAACTGGCAAGGCGCGCCCGCCGGACAAATGTCGCTGGTGAGTATGTCGCCGGTTTCGGCCACCGCCGAAGGAGCGGCATTCACGCTCACCATCAACGGCTCTAATTTCGCGGCGGGGGCAGTGGTTCAGTGGGCCGGTACGCACTTGGCGACCACGTATATCAGTTCCACAAAACTTCAGGCCTCGGTTAGCGCCAGCTTGATCGCGGCCGCCGGTACCGCTGCTATTAGCGTATCGAGCGGCGGAGCTATTTCAAATACACTCTATTTCACGATCAATCCGCCGGCTCCTCCGCCGGTGACGCTATCCGACCCAAGGGTGACTACAGCGGCGCCGCCCGCCAGTGGATGCGTCCTGCCCCCGTCACAAAATGCTTTTTCCACCAGCAGCACGACCGTGTATTTGTATTTCGCCGCGGTGGTCACCGCGCAAGATGGGCTGCGCAACGACTGGCTGGCTCCCGACGGCAGCACGGTTGCGGGAGTGAGTTGGAATCCGCAGGCTGGAGATTTTTGCTTCACCGGCGCCAGCCTGGCAATCGGCAGCCTAACCAGCGCCAAACTGGGATCGTGGCACGCGCGTATCTACGATAACGGGACTCTCCTGACTTCGATAGCGTTCACGGTTAGCGCCACGGCCTCAGGACCCGCCATTACCGGCGTGAAGAATTCCGCCAGCTACGCGTCGGGCACTCTTTCGCCGGGCGAGATGGTGGTTCTATTTGGCACCGGGTTGGGACCGGCGCAGCTAGCCGGACTGACGCTGAACAGCGCCGGATTGGTAGCCACCGAAGCCGGCGGCACGACGGTGAAGTTTAACGGAGTGGCCGCGCCCATGGTTTACAGCCTGGCTACGCAAGTAGCGGCTATCGTTCCATATGAAGTGGCCGGCAGCGCGACCGCGCAGGTTACTGTCACTTACCAGGGCCAGACTTCGGCGGCGTTTCCGGTGCCTGTGACGGATGCAGTGCCCGGACTGTTTACGTCAAACTCCAGCGGTACGGGACAGGTTGCGGCACTAAATCAGGACAGCACAGTCAACTTAGTCACTCAGCCTGCTGCGCAAGGATCGGTTGTCGTCTTATTCGGAACCGGAGAGGGCCAGACATCCCCGGCCGGAGTGGACGGCAAACTCGCGAACGGCACGCTACCCAGCCCGCTGGGTGCGGTGTCGGTGACGATCGGCGGCTTGCCCGCAACGGTAGCCTATGCCGGCGCCGCGCCCGGCGACGTGGCGGGAGTCTTCCAGGTGAACGCAAAAATTCCGGCGGGCGTGTTCGGCAGCGCAGTGCCGATTCAAGTTCAGGTGGGCAAGGGGAAGAGTCAAGCCGGGGCAACCATTGCAGTGGCTCCGCCTGCTGGACAATTCGCAGTTACTTCGGAGGTCACCACAGCCTCAGCGGCTACGGCCGGCGGAACTGTGAGCTGCATTCCACCAGTCCCCCAGACCAGTTTCAGCACTGCGGACCCGTATGCCTGGGTGTACCTGACCTATGCGGGCGCACAAAAAGGCGACGTGTTGACCTTCAACTGGGTGCATCCATCGGGCAATGTGGATGCCGCGAAGCCATCGGTAACCTTGCAAACCAGCGCCGGTTGCGCCGCCGAATCGTTCGCGATCCAAGGGGCGGAGTCCGCCACCGAGCCGGGTAACTGGCAGGTCCGCGTCTCGCGCAATGGCACGCTGCAATTCACCTTGACCTTCAGTATCGTAGCCGCGGCGCCGGCCTTCACAGTTACAGCCAAGGAGACCGCCGGCGCCTTGGTGAACGACAGCAACGGCAATCCCGATTACTGCGCGGTGCCGGTGGCGAAAACCACCTTCGCGGCTACGGACCCCGATGCATGGGTGTGGTTCTCATACAACGGGGCCCAAAGCGGCGACGTTTTCTCGTTCCATTGGATCCATCCGTCGGGCAAACTCGATGCATCCCAGCCGAGCACGGTTCTCAACTTCAGCGGATCCGGCTGCACGGCCTGGAGCTTCCCCATTCTTGGCGCGGAGGCCGCCACCGAGCCCGGCAATTGGCAAGTGCAAGTGTTCCGCAATGGGGCGTCGTTGTTTACGCTACCCTTCACCATCGCCAGCGGCGCGTTCGCGTTCGGGAATCAGACTACCGCCGCCTCTGTGCCGCTGAATACCGATGGGAGCCTGAATTGCGCCGCCGGCTCTCCCGCGCTGAAGACCATCTTCCTGACTACCGATCCCAGCATATATGTGTGGTTCACATTTACCGGCGCGCACAATAAAGACGTATTCTCGGCGCGCTGGATCCATCCGTCCGGCGCGGCGGATGAAGACCAGCCATCGACCATCATCGATTTCAATGGCGGCGGGTGCGCAGCTTTGTCGTTCAATATTCCGGGCGCAGGGGCTGCGGATCCTGGGGCGTGGATGGTGAAGGTCTTGCGGAATGGCGCGCAGATCTTCACGCTGCCCTTCAGCATCGGGAGCTCTACCGCATTCGCCATTACTAACCAGCTCACCACCGGCGTGGCGCTGGGCGAGAGCTGTGCGCCCCCGCCGGCGAAGACAGTGTTCCAGCCAACCGATCCCGCGGTCTGGGTATGGCTGGGCTTCGTCGGCGTTAACACCGGAGACGTGTTCACGTACAATTGGATACATCCTTCCGGCTACGTGGACCCGTACCAGCCGTCGACTACGATCTACTTCAGTGGCGCGGGATGTTCCGGCTATGCCATTCCCATCTATGGCTCGGAGCCTTCCTACGATCCGGGCACCTGGCAGGTTCGCGTGCTGCGCAATGGAGGGGTATTATTCACCATCCCCTTTACCATCGACGAGTAGACGGAACAAATCGCGACAGCCCCGCGTTTATGTTTCCTTAGGAGTTGCCTGTGCAATTCTTCTGGCAAGATCTTCGCTATGGCTTTCGGACCCTGCTGCGGAATCCAGGATTTTGCGCGGTTGCCATACTGGCGCTGGCATTGGGCATCGGCCCGAATTCGGCCATCTTCACCATGGTGAACGCGGTCCTGCTTAAGCCGCTGCCAATGCCCGAGCCGGACCGCGTGGTGATGATCTGGGAGACGCTGCTGAAGTCCGGCTTCGACCAGATGCCCGTGAGCGCCGCGAATTATCCTGGATTGGAAGAAGCAGGCTACGTTCCTTTGACCAGATGTCGGCGGCCTTCGCGATCCCCGAATTCGGGCTGAACATCAGCGGCGTGGGCGATCCGGAGCGCGTGTCGGCCGCATTGGCTTCCAAGGAATTCCTGCCGGCGCTGGGCATCAAGCCTATGGTGGGCCGCAATTTCCTGCCGGAGGAAGATCGCCCGGGCGGTGCCGCCGGCGGTGCTCATCAGCAACGCGCTATGGCAGCGCCGCTTTCATTCCGATCCGGCGGCGATCGGCCGCACGCTGACGGTGGATGGCATCCTGCGCACGGTAGTCGGCGTTGTGCCGCACGAACTCGGCGAAATGGTTGCGGCCGATCTCGTGGCTGCCGACCGCCATCGATCCGAACAACCCCGAACGGCGGAATCACAATTACGGAATCGTTGCGCGGCTGAAACCCGGCGTGACCGTGGCAGCAGGCGCGCGCCGAGATGACCGTCGATCGCGCGCCGCCTGGAGCGCGCCTATCCGGCCACCAATACCGGCTGGGGCATCACGCTGTTTCCCATGGCCGAAATGTACACCGGCCGCATCCGTCCGGTGCTCCTGATACTGCTCGGCGCGGTCGGATTGCTGCTGTTGATCGCCTGCGCGAATCTGGCGAATCTGCTGCTGGCGCGCGCCGCTACGCGCGAGAAGGAGATCGCCATTCGCGGCGCGCTCGGTGCGCGGCGTGCGCGCATCGTCCGCCAACTGCTCACCGAAAGTCTGGTCCTGGCACTGGCCGGCGGCGCATTGGGACTGGCTGCTGGCGGCGTGGGGCGTTCGCCTACTGCGCAGCGTGGTTCCCGATATGTTCCCGATGCTGCAGCATATGCGCGTGGACTTGCCGGTGCTTGCGTTCACCTTCGGCATTTCGATTCTGACCGGACTGCTATTCGGCTTGGTACCCGCGTGGCGGTCGTCGCATACCGAACTGAACACCACTTTAAAAGAAGCTGCCGGACGGTCGGAAAGCGCCGGCGGTGCGCGTCGCATCCGCGGCTTCCTGCTGGCGTCGGAAGTGGCATTGGCGGTACTGCTCTCGGTCAGCGCCGGGTTGCTGTTGCGCAGTTTTATGCGCGTAGCGGCGGTGAACCCAGGGCTCCGTACGGCGAATATCCTGACCATGAACGTAAGTCTGCCGGAAGTGAAATACAATACTCCGCAAAAGCGCGCAGACCTTCTACAAGGATCTGATCGAGCGAGTGGATGCGCTGCCTGGAGTGCGTTCGGCCGGCGCGGTGATTGTTCCTGCCGCTGCGCGTCTCCATCCTCTCGTTTCGCATCGGGGTGAACAGCTTTACCATCGAAGGGCGCCCGCCGCTGCCGCAGCGATCAGGAACCACTGGCCGATTACCGCATGGCGACGCCCGGATACTTCAATACCATGGGGATCGCATTGCGGCAGGGCCGGTTGTTCGACCAGCATGACGATGAGGATGCCAAGCGCGTAGCGTTGGTGAACGAGGCCATGGTGCGCAAGCATTTTCCCCACGAGAATCCATTGGGCAAGAGAATCATCATGGGCAAGCCCATGGAGATCGTGGGCGTGGTGGCCGACGCCAAACTGTACGGCCTGGATTCGCCGGTGGAGCCAGCCATTTATACGCCTCACCTGCAACGTCCCAACGATTCCATGGGCGTGGTGATACGGACTGAGGGAGATCCCACGGCCATCGCCGCCGCCGTACGCCGGGAAGTATTGAAACTCGATCCGGAACAGCCGATTTCTAACGTGCGCACGATCGAGAAGGTGCTGGCGGATTCGCTGATGATGCGCCGGGTTGCCATGTTACTGCTCACCGTGTTCGCGTCGCTCGCACTTACCCTGGCGACAGTCGGCATCTACGGATTAACCGCATACTCAGTGAGCCGGCGGACGCACGAGATTGGACTGCGCGTGGCATTAGGCGCTAGCCAATCCCAGATATTGCGCCTGGTGGTGGGCCGCGGCATGCTCACTTCACTAGTCGGCGCGGCCATGGGCGTGGCCGCCGCGTTCGAACTCACGCGCGGGCTTTCCGGCATGCTTTACGGTGTTACGGCCACGGACCCGTTGGTATTCGCAGGGGTGCCGCTGCTGCTGATCGGCGTATCCGCACTGGCCAGCTATGTGCCCGCACGTAGAGCCACGCGCATCGATCCGCTGATCGCACTACGCTACGAATAGCTGTTACTGAGTTACCGTGATGGTGGCGGCGCCGCTGTTCCAGTAATAGTTATACGACCAGGTTGAATTGAATACGCCGATGTCTACGTTATATACGCCGGGGGCGACTGAGCTACCCGGTGTCCAGCTATACGTATAGGGGATACTTTGTCCTGCGGTAAAGTTTTGACCCGTCCAATAAGTAGTCGCGACGGCATTCCCCGATTGGCTGAATATCTGTAACTCGACGATGGCGTTGGTCAGTCCGATAGATCCGGTGTCGGTGACTTGCGCGGCGATGTTAGTCGTACCGTTGACCGAGATTGTCGAAGGCGTGGCGGTGGCCGATGAACTGAAGGTAAGCGATGAATTGACCGTGATGGTGCCGGCGGATGCGTTCCAACTCCATTGCTGCCAGGTAGCGCTGAAGACGCCCACTTCAATCGTGTATGTACCCGCCACCGAGGGCGTCAGCGACAGGGTATAACTGTGCGACGTACCGTTCTTGAAACTCTGTCCCGTGTAGTTCTGTGTCGCCGCGGTATTGCCGCTGGGATCGAGCACCAGGATCTGCACAATTCCGTTGACGAGTGATTGCGCTGTACAGGTGACCTTCGCAGTGACGGTGGTGGCTGTGCCCTGAGCTACCGGATTGGGCGATGCCGTAGCCGACGACGTAAACGTGGGAGGCGCGATGGGCGTGGCGGAGACCTGCGCGGAATTCGGACTGGTGCCCGCCGAGTTCGTTCCGGTCACAACGTAGTAATAGGTGCGTCCGTTGGTCAGCCCTTTGTCGGTAAAAGTCGTAGGCGCTGGGCTGGTCACTTTGCCCACCTTCGTGTAGGGCCCGCCGGTGGTGGTTCCGCGACTGACTGTGTAACTGGTCGCGCCGCCGGCAGCCTGCCAGGATAGTGTGACCGTGCCGTTGCCGACCGCAGCAGTGAGGCCTGTGGGCGCTGACGGCGGCGTAGTGGTATGTCCGGCCGGAATGATGAACAGGGTAATGCTCTGTGACGGCAGGGTGGTCGAAATCGAATTGTTAGCGATGGCGACAGTGCCCAGAGCGGTGATCGAAGTCTGCGTAGCCGACGAAATTTGCCAGGCTTGGGCTTTTCCAGTCGTCGGAAAATTGGCCAGGCTCACGGATACCGGCGTGCTGCCTTGCTGCTTGTTGATGACCATTACAGTCATTGCGTGGTCCGTTGATCGCACCGCGGCAAACGACGACACATAGTCCGGATTCGCGACGCCCGTATACACGCCGGTGTCGCCGAAGGTGGATAGCTTCCCGTCGTAGTTACGATAGATCTGCATGGCCAGATAAGTGGGCGACGGATTCACCGGGACCGTCCACCGTGTGGCCATGTCGAGAGACTGCTGGCCGAAGATGCCCAATACATCGGCTTGGGTAGTGGCGCCATTGAGGTTCGGCTCATCGCCCCAGTTATACTCGGTCACGGCGACCTTGAGTCCGGGATAATACTGTTGTACCCAACTCTTCAGGTTGGGAATCAAGTCGACGATTCCGTTATCAATGCCCACCGTAGCGATCCAGGATTGATCCACATAGTTGGGATCCCACAAAGAACGGGTCGACTGATTGCGGATAAGCTGCGCCGACAACGAATCATCGTTACTGAAAGAACCGTCCTGGGGATAGTAATGTACGCTCAACACATCCAAAAGCTGCTTACCGGTGCTCTGTTGATAGCTGGCAAGCTGTTGCAGAAGCCACGGATAGTAGTAAGTATTGTTATGCGTGACATAATCGGATCCCGGCCCGGTTCCGTTCTGTTGGTCGAAGCCGCTGTAAAATAGCGCCAGCCAGCCCCACTCCTCGGGGCCTATCACAGTCGCGGAGGGATCCAGTGACTTCACCGTCGCGGCATAGGTCAGATAATCGTTGTATATCTCACTGTAATTCGCGCCAGTGGGGTGCACATCGCGGTGCGTGCTATACCAGATGGATGGCTCGTTATCCATCAGATAATATTGAAGGCCGCCTGCCGATGCCGGTCCCCAGGTACTAAGTAAGTGTTGTATGGCGCCTTGCTGGATGGCTTGACTGTTCGGCGTGCTGGCATCCGCCGGATTGTTGCCCGTGATGTAAGGATTGCCCGGGGCGCTGCTGATGCCATTTCCAGCGTCGGGATTATAGGGATCCCACCCGGTCTGTGGCCCGTACTTGGCGACTGAAAACGATTCGAGAGTGGCGCGGCTAGGCCCCAGGTTCCCGATATAGTTGATCATGGGCACGGTGATCAGCGCCTGCGCGCCAACGTTGGCCGCCTTCGTCGCAGAGATGAAACTGTCGTGGCGATAGCCGGGCGTGGGATCGGAATCGGCGAAGCTTTCGAAATACCAGTCAGCGCCGCGATTGTCGGAATTCAGTTGCCAGTTGTAGCTGGTTTCCGCATTCCCACCACTCCGGTTCAATGGAGCGTTGAGGGTTGCCAAATCGCTGGTAGCGGCAAAAGCCACGCCATATATGTCCGGATTGATGGCATGCCGGTTGGCATGCGCGTCCACGGCGACATATGTAGCCGGGTTCTGAGCGTTTATCTGTGACACCCCGGCCGCTAGCATGGCCAGGACAACTTGCGACAATCTAACTTTAGTTAACACGGAATCATTCACCCTTACTGGCAACTGTACTCCGTGGTCGCGAAACTGTCAATACAACTTACTCGCCAAGTAACAGCCCGTGGTAGCGGCCCATCCAATAGGGCAGCAGGAAAGCGGCGCCATCGTCTTCCGCAAGTCCGCCCGAGCCGCCGTCTATATCAAATGGATTGGAATTCCATTTCATAACCGGCCGTTCGTCGGGCGGCAGGAGTTCGACGGACTGCTTGCGTTGGAAACGGTCGGTCGTGGGCGCCATCGCGATCCCCGCGCGGGAAGAGTTCTGAACGGTCCATTCGATTGTATCGACAGGCATTCGGTACAGTGTGTGGGCAGCTCCATTAAGATCGAGGCGCGCACTTGGTTGCGCGACAGCGTAGATGAAATTCCACAGCGGGCACTGTTCCCGTGCAATGTTTTCCCACCAGCCATTCATAGCCGGCCGGTAGTATTTATCTAATAAGTCACTGTCCGTTTCATACCGGAAGAGGTTATAGAAAGAGAGCATGGCCAGTTCTTCGTCGGAGTAGTTGATTTCCTCGCGCAGTTCCCTATAGCGGGTAGTGAGCGGTGCGTATCCCAATTCCAGCGCTGCTTTGCGATACTCCGCCGCATATCGCGCCTGGCCGGTAATGTGCGCGGCAGTCTTCAGAAAACTCAGCAACTCCGTGGCGTTCAGGGGACTATCGCCTGGCTCCTGCTTGAAGTATGTCTGCGACCATCGTCCCCAAGTAGTCGGCTTGCCCTTCGTATCTACGAGATAATATCCGTGGCTGATGATGTGGTCCATGATGCGCGCGGCAGTCGCGGCGACGCGCGTTTTCAGATCCGCATCAGGCAGCAGATCGGTGGCCAGCCCGTACAAAAAGAAATGGCCGACGATCTCGTCGGAACTGGTATCGCCCTTCCAATAATATTGGCCGTCAGGCGTCCAGTGCCATTCGCCGTCGGTGGGCATGGGCTCGCCTTTTCGAATATACGACCGCGCCGGAAATCCGCGCTTTCCAGCGACTTCCTCCAGGAAGAGCACTGCTTCCGTCGAGCGTGTGGCATTGGCAAGCGCCTCGCTAGAATGTGTTACGGCATAGCGGAAACACTCGGCGGCCGCATACATGGAGGTCCACAAGCCGTCGTTGTCGTCATCGCGAAGTTGATTAGTCGCCAGATCGCCAGGCACGCGCAGATTGGATGGCGCCACCAGACCGTGCCGGTCATGCCTGGCATGCACGCGATCTTCGAAGATCGCTGCTTTTGCGGCCAGCGTCAGGGGCCGCAATTCAATATGCGAAACGCCCGTTCGGGTGCGCACCCACATACCCGCATCCGCGTCCGCAGCCAACGCCACCACGTCGTCGTCCGGCAGATATCGCCTTCCGGCAAAGGACTCGTTGTCGTTACGAGTCACGCCGCGGCCGGTGCTGTACCACACCGCCCCATCCGAGGCCGTGGCCCTGCGGGACCCGTCGGATTGCCTAAGCGCCGCCGGTACGCGCGGGTCTTCGAGAGCATAAAATGTACGAAACTTTTGCGGATACGGTGTCAGCCGCACCGGCTCCGCGCCTTGGCACAATGCCGCCACAGCGGCGATCCACAACACGCGGGCTGCCTGCATACTGACAGCTTAATGCTTGACAGTGCCGCTTAGTCCGTCTTCTAGCGATATATTGTTCTTTTCCAGCGTCTCGCCCAGTACTTGGTCGAGCGAGACTCGGGCGCGCGCGTAGGTGGCCGCGGCATTCACCTCGGAGATCTGCGCCGTGACTAACACGCGCTGGTCGGCGATGATGTCATTGAAGGTCGAGATGCCGTAGGAAAACTTCTTCCTCTCGCTAGCCAGTAATTCCTCCTGCAGAACTCTGGTCTGCCGGGCCGCCGTGTACTTGGCGCGCGACTGGCGCAAGGCGCTCAACTGGTTCGAAACGTCCACGATAATCTGGTTTGTGTCGCGCTGGCTGCTGACTTGGGACTGGCGGTATTGCAATTGATCGATGCCGTAATCGCCTTGGGCCTGCCGGTTCCCGACCGGCATCGAAAAACTGACCTGGCCCGATTCATTGGGAAAATCGCGGCGGAAAATCTGCTTCAATGCCGTGCCGTAGCCGCCAATGAAGTATGGGTTAGGTTCGAACTGGGGTGTACCCGCGGCGCCGCGGTTGTACGTCTGCGCTTGTACCTGCAGCGTCGGCAGTAAGGGATTGGTCGTGCCGGCCAGACCCATTGCGGAAGTCTGGTCACGAAACTTCGCCACGGCGACGTCGGGCCTTTTCTCCATAGCCGTTCCCACCAATTGCCGCAGGGGCGGCAAATCGTCGCTGTCCGGCACCTGGATGCTATCTAATGTCACGATTTCGGCGGCCTCTATCTCCGGATCCGGCGCGCGAACCAAAGCGTCTTTCAACTGGTTCTCCCGCTGCTTCACATCGAATTGCGCAACGATCAGATCCTGCTTGCGCGTGTCTGCCTCGGACTTGGCGCGCGGAAGTTGCACTTGCGGCATCGCCCCCGCATTGATCTCAGTCTGGGTGTCTTGTAGGAACTTTTGTGATACCTCGACGGCGCTCTGCCTTACCTTCAATTCGCTATTCGCACTGACCAGGTCCCAATACAGGTTCAGCACGGAAGCGGTGAGATCGAGTAACTGCGACCGGAAAGTCTCGCGCGACGCAACGCTGTTGATCTGCGCAATGCGGATGAATCGGTCATTCAACCCAACCCCGAAGCCCTGCAGAAAATTGTGGCGCAGGTATAGATCCATGTGCGGACCCACCGCCGGATTCAGGCTGTCACTCGGAGCATTCTCTTTCAAATACCCTTCGTAGTCTCGAAACTGTACCAGTCCGCCGCTAATCAACCCTTCCTGCAGCACTGTATTGTAAACGTGCACCGATTGAATCAGGTTGTTAGTCTGGCTGACCAGCGTATTCGACTGCGGCTGGCTCAAGTGTTCAAATGTAGTGGTGTTCTGCAGGACCGGATCCAAGTTCGGAGTGATCGCGCCAATCTGTTGGATGGTGGCGTTGCCAGCGTTTCCAGTATTATTCCCGCCCGAGTTATTGGAGAGTCCCGCGCTCTGCACGCTGCCATTTACGCCTACGCCCGCGTTGACGCTGGATACCTGCTGGCTGGCGCTGGGTACACCGCGCACCGGTCCGCCTGCCTTAGCGCGTTCCAAAGCAGACTGCGCCAGCAACATGCCATAACGGTCGACCTCCAGATTCAAGTTGTTCTCAATGGCCAGGGCCAGTGCATCCTGTACAGTCAAATATAGTTTGCCGGCGCG
Organism: Bryobacterales bacterium; assembly: GCA_963738345.1. Classification (GTDB taxonomy): domain Bacteria; phylum Acidobacteriota; class Terriglobia; order Bryobacterales; family Bryobacteraceae; genus Bog-159. The sequence goes on from CAVTWI010000002.1 coordinate 6,977,040, forward strand.
CAGCAGGTCGTGAATCCTCTTTGAGTTCCCGGGACGGCTACCGGTAACAGTGGGCGCCACATACGACCGAATGGGAATAGGCAAGCCTGGTTTGTTAATCGATACCTCCTGGCTTTGGGCCCGGCACATCGCCACCACACAGGTCCAGACCAGGACGCTCCGTATCAATTCGCGTCTCATCGGGCAGGCTCCTGACTCTTTGCATCCGGCAGAGACTGCGGTAACACCGACTCTCTGGCCACGCGTCCAGTGACGGCGTCTTGCATCGAGATATGATTCACGTCGAGAGTCCGGCCCATAGCCATATCGAAGGCAATCTTGGCGTGAGTATAGTTGGCCATGGCTTGGACTTCGGCATCCTGATCGCCAGCTAAGTCGCGCTGGGCCTGAATTACCAAAGTCACACTCGAAACACCATGTTGAAATCGGTTCTGTTCGTCTTTCAAACTCTGTTCGCCGAGTTTCCTGGTATCCACTGCTGTTTCGTAACGTGCGCGGGCCTGCTGCAAGCCGATCAACGCAGTCTTCACATCCACCCTCACCAGGTTCACGGCGCGCTGCAACTGCAATTCAGCCTGACGGAGTTGTAATTCGTCGGTAATATAGTCCGCCTGTGCGGCGCGATTGCGAAACGGAATCGTCAGCGAGACACCCGCTGAGTAGTTAGGGAAGTCACGGCGGAAGAGTTGGCCCAACAGATTGCCGGTCCCGCCCGCGAAATACGGGTCCGGGGTACCGCAGCAGCCGTTATAGATCGGATTCACCGGACCGCTTAAGCCGTTGTTGGTCAATTCCAGAAACGCTTGCAGGTTAGGCATCAATCCGTTGCGATCGCCTCGAATGAGGATCTTCTGGCTGTCGATATTCACTTGGCTGCGCTCGATCTCGACGCGATTGCCCATAGCTTCCGGCAGTAACTCGGCCATGGGTTTCAGATCATCAGTCTTGGGGACCTCAATGGAATTCAGCGGTACGATATGCACTTCGTCCAGCCAGGCGTTGGCCATGGCGTTGCGGCTCAGGGCATTCTTCAAAACGATTTCCTGTTGCTGCACGTTGGTCTGTGCGAATAGCAAATCCTCTTTGCTAACCGATACCTGCGCCGCCGCCCGAGTCACTTCAACCGCCGGCAGCGAACCGATCTTCACCATCTTCTGGTCGTCTTCGTAAAGCTTCTGCGAAGTTGCCAAAGCCTGCTCTTTGATTCGTTCGGAGTCGATGAAACTCACCAGGTCCCAATACAAATTCAAAACCGCCGATACAGTAGTGGCCACCTGCAGTTTCACCTGCAGGTTACTTACCTTCATATTGTTCTTGGCTACCCGGATGTCCCGATTGTTTACCGCGATATTGAATCCCTGCAGAAGATTCTGCGAGATTTGTAGATCGAGGAATCCGGTGATGGAAGGGTTAAAGCTCGGAGTAGAGCTATTGAGCAGGCTGTGGTAACCCAGAAAGGTGAGATTGGCGCTGGTGCCAGTTATGAACTGTTGCGAATAGTTAAAAACCAACTGACGGTAGTCATTAGTCAGAACACTGGTCTGGTTTAACTCCTCGTTCGTAAGTGGCGTGGTAAGGTGGCCGGCTTGCAGGCTGACGTAAAGGCTGGGATCCAGATTAGGCGGGACCGGACCAATTTGGCTCACCACGCCACCACCCGAACCCAGGCCCGCGCCTCCAGCCAAACCGTTGGCATTCACGCTGACTCCCGTTGTACTAACGCTGGTTGGGCCGGCTAAGATAGGCGTATCCACCTGCCGCAGAAAGCCGCCGCCTTCCGTCCTGCGCAATACCTCGCGCGCCAGGAACGGGCTATAACGTTGCACCGCGATGTCGAGATTGTTCTCGAGCACCAGGGCGATCACATCCTGAACTGACAAATAGAGGTTGCCGGCGCGCACTAACGATTCCAAACGCGCCGAGTTGCTCAGGCGGGCCGGTGCCACCGTACGCCGCTGCACGTGAAACGGAGCCATGATGTGACCGACCACCGGGGGCGGTTTAGGCGACTCGATGGCGACTTCCGACGTTTGCGCGAGACTGATCGAACTCGAAGCAACCCACACCAAGGCTAAAAGATTTCGAAATGAGTTCATTGTGTAGGTGTGGCATGGGCAATTGCACTTCCACTGCTATCCTTGAGAGAGCACAGGGGTTGCGCCCATATCGGTGTCCGGTTTTGGGACCGAATGTTCGATTTCGCCTTATGCCACCGCCAGCACGCGCGCTACGCGATACGCTGAAGACATAGATATATGAACACACCTTTTTCGCGACGCGCCTTCTTAAGGGCAGGCGCCGCTGGCGGTGGAAGCCTTCTCGCCGCCCGCACCATCCTGTTGGCTCCGCAATCCCTGACGGCGGCGCCGGCGGCCGATCGTGTCCGCTTTGGCATGATCGGAATCGGCATGCAGGGCTCTGGCCTGCTGCCCGCTGCTGTTGGCCTGCCCGGCGTTGAATGTGTCGCCGCTGCCGACCTCTATGATGGCCGCCACACGCTGGCCAAGGAACTCACCGGGAACCCCAACCTTCCGACCACCCGCCACTACCAGGAACTGCTCGATCGCAAAGATATCGATTGCATCGTGGCCGCGGTGCCCGATCACTGGCACAAACGCGTAGTCGTGGACGCCTGCAATGCCGGAAAAGACATCTACTGCGAGAAGCCCATGTCGCACGAAGCCGCCGAAGGTTTCGCCATGGCCGAAGCGGCGCAGAAGAACAAACGCATCGTGCAGATTGGCTCGCAACGCGTTAGTTCCGTGCTGTGCGCTAAGGCGCGGCAGATGTATCATGACGGAGCCATCGGCGATGTAGAAATGGTGGAATTGTCACTCGGTCGTAACGATCCCACGGGCGCGTGGGAATATCCGCCACCCCTCGATCTGTCTCCCGCTAACTTAGATTGGGACACATGGTTGAACAACGCGCCTAAGATCCCCTTCGATAAGTATCGCTTCGCGCGCTGGCGCTGCTGGAAAGAGTATGGCACCGGCGTGGGCGGCGATTTGATGGTCCACCTGATCAGCGGCATGCTGTTCACCCTCGGGTGGAACGAAGCGCCCCGCTCCGCCACCGCCCTGGGCGGCATCTTCCGTTGGAAAGACGGGCGCAATATGCCCGATCTGCATGCGGTGCTGTTCGATTATCACGGAGTCCCCGTCTATGTGCGGCTGGGCTTGGGCACCGAAACGCCCGAACTCGCGCGCTTCATGGGACCGAAGGGAATTCTGGATGCCACCGGCGGCGAGTTGCGCCACTCTCCGCAGCGCGGCGTAGATACCGCGCCTAGCTACTACTCGAGCGGCTTCCCCGCTAAGATGCGCGCCGAATATGTGGCGCAATGGGAAGCGGAGCACGCGGTCACTCCCGGCCAGGAACCTATGATGGACGATACCGTCTATAAGGGTAACGATTGGGACGACGTGCGGCCGCATCTGTGGAACTTCTTCCAGGCGGTAAAGAGCCGGAAGCCTGTGGCGGAAGACGCGGTCTTCGGAAATCACGCGGCCATCGCGTGCCACATGGCCAACGAATCTTACTTTCGCAAGAAGCCAGTAACCTGGAACGAAGCCGAGCGCCGCATTACCGACAGCTAAGTTGGCAGGCGGATGCCGGCTTCTTCGTAGAGCGGCACAGGCGCGGTCCCTTGGGTTCGGAACTCATAGCGTTCGATGGCCAAGGCCGCGCCATCTTTATCGCTGCGCACCACGCATCCGTAAATCATCAGTTTCATCGGGCAAACGTCGTTGAGACGCGCGGGCCAAGTCATCGACAGTTCGACCGGCAAGCCCGTGCTCAAAACGCCCTCAGTGGTAAACCAGACGCCGCTGCTGCTGATATTGAGTGTTCGCCCATTGCCCGCCTCCGACACCCGGCTGCCGTAGAGGAGCTTGTATCGCAACCCTTGTTCAATGTTGAAACGGCGTTTAATGCGCCGGTCGACTGCGTCGTCTTGCTTTTTCCGTTTCGCCATTATTAAGGTGCTCCCTAGCTTTTGTCTCCCGCAATTCAGATTTACCATCGGGGGCTGGGCAGCTCAATCATGTCTTTAGATAGGCAACATTAACTAACCCCCGTGTCTGCCAGTACTTAAAGACAGCGAGGAGTAGGCCTGGCCTACCACCGGGTACTGCCACACTTTTTTTGCAGGAAAGCGGCGACGTCCAGGGATACAAGGTGGTACGATCTTCGCCCCTTCTTCGCCTAAAAATCAACATGTAGGGGTATCGGGGAACACCGGTGGATCGCCTTGTATCCCACTAACTCAATTCCAATCAACACTTTCTTAAAGATTTCTCTTGCAATGGACGAAGGCTTCGTGCCACAATTTGTTGTGGTCTAAAAGTGGCCAGAAAGTAGCTTAAAAGTGGCGGACGAAACACCTCAAGGCGCGGTACCAGTGGAGCCACCCCGTGGCATGTACCCTGCCCGCCTTGACGACAAGGGTCGCCTGAAGCTGCCGGTAGAGTTCCAGCGGTACCTGGGCGGGTTGATCGAAAAAAAACTTTTCGTCACGAGCACGGACAGACGCACGGCTACAGTATACCCGATCGGGATCTGGCGCGAGAACGAAACCATGCTGGCCAACCACCGGGAAAACCCGAAAGTGCAGAAGCGGGTTTGGTTCACCACACAGGAATTAGGGTCGGAAGCGGAAATGGACGGGCAGGGCCGGGTGCAGTTTTCGCCCGAACTGCGGCGCGAGTTGCGAATTGAAAATCAGCCTGTGAAGGTGCTGGTGGTGAATGGCGCCATCCAGGTGATGAGCGAAGAGGTTTTCCACGCGCAGCGCGCGGAAGCGGCGCAGACGCCCGAAGACGATTTGGAAGCCTTGCAGTCGGCTGGGTTCAAGTAATGCCTTATGCATTTTGCCGTAATGGCGGCCGAAGCGATCGAATGGCTGGCAGTGCGGCCGGACGGCATGTTTTTGGATGCCACGGCCGGGCTGGGCGGCCATACGGAGGAAATCGCGCGGCGGTTGACCACCGGCAAAGTGATTGCCAACGACCGCGACCCGCAGTCGCTCGAGATGGCGCGGAGCAACACGGCCGAGTGGGCCGATCGGATTTGTTATCGCCACGGGGAGTTTTCCCAGCTTGCCTATGCGTTGACGGCATGCGGCACGGAGCGGGTGAATGGCCTGCTGGCCGACCTGGGAGTGAGCCGGTTTCAACTGACCGAACCGGACAGGGGATTTTCGTTTATGGCCGACGGGCCGCTGGACATGCGGATGGATCAATCCACGGGCATTACAGCAGCGGACGTGGTCAATCAGTACGCCGAAAAGGCGATCGCCGACCTGATCTATCAGCTAGGCGAAGAAAGGAGGGCGCGGAAGATAGCCAGAGCCATCGTTCGAGCACGGCCCATACGGAGCACACTACACCTGGCCGGGTTAGTGGAGCGGGCCGTGCCTCGGACGAACCGTTTGCATCCCGCGACCCAAACCTTTATGGCCTTACGTATGTTTGTGAACGACGAGCAGGGGGAACTAGACCGTCTGCTCGAAATCGGGCCGGAGTTGCTCGAAAGCGGTGGACGAATGGTAGTGATCTCTTTTATGTCGCTCGAAGACCGCAAGGTGAAGCAGCGCTTCCGCGGCTTGGCGCAAGAGGGACGCGCAACCATTCTGACCAAGCGTCCGTTAACGCCCACGGAAGTCGAAACAGGTTTGAATCCGGCATCGCGTAGCGCCAAGTTACGGGTGTTGGAGATGAATTAGAGAGGTAACCATTCATGGCAACGCTAGCAATGTTTTTTCGCAGGCCCCTGGCGACGCCCGCTACAGCAAGCGCCGCACCATCGCAATACATACCGGTCCCGCTGGATCGCCGCTACGCTCTGCGCGCGTTACCCAACGAGGATATCTTTCTTTACTCGAAGCCGATCGACAATTCCCGTGTAGTGCGCGAGCCGGATGCGACGGCGCGCGGCGGTGAATGGTCTATGATCGGCACGGCCTGCGCGCTGGCAGTTCTGTTCATGGGTATGTTGACCCCCCGCGTGCTCGGCACCTTCGCCGGCTATCAGTTGGAATCCCTCAAGCAGGAACAGCAGCGCTTGATGGACGAACAGCGCGATCTGAATATCGTGGAAGCGCGCCTTTCGCGTCAGGAAAATCTCGAAGTTCTCGCCAAGCGCCGCGACCTGAGTACGCCGACGGCCAGCCAGATCGTACATCTGGATCCCAAAAGCGATAGCAAGCTGGCTCTAAACCGGCACTAATCTCAACCCGCGCAAGTTGGACGTTATGGAATCCGTCGACCGAAAAAGAGCCGACAAACGTCTGATCTGGATCGGGTGCGCCATTCTTTTTTGGGGCGTCCTGATCCTGGTTCAGTTGTTCCGTCTGCAGGTGGTACATCACGCCGATTATGTGAACGCCGCCCACCGCCAACAGGAACAGACCCTGGAGACGGCAGCGCCGCGCGGCTCCATCTTCGATCGCTCCGGCCAGTTGCTGGCTGGTAGCGTGAAGCGCGATTCCGTATACCTCGATCCATTGCTGGTGCCCGACATGAAGGTGGCGTCCGACATCCTATCGGCCGTGCTGCGGATCGACCGCACGGCGCTCTACGGCCGCATGCGATCGTACGCCGCCAACCAGAAAGGCTTCATGTGGGTGGCGCGCAGCATCGACCTGGATCAATACGAACGCCTGCGCAGCCTGCACCTGGACTGGATCCGTTTTGAAAATGAAAGCCGCCGGAACTATCCGCGCAACACCCTCGCGGCGCATGTGATTGGGGCCGTCGATGGCGAAGAGAACGGCCAGTGGGGTTTGGAGAAAAGTCTTGACGACGACCTGCGCGGACTCCCAGGTAGCGTCAGTATGCTTACCGACGCCAAGGGACGCGGCATCGATTCGCACGAGGAAGCTGAACCGCGCCCGGGCGCCGACATTACTCTTAGCATTGATGAACGCATTCAATTGCCGGCGCAGGATGCCATCGCGCGTGCCGTACTCGAAGCGCATGCGGAGAGCGGTAGCGTAGTGGTGATGGATCCTTATCGCGGCGATATTCTGGCTATCGCCAGCTATCCGCCGTTCGACCCGAACCAACCGCCGGGGCGGCACGAAGATCCCAAGGCGCGATTTAACCACGCCGTGTCGGTACCCTTCGAACCAGGATCCGTGTTCAAAGTTTTCACACTTTCGGCCGCGCTCGAAACCACCGACCTGAAGCCCACCAGCATGATCAACTGCTACAGCGGCAAATTTACCATGGCCGGCCGTACGGTGCACGAGGCGCACGGCGGATACGGCGTCATACCCATGGAGATGGTGCTGGCCAAATCCAGCAATATCGGTGCCATCCAGGTGGGATTGCGAGTGGGATCGGCCAAGTTGTATGAATACGTCCGGCGCTTTGGGCTTGGATCCCGCACGGGTGTGCCGCTGCCTGCGGAGTCGCCCGGTATTGTGCGCAAACTGGCGAAGTGGCGGACCACTTCTCTAATGTCTGTATCGATGGGCCATGAGGTGGGCGTGACGACGCTGCAACTGGCACAGGCGTGCTCGGCGGTCGCTAACGGCGGCCTGCTGGTGCCCCCGCGCCTGATTTTGAAAAAAGGCGGCGCGGCCGTGCCTGTAACTAATCCGCATCGGATTCTCCGGCCCGAAACCACCATTACAATGCGCAAAATGATGGAAACCGTCGTATTGGTCGGTACGGGTAAGAAGGCCAGACTGAGCGGGTATTCAAGCGCCGGTAAAACCGGATCGGCGCAGATCTTCGATTACTCGACTGGCCGCTACACCCATAGTTACAACGCCTCGTTCATGGGCTTTGCTCCGGTAACCAATCCGGCCATCGTAGTGGTGGCAACCTTGAACGGCACGCATGGAAGCGCCGGGTACGGTGGTGTTGTAGCGGCGCCCGTATTCCACGATGTAGCGGGAGAAGCGCTGCGCGTCTTGGATGTTCCCCGCGATCTACCGGACCAGGTTCCGAATGAAACCGGCATCCGCGTGGCGGACCTGGACGCGCCGCCTATTGTCGACGGTCCCCAGGATCCGCCTGCGCTTGAAGAAGCCGACGCGCAGACACTGGAAGCGCCGGCCGCCAAACCGCGCGTGTATGGGCCGGAATTGCCGCCCGCGCCCGTAGTTCCGGCGGCGGTGGTGGCCAAGGAGACTGGTCCCAAAGCGCCCAACTTTATCGGTCTGTCTATGCGCTCGGTGGTGGCCTTAGCGCAATCGCAAGGCCTACCCGTGATAATGGCTGGAACCGGCATTGTCCGCACGCAAGCCCCGCCGCCCGGCGCCGTGCTGCATGGCGGAGAAAGGATTCGAGTCGATCTTGCCAGATGACGTTGGGAGAGATACTGTCGGGAGTTCGGCTGAAAGCGCCACTCTCGCCGGATCTTTCCCGCTGGAAGTCCAGGGCCTCGACTACGATTCGCGCCGCGTGCAACCCGGCTATCTCTTCTTCGCTTTTCCCGGCAGCCGCGCCGACGGGCGGCAGTTCGCGCTGGATGCCGTGGCGCGCGGTGCGTCCGCGGTGGCCAGTCGAGATCGCCCGCGCCGGAAGCCTTCCCCGCGCCCTGGATTGAAGTCGAACACGGCCGCCAGGCCTTGGCTCTGGCCGCGCGCAATTTCTACCGCCGTCCCGACGAGCGCATCGCTCTCACCGGCATCACCGGCACCAACGGCAAGACCACCACATCTTATTTGATCGATGCCATCCTGCGCGCCGCGGGCAAGACCACCGCGCTGATCGGCACCATCGAGTATCATCTGGCGGGGCGCGTGCTGCCGGCGGTGAACACTACGCCCGAATCGCTCGATCTGCACCGGCTCTTCGCCGAACTGGAAGCTGCCGGCGGATCGCATGCGGTCATGGAAGTTTCATCGCACGCGCTGGCGCTGGGCCGCGTTTACGGGCTGTCAATTTTCACACCGCGATTTTCACCAACCTCACGCGCGACCACCTGGATTTCCATCACACCATGGAGGAGTATTTCGCGGCCAAGCAGATGCTGTTCTCCGGCGCTGGCGCGCCGCCGCCCGCGTGGGCCGTACTGAACCGCGACGATGAATGGTGCCGGCAGCGTGCAGATCTCGCGGCGAGAGCGAAGTGCTGTGGTTCGGCTTGGGCCAGAGCGCCACCGTGCGCGCGCGGCACATCACCTCCAACCTGCAAGGACTTGCGGTTCGAAGTGCAAACCCGCAAGACCCGCTTCATGGTGGAGTCGCCGCTGCTGGGCAAGATCAACGTGTATAACATCCTGGCGGCGTGCTGCGCGGGCTTGAGTTACGGCTTTCCCGCCGGAGACCATCGCGGCCGGCATCGCGCAGTGCCGCGCCGTCCCGGGACGCTTCGAGCGCGTTGACGAAGGCCAGCCGTTCGCCGTGGTGGTGGACTACGCGCATACCGACGACGCTCTGAAGAACACCATCGCCGTGGCGCGCGGCCTCGTCGCCCAAACGCATCATTACTTTATTCGGATGCGGAGGCGACCGCGACCGCACCAAGCGTCCGCTGATGGGCAAGGCCGCTGCGGAGAATAGCGATTTCGTGGTGCTTACCAGCGACAATCCGCGCTCGGAAGATCCGCTGGCGATCATGAACGATGCGCTGGTGGGCATCCGGCGTACGGATGTGCCGCTGGTGGTGGAGCCGGATCGCGCCACCGCCATCGCGCGCGCGATTAAGGAAGCGCGGCCGGGCGACATTGTAATTCTTGCCGGCAAGGGCCACGAGACCTACCAGGTATTGAAAGATAAGACCATTGATTTCGACGATCGTGAAGTGGCCCGCGGAGTGCTGCGCGGTTTCGGTTACCATCGGGAGCCGAAATGATCCTGCCGTTGAGCGCCGTGGCGTGCAGCTACCGAGCCGTGACGGCCCGAGCGGTTGCAGCGACCGGCTGGTCCGTGGACACCCGAACGCTATCGCCGGGCGACCTTTACTTCGCCTGCGCGGTCCGAATCACGACGGCCACGATTACGTCGCCCTTGCCTGGAAAAGGGAGCAGTCGCCGGCTGTCGTCGACCAGTCGCCATGCCCGGCAACATCCTGGAAGTGCGGGATACCCTCGCAGCGCTCCAAGACTTGGCAGCCTGGGCGCGCGCAGAATTGGGGCGGGCGCGTGGTCGGCGTGACCGGCAGCGCGGGAAAGACCACCGCCAAAGACGCCATCGCCCATCTGCTGGCCGTCGAATTGCCAGTTGGAAAGACCATCGGGAACTTCAACAATCATGTGGGCGTGCCGCTTTCGATCCTGCGTCTGCCGGACGAAGCGCGCGTGGGCGTTCTCGAAATGGGCATGAATCATGCGGGCGAGATCCGCGCACTGGCGGCGATCGCCAAGCCGGATATCGGGGTCGTCACCAACGTTGGCTATGCGCACGTGGAAGCATTCGATTCGATCGAGGGCGTGGCCGCTGGCCAAGCGCGAGCTGATCGAATGCGCTCGATCCGCAATCCGGTATCGCCGTGCTAAACGCCGACGATCCGCGCGTGCTGCGCTTTCGCGAAGTTCATCCCGGCCGCTCCATCACTTTTGGTTTCTCCGAAAGCGCGGAAGTGCGCGCCACCCAGATCGACCCACAGACGTTCCGCGTGGACGGCATTGAATTTCATACTTCGCTCGCCGGCCGGCATGGCGTGCTGAACCTGCTGGCGGGCATGGCCGTGGCGCGCGCTTTCGATATCCCGCTCAACCACCTGCGCGATGCGGTCGCCTCATTCACGCATCGGCAAAATGCGCGGCGAGCGCCTGGACCACAACGGCAGTCACCATCTGGAACGATTGCTATAATTCCAATCCCGAAGCTGTCCACGCGATGCTCGACGTCCTGCGCTCGACCCCGGCGCGCCGGCACATCGCCGTCTTGGGCGAGATGCTGGAACTGGGGCACGCCTCCGGAATTTCTGCACCGGCAAGCCGGACGATGCGCGGCCGAAAGCGGGGTCGATGCGCTCGTAGCGGTCCACGGAGCGGCGCGTTTTCATCGCGGAGGAAGCCGTACGCGCGGGCATGCCGCCACAGTCCGTGCATTTTTTTGAACAGTCCGACGAGGCCGGCGGGTTTGTCCGGCAAATGGTCGCAGCCCGGCGACGCCATCCTCTTTAAAGGATCGCGCGGCGTCCAAATGGAACGTGCCCTGAAAGTTGACGGAGAAGGTGCTGGCGTAGACATGCTGTATTTCCTGCTCTACGAAAAGCTCTCGCCGATGGTTTCGGCGTTCCGCGTCTTCCGCTACGTAACCTCGCGCACCGCCTTCGCCAGCCTGACCGCGCTGTTTCTCTGCATCGCGCTGGGACCTTGGCTGATCGCCAAGCTGCGCCAGTTCCAGATCGGCCAGTACATTCGCGAAGAAGGACCCAAGTCGCACCAGAAGAAAGCCGGCACGCCCACCATGGGCGGCGTGCTGATCATCGTTTCGATCGTGATCCCCACGCTGCTGTGGGCGGACTTGCGCAACTCCTATATCTGGATCGCGGTGCTGACGCTGCTGGCCTATGGCGCGATCGGCTTTATGGACGATTATTCCAAGGTCGCCAAACATCGCAACTTGGGTCTGACCGCCCGCCGCAAGATGCTGTATCAGATCGGCGCGGCTTTCGCTGGTGGCGGCGGTGCTGATGTTCATGCGCAGCTTCGGCGGATACTCCACGGTAATGAACGTGCCGTTCCTGAAGAATTTCAAGCCCACGCTGCTGATCTCGGGACTGCTCGCAAGCCCTTGGACCTACGCCCTGGGCGTGCTGCCGTTCTTCATCTTCGTGGCCGTGGTGATTGTGGGTTCGTCGAACGGCGTGAACTTGACGGATGGCCTGGACGGCCTCGCCATCGGCCTGATGGTGGTCGCTTCGGGTGCGCTTACCATTCTGACGTATGCCGGCGGCCACGCCACGCTGGCCGAATATCTGCAAATCGCGCGCAATGCCCGCACCTCGGAACTGACCATTTTCTGCGGATCGATGACCGGCGCCAGCCTGGGCTTTCTCTGGTACAACGCGCACCCGGCGGAAATCTTCATGGGCGACGTGGGTTCGCTGGGTTTGGGCGCGGCGCTGGCGATTGTGGCCATCCTGATCAAGCAGGAGATCCTGCTGCTGTTCATCGGCGGCATTTTTGTTCTGGAAACGCTCTCGGTGATTTTGCAGGTGGGCAGCTTCAAGCTGCGCGGCAAACGCATTTTCAAAATGGCGCCGCTGCACCATCATTTTGAAGCGCTGGGCTGGACGGAATCGAAAATCATCGCCCGCTTCTGGATCGCGGGGCTGGTGTTGGCGCTGTTCGCGCTGACCACTTTGAAATTGAGATGAAAACGAATCGGTGTGCAGTATGAATGCTCTAGTCGTGGGCATGGAGAAATCCGGGCTGGCATCAGTCGAGTTGCTTTTGCGGCATGGGGCGCAGGTCCGTGCCACGGACATCCGAACGCTCGCGCAAATGCCCGAGGCGGCGGCCGCGTTGGAACGACTGGGCGTCGATTTTACCCAACAGTCGGACGCGGTATTCGAAGGGTGCGACCTGATCGTTATTTCTCCCGGAGTTCCGGCCGATCTGCCGCCGCTCAATGCCGCTCGGGCGCGCGGCGTTCGCATCATCGGCGAGGTGGAGTTGGCGGCTCCATACTTGCTCGGCCGGACCATCGGCATCACCGGATCGAATGGCAAGACCACCACTACGGCCCTGATCGGACATATCCTGCACGAGTCGGGCATCGCGGCACAGGTCGGCGGGAACATCGGCACGCCTGTGGCGGCCATGGTCGAAGCCTCCCGGCCGGACCAGTGGAACGTGCTGGAGCTATCCAGCTTCCAGTTGGAAACCATCGCCGCCGAGTTCCACGCGGATATCGCCATCGCCCTGAACGTGACCCAGAATCACCTGGATCGCCACCACACCTTCGACTAATTACGCCGCCGCGAAGGGCCGCCTTTTCGCCACGCAGCGCGCCGGCGCGTTCGCCATTCTGAACGCGGACGATGCCACGTGCGCAGGCTATGCCTCGTTGACTGCGGGGTCGCTACTCTGGTTCAGCAGCACGCGTCCGGTCACGCCCGGACTCTGGCTGGCGGATAACAAAATCTGGTTCGATGGCGAGCTGTTGATGGAAGCTTCGCGAGCTTCCCATTCGCGGGCGGCACAATATCGAAGACACCATGGCTGCCGCAGCCGCCGCCGCCTTGCCGGCGCGTCCCTGGCATCTATCGCCGCCGCGATCCGCACTTTCAAAGCCGTCGAACACCGTCTCGAATTCGTTCGCAAGCTGGACGGAGTGGATTACTACAACGACTCGAAAGCCACCAGCGTCGACGCAACGTTGAAAGCGCTGGACGCTTTTGCCGGCCGACTATGGATCATTCTGGGTGGTAAAGATAAAGGCCTCGATTACACCGTTCTGCGCGCGCCGCTCGCCGCCAAAGCGCATGCCGCACTACTGATTGGCGCGGCCGCCGCCAAGATCGGCGAAGAACTGCAAGGTGCGGTAGCGCTGGAAAATGCCGGCACGCTCGAAGGCGCGGTGCGGTACGCGTACGCCCACGCCACACTCGGCGACACCGTGCTGCTGGCTCCGGCCTGCGCCAGTTTCGACCAATTCAAGAGTTACGAACATCGCGGCCAGGTTTTCAAAGAGCCTGGTGCAACAACTGGAGTCCCGCAAACTAATATGGCGCAAAAACTCAAGACCGATTGGACCCTTTTCGGCACCACCATTGGAATGGTGGCCTTCGGCGCGGTCATCCTTTATAGCGCATCGTCGGTGGTTGCCGAACTGAAGTTCGGCTCGTCCTGGCACTTCGTATTGCGGCAGGCATGTGGCTGGTTCCGTCGCTGCTGGTGATGATGTTCCTGAAGCGCACGCACTACCGCAAATTGCAAAGTTCCACGGTGGCTTTCGCCGCCATCGGCCTGGTCTTGATGCTGTTGTTCGTGGTGTTCTTCGTGGATTCCGCGCACCATCGCTGGCTGCGCCTGGGACCTTTCGGCTTGCAGCCATCGGAACTTGCCAAACCCGCGCTGGTGATTTTCCTGGCGTATTTTGTGGCCTGGCGCGCGCAGGCCATCAACACGCGTTACACGCTGTATCCGGCGGCGCTGGCCGTGGGACTGGTAATTCTGGCAGTGGTGGTTGCCGATTTGGGCACTGCCGTGGTGTTGGGTGTTACGGCCACGGTGGTCTTCTTTGTGGCGGGATTGCACTGGCGATTCTGCCTGATCGCCGCGGGCATCGCGCTCATCGGACTGGTGGTTTTCATCGGCCTCAAGCCTTACCGTCTGGCGCGGCTGGCGGGGTATGTGGACCCCCAGTTCAAGATCATTTCCCGAATCGATCCGGGCGGACACATGGAACAATACATGCACCAGTCGCTGACCTCCCGCGATACCAGCTATCAGTTGGACCAATCCAAGATCGCCGTGGGCGCCGGCGGCGTGATAGGCGCGGGCTTGATGCAAGGCAAACAGAAACTGCTGTATCTACCGGAGGCGCACACCGATTTCATTTACGCCGTGGTGAGCGAGGAATTGGGACTTGTCGGATCGGTGGGGCTGCTGCTGGCATTCATCGTAATTCTGTGGCGAGGCTTGCGCGCCGCCTCCCGCATGCCCGACGATTTCGGACGGTATTTGGCACTGGGCATCACGACCGTGGTGGTGGTGCAAGGCTTGATGAACATCAGCGTGGTGTTGGGGATGATGCCGACCAAGGGAATCCCGCTGCCGATGATCAGTTCGGGAGGAAGTTCGCTGCTGTCGACGCTGGCGTCGTTGGGGATATTGATGAACGTATCGGAGCACGCGGGGTAGGGCGCAGGGCGCGCAAAGCCACGCCGTGGCTGGTGGTTGGTGGCTGGTGGCTGGTGGTTGTGACGGAAACGGTTCGGAACTTTAAAGAGCTTCGGGTTTGGCAAGGCGCGATGGATTTGGTCGAAGCCGTTTATCGGCTGTCGGCTGGATTTCCCGCGGAGGAGAACCATGGCCTCCGACCCCAAATTACGGAGAGCCGCGGTTTCCATCCCATCGAATATTGCCGAAGGGCAGGCGCGGGCATCTACCAAGGAATTCCTGAATCATCTTTCGATTGCACAAGCGTCGCTGGCGGAGGTGGAAACGCAGCTCGAAATCTGCGTACGGCTGAAGTACCTCGCCGCGGACAAAGTTACCGGCGCCGACGCTTTCATTCAAAAACTCGGCAAACAACTCCACGCCCTGCGGTCCGCACTGGAGCGCAAATGATCGAGCGCAGCGAGCTAAACACCAGCCACCAGCCACTGACCACCAGCCACGGTAGCGGACGCAGCCGCGCCGGAGTCCGCGGCCCCGCAGCTTTCCTTTTCGCCGGCGGCGGCACAGGCGGCCACGTCATTCCCGGACTCGCCGTGGCGCGCGAACTCCGCCAGCGCGGCCACTCCGCCTTCTTCGTGGGCACCGAACGCGGACTCGAGAGCAACCTGGTGCCGCGCGAAGGGTTTCCTTTGGAACTTATCCACATCGGGGGACTGAAACGCGTCGGCCTGCGGCAGACGGCGGCGACTCTGATGCAGTTGCCGGTCAGCACTCTTTATTCCAGAAGGCTGCTGAAAGACCGGCAGCGTAGCGGCGGTCTTCAGCATGGGCGGCTACGTCGCCGGACCTCCCGTAATCGCCGCGCTGATCCGGCGCATCCCCATCATTATTATGGAGCCCAATGCGGTGCCGGGCTTTACCAATCGGCGGATCGGGCGGTATGTGCGCCGCGCGCTGATTAGCTTTGCCGAAACGGCGCGCTACTTTCCACGCGGCCGTACGGAGTTGACCGGCCTGCCGGTACGCGAGGAGTTCTTTGCCGTGCCGCCCAAAGCCCCGGGCGAGAAATTTACCGTGCTGATCACCGGCGGCAGCCAGGGGTCGCGCACCTTGAACAATGCGGCGCGGGAAAGTTGGCCGCTGTTTCGGGCCGCGGGGGTACCGGTGCGCATCATTCATCAGAGCGGCCCCGCCGCCGTGGACGAATTGCGCGCGGGGTTCGAGGCAATCGGGACTGGAGGGAGAATTGTTACCGTTCATCACCGATATGCCCGCGGCCTTCGCCGCAGGCCGATCTGGTGGTTTGCCGGTCAGGCGCGGGAGCGGTAGCGGAACTGGCGGCCGCGGGCAAGCCGTCCATTCTCTCGCCGTTTCCGTTTGCGGCCGACCAGCATCAGTTGCGCAACGCCGAGGCGTTCGTGCGCGCCGGCGCCGCGCTGCTGGTCGAAGATCGGGAAATGACCGGGCGAAAGGCTGTTCGAAATCGTGGCCCGGCTGGCCGCCGATCCGGACGGATTGGCTCGCATGGGCGCCGCCGCCCGGCAGCCTGGCGCACCCCGGAGCCGCCCGCCGCGCCGCCGATGTCTGGAAGAGGCGGCAGCGTGCATAAATCCGTTACGATTTTCGATTGACACCGGACCTGAAAAGCCGAAACAATACGAGGAGATAATGTTTTTTAGACGGCAGCACCTGCATTTCACGGGAATCGGCGGAATCGGCATGAGCGGTATCGCCGAAGTGCTGCTCAATCTCGGCTACACCATCAGCGGATCGGACCTGAAGCTCACCCCCATCACCGAGCGCCTGTCCGCGCATGGGCGCCACCATTCACGAAGGCCATCAGGCTTCCAACGTAGCGGGCGCGCGCGCGCTGGTGGTCAGTTCCGCCGTCGACGAACAGAATCCCGAAGTGCAGGAAGCCCGCCGGCTGCAGATCCCGGTGATTCCGCGCGGCGAACTGCTGGCCGAGCTGATGCGGCTGAAATACGGCATCGCCATCGCCGGCAGCCACGGCAAAACCACCACCACTTCACTGACCGCCACGATCTTGAACCACGCCGGGCCTGGACCCCACGGTGGTGGTGGGCGGCCGCGTCGCCACCATGGGCGGATCGAATGCGCGCGTGGGCCACAGCGATTTCCTGGTGGTGGAATCGGACGAAAGCGACGGCTCGTTCCTGAAACTGGCGCCCATTCTGGCGATCGTCACCAACATCGATCGCGAGCATCTGGACCACTACGCTTCGCTCGACGAGATCCGCGCCGCATTCATCGAGTTCGTCAACAAGGTGCCATTCTACGGCGCGGCCATCGTGTGCGTGGACGACGAAAACGTGAAGACGATTCTGCCGGCGATCCGCCGCCGCACCATCACCTACGGCGCCAGCCCGCAGGCGGATCTGGAAGCCGGTCGACATCGCCTGCGGCCCCTTTGCCAGCGATTTCAACCTGCGCTACCGCGCAGACCGATCTGGGCCGATTTCATCTGCGCATTCCCGGGCGCCACAACGTTCTGAATGCCACCGCCGCCGCCGCCGTGGCCTGGAACTGGAAGTCGCTCCCGATCTGATTCGCGAAGCCCTGGCCAGTTTCAGCGGCGTGGACCGCCGCTTCCAGACGCGCGGCCAGGAGCGCGGCATCACCGTGATCGACGATTACGGCCATCATCCCACCGAGATTCGCGCCACGCTGGCCGCCGCGCGGTTGTGCGGATTCCGCCGCATCCACGTGCTGTTTCAGCCGCACCGTTACACGCGCACGCTCCACCTGATGGACGAATTCGGCACGGCGTTCCATGAGGCCGACACGGTGCTGATCCTGGATATCTACGCCGCCTCCGAACGCCCCATCGAAGGCGTGAACGCCGAAGCCCTGGCCGAGCGCATCCGCCAGTTCGGACATCGCGGCGTGGAATACGTCGGCACCATCGATCGGGGCGTCGAGGCGCTGCTCGCAAGCCGCACAGGACGGCGACCTGGTGATGACGCTGGGCGCGGGCAACGTCTGGCAGGCGGGCGACCTGGTGCTGGCCCGGTTGAACAACGGCAGGAGGTCACGGCCGGCTAATGGCGCGCGAAAAAGCTCGTCCTTCGTTCCGCTGGCGGTTGTGGCTGACCGTCTTGGCTGGTGCGCCGTCTTCATTTCGAGCGCGGTCGCGGCGCGGCAGGCGCAGCGCTACGTGCTCACGGATCCGCAATTTATGCTATCGAGCGAGGATCGCATCGCGCTGGCCATCGAGGGCGTGCAACTACGCCGCGCGCGCCAAAGTGCTGCGCGTTTTCGCCGGCGACTACGGCCGCAGCATCTTTTCCGTGCCGCTGGACGAGCGCCGCCGCCGCCTGCTGGCCGTCGATTGGGTGGAGGACGCCGCGGTTTCGCGCATCTGGCCCAACCGACTGCTGGTGCGCATCACGGAGCGCCAGCCGGTCGCTTTCGTCAGCCTGCCGCTGCACGGCGGATCCGGATCGGCCGCGCGCTTCCTGCTGGTGGACGCGCAGGGCGTGCTGCTCGATCCGCCATCGCGCGCGCAGTTCGCTTTCCCGGTTCTGACGGGCCTGAGCGACGAACAGACCGACGCCGAGCGCCGCATCCGCGTACGCGCCATGCAGAGGCCTGATGGAAGACCTTGGACCCACCGGACAGAACATTTCCGAAATCAACGCCGCCGCTCCCGACGATCTCACGGTAGTAGCCCAAGTGGAGGGCCGCCCGCTCGAACTCAAGCTCGGCGACGGCAATTACGCCAAGACGATTGCAGAATTTCCTGCTCCACTATCCGGAGATTCGCAAACACGCGGCCAACGTCACGACGTTCGATTTGCGTCTGGACGACCGCATTACTGCGAAGGAGCAGCAGAACCAACCATGAGCACGCACGAACACATTCGACGCCGTGGGACTGGACGCCGGGAGCGCCTGGACCCGCTGCGTCATCTGCCGCCTGGAAGAAGACAGCATGCGCTTCCTGGGCTACGGGTCGGCGCCGTCGCAAGGCTGGACGAAGGGCCGGATCGCGGACCAGACGGCGGTCTCCGAATCATGCTGGCGGCGCTGCGCGAGGCCGAAGCGGACGGCGCAGGTTTCGGTGGAAGCGCGCGGTGGTGGGAGTGGGCGCAACGGTGCGCGGCGCCAATTGCCGCGGCCTGCACGATCTGGGCCGGCTACGCACGGTGGAACAGCGCGACGTGAACCGGGCGGTGGAGCGCGCCAAGCGCGTGCGTCTGCCGGAAGACACCATGATCCTGCAAATGTTCCCGCAGGATTTCGTGGTGGACGGCCACCCGGGCCATCGCGATCCGCGCAAAATGATCGCCGGCCAGATTGAAGCCAACGTCCACCTGGTGATGACATCGCAGCGGGAGCACGATTGCGCTGGTGACCGCGGTGAACCAGGCGCACCTGGCGGTGGAGGAAACGGTTTTCGAAGGCTGGCCGCGGCATGCTACGCCGGGTGCTGCCGGAAGATCGCCGCGAAGGCGCGGCCGTGCTGAACATCGGCGCGCAATCTTCCGAACTGGTGGTCTACTACGGCGACGCCATGCAACTGGCCGCCAGCCTGCCGATTTCCGGCGATCATTTCACGCGCGATGTGGCGCGCGGGCTGTGCATCGGGTATCGAAGATGCCGTCAACATCAAGCACGAATTCGGCTGCGCGCGGGCCGATCTGACGCCGGAAAACTGCTTCGTCGAAGTGGCCTCGCGCGACGATCGCGACGTGCAGCGGCGCACCCTCAACTAGATTCTGGAATCCCGCGCCGTGGATCTGTTCCAGATGGTGCAGCGGGAATTGGCGCGCGTCGGCATGGAAGGCGCGCTGATGGGCGGCATGTTCCTGTGCGGCGGCGGCGCGCGCCTGGAAGGCATGTGCGAGATCGCCGAAGAAGTTCTGAAGTGCCGGGTGTGCAACGCGCTGCCGGTCGGAATCGAGGATTGGCCGGACGAACTGTACGATCCGGCGTGGGCACGGTGGCCGGCTTGGCCATGTATTCGGCCAAGTTGAAATCGCAAGCAGGCATTGCAGAAGCAGACTTACGGGCTGCTGAGCAAAATACTGAAATAATCTGGAGCAGCGAAGGAGGCTAAGGATGGGGCTAGATCGATTCCGATAACGACGATTTGAAATACGAGATTCAAGAAGAGGCCAACGGCGGCGCGCGCATTAAGGTGATCGGCGTGGGCGGCGGCGGCTGCAACGCGGTGGCGCGCATGTTCCGCGAAGGCATGCCGGGCGTGGAGTTCTGCGCCATGAATACCGACGCGCAGGCGCTGGCAGCTTGCGAAGTGCCGGTCAAGCTGCAGCTCGGCGCCAAGATTACGAACGGGCTAGGGCGCCGGCTTCAACGCGGAGATCGGGCGGCAGGCCGCCCTGGAGAATACCGACAAGATCGTCGAACTGCTGCAGGGCGCCGACATGGTGTTCGTCAGCGCCGGGCTTGGGCGGCGGCACCGGCACCGGCGCGGCGCCGGTAATCGCCTCGCTGGCCAAGGAACTGGAAGCGCTCACCATTGCGGTGGTCACCAAGCCGTTCGCGTTCGAAGGGCCGCGGCGCATGCGTCTGGCGGATGCCGGACTGACCAAGTTGGCCTCCACGGTGGATACGGTCATCGCCATTCCCAACGACCGGCTGCTGAAACTGGTGCCCCGCGGCACCAGCTTCTTCGAAGCCTTCAAACTGGCGGACGATCTGCTGCGCCAGGCAGTGCAAGGCATCAGCGACATCATCAATACGCCCGGCATCATCAACCGCGACTTTCGCCGACGTCAAGGCCACCATGCTGGGCATGGGCTACGCCATGATGGGCACGGCCACGGGACGCGGCGAGAATGCGGCGGTGGATGCCGCGCGGCAGGCCATCAATTCGCCGCTGCTAGAAGATTCGCGCATCAGCGGCGCGCGCGGCGTGCTGATCAACATCACCGGCTCGAGCCGGCTGGGCTTGCACGAAGTGAACGAGGCCTGCTCGATCATTCGCGAAGCGGCCGACTGCGACGATGTGCAGATCAACTTCGGCGTGACCATGAACGAATCGCTGGACGACGCGGTGAAGATCACCGTGATCGCCACCGGCTTCCAGCCCAACTATGCGCCGGTGGTGGAGACGGTGAAGGCGCCGGCGGTGGTGGAGATTGCCGCTCCGCAGCAGGTGGTTTGGAGCGAACCGGTGGTGGAAGCGGCGCCTGCCGAGACGGCGCCGGTGGTGAACGGCGAACCCGAGCCGCCTTTCGATCCGGAAGACTTAGATACGCCTGCTTATTTACGGCAAGGCCGTTTGTTGAATTAACCCGCCTATAAAGGGACAGGCCGAAAGGCCTGTCCTGTCTAACCAAATCTGCTATATTCGATGGAATCAAGGGAAGGAGTGTGTCTGGTGAGCAAACCCAAAAGCGGAGTCTCGCGGCGTGGCTTTATCCGCGGCGCGAGCATCGGCACCGGAGTATTAGGCGCGGGTATTCTTGACAAGAAGGCGCTGGCGGCTCCCGCGGCCGAAGGCAAATTCATCGGGCCCGGCGCGGTACCGATCACGCTAAAGATCAACGGCAAACCGCAGACTCTGACGCTCGAGCCGCGCGTCACACTGCTGGACGCGTTGCGCAATCATCTGGAACTGACGGGCGCGAAGCGCGTTTGCGACCGGGCGACTTGCGGCGCCTGCACCGTCATCCTGAACGGGAAGTCGGTGTATAGCTGCACGGTGCTGGCGATCGACGCGCAGGGCAAAGACATCCAGACCATCGAAGGCATTTCGAACGGAAAGCCGCACCCGGTTTCCGAAGCGTTCGTGAACAACGACGGGCAGCAGTGCGGCTATTGCACGCCGGGATTCGTGATGGCGGCCAAGGCTTTCCTGGACCACAATCCGAACCCCAGCTTACGAAGAAGTGAAGACCGGACTGTGCGGCAACCTGTGCCGCTGCGGCACCTACGTGGGCGTGCGCCAGGCGGTACTGGAAGCGGCCAAGGAAATGAAGGGAGGGAACCATGCCTGAGTACAGTTGGCCTCCGATGGACGAGCGGCGGGTGATCGGGAAACCGACCAAGCGCCGTGACGGACTGGAAAAATCGACGGGCCGGGCGAAATATTCGTCCGACCAAAAGCCGCCGGGCATGTTGTTCGGCGCGCTGCTGACATCGCCTCATGCGCACGCGCGCATCACCAGCATCGATACCAGCGAAGCCGAGCAATTGCCGGGCGTGACGGCGGTACGGGTGATGCCGGGAGCCGGCGCCGGCAAGGAAGTGCAGTGGGAAGGCACCGAGATCGCCATGGCCGCGGCGGTGAGCGAAGAGATCGCCAACGACGCGGTGCGCAAGATCAAGGTGCAGTATGAAGTGCTGCCGCACCTGGTGCGGGAAGACGATCTGGCCAAGGCGGGCAATCGCGCGAAAGCCGCGGGCGAGCAGGTGACCGGCGATCCGGACAAGGCATTTCAGGAAGCGGACTGCCCTGGTGGAGGCAACTACGGCATTCCGGTGATTACGCATTGCTGCCTGGAACCGCACGGCAATATCGTGCAGTTCAACGGCGACCACATGAACCTATGGCCGTCCACGCAGAACGTTTCGGGCATCGGCGGCGATCTAGGCAAAGCGCTCGAAGTGCCCGCGGCCAATGTCCACGTCGAGATGCAATACATCGGCGGCGGATTCGGCAGCAAGTTCGTAGCGGACAATTGGGGCGTGCAGGCGGCGCTGCTTTCGAAGGCCAGCGGCGGCAAGCCGGTGAAGATGTACCTGGACCGCGCCACGGAATTGCAGATCGCGCGGCAACCGTCCGTCGGCGTTCGCCAAGATCAAAGTGGCGGCGAAGAAGGACGGCACCATCACGGCGTGGCAGTCGGAATCGTGGGCTACCGGCGGGATGGGCGGCGGCGGCATGCCGCCATTGCCGTACGTGTTCACCGAGATTCCCAACAAGCGGCTGAACCACACGGCGGTGTCGATGAATGCGGGCGGCGCGCGGGCGTGGCGCGCT
Source organism: Bryobacterales bacterium (assembly GCA_963738345.1). Lineage (GTDB taxonomy): Bacteria > Acidobacteriota > Terriglobia > Bryobacterales > Bryobacteraceae > Bog-159. Next base: position 6,999,769 of record CAVTWI010000002.1, read on the forward strand.
CCGAATCATCCGCAGGCATCGTTCCTGACGTGCTCGGCGCTGGAGGATCTGGCGGCCAAGCTGCGCATGGATCCGATGGAGCTGTTCCTGAAGAACCTGCGGATACACCAACGCGCGAGGCCACTTACAAAGCGCAATTGCAGAAGGCCGCCGAGATCATGGAATGGCAGAAGCGCTGGCATCCGCGCGGCGAAGGCCACGGACCGGTGAAGCAGGGGCTGGGCGTGGCGGTCAATACCTGGGGCGGCGGCGGACATGCCAGCCAGTGCCGCACGACCATCAATCCGGACGGCTCGGTGGTGCTGGAAATCGGCACGCAGGATCTGGGCACCGGTACGCGCACCGCGATCACCATGGTGGCGGCGGAGACGCTGGGCCTGCCGCTGGGCGCGATCAACCTGCGCATCGGCAATAGCGATTATCCGCCCGACGGCGCATCCGGCGGGTCGACGACCATCGGCGGCGTTTCGCCATCGACGCTGAAATCGACCACCAACGCGCGCAACAAACTGTTCGCAGTGGTGGCGCCGGCGCTGGGCGTGACGCCCGATCAACTGGCGGCCGTGGACGGGCGCATCCAGGTGAAGGGCAATCCGTCGAAGAGCATGCCCTGGCAGGATGCCTGCCGCAAGCTGGGCAGCAACAAGATCTCGGAGATGGGCGAGAACAATCCGCGCAATCCCGGCGGTTTGATGTCGCAGGGCGTGGGCGGCGTGCAGATGGCGGACGTTTCGGTGGATACCGAGACCGGCATCGTGAAGATGAACAAGTTCGTGGCGGTGCAGGACTGCGGCCTGATCGATCAATCCGAAGCTGGCCGAGAGCCAGATTCACGGCGCGGCCATCATGGGCATTTGCGGCGCGCTGTTCGAAGAGCGCGTGATGGACCAGCAGACGCGGCAAGTATCTGAATGCCGACATGGAGTTTTACAAACTGGCGGGCATCGCGGACATCGGCGAGATCATGGTGCACATGGATATTACGCCGGAGAACGATAAGCGCGGCGTGATCGGGCTGGGCGAGCCGCCGGCCATCGGCGTGATTGCCGTGTATCGCCAACGCGGTGGCCAATGCCATCGGCGTGCGGGTGCCGCAGGTGCCGCTGACCGCGGACCGCGTGCTGGCGGCCCTGGAAGGGAGGAACGCATAATGCAAGCCTTCGAATATGCCAATCCGCAACGGTGCGCGAAGCGGTGGGCATGCTGGGCGCGCGCTGGGGCGAAGTGGATGTGCTGGCCGGCGGCACGGATCTGCTCAGCCTGATGAAGGAGAACCTGGAAACACCGCAGCGCGTGGTGAACATCAAGAACATCAAGGAACTCGGCGGCATCACGGAAGCACGGCGCAGGAATTGCGGATCGGCGCGGCGGTCACGTTGGACGAACTGGAACGGAGTCCCGAGATCCGGCGCTACTTATCCGGCGCTGGCGCAGGCGGCGCGCGGCGTGAGCAGTCCGCAGATCCGCAATATGGGTACGGTGGGCGGCGATCTCTGCCAGCGTCCGCGCTGCTGGTATTACCGCAACGGGTTTGGGCTGCTGGGCCAGGATAAAGACGGCAAATCGCTGATCCCGGGCGGGGAGAACAAGTATCACGCCATCTTCGGCAATAGCGGTCCGGCATACTTCGTGAGCGCTTCCAGCCTGGGCCCGGCGCTGGTGGCGCTGGGCGCGAAGATCCGGCTGGTTTCGGCTTCGGGCACGCGCGATGTGGATGCGGCGAAGTTCTTCGTGACCCCGCAGAACGCCGGCGAGCCGGGAGATCGCGCTGCTGCCGAACGAACTGGTGACCGAGATCGTACTGCCGGCGACGGATACCCACAGCGCCACTTATGAAGTGCGGCAGAAGGAAGCGCTGGACTGGCCGCTGGTGACGGCTTCGGTGGTGCTGAATATGACGGGCGACACGGTTTCGAGCGCGCGCATCGTATTGGGGCATGTGGCGCCCACGCCGTGGGTGGCGGCAGAAGCGCAGACGGCGATCTCGGGCAAAGCGGTCTCGGAGGCGGTAGCGGCGGAAGTCGGCAAGGCGGCGCTCGAAGGGCGCTACGCCGCTCAGCCAGAATCGCTACAAGGTGCAATTGGCGCGCGTCGCGGTAAAGCGCGCGATGCTGATGGCGGCGAGTGGGAAAGGTATAGATATGGAACTACCCGGATTAGTACATGTCGGCATGGAGCGTTGCCAGAATCTGAATTGGAACGGGCAGTTCATCGATGCCGAATGGGACCCGGCGGTCCAGCAGGGCAACGACCGGTTGTTCTGGTGCCAGCACACTTACAACTGCCTGGGGCCGGACGGCAAGGTTGCGGACGAGGTCGAATGCAACCCGGCCCGGGAGTGCTACAAGGCGCTGTAATCCGCGACGAACGAAGCCTAAAGAGTTGGGTGCACGGCAGATAGGTGAAGAGGGTCAAGATGGGGTGGTGACTCGGCACGGGAGTTGGGGCCGGGCGACAGGGGCCAGGGGCCGGGGATTAGATGTTTTGGTGATTTTGGAGAGGCTGGACAGCACTTTACGGGATTTTGTGGGGGGGGAGAGACACTACGGGCGCACCCATTGTTGCCGGGCGCTGGGTTGTCAAAGATCTAAGTACGGGAGACAGTTAACGGGTGTCGGTGGTATCGGGCGCGCAGAAGACTGGATGGCCGACGGGTTCCGACATGACAAAGCCAGGATGCGGTTTCACCTGGTTATTGCGCACGGGCTGCAGGGGTTCGATGGGCGCTGCTTCCGGTTGCGTGGGACGCTGCTTTTGTAGCTTTTGCAGATAGTCGACAGCGTCGCGGAATTCTTTTTCGAATTTAGTACGCTGTTTGTCGACTTCGGCGAGCATGGCGAAGCGCCGTTCGCCGAAGGGGACTTCCTGGTAGATCCGGTTTTCAGAGTTGGCATTGCGGATGAGGTGCCACTGCGCAATGACGACGGTTTCGAAGCAGCACATTTCGAGGCGCGTGCGGGGATTAAAATCGGCACACAGTTCGTCCCAAAGCTGGGAGTAAGCAGCCGCATTTTCGGTGGGAAGGATAATGGTGCGCGTGCGCAGGCCGAAGGTGAGGGCGTTGAAGCGGATGGCTTCGCGACCCTCGGGAGTCTTCGGGCCGCAGGACTTCTGGGCGTTCTGTTTATTCGCTTCATGTTGCTTGTCTGATACCAACATATATTTGCTCCTTTGATGGCGGGGTGGACCCGCTTCCGATTTGAGTAGAGCATGCGCCGGGTAGGAACGCGCGGGTGAGGCAGTGCAAGCGGTTGGATCGAGAGGGCGATGAATATTTTTGCGAGCTGTCACCCGCGATGCCCCGCCCGGGCGGTGCGGGTGGACGCGCGCGATTTCGTCATTGCTATCGGCTACGGCGGTGGCGGTTTGTGAGCGATAGAGTCGCGCCTGATCGCTCATGATGGCTCGGCGCAGACCAATCCTCTGAATCACGTTTTGCAAACGGTGACGAACTGCTATTTCGAAGCGGCCGTAGACATCGCCATCAATGCAGTGAGTTTTCCAGGATTTCCCGAATAAGTCTGCCGAGAACTGCGCGAATAAGTGTTCGCGTCAAGAACGGCCATTTCAGGTTCGAGCCTTTCGACGCCGGCAGCGCGCTTCCTTAAAGGCATTTACCTGTTCATTCTCGGCAACACCATTGCAGCGAGTTGTGCATCCAGTTGTACGGCGGCAGTTCGCAGAACGACGGGGTGTGCCGAACTTCTGCCCGTAGGAGCGGGCTACTCTGGGCCAGGCCGGTCGTCATGGGGCGGACTCACGACGGCAACCGGCGGTTATCACAGCTTGGCCCGCGACTTCGAACCTGCGGTCGTCAAGCGGGAGGACCGGGGAAACGGGTGTCTACATTTCATGTTGAGGCGCACGGTTGGGCGCGATGGGACAGCCTCGGCGAGGGCATCGCGCAGGACGTGGCCGGCGGAGGGCTGGCGGTGCGCGGGATCGATGGAGAGAGCCCGGGCGATGGCGCCATCGAGCGCATGCGGGATTCCGGGCACAGCGGTTCTGAGGCGGGGGGGGGCTTCGGTGGCGCGGCGGATCACGGCGGGCAGGAGGTCTTCGCGCGGGAAGGGACGCGCGCCGGCGATCATCTCAAAAACGATGAGGCCGAAGGCGTAAACGTCGGCGGCCGGAGTTACGGCGCCGGTGCGGAACTGTTCGGGCGCCATATAGGCGGGGGATCCGGAGATGGTGGCGGAGAAGGCGGCTTGGTGAATCGCGGAGCCATCCGCGCGCGACCAGCTTGCCAGGCCAAAGTCCATGATGACTGGAAAGAGGGTGCCATGGCGATCGGCCACTAGCATGATGTTGTCGGGTTTCAGGTCGCGGTGAACGAGGCCTTCGGCATGCAGGGCATCAATGCCGGCGGCCAAGCCCGAGGCGATGCGCAGGGCTTCGGCGAGCGGTATAGATCCACGGGAGAGGCGGTCCGCCAAGGTTTCGCCGGAGAGATATTTCATGGTGAAGGCGGCGAGGTTATCGCCTCGCGCATCGTCGAACGTGAACAGATCGAAGACAGGGCAGACGTTGCGGTGGCGCACGGCGCGGGCGGCGGCTATTTCGCGATAGAAGCTTTCCATGGCGCTGGCGTCGCCACGCATTTCGGGATGCAGGGCTTTCAGGGCAACCGGCCCAAGGAAGCGGTCTTCGGCCAGAAAGGTTGATCCGGAGCCGCCTGCGCCAAGTTCCTTCAGAATGCGGAACCGTCCTCCCAAGAGGTCGCCGGGGCAGATGCCGGTAGGAGGCTGCGGCGAGTCCACCAATTCGTCGATGGCGCCGGGGAGGGAGAGCAAGCGTAGGGCGTCAGCGAGCAACTCGGGGTCAGTTCCGCAGCGCTCGGCGGCAAAGGCGTGGCGTTGTGGAGAAGGAAGATCGAGGGCCTCTTCGACGATCTGGTTCACCAATTCAAAACGGTCGCAAGGATCAGGCATGGTGGTTTCCTCCGTTGCGAGGGGGCGACTGCAGTACGTCAAGCAAACGGAGTCGGGCTACGCGCCACTGGCGGCGGACGGAGCGGGTGGACACGCCCATGATGCGGGCGATTTCGGATTCGCTGAAACCGGCGAAATAGCGAAGTTCGACGAGGGTGGCCAGGCGCGGCGACTGGAGCGCCAGTTTGTCGAGGGCGGCGGCGATGGCCAGGGTCTGTTCGGGGTTGCCGGCATTGGCGACATCGGCATCGTGCCACTCGATGCGCTGGAGGGCGCCGCCGTGAGAGGCCGCTCTTTTCCTGCGGGCATGGTCGACGAGCAGGTTTTTCATCACGCGGCTGACCAATCGGACGTAATGGGAGGCGTCGGCAACGGCGAGGCGGCGTGAGCGGGCGAGGGAAAGCCAGGCCTCGTGAACCAGAATGGTGGGGCTCATGGATTGGGCGTTGTATTCGGTGCGAAGGTAGCGGCGGGCCTGGGCACGCAGGGCGCCATAGAGCGATTCGAAATTGCAATCACCGCTGTTGAGGGGCGATGGGGTAGCGACAGTCATTAGATCTCCTCCTGGGTCTGTGGATGGGGACGGGCAGGAAGGAGAAAGTCCTTCAACGGGGGCGCGGGAGGCGTAAGGGGGTACTTAGGGCGCCACGGCAAGGAACCACGTGTCATCGAGCAGGGGGCCGGCAGTGGCGCCGCCGAACATCAGTAGCACGTGGCGGTGGGCATCATAAGCCATGGCCTGGGCGTTCCGGGCGGTGGGATTAGTGGTTGGATAGATCTCCGTCCAATTGGTGCCATTCCAGGTCCAGGTGTCATTTAGACTAACGGAACAACAAGTTCCGACCGCTCCGCCAAATAGCACGACCTCGCCGAGGGCGGCGTCATAGGCGATTCCAGGTCCATTGCGAGGGGAGGGAGAGGACGCGGGAAAGTGTTGCGTCCAGTCATGTCCGTCCCAGGTCCAAGTATCGTTGAGTGGATGAGGTTGGTGGTGACACCGCCAAAAAGGACAACTGTGCTGGTGGCGCGATCGTAGACTAACTGGTTGGCGGCGCGTCCGGACGGGTGTGATCGGGGATGTAACTCGGACCAAGTCTTGGTTAACCCGTCCCACGCCCAGGTATCGCTGAACGCGTCGTCGCCGCCGGGCGTATTACTCCCGCCGAAAAGCAGCACTCTCTTGATGGCCGGATCGTAGACCATGGTGGACCACAACCTGGGCGATGGAGATACGGGCGGGAATAGCTGGGTCCAGGCAGCTCCGTCCCAGATCCAGGTGTCGCCGAAAGCGGTTCCGGCGGTGAAGGGGAAGGCCGAGCCTCCGAAGAGTACCATGTTACCGGCGGCCCGGTCATACGCCATGGCGGGACCTTGACGGGGGGAAGGCGAGGTGTCCGGCAAAGCGGGGCGCCACACACCGTTCCAGATCCACGTGTCGCCATAAGCGGACCCGCCGTTGATGCCGCCGAAGAGAACGGTGGAGTGGGTGGCGCCGTCGTATGCGATGGCCGCGTCCGCACGAGGTGAAGGAGCGGATGCATATCCAATTTGACTCCAGTTGACGGTTTGGGCGTTTGCGGTGGCGGCGGTTGCGATTGTAGCGATGCCGGTAAAGAGGAGCGACGCGAGGAGGGGCGTCCGCCAAGTTGTTTTGGACTGCGCTACTGGAGGGGGCATTGGTATGTCCTTTCGGATGAGGTGGATGTTTCGGGGGGCGTTCGCCCGTTCCTGTCGATTATAGTACCGGCTGGACATTTGGGCGGGGGCCTTCAGAAGGGCGCGGGAAGCGTAGAGAGCTTCCCGCGCGAGTGGGATCAGCCGCCGGTGATGGGGCCGCAGTTACCGGAACTAGCGAAATCGATATGCGCCTTAATCGCCTCCGCGTCGTCCGCTATTAGTTGGGGATCACATGGATCGAGGTTCAGTACGTCCGAAAAGAACATATTCACCTGAGCCCACGACAAGCCAGCGGGGGGTGTGGCGGCAATTAGGGTTGGAGATCCGCCGCCGTGCAGGTTAATCGTGGCGCACTGCCCGAGCAGGTCCGCCGCGGCAGCGAAAGCGGCTTCCGCATGGGGGATATCTTCGTCATCCGAGCATGGGCTAGAAGCAAAGATATGAATCGACTGGAAGTCGTCGGATGGTCCACCGGAGATCCATTTTTTGCAGCGTTCGGCGTCCCAAAGATAGGGGCGACTGTCGGCAAACCACTTATAAACGAGGATTGGAATGACCGTGGGCCTTTTTGGTACCGGAGGATGGGCGTCCGGTCCGTTCTGTTGTTTCACCGTAATCTCAACGGTCGGCGGGTTGGTTTCAATCAGTCCAGGCAATATAGCTAAAGGCATGGGCGCGGAGATGTCGAGGCGTGCATTTCCGGGGCAAAGACGTTCCGCTCCAACGGTGACGATAATGTCCAGATTATTCTCGGGGATGGATCGAGCGCAATGTTCGCCGTTTCTCTTCCGGTCGCCGACGGCATTTTCGAGGCTGAGTATTCGCGGCACTTCCGGTGCATCTTTCCAGTTGGTGAGCCATGGTCCCGCCTTATACTGATGGCCCTTAATGTAGGGTGCCAGGATGCGAAGGGTATCACATTTGGAATCCTCGTTAACCTGGTGAAACAGGGCGAACTCGCCTTGCAGTACAACGTAGAGGGTGCGAGTCTGCGCCCAATTGTGTGGTTGTGGATCTTCACTCATCTTTTCTCCTTTCGACGTGCGGCCTTGCCGCCCGAGTCTGGAACATCGAAGCCGGTCCTAACGTGGCGGCTTCAGTTTGGGGACACTGCCACATCGGCGGCGGCCCCGGATCGCGCTTCAGGCACGAATTTCCCTGAAGGGTTGTGAAGTGGATATGGATGGAGACGGGCGGGGGGGGGAAGTCCTTCAAGAAGGCGCGGGAAGCGTGCGGGGGAGCACTTCCCGCGCGTCAGGGATCAGTGACCGTGGGTGAGGGGACCACAATTTCCGGATCCGGCGAAGGCGAACTGGAGCCGGTCCAGCGGATGGGGATTCTCGTCGGATTTCAGATCGGCGCGGCTGGCGTTGATAACTTCCGGCAGAAACCAGTTGATCTGCGCGAAGGAAAGGCCCGCCGGAGGAGATACCTGTGTTTTTGCGAATTGCCGTCCATCCTTCCAATCGATGGTGGCTGTTACTCCTAGGAGAAAGGCGGCGGCGGCGAAGGCGTCCTTGGGATGTTGGGGGTTAATCTCTTCGATGGGGCTGGTGGCGTAGATCTGCAGGGACTGGAACGGGTCAAGGTGATCCCCAGGGCCGTCGGGGCCGCCGGACTCCGCTACGGTATTGCCGTCGTCGTCTTCTAAATAGGGCCGCGCGGCGCCATACCACTTATAAACCAGGATGGGGATTACGGTGGGATTCTCGGGGACCGCGGGATAGGAGTAATCGCCGGGACCGTTGGTGACTTCGATCTGAACGGAGGGAGTGGCTTGAGTCAAGCCCGACAGTATCGCGACGGGCATGGGCGCCTCAATGTGGACCTTGGCGTTCTCCCCAATCGAGCCGGGTGGTCCAACGTTCAGGATCAGATCCAGGTTGTTTTCGGGAAGTGAACGGGTGCAGTGACGCCTCGCGTTCTTATGGTTGCCGAACGCGTTACAGAGGTTGAGGTATTGCGGGAGTTCGTCGGCCTTGTTCCAATCCGTCAGCCAAGGGCCCGCCAAATATACATGGTCAGGAACGTAAGGCGCCATGATGTGAAGGGTATCGTCGTCATCGGGATCTTCGGCGACTTCGTGATATAGGGCGAACTCGCCCTGTAGCACGACATAGAGGGTTCTGGCGTCGGAGGTTTGGTGCGCAGCAAACTCTGGGTCTTCGCTCATCTTTTGTCCTTTCACCGCGCGGCCTCAGTCAGGCCGAGCCGAAAACATCGAAGCCGGCCCAGAAGTAGGGATGGCTCCAGTTTGGGGACGCGGCCACGTCCGCGGCGGCCCCGGATAACGCTTCGGGCACGGACTTCCCCGAAACGAGCCTTGCGTAGAAACTATCCATCAGGGCGCGGGTGGCGCCGGAGTCGACACTCCACCGGGCGGCGAGCACGCGGCGGGCGCCGGCACTGAGGAGCGCCTGCACCAGACTCTGGTTGTTGACGGCGCCGCGCCGTTCGCCGGCGGCGGTGAGGCAGGCGGAGAGCACGGCCAACTGGCAGCGCGACCAATTCTGCCCGGCGAGGTTGCGGGAGGTGACGTAGCGCGGTTCGCCGTCGGGTCCGGGCGGCAGAACCAGTGCGCCGTTGCCTCCATTGGCCCAGCCGTGGCCGCAAAAGTGGAAGACGGCGGCTTGGGGAGCGGTGGCGTTCAGTGAGTCGAGAGTAGCGTCGCGCTGTAACGTGGCGTGTGAAAAGCGGGCACTGACGGCGGCGGCTTCGGGTTCGGCGGCCGGTAGGAAGGGGAGCCTGGATTGGCCGGGGGCCACCGCACGCGGGGCGGCTACGATGAGCGCGGGCGAAGCGGCGGTGATGGGCGCGGCGGCCTTTTCGAACGCCGGTCCGTAGGCTTGCACGAATTGAAAGCGGTGGAAGAGGAACTGGCCCGAATCGTCACTAAGGGCGGCGAAGGGGATTTCGGCAAGCCACGAGTCGGTGGTAAGGAGCACGGTCCCGGCGCCGAGGGCGGTCAGTTCAGGGCGCAGAAGGGCGTCATACAGCAAAGCGCCGAGGCGGCGGATTTCGGCGGAATCCGATGCGGGTGAAGCGCAAAGCGCCAGGAATTCACGGGCGGCCTGTTGCAAGGCCGGGGCTCGATCAGCCCAGCGTGCCTGCACCTTGGCGCCGTCGGATGTCCATATGGCGATTCCGGCGGGCAAGGCGGCCATAGTAATGGAGCGCCGGCTGGGGGGGGTGCCGGGGCGGAACTGGCGCCAAATTGACAGGGCTTTGGCGGGGTCATGATCCTGAAGCAGTTCCAATTGGGTGAGGTTTTGATAAGCAGGAGCGCCCAGCTCAATCAACGGCATGCGGCGTACCCAGGATTGTTCGGACTGGGCCTGCTTTCGGTCCAATTCGATGACGGAATCGAAGGCTTTCATTGCGCGCGGTGAATCGCCGTGAGCCATAAAGGCCAAGCCACGCGCCTGGTGTAAGGCCAATTGCTGGCGCGCTTCATTGCCCTCGGCGCTGGCGGCGAGACGATCCAATTCAGGCATGGGATCGCGGGCCGACCCGGTGGAGATTTCGGCTTCGACGCGGGCCAAGCCAGCTTCCCAGCGAAGTACTTTGACTTCCGGATTGAGGCCGGCATGATCGAGGAGGCGCTCGACTTTATCGAGTTCGCGCATTTCGCCAGAGTAGTCGCCGAGACGGTGCAGGATTTGGGCGAGGCCGGACCTATTGGAAACTTCGAGCTCTTCGTTGTGGACGCTTTGGTCGGAACGGATGGCGGCGCGATAGAAGACGGCGGCGGATTCCAGCCAGTCCAAGCCGGCGGCGGCCTGCTCCATGCTGAACTGGAAGGCTTGGGCGCGATAACCGGAGGCTGGGGTGGTCCAATAGTTCCGGAGTCCATCAGGGGCGGTTTCCCACACGGGGACGTAATTGCCGCTGTAGCCATCGGCGCCGGCGATCCACTGGCTGGCGCGCAAGGCTACGGGCCATAGGCCAGCGCGAGCGAGGTTTTCGCGGGCTCTTTCCATTTCGATGCGGGCGGCGCCATCCTTTCCCACGCGGAGCAGGCAGGCGGAATGTTCCAGGTGGGCATTGCCTTCGATCCAGGAATGGCCGGGACCGATGGCACGTAAGAGACGATTGGAAGTTTCGACGCATTCGCGGTTGCGGGCAGCCCAGCGGGCGGCGTAGACAAACTCGTTGCGGGCAAGGGCTGCGGCGGCGTGTAGGCCGGCCTGATCCAGTTTGGCGGCGGCGTCGCGGGCGGTGGCAAGAGCGTCACCGGGATGGCCCTCGCGATTGGCGGCCATGACTTTGGCGAGCAGCGACAGGCCAGTGCTGCGGGCGGGGCTTTGCGGGGCGTCGAGGGTTTCGAGGAGGGCGTGTTCTCCGTAGCGGGTGAAGGCAGTGGCGATTGAGCGGGCGGCTTGGGCGGCGGCTTTGTCGGAATCGGTGCGGGGAGACCATTCCATCCAGAAGATTTCGAACCAGGGGAGTGGGTCGGGCGGTCCCGCGGAACCATACGACGCCAGAAAGCGGGCGGGGTCGTGGAGTATGCGGGCGTCGGACTGCTTCTTGCCGGCCTTGACCTTCTCCATGGCGGCTAAATGGGTTTGGGCTTCCTCGCGCCAGCCTGGGGGGGGATTGCCGTTCAGGAATTGATGCCAGATATCGATGGCTTCATCGACGAGCCACAGCTTTTCGTAGGTCAGGGCCAGATTGAACTGAATGCGCGGGTCGGTGGGGAGCTTTTTCTTGGCTTGAAGGAAGAGTTCGATGGCATGTTCATAATCGACGCCGCGTTTTTCGGCTTCTCCGCGTAGGGCGTAGGCGGCGGCCAGATCGGCGAGGGCGGTGGGATCGGTTTTTGGTTCGGCGGTGGCGCGAGTGAGGGATTCGATGGCTGATTCGAAATCGCCATCAAGCAGTTCGGCGCGGCCTTTCATGGCGAGGAGCGAGGGGTCTTGCGGGTGGGCCGCCAAATCCCGGCGGATGGCCGCGACGGCGGTATCGAGCGACTCGGGGCGCGCGAAGGAGGAAGTATTTCCGCGCTGCTGGCGGACGGGGGCATAGCCGGAATCGGGGAGGCGGTATTCAAAGGGGCGGGAGGCGGTGTAGGCGCGAGCGAGCAGGGTGGCGGTATTGGGCGCACGCTCGATCCACCAGACGGTTAGCGAGCCCGCTACGGTCACGACCGCGGCGGCCGCGGCGAGATATCTACGGTAGACAGATGCGGAGGGGCGCGCGCTCGCGGCGAAAGTCTGGGCCATGTTGCGACGCCAGGCACGGCTGCTCGATTGCAGCAGGGGCGCGGTGTCCGTATCTCCGTCCGGCGCTTCCAGCGCATCGCGCACGATGGCAGCACAGCGATCGCAATCGACCAGATGCGCGGCAATGGTTTCGGTAAGGCCGGTTTCCTGGACACCGCTCGCGTAATTAGCCAAGTCTTCGGCGGCCGGGCAACCCAGGGCTGGGGCGGCCGGGTAGGGGGCTCGTATAGGCGCAATTCGGGCGCAGGCATCCCGCCACTGCGCCAACCGTTCGCGGCACTGCGCACACGAATCGATATGCAACTCCGTAATCCTGTCGCCGCCGCTGCCGGAGAGCGCGACAATTTGCCCGTCCGTCAGATGCGGCGTTTCATGCTCAGGCAAGAAACACCTTTTCTCTGCCTGTGTAGACGGGAATCAAGGCAGACCTCCTTCAGCAGCCATACGCAATTCGCCACTTTTTTTCATACAATCGGCCACGATTTTAGTCAAGCGGTAGAGCAGGGTCTCGACGCCGCTTCTACCCATGTTGACCGACGGCATACCGGCAATGGACTTAGGGGTGAAACCGTGGCGGTGATACAGCCAGAAGACCTGGCGATCCCTCGCTTTTTGAGCGGCGAGGCATTTGTCGATGTGGTCGAGGATCAGACGGCGCTCAATGTCGCGGGCGGGGCGGTCGTCTATTACGGGCGGAGAGTTTTCGGGATCGTCCAAGGAAACCGGGGGAGCCGCGGCGGAGCGAAAGTGGTCGGTAGTTACGGAGGCGGCAATGACTCTGAGGTAAGCGTTCAGCGCAACGGCATCCTGCCCGCGAAAGTTGCGTAGCGCGCGAAAATCGTGGGCACAAAGCTTGGCGAAGGTATCTTGAATAAGATCGTCGGCGAGGGAGCGGTCCGGACGTCCCCAGGTGCCAATAGTTCTGCAGACTGCCGCGGCGATTACCGGTTGGGCCAGCTCGATAAAAGCTTCCCATTGGCTGGTTGTTCCGGTATTCAGGCAGTCACGAAGAACTTGCGCGATATCCCTGTTTCGTTCCGAGTTAGTGCGGATTACAAAAGTATAAGGCTTTCACCTGATTGTGTCTATGCCAATAGTTAGATTACTTAACAAATTCGTTATAATTGACAAGCATATTAGAGGGGTTAGTTGAATACCAGCATATTCGAGTTATTCAAGATTGGAATTGGTCCGTCGAGTTCGCATACAGTGGGTCCGATGCGGGCGGGGCGATTGTTCGCGGCAGGCCTGGACGGGGGGGCGTGTGCGCGCATTCAAGTGGAACTGTACGGGTCACTGGGACTGACGGGGCGGGGACACGGCACGGATCGGGCGGTGATATTGGGATTGTTGGGGGAGGAGCCAGACCAGATCGATCCGGGGCGGATTGACGGACTGGTGGCGGGGGTGCGCGAGCGCCGGCGATTGGCGCTGATGGGGCGCGACGAGATCCCGTTTGACGAAGCGCGAGATTTGCTGTTTCGCGGGGATCTGGTGCTGCCGGGGCACCCCAACGGGATGCGTTTTACGGCTTTCGATGGAGTGGGCGGGGTGATGCGGCAGGAAGTTTATTATTCGGTGGGGGGCGGGTTCGTGGAGCGGGAAGGCGCGCCGCGATCCGCTGCCGGGGGTGCCGCGCCGGTGCCGTATCCGTTCGCCAGCGCGGCGGAAATGCTGGAGCAGGGCGAGGCCGCGGGTCTGCCGGTTTGGGCCCTGATGCTCGAAAACGAAAAGGCGGTGCGGAGCGAGGCGGAGATCCGGGAACGGGTGGCACGCATCTGGACGGTGATGCAGGAGTGTACGGCGCGCGGCCTGACTACGGACGGAGTGCTGCCGGGCGGCCTGGAAGTGCGGCGGCGGGCGCCGGAACTGCACCGGCAATTGCTGGCTGCGGGGGATAAGGATCCACTGCGAGTGATCGACTGGATCAACCTATATGCGATCGCGGTGAATGAGGAAAATGCGGCTGGCGGACGGGTGGTTACGGCGCCCACGAACGGGGCGGCGGGCGTGATTCCGGCGGTGGCGCACTATTACAAGAACTTCGCGCCGGAGTCGAGCGACGAGGGCATTTTCCGGTACTTTCTGGCGGCGGGTGCGATTGGAATTCTTTATAAAGAAAACGCGTCGATTTCAGGGGCGGAAGTGGGATGCCAAGGGGAAGTTGGGGTGGCTTGTTCGATGGCGGCGGGCGGGTTGGTGGCGGCCATGAACGGGTCGAACGAAGCGATTGAGCATGCCGCTGAGATCGGCATGGAACACAACCTGGGGATGACGTGCGATCCGATTGGGGGACTGGTGCAGATTCCGTGCATCGAGCGGAACGCGTTCGGCGCGGTGCAGGCGGTGAATGCTGCGCGGATGGCGATGGGCGAGCAGGGCGGACATAAGGTGACGCTCGACCAGGTGATCCGCACGATGTACCAGACGGGGCTGGATATGCGGTCACGCTATAAGGAGACGTCGCTGGGCGGGTTGGCGGTCAACGTGATCGAGTGTTAGGCAAGGCGGGCCCATTCGGCGTGGAGGCAGGCGCGAAATTGCGGGATGGCGATGCCGCGACGCTGCATCCATAGCCAATAATCATTGCGCAGATCGGCCCAGAGGTTGCCCGCGCCGGTGGGACGGCGAAGGGTATCGAGGGTGAAGTGATGGGCATATTCGTGGGGCAGGGTGGTGTCGCGCGCGTCGTGCAGGCCGAGGAAAGTTTTGTAGAACGGATCGCCACCGGAACGCCTGCCCGGCGGGACGGGGCCCACGGATCCGCCGCCGGTGCGGTCGCGATCGATATCGTAACCCAGGGTATCGGTTACGAATAAGTTGATGACGCCGCGCGCGAGGAACTTCGAGGGAATTTCGGAGTAGCCCTGCTGGCGCACGTAGGCGCCTTCGAGGACGCGCAGGTCGAAGCGGATTCCGCTAACGGCATACTCGCGGCGCGCGGTTTCCTGAAACATGCCGAACCTGGCGCGTTCGGCTTGGGACAAGCCTTTGCCGCGGTGCGCGCCCTGGTCAAACAAGACTTGCACGCTGACCAGCAGCGGCCGCAAGGGGCCGGCTACTGTGCGCTGAAACTGGTCCACGGCCGTGACGGCATATCGCGCAGTATGGGGCGTTCCCAGGCGAACTCGGAGTGCTTGCGCAGGTGCTCGGCGGCTTTGAATCCGATGCCGCAGGAGTGGCCGAGCGAAGCCTGCATGGTCATAGCTTCGGCCATGGCGCCATCGGAGACTTTCGATTGCACGGCGCCGGTGGGCGAATAGGGGCCGACCCAGGGCAGCGATCCACGCGGCGAACGGTCGATATGGCCGCAGAGGGTGTGTTCGTTGGGATCGACCTTGTTTTCGAAGGTGTCGAAGTGGTCGGCCAGGAAGCGCTGGGCGGCGCGGCTATCGATTTTGCCTTTGTTTTGTGCATCAGTTGCAGCCAGCGGGCGTGGCGCGCGTTGGCGCTTTCGCCGGCGTTGTTGACGTCGAAATCGGTCTCTTCACGCGTGAGCTTTTCCTCCACGGGAAAGTTAGAGCCAACGAAGAAGCCGTCGCGGGTACGTTGAAGGGTGACGTTCTTCAGGCCCAGTTCGAGGCTGGCCACTTCATTGGTCTTGCGATCGGCAACCAGCCAGTCATTGGCATAGCCGCCATTGTTGCCATCCTTCATAATGCGGGCGAAATCGTCGATGGAGGCGGCATATTGCATGGCCTTGCGGGCGCGGACGAATTCGGGAACACCGGCGGGATCGAATCCGAGAAGTGGCCGATAGTGGTTTCGGTGATCATGATACCGGCGGAATTGAGGCCGAAATCGTCGCCGCTATGGATCATACCGGCCATTCCGTCCATCAGGAAATGGTTGCCTTGGGCGGGGGCGATATCGAAGATGATGTTCCAGCGTTCGCCGGTCTGGTAGCTGGTCCAGTTATTGTGGGCGATCACTACGCGACCATCTTTGGTATAGCTGCCGGTGGCCACGAAGGCGCTGCAATGTTCAGCGGTCACGGCGGAGGCGGGCTGGCCGTGTTGGTGGGCGTCCCACTTATCGAAATAGGGCATTTCGAGCCAGGCGTTGAGGGCCACGATATCCCACAGGTCGAGTTTCACACCGTGGGCGACGGCGCCATCGGCGATGCCTTGCAATTCGGCGCGATACTCGGCTTCTACGTGCGGCCACAGCATGCTCTGGGCTTTATCGCGGAAGAACTGCCAGTCGTGCTTTTCTTCGTGGACCATTTCGACGGTGACAGTTTGCAGCGTATCTTTGATTTCGGGCGCCAGCAGGTAGCCGTGCTGATATCCGATCTCCGCCGGGCTGCCCTCCAGGTGCACATAGATCCAGCCATTTTGTTCGGCGTGGCGCGAGGCGTGTTTGAGGCGCGGATCGGCTTGCGGCTCGCGGGAAGCGAGGGCCAAAGCCAGACCCATAACGAAGACAGCAGCGACAGCGGCAATTCTACGCATCCCGCTATTATAGTAAGGACGCACGGGAGATGTTGACCTTATGGAAGCTACACAGCAGCGTAAGCTTACCGCGCATGTGAAAGCGGCTGGTTGAGCGTCGAAGCTGAGTCCAAAGGTATTGGACCGAGTCTTAGCAAGCATTCCGCGGGTGACAAATAAAAACGTGCTGGTGGGTTTCGACACGGCCGACGATGCCGGAGTCTATCAGTTGACGGCGGAGCTTGCCCTGGTGCAGACGGTGGACTTCTTCACGCCGGTGGTCGACGATCCCTTCACTTACGGAGCCATCGCGGCGACCAATGCGTTGAGCGATGTGTATGCCATGGGGGGGCGGCCGATTTCGTCGCTTTCGATTCTGGCCTACCCGGCCAAGGGCGACCTTGGCGATCTGGAAGAGATACTGAAAGGCGGCGCGGAGAAGATGCGCGAAGCCGATTGCGCCATCTTGGGTGGACACAGCGTGGCGGACGATGAAATCAAGTTCGGGTACGCGGTGACAGGCACCATTCATCCGGGGCGAGTGAAGGCGAACGCGGGGGCGCGTGCCGGCGATACGTTGGTCTTTACCAAGCGCCTGGGTACGGGCGTGATTGCCACCGCGCTGAAACGCGGCATCGCGAAAGACTCAGATGTGGCGGCGTCCATTGCTTCGATGTTGACGCTCAACCGCAAAGCTTGTGAGGCGATGCTGGCGTTCGATGTACACGGGTGTACGGACGTCACCGGGTTTGGATTGATGGGGCACGGACGGGAAATGGCTTTGGCCAGCGGGCTCACGCTGGAGATTGCGGTGGACCGCTTGCGTTTTCTTCCGGGGGCGCTCGATTATGCGCGCGCTGGGGCTATTCCGGGCGGGTTGACGAACAATCGCGAATTTGTTTCGTGTGCCGTCGAAGTGGAGCGGGATCTGGCGCCCGAAATCGAAGATTTGCTGTATGATCCGCAAACGTCGGGGGGGCTGTTGATCGCTCTACCGGAAGCGGACGCCGTCGCGCTGGAGGCGGCTTATCCGGATGCTTACGTGATTGGACGCGTGCTGGCGCGGCAGACGAAACCGATCCAAATAATATGAGTGAAAAACAAATCATCGTAGCGCTCGATGTGGATTCCGCCCAGGAGGCGCGGGGGTTGGTTCATCGGTTGGGCGGCCAAATCGGTTTCTATAAAGTGGGCATGGAATTGTATGCCGCGGCGGGAATGGATTTCGTCCGCGAGTTGCTGGACGAGGGCAAAGACGTTTTCCTGGATATGAAGTATTACGATATCGGGGAAACCGTGAAGCGGGCAGTGCGGGTGGCGGCGCGCAGCGGGGTGCGGTTCCTGACGGTACACGGCAGCAGTCAGGTGATGCGCGCGGCGGTGGAAGGTCGCGGCGATGCGGTTACGCGGTTGCTGGCGGTAACTGTGCTCACCAGTTTTGACCAGCAGGATCTCGCCGATATGGGCTATGAATGCGGCATCGCGGATCTGGTGTCGCTGCGCGTGCGGAAGGCCAGGGAAGCGGGTATGGACGGATTGGTGTGCTCGCCGTTGGAGGCCGCGACGGTGCGGGCGCAGGCTGGCGCGAATGCGATCCTGGTGACGCCCGGGGTCCGGTCGGGCGGCGCGGCGAAGGGCGACCAGAAGCGGGTGGCAACACCTGCGGACGCGATCCGGGACGGCGCGAACTATGTGGTGATGGGGCGGCAGATTACGCGCGCGGAAGATCCGGCGGCGGAGGCGGCGCGCGTGGCGGAGGAGATCGGCGAGGCGCTGCGGGCCGCATCGTGCCGGTAGTCGGGCTAATTTCGGATACGCATGGATTGCTGCGGCCTGAGGCGGTCGCCGCGCTCGGGGGCGTGGACCTGATCATCCACGCAGGCGATGTGGGCGCTCCGGAGATTTTGGATTCGTTGCGGGCGATCGCGCCGGTGGTGGCCGTGCGCGGGAATGTGGATACGGCGCCTTGGGCAGCGGCGTTACCTGCGACGGCCGTGGCGGACGCGGGCGGCACGCTTATTTACGTGCTGCACGATCTGAACGAGTTGGATCTGGATCCGGTGGCGGCGGGCTTTGCAGTGGTGGTGTCGGGGCACTCGCATAAGCCGGGTTCGAGCGAACGGGGCGGGATATTGTATGTGAACCCAGGGAGCGCCGGGCGGCGGCGTTTTCAATTGCCGGTCACGGTAGCGCGGATTGATTTGGCCCGCAAGCCGTGGAAGGTTGAGTTTATTGAAGTGGATCGACCGGCGGTTTGAAATGGCGTAGTTTGGCGGCTATTCGGCGACTAGACACTTTGACTGTTCTAGCCAAAATAGCTGACATGGCTATTGGGCCTATACGGATGACACGAACGCAGCGACGCCGGCTGTTATCGCCGCAACGACATCAGCTTGAGCACGGGAAGTCTGTCGCGATTTCTGCAACCGAGGCGAAGAACGAGTTTGGCTGGATTTTGGAAACGGTAATCCAAGGCGCAAGGGTTGTGATCACAAAACACGATTCGCCGAAGGCGGTCTTGATTTCGATAGACGAGTTCACTGCCCTGTCGACTGCTCACATAGCCGAACTCGAAGCGCTCAGCGACGAATTCGATGAGCTCCTGGCGAGAATGCAAACACCAGCAGCCAGCGCCGGCATGAAGGCCGCTTTTCACGCGACGCCCAAGGAGTTAGGGAAGGCCGCACTACCCGGTGCACGCAAACGTGCCTGATCGGGATCAGCCGGCTTACATCTACGTGTTGGCGGGAACCAACGGTGCCGGAAAGAGCAGCATCGCCGGTGCCATGTTCCGTGCTAAAGGCGCCCACTACTTCAATCCCGATGAGGCTGCCGCGCGAATCCGGCGCACCAAGCCGCACCTCTCCGCGGTGGAAGCAAATAGCCAGGCTTGGAATCAGGGAACACGACTTCTCGAACGCGCAATCGACGATCGGCTGAATTTTACATTTGAGACGAACCCTGGGCGGCAATACCATCCCGGCGCTTCTGACCTCGGCCATGTCGGCCGGGCTGGAGGTTCGCGTGTGGTACGTAGGGTTGAGAAACGTCGAGCTTCATATCGGTCGAGTACGGGCGAGAGTTGAGAAGGGCGGGCACCCGATTCCCGAGCAGAAGATTCGCGAACGATTTGATCGGAGCCGCCTGAACCTGATCCGGCTGCTACCTCTTGATCCCGGAATGGGCGAAACCAATTGTCGCTGGGGCGCTGAAGAGCGCCGACCGAGGCCAGTAACGCGGTACGCTGCGCGATGCGCGGTCACAGAGGCTCGGATGCAGCCGGACGGGAAACTGAGGCGGATCGAATCATCAAACTGGATCAATGAGATGGGGATTGCAGGCGGCCTTCGCCGACGGCTTTGCGGCACCGAGCAAGGCAGGTGCGCAGTTGTGGCCCGGTGTTATGATGAGCTTTAGTTCGATTCCGAGGTAAATCCCATTGGCTTTAGTAGAAGGTTGTAAGCACTCGCTGGAGATCAGCGTGCCCGCGGAGGAAGTTGAAGCTGAAACTGGACGGGCAGTGGCCAACGTCCAGCAGCGCGCGAAATTGCCGGGTTTCCGGCCGGGGAAGGCGCCCGCTTCGATCATCCGCCAGCATTTCGCCGGTGACATCCGGCGGCAGGTATTGGAGACTCTCATTCCGAAATACCTGCATAACCGGTTCGAAGCGGAAGACCTGAAGGTAGTCGGCCAGCCCGACATCACCGAAGTCCATCTGGATCCGGGCGAGCCGCTGCGTTTCAAGGCTGAGTTCGAAGTGGTGCCGCCGGTAGAGTTGCAAGACTATAAGGGCTTGACGGTGAAGTATCACGATCCGGAAATCACCGACGAGGATGTCGCCAAGCGCATTGAAGAACTACGGCATCAGAAGGCCGAGTTCGTGAACGAAGATCCGCGGCCGCTGCAGGATGGCGATTTTGCCGTCTTATCGCTGGAGAGCCTGAGTCCCGTGGATGGGCCGCCGGTGAAGAACGACGAGATGACGCTCGAGATCGGCGGTGGCGATACGCTCGAAAGCTTCAGCGAAAATCTGCGCGGTATGAGTCCGGAAGAAGAGAAGGAGTTCGACGTTCAATACCCGGATGATTACGGCCAACCAAAACTGGCGGGAAAGACGGTGCGGTTCAAAGCGCAAGTGAAGGGCGTCAGGCGCAAGGATCTGCCGGAAATCAACGACGACTTCGCGCAGGATTTGGGCGACTATCGCACAGTGGACGAATTGAAAGAAGCGGTACGCAAATCGTTGTTCGGCCAGGGCCAGTTTGAGGCGCAGCAAGAAGCCAAGAATCAACTGGTGGACAAGTTGGTCGATATGCACGATTTCCCGGTGCCGGAGACGTTTATCGAGCAGCAGATCAAGAGCCGGTTGGAGCAGCGCATTCGCGCGCTGGCCGAGCAGGGCATCGATCCGAAATCGCTGAACCTGGATTGGAAGATGCTGCGGGACAGCCAGCGGGACAAGGCCTTGCGCGAGGTGAAGGCATCCATGCTGCTTTCGCGGATTTCGGAGCGGGAGGCGATCAGCGCCACGCGCGACGAAGTGGATAAGGAAGTGGAGCGTATGGCGCGGCAGCAGCGGGAGCCGTTTGCGGCGGTGCGTCTGAAGTTTGAGAAAGACGGTACACTGGGGCGCATTGCATCGCACATTCAGACGGAAAAGACGCTCAATTTCTTGTTTGAGCACGCGGGTAAGACTGCTGAATAGGGAGAGATCCGATGAAATGGCTGCTGTGTTTAGTCGCGCTATTTGCTGTTAGCGCCTCGGCTGCGGATATTAGCGGGAATTGGAAGGGGAGCGCCGAAACGGTCAACGGTAGGCTGGAGCGCTCGTTTGTCTTCAAGGTGGACGGCCACAAGGTTACGGGTGAATCCACCAGCAGCATGTTTGGAAAATCGACGATTGAAGACGGAACTGTGGATGGGGACGATGTGTCCTTCAGCCTTAAGGTGAAGGTCCAAGGCACTGAGGGCAAGGTCAACTATAGAGGTAAGGTGGTGGGCGACACCATCAAGTTCACGGTCGAAGTAACGGCCACGGCTCAGAGTTTCGAGATGATCGCCAAGCGGGTTCCATAAAACGGGCCGTGATACACTGAAGGTGGCGTGATGGACAATATACAGGCGATTTTGACCGTAAGTGTACCCACTATTGCGGTTTTGGTTGGGATCCTGATCAACAACTCCCGGCTTTCCGACCTGCGGTCGTACATGGATAAACGCTTTGAATCTGTAGATAAACGCCTGGATATCATGGAACGCCGGTCCGATCAACGTTTTGAGGATCTGAAAGAAACCTGGCGCGCCGAACTGCATCGTGTGGAAGAAGTGCTGGATGCCCGCCTAAAACATCTGGAACACGAAGGTTAGCGGCGTTTCGCTAACCGTGAACCCGCCAGTACTTTTCGTGCCTGCGAGGTACATTGCTTAAACCACCAAAATCAAGCGATAATAGTATGGAATCTGTTTTTCTACCCCGGCCATGGGGAGAGGCGCATACCTTGGGCGCCATCCGCTCGAGGTTTCAGGAGGCGACTGCGTGAAGCGTGCCGGATCCGATGAGGCCCTACGATGTTCTTTTTGCCACAAGAGCCAAGATGTAGTCGGGAAGCTCATCTCATCCCCCAGTGATTATCCCCGAGCTTACATCTGCGATGAATGTATCGCGGTATGTAACTCGATCTTGGACGACGATAAAGTCGACCCACCTTCGGGGATGCCGCACAAGATCCCGAAACCACTGGAAGTAAAGGAGCACCTGGACCAATATGTAATCGGCCAGGAAGCTACCAAAAAAAAACTGGCGGTAGCGGTTTATAACCACTGCAAGCGGATCCACATGAACCGCATGCGGAACTCCGACGTGGAGCTTTCGAAGTCCAACATTCTGTTGATTGGTCCGACCGGGACGGGCAAGACCCTGATGGCCCAGACGCTGGCCCGGATTTTGGATGTGCCGTTCGCCATCGTGGACGCCACCACGTTGACCGAAGCGGGTTATGTGGGTGAGGATGTCGAAAATATTATCCTGAAGCTGTTGCAGGCAGCCGATGGAGACGTCCAAAGGTGCCAGCAAGGCATCATTTATATCGACGAGATCGACAAGATCTGCCGCAAGGACGAAAATCCGTCCATTACCCGGGACGTATCTGGCGAGGGCGTGCAGCAGGCTTTGTTGAAGATCCTGGAAGGTACGATCGCCAATGTGCCGCCGCAGGGCGGCCGGAAGCATCCGCACCAGGAATTCACTCCGGTGGATACGACCAATATCCTGTTCATTTGCGGCGGGGCCTTCGTCGGTTTGGAGAAGGTGATTGGCCGCCGCGTCGGCAAGAAGTCCATGGGTTTCCTGCCGGAAGAAGATAAGAATAACAAGACGATCGATATCGCCGGCCACCGGGATACCAATCTGTTGGCCCAGGCGCAGCCACAGGATCTGATCAAGTTCGGGTTCATCCCAGAGTTTATCGGCCGCTTGCCGGTGAATGCGGTGCTGGAGGAGTTGGACAAGGACTCGCTGGTACAGATTCTGACGCGGCCGAAGAATGCCATCGTCAAGCAGTATCAGAAGCTTTTTGAATTTGAAAATGTGCGGTTGAAATTCAGCGACGACGCCCTGGAGGCGATCGCCGATCTCGCTCTGGAACGTAAGGTGGGAGCGCGCGGTCTTCGCATGATTCTGGAAGACCTGATGCTCGATCTGATGTACTACCTCCCATCGTATAAGAAGGTGAAGGAGTTCCTGGTCACCAAAGAGATGGTGCTTTCCCAGAAGATCAGCCTTACAATATTGGAAAAGGCTGGCTAGAGCTAGCCTGCGCATTTTAACTTTGCGCCTGACCCGCCCACCCGGCCATGGGGCGCCGGTAGCGAACCCTTTCGGAGAAACATGCTTACATTAAAGGAAAAATCGGATACAAAGCGTTTGCCGATGATGCCGATTCGGGATGTGGTGATCTTCCCGTACATGATGACGCCCTTTGTGGTGGGGCGCGAATCGAGCGTACGGGCACTCGAAGAGGCCATGGCTGGAGACAAGAAAATCTTCCTGGCCACCCAGCACGACGCTTCGATCGACGAACCCAAGCCGAACGAAATCTACACTGTTGGAACCGTAGTCAACATTGTCCAAAGCCTGAAACTGCCGGACGGGAACATCAAGGTCCTGGTAGAGGGCGTGGAGCGCGCCAAAGTTTTCTCCATCACGGATGACGAAGGTTTCTTCCGCGCGGTAGTGCGCACGTTCAACTTCAAAGTGGAAGCCGGCCCTCAACTGGACGCATTAACCAGTCGCGTGACGACGCTCTTTGAACAGTACGTGAAGCTGAGCCAGAACCTGAACTACGAAACCATGATTGCCGCCATCCGCGTGGATGATGCCGGCAAACTGGCGGATACGGTTGGCGCGAACCTGCAGTTGACCATCGAGGAAAAGCAGGAACTGCTCGAAATCTTCGACCCCGTGGACCGTTTAACGCGGGTGGCCGAGATGCTGGACATCGAAATCGAGAAGCTAAACGTGGACCGCACCATCCAGGGCCGCGTGAAGCGCCAGATGGAGAAGGCCCAGAAAGAGTATTACCTTAACGAGAAGATCAAGGCCATCCAGAAGGAGTTGGGCCGCGGCGAGAAGAGCGAGATCGACGAGCTGAAGAAGCGCATCGAGACCGCCGGCATGACCAAGGACGCGCTGGACAAAGCGATGGCGGAATTGAAGCGGCTGGAAAATATGCCGCCCATGTCCGCGGAGTCCACCGTATCGCGCAATTATCTGGATTGGCTGTTAGCGGTACCGTGGAAGAAGAAGTCCAAAGAGATTCGGGATCTGTCGTTCGCCGAGCAGGTGCTCGAATCGGACCATTACGGTCTGGAAAAAATCAAAGAGCGCATTTTGGAGTTCCTGGCGGTTCGCCGCTTGGTGAAGAATCCCAAGGGTTCGATCCTATGTTTCGTAGGCCCTCCCGGCGTGGGTAAGACGTCGCTGGGAATGTCGATCGCCAAGGCGACGGGGCGTAAGTTCGTACGCATGTCGTTGGGCGGGGTACGAGACGAAGCCGAGATTCGCGGCCATCGCCGCACGTATATCGGCGCACTTCCGGGCCAGGTAATTCAGATGATGAAGAAGGCCGGTACGCGCAATCCGGTCTTCATGCTGGACGAAGTCGAGAAGATGTCGATGGACTTCCGCGGCGATCCTTCCGCCGCGCTGCTCGAAGTTCTGGATCCCGAGCAGAATTTCATGTTTGTTGACCACTATCTCGATGTGGAGTATGATCTCAGTCAGGTCTTCTTCATCGCGACGGCCAACGTTCTGCATACGATTCCGCCCGCCTTGCAGGACCGGATGGAGGTCATCCGGCTTTCCGGCTACACCGAATACGAAAAGCTGGAGATCGCCAAGCGTTTCCTGGTTCGCAAGCAGATGGAGCAGACCGGGTTGTCGGGCGACGACATCGAGTTTTCGGACGAAGGGTTGCAGGGGCTGATTCAATACTACTCGCGAGAGGCCGGCGTGCGGAACCTGGAGCGCGAAATCGGCAACGTGTGCCGGAAGATGGCGCGCAAGGTAGTGAACGCGCAGAGCTCGCAAGGATAAGAAGCGCGCCGAAAAGATCGTGATCAGCGGCGCGAATCTGCCCGACCTGCTGGGGCCGCACCGCTACCGCGATTTGGTGGCGGAGAAGAAGAACGAGATCGGCGCGGCGGTAGGGTTGGCCTGGACCGAAGTCGGCGGCCAGATCCTGACGACGGAAGCGACGTTGATGGAAGGGAAGGGCAAGCTGACCATTACCGGCAAGCTGGGCGAAGTGATGCAGGAGTCCGCGCAGGCGGCGATGAGCTACATCCGTTCCAGGGCGCATCAGTTCGGGCTGCCGCGCGACTTCTACCGCAATCTGGATGTACACATCCACATTCCCGAAGGCGCCATCCCGAAGGATGGACCTTCGGCCGGCATCACCATGGCGACCACCATCTGCAGCGCTCTGACCCGAATTCCGGTGCGCGGCGATGTGGCCATGACCGGCGAAATCACGCTGCGTGGTAAGGTGCTGGGCATCGGCGGCTTGAAGGAAAAACTGCTGGCGGCGCACCGCCACGGGATCAATGAAGCCATCGTGCCCGATGGATAATAAGAAGGATCTTCCGGAGATCCCGGAAAATATTCGCAACGAGATGAAGATTAATTTCGTCGAGTCGATGGACGAGGTTCTGAAGATCGCTTTGGAGCGGGAGATCGTGGCTTTGCCCATGCCCACCACGGCGTGGAAGTCGCCGTCCCAGCCGGAAGAAATTGTGGCGCACTAGAGGTAACGGGGCAGGCCTGCATGCCTGTCCTGACTCGAGCTGGCAGGTTTTGGTAATTGACAGCACTTTTGTAACATCTTCGGCCAAGCCGGAACAGTTCCCCTCTGACGGCTTGCCTGAGATTGCCTTTTTAGGGAGAAGTAACGTAGGGAAGTCCAGCCTGATTAACGCCCTGGTTGGGCGCAAAGGGCTGGCTTTCACCAGTAGCACTCCGGGTCGCACGCAAACGCTCAATTTTTATCGCATCAAAGGATCGTTGTATTTCGTCGATCTCCCCGGGTACGGTTACACCCGGGTTCCCAAGGACGTTAGCCGGGCAATGGCGCGAGCTGATCGAGAGCTACCTGATCAATCGAGGCAGACTTTGGATCTTTCCTTTCTGATCCTGGATGCCCGCAGGGGCTGGATGGATCGGGATTTGCAACTCAAGGAATGGCTTGAGCTGCACAACCGGCGATACCAGGTGATCGCCACAAAAATAGATAAGTTGAATCAATCGGAACAATGGCAAGGTCTGGCGGGCATCCGCAAGGAAAACGTCGAACCGCTGCCGTTCTCGGCCTCCACGGGCCGGGGAGTGAGGGAAATTTGGCAAGTGATAACGAAAACACTCCAGACGCGGTAAATACCACCACACCGCAAGAAGAACAGGACAAGCCGTCCGAGCGCCCGCACGAACGGCCTGCCCGCGAAAATGGGCCTGCCCGCGACCCGCCGGGCCCGCCCGCGACCCAGACGCAAACAGAGCCGCCCGCCGACCGCACCGGCCGATGCCGGCACGCAGGCACCGCCCAGGGAGCGGCCGACCAGGCCCGCGCAGGCGGTCACCATGGAGGCCACCGGCGCAACAAGCCGCCTGCCCAGGCCAAGAACGGCTCGCCCACTTTGGACCTGGTCGAGTTGAAAGACATGAGCATCCAGAGGCTCAACCAGGTCGCCAAGGATATGAACGTCGCCGGCGCCGCCGGACTGCGCAAGCAGGAGCTGATCTTCAAGATCCTGCAAACCCAGGCCGAGAAGAGCGGCCTGATCTTCTCCGAAGGCGTGCTCGAATGCCTGCCGGACGGCTTCGGCTTCCTGCGCGCGCCCGAGTACAACTACCTGCCCGGACCGGACGACGTGTATGTCTCGCCCTCGCAGATCCGCCGCTTCGACCTGCGCACCGGCGATACCATCTCCGGCCAGATCCGCCCGCCCAAGGAAGGCGAGCGTTATTTCGCGCTGATCAAGGTCGATGCGATCAACTTCGAGCCGCCCGAGGAAGCCCGCAATAAGATCTTCTTCGACAACCTGACGCCGCTGTATCCCAACGAGCGGATCAAGCTCGAAACGGCGCGCGACAACTTCTCGGGCCGCGTGATGGATCTGCTGACGCCCATCGGCAAAGGGCAGCGCGGTCTGATCGTATCGCCGCCCCGCACCGGCAAAACGATGCTGCTGCAGAGCATCGCCAACTCCGTCACCACCAATCATCCTGAAGTCACTCTGATCGTGCTGCTGATCGACGAGCGGCCCGAGGAAGTCACCGACATGCAGCGTTCGGTGCGCGGCGAAGTGATCAGTTCCACTTTCGACGAACCGGCTACGCGCCACGTACAGGTGGCCGAGATGGTGATCGAAAAGGCCAAGCGCCTGGTGGAGCACAAGAAGGATGTCGTCATTCTGCTCGATTCGATTACCCGTCTGGCGCGCGCTTATAACACCATCGTTCCGCCATCGGGCAAGGTGCTTTCCGGCGGCGTGGATTCTAATGCATTGCAGCGCCCCAAGCGGTTCTTCGGCGCGGCTCGCAACATTGAAGAGGGCGGTTCGCTGACCATTATCGCGACGTCGCTGATCGATACCGGCAGCCGCATGGACGACGTCATTTTCGAAGAGTTCAAGGGCACCGGCAACCTGGAAATCCACCTGGAGCGCAAGCTAGTGGATAAGCGCGTTTTCCCGGCAATCGACATCAACAAGAGCGGTACGCGTAAGGAAGAACTGCTGCTGCCCGAAGGAAGAACTGAACCGCGTATGGATTCTGCGAAAGGTGCTGAATCCGCTATCGCCTGTCGAAACCATGGAACTGCTGCTCGATAAACTGGGCAAGACCCGCAGTAACGCGGAGTTCCTGAACTCCATGAGCGGCTAGCGCGGCGCAAGCGCTAACTGGCGGAAATCCCCTCAACCAGGTCTCGCAATTCGCCGCTTAACTGACGTACTGAACCCGCTTGGGCCCGCAATTCTTCCGCAGCGCTGGCGGTTTCTTCTGAAGTAGAGGCCTGCGCCTGCGTAACCGTACTGATTTCGGAAATGGCGGAGTTAATTTGGGCGATGCCTTCGTTCTCCGCTTGAACGGAGTCGGTCATCTGAACCAGTCCGCTATTCACCTCCTGGATGCGATCCACGATGGTGCCGAAGGCGGCCGCCAGTTTGATGCTGATGGCTGCGCCCTGTTCGCTACTACTCAAGGAGTTCCCAATCAGTTCGGCAGCCTGATGCGCCGCATCCGAGGCTCGCTGGGCCAGGTTTCTGACTTCGTCAGCTACCACGCTGAAACCCGTCCCGGCCTCACCGGCTCTGGCGGCCTCCACGGCGGCATTCAACGCTAGAATATTGGTTTGAAAGGCAATCTGTTCGATGGCTTTGACGATCGGACGCACCTGTTCCGCGGAGTCGCCGATCTGTTTAATGGCTCTGTTCATCAGTTCCATTTGTCCGTTCCCTTCGACCACTACCACCCCCACTCGGCTGACTAGGTCCCGGATGTCGCGCGCGGCATCCAAACTGCGTTTGGTATGGCTGGTGAGTTCACTCACGGCAGCGCTTGTTTCCTCGAGAGAGGCAGCCTGTTCGGAAGTGCCCGCGGCGATGGACTGGCTGGCGCTCGATACATTGTCGACCGCCCTCGTCGTCAATTCCGTGAACTCCGTCAACTTGGCGGCGGCACGGCGCAGCGGGGTACCCAATGATCGCGCCATCAGATAGAAAACTAGCAAAGAAACTGCTAAATCGAGCGCCGTAAGCATCAAGGCAAAATTGCGGGATTGACGGATGGTGGTCTCGACGTCGTCTACATAGATTCCAGCGCCAACGACCCAATTCCAAGCCGGATAGAGTTTGACATAAGAAATCTTTGGTAAGGGCGTTGCGGCGCCCGGTTTAGGCCACATATACCGCACTGCACCAGATCCCTTTTCGGCGCAGACGTGCACCATCGCGGTGAATAGCGCCACGCCGTCCGGGTCGTGTAAGGACGATAAGTTCTTTCCCTCCAATGCCGGGTTAGTGGGATGCATAATCATCACCGGCGTCATATCATTGAGCCAGACGTAGTTTCCATTCTGGAACCGAACCTGGCGCAAAGTGCTCTTCGCAAGCGCTTGGGCTTCCGCCAGTGTCAGTCGGCCTGCCCCTGCTTGCCTCCCGTAATAATCAAGAACGCCCCAGGCGATCTCGACCACATTTTTGGTGCTTTCCGTCTTCATTTCATACGCTGCAGCCGCTTGCCTCGGCAGGATCCAAGTCAACAGAAACAGGGGGAAAGCGATGGCGATGGCCACACCGGTGAGCAAGATTTTGGCGGAAAGGTTCAATCGAGAGAGCATAGGGGTTCTCCTGGGCGCGGTATGCTTGTCCGGCCGCTGGATCTTCTATCGGCTGAATGCCCCGCCGCCTACAGTCGGCAGGTCCAAAATACGCACGCCATTTAACTGCCTATTTTTCAATTACTTGAGGATTAATCTGGCCCGACTGAAGAAATCTTCCCGTTCAACACCCTAACTTGCCATACAACCAAAGAAATCAACAGTTTGATGGCAGCCCGTGGTATTGGTTCACCGGCATTAACTATACTGAAACAATCGAGCATGCGGCGAGCCATGCCGCGCGAGCGCGTTTATCTTAAACCGGTGGTTGCAAGACGCAGAGCTGGCAACCCCATGAGGAGTTCAAAACGGATGCACAAGCCTATTAAGTACGTGGAGAAAGCCCTGACCTACGCCGCGCAGGCGGCGTGGACCGTTTTCGATAAGGCCAATCAAATCAAGCAGAATCCGTCATTTACGCCGAAGCTGGTCGGAAAAGCCGCTGCTGAAGTCTTACCAGAAGACCAAGCCCCCGCTGGGCTGGCCGCGCGAGACCGATTCGCTCTGCCCGCGTTGCGTCCCCGAGATCCGCGAGGAGATCCTGAACGGCAAAAAGCCGCTCTCCATCCTGATGAACGAGAAGGTGGGCGAGATTAAAGCGCAGGTGATCGAGCGCGACGGCAAGATCCTGATGGTGAAGGATTGCCCCATTCACGGCCACTTCGAAGACGTGATGTCGATCGATACCGCGTTCTTCAAGCACCTGGAAGAGTGCTTCCCGGGCCGCGACATCCGCGCGCACAACGACGAAGCACCTGCACCATCACGGCTCCAGCACCATCACCCATGGCCGCGGTTCGGTGCTGACCATCGATCTCACCAACCGCTGCAACATGATGTGCGACCCCTGCTTCATGGATGCCAACCAGGTCGGCTTCGTGCACGAACTGACCTGGGAAGATATCCAGACGCTGCTCGACAACGCCATCTCGATCAAGCCCAAGCGCCAGATGTCGGTGCAGTTCTCGGGCGGCGAGCCGACCATTTCGCCGTACTTCCTGGACGCCGTATCGTACGCCCGCAAAGTCGGCTACACCAGCGTGCAGGCTGCCACCAACGGCATCGAGTTCGCCAAGAGCCCCGAATTCTGCCGCAAGGCCGCCGACGCCGGACTGCGCTACGCTTACCTGCAGTTCGATGGCATCGGCAACGCCGCCAACTCGCACCGCAAAGTCGGCAACCTGTTCGACGTGAAACTGCGCGCCATCGAGAATCTGTACACCAATGGCGTCGACATCGTACCCGTAATCACCCTGATCAACGGTATCAACAACGAGCAGGTGGGCCGCGTGATTCAGTTCGCGCTGGACAATCCCAAGCGCATCCCGTTCCTCTCGTTCCAGCCGGTTTCGTTTACCGGCCGCGACGAAGCCGTCACCGACGAGCGCCGCATGGCGCAGCGCTACACGCTGGCGAACCTGGCGCACGACGTCAAGAACCAGACCGGTCTGGGCGAACCCAGCCGCGATTGGTTCCCGCTCTCCTTCATCAGCACCTTCTCGGATTGGTCCGATCTGGTGCACGGTCCCGAGCACCAGTGGGGACAATTGAGCTGCGGCTGCCATCCGAATTGCGGCGTTGGCATGGCGGTGATGGTGGATAAGATAACCGGCGAATCCGCGCCCGTCACTTCGTTCTGGAATGCCGACCAGTTGGCCAAGGATGTGGCGCGCGTGAATGACGCAGCCCGCGGCAAATGGCTTTCGATTGTCGGCATGGCATTGGCCACCGCCCGCAACTACGATCCTTTCAAGTCGCCCACGCACTTCAAGCTCAGCGACTTGATGAAGAAGTTGGACAAGACCTTCGGCGCCACCGGCAAGAACTACGGCAAGGTCGGCTCGGACCGCACCATGGCCGATATCGAGAAGCGCCGGCAGGATCGTTGGAACTTCCTGCTGATCGCGGGGATGTGGTTCCAGGATCTGTTCAACTACGATTTCCGCCGCACCGAGCAGTGCATCATTCCCTACGCCACGCAGGAAGGCGAGATCTCGTTCTGCGCTTACAATACCGGCATCGGCTGGCGCAACATCATCGAGAAGATGCATATGACCGCCACGCTCACCAAGTGGTACGAAGAGCACGGCCGGCACGAGATTTTCGCCGGCGGTAAGACGGTTGCCATGCAGAGCGCCGACCATTCCATGGTGCTGCGCGAAGGCATCGTGACCACCGAAATTCAGCACGATCTCGATAAGCTGGGCATCGCCAAGAACTCCGGCGAAGAGAAAATCCGCGCCCGCGCCGCCAAGATCAAGCAGGACGAAGAGAACGCCCGCATGGCGAAACTCTATCGCCAGCATGTGCTGAAAGAGCAGCCCACTCCCGATCTGGTACCGCTGGGATCGATTCAGCTAGCGCCGAAACCGGCAGCTAAGCCGGCGGCCGAGCCGTGGAAGAGCGCGAAGAAGTCGGCTCCTTCGGCGACTAATCTTCAGGAAAAGAGAATCGGACGGGCCCGTTCGCGAAAACGAGCGAGTTCGTCCGTATTGTGCTTCAGTTGCTCGTGTCCCCAAACTTCATCGGTGTTGTTCCTGCAATGATTCGCCAAACTCCTGCTGATCGTCTCGAACGAGCCAAGATTACCAGTTGAATCTTCAGGTCAGCCCAAGGCTGCCCAAACGCTGTTGCCGGCAGGCGTTCGAGGTCCTTGCGGGGTCACCGAATCCTTTTGCGACCCATGAATCGTCCGGTCCAACGGAAGGCGACCAGCCGCTCGAATCCTCAACTGAGATCACCCGCAACAGGCGTTGGTTGGTGAGCGTGAAGATAGCCGTGCTGCGCCAAGTGCCACGCACAGCACTGCAGTAACGACAAAGGCGGGATGGCTTCGCAGGGTTAGGGAGCGCTACTGTTCCAGCCCGGATCCGGGCGTTCGGAAACGGACACCAGATCGGCGGACGAAGCAAGCCGCGCGGAGTCCGCCAGCACAGCCTTCATCGCCATTTTCTGGCGGTACATATCGGCGTCGGCTGCCGCTGTCAGATCGGCAACTGAGGAGATACCCTCCCCGAGGGTACCAATGCCTACGCTGATGCTCAGTTTCAGTTCGATGCCGTTCCAACACAATCGCGTCTGCGCCAGCAGGTCGAGGAGAGATTGACGGACAACCGCGGCCCCCTGCGCGTCCGTATGGGGCAGGATTACGGCAAACTCGTCGCCTCCGACGCGCGCACAGATATCGGTCGAACGGCACCTGGCGATCATCAGTTGGGCGATGGTCTTCAGTCCCTCGTCGCCCGCATTATGTCCGTGTTGATCGTTCAGAAGTTTGAACCAATTTAGGTCGATCATGAGGAGCGAAACGGCTCCATACCGCCGCGCCCGGCTGACTTCATAGCGCAAGCACTCCCCGAAACGGCGCCGGTTGAACAGTCCGGTAAGTGGATCGGTGTTGGCTAAATCCTCCAGTTTGGCATTGGCTTCCTGCAGCATTTTCTGGTGCACAATCAGGTTTGCGGTGCGTTGAAAAATCAGGCTTTCAAAGGCTTCGTTGAGTGATTGTCCCGAGCGCGCCTCACTCACATTGGAGGCCAGCACCACGGAACAGGACATACGGATCCCAGGGGGCGCGCCACTCTTTGATTTTGCCGCTTCGTAGGCCTTCTGGACGGCAAAATAACCCTGCTGGAAGCGGCTCTCATCGACGATTGCCGAGACCACCCCATTCTTCAGGAATGGCTCCACTTCCGCACTGTTGGTAAATCCGACACAAGGAATCCGCAGATCGCACTCCTGTAGAACCGTAGCCACTTCCACGATCTGCTCCGATCCGACGTAGATTCCGTCAACGGGACCGGCTTGCCGGATCCATTCGGCGAAGTTTTGGGTTAAGTCGGGGCTAACGAAAGCCGCTACTTCGTTCAAGCCGGGATAGCGCTCGATTTCGCCTCTTAAGCCGTCATAGCGCTGTCCCAAATGATATTCCTGCCGGGGGCCAGGAAACGTCAGGACCCGGCCGCGCATGCCCATCAATTTGGCCAGTAGTTCTCCAGCCAGCATGCCGGACTGCAATGCGTCCGGACCCACGAATAACGTTCGCAAGCTTTGCGGCGCATCGGAATGGAAAGTGATGACGGACGTTCCGCGCTGAATATGCCGGTCAATCAGGTCGTTGAGCGCCGACCCGGCCACCGGCACCACGGCAATGGCATCCACGCTCTCCCTAAGCAGGGACTCAAGGATAGCGCGTTGCGCCGGCACCTCGTGCCTTGGAGGCGTTAGGTCAGCCACCTCGACACCGAATTGTGCAATGTCGAAAGTAGCTTCCCAAACGCCTTCCCAGAGTAAGTCGAAGAAAGCTGCCGGTTCTTTAGGCGCGATGACGACGATCCGCAAGTTCAAGCCCTGTCTCGGTTATCGGAAGAATAAAGCTAGAACATGAGGCTGCACAAACTACCAAAAATACAGAGTATCCGGCCGAACGTGTCCCTTGGCTTCCAGACACGGGCCGCATTCCATCTGATAGTCTGCGCGAATCTTGCGCACGGCTGCCGGGATGGTGAATTCGTCGTCGGGTTTGTGCTCCGTGGCGATGGCCAGGCGCGGCTTAAACTTAGCGATGGTTTCGTGCGCACCGGCCAGCGCGGGTATCTCGGCGCCTTCGATATCCATCTTGATGAAGTCGACGCGCGGCAGTTTCAACTCCGCGACCAGGTGATCGATGGTGGTCAGCGGTACCTGCACGCTGGGATGTCCGGATTCCGGATGCATCACCACGCTATTGGCCGCAAAATTGGTATCGTCCACGGTCAGCGTGAGCGTGTCATCCTTATCCCACACGCCTTTCGGATACACAATCACACGGCCGGCCGCTATCTCCGCCGCCAGATTCCGCCGAATGCACTCCGCACTCGAAGGTGAAATCTCGACCGAAACCACCGTGCGCGCGCCGGCCGCCAAAGCCTGCCGCGTGAAATCGCCGTCACTGGCTCCGCAATCGAGCACTACATCGCCCGCATGGATAAAATGTTCGCCCGTGCCGTAAATGTGTTGTTCCATTTCCGCCAGGTTGAACGGCAGTACGAAACGGTTTCCTTTGGGTATCCAATACTCCCCTTTGGGCGTGCTCCACAATTCCAATCCGCTGTCTTCTTTCAGCAGGTGACTGCCGGCCAGGATTCGATCTTTGATCACGGTCTTCTCGTCGACATTGGCCTTCGCCTGCACGGCCTTCGACATGGGACACACCGGGCTGCGTCCTGCAACCACCAGTGCCCATAACCGGACGGGGGGGAGATGAGGTATGCCGCCACTCCGGCGGCCGCCAGAATGGCGACTGAAAGAAAGATGCGGGAAGTCTTCACACAGTGATAATAACCTCATGAGCGAAGCTTGCGCGCAGGCCCGGTTAACGGCGGGTCCAGCATTCCTGCAGGCGCGCCACCACCGCTGCAAAACCCATTACGCCGAGCGGCGCGAATAGCAGGCACCAGATCTCGGCTTTGATCAAAACGCAATCCATAGACACCGTCCCTCGTGCCTCTTATCGGCCAGGACGGCGAAACGTGCGTGCCCGTACGGCCCGGCATGCGTTATAGTACGGAATGGTTACCCTTCGACTCGCTGGCGCGCTGCTGGCCCTCACCGTTATTACCGCCGGCGCCAGTCGCGAAGTCGCCATCACGATCGACGATCTGCCGCGCGGCGGTGACACCGCCGTTCCCCAGAGCCGGACCTATCCCGAAATCCGCGCAATGACCGAGCGGCTTCTGGCGCCCTTCCGGCAACAGCACATACCGCTGACCGGATTCGTCCATCCAGGCCGCACCGAACTATCCGCCACCGACCTACGCCGCATCTTAAACCTGTGGCTGGATGCCGGCGCTGAATTGGGCAACCACACCTGGTCGCATGCGGACCTGAATCGTACGCCGGTAGACGCCTATGAACAAGACATTCTGCGCGCCGACGCGTTCCTACGCCCGGTGGTTGAGGCCCGCGGCAAGAAGCTCGAATTCTTTCGCTACCCCATGCTGCACGCCGGACCGTCGCCCGATACCAAGCGGGCTATCGCGGAATTCCTAGCCGCCCACCACTACCGCAACGCCCCGGTGACCTTCGACAATTCCGATTACCTGTTCGCCGCCTGCTATACCCGGCCGGAACTTCGTGCGCGCGTGGAGCGGGAATACATCCCATACCTGGAGTCGATCGTGGCTTTCTTCGAGGGCCGATCGGTGGAAGTGGCGGGCCGCGAGTTTCCCCAAATCATGCTACTGCACGCCAGCGAACTCAATTCCCGTTTGATGCCGGATATCCTGGCGATGTTCCGGCGCCGGGGCTACCGCTTCGTGCCCCTGGCCGAGGCGCTGCGCGACCCCGTTTATAGCTTGCCCGAAAACTACGCCGGGCCGGGCGGATTCTCGTGGATTCACCGCTGGTCCATGGCCAAAGGAATGCCAAACAAGGGGGAACCGGACGAACCGGCCTGGGTCAGGTGACGGTGCGGTTACCACCGGTTTGCCGGCCCCGGCCGCCGAAAGGTAACATCTTTCAGCCCCTTAGCGTCATCTTAAATACACCAGGCTTTTCCGCGACAACTGGAACCCCAAAGCCTTTCTAGCCCCTATGTGGATAGTCCGACTCGCGCTGCGGCGCCCTTACACTTTCGTCGTCATGGCGCTGCTCATCGCCATCCTGGGCGGTACCGCCATCGTCACCATGCCCGTCGATATCTTTCCCTATATCGATATCCCGGTCGTCAGCGTCGTCTGGTCCTACGGCGGCCTTTCGCCCGAGGAGATGGAAAAGCGCATGGTCACCATCTTCGAGCGCTCCATGACCACCACCGTCAACGACATCGAGCACATCGAGTCGCAATCCTATAACGGCGTCTCGGTCATCCGCGTCTACTTCCAGCCCAACGCTAAAGATCGAGATGGCGCTGGCGCAGGTCACCGCCATTTCCCAGACCCTGCTGCGCATCTTTCCGCCGGGCACCTTCCCGCCCAACATCCTCAAGTACGACGCCTCCAGCGTGCCCATCCTGCAGCTCGGCCTGGAGAGCAAAACCCTCAGCGAACAGGAGCTCTTCGATCTCGGCCAGAACTTCATCCGCACCCAGCTCGCCACCATCCAGGGCGCCGCCGTCCCGCTCGCCCTACGGCGGCAAGTTCCGCCAGATCATGGTGGACCTGAATCCCGACGCAGCTGTACGCCAAGAGGCATCTCCGCCACCGACGTCTCCAACGCGCTCAGCGCTGCAGAACCTGATCCTGCCCGCCGGCACCGCCAAGATCGGCGAACAGCGATTACCAGATCAAGCTCAACAGCAGCCCGCGCATGCTCGACGAGATTGAACGACCTGCCGATCAAGGTGGTGAACGGCGCCACGGTCTACATCAAGGACGTGGCCCAGGTCCGCGACGGCTATGCGGTGCAGACCAGCATCGTGCGCACCAACGGCACCCGCGGCGCGCTGATGACCGTGCTGCGCAACGGCCGCGCCTCCACGCTCGCCATCGTGAACGCCGTCAAAGCCCGGCTGCCCAAGATCCTGGCCGGATTGCCTCCCGAACTGAACGTCCGCCAGCTGTTCGATCAGTCCCTGTTCGTGCGCGCCTCCATCAACGGCGTGGTGCGCGAGGCCGTTATCGCCGCCTTCCTCACCGGCCTGATGATCCTGCTCTTCCTGGGAAGCTGGCGCAGCACCATCATCGTCTGCATCTCGATTCCGCTCTCGATCCTGACCTCGCTGATCGTCCTCAGCCTGCTGGGCGAAACCATCAACGTGATGACCCTGGGCGGCCTGGCGCTGGCGGTCGGCATCCTGGTGGACGACGCCACGGTCGAAATCGAGAACACGCACCGCAACATGGCCATGAAGAAGCCGCTGGTGCGCGCGGTGCTCGATGGCGCGCAGCAGATCGCCGCGCCCGCCTTCGTTTCCACTCTCTCCATCTGCATCGTGTTCGTGCCGGTGCTGCTGCTGACCGGCGCTGCCAAGTTTCTGTTCACGCCGCTGGCCATGGCGGTGGTGTTCGCCATGATGGCGTCGTACCTGCTTTCGCGCACCCTGATTCCCAACATGGTGCACTACATGCTGAAGCCGGAAGTGAAGCTCTACGTGCTGGGCGAGCACGGCGAAACGGCGGGCGGCAAGGGCATCATCTGGCGCGTGCACTACGCTCTTCAACCGCCGGTTCGAAATGATGCGCTCGTCCTACACCGTCCTGCTGCATGGGCCCTCGACCATCGCGCCGCCGTGCTGGCCGGCTTCGGCATTTTCGTCGTCGGTTCGCTGTGCCTGGTCACCTTCATCGGCCGCGACTTCTTCCCCACCGTCGATTCCGGCCAGATGCGCCTGCATGCCTGGCGCCCTGCCGGCACCCGCATCGAAGAAACCGAAGTGCGTTTTCGCAAGATCGAGGACGAAATCCGCAGCGTGATTCCGGCGCGCGAGATCGACACCATCATCGACAACATCGGCATTCCCATCGGCGGCTTCAACCTGGCCTTCGGCGATAGTCCGCACCATCGGCATCGGCGACGGCGAAATCCTGATTTCGCTGAAGCCGGACGACCACGGCCCCACCGCGGACTACACCGTGAAACTGCGCAAGCGGCTGCACCAGAAATTTCCCGATGCATGACTTTCTTCTTCGAACCCGCCAACATCACCAACCAGATTCTGAACTTCGGCCTGCCCGCCCCCATCGATCTGCAGGTCGTGGGCCGCGATCCGCCGCGAACTACGCCATCGCCCAGCAGCTTGGCGCGAGCGCATCTCGCACATCCCGGGGCGGCCGACGTGCATGTCCACCAGGTGGTGGACTACCCCGAAATCCGTCTCAATGTGGATCGCAGCAAGGCCGGCCAGGTGGGCTTCACGCAGCGCGACGTTTCCAACAGCCTGCTGATTTCGCTCAGCGGCAGCGGCCAGGTGGCGCCCAACGAATGGCTGAACTGGGCGAACGGCGTCAACTACGGCATGGCCGTGCAGACCCCGCAGTACCGTCTGGATTCGCTGGCCGCGCTGATGCGCACGCCGATCTCCGCGCCCATCAACGGCGTTCTGAGCACAACGGCTACTCGTCCGCCGGCACCTCCGGCGCTTTGAACTCGTCGGTGGGCGCGAGCCCCAGCCAGACTTCGCTGGCTTACGGAAATCCCGGCGCGCGTCGGCGGCGGCCGCAGTTGCTTTCCAATCTGGCCACCGTGTACGCGCGGCGTCTCGCCCGAAATCGTCAACCACTACAATGTGCAGCCGGTGTTCGATGTCTATGCCAACGTGGACCGGCAGCGATCTGGGCAGCGTGGGGTCGGCGGTCGAGAAGATCATGGCCGACGTACACAGGCAAACTGCCGCGCGGCACCACTCTCGATCTGCGCGGGCAGGTCCGCACCATGGAGACTTCGTTCTACCGCCTGGGCATGGGCATGATCTTCGCCGTGGTGCTGGTCTACTTGCTGATGGCGGTGAACTTCCAGTCCTGGCTGGATCCGTTCATCATTCTGATGGCGCTGCCCGGCGCGCTGGCCGGCATCGTCTGGATGCTGTTCATCACCCAGACCACGTTCAGCGTGCCGTCGCTGATGGGCGCCATCATGTGCATCGGCGTGGCCACCGCCAACAGCATTCTGATGGTGGTGTTCGCCAACGATCAGCGCGCTGGAAGGCATGGATGCCCGCTCCGCCGCGCTCTCCGCCGGCCATACCCGCATCCGGCCCGTGCTGATGACGGCGCCTGGCCATGATCATCGGCATGCTGCCCATGGCGCTGGGTCTGGGCGAAGGCGGCGAACAGAACGCCCCGCTGGGACGCGCCGTCATCGGCGGCCTGATGCTGGCGACCGTCACCACGCTGTTCGTCGTGCCCATCGTCTACAGCCTGCTCAAGAAGAAAGCGCCCGTCGATTTCGACCGCCAGATTGCCGAAGAAGAACAGGAGAACATCGCAGGAGAACTCCTGCTGGGATAGACATGACCGATTAACAATGGAATACGATACCCGCGAACGTCAAGGAACGCAAGTGGCCGAAGATACCGAAGCGCGGCTGCGCGCTGAAATCGAAGATCTGAAACGTAAACTGGCCGAGCAGCAGCACCCTGCGCACGCCGCTCTCGCTCCGCCCCCGCCCTCGCGCCGCGGATTGTGGCTGCTCGCGTTCATCTTGGTGGTCCTCATCGTTGTCGGGTTCCTGAAGGGCTACCTCCCGCACGCACGCAACGAGGCTACCCTGGCGGCCGAGGCCGCCAGCGCCGGCAAGGAACTGCCCGAGGTAACCGTAGTCGGCGTCGAACAGTCCGGCAACGCCGGATCGCTGATTCTCCCGGCCAATATTGAAGCGGTAACCGAAGCGCCTGTGTTGGCGCGCGCCAGCGGGTATATCAAGAAACGCTATGTGGACATCGGCGATCGCGTGAAAGCCGGCCAATTGCTGGCCGAGATCGAAGCGCCGGAATTAGGCCAGCAAGTCGACCAGGCCAAAGCCGCGCTCGACCAGACCCGCGCCGCCCTGGAACAGGCCGAACGCCAATCTGCAACAGAGCCAGGCACAGGCTCAACTGGCCAAGGTGACTGCCGACCGCTGGAAGAACCTGCAGGCGAAAGGCGTAGTCTCGCGGCAGGAGAACGATACCTACCAATCGCAGTCGGTGGCCGCGCAGGCCAATGTGGCGGCGCTCGAAAAGGCGGTGGCGTCGGCCCAAAGCAATATCGTAGCGGCCCAGGCCAATCTGTCGCGCCTCACCCAATTGCAAGGCTACACCAGCGTGCTCGCACCCTTCGCCGGCGTCATCACCGTGCGCAATGTGGATGTGGGCGCGCTGGTCAGCGAGGGCAGCACCCTGCTCTTCCGCATCGCCCAGACCGACCGTTTGCGCACCTATGTGAATGTCCCCCAATCCGACGCGGGCTCCGTTCGTGTCGGCCAGACCGCGCATCTTTTGATCACCGATCTCGCCGGCCAGCAGTTCACCGGCACGGTAACCCGCACGTCGAATTCCCTGGATCCCGCCACCCGTACGCTGCTCACCGAAGTCCAGGTCCCCAATTCCAATGGACTGCTGATGCCCGGCATGTACGCGCAGGTTGATCTCACCACCCCGCGCAAGAATCCGCCGCTCCTGATCCCGGGCGATACTTTGGTGGTGCGCCAAAACGGTCCCCAGGTTGGCGTCGTCGGGCCCGACCACGTCGTGCATTTCCA
Source organism: Bryobacterales bacterium (assembly GCA_963738345.1). GTDB lineage: Bacteria > Acidobacteriota > Terriglobia > Bryobacterales > Bryobacteraceae > Bog-159. The sequence continues at coordinate 7,040,121 of CAVTWI010000002.1, forward strand.
GCGCATCCAACTGGGCCGCGATTTTGGCGATAAAATCGAAGTTCTCTCCGGACTCCAGGCCGGCCAGCAAGTGGTCGTGAATCCCGGCGATAGCGTCCAGGAGGGCGCTAAAGTGAATCCCCAATTGCTGCGGGAGAAGAAGCGTCCCGCCTGAGACTAATGCCTAAATTCAAATTACCTGGGAGGGCGGGCCTGAGCCCGCGCGGAACGTTAGTTTCGCTCCTGCTTTGTTGCGCGCCGTCCGCATTCTGCCAGTACTCTCCGAACGCTCCGGTGGATTTCCATAACTCCGCCCGGGTACACGACCTCATCCGCGCCGGCAACCTTTATCTCTCGCAGGCCGACGCGTTGGCCCTGGCCATCGAAAATAACCTGGACGTGGTGCTCGATCGCTTCAGTTTCCAGATCGCCGATGCCGATCTCACCCGCGCGAAAGGCGGGGGCCTGCTGCGCGGCGTTCCGTTCCTGATCAGCGAAGCGCCCACCGGGGCGGGCGGCCCCCTCAGTCCGATTTCCACCAACCCGGCTTCTTCCACCAGCGTTACCACCGGCACCACCGTTAGCACCAACGCCCTCGAACTCGGCGCGCTCGGGGAACCCCAAACCAACCTCTCGATTCAAGGCCCAATCGCGCAGTCCAACGGCACGCCGGTGCCTATCTTCGACCCATCCATAGTTGGGCAACTCAACTGGATGCATGAGAGCACGCCTGAACTCAATATCCTTTCCTATGGCGTGCCTAATTTGGTTTCGAATGGGTTCAACGCGAACGCCGGCCTGGTGCAAGCGTTCAGTAGCGGCGCGCAATTGAACGTGAATTTCGACAACAACCATCAGTCGCTGAATTCACTGAGCACAAACTACAATCCATATACCGGATCGAGCCTGGGCCTCACCGTTACCCAACCCCTGTTGCGCGGCTTCGGACCGTCGCTGAACCGGCGCTTCATCCGCATTGCCGGCAACGAGCGCAAAATTACCAGCCTTCTTTTCCAGCAGCAACTCATCGCTACCGTGTATGGCGTGGTCCGGCTATATACCGATTTCGTGGCACTGTACGAAGACGTAAAGGTGAAGCAGGAAAGCGTAACCGCCGCCGAAAAACTGCTTTCCGACACCAAAGCTCAAGTCGACGAGGGTACCCTCGCGCCCGTCGAGATGACTCGCGCCAATGCCCAGGTATTTTCCACCCGGCAGGACCTGGTGAACGCTGTCGGTCTGCTGGAAGAGCAGCAAGCGATTCTGAAAAACCTGTTGACCCGCACCGGCAATGCGGATCCCGAAGTGCTGGCCGCCACCATCATCCCCACCGACCCTCTGACAATCCCCGAGAAGGAAGACATCCGCCCAATGCAGGATCTGTTCAGCGATGCGGTGGCCCGGCGTCCCGATCTCGGTCAGGCTAACTTGCAGATCGAGAATTCGCAGATCGGCCTGAAGGGCGCACGCAACGCCACCCTTCCGGAAATCGATCTGGTGGGCACGTTTCAGAATAATGGCTTGGCGGGCGCACTGAATCCAACCGCGCCGGCGACCCAGATACCGTTTCAAGGCGGATATGGGACCGCGCTCGATCAGCTATTCACCGCGAAGTATCCGACTTACGGCATCGGCGTACAGGTTACCGTACCCATACGAAATCGAATCGCCGAATCGGACTTAGCCCGCGATGAATTACAACTGCGCCAATCCGAAGTACGCTTGCGGCAGTTACAGAATCAGGCGCGCCTGGAAGTGGAAGATGCCGTGATCGCTATGCGCCGCGCGCGGGGATCCTACGACGCCGCGGTGCAGGCGCGCCGCCTGCAACAGGAGTCACTCGAAGCAGAGGAGACCAGGTACGAGGTCGGCGCATCCACGGCTTTCTTCGTGATCCAATATGAAAGTCTTCTGGCGCAGGCTAAGTCCACCGAAGTGGCCGCTATGAGCGCCTATGTAAAGGCGCGCGCGGCTTTGGATCGCGCTACCGGGAATATCCTGGAGTCTCACCAGATCTCGCTCGACGCCGGCATCAAAGGCAAGATGTAAACTTTAGTAACCAACCAATCCGCACCTTAACCAATCCGCGCCTTAACCAATCCGCGCCGCGTACGTAATCCGAGCCGCGCGCGTAAGCAAGCGTCCTTCTGGTTCGTGCTCTTCTTCACGGCCGTTCACGAAATCTATCTTCCCCTCGTTAGCTTCTAAGTGTAAACTCACCTGAGGAGGGAAAGACTACGTTGTCCAACATCAAGATCTATCTCAGTATTTTTGCAATCGGGTTATCTCCCGCAATGGCGGCTACCTTGTGCGTGAATCCGGGTGCGACTAATGGCTGTTACGGAAGTATTAAGGCAGCGGTACAGGCCGCTTCGCCTACCGACACAGTCAACGTGGCGAAAGGTACTTACAAAGAGACTGTAATTATCGACAAAGCCCTTTCGCTGATCGGAGCCGACCGTAACTCCACGATTATCGATGCCAGTGGCTTAGCCAACGGGGTTTACGTGGACGGTCTCGATTACCCCGGCATCTCCAACGTTGCCGTTAAAGGGTTCAAGATTCAGAACGCTAACTTCGAGGGTATTCTGTTAGCTAATGTTTCGAATGCCACCATCGTGGGAAACTGGGTCATCAACAACGACAAAGCCCTGAATGTCACTGATGGTACCTGCCCTGGACTGCCCTCTTTCGAGACATCCGAAGGGTTTGACTGTGGCGAAGGCATCCACGTCATGGGCGCCGACCACTCGATCATCGCCAACAACACCAGTGAGAGTAACTCCGGCGGCATTCTGATTAGTGACGAAACCGCCCAAACACACGATAACGTGATCGTGGGCAACGTAGTGCGCAACAACGCGGCCGATTGCGGTATTACCATGGCGTCGCACCCGCCTGCCGCTATCTCGAATTCCAGCGTGCCCCTGGGGATCATGCACAATACGGTTGCCAACAACCAAGTGGTTCACAACGGTTACAATCCGGCGAATTCCGGAAGCGGCGTGGGTATCTTCTCGCCCGTCACCGGCGGTACAGTCAGCGGTAACGTGGTCATCGGCAACACAATTATGAACAACGGACTGCCCGGCGTTGCGTTCCATGCCCATGCGCCCGGTCAGTTCCTGAATGACAACATGATCATTGCCAACCAGATCTCCGGCAATGGCGCGGATACCGATGACGCATTCACCCCCGGCCCCACCGGTATCAACGTTTACGGCGCTTCGTCCATTACCGGGGCCGTCATCGCGGAAAACGTGATCCAGCAGGAGTCTTACGATATCGTGGTTAACACTCCCGCCCAGGTCGATATCAACCTCAATAATCTGGGAGCAACGGTAGGCGTTGACAACCTGGGAACCGGCACGGCCGATGCGGTCCTGAACTGGTGGGGATGCGCCAGCGGTCCCGGAGCCTCCGGATGCGCCAGCGTGGGCGGCGCCGGAGTGCTCTTTGCCCCCTGGCTGACCCAACCCTTCACTCCGTAAACTGTTTTGACGCGAGACTCCTGACACACCGCTGTCAGGAGTCCCGCGCCATACTGGCTGCATGGATAATCCAACAAACGAAGGCCGCATCGATTACATCGAATTTCCTGCTATCGATGTGGCCAAGACCAAAGTATTCTACACCGGCCTCTTCGGCTGGAAGTTCACCGATTACGGGCCAGACTACACCAGCTTCGAAGATGGCCGCATTGCAGGTGGGTTCTTCCGCAGAGACGCCGTGGCAGCCGGCGGCCCGCTGGTGGTAATGTACTCTGCGGACCTGGCTGGCATGCAGGCGAAGGTTCCGGCAGCCGGGGGCGCCATCACCAAGGAGATCTTCTCTTTCCCGGGCGGCCGGCGTTTCCATTTCACCGACCCCAGCGGAAACGAGCTATCGATATGGTCCGACAAGTAGACAATCTGCAAACCATTCCCGGCGTGGGTCCTTCGATCGCTAAAGATCTGCGCCGTCTCGGAATCGCGGACGTGGCGGACCTCCGCGGCCGCAGCCCGGAATTGCTCTATGCCGGACTCTGCGAAGCAATGGGCCAGCACGTAGACCGCTGCGTCCTCTACGTGTTTCGCAGTGCGGTCTACTTCGCCTCGGAATCGAAGCACGACCCGGAACTGTTGAAGTGGTGGAACTGGAAAGATATCTCTCCCGCCACCTTGGCCGCCGTGGCCGGCGCCAGCAAAATCCCATTGCGGTAATGCCCGTACGCCAGCCACAAACACGTATTCTCAACTCGCCGTATCGCCGGTTCGCCCCCAGCGATCCCCGGCCGAAATCCGAGCCATGCGATCGGCAGGTTCGCCGACTTCAAACTTGGCAACAGCCCTTCCGCACGAGCCCGAATATCGGCCACGATGTCCATATCGATCTTCCGGTTGAATCCGACTTCTTCGGTCGACGTTCCCGCAATGGTGAACCCGTTCGACCGCTGCATGACGTACGTATGCCCGTGCCGCAGGATCGGCCCGACCGATCCCGGCTCCAGCAGATAGCCCAATAAGTGTCCGCGCACCGGAAACGTAGCCGGAATCTCGATCGGCCCGTCCCTGTAGGAAACCGGGATCGACCCGCTCCACGCCCCCGCCGCCAGAACCACCGCCGAACCCGAAACCAGGCCGTCGGCCGTTTCGACTTCCGCCCGCTCCGGCCATACCCGGATCGCGAGCGCCCGCGCCGGTTCGTGGATCACCACCCCGCGCGCCGTGCAGGCCGATCGCAGCGCTGCAGTCAGATCCCGCGGATCGACCAGCGCATCGTCGGGAAAGAACATTCCGCCTTCCACGGTGTCGGCCCGGATTCCCAACTCCGCCTGTAGCGCGCGGCGCGCCGCCAGATCCTGCCACTCGGATTCCGTGCGTGCAATTTCCAAAGCCCCGCAGCGGCGGTAGTCGATCGCCTTTCCCGTTTCGGCTTGCAGGTCCGCCACGAATGCCGGGTAGAGTCGCAGGCTTTCCAGAGCAAATTCCGCCCACCCGCTCCGGCCGGCGATCTCCCCGCCCGGCGCCAGCATACCCGCCCCCGCCCAACTCGCCTCGCCACCAAACCGGGCCGCATCCAAAACGGTGACGGTCGCCCCCGCCTGCGCCAGTCGCCACGCAATCGATCCGCCGATGATTCCGCCGCCCACCACGATCACGTCTGCCATAACCTTTAATGGTAGCGAAGGGTGCGGTCTACCATCCACCTGCACAATTCTGCCCAATTCTGCCCAATCCAAACCCGGAAAACTTGCCCAATTTGCCCAAATCCCCTCCACAAGAAATTCCATTTGGCTTTGTTCGTCCAAAAAGCCACAGAACGATGCTACACTCCCACCAAATGACCAAATCCACCGGCCGCCGCGGTTTCCTTAAAACCGTGGCCCTCGCCACCAGCGGCGCCGCCGCCCAAACGCCCACGCCCAAAATCGCTGCCCCGCCGGCCACCCCGCCCGCCCCCAAACCCGTCCCCCCGTCACCCTTCCCCGATCCTCGATGCGCTACCCGCGCACTTTTACCGGACGCCAACTGGCCATGCTCGCCATGCCCCTCGGCGGCGTCGGCGCCGGCAGCATCAGTCTCGGCGGACGCGGCCAACTCCGCGATTGGGAACTCTTCAACCGCCCCGATAAAGGCCGTTCGCCCTGAATACGCCTTCGCCTCCATCTGGGCGCAGTCCGGGAGTCGCAAGCCTGTCGCCCACGTGCTCGAAGCCCGCCTCATGCCCCCCTACGAAGGCGCCGACGGACTCGGCTCCAAAAACGCTCCCGGCCTTACCCGCCTCGAAGGCGCCACCTTCACCGGCGAATTCCCCATCGCCCAGATCGCCTTCCACGATTCCCGACTTCCCGTCAATGTTACCCTCGAAGCCTTCAGCCCCTTCATCCCGCTCGATGCCGAAGAGTCCGGACTGCCCGTCGCCATCCTGCGCTACCGCGTCCGCAACCCCGGGAAGGAGGCCGCCACGCGTCTCCATCGCATGGTCCATCGAAAACCCCATCGGCGCACTTACCAGGATGTCGCCCAGCGTCACCCCGGCGAACAGCGCGCCATCGAGTACCGCGAGTCCGACCATGTTCAAAGGGCTGCTGATGACCAACCCCGGCATGCCCGCCGCCGACCCGCAGTCCGGCGCCATCGCCATCAGCCTGGTCAAACCCGAAGGCAAGCTGACCTACCTTCGCGGCTGGACCAACGCCAAGTGGTGGACCAGCCCGCTGCTCTTCTGGGACGATTTCAGCGACGATGGCCAACTCGGTCCCGAAGCCGCGCAACGCAAACCCATCGGCTCGCTGTGCCTGCAACAGGAGATCGCGCCCGGCACCGAGGCCGCCTACACGTTCCTGCTCGCCTGGCACTTCCCCAATCGCACGCCCGCGTGGTCCGGCTGGACCGCACCCAAAGGCGACGAGCACACCATCATCGGCAACCACTACTCCACGCGCTTCCCCGGCGCATGGGAGGCCGCCGAATACGCCGCCGCGAATCTGCCCGATCTCGAAGCCCGCACGCGCCGCTTCGTCACCGCCATGCGCGACAGCACGCTTCCGCCCGCGCGTGCGCGACGCCGCTATGTCCACCCTTTCCACCCTCGTCACCCAGACCTGCTTCCGCACCGCCGATGGCGAGTTCCACGGCTTCGAAGGCTCCAGCGATCACAACGGCTGCTGCTTCGGCAATTGCACCCACGTCTGGAATTACGAGACCGCCACCCAGCATCTGTTCCCCACCCTCGCCCGCTCCCTGCGCAAAGCCGCCTTCGGCTTCTCCGAAGACGAGCAGGGCGGGATGCGCTTTCGCCAGTTACTGCCCGATGGTAAAGAGCGCTTCGGCTACGCCGCTGCCGACGGCCAGATGGGCCAGATCATCAAGGCCTACCTCGATTGGCGTCTCTCCGGCGACACCGCCTGGCTCCGCGATCTTTGGCCCGCGCGTGCAGCGCGCCCTCTCCTTCGCCTGGATCAACGGCGGATGGGATTCGAGCCGCCGCGGCGTCCTCGATGGCGTCCAGCACAACACCTACGACGTCGAATTCTACGGACCTAATCCGCTCTGCGGCATCTATTACCTGGGCGCGCTGCGCGCCGCCGAAGAGATGGCCCATGCCCTCGGCGATACCCACGCCGCTGACGATTATCACCAGCTCTTCACCGCCGGCAGCCAGTGGATCGATGCGAACCTCTTCAACGGCCACTACTATATTCAAAAGGTGCGCGGCATCCCCAAAGACCAAATCGCCCCGACCACCGTCGGCGATATGGGCGCGGAAAATCCGGAGAAGCCCGAATTCCAGGTCGGTGATGGCTGCCTGCTCGATCAGTTGATGGGGCAATATCTCGCCGAAGTCGCCGGACTCGGCCCGCTGGTGGATCCCGCCCATATCCGCGAAGACCGTGAAGTCGATCTACCAGTTCAATTACAAGCGCCAGATGTATGAACACGAATCCGTCCAGCGCACCTATGTCTTGAATGACGAGTCCGCCCTGGTAGTCTGCGATTACGGCACCGGCAAACGGCCCGAAGTGCCGTTCCCCTATTTTGCCGAAGCCTGGACCGGCCTCGAATACCAGGCCGCCGCCACCATGATCTACGCCGGCATGGTCCGCGAAGGAGTCGAGGCTTTTGAAAACAGCCGCCGCCGTTTCGATGGCGAGCGCCGCAATCCGTGGGATGAAGCCGAATGCGGCCATCACTACGCACGCGCCATGTCGGCCTGGTCCGGAATTCTGGCGCTCAGCGGCTTCCGCTATCATGGCGGCGACAAGAGCGCCACCATCATGCCACGCGTCAACGTCGGCACTAATAAGTTCGTCTGCTTCTGGTCGGCCGGATCGGCTTGGGGAACGTTCACACACGCTGCCGATAGTGGACGCCGCCGCGTCACCCTGGCCGTCGCCGAAGGCAGCCTGCCCTTGCGCAGCATCATCCTGGCTCCCGGCCCCGTATCCAACATCACCGCCACCATTCAAGGGCGCGCCCTCACGGTGAAACACGAGGCCGCCGTATTTACGCTCGACAGCGAGATCTCGATCCACGGCGGTGAAGAGTTGGTGCTGAGTGTCTGATCGCCCCGCGCTGGTCGTCGTAGGCGGATTCCTGGGTGCGGGCAAGACCTCGCTTCTCCTGACCGCCGCACGCATCCTCCACGAGCGTGGCATGCGCGCTGCTATTATCACCAACGATCAGGCGGGCGCACTGGTCGATACGCGCATGTCCGCCGCTTCCGGCATCGATACCGGTGAAATCGCGGGCGCCTGCTTCTGCTGCCGGTTCGGTCGATTTCATCGCCGCCGCGCAAAGCCTGCTCGCCGTAAAGCCTGACGTCATCTTCGCCGAACCCGTCGGAAGCTGCATGGATATCTCCGCCACCGTGCTCCAGCCGCTGAAGCAATACTACGCCACTCAATTCCGCCTCGCGCCTTTTTCCGTGCTGGTCGATCCCCAGCGCGCCGCCGGCCTGGACGACCCTAACCTGTCTTACCTGTTCCAAAACCAAATCGCCGAAGCCGACCTGGTGCTTTACACGAAATCGGATCTTCTACGCCCGCGCCTCTAAACCCTGTCTCCCATTCCCGCAGCGTGAGTGCCCGCACCGGCGAGGGCGTGGCCGCATGGCTAGACGAAATCCTGAACGGCCGCCTTACCGCCGGCAACCACCTGCTCGATATCGATTACGACCGTTACGCAACCGCCGAGGCCGCCCTTGGATGGCTGAACTGGGAAGGCGAACTGCGCCTCGAAACCGCCCTCCCGCCGGCCTCCATAGTCGGCCCCCTCCTCGAACGCCTCGACGCGGAACTCACGCGCGCCGGAGCCCCTATCGCCCACCTGAAAATCTTCAATCGCGCTCCCAGCGGCTATATCCGCGCCGGCATCTGCCGCAACGGAGACCAACCCGCCGTCGAAGGCGACCTATTGGCCTCGCCGGCCCGCCGTCACGAACTCGTCATCAACCTCCGCGCCGCCGCCTCGCCTGCTGTTTTGAACGAAGCCCTCGCCCCCGCTATCGCCGCGATCCCCCCCGTGCTCCGCGTCATCCAGCACCACTGCTTTCAGCCTTCCCCGCCAGTCCCCGAGTATCGCTACCATAAAGTTTCAACATGAAAGCACTAGTCAAAAGTAAGAACGAGCCCGGCCTCTGGCTGCAGGACGTAGACCAACCCCGCATCGGCATCAACGACGTATTGATCCGCGTCCATCGCACTGGCATTTGCGGCACCGACGTCCACATTTATAAGTGGGACGATTGGGCCCAAAAGACCATTCCGATCCACCTGGTCATCGGCCATGAATTCGTCGGCGAGATCGCCGAAGTAGGCTCCAATGTCTCCGACTTTTATCCCGGCGATATCGTCAGCGGTGAAGGACACGTGGTCTGCGGACGCTGCCGCAACTGCCTCGCCGGCCGCCGCCATCTCTGCGCCAAGACCCAAGGCATCGGCGTGAATCGCCCCGGCGCATTCGCCGAATACATCGCCCTGCCCATGACCAATATCTGGCGGCATCATGATGGCATTGATCAGGATGTTGCGGCTATTTTCGACCCGTTCGGCAACGCTGTCCACACCGCCTTATCGTTTCCCGTGCTGGGTGAAGACGTGCTGGTTACCGGCGCCGGACCCATCGGCATCATGGCTGCCGCAGTCGCTCGCCATGCCGGTGCGCGCTACGTGGTCATTACCGACGTCAACGAATACCGTCTCGCTCTGGCCCGCAAAATGGGCGTCACGGAAGCCGTCAACATCAGCCAGCGCACCCTGCCCGATGTGCAGAAACAACTCGGCATGACTGAAGGCTTCGATGTCGGCCTTGAAATGTCCGGCAATCAGGCCGCGTTTCGCGACATGCTGGAAAACATGAGCCACGGCGCCAAGATCGCCATGCTCGGCATTCCCGCCGGCGAGATGGCCATCGACTGGCGCACTATTGTGTTCAACATGCTGACCGTCAAAGGTATCTACGGCCGCGAGATGTATGAAACCTGGTACAAGATGAGCGTGATGCTGCAGTCCGGCCTGGATATCACGCCCGTGATCACCCACCGCTACCACTACACGGAATTTGAAAAAGGGTTCGAAGTGATGTCCAGCGGCCAATCCGGCAAAGTTATTCTGAACTGGCAGTAGACGCTATTTTGGTTTGAAGATCCCGACCATGTTGCCCTCGGGATCGGCAAACCACGCGAAGGTTCCCGTAGGGATCGGCACCGGCGGCACCAGCGTTTTGCCGCCCAAGGCCTTCACCTTGTCGAGTGTGGCCTGAAGATCGTCTACGCTTACATAGAAGTTGGTGAAGTTGTGCGGTTCGTGTCCCAGCGATGTCATGTGTCCGGCGATGCCGCCTTCGCCGGTGTCGATCATGGTGGCCGGTCCCATCGGCGTCAGTTTCCAGTCAAACAAATTCGAGTAGAATGCCTCTGTGGCGGCCTTATCCCGGCAGCCGATTTCGAAGTGTACAACAGGGTTGCCCATAGGTCCCGATGCTACCATGAAAATCTCGATTTTAGACGACTACCACGATACCCTCCGCACCCTCCCCGCATTCCAAAAACTGGCGGGGCACGACGTCACCATTTGGACTGACCACGTGCAGGATACCGATGCGCTTGCGGCGCGTTTGCAGGATACCGAAGCGCTGGTCTTGATCCGCGAACGCACTCAAATCCGGGCCGCCCTGCTCGAACGCCTGCCCAAACTCAAGCTCATCAGCCAGCGTAGCGTCTACCCCCACATCGATATCAATGCCTGCACCCGCCTCGGCATTATGGTCTGTTCCGGGCTGCATCCGGGCACGCTTTCCTACGCCACCGCCGAACTGACCTGGGGCTTGATCATCGCCGCGATGCGCCAGATCCCGCAGCAGATGGCCGCACTCAAATCGGGACGATGGCAAATCGGCGTCGGCCAAAGCCTGCGCGGCAAGACGCTCGGAATTTATGGCTACGGCCGCATCGGCTCCGAAATCGCACTCTATGGGAAGACCTTTGGCATGCGCGTGCTGGTGTGGGCGCGTGAAGCCTCCCTCGCCAAGGCGCGCGCCGATGGTTATGCCACCGCGCCCGATAAGCAGGCGTTCTTCGAAGAGTGCGACGTGCTTTCGCTGCACATGCGCCTGGTGGATGCCACCCGTGGGATCGTGACCGCCGCCGATCTTGCCCGCATGCAACCTTCGTCCCTAATCGTGAACACCAGTCGCGCCGGACTTATTGAACCCGGCGCCCTAGCCGCCGCCTTGCGTGCAGGTCGTCCCGGCATGGCCGCCGTAGATGTTTATGAAGATGAACCTCTCCTCGATCCGCAAGATCCGCTGATCTCACTCGATAACGTCGTGTGCACGCCGCACATCGGCTACGTTACCCGAGAGGAATACGAAATCCAATTCGGGGAGATCTTCGACCAGATCGTCGCTTATGCTGCCGGACATCCCTTTAATATCGTCAATCCCGCAATCAGCAGCTAATTCCGCCTCCTGCCGATAAGCTGTACTGGGAGCAACGATGACACGGGAGACACGGACCGACGATCACTTCATAACCTGGAAGCCGGAATACAGCGTCCACATCGAGTCCATCGATCGTCAACACCAGGCCCTGGTCGGCCTGATCCGCCAATTGCAGGAAGCGATGGAGGAAGGCCGCGGCCGTTCCTTTCAACATACCCTTGTAGACCGGTTGGTAGCCTTCATCGACATTCACTTCAAGTTTGAAGAGGACCTCATGGACGAGCGCGGTTACGATCAGCTCACGGCGCACATCGAACAACACCGCATACTCATCGAACAGGTAACCCAGATCCAAAAGAAACTTCAGGATCGCGAACCCATCTCCAATGCTTCGCTCATGTCGTTCCTGCGCCACTGGCTGACCGACCACATCATGGATCACGACCAGAAATACGCCCAAGCATTTAGATCTGTCGAATCCCCAGCGCCACAAACTGTATAATCGATAGCGCCGGGTTACATTCGTGATTACACCGTCGCGCCGTCAATTCCTTTCACTGCCTGCCCTTGCCGCCGGTCAAACTGCCGCGAGTAAGGTGACCAGAATCGTCTGCGTCGGAGGCCACCCCGACGACCCTGAGTCCGGTTGCGGCGGTACGCTTGCCCGTTATGCCGCTCTCGGCGCCAGCGTGACGATTATTTACCTCACCCGCGGCGAAGCGGGTATTCCGCGCAAATCCCACGATGAGGCCGCCGCCATCCGTACGGCCGAATGCCAGGCCGCTTGCCGCATCCTCGGCGCTAAGCCCGTATTCGCCGGCCAGATCGATGGCGCCACCGTGGTCGATAAGGATGCCGCCGATTCGCTGCGTAAGCTGATCTTCGCCGAGGATCCCGACGTGGTCTTCACCCAATGGCCCATCGATACACACCTCGACCATCAAGCTGCTTCCACCCTCGCCTTCCGCGCCTGGCTCGCTGCTCGTGGGCGCTTTGAACTGTATTACTACGAAGTGGATTTGGGCGCGCAAACCATGGGATTTCATCCCACCGATTACGTAGATGTTTCGAGCGTCCGCGAAAAGAAGAAAGCCGCGCTATTCGCCCATCAAAGCCAGGATGGCGAGCGCATCTATCGGGAATACCATCAATTGATGGAGAGCTATCGCGGCCGCGAATCCGGTTGCGGCGCGGCGGAAGCTTTTGTACATTTGGCCCGCGTCCACGCCTCCACGAAACTGCCCGGCGCTCCTTAGACTCCCGCTACCGCGCCGTCCAACCGCCGTCGATGAGCATCGTGTGGCCGGTGATCAACGCCGCCGCCGGCGATGCCAGAAAAACCACCGCTCCCGCCACCTCCATGGGTTCGCCGATGCGATGCAGCGCCGCGATGCGCTCCACCACGTCCGCGCGGAATACCGGGTCCGCCAGGCACTCCTCCGTACCCGGCGTGTGGATAAACGTCGGCGCTACACAGTTTACCGTGATGTTGTATTTTCCCCATTCCACCGCCAGGCACTTGGTCAGGTGGGCGATGCCGGCTTTGGTCATACAGTAGACCGACTCGGTGGGTAGCGCCGCGAAACCTGCCTGCGATCCCATATTGATAATGCGTCCGCCGCCTTGCCGCATCATCACTCGCGCGGCCGCCTGGCTGGCAAAGAAAGTACCCTTCAGGTTCACCCGCAAGGTCAGGTCGAAATCGTCTTCGCGGACTTCTTCCGCCGGATTCCCCGGCGCGATCCCCGCATTGTTCACCAGAATATCGAGCCGCCCGAAATGCTTCGCTGTTTCCACTACCCCGTGGCGGATCTGGTCGAGACTGGTGACGTCCATCTGCAACGGGAGTGCCCGGCGTCCCAACGCTTCGATCTCTTGCGCCAATCCGCCGTCGGCATTTATGTCGCGTAAACCCAGCGCCACATCCGCGCCGGCATGCGCTAGCGCCAACGCGATCGCGCGACCCAGTCCACGCGCGGCGCCTGTTACCAAGGCAATCTGGTCCGCTAGATCAAATCGAGGGAATGGCTCCATTGGTCCAGTTCAACAAAACTGGAGCCGCGATTCAACCGAAAGCAATTGCCCGGGCGGGGAAGCGCGTGCTAGTTGCGGTACCGGCGATGGTATTCGCCGCCACCCAATCCGCCCATATCGATTATCACCGCGACAACTAAAATGATTAGGTTGACGCCTTCGATGGCTTGGTGATTGTTCACCATCCACGCGTAAGCCAGCGTGGTGATGGGCAAGAAAAAGAACCCGAGCAGCGGAATCAACAGTCCGTGATACGCGCGTTGTAAGTAGGTCGTGAGCAGCCAGAGCAGTACTAGCGCCACACGCGGGAATGCCAGCACTACAATGACGACGAGGCAGGGCATAGCTGTGATTGTCGCAGATTCCTAATCAATCGTCGCTTCGCTAAAGTCCGATTAAATACCAAACCGTTCCAACTTGACATCCCTTCCCGCTGGAAGTATTGTAATTAGTTTAGGCGTGTATTGTAGATCAATTAGGCACCATGTCCAAGCCCTCCGATCTCATTCAAGGCACACTCGACCTGCTCATCCTGCGCACCCTGTCGCTCGAACCGAAACACGGCTGGGCCATCGCCAAACGGATCGAGCAAGTCACCGAAGACGTTTTGCAAATCTCCCAAGGCGCTTTGTATCCGGCTCTCCATCGCCTGGAACAGCAAGGCTGGATCCGCGCCCACTGGCGCAAGACCGAGACCGGCCGCGAGGCCAAATTCTACGAACTTACCCACGCCGGCACCACCCAACTGGCCAAAGAATTAGCCCAGTGGGAGCGCCTCTCAAACGCTGTCGGACTGGTCATCCGTATGGCGCCTCAGGAGTGATATGAGACTGCGCCGTATCTCGATATCGCCCGCATGCGGTTGCGCTCTCTTATTCCCGGCGGCCGCGTCGACCGTGACCTCGACCGGGAACTGCGCTTCCACATCGACCAGCAGACGGAAGAGAATCTCGCTGCGGGCATGCCGCCCGCCGAAGCCCGTCAGCGCCGCCGTGCGCAAGCTAGGCGGATTGACCCAAATTCAGGAGCAATGCCGCGATATGCGACGTACCGATACCATCGAAAAATTTTGGCGCGACGTGCGCTATGCCTTTCGTTCTCTCGGCCGCAATCCAGGTTTTACAGCGGTCATCCTGCTGACCCTGGCCCTCAGCATCGGCGCTAATAGCGCTATCTTCAGCGTGATCCAAGGGGTGTTGCTGCGGCCCCTTCCCTACCCCCACGCCGATCGGATTGCGCGCAGTTTTCTTCCACAGTTCCATCTTTCCCAAGTTTCCTCTGAATCCCTTCGACTTCCGCGATTTTCGCAGCGATCCAGCGATCGTTCGACTCGTTGGCCGGGTTCACCCGCGCCGATCTGCAACTCTCCGGTACAGGGCCAGCCGGAACGCTTCACCGGCTTCGCGGTGACCTCCGGCTTTTTCCGTGTTTTGGGGCTGCGCCCCGCGCGCGGGCACGAGTTCGATACCAAAGCCGAAATCCCCGGCAACGAGCAGCAGGTGATTCTGAGCGACCGCGTCTGGCGCAGCCGGTTCGCAGCCGATCCCAACATCGTCGGCCGCAAGATCACGCTCGACGCGCGGCCTTTCACGGTGGCCGGCGTGATGCCGCCTGGAACCGAGCATCCCGGCAACGAGTACAACGGCGTGGCGCATGGCGAGACCGTCGATCTCTGGTGGCCCTTCGCTTTCCGGGGCGATCCCGACCAGCGCGGCTCTCATTATCTTGGAAGTGATCGGGCGGATTGAAGCCGGACGTCAGCGCGGCCCAGGCCCAGGCGGAAATGAACGGCATGATCGCGCAGGTCGGCCGCGAACATCCCGGCGCGCTCGAAGGGTTGGCAGGCGCTGGTGGTTCCGCTCTACCAGGAGATCGTCGGACGCGAGCCAACGCCTGCTTCTGGTGTTGCTGGGCGCCGTGGGACTGGTGCTGCTGATCGCCTGCGCCAATGCCGCGAACCTGCTGCTGGCGCGCGCCACCGCGCGCCAGCGCGAGATCGCCGTGCGCGCTGCGTTGGGAGCCGGCCGCGCGCGCCTGGTCCGGCAGATGCTCACCGAAAGTTTGTTGATTGCGTTGCTGGGCGGCGCCCTCGCCACGCTCATGGCCGTAGTGGGCGTGCGCACGCTGGTGGCCCTGCTGCCTGCCGATTTCCCGCGCGCCGAAACCATTCACATCAACGGCGCCGTTTTCGCGTTCACGTTATCTGGTCGCGCGTCGCTACCGGCGTCCTGTTCGGACTGGCGCCAGCCTTGCAAGCGGCCCGGGCGGACGTGCAGGATAGTTTGCGCTCAGCCGTGCGCGGCGGTGGCAGCAGTCGCGGCCATCTACGCCTGCGTAGCGCGCTGGTGGTTGGCGAAGTGAGCCTCGCTTGCCTCCTGCTGATCGGCGCCGGCCTCATGCTGCGCAGCTTCGTAAACCTGATGCGCGCCGACCCCGGCTTCCGCCCCGAACACTTGTTGACCGCCCGCGTCTCATTGCCGGATGCTTCCTATAAGCCGGTCGAAACCATCCGGTTCTGGAACCGCTTGTCCGCCATCCTCGATTCGACGGCGGGCATTCGCGCGTCGGGCGTTGGTACGCGACCTGCCTTGGACCGGCTATGACGACAACATCGGTGGCTTCACGATCGAAGGAGAAAAAGCCACCGCCGCACCAGGACTTCCACGCCCGCTACCATGTCGCCAGCCCCGGCTACTTCCGCGCCATGGGCATTCCGCTCATCCGCGGCCGTTTCTTCACCAATGGCGACGATATGAAGGCGCCTTTGGCTTTGATCATCAACCAGGTCATGGCGCGGCGCTACTGGCCTAACCGCGACGCCCTCGGCGGACGCGTTACTTTCGATAGCCATCCCAAAGAGAAAGATTGGATGAACGTCGTCGGTATCGTCGCCGACGTGAAGGACAAACCGGAAAGTCCGGAGGCGGAGATGGCCATGTGGTGGGCGCTCGGGCAGTCGCCTGTCTCGGTCAACAATATGGTAATCGCGGTACGCGGTGCGCCTGATCCCACGCTGCTCTCGAACTCCCTGCGCCAGGCCGTGTACCAGCTCGACCCCACTCTAGCGGTAGCAAACGTACGCGCCATGGATGATATTGCGGATGCGAATGTCTCCACTCCCCGCTTCGCCTTCTTCCTCGTTGCGCTCTTCGCGGCGCTCGCCCTGACCCTGGCAGCGATCGGCATCTACGGCGTGATCTCGTATGCCGTTAGCCAGCGTGCCCACGAATTCGGACTGCGCATGGCCCTGGGCGCGCAGGCCGCCGACGTTCGCCGCCTGGTGCTGCGTCAAGGCGTGAAACTGGCGCTGGCGGGTGTGGCGCTCGGCGTTCTGGGCGCGCTCGCCCTGGGCCGCGTATTGTGGAGCCTGCTCTACGAAGTGCGCGCTGCCGACCCAGTGACCTTCGCCTCCGTTTCCGCGCTGGCTCTCGCCGTGGCCGCCCTGGCCTGCTACTTGCCGGCGCGGCGTGCCACCGCCGTCGATCCGGCCCACGCGTTGCGCTCCGAGTAAAGCGGCGGCCGCTCGCGCTCGCTTACACTGAAAGCTGGCCCATGCCAGCGCCCATACACATCATCGGCGGAGGATTAGCGGGTTCCGAAGCCGCCTGGCAGATCGCCGAATCGGGACATTCCGCCATTCTCCACGAGATGCGCCCGGTGGTCCAAACCCCGGCACACCAGACCGATCGCTTCGCGGAACTGGTTTGCAGTAACTCGCTCAAGTCCGAGCAGCCCGATACTGCCCCGTGGCTGCTCAAGCAGGAACTGCGCCGCTTGGGATCGCTGGTGCTCGAAGCGGCCGCCCACGCCCGCGTTCCCGGAGGGCAGGCGCTCACTGTCGATCGCGAGGTCTTCTCGACCGAAATTACCCGTGCCATCGCGGCCCATCCCCGCATCGAAGTGCGGCGCGAGGAAGTCCGCCAGATTGATGACCAGGCGGGCATCAGCATCGTCGCCTCCGGCCCCCTCACCAGCGATACCCTGGCCGGCGAAATCGCGCGGCTCACGGGATCCGGGCGCCTGTTTTTCTACGACAGCATCAGCCCTATCGTCGAGGCCGATTCCGTCGACCTGACCATCGCGTTCCGCGCTTCCCGCTACGGCAAATCGCTGGACGGTACGCGACGACTATCTGAATTGCCCGTTCGATCGCCATCAATACGAAGCCTTCATTGATGCGGTGCTGGCGGCGCAGCCGGTCTCCTCGCACATCCCCGAAGACGACTCCTTATTTTGAAGCGTGCCTGCCCATCGAAGAGATGGCTCGCCGCGGGCGCGATACTCTGCGCTTCGGCCCCATGAAGCCCATGGGCCTGGTCGATCCGCGCACCGGCCGCCGTCCTTATGCCGCCGTCCAACTCCGCCAGGAAAATCTGCGCGCCGATAGTTACAACCTGGTGGGCTTCCAGAATCACATGCGAGTTCGGCGAGCAGGCGCGCATCCTGCGCATGATTCCCGGCCTGGAGACACGCCGAGTTTCTGCGCTTCGGACAGATCCACCGCAACACGTACATCAACGCGCCGGCGCTGCTGACGCCCACGCTGCAATTGCGCGCGCGTCCCGAGATCTTTTTCGCGGGACAGATTTCCGGCGTGGAAGGCTACGTAGAATCCATCGCCACCGGGCTGATGGCGGGCGTGCATGCGGTCGGCGTTGGCGTCCGGCGGCGCGCCTCGTCCGTTTCCGCGCGAGACCGCGCTCGGCTCGCTTTGCCACTACATATCCGGCGCTGATCCCAGCGCACTATCAGCCGGCCAATATCACCTTCGACCTGCTGCCCGCACTCGACGAAGCCACCCGCCAAAAGCTCCGGCACGACAAGCAAGCCCGCCATGCGGAAGTCTGCCGGCGGGCTGCCGAAGCGCTGGACCAGCACCGCACGCGCATGTCTGAGCTCGAACGCAGATCGAACGCTACCTCGCCGAACTGGCGCGCCAGAACGCCTCGCCGCATACTATCGAATCCTACGCCAGCGATCTGCGGCAGTTTCTCGAATACTTCACCCCCCCCGCGAGCGAGGCGCCGCCGGTCGCGCGCTTGGGGGTGCTCGAAATCCGCGAGTGGCTGGCGGATCTTTACATCGCCAGTTGAGCCCCATATCGATGCGGCGCAAGCTGGCGGCAGTGCGTTCGTTGTTCCGTTTCCTGTTGCGCGAAGGCTTGGTTCCAGTCAATCGCGGCGACGCCTGGTGCGCACGCCGAAAGCGCCCAAAACGCTTGCCCGACGTGATGACCGCCGAACAGGCCAATGGCTTGATCGACGCCGTGGCCGCCGATAAATTCGAGCGACCGCATCCGGCCCGCGACCGTGCCATCTTCGAACTTCTGTATGGTTGCGGCTTGCGCGTCAGCGAACTGGTGGGTCTGAATCTGGACGACATCGACCGCGCCGAGCGCTGGATTCGCGTGCGCGGCAAAGGCCGCAAGGAGCGCCAGGTGCCCTTCACGGTTCGCAGGCCGCCGCGGCTCTCGATCGCTACCTGCCGGAACGCGGCGCCCCCCCCCAGCAGACGGCCGTCTTTCTGAACCATCACGGCGGACGCGCTTACCCGGCGCGGCGCGCGGGGAATCGTCAAACTCTACGCGCATACTGGTGACCGGCGATTCTTCCATGCACCCGCACAGTTTCCGCCACGCCTATGCGACCCACCTCCTGGCCGATGGCGCCGACCTGCGCGCTATCCAGGAATTGCTGGGACACGCTCGGCTTTCCACCACTCAAAAATACACGCAGGTTTCACTGACCGATTTGATGGAGGTTTATGACCGCGCCCACCCCAAAGCCTGACCAACCCAAAACGGGTGGCAAGAGCCGCCCCGCCGTGCTGCTCGCCAGTGCGTGCCTGGTTTTCGCGATCTTCGCCCTGGCCCTGATCCGGGTGCTGCCTGCGCCTCACGGGCGTGCGGATTACTTGATCGTCGGTACGCTGGCGACGCTGGCCGCGCTGATCACCATCTTCGCCGGGCTCGTCCTGGGAAACCGCAGACGATGAGCGGCGCTCGAATGTGGCGCTAGAATTTGTCGTGCTTCACGATGCCGGCGCCCTCTTGAATCGTTACTAATTGATTCGCCGCCACGTGGGGGATGGTTTCTTTCGCGCCGTTCGGCCAGCGGATTTCCAGATCGGCCGTTGGCGCCGCGCCCAACCCGAAATGCAGCCGCTTGTCGTGCACCGACAGATAGGACGATTGCGCCATCAACGCCTGCGCCTGCTTCTTGCCGCCATAGCTCGCGATCACGGTCGCCCCGATGCCGCTGCGATTGGACTTCGTCCCTACCAGTTTCACTTTCAGCCAATGCGCGTCGCCGGATACATCATTGCGCAGCAGCGAGGGCGGCTCGTTCTGGTTCATGATCAGAATGTCGATATCGCCGTCGTTATCGAAATCGCCGAAGGCCACCCCGCGGCTGGCGTGCGCCTCCTCGATTCCGGGTCCGCCCTGGCCGATCAATTCCTCGAACTTGCCCCCGCCCAGATTGCGGAAGATGACGCGCGGCGTGCGATGCGGGAACTCGGGAAACTTCTTTTCGACTTCAGGATAGACGCTGCCGGTAACCCAGAACAGATCCGGAAGGCCGTCGTTATCCAGGTCCACGATGCCCGCGCCCCAACTGATGAAACGGGTCTCCACGCCCAGGCCCGACGCGCAGGGTCACATCCGTGAAGTTGCCCTTGCCGTCGTTGCGGTAAAGGGCCGGAGTGTCTTCGGTAAAGTGAGTTTTGAAGACGTCCAGGTACCCGTCGCAGGCGTAGTCGCCGACGCCCAGGCCCATGCCGGCCTGCTCCATCCCGTCTTCGTTCAGGGCCACGCCGCGCTCCAGACCTTCTTCGCTGAACGTGCCGTCGTGGTTGTTGCGGAACAGCAGGCTGGGCGTGGAATCGCAGGCCACATAGATATCCGGCCAGCCGTCGTTGTCGAAATCGGCGGCGACCGCGGTCAGGCCATAGCTGCCTTTCGCGGCCGCGATCCCGGATGCGCACTGAGACGTCTTTGAATGTGCCGTCGCCGTTGTTGTGATAGAGCAGATGGGTCTCCGGCGGCAGGCCGCGCGGTCCGCAATTCACCGGAATGCCTTTCCAGTTGCAACTGGCCAAGCTCGCCGGCCGGGGGCACGGTCTTCAGATCGAACTTCAGATAATTGGCGACGAACAGATCCAGATGGCCGTCGCGGTCGTAATCCACAAAGGTGCAGCCGGAGCCCCAGCGCACGCCGGGCGCGAGCAGGCCGGCCTCTTTCGTGACATCGGTGAAGGTGCCGTTGCCGTTGTTGCGATAGAGAACGTTCTGGCCCCAGTAGGTGATGAAGATGTCCTCGAAGCCGTCGTTGTTATAGTCGGCGATGGTCACTCCGTAAGCCCAGCCCGTGCGCGTCAGGCCGGCCTTGGCGGTGACGTCGGTGAAGGTGCCGTCGCGATTGTTTTTGTAGAGGCGGTTGGTGGCGCCCGGGGGCGGGCCATCGAGACGGGTGCCGCCGAGCACGAAGATATCCAGCCAGCCGTCGTTGTCGTAATCGAAAAAGGCGATGCCGCTGCCCATGGGCTCGATGATGTATAGGGCGCGATCCAAGCCGCCGTAGATCACCGGCTCGCGCAAACCCGCTTTCGCGGCGACGTCAGTGAAGTGGGCGTGAAACGGCAGTCCGGACGGCTTGCCGCGCGGCATGGGTTTGACGCCGCGCGACGCCATCTGGCCGAATGCGCAGGACGGCAGTAAGGCCAGCAGTTCGCGGCGTGTCATTGGCGTGTCATGGGCGGTTCATTTGCCAATCAGGAAATCGGTGACGCGGCGGGCCAGCGCGCCATAAGGCGGCCGTAGCATTCCGAACGTGGTGAAGCGGCTCTGCAGGAAAACGCCTTTCTTTTTGGAGAAGGTGAGGAAGCCGTCGAAGCCGTGGTAGGAGCCCATGCCACTGGGACCCACGCCCCCGAACGGCAGATCGTTCTGCGCGATGTGGAAGATGGTGTCGTTCACCGTAACGCCGCCGGAAGTGGTGCGCGACAGAACCGCTTTCACGCGCTTTGCGTTGTGATCGAAGTAATACAAAGCCAGTGGACGGGGCCTGGCATTCACGTATTCGATAGCTTCATCGAGCGAGCGATAAGTGACTACCGGCAGCAACGGGCCGAAGATTTCTTCCTGCATTACTGCCATGCTGTCGTTCACATTCCACAGGAAAGTGGGCAGGAAGACTTTGTTCTGTTCATTGGCGGTTTCGGCGGCCGGATTCACTTCGAGCACGCTGGCGCCATTGTCCCGGGCTTGCTCCACCAGTCCGCGCAGGCGCTGGTAGTGGGCGCGATTTACGATGCGCGTGTAATCCGGATTGTCCACCAGGCGTGGATACATTTGCGCAGCCGCTTGGGATGCCTGACGAACGAATTCCTCGCGCGTGCCGGCTTCCACCAGCACGTAATCCGGCGCGATACAAGTTTGGCCCGCGTTAAACAGCTTGCCCGCCATGATGCGTTCCGCTGCCGTCCGGGTGGGGAAATCGGAATTGACCAAGGCGGGCGACTTGCCGCCGAGTTCCAGTGTTACCGGAGTCAGGTGTTCGCTCGCCGAGCGCATGATCAGTTTGCCCACGCGGGTGGATCCGGTGAACAGCAAGTGGTCGAAGGGTAGGGCCGAAAAAGCCGCGCCCACTTCAGGGCCGCCCGTAACCACTGTCACGTAGTCAGCCGGAAACAGTTCGGCCACTATGCGCGCCATTAGATCCGCGGTCTGGGGCGCCAGTTCGGATGGCTTCAGCATCACGTGGTTGCCGGCCGCCAGCGCGCTGACCACCGGCGACAGACTGAGTAGCAGCGGATAGTTCCACGCGCCGATGACGCCCACCACGCCCAACGGCTGATAGATCACACGGGCGCGGCCGGGCATGAATTGCCAGCCGGTATCCGCATCGCGCGGACGCATCCATGCGGGCAGATGTTTGATGGTGTGCTGAATGGTGTCGACCAAGGGGAAGACTTCGAGTAGCTGGGTCTCCTGCGGCGAGCGGCCGCCGAAATCCTCCGAGATGGCTTGGACGAACTGCTCGCGACGTGAACGCAGGGCTTTCAACAGCGCGCGCAGGGCGTCGATTCTGCGGCGCGTGTCCGGCGCTCCCTGCGCAAAAGCTGAGTGCTGGGCGGACAATGTGGCGGCCAAATCCGCGGACGCGATACTGGTGTCGGTAGGGGTCGTAAGTCAGGATTATAGCGCGCCGGAGTAAGGCGTGCCATGCTGGTGAGAGCAAACTTCAAACTATGCACGCCCGTCCCGCCAGCCTCGCGGATACCGCGGCCATCGCCCGCATTTACAATCAAGGGATCGCGGACCGCACCGCTACGTTTGAGACGCGTCCGCGAACGGAAGCCGACATCCGCCAATGGTTCGAAGGCGGCCGCCCCATGATAGCGGTGGAGCAGGACGGCAGCGTCGTCGCTTTCGCCGCGACGTTTGAATACCGGCCGCGCGCCTGCTATGCCGGAATCGCGGAGACCTCTGTTTACGTGGATCGCGACTTCCGCGGGCACGGCGCGGGGCGCCTGGCATTGGAAGCGCTCATCGCTGCCGCGGCCGCGAACGGCTACTGGAAACTGCTGTCACGCATCTTCGTAGAGAACACGGCCAGCCGCCGGTTGGTGGCCTCAGCTGGATTTCGTGAAGTCGGCATTTACCAAAAGCACGGCCGCCTGGACGGCGTATGGCGCGACGTGGTGATTGTCGAAAAAGTTTTAGAGCCGCTCACCGACAGCACTATTCCTGCCGCAGCGCCAAAGCCGGGTCCAAGCGAGTCGCACGGCGCGCCGGAATGAAACTGGCTGCCAGCGATACGACGCCGAGTAGCGCGGCGACCCCAATGTACGTGGCCGGATCGGTGACCTTGATTTCAAACAGCATACTGGAGAGCAGGCGCGTCGCCACGGCCGCGGCCGCAAGTCCAACCGCCAGACCGATTCCAGTGAGCGCCATACCGTGCCCCAGGATGAGCCGCAGGACATCGCCGGTGCCGGCGCCCAAAGCCATGCGCAACCCGATTTCGTTGGCACGCTGGCCGACGGTATAAGCCACGACACCGTAGACTCCGGCCATGGCCAGGCAAACTGCAATGCCCGCAAAGACCGCCAGCAGCAGGGTGCGGAAACGCGGTGCGGCAGTGTTCTCCGCCAGCAGATTTTCCATGCTGGTGAACTTGACTGGCACTTCCGCCGATCGGGCCCGGACCTTGCGTTGGATAGCCCCCCATAGTGATCCTCCGGCGGCCGAGGTGCGCACCACGATATTGAGCGCGGTAGCAGTCTGGGGATGTTGTTCGTAGGGCATGATAATTTCCGGCCAGGGTTCGGTGGCCGGCCCGTACTGGCGCGTATCGCCGACCACGCCTACGATCTTCATCATCTTGGGCGAATCGAATCCGCAGTAAATCAAATGGCCCAGCGGATCCTGGCCGGGAAACGATTTGCGGGCCAGCGCCTCGTTGATGACGGTAGTGAAGGGAGCATCGAAGGTGTCGCCTTCGTTGAAGTCGCGTCCGCGCTTCAAGGGAATGTCCAGCGCGGCGAACGTGCCAGGCGCCACAACGGAGAAGACTGCCTGTGGCGTGTGGGGAGTGACATAGCCGCGATGGTCGACCAGGTAGCTGCCCTCCGAGAAGGCGGACCCCGGAGGATTGCGCGTGGCGCCAATGGCGGAGACGCCCGGCAATGTAGCGAGATCGCCCAGCAGGTCTTTGTAAAAGCCCGTGGCGCGGCGGGCGCTCGCCATATCCGAGGACGGTACGCTCGATTCCATCACCAGAACATGGTCAGGCCTGAAGCCCAAAGACACGTTGTGCAATGCGGCGAAACTGCGGATGAGAAGACCCGCGCCTGAGAGCAGCACTACCGAGAGCGCTAACTCGACGACTACCAGCACGGACCGCATCTGTCCGCCTCTACCGCCGGCCACGGAGCGCGCGGCACCCTGTTTGAGCGCGTGGTTCAGATCGACGCGCGAAATCTGTAGCGCGGGCGCCAAGCCGAATAGCAGGCTGGCCGCCACCGAAATCGCCAGCGTGAAGATCAGCACGCCGCCATCGATACCGGTTTCCGCCAGGCGCGGCACGTTGCCGGGCGCCAAGGCCACCAGCGCGTCCGATCCCCATTTTGCGAGCAACAGTCCGGCGGCACCGGCGATGGCTGCCAGCACCATGCTTTCCGTAATCAACTGACGGATGATGCGGCCGCGGCTGGCGCCCACTGCGGCGCGAATGGCGATCTCCCGCGTACGCGCGGTGGCTTTCGCCAGCAATAGATTGGCGACGTTGGCGCAGCCGATCAGCAGCACCAGAGCTACCGCGCCCAGCAGCAGGTACAGGGTCAACTTCACGCTGCGGACCATCTCGTCGCGCATGCGTGTAACCGCCACCGATTTATTGGCGTTGCTGTCTTTATATTGCTGCTCGAGCCTGGCGCCGATCGCGGTCATCTGCGCTTGCGCACTCTCCAGGCTGACGCCGGGCTTCAACCGCCCCACGACCAGATAATTATGCGCCGAGCGCGACTCGGTTTCCGGGAACACAACATTGGCAGGCATCCAGATATCGCATTGGTTGGGAAAGTGAAAATGCGGGGGAAGCACGCCGGTGATCGTGAAGCTCTTGCCCATCATGCGCAGGCCCTGCCCGAGAACGGCAGTATTCGCTCCGAAATGGGTCTGCCAGTAGGCATAACTGATCAGCACCGCGCCGGATCCGCCGGGCTTCTGTTCGTCGGACGAAAACAGGCGTCCGGCCACAGGCTCTACGTCAAAGACCTGGAAGAATTCGGGCGTGACCTCGGCCACGTGGGCGTATTCGGCCGCGGTGCCGGCCATCACGGGTGTGGAATCGTCGTCATAATATGCCATTGCAGAGAAGGCCGTGCTCTGGTTATGCCAGTCGTGGAAATCGGGCGCGGAGACCTGGCCGTGGCCGCCGCTCTTGCGCCATAGTGATGACAGCGTGACAATGCGGTCGGGATCAGAATACGCCAGCGGTTTCAGCAGCACTGCGTGAACCACGCTGAACACGGCGGTATTGGCGCCGATGCCCAGCGCCATCACCACCACGGCGAGCAGGGTGAATGCCCAATTCTTGCGGAGGGATCTGAAGGCGAATTTGAGGTCCATGCTTAAAGCAGGCGCAGGGCCATCCGTAAAACATGGGAAGGTAACGGCGGCCCTGCCGGGCAGTGTCCGCTTGTGGGACGGCACTGCCCTCAATCGAACTCTGTCCGTTTGTGGCGCTATTCCAGCGCGTACAAATTGCCGTCGGCGCTACCGAAGTAAATCACACCATCCTGAATGGTGGGCGAAGATAAAATGGAACCCAGCGAATAGAGCTTCTCGCCATCGTGGTACATGCCCTCGAAGAAGTTGGTCAGAAAGACTACCTTGAGATTCATGTTGCCGTCCGGGGCGATTACGCCGTTGACGTTCTTCTTGGCGGCTTCGGTTTGAAACTCCCAAGCCATCTTTCCGGTGTTCAGATCGAGCGCGTGCAGTGTGCCATTGTCGGAGCCAAAGTAGGCCAAGTCGCCGGCGATGGCGGCGGAGGAGAACACCGGGAATTGCGTGCCTAGCTGGTAGCGAAGCTTCCCGGTGGCAAGATCAATGGCGTCGAATTTGGCGGGAATGGATGCGCCGACATAGAGCGTGTCTCCGCGCACCACCGCGCTGGCATTGATCCAGGTGCCGTGGTTATCGAAGTTCCACTTCTCTTTACCGGTTTTCGCATCCAGCGCATACAGGTGCGAATCGCGCGAACCAAAATAAACCATCCCGGCGACCACAGTGGGCGAGGACTGAATGCCCACCTGGTTAAAATTCACGAGGTCTTCGCCGCCCTTGAATTTCCACTTTTCCGCACCCGTCGCCGCGTCCAGGGCGTAGAAGCAACTGTCAAAACTGCCGAAGTAGACGAGGCCATCAGCTACCGCGGGCGAGGAATGCACTACGCCCGCAGTGGCAAACTTCCACTTGAGTTGTCCGGTAGCCGCATCGAGCGCATATAGGTGGCCATCGCCACTGCCGAGATAAATCAGCCCGCCGGAGACGGCTGGAGACGACTGCCATGTATCCCAGAAATCCGGGATGGTTTGAGTGGCAGGCTTGAAGCCATGCAGGCCTTTGGCTTCGAATCGCTTTTCGCCGGCCGTCTCGAATTTCCATAGGAGCTTTCCGGCGGCCGCGTCCACCGCGTAGAAGAAACCGTCATAGCTGCCGAAGTAGACCTTGCCATCCACTACGGCCGGCGACGACCGCACCGGCCCCGCGGTTTCGAATTTCCATAACTGTTTACCGGTCGCCTTTTCGACGGCGTAGAGGTGCCGGTCGTCACTACCGATATAAACCACCGCGCCGGCGATCGCCGGAGAGGTCAGTACCGGCCCTCCCGTTTGCAGTGCCCATTTCACGCCTTTGAGTTTCTGTACGCCCTGGGTTTCATACACACCGGTATGACCCAGATTGCCGCGAAACATGTTCTGCGCTGTCGCCGCGTGGGGCACGGCGGCCGCCAGCACGGCCAATGAGAGCCATGGTTTATCAGTTCGAAATGAATAGGACATGCTTGGACTCCTCTACAAGTTCTCGTAAGCCACCAGGTCTTCCAGTTTTTTCTTGGGCTTGGGTGGCGGCCAGCCATCGGGGACGCCGATAGGAGTGATGCAAACGCGGCGGTAGCGGTCAGGTATGTTCCACACCTCGCGAGATATGGCATCGGGAATGCTGTCGGTGAGATAAACCGTCCCGTAACCTAGCACGCGCGCCGCCAGCATCAGGTAGCCCGCGGCCATGGGTCCATCCTGCTTAGTGAACTCCAGGCCGCACTGGCATTGATTATCGGTAAGCACCACCACGTAGACCGGCGCGCTCATGTAGCCTTCCACAGTGGCGACGGCTTTACTTTTGGCATCAGGGTTCTGGTCGTCGAAGACTTTGACGGCGCTCTCCATCAAGCGCGCTTTCATGCGCGCGATCTTTTCTTTGTCGCGGATGACCAGGAATTTCCAGGGCTGCTGGTTCATGCAGGTGGGGGCGCGCCGCGCGGCGTCGAGGATCATCCGCAGATGTTCTTCCGGAACAGGGTCTGATCTGTAGCGGCGTACAGACTGGCGCTTGGCAAAGATGTCCAGCAAGGCTGCAGGGCTTTCGCCGGTGTTCGCGGCCGGGGCGTTGGCGGCAAGCCCCAGTCCTGTGCCGGCTAGGCCGGCTGCGCGCATCCAATCTCTTCGGCTGGTTCTCATGGCTTTCTCCAAGCAGTTGTATTAAGACACTACTATCTTAATAGGCTTGGCGCCAGGCGGCGGTTCGAAACGGCGCTCGGATTATTGGGCCGCTTCGCCTTCGTGATGATCGAGAAAATCCTGATCGATGGATTTGCGGCCGGCAAAGCCGTCGTTGATAGCATGCCAGAACTTAATGGCAGGTTCGTCGAGCTTCCAGCAAAGATAAACTTCTTCACCGCGGAATAGGGTGGGAAAGTCGGCCAGCCCTTTGTCCAGATCCTTCACCAGGACGCCGGCCTGCTCAAAGTTCTCGAGAAGCTTGCGCAATTGATCGCCGGCCACTTCGCGGCGCGCCTTGTCTTCGGCGGCCTTCTGGCCGTCCACCATCACTCCGCCCATGAGCGTGATGCGCTGGGCCAGCGCCTGTACGCCGCGCTCCGCTTCATCGTATTGCGACTTCATGGCCACTGCCTGGCGCATCCACTCGCGCACCTGCGGAAGCATTCGCTCGGCCTCCCACAGGGTGAAGCGCTTGGCCATTTCAGGCGACCGGTTCCGCGTAATGCGAGGCGACGTAGGAATCCAGCATACCGATGAATTCGGCCACGATGTGGTCGCCCTTCAGCGTAGTGGCAAGACGGCCATCCACGAATACCGGGGCTTTAGGGTCCTCGGAGGTGCCGGGCAGCGAGATGCCCAGGTTGGCGTGTTTCGATTCGCCCGGCCCATTGACGATGCACCCCATCACCGCCACCTTCATAGTTTCGACGCCAGGGTGGGTCGCCTTCCACACCGGCATCTGCTCGCGCAGATAGGTCTGGATCTGGTCGGCCATCTCCTGGAAAAACGTGCTGGTGGTACGCCCGCAACCGGGGCAGGCGGTCACTTGCGGCGTGAAGCTGCGGATGCCGAGCGATTGCAGAATCTGCTGCGAGACGATCACCTCTTCAGTGCGGTCGCCGTTGGGCAGCGGCGTCAGAGAGGCGCGAATGGTGTCGCCGATGCCTTCCTGCAATAGGACCGACAGGCCGGCCGTAGTTGCCACGATGCCTTTCGAACCCATGCCGGCTTCGGTGAGCCCGAGGTGGAGCGCATAGTTGCAGCGCGCGGCCAAGGCGCGGTAAACATCGATGAGGTCCTGCACGCCGCTGACTTTGGCGCTGAGAATGATGCGGTCGTGGGCCAAGCCGTACTGCTCGGCGGCGGCGGCGGATTCGATGGCGCTGACCACAATGGCTTCGAGCGTGACTTCGCGCGCGTCTTTGGGTTCCGGCAGGCGCGAGTTCTCGTCCATCAGGCGGGTGAGCAACGACTGATCGAGCGAACCCCAGTTCACGCCGATGCGCACCGGGCGATTGTACTCTATGGCCGCCTCGATCATGGTGCGGAAATTGTCGTCGTGCTTCTTGCCGATGTTGACGTTACCGGGATTGATGCGGTACTTCGAAAGCGCGCGGGCGCACTCGGGATATTTGCGCAGCAGAAGGTGCCCGTTGTAATGAAAGTCGCCAATGATGGGGACGCGTACGCCGAACTTATCGAGGCAATCGACAATCTTCGGAACCGCGGCCGCGGCCTGTTCGGTATTGACTGTGACGCGCACTAATTCGGAGCCGGCCCGCGCCAGCGCCATTACTTGATTGACCGTTCCGGTAACATCCGCGGTGTCGGTGTTGGTCATGGACTGCACCACAATCGGATGATTGCCGCCAACTTTGACACCAGCTACATCTACCACTGCCGCCGCGCGGCGGGGCTTTACTGCCATCGACCCTCCAGGGAACTTTAATTTTAGCAGGAAGCGCTGGAGCTACTGGTTCTCGAGCAGCCTCTGCTTGAGTTTCGGAATATCCAGGCTACAGAAGGTGGGGCGGTCGCCGGTGCGAGCCTGGGCCACGCCATCGTTGCCGAAGTCCATGTAGGAATCGGAAGCGGGGGTGAATGGACGCCACGGCGGAAGGCCCGCGCCATTGGGATCTCCGGTTTTGGCGAAGTTAGTCCAATAGCTTTGCATGGCGGCGGCAAGCGCTTCGTCCTTTTTTTCGAAGGGCAGCCAACTCCACACGGGGCTATGCAACTGGCCGAAGACGTAAGGCAATTCCAAGCTGTGAAACGATCCCAACTCGCTTTCGCCTTTGCCCGGGATCGAGCGCCGGAACTGGTAGACATACGACGGGCGGCCGGCGGCGGAGTTGAGGGTGGCCATGGCGGCAGCGGGACAAGTCATCAGCGCATCGTTCAGCCAGTCGTCGGCGGCAGCGGTGCGGCCCAGGTGCGAATCGACCATATAGGCGGCCATCGCCATGGCAGCCATGTTGCCGTAGCTGACGCGGATGGTTTTGCGTGCGCCCTGATCCGCGGCGGCGGCTGTTGGCGTGGCGCGAAAGACGCTGATCTCGCGGCCGTTATTGCCGATCAGCAGGTCCACGGACTGTTGCGTACCGGAGGCGAAGGCGGCTTGCGGGGCACGCGGCAGAACCCAGCCATCGAGGACAAATCCGGGATCGGGCTCCTGTTTGGCGGCTTGGCCGGCGGCCGATAGAATCTGGTGGGGGGGAGGGCGCGCAGGCGCTCGAGCGACGTATCGCCCGTGGGCAGGGCCAGTCGCGCCACCCGCTGGCCAAATTGTTCGCCTTGGCGGAGACTATGGGCATAGCCGATACCCAGCACCGGGCCGCTTTCCAGAATGGCTCGGGCGAAGAGGCCGCGGGCCGGCGGAGAACACAGCAGCATGCCCGCATCGATAGCGCCCGCCGATTCGCCAAAGACGGTGACGCGCGCGGGGTCGCCGCCGAATTGGGCAATGTTGTCGCGCACCCAGCGCAGCGCGGCGATCTGGTCAAGCAGGCCGTAGTTGCCGGAAGAGTGGTGTGGCGATTCGCGGCTGAGATCGGGATGGGCGAAGAATCCCAGCGCGCCAAGGCGGTAATTGACGGTAACGACCATCACTCCATGTTTGGCCAACTCCGCGCCGTCGTAACCCGGTTCGTTGCCGCTTCCGATGCGGTTGGATCCGCCATGCAACCAGACCATAACGGCACTGGGCTGCGGGGCAGGCCAGGCTGGAGTCCAGACGTTCAGGTAGAGGCAATCTTCTGAGAGGTTCCACAGGGGCGTGGAGGCAGTGGAACCGTAGCGGCGAGCCAGGGGGCCGAGGAAGGCGCCGGTGCCGATAGGGTTCTGCACGCAGGCAGGGGAGTATTGGGTAGCATCGCGTGTGCCCGGCCACGGTGCCACTGGCTGGGGTTCGCGCCATCGCAACGCGCCGACGGGAGGGGCGGCGAAGGGAATGCCTTTGAAAACGGCCCCCGGAACAGATAGCGCGCCGCGGATCTGGCCACCGGTGATAGCGACGGTAGGGGCTGGTTGGGCCATGGCAATGCACAGTGGCAGCGCTTGCACCGCGAGGAGCCGCCATATGGGGGGGGGCGACTGCATTAGCTGCCTGCCTTGCGCTCGACGTGGCCGCCGAACTGATAGCGCATGGCGGAAAGCAGCTTGTCGGCAAAGTCTTCTTCGCCGCGCGAACTGAAGCGCTGGTAGAGCGCGGCACTGAGCACGGGAGCGGGCGTGGATTCGTCGATTGCGGCGGTGACGGTCCAGCGGCCTTCGCCGGAATCGGACACGCGGCCGGAAAATCCGGAGAGATCGGACTTTTGAAAGAGCGCGATGGCAGTGAGATCGAGCAGCCAGGAGGCCACCACGCTGCCGCGCCGCCAGACTTCGGCGATGTCCGCCAGGTTCAGGTCGTACTGATAGTTTTCGGGATTGCGCATGGGCGCGGTTTCGGCGTCGGCGTCGCGCGCCACTTTGCCGGCGTTAGCGTGCTTCAGAATATTCAAGCCTTCGGCGTAGGCGGCCATCAGACCGTATTCAATGCCATTGTGCACCATCTTGACGAAGTGGCCGGCGCCGGATGGACCG
Source organism: Bryobacterales bacterium (assembly GCA_963738345.1). Taxonomy (GTDB): domain Bacteria; phylum Acidobacteriota; class Terriglobia; order Bryobacterales; family Bryobacteraceae; genus Bog-159. The sequence goes on from CAVTWI010000002.1 coordinate 7,071,713, forward strand.
CAATACAGGTAACCTTCTTCGGCGGTGCCGCCGGCATTCTCGCGCCCCGGGGTGCGGTCGGCGGTGCCGAGTCCGGGTGCCAGGGTTTTGAATATCGGGTCGAGGTGCTGAACGATTTCGGGCTGGCCCCCGATCATCTGGCAGAAGCCGCGCTCCAGTCCCCAGACACCGCCGCTGGTGCCGACGTCTACGTAATGCATACCTTTGGCGACCAGATCCTTGGCGCGGCGGATATCGTCGATGTAATAGGAATTGCCGCCGTCGATCACGATGTCGCCGGCTGCGAGATGCGTGGAGAGATCCGCGAGGGTGGAATCCACCGCGGCGGCGGGAATCATGAGCCACACGGGCCGCGGCGGCTGCAGCGCTTTCAAGAATTCGTCGAGGCTGGCCGCGCCCGTAGCGCCTTCGCCTGCGAGCTTTTGTACGTTGGCCTGATCGTGGTCCCAGACCACGCATTGATGGCCGCCACGCATCAGGCGGCGCACCATGTTGGCGCCCATACGGCCCAGTCCAATCATCCCTAGCTGCATTCAGATCCCCCTCTTGCTAGGGTAGCCCAGCGAGGCCGGGCGGGGCTGCATGCGGGCGTGCGTTGTGATAATTAAGACACATGGACAAAAAAGTACGCATCGGCCGCATTGCCTTCGGGATCGCGGCCCTGGGCTTCCTGGTCGCAGCCGGTGAAATGCGGGCGCTGGACAACGGATTGGCGCGCACCCCACCGATGGGGTGGAACAGTTGGAACAAGTTCGCATGCAACGTGAGCGAGGACTTAATCAAGCAGGCTGCGGACTCCATCGTTTCGAGCGGCATGAAAGACGCGGGGTACGAATACGTGGTGATCGACGACTGCTGGCAGGTGAATCGCGATGCGCAGGGCAACGTAATTGCCGATGCCAAGCGGTTCCCCAGCGGCATGAAGGCGGTGGGAGATTACGTCCACTCGAAGGGTTTGAAATTCGGCATCTATTCGGATGCCGGCACCGCTACGTGCCAAAACCGGCCGGGTGGACGCGGCTACGAATTCCAGGACGCCCGCCAGTATGCCGCGTGGGGCGTCGATTATCTGAAGTATGACTGGTGCAACCATAGCACCCAGGATTCCGCGGCGTCCTATTCGATCATGCGCGATGCGCTCAAGAAATCGGGCCGGCCGATCGTGTTCAGTTTGTGCGAATGGGGCTCGACTAAGCCGTGGCTATGGGCTGGCGATGTCGGGAACCTGTGGCGCAGTACGGGCGACATCATCGACAAATGGGATGGGTCCGCGAAGTGGGGGGGGCTGGGTGTGGTCCAGATTCTGGACTTGCAGGACGGATTGCAATCGTATGCCGGGCCGGGCCACTGGAACGATCCCGACATGCTGGAAGTGGGCAATGGCGGCATGACGACCACGGAATACCGCGCGCACTTCAGCATGTGGTGCCTGCTGGCCGCGCCTTTGATGGCCGGCAACGATCTGCGGCATATGAGCGCTGAGATCCACGACATTCTGACGAACAAAGAAGTGATCGCGATCGACCAGGACCCGATGGGCCGGCAAGGCCGCAGGGTAAAGCGCGACGGCGGACTGGAAGTTTGGGCCCGGCAACTTGCCGACGGCGGCCGCGCGGTGGCGCTATTGAATCGTACCGGAGCGGAAGCTACGATCACCGTTTCCTGGACCGACCTGGGATATCCGGATCACGTGCCGGCAAAAGTACGCGACCTGTGGGCCAAGAAAGATCTAGGCGAGAAGAGCGGCAGCTTTTCATCGCCGGTGGCGAGCCACGGCGTGGTGATGGTAACGGTTAAACCGTAACCGTCATTTCTGCTTGGGAGGCACGAAATCGGGCGGCAGCGCAGCGCCCTCGCCAAAGAAGTAGTCGTCCATCTGCTTCAGCAGAAACTCCTGCGCTTCCTGGGTCCCCAGGTTTAGGCGGTATTCGTTCATGAGCATTTTCATATGCTCCACCCACATTTTCCAGGCGTCTTTGGAGACGTTGTCGTAGATCTTCTGGCCCAGGGGGTGTCCCTCGAAGGGAATCTCGTCGAGCCCTGGTAGTTCCTTCTGGAACTTTACACAAAAGACTTTGCGCGCACCTGGCGCTGCGATACTAACCGGTGGTACCGGTCCGCTGCCACATCCCATACCAATAACCTCGCTTTCCCAGCATACTACGCCGCCCGTTCTATTCACTGCTTTTGCGGGTGAATGGCCACTTTGCGGCGGCTGACGGTGGGCTCCGGCTGTCCGCTGGCAAAGGCGGCCGCCTTCAAAAGGCACGCTCCGGAGGCCGGGGGAACCTGAAACACAATCGGGTAAGTCTGTTGTCCGAGCGCCGGTACGGCGAAGGGCACTTCGTATCTGGCGAGCGGTGGGCCGTCGCCGCACTCCAGGGTTAGCGCCAGACGCCCGGCGGCGGGTTCGTAAGCATCGTTCACCATCATCACCGCGATGCGCCGCGTGGCGCCGGCGTCCAGCGCGGGCTGCCAGAAATTCAAATACACACCTAGCGGTTTGAACGCCTCGCGCACATAGTCGGCGAAATGCGGCTCCAGTTTCAGCGCGGCAGGATCTTCAAAGTTGTCGCAGGTATAGGCGCCCGGATAGCAGCCGGTGAGGTATACGAAGTGCAGCACGCCGGCATAGTTGCGATAGGCGCGCCAGTATTCGGTGAGCCCGCCGAGCAGATAAGCGTCCATGGCAAGGCGGTCTTGCGGGCTGGCGTGGTCGCCCAGCAGGTGTTCGTAAACCAGGCGGGTAAGTTCCGTGGGCGAGCCATCGCGCAGCAGCCAGAGCCAGCCGTATTCGTTGTTGATCTGGGCGTGCGCGGTGGGCGTGCTGCCCGCGCCGCCCCTACCAGACAGGCCTTCGATTTCAGCGGCAGTGAAAGGTTTCTCGTCCTTGCCGCTGCCTTTTTGAAACAGGTAGGGATGGTCTTCCATGGGATCGTCGGGCCCCGATGGACCGTTATAGCTGTTCTCCCAGGGGCGCGCGGAAAGGTCCAGCGGGCGCACGGCGGGAATGATTTTCTCCGCAAAAATGGGGTCGAGCGTTTCGTTGGTGGCGTCCCAGATGGCGACGCTCGGATGGTTCCAGCTATCGCGCATCCACTCGCCGTACTGGCGAATCATCTCCGCCTCGTTCCACGTGCGTTTGTATTTGAACTGGTGCCATTCTGGCGCGCCGGTCCACACCGGGAATTCGTTCTGGATCAGCAGTCCGGCTTCATCGGCGATATCCAACCACTTGTTGGGCACCGGTCCGATGCAAAAGCGGAAACTATTCCAGTGCATCTGTTTGGGAATGTCGACGAGCAACTTGCGGACCCAATCTTCGTTCCAGGGCAGGGAGCCAGACAGTGGATCTTCGAAAAAACGATGCAGGGTGATGTTCGATCCGCGCATGAAGTAGACGTGCCCGTTCAGGTAGGCGCGACGGGTGACCGTGTCGAAGCGGAACTCGCGCATGCCGAAGCGGGTGGCGGAACTGTCGCCGCCGGTGGACGTGTCGAGCGTATAGAGATAGGGATGTTCGGGCGTCCACTGTTTCGCGCCTGGCATGGCCACAGTCTGGGTGACGGTCTTTTCTTCGCCGGGCGCCAGTTCGATGCGTAGCGGCACGGCAACGCCTGCCTGGCGCACCTTTTGAGTAAGGGTCATGCGGACGGCCGATGAGCCGTAATTCTTGACCTTGGTTTGCACGGTGATCAGCGAGTCGGCGAGGTGCGGCGCGACCAGCACACTTTCGATCACGGGATTGTCGCTGAGCAGCAGGGCCACGCTATCGTAAATGCCAGGCGTCCAGCGGTTTTTTTCAAAATCAGTGCCGGCGGGGTAATCGGCGGGGAGCACGCCGGGATGCGCGCCGATCCGCACGACCAGGCGATTGGCGCCAGTCCACTTGATGGCGCGCGTAACATCGAAGTAGCCGGCGGAAAAGCATCCGGCGTGTTCGCCGACCATTTGTCCATTCAGCCAGACAGCCGTGCCGAACTGCGCCTTATCGACGCGCAGGATGGCGACCTGGCGGCGCGCGGTTACTTCGAATGTTCGGGCATACCAGAAATAGTTGCGGTCCTGATGTGGGGTACCGGCGCTATCGATGCGGGCCGATTCGGGTAGCATGCCCTTATCCACACGATTGGCAATCACCTCTTTGCTATCGAACTGATCGACGTCCGAGAAGGCGGGTTGCGCGAGATGCGCGAGGCCGGGCACAGGCACGCGGTGATGCCATTCGCGGGGTATGGCGTCCGCCGCTACACTGTCTTCAATCTGCCACTCACCATCGAGGGAGAGCGTAATCCGCTCACCGCCCCAAGCTCCGGCTGCAAAAGCCAAACCGGCCCAGGCTAGCGCCAAAGGCGCTTTAGCCGTCATACGGCCATCAAGGTAGCACGTTCCACCGGGAGATGACGCGTTCGTCGCGCTCGTAGCCTAGCACTCCGATGGAGGCTGTTCCCAGCGCGAAGAGTTTGCCGTCAGCCGGGGGCAGACTAAGCCAGCAGGCAGTCAAAATACGCAAGAGGTGGCCGTGGGCGAACAGAGCCACGTCGCCGCCGTTCCGGACTGCGCGATCTATGACGCGGCGCGCGCGGGTGGCCACCTGGTCGATAGTTTCCCCTTGCGGGATGGGCGATGTCCAGATGTCCCAGCCGGGCACGGTCTCCTGGATTTGTTCGCGGGTGCGGCCTTCGTAGGCGCCGTAATCCCATTCGCACAGATCGGGATCGGGTTGAGCTACCGCGCCGTACCCCGCCAGTTCGCAGGTCTTGCGCGCGCGCTGCAGGGGGCTGGTCAAGACAAGGGCGAAGGGCCGTCCGGCGAGATGGCGTCCGAGGGCTTCGGCCTCGCGTTCACCGTTCGCGGTCAGGGGAAGGTCGGTGCGACCGGTATGGGCGCCGGAGAGGGTCCACTCGGTCTCGCCGTGACGAATCAACCAAATTTCCGGAAGGGTCTGGTTCGAGGGCATGATAAAGGATAGCCGATAGAGCGAAAATAGGGGAACATGCCCATCGACCCGAATGCAGGCAAACCCGCGCTACCCTCCATGCTGGTGAACGTCCCCCGACTGATCACGGCATACTATACGAACCGGCCGGACCCGGCGGTGCCCGCGCAACGCGTCTCGTTTGGGACATCGGGGCATCGCGGATCGTCGCTGGAGCTGTCTTTCAACGAGCCGCACATCCTGGCGATTACACAAGCCATCTGCCAGTACCGCAAGAAGGAGGGCATTGCGGGACCGTTATTCCTGGCGGTGGATACGCACGCGCTTTCGGAGCCCGCCTGGATTAGCGCGCTTGAAGTGCTGGCCGCGAACGAAGTGGAAACGATGATTGATAGCGCGGGTGGGTATACGCCGACGCCGGCTCTTTCGCACGCTATTTTGACTTACAATCGCGACCATACGACAGGGCAGGCGGATGGCATCGTGATCACGCCGTCGCACAATCCGCCGGAGGATGGCGGGTTCAAATATAATCCACCGAACGGCGGGCCCGCCGATACGGGCGCGACGAAGTGGATTGAAGACCGGGCCAACCAGATCATCGAAGGCGAACTGAAGGATGTGCGCCGCACGCCTATCGAAACGGCGCGGAGGGCGTCCACAACGCACTTGCACGATTACGTTACCGCGTATGTGGACGATCTGGGCAGTGTACTGGATATGGACGCCATCCGCGGGGCGAAGCTCAACGTTTGCGCGGATCCGCTGGGCGGCGCTGGTGTGGCGTATTGGGGGCGCATTAGCGAGAAGTACGGCGTACCGTTGACGGTGCTGAACGACGTGGTGGACCCGACGTTTCGCTTCATGTGCGTGGATTGGGACGGCAAAATCCGCATGGACTGTTCGTCGCCCTACGCCATGGCGGGGTTGATTGCGTTGAAGAGCCGCTACGACGTGGCGTTCGGCTGCGATACGGACCACGACCGGCACGGCGTAGTGACACGCAGCGCGGGCCTGCTGAATCCGAATCATTACCTGGCGGCGGCAATCTCGTTCCTGTTCCAGCACCGGCCGGGATGGCCGGCGGGCGCGGCCGTCGGGAAGACGCTGGTATCGAGCAGCATGATCGACCGGGTGACCGCCGATTTGAAGGTGAAGATGGTGGAAGTGCCGGTAGGATTCAAGTGGATGGTGGACGGCTTGGTCAGCGGCGCGTTCGGCTTCGGTGGCGAAGAGAGCGCCGGTGCATCGTTTCTGCGGCGCGACGGCAAAGTGTGGACCACGGATAAGGATGGCATCATCATGGGGCTGTTGGCCGTCGAGATGATGGCGCGCACGGAGCGCGACCCCGGCGAGATCTACCGGGAACTGACGGACAAGTTCGGGGCGCCGGCTTACGAACGCATCGACGCGCCGGCCACGCCGGAGCAGAAGGCGGTACTGCTGAAACTTGCGCCATCGGATTTGAAGGCTTCGGAACTGGCGGGTGAGAAGATCGAGGCGGCGCTGACCACTGCGCCGGGGAATGGCGAACCCATCGGCGGGCTAAAGGTGGTGACGGCTAACGGCTGGTTTGCGGCGCGCCCGTCGGGAACGGAGAGCGTATACAAACTATATGCGGAGAGCTTCCTGGGCGAGGAGCATCTGCGACGGATCCAGAAGGAGGCGCAGGAGCTGATCGCGCAGACTTTTGCGGGGGTAAAGTAGGAGAATCTATATGCGATTGCTGGAATGGGCATGGCGGTTAATTACAGGCCGGCGACCCGACTCGCCGGACGATCCATATGCAGCGGTACGCGCGCCCATCAAGAGGGGGCCGCAGGATAGAAGCGCCGCGGTGGCATTGGAGGAGCCTGACTAAGAATGGCAAGAACGCATCGTTATCCGGTGACGGTGGAGTGGACTGGAAATACGGGTACGGGCACGTCCGGATACCGCAGCTACGCGCGGCGGCACGAGATATCGGCGGGTGCGGAGAAACCGGTGATTCCCGGATCGGCGGACCCGGTGTTTCGCGGCGATAAGGACCGCTGGAATCCGGAGGAGTTGCTGGTGGCGGCGTTATCGGCTTGCCACAAGCTCTCGTATCTGCACTGCTGCGCGGACGCGGGGATTGTAGTGCTGGCGTACGTGGATCATGCCGAAGGTGAGATGCAGGAAACACCCGATGGCGGGGGGCACATGACGCGCGTCACGCTGCGGCCTAGGGTGACCGTAGCTGCCGGATCCGATGTGGCGCGAGCGCTGGCGTTACACGAGGCGGCGCATCACAAGTGCTTCATCGCGAATTCGGTGAACTTTCCGGTCGAGCACCAGGCCGAAATCGTCGCCGGGTAGGCCGGCGCTGCGGGTGTGCCAGGATTGTCGCACGCGACTGGTTAGATTGCGACACCGCTGTCACATCGAGTCACGACGCGAGCCGCGTACGGGCTGGATTCTCCTTTCTTTGATTCACTGCGATGCTCCGTCCGGTTCTGGCCGGGTGCGTGCTTAATACCGGGATGCGAGGGGAATTCAATGAAACGTCTGGTTGTCTCCAGGCTGCTGGCCCGATGTGTCTCGGTAGGACTTCTATGGGCCGCCACGGGATCGCTGTTTGCGAATAATTCCAAGATCTCTCCGGACTTGCAGGCGCTGCTGGCGGGTCCTTCTAAGAATGTAAATGTCATCATCCAATACAGCGCGCCGCAGAAATGTCCAGGATTGCTCGGCCAACTCCTGTGTCCGGTGGTGAACCTGTTGGGCGGCATCGTGAATACCACGTTCTCGCTGCTGAACGCGGTGGCGGCCACGGTGCAGACGGGAAACCTGGTATCGCTATCCAACCAGTCGAACGTTACGTATATCTCGCTCGACCGTTCACTGGTAGCGGCACTCGATTACACCACACAGGCAGTTAACGCACCCATGGCGTGGAGCGAGGGATGGAACGGATCGGGAATCGGCATTGCGGTGATCGATAGCGGCATTTATCAGCACCCCGATTTGAATGCTGCTGGAAGCAGCAGGTCGCGCGTAGTTTACCGGCAGAGCTTTGTGCCCAGCGTGCTCAACGATGACTACGGGCACGGGACCCATGTCGCTGGGATTTTGGCGGGCAACGGCATTTCGTCGCAACAGCCCGGATCGTTCCGGCTGCTGAGCGGGATTGCGCCCAACGCCAATCTGCTGGATCTGCGGGTGCTCGACCAGAATGGCGCGGGCAGTGACAGCGCGGTGATCGCAGCCATTCAGCAAGCTGTGCAACTGAAGGCGACTTACAACGTTCGCGTGATCAATCTATCGATCGGGCGGCCGATTTACGAGAGTTGCGCGATTGATCCGTTGTGCCAAGCGGTGGAATCGGCATGGAAGAGCGGCATCGTGGTGGTGGTGGCCGCGGGCAATCTGGGCAGGAACGGATATGCCAGCATCACCGCTCCGGGCAACAGTCCGCACGCCATCACGGTCGGGTGTATGAAGACCAATGCGACCTATGCCACGGGCGACGACACTATAGCAAGTTATAGCTCAAAGGGGCCGACCTACGTAGACCTGACCGCGAAGCCGGACTTAGTGGCGCCGGGGAATTTGGTCGTGTCGCTGCTCAGTCCAGGCTCAACGCTTGAGGCGCAGTTTCCGGCGAATGTGATGCAGCCGTCGTATTACGCGACTTCGGGAACGGGCCCGGCCATGTATTTCCAACTGAGCGGCACGAGCATGGCAACGCCCGTGGTATCCGGCGCAGTGGCAGCCATGCTGCAGCAGAACGCCAGCCTGACGCCCGATACAGTGAAGGCGCGGCTAATGAAGACGGCGTCCAAGGCCTTTCCCCTTTCGAGCACCGCCACGGATCCGGTGACGGGCGCGACCTACGTGGATACGTACGATATGTTCACGGTCGGGTCCGGATACATCAATATCGGCGCAGCCTTGACGAGCACCGACGTCGCGCAGACCAGTGCGGCATCGCCTTCGCTATTGTATAGTCCGCTGTTGGCGCTGATGAACGTCACGCCGGCTTCCAGCACGATCTGGGGTTCGAACGCTGTGTGGGGCACCAATGCGGTATGGGGGACCACGGTGTTGTTGAGCGGTACGAATGCGGTGTGGGGAAGCAACGCGGTTTGGGGCACGAATGCGGTCTGGGGCACTAACGCTGTTTGGGGGACTAATGCGGTGTGGGGCACGAATGCGGTTTGGGGAACGACGACGGGTTACGGCGAGAATTGAGGGTTCGTAACACTTGTTAAATCGATCCCCTGCTGTCTTCGGCGAACCTTGGCCGACGCCCCGTGCCGTGATATCGTAAAGCCGGGATCGGCGGCGGAATCACGTAACGCAGGAGGCCGGGGACCTGTCTCATTGTTGATAAGTCCATGAACCTCAAGTCCAAGATCTACGTTCTCGCCGTTATCCTGCTGGGCGCCGCTTCCATGGCGTGGGGTGCCGCGCATTGGGATTCGCACGATCTGCCGAGGTTCCTCTGCTATCTGGCGACGGCGGCTCTGGCCGCGGGGCTGAAGGTAAACCTGCCGGGAATTCCCGGCACCATGTCCGTTGGGTTCCTGTTCGTCTTTATTGGGATAGCGCAACTGGGGCTGGCGGAAACGCTGGTGCTGGGATGCATGGGCACGCTCGTACAGTGCCTCTGGAAACCGAAACGGCGTCCCGCGCTGTACCAGGTCTCTTTCAGCATTGCCAGCACGGCTGTGGCGATCGTCGCAGCATACGCATTCCACCACTGGCCCTGGCTGCACCGTTTAGACCACGGAAGTCCGCTGCTGCTGATTGTGACCGGCCTGCTTTATTTTGGAGTGAATACGGCGCCGGTAGCGGGCGCGATCGCGCTATCGGAAGGGAAGCCGTTCGCGCGCACCTGGTACAGCTCTACTTCTGGTCGTTTCCCTTTTACATTCTGGGTGCATCGGTAGCGTGGATTATGAACACCGTCAGCCAGCAGTTGGACTGGCGGAGTTCAGTAATGCTGTTGCCGATTATGTACCTGATCTTTCGTTCTTACCGCTTATATCTGGGGAGGCTGGATGACCAGAAGCGGCATGCCGAATCGCTGGCGGCGCTGCATCTGCGGACCATCGAGGCACTGGCTTTGGCGATTGAGGCCAAGGATCATAAGACGCACGAGCACCTGCAGCGCGTCCGCACGTATGCCGTCGAACTCGGGAGGGACATGGGGTTGGCGGGCGGGGACCTGGAGGCATTGCGGGCGGCGGCGCTGCTGCACGATATCGGGAAACTGGCGGTGCCCGAGCACATCATTTCGAAGCCCGGCAAGCTGACGCCCGAGGAGTTCGAGAAGATGAAGATCCACCCGGTTGTTGGGGCGGAGATTCTGGACCGGGTTTCGTTTCCTTATGCGGCGGCGCCGATCGTGCGGGCACATCACGAGAAGTGGGACGGCAGCGGATATCCGTACGGACTGACGGGTGAGGAAATTCCGTTAGGTGCGCGCATCCTGACGGCGGTCGATTGTCTGGACGCGCTGGCTTCGGACCGGCAATACAGGCGGGCATTACCGCTGGACCAAGCCATGGCCGAAGTGGAATCCCTTTCGGGACGGGCTTTCGATCCGGCGGTGATAGAGATTTTAAAACGGCGCTATATCGAACTGGAGCGGATGACGCAGGCGCAGCCGTTGGAGCAGATTAAGCAAACGGCGGGTGCCAAGCCACGGGAGGGTGGCGAACCGGGAACCGGGCTGCAACTGCAACGGCCGTTGTCGGAAAACGGGGACCGCGATTTTCTCAGTTCGATCGCGGCGGCGCGGCAAGAGGTGCAACTGCTGTTCGAACTGGTGCAAGAGCTAGGCAACTCTTTGAGCCTGGACGAGACGTTGTCAGTGGTAGCGGTACGGCTGCGGAAGATCGTGCCGTACGACGCCACGGCGATCTATGTGCGCGAGGGCGACAAACTGATTCCGCGCTATGTGAATGGCGACGATTTCCGCTTCTTCTCATCGCTCGAAATTCCCATGGGGGAAGGACTTTCCGGGTGGGTGGCGGAGAACCGCAAGCCCATCGTGAACGGCAATCCAGCGGTGGAGTCCGGATACCAAGCTGACCTCTCGAAAGCGACTACGCTGCGATCGGCGCTGGCGGTTCCGCTGGAGGGCGCGAGCGGAGTTATCGGGGTGATGACGTTGTACCGGGTCAAGAGCGATGCTTTCTCGCGCGACCATCTGCGTATATTGCAGGCCATCAGCAGCAAGGTGTCGGTAGCCATCGAGAACGCACTTATCTTCCGCCAGTTGGAAGATTCGGCTACCACCGATTATCTTTCCGGGCTGCCCAATGCGCGCTCGCTGTTCCTGCGGTTGGACAGGAGTTATCGCGCTGCAGACGGAGCGGCGAGCCGCTCTGCGTAGTGGTGTGCGATCTGGACGGCTTCAAGCAGGTGAACGACCATCTGGGGCATCTGGAAGGCAACCGCGTACTGAAGGTGGTGGCGGAAACCTTGCGGGGACAATGCCGCGAGTACGATTATGTGGCGCGCATGGGCGGGGATGAGTTCGTCCTGCTGATGCCGGGCAGCCGCACGGAAGCGATCCGGCGCACGGGTCGAGGAGATGCGGCGTATCGCTGTTGAGACGGCCATCCCCGAGGCTGTTTCGATGAGTATTGGCGAGGCCTGTTATCCGGAGGACGGATCGAATGCCGAGGAATTGCTGGCGGCGGCGGATAAAAGGATGTATGCGGCGAAGCAGGTGAAGCGAAATTCCGGCGGCAACGGCGTTATTGCAGGCGCCGTGTTAGGGCCCGCACTATCATCCGTAAACGGTCGGGCCAAGGCAGCCGCGCGAGATTCACACTCACCACTCCATCCGTAAAGTAGGTCTTGCGGGAGTAGTCGATCGTGACATCGACGACCACGGGACATTTAGCTTGCGTTAGGGCGCGGGCTTGACCAAGCACTGAGTCGATCTCGGCGTTGTTGGACATGAGTAAGATGCTCGACGCCCACAGCGCGGCAGAAGGCGGGTAAATCATAATCGGGCAATTCGCTGCAACTCTTGCGGCCGAGGGCGGTCTGTTGGAATTGGGCGATCTGAGCCAGTTCGCGGTCGCGTAGAAAGAACCATCAGGGGCAATTCGGTTGACGCGGCCGTAAGCAGTTCCAGGCCGGTCATGAGGAAAGCGCCATCGCCGGCGAGGCAGACAATGGGCCTATCGGGGCAGGCCAGCGCAGCGCCTAAGGCGGCTGGGACGGCGTAGCCCATGCAGGAATAATCGATAGGGGCCAGGAAGGAGCGCGGCTGATCGAGGCGCAGAGCACTCGACGGCCAGAAAGGTGCCGTTGCCGCTGTCTGTTGTATAGATGGCGGAGGGGCCGACGTAGCTTCTGTACGGCTTTGAGTAAGAGCGCCGGAGTGACTCTAGCGGCGTCTTCGGGCGGATCCCATCCGGACCATACTTTAGCGTGGCCGGCACTGATCGAGTGTCGCAGATCAGGGCTGGCTTTTCGCGCCGGCAACTGACTTAGGAGCGCGGCGATGAAAGGCGCGGCGTCGGCGACGACGGGCAAATGCCGCGGGATAGTTATTGTTCAGTACGGACGGGTCGATATCTACATGGATCAACTTACCGGGAACTTCGAGGCCATAGCTTCCGGTGCCGACTTCGGAGAAGCGGCAACCGATGGCAAGAGTGAGGTCGCAGGCGGCGGCGATCTTGCGGACGAAGGGGGGAGCGGAAGCGCCAAAACCGCACCACAGCCATAGGGGATGGCTTTCGGGGAAGATGCCTTTGCCTTGAAACGTAGTGGCTACGGGCGCGTCCAGACGCTCGGCAAGGGTAACCGAGCCGGGACCGGCGGCAGCAGCGCCGAGACCCAGGTAGAGCAGCGGATTTCGAGCGGCGGCGAGCAAGGCAAGGGCCTGCTGGAGATCGGCGGGCTGAAATGCAGGGGGGGGGGCGGCGTCATCGTGATAGGAATCCAGATCGACTTCGTGGCGGAAGATATAGTGTTCGGCGGGAACTTCAACGAAGACGGGTCCGGCAGGCGCGGTGCGCGCGACGCGGCAGGCGCGGCGGATGGTCGAGTAGAGATCGGCACCGCGTTCGACCAGGAATTGGGCTTTAGTAACGGGCCGCGCGATAGCCATTTGATCGACTGCATGAAGTTGGTAGGCCTTACCGGTATCGCGGCGGATACCGCAGGCCAGCACCAGCATGGCGATGTTATCGAGATACGCCTCGGCAATCCCGGAGAGCGCATGGGTGAGTCCGGCGCCGGGGACGACGTTGGCGACCGCCAGTTTTCCAGAGGAGCGATAGACGCCATCGGCCATGAAAGAGGCGCTCTGCTCGTCAGTGACCAGGATGGGGCGAACTTTGGCGGAACGGGCCAGGGAGTCATACAGTTCGATATTGTGCGTGCCGGGGATGCCGAAGGTGAAGGGGATGCCTTCGTCTTCGAGGGCGCGTACGACGATGTCCGAGCCGGTCATTTTGTTCATAGAAGCGCGGGGATCTCCTCACGAATGCGCTCGGCCACGCGATCGGCCAGCGCCATGATTGTGACGTAGGGGTTGATTTCTAGTGAATTCGGGAACAGGCTGGCGTCGGCCACGAAGAGCCAGGGCAGACCGTGGACGCGGCCGTAAGAATCGGTGACGGAATCGGAGGGGCCAGTGCCCATACCGCAGCCGCCTTGGGGATGCGCGGCGGCGACGGGTGTTTTGCCCGGCGTGAATTTGGCCGTGGCGGCGATCTCATCTAACTGGGCGGCGGTGGCGGCTTCGATGTTAGTATCGGCGGCGACGGGCAGATGGACGCGCACCGCGCCGGCTGCGAACAGGATTTTGGCAGCGGCGACGGCGCCGCGAACGAGGCCGTGGGTGGCTTCGGGCTGGAAGCGGTAATGCACGACGGGGCGTCCGGCTTTGTCGATGGCAACGCGATTGTATTCGCCCGCTTCATCGCAGGCCAGCACCAGGATCATCTGCAGGCGGGGAAAGGCACGCATGAAGGCGCTATGGGGCGCGCCAAATCCGGCGAGACTTTTGGCGGTGATGAACGGGAAGTACATACAAGTTTCGAGGACGAAGTGGCCGGTCTCGGCGAACTGGTCGACGTAATAGCTTTTGGGATGGCCGGAGGAATTACCGATGGGGCGGGGATGTTCGCCGACGATGATGAAGGCCGGGTGAGTGGTAAAGCCGAGGCCCAGGCGCGGCAGGCGGGGCTGCAGTCCGGAACGCAGCAAGAGGGCGGGCGTGTTCACCGCTCCGGCGCAAAGGACTACTATTTTGGCGTCGATGTGGTAATCGCCGGGTTCCCAGGGTGAGGGCGCGCCCTTGGCTCCTGGGGGCGCGGCGGCGACGCGTACCGTGAGCTGTTTATCGCCGATGGTCAAGACCTGACAGCGAGTGACGACTTCAACGCCATTCCGTTCGGCGGCGGGCAACTGCACGCGATCGGTACCTTGTTTGGCTTGGTTGGGACAGCCCAGATTGCAAAGTCCGGAGCCGCGGCATCCTTTAATATTCACCGGAAACTGTTGCACTTGGTAGCCCAAGCTGCGGCAACCTTCGACAAAAAGTTGGTTGTTTTCGTTGATCAGAGCGGGGGCAATGAGGTGCGCGTTGTTCTCGACCATGAACTTTCGCGCGCGGGTTTCGAGATCGGCGTGGGTGAGTCCGGGAACGTTCCAACGGTTGATGACGCGTTCGGGTGGCAGCATGGAGGTGCCGGTATAGACGACGGTAGAACCACCGTAGGCGCAGCCGAAGGCGATGGTCATGGCGCCATCGGCGGTGAGGAATCCGCCACCATCTTCGTAGAGCGCGCCGGCCATTTCGAGTTCACGGCCGGTGAACTCGTGGTCGCGAAAGCGAGGTCCTTTTTCGAGAACGGCGATGCGCAGGCCCTGGCGGCAGAGGGGCGAGAGTTCCGGGGCGACGGTGCCGCCACCCGCGCCGGAGCCGACGACAACGATGTCATAGGCGAGGCGTTTCATGGTGAGGGCTTCCAGCCGGGCCTGCCGTAATATCCGGCCATTACGATGGTGCGGAGTCCCCAGAATCCGACGCGGATTTTTTGGATGCGGTCATTCTCCAAGTGAGCGAGGACGCGTGTGCGGCGATCCGGCGTCAAGCGGGTAAAGGGCCGGGCGTAGCGCACGACGGGGAGCCATTGAATGGCGCCGAGGAACAGGCGGAGTTGCCGCTTCAGCGAGGGGGGGCGGTTGCGAAGCAGGGCATCGACAATCTGGTGGAAGTCGCGCCAGCCGGATTCATCGAGCGCGGCCGCTTCCGGAACGATGGTGGAAACCACGGCGCGGACGATGGCGGGGTCCGGATGAAGCGGCATTCCTGTACACGGTATCACGGCTGGGAGGGGAGCGAATCCGGATCGGGGGCGATACCCCCATTTTTTGGGTTCGAATGGTAATTAGCCGAATCTGCAGGGGTTCCGGGAGCTTCTGCGGGCTCGCCAGGCTCAACCGGCGAGTCGGCGGAGTCGTCTCCGGGGGGCTGTGGGCAGGTTTCGGGCTCGGTTTGGCGGGACTGGCTAGCGGCCTGGTAGGCCTTCAACAGGCGGATAGAGCGTTCGATGCCGTGCTGGATTCCGGCCTCGTAGCGGGTCAGTTTGGAGAGGGAGTTGGGCGCCATGCAGTCGGCATCGAAGGCATGGCCGAGGCGGTCGTTTTCGTCGGGGGGAGGGGGTGGTTCAGGCGGCGGCCAGCCTCTTTCCGCAGCGGTTTTGACCTTTTCGATGTAGAGCGTTTGGCCTCGCGATGTTCGGCGGCGATCTCTTGCATGCGGTTGCGATAGATGGCGGCTTCGAGGGGGATGGCACGGTCGAGGCGCCATTGGTCGTTGGCGATGCGCAGGACCAGCATTTGTTGGGCATCGCCGACGGGCTCGAAACATTCGTAGAGATCTTTGAGGAGAAGCAGGAAGTCTTCCGGATTCTCGTCGGCCAGAATGTGTTTGGTGGAGCGCAGTCCATGGATGAGGCGGTTGCGGCTGCTGGCGGCCTTTCCAGAGGCACTTCGCGGGCCGGTTGACTTCTGGGCATTGAGGCGATTGGCATCGACCTGCGCCTGGGTGGGTGTGTGCGGGACGTTCGTATTTTCCATAGTGACATGCGGAGGGCTGGGCCCTGCTTGCAATTTGAGGTTAGAGCACGGGTAGGGCGGAGGCGGATAGTGTTTGCGTCGATGTAGTTGAAAGCAAGGGAAAGAAAAGAGAAGCGGCGCGTGTGATCGATGCAGGCGCGCCGCGATCAGGACGGATCAACAGACGGATCAACGGATGGTATATGTGGCCGACGCGACTGTGCTGTTGGTGTGTCCGGCAGCGACGGCGATAGCCTGAATTGTTTTGGTGGCGGTTAGGGGGATGGCGCCCGTGTACTTAGTTGACGAGGTGGTCGGGGCGGTCCCGTTGGTGGTGTAGTAGATCGTCGTGGCGGCGGTGGTGTCCGTGATGGTTATTTTTTGAGCCGTGGTGTAGGTTCCGGCGGGGGGGAGAAGACGGGCTTGGCCGCGGGTAGGTTGATGGTGTAGGCGGCAGAGGATACAGGGCTGTTGGCGTGTCCGGCGGCTACGGCGATGGCTTGGATTGTTTCCGTGGCCGCGACGGAGATGGGGGCAGTGTACTTGGTTGATGAAGTGGTCGGGGCGGTCCCGTTGGTGGTGTAGTAGATCGTGGTGGCGGTGGTGGTATCCGTGATGGTTACTTTTTGAGCCGTGGTGTAAGTGCCCGCGGGTGGGGAGAAACTGGGCTTGGCTGCGGGCAGGTTGATGGTGTAGGCGGCAGACGATACAGGGCTGTTGGCGTGTCCGGCGGCTACGGCTATGGCCTGGATTGTTTCGGTGGCTGCTACCGGGATTGGTGCGGTGTATTTGGTTGACGAAGTGGTCGGGGTGGTCCCGTTAGTTGTGTAGTAAATCGTTGCGCCTGCCGTGGTGGTGGTGATGGAGACGCTCTGGGTTGAGGTGTAAGTACCGGCGGGTGGGGCGAAACTGGGCTTGACCGCGGGCAGGTTGATGGTGTATACGGCGGACACTACGGGGCTGTTGGCGTGTCCGGCAGCGACGGCGATAGCTTGGATTGTTTCAGTGGCGGCTACGGAGATGGGCGCAGTGTATTTGGATGACGAAGGGGTCGGGGTGGTGCCGTTTGTGGTGTAGTAAATCGTTGCGCCGGACGTGGCGTCGGTGATAGTTACGGTCTGGGTTGAGGTATAAGTGCCGGCGGACGGGGAGAAACTGGGCGTGGATGCGGGTAAGTTGATGGTATAGGCAGTGGAGACCACTGCGCTGGTCGAGTATCCGGTCGCCACCGCGATGGCTTGAATGGTCTCGGTGGCAGCTACGGAGACGGGGGCGGTGTATTTAGTTGATGAAGTGGTCGGGGCGGTGCCGTTGGTGGTGTAGTAGATCGTCGAGTTGGCTGTCGCGTCGGTAATAGTCACGGTCTGGGCCGAGGTGTAGGTTCCAGCGGCGGGTGAGAGGACGGGCGGGGATGCGGGTAAGTTGATGGTGTAGGCGGCGGAGACCACTGCGCTGGTCGAGTATCCGGTGGCCACAGCGATGGCTTGGATGGTCTCGGTGGCAGCTACGGAGATGGGCACGGTGTACTTAGTTGACGAAGTGGTCGGGGCGGTGCCGTTGGTGGTGTAGTAAACCGTTGCGCCGGGCGTGGTGTCGGTGATAGTTACGGTCTGGGCCGAGGTGTAGGTTCCAGCGGCGGGTGAGAGGACGGGCGGGGATGCGGGTAAGTTGAGGGTGTAGGCGGCGGAGGCCACTGCGCTGGTCGAGTATCCGGTCGCCACAGCGATAGCTTGGATGGTCTCGGTGGCAGCTACGTAGATGGGGGCGGTGTATTTAGTTGACGCAGTGGTCGGGGCGGTGCCGTTTGTGGCGTAGTAAATCGTCGCGCCGGTAGTGGTGTCGGTGATGGTTACGGTCTGGGCCGAGGTGTAGGTTCCAGCGGCGGGTGAGAGGACGGGCGTGGCTGCGGGCGGGGTTATTGTATAGACGGCCGAGGCCACGACACTTCTAGAGTATCCGGCGGCGACTGCGATGGCTTGGATTGTCTCGGTAGCCGCAACCGAGATTGCCCCTTCGTACGGGGTTGAGGCGGCCGTGGGTGTGGTCCCGTTCGTAGTGTAGTAAATCGACGAACCGGGAGTAGCGTCAGTGATCGTCACACCCTGGGTCGAGGTATAGGTTCCGGCGGGCGGAGAAAAGACGGGTATGGCTGCGGGTGGGGTGATTGTATAGACGGCCGAGGCGACGGTACTGCTGGAGTATCCGGCTGCTATCGCAATCGCTTGGATTGTCTCAGTTGCAGCTACGGAGATCGCCCCTGTATACGGAAGTGACGTAGCCGTTGGCGTGGCCCCATTGGTGGTATAGTAGATCGCTGCACCGGCGGTTGCGTCAGTGATAGTTACGCTCTCGGCCGAGGTGTAAGTGCCGGCGGGCGGAGAGAGTACCGGCGTAACCGTGGGCGAACTGATGACGTAGTCGGCGGTCACCCACGCGCTATCTGAGGTTCCGTTCACCACGGCGAGGGCCTGGATGGTCTCACTGGCCGCCACGGTGATCGGCGCCGTGTAGATGGCCGGTTTGCCATTGATGTAGTAATAAATGACTGCGCCGGCCGTAGCATCCGTGATCGTCACGCTCTGCGCCGCGGAGTAAGTTCCAGCAGGCGGAGAGAACACGGGCGCCGAAGGGGGACCGATGGTGTAAGTGGCCGCGCCGACTGCGCTCGAAATCCCGTTCGACACACCAATCGCCTGGATGGTCTCGGTTGCCGCCACGGAGATAGCGCCAGTGTATAGGGTAGACGATGTGGTCGGGGAATCACCCCCGGTGGTGTAGTAGATGGTGGCGCCGGGTGTCGGATCCGTGATGGTGACGCTCTGCGCCGAAGTGTAGAGGCCCGCGGGCGGAGAGAACACGGGCGTTGCCGCGTTGATCACATAGGCAGCGGAAGCCAAGGGGCTGTTCGTGCCTCCAGGAAAAGAGGCGCTTGCCTGGATGGTCTCACTTGCGCCCACCGTGATCGGCCCCGTGTACTGGGTGGTCGTACCGTTGATGGTGTAAACGATGGTGGCTCCGGCTGTGTCATCCGTGATGGTGACACTCTGGGCGGACGCGTACGTCCCCGCGGGAGGCGAGAACACAGGCGCGGGCACTTTGACAATGTAGGCGCCGGAGGCAACCGCGCTGGTGTTTCCGTTAAATACGGCAATCGCTTGGATGGTTTCGGTAGCACAGTCGATCGCCGCTGTATAAGGGGTTGAGGAGGAGGTGGGCGCAGTGCCATCCAGGGTGTAGTAAATGGCCGCGCCGTCTGCCGCGGTAAGGGTCACCTTCTGCGCCGAAGTATAGGTCCCCGGAGCGGGAGAAAACAGTGGTGGCGCGAGCGACTGTGCGACATAGATCTCGGCGCTGGGGCCATAGACTGGCGTACATTGGTTGCCACTTACAGGTGTGCAGCCGATTTGATCGCCGCCGACGATCAATACCTGGCCGTTGCCCATGGCGGTCGCGGTGTGGTTAATGCGCGGCCGGGTCATATTGGAAGTGACGGTAAAGGACCCCGTCTGCGGATTGTATAATTGCGCGCCGTTATCCACCAATTCGGTAGCGGCTGTTGACGACACTAAAACGAGGCCGGTATTCAGCAGCGCAGCGGTCGCGAAACTGGCTACTCCGTAGGGAACGGCGTTGCCCGTTTGAGAGAAGGATCGCGTGGAAGGGTCATAGAGTTGGGCATTTTCGGTCGAGTTATAGAATTGGCCCACCACTAATACCTTGCCGCTATTGAGAAGAGTAGCGGTGGAAGCCTGAAAAGGAGGGTTGACCATATTGCCTGCCGCCGAGAACTGACCCGCTTGTGGATCGTAGGTTTCGGCAGAGACCGGGCAAGCCATTCCGCAACCGCCCTCGATCAGGACGGTTCCATCGTTAAGCAATACGGCGGCATGCTCCGCGCGGGCGGTTGCCATAGCTCCGGTGACTGAGAATACACCGGTCGACGGGTCATAGAGTTCGGCGGAAGTCAAACCACCGGTCAAATTCGAACCGCCGGCAATCAGCACTTTGCCGTTGGGCAGCAATGTCGCAGTATGGGCGAAGCGGCGAGCGTGCATCGATCCGGTGGGAGTGACGGTGCCTGCGGCGGGATCGTATAAGTCGGCCGTAGAGTTAAACGGATCCTGACCGGGGTAGACAAAGTAAGAACTCAATCCGCCTGCCAGAAGCACCTTGCCGTTGGGCAAGAGCGTGGCCGTATGCCCGAAGCGCAGAATGCTCATGTTGCCGGCCGGGGTGAAATGCCCCGATGCACTGTCATACACCTCCACCACCGTAGAAGTGGCGGAGCCTCCGGCAAGGAACACTTTGCCGTTGTTCAGCAGGGTGGCGGTGCCCCACCCGCGCCCCACCGAAGCCGGCTGAATACCTACAAATTCCGCGGGCGTCAGGATCGATCCGAGGCCGGAAAGTGGAACGGCCGGTGGGGCTGCTTCAGCCGAGTCAGTCAACAGTAGCTGACCGCCACGCGTGCCATTGGCGGTGGGGCTGAAAGTGACACTGATGGTGCATTGTCCAGCAGGAGCAAGAGTGCCGCAAGTATTGGTCTGGGCAAAATCGCCGGTTACGCCGAGGGAGGTAATGGTTAGTGCCACGGATTGGTTGTTGGTCACCGTGACGGATTGCGGAACGCTTTGGGTGCCGTTCAGTTGCGATGGAAACACGAGGGCGGCGGGGGACATCGTAAGGGGCGCCATAACTGCCAAGGCAAAGGTGGTGGTGGCGCTGAAGCTGCCAGAAGTACCGGTGATGGTAGCCAGATAGGATCCGGAGGATACGCTGCCTGCCACAGTAAGCGTGAGCGCACTGGTCGCAGTCGCGGGGTTTGTTCCAAAGGACGCAGTGACTCCAGTGGGTAAGCCGGAGACAGCCAGATTAACGCTGCCTGTAAAACCGCCCACGTTCCGCACAGTGACCGTAGCGATGCCTGAAAAACCGGGCGTGACAGTAACCGTGCCCGGTAAGGCCGCTAGCTGGAAGCCCGCAGGCGCGGGAGCCACAAGATCGTCGATCAGTTGCTGCCCCACCGGACTTCCCCATCCGGTGACAAGATCATAACCGGGCACGCCATTGAAGAACGTCACTCCCGTTTCGTAGTTATTATTCCCGCTGGTGATATCGTGGAAGTCGCCGTTATAGCCGGCGCCCGCGCCGATGGCGTAAATCGATGGATTCAGGAAACCCACAGTGGGTGTGCCGGCCGAGACCGCTTGTTCATTCACCAGTGCCATGAACCCGGCCCAACGCGGCGACGCAAAGCTGGTACCGGCGAAACCTGTTTGACAGACTCCCTGAGAGCAACTGTAGTTATCGAAGTCGGCCTCCGCGGCCACGTCCGGTACATTGCGCCGGGTGGCGGAACCGCCGTTAGACGAGTTAGCCAAACCTATCTGCCAACTCGGGATCGGTAGCTCATCGGGACTGATACCGCCGCCGCTACGACCCCAAGCTGTTTCAGAACTCCACGCGCCACCCGCGCCGTTGGTTGTGAGGCTGGTGCCACCGACGGCCGTTACCCAACCATCTTCGGCCGGATAGAAATAGGGCACAGCGAGGCCGTAGGCACCCGAATCGCCTGAAGCGGCGAAAACGGTTTGCCCCTGCGCGGCGAACTCCAGGAAGAAAACATCATCGGTCAACGGATCATCCGGATGCCATGCCCACGAGATACTCAATTGTTTCGCAATATTCTCGGAGGCCATGGTGTTCAAAATATCGATATCCGACGACCCGATATAAACCCGAACCTGACTCAATCCGGGCGCCATGCCGATTGCTTGAACAATGTCCAGCACCTCTTCGGAATCATCGCCGGAGACTGAGGCGCCGCTTGCGCCGTCCAATAGTACATTGTGGACCGGCACCTGGTAAGTCACTCCGCCGGCTGTCGGGGTGTAGGCCAATATGTAATCGCTCCCATCGGCGGTGGCGGTCGCAGCGCCGTCAAAGCTGGCTGTAACATCACTGATGTCGTAGCCATCGAACTGAAGGAGGCCGACTATCTGGCCGGCGCCTGTGAGCGTAGTGCCGCCATAATAAGCGGCGCGTATATCGCTGGCCAGATACGATCCGTCCGGACCCGAACCGAGCGCGACCGCACTGGTGCGCGTACGCGCCATGGACGGCCTGATGACCATGGGATGCGGCGCGGAGAAGTTATTCAGACCGCCTATATGCGCGAACGGCACTTTCAGGTTGAGCGACGGCTCGCGATCCGGTGAGTAGAAGGCGCGGTTTTCGGTGGGGTGCCTATAGACTTTCATCGAAACATGGAAAGCTTTTTCGATCTGTGCGACGGTGCCGCTGAGCGAGACCACGATGCGATTGGCGGGCGCGGCGGTGACGAGAAAGCCATTAGCTTGGGCGAAGTCGACGACGGCCTGGTAATCCTCCAAGGTGGGACCGAACCGCGCGGTGAACTGTTCGACGCTGAGGAAATGGCGGTAATCGGAACTGTGAGGGTTGGAGAGACGGCTCAACAAGGCGGTGAGTTCGTCCTGGTTGCGCAGCGGCAATACGATCGACAGGTTCAGGCGCCGGTCCGTCGAAAGGGAGCCCACCAGAGCGGCTCGACCGTTCGAAACCTCGGGTGGGACGAGATGATGCGTTACTTGCGGCGATGGCTGCGCCTGGCAGTGGATGGCTAGCAGAAGAGCCGCGGAACCTAACGACCGGAGAATCCTAAGTTTCACAGAAAACCTCTCATGTCCCTCATCGGTCAAAAGAGAGCTTTCTGGACAAACTCGTTGCGGTGGCATGCCGGGCAGACGAGAGCCTGCCCAGCCCGGGAACGGCGCTCCTACTTAAAGTTCACGTACAGCAAATCTTCTACGCCAGCCTCTAATAGCCCCACGTCGAGCTTCGGCGCGGTGAAATTGACCGCATTGGCAAAGTTGGACAACAGCAGAATGCCTGTAGGGATGCTAATGGCACCCTCGGTAACGGTGGAACTGGGCGGGAGCGATAGCAAAACGGCCGGTGGCACGGTGAATGTGCCCGCGGCAGTCGGCGCGCGACAACTAAAGTATCCCGCTAGATATTGGCTGCTACTGCCGTTGACGGCTGAGAGCGAAATCCCCGTGATGGCGACGTGCGTGGCGGGATCCCCGCCGGTCCAATTCACGGTGACGCCGTTTGCGCGCGTAACGGTCGAGAGGCTGCTGGTATTCGACCACGTTACCGGAGCCGCGAACTGGATGGGCGGCGTGGTGAAAGCGCCGATGTCCGGGCCGCCGCTGGCATTGCTGAAGGTGTAAGAACCGCCGGACGAAGGGATGAAAGGCGCGGTGCCGGATGGAGTCGCATAGCTATCGATGCCGTTTGAAATCTGAAGAGGCATGCCGATGGTGCCATCCGGACCCACGAGGTTAATCTGGGGCCCCGCGTTTAGGGAAGTGAACTGGAAGGGCAGAGGTAGCGTGGTGGTGGAGACGGTGGTGGTGGTGAAGAATTCTACAAAGCAACTACCGAGCGACGAGTATCCATCCAACATCGCGGAAAAAGCTCCCCCATCGATTTGGCCGGCTGTAATTTTCGAGAAGCTGGCTCGTCCGCTATCGGTGATGGCAGCGCCGTAGGTCTTCCCTTCAATCACAATGCCGGGGTTGTTTAGCTGGTTCACGGTGACCAGGCCCATCGTGAGATCGCCTTTTTGGTTGATCTGGTCGAGCACGGGGGCGGTGAGCGGATTGTCGGGATCGCTGCAGGTGCGCCCGGTGGCGGCGATGGGAAGTGTCGCGAAGTTGCTTACGACATTGCCGGTTTGCACTACCACCGAAACGTAGCAACCGGTTACTCCAGTGGGGACCTGGACGTTGATTTGGTCCAGGCCGGTATAGGACGAACGCCCATGATATTGAGGGGTGACTGCCACGCCTCCTATAAAAACAACGGCCGGATCGCTGACGGGACCTCCAGCGGCATCGTCCGCGACGGGGCCCAGGCCGGTGCCCCAGAGTTCGAGGACGTCGCCCGGATTGGCGGCTGCCGAAAAGCCGAGGTAAGCGCCGTTATTGCTGGCGTTGAAACCGGCGAGAGGTCCGGAGCCGTAGTTGAAGGTGAGGAGTCCAAACGCGCTTTCTAGGACGGTGATGGGAAAGCCGGCGCTTGTGGCGCTACCGTTGGTGACGGTGAGGGTGCCTGTGCCGAGAGGCGTGGCGGAGGGCAGGACCGCGTTAATTTGAGTGGGGCTTAGATAGTAGAGCAGGGGTTGTACGGTAGTCCCGTTCACGGTCACGTTCAAGGTGACGCCGCTAAGAGTGGTCTGCAATGTTCCGCCCTGCAGCGGGACTGTGGATGATGAGAGATTAGTTCCAAAAACGGCGAAGATGGACCCTCGTGCCATGCCGTAGTTCGGCAAGCCCGAGAGGGTCCAACTGTAGATGTTCGCGAGTTGCGTGACGTTAGGCGTTTGCCCCAGCGCATGACCCGCGAAAAGGCTCGTCAACGCGAGCGTAAAGCCTGCAAGTTTCATAACTCCTCCATCCGATTTGGGCGCTCCGGTGGAAGAACAAGGTGGGGTGAATGCGCTCTCGTTTTCCAAGTCGAGCACGAACCGGTCGCAGGGTCCCGGCGGAGCTATAGGCTTCGGTGACAATCCGCAAGCTCAAATGATTTCGTAGCGTCCAGCTTCAAAATCTTGCGAGTGCCGGGACACAAAGCCACGTCTGGTATACCATACCTGGATGTCCGAATCAAGGCTGTGTTGCGATGTGTGCCTGGCGTTTAGGGAATGGCTTATGAGTGCTGGTCAGAGGCCGTCTCGTTGCAGCACTGTGCTCTGTCCGGTGAGGGAATCGTCGCGGTGTTGCCTCATCTCGCTCTATTCGCAGATTGACCCCGCGGCACTAGCGAATTAGTGTTACTTTCTGAGAGCGCGCACCGGATCGGTCCGGGTGGCCTTCCAAGCCGGCATGAAGCAGGCCGCGAGTGACGCCAGCGCCATCACCAGAAACGCCGCGCCGAAGGCCAGTGGATCGCGCGGGCTGGTCTTATACAAGAGGTCTCCGAGCAGGCGCGTCAGGCTCAAGGCGGCCACTACGCCCAGCAGGATACCGCTAAGCGTCAGCATAACCCCGTGCGACATAACCAGCCGCAACAGGTCTGATGCCTGCGCACCCAGGGCCATCCGCAGCGCCAGTTCCCGCGTGCTCTGCGAAACGGCATAGGACATCACGCCATACAGACCGACCGCGGCCAGCACCAGCGCCAAACCGCCGAAGATGCTGAGCAGGGTCATGGCGGCCCGCTCGGTCCAACTCATGCGATCCACCTGTTCGCGCATGGTGATCGCTTCGCCGAGCGTGAGATTCGCATCGAGCGCATGCATCTCGCGCGCGAGCAAGCGGGCGACCGCGTCCGCCGGCAGGCTGGAGCGGACCAATAGAGTGACTCCGCGCTGGCTCTGGCGCATGGGCACGTAGAAAAACGGCTTGGCCGGCTCAACCAGGTTTCGATACTTGGATAGCTTCGCCACACCCACTACCTGGAGCCAGCGTCCGTTCACCTGAAGGCGCTGGCCGACCGGATCGTGCCCACGCCAGTATTCGGCGGCCATCGGCTCGTTCACTACCGCTACGCGCTGCGCCGTCTCGTTGTCGGCGAGGGTGAACTCGCGGCCCGAGACGAGCGGAATCCCCAACGTAGCCAGGTAGCCGGGGCCTACTTCGTTGTAATCCGCCGTGGGCTGCTCGCTAGGCGGACCGCTGGATCCATCGACCGCAAACCGTGCGCTCGAATAACCGATATAGGTGAACGGCCGGACGCGCGCGAAGGCGACGGACTCGACTCCGCTCACACCGCGCAACCGACTCACCAACTCGTCCTCGAAATTCAAGGTGCGCGAGACGTCATAACCAGCGCCGGCGAAATCGATGGAACTTGCCACCAGGCGATCCGCGGCAAAGCCCGGGCTGGTGTTCTGAATTTCGTGCACGCTACGCATCAGCAGGGCCGTGCTCACGACCAATACAAAGCTCAGGGC
The DNA here is from genome assembly GCA_963738345.1 of Bryobacterales bacterium. Classification (GTDB taxonomy): domain Bacteria; phylum Acidobacteriota; class Terriglobia; order Bryobacterales; family Bryobacteraceae; genus Bog-159. The sequence continues at coordinate 7,097,692 of CAVTWI010000002.1, forward strand.
CACCTGTACCAGAATCAGCACGGAGCGGGCATACGTCTTGCCGCGTCCGCCGATGGCGCCGCCGGATTCCATCTTCAATGCGCCTGCGAGGTCGATCCGGCGCGCCTGCAGTGCGGGAATCAATCCCAGAAACAGCGCCGCAGACAGGCACGCCGCAGCGCTCACCGCCAGCACCCGCCAATCGATCTCGGCGGGCAGATTCACCGCCACTCCGGGCGCGGTCGGACGCAAGAGCATGATGAGGCCGCGAGACCAGTAAGCGATTAGGAATCCGCCCGTCACCGCGATTGACGAGAGCAGTAGACCCTCGGTGAAAAGCTGCTTTAGCAGGCGCGCCGGCCCGGCCCCCACCGATACGCGGATGGCCATTTCCTGCCGTCGCGAGAAAGTCCGCACCAGAAGCAGATTGCCGACGTTGGCGCAGGCGATCAACAGAACGAAGGCAGCCACGACCATCGAAACGCGGAGCGTGGGCAGCAGAGTTCCGGCATTGTTGAACGGCGTCGCCCAAAGCGGATACAGCTTGAATTCTTTCGCTCGATTAGTGGCGGGATACTCGTCCGCCAGACGCCGGGCCACCGCCGATACCTCGGCCTGCGCTTGTGCAATGGTGACACCGGGCTTCATGCGGGCGAACCCTTCCACCCAGGCGGCGCCGCGGTTATCAAGCTTATAGTCGCCACCGGTAAACAGAGATTCCATGGACGCGGGCACCCAAAACTGGAGGGAGTAACCCACGAAGGTACCGTAAAACCCTTCGGGCGCGACGCCGACGATGGTGTGCTTCACACCGTTCAGCATTTGGATCCGGCCGATGATATTCGGATCGCCGCGATAGCGATCTTTCCAGGTTTGGAAGGAGATGACGGCGACCGGATGCGCGTTCTGGCCAGTCTCGTCGGCAGGCTGGAATGCGCGGCCCAAGGCGGGGTGAACGCCGAGCGCCTCGAAATAATTCGCCGAAACCACGCTCCCAGTGGCCATTTCGGCGCGATCGCCGATGCTAAGCGTGGCTAGGAAGATGCGGTCACCGATGAGAGTTTCGATCAGCCGGCAATTCTTTTTGAGGTCTTGAAAATCGGGCCAGGAAACGTCGTCCCGGGCGCCCTGATAGGATGCGGCGAGCGCGACCAGGCGGTCCTGATTGTGGACGAGTGAGAAAGGCCGCAGCAGAATGCCTTCGATCCAACTGAAGACCGAAGTGGTGGCGCCGACCCCCAGGGTGAGGCAGAGAATGGCGAGGATCGAAAAGCCTGGACTGCGCCGCAGCATCCGGACGGCGATGCGAAGGTCGTGAAACATATCAGCATAGAGACGTGCGATCGGGCCGAATCGTCACGGCCAGGCACGGAATGCCAATCGTACTCCACGGTACAATGGTGGCTACTCCGTGGAAAACTTCAAGCGTATTTATCCAATTTATTCCGCTGCGGCTTGCGTCATGCTGCTGCTGGCGGCGGGCTGCGGAAAACCGGCGGCCCAAGCGGTGGGCGGGATGCCTCCGGTGCCGGTAAGCGTAGCGGTGGCGGCACAGGAAGCCATGCCGGTCGAGGTGCGGGCGATCGGTACGGTTGAGCCGGCGTCTACCGTTCAAATTAAATCGCAGGTAGCCGGCGAACTGCTGAGCGTACACTTTACGGAAGGCCGCGACGTGGCCAAGGACGAGTTGCTCTTCGAGATCGACCCGCGTCCTTATAAAGAAGCGCTCGCGCAGGCCGAGGCTTCGGTAGCGAAGGACCGCGCCCAACTGACGCAGGCGCAGGCTAACCTGGCGCGGGATACGGCGCAAGGCAAGAGCGCGGAGGCGGACGCTTACCGCTACGAGCAACTGGCCAAGGAAGGTGTCGCGCCGCAGATGCAGGCGACCCAAACGCGCGCGGCAGCGGATGCAGCGCACGAATCGGTACGCGCCGACCAGGCGGCCATCGAGAGCGCCAAGGCATCGCTCGACAGCGACCAATCGGCGGTGGCCCGCGCGAAGCTGGACCTGAGTTATTGCGAGATTAGATCTCCAGTGAGCGGGCGTACCGGCAATCTGCTGGTACATCCGGGCAACCTGATTAAGGTGAACGATGTGGCGCTGGTGGTGATCAACCAGGTGGCACCGATTTACGTATCGTTCGGCGTGCCGGAGGAGCAACTGAACGCCATCAAGCAGCGTAGCGCGGGCGCGAAACTGGCGGTGCAGGCGTATACGGATGCCGACCCTAAGCGGATCGCGCAGGGCTCGCTGAAGGTGATCGATAACGCGGTAGATACGAACACGGGCACCATCAAGTTGAAGGCAGTTTTCGATAACAGCGATCACTTGTTATGGCCGGGGCAGTTCGCCAATGTAGTACTGACGCTCGACACACAAAAAAACGCGACAGTGGTGCCTTCCGAAGCGGTGCAGGACGGGCAGCACGGCCAGTTCATCTTCGTGGTGAAAGCGGACCAGACGGTGGAGCCGCGGCCGGTGACGGTGGCTCGTACGATCGGGCGGAAGTCGGTGATCGCGACCGGCGTGGCGCCAGGCGAGACGGTGGTGACCGACGGCCAGTTGCGGCTGTTTCCCGGTGCGAAGATTCAGCCGGTGGCGGCCGCCAAGGTTGATGGTGTAGCTCTCTAGTAGCGCTCTGAGGCATTCGGACCATGCACATTTCCCGCATTTTTATTGAACGACCGGTGATGACCGCGCTGGTGACGTTCGCGATTCTGTTGTTCGGCATCGTGGCTTTCCGCGGACTTCCGGTGGCGGCTTTGCCAACGGTCGACTATCCGACCATCCAGGTTTCGGCGGCACTGCCGGGCGCGAGTCCGGAGACCATGGCATCGTCGGTTGCGACACCGCTGGAGCGGCAATTTTCGACCATTGCCGGGGTGCAGAGCATGAGCTCGCAGAACACCCAGGGATCCACGACAGTAAGCGTGCAGTTCACGCTTTCGCGCAACATCGATGCCGCCGCGCAGGATGTGCAAGCGGCCATCGCCAAGGCGCAGGGCCTGCTGCCGGCCAGCATGCCGCATCCGCCGTCGTACCAGAAAGCCAATCCGGCGGACCAACCGGTGCTGTATCTCTCGCTGACTTCCGATACCTTGCCGCTGTACACGTTGGACGAATACGCGGAAACGCTGCTGGCGCAGCGCATCTCGATGGCCAGTGGGGTATCGAGCGTGCAGGTTTATGGCGCGCAGAAATACGCTGTTCGGGTGCAACTGAATCCCGATGAAATGGCCGCGCGCGGCGTGGCGTTCGACGATGTGATGCAGGCTATCCAGCGCAGCAACGTCAATATGCCGACTGGCAAGTTGTACGGCGAGAAGCAGGCCTTCACGTTGCAATCGAGCGGCGAACTTATGCGCGCGGCGGCTTACCGGCCGCTGGTCGTGGCGTACAAGAACGGCGTACCGATCCGGCTGGAACAACTCGCCAATGTGATCGACGGCGTGGAAAATGACAAAGCGGTGGCCTGGTTCCAGGGCGTACGCGGGATGATTCTGGCGATCCAGCGGCAGCCTGGAACAAACACCGTGCAGGTTGTGGATAACATCAAGGCGCTGATGCCGCAGTTCCGGGCCGAAATTCCGCCTTCGGTAAAGTTGGACATCGCTTTCGACTCGTCGGAATCGATACGCGGGTCGATTCGCGATGTGGAGTTCACGCTGATCCTGACGGTGTGCCTGGTGGTGATGGTGATCTTTATTTTCCTACGCAATCTTAGTGCGACCTTCATACCCGGTGCTGCAGTACCGCTCTCGATCATTGGCACATTTGCGGCGATGTACCTGCTGGGATACAGCCTAAATAACCTGTCCCTGATGGCGTTGACGCTGTCGGTAGGGTTCGTGGTGGACGACGCGATTGTGATGCTGGAGAATATTGTCCGGTACATGGAAATGGGCAAGGGCCGCATGGAAGCGGCGCTGCTGGCATCGAAGGAAATCGGCTTCACCATTATTTCGATGACCATCTCGCTAGTAGCCGTATTCATTCCGGTGCTGTTCATGGGCGGGATCGTAGGCCGGTTATTGCACGAGTTCTCGGTTACGATTACGATCGCAATTTTGATTTCCGGCTTCGTCTCGTTGACCTTTACGCCGATGCTGGGCAGTCGCTTCCTGCGGTATCGTCACACCGGCAGCCACGGCAGCGTGTACGGAGCGTTCGAGAAAGGTTTTAACGGGATGTCGTCGGCCTACGATTACACGCTGAAGGGTGTGCTAAAACACCAGTTCGCCACGTTGATGGCGGGTTTAGCGCTGCTAGTGGGCACGGTGTATCTCTTCCTCACGATGCCGACAGGATTTATTCCGAGCCAGGATAGCGGTTTCATGTTTGCCATCGGTATGGCGGGCCAGGATATTTCGTTCGAGTCAATGGCTAAGCACTTGAAGGCTGTTTCCGATATTGCCCAGAAGGACGAAAACGTGGCGGATACCGGCACCTTCGTGATGGGCGGCAACCAGGGCGGGTTCTTCGCGCACATGAAGCCGCGCTCCCAGCGCAAGCTGAACGTGGACCAGATTATCGCGGAACTACGGCCCAAAGTCGCGGCGGTGCCGGGCATCATGGTGTTCATGCAGAACCCCCCCCCGATCACTGTTAGCGGCCAGTTCACTACAAGCGTTTACCAGATGACCATGCAGAGCACCAATCTGAAGGAGATCTACGCCTGGGTGGATCCATTGATGGCGAAGATGCGCACGCTGCCGGGTTTCTTGGACGTAAATTCCGACCTGCAGATTGCCAGTCCGCAGGTGACGGTGGATATCGACCGCGACCGGGCAGTGGCGCTGGGGCTTTCGCCGCAGCAGATTGAAGACGCGCTGTACACAGCTTATGGGGACAGGCAGGTTTCGACGATCTATACGCCGGCGGATCAATATGCGGTGATCATGCAAGTGGCGCCGCAGTATCAGCGCACGCCGGAGGGACTGTCGAAGATTTACCTCCACTCGGCGCAAGGCACGCTGACCCCGCTCGATGCGGTAGTGAAACTGGGACGGTCGGCGGGCCCACTGAGCGTGAACCACTTTGGACAATTGCCTGCGGTTACGGTGTCGTTCAATTTGAAGCCTGGATATTCGCTGGGCGATGCGGCCGCCAATGTGAAAGCGGCGCTGCAGGAGTTGCGCATGCCGCCCACCATCAGCGTGAACTTCCAGGGAACGGTGAAGGAATTCCAGGAATCATTCCAGGGGCTCTCGATTTTGCTGCTGGTCGCGCTGCTGGTGATCTACATCGTGCTGGGGATTTTGTACGAAAGCTTCATCCATCCAATCACCATTCTTTCGGGATTACCGTCGGCAATCTTCGGCGCGCTGTTGACGCTGCGGCTGTTCCATAAGGAACTGGACCTTTATGCGTTCGTGGGGCTGATCATGCTATTCGGCGTGGTGAAGAAGAACGCCATCATGATGATCGACTTCGCGCTGGAGGCGCAGCGGGTGGAAGGCAAAGCTCCGTTCGAGGCGATTTACGCGGGCTGTATGCTGCGATTTCGCCCGATCATGATGACCACGGTAGCGGCGCTTTTCGGTACGCTGCCGATCGCGCTGGGTTATGGCGAGGGCGCCGATGCACGGCAACCGCTGGGGCTGGCGGTGGTGGGCGGATTAGTGGTGTCGCAGTTGCTGACCTTGTATATCACGCCGGTGATTTATCTTTATATGGAGCGCTTCCAGGGATGGTTGCGTGGCAACAAGGGCGCGGCAATACCTACGCCCACGCCGCAGTTGGCTGCCCGGTAGTTAGCGCCCGCCTGCCGAGGACATTGACAGATCCCGAAGCTGCGCGGAGGCTGGACCTTCACCCAACAAGGCTCGCGCCCGCAGGCGGCAGAGGCGCGCGCGAATCTTCAGGGGAGCGCGGCGCGAACGTTCCAGGCCGGGGCCAATCTCATCCAGGATGTTTAGGGCCTTGGCCGGTTGGCCGGTCTGGGTGAAGGCTTCAGCGGTGACCACGGCGATGGCCGTCTCGGTGGCGCGATCCTTCCCGCCATTGCGAAGCAGTTGCGCGGCTTCGCCGGCGAAGGCCGCGGCCTGGTTCCACTGCTTCCGCGCGGCCGCCAGTTCGGCAAGCAGGTAGCTGCCCAGGGGATCGAAGGGGCGCAGGCGGCGCACATCCCGCGCCTCGGTTTCGGCCTGGCGCAGATTGCCTTGTCGGCAATGAATCCAAAACAGATGCGCGAGGGCTTGGGCCAAAGCAAAATGGTCCTCGGTCTTGCGCGCGAATTCCACTTGAGCAGTGGCGCGGCGCGCGGCCGAGTCATACGCGGCGCGATAACTTTCAATGTCGGCCATGTACATGTTCCAGTACAGGGATTGCGCGGGGGCCAGATGGATCTGGAGTAACAGCGCAGCGGCATCGTCGATGCGGCCCTCGGCGATGAGGAGTCCGGGGAGGTCTACGCGCACGCCCGCCTTCTCGGCGAGACCCTCGTCCTGAATGAGCCGGCCGATCTCTTGATAGCGCTGCTCGGCCTCGTTGTCGAGCATCTGCCGAGCGGCGATGTAGGCCATGCCGCGCAGCACTTCTACAAGGGCACTGCGGTTGCCAACCTGGCGGGCGACGGTGGCGGCCTGATCGTATAATTGCATGGCGCGCCTGGGCTGCGAGATGACGAAGAAGTTACCCTCCTGCCGCAGTCCGTTGAACTGGCAAGTCCGATAGCCCTGTTCCCGGCAGATGGCGATACCTTCTTCCAATGCCGGCAGGACTCCCGACGCCACCAGGTTCATCAACAGTCCACCTTCGCGGAGGCGGGCGCGGGCGTACAAGTAACGTGCGTTCACCTGGCGGGCTTTCGCCTGGCATTGGCGGACCAACTTCAAGGCTTTTTGAAACTCGCCGGCCTTGGCGTGGAGGGAAGCTTCGGCGAAATCCGCACGGGCTTCGTCGACCAGGGAAAGATGCGTTTTGCGCAGGGCTTGCAGTGTCTGTAGAGACGCGCCATCGGATCCGGCCTTCTCTTCGAAATCGGCGAGATTGAAGCCGTATTCGGCGACCTCGGGCGAGATACTCCAAAGCTTGCGATAGGATCGAACGGCGGCGGGATAATCGCGCATGGCGCCCTGGCAGCGGGCTTCGAGCGCGAGGCGCTCCACGGGCGGTAGCTCCGGGGCCAAGGCCAAGGCTGCCTGACCTTCTATTTTGGCTTGCGCATCCATGCCCAGGGTGAAGTCGACTTCGGCCAGAAGTGAGCGGGCCATGAAGTTAGATGGGTCGGCGCTGGCGGAACTGGTGAGCAGAGCGCGGGCGGCGAGGGGATCGGATTCCTTGCATTTCACAGCTTGCGCATAAAGGCGCATGGAGTCGCGATTCGGTCCGGTGCGCGCGCTGCGATCCGCACGCGGCACGCCGAACGCCCGCCGGATCTTGCTGGCGATTTGGGCGGAGAGGTTGTAAAGCTGGCTCTGGCTTTCGCGATCGGAAGTTTCGAACACGACCTGGCCGTCCCGCAGTCGGGTGAGGCGGGTGTCCACCTGTACCGCTGGATTGGGGCTGCCGGTGACGTGGAAACTGGCGAGGACCGCGTAATGGGCACCGAGCCTGTTTTGTATTTCGGTGCCGTGCTGGGGGATCGACTGGCGGATGGGTGCCGGCGCCAGATCGCGGCGAAGCTGATCGACCTGTTCGGTGGGAATAGTTTGCAAGCCTTCGTTGGCGGCAAGATCTTCGGTGATCATTTCAGCGAGGGCGGTGGAAAGCCAGGCGTCGTCATCGCGGTTGGAGGCGTTGGCGATGTCGATGACGGCGACGACGGGGTGAAGGTCGGAATGCGAGCCACGCCAGCCCAGCGCGGACCACGCAGTGACGATCAGTACAACGGCGGCCAGTGCCGGCCATAGCCACCGGCCGGCGGGCGGCTTCGCGGAATGGAATTCGGGCGCGTAGCCGCCCTTGGGAATCTGGATAATGAGGCGATCGCGCGCACCCGGGTTCTGGTAGTACTCGCTCAGGCGGGCGCGCAGGTTGCGGGCCGACGAACGAACGATGGAATCGGTTTTGGGATCGAAGGAAGGCGGACGGCCGAAGGCTTCGAGACCAACGGTGTACTCCTTGATGCTTTCGGCACGGCCGGCGAGTTTTTGTTCCACCAGATAGCGCAGGAGCGCGCTCAAGCGCGGGCTATCCAGAAAAGCGGGCGACTGCAGGATGCGATCGACCTGGGCGCGTATCGCCGGCGGTGCTGGATTTTGAAGCGGCAAACTTCTGGACCCGTTGGAGTTTAAATTATCGCTCTGAATTATAGCAAGGCCGGACGTTACATCTGGTTTAACCGCGTGTAACATTGCGGCATCGCGTAGAAGCGGGCAGTTCACCCCCACTTCACCCCAAGGCACGCCGCCAGACCTTTCTTTCGCATCGGCCGGCAGGAATAATAAAGACGTCAAAAAGGGGGCGTGCTTTCTTGAACCTATCGAACCGATTTCTACAAGGCGCTGCAGCGGCAATGTCGCTGGCGGCCACGTGCTACGGCCAAGTGCCGACCATTACCAGTTTCAATCCACCGCTCTCGGCGGTTGGGCTTCCGGTCTACATCGCCGGGACTAACCTGGCCGGGGCCGCCTCGGTCACATTCAACGGGCGGAAGGCGCCTTTTGTCGTAGATTCGCCAGAGTTGATTGTGGCGCTCGTTCCGCTGAACGCGGAGACGGGACATGTGGTAGTGACTACGCCTAACGGGACGGCAGGCAGCAATGGTCCATACGATATCGTGACCAAGTTCTGGGATGCATTGCAGGATTTTTCCACCGCGTCGAACCCCAACGGCGCCTGGACGTATGGGACAGAACCCGCGCTGGGCGGGACGCTCACGCCCTTCTCGGTGAGCACGACTTGCTTTACTGACGGCCCATGTTGGTGGAATGGGCAAAACTATCCGAATTCGGCGGCGGTGGAGTTGAACACGTCGTTGTATCCGCAGCACGTGGATACCATCATCGTGCCTACTAATGAGGTGTGGCTGGCGCCCGAATACAACGTGGTGGTGGCGCGGTGGACGGCGCCCACCTCTGGAGCATTTTGGATATTCGGCGAATTCCAGGCGTTGGATCTTTCCATGACCGATGCCACCATTCAAGTGGTCGAGAACGGGACGAACACTCTGTACTCAGGCAACCTCACCTTCTTTGGCGGTTTTCAGACTTTCAATTTGCCCGGACTGCGCCTGAAGGCGGGAACGACCATCGACTTCTTAGCTACATCCAGTTCGGCGGCTAACGACAATGTCGGACTGGCTGCCACTATCGATCAGATTCAATAATAATAATTCGAAGGAGGGTATCTTGAACAAGAACGTTAATCAGTGGAAGCGGCATCTGCCGCTGTGTTTGATCTTCGCGGCGGCGGTACCGCTACAGGCGGCCGCCACCATCACTACTTTTGACGCACCCGGCGCAGGTACCGGTTCGGGACAGGGCACCACCGCGTTGAATATTAATACAGCGGGCACCATCTCGGGATCGTATCGCGACTCCGGCGAAGTCTATCATTGCTTCCTGCGATCGTCGAGCGGCACCTTCACCACAATCGACGCGCCGGGCGCCGGGACAGCGTCCGGCCAGGGGACCGGGGGTTGCTGGGGAATCAACACGACGGGCGAGGTGGCCGGCAACTTCATCGACACCAACAACCGGTACCACGGTTTCATCCGAACTGCTGCCGGAACCATTACTGGTTTCGAAGTATCCGGCTCCGGCACCGGGGCGGGGCAAGGGACCTATCCTTTCAGCATCAATGCATCAGGCCAGATCACGGGCTACTATTGGGACTCGAATGGAGCGACGCACGGTTTCGTACGCGGTCCGCAAGGCGCCATTACGAAGTTTGATGTTACCGGCGCAGGAACCGGAAGCGGCCAAGGCACCCTGCCCTACGCCATTAACGCATCCGGCGAGATTGTGGGACTGTACTTGGATTCCAACGCTATCATTCACGCTTTCATACGCTCTTCGAGTGGCGTGATCACTTCCATCGATGCACCGGGCGCGGACGGCACGTACGGCTATGGCATTAACGCATCGGGAACCATCACGGGGAACTCATGGGTGTCCGGACAGGGCGCGTCTGGGATGATTCGCTCGGCTGCGGGCGTGTTTACTTCGTTTAATGTGCCGGGGGCCGGCACGGGCAACGATCAGGGCACGGTCGCATTCGCCATCAACAACGGCGGCGCGGTCACCGGCACTTACAGTGACTCCAACACCGTATATCACGGCTTTGTGCGCTCGGCCTCGGGAACTCTGGTCCGGTTCAATGCGCCTGGCGCGGGTACCGCCAGCGGCCAGGGGACCATTGCGTATGCCATCAACACTTCCGGATCGGCGACAGGCACCTACGCGGACTCCGGCAATGTAGTTCACGGGTTCGTGCGCGTGCCGTAGCTTCAGTGCGCGGGCTCGAATAACGCGAAGGTGAAAACATCCGTGGCGGACGCAATGGTTACATACTGTTTGCCATCCGCCATGAATGTGATCGGCGACGCAGTGAGAGTCTGACCTAGGAAGTGATGCCACAGATGCCGGCCGGTGGCGGCGTCCACAGCGACTAACTGGCTATCGTCGTCGCCGAAGAAGACCAGTCCGCCGGCGGTGGAGACGGCGCCAGCCCACATATCGCCGTGGCCGGTCATCGGATAGTCCCAGCGTTTGGCGCCGGTTTGTGGATCGAGCGCGCGGAGATAGAACTTACCCGGCTCCTTGGATATGGATTCACCGCCGGTACCCGCGAAATTCTTCATAGGCTCAGGCGTTTTGGCGGATGAGCTATACACGTCGCACTGTTCCAGGGTCGGCACGTAGAGCAGGCCGGTTCCCGGGTTGTAGGCCGGCGACATCCAATTGGTCGCGCCGCGGACGGATGGGCAGACGCGGGTGCCGTTGGGCGACGGTTCCATGCCGGGATTTTGCATAGGCTTGCCTTGGGCGTCGATGCCCTTGGCCCAGTTGAGTTGCTCGACGAAAGGCGTGGCGCGCAGGAATTCACCGGTTATGCGGTCGAGCACGTAGAAGAAGCCGTTGCGATTGGGGTGCAGCAACAGCTTGCGCGGGCGGCCTTGATAAGTGGTGTCGAGCAGCACGGGCCAAGCCTGCGCATCCCAATCGTGTGTGTCGTGCGGGGTGAACTGGAAATACCATTTCAGCTTGCCGGTATCCGCATCGAGCGCCAGAAGCGAATCGGAATAGAGATTGTCGCCGTGACGCGCGCCGCCGTAGAAATCGGGCCAGGGATTGCCGGTGGTCCAATAAAGCAGGTTCAGGTCAGGGTCGTAGGTGCCGTTGAGCCAGGTGGCAGCCCCCCCCCACTCGGGACCCAGTTCGCCCCAGGTTTCGGAGCCGGGTTCGCCTTTGGCGGGGACTGTCCAGAATCGCCATAATTCTTCGCCGGTGTCGGCAGAGAAGGCGGCCAGGAATCCGCGGACGCCGGTGTCGCCGCCGGACACTCCCACGATCACGCGATCTTTTACCGCCATGGGCGCGAGTGTGGCGAAGGCTCCGCGACTGGTGTCCGCGTACTCGCGATCCCACAGAGCGCCGCCGGTCTGGCGATTGAGCGCGACCAAGTGCGCGTCGCTGGTGGCAAAGAAGACGCGATCGCCCAGGATGGCGACGCCCCGGTTTACATCGCTACGTTTGGATAGCTCGTCGCGATAGCGCCAGATGGGGCGTCCGGTGCGTGCGTCGAGTGCATGTACTTCGTTGTTGTTGGTGAGGTACATGATGCCGTCATAGACCAACGGCGTGGCTTCCAGATGTGTGGCGCCATCCACATGATAGGTCCAGGCGGAAACCAGCGATGCGGCGTTGGCAGCAGTGATTTGCGCCAGGGGGCTATGACGATGGGCTGCGTAGTCTCCGGCATAAGTCAGCCAGTCAGCCGCGGGGCTTTTCCGGATGAGGTCATAACTGGCGCCCGTGGATGCGGTGGTGGGGGCGGCGGTTGACGGACCTATTTGGCGAATTGACTGGCGGCCCAGGAAGGCTAGCAGATTGTCGACGTCGGCGGGGCTGAGGCGCTGCTTATAATCGTGCGGCATTAGAGAGTCTTTGCGAAAGACTACATCGCGCAGATCGGCCTTGAGCAAGCGGTGGACATTACCGTGGGCGTCGAGGATCTGTATGGCGTAATTGGTATTGTCGCGGGCCACGCCGGCTATAGTTTCGCCGGACTTAGTGGTTACGGTAACTCCGCCGTAGCCTTCGGCGATTTGGGCGTCTGGGTCGAGCAGTGACTCACGCAACTGGCGGAAGGAGTGTACGCGGCCCGCATTCGAGAGGTCGGGCCCCGGAAAACCGCCGCGTCCGCGGATACTGTGGCAACCGGCGCATCCGCCCGTGCCGAAGAACAGAACGTTACCGGCCTGCACGTCGCCGGTGGCCACGCTATCGAATGCCACCGCGGTGAGATTGCGCAGGTAGGCGATCACCTGCCAGACTTTATCGGCGGGCAATCCGGAGGGCGGCATATCCGATCCCTTAACGCCTTCGGTGAGTACCGAAAGAAGGTGGCGATTGCTGGCGCTGCGAATTTGTTCGCCCTGCGCGAGGTTGGGTCCACGGCCGCCTTCCGCTGTGGGCCCGTGACAACCGCTGCAGCCTTCCAGAAAGAGTTTCTTTCCGGCGGCAATTGCGCCGGTCTGGCCGGCTACGGGGTTCTTCAGATCTTCCTTCTCGTCGGGAGTCTGGGCACAGAGCAAGGGCGCCACGAGGAGCCAGAGAATGAGTGCACGCATGGGGAATGTACCGTTTCAGTATAGCCTGTGCGCCTGTGTTATTCTTTCGGACTACGTTCCCCATGCAAGCTACCCAGCAGATTCAGAAAGACGCGACCAGATCGGAGAAACAGGATTTCATCGCAATAGGTATCGTTGTGTTGGCCACTATCCTTTTTGGATGGATTGCTTACCGCCCGTCACATCTCTATTTCTTTGGAGACACGTGGGATATTCTGAGCGAGTTCCGCGAGGAAGGCTGGGCACATTGTGGAGGATGCATAACGAACATTTTATGCCGGTGTCGAAGCTGGTGCTGTATTTTCAGTACGGGCTATTCGGCATGCACCACTTACTTTTTCAGATTACCGGCACGGTTATTCATGCGGTTAACGCCGGACTGTTGTATGTGTTGGCCCGTGGAATCACCCGGCTCCGGGTCCCTCGCCTTTTTGGCACATTATGCTTTGCGTTCAGCGGAGCTTACTGGGAAGTTACACAGTGGGAAGCGGGGCAACAGACTTCGCTTGCATTGTTATTCATTTTAGTTAGTTTGATTGTGGCTGGCTGTTATCTTCGTACGGGAGGCGCCGCATGGCTGGCGCTTACGATGGTTAGCGCATTGCTGGCGAGCTGGTCGATGGGATTTGGGTTGTTGGTGCTCCCGCTGGTAGTCGTACAAGCGTCGGCATCAGGCGAGCGAGGCAAGCGTGGGGTGGCAGTCTGCGCATTGCCTTTCGCGGCGATTCTGGCGAGTATCGCGATCGTTTGGTTGATAGACCCGCATGGGGCGGCGCTGGTGGGCCGGCGAGCGAGTGTGGAGCAAGCTATGGCCGTGATCCCCTGGACGCTAACGGCTCTAAAAGGGTTGGCTGACTCGTACTTGGCGCCGGTAGCTGCCCCCATGGCGCTGGCATGTTTGTTCCTATGTGTCGGGATATTCTTTCCGCGCCGGTTCCTATCGGGGCGGCGGCTGTCTGCTTTGGCAATGCCGATCGTGATGTTATTGTCCCCCTACGCTTTGACCGCGATCGGCAGGGTCCAGTTAGGCATGAATGCGGCTGCATCGAGCCGCTATCAGTATATTCCCGCCGCGGGCCTGGGGTTGATTGTGGTTTGGGTGGCGAGCGGCCTATTCGTGATTGCGAAGCAGCGCTACCCTCAATTGCTGAGGCCGCTTGCCTTGGTCACCTTGTTAACTCTGCCGCTGCACGCGGTGGCAAGTTACCGGTATATCGGCCAGCATAGCTTGCTGACCGGATGGGGAGAGGAGGCGCAGCGCTTTGTAAGTGCCGTGGTTCAGCGGCCGGAATGGAAGCGCACGCCGCCGGGAATGGCATACGTGACGCCGGAGTTGTATCTGCCCAACGGAATGTACCCTCAACCTTACTTCGAATTGAACCGGGCGCTACAGCTTTATCCGAGCGACGTGCAACGTCCCGGCATAACTACGGTCAGTTCGGCGGCGGCATTCGGAAGCCAGGAAATCACGCGCGCCAACTTACTGAATGGAGGCGCGAGGGGCATCGTACCGGGCCAATGGAAAGCCACTGGATTAACCTTAGTGACTTTCGACGCTGCCGCTGAAAACGTTCCGCGTTTGGCGCGGATTGAGCTCACGGGCCCCAGCGGTTACGGATTCGATACGCGCTGCTCCGAAGGGAATCCATACACCTTTGCGGCCTCTGTTCAACTTCAGTCTGGAGAACCCGCCACGTGTATGCGAATGATCTTTACGGATGCGGCGGGCCGTTTGCTGGAGACGTTTCGATCGCGGCCTATCATATCCCCCGATTTCGAAACGGTAGCCATTAGCGGCTATCCGCCGCCGGGCAGCACGGAAGTGACGGTCGATTTTTCGAACGCCGGAACGGGCTATGAAACCACCCGAATCGCGGTGAGGGACGCCGTGTTAGTCAGGCATCCGGTGTATGTGCCGGCGACGCCCGCCCGTTAGGCGGCGTTACTTCTGCAAGAAGAAGTTACCAACGAACATGGCGTCGATCCCCGAGGAATAGAAGCTTCGCACGGCATCGCGCGGAGTACAAACCAAGGGCTCGCTGAATAAATTGAATGAAGTATTGTAGAGCACGGGCAAGCCGTTAGCTTCGTCGGCGGCATGCAGTAACTTCCAGTAGAGTGGGTTATCCTGTCGCGAAACGGTGTGTACCCGCACTAAGTCGCCGTGTAAGGTAGCGCTGGCGAAGCGGTCGCGGTGCGCGGGCCGCACCCGTCCCACGGTGGCCAGGAATCGCGCGTTGGGACCGCAATCGAAGTATTCGTGCGCCAGTTCCGCCGGCACAGATGCCGCGAATTTACGGAATGGCTCGCGATGTTTGATGAAGGCGTTCAGGTTTTCGGTGGCGTAATCGTCGAGCGGCGATGCCAGGATACTGCGGTTGCCGAGCGCGCGGGTCCCGAACTCCATGCGCCCGTGCATCCAGGCAACGATCCGATTCTCCGCCAACTGCGCGATGGCCGTTTCGATGGTCTCTTCCGTAGTGAGGATATAGCGAAAGCGCAGCTTACAGTTTTCGAGCACACGTTTGATTTCTTCGGCGGTGTAACTGGGTCCCAGGTAGAGATTATCGAGCGGGACGCGCCGCGTTTGCTGATAAACCGCGTGCCAGGTGTGCAGCACGGCGCCGATGGCGGTGCCTGCATTACCGGCGGCGGGCTGCACGAATACATTTTCGAATGAGGAATGCTCGAGAGCCGAGACCAACAGGGCATTCAGTCCGAGTCCGCCCGCGAAGCACAGATTCCTGCCAGAACCGGCCATGCCGACCGCAATCTGTTCGATAGCGCGCTGGACGCCAGCGGCCAAAGAGGCGCGCATTGATTCGGGCACCGGGGCGCCTTCCTTAAGTCCCAGGCGCTCGTAGAAATGGCCGCTGAAACCGCCACCGGTGAGGCGCTCCGCATCGAAAAAGGACCGGTCGAGGCGCGGCCACTCGCCGTCGCGCAGGGGCATCATCTCCAGAAACAGATCGCGCCAACTATCGTCGCCGGCAGCGGAGAGCCATTGTACTTTGTGCTCTTCAAGGTTGGCGCGGAAGCCGAGTAACTCGGTCACACGGCCATAAAGATCGCCCAGCGAGTCAGGATAATACTGCTCCTTTTCGAGTGACAACCGCGTGCCTGAAGCATGCCAGCGAGTGCCACAACGGAAGTCACCCGCGCGGTCGAGGGTCAGGACAGTAGCTTCGTCAAACGGCGACGGATAATAAGCGGAGGCGGCGTGGGCAGTGTGATGCTCCACGACGACAATGCGGCTGTTGGGGAAGCGCACGCGCAATTGCAGGTGCAGCGCGGCCTCGGGGCCGGCGGCGAACGGCCGTACAATGGCTACCGCATCAACCTGCTCCGGAGTGACTCCAGCCAAAGTCAGACACGCCGCGATGGACTGATCCGGTAGTTCGGCGGTACCTGGATGAGCGCCCATTTTGAGTCCCTGCCGGCTCAATTTGGATTCTTCGATGGCAGCCACCAGGTGGCCATCGCTCAAGATGGCGGATGCGGCATCACCGAGAACGCCGCCGATTCCAAGAATGATCATTTTGTTTTTGGGCCGCCTTGCCGGGCCTTCTCGATCTTAGCGTAGGTATCGCGCAACGCCACCGTGCGGTTGAAGACAGGCTTGCCTGGCGTGGAATCGCGATCGACGCAGAAGTAACCCAGTCGCTCGAACTGATAGCGGTCGCCTTCTTGCGCGCCCGCCAGCGAGGGCTCCAATTTCGCGCCGGCGAGCACTTCGAGCGAGTGCGGGTTCAAGTTGGCGGTGAAGGTCTCGCCCTCGTCAGTCTCGTCGGGATCTTCGCGGGTGAAGAGATTATCGTAAAGGCGCACCTCGGCATCGATGGCGTGCGAGGCGGACACCCAGTGGATGGTGGACTTCACTTTGCGGCCGTCCGGCGAATTGCCACCGCGCGTGGCGGGGTCGTAGGTGCAATGGATTTCGACGGCCTCGCCGGTTTCGTCCTTCACCACGCCGGTGCAGGTGATGAAATAGCCATATCGCAGGCGCACTTCACGGCCCGGTGACAGCCTGTAAAACTGCTTGGGCGGGTCTTCTTTGAAGTCATCCTGCTCAATATAGAGCACCTGTGAGAAGGGCACCTTGCGCGCTCCCATGGCGGGGTCTTCCGGATTGTTGACGGCTTCCATTTCTTCGGTCTGTCCGTCCGGATAGTTATCGATGACCACGCGGAGCGGGCGCAATACGGCCATGACGCGAGGCACGCGCTTATTCAGATCCTCACGCAGAAAATGCTCCAGCAGACCCAATTCGATGGTGCCGTTCGTCTTCGAAACGCCAATGGAGTTACAGAAATTGCGCAGGGCTTCCGGGGTGTAGCCGCGGCGCCGTATGCCGGAGATGGTTGGCATGCGGGGATCGTCCCACCCGGTAACATACCCATCCTGCACCAGCTTCAACAGCTTCCGCTTACTCAGCAGGGTGTAAGTGAGATTGAGCCTGTCGAATTCGATCTGTTGCGGATGATAGATACCTAACTGCTCAACATACCAGTCATAGAGCGGGCGATGATCCTCGAACTCCAGCGTGCAGATGGAATGCGTAATGCGCTCGATAGAATCGACTGTCGCCATGCGTGAAATCGTACATCGGATAGATGCACCACTTGTCGCCCGTGCGGTGATGTTCGGCGTGCAGGATGCGGTACATCACCGGGTCGCGCATATTCAGGTTCTTCGACGCCATATCGATCTTGGCGCGCAAGGTGCGTGATCCATCCGGGAATTCGCCCGCTCGCATGCGCTCGAACAGGTCCAGGTTTTCTTCGATGGAGCGATTGCGCCACGGACTCTCTTTACCGGGCTCAGTGAGAGTGCCGCGATACTCGCGCATCTGGTCGGCGGTGAGATCGCAGACGTAGGCGTTGCCGGACTTGATCAGTTGTACAGCCCATGCGTATAACTGGTCGAAATAATCGGAGGCATAGAACAACCTATCATCCCAATCACCGCCGAGCCAGCGCACGTCCTTGATGATGGAGTCGACATACTCGGTCTCTTCCTTACTGGGATTGGTATCGTCGAAGCGCAGGTTGCACTTCCCGCCAAATTCCCTGGCGAGTCCAAAGTTAAGATTGATGGACTTGGCGTGGCCGATGTGGAGGTAGCCGTTCGGCTCCGGTGGAAAGCGCGTATGCACGCGGCCACCGTACTTATTGGTCTTTAGGTCCTCGATGACGATATCGCGGACGAAATTCGAAGGGCCTGGGTTCGGGGTCATAGTATACGGAAACTCCTACTGCAACTTCTGAATCGCCTGATCGATGCGCGCGAGGCTGGTGTCGCGGCCGAGCACCTCGAGAGTCGCAAACAGCGGCGGCGCGTTCTTGCGGCCGCAGATCGGCCACGCGGATCGGCTGAAACATCTGGCCGGTCTTGATGCCCAGCGATGCCGGCGCGCCGAGCGCAAGGCTTGTTCCAGCGAATCGTGCGTGAATTGGGCGCCGGTCAGGGGCGCCAATACTTCGGCGGCGCGCTGCAAGGGAGCCAGAGCCATGGCGAGCGTCGCCTTTTTGTGGGATCAATTCGGCAGTATCGTACGGCGGCAATTGATCGACAAAGAAGAAATCCGCGACCTCCTGCACGCCAGTCAAGAACTTGATGCGCTCCTTCAATCAGCGGCGTGACTGGCCGCATTCTAGCGAAGTCAACGTCGGGCCATTTAGCTTGGACGGCCGGCAGTAAACGCTCGGTCAGTTCGTCATCAGAAAGCGAACGAATGTGTTCTGCATTCAGCCACGCTGCCTTGGAGTCTATAGGGTACTCATCCGTGAAATTTACTACTGCGTTGCTGCGATTGATCCCTTCAAATGAAAACGCGTCAATCAACTCCTGTTGGCTCATCACCTCCCGATCGTCTTTAGGAGACCACCCGAGCAGACACAAGAAATTTACAAAGGCTTGTGGCAGAAATCTTGTCGCGATAAGTGGTGACACTAACCACAGGCCCATGCTTTCGTTTGGAAAGCTTTGCGCCATCCGGAGCGATCAGCAGCGGCAAGTGAGCGAATTGCGGCGGGGTGGCGCCCGCCGCCTCGAAAATCAGCACGTGCTTGAAAGTGTTGGTCAGATGGTCCTGGCCGCGGATGATATGGCTGATGCGTAAGTCGGCATCGTCGGCGCAAGAGGCCAGGTGATAAGTGGGCATGCCGTTGCTGCGCAGTAGCGCGAAGTCTTCGATATCGGCAGTGGATTTAGTCTGGTCGCCGTAAACGGCATCGCGGAAGGAAACGCTGGCCGCGACTTCGCGAGGCACGCGAAAGCGCAGCACGAAGGGCTCTCCAGCAGCGGCGCGGCGATCGCTTTCGGCAGGGGAAAGATCGCGCATGCCGGCGTTGAAAAGCCAGTTGGCTTCACCGCGCGCGGTATCGCCGGTGTCAGTTTGCGCCGGTGTGAAATCGCGATAAGCCAAACCTTTTTGAAAAATCGCCTGCGCGGTTTGCTGATGGATCGACAGACGCTCGGACTGGCGATACTGCTCATCCCATCCGAGATCGAGCCAGCGCAGACCGTCGAAGATGGAATCGAGCGACGTTTGCGTATTGCGCTCGACATCGGTGTCGTCGATGCGCAGGATCATGGTGCCGCCATTATGACGCGCGTAGAGCCAGTTAAAGATAAACGTGCGCGCGCTACCGATATGGAGAAAGCCGGTGGGAGACGGCGCGAAGCGAACTCGTAGCATGGAAAGCCCAGTATAACAAGCGGTTCCCGCACGCCGCGCCGATTGGCAGGCGCAGCATTGTACAATCCGTTTCATGAGAATCACAGCCATCGACACTTACATTGCCGGGAACCCGTGGAAGAACTGGATGTTTGCCAAGGTATCCACCGACGAAGGCATTTACGGAGTCGGCGAGGGTACGGTGAATTGCTTCGCGAAAACCGTGGAGGCGGCTATCCATGAATTGAAACCGCTGGTGATCGGGATGGATCCGTTCCAGGTGGAGACCATCTCGCAACGGATGATCCGCGATGTGTACACGGATGGCGGGCAGGTGCACATGTGCGCGGTGGCGGCCGTCGAGATCGCCCTATGGGACATCATCGGGAAGGCCTGCAATCAGCCTATTTACAATCTGTGGGGGGGGCAGTGCCATGAAAAACTGCGGGCCTACGCCAACGGCTGGTATCGCGGTCCGCGCACGCCGGAAAGTTTCGCCGCGAAAGCTAAGGTGGTTGCGGCGCGCGGATACACGGCGCTGAAGTTCGACCCGTTCGGCTCAAGCTGGCGCTTTCTTTCTCGCTACGATTTCGACCTCGCCGTCGACATTATCCGCGCGGTGCGCGATGCCGTGGGTCCGGCGGTGGATCTGCTGATCGAAGCGCACTGCCGCTTCAACGTGGCCACCGCCGTGGAGTTTGCCGAAGCCATCCACCAATTCCGTCCGGCGTGGTTTGAAGAGCCCGTTCCGCACACAAATATCGCGGCTATGGTGGAAGTCGCGCGGCGCAGTCCGGTGCCCATCGCCACGGGCGAGAGCCTGTCGACCAAGCAGCAGTTCGCGGAATTATTGCAGCACGAGGTGGTGAACATTCTGCAGCCGGAACCGCTGAATCTGGGCGGTCTGTTTGCGGCACGCAAGATCGCCGACATGGTGGACGCGCATTACGGCATGATTGCGCCGCACAGCGCGCAGGGGCCGGTGTGCTCGGCGGCGTGTGTGCAACTGAACGCGTCCATTCCCAATTTTTTCATTCACGAGTTGTTCGACGAATTCAACGAGCCCTGGGAACGCGATATCGTCACCCATCCGGTGCACCAGGTGGATGGTTACATCGAAGTGTCTGATCGGCCGGGACTGGGAATAGACTTGAACATCGAGGAGATTCTGAAGCATCCCTACCAGCAGGAGAATTATCTGCCCTTGTTTAAGCCGGGCTGGGAAAAGCGGGAGCCTCAGAAGTAAGTTGGGCCGGGCATAAACGCGTAAAGTGCGGGCAGGTGCGGCAGTGCGAGCCTTCGCGCAGCGGAAAATCCTGGCGATCCTGGGCGTCGCGAAATTCGCGCACTATGGCTTCAGGGGCGTCAAAGAGGGACGGCCGCAAGTCGATGGGGATCGCAAGATTCGGCCGCAGGAAATATAGGTACGCTTCGGCGGGCATGCGGCCGGTGAGGCGTTCGAGCGCCAAGGCGTAAAGCCGTAACTGCAATGCGTATCGCTCCGCGCGCGCGGGCGCTTCGGCGGCGGTTACGCGGTCGGTTTTATAATCCACCAGTACGATTTTGCCGCGCTCTTCGAACCATAAGTCGATCTGCCCGCGCAGAACGACATTTTCCACTTCCATCAGGAAGTCGAATTCGCGCTCGACGGTAGTGGCGGCTGCTACTCGGCGGCCGAGAGAGCTATTCAAGAACAGGGCGGCGAGCTTGACGGCTTCCGGATCGGGCACTTCCATGGGCCCGGCGGCCAATATTTTGTGCACTTGCATGCCCAGGTCGGTCGCGCTCAGGCCGGGGCCGGCGGCGGTGTTTTCGACGGGACGCGCCGGAGTATCGAGGCCGAGGTAGCGCGAGAGATAGTAATGCCGCGGGCAATCGGCAAATAGCGCCACCGAAGTGACGGTCGCTTGCGAATCGTATTGTTCGGAGAGCGCCGGCCGCTGCAGCAGTTCGACGGAAGCGGTTTCTTCGTCCCGGGCGCGCGATGCGGAGCGGTTCGGGGGGGGGGTGGCCTCGCGCACAGCCAGATTCGCCGCGATCACCGAGGCCCAGTTTTGGGGAGTCTTACCGGCGTCGACGAACGATAGCGCCAAATGCTCTTCGGCGCGGGTCATGGCCACATAGAGCAACCGGTTGCTCTCTTCTTTTTCCCGCCGCTTCAACTCCTGCCGGATTGCGTGTTGGAACGAGTCATCCTTCTTTTTGGCGCCGCCGTCAAGGGGATGGTTCCATCTGGCCCCCAGCCCAATGCGCGGGGAAAACGAAACCATCCCCGGGTCCGTATCGATACCCTTATGCATTGCTGCCAGGAAAACGATAGGAAATTCGAGGCCCTTGGCGGCGTGAACGGTCATGATTTTCACGGCGTTGGCCGAGTCCTCAGGGGGCGCGTCGGGCTCGCGCGGTTGAGATTCGCGCACGATCTCGAGTTCGTCGATGAACTCGGCGAGTGTCTGGCGCGAATTGGCCGCCCGCGCCTGTGCCAGGAATTTTTCGATGTTGGCCGCACCGCGCGGGCCCTCGGAGCAAATGTACCCGCACTCGTCCATGGCTCGCTGCAGCAGTTGGTCAATCGGCGTGTAATCGCGCGTGGCGCGCCATCGTTGCAGCCGATCATGAAAGGCGGACAACTTTTCGGCATCATCAGCGGAGAAGGTCGCGAGAACTGCGGTCGCCCCCTCAGGCTCATCCCCTCAATGCCCAACAGTTTCAAACGTAGCAGGGCTTCGTCGGAAATCTCGACGAAGGGCGAACGCAGCAGGGCGGCCATGCTGATTTCGTCCCGTGGATTCGCCACCACGCGGAGCAAGTGCATCAGGTCCACCACCTCGCGCGTCTCGTAGAAGCCCTTGCCGCGATTCACGAGGTAAGGAATGCCGGCCTGGTCGAAAGCGCTGGTGAATTCGGCCAATACTTCGGAGTTGCGCACCAACATGGCAAAATCGCGGAATTCGGCGGTGCGCTCCCGCAGTTGCAATTGGCCTTGTAATTCGAGGATGCGCCCTGCCACCCACTGCGCTTCCGATTCGGCGGTGGCCGCCCATACCGCTTCCACCGAGGCTGCCGGCTTATCGGGAAACGACAATCCTGGGACCAAAGGCCGCGGCTCGATTCCTTCGGCGCCTGCTGTTACCTTTTCGACCGACTTCAGAATCTCCGCGCGGCTGCGGAAATTTTCCACTAGCTCGACCAGGCGGTCTCTCCGGCGTGCCACTTCATCCCGATAGGCGCCGAACACCTGCGGCTCGGCGTGCCGAAAGCCGTAGATCGATTGATTGATGTCGCCCACGGCATAGAAGCGGCCGGGCGGGCGCAGTAACTCGAGCAGGCGCGCCTGCCGGCCGTTGGTATCTTGAAACTCGTCCATCAGCACCTGATCGAACTGGTTTTGCAAGCGGCGGTGCACGTCCGGATTCTCTTCCAATAACCGTACGGCGTATTCTTCCAGGTCGTCGTAATCGACGCCGCGGGAGCGCTGTTTGGCGGTGCGGTACAGGCTCTCGAAACGATTGAACAACTCGAGAACGGTGGCACGTTCAGCCGCGTAATATTGGGTAATCAGCGAGTATTCGAGTTCAGGAAACAGTTCGTCCTTCAGGTGCTTCAGTAGGTCATACGCGCGGTTACCTTTTTTCAGTTTGGTCAGTTTGCAGGTGAACGACTGCATGGCACGCAGCGCCGCTTCGGGCCCGTTCGCCAACGCCGCGGCGACGTTCGCAACCCACGCCTGCGCTTCGAACCAGTGCGCCAGTGGGTTCCAATTTCCAACCCACTGGACGGAGGATTCGCACTTCAGCCGCAGCGGCCCTAATGTCTGGAACAGGCGGGAGGGGGAAAGCCGCAAGATCCCCTACCGCAATGCCCGCGGCCCGGATAGCATCGTAGGCTTCCAATACTTCCTTGCCCAGGTCATTGGCCGCCAAGCCGCGCATCAGCGCGCGCATGCGTTCACGATCTTCGGCGAACATCGTATCCAGCGCTTCGTCCACAGCGGCACGCCGTTCGCGCAACGACTCGCGTTCGTCCATCACGCGGAATTCCGGATCGAGCCCCGCGAAGACGGCATTCTCCTTCAAGAGGCGCGCGCAGAATCCGTGGACGGTAGAAACGTAGGCGCGCTCCAACTTGCCGCGAACCTCGCCGCGCTCCCGAAATGCCTGCCCCAGCTTATCGCGCATGTTGTTGGCAGCCTTGTCGGTGAAGGTGATCGCCAGAATGCGCAGAGGATCCACGCCGCTTTCCACCAAGCGCTTGAAGTATTCCACCAGCACCGTAGTTTTGCCCGATCCAGGCCCCGCCACCACGCAGGTATCGCGGGGGGGGGATTCGACGGTGACCGCTGCCAATTGGCTGGGGGTCAGCTCCACGATTGGGCTTCCTCGGCCCGCGCGGGAGCTACGGCGACGAAGCGGCAAGCATCGCGATAGTCGCAGAAACGGCACTTATCCGTATCCGCGGGGCCGGGTTCGATGCGCCCGGCACGTACCGCGGCCGCGATCCGCAACGCGGCCTCGATAGCGCGCGCCGCATCCAGCGGCACCCACGGCGTCTTCTGGATACCGCCCTTGAAACCCCAGTACGACATGCCTTCCGGCCTTAGACTGAAGAACCGCTCCAGCGCCAGCAAGTAGAGTTGGGGCTGCAGCAAAGTCTCGTCCGTAGCTCGGTTTTTGGTATTTTGCGCGCCGCTATATTTGTAGTCGATCACGCGAGCGATGCCTTCGGGGCTGACATCGATGCGGTCGATGCGGCCCCTGATCTCGACGTCCTCCGCCAGCTTGTACTGAAATTTCTGTTCAGTGCGGATTTCGCCCTCCGCAGGCCAGCAGTCATTCTCCACCAAGGCGCGCACATCCGACAGCATACGTTGGCGGCAAGCCTCAGTTCGATAACCCAGGGGAACGCGTTCCTTATCGCAAATTTGATGGAAGACCTCATCGAAAACTTCCTCGACAGGACGCGAGTTGCCTGCCAGCGCAGCCAGAACGCCGTGCACAATGGACCCCTGCGTTAAAAAGTCGAGCCGCTTTTCCGGACGCTTGGGTGCTGCGCGCAATTGCAACGTGTAGCGGCCGAAAAACTGGAATGCACACTGTAGGTACGATTCGAGGCCGGTGGGCCGGAACGCCTGGTGCTGCGCGACCAAGTGCTCCAGAAGATCGGGACTGGCGACCAACGCCGCGGGCCGAGGCGGACGGTTGCTGCACGCAAGCTGTGGCTGCACCGGCTTCACGTTGCTCTTTTCCGCTGCGAAGCATTCGAGATATAGCGATGGCAGGTTCTGCTGGCCCCGCGCATCACACTGCGGGTAAGACAAAGTAAGCGATTCAGTGGCGCGTGTGACCGCCCAATCGAACAGGAACCGTTCTTCGGCTTCGAAATCCGCCGCCGTCCGTATCCGGATACCGGCCTGTTTCAAATGCGCGCGCGCCGCCTCCGGGAAAAATGGATCCTGCGTGTGGAATTTCGGGAACTGCTTCTCCACCAAGCCGCAAACGAAGATCACGGGCAAGCGCCACTGCCGTGCTTCATAGGCGCCCAATACATGCACCACATTGCGGCGGCTATCGTCCACGCGAAGTGGAGTCAATCGCAATACCGATTTCGCCGCGCGCCAGAATGTCTCGAACTGTACTGGAGTATCTTTCAGTGCGCGCACCGTTTCGGCCATCGCTTCGTCGAAGAGTTGCAGTACAGCCGCTTGGCCGCGAGCGATCGAAGCCGTATCCTGGCGATCGGGTTCGGGCCGCGCCGGCAGCGCCAGACCGCGCAGGCCCTCCAGACGCGCTACCCATTCCGCCGGGGTTTGGGAAAGAGCACGCCATGCTTCCAGCGCCTCCACGGCATGCAGCCATCCGCGGACCTCAGGCTCCGCATCGGAAACGATGTCCCGCAGCCCGGCCAACCCTCGTCCCGGCATCCGCTCGCGCACCGCGAAATCGAATTTGTCGCAGCGCAGGGCAGGCGCCAGGCGGATGGCGGCCAGCGTTTCGGCGTAATCCCATCCACCCACCATGCTATCCACCAAGCCAGTCAAGTAGCGGATCAATGCATGCGATACAAGATCCGAATCGAAATAGAAGCGCGCGGGAATGCCGAACCGGTCCAGGGTGGTTCGGAGAATGCCTTCGTAAATCTCCTGGCTCCGCACGATGATTCCCATATCCCGAAACGGCCGACCGGCGGCGGCCTGTTGCAGAATGCGACGCGCGATCTCATCCGCCTCGCGCTCAATGGAGGGCGCGGCACACAGTTCCGTACGCGGTTTCGACGGCTCATAGGAGCAAACTTCTTCCGCGAAGCCCATGGCCGCTAAACGCACGCGTGTCGGCTGCGTAATCGCCGCATCAGCCAGCGTCAGGGTTACCGCCGCGTGCTTGCACATGGCTTCGATCACCGTCAGTTCCGGATCCGGCAGCGCGAAGAATCCATCGAGCCAGATCGCGTGAACCCCGTCCAGCCCCTGCGCGGCGATGCGTTCCGCGGCAAGTGCCAACCTCTGGAAGCGGGTAGCCAGTCCCCTGCGGCGCAGTTCCTCGTCCACCTCGCGATACACCGCCAGAAACGCTTCCCCTAGGGGCGCGCCGCCGCCGCGAAGGCCCAGGTTTTCTTCCAGTCGCTGGCTGTCGCACCCGGCCGAGGAGAACTCTTCGATGGTGCGCGCCAGAGCCGCACAGAATCCGGGCATGCCGGCGACGCGCGCGAATTGAGGCTGTTTCACGCGTGCGGCAGCCTCCTCCACAATCAGGTACAGCAGTGGTTCCGAGACCTGCGGAACATCCAGCGCAAACGTATCGACGAACCGCGACAATGTCTGAATCAGTCCGGGCCGGAAAACGAAACCCTCGCGGGCAAGTTGATGTTGCAAGTGCTGCGCCATGGTCGCCGTGGGAGTGAGCAGGCGCACGCCGGAGTCGCGGCGCCGCAACGCTTCGCGGAACCGCTGCAGGATGCCATAAGTTTTTCCCGACCCGGCTGGGCCGGTAAGCAGTTGCATGAAGTACCAGAGTACATTACGGCTGATTCGGATCGACGATCTTGTGCAGCCGCCGGAACTCTTCGCGCTCGCGCGCCGCATCGGCTTTGCGGCCCAGTTTGGCATACGCCGAAGCGAGGTTGAAGTGCGATTCGGGATTAGCGGGCTCCAGGCGCACCGCCGTCTCCAATTCACGGACCGCTCCGTTGGCGTCGTCCACATCCAGCAGTACGCGGCCCAGGGTAACGTGCGTTGCGAAATCCTCCGGCGCGACCTTTACAGCCTTCTCGGCGTATTCCCGAGCCGCTTGGGGCTGGTCGCGTTTTAGAAGGATGCTGGCCAAGCCGATCAGGGCTGGAATATGGCCGGGCTGCAATTCGAGCGTCTTACCGATCTCGCGTATACCCTGTTCGGGATCCTGCTGCACCAGGAAGGCGCCATAGCGGAAGTGGACATTCGCGTCGCCCGGATAGTCGCGCATCACCACGGCGAATTTTTCCGTGGCCTCCTTTGAATCCTGCTCCATCACCGCCGCCATGGCATCGCCCAGTTTGAAGACTTTGTCGCGTTCCGATTCGGGCACTTCAGGGGGCGTCCAAGCCTCGCGCAGACCCGCGATACCAGCCGCCACAATAATGTCCGGAGTCTTCTTGTCGATGCGGGTAAGTTCCAGCAGGGAGGTGATGGCGGTCTCGAAGTTTCTTAGTTTGATGAGCACCAACGCCAGATGCAGGCGTCCGGCGCGCGCCAGTTCCGTGCCTTCCTGGAATCCCAAAAGCTGCGCCTGGTGCAGATTCTGAAGCGCGCGCGGGTAATCCTTCAGGCGGTAGCTGCAGAGTCCGGCCATTGTCCAACCGGGGGCCTGATCCGGTTTCAGCACGGCCAATCGTTGGAAATCGGCAGCACAGTCCCGGTAGTGGTCCTGATCGTATTCGATAGAGCCGGCTTCCCACAATCCTTCAGTCCAATCCGGCTTCAGGCGCAGAGCTTGCTTGAACAGAGCCAGGGCTTCGGTGAACTGTTTGGAGTCGCGCGCCTCGACGGCCCGCCGAGATAGATCGCCAAAGTTGGGCGCGGCATGCACCGCAGCGGCCTGCATTAGGAGGGCGACGGCTAGAAGCATGATCGGTCTACTTACTATCGTCCACTACCTCGATAGCGTTAATGCAGGCGTAATTGACCACCGGCACGAAGGCCAGTTCGATTTTGCCTTGGGCATTGGGCGTGATCCCGCGGAAGGTTTTCTCTATTGCGCGCTGGGCGCCTCCAGCCGCATGAAAAAGATCGAAATTGCGCATCAGCGCCGAACCGTTGCAATACACGTCGAAGATGCGGCTGCCGGGCCCGCCGGCGCCTGGCTTCTCGGCACCGAACCAAGTCTCCGCCATGTGTAGCGTTACGGAATAGCGCCCCTCGGGAACCGGAATCGAATAGGTAAAATTCCCGAAGCGTTCCGCTTGAAACATCTCCGGGTCGGGGCTGTTGGAGACGGATTCGGAGCGCGGTACTGAGAAACCGTGGCGGAAATATCGGTCTGCACCCCACACCTGGCCCCGCTGATCGGTGTAGTTTCGAGCGCGGGCGATAATCCGGACGGGGCGCATCTTGTGGGGAATCCCCGGTACGATCTCCAAGGCGTTCAGTATGGGCACGTTGTTCGATAAGCCAGAGAATTGCAGATGCAGCAGCCCGTCGGGCGCGGGAGAGACATCCTTGAAAACGCGCTCGTCGGCGGTGTTGCTACCGCCCGCGTCGCAAAGCACGTCGAAAGCCATTAACAGCAGCTTGCCGTTAAGGGATACTCGAAATACGCGGCTGGACTCGCCACCTCCGGCCATGTTGTTTTCGCCGAAAAGCGTTTCGGCAAAAAACAGGTGCAGTTCGTAGACGCCCGGCTTCAGGGGAATGTCGTAGCTGAAATCACCTTCGCGCCGGGATCGATATAACTCCGGGTCTGGTGTGCGGAAGACGGGGTGGTTCGGGGTGGTGAACACCGTACCCCCGTGAAAAAAACGATCTCCCGACCACACGTTCCCGGTCCGGTCGATGTGGCGGGCCGTAGTCGATCCACACATAATGCGAATCTCCTCCGATTCGGTAAGCAATGGAGAGAACGGAACCTTCGCCGCTGCCACGGGTTTCGCCGCGGAGTGCGCGCGCCACGACCAGATCAGAAAGCCGGAAAGCACAACCAACAGCGACACCGCGATCAAAGCAAACAGTTTAAACCGCGAAGGCGGGCGTTCCTGAGTGGGAAGCGCGACGTCGGGTACCGTCGCGGTCGAGGTAAGGGGCGGCGCAAGAGACTTGGCGATGGGCTCCAACGCCAGTTCTTCCTCGCGGACGTCTAGGCAATCGCCGTTACCGGCAGCGATCACCCCGTTTTCCACAAACTGCGGCACATATTGGCCCGAGGGAATGATGATGCGGAGGTGCCGGCCGGCACCCTCACTTTCGTAATACTGTTTTAGGCGTTTCCTGAGCCGGAAAGCTTCCACCCGAACGATGGAATCCTGCCGCGGTTCGAAGCTGGGGGGACGCCCCAAGGCTTCCACCGCAATGTTGTATTCCTTGATTTGATTCGCTTGTCCTTCGAAGTATTTTGTGCAGACGTAGTCCAGAAGCAGAGCTAGACTGGGCGCTTTGGCAAAGATGCCGGAAGCGATGACTGCCTCGAGCTCAGCCTTACACTGGTCCTGATCGGGAGCAGCCGACATGGGCTTTTCCTTTAGCATTTTGAACGGTTTGCGAGTGTTTCTCGCGTGCCGTTAACTCCCCATAGCGAATGTAACTGTACACCAGCTTAGCAGTAACGTTGATGAAAAGAAAGAAGATTTTAGGTGTAACCAACCCTTTTAGGCCAGTTAACAGCTTTAGCCTTTACGTCTGAGCCCTAGTGGATTTATATTACGCTAGTCTCATTAAACGCTTTGGGTTAGTCTTGAACTGGGTCGCTTCCAGTTCCATGTTTTGCACGCAAACACGTAAAAAGGGGAACTAAAGAGGTACTATGAAGATCCGCATCGTATTGCTGGTCGCGCTAGCGCTGTTAATTCTGTCGGGCATGAACTTGCCGGCGCAATTCACCTCCGCCACGCTGACCGGAGTTGTTTCGGACCCGTCCGGCGCCGTTGTACCGCAGGCCAAGGTCAAACTCGTAAACGAAAAGTCTGGCGATACCCGCGAAACTTTAACCAACAATGATGGTTACTATACTTTTGCCGGTATGGCCGTGGGCGATCTTACCTATAAGTTGGTCGTCGAAGCGAAAGGCTTCGTGACCTTCGATGCGCCGGGAATTTCGCTGCTGGGTGGCGAAAAGCGCAACGTCAACATTGCTTTAAAGGTCGGCAACACATCCGAGACGGTTGAAGTGTTGGGTGTAGCCGATTCTATCGTGCCCGTGGACTCCGGCGAAAAGTCGGAGACGCTGACAACAAAAGAGTTGCAGAATTATGTGCAAGTCGGCAGCAACGCCGCCGAGTACATCAAGATCATGCCTGGATTCGGCATCCAGAACGGCACCAATAATAAAGCGAACTATTCGGGCGAAGTGATCGGCATCAACGCCAACGGCGATGCCGGTAGCCAGAGCCCCCTGAACAACGCGTATTCTTACAACGGTCTGCCTGGCAACTCGCTCGACATCACCGCTGACGGCGCCCATGTTTCCGATCCGGGTTGCAACTGCGATACGCCAGTGAATCCGAATTCCGACATGATCGCGGAATTCAAAATCCTGGCTTCGAATTTCAGCGCCGAGAATCAGAAAGGCCCCATCGTCATCAGTTCTATCGCCAAGTCGGGCGGCAGCGAGTTTCACGGTTCCGGGTTCTTTTATGCCCGCAACTACTCGTTAAACGCCAACGACTGGGTCAACAATAAAGACCAGGTACCGCAACCGCAGAACAAGTATTATTATCCTGGCGGCACCATCGGCGGCCCCGTGCTTATCCCCGGGACCCGCTTCAACAAGAACCGTAACAAACTGTTCTTCTTCACAGGCTTCGAGTATTTCTACCAGGTCCTCGACACTGGCTTGCTACGTGCCACGGTTCCTACGGCCGGCGAACTGACGGGCAATTTCTCGCCCGCTGAAATCGCCAAGGAAGGCACCATTACGGCTTCGGGCCAAGCGCCTGGAGCGCTCAACGCCGCCGCGCTCGCGATGTTCCCGGGCGGGCAGATCCCGTCCACGATGATCGACCCGAATATGGTCGCCCTGATGAAGTTGTATCCGCAGGCGAACAAGGATCCCAACACCACGGGCGGTTATAACTACGTCCAGGCGGAGACTTTCAACCAGAACAACACGCAGTGGATGTCGCGCTTGGATTACAGCATCAGCGATAACACCAAGTTGTTCGTGCGGTATAACCTGCAGCGCGAAACGCAGCAGTTCCCGGTAGGCTTGTGGTGGCGGCAAACCGACCAGGTGCCGTATCCCACGCCGGTTTTGGGCAAGAACAAGTCCGACTCGGTAACGGCGTCGCTTGACGCACGTATTCAGCCCGTCGATGACCAACGAATTCGTGTTCGGCTATACCTACATCGGGTTCCCGAACGTGTTCTCCGATCCTGCCAAAGTAGACCGCACCCAAGTTGGATACACCTACACCGGCCTGTACAAGAACGGAGTCGCTCAGATTCCGTCCTTTGGCGGCACCGGTTGGGCCAACCAGGAAGCTGCGGTGGTCTTCAATCCAGGTGGATTCGAAGCCGGGGGGCCGACGGCTGGCCTTTATGCCGACAAATGGATGCCCAGCCTTAGCGATACGCTGACCAAGGTGGTGGGCACTCACACCATCAAGGGTGGTTTCTTCTGGGAATGGATCCGGAACGCACAGCCAGCCAACAACAATACCAACGGCGACATTCAGGTGTACGCTCCCGGCAATACGTATAGCTTCGGCAACGAGTATGCGGACTTGATTACCGGAAACATCTCGCAAGGCTACAACGAAACCTCGTATACCAACATTCACGATATCGCTTACAACACGTATGAAGGCTTCGCACAAGACGATTGGAAAGTGAACAAACGCCTGACCCTGAATTTCGGCCTGCGTCTGACCCACTTCCAACCTTGGGAAGACCGCACCGGTAACGGCTATTCCATCTTCGATTATTCGCAGTACAGCGCCAGTTGCACGCCGCTGCAATATTGCGGATTCGAATGGCACAAAAAGGACCCCAGCGTACCGCTCTCGGGCTTCCCGACGCGTACGTTCTTCTATCAACCGCGTTTTGGCGCAGCCTATGATCTGACTGGCTCTGGCAAGACCGTGTTACGCGGCGGTTGGGGACGTTACTACTACCACTCGGGCCAGTTCACGAGCGGTCTGGATGTCTCGGCCGGCGTAAATTCCACGTCGTTGTCTGCCAGTGGCTTGCAGGTTCCGCACCTTTATGCGAGCATGCTGGATACTCTGAATTTCGCCAACCAGCCCGGCTCGCCGGCGGCGGTGGACAGCAAGGACAACAAGCAGCCTTACACGGACAGCTATAGTTTCACCGTCTCGCAGCGGGTTCCGTGGTCGAGCTTGCTTGAAGTAGCCTATGTTGGCAATCGCAGCCGCGATCTACCGAACAGCCAAGGCGCCGGTAGCGACATCAACCTGGTTCCAGTAGGGTCAATGCTGGCCGTAAACAATCCGGGCAAAGATCCGAACACCCTGAACGCCAACGCCTTCCGGCCTCTGCAGGGCTTCACGGACATCAATCTGGCGGTCAACAACCTGTATGCAAATTACAATTCGATGCAGGCGAGTTGGGTACGTTCCAAGGGCCGCTACAATCTGAACTTCAACTATACCTTCGGCAAAGCTATGGGTATCGTGAATTCGGCTTCCGATCCCTTCAATCTGGCAAACGATTACGGTGTGCAGCCGACCAATCGCAAGCACATCTTTAATGCGGCTTACTCGATTGAACTCGGCGCTCCTGTCAAGGACAACAAGGTGTTGGGCGGTGTAGTGAATGGCTGGCAACTCTCCGGTATCACGCAGGTGGAGAGCGGCGCCAATCTCACCGGGTTAAGCGCTAACAGCGATTTCAACTTCGCCCTTTCGGGAACAATTCCTGGGACGGCCTACAACATCAGCAACGAGTCGCTCCTGGGAACCAATGCCATCCAGTTGCACCCCATCATCACTTGCAACCCAACGGCTAACCTGGCGCCGCACCAGTACATCAACATGAGCTGTTTCAGCGAGCCAACGCAGATCGGACAAAATGGAATGGCGACGCTGCCGGCTTATTACGGGCCGTGGTTCTTTAATTCCGATCTGGGATTATTCAAGAATTTCCAGATCAGCGAATCGAAGAAACTCCAGTTCCGCGTAGATGGTTACAACTTCCTGAACCATCCTTTGTGGTCCTTCTATAACACGGAGAACCTCTCGCTCAGCTACAACTCGTCCTACGCCGTGAACAGCCCGCTGTTCGGTTTGACGACGGATAAGCAGGGACGCCGCATCGTACAACTCGCGCTCAAGTTTTACTTCTGATCGCGACCGCAAAGAGTCGAAAATCGGTAAAGAGCGTCCCCTCACGGGGGCGCTCTTTTCGTTTAAGACCTGTCCTTTACTTTGTATTCCTCAAAATGGTACGCTAAGTGCTTCATAATGCGCACAGTTGACTTGATTCAGAGAAAGCGCGACGGTGGCGAACTGTCCCCAGAAGAGATTTCCTTCCTCGTGGATGGATACACGCGCGGAGAAATACCCGACTATCAGATGTCGGCATTTCTCATGGCTGTTTTTTTCTCCAATATGACAGACCGGGAAGTTAGCCGGTTGACCGAGTCCATGATGCAATCGGGCGAGACGCTCGATCTCTCGGGGATTCCGGGCGTAAAGGTTGACAAGCACTCCACCGGAGGAGTCGGCGATAAGACCACGCTGATCGTAGCGCCGCTCGCGGCGGCCGCGGGCGTGATTGTACCGACGATGGGCGGGCGCGGCCTCGGCCATACGGGCGGTACCGTCGATAAGCTCGAATCCATCCCGGGTATGCGGACGAACCTGAGCGTGGAAGAGTTGAAACAACAACTCGCCACGGTAGGCCTTTGTTTCCTCAGCCAGACCACGGAACTGGCTCCCGCGGACGGCCGCCTCTACTCGCTGCGCGATGTTACCGCCACTGTGGAATCGATTCCGCTGATTGCATCGTCCATCATGTCGAAGAAACTTGCCGAGGGCGTGGATGCCTTGGTGCTCGACGTAAAGGTGGGCACGGGTGCGTTCATGAAGAAGCAGGTGGATGCCCGGCGCCTGGCGCAAATGATGGTGGGCATCGGACGGCGCATGGATAAGCGTGTGCAAGCGCTGATCACCGATATGAATCAGCCGTTGGGTTATGCAGTTGGTAATGCGCTCGAAGTGATGGAAGCGTCGCAGACTTTGCAGAACGCCGGTCCCGCCGATCTCACGCGGCTGTGCATCGAGCTAGCCGCGCGCATGATTTTCGTGGCCAAGGCATCGCCCTCGCTCGAAGAGGCGCGCCGCCTGGCGGAGAAGTTGTTAGTGGACGGTTCCGGATACCGGAAGTTGAAGCAGGCGGTGGAAGCGCAGGGTGGCAA
Source organism: Bryobacterales bacterium (assembly GCA_963738345.1). Classification (GTDB taxonomy): domain Bacteria; phylum Acidobacteriota; class Terriglobia; order Bryobacterales; family Bryobacteraceae; genus Bog-159. The sequence goes on from CAVTWI010000002.1 coordinate 7,131,648, forward strand.
CGCGCAAGCGCTCGACAAGTTCGAGTTACTGCCGAACGCTACCGGCATGCGCGAAGTGGTTTCGCCGCGCGGCGGATATGTAAGCGTCATCAACGCGCAGGATATCGGTCTCGCTTCTAACATGATCGGCGCGGGCCGCGACCGCAAGGAAGACACAGTCGATCCGGCGGTAGGTGTAATTCTGGAAGTAAAGGTCGGTGAGAAGGTGGAAGCCGGGTCGGTACTCTGCCGGCTCTACTACACCAAGGAAGATCGCGTAGAAGACGCCGCGGAGATGGTCGAAGACGCTTTCCGCATTTCGGCGCAACGGCCCGACGACCGCGAACTGATTTTGGAAGTCGTGAGTTAAGAGTCCACTAGATGCAGCGGTTCACCGGGCTGCTCGGTCTGATCGCGATCCTGTCGATAGCGTGGCTGTTCTCCGCCCATAAGCGCGCCATTAAACTGCGCCTGATTTTTTGGGGCGTGGGTCTGCAATTCGCCTTCGCCGTGCTGGTGCTGAAGACCGGATTCGGAAGGATTTTCCAAACCATCGGCGCCGGCGTCAACGCGATGCTCAACTACGCCGAAGCCGGCAGCAACTTCGTCTTCGGTCCTCTAGGAATCAAATCCGGACCTTTCGGTGTGGTCTTCGCCTTCCAAGTATTGCCCATCGTTATCTTCATCGCTTCGTTTTTCGCCATTCTCTACTACCTCGGCGTCATGCAATGGATCGTGAAAGGCATGGCCATCGCGATGCAGAAGATCATGGGCGCGAGCGGGGCTGAGTCGCTGAATGTGGCGGCCAGCATCTTCATGGGGCAGACCGAAGCTCCACTGACGATTAAGCCGTTCATCGCGGGCATGACGCAGTCGGAACTATTCACTATCATGACCAGCGGCATGGCACACGTATCCGGCGCGGTGATGGCGGCTTATGTGAAGATTGCCGGGGTTAGCATTGAGCATTTACTGACGGCGGTGATTATGACCGCGCCAGCCACTATCATGCTGGCTAAGATCTTCTATCCCGAAGTCGAGAAACCGGCGACGGCCGGACGCGTGGAAGTGCGGATCGAAAAGACCGCGGTGAACGTGATTGACGCAGCGGCGCAGGGCGCGGGCGACGGCTTGCACCTGGCGCTAAATATCGGCGCCATGCTGATCGCATTTCTGGCGCTGATCGCCATGTTGAACGGCATACTCGGCTGGGTACACTCATTGCCCCTGATGGGCTGGCTGCCCGGCAGCATGCAACAAATCTTCGCTGTACTGTTCGCGCCGCTGGCGTGGCTGATGGGCGTGTCGTGGAAAGACGCTCCCACCGTCGGCAATCTGCTGGGCACACGGCTGGTGTTGAACGAATTCGTGGCGTTCCTGCAGTTAGGCCCGCTGAAAGGTCAACTCGATCCACGGTCGTTCACCATAGCCACTTATGCGCTCTGCGGATTCGCGAATTTCAGCTCGATCGCGATACAGATCGGCGGCATCGGTGCGCTGGCGCCCAATCGCAAATCGGACCTGGCGCGACTGGGTTTGAAAGCGGTGGCGGCCGGTAGCATGGCTAATTTTATGTCTGCATGTATCGCGGGGATGTTGCTGTGATTGCGGAAGCCCTCGCGTTCATAAAAACGCGCACAACCTTGTGCCCGCGCGTCGCCGTGGTGCTGGGTAGCGGATTGGGCGGCTTTGCCGATACGCTAGCGGATCGCACGGAAATCCCCTACGGCGAGATACCCGGTTGGCCCTGTTCCACCGCGATCGGGCATGCGGGCAAACTGGTATTCGGCAAAGTAGGCGGGGTAGACGTGGCGGCCATGGCAGGCCGCGTACATCTGTACGAAGGCTATTCGCCGGCGCAAGTCACATTCGGGGTCCGGGTGCTGGGCGCGATAGGCGTGCGGTCCATCATATTCACCAATGCCGCGGGAGGCATTAATCTGGATTTGGAGCGCGGTGGGCTGGTGATGATTTCCGATCACATCAATCTGCAAGGATCGAATCCGCTGGTCGGTCCGAATGATGCGGCGGTGGGTCCGCGGTTTCCGGATATGACGGAAGCTTATTCGCGCGATCTGCGCACGCTAGGGCACGAGGTGGGCAGCGAAATCGGCGTGCGATTGGCGGAGGGCGTATACGCCGCGGTGCTGGGGCCGAGCTACGAGACTCCCGCCGAGATCCGCTACCTGCGGGCCATCGGCGCCGACCTGGTAGGGATGTCGACGGTCCCCGAAGTGATCGTGGCCAACCACATGGGCCTGCGCGTGTTAGGTATCTCGTGCGTGACTAACATGGCGGCGGGGATCCTGCCGCAGAAAATCGATCACGCCGAGGTTTTGGAGACCGGCGAAATGGTGCGCGGCACACTGGTAAAGTTCCTCTCCACGCTGCTGCCCAGAATGGGGAGCTAAGTGGACGCGCTAATAGAAGCGGCACTGGCCGCGAGGCTGAATGCACACGCGCCGTTCTCCCATTTCCTGGTGGGCGCGGCGCTCGAAGATGCGGCGGGCCGCATCCATACCGGCTGCAACGTCGAAAATGCCACTTACGGTTTGACCTTGTGCGCCGAACGCGTCGCTGTTTTCAAGGCCGTTTCCGAGGGGGCGCGCCAGTTCCGCCGGGTGGCGGTTGCGGCCGATACGGATACGCTGACTCCGCCGTGCGGCGCGTGCCGGCAGATCCTGTGGGAGTTCTGCGGCGACGTGGAACTGGTGCTGGCGAACCTGCACGGCAAGACCGAAACTCTTCGTCTGAAAGATCTTTTTCCAAGGCCCTTCGATGCGTCTTTTTTGTAGCTTCCTGCTTTTCATTACCGCGCTGACAGCAGAGCGAGCCGATTGGATCTGGACGGGCCGCTATGTGGTCACCATGGACACGCAGCGCCGGGTGATTGAGAACGGCGCCATTGCGATCCGCGGCGAACGCATTCTGGCGGCAGGCACCAGGGCCGAGATTGAGCAACGCTACCAAGCGCCTCATCACATGGACCGTCCCGATGCTATCCTGGCGCCCGGCCTGATCAGCACGCACACGCACGCCGCGATGTCGCTCTTTCGCGGTATCGCGGACGATCTGCGCCTGCAGGAGTGGCTGGAGCACTACATCTTTCCGGCGGAAGCGCGCAATGTCACGGCGGAATTCGTGCGCTGGGGTACGCGGCTGGGCTGCCTGGAGATGATGCTTTCCGGCACCACGACTTACACCGACATGTATTACTTCGAAGACGTGGTGGCCGAAGCGACCAAGGAAGCGGGTTTACGCGGCGTGCTGGGAGAAACCATCATTGGTTTTCCCGTGCCCGATGCGAAGACTCCAGCCGATGCGCTGGCGTTCACTGACCGTTTTCTTACCCGCTTCCACGACGATCCGTTGATTGTGGCGGCGGTGGCGCCGCACGCGATCTATACCAACTCGGACGAAACCTTGAAAGCCTGCCGCGCGCTGGCGAACCGGCACGGGGCACCGTTGCTGATCCACCTGTCGGAGACCAAGCACGAGAACGACGAGTGCATGGAAAAGCGCCACGCCACTCCTACGCAGGCCCTCGATGCGCTGGGCGTTTTCGGCGGACGTACGGTGGCCGCGCACGCGGTGTGGGTGGACGAGGCCGACATGGCGATACTGAAGGCGCGCGGTGTGGGCATCGCGCACTGCCCGTCGAGCAATATGAAGTTGGCCAGCGGGGTGGCGCCCGTTACGCGCATGCTGGCGCTCGATCTGCCGGTGGGGCTGGGGCCCGACGGTCCTGCCGGCAGCAACAACGATTTCAATATGTTCGAAGAGATGGACCTGGCGGCCAAACTGGCCAAGGTGTCGACCGGCGATCCACGAAACTTGCCGGCGGAGGCCGCGGTCGAGATGGCCACCATTCGCGGCGCGCGCGCGCTGGGTATGGAGAAGGAGATTGGTTCGCTCGAAGCGGGTAAGCGCGCGGACCTGATATCCATTCGCCTGGACCGGCCCAATGCCGTACCGCTGTACAACGTCTACTCGCAGATGGTTTACGCCCTGAAAGGCAGCGACGTGGAAGATGTCATGGTTAATGGCAAACTGCTGGTGAAGGACGCGCAGTCGCTGACGCTCAACGCGGCGCAGATCGAAGCGAAGGCGCGCGAGTATCGCCTCCAAGTGCAGAAATCCCTACGGTAACGGATCCAAATTTATGTCTCGCATGCTCGAAGAAATCCGCCAACAGCCTGACGCACTTGAGCGTACGCTGGCTGCAGAATTGCGCCGCATCGAGCGATTCAAGCAGCGTTTGACCAAGCGGCGTCCGCGGTTGATCGTGCTGGCGGCGCGCGGCACATCGGATAATGCCGCGCAATTTGGCCGCTACCTGCTGGAGATCACCACGGGCATTCCGGTATCGCTGGCCGCGCCCGCGATCCACACGCTGTACAACGCGCGCATCGATTATCGGGAAGCGCTAGTGGTGGCGATTTCGCAATCGGGCGAATCGACCGACACCAATCTGGTTTTGTCGCGCGCGCGCGAACAAGGCGCCTTTACGATCGGCATCACCAACGAGGCCTCCAGCTCGCTGGCGAAACTGGCCGAGCACGTTTTCCTGGTGCGCGCCGGCAAAGAGAAAAGCGTGGCAGCCACCAAGACGTATACCGGCCAGGTGCTGATGTTCTATCTGCTGGCGTATGCGCTGGGCGGGCGCATCCGCCTGGAAGACTTGCAACGGCTGCCGGAACGCGCCCAATCGGCACTGGACCTGGAGCCGGTGATCGCCGAACTTTCGGGCCGCTACCGCTTCATGGACCATGCGGTGGTGGTGGGCCGCGGCTTGAACTATGCGACTGCCTTCGAGTTTGCGCTCAAGATGATGGAGACTTGTTACGTGGTGGCGGAGCGGTTCTCGTCCGCCGATTTCCTGCACGGGCCCATCGCCATGGTGGATCCGGATTTCCCGGTCTTCGCGTTCGCGCCTTCGGGACCGACCTGGCCGTCGCTGTCCGAGACCATCGACAAGCTGAACGAACTGAAAGCCGAGACCGTATTGATTACGGATGCCAGTAACACCGAGGCCGCCGCACGTGGAACGCGGGTGATCCGGTTGCCGCACAAACTGCCGGAACTATACTCGCCGATTCCGTACATCATCCCCGCGCAGTTTTTCGCGGCCTGCCTGGCTGCGGAAAAGGGGCTGGATGCGGATAAACCCCGCACGATTACCAAGGTTACGCTAACCATGTAGGGGGGGCCGGCATGGCCGCCTGCCCCGCGCTCGCGCTTTAGGCTAAACTGGGCTTATTCTGAGTCGATTCGTTTTACCGGGCATCATCCTGCTGGCTTTGGCTGCCCACGCGGAAACACCCGAACGGGGCCAATTGGACGCGAGCCCATCCCTATTCGCGGTGATGGCCGCCATCAATGCGGCAGGCTACGATGCCGACGCCGCTTCGCCGAATAACAATCCGCTGCGCAACAAAATCCGCAAAGCATTGGCGGCGAAAGACATTTCCAGCTTGCGCCAACTCAAGGACTTTTACCGCGAACATAGCAAGAACGATCCGACCGCCGATCTGAGCCAGTACATTTCGTTCGCCCTCTCGGTGGACGGCCCTCCCGATTTCTCGACTAAAGGGCGAGCCGTCGAAATGCCGCCGGATGCGGCGACTTTGGACGGGCTGTCGAATCTGCTTTCTAAATTCTACGAGGAAGCTAACCTTGAAGAATTGTGGAAGCAGTCGCAGCCGGCCTTCGATCAGGCTATTGAACGTTATCACGAGCCGGTTTCGAATGCCGTGCTAGAGGTCAACGGATTCCTGCGCAATGAAACTTCGGGATCGTCGGCCGGTTATTTCCAGGTAATCGTGGATTTGTTGGGAGCGCCCAACCAGATCCAAACGCGCAACTACGGCAAAAACTATTACGTGGTGACCACCCCCTCGGCAGATTTGCGTGTGCGGGACATTCGCCACGCCTACCTGCATTTTCTGCTGGACCCTTACGCCACCCGCCATGAGGAGACGATCATGCGCTCCCGAGGGTTGTCGGACCATGCCCAACGGGCTCCGGCGCTGGACGAATCCTTCAAAGCGGACTATCCGCTGCTGGTGACGGAATGCCTGATTAAGGCGATCGAGGCGCGCATCGATAGGCAGCCCGCCGCGGTGCATCAGGCTATGCTCGAAGGCTACATCCTGACGGCCTATTTCGCAGAGGAACTGCCGGCGTATTTGAAGCAGCAGCAAGCCATGCGTTTCTTCTATCCGGATATGGTGGCGGGCATCAATCTGAAGCACGAAGACGCGCGGTTGGCGGAGATCCAGTTTGTATCGCAGGCTCCGGTGCGGCAGGCTAAGGTTGGGGAAGCGCCGCGGCCGCCCGAGCCCAAGGGCGCTTATAAGACGCTGGCTCAGGCCGAGCAGCTTTACACGGACCGCGATCTGGAAGCGGCCCGCCAAATGTTCCTGAAGACGCTCGAGGAAAGTGGCGATAAGCCTTTGCACGCGCAGGCCTACTATGGCTTGGCGCGCATTGCGGCGCGAGAAAAGAATCCGGAACTGGCTGAACAGTTATTTAAGAAGACGCTCGAATCGCAGCCCGAGCCACAGGTGAAAGCCTGGACGCTGGTATACCTGGCGCGGCTGGCGGACGCCGCCGGGGAACGCGAAGAGGCCGTGCAGCGGTATCGCGAGGCGCTGGCTGTGGAAGGTGCATCGCCCGCGGCGCACGAAGCGGCGGAGCAGGGCGTTCAGAAGAGTTTTCAAAAGAAGTCAAACTAGAGGAGTTTTCATGAGACGAATCATACTGCGCGGCGCCTTGGCATTGGCCGTCGCCTTGCCGGGTCTTCTGGCCCAACCCAAGCCGAAGTCGCAGGGCGAACTGGAAGCGCTGAAAACTATGTTTAGCGCCGAAACGGCGGATGCGCGCATCGCGGCGGCCGAGAACGTGCTGACTAAGTACGCGGACTCCGACTTTAAAGCGGTGGCGCTGTATTTCGAGGCGCTCTCTTACGATCAGAAGAAGGACTACGAGCACACCGTGGTCTTCGGCGAGCGTACGCTGGAAGCCGATCCCAAGTATTATCAGGCCATGTTGCTGCTGGCGGGCGTGATTGCGCAGCACACCAAGGAATTCGATCTGGACCGCGAGGATAAGCTGGCGCAAGTGGAAAAGTACGCCAAGGGCGCTCTACCCCTAATCACCGACGCGCCTAAGCCGAATCCCAACATTACCGACGATCAATGGAATGCGGCCAAGAAGGACTTCGCGGCGCAGGCGCATGCCGCGTTGGGCATGGGGGCCATGGTTCGCAAGAAGTACGACGTGGCCGAGGCCGAATACAAGCAGGCGCTCGAAATACCCGAAAAGCCGGATGCCGCCACCATGGTACGGCTAGGCAAGACCTACAGCGACGAAGGCAAGTACGACCTAGCCATTGCGGAGTTCGACAAGGTGATGGCCATGCCTGATATCAACGTGCAGGTGAAGCAGGTGGCGCAAGCCGAGCGGGTGCGGACGTTCCAGAAGAAGAATCCGCCGAAGCCGGCTGATGCGGCTGCTCCGGCTGCCGGTTCGGCGCCCGCGGTTACGCCCGCGCCGGCCGCTACACCGCAAAAGCCGTAGCATTATGCGCGCGGATGTGGACGCCCTGGAAGCCGCTGCCGGACACCGGTTCACGGACCGGGAGATCCTGCACCGCGCGTTGACCCACAGTTCGCACGTTCACGAGAGGGCCCTAATCGATGGGGCGTCCACTGCGCGCGACAATGAACAGCTTGAGTTCCTGGGCGATTCGGTGCTGGGGTTCGTGATCAGCGAAGACCTGGTGCGGCGCCATCCGGATGCGGCGGAGGGACGCTTATCCAAATTGAAGGCGCACCTGGTGAGCGCGGCGTGGCTGCATGAGGCGGCCCAGCGGTTGAATCTGGGTGAGTATTTGGAACTCGGCCGCGGCGAGGAGATGAGCGGCGGGCGCACCAAGAAGACGCTTTTGGTAGACGCGCTCGAAGCCCTGATTGCGGCGATCTACCTGGATGGCGGCATGGAACCGGTGCGCGAATTCATCAAGCGTTTTGTGGTGGCGCCGGGGATCGCGGAAGCCGGGCTGGACGGCGAAGAGGTGCCCCAGAGCCTGACGGATTATAAGAGCGCGTTGCAGGAATTTGCGCAGGCTCGCCGGTTGCCGCCGCCGCGTTATGTGATCGTGCGGGAGCGGGGTCCGGAACACTCGAAGATCTTCACGGTGGAAGCGCGGGTGGGTCGCGAATGGGTGGGGCAGGCGGAAGGAAATACGAAGAAGGGCGCGGCACAGAAAGCGGCGCGCGATGTTTATGAGAGGCTGCAAGCGGCTCCGCCGGGTTAGTGGAGGTTGTGCGGATTTGTGCAGGGTTGGGCTGAATTGTGCAGGGTTGTGCGCTGTGTTGATGGCGCGGGGAAAATTACGAACAAAGCCAATTCGTGGCTAAGTATTTTGTTTTCCAAGAGATAAAAGGAATTTTGGCACCCCGTTGTTGGGTTAAGCGTGAAACCGCCTAGCTGGTTAAGATTCTGTTGCATGTGGTTCGTCCGCGCTGGACGGTAGGGCTGCACGCACGCTTCAACTGCTAACTGGCCGGTGGTTTCGCGTTATCGGTGCCCAGTTCTAATTCCGCTAGTAAGTCAAACGTTTCATCATTGCGCTCAGGCCTATTTAGCCAATTTGACTGTAGCATGATAGCAAAAGTTGTCGAGGTCGAGTCGTGGGTTTTGATATTTGTTTTCAGTGGCTTTGAGGCCTGCGCGGAGTGGTGATCCGAACCGTTTGTGGGCCATCCCAGGATGTCTAGACTCAGGCCCTATCGCTTGGTAGGGTAACAATGTGGCTACTTACTTTGCGCACAGTAAGAACACTCGAGGTGCTTGGAATCCCTTGCACGTTCATTTGAATGAGGTGGCTTTGCGGGCGCAGGCCTTCGCGGAGGTATTTGGAGTAGGGCAGGCCGCGTATTTGGCCGGAATACTTCACGATCTTGGCAAATACGGCGACCTTTTTCAAGGACGGCTTGAGGGGAAGGAGAAGGGGCTAGATCACTGGTCGATAGGCGCTAGCGTGTGCTTGGACCGCTACAAGAATTTCGAGACAGCGATGGCCGTACAAGGGCACCACCTCGGATTGCAGCAGTGTGACAGAGAGGAGTTGCGGAAGATCCTTCCGGACCAACTGGAGAGCCACATTGAGCGACGACGACTTACCGAGAGGGATCGCGATGTGTTATTTGCTCGCTTGTTGGCTGACGGTATCACGCTTCCCGAAGGCGTTGTCAGGACGATCTCGGACCCAAAGTGCGCGGCGGCGATGCTCGACCTCCGAATGTTGTTCTCGGCCCTGACTGACGCAGACTACCTATCCACAGAGCGCCATTTTGATCCTGACGCCGCTGGAATGCGGGAACCGGCCGCCGAGCTAAGGCCGGCAGAGGCGACGGAGGTATTGGACCGACACCTGGAGAATCTGGCTGCGAATACGGATTCGTCGTCCAGCGTTGCGGAGATTCGCCGGGACCTTCTCGCTGCATGCCGCACGGCGAGCCTAATGGCGCCGGGATTGTTCACGCTGACGGCTCCGACAGGAGCGGGGAAAACTCTTAGCACGCTGGCGTTCGCGCTACGGCATGCTGAGCGAAACGATCTTCGCCGCATTGTGGTGGTAATGCCGTTTCTCAGTATTATCGATCAGACCGTAGGTGTGTACCGGGAAGCGCTGGCGGGACTTCAGGGCGGAGTAAGCGAGCGCTATCTTCTGGAGCATCATTCGCTGTCCGCCGAGACAGAGGGAGGCGAGGGTGACGGCGGGAGTGCACGTCTGAGAGGGATGCTGGCGCAGAACTGGGATGCGCCTATTGTGATTACGACGAGCGTGCAGTTCTTTGAATCGTTGTTCTCAAACTCACCGGCGGGGTGCCGCAAGTTGCACCGTCTGGCGCGGTCGTTGATTGTTTTCGATGAAGTTCAGACGCTGCCGCTTAAAGTGGTCCTGCCGACGCTGGCGACCCTTTCGCACTTGGCCGCACGGTATGGGAGTTCGGTGGTGTTCTCGACGGCTACCCAGCCAGCGTTCCGGCACCTTGATGAGAAGGTGCGGCCATATTGCGCGTCGGGTTGGCAGCCACGCGAGATCGTGCCTGCCGCACTTGGGCTGTTCGAGCGGGCGCGGCGGGTTCGGGTGGAATGGCCCGCGCGTGAGGAGCAGGTCAGTTGGGAACAACTCGCCGCGCTATTCGTTAATCTGACGCAAGTCCTATGCATCGTGAACCTGAAGAGGCACGCGCGCAATTTATTCCGACTACTGGAGCCTCGTTGGCGCGACGATGTGTTCCATCTGTCAACCGCCATGTGTCCAAAGCATCGAGGAGTGGTTCTAGAAGAAGTTCGAAGACGCTTGCGGCGCGGTGAGCAGTGCGTGCTGGTGGCGACGCAATGCGTGGAAGCGGGTGTCGATTTGGACTTCCCGGCAGCCTATCGGGCGCTGGGGCCGCTGGACTCAATTGCGCAAGCGGCCGGGCGGTGCAATCGCAACGGCAAAATGGAGTCGGGATACCTGCGCGTCTTTATTCCCGAAGATGCTGGTTATCCGAGGGGCGTGTACTCACAAGCGACTGATTTAACGGCCGCCTTGCTGAATGGCGACACAGGATTTTCCATTGACGATCCGGCCGTCTTTGAAAATTATTTTAAGCGCTTGTATTCCATTGCGCACTTGGAAGACAGGTCTCTTAAGGAGGCCATCCAGACGAGGCATTTCCCGGATGTTCGAAGGTACTACCGCATCATCGAACAGGACAGCGTGAATGTATTGGTAGCTTATGACCGGAGGCGCTACGACGAACTGGCGGAGGAAGTGCGCCGGGACGGCCTAAGCCGTGACTGGGTTAGGCGCGCGCGGCCGTATGCTGTAGGTTGCTATCGCGGCGAAGCGAAGGTAATGGAGGCAGCGCCGATGAAGGACAGAAGGCCGTCCGGCGATTGGTTCCTTTATGAGAGAAATTACGATATAGCGGTAGGGCTAGAGGTTCCGAAGGAACTGGAGTTTCTGGGAGCTTAGGCTTAGGTTTGCCGTCGGCGTGTGGGCTTGCGCGTGATACTCTGCGTGTGGAGGTTTGTATGTTTCCTCACACGCAAGAATTATTGGTCTGGGGTGATTTTGCATGTTACTCCCGCCCAGAACTAAAGGTTGAACGCTTTTCTTATCCGCTTCCCCCTCCTTCCGCAGTGAGAGGGGTCTTCGAGGCGATCTATGCCAAGCCGAAGGAATTTCGGTGGCAGGTGGAACGCGTCGAGTTGCTGTCTGCCCCTTCTTACATCGCACTCAGGCGCAACGAGGTGAAAGAAAAAATCAGCGTTTCCGCCGTGGAGCAGTGGCGCAAAGGGCAGGAGACGCCAGAGCCAATCTGGGCAGATGGTGGTGGCGACCAGAAAGGCCGGACGCAGCGGCAGACCATGGCGCTGCGGAATGTCCATTATCGCCTCTATGCCACCATTCGCCCTTGGCCCGGCTTTGAGAGGCAGATTGCCGCACTCGAAGCACAGTTTCAGCGGAGAGCAGGATCCGGGAAATGTTTTTACCAACCTTATCTCGGATGCCGAGAATTCGCGGCATACTTCGAACTTCCGGATGGCCCAACTGCCAGCAGTCCCCTGAGCCGTGGAGTGCAGAGCTGGGGCTGATGCTCTACGATGTCTTCGATCTGTCAAAGCCAGGCAAGAGCGACGATCTACCGGCGATTAGCCTATTTCGGGCGAAGGTGGAGAACGGCGTGATGCGGGTGCCCCGCTACGAGGACGCTGCGGTGATCAAACTCCCTGGAGGGGCAATCTGATGCTGCATCAAATTGTAGAGTACGCGGAACGACAGGGTTTGGCTGCGGAACCGGGTTTCGCGCCAAAACGCGCCCGATGGGCGATATTGTGCACGGCCAGCGGTAAATACCAAGGGGTCGTAGAGATCGGCGACACCACCTTAAAGAGGAACCCGGGCCGGCATTTCTTGAGGGCTCCGGATCTCAGTCAGGGAAAGATGAAGGCTGGCGGAATCACGAAGAGCCACTTTCTGATCGACACACTCGGTGTGATTGCTAGCTACGGCAAGGATGCCCCAGAGGAAAAGCATCAGTACTTCGTAAGCCTGTTAGAGCAAGCAAAGGGCGCAATGCCCGCGCTTGGGGCTGTGGCTAACATGCTGCGTGGCGAGGATAACCTCGTTGCGTTGAGAAACGATCTTGAACAGCGCAAAGCGAAGCCGACAGATAAGGTCACGTTTCAGATTGATGGCGAGTTTCCGGTGGATTCGGAAGAGTGGCACCAGTGGTGGCGGGAGTTTTACGCGGGATTGCAGACCAGCAAAGATCTGAGCCGCAAAGCTAAGAGCGCGAAGATGCTTTGCTTCCTCACTGGCGAGGAGGTAGAACCAGCGGCGACGCATCCGAAGATTAACGGTCTTACGGGCGTCGGCGGCCTGGCGATGGGCGATGTTTTGATTGGCTTCAAACAGGAATCGTTCCAATCCTATGGCCTGGATCAATCCGCGAATGCCGCTATGTCGGAGTTGGCCGCGAAAGGCTATCAATCGGGGCTTAACGATTTGATCGCAAATCATAGCGTCCTGCTCGCCGGAACCCTGGTGACGCACTGGTTCCGCAATCACATCGCATTGGAAGACGACCCGATGAACATGATCATGGGGCCGAGCGAGGGCGATGAGGTTAACGCTCAAGTCCGGGCTCGGAAGCTAATCGACAGCATTCGGTCTGGCGAGCGGTCCGATCTCGCTAGGAACACTTACTATGCACTGACGATTTCCAGTAACGGTGGGCGTGTTGTGATCCGCGACTGGATGGAGGGCGAGTTCGAGGATCTGGTCGAGAAAGTCAACGACTGGTTTTCGGATTTGGAAATCGTACACAGGGACGGCGGAAGGAGTGCGAATCCGCCAAAGTTCGGCGCAGTCCTTGGTGCGATGGTGCGGGATCTGAAGGACGTGGCGGCGCCAATAGCCGTGAAGCTCTATAGGGTGGCGGCTAGGGGTGAGTCGATCCCCCTTGCGGCTATGGCGCAGGCGTTGGCTCGGGTGCGGGTGGATGTGATACAAGGCGAGCGGCCAAACCACGCGCGCATGGGATTGATCAAGGCATATCACCTAAGGAAGTGGGAGCAAGAAGGAGCAAACATGGACGGGCAACTGAAGGCAGATGTGAACGCAGACTTTAAGGACCGGGCCTACCAGTGCGGACGTTTGATGGCGGTGTTAGGCAGACTGCAGACATCGGCACTAGGGGATGTCGGCGCGGGCGTTATTCAGCGTTACTACGCGGCGGCGAGCACTACGCCGGCACTCGTGTTTGGGCGTCTGGTGCGTGGAGCACAGCCGCATTTAAGCAAAGTAGGGGACAAGGCCCCGGGGCTGAAGGTTTGGTACGAGCGGCAGATCAGCGAGATCTGCGGCAAGATCGGCACGTCGATGCCGGCCACACTGACCCTGGAGGAACAGAGCCTTTTTGCGCTGGGTTATTACCAGCAACTGGCGGCTCGTTCGGCTGGTAACGACAAAGATACGGAAAACGAGGAAAAGGGAGAGCAATAATATGAGCCAAACGATCGAGAACCGATACGAATTCATTTTCTTGTTCGATTGCCAGAATGGGAATCCAAATGGCGATCCCGACGCCGCGAATGCGCCGCGAATCGACCCGCAGGACATGCACGGGTTGGTGTCAGATGTCGCGATTAAGCGGCGAATCCGCAATTACGTGCAACTTGCGAAAGGCAACCAGATGCCCTTCGCCATCTTTATAGAACATGCGACGAACTTGAACCGGCCAATTGCGCAGGCGCACGAGAGCACGGAGGGCGGGATTGCCGAAGGCGACAAGGGTGCGGTCAAGAAGAAGGTGGGCTTGGCGCGGGATTGGATGTGCGAGAGGTTCTACGATGTGCGGGCGTTCGGCGCGGTGATGAGTACGGGCCTGAATGCGGGTCAGGTTCGAGGGCCGGTCCAAGTTACATTCGCGCGCTCAGTGGACCCGATACTGCCGCTGGATGTTTCGATCACGCGGATGGCGGTGGCCGACGACGTTAAGGGCGCCAAGACGGTAGCCGACTTGGTGGCGTGGGAAGAGAAACAGCCGGAAGAGAAACTGCGCACGATGGGAAGGAAGAGCCTGATCCCTTACGGATTGTACGTGGCCAAAGGGTTCATTAGCGCGAACCTCGCGGAACAGACCGGCTTCGACGATGCCGACCTGAGCCTGTTGTGGCAGGCGATACTCAACATGTACGAACACGACCGGTCGGCCAGCAAGGGCATCATGACGGTACACCCCGAGTACGCTTTCTGTTTCAAACACGTCGGCAAAGATACCGACCTGGAGCAACGCAAGAGAGAAGCCAAGTTGGGCTGCGGCCAAGCGCACAGGCTGTTCTCGTTGGTTGAGGACAGCATCCATCGCAGGGCGGGAGTGGATGCGGCGCGATCAATCCACGACTATGAACTGCCGACGCTCGAAGCGATCCGCGCGGGTTGTCCGGCCGGTGTGGAAGTTCATCGACTATCCGATCTAGCGTGACCATGTACAGCGAAGACGACCTACTGCCGCTTTCGGGGCTACAGCATTTAGTGTTCTGCGAGCGGCAGTGGGCGTTGATCCACATCGAGCAGGCTTGGGCGGAGAACCGTCTGACGGCGGAGGGGCGGGTACTGCACGAGCGGGCGCACGAGAGCGGCGGGGAGTCTCGGCCGGGGCTGCGGGTGGCGCGCGGGCTACGGCTGTGCTCGCTGCGGCTGGGGTTAGCGGGGCAAGCGGATGTGGTCGAGTTCCATCGCGCGCGGGAGGCGGAAGGGGGCAGTGGCGGCATCCGCATGGAGGGGGCGGAGGGGTGGTGGCGGCCGTTCCCGGTGGAATATAAGCGCGGGAAGCCGAAGCGTGACCGGTGCGACGAGGTCCAATTATGCGCGCAGGCGCTGTGTCTCGAGGAGATGTTCGGGGCGCGGGTGGCGGCGGGCGCATTGTTCTACGGCAAGCCACGGCGGCGGACGGAGGTGCCGTTCGACGAAGCGC
This sequence comes from Bryobacterales bacterium, assembly GCA_963738345.1. GTDB lineage: Bacteria > Acidobacteriota > Terriglobia > Bryobacterales > Bryobacteraceae > Bog-159. The sequence goes on from CAVTWI010000002.1 coordinate 7,146,674, forward strand.
TACGCGGGGAGACGGAGCGGCTAGCGGCGCGCATGCAGGAATTGTACAGGGCACGGGCGACGCCACGGGCGGTCTATTTGCCGAAGTGCGAAAGCTGTTCCTTGCTCTCGCTATGCATGCCGCGAGCGATGGGTAAGCCGGCGGGCGTGGCACGATATCTGGCGCGGGCGCTGGCGCCGGGCGACGAATAAACATGAAGCAATTGCTGAACACGTTATACGTGACGACGCAAGGCGCTTATCTGGCCAAAGACGGCGAGACGGTGCTGGTGCGGGTGGAGGAAGAGTCGCGGCTACGGGTGCCGATACATACGCTGGGGAGCATTGTGTGCTTCGGGCGGGTATCGTGCAGTCCGATGTTGATGGGGCTGTGCGCGGAGAATGGTGTGTCGCTGGCGTTTCTGACGGAGCACGGGCGATTCCTGGCGCGGGTGGAGGGGCCGGTATCGGGGAACGTGCTGTTGCGGCGGGAACAATACAGGCGGGCGGAGAACGAGCAGCAGACGGCGGAGATCGCGCGGTGCGTGGTGATCGCGAAGGTGGCGAATTGCCGGACGGTATTGATGCGGGCGGCGCGAGAGAAGGCGGGGGGGGAGGGGTGCGCGGAGTTGGATGCGGCGGCGTTACGGCTGATGCGGTTGACGGAGGCGCTGCAATCGCCCCTGGCGCTGAACACGGTGCGGGGGCACGAGGGGGACGCGGCGCGGGTGTATTTCGAGGTATTCGATCATTTGATCGTGGAGGCGAAAGACGCGTTCTATTTCCGGGGGCGGAGCAGGCGGCCGCCGTTGGACAATATGAACGCGTTGTTGTCGTTTCTGTATACGCTGGTGACGCACGATGTGGCGGCGGCGCTGGAGGGGGTGGGACTGGATCCGGCGGTGGGGTATTTGCATGTGGACCGGCCGGGGCGTGCGAGCCTGGCGCTCGATTTGGTGGAGGAACTGCGTCCGGTGTTGGCGGACCGGTTGGCGCTATCGCTGGTGAACCGGCGGCAGGTGCGGGCGGAGGGATTCCGGAAGACGGAGAGCGGGGCGGTGGAGATGGACGATGGGACGCGCAAGGAGGTGCTGGTGGGGTATCAGAAGCGGAAGCAGGAGGAAGTGATGCATCCGTTCCTGAAGGAGCGGGTAGCGTTTGGGATAGTGCCGCATGTGCAGGCGATGCTGCTGTCGCGGTTTTTGAGGGGGGATTTGGACGGGTATCCGAGTTTCCTGTGGAGGTGACGCGATGATGTTGGTGGTGGTGGCGTACGATGTGAGTACGGAGTCGGAGGGGGGGCAGAAGCGGCTGCGGCGGGTGGCGAAGCTGTGCGAGGATTTTGGGCAGAGGGTGCAGAAGTCGGTGTTCGAATGCCTGGTGGATGCGGCGCAGTGGGTGGAGTTGCGGGCGCGGCTGATGGGGGAGATTGAGGCGGGGTCGGACAGTTTGCGGTTCTACTTTTTGGGGGACAATTGGCACAGGCGGGTGGAGCAGGTGGGGGCGAAGGTGGCGTACGATCCGCAGGGGCCGATGATTGTGTGATGCGCGGACCGGAAGCGAGCGGCGAATTGCGGGGAAGGTACGCGCGGGCGGTATGAGGTTGAAGGCGTGAGGTTTATGGATTTTGGTCCAGGTGCGCGGGTTGCGGCTGACGCGCGGCGGGTGCGGTACGCGGAATCTGGGCTAGAAGTGCTTGTTCTCCAGTAGGTTGGAGGATGGGCGTCGCCACCCGCGCGGGTGGCGTGGATTGAAACAAATCAAGGGCGCCCACAAGCGCCAGCAGCTCCAGTCGCCACCCGCGCGGGTGGCGTGGATTGAAACATTTTCGCCGGCCTGAAGCACAACGCCGCGGCGTGTCGCCACCCGCGCGGGTGGCGTGGATTGAAACTTGCGGATATCCGTGCGCCGATCCGTAGTCGAGGTCGCCACCCGCGCGGGTGGCGTGGATTGAAACTGCCCTAACGCCTTGGCATCGCGTAGAGCAATTGTCGCCACCCGCGCGGGTGGCGTGGATTGAAACAGGTATCGCCATTCTCAGCCTTTCCCCTTGTAGTGTCGCCACCCGCGCGGGTGGCGTGGATTGAAACACTCTCCGAAAGATCAACGTCAAGCGCCGTCTTGGTCGCCACCCGCGCGGGTGGCGTGGATTGAAACGGCAAACCGAAGACCGCCAAACCCGGCGCCCTTGGTCGCCACCCGCGCGGGTGGCGTGGATTGAAACCTGTATGAACTCCCAAGCAGGCTGACCGCGCAAGGTCGCCACCCGCGCGGGTGGCGTGGATTGAAACCTCGGGACAAACTGATTCCACCTCAGCCTTGCAAGTCGCCACCCGCGCGGGTGGCGTGGATTGAAACATTCTACGTGGGCGGTTTGGTTGGTTTTGGTTGTGTCGCCACCCGCGCGGGTGGCGTGGATTGAAACCCCGGCATCACGAAAAACGAAGTCCGCTGCTGGGGTCGCCACCCGCGCGGGTGGCGTGGATTGAAACTCCCCGTCCCTGTCGGCCTGGACACGGATGGAAAGTCGCCACCCGCGCGGGTGGCGTGGATTGAAACAGGCTCTTGATGTTGCGGATCGAGTCCATCGCGATGTCGCCACCCGCGCGGGTGGCGTGGATTGAAACTAAATATGAAGTTACGGCGATGCGCGATAGATCGGGTCGCCACCCGCGCGGGTGGCGTGGATTGAAACAGCGCCGACCGTCGCGCCAACTACCGCCTCCACCTGTCGCCACCCGCGCGGGTGGCGTGGATTGAAACGGAGTCGCACGGCGAGTTCCGGATCTGGCTCGGTGTCGCCACCCGCGCGGGTGGCGTGGATTGAAACGTGCTCTCCGTCCATCGCGCGTACCACCACGAAGGATGTCGCCACCCGCGCGGGTGGCGTGGATTGAAACATTGCGGCATTGGTGCGGCGGGCAGGTATAAAACCGTCGCCACCCGCGCGGGTGGGTGGATTGAAACAAAAGGATCAACTTTATGTCTACACCCTCTCTACCGTCGCCACCCGCGCGGGTGGCGTGGATTGAAACCAAGCCCAACTCTCGCACAGACGAACGCTGGCAGCGTCGCCACCCACGCGGGTGGCGTGGATTGAAACAGATCGATGCCGCGCGCGACGTAGTTAGCGACCGTCGCCACCCGCGTTGGTGGCGTGGATTGAAACACCTATTGGGTTGGGAGAGGGCCGAGCAAATGGTGTGCGGACTGGGAGGCCTGCGAGGCCGGGTGCGGCGCTCAACCCCAACCCCTCGAGTCCATGCATCCTTGCATAGGCTGAAGTACACTGGAGAAAACCGCCATGACAGACGAAGAACTAAAACAGCAATTCCGGGCCCTCTCCAGCCTCGTGGAACACGTCAAAGAATCCCTGGAGCGCGAGGTACAGGATGTTGGCGATCGGGTAGACCGGATGAGCGCGCGCCTCGACAAGATCGCCGCCGGATCGCACTACGTTACCCGCCTTGCGGAGTGGTCCGAGAAACAGGATCGGTTCCAGGAAGATATCCTTCGCCGCGTCGCAGCCCTAGAAGCCCGCCTGGACCAGAGACAATAACAGAGCCAAGGAACTTCCCACCCGCCAAAATCGCCCGGACAGAATAGCCAAGCGACCCCATAAGGTGCGCGCTGAAGTGCCCGGCATCGGCACCGCCCGTCGTCACCCGCGCGGGTCGCGTGGGCGAAACAGTGCTAGCGCGGTAAGAGTGGGATGCTGCGGCCGCTCCTGCCGTGCGGTCCTTGTGGGCTCCCTGGCTACTTCGGTTCGGGCATGGGCCTATGCCGTTTTGGGGGTGTGCCGTTGCGGCCGGTGCGGGCGGGTTAGCTGGCTTGGTCCAAGCGGCGCTCGTGGGCTTCGACGGTTCGGGCTAGGCTGGCGACGGCTTGCATCATTTGCCGGCGCGGATTTCGTTCTGTTCGGCGAGGATGGCGAGGGCGCGTATTTTGGCGGCAGGCGGTCGCCGCCCGTGGGTGGCGTGAAATTGAAACAGCGGCGCGGATTTCGGTTGCCGTTGCGCGGGCCACCCGCGCGGGTGGCGTGGATTGAAACACCTCGCAGTGATTCTTGACGTCCTAACACTAGGGCGAGACCCGGACGTCGGTGTTTCGCCTTTCAGTCCTCCTTGCGGGTAAAGCTGGTGAGTTCGGCGGTGCGCACGCCGTAGACTTTTAGAATCTGGCGGGCGATTTCGCGGCCCAGGCGTTCGGGCTGATCTTCGGGGTCGTGTTCGATCACTACTTTGAAAAAGAGGTTGGTTCGATCCATAAGTTCTCTCCCTTTATACTAAGGGAATGGCTTGCGCAATATGCCGTATCCGGAAACCGCGCCGGTTTTGTCCTGGCGTGAATGCTGAGATTTGTACGCTGTGCTGTGGCACGGAGCGCGAGGTGACGGTGGCTTGTCCGCTCGACTGTCCTTACTTGCAGGAGGCGCGCAAGCACGAGCCCAGCGGACTGGCGGAGGGTGCGGAGATGCCCAATCGCGACATCCGCATCACGGAGGAGTTTTTGGAGGCGCACCAACCGCTGCTGTTGTGGGCGTCGAAGAGCCTGGCGTTCGCGGCGTTCGAGACGCCGGGGGCCGTAGATAACGACGTGCGCGCGGCGCTTGAAGCGCTGATCCGCACGCAGCGGACGCTGCAGAGCGGGGTGGTGTACGAATCGCGTCCGGACAATATGCTGGCTGATCGGATCTTTAGCGGCACGCTCGAGGGCCTCGACGAACACCGCAAGCGCGAGACAGAGAAACTGGGGATGTCCAAGACGCGGGATGTGGACGTCCTGGGCATGCTGGTTTTTCTGCAACGCCTGGAAGTGGACCGCAATAACGGGCGGCCGAAGGGACGGGCGTTTATGGACTATCTGCGTAGGATGCTCGAGGTGGAAGACATCCACGTACCGGCGCCGAGTTCGCCGTCGCTGATCCTGTGATGAAGAGGCGGCTGGACGGCCTGGCGGGGATCGCGCTGGCGGTACTGCTGGGCGGATGCATCGCAGGCTGGCTGTACACGCGCGACACGGGGTTAGTGCGCACGGCAAAGAAGCCCGTGGCGGCGGCCCGGATCACCAAAATAGACGAGAAACCGCTGGAGACGGCGCGGCAAGTGGCGGCGCTGGCCGATACACAGGCGGAGCACGAACTGGCCACGGAAGCGGCGCGGTTGGCGGGGCAGGAGGTCGACCAGGATTTCGCCACGGCGATCCGGGAGGCGGCCAGCGCTCCGCCGCCGGCGAACCCGGCGCTACGAGATTTGGCGGCGGACATCGCGAATTTGAAGGCGCGGGTGGCGGCGGGACAGCAACGCGTGGCGCAACTGACCAAGGAAGCGGCGGCGTCGAACGGTGGGCAGGCCGGGAGCCGGCTGGACGTAGCCAGCGCGCAACTGGCGCTCGACCAGGACGAGTTGGCCGATAAGCAGCAGGATCTGGCGCGGGCGGGCGGCGACGAGAGCGACAATCTGCAGCGGGCGCAGCAGGAACACCAGGCGATCCGGCAGGCGCCGCTGCCGCTGGGGAAGTTGGCTGGGGGGGGGCCTGCAGGGACTCTGCGCGAACAAATCGGGGAGTGGCTTTCGCTGGGCGCGCGCGAGGATGAATTGCAGGCGGCGCGGCAGGACGCGGACAAGAAGGCTGCAGCGCTCGCGAAGACGCACGAAGGGATTGAGGGCAAACTGGCTCCGGCGCCGGCCGCTCCGGCGGACGATAGCGGGGACGACGACGATACGGCCACGGTGGTGGCGCAGTTGCGGCTGTTGTCGGACCAGCGAAAGACGCTGGCGGATCTGGACAAGCGGACGCAACTTTGCCAGCAGTTGAGCGGCGTTTACCAAAGCTGGCTGAAACTGGCGGGCGAGCGGCGGCGGGCGGTGCTGCATCTGCTGCTGGGATCGCTGGGTGCGATTCTGACGGTGCTGCTGGTGGCGCTGGCGGTGAACCGGGGAATTGCGCGTATGCTGGCCGGTCAGACGGACCGGCGGCGCCTGCACCAGTCGCGGGTGATTGCGAGCATCGCGATACAAGTGGTAGCGGCGATGCTGATTTTGCTGGTGATTTTCGGGGCGCCCACGCAGATGCCCACGATAATCGGGCTGGCGACGGCGGGGCTGACGGTGGTGTTGAAAGACTTCATCGTGGCATTCTTTGGATGGTTCGTGCTGATGGGGCGCAACGGCATCGGGGTCGGCGATTGGGTGGAGATCAACGGCGTGGGGGGCGAGGTGATTGAGGTGGGGGTGCTGCGGACGGTGTTGCTCGAGATGGGCAATTGGACCAATACGGGGCATCCGACGGGGCGCCGCGTGGGGTTTATGAACGGGTTCGCGATTGAGGGACACTACTTCAATTTTTCGACGGCGGGGCAATGGTTGTGGGATGAATTACAGGTGACGCTGCCGCCGGGGGGGGATCCATACCGCATGGCGGAACAGATCCGGGAAGTGGTGGAGCAGGCGACGGAGGAAGACGCCAAGAAGGCGGAAGAGGACTGGCAGCGGGTGACGCACGATTACGGCACGCGGGCATTTTCGGCGCGGCCGGCGGCGGACCTGCGGCCGAGTCCGAACGGGCTGGTGGTGAACATGCGGTACATCACGCACGCGCCGCTGCGGTACGAAGTGAAATCGCGGCTGTTTAAGGCTATTGTGGATCTCATGCACAATGCGGGGAAGGCGACTACGGCATGATCGGGCGGCTATGGGCGGGACTGGCGCTGCTGTGCGCGGCGGCGGGCGCACAGGACGATGCGCTGTTCAACAAGAGCGAGGCGATGATCCCGGCGCGGGACGGAGTGAAACTGCACACGGTGATCTTCGCGCCGCGGAATGCACATGAGAAACTGCCGCTGCTGCTGGAGCGCACGCCTTACGGAGCGATGCCGGACGAGCCGTCGCTGCGGGCGCGGTATGCGCACCTGATCGCGGACGGATATATTTTCGTGTTTCAGGATATCCGCGGGCGGTTCGGATCGGAAGGCCAGTTCGTGATGCAGCGGCAGGTGCGCGACCGGCGGGATCCAAATGCTATCGACGAGAGCACGGATACTTACGACACGATCCAATGGCTGCTGGATAACGTGAAGGGGCACAACGGGCGGGCGGGCATGTTGGGCATTTCGTACGGCGGATGGCTGACTACCATGGCGCTTCTCGATCCGCACCCGGCGTTGAAGGCGGCTTCGGAACAGGCATCGCCGGCGGATATGTTTCTGGGGGACGATTTTCACCACAACGGGGCGTTCCGGCTGAGCTACGGCTTCGAGTATGCGGCACTGCTCGAGACGGCGAAAGAGAGCAATACGAATTTTGCATTCGATCGCGCGGACACGTATCAGTGGTATTTGAGCCTGGGTGCGCTGCCGAATGTGGATGAGAAATATTTCCACGGGAAGATACCGACGTGGAACGATTTCGTGGAGCATCCGAATTACGATCAGTTCTGGCAGCAGCAGGCATTCGCGCCGCATGTTGGGGCACCCAAAGTTCCGAATTTGAACGTGGCGGGATGGTGGGATCAGGAAGATTTCTACGGGCCGGTAAAGATTTACGAACTGTTTGAGAAGAACGATCGGGAGCATTTGAATTATCTGGTGGCGGGCCCTTGGAACCATGGGGGGTGGGCGCGGCGGGATGGCAGCAAGCTGGGCGAGATACCGTTCGACAGCAACACCAGTAAGTATTTCAGGACGCAGATCGAGGCGCCATGGTTTGCGTACTGGCTGAAGGATAAAGGCGCGCGCAATTTTCCGGAGGCGCTGGTTTACCAGACCGGCTCGAACCACTGGGAGAGCTACGATGCGTGGCCGCCCAGCACTTCGCGGGCGCGAAATCTGTATCTGCGGGCAGGCGGTGGGCTGTCGTTCGATCCGCCGGCGGATGAGAGCGAGGGAGCCTTCGACAGCTATGTGTCGGACCCGGCGCATCCGGTGCCTTACCGGCACCGGCCCATCAGCCCGACGTATCCGGGGGGGGGATGGCCGGCGTGGCGGGTGGAAGATCAGCGATTTGTGGACAACCGTCCCGACGTACTCACGTGGCAGACCGAACCCTTGCGCGAGGACGTGAAGATTGCGGGCGATATCGCGGCGGAGTTGTTCTGTTCGACGACAGGGACGGATAGCGATTGGGTGGCGAAGCTGATTGATGCATATCCGGAATTCAATCCGGACGACCGGGCGCTGGACGGCTACGAACTGATGATCGCGGACGAGATCCTGCGGGGCCGGTTTCGCGAGGGTTTCGAGCGGCCAAGGGCTATCGTGGCGGGCGAGGTTACGCCGTACCGCATCGATCTACACAGCAACGATCATGCTTTCTTGAGGGGGCATCGCATCATGGTACAGGTGCAGAGCACATGGTTCCCGCTTTACGACCGGAATCCGCAGACATTCGTCGAGAACATCTTCAAGGCGCATGCGACGGATTATCAGGCAGCTACGCAGAAAGTATTCCGGTCGAAGGCTTACCCATCGCACGTGGTGCTGCCTGTGGCGCCGTAATGCCGCGGTTGCGCGTTTTTCATTGGAACGAGGGCGAGGCGGCGGCTTTGCTGGCGCGATTGCGCGGGGCAGGTCATACGGTGGACTATGAGGCGGCATGGTCGCCGGAGATTTCCCGCGCAGTGAGCGCCGCACCGCCGGATGCTTTTGTGATCGACCTTTCGCGACTGCCTTCACACGGGCGCGAGGTGGCCACCTTTTTTCGCGGCCGGAAGGCGACGCGGCAGATCCCGATTGTTTTCGTGGGGGGGATCCGGCGAAAGTAGAGGCGGTGCGCAAGGTATTGCCGGATGCTTGTTACACGGGGCCGGGGCGGGCGCGATCGGCGGTGCGGTCGGCGCTGGCCCGGAAGGCGGCCGCGCCCGTAGTGCCTTCACAAATGATGGACCGTTACGCATTGCGGAGCGCGGCGCAGAAGCTGGGATTGCGGGACGGGTCGGTGGCTGTGGTGATCGACGCGCCACGGGACTACGCGGGCGTGATCGGCGCGCTGCCTACGGGCGCGGTGATCGACGAGAGTCCGGGAGCGAGCGGCGATGTGACGCTGTGGTTTGTGGAAGACGCGGGCGCTTGCCAGGCGGCTTTACCTGTAATGCGAAGGATGGCGGGCCGCACGAAGATGTGGGTGCTGTGGCGGAAGGGATCCGAACTGACCCAGAAGTTCTTACGCGAGTCGGCTGCGCGAGTGGGGCTGGTGGATTATAAGATCTGCGCCGTGGATGCCACTTGGAGCGCGATGCTTTTCGCCAGGCGGAAGGGAGACTGATGCCCGCACTTGCACCGTTCCTCACAGGGGCACAGAGGGACTTTCTCGGCGCGGTTTCGCGGCTTGCGTATGCGAACCCGTTCCTGCCGGAGTGGGTTGAATTCGAGCGGGCGGCATTGGGCGAAGCTTTCGTGGGGGGGGAGCCGGTATGGAGCCAGCACGTCCGCGATCCGGAAGAACCGCGGGCCAACGTGGGGCGGGTAGGGGAACGGTTGGAGCCGCTGTCCGAGCAATTGCAACTCAAACTGCGCGAGGGGGTGGAGACGGCGGCGGCGGATCTGGTGCTGTATGAAGACGCTGTGCTGCATTTGCTCTATCAACGTTACTACCGGCATTTCTTTGCGGCGGGTTTCGGTGAGGCGGCGGAGCAGAACGATCCTGCGCGGTGGCGTTTTTACAATAATTTCCTGGCGGACTGGCGGCACTTCTTCCACATCGACGGCGTGCATTTTCCGACGGGGCATGAGGCGCGGCATACGTTCGCGTGTTTCCGCCAGATCCAGTGCGCGTTCGAGCAGGTGTTTCGCGATGTGATCGGCAGTTCGATGGCGGCAGCGCGGCTGCGGGCGTCCATCTGGCAATCGATTTTCACGCACGATATCCGGCGGTACCGGCGGACGCTTTACGCGCGCATGGGCGAGTTTGCCACGCTGATCACGGGACCATCGGGCACGGGCAAGGAACTGGTGGCGCGGGCGATCGCGCAATCGCGGTATGTGCCGTTCGACGATCAGCGTCTGTCGTTCGCGGATGACCGCGGGTTTTTCCCCATCAACATTTCGGCGCTTTCGCCGACGCTGGTGGAGTCGGAATTATTCGGCCACCGGCGCGGAGCGTTTACGGGGGCGGTGGGGGATCGCAAGGGCTGGCTGGAAACGTGTCCGGAACTGGGCTCGGTATTTCTGGACGAACTGGGGATCTGGACCCGGCCATTCAGGTGAAGTTACTGCGGGTGATCGAGACGCGCACGTTTCATCCGGTGGGGGATACGGCGGGGCGGCAGTTTCGCGGCAAGCTGATTACGGCGACGAATCGCGACCTGGCAGCGTTGATGGCGAAGGGGCGCTTCCGCGAGGATCTGTATTACCGGCTTTGTTCGGACCAGGTGGTGACGCCGGCGTTGGCGGAGCAACTGGCGGATTCGCCGGCGGTACTGCGGGAATTGGTGTTCTATATGGCGCGGCGGGTGGCGGGCGAAGAGGCCGAGACGCTGGCGGCGGAAGTGCTCGAGTGGGTGGCGGCGCATTTGCCGGCGGACTACGCGTGGCCGGGCAACTATCGCGAGTTGGAGCAGTGCGTGAAGAACGTGCTGATCCGGCGGAATTATCAGCCAGCGCAGGCGCGGGTGCGCAACGCTGTGGAACAGTTCGCGGTGGACGCGCGCGCGGGACGGTTGTCGGCGGATGAGTTACTGACGCGCTATGTGACGATCGTGTATAGCCGCACGGGCAGCTACGAAGAGACGGCGCGGCGGTTAGGGCTGGATCGCAGGACGGTGAAGGCGAAGGTGGATCGCAACCTGTTGGCGCAGATTAGGGCGCAGTGAACGGGTTACGACGCCAAAGCGTCAACTATCTCGACCGTTTGGCTAGAGCCCTACTTTCCGCGGTCATCACCATCACCTTCGCATCGGGGCGCAGGGCGATGATCTGGTGCGGTAGCAGCCAGTATGCGCGTCTATCGGCAGTCCTGCGTAAAATAGAAGTTATGGGCGCAGGGGAGATCGAATATCTGTCCCGACTGTGATCGGGATGGCTCTCGGTTTTAGGAAAATGCTCCAAATGTTACGGGACGGGAGTGAACCTTCAACTAAATTCCGATGAGCCGAAGTGCCGCAACTGCGGGAGGGAGTGGGGCGTGTCCGTGCGGCGGCACCGGTCGGTTGTCGCGGGCGTGGGAATCAACCAGCCTGCGCATCTGATATCCCAAACGTCATGGACGCTGACTATTCCTCTAGGTGCGTTGCTGCCACTCGGAATGGGCAAAGCGTCCATAATGGGCAAAGAAGAAGATAGCTTGACCGAGGGTTCATACATTTCTTTTCCGATTCGCGTTATACCAAGCAGCGGTGTACACGCTCACAACGTTTCGTAGTGCGGACATAAGTCACTTGCACCCACTTATTCGGATCCGATCCGCCGCCATGCTCAATCGCGTTCATCAACAATTCGGAAAGCATGGCGCCCACCGCTTCGTCCGCGTTTCCAGCGATGGCGACCGCTTGTTCAGTTCGGCCTCTGGTTGCGAGCCCGGCATCCGGCCGTGCTTCACCACGAAGCGCCGGAAATCCTTCGGCGTCATATGCCGTGCCTCCCGGAACCGCCGGTTAAAGTTCGACAGATTCGAGAACCCCGCTTCGGCCGCGATCACACTGATGGGTTGGTCCGTCTCCACCAGCAGCATGCAGGCGCGCCCGATCCGCAATCTGCCCAGATAGTCACTCAGGTTCTCCCCGACATGGCGTACGAACAGCCGGTGCAAAGATCGGGGTGACAGGTTACCCACAGAGCACAAGTCTTCCACTCGGATCGATTCCGCGAACCGCTTGTGCAACAGATTCAGTACCCGGGTCAACTGCTCGGATTCGATGGAAGCTTCGGGCCGAGCCGTAATTTGTGTTGCTAGCGGCGCTGCCTCCACATCCGCTAACTCGTTCATCAGTTCCAGCGCGGTTTCGAGACGCTGAAGCGGCGAATCCGACAGCAGTTCCGGCAGGCGCGACTCCATCCGCGCTCCCGCCGTCCGAGGAAAACTGAGGCCTGTGGCCGCTCTCTTCAGCAATCTCCGCAGGCCGGAGAATTCGGGGCACACCTCCGCCAACCGCAGAGCCCAAGTCCCGGTAAACCAGACCACCACCGCGGTATGCGGGAGGCTTTCATCAATCGCCGATGTGGACGCCCAGGTGTGCGGCATGTCGGATGGCACCAAAACCAGGTCCTGCGCATCGTAGGGACCGATATTGTCGGCAATGAACCGCCAACCGCGGCTATTCAGGGTCAGGGTTAATTCGTATTCCGGATGATGGTGCCACTCGAAAGGAATCGCCGGTATCTGCCGGTTATATACGCGTATGGAACAGCCCTTCGGAAAGGTAATATGTTCGAATTGTAACTTCAATCGTCCCCCTCCGGTTCGGACATCTACAGCCCCAAAACTGTCCGAATCGTATCAGAAATTGGCCTCTCTCCGTCAGGCCGGCTTCAAGCGCCGCCATACAATCTCTTCATTAGGGACTGTCTAACTCGAGGGATCAAAAAAATATGACGCTTGAAATTGAGAATCTACCCGAAGCCATCGGTCAGGTAAAGAGGGACCTGCGGAATGCGCTTCCCAACTATGCAGAAGCCTTTCGCGATGCCGAAGCCGAATTGCGCCGCAAAGTTGCGCAGATCGTAACTGAACGCAACGCCGGCGAGCCGGTTATCCCGATCGTTACGTATCCTGACATCGCGCACGGATCGGTAACGCCGGACACCATAGAGAGAATCAAAGATCGCGGCGCGTGCGTCATCCGAAATGTCTTCGCCCCAGAACAAGCGAGCGCCTGGGACGACGAGATCGGCAAGTATGTGGACGAGAACCATCTTGACGAGAAGCTCGCGCATGCCGCCGAAGACAAGTATTTCGGCGCGTTGGCTGCGGGCAAACCCCAAATTTACGGAATTTATTGGTCGCGTCCGCAGGTGCAGGCACGCCAATCCGAAGCACTCACCCGCGCGCGTGTCTTTATGAACCAGTTGTGGCTTGCCGAAAGCGAAGGCCGCCATCACTTCGATCCCAGCCAGGTTCCCGTGTACGCCGATCGCATCCGGCGGCGGCCACCCGGGTCGAGTTCCCTCGGACTCTCGCCGCACTGCGATGGCGGATCAGTGGAGCGCTGGCTCGACGACAGTTTTCGCAAAGTCTACCGTCACGTCTTCTCCGGCAACTGGCGCCAGTACGATCCGTTCGATGCGGCATGGCGTCCGGACGCGCGCGAGATTCCGTCCCCAGCCGTCTGCTCCATGTTCCGTACCTTCCAAGGCTGGACCGCGCTAACACGTCAAGGTAAAGGCGACGGTACGCTGCAGCTAATCCCGATCGCGAACAGCATGGTATACATGCTCCTGCGCGCGCTGCAGGACGATGTTCCCGAAACCGACTTGTGCGGTGCGATGCCGGGCCGCGCGCTATCCGTGCTACCGCAGTGGCACGCCCCGCTTCTCGAAGCGCTCACTTCAATCCCGCTGATGGAACCAGGCGATGCGGTGTTCTGGCACTCCGATGTAGTACACGCCGTCGAAGACGCTCACAGAGGGAAGGGTTACAGCAACGTCATGTATATCGGAGCAACTGTAGGATGCGCGAAGAACACGGCCTACCTGGCGCGGCAAGCGCCGGCGTTCCTGGCTGGCCAGACTCCGCCCGATTTCGCTCCCGACAACTTCGAAGTCGATTTTCGGGGACGGGGTACAGAGAACGACCTTACCGAGCTCGGACGAAGCCAACTCGGGTTGCCGCCCAAATCTTAAAGCTATCGCACTAACGCGCACCACACGAAATCGGCAGGTTCTGATGCGCCGTCGTGTTCGCTGAAACAGTAAGAGCCGCCACTGCCGGAGCGCACCCGACCAAATCCGCAGTCAGATTGTAAGTGCCGGCCGGCAGATCGGCGATAACAAAGTTCCCCGAAACATCGCACGACACACTCCCGCTTGTCGGTCCAAACCAGTTGACCACAGCCTGGGACGCTCCCGTGTTCCCCTTGACCGCAGCTCGCCTCCCTGTCACCGTAGGAACGACTCCGGAATTGTAATCGCCCACCGCCCAGACGTCGTTTGCCGAGACCGGCGCCACACCCAGGAATTCGTTCTGCAGATCGCCATTATTCGGAGTCGGAACCGATCCCCAGACCGGAAGACTCTGGGTAAACGCCGGCAACGCTGCGAGCGTGCAAACCGCTGCTTGGTATAACGCGAATCGGACAAGAAAACGCATGTACCCCCCCGTTCAAGCTATCTTCTTCTCGATCCATTGTGGACGCTTTGCGCATTCCGAGTGGTACAGATGCGCAGGCTGATTTATTCCCACGTCCGCGACAACCGACCGGTGCCGCCACACGACGGACACGCCCCACTCCCTCCGCAGTTGCGGCACTTCGGCTCATCGGAATTCAGTTGAAGGTTCACTCCCGTCCCGTAACATTTGGAGCATTTCCCTAAAACTGACAGCCACCCGTTCCGATCACAGTCGGGACAGGTATTCGATTGCCGGCCTGCGCCCATAACTTCCATTTTACGCAGGACTGGACCATAGACGGGCATTCGGTAACGCCCGGAGCCTCTCGGGCCATGTCCGGAACACGAAGCCGTGGTCATTGTAAAACGCGTCTCTGATCTGGGCCGCGTCCCAATACCCCACCAGCCCAAGTCCTCACTTCAAATACTTAATGAACAGGACCTCGTTGCCCTTCTCGTTATAAACCAACTCATCCACTAAGTTGCGGGTCAACAGTATCCCGAAGCCGCCCGGCCGCACGCCCTGCTCCGCGCGGATCTCCAGATGGCGCGCCGGCTCGCCCGGTGGATTGGCGATGGCCGCGTGCGCAATAGCATCCATCGAAAACCCCTTCCCCGGATCCTGTATCAGATACACGATCGCCCGCGTCGTTCGGACGTAAGTCACCTGCACCCACTTATTCGGATCCGATCCGCCGCCATGCTCAATCGCGTTCATCAACAATTCGCGGAAGGCCGCGGCGATGTTGTCCCGTTCACGGGGTGGAAAGTCCATCTCCATTTCCCGCACGAATTGCATCAGGCGGTCGGCCGTCTCCATCTTGCAGCGCAGTCGCAGGCTGATCCACTCGGGGGTGGCAGACATCACTTCGATATCGTCCTGCCAGTCGCCCGTGTTCACCGCTTGCGCAATCATATCGGCCACCGTGCTGGGGGAAAATGGTTTACTGAAATAACAAAAAGCCTGTTCGCGGATGGCGCGGACAATGTTGGCCGGAGTGCTTTCGGCGGTCATCACCATCACCTTCGCATCCGGGCGCAGTGCGATGATCCGGTGCAATAGTTCCAGGCCGTCCATACCCGGCATGCGCACGTCGGTCAGGATCACATCGTAAGCACGGGCCTGCGCGCGGGCCAATCCTTGTAACCCGTCGTAGGCGCTTTCGATCTCCCACTCGGGCGGCCGCAACACCACCGCCAGCAACTCGTGAACGGCGGGGTCGTCGTCCACCAGCAGCAGGGTGTGCGCGCTCATGCGGTCTCCAACTTCAGCGTGAACGTACTGCCTTGGCCGTAGTGGCTTTCCACTTCAATATCGCCGCCCATCAGGCGCGCCAGTTTCATGCTGATGGCCAGGCCCAACCCCGTGCCCAGGTGTTGATAAGGACTCGGCAGTTGGTGGAATTCCTGAAACAGCAGCGGCACCTGGTCGGGCTTCAGACCGATGCCGGTGTCGGACACCGCAATGCGCGCACTGTGCGGCACGGACTGATCGCGCACGCCGCTCACCTGGATCTGGCCGCGCGCTGTAAATTTAATGGCATTCGAAACCAAATTTACCAGAATTTGTTTGGACCGCTGCCGGTCGCAGCGCACCATCAGGGGACGCTGGGGCTGCCGTATGGCGAGTTCGAGCCGTTTGGCGCGCGCCAGCGGAGCCATCATCTCGGTCACTTCGCCGATCACTTCGCTGGCATCCACCGGTTCGATCAGGCATTCCAACTGGCCGGCCTCGATGCGGGCCACATCCAGCGCATCGTTCAGCACCGCCATGATGTGCTGCGCGCTGGCCGAAATCATGTGGACCTGGCGCATCTGCACGGCGTTCAGCGATCCGGGAATTTGTTTGCCCAGCAGGTCGGCGAAACCTACGATAGCGGTCATGGGCGAGCGCAGTTCATGGCTCATGGTTGCCAGGAACAGGCTCTTGTGTTCACTGGCTGCCAGCGCCGCCGCGTGTTGCTGCTTCAGCCGTTCGTAGAGACGGGCGCGTTCGAGGGCCAGCGAAACCTGCTGGGCCACCACTCGCAGCAGCCTCACCTCGTGCGCCCGGAAGCGGTGCGGTTCCGCCATGTATTGGTTTAACGTGCCGGCAGGCGCCCCCCCACCATCAGCGGCATGCAGATTACCGCGCGCACGCCCTCGCCCAGGCTGATGTGTTTCCAGGTGGCACACAGCGGATGCCGTGCAATGTCGGCCACCCAATAAGGCTTCCCCGTGGTAACTGCGCGTCCCGAGGGCGATGACGCATCCGCGGGCAGCATACCGATGGCCCGGAAGCGCTCCCCGTAGTCTGCAGACAAGCCGTAAACAGCGGCGAATTCCAGTGTGGTCTTGTCGTCCGACAGGAGCGTGATGGAGCCGAACGGCGCGCCCACGGCCTTGCTGGCCTTCTCCAGCGCCACGTCCAGCACCTGGCTCAGTTCCAAAGGAGACAGCATGGCCGAGGCGATGTCGGCCACCACCGTCAGTTCCGCTATCCGCTCCTTCAGCCTCAAGTAGACCGGCCTCCTGGCCTGTCCGCTATTGTACTTGTTTTAATTCCTTCTTCATGTGCTTCAGCCCGGCCTTCAAATCGTCCGTAGCTTCGGCCACCGAAGACGTATCGTAGATCACGTGCGGTGTGAAGAAGACAATCAACTCGTCGCGATTGGTGTTCTTGGTCTTGCCGCCGAACGCCGCGCCAAGAATCGGAATTCGCTGCAGAAATGGGATGCCGCTGGACGATTCGGTAACACTCTCCGTAATGAATCCGCCGATGGCGAAGGTATCGCCATCCTGCACCGTAATCTGCGTTTGAAAGCTGCGGTTCGAGAACGAGGGCGAGGATATATTGGCCGTGTCACCGCTAGGTGCGCTGGTCGGCGAACTAACCTGCTGATTAATCAGCATGGTGATAACGCCGCTTGAATTCACGCGCGCATTCACCATCAGCGTGGTGCCTGTGCTGACGTTCGAAACATTATTGGCGAACAGCGTGTTGCCGCCGGTTTGCACTCCCGTAGCCACCGTGGAACTGAGCGTGGGCACGGTCGAGCCGACGTTCATCACCGCCGGAATGCTATCGGTTGCGATCAGGGAGGGTTCGTTGATGGTCTTCACCTTGCCGGTAGTTTCCATGGCCGTCAGTTGAGCCAGTAACTCGCGGCTGTGGCCCACCAGAAAGCCGCCGGTAAGTGTAGCCAGCGCGCCGCTTGAGCCACCCAGCAGACTGCCCACAAAACCGCCCGCCTGGCCTGGCGCGGTGTAACCGGTCGGCACTGACGCGCCTTTCGACTGCAGATACGACTGCACTCCATACTGCAGATCGCCCGTCAGGCTCACTTCGAAGATTTTGGCTTCCACTAAGATCTGGCGCGGCGGAACATCCAATTGCAGCAGCAGCCGCGAAATCTGTTCCCATTCCTCGGGCGTCGATTGCACCAGCAACGTGTTATCGAATGGATTCGGAATAATGCGCGGGCCGTGGGTCACGTTTGTGCCGGTGGGGGAATTGCCCAGATAGGTGCCGGTCTCGTCCGTAGTGGTCGAGCCCGGAATGCCGCCCGTGCGCCCTTGCGCCGCTTGGTTTCCCGTACCGCCGCTCAGCAGACCAGACAGCGAACTCATGACGTTTTGATTGCCATAGCCGCCACCGTAACCGCCGCCGTAGCCCCCCCCGCCATAGCCGCCTCCACCATAGCCACCGCCGTAGCCGCCGCCACCATAACCGCCGCCACCGTAACCGCCGCCACCGTAACCGCCCCCGCCATATCCCCCGCCGCCGTACCCTCCCCCAACACCAGGCGCGATATTGTTCATCATGCCGCTCATCATGCTATTGCTCATCTGGCTTAGTGCCATCAGGGCTGCCGGATTCCCGGTATAGAGCGCCATGATCGCGATTGCCATGGTTTCGGCTTTGCCGTACTTCAGGCGGTAGACGTAGTTATCTACCGAACCGGCCGGCGACTTCACCGGGATATCGAGCTTCGACAGCCATTTGCCAATTTCGTCGAATACGCCCGGATTGGGCGCTACCGCCACAATCGTATTGATACGGTCGATGGGCACGAACTTCACCGAACTGTTCTTATCCGACAACGAGACCGCTTTGAATATGGCCTCCAACTGCTTCACCAGGTCGGACGGGCGTCCCTCGGTCACATCGAACAGGTGCACGCGCTGGCTCACGAACGAATCGCTATCGAACAGCGATAGCAGATCCATGGTGCGCTTCATGTTGCGATTGTTATCCTGCAAAATCAGCAGATTCGCGGGATCGTACACCGCCGCCGCCGCGCCTTCACCGAGAAACGGTTGGATCAGCTTCAGAATTTCCGCGGCCGTGGCATATTTCAGAAAAATCAGGTTCAACGCCATCCGCTCGTCGTCTGGAAAATCTTTCCCATTCACCACCGGGGGCAGGGGTGCCTGCGCCACACGGTCCACCGGCACTACCCTGTAAAGATCGCCGACCTTGATCAGCGCCGCGCCGTTCACCCGCAAAATGGTTTCGAGCAGGGGCATCAAATCGGTCGACTTCATTTCGCCGTAAGTGTGGATGGTAACGCTGCCACCCTTGAATCGCGGATCCAGCAAGTAATTGATCTTCAGCCGCCGCGCCACGATATCGATCAGTTCCGCCAGAGATACATTTTCCAGCATCAGACCGCCGGCATCGCTGGTTCCGGCCCTTCGTGGCGGAGCGGCCTGCGGCGCGGTTCCCTGTCCAGGGAGCGGTGATGCGGCGGGCGCCTGGCGCGGAGGAATCGCGGGCCTCTGCTGCGCGATCACCATCCAAGTGCCGCAAACCGCGGCGAGTACGGTTGCCGCCAAAATTCTGCTGGATCTCACTCTTTACTCCTTTTCCGCAGTACGGCTGGCCGTGCTGGTTTTCTGCTGCTGATCCCAAATGCGCTGTTCCGTCTCGTTCAGATCGGTCTTCTTGCGGACCCACGTGCGCTTACCAAAAGGAGTCGTCTCCGCGAAACGGACTGAGTCGCCTTGCGCCACCGCGGTTGTGCGCTCAGCCATGGCTTCCTCTTTATCCACGGCCGCCTGATGGATATTGATGGCATCGGCGGGAATGCGCGTGACCCCAAATGGAGTGCGCCGGTAGATCCAGTTCTTTCCTTCTTTATCCGTCCAACGGAAGAATCCGGGCTCGGTTTCCACGGCGTCCTTCGGGATGCCGTTCTGCGCGGGCAAGTTTTTCGCTGTCTTCACGCTAGTCTTGTTGGGCGTCTTCGCGGGCGTCTTTACAGTCGCCTTGGTGGTAGCAGTGGTCGCCGTATTTGTGGAACTCTGGGCGCTCACCCCCCCCACCGCGATCAACATACATAATAGAATTCTCATCTGCGAACACTCCTTTTTTGCTGAACCGCCCGTTAAACAAGCGGTCTATTTGTCAGCTTCCCAATAGCAGCGCGATCCGAATGGCCCGGGCTTAATCACTTTGCGCAGGCCATCCGTAACTGTCCCCGCGGGCGCCGTATCGCCCGGCTGGCACGTCTTGATGCCAGTCCCTAAATCGGTGCCCGGCACTCCCGGCGATTTCGCCATTTGTACCGGCGGGGGGGGGGCGCATTCGAGGCCGTCACAGCGGGGCCGCGTGCGGGCGCGGCCGGACCGCTCCGGTCCAGAAATTCGTCAACCTTCTTCGTAATAGTCTTGCCTTCCCACTCGAGCACCAGTTCGTCGTTACTTACCGCCACAAGTTTGAAAGGCCCCACTTTGTCCCCCGGCTGATAATCGCGATGCGGCCCCTTCACGCCTTCGCTCATAATGGCCATAGGACCATCACCCAAATCCATCACTCCGTGGAACAGCGGTAGCGGCGGCATCGGCTTTTCTTTCACCGGAGGCGGCGGTTCCACTACCACCGTCGGATTGCGGTCTTTCGAGAACAACATCTTCTGAGCGATATCGATGTATCCCGACGCGCGCACAGGTTCGTTAGCCGGTAGCGGCGTCATCGGCGGCGGCGCCACGGGGCTGGGACGCTGTTGCAACACCGCCTGTTCCTGCGCCCGCGCGTCTAACCACTCCTGCCGCAAATGCATCCCGCCGGCCACTAGCAGCCCCAATAAAACGACGTTCGCGAATATGAGTTTGCGCTTCACGACAACCCTGGACCCTTCTTCACCGGCACCAGCTTGCGCGGCACCACTCCGGAAAATTCCAACCGCACCAGCAGCGTCTTTTCCTTGGGATTCGCCGTCGCCACACGGATGTCGCTGGTAGCCACCAACTCCGGCCGGTTGGCCAGCGCCGTCATGAAATTTACGAACTGATCGATGCGGCAGTTAAACGAAACAGCCACCAGCGCCTCGCCATAATCATCTGCCAGCGGCCGCACTTTCATCTCTTCCGCCCCGCGTACGTCAATGCCCTCGTCCTTGCCCACCCGCCGCACGATTTCGAGCAATTGCGCCTGGGCCTGCGCTGCCGTATCGGCCATGATCATGCCTTTTTCATGCGCCACAAGTTCTGCGGCAGCCTGCGTCGCGACCTTTTCCTTACCCGGTACTGTGGCCGCTGTGGCGCGCAACTTCGCCAGGCGCTTCTGGGCCAACGGCACGGAATCCGATACCGCCACCACCTGCGGCGACGTCTTGTCGCCCATCACCACGAAGCGCAGCACCAGCACCGCCAATACTCCCGCTACCAGAATCAGCACTGTGCGCCGGTTCATCGTACCGGTAGTCATCGGCGCGCCCTCCGCAACGTGTGCAGACGGAATGTCTCGGCATTTTGCACTTTGCTGATGCCGTTGAATTCGGACTCGTGAAACAGCGGCGAAGCATCCAGCACTTTCAGCAGCGGTGCGGCCTGTTCCGCTTCGCCCACGATCATGGCCGAATCGCGCGATAGCTGAATGGTGTTGGCCCACACCGGCGGCGCCAGGAGGCGGGTCAGTTCGTTCATGGCATCCAGGTCCGACCGCGTGCGCTTGCGAAAATCGTCCAGCAGCACCGCGCGCGCCCGGCTGTGCTCAATCTGCCGGTCCAGAGTCGCCGCCCGTGCGGCTTGCGGACTCACTTGCACAATCTTGGCGTCCAACTGTTTCAGATATTCATCCTGCTCGTAGCCGGGCCAAGCCAAGGTGGCACCCATCAAAATGAGCAGCGCAGCGGCCTCCACCACAGTCGGAATGAAGATGCCGCGCGAAGCCCCCCCCCGCCGTTCCGGTGGCAGCAGATTTGCGGCGGGCGCCAAGCGTGGGCAAGCGCTCTCGATCGCGGCCGCATACGGCAGCGGATTGCGCGACAAATCGTTCTCTACCGGATTCACACGCGGCGCTGGCAGCAGGTTCTCGATGGCCACCGGCGTCGCATCCTGCGGCAGTCGCAATTCGGAGGCAGCCAGGGCCGCAGCTTTCGCGGGCGGTACGTTGAACTCCGCTGAAAAAACCGGACGCGACTGGCTCTCGCCGTAAACCTCCACGCCGGATTCCGCGCCTTGGCCCAGCGCCACGAAATCCCGCGGCGGGGGACCGCTCAGCCGGATCGCGCCGTGAAGGGCCGACGCCACAAACGTGAAACATCCGGTGGCGATGCCCGCTTCGGTGAATAACTCCAGATAGTGGTCCACCACCTCGCGCCGGACAATGCCCATCAGCACGCTGCCTTCGCGCAGCGGCGTCCACCCAAACAGCACTTCCTGATCGCCGTAAGGGTTGATGCCATCTAATTGGAAGGCGATGGCCGCCTCCATATCTTTCTTCTCGACCCCGCGCATGGGGATCTGGCGCATGATCACTTCCGGACGCGGCAGCACCACGGTAGCGCTCAAATGCGGCGTGCCCAGTTTGCCCAGCAGCGCGCTATACTCCGCGCCCCACTGCGCTGCGGGACGTTCCCGAAACCGTGCAATCGTGGTACGGGCCAACACTTGCACGCCAGTGGGACGCACGCGCGCCACGGCAATTTCCAGATCCGCACCGGCAATCTGAATGCCCGCGCCCGTACCAAAAGCCACCAACTTCCGGAATTGCGAGTCTGTCCCCAAACCGTTAAGACGCAGGACGACCGGGAAAAGACGAAACGGGTCGTCTTGTCACTACCACCAGCCACGGGCGCGCGAGCGCCCTACCGCGCCCGATACACTTCTTCCTGGATAATCCGCTCCGTGGCCTGCGTCAAATAACGATTCAACGCATCCCTAAGCTGCTGATATTCCGGCCACAGAGTGCGGTCGACGAATGTCTTCGGAGCCCGCACGACCACTGTCGTATAGCGCTGCCCCTTGTACCGGAAAGTCGCCAAACCATACCGTTTGCACAGCGCCACAAACAAGCGCCGCTGCCACAAGTCGGGAAGCTTGAACTGGTATTCCAAAACGGGTTCGGACTTGGCCATGCCGGCGATGGCTTTCTTAACCCGCTCAATGGCCGCCGCCGCGGCAACCCGTTCTCCGGGGGTAGTGGCGCCTTCATATAACGCCCTGATCTTGCGCAACTGCTCCCGGAGTTGTTCCTCGGTCATCGGCTAGGCGGACGCCTGCGAGGCTTGCTTACGAGCCTGCACGGCGTCGTAACTCTCGCCGTAAATCGACGGGACTTTGGCGCCCATGGGCCGCAAATAAACCGACAATTGTCCGCGATGATGAATCGAATGATTCATGCAAAATTGCAAATACGTCACCGCGGGATTCTGAAACATGCCGCGGAAATCGACCACTTTGGCCGCTTGTTCGCCAGTCAACTGGGTAAGCCGGTCGAACTGGGTCTGAAAGGCGGCCGCGTACCAGGCAGCTACATCGGCCGTGGTGCGCACCGAATCCGGCCGTGCCCCCCCACTAGGATGGAATTCGGCCGACGCCACGCCATCCATGAAAAACGACTCCGCCGAAGCGATATGCCAGGCCAACTCGAGCGCACTCATGGCCACCGGATCCGGCCGGTAATCCCCTTTGTCCACCGGCAGAGCTTCCATCATTTTCAGCGTGACCTTCTGCTCGTTCTTGAGCGCAGGCAACGCGGCTTGCAGCAAAAAAGTAGCTTGTTCAGGCTGTAACGTTTGCATCGATAATCGCCTCCCGGGCTTGTACAAGTATATCCCGGCCCGCCCGCCACTCCTGCCGAAGCGCCACCGTCGGATCGAGTCGCGCTCCGGGCGCAACCCGCGCCGACGTGCAAATCGCATGAGAGGCCGCTGTCCTCCGTGCTATCGAATGCGCGGCCGGCTTTGCCCTGACACAAGGCTTCCCCGGCCCCCTGCCCCTGTCCCCCGGCCCCTGCCCCCAGGCCCGCGCCCGCTACTCTTGCCGCAGCGCCACCGTCGGATCGAGCCCCGCCGCCCGGCGCGCCGGCAGCCACGAAGCCACTGCCGCAATCGCAAAGAACAACACCGCCATCGCCCCGAACGTTACCGGATCCGTCGCCTTCACTCCCACCAGCATGCTGTCCATCGCCCGCGTCAACTCGAGCGCGGCCGCCAATCCCACCGTGATTCCCAGCGCGCTCAGCCGCAATCCCTGCCCCACCACCAGGCTGAAAATGCTGCTAGGCGCCGCGCCCAGCGCCATTCGAACGCCGATCTCCGCCGTACGCTGCCGCACCACAGTCGAGAGGACGCCATACAACCCCACCGCAGCCAACAGCGCCGCCACGCTCGCAAATACGCCGATTAGCAGCAGCGAGAAACGCGTCGCCGCCTGCGCATGGTCCACCAGCGCGTCCATCGGCTGTACCTCGGTCGCCAACAAGCTCGGATCCACCTTCGAAATCGCCGCGCGGACCGCCGGCGCATATTTCGCCGGATCGCCCGCCGCATGGATCGCCCAATTTCCCGCCGCGCCATGCCCCAGAAAACCGTCCGTGAAATAGATTTGTTCGCGCCCTGCCACCTGGAGCGATGTATCCCGCTGGTGCGCCACCACGCCGATCACTTCCACCCACTCCGGCTCCGGCGTACGGATCCGGATGAGTAGCCGCTTGCCCACCGCGGACTCACCGCCGAAGGCCTTGGCCGCCAGCATCTGGTCGATCACTACACCTTTCCGGTCGGGTGCATTATCGGCATCCGTAAACGTTCGCCCCGCAATCAGCGGCGTATGCATGACCTCGAAGTAACCCGGCAGCACGATTTGAAAATCCACTGCGCGATACTTACTCGGATCCGACAATGCCGGCTCCAGACCCCAGCGAATGGGGCTGAACCCGCCGGCCAGCGGCAGCGGAAACGATGCCGTCACCGCATCTACGCCAGGCAATTCGCGCAGCCGGGTTTGAATTTCGCGCTGCCGCGCGGCCCGTTCCTGCGGTTGCTTTCCGCCGCGCCCGCCTACCAGTTGGAAGGTCAGCAATCCGTGCGGATTGAATCCCGGATCGATGCGCTGCAATTCCATAAAACTGCGGAACATCAGTCCCGACCCGATCAGCAGTACGAACGAAAGCGCCACCTCCGCCACTACCACGATGTTGCGCAACAGCCCCACGCCGCTGAGCCCGGCGTTGCGTCCGGCTGCTCGCAGGATCGGCGCCACACTCGGCCGTGCAGCCCGTAGCGCGGGCGCAAGTCCAAACACCGCAGCCGCTGCTAATGCCGCCAGCGCCGCGAACGCCACCACCGTCGGATCGATCCCAATCGTATCCAGCCGTGGCAAACTCTCCGGCGCAATGGCGCGCAATTCGTAAATCCCCAGCCATGCCAGGCCCAAGCCAATCACCGCGCCGCAGAAGGCCAGCAGCACCGACTCGGCCAGCGTCTGGCTCACCAGCCGCCACCAACTGCCGCCCAGCGCCGTGCGGATGGCCAACTCGCGCTCCTTCAACGACGCGCGCACCAGCAGCAGATTCGCCACGTTGGCGCACGCAATCAGGAGCAGGAAAACCACCGCGCCCATCAACGCCAGTAATGCGGGGCGCACTTCCTCCACGATGTGCTGCTGCATCGGTTCCAACCGAAACACAAATCCGGAAGTCCGGTGGATCACGTAGTTCTTGCGCAACTCCGCCGCCACCAGGTCCGCCGCGCTCTGCGCCCGTTCGCGCGTCACGCCATCCCTCAGCCGGCCGATCGCGCGCAGTGAGACGGTGTTGCGCGCTGCATTATCGTAGGCCACGCGATCCGCGAACCATACGTCGGGGCGCTGCTCAACTCCAGCATCCGGCGGAAACAGTAGTTCAAAGCCCGGCTTCAGGACGCCTACAATCTGCGTACCGCCTTGTCCGCCGATGGCGCCCGGCATGGGGCGGCCCACAATCGACGCATCGCCGCCGAAACGCCGCTGCCAGTATTCATAGCTTAAAATCGCCATCTGCGGTAATGCTTGCGGCTGCCCGCCCCCAGCCCCGGGCGGTGGAACGGCCTGCGCCTGTCCATCCGCATCGATGAAGTCGCGGCCTAGCGCAATCTGGCCGCCCATCAATCGGAAGAAATTGGTAGTCACCACCGCCGTCCGAATCTGTTCCGGCGATTGATCCTCGCGCGGCACAGTGGCCCGCCCGGTAAATAGCGCGCCCAAATCCTGAAACACTTGCGTGGTGCCATTGCGCAAATCGATGAAGTCCGCGTCCGACAGCGGAAAGTCTTTCACGCTGCGCTTGCGCATGTCCGCGATTGCAAAGACCAGGCGCTCAGGCTGTTTATAAGGAAGGGGCCGCAGCAGTACCGCATTCGTCACGCTGAAAATCGCCGTGCTCGCCCCAATGCCGAGCGCAATCGTCAGGATCGCAGTCGCGGCAAACACCGGACTCTTCGCCAGGGTCCGCGCCGCATAGGTAAAGTCACCGAGTAGCATCCGTGTACCTCTGCGTTACAGGATACCAACTCAAATTCATCGCACGGCGATGGTCACACCCGCCGGTGAAGCCACGCCGCCTACCTTCACCACCAATTCCACGGCATCGCCCACCGGCGCGCCCTCAGGTATCTGCACGTTGAACTGGTCGAGCCCCATGACGAAGCCAGGCGCGCTGCCGGCATACGAAACCGTGGCCGCCACTCCGCCCACGGTGGCGCTATAAGGCTGCGCGGTCCACAGCAGCACACCGCTCACCGGCCATCCGTCGATTCCGGCCGGACTGGTCTGGCCGTCGCCCGTCGCATAGAAAATCAGATAATCGCCGCGCGCCACCGGATTCGCAGGCGAGTTCAGCAGCCCCGTAGCGAAGTTGAACGCCACCGCCTGGCCCGTTCCCGAGGAATTGCTCGTGAATATCGCCGGCACCGCCGCTACCACCGGCACCGCTACCTCCGGCGAAAGTAGGCCGTTTACCGCCACCTGCATCGCCGTGCTCGCCAGTCCCGTGATTCCGTAGGGCGCGATGGCGCTGGTCTGGCCGCTCGAGGTAAAGATCATCGGCGCAGGGAATCCGTCGAAGAAAACCTGCGTACCCCCCGCCGCCGTGCTGATAAAACCGGCCTCGTCGATTTGTGGACCTGCTGCCGTGGCCGGTCCCACGGCGCTGCCCCAGAACGTCACGATCTCGCCCGGCGCCACCACTCCCGCCTGATACCCCGCGCTGTTCTTCACGTCCGCCGCGGCGAACGATGGCTGCGCAATGCCCGCACCTGGTCCATAGCCGTAAAATATTCCGCGCCCGCCCGTGCCCACGTACACCAGATCTTTGGTCCGCATATCGCCTTCGAGCGAACATCATCGAACCGAAGGCCTGCTGCGCCGGATCGCCAATCTCCGTCCACGTGGCGCCCAGGTCTTCCGATTTGTATACCCCTTCCTCCGGGCCGCCCACCGGTTTCCCCTGCATATAAATGAATGGCGTGTCCGCGGCATTCCCTTTGCCGAACGCCACGAAGTTGGCGTCGGTCACTCCCGGTACCGCCGCAAAAGTCTTACCGAAATCCGTGGACCGGTATAGCGGAAACGGCGACTGATCGCTATTGTGCTTCAGCGCGATCCACAGTTCGCCAGCCTTCGCCGGATTCGGAATCAGCGTCACCAGCACGGTATATTGCCCGTTCGGAATGCTGGCGGTCTGCGTCCAGGTGGCCCCGCCATCGCTGCTCACGTGCACGTTGCCCAGTTCGTAGTAGTAAAACGTGCCGCCCTGCACCGCGTCCGCCGCTACAATCTGCGGCGCCCAATACAAATTGGTGACCTGCCACGAAGCCGGCAGCCCTTGGCACGCTTGCCACGATTGGCCGCCATCCATCGAGTAAGCGGGCGCTATATTTTGCGCCGGTTCCCACACCAGGTTCTTCGGGTTGCTGGACGACATGGCGATGTTCCCGCCCACTCCCGGCTGTGTACTGCCGAAGGCTTGCCACGTCTTGCCATTGTCGGAAGTGAAACCCGTCTCCGCCACCGTCGACGCCGCTTCGTTCCAACCCACGAACGCGGCGTACTCCGGATGCTGCGCGCTATATGCGATCGAATCGCCCTGCGCCACCCAATCGAATTGCTGGATCGTCGCCGTGGGTACCGCGTCGCGGCTCGCATGACGGAAGCCGATCATGTCCATCGCCACGCTCAGCAGATCCGCCCCCGGCTCGCTCGAGCCCGGCAGCGTAACCAATGGGGGAACCTTCACGCTCTGCACACACAGTTCGTTCAGATTGTTCATCCACCACAACCAGTTGGTCGCGGCCGCCGTGTAGTCCTCCGTGGCGATCACCCCGTATCCATTGGTCTCGAATAGCCGCTTCGGCTGCACCGGATCGATGGTGACCGTCCCGTTTCCCCAGCCCGCGGCCTTCCGCGAATTGGGGCCCGTGGCATACACCGCATAATACGAAGGCTGGTTCGCCGCGCCCACGATCGTCACCTGGCTCCACGTATCGCCCTGGTCGCTCGACCGGTAAATAGTCTGGTCATGGTTCGCGCACACCACCAACTCGCGCGGATTCGACGGCGAAAAGCTCACCCCCGCATATCCATCAACCGCACCGAATGGCGTGATGCCCATCCAAGCGCCCGCACGATAGCGTTGCACTCCGCCCGTCGCCGCGCCCTCGTCGCCACCCAGCGTCACCACCAGCGTCCCATCGCCCGACACCGCTGCCCGCGCCGGATTCGCCTGGCTGCCGATGCTGGTCCAAGTATTCCCATCGTCCCCGCTCATCCACACGCCCTGGCCCCACACGCCCGCGTAAATGCGCTTCGCTTGCGCGTCGCAAACAATGAACGTGACGCCTACCGAGACGCCCGCGGCATCCTGCGGACTCGCCGGAATCGCCGCCACCTTTTGCCACGCCTGCGACCCATCTTTCATCCAAAGCCCGTCGCGCCGCGTGCCCAAGAACAGCCGCTGCGGCATGTTCGGATCTACCGCCAGTTTCTCGCCCGTGGTCCCGCGATACGCGTCATTGGCCCCGATATACAGTTGCGCCGAGGCCAGTCCAGTGGCTGCCCAATAAGCGCCCCGCGAATGCGATACGAAAACTTCCGCGTACGTATTGCTGCCCGAAGTAACTCCGGCTGAACCGTACACGGTGTTGGCATCCGTGGGGTCCACCCCGATCGCCTCGAAGCCGGGCGCTCCTAAATCGGCGCGGTCTGAGATCGGCAGCCACCGCTGTCCACCGCGATCGAAGCGGTACGCTCCACCGACATCCGTGCGGATGTAAATATCGTGCGGCGCTTGCGGATGGATGACCAATCCCGTCGCGTAACCCATCCCTTGCAAGTTGACACTCTTCCAAACGAAAGGAGCGCCGGCCAGCGAACCTGCCATTGCGACAGCCGCGGCCATCAGTCGGGCGAATGATCGGAGCATTTACTTAGTCAGCATCGGTGAACAACACGGCGTCTCGACAGGCTTAGGCTCCATCAACTCCGCGCGCGTGCCATTCGGATCGTACAAATTAAGCTGCCACTTCCCGTCACGCCCAATCTTCGGCTTCTCCGGATTGATGCCGCGCGCGACCACCGTCTTATACCCGGCTTCCACGCTGGGCACGCCCAACGCCAGATGATGCATCACACCAAGGGCCTTCGGCGACGGATTATGTACGTTCAACATATACTCCAGCCAATCCGTGCCGTCCGGCACCTGCATATCCACCCAGTCGGTGCGGTCGTCTTTCATGCCGCCATGCCAGATGCTGTGGAATCCCAGGATATCTTTGTAGAATCGG
The DNA here is from genome assembly GCA_963738345.1 of Bryobacterales bacterium. Classification (GTDB taxonomy): domain Bacteria; phylum Acidobacteriota; class Terriglobia; order Bryobacterales; family Bryobacteraceae; genus Bog-159. The sequence goes on from CAVTWI010000002.1 coordinate 7,175,935, forward strand.
TCCGATGCCGCCTGGTCGGTAACGGTAATGCCCACGTGGATGATGCGCTCGGAGACGCGCGTATCCGGCAGAAACTTGCCGAAGTTCTTGGTATGCAGCGACCCCGGCCGGTATTCCACGAACTCCACATTGTGGCCGTCCGGATCTTTCAGCATCATGCTTAAATTGCCGTCCAGCCCCGGCTTCAACGTCGCGGGCACCTTCACGCCTTTGGTCGCCAGGTAATCGCGCAACTGTTGGATGTTAGTGGTTTCAAACGCGATATGCGACAAACGATCTTCCGTCTCGCTCTTGAGTTCGGGAAACACTTCGATGTACTGATGATCGTTGACCTTGAAATAGGTGAGCATCAAGCCGCCGGACGGCTTATCGACGGTGAATGGCTCCTGATAACCGAGCACATGGCCATAGAACTGGCGGGCCGCAGCCAGGTCATCGGTCTTCAGCCCAATGTGTGCCACCCCCACGATGGGAGGCCGCTCCTGCGCAAAAACCGGCACGGCGGTCAAGCCAATGGCCGCACTAACTAACGCAACTAGATAACGCATAACGCCAGCAGTACCACCTTTCATCCGCTCGCGCCACATCCGCCATGCGCCGCCGGCCCCAGTCCGTCCCACGAACTATAATCATTGTTCGCATGAACTACTACTAAAGTGTCGTGATCGACTACCTCCGCGCGAACCGTACAGTGTTTGTGAACACCGAATGCTGCATCCAGGTGAATCCAGGAGACAATCCTGACAAGACCGGCCCACATTGGTACTGCGATGCGCAGGGCATTGTCGAAGGTTAAACCGAGACAGTATGATTAATGACCTCAACTGGCCGGTTCGCGCGTGGCTGTTCGTGCCCGCGGATCGCGTGCCATTTCTGGAAAAGCAATTGAAGGGCATCTCAAACGGCCAGACGTTGAAATTCTCCCCTAAGATCACTCCTCTCGAGGACGTACAGCCGTGGCGGTTTTCAAACTTCAACCGAAAATCAGACTGCTGACGGATGCGGGCTAATCTCGCCCTCTCAATATGGCAGCCATCATACGCGGGTTGCGACGACCATGCATGACCGCGACAACCAACAGGGGCCGCGGATGGGGTGCGTAGGCCACCAGATAATTGCCGACTGTAGTGAAACGCAAGAGACGCTCAGTTAAATCGGGCCGGCGGTGGCCTTGATGGGGAAATGGGACAAGCGCCTCGATTGTTGCTTCGAGGGCGTTGATCATCCGGCAGCCTCAATACTGTCTTCGCTATGAATTCCTAAATAGCGTCAAGATCGGCCTCGGCCCTCGGATGTAACTGTATCCACTCATTCATCCTCGCCTCGGCGGGCAGCGCTCTTGGCCCGAAGCCTTGCGAAAACTTCATCACCGGGAACGGGCGTCGCGCTGCCACTTTCGATTTCATCGTAGCGGCAGTCAATCGTATACCGGATAAAGGCGACGTCGGCCAAGAAATCGGTCACCACCTTTACGACCAGTTGATCGCTTCGGTGCCCGGTGGCTCGCGCCTTCCGCCCAAGTTCGGCCTGTATCCCTGGAGGAAAACGAACTTCCATGGGCTCACTCCTTCTCCTTACCTCCCGGAGTCCGCGATTGCAGTCCCGATGACAGATCCTGTCAACGCGCTAAGCCGCTGATGACACTCACTTTCTATCGAGCGGATGCCGTGTCTCAAACGACGTGCGTGATAAAGTTGTTTGAGGAAGGTCACCTCCAAAAAATTCGGCTTACGCAATCCGCGTGCAACAAAATCCGCGTGCAACAAAATCCGGGTGCAAAAAAAAAACGGCATGGCCGCAGCTGGCCATACATGTATATGAAAATGGATGCCTGGAAAGCGTTATTGCGGAATGCAGCCGGGAACTCGCCCGCCGCCCATCGCCGAAACGCGTAGCCTGCAACCGAGGCGTCCAAAATTCCCGTCAGCTCTCTGAAAACAGAATACTTAACCCCGAATTGGCTTTGTTTGTAAATTCTCCCGCGCCGCCGATCTCACTGCCCAAACACGCACAAGACCGCACAAATCCGCACAGTATTTACTTCCTCCTGCCGCCAGATTCTAAAAGTCTACCGCGTGCGCGCCGCCGAACTCACCAGCTTTACCCGCCAGGATTGAGAGGCGAAACACCGTCCCGTAATTCCGAGTCCCCCCATAACTCGTCGTACCGTAAAAGCTGCTGTCCGCGCCTTCGACCAAGCCGCCCTCCGGGTGATATCCGTCCGCGCAGTTAGGCTCCCCGCAGAACTGATATAGCGTCGTTAGTGCGCCCGCGGGCGTGATCCGGAATATAGTGCCCGAGTGGTTCGCTCCGCCCTCCGCCGTGGTCCCGTAGAAGTTGCCGTCGCTGCCCTGCCACAAAGCACCGTCCGGCGCCGAACCGTCCGTCTCGTTGAAGTTGTAAAGGCTGACCAGTTTCCCCGCCGGAGAGACGCGAAAAACCGTGCCGTAGTCATACACTCCCCCACCTGTAGTGGTTCCGTAAAGGTTCCCATCCGCGCCTGCTGTCAATGCGCTCGACGGCCCCGCGCCGTCGAGCCCGCTGAAGGTGTACACGGTTCGAAAAGCGCCACTCGGGCTGATCGCAAAAATCGTGCCGTAATTGTGCGCTCCGCCCAACGAAGTCGTTCCGTAGAACAGGCCGTTAGCTGCCTGCACCAGCCCACCCCACGGGTTTGATCCGTCAGTCCCCACGAAACTATGCAGCGTAGTGAACGCCCCACCCGGTTCCATCCGGAATACCGTGCCGGCCACGCCGTGTCCTCCGCGATAGGTCGTCCCATAAATGAATCCGTTCGACCCGGTCACCAGCCCCCCGTGCGGCGAAGCCCCGCCGATCGAGTCAAAGTTGTGCAGCGTCGCGAATGTTCCGTCCGGCGTAACCTCGAATATGGTGCCGTCATTTTGTGTGCCGCCCTGACCCGTCGTCCCGTACAACACTCCGGCGACGGACACCGTCAGGCCTCCGTCCGGAAGCGCGCCGTTGGTATGGTCGAATGCAAAAAGCGTCGTCAGTTCCCCCGCAGGCGTGATCGCGAAAACTGTGCCGAAGCGCGAAGCGCCGCCTTGCGTAGTAGCGCCATAGAAGTTCCCGCTAAGACCCTGCACCAGCGATCCGTAATTGGGGTTAGCGCCATCTTGCCAGTTGAAACTCAGTAGAGTCGTGAACGTCTGAGCCTGCGCCACGGCCCCCGTAACCGCGCCAGCTAAGGCCAGCGCGGCAGCGGACCTCAAAGCTCGATTGATCCTCATTTCCATCCTCCGATACGAAGGCCATTATACGCTTGCCCATGGTTCCCGACGGCAGTCACTCCCTCGTTCCTGTTACCATGAGATTTCTTGGCAAATGCTGCGATTTGAAACCGCCGGGGAGTCGCACGGCGAGTGCCTGGTGGCCACGCTCACCGGTCTGCCCGCCGGAGTGCCGGTCTCTCTCGACATCGTAAATCGCGAACTTTGGCGCCGCCAGCAGGGCTACGGCCGCGGCGGACGCATGAAGATCGAACACGATCGCGCCGAAATTGTGTCCGGCGTGCGCCACTCCCAAACCATCGGCTCGCCCATCGCCATCATCATCCGCAACAACGACTGGAAAAACTGGACCGAAGCCTTGCCTGTCGGAGGATGATCGGACGAGCGCGGCGAAGACAAACGCAAGCCCGTCACCCGGCCGCGCCCCGGGCATGCCGACCTGGCCGGCGCCATCAAGTACAACTTTCGCCGATGCGCGCTACATCCTGGAGCGCGCCAGCGCTCGCGAAACCACCGCGCGGGTCGCCGTCGGCGCGCTGGCGAAGGCGTTGCTCACGCAGTTCGGCATCGAAATCGCCAGCCACGTGATCGCGGTCGGCAGCGTGCGCCTGGCACGTACCGCCGCTTGGGACGAAGTCGTCGGCCATGCGCGCGAAAACCGAAGTCCTGCTGGGCTGCGTGGACGCCGAAACCGAACAGCGCATGAAGGAAGTGGTGGATCAGGCTTACCGCACCGGCGACACGGTCGGCGGCGTCTTCGAAGTGGTCGCGCACGGCTTGCCGCCCGGCCTGGGATCGCACATCACCTGGGATACGCGCCTGGATGGACGCCTGGCCCAGGCCATCGTTTCCATGCAGGCGGTGAAAGGCGTGGAGGTCGGCTTCGCCGAAGAGAACGCCGCCAGCTTCGGATCCGCAGGTGCAGGACACGATCCATTACGATCGCGAGAGCGCGCCATTTCACGCGCGGCGCCAATCGCGCCGGCGGCCTCGAAGGCGGCATCACCAACGGCCAGGACGTGCTGGTGCGCGGATTTCTGAAGCCGATCTCCACGCTGCGCCGTCCGCTCGAATCGGTCGATCTGGCCACCCGCGAGCCAGCCCTGGCGGCCTATGAGCGCTCCGATGTCTGCGTGGTTCCGGCTGCCGGCGTGATCGGCGAGGCGATGGTGGCGCTGGTGCTGGCGCAGGCGTTCCTGGAAAAGTTCGGCGGCGATTCGCTGGGCGAAACCAGGCGCAATTTTGAAGGCTATCTGGACGCAGGTGAGGGATTTCTGAATATGGTTTATCCGATCGTGAAGTACGGCGATCCGGTGCTCGAGCGCGAAGCCGAGGAGGTCACTGAATTCGACACGCCGGAGCTGGACAAGTTCCTCGAAGACATGTTCGAGTCCATGTACGCCGCCAAGGGCGTCGGGCTGGCCGCGCCGCAGATCGGCATCTCCCGCAAGATCGCCGTGATCGATGTTTCCAACGGCGAAAATCCGGCCGACAAGCTGGTCATTGATCAATCCGAAGATCCTGCATGTGGAAGGCAAGCAGGAAGGCGAAGAAGGCTGCCTGAGCATCCCCGGATTTCGCGAGCAGGTGAAGCGCGGCAAGCGCGTCACCGTGCGCGCGCAGGACGCCAAAGGCGAGTTCTTCGAGAAGACCGGCGAAGATCTGCTGGCGCGCGCCTTTCTGCACGAGACCGATCACCTGAACGGCAAGCTCTACATCAGCCACATCAGCGCGCTGAAGCGCGACCTGATCCGCCGCAAAGTGCGCAAGCTGGTCAAAGCCGGGGAATGGGAGTAGGACAGGCGTCCCTGCCTATCCCACCAATATGCGCTGGTCTTCCTGGGCACGCCCGCGTTCGCCGTCCCCACTCTCGAAGCGCATCGTCGCCGCGGGCCATGAAGTAGTCAGCGTAGTCACCCAGCCCGATCGTCCCAAGGGACGCGGCCAGCCAGCTGGCACGGCTCGCCGGTCAAAGAAGCGGCGCTCCGGCACGGCCTGCCCGTCTATCAGCCGGAACGCATCCGCCGTCCCGAAGCCGTTGCAGCAACTTGCCGCGCTGGCGCCTGACGCGATGGTGGTGGTCGGCTACGGCCAGATCATCCCGCAGTCCATCATCGATATCCCGCCGCACGGCATCATCAATGTGCACGCGTCGCTGCTGCCCAAATACCGCGGCGCCGGGCCCATCCAGTGGGCCATCGCCAACGGCGAGACGCGCACCGGCGTCACCACCATGCGCATCGACGCCGGACTCGATACCGGCGACATGCTGCTCGAAGGCCGAAACCGAAATCGGGCCCGACGAAACCGCGGTGGAATTGGGCGCGCGCCTGGCGGCCATGGGCGCTGAGCTGCTGGTTGAGACCCTGGCCCGCATGGATGGCAATCGTTCGCCCGAAAAACAGGACCCCGCCGAGGCCACCTACGCGCCGCTGCTGAAGAAAGAGGACGGCCTGATCGACTGGCGCCAGCCGGCCGCAAGCCATCCACAATCGTGCGCGCGGATTCCAGCCCTGGCCCGGCGCCTACACGCGCTTTCGCGGACAGCAACTGCACATCTGGAAATCGCGGGTGGCGCCGGCGCAGCTCGGGCGTCCCCGGCAAACTTCTGCTGTCGCAGCCGTCTGCGCGTGGTGTGCGGCGAAGGCGCGCTGGAACTGATCGAAGTGCAACTGGAAGGCCGCAAGCGGATCGCCGCCGAAGCCTTCGCCAACGGCCAGCGCATCGCCTGATAGCGACGCCGACATTTTGGGAGAATCGTAGAGTGAACCTGCCGCTGGGCTATCGCTATGCCGCGACCTACGCCGGCATTCGCCAAGCCGAGAAGGACGATCTGGCCCTGATCGTCTCCGGCCTGCCCGCCGCCGCCGCCGCCGTCTTCACCGCAGAATCGCGTGCAGGCCGCGCCGGTGAAGCTCTGCCGCCGCCACCTGGCGGCCTCGCGCGGCGCAGTGGGCGCGATTCTGGTGAATGCCGGAAACGCCAACTGCGCCACCCGCACAGGCGACGCGGTGGCGCTGGCCTGCTGCCGGTCCGCCGCGCGCCTGTTGCGGTTGCCCGTGCACCAGGTGCTGCCCGCTTCCACCGGCGTGATCGGCGTGGAACTGGATCCGAAGCTCATCGTCAACGCCCTGCCCAGCTTGGTCGCGCACATCTCCGCGAAGACGGCTTCGGCACGCGTTGCGCGCGCCATCATGACCACCGACCTGGTCCCCAAAGAAGCCTTCGCCCAAGTCAAACTGCGGCGCGGCACGGTGCGCATCGCCGGCATGACCAAAGGCTCCGGCATGATCCAGCCGCGCATGGCCACCACGCTCGGATTCATCCTGACGGATGCCGACATTCCGGTCGCCATGCTGCGCCGCATGTTGCGCGCGCGCCGCTGAGCGCAGCTACAACCGGATCTCCGTGGATGGCGACACTTCCACCAACGATACGCTGCTGCTGCTGGCCAATGGCGCATCCGGCGTGCGGCCCGATCCGAAAGAAATGCCGGCCGTCGAAGAAGCCATCACCGCAAGTCGCCGAAGATCTGGCCCGCAGCATCGCGCGCGATGGCGAAGGCGCGCGCAAGCTCATCACCATCCTGATCTCCGGCGCGCCCACCGATAGACGCCGCGGCGTTGCTCGCCCGCTCCATCGCCAATTCGCCGCTGGTGAAGACCGCCATCGCCGGCTCCGACCCGAACTGGGGCCGCATCCTATCGCGCCGCCGGCAATGCCGGCGTGGCCTTCGATCCGCGCAAGGCCGATATCGATCTGCAGGGCGTCGCCGTATGCCGCGGCGGACTTGGCCGCGCGGTTTTCCGAAGCGGAACTGAAGCAGAAACTGGACGCGCCCGAGTGCGAAATCCGGCTTCGCCATCCGCGGCAAAGGCAAAGGGCAGGCGCGCTTCTGGACCTGCGATTTCACCGAAGGCTACATCCGCATCAACGCCAGTTACCGGACCTGATATGAGACGGCGAACTTTTCTCTCGCGGCAATGGGAGGCGCGGCGGCGGCGGTCGGCAAGGCGCGCGCGGCCGATGCGCCCCAGCAGGTTTTCGACCTGTTCAGCAAGATCGCCTCGGCGCTCAGCGACGACGATCCGGCCATGTTCATCGAGGCCGTCGATCCGGCCATGCCGAATTTCCAGGATTTCCGCCGCGACATCGTTGCGCTGACCGACTTGGCCGATCTCACCAACTCCATCGAAGTGCATATCAGACACCGGCGACGAAACCCATCGCACCGAGGAGTTGGACTGGTTCCTTGAGATCGTCGGCAAATCGGCGAGCCACACCGTGGAGCGGCGCCGCGAGGTCGTGAAGTTCCGCCTGGAGCGAAAGGGCAAGAAGTGGAAAATCGTCTCCATCGAGCCCTTCCACTTTTTTGCGTCCGCCCAAGCTCACTTGATACCGCAATTTTGCTATACTGATACCAGCATGGAACCAGATCACACTTTCCAAATCCTCGGAGGCTTCCGGAGTCTTAGGCAAACCGGTATCTTCCTTGCTCGGATCTGAACAATGCCGTCGAGCGGGGTTTGCCGAAGGCGACCCTTCGCAATGTGGTCTCGCGCGTCTTCTCGGATACTTCGGAACAAAGGCGCTGATGCACCGCATCGTGCCCGAGGCTACCTACAAACGGCGGAAAGACCGCCTCAGTCCCGCGGAAAGCGAACGCACCGAGCGGTTGGCCCGCGTTGTCGCCATCGCCGAAGAACTCTGGCAAGATCGCGAGCAGGCACGGCGTTTTCTGACCACTCCTCATCCGGAGATCGGCGGAAAGACGCCCCTTGATGCCTGCGCTTACCGAATTAGGCGCAAGGCAGGCTGAGGAGGTCGATGGCCCGTATCGTCTATGGACTCCCCGCGTAGCGGTCCACTGCGGGCGTTCCGTGTTGCCGACATGCGGCATCCCCTCTTCGACGGCATGGGCGCGATTCTGCACGGCGCCCGTTGGAACTCGCGCGGCCGGCGCGTGATCTACGCTTCGGAGAACTTACGCGGGAGCGCTTCTGGAAGTTCTGGTCCACGGTTCGGGCTTCGTGCCGCACAGGCAGGGTTATATCCGCATCGACATCCCGCCAGGCTTGGCGATCGAAGAAGTTGGACTGGACGAATTGCCGGAGTGGGATTCCGCCTCCATGTTGGCCCCCCGCAAGTTCGGCGACCAATGGTATGACCAGCGGCGCACGCCTGTCCTGATGGTGCCGTCGGTGGTGGTTCGCCCGGAACGCAATGTCCTGATCAACCAGGAACATCCCGATTTCGCCCGCATCACCGCGAGCGAGGTTCAGCCCGTACGTTGGGACAGTCGCTTATGGACGTAATCAATCGCTGCGCGTGGGCCACCAACGAGCTCTCCATCGCCTACCATGACCGGGAATGGGGCGTGCCGGTGCATGACGATCGCCTGTTCTTCGAGTTCCTGATTCTCGAAGGCGCCCAGGCCGGACTGAGTTGGGACACCATTTTGCGCAAGCGCGACCGCTACCGCGAGGTGTTCGATAATTTCGATCCCGCAGTCGTTGCCCGCTATGGCCAGCGCAAGGTGAACGCGCTGTTAAAGGACGCGGGTATCGTCCGCAACCGCCTGAAAATCGCCTCCGCCATCTCCAATGCGCAGGCGTTCCTCAAGGTGGCGGAAGAGTTCGGCAGCTTCGACAAATACATCTGGCAATTCACCGGCGGGCGTCCGAGAGTGAACTCCTGGGAGGCGTTGAAGCAGATGCCCGCGCGCACCGCCGAATCGGACGCGATGAGCAAAGACCTCAAACGGCGCGGATTTCGTTTCGTCGGTTCAACCATCTGCTACGCATTCATGCAGGCGACCGGCCTGGTAAACGATCACGCAGTCACTTGCTTCCGTTATCGCGAACTCCTCGATTGAGCGCCCGCTAATACGGCCAAACCGGTTGGCTGAATAATCCCCCATCCACGTATAGAGTCTGTCCAGTAATGAACCCGGCCGATTCGCTGGCCAGGAAAGCCACCGCCTGCGCCACGTCCAGCGGTTGCCCCACCCGCCTGAGCGGCGTGACGCCGGCCCATGTCTTCCCGTAATCAGAAGCCTCCTGCATGGTGCGCTCGATCTCAATCGCGCCCGGCGCGACGCAGTTTACGCGGATCCCATACTGTGCCAACTCGATCGCCGCGGACTTGGTAAACATTTCGATTCCGCCCTTGCTGGCCGTGTAGTTCGACAGATTCGGAAATGGAACCTTGTTACAGCCTGACCCGATGTTCACCACGTTGCCCCCTCCGTGTTCGCGCATGTGCCGCCCAGCCCGCTGCGTACACAGGAAACAGCCCTTCAAGTTGGTGCGGATCACGTGGTCCCACTCGGCCTCCTCCAGGTCGAGTAGCGGCTTCCAGGTCTGTGTACCGGCATTGTTCACCATGATGTCGAGCTTTGGGAATGCGCCCAACACCTCGGTAAACATGCGGTCCACGTCAGCCGCCAGCCCCGCATCAGCCTGCACAATGACGGCCTTCCGGCCCAGCGCGCGAATTTCGGCGGCGGTGGCTTCCGCGCCTTTCGCGTCACTGTTATAATTCACGGCGATATCGCAGCCGTAGCGGGCCAGTTCCAGCGCGATACCTTTTCCCACTCCTTTACTGGCGCCCGTGATCAGCGCGGTTTTCGATTCGAGACCCATCGGCATCAACGCGATTGTATCGCGTGCGCAGCCTCCTCCTAACCTGCCCGTTTGACAACCGGCCGCGAACCATGTCAGCTTCGTTTCATGCCCGAAGTTCTTTCCTCGCAGGACATCGTCCGCTTCACTCGTGAATTGAATTACGGTACCTGGCGCTTCCAGAAAAACTGGACCCCGCTGCATATCGTCGACGCGGAAGGCTGCTACTTCATCGACGTTGATGGCAAGCGCTATCTCGACTTTTCCGCACAGTTGATGTGCGTGAACCTGGGCCATAAGAACGCGGCGGTGATCCGCGCCATTCAGGAACAGGCCGCCGCGTTGCCATACATCGCCCCGAGCTATGCCACCGATGTGCGCGTGAAGTTGAGCCGCCTGCTGCTCGAAGTGCTGCCGGCGCGGCCTTACCAAATTCTTTTTCACCACCTCCGGCACCGAAGCCAACGAAGCCGCCTTCAAGATTGCGCGCATGTTTACGGGCCGCTCCAAGATCATCGCCCGCTACCGTTCGTATCACGGATCCACTATGGCCTCCATCGGAGCCACGGGCGATCCGCGCCGCTGGCCCGCCGAGCCTTCCGCCAAGGGCCAAAACTTCATCTTCGCGCCCGAGGTGAATTGCTATGCCTGCCCCATCAAACATACGTATCCGGCTTGTGACGTCGCCTGCGTGGATTACCTCGCACACATGATCGAGAACGAACACGATGTGGCCGCCGTAGTAGTAGAACCGGTAGTGGGCACCAACGGCGTGCTGGTGCCCCCCCCCGAATACATGCCCCGCCTGCGAAGCATCTGTGACGACCGCGGCGTGCTGCTGATTGCCGACGAAGTGATGACCGGTTGGGGGCGCACCGGCCAGTGGTTCGCCATGCAGCATTGGGGAGTGCAGCCCGATATCCTGGTCACCGCCAAAGGCATCACATCGGCCTACGTGCCGCTGGGCCTCTGCGCCACAACCCAAAAGATTGCTGCCCATTTCGACGATCATTTCTTCGCTCACGGACACACCTATGAAGCGCACCCCATGACGCTCGCGCCCGCAGTCGCCGCGATCCACGAGATGCAGCGGTTGGGCCTGGTGGAGCGTGCCCGCGAGATGGGCGCGTACCTGGGCGGCCGGCTGCAGGCGCTGAAAGACAAGCACGTATCCATCGGCGATGTGCGCGGTCTGGGCCTCTTCTGGTGCGTCGAGTTAGTGAAGAACCGCCAGACCAAAGCGCCGTTCAATACCAAGGCTGACAAGATGGCCGGCAAACCACTGCTGGTCGACCAGGTGGCCGCAGCCATGATGAAAAAAGGCGTGGCCATCAATTCCTGGCTTAGCCATTTCGTGATTGCCCCCCCCCTAATCATCGAACGCGCACAAATCGATGCGGGCGTGGACGCGCTCGACGAAGCCCTGGCACTGGCCGACGCCCAGGCCGTGTAAGGCGGCTACGACGTCACGATTCCGCGGCAATCGCCGAACCCAATGCGCGCGAAGCCTGCGCGTTCACAGTATCCGCGTAGAATAACTTCATCCCCGTCTTCCAAAAACTTACGGCTCTCGCCACCCGGCAGCGCAATCGGATCCGCCCCGCGCCGCGTCAATTCGAGCAGACAGCCCCGCTCTTCCGGTTGCGCGCCGGATACCGTGCCGCTCGCCATCAGATCTCCCGGCCGCAGATTGCAGCCGTTACTGGCATGGTGCGTCAGCAGTTGCGCGAGAGTCCAGTAAAGGTTTCGCAGATTGCCCCGGCTCAGCAGTTGAGCGGGTACGCCCGCGTCGCGCATGCGCCGCGAGGCCAGATAAACTTCGAGCGTCAGATCGACCGCCCCCCGCTCCCGGTCGCCGGCCGCCGTCAAATAGGGCAGGGGATCGGGATCGCCCTCGGGCCGCGCGAACGCGGGCACCCGAAAAGGCGCCAGCGCCTCCATCGTTACGATCCAGGGCGAGATAGTCGTGGCAAAACTCTTAGCCAGAAACGGCCCCAACGGTTGATATTCCCACGACTGCATATCGCGCGCCGACCAATCGTTCACCAGGCATAAACCGAAGATGTGGCTTTCGGCTTCCGCAATCGGCACCGCTTGCCCCAGTTGGTTGCCCGGACCGGTGAAGAATCCAACTTCCAATTCGTAATCGAGCGCGCGGCTGGGTCCGAACACCGGCGCTTCCGCCGCTGCATCTTTCGATTGTCCGCAGGGCCGTCGCACCCCCACTCCGCTCACTACAATCGACGAGGCGCGCCCGTGGTAACCGATCGGCACGTACTTATAATTTGGTAGCAGTGGATTGTCGGGTCGAAACAGCTTGCCGACATTGGTGGCGTGGTGAATGGAAGCGTAGAAATCGGTGTAGTCGCCGATGTGCGCCGGCAGCAGCATTTCGGCCTCGCGCTGCGCCAACAAGACCCGCTCCGCATCGCCCTGCCGTTCGTCACCCGCGCGCAACAATTCGCCCAGCCGTTGCCGGAGCGCCAACCAGGAATTGCGCCCAAGCGACATTAGGGGGTTCAAGACCGGCGCAACACAAGCCTCAATCAACGCGGCAGGCAGTCCCGCCAATAGACCCGCCTTCTCCGCCCGCCGCAGATCGAGAATACGATCTCCGATCGCGACGCCGATCACGGAGCTAGCGCCGTCGCGCAGCACGCCGAAAGGCAAATTTTGAATGGGAAAATCGGCATCAGCCTGATTGGCTGACTCGACCCAACTGACTGAGTGATCCAAAAAAAATGGTTCCAAGTGACCTGATCTCGCAGCTAAACTCTCCGCCGGCATGCAACGGCACAGAGCTTCGCAGCCAGGATCGCCGGGCGTCGTCCTTTCAGCTCCCCGCCACTCCCTTTCGAGAGCAACGGATCAGTACTTCCAGGCCTCGCCTGCTCACTCTCCTAGCCGGAACCGGTATCTCGAAGCGGCCTTTCACTCTCCCGAAACGACTGCCCGTCTCCGAGCCCCCATTTCGAGGTCAAAGCTCCCGACCTGCTCCTTCGACACCCTGCCGTCCGTTCATCCGGCCCGTTCGGATTTCAACTCCCCCACGCGTCTCCGGTTCGCCCCGGTGCGCGCGGGATCATGATCAAAATCCCGTTGCCTGACTATCGTCCGGCACTCCCAACCATTCCGCGGATCTCCACTCCCCTTCGGGGCCTTTCGGACCCCTATGGATCGAAGCGTTCAACCCGATTCCTGGATGGAAAGTTCGCCTTCCAAGCACTCCCGATTGCCCTTTACTCCCCGGCATCTGTTCTATTTTACTAGCTTGATGCCGGATCACCGCGCCGGACTCGCTAAGCGTTCAGTGGCTCGCTGTTCCTCAGACCTCTTGGAACCTCTGCCATCATCCCCCCACGGCTATGTTACAGTCAAATGACAAAAGCGCTTTTTCGCCCATTTTCCTCAAGTTTTATTTCGCTATTCTCCATATAGTTAGCGCTAAGCAACGGTGCACAACCTGTGAATAAAACGCGAAGGGGGACGCGTGTTTTTGCATCCCGCTCAATAGCTGAAATGGGCCGCCGCAAATCAAATTCGATTATTCGAATATACTATAAGCAGTGAGTGAATCCCTCCGCCAATTCAAGAGCGAAATCTTCCGGGGGCTGGCCCATCCGACAAGAATCGCTATCGTCGAAGCATTGCGCGAGGGCGAGATGTCGGCTGGAAAGCTCATCAAACTGCTCGGAATCGAACAGGCCAATGCATCCCAACATCTGTCGATTCTCCGTGCCCGGCAGATCGTGGTCAACCGGAAGGTCGGTAATCAGGTCTTCTATTCCATCCGCGATCCGGCCCTGTTGGAGGTTCTCGATATTCTGCGGCGCTATTTCCACTCGCAGCTCAGCAAAACCGTGACGATGCTCGATGAAGTGGGTCAGGCGGGCGCCAAATGAACGCTCTTATGCGACAGATTCCATGGCAACGATGGAAGCCGCGGCTGCTGGAGTGCCTGCCGGGATATTCGCACAAGGCCTTTCTTGCCGACGTCGTAGCCGGCCTGACGGTCGGCTTGGTGGCGCTCCCGCTGGCCATGGCGTTCGGCATCGCTTCCGGGGTCACACCACAGGCTGGAATTTACACTGCCATCGTCGGCGGTTTTATCGTTTCGGCTCTGGGCGGTTCAAGGATTCAGATCGGCGGACCGACTGGCGCGTTCGTGGTCATCGTGGCGGGCATCATCGCCAAGCATGGCCTCGACGGACTGTTGATGGTCACCATGATGTCGGGCGTGATTCTACTCATACTCGGGCTCACAGGTTTGGGTAATGCGGTTAAGTTTATCCCCCGCCCCATCGTCATCGGATTCACCAATGGGATTGCGCTGCTGATCGCGGCGACCCAGATTAAAGACTTCTTCGGGCTGAAGGTTGACAAGGTACCGAGCGAATTCTTCGCGCGTATAAACGTCCTGGGCGCGCATTTCCGGACGCTAGACATGGCGACTGTGGCGCTCGCAATGCTTTCACTGGCCGTCATCCTGTTGATTCCGAAATTCCTTCCCAGGCTGCCGGGCTCGATTGTGGCCCTGAGTATCGCGACGGGCGCGGTAATGCTCTTCCACTTGCCGGTCGCGACCATCGGTACAAGTTTCGGCGGCATCCCCTCGGGACTGCCCTCGTTTCATATTCCGATGCTCCGGCCCGACCTGATTCTGCCCCTGCTGCCATCGGCCCTGACAGTTGCAATTCTCGCTGCGGTGGAAAGCCTCTTATCCGCCGTGGTGGCGGATTCGATGATCGGAGATCGCCATAATTCGAACGCGGAATTGGTGGCGCAAGGCGTCGCCAATCTGGTAGCTCCGTTGGTCGGTGGAATCCCGGTGACTGGCGCGATAGCACGGACGGCCACAAACTTTCGTAGTGGAGCCAAAACGCCGATTTCAGGAATCGTTCACTCGCTGACTCTACTGGCTATCCTCCTGGTACTGGCGCCCCTGGCAAAGTTCGTCCCGCTGGCGACCCTGGCCGCCGTACTTTTGGTTGTCGCTTACAACATGAGCGAGTGGAGGGAGATCGGCGGCATATTCCGCACAGAAATTGCAGACATCCTAGTCTGGCTGGTTACATTTGTGCTGACCGTCATCGCCGATTTGACCATTGCTGTTGAAACTGGAATGTCGCTGGCGGCGCTTCTCTATATCTACCGGGTGTCGCAGACCACAACGGTTTCTAAGGTGACGCCGGAATACATCAAGCAGGGGCAGCCGCACACGCTGCAGGGCAAGGACCTTCCGGCCTTTGTTAGTATCTTGCGCATCCACGGCCCCTTTCTGTTTGGCACTACGGACAAACTCGCCGAAGAGACGGCGGATTTGTCGGGACTCGCGCGCATTGTGATACTGCGGCTGCGCAACATGACGGTTATAGACGCTACGGGCTTACACGCGTTTGAAGTACTGTCCGGCCGGCTGCAGAAAACAGGGAGGAGCCTGATCTTGTGCGGCGCGTGCGATCAACCCGGACGCATTATGAGCCAGGCTGATTTTGTAGAGCGCATCGGTGAGAAAAACCTCGTGGCCAACGTGCGGGATGCTTTGCGACGCGCGCGCGAAATCGACGCAGGCTCCTCTCGAAAGAGTCAGATGGTAGCTACGGCTCCGCTTGATAAATAAGTTCGCCGGGCGCGCTGTACGGACTGTTGCACAGCCGAATACGGACTAAGTGCTTGCCCTCGTCCAGTCGGGCTGGCAGTCGGGAATTCGCCTGCCAATCCCCCCCGCCCAGATCGGTCAAAAATAAGACGGGCTGCTCCACCTCGTCAATCCGCAACATGACGCCATCCCGATCCAAATTCTTCTCGCCACTCCGAAAACGGCAGCAGACGTACTCGTTGCGCAGGCCGTGGAACACGTCTGAATCGGTCATGCCGTTGCGCACTTCGTAGATCTCGGGCGGCGCCACACCAGCGCTTTCGGGACCGGGCGTCTGCTTCATGGCGCGCGCGCGGCGCTCCCCGGCCGTCTCGATCACAATATCGAACGAATTGCTGAATGCGCTGTCCGCCGTCCGTAGGCGGACCGTATGCGGACCTGCCCCCAGCCCCGGAGGAACGCGTAAGTTCGCCTGCCATTCGCCGGGACGGTTATTCACCAGCACTAAAGCCGCGGCGCCAAAGCCATCGATTTCGATGCGCACCCGTTCGCGCGTCAAGTCCGGAACGTCGCTGCGGAAATACACGCAAATGTACTCATCCTTGCCTGGATGGAATTGAATATCGTTGGTCCGATTATTCACCGCGGAATAAAGCAGCGGCGCGCTTTCCCCCGGCCGCACCGGCACAGCATCCCACAGACGATGGCAGGTGAGCCCGGCCCGCCTCTCGGTCACATACTCCAAATTCACGCGCGCAAATCCAGCCGACCGGCACAGAGCAGCGGCGCATTGCACATTCGGACCGAACCAGTTGTCGATCTGGCCGCCCAGTTCATTGGTCTCGTAAAACTCCATGGTGCAGCCGGCATTAGCCGCTGAACCGTCGTCAGTCACGAACGTTTCGACATACGCCGTGTCCCTGGTGAGCGCGCAAATCTTCTCCAACCCCAGCAGCGGATTCCGCAGGTGATACAGCACGCCGAAGAACAGCACGTAATCGAACAGCCCAACGGTCTCCGGCGTCAGTTCCTCCACATCCAGGATGCGGTAGTCCACCTTCGACCCGATCATACGGTGTGCCTCGCGGAACTCTTCGAACTCCACGCAATCGACAGCCACTACCTGTGCGCCGCGCCGCTCCATTTCAAAGCTGCACCATCCGGTCCACGCGCCCACGTCGAGCACGCGCTTGCCGGTCAAATCGGCGGGGATCGGAAAAGCCGCCAACCGCGCCTTCAACGCATCCACCCCGATCATTCCTTGGATGACGTTGCCGTCCGGCAGTTCGATGCTGTGATACCAGCCTTTGGTCGAAAGCAGCGCCACCTGCTGCTGCACCAACTCATAGAACGTGGAATTGCCCGCGGCGCGCTCCACCGGCATCAGACCAGCCTCACGGGAACCGGCGCCGAAACCGTCTCGCCGAATCCTGCGGACACCGCATAATCGCCCGGCTGCGCGCCCGATGGCAGCATGGCGTTGATCTGCCGCAGCCCTTGCCCGTCCGGTTGCGAAAGGTAGATGGCGGGCAGGTCGTCGCCATCGAGCCAGACTGTGATCCCGTCGCGCGAGGCCGTTTCCGGCAAACCCGAAACCCACAGCGAGATGCAACTTTCCAATCCGGTGTGGATCACGTTGCGCTCCCAAGTCTTGCCATCGGTCGCGATGGCGATGCGGATACCGGAAGCTTCGGTGCGCGCGGGGGACGGCGGCGCTCTTCGCGGGGAAGATCAACGCCGATGCGCACCGGCTTGGCCCATGCGCTATCCGCTGTCCGCACGGTAGCGGCATGCCAACCGGGTGCGAGGCCGGGCGGCAGTTTGCAGTTCACCTGCCAGACCGCGCCGCCGATGTTCTGCAACAACACCGGGTGCGCGCCGTACGGTCCAACGCGCGGGAACACATCGGCGGCGGTGAGATCCGCGCGCGCGCACTCGAACCAGATCGCCACGTAATCGTCGTTGGTGCTGGAGAACGCGCGGTCGTGCGTCACCGCATTTTCCACTGAGATCAGGTACGGCGCGGCCTCGTCCGGACTTCTCGATCTCCGGCCAACGGCGATAGCAGGTGACGTGCGCGCGATGCTCCAGCACGCTTTCAAACTGCACGCGCGCGAATCCGGCGGCCCGGCACATCGCCAGCAGGCACGCGCGTATTCGGCCCCACCCAGTTATCGAACTGCCCGCATAGCTCGGTGGTCTCGTAAAACTCCATTACCGCCTTAGCTGTCAGATCGCTGCCATCGTCATGACGAACGACTCCACGCAGACCATATCGGTGGACAGTTCGCAGACCCTTTCCAGCGCCAGCAGCGGATGCTTCAGATGGTACAGCACGCCCAGAAACATTACGATATCGAAGTGCCCGATCTGCGCGGGCGAGAGGCGGCAAACATCGTCGACGTGGTATTCGGCCTGCGATCCCAGCAGTTCGCGCGCGATCTGGAAACGCTCGAAAGGCGTGGAATCGACCGCCATCACGCGCGCGCCGCGACGCTCCAGTTCGAAGGTGAACCAGCCGTCCCAAGCACCGATATCGAGCGCGCGCTTTCCATGCAAATCGGCCGGCAACGGAAATTGCGCGATGCGTTTGCGCAGCGTGTCGAGGCTCAGAAAGCCGGGAATCATGCGGCCATCGGGCAGTTCCATGCTGTGGTACCAACCGAGACGCGCGAGTTGCTTCGAGCTTTTTCTGATTAGGATCCATACAGGGCGGAAGACGGCTGAAAGCGCGGTCTTCGACCATTATAGACCGCGGTCATACCAGGGCTGCATATCCCACGTCACCCCAGGGAATCAGGCGTGGCTCGTCCTCGGACCACCAGACCATCACGCGGCCGCACAAGGATTCATCCGTGGCCAGTCGAACGACCGCATCGGCGACCTGACTCAGTTCCAACAGGCGCGATGGCGCCCCGCGCTCCTTGCGCTGCTCCGCCGTTAGCGGTTCCCAATAAGCGCGCACCTGTTCCGAGGCGATCCAACCGGGAGCCAGGCAGTTCACCCGGATGTTATCTTTTTCACCGAGCCAGCCCAGTGCCGTAGTGAGGCGGAGGACTCCGGCCTTCGCGGCATCATAGGCCGGCGCGGGGTGTTCACGTCCGTGCCACAAGGCGGATATAGAACTGATGTTGACGATCGCGCCACCGCCGGCGCGCCGCATAGCTTCGATGGCCGCCCGCGTACCGTACATGACTCCCAATAAGTCGGTTTCCATCGTCTCCAACCAATGGTCCAGCGGTGCGTCAGGATGGAAGGGCGCCGACGCGTTGTTTACCAGGACCGCTAGCGGGCCAAAAGTATTCTCGGCGAACTCCACCAGCTTGCGCACTTGGTCCGAAGAGCGTACGTCCGCCGGATGAAATGCGGCATGCCCGCCGGCAAGCTGGATTTGGCGAACCGTTTCGTGCGCCCCGGCTTCATTGACATCGGTAACGACGACTGGCGCGCTCTCGGCCGCAAATCGTAAAGCGATGGCGCGGCCGGAGCCTGTGCCGCCCGATCCCGTAACGATTGTTACTCCGGTTCTAGTCCCCATAAGTGTTAGTATCCGTCGCTTGACCCGACTTGGTCTGCTATACTTGCCGCAATATGAGTCGCCTTACTGTAACTGGGTGCGTCTCCGGGTTGCTGCTCTCGAATCTATTATTCGGTGCGACAGCTCTTACTCGTCAACAACTCACTCCGGTTCCCCACGGACCTTTCCATGTATCTGGACCGGTGATACTCGACGCCACTAACCGGCCGTTCCTGATACGCGGAACGCAGGTGCCCGAGTTCCGCCTGGATACCTTAGCGCATAACTCGCGCTCGGGCGATGATTACGGACCTTATTCCGCCACCGCGCTCAGCGCCATCCGCTTGCGCTTCAATATGAACGCTGTGCGCGTGCCGTTGAACGTGAACGATGCTGCCGGCCCGGCGTACTGGACGGAACTCTCCAAATTGGTGCGCACCGCCAATGAGATTGAGATGCTCGTGATTTTGACGGCACGCGAACCCGGTGCAGCAATGCCCACCGTCAAGACCGCCGAATTCTGGAGTCAGCTGTGCCGCGTATTTCAAAGATTATCCGAATGTGATCTTCGACGCCTTTGAAAATCCGGCCCCGACCGCCGTACCGCCTGCCGCGGGCGATGCGCACTCCTCCGACGGCTGGGCATTCTGGCAGCACGGATTTGCCGACATGGTTCATGCCATTCGCGCTACCGGCGCCAAACAACCGATCATGGCGATGAGTTGGAATGACGACCGCCTGTTCGAGGGCGCATCCACGGCGAACCTGATCGACGACCCCAACATTGTCTACGAAGCCTCGCCACACTATACCAGCACCCGCACCGACGCCGACCGCGACGCGCACTTCGGCTTCCTGGCCAACCGCGTACCGGTGATGGCAAACGATTGGGACATCCATCTGAACGACCCTGTAGCGTGTGCGGCAATTCCGTCAGACCCCGCCGCCGCCACCGCGCTGGTGCAGGATAATCTGAACTACTTCGACGCCCACGCCATCTCCTGGACAGTCTCCTCCTACGAACCCGGCGCGCTGATCCAGGAGGCTTCTCTGCTCGATGCCACCACGCTCGAAAACGGGTGGACCTGCGGGCATGCCACCGTAGCGGCCGGTCTGGGACGAGTGGTGCAGGCTTACATGCGTTCGACCGTCGAACGCGGCCTGTTTGTTACCGGCACTGCCGGCGGTTCCGACGTAGCGCGCGGCGGTTACGCCATCGCCTACGGACCCGTGATGGCGGAGCGCGATGCCGGCGCAAACAGTACACGCCTGCCGCGGAAGTTGGGCGGCGTGCGCGTAGAGGTTACCGACAGCCTGGGCTCCACGCGGCCCGCCGGCCTATACTGGGCGGCAGCGGGTTGGGGACAAATCAATTTCGTGGTTCCGCCGGAATCCGCCACCGGACCCGCCCGCATGACCATCGTGCGCACGGATGGCAGCCGCACCAGCGGCGATTTCATCATTACGGATGCCGCGCCAGGATTCTTCACGCATGTCAGTTGCCGCGGGCCGGCCGTCGGCTCGGCCACTCAAGTATCCGCGGATGGCCGCCGCTCGAAGTCTGACATTTCGATCTGCAAAAAGCCTGGCGCCGGTGGGGATTCTTCACTCTACGACGAGTGCCATACGATTTCAATTCCAGTGGCCAGGGGTGCGACCACCCAGGTTCGTTTAAAAGGTACTGGACTGCGTTATGCGGCATTGTCCGATATCGAAGTGACCATCGCCGGCAAGCGCGTACCGGTAGTGTCTTTCGGCCCGACAAGCGAAGATGGCGTGGACCAGCTAACCATCGAGATACCGGCGGACTTGCATGGCACGGGTGAAGCCGACCTGCTCTGCCACGTGAAGGGGCGCGTGTCTAACGCGGTCCGTATCGGCATCGGCGGCGAAAAGCCCGCGTCACCCACATCCTGATGTCTTGGCGCGGCCGGGCCTGCAGACTGGTAGTGTTGGCGGCCAGCCTCCAAGCGGCGAACGCTGCGGCCGCGCAATACGATTGGAACCTGCCCGCCGGTTTTCCCACGCCACGCGTACCGCCGGGCAACCCGATGTCGGTGGACAAGGCGCGGCTGGGGCGGTATTTGTTTTACGACAAACGGCTGTCGGCGAACGGTACGCAATCGTGCGCATCCTGCCACCAGCAGCAATTCGCATTCACCAACGGCGCCGCCATGCCCCTGGGGTCCACGGGTGAGGCGCATCCGCGCAAAGCCATGACGCTCGTGAACGTGGCCTATAGCGCCGCGCTCACCTGGAGCAATCCGAACCTCGTCTTGCTTGAGCGGCAAGCGTTAGTCCCCATGTTCTCCGAGCACCCTGTCGAACTGGGATTGCACGGCCATGAAGGCCCGCTTCTAAGCGCGTTGCGGTCCGACGCCACGTACTGCGAATTGTTTTCCAAAGCTTTCGCGGACGCCAAAGATCCGTTCACGATCGCCAATGTGGCTAGGGCGCTGGCGGCCTTCGAGCGGACCATCATCTCCGCGCGTTCGCCCTATGACCGCTATCATTACGGTGGTGATCCGAACGCCATTTCCGATGCCGCCAAACGCGGCGAAGCCCTCTTCTTCAACGACAGGTTCGGCGGTTGCTTCCGCTGCCACGGCGGCTTCAATTTCAGCGACGCCGTCGATTACAGAGACAGCCCGCAGACCGCCGTGCCCTTTCACAACACCGGGCTCTATAACCTTCCCGGCGAGTTCTCCTATCCAGAGCCAAACCTGGGCATTTTCGAGCACACCAGGCAGGCCCGCGGACATCGGCAAATTCAAGGCGCCGACCCTGCGCAATGTCGAACTCACCGCGCCCTACATGCACGATGGCAGCGTCGCCACGCTCGAAGCCGTGATCGATCACTACGCCGCAGGCGGCCGCACCATCGCGGACGGTCCCAATGCCGGCCGTGGACACGACAATCCGAATAAGGACCCGCGCATTACCGGCGCCGGCCTGACACCACAAAATCGCGCAGACCTCGTCGCCTTCCTCCGCAGCCTCACAGATACGGAACTGCTGCACGATCCGCGTTTTTGTAATCCCTGGATTCATGGAAACGCCGGCCGATCGACCCGTGTGCTCAGACAGAGCCGTGACCGTGAGGGAGCGTCCCGTTAGCCACGCGCAACCGAAAGCTCCGCGGCCAGCCCACCGATTTTGCACCCGCAGTAGAATTGTATAAATGGATCCGCGCTCCGACCCTTCCGTCGCCGAGACTATCGTCGAAACCAAAATAGTGGAGCGCGTTGCCTACTCCCCCGACTCCGTTCGGTCGAATCCTTCGCTCTCTCACCTCTCTTCCACCTCCGACATCGACGAAGGCCGCTTCGTCCCCGGCACGCTGCTCGGCGGACGCTACCGCATCATCGGCCTGCTGGGCCGCGGCGGCATGGGCGAGGTCTATCGCGCCACCGACCTGGCGCTGGGCCAATCCGTCGCGCTCGAAATTCCTGCCCGAAGAAGCCGCCCAGAATCAGCGCCTGCTCGAACGCTTCCACGGCGAAGTCCGCATCGCCCGCCAGGTTTCGCATCCCAACGTCTGCCGCGTTTACGATATCGGCGAGGCTGAAGGCATGCCCTTCATCTCCATGGAATACGTGGATGGCGAGGATCTGGCCTCGCTGCTGCTGCGCATCGGCCGCCTGCCCGCCGACAAGGCGCTCGAGACCGCCCGCAAAATCTGCGCCGGGCTGGCCGCCGCGCACGACCGCGGCATCATCCATCGCGACCTGAAGCCGCAGAACATCATGATGAACAAGCGCGGCGAAGTGGTCATCATGGATTTCGGCCTGGCCGCCATCGCCGATCAGCTTTCCGGCGCCGAGGTGCGCAACGGCACGCCCGCCTACATGGCGCCCGAGCAACTGCGCGGCGCCGAAGTCACCGCCAAGAGCGACATCTACGCGCTCGGCCTGGTGCTCTACGAACTCTTCACCGGCAAGCGGCCCTACGACGCCGAATACCGTCCAAGCCATGCTGCGCGCAGCAGGAATCCGCGCAATTGACCAGCATGACGTCGATCGCCGCCGATATCGATCCCGGGTGTCGAGAAGGCCATCCGCCGCTGTCTCGATCCCGATCCCGCGCGCCGCCCCGCCAACGCTCTGTCCGTGGCCGCGGCGCTGCCCGGTGGCGATCCACTGGCCGCCGCCCTGGCCGCCGGTGAAACGCCCTCGCCGGAACTGGTGGCCTCGGCGGGCAAGCAGGAAGGCCTCGCCACCAAGTACTCCATACCCCTCCTGGTCGCCGTAATCGTTTGCCTCTGCGCGACTGTGGCATTGCGCGCGCGGTACACCGCCGTCATGCACACTCCTCTGGACAATCCGCCGGAAGTGCTGGCGCATGAGGCCCGCCAGGTAGCCTCTGCGTTTGGCTATCCCAAGAAGCCCGCCGACTATTCCCTCTCGCTCGAGAACCGCGGCAACATGCTGGATAACCTTCAGTTACTTCCCGAGCCGCACCGCTGGGACGACTGGCTGGCATCTGAAGCTCCCATCTTCGCCACCTATCGCGAGAGCCCCGAGCCTTTATCCGCCGATCCGTACGGCGAGGTCACACCTGACAATCCGGCGCCCACCAAGCCGGGCATGGCCCATGTGAAATTGGATGGGGCCGGACGCCTGCGCGAGTTTCAGGCGAATCCTTTCCAGGATGCTTCAGCCCTTACCCCCCCCATCGCGCCAGACGCCGTCTTCCATGCCGCAGGCCTCGACATCAACGCAACTTCACCGAAGTGCCCGCGATTTTCGTGCCCGCCGGAGCTTCGGACCAGACGCATTCATGGAAAGGCCCTCATCCGCGCATCCCCGGCCTGAACCTCGCGGTCGACATGGCATCCTGGAAAGGACGCGTGACCCAGGTAGCCGTGCACCTCGACTGGTCCAAGAAGATCGCGGCCGGTCCGGCGGGCGACTCGTTAGGTTCGCGCATGCGCAGCTTTGTGCTGCTCTCTCTCGCCATAACCGGGCTGCTAGCGGTGGTCCTGCTGGCGCGCCGCAACTGGCGGTTAGGGCACGTCGACCGCAAAGGCGCCCTTCGTATCGGCGGGGCGCGTTGCCTTTTGGGCATGTTAGTCTGGATCGGCCAGGTGCATCCGGTTCCCGATGAGTCGATGATCGCTTTCTTCTTCGCCAACTGTGCCTCTTGGCTCATGTGGGGCGCTGCCCTCGCCCTGCTCTATATCGCCTTGGAGCCGCTGGTGCGCGCCCGCTGGCCGCATTCGATCGTAACCTGGAACCGCCTGCTGGCCGGTCGCTGGCTGGATGCGCAAGTGAGTTCCCATATCCTGATCGGCGCCACCGTGGGAGCCGCGGTTTGGGTGGCCGCGCAGTCGATTGGCGATTGGCTGAACCCCGGTATGGATACTCTTGGCGGTATCGGCGCCACGCTCGGGACGCGTCAATGGCTGGCAGCCCACGCCGTCGTCACCGAAGGATCCCTGTTTTTTGGACTACTGGTATTCTTCTCCATTTGCGGGCTGCGCCGGTTGGTGAAAAAAGATGTGTTGGCCGCCATCCTAGCCGCTTTGCTGCTGGTGCTTTCGAATGGCGGCGTTTTCACCGCCAACAATTGGAAATTAGAGGCTGCCATATCCATCACCGTATACACCGTGCTTGTGTTCGTCCTGTTGCGGGTGGGATTGGTGGCTACCATGGCGGCCGTATTCTTCATCGACGGTTTTAATTTGATCACCCTCGGTACCGACTGGAAAACCTGGTATGCGCCGGCCGGGCTGGCCAGCTTTCTGCTGTTGCTGGGCATCGCGATCTTCGCTTTCTGGCGGTCGCTCGGATCACACGAACTGTTCAGCCCCCCCACGAGCCCCTGATGAACCCAACCTCGATCCTCGATTCCGGCGATCTCTCGCTTTTTGACGTCCGCACTACCGCTCCTGGGCCTTCCGGTTCGCTGCCCATCACTCCCGAGATGCTGCTCACGCGCCCATCCGGCGATCTTTTCGGTTGGAGCCAGAACGCCGGCATGGGGTGGGATCCGCGCGCTTTAGGCGGCAAAGAAATTCTCATCCTCAGCACCCACGGAGGTATGCGCGATGCGGATGGATCGCCCATCGCACTGGGTTATCATACCGGCCATTGGGAAGTCGGCCTGATGATGGAAGCCGCCGCGCGCGAACTGAAATCGCTGGGCGCCATCCCTTTCGCCGCTTACTGTACCGATCCTTGCGATGGCCGCACGCAGGGCACCACCGGCATGTTCGACAGTCTGCCGTACCGCAACGATGCCGCTACGATCTTCCGCCGTCTGATCCGTTCGCTGCCCACCCGCCGCGGTGTGATCGGCGTTGCCACTTGCGACAAGGGACTGCCCGCCATGATGATGGCCCTCGCCGGCATGCACGACTTGCCTTGCGTGTTGGCCCCTGGCGGCGTCACTTTGGCGGCGGCAGAAGGAGAAGATGCCGGACGAGTGCAAAGCGTGGGCGCGCGCTTTGCCCATAACCAGGTCACGCTCGAAGCTGCCGCCGAAAACCTTTGCCGCGCCTGCGCTACGCCTGGGCGGGGGATGCCAGTTCCTGGGTACCGCCGCCACTTCTCAGGTGGTCGCCGAAGCCTTGGGCATGTGCCTGCCGCACTCCGCGCTATCGCCTTCCGGACACCCCATCTGGTTGGATATGGCTCGCCGCTCGGCCCGCGCCGTCCTGTCGCTGGAATCCGCGCGGCCTGAACATGCGCGACATTCTTACAGACGCCTCCGTCCGCAACGCCATGGTGGTGCATGCGGCTTTCGGAGGATCTACCAACCTGATCCTGCATCTGCCCGCCGTGGCGCACGCGGCCGGATTGCGACGCCCCACCGCCGCCGATTGGACCGCCACCAACCGCCGCGTCGCCCGCCTGGTGGATGCCCTTCCCAACGGCCCGCGTTCGTTTACCACCGTGCAAGTGTTCATGGCCGGCGGTGTGCCCGAAGTGATGCTGCACTTGCGCCGTGCCGGTCTGCTCGATACCAACGTCCTCACCGTCAGCGGACAGACCCTGGGAGCCACGCTCGACTGGTGGGAAGCCTCCCCCCGTCGCGCCGAACTCCGCCGCCTTTTACAAGAACGCGACGGCATCGACCCGAATGACGTAATTATGGATCCTGCCCGCGCCGCCCGCGCCGGCCTCACGTCTACGGTCACCTTTCCGCACGGCAACTTGGCGCCGGAAGGTTCCGTCATCAAGAGCACCGCCATCGATCCGAGCGTGGTAGGCCCCGACGGCGTCTATCGCAAGACCGGACCGGCCCGCGTCTTTCGCACCGAAGCCGACGCCATCGCCGCTATCAAAAGCCACGGTCCCGCCCGCGTGCATCCCGGCGATATCATCGTGCTGATTTGCCGCGGTCCCATGGGTTCGGGCATGGAAGAAACTTACCAGATCACCTCGGCGCTGAAGTATCTGGATTTCGGCAAGCACATCGCCGTCCTCACTGACGCGCGTTTCAGCGGTGTTTCCACCGGCGCGTGCATCGGTCACATTTCGCCCGAAGCCCTGGCCGGCGGACCTATCGGCAAAGTGCTGGATGGCGACATCATCGAGATCCTGGTGGATCGTGTCAACCTGGAAGGCTCGGTAAACCTGGTCGGCCATGGCGGTGAGTTTTTCGGAGCGGAAGAAGGTACGCGCGTTCTAGCCGGCCGGCCGCCGCGTCCCGACCTCGCCCCCGACCCGGCCCTACCACCCGAAACACGCCTTTGGGCCGCCCTCCAACAAGTGAGCGGCGGTACCTGGGGGGGGTGCGTCTACGATCCCGATGCAATCCTGAAGGCTCTAGGCATCGCTCACTCCGCTGAAGCCCAATAGCCGCGTTTGGCGCTGACTGCGAGTTTCTGGTCGCGCAAATGTACCGAGATTGCGCGGAATTTTCCGTCCTGGTTGGCATTCGTCGATACATAAGCCAGCACGTAATACTGGCGGCCGTCGGAGAAAGCGCGCGCCAGGCCTGCGAAAATATCGTTGCTGTTTTGAAAAGCGGTGCCGCCCGTGGCAGCGGCGATCTCGCGCAACGTCTCACCCGCTTCGGCCGCGCTACGATTGGTGACGGCCAAAACTGTGGGACCCATACTCCGGGTCGGCCCCGAATCGGACGCGTCATAAAAACTCTGTGTGTACAACCCGCGCGCGTCAATTGTATAGATCGGAATATTATGATTGGCGGCCAGGTGCAGCACCGCGTCCAATTGCGTCAGGCGGTCGACTTCCGCCGGACCCCGTGAACCGAAGTAACCTTCGAGCAGATCGAAAGCCTCCTTCCCAGGAACTAATTGGAAGCCTCCCGAAACGAGCACGATAGTCCGCCTGCCGCCGCCCTTGGCGAGTTCTTCGATTACCCGCCGCAGATTCTGCAGGAACGAAACATCATACAAACGAGCCTGGCTGGCGATCTGTTCGGCCTGCGGAGGCAGCGCAATTTTCAGGGGAACACATAAGGGAGAACCTGTATCGCAAGCCCTGCGGGCATTGTCCAGCGCCTGCCGGAAAGCTTTTAGCTCGGCCAGCATTGAGGTCCCTTGGTGTCCCGCGAACAACTTTTCAAAATCTTTGCTCTCAATCGCCTTCAATACGACTACCGGATCGGTGGTCGGCGCTTGCATCACCTCTACACCGGCGCCCACCGCCAGCACCACATACTGCGCGTCGCCGGCTTGCTCGCTGCTGAATAACTTCTCCAGCGCCGTGCGCGCATGCACCAGATCCGCGAATTCGGTGTGCAGCGTGTCGATACAAATCAAATAGGTCCGTCGAACCACTGGCTTCACCGGTGTGACAGGTGGAGCTGCGGTCGGAGGGAGAGTCCCCGGTTCAACGGCGGGGGGGGCGGCAACGGCTGCCGTAACGCCGGCATTCTCGACACTAAACGCAGTAATCTTCTGCTCAACGCCATCTTCAAACACATGGAAATCAGATTGTTTCAGACCGGTCACGTGGTGACCTTGTTTATCCGTCACCACCACCGGCACCAGCACTTGCCGCACATCCACCTTGATCGTGGGGCCGGTAGATTCCAGCGCCGGTGCATTCTTCGCGCTAGCGGCGAACTGCTCGTAGCGTGCTTTGATGGCTGCATCGTCAGGAGCCAGCGTAGATGCCACGCGATACTCTTCCACAGCGGCCGGCGGATCGGCCTTCTCCAGTACCTTCGCCAGATTCATATGCACAGTAGGATCTTTAGGCTGGAGTTGGACGCTGGCGCGCAATTCGGCCGCCGCGCCCGCCGCATCACCGCGCCTAAAAAGGAGAATCCCGAGGAAGTTATGCGCCGGTCCGAAATCCGGGGACTCCCGCACCACTTCCTTCAGTTCGGTCTCGGCCCCCGCAAAGTCCCCGCCGGCACGCAGCGTTGCCGCCAGATGGTACAGCCCCACGGCCATATTGGGATTGAGCCGCAAAGCTTCGCGAAACAGCGCGATCGCATCGGCCGGTTTATTTTCCGCAGCCAGCGCGGAGGCATGCTGCAGCATCTCCCACGGATCGTCCGCCGTATTCACCGGCGCGGCCGAAACGCCCGCATCGCCCTCCTTTAGCTTGTAATCGGAATAGCGGTGCACCGTATGGAACTCTCCCCCCGCATAGCGTGCATGCACCGTTACGCGCGCGGGAAGCCACGGCGTATCTCCACCGGATGGAAACTGCACCGGCACAACGGCGATATCGGTAGTGAGCGTTTCGAGTGGAAAGCCTTCCACGGGAGCCGGCAGATCCACGCGTAGCCTTACGATGCGGTGCGTGGCCGCATCGATCCATGCCAGACCTTGTAGCAGAGCCGTCCGTCCCCCCCCCAATCCGATGTGGCTGCGAAGGTTTTTGCTGTCGGGTCGTTGCGCGAACGCCAACACCAACGTATCGTGTCCGTTAATTTCCATCCGCCCGAGATAGCGGAAGTGGGACTCGTCCCGATACTGCGGTAGCAGGTAACCCAGCAGTTTTTCGAAATGCGAGATCACCAGAAAGTCGGGACTGGGCGGCGGGGCCGGTGCGCCCGTAGCAGGAATCACGCGCTCTTCGTCGAACGATTCCACGGCGTCCAGAGCGGCGGGCTTGATCAGATAACGATAGGTTTCAAGGCGGTTGGATTCGTCCATGCCCTGCTCGAAACGTATCTCGTGGATCTGTTCGTTGGCGCCAAGATCCCCCAATTTCGCGAACATGGCCGCCAGGTTTTTGCCGGTTTCCGCCAGGATCGAATCGAGCGGCGCCTGATTGGAATCGAAATGGAGGCCAGATAGATCGGGCACTGCGCGAGTCAATTCATCGTTGCCGGAATCGATGAAAAGCTTGGGGGCCTGCGGCGCAGCCGATAAGAGTGAGAGGCTCGAAACAACTGTAAACCAGGCACGGCACCACGGAAAGCGATTCATTACAACCACGATACCGCGCCGGTGATCGGTCTACTTGCCGGTGCCGGTCAGCTTCACCTGTTGATTGAACACCACCCCATTGCCGGTGACTTTTAGCGACCCCGTAAGTGCTCCCACCTGGGTTGGAGCGAAACTAACCGAGACCGTGCAAGCCGCCCCCGCAGCCAGTGGCGCTGTGCAGGTATTGGTTTGGGCGAAGCCGTTCGTTGCTGTGATCGCGTTGATAGTCAGTTCAGCATGTCCACCGTTAGAGACAACTACCGTCTGGGGCGCGCTGGTTTGTCCCACCGGCGTAGAAGGGAAAGTGAGCGCGGCCGGCGATAACTCGATAACCGCCTTCTGCGTGCCCGCTCCAGTAAGAGCCACGCTCTGGGGACTGCCGGTGGCGCTATCGGCGATAGACAGCGATGCGCTGCGCGTGCCCGTCGCGGTCGGCCGGAAAACCACACTCACATTGCACTTTGCCGCCGGCGCCAGCGATGCGCCGCATGCGCTGGTGGCCGCGAAATCGCTGGCATTCGCGCCGGTCATCGAGACCTTCGACAGACTCACAGCGATGGCGCTCGAATTCGTGATTTGCACCACGTGCGGCACGCTGGCCATATTCACGCCCGCGTAGCCGAAATTCACGCTTGCAGGCGCGATACTCAGCGTGATGACACCCGACCCGCTCAGCGCCACCGCCTGCGTACTGCCGGCCGTTCCGTTGGAGTTGTCGGTGAAAGTCAGTGTGGCTGTTTCACCGCCGGCCAGAGACGGAACAAACGACACCTGGACCGTACAGGTTGCTGCGGGCGCGATCTGTGCCGGTAATGTTCCGCAGACAGTCGCTCGGAAATCGGCCGCATTAGTCCCGCCGATGGAAATTGCCGACAGACTCAGTGGTCCATTGCCTGTGTTGGTCAGAACAACCGATTGAATGCCGCTCGCCACTCCGGCATTCTGATTCCCGAAGTTCAGCGAGCTTGTAGATAGAGAAGCGAGAGGGCGCGATCCGCTGCCTGAGAAGTTAGCCGTCCGGTTTCCGCTCAGATTCTTGATGTTCTGTGTAGGTGGATTGAACGTGTATCCGCTCAGCGAAGGAGTGACTGTATATGCGCGGCTCCCCGGTAACACGAAGCTATACTTGCCCGATGTATTGGTGATTGCCGAGCCATTGCGCGCACCCGTCAACGAAACGGCCGCGCCCGCCAGCGGCGATCCGTTCAAAGTCACTTGGCCCGAAATCACATAGTCGGCAGCGGTAGTTCCCCAGCCACCCACCAGGTTCGCCGCATTGACGCTGCCCAGTCCCGTAGCGAAATCCCAGCCCGCCGTAGCCTCGTAAGCCGAAGCCAGCGCTATAGACGAAGTCGAAAGTACGCCCTGCGCATCGCCTGATGTGGTCGTGAAGCAACTCGGACTCCCCGTGGCGCAGGGTACCGTAGTGTCCCCCTGAGTCACATCGTAGAAGAGACACGTGCTGCTGATCTGGTTGCCTTGGCTGGCGTTGCAGGCGGCCAGCGCCAGAGTGTTCGGGCTGGCGGTGCTGCCGTATTCGTTGCCTGCCAACTTGTAAAGTACGGTGTTCGCGTTGCCTTGCGCCGAGCCGGTCTGCTGCACCACTAGCGCCATGATTCCCGCGAAGGCGGGCGCCGCGAACGATGTCCCGCCACCGGAATTGAAAACCGTGTCAGTGGGATCGGTGTAGTCACACGGCGACCCGCTATTTGCCGGGTCCGACATGCAGTAGATATATGCGTGGCTCCAGGCATTGTCACTGGCGAATAACGAAATATCCGGCAAATCGCGCACGCCATCGTTCGCCAGTCCGGCGACATTCGCCTGCCAGGTGGGCTTGGCATAAAGAGAACTCGGCCCTCCTGAACCGGCCACGATGTTCAACACATTCAGGGGATTCGTGCCGAAGAAGAACGGCAGAATCTCGCAAACGGTTTCGCCGCGAGGAAATCCAATAAATCCGCTCAGCACGTTGCTCGCGCATGAGTTATTCCAAGTCATCTCCGGGATGTACGAAAGCGCCGATTCCAGGGTCTCCCCTGAGTTAGCGGCGGACCAGTAAGTGCTGTTGGTGCCCGCGAAAGTGTCGCTGAAATCAGTGCCGCCAATCGCCACATTATAAGGCGTCGAAGCGATCCCGTTTACCGCAAGACCCAGCGTGGCGTAAGGTTGCGCGGCGCCCAAATCGCCGTCGCAAACCGCGCCACCCGCGTCGCCGCTTGCCGCCACAATGGTCTGGCCTTGCAGGGCCGCAGTCTGCCACATACCAGCCCAGAAGGCGTTGCCCGAAACGCCCAAGTCACTCTCGCATGCGCTGAAACTGACACTGACCACCGGCGCCACGTTGTTATTTACAACGTAAGTGGCCGAGTCTTCCAGTGTGTCCCCGGCGACATACACAATACTGGCGGAAGGTGCTACGGCGCCCGACCATTCCGCGTCAATGGCTCCCTCCGTTTCATCGGCCGTAGTAACGCAGTTGGAAACGCTGGCGCAAACGATTTGCAATTGGTTGGGCTGTAGCGCAGGCAGGCCCAGACCGGCGCGAAACGCAGCCACATCGGCCGGATCAATCAGGCTATCCTCCACCAGCGCGATGGTCTGATTCTGTCCAGCAGTCCCCGCGTTCCACAGCGGCAGAAGGTTGTAGATAGTGGCGAAGTCATACGGCGCAACAAGGTAGTAATCGTTGCCATTGAATGACACGTTGGCATCGGCCACCGGATTTACAGGCTGCCACCGGCCTTGCGGACTTTTCCTCGCACGGGCGCCATCGTGGTAAGCGGCCCGAGGCGCGAAGTCGTTCAGTTTGGCAATCCC
Source organism: Bryobacterales bacterium (assembly GCA_963738345.1). Lineage (GTDB taxonomy): Bacteria > Acidobacteriota > Terriglobia > Bryobacterales > Bryobacteraceae > Bog-159. Next base: position 7,208,105 of record CAVTWI010000002.1, read on the forward strand.
TGCCACGGCGTGTGCCAGCGCCGCCGGTATGCGCGGATCCGTGGCATTGGCCCAATGCCGCTGCCCGTTCACCTCGTATTGATGGATCTCCACATGAAATGCTTCGCGCACCTGCGACACCCGCCCCGTGAACTCGATCACCGTGCGATTAGGATAAATCTGGTCGATTTGAAAACCATGCCCCGTCAGCCATGCAGTCACCGCATCGATATCTTGTTGCGGCACTCCGAACTTTGCGCCAGTCTCCTGCGGACTGAGCCAGCGATGGTACTCCGGCGACCCCGGGTTATGGAGTTGTGCCAGCATCTGCCGCGCCGCCTGTTCCCGTTCGGGCGCGCGATTCAAAAGCAACCGCAGATGCCGCAATGGAAGAGTATCCGGCGCCGGGCCGCGGTCATATTGAGGGCGCGCCAGCGGATGGCGGTTGCCCTGGAGCGGGACTAGCCGTGCTTCGTCGATCTTCTGACCATGGCTGGCTCCAGGGCAAAACCCTGCGCACATTACAATAAGGAGCGTTCGAAGTTTTTGGGTCAAAGCAGATTATAGTGGGTTTTTATCCCAAAATCTGCCCCCGGCCTAAGCGTTCGATCCGTGCAACTTCCTGGCCTCTGCCAGGATCCCGCGCATGTATTCGGCGGCCAGTTGGGCGTTCTTATCCACGAAATCCAACCCCACCGTTTGGCCGTTCACCACGGGCAGCGGATGGCACAATTCAAACCCCGCGTAGCCGTGGTATCCGATATCGAACAGACCGCGCATTTCGGCCAGCGCTTTTTCGTCGCCCTTTACACTAATGCCTTCCGGTCCGCGGTCATACTCGCCCCCGTAGTGCCAAAGCGTCTGCAGCGCGCCCACTTCGTTCACCGCTTTGCGCACGCCCGCCTCATCGAGCGTATGTTCCAGGCGCGCATCGAAGCACACTTTCAGGTGCGGCGAAGCAATCTCCTTCACCATGCGTAAAGCATCCACGTAGCCCCTGTCGATCACCGGCGGATGGTTCTGCAGCGCCAGCGTCACTCCGAAATCGCCCGCAAATTTGGCGGCTTCCGTCAGGGTCGACCGGCACCACGCCCAGGTCTGTTCCGCCGCGAATCCGCGATGCTCGTCCTTCCAAACACCTTTGGCGAAGTCGTAACTGCCGCCGCCTTCGGGCAGCAGCGTGACGCCCAGGCCAGCCCAGGAACACGCGCAATACCTTCGCGCCCAAGTCGGCCGTCATGCGCATCAACTCGCGCGTGTAAACCAACTGTGCTTCGCGGTGCTCCGGAATAGGGCTGCTGAAATCGTTGTTGGCGGCCACCGCGTAGATTTCGAGGCCCTGCCCGCTAGCCATGCGGCGCAATTCGTGGCAGCGCGCTGCCGGCATATCGAGCGGATTGCCGTGCGGCCGTTTCCCGTCGATCTCCACGCCCTGGTACCCGAACTTGTGTGCGCGCCCAATCACCTGCTCAACCGACAGGGCATCGCCGCGATACCACACGCCTCCATAAGTGATGCTGTAAAGGCCGATTTTCACATCGGCGGCGCGGAGTCGCGGCGTGGGTCCTGTCTGCCGCTGCCAGCGATCCGGCTGCCAGCGCCGCGGTTTGAACAAACCCGCGCCGGCTCATGGAACTTCGATCGTTACTCATACGAACACCTCGTTACAAGCCTTCAGTATGGCACCCGCAATCTCACGCGTGGTCTCCTCGTCGCCCAGCAGCGCGCGATGCGGCAGCCAGAAGGCATCGCTGATACAAGCCTCCGCTACCGGACAAGGTTCCACACGGCAGCCGCCGCTCTGGTACAGCGGATTGCCGTAGAGCGGATGCGGATAAAACGGTGTACACGGCACTCCTTGGGCGGTCAGGGCGCGATGGAATTCGTCGCGCGTGCGGCCCATCCGCCGCGCGTCAATGCGGCCCAACAGCAAGTACCACGAATTGGCGTTCTGTTGCGCGTGGGACGGTTTGGAAATCCAGGCCAGGCACGTCCGCCAGTTCCCTACGCAACAGCGCGGCGTTATGCGCGCGCCGGCGACTCTGTTCCGGCAACCGTTCGAGTTGCGCCAGCAGCACAGCCGCCTGAAAGCCCGTAATGCGATAATTGCTGCCCAGTAAATAGTGGTGGAACCATCCGCCCCCCGGCTTGCGGCCCTGGTCCATCAGCGACCAGGCATGCTCGGCAAATGCGGCATCGTTGGTGGTAAGCATGCCGCCTTCGCCCGCCGTCATCACCTTGGAATTTTGGAAGCTGAAAGATCCGGCCAGTCCCAGGCTGCCCGCGCGCCGGCCATTCAACTCCGACCCCTGCGCGTGCGCGGCGTCTTCGATCAACGCCAAACCGTGCTCCGCAGCCAGCGGTCCGATGCGGTCCATGTCCGCGATGGCAGCGCCGAAGTGTACAGGCATGATCGCCTTGGTGCGCGCCGTGATCGCGGCGGCCGCGCGCTCCGGGTCCATATTGAAACTCAACGGCTCGATATCGACGAACACCGGCGTGGCGCCCACCCGCGAAACGGCCATGGCGCTCGAGACGAACGAAATCGCGGGCACGATCACTTCGTCGCCCGGGCCCACTCCGGCCGCCCATAACGCCATCTCCAGCGTGACCGTGCCGTTCATGGCGGAAACCGCGTGCGCGCACATGTGTGAAGGCGGCGAACTCGCGCTCGAACCGCTTTACGAAATCGCTATGTCCGCCCCAGCGCCCGCTGTCGAGCACCTCGCGCAGCAATTCGATTTCGCGTTCATCGAGATACGGGCCAATTGGGTATCTGCATTTACATCCCCTGCAGAAAGTAGTTGAACTGCTTCTCGCGGCCGATCGTGGTAACCGGTCCGTGCCCCGGCACCACCACCGTTTCATCCGGCAGGCCGAAGTATTTGTCGTGAATCGATCGTAGAATCAGATCGCCGTCGCCGAAGGGTAAATCCGTACGGCCGATGCTGTCCCGGAACAGCGTGTCGCCGGCGATCAGCTTTTTCTCGGTGGGCAGCCACAGGCTGATGCTTCCGGGCGTGTGTCCTGGCGTATGCAATACATGGAAATCGGTCCCCGCCCCGCGCAGAATATCGCCATCGCGCGCAGGCATGTCGATAGCCGTGCGCTCCGGCGTCCGCACGCCCACCCAGGCGGCTTGCACGTCCATCATGTCTTGCAGTTTGTCGTCGTTTTCATTCATGTACACCGGCGCGCCGGTGGATGCATGCAGCTTATGTGCACCGCCGATGTGGTCAATGTGCGCATGCGTAATCACGATGGCTTTCACGTGCAGGTTATGCCGCGCCAGCACCGCTTCGATCTGCGGCAGATTGTCGCCCGGATCGATCACCACCGCATCGCCCGACTGCTCGTCGCCAAAAATCGAGCAGTTGCATTGCAAGATGCCCACCGGAAGGATTTCATGCACCATAAGTAACGATTGTATAATCAACGCATGTTCGAAGCCCTTGGCATCTTCATGCGCTGGTTGCATATCGCGTCCGTTGCGACGCTGGTTGGCGGAATGCTCTTTGGTTGGCTGGTGCTGGTGCCGGCTACGGCGGTGCTGGCAACAGACGCGCGCAAGGCGCTCGCGGCGAAGGCTGCCACTCTCTATCAGCCACTGGTATTTGGGGCCATCGGCGCGCTACTGGTGTCCGGCGGCTACAATCTGGCAACCACCCCTGGGCATCACACGCGATACTACGTGCTTCTCGCGATCAAACTGCTGCTGGCGGCGCACGTATTCGCGGTGGGGATTTTACTGGTCACCAAAAACCCGGAGCATCGCGGACGTTTGTTCGGAGGGGCGGCCATTTCCGGCCTGGCGATTATCTTAATTTCCGCGTACCTGCGCCATACATTTTAGGCTAGGCGCAATCCGAGCCGCGCAATCCGAGCCGCGCGCGTAAAGCAAGCGTCCTCCTGCCCGTTTCCCGCAGCCCGCTACGCGAATAAGTCGTCCATACTGACGGCGTCCAGCACGCGTTCACTGAGATTCTCGAGTTCCGCGGCGGGCATGGCTTCCAGTCTCTCGGTGGCCCAGCGCGGTAAAGCGCCAAAGCGCTTCTCAATTTGCCGTCGCAGCAGGGCCAGTTGTCCCGCCTGCACGCCCGCCTGTAAGCCGGCTTGCAAGCCCTGTTCGTGCCCCTTCTGCTGTGCCTTTTTCTCGGCTGCAATAATGATCGGCCCCAAAACTTCATGATCATGGATATCGAGATCAATCGGCATATTTCGCGCCTCCTCTCCGAGCCGCGCGCGTAAGCAAGCGTCCTGCTGCCCGTTTCCGCAGCCTGCTACGCGAATAAGTCGTCCAAGCTGCCGGCGTCCAGCACGCGTTCACTGAGATTCTCGAGTTCCGCGGCGGGCATGGCTTCCAGTCTCTCGGCTGCCCAAGGCGGCAAAGCACCAAAGCGCTTCTCAATTAGGCGGCGCAGCAGGGCCAGTTGTCCCGCCTGCACGCCGGCCTGCACGCCCGCCTGTAAGCCGGCTTGTAAGCCCTGTTCGTGCCCCTTCTGCTGTGCCTTTTTCTCGGCTGCAATGATGATCGGCCCCAAAACTTCATGATCATGGATATCGAGATCAATCGGCATATTTCGCGCCTTTCCGCCGCCTGCTACGCGAATAAGTCGTCCAAGCTGCCGGCGTCCAGCACGCGTTCACTGAGATTCTCGAGTTCCGCAGCGGGCATGGCTTCCAGTCTCTCGGCTGCCCATCGCGGTAAAGCGCCAAAGCGCTTCTCAATTTGCCGTCGCAGCAAGGCCAGTTGTCCCGCCTGCACGCCCGCCTGTAAGCCGGCTTGTAAGCCCTGTTCGTGCCCCTTCTGCTGTGCCTTTTTCTCGGCTGCAATAATGATCGGCCCCAAAACTTCATGATCATGGATATCGAGATCAATCGGCATATTTCGCGCCTCCTCTTCCACGGTTCCCGCCAAATGGCGCAAGCCAGCCAGAATCATCAACTGCGCCAGGGCGGTCTCCCGTTCGTTCATCGCCAAACCGGCGATCCGTTCCACAATTCTGTGGACCGCTCCTTTATCGTCCCCCAAATGCGCCAGAATGGCAATCACGTTGTCGCCCACATTCTCGCTCTCCAGCAGCGCTTCGCCATTCAACTCCCGCATATCGATCAGCCGGTATTCGAACGCTAAACCCGGCCCGCATAGCACGTGTTCCATGTTTAGCGGAGCCTCGCCCACATACAGTAGGATCTGGCGCGGGAACCGGCCGAACATCCGCTGAACACCCAAACAATACTCGATCATGCGAAACGGCATGGCTGCATCGTTGCCGCTCTGCAACTCCACATGCACGAGTTCGCCGCCCGCAGTCTGACCAAGCATATCCAGACGAAGGTTCTGCGCCTTCTGCACTTTTGGCAGTTCCACATCCAGCCACTTCACGATGGCCGTGCCGGTTATTTCGCGCACAGTCACTGCGGCTGACCCCTTCAACAGCAGTTTCAAAGCGATATCGTACTCCTGCATGTTCCCCGATCGCGTTCACCAATAGAGGTGTATGGCTCACAGCTTTTCTCTCAAACGCCGGCCTCACGCGCTAACGAGTCACGTGGCGAGAAAATAAACGCGCGTCAATCGAAACAACCGTTTGCCACCGTCCATCCCCTTTGCCCCACCAAACCCCATGCTCTACTCAAATCGGATAGGGGCGTCGCCCCTACTCACAACCACTAAGCATGGTCAAGGAAAAATATGATTATTTCGGATAAACAGCACGAAGCGAATAAACGAAACTCGCAGCACAGTACCGGCCCCAAAACCGAGGAAGGCAAACGAGCCATCCGCTTCAATGCCCTCACCTTCGGCCTCCGCACCCGCACCGCCATCATCGAAGGCGAGAATGCGGCCGCCTACTCCCAGCTTTGGGACGAACTCGAAGCCGATTGGCATCCCCAGGGACGTACCGAACTACTCCCCTTCGAAGCCATGGTCGTCGCACAATGGATGCTCATTCGTAACTCCGAAAGCGTCTCCAAAATCTACGACAAAATCCGCTTCGGTGAGGAGCGCTTCATCATGCTCGCCTACGCCGCCAAGGAACGCGCCGCACTGGAGAAGTCTTTCTACCACAACCTCCACGAATTGCAACAGCTTCAAAAGTTGCGCCTCGCGAAACCGCAGCCCCAGGCCGCCGCACCGGAACAACCGGCTGAGCCCTTGGAACCTGTAATGCATTCGCGATTCCGGCCCGCACCCGATTACGTAATGTCCGAAGCCGCGGGTGCACCCACCGTCCTCTGCGATCCCGACCCTAACGACACCCGCTAACAACCTCCGCACCAACGATCTTTGACAACTTAGAAAACGCCACCCCCTGTAGTGCCCAAATTGTCTCTCGTCCACCCGCTCCCCCCCCGCTTTTGCCCCCTTCGCCCTTTTCCCGCTCGATTTTTAGGACTCCCCCCCCGAAATCGCCTCGCCGCGCCTCGTCCTTACCCGCGCCATCCCGCCTCCCTTCGCTCTAACATCCATTTCTTCAACCCCGTAGGCTTTGTTTGCACCCCCACACTAGCCAATCTCCCGGCCCACACCTGCCCGATTTGCCGGTGTGCACCGCCCCCCACGTACGTCAAGCTGGAAGCATGGAAAACGAATTAGTCTCCCTATCCAACGAACTCGCCGGAGCCGTGGAGCAGGCCGGCCGCACCGTCGTTGCCGTAAACGCCCGCCCGCGCTTCGGCTCCAGCGGCGTCCTATGGCGTCCCGGCATCGTAGTCACCGCCGAACACACCATCCGCCGCCGCGACGAAATCGGCATCACCCTGCCCGACGGCCGCACCACCTCCGCCACCCTCGCCGGACGCGACCCGGGCACCGACCTCGCCGTCCTCAAGCTAGCCGAAAATGGTGCGCCCACCGCCACCTTCACCGAAGACAAACTCAAGCCCGGTCAAGTCGTCCTGGCCATCGGCCGCTCGCCGGATTCCGGCGTCAACGCCACCATGGGCATCATGAGCGCCGTCAGCGGACCCTGGCGCTCCTGGCGCGGCGGCCAGATCGATCAGTATCTGCGCCTGGACCTAACCCTCTATCCCGCCAGTTCCGGCGGCGCCGTTGTCGACACCGCAGGCCGCGTCCTCGGAATCGCTACCAGCGCGCTCTCGCGTATCGCCGGACTCACCGTCCCTAACTCCACCGTAAACCGCGTGGTCGACGAACTCCTCCGCACCGGCCATGTCTCCCGCGGCTATCTCGGCTTGGGATTACATCCCGTAGCCTTGCCCGATGGCACCACCGGCTTGATCGTGCTCTCTTCCGAACAGGATGGACCCGCCGGCCGCGCTGGCGTCCTCATTGGCGACGTCCTCGTCGCGCTGGCCGGCAAATCCGTGAGCGATACGGACGACATCCAAACCGCCCTCGACGGCAATACCGTCGGCAAGCCGGTCACCGCGCGCATCGTGCGCGGCGGACAAGTCATCGAAGTAAACATAACCGTCGGCGAACGGCCTCGGAGGGAAGACTGACATGGCGCGCGCCTTCGGAGAAATCGCGGAACGGTTGCGCCGCTCGACCGTCGAAGTGCGGATGCGTGGAGCCAATGGCGGCGGTTCCGGCGTGATCGCCTCGGCGGACGGGCAAATCGTCACCAACGCCCACGTGGCCCGCGGCGCCGACGCGCTGATCCGCCTGTGGGACGGCCGCGAATTGCCGGCCAAACTGCTGGCACGCGATCCCCGGCGCGATCTAGCGGCCCTGAAAGTTGAAGCGTCCAGTCTGTCCGCGGCCACCTTCGGCGATTCGAACGCCCTGCGCGTCGGCGAACTGGTCATGGCCATCGGCAATCCCCTGGGCTTCATCGGCGCCCTGACCACCGGCGTGGTACATGCCCTCGGCACCTTGCCGGATTTTGGCCGGCAGAACTGGGTGATGGCCGACGTGCGCCTCGCCCCCGGAAACTCGGGCGGCCCCCTTGCCGATTCCTACGGCCGCGTCATCGGCATCAACACCATGATCGTGAACGGACTCGGTGCCGCGGTTGCCGGTAACGCCGTGACCGCATTCTTAAACCGCGGCGCAACCGGCTATTCGCTAGGCGTTACCGTACAACCCGTGCGCCTCGAAGACAACCGCTTCGCGCTGGCTGTATTGAAAGTGGAAGCTGGAAGCCCCGCCGCCGCAGCCCCGCTATGGATTGGTGACGTCCTTACCGCCATTGGCGGAAAGCTGCTGCGATCGGTGGACGACCTGCACCTCGCGCTCGATGACAGCAACGGTCTGATCCACCTCCAGTTCCTCCGTGGCGATCGCGCCGCGCCTCGCGAAGTGTCCATCCGCTTGGGCCGTACGGTGGCGGAGGCCGCGTGATTCGACTGCTGATCGCGGCGCCGTCCGCGGTCGTGCGCGCAGGCTTGGAATCGGTCGGCGCCCAAGGCCGCGATATCGAGGTAGTGGGCGCCGTGGGACTCGGCGGACTGAGCGCCGCTATCGATCGGCATCAGCCCGATGTGGTGCTGGCCGCCCTCGAAACGCACCACGATGACCCGCCCGAAGACTTGATCGCGCTGGCCGGCCGCGATGGCGCCCCGGTCATCGTTGTGCTAACGCCTGATCTCCAATCGTCCTGGACCGGCGACGCCTTGCGCGCCGGCATTCGCGCCGTCCTCCCGGGCGACTTGGGCGCCCGCGAAATTCTGGCGGCAGTCGAAGCCACTGCCGCCGGATTGGCCGTCCTCCATCCGCAGGATATTCCAGCGCTGGTGGCTGAGCGGCCCCTCCCCGCATCCGCTCCGCAGACCCTTACGCCGCGCGAAGTTCAGGTGCTGGCCATGCTCGCCGAAGGGCACGGCAATAAGACCATTGCCTGGAAGTTGGGCATCTCGGAACACACCGCCAAGTTCCATGTGGCCTCGATCTTGAGCAAGCTGAATGCCGGCACGCGCACCGAAGCAGTAACCCTCGGCATCCGCAAGGGCATTATCTTAATCTAAGAAGCATGCCCTCGGGATACGACGCTCTACGAAACACTGCCGCCTGGTTGGACTTGTCAGATCGCGGGCGCATCTATGCCAGCGGCGCCGATCGCGCGCGCCTGCTGCACGCCATGACCACCAACCACATCCAGCAACTCACCCCCGGCACGGATTGCTACGCCTTCTTCCTGAATGCGCAGGGCCACATTCTTGCCGACGTCAACCTGCTCTGCCTCGCAGACCGTTTCCTGCTGGATACCGAGCCCGAAACCCGCCAGCGCGTGTTCCAACATTTGGACAAATACATCATCGCCGACGATGTCGTGCTGGAAGATGTCACCGATACGCTGTCATGTCTGGCGCTAGAGGGTCCGCAGGCGGATGCCGTCCTGACCGCTGCCGGCGCGTCGGACGATGCCATCATCGAACGTGTCAGCGCCACTGGGGCCCCCGGAGTCCGCATCTTCATGCCCGCTGCCGCTAAGGCCGATTGGATCGCGCGCCTGGAATCGGCGGGCGCGATACACGCCACCGCGGACGAAGCGCGAACCGTGCGCCTGGAACACGGCAAACCGCGCTACGGCGAAGATATCTTCGACACCACGCTGCCTCAAGAGACCCAGCAGATGCAGGCCGTGCACTTCACCAAAGGCTGCTACATCGGCCAGGAAATCGTCGAGCGTATCCGCTCGCGTGGCCGCGTCAACCGCCTTCTGGTGAAATTGGAACTGGATGCCGCCGCGCCCCTAGCGCGCGGAACGAAAGTCCTCGCCGGAACGGCCGAAGCCGGAGAAATCACCTCCTCGGCGTTCTCCCCCGCATTGGGCAAAGTCGTAGCGCTGGCATACGTGCGCGCACAGTACGCCACCGATGTCTCAACGCTTGTCCCATCCGCTCCCGTCTGATCCGCTCTTGTCCCATCCGCGCCGCGACCATAAGGGAGCGTCCTGCCGCTCACCTCCGATCAAACTTTGAAAATCCGCCACTTTCCTGTCGCCCGCCCGTGACCTTTGCTATACTTATTGTTTATGGCCCCTGCTGCCCGCCATCACCACCATCACGGAATCATCCACGTGCGCGGGCGCTAATCTAATTCGAACCATATCGAAATCGGAAAGGACGCCCGCCAGGCACTTTGGCGGGCTTTTTTATTGCTATTCGCATGCATCTCGATTTTTCCAAGTCGGACGGGCTCATCCCGGCCGTCATCCAGGACTTCACCACCGGCCGCGTCCTGATGGTCGGCTTCATGAACGAAGAAGCCTTCCGCAAGACGGTCGAAACCGGCTTCGCCACTTTCTATAGCCGCTCGCGCAACAAGCTCTGGCTGAAAGGCGAAACCTCCGGCCACCGCCTCGTGGTCAGCGAAATCTCCACCGATTGCGATCAGGATGCCCTGCTGATTCAGCGTCGAAGCGCATCGGCCCCGGCGTCTGCCACAACGGCTACGAAAGCTGCTTCTACCGCCGCCTCGACGACGGCGCAGTGGGTCGAATCCGAGCCGCGCGCCTACGATCCCGGCAGCCGTCTACGGAGGCCACGCATGAAACTGAAGCTCGGCATTCCCAAAGGCAGCCTGGAGAACGCCACCATCGATCTGTTCCGCCGCGCCGGCTTCAACATCACCACCAGCAGCCGCTCCTACTTCCCCGCCATCGACGATCCGGAAATCGAGTGCATGCTGATTCGCGCCCAGGAGATGGCGCGCTACGTCGAAGACGGCATTCTCGACGCCGGCCTCACCGGCCGCGATTGGGTGGCCGAGACCGAAGCCAAAGTCGAAGCCGTCGCCGACCTGATCTACGCCAAGCAGAGTTTCGGCAAAGTGCGCTGGGTGCTCGCCGTGCCCGAAGTCATCGCGGTTCCAATTCGGTGCAGGATCTGGAAGGCAAAGTCATCGCCACCGAACTGGTCGCCACCACCAAGCGCTATCTGGCGCGACACGGCGTCAACGCCAAAGTCGAATTCAGTTGGGGCGCCACCGAAGTGAAGCCGCCCGTGCTGGCCGACGCCATCGTCGAAGTCACCGAAACCGGCTCCTCGCTGCGCGCCAACAAACTGCAAGATCATCGAAACCGTGCTCGAATCGAACACCCAGCTGATCGCCAATCGTGACTCCTGGCAGGACGCCTGGAAGCGCCGCAAGCTGGAAGACATGCGCATGCTGCTCGAAGGCGCCATCAACGCGCTCGGCAAAGTCGGGCTGATGCTGAACGTGCATCAGAACGATCTGCGCGCCGTCCTCGACGTGCTGCCCGCGCTGAAGCGGCCCACCATCTCGCACCTCAGCGACGACGAGTGGCTGGCGGTCAATACCATCCTCGACGAATCCACCGTGCGCGACATCATTCCGCGCCTGAAAGAAGCCGGCGCCCAGGGCATCGTCGAATATCCGCTGAACAAGATCGTGATGTATGATTCGCCGACTTGCCCCGACCGACATGCGCAGCCTGATCGCCCGGCGCAAAGCCGCGTCTCGCGGAGGCCGAAGCCGTGGTCGCGCCGATCCTCGAAGCCGTGCGCAAGCGCGGCGACAAAGCGCTGCTCGAATACGCGCGCAAGTTCGATGCGCTCGATCGCAAGACCGTAGCAGTCCCCGCCGACGATCTGGAGGACGCCTGCAAGCAGCTTGCGCCCGAATTCCGTGCGGCCGTGGAGACGGCCTCCGCCAATATCCGCGCGTTTGCCCAAATGCAACTGCCCGCCGAGTCGTTCCGCGAGGTGAGCCCCGGCCTGCGAACTGGGGCAGGTCGTGCGCCCGCTCGATACGGTGGCCGCCTACATTCCCGCCGGCCGCTATCCGCTGCCCTCCACGCTGATGATGACCGTGATTCCGGCGCAGGTGGCGGGCGTGCCCAACATCTGCGTGGCCTGCCCGCACCGCGTGCCGGAGATCCTCGGGACCGCGCACCTTCTGGGCGTGCGCCGCGTCTTTCAGATGGGCGGCGCGCAGGCCATCGCGGCCTTCGCCTACGGCACCCGCACCGTGCCGCGCGCCGACCGCATCGTGGGCCCGGGCAACATCTACGTCGCCGCCGCCAAGAAGCTGCTCGCCGGCGAAGTGGGCATCGATTTCGTCGCCGGCCCGACCGAGATCCTGATCATCGCCGCCGATGGCGATCCGCGCCACCTCGCGGCCGACATGCTGGCCCAGGCGGAGCACGATGTCGACGCGGCCGCGATCCTGCTCACCACTTCGAAGCGCCTCGCCGAACGCGGTGGCCAAGGAAGTTGAGCGCCAGCTTGGCGGCTCTGCCCACCGCCGCCGTGGCGCGCAAAGCCATCGCAGCGCAACAGCGCCATCGTTCTGGTAACGTCGCTCGAGGAAGCCGTGGAATTGTCCAACCGTTTCGCGCCCGAACACCTCAGCATTCCCGATGACCGCCTGCTCGCGCGCGTCCAACACGCCGGCAGCATCTTCATCGGCCCGTTCAGTCCGGAGGCCGCGGGCGATTACGCCTCCGGTCCGAACCACGTGCTGCCCACCAGCGGCGTGGCGCGCCTGCGCGGCGGCCTATCCGTGGCCGACTACCTGAAGGTCATCTCCGTGCAGCGACTTACGCCGCGAGGCGCTGTCGGCGCTGGCGCCCGCCATCACCACCCTGGCTCGCGCCGAAGGCCTGGAAGCGCACGCCCGCTCCGTGGAGGTCCGCGTCAATGGCTAAACTAGCGACGCTTCCCAAAGGCGCCATCCAGCCCGCGCCCGGCGGTGCTGAAAATGGCGCCGTACTCGCCGCCCACCGGCGGCCGCGCCGATAAACTGCGCCTCGATTTCAACGAGAACACCGTGGGCTGCTCGCCCGCGCGTCATCGAGTTCCTGAAGCAACGCCTCGACGCCGGCGGCCTGGCCGTCTATCCGGAATACAGCGAAGCCAAAGCGGCCGTGGCCGAATTCTTCCGCGTCGACGCCCGAACAGTTCGTCTTCACCAACGGCACCGACGAAGCCATCCAGGTCTTCATCAACACTTACGTCGACGACGGCCAGGAAGTGCTGCTGCTGCGCCCCGCGTACGCCATGTATCGCTTCTATGCCGAAGTGGCCGGCGCCAAGGTGCGCGAGATCGCATACGACGGCGCCGAGCTGGACTTCCCGCTCGAAGCCATGCTCGAAGCCATCACTCCGCAGACGCGCGCCGTGCTGATCGCGAACCCCAACAATCCCACCGGCACCGGCCTCTCGCTGCTGGCCATCGAGCGCATCCTCAAACGCGCCGCGCAAGGCCGCGGTCCTCATCGACGAAGCCTATTACGAATTCTCCGGCATCACCGCGCTGGGCCTCATCGAGCGACTCGCCGAACCTGTTCGTCAGCCGCACTTTTTCGAAAGTGTACGGCATGGCGGCCATGCGGCTCGGCTGCCTGTTCTCGCATTCCGCCAACGTCGCGTATCCTGCACAAAGCCCAGTCGCCCTACAGCGTGAACACGCTGGCGGTACTGGCGGCGCAGGCCGCCATCCAGGATACCGCCTACATCGAAAACTACGTCGCCGAAGTGCTGGCCGCGCGCGAACTGCTCGTCGTCGGCCTCGAACGGCTGGGCATCCCCTACGTCCCGAGTTCGGCGAATTTCGTGCTGTTCCGCGCCGGCGAGCGCGCCATCGAGATCCGCGACGACTTGCGCGACCAGGGCATCCTGGTGCGCGACCGCAGCTACGAAGCGCCCGGCTGCGTCCGCATCACCGTGGGCACGCGCGAACAGACCCGCCGCCTGCTGGCGGCGCTGGAGGACAATATGGCTGAAGCCGTTAATCGTCTTCGACATGGACGGCGTGCTGGTGGACGTCACCGATTCCTATCGCGAAACCATCGTGCGCACAGTCGAACATTTCACCGGCGTCACTCTAACGCCACGCGCAGATCCAGGACTACAAGAACCAGGGCGGTTTCAACGACGATTGGAAGCTGTCGCATCACATGATCTACGCGGCCACGGCGTGGCGGTGCGAGTATCAATCCGTGGTCGAATACTTCCAAAACCTGTTCCACGGCAATGGCGCCGATGGCCTGATTCTGCGCGAGCGGTGGATGGCGAATGCCGGCTTGTTCGACCGCCTGGCAGCCGCTTCGACTTCGCCATCTTCACCGGGCGCATGCGCTGGGAGGCGCAGGTCACGCTCGACCGCTTCGCGCCGTCGCTGCACTTCGATCCCATCATCGGCATGCAGGAAGTAACCGCGCACAAACCGCATCCCGAAGGCCTGCTGAAGATCGCCGCAGCGCAATCCAGGCCGCAAGATCTGGTACGTCGGCGATACGGTGGACGACGCGCGCTGCGCCAGCGCCGCAGGCGTGCCTTTCATCGGCATCGCATCGCCCGCACAGCCCGCGCCGCAGCGACTTGGTGGCACTGTTCCAAGCCGAGAATGCAATCGCCGTGCTAAACGATATCAATCAACTGGAAGGCGTCCTGACTGATGCGAAGCGCAACCATTCAACGCGACACCAAAGAGACCCAGATCCGCGGCACGCTCAAAATCGAAGGCCGCGGGCAGTATCGAAATCTCCACCGGCATCCGCTTCTTCGATCACATGCTGGAGCTCTTCGCCAAGCATGGCGGCTTCGATCTGAAACTTGCAGGCCAAGGGCGACCTGGACGTTGACCAGCACCACACCGTCGAAGACGTGGGCATCGTGCTGGGGCAGTTGTTCGCGAAAGCGCTGGGCGACCGGCGCGGCATCAATCGCGCGGGCTACTTCGTGCTGCCCATGGACGAGACACTGGCCGTGGTGGCGCTCGATCTCGGCGGCCGCCCCGCGCTGGTCTATCGCGACATGGTGCGCGTGCGCCTGGTGGGCGATCTGCAAACCGAACTGGTGGAGGATTTCTTCGGCGGCTTCGTGAATCATGCCGGCGCGAATCTGCATGCCAGCGTGCTGTACGGCCGCTCCAACCACCACAAGATCGAGGCGATCTTCAAGTGTTTCGCGCGCGCCCTGAAATACGCCTGCTCCACCGACAAGCGTTTGCGCGATCAACTGCCCTCCACCAAAGGGCTGCTATGATCGCCATCCTCGATTACGGCGCGGGCAATTTGCGCTCGGTCGAAAACACGCTCGCGGAAATTGGCGCTGAGTATACACTGGTCCGCGACGCTGCCGGACTGCGCGCCGCGGGCAAAATCATCCTGCCGGGCGTGGGCCATTTCGGCCAGATGATGCGCGCGCTCGACCAGATGGAGGTGCGCGACGCCCTGCTCGAACGTATCCGCGCCGGCGTGCCGTTTCTGGGAATCTGCCTCGGCTTGCAGGCGCTGTTCGAGCGCAGCGAAGAAGCTCCCGAGGTCTGCGGCTTGGGCTTGTACCCCGGCGTGGTGCGCCGCTTTCCCGCGAACGCGCGTGTGCCCCACATGGGCTGGAACCAGCTTCGCGCGCGCGGCGGTTCGCGACTGCTTGCCGGCCTCGACACGCAGGCGTTCGTCTATTTCGCGCACAGTTACTATGCGCCGCAGATTGCCGATACCGCGGCCACCTGCACCTATTCGCTCCCCTACACGGCCGTGCTCGAGTCCGGCAATACCTTCGCGGTGCAGTTTCATCCCGAGAAGTCCGGCCCATGCGGACTCCGCGTCGTGCGGAATTTCATCGAGATCTAGCATGCTGGCCAAACGCATCATACCCTGCCTCGACGTCACCGGCGGCCGCGTGGTGAAAGGCGTTAACTTCGTCAACCTGCGCGACGCCGGCGATCCCGTGGAACTTGCCGCCCGCTACAACCACGAGGGCGCCGACGAACTGGTCTTCCTCGATATCACCGCGTCGAGCGACGCCCGCGAAATCATGGCCAGCGTGGTCGCCCGCACCGCTCGCAAGGTATTTATCCCGCTGGCAGTGGGCGGCGGTATCCGCTCCGTGGCGGATGCGCGCGGCATCCTGCTATCCGGCGCCGACAAGGTTTCCGTCAACACGGCCGCGGTGCGGCGGCCCGAATTGATCACGGAATTGAGCCATGAGTTCGGAGCGCAGGCCGTGGTGCTGGCCATCGATGCGCGACGCCGCGCGCCCGGATCGTGGACCGTCTACACCCGCGGTGGCCGCGATCCGGAGGAACTGGACGCGGTGGCTTGGGCGGCGCGCGGCGAAGAACTGGGGGCCGGCGAAGTACTGCTTACCTCCATGGATAGCGATGGAGTGCAGCAAGGTTTCGATTGCGAACTGACCCGCGCCGTATCCCGCGCCACGCATATCCCTGTGATCGCTTCGGGGGGGGCCGGCAGGCCCCAGGATTTTGAACGCGTGCTCACCGAAGGCGAAGCCGACGCCGCGCTGGCGGCCTCCGTCTTTCACTACGGAACGTTGCGCATTGCCAGCCTAAAGGAATACCTGGACCGCCATGGCATCCCGGTCAGGACGGTCGCATGATTTTTCCCTGTATCGATCTGATGGATGGCAAGGTTGTGCAACTCGTGCAGGGTCGCGAGATGGCGCTCGAAGGGGCCGCACCGCTTGAGATGCTGCGCCAGTTCGCGGCATTCCCCGAAATCCAGGTCATCGATCTGAATGCCGCCATGGGAACGGGATCCAACGATGAGTTGGTCCGCCTGCTGGCCGGGCATGCACGCACCCGCGTGGGCGGTGGTGTGCGCTCGCCCGAACGGGCCCGCGCTCTGGTCGATCAAGGAGCCTACAAAGTGATCGTGGGTACGGCTGCGTTTACGGCGGACGGCATCAACACTTCGTTGCTGGCGGAGCTGGCGGCGGCGGTCGGCCAAGACCGGTTAATCGTGGCGCTCGATTCAAAGGAAGACCGCATCGTTATTAAGGGGTGGCGCGAGACCACCGCCCTCCGCGCCGAAGAGGTGTTGACCGCGCTAGAGCCCTACTGCGCCGGTTTCCTATGTACCTATGTGGATAAGGAAGGTATGCTGCAGGGCACCGACTTGGACTGGTTCCGGCGCCTGCGCGCGTCGACACCGCTAGAGATCACCGCAGCCGGAGGCATCACCACCATGGAAGACGTTCGCGCCCTTCTGGCAATGAACGTACACGCCGCTCTCGGTATGGCTGTCTACACCGGCAGGCTCAAGCTGGAAGATCTTTCTGCCTGCTTGGGTCACATAGAAAGCTAATCTCCAGACCTCCACCAGCCGATATAAGGGTAGGACGCCAAGGACGGAGTGAAGGTTTATGAAGTCACAGATGACGATCGGCAAAAAGTTTGGATTGACCAGCGCGGCGCTGATTCTATTGGCGGCTGTTTTGGGATTCGTTGCCCTCAGGGGGCTGACGGAGATCGCGGCTTGTGTGCACTCCTTAAGCGTCGAGGCGCTCGATGGTGTCTCGACAAGTACGAAAGTGGAGTCCGCCTTGCTGGAAATGCGGGGCGACATTTTAAGGCACATCGGATCTTCGGATGACGCCGAAATGCGGGCCATGGAATCTCAAATTGATGCACTGAAGCAGAAGATCAATACCGATCTGACCGCCGTGGAGGGTTCTATCTCCAACGATCAGAATCGCGAGATCATCGCAAAGATCAGGCCCAGCATCGATCGTTACTACCAACTCTGGGACCAAGTGCGGCCCATTAGCCGGGAGTCGAAGAACGTGGAAGCCTTTCGAATGTATGTTGCTGGAGCGCCGATCTTTAATGCCGCAAAAGAAGCGGTGCAAGCCGAGACGGATTTCAATCGCCAACTCGGCAAGACCGAAGCTGCGGCGGCCGAGTCCGTCCAAAGCCGAATACGCTCGTTCATCTGGCTGGTCTTAGGTATTTCACTGGTGACCGGCGGCGGGCTGACCTTCTTCATCATGCGAGGAATCAACAACGCCCTGCTTCGTGCCGTGACCGAGCTACAGGAAGGCACGGTCCAGGTGGCTGCCGCAGCCGGACAAGTCGCTTCTTCGAGCCAGCACTTGGCCCAAGGCTCTTCCGAACAGGCGGCCTCGCTTGAAGAAACATCATCTGCAGCGCAGGAAATCAACTCCATGGCCAGCCAGAATACGGGTAACACCGGAACGGCTGCCGGCTTGATGGCGACCTCATTGCAGGGCTTTACGGAAACCAATGAGTCTTTACAGCAGATGGTAGGAGCAATGGAGGAGATCAATATGTCCAGCAGTAAGATCTCAAAGATCATCAAAGTAATCGATGAGATTTCATTCCAGACCAATATCCTGGCACTGAATGCGGCGGTGGAAGCCGCCCGCGCCGGAGAAGCAGGGTTGGGTTTCGCGGTGGTTGCCGACGAGGTCCGCAATTTGTCGCAACGCTGCGCGCAGGCTGCCAAAGACACGGCCTCCTTGATCGAAGAATCAGTGGCGCTATCGGTTGGCGGAAAGACCAAATTGGATCGGGTAGTGGAAGGAATCGCCGTCATCAGCGGCCATGCCGCTAAGGTAAAGGACCTGATGGACGAAGTAAACCAGAGTAGCCGCGAACAGGCCAAAGGCATCCAACAGGTTTCCCAGGCGATCAGTCAAATGGAGCAGGTGACCCAGACGACCGCCGCCAACGCCGAAGAGGGAGCCTCGGCCGCCGAAGAATTGAATGCTCAGACTGAAACAGTGAAGGAAGTTGTGGTAAGACTGCGGGCGATGGTGCGCGCTGGCGAATAGCGTTCAACCGTTGCCTCAAAGCTTTCCGGGGTGGTCGTCCCAATTCGTCTCCCGTGCCATGGGGATATGACCCATGGCCCGTTCCGTCACCGCGCATATAGTGAGACTCGGATTGACCCCCAGGTTAGCCGCCAAGACCGACCCGTCGCAGATATACATATTCTGGTAGCCGAATACGCGGTTACGCTGGTCCACAACGCCTTCTGCCGCAGACCTGCCCATCGGACAACCGCCCAGAATATGCGCCGTACCGGGTACGTTGAACAGGATCTCAGTGATCATACTCATTGGTGTGCCCCCGATCAGCTTGGCTGCCTTGCGAGCAAACTCATTAGCTTGAGGGATGAAAGTAGGTATCTTCTGTCCCTGGCTCGCCAGAATTTTCCGGAAGGGCCAGAACCACCGCCGGCGCAAACGCATATCGATGTAGCCATCCAAGGTCTGCATGCACAGAAATATGACTGACTCCCGGGCCCATCCAAATGGATGCAGAGCGCGGGCCGTGCGGATGGGGTGGCGCAACAGCGAACCAAAGAGCGTGCCGAGCCACGATAATATGCGCGTGTGGCCCGGACGGCCCCCTGTGAGCAGCGTTGCCAACGGCCCCATGGCGTCCGATCCGGCCGGATAGCGCACTGCCTCAATATGCGTATAATCGTCCAGGTAGATGCCCGACCCAATGGCAATGCCCTTGGAAAAGTCCTCACTGCTACCGGGAACTCGCACTCCAATTAACGACTCCGCATTGGTCCGCACCCGATTTCCCAGTTGATCGCTGAGTGCCGGCAGCGATCCCTGCAATTTCAGCCGAAACAGCAGATCCATGGAACCCAGCGCCGACGCCGCGAAGACGATGCCCCGGCAAGTAAACCGGCGTGGATGTTTCGCCAGAAACGCGGTGGAACTCTGCGTATGCACTTCGTACCCGCGACTACCATCCGCCGCGCCAGCCAAAGGCTTCACATCCACTACACGAGTTTCGTCGAAGACAAGTGCGCCATGTTTCTCGGCAAGGTACAGATAATTCTTGTCGAGGCTGTTCTTAGCGTTATACCGGCACCCGACCATGCACCCTCCGCAACCGATGCAGGTCGAGCGCTCGGGGCCTTCGCCCCCAAAGTAAGGGTCAGGATACGACTTGCCGCCGCTCTCGCCTTCGGGCGGTTCAAACACAGCCACATTCGTCCGGTAAAACGTACCACCGACGCCGGCCGCGTCAGCCGCTTGTTTCAGAAAGTGATCCGCCGGACCGAGGATGCGATTTTCTACCACCCCCAGCATCCGTATGGCGGTTTCGTAGTGGCGCGGCATCTCGCGTTTCCAATCCGCGAGTCCCGCCCACGATCCGGTCTCCCACACGGAGTGTGGCGGCACTAACATGGTGTTCGCGTAAGTAATCGACCCGCCCCCGACGGCACAACCGTGCAGGATGGTGACATGCTTGAAAAACTCCATGTTGAAGAAGCCACGCAGCGCCAAGCGGGGCCGCCAGAACCAACGCCAGATCAGCCAGTTTGTGGTGGGCAGGTTTTCGGCGGTCCAGCGCCGTCCCATTTCCATCACGGCAACGCGATAACCCTTTTCCACCAGGCGGTGGGCCGTGACGCTGCCGCCGAACCCCGAGCCAATTACGATGAAATCAAAGTCAGTGTTGAAATCTGACATAAGATCCTTTAAAACTATCAACGCTTTTCGAGATTCGCGGTTACGGTAAGGCTGCTTCCAGCAGTAAGGGCAAGGGTTCGCTCCCAAGCATTGAACCCCAGCTTCTGAATCGAGATCTTGTGATCGCCGGCGGACAACTGCAACACCGATGGAGTGCTTGCACTAAACTTGCCGTCAACAATGAGATCCGCGCCATCCGGGACCGAGTTGAAAGAAACAGAGGCCGTTTGAACCCCCGGAGAGTTGGCGGGTGAGGCAGACTGTCCAATCTCCCGATCGCCGTCGACGTATGCGACAACGTTAGTGCCCTTGGGAATGCTGACGTCTTTGCCCCGCATGATCAGAAATAAGGGCGACAGTAATACGGTTCCCACAATAACAGTGCCAGTTTTGTCCTCGCCCTTCCTGGCGGACGATGCCCTCAAGCGCACATTGCTTCCATCGGGAGCCTTAACGAAATCGATCGAAAAATTCAATTTACCGGCCCGTCCCAAACGCCTTTTGGGCTCGACTTCGACTACGTGCCCTACGGCCGTCGTGCCCTTCGGAATCAGAACAATGTCACCTGCTTTGACGTCTTCCGTAACTTCGAAACGAACCGGATCATCGACGCTATTAGTGGCTGAACTGAGCGACTCCGTAAGCGACAGGCGAACAGCCGTCGCATCCTGAAGCTTGGGCCGGCCCGCGGGTTGAGCGAATAACATCGCCGTAAGGAACGGAACAGAGACTCGTAAAAGGGATGTAAGAGTTATGGATCTCATACTGACAAACTCCCGAAATGCAGCATAAGTGTACCATACGGGAAGGCGGAAAAGACCTGGGCTAGCGCCGAGTCCAGTCGACCTGTTCGATGCGGCCGATCACGAACATATAAAAGAAAGCTCCGGCCAGCACCACGCCTGTCGCCACAGCAAAGGCCCAGAAAAATTCGCCCGTGCGCGCCACCACTAGACCGGTCACGGCAGAGGCCACGACTCCGGCCAGGTTGCCTACGCCGTTCTGCACCGCCGTCCATTTGCCGGCGGCCGGAGGTCCGGCCAGCGTCTGAATCAACGCCCAGTGGTTCGAACTCCACATCCCAAAGAAAATGCAGGCTACGAAGAGCAAGACCATGGAGAGGTCTTTACTATCCACCATGGCGACCGGCAAGATCACGGTCGACAACGCCAATCCGCCGACGGTGAAAGTCTTGCGGACGCGCGTCGGGGTGGCGCCCGAGGCGATCCAGTGGTCGGAAAGCCAGCCGCATAAAGCCGAGGAAAGTCCGATCGCGAGGAACGCCAGCGCGCTCATATTGGCCATATGGTCCTTCGAAAAGTGCCGCTCCTTCACCATATAGGAAGGCAGCCAGGTGAGCAGGAAATACCAATAGTAGTTGCCGCAAAACAGCCCGCCGAACGATCCCCAGGCCGACCGCTGCCCCAGAATCTGGAGCACGCCCGGCGGTGGAGGCGCATCGGCATGTACCACCACAATGCCTTTGCCGCGCGGCATCCATTTCAACCACGGAATCAGCCAGACCAGACTTGCCGCGCCCAAAATGAAAAAGAAGGGCCGCCACCCAAAGCGCGCCATCAGCAGGCCGCCGACCAGCATTCCTAACGCCGGACCGAATTTCGAACCCGCGTCGATCAGGCCATTAGCGAGGCCGCGATGGTGCTCCGGAAAATGCGTGGCGAAGATTTTGGAATAGCACGGGTAGGCCGCCGACTCGCCCATGCCCAGCAACAGCCGCAAACCGAATAACACCGCGAAACTGGTGGCTAAGCCCGTCGCCGCGGTGGCCGCGGACCACACCAGGAACGCGATCGCGTAAACCCAACCTACATCCACGCGATCCAAAACGTAGCCGACTATGCCCAGTAACTGGAACAACGCGTAGGTTGCGAAAAATGCGGAAAGCAGGTAGCCCTGTCGCGCCGGATCGAGACTCAAGCCCTTTGGCGGCGGCAGCGCCACAGCGATCGAAAGATTGCTGCGGTCGATGTAGTTAATGAAGATCGAAAGGACCAGCAGACCGAGTACGGCCCATTGCGCCCGGGACAACTTAGTGCGGACGGCAATAGGAATTGGGTGACATGGGGATCAGTTCGTAGGTTTGTCTCGCGGCGGTGCTACCGTGGCGAAGTCTTTCTTCACCCGCTCGACATACTGCGTCAGCAACTCAGCCACGCGTTCCCGGCTGGCCGATTTCACGATCATTCCCACATGGTGCGGCAACTGCATGCGCCATACGATTTCCGGATCGTTATAAGCCGCGGTGTCGGGATGCTCCTGCCGGGCGAGCGACACCAGCAGCGCGGCGTAATCGTTGGCGGGCGCTGGCGGCGTGTAAGGGAGCGCTTCCCGCCGGCGATCTCCACCTTGGCCCATTCGCCCCACAAATTCAGGCCAGTCGCGGCTTCTACCAGTTCGGCGATGTGCGCCCCACCAACGCGCGCCGAGGTTTCGAGAAAATACAATTCCGCCGTCGTGGCCCTTAATGAACTCGGTGTGCGAAACCCCGCGCAGTAATCCCATGGCGGCGAGACACGCTCCGGTTGCCCGCTAACAACGCTTCCGCATCCGGCGACCCGCGTTCCAGAAGTCGCGTGGTAAAGATGCCGCCGCGGTGCGACACATCGAGCGGTGGATGTCCGTACTGGCTGGCGACGGCGAACAGATATCTGATTTTCGTAAACGATGGAGTCCACGTGGCACACGTCGCCCGAAACGAACCGTTCCACCAGAAAGAATGAGCGCTGATCGCCCAGCGCATGGTCGGCGGCCCGCAGTTCATCAAGTGAGTGGACGACCTGGATCCCGATCGCCCCGGCCATCAAGCGCGGCTTCAAGACCCATGGCGGCGGTATGCGTTCGGTAAAATCCCGGACTTTCGCGTCGTTCAAAAGATGCACGAATTCCGGTACTTTCAGGCCGGCCTCAATGGCCCGCATCCGCATCGCCAGCTTATCCCGGAAGTAGCGCGTGGTGGTTTCGCCCATGCCGGGAATGCGCAAATGTTCGCGCAACGAGGCGGCCATCTCAAGATCGAAATCGTCGAGCGCCACCACCCGGTCGATGGCTTGCGTGCGCGCCAGATGGCTGATGGCCAGCAGGGTATCGTTGCGGTTCCAGGTCTTGTCCTGGTCCGGCATATAGAATACATCGTCGATACTTTCGCGCGGCCATTGCGCCTTGTCCTTCAGGCTTAGCGAGGTAATCAGGAACACACGCGCGCCCTGGCGTTTGGCTTCGCGCATGAAATCGTGGCCTTTTTCGTAGCTGGCCAGGCAGAGGAAAGTCAGCGGGTCCATGGCAGCATGGCGTTCTTTTGGGAGGCGACGATCAACACCGTGCAGCCGTTTACCGTGTGGGAACTGCGATGGTTAGTGGAAGGCAGAGCACACTGGTAGTCGCCGGCATGCAGAACCAGATCTCCGAAATGTAAGTCGCCCTCCAGTACATAACAATGCTCGACATCGGCGTGCGAGTGGGGGGGATATTGCGCGCCGGGATCCATCCGCACCAGCAGCGCGATGTTGCCGGCCTGCGAATCCGCATACAGGCGCTTGGCGATCACGCCGGGAACCAGGGTTTGCCAAGCCCCCTCGTCTGCGCGTACCACCCGGATGCCCGGCGGCGGCGCAGGCTGTTGAATGCGTGCCAGCAGTTTCTCGCGCAAATGCAATGGGGCGGCCACTCCGTCGGACGCAAACAGCAGCCAACCGGCGGCCTCGCGAAATCCGCGCGCTTCACCGGCGCAGACTTCACAGGTTTTCACGTGCTCCTGGAAAGCTGCTTCCTGGTCCGCCGGGAGCGCCCCTGCGGCGAACAGGCTGGCCAGTTCGCGTATCTCGTCATTCGCGGTTTGGTGTGCCGTCATGCCAGATTTCCCAGTTCGGAACGAAGTTTCATCATACCCATTCGGATGCGAGTTTTCACGGTGCCCAGCGGCTGGCCCAACCGCTCGGCCAGTTCGGAATGGCTGTAGCCATACCAGTAGGCCAGTTCGATGACCTCGCGCTGCTCCGGCGCCAGGGTTTTTAGTGCGGTTTGGACTTCCCTCGCAACGCCTGGTTCCGGAGATGCGGGCCCGGTTTTGGCCGCGTCCAAATCGCTTAGGGGTTCTTCGCGGCGGATTCGATTGGCCCGCGAGCGGAGTTTGTCGATGGCCCGGCTGCGTGCCATTATCATCAGCCAGGCCACTACCGAGCCGCGCTCCTGTGCGAAACCGGAGGCCCCGCGCCATACCTGCGAATAGATATCGAGCGTCACTTCTTCCGCATCCGCCTGATTGCCCAGGATACGCAAGGCCATGCCATAAATCAGGTGATTGGTCGCGTCATATAAGGCGGCTAAGGCGGCCTGGTCCGACTCTGCAATTCGCCGCACGTAGCCGCTCCAGGTACGCTCCAGGGCGGTTTGTGGCGAACCCGCTGGGGTGAATGCTGGCATGGCTAAAGCAGTATAACAGGTGACGGGCGGTGTATAACAGAGGGGAGGGAGGGTGACTGTGATTCGCGTATTCTCTTTTCTGTTGACGGTGGCGATAGTGCAAGCTGGCTCGCCCTTTTTCCGTCCGGCGGCCGAACGGGGTGCGACCGGGTGGACGGCCGAGCGCGGATCGCTTGCCGTCGACCCCACGGTACTGCACGAAAACGCCAAATCACTGCGGCTCGAACCAAGCGGCGCGGGCGATGCCAGCGTACACTCGGCCCCGGTTTCGCTGCACATCGGCCGGAGCTACGAACTAACCGGCTGGGTGCGAACGGAAGATTTAGTCGTGCGCGATCTGGACCGTTCCCCGATCGCTATCGGGGCCGCTCTCACCATGTCTTCCATGCCTTTCGATGTGCACTCCGCGTCGCTGGGCGGCACGCGCGACTGGACCCGGCTGTCTTTGAAATTCGTGGCCAGCCGCGCGGAGGACCGCATCGAGCTGACCGCGGGCAATGGCGGCGCATTCACCGGAAAGGCATGGTTCGCGGGCGTATCGCTCGACGAAGCAGCATCCGCCGGCGACCCGCCCGCCGCTACGGTGCGCACGTTCGGACCGGCTTATCGCTATCCCTCGGCCGGCTGGATCTATCTGCATATCGAAGGGCAGCCTTACGAACGCGGCTATCAGCATGGCCACCTGATGGCGCGCGAGATACCCGAGTACATGGAGCGCTGCGCCGCGGACCTGGCCGGCAAGGCCGACCGGCAGACTTGGGACGAACTCCGCACTACGGCCAACGCGTTATTCCTACGGGGATTCAGCCACGAAATTCTGGAAGAAATGAAAGGCATCGCCGACGGCGCTTCCGATGCCGGTGCGAAATGGTTGGGCCGCCGCATCGACCTGATTGATCTCGTGGTTACCAACACGACGGTGGAGCTTGGCGAACTACAGAGCGCCATGCGTATGACCCCGACTGGCCTGGAAGGTATGCCGTTCAAAGCGCCCGCGTATTCTGGCCGCCAGCGCGATTCGGCCATGGATCATTGCAGCGCCTTTGCCGCTACCGGACCGGCCACGCGTGATGGCCGCATGGTTATCGGCCACGTCACCTGGTGGCCGCTCACGCTGGCTGAACAAACCAACGTGATGCTGGACATCAAGCCGGCCAACGGCCATCGCCTGTTGATGCAAAGCTACCCAGGCGGCATTGAGAGCGGCACGGATTGGTACCAGAACGATGCGGGCATGGTGCTTACCGAGACCACCATTCGTCAGTCGCCCTTCAATATCGAAGGCACGCCGGTGGCATTTCGCGCGCGCGAAGCGATTCAATATGGCGGCAATGTGGACCAAGTGGTTGAAAAACTGGGCACCCGCAATAACGGACTTTATACCAACGAATGGCTGATCGGCGACGGCAAGAATAACGAGATCGCCATGTACGAATTGGGCACGACGCACACCAAGCTATGGCGCAGTTCAAAGAACGAATGGTTCGGCGGAACGGAAGGATTCTATTGGGGCGATAACAACGCCAAGGATCTGCAAGTTCGATTGGAGTATGTGCCGGATCCGCAAGGTCCGCCGGAGTATCTGCCGTACGCGCCTTATACCCGCGACACGGCGTGGCAGGATCTTTACCAGAAGTATCGCGGGCAAATCGACGAACAGTTTGGATTCCTCGCGTTTCGCACGGCGCCGCTGGTGAGCGCCTCCACTATGGATGCGAAGGTCGTCACCGCGGAGATGGCTCAGAATCTGATGGTCTGGGCTGCCATCGGCAAGCCCAATCAACGGGAATGGGTAGCGGGGGAGGGCGGGCACAGTTATGCGAAAAACGACGGACTGTTTCCGTCCGGCTATCGATTGTTCCGGGCCGAGTCCTCGCATGTGGCGTCGGCCGGTGCGGAACACCGGCAAGACCATGCTGGCCGTATCAAGCCTTTCGACACGGAGCGCCTTTGGAGGGGATGGGCTCTGCCGGCGAGTGACGCGGACACTTGGTTCGTGGCCGGTTCGGCGGCCTATTATCATGACTTGGCATCGGACGATCCGGAGTTAGAAATCGCGCGGCGGCGCGCCTCCTACCGGCGCTTGCAAACGGCGGCCACCCCCCAGGAACGCTTATCGCTTGAGACCGCCAAAGGTGTGCTGTTCCTGGACGCTTTGCGCCGCAAAATGGGCGATGACGCATTTCTGAAAACGATGCGCGAGTACTTCGCTGCGAATACCACGAAGACGGTTACGGCGCAGTCTTTTCTCGATAAAGCCGGCGCAACATTTAGCGTAGATGGAGGGGCCGGTGCCATTTACCAAACCACGGACATCAGGAGCCGCCTGCGTTCGGCCCTATTGGTCTACGGGACACTTCGCGAGGCGGGCGCCAATCGCTATGCGGCTGAGCAACTTCAAAAACAATTCCTGGACGCATATGAAAGCGCGGTCCCGGTGCGCAAAGATTTCGAAGTGACGGACGAGGAACTCCGTCAGCGCGATGTGATCTTTGTAGGCCGCCCGGAGGCCAATACTGCGCTGGCCGCGTGGAGCGAGAGCTTGGGTCTCGAGTACGGGGAAGATGTCTTCCGCATGGACGGCGAAGTTTATGGATCGGAGCGGGACGCGCTGCTGTACGCGGGAAAGAATCCGCTGGACCCGGCTCACATGGTTTTAGTCGTAGCGGGAAACGACGCCCTGCGCACCGTAAAATTGGCGGAAGCGGTGTGGGATTGGAAGGCGGGCGAGTACGAGGTCGTGGAAGATGGCAAGGCCTCCGCGGGGTTCCTGAAACCGCGGTAACTGAGGGTGGGCAGTTGCAGGTAGTCGATAGCCTCGAGGACGATTTGCGGGCGTGCTCTGACGCGCAGGTCGTCAGTAAGGTTGACCCAACGCACCGAGCCTGCGACATCTACCAGGAATTCCGCGGGCCGGGCGATGTCCCGTCCCCCATCGCCCGAGCCGGGATGCAGCACGCCATAGCTGCGGATGACTTGGGCCGTGGGGTCGGATAGGAAGAGGAAGCTATAGCCCTTGTCCTCGCGCAGCTTGTGCGACTCGGCGCTCGAATCCGCGCTGATGGCCACGATCTGGACATGCCGGGCGCGAAAATCGGCCAGCCGTTTTTCGAAACTGCGCAATTCGGAATTGCAGAATGGGCTGGCGTGACCGCGATAGAAAATGAGCAAGACCGCCCGGTTGTTTCTCCGCAGTTCTGTGAGCGTCACCCGACGGCCGTCGGAATCGGCCAGCGTGAAGTCGGGCGCGGCGTCACCCGCCTGCGGCGCATAACTGCCGGACGGCAGGCGTCGCGCGAACACGAAATTTCCCCAACAGAAGATGCCGAACAGGGCCAAGGACAGCGCGCAGACAACGGCCCCGCCGATCTTGCCGCTGTAACGTTCGGACTCTCCGTAAGCCCGTTTCAGTCCGACGGCCAGCAGCCATCCGCCGGTAAGGTACAGAAGAAAGTTGACCCATGGAACGTCGCGCGTACTTGGGATGCGGGCAAAGATCGGAATGTAGGAAAACGTCGCGGCCAAGGTGATGGCGAAGCTGACATAGATCGCAGAATTCCAGCTTTGCCGCGATGAGGCGGAAGGTCGCATGGCTGGATTAAACATGGGACCGAAGAGTCACGACCTGCCCCGCGGCGCGGTAAGCCTCGAGTAAAGCGCCAGTCGCCGGGTCGTCGAGCGGGGGGGCCGTGCGGTTGCCGTCCTCCAATTCGAGCAGGCTGCGGTAACGCTCCAGCAGGATGCGGCTACGAAAAACACCGCCAATCCAAGATACCTGTGCGGGTTGGTCTGGAAGCCAAAGCTGTTGTCGAACCGAAGCTGTCAGGAGCGCGAGTTGTTGAGCGGCCTGGTGCAGAATATCGCGCGCTATGTTGTCGCCAGCCATGGCGGCTTCGTCGATTAGAGGGGCCAGCGCAGCCACGCGCGATCGCGGCCAGTCCGGCGTATAGAAAAGGTGCATGACCGCGTTTGCATTGGCACTGTGGGTGACCTCGGTCAGAATCTGGAGCAGCGCGGTGGGCGGTCCCCAACCTTCTTCGGCGCGGAGCGAGGCACGCAGAGCCTGACGCACAATGTCGAAGCCGCTGCCTTCATCGCCAAAGATGTAGCCCCATCCGCCGGTGCGGGCTGTGCGGCCGCTGGCATTGCGCCCAAAGGCGATGGATCCGGTGCCCGCGATCGTGATGATGCCGGGTTGGCCGCCCGTCGCGCCCGCCAGCGCAATCACGGCGTCGTCAGTCACCACGATTTCATCGGCTGGAAGAATCTCGCGTAGGATGGCTTGTTTGTCTTCGGGGCCCCCGCTCATACCTAGGCAAGCGGCACGGAAGCGCACAGTGGCGGGGTTGAGGCGCGCTTGCGCGCAAGCGGAACCGAGGGACTCGGTGATGGCACGGATCAGTTTCTGGCGGCCTTCGGCGGCGGTGGCATGGTTGCACGGTCCGCCGTGGCCCGTGCCGAGCACATTTCCCGATTCGTCGCCGATCAGCGCTTTGGTGGCCGACTGGCCGCCATCCACTCCCAGGTAGAGTCTCATCCGTAGACTTTCAGACTATACCAATGCGGATGGCGATGAGACAAAAAAGCGGATACCCAGGGAACTGGATATCCGCCAAGATGGACGACGCGAGTGATTGTGGTCAGCTCTTGTGGCTGGGGTTTTCCACGTGTAAGTTGTTCTGGACTTTTCCGAAGCTTAAGCCCGCGCCTTCCGCGCGCAAGCCGGCGACGTTCTTCTCCATGTCGGTTCTGACCACGCCTTCCAGAGTGACGCGGCCATTATCCACAATGATGTGGATGGGCGGGACTACTTCCATGCCGTAGCGCGACAACACCGGGTCGCGATAGATGGCTCGCGCTACCTGTAGGCGTAGCCGGTTATCCATGGGCGAGACGGGCAGTACTTTGATCTCATTACTGAGGCTGGCAACGCCGGTGACATGTTGAGCGATACGGCCCAAATCGGCCTTCTTGAACGGTTCGCTCACTTCACCCAGTAACTCGACCCGGCCTTCGTCTACATAGAAGCTGACATTATCGAAGATGCTGTAACGCGGGTACATGCGTATCTCGTGAGTCAGTTTCTTGACAATGGCTTCGTCGGACGCGCTGAGCGGAGCGCCTGTAGTGGTTGCACCGGCAATCCCCAATCCGCACAGAGCGCCAGCCATGATGAACATGTTGAATTTGTTGAGGATCGTATGCCTCATATATTTCCCTCCACTTATACTTACGTAGCGGGAAGGCACTCGGTGTAGAAGAGAAATGTAAAGACTCCGTAAACTAGTGCGTCGGCGGCGCCTTGCTGGGCTTACCCATTTCCACGCAAGCTGCCAGGATACGGCTGGATCGGCGTCGGACGGTGACTCGAAGAGGCTCCGCGATACAGCCTTACGATTTAGGTATTTTGCGGAAGTGCGGACGAAGCGGTGGCCGCGATCCTTTCAGCTTTAGCTTCCATCGTCTATTTGGTCCGGCAGTTCGTTCTTGTCGGTGGCGGCATCATACGGAAAATGCGTGGAAAGCTCCTCGCCTATGACGGCAATCCCGCGCTCGAGTCCAGCAGTGAAATCCTTGTCACGAAACTTCTCTGCCACCATGCGCACTACCCGCTCCCAAAACTCCTCGCCGACTTTCTCGTGGATTCCGGCGTCTCCCAGCACTACAAACCGCCGTCGTGCCGGTACCACGAAAATCAAAACGCCGTTCCGGTCCTTCGTAGCGGTCATGTTCATGCGGACGAAGGCCTTCTCCGCCGCCTTTCGCACGTTACCCCAGAAGGGCGGCGACACCGATACGCGAATCTCCCCGGAAGTCCGCCGCTCGGCTTGGCGAATCGCCTCCACCACCCGGTCTTTATCGATCTTCACCATGATCCGCTGGCGCCTCCGCCGCCGGAGCGTCCCCCTCCTCCGCTGAAACCGCCGCCGTCACCGCCCCCTCCCCCCCGCCGCCCGACATAATATTTGCGAGCAAAAAGAACGCCAGCGCAGGATGCGTGATCAGGAGAATTAAGAACAGGACGGCGCCGATCCCGATAATGACCATCTGAATCAGGCTGAGCGGCGCTTTCTCAGGCTGGGGTTGCGGTCGCGGCGCCGGCGTTGCGCCACTGCCCGCGGCCTGTCCGCCGATGGCGCTAATTAGCGCCTCTACACCAGCGGTTACCCCCTCGTCTGCATGGCCGCCTTTAATCTTCGGCCCAATCACTTCGTCGATAATGCGGAACGCCACCACATCGGGCACCACGCTCTCCAGGCCGTAACCCACCTCGATGCGCATCTTGTGATCCTGCGCCATGATGAAGAGTGCCAGCCCATCGTCCAGGCCCTTCCGCCCGACCTTCCATTGCTGAAAGGCCTTCACCGTCCAGTCTTCAATGGGGTCGTCGCCGGTGGTCTGCGCGATGTAGACGATCACCTGATGACCGGTGGCCTGCTGATAACCCGCGAGGCGCGCGTTCAGGGAATCGACTGTCGCGGGGGATAGGAAGTGCGCAGTGTCCGTTACCCACTCCGTAGGCGGCGGGGGAATTGGCGTTTCGGCGCAGTACAGCAAAGCTGCCGAAACCAAAGCGGCCGTGCCGGCGAGGATCAGCCGCCGGCGCACCTTAGAACTTCACCTCCGGCGCCTTCTCCGATCCGGCCTGGGCCTGGAAATAGGGTTTAGGTGCGAATTGGGAACCGAAGAAACCCGCCACCAGAACAGTGGGGAAACTGCTGCGCTTGGTATTGAAAGCCTGCGCCGACTCGTTAAACCGCTGCCGTTCTGCGGTGATTCGGTTCTCGGTTCCTTCCAGTTGCGCTTGTAAATCCCGGAAGTTGGCTGTAGCTTTTAAATCCGGATACGCCTCACTCACAGCCATTAGATGTGTGAGTGCCGACGACAAGCCTTGTTGGGCCTGCTCGTAACGCTGGAAGGCCGCGGGATCGCGCAAAATATTATCCATTGCGCCCGCCGAAACCTGCCCAACTTTCGACCGTGCCTCGGTAACAGCGGTCATCGTGTCCTTCTCAAAGTTCGCGGCACCTTTGACCGTTGCCACGAGGTTCGGCACCAGGTCAGCCCGCCGCTGATAGGCGTTCTGCACCTGTGCCCACTGCGCCTGCGTGGCCTGATCGAGCGTCACGAGTGAATTATAGGTGCCGCCGATGGACGCCGCCACAATCAGCGCGACGATGACCACTGCGCCCAAACAACCGATCGCTATCTTTTTATCCATGTTTAACTCCGTTCACCGCTTCATGATATCCAAACGGTAGAGCACTCGTGGGTCCGCTTGTCTAAGGTGAAGCGGCCAGATTCGGTCACATGACGTCCGACCGTCAATTAGCGTGAGCAGGAGCACTTTGGCGATACTAACGCAGTCTTGGGGCGCAACCAGGAGCATTGAGGGAAGGCAAAGTGCAAGGGAGTGCTCAACGGTGAATGAAGGACCGGCTCGCACCACGGGTCCATTGTTGAAAGTCAGTTATGAATATTTCTTTACAGGTTCTCTCGCTATTTGTCATTGCACTTCCCATAGCATCCATTGCGTGGACGATCACGCATGAGGAAGTGGTTCGGGAATTCCGCGATTTTTGTCTCGCCGAGAGCCGGACATGCCGGCGCATCTACGAACGAAAATTCTTCTACCTCTTCACTTGCGAATACTGTTTCAGCCACTACGTTACGGTCATCTTTCTGATCATCACGCGCTACAAGCTGTTGTTCCCCGACTGGCGCGGGTACCTGATGGCGGGCTTTTCGCTGGTCTGGATGGCTAACGTTTACATGAGCCTCTATGGACGGATACGACTTGACATGCGCCGGGAACGAGCCGAGATTAAATCGGAAGAGACATCCGTGACGACTACCCGACCGTCCAGCTGAAAGCAACCGCCTATAGGGCGAGGAGGGTTGGCTATACGCGTGCACTCTATTGCTCAAATGAGTAGCGCACAACTTGAACTTCCTCCGCGCGAGACGTCCATCTACCATGCATGCCCTGGTTTATCGCGGCGTGGGCCAGGTTTCCTGGGAGCCGCACGCGCGACCCGTACTGGAGAACGTGCACGATGCGGTAGTTCGCATGACGACCTCGACGATATCCGCATCGGGACCTGCATAAAATGAACTTCGCTGGTCGGATGATCGCGGAGATAATGGTCGAGTTTAGCCAAAGACTCCGGCAAATACCGCTCGCCGTGCCGGTAGGGAATATCGAGCCGTTCGTTGGTGTGGGTGTGATACAGGTGAAGCCGGTATTCGCGCGGCGCGAAGGCCGTAGACAATCGGTCACAAAATAGTATTCTGGATTCCCGATGTCATCTACCTTAGTAGTAATACCTATCGCGGACGTTCTAACCCCCTGATTCAACGAACTTTAGTATGTCAAAAGGTTTGATCGCCCGATCGGGGAAGAAGCTGTCTATGGCATCGTGTTCGTCGTGAAAAACCTGGAACACGGTCTCCAACCGGGCCGCGGTGAGCAGTTCGATATGCATGGGCTTGATCGAAAATATAACCAGCCTCCCACCCGCTTTTTGCAGCTTCGCCAAAGCGAAGAATAGGGTTCCCAGGCCGGTGGTATCGAGTCTGCGCAGGTTGCTGAAATTCAACGCAACGTTGACCTTCCCAGACTGAACAAGACGGTCCAACTCTGCTCGAAAATCAAGATCTTCCTGCCCTAAGGCAAGCTGTCCGTGCAGATCGAGCAGGCAAATACCTTCCGCTTCACGAGTAGTGATTTCGAGCGACATATTTCAGGGCGCCGTCTAAAACAGAGTAACACCGCGGGCAGGGTGGGCACGGTTTCGATGTGGCGGTTCGTTCGAATTAGAATAGAGCGATATGCGCAATGCAACGCCGGCAGCTCTCGCAATAGCTATTACTGTCTTGGCAGTTACTCTATACCTCACAAGGCCGGAGCTTTCGCGTAATCGTGTATCAGCGATGTGGTCGGATTTCCGGACGACCGACGAAGGTGCTGGGAATTGAGTGAAAGATGGAGCGGGAGACGGGACTCGAACCCGCGACGTCCAGCTTGGGAAACTAGTCGTGGATTGTAAATAAAGAACATATGCGTCCATGGCGGTAAATACTGAACATAGAAAACCGGGCCGTTTCAGCGTATTTTGCTTTTGCCCCTCTTAACGCATTAATCGCAGTAACGAGAAGGGTCCTGCTTTAGCTTCCGATCTAACCCACCTGAAAACCTCGCCTTTCGGAGTTGCCGGGATGTCCGGCAATGTCGCGCGGGGTGAGCATTTGAATAATAGATCACAGTCGTTCTCGACAGGAGCGCACCAACACCATGGGTTTCAATCCGCCGGCGCGATTCTTCGCAGCCTTTCCGGGGATCTGGTCGTCTCCAAACAGAAACTTCGGCGCGCGGAGGCCATTGCCTGTGTGCGTTTGAAACGTCAGGAGGCAAATCAAAATCTGGGGTTTGCTTCACGTCCGTTTGTGCTCTGCGGACTGCCGATCAAGAAGCCGGCAACGGGCCAATTGCTCCACGAAAGACGCAATGGCCAGTTTTCGCTTCAGGTGACTGGCCATCCATTGTACGGTCTGCCGTGGGGCCAGGACCGGCTCATTCCGATCTTCCTGGCAACGTTGGCGATCCGTCAGCAGAGCCAGACGATTCAGTTCCGAAGCGCAGCGGAAATGCTTGACTCATTCGGAATGCAGCAGGGTGGGACACAGTACCGAAGGCTGGTGGCCGCCTTCCAGCGCATCTTCGGAGCAACGATCTTCTTCGGCACCGACATGCAACGAGAACGGGCCGCAGTTGTGCATCGGGCTCGCTTCAACTTCATGAGCGAGGCGCGGATCTGGTACTCACGCGATGCAGACCAGGCCACCCTTCCAGGGGGCTTCCAGAACGAAATTATTCTCAGTCACGAATTCTTCAACGAGATCATGAGCCATCCGATCCCGACCGATATGGAGGCGGCGAAGGCGCTCTCCTGTTCTCCTGCGGCCCTCGATTTGTTCATGTGGCTCTCTTATCGGTGCTTCATGGCCAAGGGGCGTGAACGGGTGCCCCTGTTCGGAGCATTCGGGTTGGTGAACCAACTCGGCAGTTCAGACTATGCCAGGCCTCGGAAGTTTCGAGAACGGCTCGAAGGGTGGCTGGACTTGATCCGGACCATGTGGCCTGAGTGTCCCGCGGCCATGGATACGAACGGGACGGGACTCTGGGTTGACCGGGCGATTGCGGTTCTCCCTTTTGGTGGGTCCAATGTTCGATAGACGCCGCCACGGCATCTGGCCTGTCACCTTGTCGCAAATCGAGGCGACTGTATCGGCGCACTTGGGCCCGGCAGGGTTCCTGGAAACAAACAGAGCGAACGCTTCAGCCGACAGATCTCGATGTACTCGGCGAGCCGTGTCGGTGGATGGAGTACACCGCAAATTGGCCGCTTCTACAACGGGCGTCACCACACCACTGTGCTGCACGCAATCCAAAAGATCGAGCGCCTTCGAGAACGGGACGAGAGCGTGAGAGCGCTGCTGGAAGTTCTAACGTTCGCCGTGAATCCAGGATTGGAGAGTCCGGCCGAAACCCCTCAACCCGAGCGGAAGAGCATGATTATTGAGGCGATAGCGGCACGTGTGATTGACACGCTGATTACAATGCGTATGGAACTTCCGAAAGCCCGATAATGGAAAAATGCGACAGGACGCGATGGGAACTCTCGTCATGGAAGATCAACCGAGTGCACGCGTGAATCGTCGCAGGAAACCGCAAACAGGGACCGCCATTGAGAGTTTATCTGGATGCTTGTTGCCTCAGTCGCCTGACCGATGATCAGAACCAACCCCGCGTCCGCGCCGAGGCCGAGGCAGTGGAACACATCATGCGGATGATTCGCGCAGGCCAAGCAACGTGGGTGAGCAGCAGCGTTCTGAGCATCGAGGTAAGCCGCAACCCTGATCAAGAACGCCGACGCGACGCTGCGGCTTTGCTGTTATTCGCTAGCGAAGTAGTTGTTCCGAACCAGGAAGTCGCCCATCGCGCAGAGGAGATCGGAAAACATGGCTTCAGCGCTTTTGACGCGCTCCACCTGGCGAGCGCCGAGCAGGCCGGCGCGGACGTTTTCCTGACTACGGACGATGTACTCTTGCGTCGCGCCGGACGAATGACCGCGCGGCTTCGCCTTCGAGTGGAAAACCCTGTATTGTGGTATCAGGAAGTACAGCCATGATCTCCATCGATAGAATGACCGACGAGGACTTTGAGCGCCATGCCCTCGCGATCCTCCAACGGGAATTGGGCCTGGACGGCTTGGCTCGTTTTCTCCGGCTGAACAGATCGGGCAGCGGCGACTACACGCAAGATCGGCACAAGTGGCTCAATGACGCCACAATTGACGACATTATGGCCGAGGTTAAAAAGCACCAGGCCCCTTCGGCGTAGCGTCCGGCCTGCAACTCGGAAGTTTCTCCAAGCTATCAATCCCTTGACACCGGGCAGCTGTCAATTGTCACCGAATTCTTGATAACCTTGCAGCCACTCTTCAGGTCTACAGGCTCCGCTTTATTTTGCCGGTTGCGGATACTTACCAACTCGTCCGTTGTCGTAGCCGGATGATTTCCTGGACGCGCTCGTGGAGCGTATCGTCGAGCGTCTGACGGGCGGGCAAGTCCTGCCTTGTGAGGTTAACAAGCTTGCTGGGGATCAGCCCGCCATCAGACCAGGTCGCCAGGCGATTTAGTCTCGTCGATACAAAGTTTATCGATGAACCGGCAATAACGAGGCACCACTTCTGTTAGTTCCTCTCTTTGCTTCATCCAGAAGGCACGCAGTCCGGGCTCCGAGAGGCGTTGTCTGAACGTCACGCTGGCTCGCAAAAATTGCTCATGGCTGAGCAGGCCGTCTTCGTGCTGAGAAAAATAGTCCTCCATTGCGATCATCACGCTCGCGCAATGATAGTAGAACTGTCGCCGCCTCACCAACTCAGGGGTTGGCGTGCCTCCATTACCCTCGATCCACGCAGTGACCGCTTCGGCCGTCATGTGGCCGAGCAGTATGTTCGTAGTTCGCGCGGCGGTGCCTTGGTGAATGAGCGCTCTTGTATGGCGCACGTTCTGCCTCGTCTGGATTCCGACGTAGATGAGCGAAGCCGTTACGGCGAATCCGCTAACAGATGTGGCGATATAGGCAATTTCTGCCAGGGTCATATGTGCCTCCTCAGGCAAAGATTGGGAGTTAAACCACTGCTAATCTGAGCGTGCTCACTCCGGGAACACGAGCGCGATCAGTCATGCTGGTCGGACGCCGGTGCTGCGAACATGTTCACCCACGTCACGCCGGCCACGAATACATTTCCCTGCGTTTTCGATTGCACGGCGAACTGCCTCTCGTATCGGAGGTTGAAGGCAAAGTGTCTCCTCGGATCGGTGTATTTGAACTCGGGCCCGACGCCGAACGAACGGTCGAGCGCAGTGCCGCCAAGGAATCCCGTGTCCGACCCGGAGTCGGAGGACAGCTTGTGGTACGCGTAGCCGACGGCGCCAAGGTTGATCTTGTGCTTATCGAAGCGCCGCCCAGCGCCATATTCCAAGGTAACCATCGGTCCAGGTTTCAGATTGAGCCCGGTCTTGCTTTGGTTGATCTCCCACGTCGAGAGCACCGAA
The DNA here is from genome assembly GCA_963738345.1 of Bryobacterales bacterium. Taxonomy (GTDB): domain Bacteria; phylum Acidobacteriota; class Terriglobia; order Bryobacterales; family Bryobacteraceae; genus Bog-159. The sequence continues at coordinate 7,245,287 of CAVTWI010000002.1, forward strand.
GCGTTCCAGACCTTATTTTTGTCGAACGAATAGCCCATGCCGGCCTGTGCCTGATGCTCCCAGAAACCTAACCCGGGATTGAGCGACTTCGTCGGATCGAAAGGGCCGGTCGGCGCGTAGAAGCCATAGTCCACCAGGACGTTCGCCTTGCCCTTTTCCCACCCGAGCACGACGGGAGAGATAAAGAGGTCTGAGAAGCCCGCTTTCAGCGCGGCCGACGGCGTCGCAGAGATTACACGAGAATTTGCAACGGAACCCGCGACCGAGAAGCCATAATGCGCGCCGAGGAACTTCTTTCGCGTCGTCATCTGGAAAACGACGTTGTGGATGCCGATGTTCAGCCCCAAGTTGGCAATTGTTTGTCCCTGCGGCCCCTGAAACGAGACCGCAGTATTCACCCAGGTCAAATAGCTGATGTAAATGCCCGGAGGCGCGACTGTGCCGTTGTCCAGTCCGGTAAGGCCTTGCAAATAATGTCCGCTCTGTTGAGCATGCAGGCCACCAGCGCAGACCGTGAGCGCGACAAGCGAAATGAGAGGCGTCTTCCAACGCCCGACACTGCGTACAGACATAGTCCAATCCTCGAGAGAATATCGTGATTTTGAAAACTGCGTTTATTAAGGGATCAACAAGCCTGGTGGGATGAGTAGATGACCTGCTCATCCCATCTCAGGCCAAGGTCTAGGACTTGGCGACGCGACCGAAGGTCTCATCGAGCCAGTCGTAGATGCGAGCATTTGCGATGCGATCCGCGCCGCACTGGCAGTGTGCTCCGGCACCCTCCGCGCTCGTGAAACGGATCAGGGTCTTCGGGCACGTAAGGTGCTTGAAGAGCTCGTCCGGCTGACCCTTCAGGTACAAATCTTCTTCGGCGTCGAGAACCAGAGTAGGGCACGAAATCTGCTCTGCGATGCCGTCGCGCATATGGAATTTGAGTATCTTCGCGACTGTGGCGTGAGGCGTGGACTCGCCCATCACATACCCGGCCTGGTCTAAGCCCCATTTGCTGCTCGGCGACCTCTTCGCCGCCTCCACAAGTTTGCGATCCAACTCGGGATTGTCCTTCTGGTTGAGTGCGGCGATAAAGCTCTCGCGCTGCTCTGGTGGCACCCCGCGCAACTGCGTCGAGCCGAAGTCGTAAATGCCGTCATTAGCGACCAGCGCCGAAATCCGCTTCTCAAACGCCGCACCGCGTGGCGCTAAATAGCCGCCCAAGCTAACACCCATGTACGCGATCTGTTTGGGGTCGACTTCGGCCAGCGTCAGTGCGAAATCGACGACCGGCTTGATCACGTTTTCCCAATCATGACGAAACGGCAGGCGCTCGCGGTGGATCGGTCCGTATTGGCCCGGGCCGTCGAAGACCAGGACGTTCCAGCCGCGTTCGACGCCGGCGCGTGCGTTTTCGGCGTGCATCTCTTCCGCCGAACCATCGAAACCCGTGTGCAGGATCAGCAACGGGCGCTTCGCCCCTGAGGCATCGACGCGATGGAAGTAGCCGGGCAGCGTCGTGTTCTCGTAAGGAATTTCGACCGGCAGAATCGGCGTGTCATAGAGCGGACAGCCGAGCTGATACGACGTGATCGACTTCTTGTAGGCGCTCTGGTTGCGCGGGTCATCGTGGTTGGCATGAAGAAAAAACTCGGAGGTCCGGAAGTAGTTCGACGCCCGCAGGTATCCGTCACGTGCGCTGACGCGATGACCCGCGGCGCGTTGCTTTTCGGCTTCCGCGAAAACTCTTTCCGCCGTCGCGTTCCATTCGGTGTACCAGCCTTCATCGTCGCCGGAGGCGATGCGATTGACGGTGGACATCACCTCTCCGAAATCAGCGGCGCCGTAGCTGCAGGACCCGAAGGCCCGCAGCGTCTCGAACCAGTACTCTTCATTATCGGGGAAAAACGGAACTCTCGGGTTTGATGTGGCCGACATGATTGTGTTTCCTTTCTGATTTGGGGTTGAAGTTCAGTTGGTTTCAGTTTCCAGACGACGAGCGCGCGAAGTTGGCGATGTCGCTGGCGGTAGAGTGAGCGATATCCGGACAGAGAACAGGAAAAATCTCGATGCCATGGCAGGCCCCCATCATCTGGCGGCAACGCGCCGCGACGCCGCTGGCCAACAACAGCCGATAAAAGGCGATGCCCTCATCGAGCAGTGGATCGCACTCGTTGACGCTGATCACCGTCGGCGGTAACCCCTCGACGTCCGCGCGGGTTGCGAAGCTGGGCCAGGCGAGCGGGTTCTTGTCGTTGAACGCTTCGATGCCGTAACCCATGGTGGCGCGATTGTCGCCGAAGTTGAGTACGATGCCCTCGTTCTCAATTGAAGACGGGAACTGCGCCTGAGGCCACTCGCCAGCGATATAAGGGCACAGGGAGTAAAGCCCCTGGACGAGGCCCAATTCGCCGTCGCGCTTCAGTTTCATGCCGAGGGCGAGAGTAAGGTTGCCGCCTCCGCTTTCACCGGCAACGATGATGCGCTTCGGATCGATGCCGAGACTGGCCGCGTTGGCGTGCACCCACTTGAGGCCCGAGATGCAGTCGTTCAAGCCAGCGGGAAACGGAGCGATCTCCGGCACCGCCGACGGGTGGACGGAATTGCGAAATTCGATCATCGCCACCGCTACGCCTTTGGCGGCGATCATTCGGCCCCAGGTCTTGTAGTTGCCATCGAAGCAGGAATTCATCTCCATGCGTCCGCCGTGGATGTAGTAAACGCAGGGCAGGACCTCACTGTTGTCGGGGCGGATGAACTGGATCTTGACCGTGTTGCCGTCGGGCGAGGAGGTCAGGCTCTCAACGCGCACGCTCAGGCCCGCCGAAGGAGCGATCTCTTCGCTGTCCATTGAATCGAAAACCGCCTTTTGATACTTCATGGCGGCCTGTGCTGCGGGCATGCTCTCCTGCGCGAGCAGTTCCTCTCGGCTCGAAACGTTCGGTTTTTCTGGCGCTTGCGGAATCCCGGCGAACCGCTTCTTGATCCGCGGATCGAGACGTGTATCCAGTTCAAGCTTCGACTTCATGGGGGCTTGGTTAGTCAGTTCCATTGGTTTTCTCCTTTTGGCGTTTAGGAACTCTCAGAGCGCGGGATCGACGAGCGCCCCGTATGTGATGGATCGCGAGATGGCACGAATGTCCGGCGCCGCGTAGGGGCGGCCCGTCATCCCGTTGCCCGCGTCCTGCTGCTGCACCATGCCGACGACGACGATGTCGTAGACGGGATCGACCCAGAACCAGGTGCCGTGGACACCGCCCCAGAAGAAGGTCCCTGTGCCGTTTGCGCCGCCGTTAAAACTGGCGCGCGATGGTTCGAGCACAATACCGACGTTCATGCCGTAGCCGACGCCTGCGAAGGGTTGCATGAAGTGCATGGGCACGCCGTCGGCAGCAGATTGGTCGTCATCAGCTTGACCGACAGGGAGACAAAAGCCGGACGCCGTCGAGCGTGCCCTTATTGGCGAGCATCTGAGCGAAGCGCATGTAATCCTGCGCGGTCGAGTAAAGACCCGCGATAGACAGCAGGAACTTCGGCTTCACACCGGCGGGCGTCCCAGCCACAGCGGGGAACGGCGACTGGTCGGGCGCCAGAACGAGCTTGGTGTCTTTGTCGAGCGCGTAGCGCGGTGCGATGCGCGCACGCTGATCGGGCGCGACTTCGAAACCGTGTCCTTCATCTTCAGCGGCGCGAAGATGCGGCGTTCGAGGAAGGTATCGAGTTGCTCGCCGGACAGGCGGCGCAAGATCGCTCCCTGAACCTCTTGCTGGAGGCCGTAGCGGAACTCGGTGCTGGGCTGCGATTCAAGCGGAAGCTTGGCGAGCTTGCCAATGATGTCGTCGTTGGCGCCGCTCCAGAGATCGGCCTTGGCATAGAGCTCTTCCACGGCCGGGTTCGTGCTCCCGAAGGCAGGCCCGAAGGCGAAGCCCGCGGAGGACGCCATCAAATGCCGCATCGTCATGGGACGATCGAGCGGCACAAGTTTGCCGTCCTTCAGCACCTTGAGATCCGCGAATTCAGGGATAAACATGGTCACAGGATCGTCGAGCTGCCACTTGCCTTCCTCGTACAGGAGCAGCATGGCGACGGCGATGATCGGCTTGGTCATGGAGGCAATGCGGAAGATCGCGTCCTCCCGCAGCGGCTCACTGCTACCAAGCGCTTGATAGCCGTAGCGCTCGGACTTCACGAGCTTGCCGTGACGGGCGATCATTACGCTAATGCCCGCGTAGTGGCCGGCAATGATCTCAGCCTGCATTGCGCTGTCGAGGCGATTCAGACGCTCCGTAGCGAAGCCAACGGAAGCGGGAGATGCTTCCGGCAACGGAGTGGTCAGTGTGGTTGACATGTAAGGTTTCCTTTCTGGTCTGTCCTGGCGAAAGAGGTGTTGTGGTTGCCTCGAGTTCGATATTGAGCCACTTGGCCCAGAAACGCCATGCGCGCCGAATGCTCAAGTGATGCTCTTTTATCTGCGCGTACAAATGTTTGATTCACATACACTTGTTGAGAGATCTGCTCGCCTCGCAGTGGACGCCACGCCGAAAACCTCGGATAATGATCAGCTAGAGGGATGCCGAAACCGGGTTCAGCAAAGGAGACCGTGGTTTACCGATTCGGCGTGTTTCAGTTTCACGCCGGGACGCTCGAACTAGCGAAAAACTCCACGCGCCTACGCTTGCAGCCGCAGCCCGCCAAATTGCTCAGGCTCCTTTTGGAAAATGTCGACACCATGGTGTCGCGAGAGCTGATCCATGAATTGCTCTGGAAAGATGGAACCATCGTCGACTTTGAAACCGGCGTCAATCGCTGCATCCGCCAATTGCGGACCGCGTTAAGCGACGATGCGGTCACCCCACGCTATATCAGGACCTTTCCCAAGCTCGGCTATTCTTTCATCGCTCCCGTGGCCGGTCGCACAGCTTCGGCTCCCGCCATGCCAGAGTCCAAGCCCACGGGTCCACAACAATCTATCGCCGTGTTACCCTTCGTGAATTTCGGTGGCGATCCGCAGGACGAATACTTCAGCGATGGGCTAACCGAAGAGATCATCAACGTGCTCGCGCAGATTCAAGGCCTCAAAGTTAAGGCCCGGACCTCAGCATTTGCCTTTAAAGGTAAGAACGAGGACATACGTCGCATTGCTGCCGAGCTGGACGTCGACAACTTGCTAGAGGGAAGCGTCCGCCGGAACGGAGGCCAGATCCGCGTTACGGTCCAATTGATTGAAGCAGGCTCGGGAAATCATCTGTCTTCGAAACGCTACGACGGCCAGACGACGGATATCTTCGCGCTTCAGGATCAGATCGCGGCCGATGTAGCGCGTCAGTTTCGTGTCGAGGCCGTTCCTTCGAAGCGTTTCACTTCCAGCTCGGCAGCCAGCGAGGCTTATCTGGAGGGCCGGTTCCACTGGCACAAGTATTCCCCGAGTGAGTTCGTGAAAGCGCTGGCATGCTTCGAGCACGCCGTCGGTATCGATGCAGCTTGCTCTCCGGCGTGGACGGGCATAGCGCAATGCTCGCTCGGCTTGGTAACGGAAGCCGGTTTTCCCGCGCTCGACTATCTTCCCAAGGCTGCGGAAGCCGCCCGCCGTGCTTTGGAACTGGATGAGCAAAACGCCGAGGCTTATGCTTGTTTGGGGCAGGTCGCGGCGATGCTCTATCACGACTGGGCCTCGGCAGCGCGGCATTTTGAACGCGCGCTTACGCTGAACCCGTCTTCTTACGTCAGGATCGCTTATGCGGGCTGGCATCTCAATCCTTTGGGAAGAGCCAAAGAGGCCGCGGCGGAGATGGAAAGAATCGTCGCTGAGGATCCACTCAACCTTCTCGGACGCTGGGTTTATGGCGTTAGTTTATACTTCGCGCGGGAGTTTGACCGGGCCGCAGAAGAGTGGTCTCGGATACTCGACGTTGCCCCGACCTTTTTGAAAGCGTTGCAGGCGCTCTCGGCGGCCCGAGGCTACGAAGGAAAGCTTGAAGATAGCACAGTTCTCGCACAGAAGCTGGTCGAAACCCTTGGACGTACAGTGCATAGCCTATGGGCGCTTGCGCAGGCCTACGCGGTGGCCGGAGAAAGAGAACAAGCAAGGCGCTTGTTACGAGAATTAGAAGAGATGCAGGCCGATAAAAGCGGAGCTGCTACCCAATTAGCGATCGTCTATGGCTTATTGGGTGAAACCGATCGAGCGTTTGAATGTCTTGAAGAGGCGTACCGCTGTCGACACACCCTTCTTCTGGTTGCCGGCGTGCAGCCGCGAATGGATTGCCTGCGCTCGGACCCTCGATTTGATGAAATGTTGAGGCGGCTTAATTTACCGCGACCAGCAATAGCGCCTGATCCCCAATGAGCGGTGGCCACATCGAAACTGGCCTTACCCGCCAAGACGGCGGGGACATTCGAAAGCGGGTGGTGGATAGAAAGTTCGGATATTAAATACAATCTCCGTAGGTTCTATAAGATGCCGGAGGTTCAGACAGGGGTTACGAAGGCACGGTCGCTTTCTATTCGAAACGGCGGGTTGATTCGCACGAGCAAGGCGGCTCGCCTTGGGGTGCATCCGCGAACGCTCTATGCCCTAAGGTACGCGGGCGAACTGGAGCAGGTTGGCAGAGGACTGAACCGACTTGCTCCCGCGCGCCAACTCACGAGTCCTGCCTCATCCCAATAGTGATGCGTGTTCCGCAGGCAGTCGTCTGTCTCATATCAGCTCTCGCTCATCACGGTCTGACAACCTAGGTTCCGCACTCCATCGACATTGGCGCTCCCCAGCCATGGTCAGATCCCAAAGATCGGCGGCATCCCGGTTGGTGTCTTTTGGTATTCGGAACCCTCGTTCAGTTCCGGCATCAACTTCGTCACCATCGATGGCGCACCAGTTCGAATCTATTCGCCCGAGAAGTCCATTGCGGACTCCTTCAAGTACGGGAACAAAATTGGGATTGACGTCGTAATCGAAGCGTTACGAACCTACTGGGAACGCAGGCGAAAACCAAACTTCAAGGCTATTTCGGACTTCGCCAGAATCAATCGCGTGGAAAGAATTGAGCGCCCCTACCTGGAGTCCATCGTTTGAGCGGTCGCGATATCGGCGCTTTTTTCCGGCAACGTTTCTGAACCAGTCACGCGAAAAATCGCGCAGTGTTTTGCGATGGAGCGATTCCTGTATCGTTTGGCCACTTCTTCGTTCGCCGCAGCCGATTCGCTGAACACGAGATCGGTCTCGGAAACTCGTCGGGAGGTACGCCGTTTCGCCATACCTCTCTTGGCCGCAGAGTCTTTGGGGATTTTCGGTCTCGCGGTGAAACCCTGGCGGGCAATGGCTCTAACAGGGCACCGGTCCCGACTGAAACCAGATTTCACCGTTTTTTCATTTAGCCTCTCGGCCGTATTTACCAGCAAATGGGCACCAACCCGAGGCACGTTGGAACGGGGCCGAGGGTAGGGTGCCGAATGCTGGAGGCAATCGGCGAAGCTGCAGATGTGGCGAGCTCCAACTAAGTCTATCTGGCAGCCCGCAATTGAATGTCAGCGTAGGGGGGCTGGCGTTCTAGCCCATCGGGGCAAATTTTTCAATGGTTTACGTGGCATCCGTTACTGCGATCACTGCGTTAGCATTAATAGCATTAATCCACAGGTCACTGTAAGTTGTTGAAAAGATGGAGCGGGAGACGGGGTTCGAACCCGCGACGCTCCAGCTTGGGAAACTAGTCGTGGATTGTCAATAAAGAACTTATGCGTCCATGGCGGCAAATACTGAACATAGAAAACCGTGCCGTTTCAGCGTATTTTGCTTTTGCCCTTCTTAACGCATTAATAGCAGTAACGAGAAGGGTCCTGCTTTAGCTTCCGATTTGCCCACCTGAAAACCTGGCCTTGAGGACTCGCCGGAACATTCGGCGATGTCGCCGCGAGGTGAGCATTTGAACAATAGACTACCGGTAGCCGCCCGACAAACGGCGGGCCACCGGCATCACGGGTTTGAAACTGCGGGGTCGATCCTCCGAGGTCTTCCAGGTGATCTGGTCGTCTCAAAACAGAAACTTCGCCGGGCGGACGCCATCGCCTGCGTCCGCTTGAAGCGCCAGGAGGCGAATCAGAATCTGGGGTTTGCGTCGCGCCCATTCGTGCTCTGCGGACTGCCCATCAAGAAACCCGCAGCCGGCCAGTTGCTTCACGAGAGGCGCAACGGCCAGTTCTCGCTTCAGGTGACCGGCCACCCATCATACGGTCTTCCGTGGGGCCAGGATCGGCTCATTCCGATATTCCTGGCGACGCTGGCAATCCGCCAGCAGAGCCAGACGATCCAGTTTCGAAGCGCGGCGGAGATGCTTGAGTCCTTCGGAATGCAGCAAGGCGGTACGCAGTACCGAAGGTTGGTCGCCGCATTCCAGCGGATATTCGGCGCGACGATCTTCTTCGGGACCGACACGCAGCGAGAGCGGGCAGCTGTCGTCCATCAGGCGCGGTTTAACTTCATGAGCGAAGCGCGCATCTGGTATTCCCGTGACGCGGATCAGGCAACGCTACCCGGCGGCGGTTTTCAAAATGAAATCGTCCTCAGCCACGAGTTCTTCAAGGAGATCATGAGCCACCCGATTCCGACCGACATGGAAGCGGCGAAGGCACGCTCCTGTTCACCGGCCGCTCTCGATCTGTTCATGTGGCTGTCCTATCGCTGCTTCGTGGCAAAGGGGCGCGAGCGTGTTCCGCTTTTCGGCGACTTCGGGTTGGTGAGCCAGCTCGGCAGCTCCGAATACGCCAGACCAAGGAAGTTCCGGGAGCGGCTCGAAGGTTGGCTGGATTTGGTCCGGGCGATGTGGCCCGAGTGCCCGGCCGCGCTGGATACGACGGGCACCGGATTGTGGGTGGACCGAGCGGCTGCGGTGCTTTCTTCAGGAGGAACCAATGTTGGATAGGCAGGAGGCACGGATTTGGCCGGTTACATTGCCGCAAATTGAGACAACCGTATCGGCGTATCTTGGTCCGGGCCAAGTGCCGGGAAATAAGCAAAGCGAATGCTTCAGCCGACAGATCTCAATGTACCTGGCAAAGCACGTCGGAGGCTGGAGTACTCCTCTAATCGGGCGATTCTACAACGGCCGTCATCACACCACTGTCCTTTACGCGATCGAGAAGGTCGAACGCCTCCGAAAACAAGAGCCGAGCGTCGATGCTTTGCTGGAGGTGCTGAGTGGGGACCTGCAGGCCGCTGGCGCATGCGAATCGCCCCTTCGTCCGGCGGCGTGGTCAAACAGTTTCATGGATGCCCTTGCGGACCGCATTCTGCAACGTTTGATGAGCGGTCAAGTCTTGCCTCGTGAGGTTATCAAGCTCGCTGAGGATTCAGTTCTAATTGCGGGGGAGGGAGAGGGCAGCATGACGCCAGCGCCACAGCAGAATGACAGACTCTATCAGGCTTCAATGGCTTCACCAGGCGGTGGAGACCGAGGGTGTCGTTGTGGATAGAAAGCTTGGAACACTATAGAAAACAGGTGAGACGGAGCTTTGGACACTCATCGGATCGCGGCATGCGAGACCTGTAGTGGTTCCGGTGACTCACCCAATGTCCATGTGGCCCTTAAGCGGTTCTGCTCGACCGGCCAGTCCTTCAGATAAGCGAATGGGATTTCCCAAAGTGCCTTAGAATCGAAGGGATGTTTAGGGTCGGGATGAAGTGCACCAGAGACGTAGCTTCGGTCTGCTCCGACGGCAATCAGCAGAACAGCTGAAATCTCCTTGTTCTTCGCAACTATGTCGTTGCCCTCGCCCCGCACGAATAGTGAATACTTCAGATCGGTTGAGACGCCCTCCTTGCCCGCCACCCAGAACGGCTGTGAGACGAGCGCGTACATCGCGGACTGTGAATCGAGCAGAATGTGCGAGCCGAAGTGGCTGGATGCGATTGCGAGAATTCCTGGTTTCCCAATATCTTTGAACTGGTAAAGCTTCTTCGTGGCGGTCTCGTCGATCTGCGCAGTCAGCAGGCCGAAAGGGCCACCCTCCATGTCCTCAGGTACACGATTTGGGATGCTTGAGACCTTAGTCACGCGGTCGGGCCTCGGTGAGGTCGCCTCGACCATGAAGGCGTTCGGCTTTTCGTAAAGGCACAGGAAGTCCGGACCGCCCCCGCCTGGAGCATCAGCAACGATCGGCCCGACCTTGCAAAATTGCAGAACGCGAAAAACCATAGCCTCTGCGAGAGCGGACTCGGGCGCGTTCATTCGTCGCTTTTGGAAAGCTTGCCACTGCTTCTGATTGAGGCCGCGCAGGTAATCAGCGTATGACTCGACAACGTACTCTATGCTGGCCATCGGCTGATTGTAGCGCTTGGACCCGGCGGCTTGGAGCGCACGGAAAACATCAATGGCGGGCTTTCCGTCTGGTCATTTGGAAAAGAATGCACCCTGAGCTGTAGCAAAACAGCGGATTCGTCGGTGGACGATTGCGCGTAGAGCCCGCCGCTCTCCAGAATAGGCAGCCATGGTTCTGTGTTGGGCGGGTTCTAGGCGACTTTATTCCCAATGGCGGTTAGCCGCCTGCAGTCGCCCGTTCCGGGGCGTCTCCCGGCTCTTATCTTGCGGGGCCAGGCCGGTCCGGTTCACCGGGCTGAGATCGATCTGAAGCTCCGCCACGATTGCGTCGCGATCCGTCTCCGGAATTTGCGCAAGCAGGTAGGTAATGAGGTCCTCCTGCCTGCTTTGCCCGAAAACCATCCGGTACACCGCAAGGGCCCGCCGCAGTCCGTACAGCCGTTCGACTTCCCGGCTGTACGGCAGCGCCGGAACATGCCGCTCGATTTTCGCATCCCCGCCGAAGATCCAGTAAGGAACGAGATCATTCTTATCCGGCGGACGGCGGTCGCGCCCCAGCTCGAAGACGGTCTCCCAGACGTCCCGCATGGGACCGGCCAATACCTCGGCGGCGAAGGCTGCCGCAACATTCTTGCGAACGGCATGGCCTTTGTAGCGATGGATGCGGCCCTCACGCTGTTCGAGGTCGACCGGGTTCGACGGCAGGTTCCAGTGCGTCACCGAATGACAGTAGTGGTGGAAATCGAGGCCTTCCTGGCCAACGGTCGTCGATACCAACACGAACGGCCAGAACGGAGAATTGAATGCCGCCCGCACGCTCTCCTTGCGCGTCCGCGCTGGCGCGCCGTCGAAGGCGGGTGACACTTCCTCATCGTAGCGGTCGTCGCCGAACCGCATCGCGAAGCGAATACGCATCCGCTCCGTGGTCACCTTCACCTCGCGGGCATAAGGCGGCGACGTCACGTCGTCGATCCGAAGCGACGCGGCACGAAGCGTCAGGGCCGCGATAATCTCACCGGCGATCTGCCGGGCGCATTCTTCCACGGGAGCCGCGGCGAGGCCCAACGACTCGCGAAGCAGATGAGCATACTCATCGAGAACGGCCTGAAGGCCGCCGGCATGGGCGTATTCCAGGACCCGCTCCCAGTAGGGTTCTCCCTTGAATTCCGCACGAATGGCCTCGATGACTTCCGCATGGTTGAACAGCGTCAGGAAGGCTCGACCCGTCCGTGCTGCCGTATCGCGCACGGCCAGCGAACCGACAGCCTCGCCGGCGTTCGTCAGCGTATAGGCCCGCAACGCGGCCGTCGCCGGAGCCGCGGAAGCCGCAAGCGCGAGGATGTCGAAAAGGTCGTCGGGCTGGACGCCGAGACTATCGTTTCCGGATTGGATATCGCCGACAACCTTGATCGCCTGGTCGACGTGATTGGCCCAGCCAGCATCTTCCTCACCGGACTCGACACCGGCCCACTGCCGCACTAGGTCCCCACGGTTCCACCACTCTATCGACGGCAGGGGGAATTCTGCAAAATCCAGCAATATAGGCGCGAGCCAGTACCATCGCTCATCTGCCGGGCCGCCTTCTTGCGGAACGGTGCCAAGTTTTCCGACAGCGGCGCGCAAGCGTGCGGCGAAGCGGGTCCGCGCCTCATCGGCGCTCATCATACCGTCCCGGGAGAGCTCTCTCGGGTCGTAATCGCGGGCGAACGTTAGGCAGGGATAAACGAGCAAGAGCAGCGGCATCCCTGTCGGGCGACCCGCGGACATGCCGAACCTCAAAAGGCCGCGCTGCTTCTTCCAGTCTTCCTGGGTGATACGGGCGCGCGGGTGGGGCGCCCGCATCATCCTTCGTTCGGCCTCATAAGAGACAAGCGACGCGACGGCACGGGGCACCATGTGCCACGCCGAAAAGACGAGCTGCTTCGTCCTGCTTGCCAGCTCCGGAGCCGCGAACGCCCCGGCCGGTTTGTAGTAATGGAGAGACGGCGGAATCCACAGCAGCCGCCACATGCCGCGATCAAGGGTCTTCCCGAGCAGCGCCCGTAGGCGCGGATTTGCCGGTTCGAGCGGCTGGTAGCCGCGGACACTCTCCAGATCGAGGAAGGCTTCCGGAAACTCCCTGACGAAACGGACCATGTCCCGCTGCTCGGGCGCTTCGGTGAACGCCTGTTTCAGCGCATAGTCGTCCATAAAGTTAAAAAGGTACGGCGCGGACTTCCAATACTCGATAACGTCGCCTTGCTCCAGGGCCTCGGCAATGCGCTGCGACCCGAGGAATGCGCGAATATCCGCGCCCTGCAGGGAGCCTTCACCGCGCAGCTCGTCCAGCAGCATGCCGCCCCGCGACTGGGACGATGCCAGTCGTTCGGTCCGCGCCATGACGCGCTGCAGGCGCGACTGAAGCGCCGATTTGGCGGCGCGCAGGCGGGACAGGCCGCCCGGCGTCATGACGGCGGGAAGCGCCGCGCGATATTCCGCAAGTATCTCTTTGCAGCCCGCCGCGTCGCTGTCTTCGAGAAACCGCAGGAGCGCGAGGAAGTCGCCATAGTGATCGTCGTCCGTCTCGTGGTGGAGGCTCAGGCCGCGATAGGGCGTCGCCGACAGCAGCAGGACCCGCGCCCCCTGCCCGGCTTCCGAGTCGAACAGATCACGGGCAAGCTCGCCGGCCTCCGACTCCTCGTCGAGAAGATGCTTGAAGCGCTGAAACTCGTCGAGGATGATCAAATCCGGTTCCAGCGTCGTCAGGCAGACGCTAGCGAGCAACCGGCGCAACTCGCCGATCCACTGCGTGCGCAGTCTCGTCGCGCCATCGGGAACCCGCGCATCGGAGCGGCAGAAAATGCCCCGCAACTCCTCGAACCGAGTCTGGAAATCAATCTTCCCCGACGCCTTCTCTTCTTTTATCCGCTTGTCGAGGGCGGCGACAAACTCGGCCATGATTTGTTCGTTCACCTTCGTCGCGTCGAAATATTCCACGCTGCGCTCGAAGGATTCGATCTTCGCGTAGTCGCGCATGACATGCAGCGATGCCCGCGGGCCGTGGATCTTCCAGGCGGCATCGAGGAGCCAGTACAGCAACGCCCGCTCGTCGATGCGCCCGCCGCCGCCGGTCTGCTCGAAGGATGTGGCCGGCGTGAGCGCGACGAAGTTGATGCGGTTGCGCCGCAGGTCGTCCATATTCAGCGGCAGCAGGGTCAGCCGCGTCGCCTGCGCCGCGTCCGCGCAGCCGGGGATTCGCAGACGCTGGATGTTCTGGCGCGCGATATCCGCATTCGAGCAGATATAGACGATGTCGATCCTGTCCTTGTGGTGAAGGTGTTCGATCGCCCGCGCGATGACGCCGCGCGCGACAAGCGTCTTGCCGAGCCCGACCTCGTCCGCGACGAGAAACCGCCGCGTCGGATTTGGGCCGTAGAACCGCTCGAAGGCGTAATCGACCGTCGCGCGCTGAAAGTCCTTCAGGCCGTCCAGAACGGACTGGATATCGGGAGCTTGTCTCATTTTGCGACCGCTTTCTGCGCAGCTTCCCAAATGGGCTCCCAGATGCTTTGGAAATCGGTACCCAGGAGTTCCGAACTCATGGGCTGCTTGCGCAAGACCTCCAGAAGCGATGCCACGCGCTCAAGCTGCGCAGGGCCGCGATGCAAGGCCCGAAGCATCGACTCCAGAAGATAAGGCTGCGGCATATTCCCTTTGCCGTTGTGTCCCGGCTGGAGCAACCGGCGCGGGTCACCGGAAGACGCGGCGGTTTCGTCTCCGGAAGCCAGCAGAAAGAGGATATAACGCATCAGCTGGTCGCGGTTTTCGATAAGAGACCGCACGACCCTGTCCTGCCGGTCTTCCGGCGCGCCTTCGAGCCGCAGGTTCATCACGAATACCGTCCTGGCTGTTTTCTCGCCCACTTTCGCCGAAACGGCAAAGGCGGTCAGCGGCGTGAGCCCGGCAAACGACAGCCGCGCAAACGTGACCGGCTGACCGCTCAGCGCCTGTCCGCGATCGGCCTGCTGGGTGATTGGCCAGGCCCGTACTTCCACGGATTTGTTGGGCCAGCGCGGCGGCCGCGCGCAGCTCAGCGTCAGGTCAAAGAGGTCCGGAGCGGCTGCTGCCTCCGTGCACGTGAGGCGCGGTCCCGCTGCGGCCAGGGCGCGCTTCGTATCGAAGATCAGGTCGTCGAGCTGCTGCGCTGCCTCATCGATGGGGACCGCCGGGGCGTTCACGTCGTAGTCCTTCAAGAGATCGGCAAAGGTCGTCTCGCCCTTGACCTGCCGGAGAAACTGATCGACCCCGAAGCGGCTTTTCTTCCCGACCAGCTCGACCATGAACTCCACGTTATGGTGCAGCGCGTGGACCGTCGCGTTGAACGATCCGCTGAAAACGCTTGCGTTCCAGCCGCGGTCGATGACGAACAGCTTGGCATGCAGCCCATCGAGAACCTCCCGGCTCTCGGGCTCGGCCGCCGCGTCGTCGGATTCGTCAACCACTTCGGGGACGAGGAAATGCACGCTCTCGCAGCGCTGCAGGGTCTTCTGCGGCAGCTCCTGCAGGCACTCCTGGCGCGACACGAGATGCGTTTCCCCGCTGTTACCGAGGAAATCGCCGACAACCGCATCGGACAGGAAAGGCGAAACGATAAGCGCTTTGTCCCGCCGTGTCCCGAACGGCGCTGCGCTCCGTCCGTCCAGTCCCGCCGCCCAGAAGCGGCACTCGCTTTCGTCGAACCCTTCCGGCCAGGTGAAGCGCACGCGCCGCAGTTCGTCCGCCATCTTTATGATCGCCTGCCGGCGCTTTGGCGCGAGCGTGCGCAGCGCGAGACCCGGCAGCGCAGCCACAAAATCGCCAAGCGGATGGTTGGCCGCGATGGCGTTCGTCCGGTCCGACAGCTCGCCGTCGAGCGCCACGACGGTATCCCAGCAGCGGTCGAAGGTGAGGTTACGGCTGAGGCATAGCACACGGTACAGAACAGTGCCGTCTCCCGCGGCGAAACGCAGCGCCCAGGTCTTCGGATGAAAGACGCCGGCGGGGTCCGGCGGCTGCACTTCGTAAATGCACGGCTCCAGGAAGGTCACCAGCGGCGGATACTTCGCGGGCAGGCGCATCTGGCCGCTCTGGCAGAAGACCGTGAAACGGTCTCCGTAGCGCCGCAAGGCTTCCAGAAGCGCGAGCGGATCGGCGACGAGTTCGCCGTCCGCCTGCTCCCAGTCGAAGAACGCGAAGGAAAGCGGGAGCATGAGGGCGCTGATGAGATCGAGGGAGAACGTCGTACCGACGGCTGAATCGAGCTGGCATCCGGCTGGCGGCCGAAGCAGTTCCATCAAATGGGCCCGCTCGTCCGGTTTAAGCATCCGGAGCCTCCAGCCCGTCGAAGATGTCCCGCAGCAGGTCTTGCGCGATGTCCCAGCGGAAATCGAGCTGTGCCGAGCCGGAATCTCCGTTCCACAATTCCTGGGCGCGGGGATTGCCGATCCGGGCGAGGGTTTTCTTCAGCCGCTTCTCCCGCTCGCGGATCAGGGCGCGCACGGACGCATTCTCGCGCAGACGCGCCGCGTCGCCCGCGAGCGCCAGGTCCCACCACGCATTGATGAATTCGTAGGTTGGGGTCGTGATGCGGGAATTGACGGCGCGAACCAATTCCCAGAAGCGCGGCCGATTCCAAATCACAAGAGTTGACGATCGCTCTGAGATCAGCTGCGCCCATTCCTTGAATTGCCGACGATATCGTGCAATGCCCTCATCCCGCTCGCCTTCTTCGGCGAGGATCAGGTTATAGAGTAGCGGCGCGCCGTGCATCACCTCCGAAAAATTCCGAGCATTGCTTACCAGTTCCGCTAGCTTGGGCGGCAGTTCTGCTGCGTAGGGGTGTTCCCAGACGAATGGCACGTAATCGCTGTGCCGACGCTTCGCGACCAGCTCAGCCAGCAGCGAACTCGAAGAGCCCGGACTCAATCGGATGCGCTCCGCGAGGTATCCGGCCTCCGAGCGAGTCAGGCTCAGCGAGCACGTACCCGGGAAAGTGTCCGGTGCCTTGATCAGCCCGCCGTGCCAGTTGGGAGCGACCAGATCATCATGCTCGATGTCGCGCTCAACGGCGCGCCCGCCCTGCCGCGAAATTTGGGTATAGTAGCGGTCGAGGCCCCGATGGTATTGGGTCTGAGCGCCCTGAAACGAACGAATACCCCATACGCTAAGGCCCTGCCAGTAAACGCTGCTCGGGAGACGCTTAAGAGCCGCCTTCGCCAGCTTTCCGATGTTCCCCTCGCTGTCATTGGACTGCTCTATCACTTCAATTAGGGCCGTTTCCGCCCGATGGGCCCGCGCTTGGATTTGCGCGGAGCCGATTCGCAGCTTTTCGAGCCGAAGATACGTCCATGGCACGAGCAGGAAGTAACGCGCGCGCGTCATGATCGTGCTGGTGCCGGGAAATAGCATATCCGCAAAAGCGTCGCGTACCGAGCCAACGCCTAATTCGTCCCGCGTATCGTGCTCCCGAAAGAGGTCGACGACATCGAGCATCTTCCGCCGTTCGCGTTCCGAGTAATCCAGCCAAACGAATATAGACATGATGTGAGGGCTCTTCCTGACGGCGTTAGTTCACCGGCTCAGGCGCAGCGACGTCTGTGTCCAGAAGGGATGAAAGACGATTAAGTGCCCCGGCCCATTCGCGGGTGACAACCTCCCAGAGCTCCTGTTCCAGGTCACGGCGCGGTTCCGCGTTGAACCACTTCTGGTTCTGATCAGCGACACGGTCCCTATACCCCGGCCCCCGCCCCCACTCGTTTTCGCAGTTGACCCAGAGGGATGGGTCCTGCTTGAGGGCTTCCTTAAAAACGGTTAGACCCATCAATTGCGCTTTTCGCAGCAAGTCCTCGAAAGCGGACTCGATCACGCGGCGTGACTGCTGAATCAAGTCGCCCGCCTCGGCGAATTGCGGGTCCGCTGCCATGATATCGGCGGTGTCGAGGAACCTCTGAACCAGGGGTTGCAAGGCGACAACAGCAAGTCGCCGCGCGCCGAAACCAAGATGGTGGCCGTAGCTCAGATTGCGCCATTCTCCTTCACGGCGAACCGCGGCGCGTACGGTCGCCGCATAGGACGAGTGGATCTGCGACATCAGGCTGTCGTGGACATGGCCGGACAAAGCCGGCACGTGGCGGTTCTTGGAGATCCAAGTTGCTATCATGCCTGCAGCCGAGCGAAGAACTTCTTGCACCTGCTCCTTCTCGTGGTTCTCCACCAGGCTCCGCGCACTCTTAATCGCCTCGTCGATCCGGGTCCTGAACG
Source organism: Bryobacterales bacterium (assembly GCA_963738345.1). Taxonomy (GTDB): domain Bacteria; phylum Acidobacteriota; class Terriglobia; order Bryobacterales; family Bryobacteraceae; genus Bog-159. Next base: position 7,262,866 of record CAVTWI010000002.1, read on the forward strand.
CCTGGCGAATTTTTCCCAGAGACTCCATGATGAGGCCGCGCAATCTGGCCGGATCGTCACCGAAGGCGTTGAAGAATCCAATGGACAGCTTCTGCAGGCCAAGCGGCTCAAGCGCCATCGCCGCAAATTCCTCCTTCAGGCTGTAACCTTCCTCAATCGAATCGGCGCGAACGCCCGCCTCGTCTTTTACGGCAAGCGCTTCATTGGCGCGCGGGAGCACCAGCAAGGCAGCGTTTGCTTCGAGGTGGCGAACGCCTGCCTGCCTTGCACGCTCCAAGAGTTGATGCGCCGCAACCGACGGTGCATCATTGAAACTTGAGCAGAGCAGCGCAAGCGTATGCGGCTCGTCTAGATACCGTTCCAAGTCGGCCCTTGCGGCCGTCCGGTCGATTCCCCGGGTATCGATGAGGTTAACTGTGAGGTCCGTCGATCCGAGCAAGGGCTCTGGCACGAAGATTTCAATGCTGTTCGGAAGCGCGAAGTCGGGATGGCGGCCGTTGTTGACCTGCTCAAAGGTATCCTTGAGCCACGCTAGCGGCTTCTTTCCGGTACTCGGGGTGTACCAGACGTCGCGGCGATCTCGCCGGTGCAACTCCATCCGCGCGAGCACGTCCACAACGAATGCCCGGATGGAAGTCGCCTTATCAGCGAGGTCCTTGGCCTCATCGCGGCGGATCGTCCTGCCGTCCGAACCTTTTTCACGGCGCACCTTGAGGCCGGCGAGGTTTCGGATGGCACGTTCCATTTCCTGCGAAATCCCGCGTGCTTCATCCTCGCCCTTTCCGTCATCGTCGGATTCGTAGGCACCTCTCATGATGTGCTCGGCGAAGTCCGCGACATGGGCGCGGATTTCGTCGTCGCTGCAGGCCTCAATCATGAGTCCGTAGGCTTGCCCTGTGCGCAGATGAACGTCGCAAATCGTGACTCCGCCGCCACCAGCCTCCAGCACGGGCGATGGCGTTCCGCCATCCTGTCCTGGGACTTCCAGACCCGTTGCCTTGCAGATCGCAGTCGATTTCCCGATCCCTTTGCTCCCGATAAACGCGACTTCGTGGTCCCGCCGCAGGAGAAGGCTTGCGCTTTGCTTGATATCGTCGATGTAGTCGCTGAGCCGACGCTCGAACGCATGCCGTACATCTGGCTGGTTCCTGAGTGCAGCTAGATCGCGGCACACGAGCTCGGCTTCCCACAGAAGGTCTTGATCGGGGTGGTCGAGCGGCGGTCGTGGAACCTCCTTCCAGTCCCTGCCCAGTGCGTTTGAAAGCTGCAAAGCCTCCGGCGTTCCAATGGCCTCTGCCACGGTGGTCAGCTCGTCAGCCGAGAGCTGACGTTCGCCCGATTCAATGCGGGACAACACAGCCGGGCTCCAAGTAATTTTCCGGGCGAGATCTGCCTGCTTGATTCCGGCTGCTTCACGGATTTGTGCCAGCCGGTGTCCCACTTCCGCTTGACTGCTCTCAAAGTTCGCACTCATCAGTCTTTTCCTGCGATCATTGTAGCAACGTTGCTGCAATCTTGCAACATTAATCTGTCTCCCTTGTTTATCTTCCCAAACAGTCTGTACAGCGGCCTTTTCCGGACCGTCCTTAGCGCCTCTCACGTACGCAGGACGCGAACCGGGCAATCGAGGATGGGGGGGGCATCCCCGTGCAAAAATAGACTATGGAGCCCTACGTACTCCCGCACGGCGCCAAAGGTATTGAAGGCGACGATTTCGCCATTGAGTTTCGCGCCGACAAAATTGTCTTCGTGCCCAAAGCTGTCGGCAATGCGGCGCACTACACCCTTCATATGGGAGCGAACTCAGGTGTCATTGATCTCCATGAAACAGGCGGTAATGGCGAAACTCATCGTACTCTCCTCGCGGTCCGCAAGGACGACCTGCTCGGCCTGCTTCAGAAGATGGGCCCGATCGTTCCCGAACTGTTAGGATTGCTGCGTCCGTTGCGCTTAGGATGGCTCAAACACCGGAATATCGGCATCGCGCGCGGTATCGAACCTGTCGCCGACGCCGAGATCGTCGCGGTGACGCGCAAACGAAAAAAGCGTCTCGTTCTGGACCCTGAGCTTTATCGGCAAAACATCGCCTGCCCGGAATTTCTGGAGGATGTCTACGATTTTCCAGATGGCAATTTCACACTGTTGCACAAAGGCCGCGCCATCGGCATGGGCTTTAAGAAGACGGACGCACAAGGCGACATACGCTTATTCTGGATTAAGCGCCGCGACCTGTTCCGTTTCGCGCACTACTGGCAGCAGAGACTGATTGAGCCCCTTCAACGAATGGCCATTCCGCCGGAGCGCTACGCCGACTACCCGTTTTTGCGTATCTGATCCTCGGAAATTGCGGCATCCGGCCTTCCCGGCCGGAGAACGACCCAATATGGCAGAGACAGGACCGAAGATTCCGGCTGAAGTCACGTTCGAACGATTCCTGCACGAGAAGCACGAGCGGGGCGAGAGAAAATACGAACACATCTCCGGCCGCATCGCTGTTGAGACCTTGCCATCCGACCACCTCTACCGGTGGGTTGCCGAGTGGATGAACCTCCAGCTGTCGGATATTGGCGTGACCTCGACCGGGGGCGTCGCTCTGCCGCCGCTCCATTTTGAACTCGTGACGGTGAACAACGGTGTCGCTGCGGCCCACGTGTTCGAGGCCGACGAATTGGGCTTCATCGTCATGACGCAGCCCATGTTCGACGAGATGTTGCGGCTTTCGCGGCTTGTCGTGGCGAAGAACGCGGCCCTCTTCAGCTTGCAGATCGCCCCGTCCGCGGGCGCAGAGGAAATCGCCCAACTCCTGCTCCTGATGCAATTCTGCTTCGTCAGCGCGCACGAGTACTCGCACCTCGTGCGCCAGCATTTGGAGGATCATCCGCCCCATGCCGAGGCCCTCGGAGCCGTCTTGTCGCAAGCGCAGGAGATAGATGCCGACGGGTACGGCATCTATCACGACCTGCCGTATTTTTTCAGTGGTGCCGGTCGACCGCTTGCGTCGCATCTGTTGAAGATGTCGTCCGCCAAGTCTCTCGAAAGCGCGATCCTGTCGTGCTTCCTCCTTGCCGGTATGATCCAGTTCTGCGCCCGTTGGGCGGGAAATATACGGATCGAACCCGATGTCAGTGCGGAACACCCGCCCCTCCCATTGCGCATTGACTATATGACGTTGTTTGTTGAGATGTGGTGCCGCGAGGTGGGTGGGCTGCCGACAACTTGGATGACAGACGGCACGCTAAGAGGTTACTTCTCCGCTGCTGCCGGGCTATTCCTGCCTGAGATGAAGACCGCGTGGGATCAACAGATAGCCTGGCTCAAAAGTCCAAACGGCGAGAACTACTGCCAGGAAATCAGAAAAGGCATCGACTGGCTTCGCACCGGGAAGACTGAGCCATGAACCGCCTTGTATTCGGCGGAGCATCGCAACCACGATTGCGATTTTCTGATTCAGCGAGTCGGTAGACTCTCCATTACCGGCGCGAAGCGGCTCATGGAGCACTCCGAATAGTTCGTATACATTCCCGTATACCCTACTATCCGCAGCAGGATTCGGTCACAGAGCTCAGCAGAGTGAAGAACTCGTGCGCGGCATCGGTAATCCGGCTCCCGCGTGCGAGCCTAACTGCTGAATGGGAGCAAGCCCGCTGACCGACAATACTAACGGAGCTTCTCATTTCCACGATCCACCCCGTTTCCACCGTTCTGAGTGCGGTGGGGCGGGGCCGAAAAAGGCTCCAGCGTTGAGTGATCGGCAACGATTGCTGCCAGCGCCGACGTCCGTGAAGACGAATCCGCCAATCTCGGAGCCGAGACGACATTTTCGACTGGACGTATGGTTTAGTGGTCAAATCCATTACAATTTCTAAGAATGCGTTATGGCGCGGACATGGGGACTAAACTTTTTCCTGTTGGCAGCAGCGGTTCAATCTGCGAAGGATGCACTTCAGGCAACAGCGGGCCTTCATAAACGGGAAATCCGTGACAACGCGGGATTTACGGGAATCCTCTACTACAAGCTCGGTGAAGAACATCCACCAGATTGGACGTTGTTAGTACAGCCACATCTGAAGAGCCGTGCTGAGTTTCCAGACACTCAATCGACGTCGGCGGTTTTATTTGTGCGCACCCAGAATGGCTTTTACGCCTATACCTTCGGCGTTGGTGGGCGAAGCCTTTTGCGACCGGATGCGTACGTACCTGAGTTTGGCAAGAAAACGGTTCTGAGCATCGCTGATCCGAACAAGCTGCGATCAATCGATCTCCGCGCTATGCGTGACCAACCTTTTCTGACGCGTCAGCAACCATCGCGTGGAACGCGGCTATCCGCTTTTGGGATCGATACTCTGCAAGATCATTTACGTGCTGTTACGGGAATTCCCTATGGGCAATATGAGGGACTCGCCAAGCAGGTAGCAGGTGCGGATGCCTTGGCATATCGGGCGGCGCTCGACTTCACGGATCTTGGAGCAAAGAGCGACGGCTTTCTCGCCGCCTTCAATACTGCTGCCTACAAACAAATTCACGATTTCGCCTGGGTCGATCAGATCAGCATTGTGCGGGCGAAAGCCCGGATCGACATACTAGACAACCTTATGCTGGACCGAGTCAGGCAACGGAATTTCGAATTCGGGCCGCCAGTCTTGATCGACTGGAAACGCGGGCCAGCATTCGCTTACGATCCCGACGCAGCCGTGGAGCAACGCTTTGAGTTCCTTACCGTAGAGAACCTTGCCGAAGCGTTGGGAGGAGACCTTACCGTCGTCACGCTCGATCAATTGAAGGAGCTTAAAGTTCACCTTTTCTATGACGATGCACCGAAAGCCGAGTTGTCGTGGCGGGTGTACGGGTGTATCGAAGTCGATATTGTCGATCAGGGTGAACAGTTCACGTTCGGAGGTGGACGATGGTCGCTAATCGAAAGGGACTTTCATGACAACGTGGATCGCTATGTAGATGAACTAAAAGCGGGCCCCCCCGCACTTCCTCCAGCCACGCTCGCGGACGATGGAAACCCGACACGCACGAACATCATAGAAGGTCGGTACATTCACCGTGTGGCGGCAAACAAACCACTGGAAATGGCGCGAGTTCATCAATGCGGAGTCGATATCACGGTCGGCGGGGATATAGTTGAGCTGTGCGACATCTACGACGTATCCAAAGACTTAATTCATTTAAAGATCTGGCGCAGTTCGCAGGGATTTAGTGCCTTGGCTATGCAAGCTGCCAACGCCGCTGAGTTGCTTGTCAGCGACAAGACGTTTCTGCGCGATGCACGCCGCCTTTTGGAAGGCAGGGGCAATCAATTTCGAGGGATTTTGCAGGATGATTTCAACCCCCGCGACTACCGTATCGTGATCGGGTTAATCCGGAAGGAAGCAGGCGAGATTCCGTTTTTCAGCCGCCTGACCCTTATGCGCGCGGCTGAACGTGTGACAGGAAAAGCGTTACGGGTGGCTTTCGTTGTCATCCCCGTTCAATAACCATTTACACGCCTGTGCACGCGTGGGGCTCGTACGTGTGTCTTGCCACTGATAGACATAGTTATCGACGAACACGTGCCGAATGCCTTGTGTGAACGGTGCTTGTCCTAGCGAGCAGGTGGTTCATTCTCCCTTTGACCGCTTTGTGGCTGTACCCGATCAAGGATTCCGGGTCTGCCTCGGGAAGGATGTCTTGCATAGTTTTCGTTATTCAGGCGAGCTGTTTGGCGATGTCGTTCCAGCTGCAGTACATCCAGATGCGCGTGAACGGCCCGTGCGCCTTGCAGTCTCGTACTGCAAGGTCGATCGCGGTTGGCGCGTCCTCATCGCCCGCGATGTCTGAGAGGTAGATTGGGAAGTCTTTGTTGAAGTACAGAAGGAGGTCTACGGGCGCACCGCCGGTCTCGTACGCCTTCTTTTGTTTTTGGCGGATGATGGCTTCGATGGCCTTGGCTCCGTTGTCGTCGGGGTCGGGAACGCCGTAGGTGTACACACCTTTGGTGGCTAGGGCTTGCGCCTGCTTAGCCGGCACGGCCTCGGCCAGTTCGAAGAAGTACGTGCTGACGTTGATGGTGCACCGGATGTCCGGAAGTGGTGGTGCGCAGGACGTGATGGAGGACGGGTCGATCTCCAGGCCGCTGCGTGAGGCGAACCCGCCGAACATCAGGCGTTCCCTTGCTTCCTTCTGCTCTGACGCGGTCATCGAGTCGCTCCTTTCGAGTTACTTCTTCTTGCACTTCCCGCCTTTTTTCGATGGATCTGGTGTTTCTGCCGCTTCGAGTTGTTTGGCCTCGGCGAGCGTGAGGTCTGGGTTCTCCTCCGCGTACTTCGCGAAGCGTGGATCGAAACGTTTCATCTCTTCGAGGCGCCGCTTGTCCATCTCCAGGTTCTCGGGCTTGCGGCGCAGGTTCGAGTAGGAGTTGATCCGCTTCTCTAGCCTCTTGACTTCTGACTGGTACCGGTCGTACTTAAGTTGTTCCGCGAGGATGGCCGCTCCCTCAGAGGTCACCAGCAACGGCATAGATTCGAGACCGGGAAGTTTGCGTTGCTTGGGGTCGGCTGCCTTAGCTTGCGTGATGACGCGGTTCACCATGTGGATCACGCCTTGCTCGGCGAAGTAGTCCCGGAGTTCCTTCCACCGCTTGTTGTCCTCGTCGCGCATCTCGTCGATGACTTGTTTCGCGGCGTCGTTGATCGCGAACGACCCTTGTTTGGCTCGCGCGTCGCAGACGTCCTGGATGCGACCAACCAGCAGTCCGCGTAACTCTTCGTCTATCACGGCAAAATGTCCTCCCGTTCGGTGTTCTAGTGTTTCGGTCCCTTCCCTCGGACTTCCATCTCTACTACTGACAGCTCGATCTTGGTCTGCTCGACAATGGCGAGGGTGCACTCCACGCAGAAGATGGGGTAGCCGGTGAAGCCGCTCTTCACCTTCGGAATCCTGAAGCACCGCTCGCCCTTCGCGACCGCCCTGTCGCAGCGGTCGCACTCCGTTCCTTTCCCGCACGTGTGTCCCTCGGGCGTGCCGGTGGAGATCGCGAGGAGTGATGGCGTCTTACCCCTTTTTCCCATTGAGAACCCCCTTGTACCGGCGGGTCAAAAGGTTGAGTATGCTTTCGAGCTCATTGGTCGCGGCCTCGAATTGTCCGGTGCTCCACTGCTGCCGCGGCGTTGGGTACTTTGCTTTGAGTTCTTTGTTGATGAGGGTGACGCCCGCGACGAAGTTATTCGTGGCGGCGACGCCGGCGTTGATGAGCTCGCGGCCTGCGCGGTTAATCCCGAGCCGGTTCATGAGGAGGTTCGCCGCACGGTTCACCTGGTCGTTCAGTCCCTTCTTGCGTGTCTCCCATTCACGTTGGGGGAGAACCTGGTAGGGTTGTGCTGCTTTGGTCGTGGTGCGGGCGTTCGTCTTTGCGAGGACGATCGCGTCGGCTTGTTCCGGGTCGAGGCCGAGTGATTCGAGCTTCTCCCGGAGCTCCCTGATGATGTCCTCTTGCTCTGCGGACGTGAACTCTTCCTCAATCATGGTGTCCACGATCTCGTAGTTCACCACGGCGGTCTCACCGAGACGCATCCGCGTTGCCCCGCTCGCGACCTCCGCCGGCGGTTCTGGCTCCTTGCCTCCGATGACTTCCTCCCAGAACTTCTGGTCGTCGCTCTCAAACAGCTTGAATTCCTTGAGGCGCTCGTCGAGGTTCATTCCGGCGTGCGTGACGATGTGGCCGTAATTATCAGGGTGGCCGGGGCTGTTCTGAACGATCACGCGCAGGATGCGCCCCACGAATTGGATATACGGCGCAAGGGTCCTGAAGGGCCGGAAGATTGCGGCCACGCTCAGCTTGGGGTGATCGAATCCCTCCCCAAGCATCTGGACCTGGACGATGCAGTCGAGCTCGCCGCTCGTGAGGCGGCGCTTGACCTCGACTTTCTTGTCCTCGTCCATCTCGCTGTAGATCAGGTCTGCCTTGAACCCGCGCGCGTCGTACAAGGCCGCGATCTTCCTGGCGTGGTTCACGCTGCAGGCGACCGCGATAAGCTGGTGGGCGGTGCCGGTCTCCCGGAGTTGTTCGAGCCGCTGGAGGCTATTGTCTACAATCGTCTGGTTGCAGGGATCGCTGAGCGCGATGCCGCGGCTGAACCAGTCCTTCTCCTTCATTTTTAGGACTTCGTCGAGTGTGTAGATCTTCGTCTCGCCCTTCGCTGTGAACTCCAACTCCGACGGTGCGGCGTAGGATGCCGTGATGCGCTTGATGTAGCCCTTGAACGTCGCCTTCTTGAACGGGTACCGGTAGACGAGGTCGCCCTCGATCTCCTGCGCGTCTCCACGGAAGGGGGTCGCGGTCATGTTGATGACCTTCGCCTCGTTGAAGTGCTCGTGGACCTTCTGCCAGCTCTCCGCCGGCGAGTGGTGTGCCTCGTCAACGATGATCATGTCGAAGAAGTCGCGGGGGAATTGGCGGAGCCACTTCTCGGGGTTCGTGGCGAGTTGCTGGACGTTCGTTACGACGAAGTGGCTTTTTTCGCAGACGGATAGGTTCCCGGTGTCGAGCGTGGTCGCGAACGGCCCCCCGATCATGGCCTCGTCCGTGAGGATGTTCCGTTTCCTCCAGAAGCACTTTTGCCTGTTCGTCACGTCGAGGGACTCGAAGATGCCGTCCTTAATGGTGAGGTTCGGCGCGATTACCAGCACCCGTCCTTTCGCGATTCCAAAGGGCGCGATCGCGGCGAGCCCAGACTTTCCGCAGCCCACTGGGATCTGGATGATCGCGGGGTTCTTCCCGTTCTTGAAGTACTCGTAGAGCGCCTTGTACGCCTCGACTTGGGGCTCGCGGAGCTGGAGGTTCTCCTCGATATGCGCGGGGGTCTTGAGAAAGAACTGCTCCAGGGGGATGTTCGATCGAACCCACGCATCAAGGTCGCGCTTGCTGAACAGCCATTTGCTGCCGACCTTGCTGGACGGGACAGTGCCTTCCCGCGCGAGGTCGTATAGGGCAGTTTTCCCGAGTTGGAGGTACCGCGCGGTCTCCTCGATGGTCATCCACTCTTCGTCTGCCATGATTCGAACTCCTGCCAAATCGTATCAGATGGTGCCACATGATGCAAGTGGCTGCACCCAGATGGGCGAACAAGCACGAACTTGCCGCCCAATTCTTGCATTTCCGCGGGAGAGGACTGCCAAACTGCCCCGCTACTTTGTCGGAGGAATAATTTCGATCTCGATCGCGTTCTTGACCGAAATGTGGGCTTTGCAGTAGGCGCCGAAAGCACTCAGTAGCTCGTGAACAAGATTGAGGCAATGGTTAATGAAGGCTTCCGTCATATACACGATGAACGGATCATCTCCATGGGAGGCGGATGAGAACCAGTCTTGCCAGTTTTCGTCGTCGATACGCTTTGTGAAATTGGCGCATTCCTTCAGCGGCCACTCGAAGCCACCGTGGAACATCTTGTTGCGATAACTGAAGAGCGCCTCCAGCATGTTGTGAAGGGCGGGTGGCAAATACGGCTTTAGGCCAACTGCTTCTGCCAGTTGGTCGATTCCGGAAACGAGCTTTCTGTCCATCTTCCCACTCTTGGCGTTGTAGAACAGGTGGCAGTCCCAAAAATCGTCGGCCTTTGTCATTGCGGAACGAGTGTGGCCTGATGGGATTACATCCATCCCGAAATATTCCTGCCTAATGCCCTGAAAGGCCTGAGAAAACATGGACTCGTAGAACGGTGCCAGCATCCCCAGCGCCGCCATGCTGTGCGCCGCGCCCTGGTAAGTCGAACCGTGCAGGAGATCAACCCATTCGTCTACTGCCCGCTGGTTCCTCCAACCTGACGTTTTCCGCGCGTAGTCGTCAACTTCCTTGATTTGCCGTTCGGTTTCGGCGTCGGCTTGATCGTTCCGGCGGAGCAACGCAGAAATCGCGATGAGTTGGGCTTCGTAGTCAAGGTCCGGCAGGATTCCGCAAGCACTGTCGCGGTCGCTCATCTCAAAGTGGCCGACGCCGCTGTCTTGCAAGATCATGTCGTACATTTCCTGCGACATCTTCACCTTTTCGGGCATTCTACATTCATATCTCAAAGCGGGCGTCACCGTTCCATCGCCCCGTTAAGTATGAGCCTCCTCATTTGAAGTTGGCGGAAATCCATTCCGTGCCCTGTGCCGTGCGAGCTGCACGCGGTGGGCGTCGGTTAGGTTCAGTTGAACGGCCGGTTGGATATTCAATTGGCAGGCGGCAGCGGGCGTTAGCGCTGGTGAGCGCAGTATCCGGCCTTGATCGTCAAAACTGACGAGCCCGGCGTCGAAGGCGGCGTCCCAGAGGGCCGAGAGTAGGAGGCCGTTGTGGACGTCGAGGCGTAGGGCGTCGGTTTCGCATTCGGCCCACGGCACGATGTGCGAGGCACGGAGAAGGGCTGGTTCGGTGATCCCGGTCAGCGGGCAGCAGCCTTTCCAATATTCCAATAGCGCCTTGCGAAAAATGTCCTGGCCGACGCGTTGGACCACGAGACGCTCGGCTTCGGTGGTCCGCGGAATGGACTTGGTCTTGGCAAGGAACTCATTCAGCGGTGCGTCCGGCAGGCTGACGCCGAGGCGGTAGGTCCGGTCGAGGGCGTCGTGGAGTTCGTCGATGGCGTTGAACGAATATACTGTTCCAGGCGGTTCGTTCACGGCTGCGGTCGAGGTCGCGGCGGGCTGGATTCCGAGTTCGGTGGCCACTGCTGCCAGACCGACCGCCAGTAGCCACGGACCGTCCTTCGAGCCGGCACCCAGCCAGATATCGCCCTGCGCGGTGGTGGAGCGGAAGTGGAGCCAACCAGCGTCCATCCCCAAGTCGATGCGAAAGCCGTTGTCAAAGGCGGCCTTGTGGAGTTCGGTCCTGATGACGAATGAAATTGGAGCTCGTGGACTGATCATGGCAATTCGGATGCTCGCCGTCGAAATCACAAATCGACGGTAAGGAGCCGGTCTTGCGCAGGGCCGCCGCGAAGTGTCAAACGAATCCAGTCCGCGCTTCGGAAGCTTTGAGGCGGCTCTGTTGTGGTTGTAACGATGTACTGGAATAGCGGCGCAGGGCCGAAGTCCTCCAGCTTCCTGGCGAAGTCAAACAGGCGGCTATAAATCGAGAATCCCAAATCTGCTTCACGCGGGCTGTCGTGAATGAAGAAACTCGGGAAATGAGTTCGACCTTCGATAGACATGACCAGCACGGCCAAATCGAACGCCACCACCTTCAGCGAATTGATTGCCGCCGTAGATCGTTCTCCTCCCAGATCCACCCTGAGTGCCATGCCGTTGCCATCCAGCTTTACAGTTCCCTTGATCTCGCCCGGTACGAGTTCCCGCATTGTTGTATCGAACCAGTAGGAGAGATGCTGAATCGACTCGGCGACCGAAGCGCGGTGAGCAGAGAGCGACTCGCGAGTGCTATCTAGGCCTTTGGAAATGTTTTCCGCAGCATCGGACGCATGAGACCTTTCTTGTAAAAGGCGTTCGTACCTTTCGGTATCATCAACCGCGCGCTGAGCTTCGCGAATGGCATTCGAACGCTCGTCTAGCGCAGTCTCCAACGCTGCTACGGTTTGCGATGTTGACGCCAAGAACTGACGGGCTGTTTCCGCCTGTTTATGGAGTGCCGCCTTAGTAGACTTCAACCGGGCAATCTCCTGCTCTGCCATTCTTGATCTCAGCTCGCAAGTTGGCAATTCGCGACTGAAGAGCGTGAAGGTCACAAGTGGCGGTCGAAATCCCGCAACCTTGAGCTAGCGCCATATCAATAGGAACTTCGCATACGGGGCAAATTGGATTCTTCTCCGCAGTTAGTAGGGCATGTGCTTCAGGAAGTTCAGACCGCTGGTATGTGGCAATCTTATCGCGCTCTTCGATTCGAATCGCTATGCCGTCGAACTCACTCTTGAGGCGCTGAAATTCTTGTTGGGCTTTATCACGCTCTTCGCGGGCGACTCGCATGTTGGTGTTTTTTTCGCCGACCGGCAGCTTGAGAGCCGAGGCAAGCACACGTTGGGCAGCCTCGCGAAACGCGTGAGAAGCAATTGGTGTTCCGGAGCCCAAATCACCAAGGGAAAGCTTCGCAGACAAGTCTACGTGGAGACGCTCGATCTGCCAGTCGAGCCTTTCCAGCTTGGTTCGATGAGTAGTTAGCGCTCGTGATAGTTCGCCCGTACGTTGTTGGGCTGCAAGTTCTTCCTTCGAGAGAGCACCGACCAGGGCACGGACAATCATGAGCAACTCGTTGCCGGATAGGCCACGAACTGGAGAATGAGAATCGCTTTCAGGATCGCGCCATCGCAGGTGATCGGCAAAGCGGCACTCCTGATCACGAGATGCCCACGCAAGCGTCGCCACCCAGGCGTCGTCTTGATTGACGCCCGGCATTAAGAGCGATGCCTCTCCAATGATCGTGTCCGTGATGGCTTGGCGCAGGCCTTCAATGCCCATTGCAGAAGCGCCATCTTGCCAAGTGTCTTCGAGCGTGCCGTTTTCGATCACGACGTCGCGGCGTCGTTCGCCCAATGATCGTGACACCGCCCAGGGAACGCCATTCAAAATGACTTCCGCGCCGACCGAACCTTCGGGGAACTGGGATCTTATCGCGCGACGCTGACTTTCAGGGGCAAAGCTGTCCTCTCCGAGGCAGTATCGCAAAAGTCGGCAAAAGGTCGTCTTTCCACCTCCATGCCCCATCGGCTCGCCTTCCGCACCATCGGGTGACCAGATAATGTTCAGACCCGGTTTTAGCTGAATCTCACGAACAACGTCGTCTTGCTTGCGGAAGATCACAAGCTGCCGTACCCATAGCCTCGGTTCTGTCCTTCCTGCTTCGGGGGTGACGATCCAATGGGGGTCAGTGAAGAGGCTAGGCGGCATATGCCTCCACCCACGCGCGGTCGTCGGGCTGAAGGTCCGAGGTTGCGTCAGCGAAGCTGAGAGATGCCAGAACCTGCAAGACGAACGCGGCCCGGCCATCGGGCCAAGTCTCTGTAATAAACTCGTGAACGCGCGGGCCCGGAGCCCACGTCTGGGACGACGCGTCTTCGATGATGGCCCCCATGCCGCGAAGTTGAGTGACCGCGCTTTGCCAATTGGCGTTGATTTTCGGTGCAAACGACGCAATGTTCGCTCCCCGTGGCAGATGCGCCGCGGTTCCAACGAGGCGCAGCCAAGTATCACGATCAGGCGCTGACAAGCGCCTCGTCATGTGGCGAGGTTCAAGCGCGAAGAGCGCGGCGAGTCGAACACGCGCGATGGAGTTGGGCCTGGCAGTACTTTGATCAGGGCGGCGAGTTGAGCCAGGGCCGCGTGGGCGCTATCACTAGTAGCGGTCCAAGCACCATCTGCAAGATTCGCGGGATCAACCGATACCCTGTGCACCGGATGCGGCGGGGTGACTGAGGCCGCCGGCATGGCTTCGCTCGTTGCCATTCGGTCCCAAGCTTCAAGCACGAGTCGGCGGGTGCGGTATTCGCCGAACTTTTTTATTTCGTTGTGTTTGAGGCCACGGAAGGTTTCCGACGGGTAGTCTTGACCCATCACGTCGGCGGGGTCTAACACGTAGCGAAGCTGGTCACGGGTGAGGCCGTATGCCTTCGCGTAAAAGGCGTCCAATTCTGCTTTTAGAACTTGGCGCCGCTCGCTGTCCCAGGGAAAAGGTGAGCCCTCGTAACCCACGGCTGCGGCCAGGGGGCGCATTGAGTGGCTTGTATAGAGCAGTTCGAGCGCGCGTTGCTGAACGAAGGAAAGGTCCGAGCTGGAATATGCGGGTGGTGGAAGTATGGGCAGTTGTTTTAATATCTCTACAGTGAGATGCGTTCCTCCCAGCTTCTGCCTAGCTACGTAGTCGACCGGTAGCGATGACAGGCATGCTAGGAAGACAAGCGCCAAAGGCGGCTCTACGTTGACGAAAATATTTCGAATTGTATGTCCGACTGCCACTGCTGGGTAGGCGGATGCTATGACGGTTCGCTCATTCGTGGCGTTCGTGATATCTCTCCAGCCAATCAGCCAATCTCGGCCCCAATTCTTGCTGGCAAGTCTCTCCGCGACTCTAGCTGCGGGTAGCCAATACCGTGGTTCAATTTCGAAGCTGGCATCGCCTTTCTCTACGTCGAGAACATCGCGGAACTCACCCGATTCGAAGGTTGCCCAACGATGATCATAAATGTGGATGACCTTGGCTTCGTATACCGGCACCCACCTTTGCCCTTGGGGCCCGACGAGTCTATTACCCTCTCGCCTAAATCCAGATTCTTGGAGTTCCGCCGACGAACGGAACTCCCCGCTGTTGTCGGCCATGTCGAACATTTTCGTCATGTAGTCGAAAGACCATGGATTCGTTTTTTCCTGTCCGGCCTCGCGAACTAGCACCGGGACGCGGTCATAAATCCTTGCCGTCAGGTCAGCATCTTTTCGCGAGCGGAAGATGGGAGATGTACCGGTGTTTGGATTGATTCTCGCGATCTCCTGCGCATCGAGCGTGAACCGTCGCTCCGATTCCATCAGTTGGGAAGTCCGAGTGAGGAAAAACGCGAACTCCGCCGTGTCGGACAGGCCCATCGTTAGCACACAGAACTTCATTCGACTGTCAACTGCCGGAAACAGACCCTCCCTATTCTCGAAATCGACAAGCATCATCAGGCGGTGCCCGCTGATGAGCTCACCGAAGAACGCTGCTGTCGTCAAATCGGTCGCAATACCAGTTGGCACGATGATACCGGCGATACCTCTTTTGGAGCTCAAATTGAGGAACAGCTCGGCGAATAAGGCGTAGGTGTTCACGTCACCTCGGCCAGTCAACGGAAATCTTGCGCACTCTCTCACGAAGATCGACGAAGCCTCAGCAATCCGCTTAGCCACCTCGAATTCAAGGTACAGGTGCTGATTTCGGCTTCCTTCAGGAGCCCCCCGGAGGGCTGCGATCAACTTGCCGCGCACATCAGCAGTGGCCGCCAAAGCGATCTCGGGTTCCCGTGCTGCGAAGAACTCTTGTTCTTGAAGCTTGATCCGTTCCCATGGGGGATTGCCGATTACGACCTCGAATCCACCCGCGGACATCACGTCAGGGAACTCGAGCGGCCAGTGAAAAACCCGCGCCTTGTCCGTGATCTCGCGGGCTACACCGACGAGGGGTCCATACACTTGTCCACCTGAAAGGGTTCGCCAGACGTGGTCCGTGGTTGGCACTAATGCTGAACCGGAATCGAGAGGCACATCTTTCTTTGACAGCAAAAACGCAGCGATATAGAGATCGGCCGCGACACGCCAGCTCCAAAGCTGGCGCTCAGTCTTGGCGGCTGCGAGCCGCCTCCTTTTTTCGACGATTTCGCTGGTGCTGTCCTCAGGAAGGTTTCGAATCGCTCGAAGCGAGGCGGCCAGTGGCGGGGCCGCAGGTAGCGCGCTCTTGCCGCCCATGAAGTCCAATGTGCCTTGGCCGTCTCGTTCGGCCTTGTTGCGACGGTCGAAATGCTTGGCCGCGTCCTTGTCATCTCCCGAGAGAGGCTTGTAGGCCGCGTCCGGGATGCCTTGGCGCAGCACTTCAAGATCAAATACCCCGAGGAGCGAGTCGCCGCAGAGGATGCTGGCGTCTAGGAATCCGAGCGGCTTGCCAGGTTCCACGGTTTCAATCCACAAGGCCACCTTGGTGAGTTCGACCGCCATCGGATTGCGGTCCACCCCATGTATGCAAGACCGAACTACATCGCGGAGGGCATGGCGGTAGTCGTGAGCGGACGCGACGCCTCCAGTCCGAGCGCTGGCGACGCGGGCGGCAATCCGCCGGGCGGCCGCCAATAGGAAGTGGCCGGAGCCGCAGGCTGGATCGATGACCGTGACGGCTAGTAGTCCCGAGACCTTGTCGTTGGACTCAGACTCGACGCGATCTAGGACAGGATCCAAGGCGCTATTGAGGAGCGTTTGCACCAGACTATCGGGCGTATAGTAGCTGCCGGTGGTTTTGCGTTGGTTACCCTTGGTCTCGTCGCCCTTTGCGAAGCTGATGCCGCGGCCCTCATCCACCAGGATCGGAGTGAGTTCCAGCAGGCTTTCGTAGACCGAGCCGAGTTCTTCGGTTTCCATGTCCCGCCAGTTGACGGGGACGAGGCTCGCGTCGTCCTTGAGCCAGGCCAAGCGGTAGACGGCGTCCATGAGGGCGCGGTTCGAAAGGCGCGCGCTTTCGAGATCGGGAATGACGTTATCGAACAGGCCGCCGAGAGCGGGAAGCGCGAGCTTCGCCTGTCCCTGGGCGAGTCCGGCGAAGCTGATAAGCAGCCCTTCCCAACGGTCGTAGTGCTGGTCCCAAGCCGTTCGGCGGATGGCGCGTTCGCGGAGGGCGCTGAGCGAGTAGCCTTCCGAGTAAAGCTTGGCGGCGCTCGTCGATGCATCGGGCGGATGGAGTAATCCGCGATCTTCGGCCACGAGAAGAAAGATGAGCCGATAGACCAGACGAAGCAACTGGCCAACAAAGTCCGGCAATGGGGACTGACCGCTAGTGACACGTGTACGGAGGTTGCCGTTGTCCGGATGCGCGAGGAATCCTGTGCCCAGTGCAAGAAGTGCCTCTTCAACGTTCTTACTGAGCCTCTCCCTCGCGACGACTCCTTCGTTGGCCCCGGCCTCGCGCCAGCGTTCGAGGGCGCAGTCTGTCACTGCTGTTCCCGACGCCCCGAACCGTGAGGCATGGAAAAGCTGCCAAACGGCGGCGAAGTCGGCGAAGTTCTCGGTTTCGAAGATCTCGCGGAGGTTCACCTCAACGAAGGCTGGCCGCGTGAGGCTGGCGTTGTCGCGCATGAGCCGAAGCTGGTCGCCGTTGGTGCAAAAGCCCCAGAGATTGTGCTCTGTGTGATTCAGCCAGTCTTGCAACGAAGAAGCGGCGGATCGCCTGCGTCCTTCGCCAGAAAGGTAAGAACTGGCGCGGTCCAGATCGTCGGAGGGAGGAACGATGACTACCGGAACGCGGCCCTTCTTGGCTTCGAGAGCAACGGAGTGACCGTCGTGGCTGCGCGCTTCAATGTCTGCGAAACCCAGCACTTGGCCAAAGAGCCCTTCCATTAGCGAAATTGCCGCGCCCGCCGAGGGCGTGGGGCTGGCGGCAAAGTCCCTGAACAGGGCGGTGCCGATTCGGAAATATCTGGCGATCTCGTCACGCAGCGTGAGACCTTTGGGGACTGCGTAATCGGCTTCGGACTGGCTCCCTGCACTTCGCGCTGCGATGCGCGCGAGCATGGCCGAAGAAATGAGGCCGCCTTCGAGGGTGATCGTGTCGAATACCGCTGCAGAGGAACGCCGTGTCCTCGAACCCTTAACATTGGTCGAGTGTTTGGTAGCGGTTTTCTTTGCTGGCGTTTTCTTTTGGGCCACTAGATGCCCCCCGGAATCAATGAGAAGACGCCCATAACGTCTGCGGGCAAGACTGCCTCGACCGTCACGCGTGGGACGTTGATGCCGGCTGAGCGAACGCGGCCATGGTCTTCTGCGAGCGAAGCGGCTCGTTGTTGGGCATAGGTCGCGATTGGACCGTCGAGCAATGCCGCGACTCGGCTTCGAGCTTGTTCTACCATGCGGTCCCGAGCAACGTCCGCGAGATTGCCGCTGGCATTTGTTTCAAGCAGGCTCCAGGCGGCTGCGCCATCGGCGCATGGTGATTCGGCTGTTCCTTCGAATGCGATTGCTGCAGACTCTTCGACGAGCAACAACTTCTCCTTGCGCCCTCGAATCACAAGTTTGAAGCGCAAGCGAAGGAGGGCGAGTGTTGTGATTGTTTTGACAGCCGGGGTCAGCCACGCGCCGACTCTACCGATCGGTGGAACAGGACTGGAACTGGGGTCGAGTGCCGCCTCGAGGAGTGCCTCGGCGAGCGTCGCCGGTAGCGGATGACTGCGGACCACAACTTCTGCGTTGGGCGGGGCCGGTTCCTCAAAGCCTAGCCGGATGGACCCTGCGAGGCCGCGCGCAGCTAACCGCTCTTTCAGCGTTACGGGCAGTGCGCTCAAGTGCGCCTGTGGGACGGTTCCACTCAAATCCAAGGGAGCGTCCAGCCGGCTCAGGGCGCGTTCCACGAACCGACGAACTTCGGCAGGTCCACCCAGAAGCTCCCGCCACCGGCGCCATTCAGGTGCGACTTCCTGGGGTTTGATCGCGTTCTGGGCGAATCGAGCGCGGGAGCGACTCTCGCCTTCCTGTGCATCGCGCCACCGCGCCTCCATGCTTCGCGCATCTTGGTCGAACCCAAAATCCAGGCTCAACTGTGGCGATTTGCCCTTGCGCAGAAGTACCGCGTTCATCAGAGCGCCGGTAACGGCTCCGCGTTCCTCCGGCAACGGAACCGTCACGCCCGTTGCTTTGCGGATGGCTGCGGCTTTGCGCAGAATGACGTCGAGCACCGCTCCATCGATCGCGCTATCTGGAGAATAGAGGAGAACGGAACGAACAATTAGCGAGGACTGGCCGAAGCGGTCCACTCGACCCTCACGCTGTTGGTGCCGCGTTGGATTCCACGAAAGATCGTAGTGGACGACGGCGTCAAAGAGAGTCTGGAGATTGATACCTTCCGAGAGGCAGTCAGTAGCGACCAGCAATCGCTGGGCCGCAGAGCCCATGTCGTCGACGCGGGCGCGGCGTTCGTCAGAAGGAAGTACTCCGGTAACCGCCTCGACGCGAAGATGCGGAAAAGCCTTGCGCAGCCCCTCCGCCACGTGTTCCGCAGTAGCGATGAAGCGGCAGAATACGACGGGATTGGCGCCCCCATCGACTAGCGGTTTGAGAAGCTCAACAACGGCGGACAACTTCGGGTCTTTGGCTTTCACCAAGCGGTCCGCCTGGGCGATCAAATTCTCCAATGCGTCGGCCTTTGCGAGGCCCGAAGCGGGCTCTACGTCTATGGACTCGGCTTCGTCGTCGTCGAAAACCTGTTCGCCAAGCTTTTCCAGATCCCCGGAAAGCCGATTGCGCAGGGCACTGGCTGCGGCGGCGGGGGACGATCCAACGCAGCGCATTAGCGCCAACGTTCCCCAGAAAGCCAGGCGTCTCCGGTGCTGATCTTCACCGGACGTAGACACCACGCTGAGGCAATAGTCGAGGACAGCTTCGTGGAACGACAGATGAGCGGAATCGAGCGGGTACGGTTGCTCGGTTGTCTCATGGCGAGGGAAAGAGCGGTCTTCGCCCCAATCGCGTCCAGTGATATCGACGCGCTGCCGTTGAACGAAATGTCGCGCCAGACGGATTCGCGAATCTTCATCGTCCAATGCGCCAAGGGAGAAACCAGGATCGAGAAGGCCGAGTAGCCGGTCGAAAGCGGCCTCATCTCCACTGTGTGGCGTAGCGGTCAAGAGAATGAGATGGCGCTCCTGATCCTGGGAAAGGCGCTTTAGCAGTTCAAACCGCTGCTGCCTGCCTTGATGTGCACCGACGCACGCATGTGCCTCGTCGACAACAATGGTCTTGGGGCAGGATCGTGCAAAGCTGTCGCGCCGCTTGTCTGCTTTGATGTAGTCCAGGCTCACGACCGTGAAGGGATGTGCGTCGAAGAGCGTTTGCGACGCGGGTAGTCCCCGTTCCAGGCGGGCTGCCGTCGCGGCGGTGACGGCCACGGCGTCGAGGTCAAACTTCGTCTTGAGTTCGGTGGTCCACTGCTCCACGAGGTGTGGAGGACAGAGCACCGCGATCCGGTCAACCTCGCCGCGGTCGAGCAATTCGCGGATGATCAAGCCGGCCTCGATGGTTTTACCGATACCGACGTCATCCGCGATCATGAGCCGCACGGTTGGGAGGCGAAGGGCCATCAATAAGGGAACCAACTGGTAGGCGCGTGGCTCGAACCCGAGTCTTGCTGCCGATCGGAATGGGCCAGCTCCTCTTCTCAATGACAGGCGAAGTGCGTCCGCCAGAATTCGCGCGGCGTCCTGAGTTGCCAGCACCTTTGTGTCGGGTAATCCAAAGCGCGCCGGCCTGACGGGATCGTGCTCTAGTTCTGGACGGAGGTACTGGATGTCCGCCTCAGCTCCGGATAGCGGTCTTAGGCAAAGCCAATCGGTCTCCGGGGAAGGCATGGCCACCCATTCCCGCCCACGTGCAAAGACGAGATCCCCTGGTGCGAACTGAGGAGTCATTATTGAACTCCCAGCAATCGGACGAGTTCGGCGGGCGTTTCGCCGGAATTCTTGTCAATGTGAACGATGGAAAAGCCAAGAGCTTCCAGAGCTGACCGCTGTTCTGGTGTGGGTGCGATTTCCGACGCCACGACCAGATGAGAGCGCCACACGAGGGGGAACGACGTGTCGCCGACTAGTAAGGGATTCGGATCGGGATCTGGCATCTGTCCGCTGTTGATTCGCGCGGTCAGGCTATCTGCGTTGGGCTGCTTGACCACGGTGGGGATGACGTTGGCGCGTGCGAGGCGAAGCAAAGTCTCCAAGAGTTCCGGGTCTGTGCGGTCGATGTGTTCGTGGTCCGGTTGGTTGTAATAGGACAAGAGGCACCGATAGCAGCCCTTCACGCATTGAGCATTCGGATCTTGAGTTAGGCTTGCGGGGTCGCCTGTGCTGATAGCGTGATCGAGATTCTGGAAATGCATTAGGCCAAGGGCGGATTTGGCAACGTCGGCCAGTCGTTTCGGTTCTGAAACCAAGCGCGTCAACACGCCAGCTCCGCCCTCTGTTGCCTCAAACGCGAGAATGGCCTTTCGGTTATCCCGGTTCGGCACTGGCTCGGTGAGCGTCTCACCTTCTTCCAACTGGAATACGGTCTCAAGGCCGCGGGTGAATGCGTGTTGAAGGGTGGTAGTAGTCACCGTTGATCGAGGTTCCACAGCCAATCTGAAAAGCGCCGCGTTCTTATTGTCTTCGACGATTGGGACAATCCGCTGCGCGCCAGCACTGTCAGGGGGCGCTTGATCTGCGTCGCCATCGTTGGCTTCCTCGGGGCTGCCAACCCAACGGCCTGACGCCGGTTCGATTCCGAAGCCGAGAAGACTCTTCTCTTTGCGGCGGCGGAGCCCTTTATTGACTCTGCTGATCGTAGCGCCGGGCGCGTAGTCAATTCGCAGGATGGGCCCGTGTTCGTCTTGCGCAATGGCAGAGCTCACATCAAATCGCCCATCCCGACGTGGCCAGGAGAACACCGTCTGAATCTCGAAACCCTGCCGCTGTCTGTCTTCGTCGTTGGCGGTAATTCGTTCGGCGGGCTTGGTTTCGACGTTGTCGATTCGGACGATATTTCGGATCGCGTTGACGCCACCCATATTGGAGTTGCAAACGTGACAACGTTCGGGCTCGGCGTCGTGCGCGGCCCCGCATTGCTCACAGACAAAGAGGGTCTTGGTGGCCAAGCGTCCTCCATCCGCATTCCGTTGTTCAGGGGAAAGCTTGGCCTTGTGGACGCGGAACGCGCGCCCCTCATGATAGATGAGACTGCGCGGCCCAAACTCCGCAATTGCGAGGAACCGCGCACGCTGTAGGTAGGCCGCTTTGGGCCCTCCCGCACCAAGGGCGGGAACGTACGCGTAGATTGGGAGGCGCGGGAAGTTATAGCCGGGCAGAAAGCCTTCGGTTGCCAAATAGCGGTACGTGTAGAAGTCCGATCCTCCAGTGGACCGGCCCTTTTCGAGCAGCGCGAGTTGCTCGTTGGCCTGTGCTTGTGCCAGTTTTGCGTCCCGGCGTTCGCCGCTGCTCAGTCCGTGCATCTCGGACTTGCGGTTAGCTTCCATCAATTGGGCGTGGGCACTCAGATAGAGTTGTCGCCAACGTTCGAACGCAGACGAGAATCTTCCAGGTGCGGCGGCGGAAACAGCTGCCGCGAACGCGTCGCGATCAGCGGCCCAAGGGGCGTTTGAGGCATTGAGCTCGGCGCTCACACTCTCCAGGATTCGGAGCATCGCCACGATCGCACGCTTGGCGAGGTCGCTGGCGGATAGATTGGCTTCGATCTCCTTCCGAATGGGCAAGTGGGCGATACTGAGGTCCAGAACATGGGGGATATCCTCTTTGAGATTCTGACCGGATTCGGCGAGCCATACCGCGTGAAGATGAGATTCGATGAGATCGCGATTCGCGAGCTCGAGGGCCGGGGGACGGACGATGCCACTTACCATCTCCTGGGGTTTGCCAAAATAGTGCTGGTCGTGAGGACTCTGTGCGGCACAATATGTAACCACCAGTGCTGCCTGGCCTGACCGTCCGGCACGGCCAGACCGCTGGGCATAATTGGCCGGCGTTGGCGGAACATTGCGCAGGTAGACCGCATTCAGAGCTGAGATATCGACGCCAAGCTCCATCGTCGGCGAACAGAATAGCGTCGGAAGGAACACGTTTGGCTCTCCTTCTTCTCGCAGTTTTTCCTTGTCGCGTTCCAACCTGTCTCGGTCCTCGGCCCCCCAGCGGAAACGCCATTCGCGCCATTCGCGCCGTTCCTGTTCGACCTGGGCCGTGTGTTCGCGGCTTTCGAGACCGAAGAGTCCTTCTCCCCCCTGGGCCAGGGACTGAGCTAGCGTTTCGTAAAGGTTCACGAAGTAGGTGTTGACGGGCTTGGCATCATCCCGGCCTGTGCCTTCAACCAAGCGGATCGCGTTTGCTTCCAGCCGCCAGCCATCGATATCGAATGTTGTTGGAACCCGGCGAACGAGCTGGTACCGCTCGGCGATTTCCAGGAGAGACCGGACAACGTCCAGATAAGCTTGCGCGGAGAGCCGTCCGCCCCACATCTCGGTGCGATTCAGTTGCTTCGCGAGCCTGCTGCGAGGTCCACCACGAACGATGAGCGGTTCGCCTCTTAACTGGACGTCTTCTCGACGCGGGGCGTCGATCATGAGGGCTGCCGCAATGCGGGGATTCTCCTGTTGGGCGATGGACCAAGGGTGACGAAGGGTTTGCCTGGCTGCGGTGGCGATGATATCGACCATGGCTGGGTCCAACGCGTCGGCGGTAACGGCCAAACCTCGGCGAAGAGTATCCAACAGGATAAGAAGTGCTTGCCGGCGTTTTTCCGGAGAGAGGCGCAGGACTTCCGGAGCAGCGGACGAGAAGGCTACTGGATCGGCTACTAATTCATCAACTCCGACGTAGACTGCCCGAATTAGCCCCAACTCTTCCAAGCTTGGATTCGTGAACCTCCAGCCGCGACGCTGGTCGGCCCAAACACGATGAGCGAGAACACGAGAAAGGGCGCGTTCGGCTTCAATCAATCCAACTCCAACCACTTCCGGACGAGATAACCACTCGGCCCGCCTTGTTTTATTAACCGAAGTGAAACCCAGCGCAGATTGGAGGCGCCGGCCGAACTCGTCGTCGCCGAGGCCACTTGGTCCGGCTGCCCGTACAGCAGTGAGGGTTGCCGCTCGAAAGAGCGAAACGAACAAGAAATCATTGAAGTGCCCAGCTTGAAGAGCTGCGTCCTGGCGATTGTCCGTAAACCCCAGAAGCTTTCGCTTATCAGCGTGAACATTGTTGACTGGTCGATTCATCCATCGGAGCGCGCTGGACACTAAGAGAGTGGTTGCCGAACTTCGACCTTCTGCTGAAAGGCCGGCGAGTTTATTGATCTCCCGAGCTTGTCCGGGTGGTTGATCCTTGCAGTTTGGACAAAACCTGAACTTTCCAGGAAGAAATAGGGAGTTCTTGCCGTCGGCCCCCACCTTGCCGGTCGCGCCGACCGCAATTCGTTGGGGCGCGAGAGGCCGCCTGTCTGACCGAAGCCGCCGGATACCGCCCGGCCCGAGTTCGGTCCATTCTTCGGGAAAATCTTCTGCCTCGCCAGAGAATCCATACTCCGGATCGTCATCCGGCTCCGGCATGAGGTATCCCGCCTCCTCGTCCGAATCGTCATCTTCAATCGGAGTCTCATCAATTGCCCGGGGCAGCACTTGGCGGGCATTGTCTTTGTCTGCGAGCAGCACTGGATGAAACTCCTGCCCACAGGTTCGGCAGAAGAACGTAGGGTAGAGGCGCGAGTCGGGATCGGCTGGATCGAATCGTTGGCCTTCTAGCGTAACCCGGCGCTGTCCGGAACCCTTCAAGGTCGCGTAGACGAAGCCGGCACCGGAAATGAATCGGTGGAGCTTAAACGCCAAGAACGCCCGCTCACCTTTCCCGCCCCGTTCCGCGGCCGGTTTGCTCATCAACGTCAGCATGTTCTGAAGTTGTAGCCGACACCGCGTGTCATCACGGTCAGCATCGTTCGCCAGCCGGGTTGCTGCCTCGCGGATCGTAATGGGTTCGCGACGGCTTAGCCGTTGTCCATCGCGGAGTCCGATTTGAAGCTCAATCCAGATCGCCAGAGGATGCGAACTGAGAGAGTCATCGCCCAGTGAGCTGGGAATTTCTGAGTCGACCGCTGACGCCAAACTTTGCCGAGAGACTTTTACGGCGGCATCGGTGGCCCTTTCTAGACTTTCATCGATGATGGCGTCAGGTGTGACTTTCACTCCGAAGAGACGAGTTGCAACCTTCGCCACTGCAGCCGCACGAGTTTGGTCCTCTCCTTCGTTTGCCATCGTCGCCGAGGTGTCGATGCAGATTGGCACTTTGTTTCTACAGAGACGATCGCGGACCCGGCGAACAAGCATCGCCACGTCGGCACCTTGGCGTCCACGATAAGTGTGGAGTTCGTCGAGCACAAGAAAATCGAGTCCTTCCGCATTGCCGATCACAGTCTGGTCCCGCTCACTCTGTCGGGTCATGAGCAGTTCAAGCATCATGAAATTCGTGAGGAGGATATCGGGTTTCGCAGTCTTGATCAGATCACGTTCGTTGTTGTCCTCTTGCCCTGTATATCGAGCAAAGGTGGGTCGCAACGCTTCTGGAAGGTCAGCCTGTTCCACGAACTTCTGGAGTTCCTGCATCTGGCTATTCGCCAACGCATTCATCGGGTACACGATGATCGCCCGAGTACGCGGTCTTTCGCCAGCCACTCTCGCTCGGATAGCTGCGTCGATGATCGGGATGAAGAAACAAAGAGACTTTCCAGAACCTGTTCCCGTTGTGACTACAAAACTGTTGCCTTTGGAGGCTTTTGCGACAGCCTGTGCCTGATGCCGATACAAAGTGATCGGAGAACCACCAACGCGAAAGATCTTCGCCGTGTCTGGATGCAGGAATCCCTCTTCCACCAACGTCTCGACACTCGCGTCGCGTTCATAGTGGGGATTAATGCTAATCAGTGGCTCGGGCCAAAAGCGCCCCGTTGCGTAAAGAGCGTCGACCTGAGTTCGGATATCTTCAGCCCGAATCTGCGTGAATGATCTCGCAAATCGCTCGTAGTCCCCGATAATGGATTGATCCAAGTCAAAAACGTTCACGCATCCTCCAACACTTTGTGCCACCGAGGCGCCTATATTCGCCCTTCAGGCCGTCCTCATGGCACGACCTCCAGATACCGTCTGCATTAGCATCCTTATGCAGTTTAGATCGCTTCATCGGAACGATGGACAGGACGAAGTTTGTTTACCCTGCCCGGCATAGTCCGACTGAGTGGGCTTTAACAGCCGTCTGCCGCCCGCAGAGTCATGGGCTCCCCAACTCGCCTTGTTGAGTGGTTGCGTTAATCTCGGCCTCCAGTTTTCTTAATTCATCAAAAATGTCTTGGAATTTGGGAGGTGTACCGAACAGCATGACTTGCATCTCTTCGTAGTCCCGTGCGAGGTCCTCCACATGCGAACGTGCCGTCGGGAGCAGTTTCAACGAGCCCGGAACCGCGAGGTCATACCTAGCCCAGGCGGACGGATAGAACCGCTGCTTGAATGCAACTACGTCCCGTAAGAGCTTGGGATCGGCAAGTGCCGATGCCCTGACACGACTTGCAGCGAGTTTGTAGAGATCGTAGTAGTGTCGCGAATAACGTTGCGGGATCAGGGCTGTCCGGTGCGCCTCCTGATGAAGAATTGTCGCTTTCTCCCAGAAGGTCCGTTCGGCCGCGATTGCCACAACTTCGCACGCCGGGTTTTCGAATACCTCAGGCAGCACGTCGAAGGCATAGGGCCGGATCACGTGCGTAGCGGAGGGAACCCACGAAGCAAGCGGGCCGATTTCGAGGCGGACTTCGGGGCGGATGTAGCTTTCCGCAAAAGCCGCCGGATACCGGATGTTGACGCTATGCGGATCATCCGGGTCCACGGTAGCCGATAGCCCGACGCTTTCTTGTCGGAGAAGGTCTTCCAGTTCCGGGCAGAGCGTCTTGGCAATGTAGTCCGCGGCGAGGCGGTTTATTTCTTTGTTGAACTGGTCCTGCTTAGTTTTTGAAGCGAAGTCTTCCATCGGGTTCCTGAGCCCGTCGCCGAAGCCGATAACCTTCCAATCGAGGACTAGATCAATGTCTTCGGAGAAACGTTCGATCAGACCGTGTGCCTTCGAAAGAGACGTCCCGCCCTTGAAAACTAAGGATTTTCCGAACCGCGATTTTTGGAAGAGGAATTTCAGGGCGACGCAGACCCAGAAGTCTTTCTCGATGATTGTTGGCCTGATCCCAAGGCGCGCCGCCGCCTCGCTGAAGACGTCGCGCCGGTACTCCGCCGGCCGCCGCGCGAGTTTATCCATTCGGGCCCTCTTTAGCGATTTCCTGAATGGCGGCATAGACCCAGCCGGTCGCCGTCTTCGTATCGAGGAGTATCCTCTGCCGCAGGGCCGAATCGAACTGCCTGCGAATGTGGGTAATGATTTGGGGCGTGATGCGATCTTCGCCAAGTGCTTTCAGCGCATGGACGATGAGGCGACTTTCGGGCAACTTGAATCCGGCCTCCTTGAGGGCCGTGTGCTCAAAGTCGAGCTTGGTGCGGCCCACAGTGTATGAGCGGTCCGGTCCATCGGAGAGATAGACCGCGTGCGCGGGAACCTGCGTCGACAGGCCAAGCAGATTCTGGGCCGTGGCTCCGTTGGGCTGAATACGCCAAGCGAACTTGCGGGCCAGCGCATGAGCGGTTTTGTCGACATCCGGGCTTGTTGGGCCGCCCAACGCCTCACTATGGCGGGGGTAATCGTATATGCCGCGAATGACCCTTCGAATGACGCCTTCGTGCTCCCGGCGGTGCAGCGCGGAATCGATTGTCGAACGAGCTCCCAGATCGGCAAAGTCCGCTTGGGAGAAGACCCACCCCCTCCCATTGCCATAGATTCTGCTAAGTATCTTTTGCTCAATGGCTTGTTGCATTCGGATGCGCCTGCACCTGCAAGAAAAAATACCATATTTTTCTTGCAAGATAAAGGGCACCCACAAGGAAGGTCCTGATACTCTGCTCCGACGCGAGCGCGGACTGAGCAGGAAGCCCAGGGATCAGGCCTTTCGCGGCGCCTTCCAGTTGTCAACGATCTCGACTGCGGTCGCTACCGATAGACGGGCGGCCTTTGGAGAAAAGAAGAGACAATGTTTCGCCGATTTCTACTTCGCGACCCAACGCGCTTGATTCTACGATGATGAACCGGTTTGCCGCCGTCGACACCGCGATATGCGCGTCGTCTCTCGCGACGGCCCGACCGACTACTGAACCGGTCGCCGGTGCTGGTCGTTGGACGACCGGCATTTCTCGAATCGCCCTTCCGGACGCGCGCATATACGCTTCTGCCATCTTCGCCACCTCGGCGGGGCCATCTGCGGCCGTCGCGGCTTTGCCTCTGTCGAGATCGTCCCCGATTTCGGGTGCAGAGTCCGCGCCCTGTTGATCGCCCTTATCGAGATCCAGCTGGGAATTCAGCTCGGATTGACGGGCAAGCAATTGCTTCAGGCGTTCCTCATGTTCGAAGGGACGGTCCGCCTGTGCCTGGTAGTCCACAAGCTCCTTCTCTGCGCGTGCCACACGGCTCTGCTGTTCTGCCGCCAGCTTATCCAGGCTCCTGCAGCGTGTGCTCGATGCTCTGAACCGTCCCAACCGGATTCGTCGGATTCAGGTTCGCGGAATACGTGGCTCGGCCTCGGATAAACAGTTCCGGGACACGCTCGTCGTCTTGAAGGAGCCCGAATCCGCCGCTTCTGCCCTTGCTCAGAATCTCGAAGCCGCGAAACTGCCCTCGCGGCTGCATCGTCTGATCGTCTTTCCAGGAGAGGATCGTGAAGGTCAGAGCCTTGGCAGCTTCTTCTCGCGCTCCCTTGCCCGAGAAAACACGATTGCCGACCGTCATGGTGAAGTCCGCGGCTTCGGTGCTGTTCCTGAGCTCGATGTCGCCTTCGATTTCTGCGAGTCGCTGCTTTGTCTCGGCGATGTGACGGGGCAGGTCGCGAACCTCCCATCGGATGTGACGCTGTTGGTTTGCATGAACTGCGCGCAACTGGTCGAGCTTGCGGATTTCAGTGTCGATCTTGATTTTCTCGACGACGGCCGGATTGCCGGACGCAATTGCTTTGATCTCTGCATACGTGAGAGCGCCACTGTCGAGGTCCTCGGCAGACCGGACCGACGTTTCACCGCGCATAACCTGGTGGATAAAGCGCGCCTTGGTTTCCAGCGTCTGCCACATGTACGCGTCGAAGGAGCCCTCGGTCACATAGCGGTAGATCTGCACCTCTTTATTAGTGTTGCCCTGGCGCAGTATCCGGCCTTCACGCTGCTCGATATCGCGTGGGCGCCATGGTGCATCCAGATGATGAAGCGCCACAAGCCGTCGCTGCACGTTGGTTCCGGCGCCCATCTTTTCAGTAGACCCGAGAAGTATCCGCACCCTGCCCGCATTCACGCCATCAAAAAGCACCTTCTTGGCGGTATCAGTCTCTGCGTCATGAATGAAAGCAATCTCTCGGGGCGGAATGCCGGCTGAGACGAGCTTCGATCGGATCTCCGAGTAGACGTTAAATCGCTCGGGATCAGGCGTTGAGAGGTCGCTGAATACCAGTTGAGTCGAGCGCTCGTTCCGGGTATCGTTCCAGATCTTCAGGATTCTCGAAACCGCGCGATCAATTTTGGTGTCCTCTGGTGGCTCAGTGCCTGGCCGGACCAGGCGCATGTCCAATGCCGCTTTGCGCCCCTCGCCCGTAATCTTCAGCATGTTGTCCACCGAAGGATCGACACGCTCCTTCTTCAGTTTCTCGGCGCGTTCAGTCAGCGTGCGGATGAAGGCCTTGAGTTCAGGGCTTGCCGGCGCAGCGACCACGCTCGGCCGCCCGTTCTCGAGTTCGGGCCGCGGAAGGTTGAGCATATCCGCGGTCTGCACGTCTGCAACTGTGCGGAACATCGTCAGCAACTCCGGGAGGTTGATGAACTTCGCAAACCGAGTGTGCATCCGGTACCCAGATCCATCCGGCGCGAGTTCGAGCGATGTGACGGCTTCGGCGAAGTTCGCGGCCCACGGATCGAAGTGGTTGACGCCTCGTTCCGAAAGCATTTCCGGCGCGAGATACCGTTGCATCGTGTACATCTCCGCAAGGCTGTTCGATATCGGAGTACCCGTGGCGAAGACTACACCGCGACCGTCTCCCCGCTCCTGGAGATAGCGCGCCTTCAAGAACATGTCGAACGCGCGATTGCTATCGGAGTTCGGCAGGCCGGCGATCCGATTCATCTTCGTGGTGTAAGCCAGGTTCTTGTACAGGTCAGCTTCGTCAACGAATAATTGATCGACGCCGAGTTCCTCGAAAGTGAGCGTGCGGTCTTTCGACTCCCTGTCGGCTCGCTTCTTCAGCCGTACGGTGAGTCGCTTCTTCGCTTTTTCCAGCTCCTTCACGATGCGGCGGTTATCGTCTTTCGATTCCTTTGCCTGCCCGATCTCCGCGTCCAGTTCGGCAACCTGCTTCTGGACGAACCGGTTGAAGTATTCGTCCGATACCGGAAGGAACTCGAAGGAGCGATGGGAGACGATGACGGCGTCGTAGTTCCCGGTCGCGATTCGCGCCATCGCCTGCTGCCGGTTTTCGGTCGCGAAGTGATCCTTCCCGGCGATGAACAACCGCGCCTGCGGGTAAAGCTTGAGAAACTCCGCTCCCCATTGGTCGACCAGAGTGGTTGGGAACCACGAACATGGGTTTCTTGGCCAGATCAAGGCGACGCAGTTCCATGGCGGCGGCCGTCATGGTCCAGGTTTTCCCGGCTCCCACGACGTGAGCCAAAAGCGGACTTCCGCCCTGAAGAATCCGCCAGACTGCATTCTTCTGATGAGGCGCAAGGTCGCCGTCGCGGAGTGAAGTGCGTACCATTCCCGGCAAGGTGAGATGAGAGCCATCGAAATCTCGCAGCCGGATATTATTGAAGCGAAAATTGTAGTCGTCGGCCAGGCGCTTTGCCCGGCTGGGATCTTCCCAGACCCACTCCCCGAAACGATCTTTCAGTTGCTGTTGCTTCTCCCGTGCAGCGATTGTCTCGGGCTGATTTACGATGCGGTTTCCTTCCGGGTCCTCATCATAGGCTGTCGGAGTCCGTCCGTTCAGCGACTGTTCAACCAGGTCGGATGCCCGAAAGCGGGCCGTACCATGTGTCGTGGTGTTGCTCACGGTGTACTTGGCGGCATAGTCCAGTTCCAGCGTCCAGGTTGCGATGGACTCCGCATAGCCAACTTTCACGGTCGCGGGCGCGACGTCCAGCAACTCGGCAACGAAGTCCCGAATGTCTGAACGGGGAATCCACGACGAGCCAAGACGCGCTTCGATTTCTCCCGGCCCGAGGTCGGGCGGTTGCACCGCCTGTAAGGCTTCGACGTTCCGCTGGTAAGCAGGGTCGAGCCGAGCCGAAGCTTGGGCAGCAACAAGTTTGGCTCGAACGTTACCGCTGAGATACCGGTCCGCAGTCTCCCAGGCGCCACCTTCAGGATTCCTGTAAGCAAGGGAGCCCAGTTCGTCCTGCAAATCTGATGACGGTTTACCGGTCAGCGCCTCCATGCGCGGCCAATTGATTTGGCCGGTTTCGTTCAGGGACACAAGCAGCGCTTCCGAGGCGGTTTCGACTCGCTCAACTGGCCGATACCGCTCCAGTGTCCGGCGATCGAAGATCGCGGTCTTCGTGGCCGCCTTGGTCTCGGGATTGAATTCCTCCAAAGACAGCAGCAGCGGCTGGTCCGGGTCGTTGGCGAAAGCGCGAACATTCTGCACGGCGTTGAGCGGCCCGAACCGGGAAACGAAGAGATCGTATGATCGGTTCAAATGCCGACGCGCTTCGGTAATGGTTTCTTCTGGGGCCTCCTGAAGTTGGGTGCGAAACACGTCGCGCACGGCGTCACGGACCTGGAGCATGCCGCGAATCCGCGCGGAAGTCGCCGCCGGGAGCGTGAGCGGTTTAAACTCATTGCCGCGACGAACCACGATTTGCCCGTCGCGATCAGCCAGCCCACCTTCTTTGACTGTTCCAACAGCCGGAATCTGGTCTTCACCCGACGAATAAGTGGGTGCCGGCCTCTCAGCAATCGAGTACACCGACGCAGGCAGACGCGAGACGGCTTTATCAAGAATTTCCGGGTCCAGACTTCCGATCAGCGCCGGAGCCGCACCATACTGCGCGGATTCGAGCCCCATACGCCCGAGCATCATCTCCGGATGCCGAACGAAATACTCGTTGATCTGGAGTTTGCCATCAGGGGTGTCGATCGGAGCCAACTCCGTCCATCGTTCGCCCTCTAGCCGCACGCCGCTCGATCGCTTCTGGAGGAACAGAATGTCGGTGGTCACGTCGGTGCCGGCGTTGGCCTTGAACGCCGTGTTCGGTAAACGGAGCGCGCCGAGCAGTACAGCGCCGTCTGCCAGGTGTTCCCGAACCGCCGAGTCCTGTTTGTCCATCGTGTAGCGACTCGTAATGAGAGCGATCAACCCGCCAGGCCGGACCACGTCAAGGGACTTCGCGAGGAAATAGTCGTGGATGCCGCGAGTCAACTGCGGAGTACGGCGATAGGCCGGATCGAAGACAGGGTAGTTGCCAAACGGAATGTTTCCGACCGCTGCGTCGAAGAAGTCCTTCGGGAGGGCGGTGTCTTCGAGCGCTTTGCCATGAACGTTCGAATCCGGGTAGAGTTTGGCGGCGATGCGAGCCGTAATCGAGTCGAGTTCAACGCCGGTGCGCCTGGTGCCTTGGTACAGACCTTCCGGCATGAGTCCGAAGAAATGGCCAACACCCATGGACGGTTCGAGAATGTGCCCACCCGCCTGAAATCCAAACCTCTCCATCGCGTTCCAGATCGTCTGAATGACTTCTGGAGAAGTGTAATGGGCATTGGGCGTGGAGGCACGTGCCGATGCGAACTCCTCGGCGGTGAGAACATTCCGCAGCTCGTCCGCGATACCTTTCCACTCCCGTGAAGCATGAGGCTCAAACGCGCCGGGCATCGCACCCCAACCCGTGTATTTCGCGAGTATGGCCTTCTCTTCCGGCTCCGCGAGACGGTCTTCGTTCTCAATTCGCTTCAGCGTCCGGATTGCCGCGAGATTCGCTTGCGCTTTCTCTCGGAGACTGCCCTGACCGATTCTGTCAGCGTCGGTTATGCGGAAATCGCGGGTAAGGGTTGGCTTGGGGTCGAGAGTTGCTGGATCGAACGACAGTTGGGGCTGATCCTCCTCGTCCGGAAGAAACGCCCACTCCCTCGTCGCCAACTCCCAGGCGATCTGGTAGTCCATCTTCCGGACTACCGCCAGTTCGTAAAGCAGGTTGCCCGTCAGTTCCTGCGCCGCGAAGATCGCCTGCGGTAGCTGATTCCGCGCTGAGAGCGTCGCGACCATCTTCGGCCGATACTTGCTCCAGTGTTCCAGAATCTGATGTCCGAGCGGTGTCAGGTCGTCCGTCGCTTGCATTGGTCGACTCCTCCTTAAGGGTATCAACTGGAGGTGCATCTGGCACCTCCGAGAAAAGGCTCAGTTGCATGAATTCGGCGGTTGTGTCGGGGATGCTGGGGCGTGATTTCGGCATTCATCGCTCCGTAAGTTAAGAATTGACGGCTAACAGATATGGAACGCCCAGCAATCGTGCCCACGCGCGCACTGCGTTCGCCTGATACCGAGGAATCGGTGTGCCGGTAAACCAAAAGACATTGCTGATTCCGACGAGGATGCTGGGGCGTTGCAACATCGACGCCAGGATCGGGTACGTGAGGATCTGCTCGTAGCAAATCAGTACGGCCACGCGCTGTCCGTCGATTCTGACTATGCCGGGTTCGTTCAGGCGAAGTGGAACGCCGGTCCCGGCGAAAGGGTGCCACATGCCTATCGGCACGGGAACTCGCTGATAGACCGTCGCTGACTCGGAACCCAGAATCAGCAATGTATTGTTGAACGGAATGCCAGTTGTGTTGGCAGGCGATTCGGAACCAGGGAGCGAAGGCGGCAGTCGACCATCGTTCCCCCGCAGCACTTGAATCGCCCCGGCGAAGTCGTACGACTTGACCATGTCTACATCGGCTGCCCGGTCTTGCGGGATAGCAAGCTTGCGCGGTAGACCGGCGCCCATCGCGAGGATTTGGCCGCGAGTGCGGCATCATCGAGCGTCTGCTGCCAGAAGGCCACTGTGGCGTCGGACCAACGCGGAACCACAAACTCCGGAAAAATGACAACCCGCGCCGGTGAAGCGGCTACACGTTCTTGTATCGATTGAGCGGCGACGAAATCCTGAAATGGTCGAGAGAGGTCGCCGAAGTTCGTGTTCACGGCCTCCCAATTGGCGGGGGGCTTCGCCTCCTGGCGATTAAAACAATGAGAGCCGACGCCCAACGCGATCACAGCCGAGAATGCCAGGCAAAGGCCAAACTCGGGAACGACCGATCGTCGAGTGGTCAAACGCAAGGACGATACCGGGAAGTAGACTTGTTGCGATCAAACCGGCCCAACCAGTGCCTGGAAACAAATATCCAGCGCCCGTCAAGGGCGAAATGAAACCAACCAAGCCGAGCGGCGGAAGTATGCCTGCGATTTCGGCCAACGGAACCCGCCATAAATATTGGAGCCGACCGTTTGGTGTCCACGCTAATGTCCACGGGATGGACAAGAGCATCGCCGCACCGACCCATAGCAAAGTCGCGATCAGAATTGGCGCGGAGTGGCCGGTGAAGTGTTTTGCGCCCGGGATCATCGGCCAGAGGCCTGCGGCGTAGTAGCCGAAGGCAGCAACGAATGCGAACCTGCGTGATGCCGGAATCATGCACGCAATGGGCATACCGATCCCGGCGACCATTCCGGCCGGATATCCCGTTGACATTCCCAGGCCGAGTGCAACGGCGGCACATAGCGAAAGCCCGACTCTCGGCCGGGAGGTCATAGGGTTAGGAGTGGCTTCAAATGACTACGAATGATGCTGACCGGGAGTGGGCCAAAGTAGCGGCTGTCGAAGCTCCACGGGTTGTAGGAAGACGCTACCCATACGAAACCCTGTGGAACTCGATATTGTCCAAATGGCCATGGCTGCATCGGCCTGCCTTTGCTGTCTTTGTCTTTTGGAGCGGTGTTGGGCAAGAGGACATGGTTGACGGTGATTCCCAAACTGGATACATCCACGATGTCTCCCGGCTTCGCGACTACAGGTTTCATGAGCGGTGCTGCTCCATCGGGGCAGTTTCCGAGTGACCGGTATCCCCGACCCGCGGCGAAGCCCCCGTACGGTGCCTGCGGACAGAACTCGACGAGCGTCGCGCGAAAATCTGTCGTTTCTTTGTAGAGGCCAAGCGGCAGGGATGTGGAAGCATTTATTCGTATGCCCATGGCGCCTGCGATGAAGAATGGAGCGGTAAACGCGACGGCGGCGATGCCCACTCCGCGCCGGATCGAGCGACGATTGACTTTCTGCACACCGTCAAACAGGCCAGCTATTGTCATGTCTGATCACCTCTGATTCTGTGGAGATTGGTGCGGCGGCTACTTCCCGGTCCAAACGACTGGCTGCAATGACGTGACAGGCTTTTACGTGAATTTCGTGAACGGTGCGCGTGATCCCATCGGCCGGCGTGAATTTCCTCTGTTGCAGACTTCCTTCGATGTGAATGTTCTCGCCCTGCTCGTACGTCATCGCAACGTCCGCGACTTCGTTGTAAAAGACCAGGCTGTGCCAGTTCGTATGGGATTGCGGTTTCCCATCGTGCCCCGCGAAATGATACGTCTCACCGAGACGGAGATTAACCACCTTCGTGCCGGACGGAAGGTATCGAAGTTCTGGCTTTGTAGCCAAATAACCAGCGAGCTCGATGCGGTTCTTCTGCATAGGCTATGAACGCCGCAGTTCCTCAATAAATCCGCGTTCCAGGCCCGTCGTGGCGGTATCGTCGGTGACGAACTCGGGCTTGTCGATTTGAACGGGTGGACGCCCCTGAATCTGCCGTCGCGCTGTCTTCGGAGGCGCGATTGCCGAGCGCCGCGCCAGTTCGGGATCAGCGAAGTAGAGCATTTGCATCCCGAGGATCGGAAAGTGACCGGAAACGAAGATGAGCATGTCGCCCGGTTCCGTGATGATCTCGGAATCACCGCTGCCCTCCTTTTTGGGTGGCCGGAGACGCATGACTTCGTCTGGCGTCATCAACGGGCGTTCGATGTGGTCCACGCTCGCATTGACGTGAGACATGACGGGCGAGAACCGCGAGCCGGAGAAGTTGAAGTTGGCCTTCTGCACCGTAGTGGTGCCTGTCATCTTTGAGAGCAACTCCGCGGTGTCGACCTGGTTGGGTGCAAAGGCAATTCGGACGTGGCAATTCGAGACGATGCTCTCGTTTTGCCCATAGGCGTCAACGATCTGCCGAATGTCCTGAGTGATCAGATAAGCCTTCAACCCGTATCCGGCCATGTACGACAAGGCGTCGGCAAAGATTTCCATCCGGTTCAGGCTCGGGAACTCGTCGATCAGGAAAAGGAGTCTGTGCTTGTTTCTCTTCTGCTCGGACCCATCGAACGCCATTCGTTCGGTCAATCGGTTAACGACCATCGTGAACATGAGGCGGATCAAACGGCGGAGGCGAATCTTGTCGGAAGGCGGCACGACCAAATACAACGAGACCGGGCGTTCATCGTTTACCAGATCGTTGATGGTGAAATCGCTTGCGGCGGTATTGCGCGCCACCAGGGGGTCGCTGTAGAGCGCCAGAGCCGTCTTTGCAGTGGACAGCACACCCGACAACTCCTTGCTCTCTTTATCGAGCATCTCCTGAGCCTTTTCTGAGACGACAGGGTGCGTAGAGGTCTTGAGTCCACTCGGCGTGCGCCAGCCGTGCCGGTAGTCGGCGTCGTGCTGATAGCTGATCATCTCGTTCAGGGTTTCGCGGAACTCGACGCCTGGGCGCGTAAAAAGGCCGGAGAGATCAGCGAGACACGCAACTCGATCCTCGGCGGCAGCGGTGTAACAGGCATGCAGAATCATGCCGGTCGTTAGCGATGCTGCGCTGTCTTCCCAATGGCGCTCCATCGGGCTGTCCTCTCCACTGCGGATGATCATGTCCGCGACGTTCTGAGCGTCCGAAACGTCGCGAGGCGTGAAGAGCCGAACTTCGGCGAGCGGATTGAAGCGCGACGAGGTCCCTTCTTCAACCGGCGAGAACTTGAAACACAGTTGGCCTCGGCTAGCGCGAAAACCTGCTGTCTTTGCCCAGTTCTCGCCCTTGATGTCGTAGATAACAGCGCTTTCTTCCCACGCCAGTAACGTGGGAATCACCAGTCCGACGCCCTTTCCGGACCGTGTGGGGGCAAACGCGAGAACATGTTCCGGGCCATTGTGGCGAAGGTATTGCAGCCGGCGGGTCGCGTCGTTATACCAGCCACCGACATAGACGCCGCCCTGGCTGCGCATGATTCCAGTTGCCTCAATGTCCTCCGGCCCCGCCAAACGAGCCGAACCGTGCAAATCCTCTGCGTTTTCTGACAGTCGTTGTGCTCGGCGGTTGGCGGCGACAAAGAACGCCAACATTGAAAGAATGCAGCCACCCAGCACGATCATCTCTCCCTCGAATAAGGGCTTCCGGACTCGACTGTCGCGGCTCGTGCAGTTCTGAAAACCCCAGATGCACCAGGCGAACGGTTGATACAGGGCTGTGCGCTTCATGCGCAGCAGGGGTGTTCCAAGCGCGGGCTGATAACGAAACTGAGCGGCGATATACTGCGTGGCAAGCAGGTTGAATCCGATCAGAAGGACCAGTCCGATCCCAGTTGCCTTCCAGTTGTAGCCAAACGGGAATCCGCCTGGATCGCGGGGAGTACGATACATGCCCGCCCGCGCCTTCATCGCGCTAGTTCCCTGACTCGGGATCGGTCCCGCAACTCCTTGACGGAGCCCACTTGGTTTACGTATCCGATGCCGACGTTTTCGCCGATTTTAGGCGCGGAGTCGAGCAGATTCTTCATGTGAGCAACCGCGGACTGGGGCGATAGCCGTTGAACAATATGCAATTCGGTCTCGCCGATGATCTCCCCCCGGTAGTTGCCGCTTTCGGTTTGGGCTGTAAACGTTCGGGCCGTGTCCCCAAGTTTCTCGGCGGTGATGCTTTTCGCCGCCGCGAACGAGGCACTTAGGCCATCACGTGTTGCCTGCTCCGGGGAGCGGGCGGCCCCACCAGTGCCGCCATTCAGCTTGGCGGCAGCGTCGATGGGTGTGTGCTGGTCCACGCCCAGTTCCTTGTCGTGCACCGCAACGGTTCCGGTCGCGGGCTCGATTCGCGCTACAAACCGGGTGGTCTCGCGTTCGCCACTACCGGGCTGTAGTCCGTCTCCAGGCGGGGATTCGCGGTCGACTGACCCGATAAGATCGCGATCATTTTCAAGGGCTTCGATTTCGTCTCGAATGCCTTGCGTCCTCTCGGTGTCGCTCATGGAAGAGTTGCCGACCTCCAGAGCTTCCGCCCTGGAAACTGTGCGCTCCAAACTCAGCACATAGTCCGTGGCGGCTGAGGCATCGTGGGCCGCACGGAAGATCTCGTTCTTGTCCTCCTTCAGTGCCTTGATCCACGAACCCACGTACGCGGCGTGATGCGCTGGATCATGGGGCACTCCGACTTCGGCAGCAATGAAGACGCTCGCCAACTCGGCACGAAGTTCTTCTTTCGCGTAATTCAGATCGCCGAATCGATAGGATTCGTTCAAGGTCGGGCGATTGAGCCGCGAGGCGTGACCGGTCCAGTGTGCGAGTTCGTGAAGCGCAGTGCCGTAATAACCAGGCGCGTCTTTGAAAGCTTCTTTCGGAGGCAGGTGAATGCTGTCGGTGGACGGACGATAGAACGCGCTGTCGCGCTGGTCGTGCGCGATTTTCGCGCCGGAATTTGCGAGTATGTGTTCACCACCTTGAACGGCTTCGAATGCCGTCGGTTGCCGGCGCTCGAAGGCTGGTACGCCCTCGATCTGCTTCGCGTTGAAGACGGTGTAAACCCGATGAATTAGGCGGCGCTGATTTTCCTTGGTGGATTCGTCGCCGCCGTTCTTGCTTTGTTCTCCGTTCCGATCCTCGGGCTTCGCCTTCACCTCCCAGAACTCAATGTGGGTTCCCTTTTCGCCCTTTCGGACCTGCCAGCCATTCTCTGCAGCTTGCTTGTAAGTCATCCATCGTGGATCTTCGTAGCCTTGCGACAACC
Source organism: Bryobacterales bacterium (assembly GCA_963738345.1). Classification (GTDB taxonomy): domain Bacteria; phylum Acidobacteriota; class Terriglobia; order Bryobacterales; family Bryobacteraceae; genus Bog-159. Next base: position 7,301,262 of record CAVTWI010000002.1, read on the forward strand.
CGGTGGCCATGAGATGAATAGCATTGCCGCCCCGGTATGCCTTGTCGGTTGTCGGGTTGAACGGCATGCCTGCCGACTCCCATGGCTTCTGCCATGGCGCAACGCCCTCCTCGAGCATTTTGACGATGGAATCGGTAACCTCCTGACGATG
>CAVTWI010000003.1:0-5052 GCA_963738345.1 Bryobacterales bacterium
ACGATGGCCCGCCCGGTTTGCGCACCCGATTGATCTCTCAGCACCCATACCGAAAGCCCCGCCGCCGCTACTACTACCGCGGCCGCCGCCCAACGCACCGTATGGTTCACCGGACGCGCCGTGCGCGGCGCGGCCAGTTCCACTACCCGGCCTTCGAATACCCGGCGGCATGCCACGCATTCGTTCAGGTGGTCTTTCAACAGCACTGCCCGCGCCGCGCTCAGTTTTCCAGCGCGGTATTCGGGAATCAATGCCTGGTAATCGCCGCAGTTGCGAATATGCTCCACCGCGCTCGTCTGCGCCGCCTCGCTCAACCGCGCCCATACCCGCGCCGCCGCGGCTTCCACCACCGCGCTATCTACGCTGTCATCGCGGATCTCCGCCATGGCTTGCTCCAGGCCTGCGTCGTCAAAAATATGTTCGGGGGTCATGCCACTCCTCCCAGATACGCACGATATTCTTTTTCCAGCCGGTCCCGCGTGCGGGATAACGTCACCGCCACCGTCCCCGGCGTCGTATTCAACAGTTGCGCAATCTCGGGGTTATCCTTGCCTTCGAAGAACCGCAGCATAAACATCTCGGCGATCCGGGGGTTCAACCGCGCCAGCGCTCCGCGCAGCCATTCGCGAATCTCACCCGAACCGAGCAGCCGGTCTGGTCCCCGGTGAGCGGGTTCTGCAAGTACCGGCTCCAGTTCATCCATCGGGACGCTCCGTACGTTCTGACGCGAACGTACCAGATCCAGCGATGCGTTCACCGCCGAACGATGCAGAAAGCTTGTCATATTCGCGATCGGTTCGGCGCCTGCATCGCGCTTCAGCATTCTTAGAAAAACCGTCTGCAAAACATCCTCGGCATCGCCAGCATTCCCCGTGATTCGGTACGCCGCGCGAAATATCAGCGCGTGATGTTCACGGAATATCTGCTCGAAATCCGCCGGGGGCATATGTACCGGTTGCGGGGGTGCGGCCATGAGCGCTTTCATCCTATCAGCTCTTCATTATTGAGGACGTTACACATAGGTTGACATTAGCGCCCGCCCGGACAAAACCGGCTAAGCCTCTTGCTGCTAACCAATGTCGTCCTGTCTCGCCTCATAAAAAAAGCCCCGCGCCATTGCGGCGTGGGGCTAAAGGTCTACAACAATCTGTCTCGGAGGATGACAGACCGTATCGATGTTAACAGGGCAGTAACACCAAATCAATCGGAAAAACGAGTCTATCCCTCCGGAAATTTTAACGAAGCTCCTCCATTACCTGCTCTAGTACTTCTTTCGAAGGACGCACTTTAGATTCAGGCAGCGTCGCCACTGGCTCGTCGCATAGGTTTAGTAGTTCTAGGAAGGTGGGTTTCTGGGTGTTAACGTATAGTACTCCAGTCAGGACTTCCCCTTTCGCCTCCGCCTCCTCCAGGGCTATCAAAGCCGCCATCCGGTTCTGCGGATCGAAATCCCGGTCCAGTTTCCGGATCTTCAGATGCGACCCGTCATGCATCTGCACGTCCATGACCTCGCCCTCCGGGATTTCCACAGAGATTTCCTCAAAGAAGGGCACGAAATCCAACTCGTGGAGCATGGCTTCGTGATCCTTCATGTAGCCGTAGCTCTTGGTGGACCCCGCATGGTCGTTGAATGTGACGCAGGGCGAAATCACGTCGATCACACTCAAGCCTTGGTGCGCGATCGAGGCTTTGAGAATCGCCTGCAATTGCTTTTTGTCGCCGCTGAAGGTACGAGCCACGAACGTAGCGCCCCATTTCAGCGCCAGCGCGCAGCAATCGAACGGCGGCAGGTCGTTGGCGGCGCCCGTCTTCTGCGTCGACCCCAAATCCGCGGTGGCCGAAAACTGCCCCTTGGTCAGCCCGTATACGCCGTTATTTTCGATCACGTAAATCATCGGCATATTGCGGCGCACCAGGTGCATGAACTGGCCGATGCCGATGGACGCCGTGTCGCCGTCCCCCGTAACCCCCAGCCCCATCATCGTGCGATTGGCCAGCAGCGCGCCCGTGGCGATCGCCGGCATACGCCCGTGCACCCCGTTGAACCCGTGCGACATCCCCAGAAAATAAGCCGGCGATTTCGACGAGCAACCGATGCCGGAGAACTTGGCGACTTTGTACGGCTCCACGCCCAGTTCGTAGAAGCATTCCACGATGCGCTCGGAAACCGAATTGTGCCCGCATCCGGCGCACAACGTAGTCTTACTGCCCTTGTAGTTCAGGACTTCCAAACCCAGGCGATTGACCTTTTTCGGTGGCGGCGTTACGGTTGTGCTCATTTGCCCTCCTGTTTCAACAATTCGTCGGTTACCGTGCGGGCGTCCAAAGGCAGCCCGCCGTAATACCGGATACTGCGCAGTTTCGCCAGCAACTCGACCTCGAACTCCAGGCGCATCAACCCCAGCAACTGCGCGTCGCGATTCTGATCCACCACATACACCCGGTCGTGCCGCCGGATGAAATCCTTCAAGTCGTCGGTGAACGGGTACGCCTTCAACCGCAGATAGCTGGCGTCGATGTTGTATTCGCTCTTGAGCTGGTCGCAGCTTTCCCGTACCGCGTAGTCGCTCGTGCCGATTGCCACGAACCCAATCCGCGCGTTGTCCACTGTGTGTACCACCGGAGCCGGAACCGCTTTGCGCATGGCCTCGAATTTATGCGCCAGCCGGTCCATATTGTTGATGTAATCGTCTTCCCGCTCGGTATACTGCGCCTTTTCGTTGTGGCCGCTACCGCGCGTAAAGTACGATGCGTTGGGATGATTCGTGCCCGGCAGCGTGCGATAGCCCACGCCGTCTCCGTCGATATCTTTGTATCGCTGGAAACTGCCCAATTTATCCAGATCTTCGGCCGTCAGCACTTTGCCGCGCTGAATCGGTTCGGTAGGATACTCGAACGCTTCCGCCATCCAGTTATTCATCCCCAGATCCAGGTCCGTCATCACGAAGGTGGGAGTCTGGAACCGCTCCGCGAACTGGAATGCCTCGATCGTCATGCTGAAGCACTCTTCCGGCGAGCACGGGAAGTACATTGGATGCTTGGTGTCGCCGTGCGAAAGCGTCGCCGTGGTCAACAGGTCGCCCTGCTGCGTGCGCGTCGGCAGGCCGGTCGAAGGACCCACGCGCTCCACGTCGAAGATCACCGTCGGAATATCCGCGTAATAGCCCAGCCCGATGAATTCCGACATCAGCGAGATGCCAGGTCCGGCCGTTGCCGTCATGGAACGCGCTCCGGCCCAGCCGCGCGCCCAGCGCCATTCCGATACGACGCCAGCTCGTCTTCCGCCTGCACGATGGCGTAAGTCGCCTTGCCCGTTTCCGGATCATGCGGAACCGCCGCATGTACCCGATCAGCGTTTCCACCAGCGACGACGAGGGCGTGATCGGATACCACGTCACCACCGTGATTCCCGCGAACATACAGCCCAGCGCGCAGGCCGCGTTGCCGTCAATGATGATTTTGCCCGCCGTGGCGTTCATGCGCTCTACGCGATACGGATCGGTCTTGGTGAAGGTCTTGGCCGCGTACTCGTAGCCCGCCTGCGCCGCGCCGAAGTTTAAGTCGGCGGCCTTGGCTTTCTTCTTGCCGAACTGCTTCACCAGCGCTTTGCGGATCTCTTCCATTTCAATGGAGAGCAGACATGCTACGACGCCGTCGTAGATCATGTTCCGCACCAGCTTGCGCAGTTTGGCTTCCGGGCACACCGGCCCCACCAATTTGTCGAACGGCACCGGGATAGAAGTGCAGATCGCTGCGCAGTTCATTGAGCTTCAACGGCTCGTCGTACACCACCGCCGCGCCGCTGTCCAGCTTCATCACGTCTTCGCGCGCCGTTTCCGGATTCATGGCGACAAGGAAATCGATCTCCTTGCGGCGGCCAATATAGCCGTGCTTGCTCGCGCGGATCGTGAACCATGTGGGCAAACCCGCGATATTCGACGGGAACATGTTCTTCCCGGAAACCGGAATGCCCATCTGGAACAGCGAGCGCATCATTACCGAATTCGCGGTTTGACTGCCCGACCCATTGATGGTCGCAACCTGAATGCTGAAATCGTTAATTACCGGCTCCGTCGGCCGAGACGATGGCTCGACAGGGGAAACCTCTAGAGTTGACATCGGTCAGGAATCCTTATAGGGGAGTGTGGCCCAGTTCACTTTCTCTTCGATTATATGGCAAATCCAACCAACCGAGCGAAGCGAGGAACTATTCCGTTACAGTAGCTCTTCATGCTTCCACCAAACCGCCGCGGCCAATCCGACCAACCGGGCGAAGCCTGGAACAAAACCCCAACCCCTAACCCCCATCCCCAACCCCGCGAGCGAAGCGAGCCACCCCGCCGCGCCGCCATCCTCGCGGCCCTGGCCATCGGCGCCCTCTTCTTCGCCTTCGCCGGAGATGGCCTCCGTGCCTATTTCACGCCCGACGACATGATGAACCTCTATGTGTCGTGGTCCGCCTCGCCCGCCGATCTCCTCCACAACGATCGACCCCTCGGCGCCCTCGTCTACCGCTTCATGTTCGCTGCCTTCGGCCTCCATCCGCTTCCCTACCGCCTGTTCTGTTTCGGTCTGCTCCTCGCGAATCTGGCGCTCTTCTACCGCTTCTGTAAGCGCCTCGCCCAATCCCGCGAAATCGCCGCGCTCGCCTGCCTTGTGGCCGCCTACCACGCCCATCTCGCCGACCTCTACTACAGCACCGGCACCATCTACGACCTGCTCTGCTGCCTGTTCTTTCTCCTCGCCTTCAACCTCTACCTGCGCATTCGCGAGACGGATTCCCCAATTGGACCCAGACCGCGCAACTCCTGCTCCTCTACGTCTGCGCCCTCGCCTCCAAGGAAATGGCCGCCCTGCTGCCGCTCTATCTGGTGCTCTACGAAGTCATCTACCATCGCAGCCAGTGGCGCCGCGTCGCCGGCATTCGTTTCTTGTGGCTGGCAATTCCCCTCACCGCCGCCTATGCCGTGACAAAGCTCGCCGGTCCGCACGCCATGACGGCAAATCCCGACTACGCGCAGCACCTCTCGCTACATGTCTTCCTCAATGGCT
>CAVTWI010000004.1:0-6932 GCA_963738345.1 Bryobacterales bacterium
AACTCCAGGTCCCCGGACACGATGGGCGGGTTTGCCGATCCGCCTACCGTCAACTGACCGCTGCCGTTCAGTGTGTTGGTGCTCAGGTTGAGTTGATTGGGCGCGTTGAGACTCAGCCCCGATCCGAAGCCGGGTGGGCTGAAAGACGCGCTGGTGCTCCCGGTTCCGAGCGAGATGAGCGGCTGGTTGAGCGAAATATTGAAGGGCTCGTCAAACAGGACGCAGGACGTTTGATAACAGTCAAAAGAGTTGATCAGGAATCCCAGTGGTCCTTCGAACGGGTAGTACGTATCCGCGATATCCCCGCTGATGCTGGCAACCAGATTCAACGACGCGCTGAGACTTTCGCCGGTGGTTTGCAGCAGGGGCTGGCCGTTGGTCGCATAAGAGGTGCCAATCGTCACCGGTGCGCCAATCGGAACCGGACCCTGCGGAACGTTGTAGGTCAGTTGCACCGGGTAGTTCACGGCCACCGAGCCGCCTGTTTCATCCAATACGGGATTGAGTCCCACGTAGCCCGAATTCAGACTGCCGGTGATGGCCCAAGACCCGGCGGCGTTGGGTAAAATCGACGGTCCGGAAATGCTCTGCGGATTGGGCGCGCTCCATGAAGCGGATGTGTAGGAGAAACAAGTCGGGCATCCGGTTTGAAAATCGAAATGGAAGTTGGAAGCGGCTCCTGCCGCAAACAGTCCCTGGTTTTGTGTGGCGAAGACGCCGTTTTGAGTGATGACCCCCGCCTGAAGACCGATCTGGCAGAGCGCCAAGATCAAGGTGAATCTGGTTACTGCTGTCCCTGAACCCATGTTTCCCTTCCCGCTATTTATTGAACCGATTGGCAGCATTATATAGCCAAATCTTCCCGTGTTTGACCCGCTTTAGTTCCAGTACAAAGGTTCCGGGGTTAGGGTGCGGAGGAGGATTTTCAACGACTTCGAGCCGAGTCTGTATACAAAAAAAAAGGGGCCGGACGAATCCGGCCCCATGCAGCGAAAGTTGTGATTGATTTACCTGCGGCCGCGGAATCCGCCGAAGCCGCCGCGATAAAAGCCGCCGCCCCAGCCCCAGCCGCCGCCGATGACTACTGACGGACCCCAATAGGGATAGCCATAGCCGTAGCCGTAATAGGGCGGGTAATAAGCCGGAGCGTACGCCGGACCATAATAAGCGCCCACCGCCGGAGCCGGACGCACCATTGTGGGACGGGTGTTGTACTGCGCGTTGGGCCGGTCGTAATCGTCCGGACCCACATACCGGTAAGCGCCCGGCGCATTCACGGTCGAAACCGTGACCGGCGACGTCACCTGGAAGGTCAATGCCGTTTCCGGATACAGCCGCGTTTCATGATTGTGGGTCAGGAGCACGCCGATGATACCAGCCGCCGCTCCAGCGCCCGCTCCAATGGCCGCGCCTGTGCCACGGGCTGCGATACCGCCCACTGCCGCTCCCACCGCCGTGCTGCCCACAATGGTGCCCGCTTCCACGCCGCCCGGCGTCTTGGGACCCTGATGGGCCACCAGTTGGGAAGAAATCGGAACCTGCGATCCGTCAGCCAGCGTGATGCTGGTCAGTTCCAAACCCAGCCGCGAATCGTGTCCGGCGTGTGCCTTCTCGGCTACCGCGACGCGTCCGTACACGGTCTGTCCGCGCTGCGACACTACGATGCCATCCGCCACCAGCGGCTGTAGCAGCGTGCCAGAGAACGTATCGCCCACCTGGTTATGGTCGGACGACAGGGGCTGGTTGGTGCGTATCGTTACATAGGTGTTCGGCCGGACCGTCACTTGCGGGGGAAGCCCGTACGACGGCCGAACGTTCTGCTGTTGTTGCTGCGCCTGCGGACCTTGCGGACCTTGCGGCGCGTTGGGATCGGCCTGCTGCCCGTAGGCATCGCTGCGATCTACTGGTTGTGATGGATCCTGCTGCTGGCCGTCCTGCATCGGGACTTGCGCCGACGGGGGTGCGTCGCCTACCCGGCGCCATCCGCCGTTCGGGGCACTCTGTTGCGCCAGGACCAGGCCGGACGCAGCCAAAAATAGCAAAATACCGGAAAATCGTGTGTTGGAGTTGAGTCTCATAGGCTGCCTCATACAGTTCGACGTTGTCTCCCAGTGCATCTGTTTCGCCAAATTAACACTCCCGTTAAGTCTTTGAATTAAATAGCGTTCATCCATTCGTGGCCGTGGCTTGAAAACACCGCCGGTGGTGCATTTCAGCCGCCGGTATCTTTCCCGGCACTGGAATCGCGAGTACTTTGCATCCGGAAATGTCCCCGGACATCTAATCGATTTCGTGCCAGAATAGGGGTGAAACGGACATGGTTTGCGGGTGTAGCGCCCGTTGTGTGCTGATACGATTGTTCCGACAGGTTGCGGAAGCTCCGTAAAGCTCGCTAAAATCATCGCGTCCGCACCATATCCCCAGGAGGAATCATGGCTGTTGAGCAGAAGGTGAAGCAGATTATTGTCGAGCAACTCGGCGTAGATGAAAGCCAGGTGGACAGCAACGCGTCGTTCGTTGATGACCTGGGCGCCGATTCGCTCGATATCGTGGAACTCGTAATGGCCTTTGAAGAGGCTTTTGAACTCGAGATTCCCGACGAAGACGCCGAGAAGATCACCACTGTCAAAGACGCGGTCGATTACATCGAAGGCAAGACTTCCAAGAAGTAGCCGCGTTTCTTCATCAGGGAGATCGTTTTGTCGCGAAGAGTAGTAGTGACCGGCGTCGGCTTGCTGACGCCGCTTGGGATCGGGACCGAAGCGTCCTGGCAGGCAATCCGTACTGCGCAAGTGCGGCATTGGCCCCATTACCCAGTTCGATGCGACGGCCTTCTCTTGCCGGATTGCCGGAGAAGTGAAGGGTTTCGATCCGGGCGCTTATATCGAGAAAAAAGAAATCAAGAAGATGGGGCGCTTCATTCAGTTCGCCATCGCGGCGGCGGATTATGCGCTCGACAGATTCCGGTCTGAAGGTGCACGCCGGAAGACGCCGAGATGGTCGGCGTCTATATCGGCAGCGGCATCGGCGGGTTCGAAGTCATCGAGCGCGAGCACCGGACATCTGCTCGAACACGGTCCGCGGCGCATCTCGCCCGTTTTTCATTCCCGCCACCATCATCAATCTGGCGTCGGGCTACGTTTCCATCCGCAGCGGCGCCAAAGGTCCGAACTCGGCCACCGCGACCGCTTGCACCACCAGCGCGCATTCCATCGGCGATTCGTTCCGTCTTCATTCAGCACGGCGATGCCGACGCCATGATTTGCGGCGGCACCGAAGCCTGCATCACTCCCATGGGCATCGGCGGGTTCGCCGCCATGCGCGCGCTTTCGACGCGCAATGACGATCCCGAGCATGCTTCGCGTCCCTGGGATAAGGATCGCGACGGCTTCGTGGTCGGCGAAGGCGCCGGCATTCTGGTGCTCGAGGAGTTGGAGTTCGCCCGCCGCCGGGGCGCCAATATCCTGGCTGAGATCGTCGGTTACGGCATGAGCGCCGATGCGTTCCACGTGACCGCGCCCCCGGATGACGGCGACGGCGCGTACCGCGTGATGCGCAACGCCATGCGCGATGCCAAAATCGAGCCCAGCCAGGTGGATTACATCAACGCTCACGGCACCTCTACCAGCGTCGGCGATCGCGCCGAAACCGCGGCCATTAAGCGCGCTTTCGGCGATCACGCCTACAAGGTTGCCGTCAGTTCCACCAAGACCATGACCGGCCACCTGCTTGGTGGCGCCGGCGGATTAGAGGCCGGAATCACGGTCATGGCCTTGCGCGATCAGATCGCACCGCCTACCATTAATCTGGACCATCCCGATGAGGGGTGCGATTTGGATTACGTGCCGCACACCGCCCGTCCCATGGAGATGGAGTATGCGCTCTCCAACAGCTTCGGCTTTGGCGGCACCAACGGCTGTCTGATCTTTAAACGTTTCGAATAGGGCCCCGCCGCGAGCCAGGCCTCACATACACTATGAAAATCGTCGTTGCGATCAAACAGGTTCCCGCTCGCGATTCGCAGTTGCGCATCGCATCCTCGGGTAAATGGATCGAGGAAGCCGACCTCGCTTACGAGATCAATGAGCCGGATGCCTATGCTCTGGAAGAAGCTCTGCAGCTGAAGGAAAAGCATGGCGGCGAAGTAGTGGCCCTGTGCGCCGCTCCGGCCCGCGCCGCCCAGACCATCCGCGAAGCGCTGGCCAAAGGCGCCGATCGCGCCATCCACATCGAAGAGGAAATGGGCGCGCTCGATCCGCTGGCCGCCGCGCGCCTGCTGGCGGCCGCCATTCGCACGGAAGCGCCGGACCTGGTCCTCACCGGCCTGCAATCCGACGATCTCGGCTACGGCCAGACCGGCGTGATCCTGGCCGAACTGCTGGGTCTTCCCCACGGCACCATCATCATGCAGGTGGAAAAGACCGATTCCGGCATCAGAGTGAAACGCGAACTGGAAGACGGCTGGTTCCAGCACGTGGAAATGCCTCTGCCCGCGCTGCTCACCATCCAAAGCGGCATCAGCAAGCTGCGCTATGCCACGCTGATGGGCATCAAGAAGGCCAAGAGCAAAGAGATCAAACGGCTCACGGCGGCGCGAATTGGGAGGTGTGGCGGCTTCCCCGGCCATCGACCTGGAACGCGTCTACCTTCCCGAGCGCACCAAACGTACGCAACTGTTTGAAGGCAGTCCCAAGGAAGCGGCCGCCCAGCTGGTGGAGAAACTGAAATTCGAGGCGCGCGTCATATGAGCATCCTGGCGGTAATGGAACAGCGCGGCGGCGTTTGGAACCGCATGTCGTTTGAGACGCTCGCGGCCGCCCAGCAGATCGCCAAGGAACTGGGCGCCACTGCCTCGGCGGCGGTCCTGGGTCAAGGCGTGGATGCTTTGGCGGCGGAACTCGGCTCCAAGGCGCTGGACAAGGTCTACGCGGTGGAGCACGACCTGCTCAAGGACTACACTCCGGACGCCTATACCGCGGCGCTGCGCCAGCTCATCGAGCAGGCCAAGCCCGCCATCGTCATCTTCCCGCACACCTATCAGGTGCGCGATTTCCTGCCCAAGCTGGCCACGGCCCTCGGCAAGGTTGCCGTGAGCGACGTGGTCGCGCATCGCGCGTCGGACGGAAAGCTGGTGCTCGTCCGCCAGTTGTTCCAGGGCAAAATGAACGCCGATGTCCGCTTCACCGGCGACGGCCCCAATTTCGCGTCGCTGCAGGCCGGAGCTTATCGCGCGGATCAACTGGCGGAGGGTTCCGCCCCGGTGGAAAAATTCGCTCCCACCCTCGCCGCCAGCGACATTCGAGTCAAACCGCTGGAACTGTTCCGCGAATCGCAGCGCGCGGTGGATCTGAGCGCCGCCGAGATCATCGTCTCCGTGGGCCGCGGCATCAAGGAAGCCGAGAATATCGCCATCGTGCAGCAACTGGCCGACGCGCTGGGCGCCGAACTCGCCGCCTCCCGCCCCATCTGCGATGCCGGCTGGCTGCCCATGGAACGGCAAGTGGGCAGTTCCGGCCAGACCGTGGCGCCCAAAATGTACCTGGCGGTCGGCATCTCCGGAGCCATCCAGCACCTGGTCGGCATGAAAGGCTCGCGCACCATCGTCGCCATCAACAAGGACGCCAACGCGCCCATCTTCGAAGTGGCCGACTACGGGATTGTCGGCGACCTCTTCCAGGTGGTGCCGGAGCTGACCGAGGCCGTCAAAAAGGCCAAGTCCTGACTATCCTTTGGTCAACCGGGGATTTCCGGACCTTTTTGTAAATGTTCGTAAACATTAGAAACATTTGACTTTTCCAGGCGCGAATCGCTATACTTTTCAATCCGCGCCGGGACCCCTTCAAACTGTTGGTTTGCAACTTTTGAAGCAGAGTCTGCGTCTTAACCATCTGTTGAGATGGGCAACAACGAAATGAACAACAATAATAAAAACGCGCCAAAGCCACGACTGGCCACGTACAAAAAGGTGCTCGAGAAAAAGGCGGAGGAAGTGCGTCGCAGCATGTCCGCCCAGAAGGCAGCCCAGGTAGTCGCCCGGCTCGATATCCCTTCGGATGAAGGCGATTTAAGTCAACAACATCACGAAGAGTGGATTTTCCTCAATCGCAATTCGATCGACATGAAACTCCTCCGCGAGATCGCGGATGCGTTGCATCGCATGGAATTGGGTCAATACGGGGTTTGCATGGAATGCGAAGAGCAGATTTCCATCAAGCGCCTGGATGCTGTGCCGTGGGCCAAGTATTGCGTAACCTGTCAGGAATCGATTGCCGCTCGCATTGCGTCCGGCGAACTGGAAAGCGAATTCCAGGAAGCCAATCGATGAAGCTGGCGGACCTGCGAAAGCTCTCGATTAAGAAACAGTTGCGCATTCGATTCCAACTGCGGAATGGCATGGAGTGCGTGATCACCGAGCACGGTATCGCGCAGGTCCCGGAACTGAAAGCGATCCCCGATTTCAATCTGGAGCAGGAGCTGGTCTCCACCAGTCAGTTCCTGCTGGAACCCGTGGTCGCGGCGGACAAAAAGGACGCGCCCAAACCCCGGTCGGTCGGCCGCGAAGAGCTGGCCCAGATGACCGCATCCGGTCCGTCCGCTGCTCATGACGAGCACGAAGACGAATAGGATGTCCGCTTTGTCCCATTTGGGCCCACACCCCCACGGTGATTAGGTGTACAATTACTATCGCAACACTGCTTTACTTGCCCGAATAGGGTTTTTGGGGGACAGCCATGGAGACCAAACCGGCGCAGAATATCCAGGATAGCTTCTTAAACAACGCTCGTAAAGACAAGGTGGTTCTCACCATCTATCTGATGAGCGGAGTTAAGCTGTCCGGGCGGATCAAGAGTTTCGATAAGTACTCACTCGTACTCGAAACGAACAACCAGGAGCAGTTGATATTCAAGCACGCCATATCCACAGCAATACAT
>CAVTWI010000005.1:0-17401 GCA_963738345.1 Bryobacterales bacterium
GACCGCGCCATCCTGGAACTGCCTTCGTCCCTCCGGCCGGTGGTCTTGCTGCGCGATCTCGAAGAACTTTCCACCGAAGAGACCGCGAACGTTCTCGACCTCAGTCTGGACGTGGTCAAAACACGCCTCCATCGCGGACGCAAGGCCCTGAAACAAACGCTGGACTGCTACCTGCACAGTCATTGCCTGGAAGACCAGCCCAGTCCCGACCCTACGCCGCTCAGCGCCGCCGAGCGCGAAACCTTGTACGAGAGCTGGCGCCAGGCCCTGTGACCTGAGACACTGCCCGTGATCTGGACCGGCGACTAGAGCCGGAACTAGCGCGCCGTATTGCTGCGGGTATCCAGCACTTCCCGCACCTTGCGCACCAGCGCATTCGGCATGAAGGGCTTCTGCAGAAAAGCGGCTCCGGATTGCGGAATGCCGTGGTGCACGATGGCCTCGTCGGTATATCCCGAGATGTACAACACGCGCGTATCGGGACGCAGCATACCGATCTGCTTCACTACGTGCGGCCCGCTCATCTCCGGCATCACCACGTCCACCACCGCCAGATCGATGGTCCCCTTGTGCTCTTTGCACAGGCGGATGGCCTCTTCGCCGCGCGTGGCCTCCATCACCTGGTAGCCGCGCGCCGTCAGAATATCCACGATCAACTTGCGGACGCGGGCTTCGTCTTCCACGAGAAGGATGGTTTCAGCGCCATCCAGTTGGGCGTACGGCAAGGCCTTTTCCGGCAGCAACTGCGGTTTGTCTTCCACCAGGGGCAGGTAGATGCGCGCCGTGGTGCCGGTGCCCAACTGGCTGAACATGCCGATGGCGCCGCCGCTTTGCCGGATGATTCCGTATGCCGTGGCCAAACCCAGGCCAGTGCCGCGCCCCGGACCTTTGGTGGTGAAGAAGGGTTCGAAGAGGTGACTTTGGGTTTCCTCGTCCATGCCCGTGCCGGTGTCGGTAATGGACACAGTCACATGGGGACCCGCGGGCACCCCGAGGTGTTTGGCGGAAAAGCTCTCGCTCAGTTGGATGGTTCCGGTTTCAATGGTCAGCTTGCCGCCATTCGGCATGGCGTCGCGCGCATTTACCACCAGGTTCATGATGACCTGTTCCAGCCTGCCGGGATCCGCCGTGACGGTATCCTGCGCCGCCGCCGGAATGGTGACCAACTCAATGTCTTCGCCGATCAGCCTGCGCAACATGCGTTCGATCTGGATCACCAGATCGTTCAAATGCACGCTACGCGAGGCCATGGGCTGCCGCCGGCTGAACGCCAGCAGTTGATGGGTGAGGGCGCCCCCGCGTTCCGCCGAGCGGCGGATTTCTTCCAGGGCCGTCCGTTGAGGATCCAGTAAGTCCCTGCTGGTCAGGAGTAAGTCGCTGTACCCAGTGATTACCGTTAGCAAGTTATTGAAATCATGGGCGACGCCGCCTGCCAGCCGTCCCACGGCTTCCATTTTCTGGGCCTGCCGGAACTGCTCTTCCAGGCGTGAGCGATCGCGTCGCGCTTTGGCGGCGCGCATTTCCCGCTCGACCGCCGCGTTCAGACGCATCAGGTTGCTGCGCGTCATATGGTCGGCAGCGCCCGCCTTGAGGGCGGAAAGCACCTCGGAGTCCTTAATTTTGCCTGAAACCACGATCAAGGGGAGATCCAACCCCTTGTCCTGAATGGTGCGCAGGGCTTCTAACGCGCCGAAGTCCCCGACTGCGAAGTCACTGATGGCAATATCCCAATTGCCACCGAGAGCCTCGTCGAGTCGCACTTTGCTGGTGACGCGGTCGAAGGAGGGTTGATAGCCGCCCCGCTCCAGCTCTGCACCGATCGCTTCGGCGCCGGCGTCTCCGATGAATAAAACCTGAATCGCCTGAGACATAGCTGACTCAATAGCGTAGTTGATCGCACACCGGAACGTAAGTACCAAAGAGAAAGTTCCAGTGCGTTAACTTACGAAGCGTTTTTTGGTAACTTAAGACACTGGTTTGGGCTGGTTACGATCGGCCGTTATTTCCGTCGCCAAAGCCGATCCTGGCTATTCCGGCCCCAATGTTTTCAGAACGTAAATGCGCCACCACCCCCGAGTGGACGCCAGTTTAAGGGATCGGGCTCCTAAATCCCTGGCGACTTTTAGAATAACCCCGGGCAGACGAACGCCTCGGTGAGTACCAGTACACCGCAGGGATAATTTCGTCGCTGCCCGGCATACTACACTGATAACAGTGGAAGAAGAGGTTCTTGGTAAAGCATACGACTCCCGCCTGATGCGCCGCCTTTTGGGCTACATGCGGCCCTACCGGACACTGGTCGCCTTGTCGCTGCTCTTTCTTCTGATGCAGTCGGTCTTTCAGGTGATGGGTCCACTGCTCACCAAGATCGCCATTGATAAATACTTGCGTCCCAATGGCTCCGCGAGTTTTCTGGACCCCCTGCTTCCGGCCGCCGCCTGGGCGGGTCTTTCCCGGATTGGATTGTTATACCTGGCGGTTCTGGCCGGGGTATTCGTGACCGAATTCGCCCAAACGTACCTGATGCAATACACCGGTCAACTCGCCATGTTCGATCTGCGCAAGCAGCTCATGGAACATCTGCAAAGGCTCGATCTGGCTTTCTACGACCGCAATCCGGTAGGCCGCCTGGTCACTCGGGTAACCACCGACGTGGATGTGCTCAACGACCTGTTCGCTTCGGGGCTGGTCACCATCCTGGGCGACGTGCTGGTGCTGGGATTCATTGTGGCGATCATGTTCCGCCTCAGCCCGCTGCTCGCCTCCATCATGCTGGCCGCCATGCCGCTGGTAATCCTGGTAACGGTAATTTTTCGCCGCAGTGTGACGCAAAGTTATCGCCGGATCCGCATCGCCATCGCGCGCATCAATTCCTACATTCAGGAACACATTACCGGCATCGTGGTGCTACAGCTTTTCAATCGCGAACAGCGCGCCACGCGCGATTTCGAAGTGGTCAATCGCCAGCATATGGAGGCATACAAGGACGCCATCACCGCCTACGGCTGGTTTTATCCAGTGATCGAATTCATCTCTATGCTGGCGCTGGCCGGCATCCTGACGTATGGCGGGTTCCGCGTGCAATCGGGCAGATTGACACTGGGTGTGGTGGCGGCCTTCCTGCAATATGGATTGCGCTTCTTCCGGCCGATTCAGGATCTGAGCGAGAAGTACAACATCCTGCAAGGCGCCATGGCCTCCAGCGAGCGCATCTTTAACCTGCTGGATACCGAAGCCCGGATTGTTTCTCCGGCGGAACCTGCCCCCACCGCCGCGGCCATCGCACCCATCGAGTTCGATCACGTCTGGTTCGCTTACAACGGACGAAAACTGGGTCCTGCGGGACGTCTCTTTCACCATCGCGCCCGGCGAAACCGTGGCCATCGTGGGCCACACGGGCGCGGGCAAGACCACGCTGATCAGCTTGCTGCTGCGCTTCTACGATATTCAGCGCGGCGCCATCCGCGTGGGCGGCACGGACATTCGCGATTTGGATCCGCTGGCCTTGCGCCGCCAGTTCGGCGTCGTGCTGCAGGACCCGTACCTGTTCACCGGCACTCTGGCGGAGAATATCCGCCTGGGCACCGAGAACATACTTCAGGAGCAGGTGGAAGCAGCCGCCGAGCAGGTCAACCTGCTGGATTTCATCCGCACTCTGCCCGAGGGTTTCTCCCATCCCATTCGGGAGCGCGGCAGCGGACTTTCCACCGGGCAGAAGCAGCTCATCGGTTTCGCCCGCGCGCTAGCCCACGATCCGCGTTATCTGATCCTGGATGAAGCCACCTCGAGCGTCGATACCGAAACCGAACTGCGCGTGCGCGACGCGCTCAGCCGGATGGTGGAAGGCCGCACCTCGATTATCATTGCCCACCGTCTCTCGACCATTCAGCGGGCGGATCGAATCCTGGTGATGCACAAAGCAAAGCTGCGCGAATCCGGAACGCACCAGCAACTTCTGGCGCAACGCGGCATTTACTATAAGCTTTACCAACTGCAATATAAGGATCAGGAATTCACCGCCGCCGCAAACCTATCCGATATCAAAAGTAACTAAGGAACCCTGTGTTATTCTGAGGTGTCCTAAAAGAATAAATGGCGCAGACAAGGTCACTCCCTCGCATCTGCATCGCGTTGGGCCTACCAGATTTACCTACATTGCTCGATCATGCCCGGCGAGAAGCCGAGGCAGGCGAAGTATTCCTGGAATTCCGCTTGGATTTCCTGGACCAACCTTGCACGGGCGCCGCGGCAATTCGCGGTTTTCTGGAGCAGTTTCCGGACTGTATCATCCTGGCGACGTGCCGGCGGCACCAGAACCATGGCAAGTTCAACGGCAGTATCGAAGAGCAACTCTCGATTCTGGACCAGGCCATCGACGCCGGCGCTCATGCCGTCGATGTGGAAATAGAAACCGCCGAAGTGGCGCAGGATCGTCTGCATCATTTTCGCGGACGCACGCAGGTGATTGTTTCGTATCACAACTTCGAAGCCACGCCGCCCATGGATACGGTGGTGAATCGCATTATGAAGGTGCAGGCGGATGCGTATAAGATCGTAACTACCGCCCGCAAGCCTTCGGACAATGTGCGCGTACTCTCGGCGGCCAAAGCTCTTCCCAAACATAAGATGATCGTGCTGGCCATGGGAGAACTCGGTTTTCCCACGCGCGTGCTTTCTCCCGTGTTCGGCGGAGTGTACACTTATGCCGCGCCGATGTTCGCCGCCGGTACCGCCGCCGGCCAGGTAAGCGCGCGCTCCCTGCGCCACATGTATCACGTGGAGAAACTGGCCAAGGGAGCCAAAATTTATGGCGTGATCGCCGACCCCATCCGCCACTCCATCTCGCCCGCGGTACATAATCGCGCCTTCCAGTCGCGGCGCGTGGACGCGGTGTACCTGCCGTTTCTGGTGGCGCCGGCTTATCTGAGGGATTTCTTCTCTCTCGCGGCCAAACTCCCGCTTTCCGGCTTCAGCGTCACCATTCCGCACAAGCAAAAGATCATTCGTTACCTGGATGTAGTGGATCCGCTGGCCAAGCGGATCGGCGCGGTGAACACTGTGTGGCGCAAGGCGGGAAAGTGGCGCGGCACCAATACGGATGCGGCCGGAGTTACCGGTCCTTTGTCGCGTATCTTGAAACTTCCCAAAGCTTCGGTGCTGATTGTGGGCAATGGAGGCGCGGCCCGGGGCGCGGCCTGCGCTCTGTTCGACGCCGGCAGTAAGGTTTCGCTGGTGGGCCGCAATGCCGACCGCGTGCGAGCCCTGGCCAAAGTCTGCGGTGCCGAAGCGCTGAGTCGCGATCAAGTGGACCAGCGCCATTTCGATGCCGTAGTCCACGCGACTCCGCTGGGCATGTTTCCCCACGTGAACGAATGTTTCTTCAATGGCAACATTCCCGCCGAAGTAGTCTTCGACATGGTCTACAACCCTATCGAGACACAGTTGGTGCAGCGCGCGCGGGAGCAGGGCAAGACGGTCGTGCCGGGTCTGGACATGTTCATCGAGCAGGCCGTGCGGCAGTTTGAAATCTGGACGGGCGAAACCGCGCCCCGCGCCGCCATGCTCAAAGCGGCCTCCGAAGCGCTCGAACACAAAGGATAGTTGTAAGCTGGAGCGTATGAAGCTCACGCGTCGAGAACTCGCTGCCATCCTGGCGCCTGCTGCCGCCGCCGCCGCCCAGACCGCGAGTCCGTCCGGACCCTTGGACGAATTGAAGGCGGCGCAAGCCAGACTCAAGGCGAATACGGACGCACTCGGCCGCCAGCAAATCCCCATGGATACCGAGCCGGCATTCCAGTTCAAAGCCTGAGGCAGCCATGGCGGAACTGGGCAACGACATCTTCTTCGCTACCATCGCGGACTTAAACCGCAAGCTGATAGCCAGGGAAATCTCCGCCGAGGAACTGGCACGCGGTTTTGCCACTCGTCTGGAGCAACAGGGTCCGCGATATAACGCTCTCGCGCTGCCGCTCCTGCAGCAAGCCCTCAAGCAAGCCAAGGCCGTAGATCAGGACCTCAAGCGCGGCCGACTGCGCGGACCGCTGCAAGGCATTCCGTACGGCGTGAAAGACCTGCTGGCCTATGCCGGACACCCCACCACCTGGGGTGCGAAGCCCTACGCCGGCCAAGTGTTCGACTACAACGCCACTGTCATCGAAAAGCTCGCGGCCACGGGCGCCGTGCTCGCCGGCAAACTCTCCATGGTGGAACTGGCGGGTGGCGGCGGGTACCGCACGGCCGCGGCATCGCTCTTCGGACCCGGACTGAATCCCTGGGACCGCGCGTATTGGTCCGGCGGCTCCTCCAGCGGATCGGCGGCGGCTGTGGCGGCGGGTCTGGTGCCTTTCGCCATCGGCTCGGAGACTTCAGGTTCCATTGTTACGCCCGCGTCGTATTGCGGCGTGACCGCGCTCCGCCCCACGTATGGACTGGTGAGCCGCCACGGCGCCATGGCTCTCTCCTGGACGCTCGACAAGCTGGGTCCGTTCGCGCGCAGCGCCGAGGATTGCGGGTTCATTCTGCAAGTCATCGCCGGTAAGGACAGCGCGGATCCCGGATCGGCGGGTCGCAGCTTCTATTACACTCCGCAATACGCTCGCCCGCTCAAAGACCTGAAGATCGGCTACGCCGCGATCGATTTCACGGATCGCGCCGACCCCGCCGCGCGGCCCGCGTTTCAAGCCGCGCTGGATGCGTTCAAGCAGAACGGGGCGACGCTGGTGGAAATGAAACTGCCGCAGTTTCCCTACGGTCCGGCGCTCTCGACCATCCTGGCAGGGGAACAGGCAGCCATTTTCGAAACGCTCATCGCCAGCGGGAAGGTGGATCAACTGGCAGACCCGGCGCAAATCGCCGGCCTGAAAGCCAGTCTCGACCTGCCGGCGAAGGATTACCTGAAGGCCATGCGACTGCGCCGCCTGATCCAGCAGGCGTTCGCTCAAGTGTTCGCGGAAGTGGACGCGCTGGTGACGCCCGGGCGTCCGGGTCCGGCCACGCGCGTCGAGCAGCCGCTCGACCGTCCCACGCCCGGCGCCGGGCAGCCGCCCGATGGCACGGCGCCCGGATTTCAAGGCATCATCCAGGCGGGGAATCTCGCGGGACTACCGGCGCTGGTGCTGCCGTGCGGGATGGCGGGCAATTTGCCGGTGGCCCTGCAAGTGGTGGGCTCCCCATTTTCGGAAAATACGCTGCTCGCCATCGGCAAAGATTTCCAGACGCGCACCGACTGGCACAAACGTCGGCCGCAGTAACGGCGGGCCTTACGGTGCCGAGAGGCCATTTTGTACCCTGCCCGGTTTCGGTTCCTGGAGACAGAGAGCGTGGATTTTCCATGGCGAAGGTCACGGCACACCTGTTACCCGCCGCCGGTCGACCGTCCGGCCCCACCAGATTCGCCGGAGTTGCCGAGACGCGGATCCGCTGACGGGGAAGCGCCCGCACCCGTGCCCTCTGCGCCACTACATCCGACGAACCGTCCGCCGATATCCGGAACGTAAGCCCGACTCCTGAAGTGGCAGTAGTGGGCATCCAGTGTGAAGATGCCGCCCGGGGCGCCGGCCGCAATAAAGCCCACCGGAAACTTCCGGGCCGGATTGGTGTCTACTCTCATGGCAGACCCCTGCCGCTGGCGTTCGCCTGCGTGATGGAAGCCCAGACGGTTGGTCGCGGGCCTAAGTCGGATTACCCCACATGAAACCAGGAAACGGTATACGAATCGTAGCTGCGGCGTTGCTATGTTTGCCTGTTTACGCCCAACCGGCCGCGGGACCGCAGTTTGAAGTGGCATCGGTGAAGCCAAGTGCGCCGCCTGGCGGAATATCACTTTTGATTTCGGTTCCTGAGCAGGGAAAGCTGCTGGGGCGTAATGTGAACCTGATGCGGCTGATCAGTTTCGCCTACGACCGCTCTTACCCGACGATCTCCGGTCCTTCGTGGCTGGAATCGGCCACGTTTGAAATTCAAGCAAAGGGACAAGCGGTATCGAAGAAGACGGACACAAGACTCATGAAACTGATGACCCAGGCCCTCCTGGACGAGCGGTTCGGACTTCAGTGCCACCGCGAGACCAAGGACGCGAAGGTGTACTTGCTGGTTCGGGCCGGCGGTGCGCTAAAGATGGCGCCGGTGGAGGAACCACAGCCGCACAGCCCCAAACTTCCGCCAAGCCCTCACTCTACGATGGGCGGGGACTGGACTATGGGGGAACTCGCCGCGCAGCTCTCCAGAGGCCTCGGAGCCCCTGTCATTGACCGAACCGAAGTCGCTGGAAAATTCCGTTGCTACGTGTGGTGGGGGAGTAACCCGGAGACGGACCCTGACGTTTTCCAGGCGGTCCAGGAGCAACTCGGCCTGAAACTGCAAGCGGGGAAGAGCGACGTGGAGTTTCTAGCGATCGACCGTGTCAGCAGGACGCCGTCAGGGAGAACTGATCACGTGGAATTTGGCTACGCCAAAAGAAAATGGTTCCAAGTGATCTAATTCCCAGCCTTGCTCACCACCGGCATGCACGGTATTGAGCACTGCGATCAGGAAGCGCCGGACGCTTCGCTTGTCTGCTCCCCGGCCACTGGTTTTGCCAGTCACCGGATCAACGCTTCCAGGCGCGCCGCAGCTTGTAACTCCCGATTCGGGACCGGACGCTCGTAGCAGGATTTTCGCTCCCCCGCAACGGCTACCCCTTACGGAGCCTCCATTCCGGGGTCAAAGTTCCCGGCCTGCTACTTCGCGTCATCGCCTGTCGACGTTCCCTGTCCGTTCGGCCCTTCTGCTCCACCGCCTGTTCCGGTTCGCCCCGGTTCAGGCCGCTTCAATGCTTCTGGCCCGTTACAGTTCTTCCGACTGGCTTCACCGGCTGTGTCTTCCAGTTTCCACTCCCCTTCAGGACTGTTACATCCCTCTCGGATCAAAGCGTTCCACTGGATCTGCCGCCGTTCGGCCCGCCTTCCGAACTCCGCCCGATCTCCTATCGCTCCCCGCAGCCGGTTCTATTTCTAGGGTTGGCTACGGATCATCGTTCCTGGTCCGCTACGTTTCCGGAGGCTTGCTGTTCCTCAAACCTCTTGGAACCTTCTTCACTATGCTCCCGAAGCGGTTTTCGGTCAACGTTTTTGTGCGTTGCATCGCAGGTTTTCAACAACATTGATCTGCTTTTGATTTCAATAGAATATGGTTACGGAACAGTGAATTGCCTGTGCATAAAACGTCAGAATCCGGGTATGTTTCTGGCATACTGAAGCACGTGCGAAGGCTCGTCATTCGTCCCGGAGCTCTAGGGGATTTTATCGTCTCGCTGCCTGCTCTGGAATGCCTGCGCACCGCGTATCTGGAGGTGTGGACGCCCTCGGCGCACCTGCCGCTGATCCAGTTTGCCGACCGTACCCGCTCCATCGGCTCCACGGGACTGGATCTGGTGGCGGTGACCGACGCGCCTGCGAGTTTGTGGGAATCACTGCGCTCGTTCGATTCCATCGTCAGTTGGTATGGCGCCAACCGGCCGGAGTTTCGCGCTGCCGTCAGCCATCTGCCTTTCACTTTCTTCCCCGCCCTGCCGGATGGGAAGATGCATGCGGTGGACTACTACCTGTCGCAGGCGAGACAGCTCGCCGCATGCCCCAGTTCCGGCATTCCGCGGATTGCCTGCCCGGACGCGCGCGAGGATTTTATCGTCATCCAACCGTTTTCCGGGAGCGCGCGCAAGAACTGGCCGCTGGAGAACTTCCACTCGCTGGCCCGGCAGTTGTCGCCGGACGCGCCGGTCCACTGGTGCCGCGGGGCACAGGATCCGCCCCTGCCAGGCGCCGTAGAGATCGAGGATCTGTACGAGTTGGCATGCTGGCTGGCGAAGGCGCGTCTCTATATAGGTAACGATTCCGGCGTCACGCACCTGGCCGCCGCCGCGGGAACGCCGGTACTGGCGTTCTTCGGTCCCACCGATCCCGACGTGTGGGCGCCGCGTGGGGAGCAGGTGCAAATCGGGCGGTTCCGTCCCGATGGAAGCAGCGGCGAACGTTAGAATGGACTGTGTCTCCTCCTTTTCGCTCGTACGTTCTCATCTCGCGTGAACAGATCGCGCGGAACTATCGCAATGTATGCTCCGTGGTGGGACCGGGCGTGGACGTTGCCGGTGTAGTCAAGGCGGATGCGTACGGGCATGGCGCCCTGGAAGTGGCGCGAGTCCTGATAGCCGAGGGCGTAAAATGGCTGGCAGTCAGTTCGGTGGAAGAAGGCGTAGCGTTGCGCGCGGGGGGTGTGCGCGGGCCGCGAATCCTGATCATGGGAGGCTTTCTACCGTATGAAGGCCAGGCGCTGGTGGAGTACGATCTCACGCCTTCGATTCACTCGCTAGACCAGGTGCGGCAGATCGACCGTCTGGCGATTGCCTGCGGTAAGCCGATCCGCTACCACCTGAAGATCGATTCCGGCATGGGGCGCCTGGGCACGCGCGCCGGCTCGTCCGAAATTCTGGCTACCCTGCGCGATTCGCAGCAGGCGGAGATGGAGGGACTGATGACCCACTTCGCCTCCGCCGCGGATTATTCCAGCTCGCAGACCGACGAGCAGCTGACCAGCTTTCACACCATCGCCGGGGAACTGCGGAACGCCGGGGTCCAGGCGGCACACCTGCATACCTCCAGCACCAACGCCATCGGCTATGGACGAATGGCCGGATGGCACACCATGGTCCGCGCCGGGCACGCTTTATATGGCTACGTATCGCCGGCGCGTGGGGATGCTCCCAAACAGTTACTCGATGTGCGGCCGGCACTCACCTGGAAGGCCAAGCTGCTGGCGGTGAAGGATATCCCGGAGGGTGCCTTGGTGGGATACGGAGGCAGTTTCCGGGCTCCCCAGCCGATGCGGATCGGCATTGTGGGAGCGGGATACGCCGACGGTATGTTCCACCGGCTGTCGAATCGTGGACGCGTGATCGCGGATGGAAAACTCACCCCCATTCTGGGCACCGTTTCCATGGATCTGACGACCGTGGATTTGAGCCATACCTCGACCCTTTGCCCCGGCGACGAGGTGACCCTGCTTGGCACCGAGGGGACCGCCAGCCTGGATGCCCAACAGATTGCCAAGGTGGCCGGAACCATTTCGTATAACATCCTTTGTTGCATAAGTGCCCGCGTTCGGCGTCTGTATGTTTAGAACGGTACTCGAGTTGCTAGGGAATTTTCGGTTTGGCAACGAGAATGTATTATTCCGGTGATATCATAGGAGGCAGATGAGCTTACTGTCGCCCAGATTACAACTTAAGGTCGCACAGAAGCAGATCCTCACCCCGGGCCTGGTCCAGATGGTCACGGTGCTTCAGCTTAACCGGCTGGAACTGAAGGAGATGATCACTCAGGAGATCGTCAAGAATCCGGTTCTGGAAGAAGCCGGTGAAGACCCTGCGGAAGAGGTGACCCCGGAAGAGCTGCTGCCGCTGCTGGAGGCGGAGCCGGTACTCGATCCGGCGGATAAGCAACTCCTGGAAGCCGCCGTTTTAAACGACGCCAACTCTTTAGACGGAGGCGACGTCGCCATTAACGGCAATCTTTTTCCGGACGCCGAGGAGAGCGCGGCTGCCGTTGTGGAACCGGACGCCACACTGCAGAACGATCCTTTACTGGATACGCCCGCTGTCACGGATCCCTTCGACGAGATCGATTTCGGCTCGTTTTTCGACGATTATCTGGATCCAGGGTACAAGTCGCCCGCTTCGGAATCGGTGGAAAAGCCGTCATTTGAGACGTTCCTGTCCGCGCCGGTGACGCTGGGCGACCATCTGCGGTCGCAGTTGAGCGTCAGCCTGATTTCGGACGAGCTACGGAATGCGGCCGAATCGATCATCGGCAATCTGGATGACGACGGCTACATTTCGGCCTCTCTGGAAGAGATCGCCGACGCCGGCGAGCACACCATGCAGCAGGTGGAAGAGGCGCTGCGCATTGTGCAATCGCTGGATCCGGCCGGCGTGGGCGCGCGCAATCTGCGCGAATGCCTGCTGCTGCAGATCGAAAGCGTGAATGGCAAAGGCGGGGTGGCGTGGCAGATCATCTCCAACCACCTCCGGCTGCTGGAGACCCGGCAGTATAAAGAGATGGCCCAGCCTGCTGGGCCGTCCGCTGGAACATGTGGAAGTTGCGGTCAACATGATCCAGCATTTGAATCCGCGGCCGGGGCTGCGCTATTCGGGAGCGGGAGCCAGGGTGGTGGAGCCGGACGTCTTTTTCATTAAAGACGGCGACGATTACATCATCCAGATGAACGATGAGGATGTTCCGCAGCTTCGCCTGAACGCGCAGTATCGCAAGATGCTGGATCGCGACCAGGGGGCCACCAAGGAAGTCCGCGACTACGTTCGCGAACGGTATACCTCGGCCATTCAGTTGATGAAGAACATCGAGCAGCGCAAGCAGACGATCATGAAAGTCTGCCAGTCGATCGTGCGCCGGCAGACGGAATTCCTGGCGCAGGGAATCGATTCGCTGAAGCCGATGATGATCAAGGAAGTGGCGGAGGAAGTGGGCGTGCATCCTTCCACCGTGAGCCGGGCCGTAGCCAGCAAATACGTGCATACGCCGCAGGGCGTGTTCGAATTACGCTACTTCTTCTCGGAAGCGGTGCAAGGGCCGTCGGGGAGCGGCACTCCGTTGTTGCTGTTGAAGCGCATGGTGAAGAAGATGATCGAGGAAGAGGATCGTTCCAAGCCTCTGACCGACGAACAAATCACCACCTTGCTACAGCAGCAGGGAATCGATGTTACGCGGCGTACGGTTGCCAAGTACCGCGAAGACATGAAAATTCCGTCCACCCATCAACGCCGCGTGCGCAATTAGCGACGGCTGTCAGTAAAAGAGTTATAAAGAGAGTGGGAGTGTTTTCAGCCAGCCATGAAAATCACATATACGGGCAGGCAGGTGGAACTCGCGCCGGCGGAGCGGACAAAGCTGGAAGCGGAGTTCGCAAAGATCGGCAAATTGCTGGACGGCAAAGAGGAGCGTGAGGTACACGTGGTGCTTTCGCTGGAACGCCACCTGCATCACGCCGAGGTGACGCTGAATTATTACAACCATCCCCTGGCGGGATTGGGATCGGACACCGACCTCTTTACCTCCATCCATAGCGCCGTACAGAAGTTAGAGAAGCAGGTTGTGAAGGCGCGGACAAAGTGGCGCGATAATAAGCGCGCTCCCAAGCAAGCCTTGGCCGAGAGTGTCCCCGAACCGGTGGCCGGCAAAGGACAACCGGTCGATACCGGAACCCCCGGCCGCATCCATCACGTCAATCATCATGAGAAGCGCAAACCCATGACGCTGGATGAAGCGGTGATGGAAATGGAAACAGACAAAACGCGGGACTATATGGTCTATCGCGACGCCGATAGTGATGGCGTTCACGTGCTGGTGCGTCGGCGCGACGGCGATTTCGATCTGGTGGAGTCGTAAGGGTGGTTGCTAAGCGCCGGCAGCCGAAAGCGGCTGCCCCACGGAAAACAGCGGTAAGGAAACCGCAACTTGTCATCATCACCGGCTTAAGCGGTTCGGGCAAGGGATCGGTGCTGCGAGCACTGGAGGACTTGGGCTTCTACGCGGTGGATAATCTGCCGTTGGAATTGATCCCCAAGTTTGCGGAACTCGCGCGTGACAATTCCGGAATACAAGGTGCAGCCCTGGTTGTGGATGTGCGCGAAGGGAAGGGGCTGAAGCGATTCCCGGAGATATTCGACAGCATCCGTAAATCGGCCGGCGCGAAGCTTATTTTTCTGGAAGCGGAAGATCAGGCGATTCTGCGCCGTTTCAGCGAGACCCGGCGTCCGCATCCGTTGGGAACGGCCCGTTCGGTGCTGAAGAGCATTCACTCTGAGCGGGCCCAACTGGCGCCCATTCGCGCCATCGCCGATCTCACCATCGATACCAGTAAGTTCACGGTTCACGACCTGCGGGAATTTATCGGTGAGCGGTTTCGCGGGCAGCGAGACAAAGGCAGCGTGGTGATTGCCGTCACCAGTTTCGGCTTTCGCAACGGACTTCCTCCGGAGAGCGACTTGGTATTCGATGTCAGGTTCTTGCCTAACCCGAACTATATTCCACGGTTTAAACATCTGACAGGTAAGAACCGCGGCGTTGCGGAATATGTGCGCTCTTTTCCACAAACGCGCGAGTTTATCAGAAAAATAACCGACCTTCTCAGTTACTTACTCCCACACTACATTCGCGAAGGGAAAAGCTATCTCACGATATCTTTCGGATGCACGGGTGGACAACATCGCTCCGTGATGATGGCCGACGAAATTGGAAAGAACCTTCAGGAAGCCGGCTTCAACGCCAAAATCACGCATCGGGACATCGTAAAGGCCAATGCGTAGTCGGGAATTCCCCGGTGTGTATTGCTTTCTACATCATTAAAAAACCACAACCTAGCCACATTTAGCTAAATATTTGTCACAACAATTGCCGTTCTTCCGCGTTATTACATGTAGGACTTAAAAGCGCCATGAAACTAGCGATTCTACTCTTGTGGACGTCGCTTGCGGTTTGCGGTTTTGGGGCCCAGTCGACTTTCGACGCGAATCAGCAAGTTTGGACGCTAACGAACGGCTTGGTTCAAGCAAACTTCCAACTTACAACCGACGGACATTTCGTAACACAGTCGCTTTCCAGCCTGACGAATGGCGACCTGTGGACGGCCTCTGCAAGCCAGCCCTCGTCGCTGATTCACTTGCAGGCGGGCAACGACCTGTTTGACGTGCACCGGCAATATACGCTGGCCGATCAGTACGTGCAGAGCATCAGCGCCACTGGCGTGCGGCAAGTGATCGTTTTGAACGACAATAACGGCGCGGCGCAGATCACGGTCAACATCGATGTCTACGACGGTCAACCGGTGGTGCGCTACAGCATGCGCTATCGCAATCTGACGCCGGTTCCTCAGTATGTAACTTTGGCGGACATGCTGCCCTTCGCTTTCGCCGATTTCGGGCAGCGGTACACGACGCTGCGGGTGAATCAATGGTCGCTGACCACGGTGCCCGAGAATTTCGAACAATCGCAGACCGTATTGGATACCGCCGGCACGGCGGTGGAGGTCTTCTCCGGCGCTCACGGCCAGCATTGCGGCTGGCTGGCGGTACACGACAGCAACAGCCGCGGTTTATTCGCCGGGTGGGAATTCGACGGCCGCACCAAGACCACGGTGCAGCAATTCGGTTCGCAAGGCAACCTGCAACTGCAGGCGCAGATTCTCAATTTGAACCATCCGGTGCAACCGCTGAACGATTTTCAGACGCCGTACGGTTTCGTAGGCTTGTTTCACGGGGACTTCGATGAAGCCGGCTACCGCACGCAGCAGTTCATGGAAGCGGTGTTGGCGGCTCCGGCGCCCACGGATGGCGCCTTCCCCTACGTAGCGTGGGATTCCTGGGCCTATACCGACCAGATCAATGAAACCACTTTGAAACAGAATGCCGACAAGGCGGCCGCGCTGGGCGTGGAACTGTTCATCGTGGACTTGGGCTGGGCGCGCTCTATCGGCGATTGGTACGAGGATCCCGTGAAGTTCCCGCACGGTTTGGCGGCGGTATCGTCGTACGTGCACTCGCTCGGAATGAAATTCGGGCTGCACTTTGCGCTGGCCGAAGCCGACCCGGCGAGTCCCGTCCTTCAGGCAAATCCGGATTGGACCTCCACGGAGAGCGACGGCTATCACAGCGCGGTTTCGCTGTGCCTCTCGCATCAACCGGCGCAGCAATGGGTGATTCAACAGGGGCTGCACCTGATCGACGACTACAACGTGGACTGGATTCTGCAAGACGGGGAAAACATGGTCAAACAGTGCACCAAGACCACGCACACCCACGACCCGAACGACAGCAACTACGCCAACTCCGTGCAGGGAATCAATGCCGTTGTCTCCGCCATTCAGAAGGCCCGGCCCAACGTCTATTGGGAAAACTGCGAGGATGGCGGCAACATGATGACCTTCAACATGGTCAAACACTACGTCACCTCGATCACCAACGACGCCTCGGGCGCGCTACCGGCGCGGCAGGCAGCGTACGGCGCCACGTATCCTTTCTCCCCTCGCTTCGCCGAACGATATATGACGCCGGGTGATGGGGTGTCGCAGTATGCCACTCACAGTTACATGTTCGGCGGGAACTGGGTGATCATGAATCAATTGCCCAACCTGAGCGCGGACGACTTCGGGTATTTGAGCCTGGAGATTGCTTCTTACAAGGCACTGCGCGGCAACATCGCGGGCGGCAAGGTATTTCACATCCTGGCGCCCACTGCGAGCGGCATCGACGTGATCCAGAGCTACAACGCCCCGCAAGACACCAGCCTCGCCGTGATCACACGCGCGGCCGGCGGAGCTCCCGAGTATGTATTCCATCCGCAAGGGTTGAATGCCAGTTCGCGTTATACGGTGACCTTCGAAGTCAGCCCACAGGTCTACTCGCTGCCCGGATCGCAGTTGATGAGCGCCGGGGTCCGGGTGCAAGTTCCCACGCCGTATAGTTCCGAGATCGTCCACATCACCCATCAATAGGAGCATGCTATCGTCTTGATTGCATGCAGCGGGCCCTCTACGCCGTGGCTTTGCTGGCGCTGGCCTGTCTTCTGATTCGAGCGGCCCGTACCGGCCTGGCCGGAGATTATGTCGATCCCATCAGCCGCATCACCACACAGGACGAAGCTCTGTATGCCAACAGCGCCATCGCCATGGCGCGAAGCGGCGACTGGCTCACGCCCAGGTTCATGGGGCGCCTGGCGCTCTACAAGCCTCCGCTATTGATCTGGGTATCGGCTGTTTCGGTTAAGTTACTCGGCGTCTCGAGGCTGGCGCTGCGGCTACCGGTGTCGCTCTTTTGCGCGCTGGCGGCGGGGCTGGTGTTCCTCTTTTCGGCCGAGACGAAATCGTGGCAGGCGGGGGTGTGCGCGGCCTTGCTTCTGGCCACCAATCACCTGTGGCACGTGCTGGGCGGCTCGTGCATGACGGACGGGATTCTGGCGGCCCTCTACATCTCGGCCATGTACTGCCTGTTTGCCGACCCGTGGCTGGAATCGCGCGCCGCACTGTGGGGCTACTCGGGAGCAGTGGCGGCGGCAATTCTGACGAAGAGCATCGCGGGAATCCTGCCGTTAGGCGTGCTGGGCCTCTACTGGCTGGCGGCGCCGCCCAAATACAAACCACGGTTCTGGCGCGTATGCCTGGCCGGAGGGCTGGCGCTGGCCCTGGCGGCGCCATGGTTTCTGTATGAACTGGCGGCGCACGGGCGGTGGTTTCTGGCCGAGCATATCGGGGTGGAGATTCTGGGCTATGGATCGGGCGCTCTCCCCAGACGTCGCAAGAGGGCCACGCGCTGTTCTACCTGCTGCGCCTGGCGCTGATCGACCCGGTGCTACTGGCG